>OZ244251.1:0-3494859 GCA_965217175.1 Dehalococcoidia bacterium
GTATTGCAGAGCGGTCAAAACGTAACCACGACCGGTTCGCCACCCACCACATCATTCACCAGTTCGTGCCAAACCATAATTTGCACTGGATACGCCCGGGAATCCCCGCCAATATCCACCACCTGCACTGGTTCCAGGTCGTCCAGCCACACGTCAGCCTCCGCGGTGGACTCGAAACTGGGTTGGTCGATTGCGGGGATGCCGTCTTTGGCTGGCCCGCCCGTCATTATCTCGTCGAAAGAGATGGCGCTACGCGTAAAGTCAGTGGCCCACGGTGCCCGCAATACCCGTTCAAACCTTTCCTGGGCCTCGTTCGCCTCTACGTCGTCAATGATCAGCACGTTCCCCGCCGGCTGAGTTGGTGTCGCGGATACAACGGTCGCGGCGGGGGACAAATCTGGTGTCTGCAACGGTATGGCGGCTGGCGTCTCACCGACTACGCCAGTGGTGGAGGTAGTTGCCACCCCTGATTGCGTCGGCGCAACGCCCGTCGTGACCGGCGTCGCAATCGATGGTTCACCTCCGCTGCATCCAACCACAACCAGCGAAGCCAACACTGACAATGCTGCCCCGCGCCACCACCGCATCCGACGCGTTGTTATGGTATTCAGGTCGTTTCCCAAAAATGGCGGTTAGAACGCCGGGCGCCGCAATACCGCCGGATCGATGCGCCGCCGAACCAGTTGGCCGTCGGTTGGAGCGCCCAGCAATTCGCCGTTGTCCACCATCACCTTGCCCCTCAATATGACCGTGGTTGGCCAACCGCGAACATCCCAACCTTCCCACGGGCTGTAGTCGCGGATATGCAGATCATCCATGGTTAACTGCTTGTGGAACGTGGGATCTATGATGGCCAGATCGGCGTCGCTGCCCGGCGCGATAACGCCTTTTCGAGGGTACATCCCCAACAGGCGGGCTGCATTCGTGGACGTGATGTTGGCGAACTGCGTAAGGGACATGCCGCGCTTCACCACGGCCTCGGAATAGTTGACTCCCATGCGGATTTCGATACCGATGTTGCCGCCGCGCACGTCCTGGACGTTGCGCCCGGCCGTTTTGTCCAGGTAGGTCGTGAAGCTGCTGTCAGTGCCGGTGAATGTCAGGTTGTGCTCCAACAAACCGGACCACAGTTCACTGCCGTCTTCAGGATACTTTAGCGATGGGTAGGTGTGGTACTTCATCCCATCGGGTTCCCGATACTGCCAGCAATTGAACGACAGGGCCAGCGTGAGAACCTCACCGTACACCGGCAAGCCACGGCTCCGGGCTTCGGCGACGGCGTTGACCCCGTCGCTGCCGGTCACGTGCACGAAGTACATGCCAGCGCCTTTTTGCTCGGCGATACGGATTGTGTCGCGAAACGCCAGGTCCTCCACCTCTTTGGAGTGAATCAGGTGCACGTTGTACCAGTCCCAAATACCTCTCTGCTGAGCCAGCAGGTAGTTGTACATCACGATTTCGTCGTCCTCGGCGTGCACAGCCAGGACACCATCATGCCGGGCCAACTGACCCGCAAGGTCTGACAGCCGGCCCGAATCGATGCGGGCAACTGGAGTCAGCGTCAGTGGTGGGTCTGTAGGGGGACGAATGTTGGTGGTGAAAATTTTGACACTGGGAAATTCGTTCTCAATCAGCTCACCGACCCGAGCAATACTGTCCGGGGAGTTGCGGCTGGAATATATGATGTGGGCCGAATAGTCGGTGTAAGCGTTGTCGTTCCAGACACTGAGAAAATCGTGGACGCCGCCTACCAGGTCCCCTTCCCTGGGCGCCGGCGCGAAATCCACCACGGTGGTGGTTCCTCCCCAAATGGCTCCCAAAGAATGTTCCAGCGGCCCAGCGTTGGGAACGCCGGCCACGAGTTGATGGGCGCCCGCCTGCACGTTGGCCGCCGCGTGGATGTGTGGTTCGATGCCGCCAGGCGTAATGATGCGCCCGGACGCGTCCAGCGTGCGCGCCGCATCATCGGTCAGGGTGCCAGGCGCCGCGATGGCGGCGATGCGCCCATCCTGAATACCTATGTCCACCAACGCTGCCTCGGTGGGCAGAACCACCGTGCCTCCGGTAATCATAAGGTCAAACATAATATCCTCCGCCGCTAACCCGTGTTGCGTCATTCTAATTCGGGGCGAACCAGGGCGCAATGGCGCAACTGGGCGCGATCTGCCGGCCTTTTGATCACGTTGGCCGGCGATTCCGGCCCATATGGTGTCACGCGTCCGGATGTCTGATTCTTTGGGCCATCGGCGCTAAAGCCCCGATTTTACCCAGTCGGCCACACGCTCGCTGATCATGATGGTGGTTGCGTTGGTGTTGGCCCGGATTACGTCGGGCATGACCGATGCGTCTGCGACACGCAGGCCCTGGATGCCGTGAACTTCCCCATGTTGCGATACCACCGCCAACGGGTCGGTGGACGGCCCCATCTTGCAGGTGCCGGCGATGTGATGTTGCGTGTAAGCGTTTCGCAATATCCAGTTATCCAGCGTATCGTCGTTTACCAGGTCGGCATCAACCGGGTTGAGCCGCTCCACGATAAATTCTTTGAAAGGCGATTGATCGGCGAGCTCCAGCGCTTTCCGAACCGCCTGCCTCATACGTTCCCGGTCGTACGAGTCGCTGAACAGTTGGTAATCCAGGTCGGGCTGCACCGCTGGATCGGTGGACTGCAACCTGATGCGTCCCGCGGAAACGGCGTTCTGCAAACCAACGCTGAGGCCGAAGTGGAACCCTTCGCCATCGTAGCTGACGCTGGCCGGGCGGTGTTCGCTGGTCATCAGCGTTGGCGTAATTTGGAAATCTGCCCTGGTGGGTGATCCGTCGGCGCTCCAGCGCAAGCCCACCTGGATGTTGGGGGCAAACGTATCGGGTTCATCGCCGTCGCCACGGAAGAGAATATAAGCGGCGGGATGGTCGCGGAAGTTTTGCCCGACGCCCATCAGGTCGCGGTTCACCGGTATGCCCATCTCACGCAGGTGATCCGCTGGGCCGATACCGGAAAGCAGTAGAATCTGCGCGGAGCCGATGGTGCCGCTGCACAAAATTACGTTCTCGCCCTCCACCGTGAATATTTCGCCACCGCTTTCCACCTCCACGCCAACCGCCTTGGTACCTTCCAATACGACGCGGCTGGCAAGGATATTCCCACGTACGGTAAGGTTGAGGCGATGGCGCGCAGTGCTCAGAAAGGTGAGGGATGTGCTCATGCGCACCCCGTCGATGTTGTTCATCGGGCGAGGTGAAATGGCGGTGTAACAGTCAGGAGCATTCTGGTCAGGATGTTCGGGGATGCCCATAGCCACGCAGGCATCGTAGAAGGCGGCGTTGAACGGAAGCCAGTCGCCCCGCTTGGGACGACGTACCGGCAACGGCCCGTCCGATCCGTGGAAATCGTCCCCGCCATAGTCCCAGTCGTTCTCCAGCTTGCGGAAATATGGCAAACAGTCGGTGAATTTCCAATCGTCGTTACCCCACTCTGCCCACAGGTCATAGTCCTCGGGGATTCCCCGGAACACCACCTGGCCGTTGATGGACGATGAACCACCCATAGCCTTGCCGCGTGGGATGACCATTGGCTCGTCCTGTTGTGCATTGGCCCGTCCCCGCAAATCCCAGCTGTGGGGGCCGTAAGCCGAAAGCCAGGTATTGTTGCCCTGTTTCAGATCGGTGGGCAAGTGCTCGAAGTCAGGATAATCCGGGCCCGCTTCCAACAGGATCACCGACTTGTCGGTCATCTCTGACAATCGGGTTGCCATGACGCACCCGGCAGACCCGCCGCCCACCACAATATAGTCGTACTTCATATCTACGCCCTTCTCCCGGGAAGTTCGTTTATGGAATTGAGGCCGAAATTACCGCGGATATTACCAAGGGGGTCGGTAGATCGGCCAACGATTCAATTTTCGCCCTTTAGTCCCATTCCGCGGCCAGTCGCTCACCGACCATGATCACCGTGGCGTGGGTGTTGGCGCGGGGCACCTTCGGCAGGATGCTGGCATCGGCGACCCACAGGCCGTCCACGCCGCGTACCTTCAGGCGCTGATCAACCACGGCGGCAGGGTCGCCGTCGGGACCCATCTTGCAGGTTCCAGACATGTGCCGCGCCGACCCTATGGTGCGTTTCAGCCAACTATCCAGCAAGTCGTCGTCGGCCAACTCCGGATCAGTGGGCGAAACCCAGGCGTCCAGAACCTCAGCGTACGGCGGATAATCCACCAGGCGCCGGCACAGTCGCACCGCCTCCCGCAACCGTTCGCGGTCCCAGTCATTTTCCATGTACCGGTAGTTGAACCTGGGTTGTTGTAACGGATCGGCCGATTGTAATTCCACCTCGCCACTTCCCGCCGGCAGTTCCAGGGCGCAGGACAGCCTGATTCCGCGGTCTGGCAGGACGTCGCCCGACAACGGCGAAAAGATTGAGTTGGTCATTATCATGACGTCGTTGGGCGTGTCGGAACCGGTGGCGGTGTATCGCAAACCGATCCGAATACCCTGGGCATCGGGCGTCAACGTAACACCATCGCGGGCACGCAGTCCCACGCTGGCGATGGGATGGTTCCACAAGTTTTGACCCACGGCCGGCTGGTCCACCAGCACATCAATGTTGTACCGGCGCAGCGACTCGGACGGCCCGATACCGGACAACATCAGCAGATGCGGCGACTTGATGCCACCGGAGCTGAGCACAATACGTTCCGCCTCGATGTTGAACACCTGCCCACCACTCTCCGCTTCGACTCCAACCGCCCGCTGGCCGTTGAATAGAATGCGCCGGGCCACGACGCCGCCCCGCACCGTGAGGTTCAGGCGATGGCGACCTGGATTAAGATGCGTGAGGGCGGTGGACATCCGGACGCCGCCGGGGTTGTTCATCGGAATGGGGCCCACGCCGCCCGGCTCCGGCCCGTTCAGGTCGGCGCAATCGCCGTACCCGGCAGCGCGACAGGATTCATAAAACGCTTTTTGGATCGGCGGCCAGGGTTCGTTATGCCGGCGCACCAGCGGGATCGGGCCGTCCGTGCCGTGAAAATCGTCGTGGATGTCCTGATCGGATTCGAATTTGCGGTAGTACGGCAGCACATCCGTGTACGACCAGCGGTCATTGCCCAACGAAGCCCACAACGCAAAGTCTTCGGGTAGGCCCCGCAGCATCACCTGCCCGTTGATCGAGCTGCCACCACCTATTACTTTGCCCTGGGCAACGTGTATTTCGCCCTGTTCTGCGTTGATGATTCCCCGCAACGACCAGTTATGCGGCCCGTCCTGCCTTTCGGCGTCGCGTGTGTAACCGTACCGCAGTTCATCGGGGAGCAAGGCCGGATCGGGGTAATCAGGCCCCGCCTCCAGCAACAAAACTGCACGGGATGGATCCTCCGAAAGTCGGGAGGCCAGCACGCAGCCGGTAGCGCCGCCACCAACCACTATCACGTCATAACGCATAACTATTCACCGTCTCCGTGGAGATTGACGCTGAGCAGGAAATACCGCTGAATTTCCCCAGAATCCGGGCGATTCTATCACAGCCGACTGACGGATTCGATCCAGTTTTCCATGTACTTCTGCGTTGGGATTACGAGCTGCGCGGCGTATCCCCAACCTTCGCCGGCATCATCCGTCCAATACTTGCCGCGCCCGCTGAAATACCGCATCCAGCATGTCAAGGGTTAGCCTGCCGGTTTGGGTATTTTGTTGGCTGGGATGGTAACAGGCGATCAGCAGGGGGCCGCCATCGGGGAGTTGGGAGGCTACGTTGTGGCCGAAAGGTGGTTTTCTGGATGGCAATGTACCGCCGGCATCTGCGTAGGCTCGCAGGAAAGCATCAAAAGCGATGCGGCCCAGCGCCACGACGACCCGCAAATCCGTAAGAAGTTCAATCTCGCGCGCTATATACGGGCGGCACGTAGCCAGTTCTTCGACGGTGGGTTTGTTGGCCGGAGGGGCGCACCGGGCAGCGGCGCTAATGAGCGCCTGGTTCAATTCCAGCCCGTCACCGGCGCGCACCGACTCGGGCTGGTTAGCGAATCCAGCTCGGTACAGGGCCCCAAACAGCCAATCCCCGCTACGGTCGCCGGTAAACATGCGTCCGGTGCGGTTGCCGCCGTGGGCGGCCGGCGCCAAACCTACAACGAGCAAGCGGGCGTGGGGATCACCGAAGGCAGCCAGTGGAGCTCCCCAATAGGTTTCGTCTCGGTACATACGGCGCTTGACCCGTGCTACTTCCTCCCGCCAATCCACGAGCCTGGGACACGCCCGGCAGGCGATTACGCGTTCCTGCACCCCGACGATGCTGGAAACGTCCGAGACGTTTACCCGGGTGCCCGGCAATGACTCACCGGCCATTTCGTTTCATCACCGGATTAATGCCGAAATCAGCGCTGATGGTCGTGGCCCTCGCCGCCGGCTGGCGCTCCCCAGCCACCGCCACCGGGTGTCCGGATGCTCAAAATGTCGCCCGCCTCCACATCCAGGGTCTCTTTGCCGGCCAGATGCACCTCTTCGTAGCCGCCCCGGAGGAGTACGTTCTCCCCCTGATGGCCGTGGTGCCCTCCGTAATATCCGGGAGGAGCAAAACGCCGCCGCTCCGAGAGCACGGTAACTCGGGCCGGGCTTAGGAACTCCACTTCACGCACCAGGCCATCACCGCCCCGGTGCAATCCGTCGCCGCCGGACCCGCGACGCAGGGAATAGCGACGCAGACGCAGCGGGAACGCGAATTCCAGGGCTTCGACCGGAGTGTTCAACGTATTGGTCATGTGAGTGTGGATGCCGGAAATGCCATCTTTATCCGGCCGGGCTCCCATGCCGCCGCCAATTGTTTCATAGTAAACGTAGGGTTTGTCGCGAGATATGTCGTGGCCACCGATGATCATGTTGTTCATCGTGCCCTGGGACGACGCCGGGATCCGGTCTGGCAGCGCCTGGCTCATGGCGGCCAGTAGCACATCCGTAATGCGCTGGGAGGTTTCCACGTTGCCGCCCGCTACGCCCCGTTGGGGGAGTGGATCGACCAGGCTGCCCCGGGGGGTAATAACTTCTACCGGGCGCAGGCAGCCCTGATTGGCTGGCGCTTCGCTGCCAACCACGCACCTGATGACGTACAGGCTGGCGGACACGGTTACGGCTCGCGGAGCGTTGATGCAACCGGGCCGATGATCGGCGGTACCGGTGAAATCAATGGTCATTCGATCATCTTCCACGGTTACGGCCACCTTAATGACCACGGGTTCTTGAGTCAATCCGTCGTCATCCATGTAGTCAGTCACCCGGTAGGTGCCGTTGGGAATTTCGGCAATGGCGCGGCGGGTGAGCCGTTCAGAATAGTCGAGCAGGGCATCCATGTGCTCATGGGTATCGGGCAGCCCATAGCGTTCGGCAATTTCGGTGAGGCGTTTTTCACCGACGCGGATGGACGCGATCTGTGCGGCCAGGTCGCCTCGCCGATCATCCGGTGTGCGCGAGTTGCGACAGATCAGGGCGATAATCTCCTGGTTGAGTCGTCCACCGCGAGACAACTTCAATGGCGGGATGATCAGTCCTTCCTGGTACAGCTCGGTCGACAGGGGCATCGACCCGGGGGCCATCCCTCCCACATCGGAGTGGTGGCCGCGGTTGCTGACGTATCCAATGAGGGTTTTTGCGCCGTCGGTCTCGATGAAAGCCGGCGCAACCAGCGTAATGTCGGGCAAATGGGAACCACCCAGATACGGGTCGTTCAGGATGACGATATCGCCCTGACGCAGGCCCCGCGGGAAGGTCTGCAGGGCGGCCTGAACCGACGCTGGCATCGCTCCCAGGTGCACGGGTTGATGCGCTGCCTGCGCCACCATCTCGGCCTGCGGGTTGAACAGCGCGCATGAAAAGTCCTGTCGCTCTTTCATGTTTGTGGAGTAGCTGGTCCGCTGCAGCGCCACTCCCATCTCCTCCGAAACGGAGATGAACATGTTTTTGAACACTTCGAGGCTGATGGCATCAACGGACATGGCGGTTATTGACTCCCGGGGATGGCTGGAAAACGGGGTGGCTGCTTGAAGAGACTTTTAGTTAGAAACGAAACCGGCCGGCGACGGACCAATGGTGTTGGCGCGACCACGTCTCTCATATCGCGGCCAACAGATCAACCGCGCCCGGAGGGGTCACCAGCTGATAGAACTCCGTGCCCATCAACATGTTCACTACGTCATCAGGCAATTGGTGGAAAGGACCTGAGTCATGCAGCTGGGTGCGGTGACAGGACAAAGACCGCAATTTCACATCCACCCACTGCATAACATCGACGGTAGTGGTTACGTCTGAGTCTGGAGTACCCAGTTCGTCGATTGCCTCGGCGGCGAACGGGGGTGTGATGTTTCGGTCGGCCATTTCCTGCCACCAGCGGCGAAACACGTCGCGGGGGAAACAGACGTAATACAACAGCGGAGTGGCCCCGTCCGGATCGGCGACGCGGGACACCGCAGCAGTGGCGTGGGCAGACATGGTTATATGATCCGGATGCCCATACCCACCGGTAGGGTCGTGGGTCAGTACAACATGAGGATTGGTCTCCCGCATGATACTTTCCAAATCGGCCAGAACAACGTCGCGGTCGGAGTTGCAATATGCCCGCGGGTGCCGGTTGTCCTCGGTGCCGTCCATCCCGCTATCACGGTAATCCAGGAACCGCACGTCGGGGATGCCGGTGACGTCCATGGCGTTCCGCAATTCCTGTTTACGCACCTGCCAAAGATTCTCGGGAGTGGCCAGCGACGGGTCGCTGATTTCGCCAACATCGCCGTTGGTGGCGCAAACGAGCGTAACCCGGGCGCCGCCGGCGGCCAGCTTGGCCAGCAACCCGCCCGATGCAAACCCCTCATCATCAGGATGCGCAAAACAGGCCAGGACGGAAAGTCGCGACAGGTTGTTGGTTGATGCGCTCATTTCAGACTCACTCGTATCGAATACCAATCAGGCGGGTTCCAGCAGCAGGTTGCCGTAGGGGTCAACTACCCCAGTCCAGTCGGGCGGGATAACGATCGTAGTATCGAGCTGCAGCAACAGCGCCGGCCCTGGAACCCTGTTGCCAGTCTCCAACCGATTCCGATCGTACAATAAGGTGTCCACGCGACCGCCCGGGAAGACAACCTCGGCGGAGCCGGTGGCGGCGTGGGCGGCGTCCCCGCCAACGTACGCGGCAGGTTCCATTTCAGGTTTGTCGACGGGAAGTTCGAGCTTGAGCCGCAGGTTGACTACCTCGATGGGCAGGGAACGGTCGGCATACCCGAATCGTTGCAGGTGGGAAGCATAGAAACCGGAGGAAATAGTGCGGGTCAGATCGCCGCGACCGGTGAGAGACGGGCAATCCACTGTTATCTCGAATGACTGGCCCACGTAACGCACATCAAGGAACCGGCGAGCGGTCATGCCATCTGCCGGCAAACCCTCTTCGAAAAGCTCCGCTCTCGCCTGGCCTTCCATGCCGTGGAACTCCTCTTCGAGCCGGTCTTTGTCCAGGGCATCGCCGCGCAACATTACGGTACGCGAATAATCCTTGACCACGTCGGCGATGGCTACGCCCAACGCCGACAGGATGCCAGGATGAGCAGGAACCAAAACTCTGGGGATTCCCAGTTCAGCAGCCAGTTCGCAGGCGTGCATTGGCCCGGCTCCGCCGAACGGGACCAGCGTAAACTCCCGCGGGTCGTAGCCACGTTCCAAGGATATGGAACGGATGGCGCGTTCCATGTTGGAGTTGACGACGCGAATGATTCCCAACGCCGTATCGGTTACCGAAGCGCCCACATCGCCCGACAAATCAGCCATCAACCCTTCTGCCCGCTCCCGGTCCAGCACCATCCGGCCGCCGAGAAATTCGTCGGCACGCAATCGACCCAGCGTGAGATTGGCGTCGGTAACCGTGATCCTGTCGCCGTGGCCATAGCATGCTGGTCCGGGCTCAGCGCCCGCCGATTGCGGGCCAACCACCAGGGCGCCACCTGAATCAACCCGCGCAATCGACCCTCCGCCAGCTCCCACCGTGTGGATTTCTATCATGGGGACGCTGACCGGATATCCGCCCAAATTTGCCGATGTGGTTTCTTTGATACGACCCGGACACAGGGAGACGTCGGTAGAGGTCCCACCCATATCCAGGGTAATGATGTCGGGAAAGCCGGCCTGCACGCCAGTATAAAAAGCGCCAACCACGCCGCCGGCCGGCCCGCTCAGAATAGTTCTAACCGGCTGCTCGGCCCCCAGGCGCGCGGTGATACTGCCACCGGATGATTGCATAATGCGCAGCCCGCTTCCCAAAACCTCTTCCAGTTCGGTCAAATACCGGGCCATCACCGGGCCCACGTACGAATTGACAACCACCGTGCTGGTCCGCTCGTATTCACGAAATTCCGGCAGTATCCTGGAAGATATGGAGATGAACGGGCGACCGGGAAGCCGGGATAAATGGTTGGCCAGAATTTCCTCATGGGCCGGGTTCAGAAACGAGAACAGGAAAGATACGGCAATACCATCCACATCTTCCTGTTCCAGCAGCGTCAACAGGGACTGCACAGATTCTGGGGTCAGGTCCTCCAGGATGGCGCCGGTGTAGTCAACGCGCTCCAGCAACCCGAAGCGCAATTCCGAAGGGGCCAACGGTGGCGGCCTTTCCATTGACAGGTCATAGAGGTCGGCCCGATTTTGCCGGCCGATTTCCAGAACGTCCTCAAACCCCAGGGTAGTAACCAGCGCGGTGCGTCCGCCCTTGCCTTCCAGCAGGGCGTTGGTGGCGACCGTGCTGCCGTGGACGAAGTCTGCATCGTTCACGTTGACGCCCGTGTCGGTAATGCCCGTGACAATGCCGTGCGACGGATTTGACGGCGTGGAAGGCAGTTTATGAATGACCAGACGGCCATTCTCCAGAACGGCTATATCGGTGAAGGTCCCGCCGACATCAATGCCAACAACGGTTCGCGTCATCTCGGCGTTGACCCCGCGATTGCCTCGCGGCATATCCAGAAATCACAGGCGTGGTGAGCCACTATTTCCCCTCTTCCAGCTCGATTCGCAATCTCTTGTTTATTCGCCCCTTGCTCTCGTGTCCAACCACCCGTATACGACCCACCTCGCGAGTGTTGCGGACGTGGGTGCCACCGTCGGCCTGAAGGTCAAGTCCCGTTATATCGATAGTGCGAACTTCGGAGATAGCCGGCGGGAGCAGGTTTACTTTGGTGCGGATCAGGTCGGGGTGAGCATCGGCGGCAGATCTATGGAGGTAGTCAACGTTGATATCCCTCTCCTGAGCAACTTCCAGGTTTATGGTCGTCTCTATTTCGTGAGCGAATTCGGCGGACATATTTTCGAGTTCGAAATCCATGCGAGCGGCCCCCGGGCGCATATCGCCGCCGGTTACCAGGGCGCCGTAATCACGCCATACCACTCCGCAAAGGATATGCAGCGCGGTGTGCGTGCGCATCAGTTGGTAGCGCCGGTCCCAATCTATAGCAGCGCGTACGGTTGTTCCTACCGTCAAGGCTGGTTCACCTGGCACCGTGTGAACCACCGACCCACTCACCCGGCCAACTTTGGTAACGGCGCACGAATTTCCCGTCGCGAGATCCGTCAGGGTTCCCGTATCGCACGGTTGACCGCCACCGCCGGCGTAAAATACCGTTTGATCCAAAATCACCCCACCGTCGTCCGAAACCCCGGTCACGACCGCGTCGGTTTGCTGCATATATGCATCATCCAGGAACAACAGCTTGGTCATCGTCTCCTCGCCAAAAGATCAGGTTATCGGTGGATGCCGCCCATTGTTAGCGCAACGGTTATTATAGCAACGGTGATTCCGTCGTGGGGCTGGCATTCGCCAGCGTGATATAATTCACAAAATTCTGCATTGATAAGGTTTTTCAATGATGAAACTGTCTTGCCTTCAGGAAAACCTTGCCCGAGGGTTGGCAACGGTAGGTCGCGCGGTCGCCAGCCGGTCAACGCTTCCGATTACGCAAAACGTCCTGCTCAAGACCGACCAGGGCATGCTGATGCTGTCCGCCACCAACCTGGAAATTGCCATAACCACCTGGATCGGCGCAATGATAGAAGAAGAAGGCGCAATCACGGTCCCGCACCGCCTGCTCGCCGACCTGGTGAATTCCCTCCCCAACGACCGCATCGACCTTGACCTGGAAGGTCCAGACGTCGAAGGCGAAGATGGGACAACCGTAGCCGGGAACGTGCTGCATCTGACCTGCGGCCGCGCGGTGGCCCACATGAACGGCGCTGATCCCGCAGATTTCCCACCGGTGCCGCAGGTCGGAGAGGGCACTGCAACCAACATCGACCCCGCGGTTCTGCGCTCGGGAATCGGATTGGTGGCTTTCTCGGCGGCCAGTGACGAGTCGCGTCCGGTTCTGACTGGTGTCGAAGTCAAACTGCATGAGTCCAGCCTGGTGATGGCCGCTGCGGATGGTTTCCGATTGGCGGTGTACACGGGCCAACTGGCTCAACCGGTCGAACAGGACCTCCAGGTCATCGTGCCGGCTCGCACGTTGCAGGAAGTACAGCGGTTGGTATCGGAACAGACCGCCCCGGTGCAGGTAACGCTTTCGCCGGAGCGGGGCCAGGTGATGTTCAAATTGGAAAACGTTGAACTGGTTTCTCAACTATTACAGGGAAGTTTTCCCAATTACGAACAATTGATTCCCGCGAGCTACGAAACCAGGGCGGTGATGGAACTGGACGATTTGAAGAGGGCCACACAGTCCGCCGCTGTGTTCGCCCGCGACGGCAGCAATATCGTGCGCATGGAGATGATGCCGGAAGGGTCCACCGAAGGCGGCCGTCTCAAGGTCTCCGCCCGGTCTGAAGAAGTTGGGGACAATCTGGATGAACTGGATATCGAGCAGATGGATGGTGAGGACGCCAAGATCGCGTTCAACGTCCGATACCTGCAAGACATCGTGAACGTGTTGGGGCGGGGCAAAGTCGCCATCGAAGTCACCAACTCATCCAGCCCGGGAGTATTTCGTCCGGCCGAATCAGACAGCTATGTGCACGTCGTGATGCCAATGTACGTTCAGTGGTGAATACCCGGGGGTCGACGACCCCCATCACCACCATCCGTTCTTTCGTGCCCACAATGCGGATCTTGAACCGGCGCAACAGCGCCCTTACTCCGTCACTATCCAGATTGTCAACCGCCTCGGCGAAACGCTCGAAGCACGCCCGGATTCTGCTCTCCACCTCCACCGCATCCTCGTTCAACCTTTGCTGCTTTTCCAGTAATTCCAACTCCCGCAGATAACCGTCCTCCAAGTTGTTGATCGGACGGATCAAGTTCTCGAACATATCCTGATTAATCAACTCCTTAGCTCTTTGCATCGCAAGGATCTCGTCTGATTCGTGCATTTCCCGATCTCCCGTTTGAGGCGCTTGATCTCCTGGCCTAGCAGCGTGTCCGAGAAAAACGGTTGTTGAGACGTTTCGGGTATGATGGGTTGAGCATCAAACCAATTGAGGCGGCGATGAGCAAGACCTACCTTCCCTACGATCCCGACCAGCAGTTGCTGCTGCCGGCGGCCCTGCAGGAGTGGCTGCCGGGTGACCATCTGGCCTACTTCATCTCCGATGTGGTGGACCAACTGGACCCCCGCTTTCGCGGGGGCAGGCTCTCTCGGAGATCACGGCGCGTTACGAGGGAGAAAGGCGCGGTGGGCCGCCTTACCATCCTCGGATGATGGTCAAGGTGCTGCTCTACGGCTACTGCATCGGGGTGGCGTCATCGCGGCGCATTGCCCAACGCCTCCACCAGGACATCGCCTTTCGGGTGCTGGCGGCGAACAACGCTCCAGACTTCCGCACCATCTCCGACTTCCGCAAGGACCACCTGGCGGCGTTGACGGGTCTGTTTCTGCAGGTGCTGGCGCTGTGCCAGCGGGCGGGGCTGGTGAAGCTGGGCCACGTGGCGTTGGACGGCACCAAGGTCAGGGCCAACGCATCCAAGCACAAGGCGATGAGTTATAAACGCATGAAAGAGAAGGAAGCGCAGTTGGCGGCGGAGGTGGCGGAGTTGCTGCGGCGGGCCCAGGAGGTGGATGAGGAGGAGGACCGCAGGTACGGCCAGGACAAGCGTGGAGACGAGTTGCCGGAGGAACTGGCCTTTCGGGAAGGCCGGTTGGAGAAAATACGGGAGGCGATGGCGGCGTTGGAAGCCGAGGCTCAGGCGGCGGCGGAACAGGCCGAGGTCGAAGGCAAGACCCATCCTGGGGTGCCCGAGGACAAAGCCCAGCGCAACTTCACCGATGCTGAGTCCCGCATCATGCCTGGGCCGGGTGGCCGGGACTTCCAGCAGGCGTACAACTGTCAGGCGGTGGTGGACCATGCCCGCCAGGTCATCGTGGCGGCCCGGGCCACCAACCAGTCCTCGGACAAACAGCAGGCGGTAGGCATGATTGAGGAAGCCATCAGCAACACCGGCGCAGTGCCCAGGGAAGTATCCGCCGACGCTGTCCGACTGCCCCGACGCGCCAGTATCCCAGTAGCTGTCCGCAAAGGTTCCGAGGCTCGACCCGATCAGGCCGCCGATGTAGTTACCTCCGGCTTCTCCCGAGACTGGTCCGGTGGCATAGCTGTCGGTGATCCCCGGTATCCCCGGTGTAGCCCACCAGCCCTCCGAAGCCGTTGAACACAATACTCCTGGACTCCACAAGGATGCCGCCCACCGCCGTGACACTGCCCGTGGCGTAACTGGCCATGATGGACTCACCGCTGTTGCCCGTGAGACCGCCGACATATCCACCGTGGGCTGAAACGTCGGCGGAGGCTTAGCTGGCTACGATGCTGCCCACGACGTTGCTGCCGAGCAGACCCCTACCCACCAGGTGCCCACTACCGACCCTCCCGACGTATAACTCATTGAAACCTTACCTAGGTGTTCGCCGGCCAGGGTGCCCGTGAGCTGATCGCCGGTAATGTGCGGCGACTCCAGACCCACGTTGCGGATCACGCTGCCGTAACCGGTAGCGCCAAAAGGCCAACGTAGTCGGTGCTGGGGCGGTTGATTAAAGACGTTGGAGATGGTGTGGCTGTTGCCGTGCAAGGTGGCTTCAAAGGGATTCCTGGAGCGACCCCCGATGGATTGCAAGCCCTTGCCGCCGTTCCAGTAATGGTCGCCCGACCCGGCGGAACCGTCACCGTTGGTATCCAAGTCCAGGTTGGAGATCAATTCGTAGCCGATGCACCCCGATGAGGTACAACCCATCCCGGCCGAGACGCCCACAAAAACCATGGAGTAAGCGCGGTTCGTAGAGTCGCCGTCTCCGTCCAGGTCCCAGCGGATGGCGTCCAACTGCCGCAAGGTGGAGACTTCTATCAACCCGTCATCATCCGCATCGTAATCAAAGTGCGCCGGTGGTAACTTTGCGAATCCCCATCCCCATGTATTATTGGTTGCAATCCCCCTGCGTTCGGCGCCGTGGGTAAGATAATCCACCACTTCGGGCGGGCTAAGGTAGGGAACTGCCTGGCGGACCGAAGCAACGAGGCCAGCCAAATGCGGCGCTGCCTGGCTGGTCCCATTAAAAATGCCATCCCACGCTGTTGAATATCCCTGATCCAGGCCGACCAGATCCGGTTTGGTTCTACCGTCTGGCGTGGGCCCTACACTGCTAAAATATTCTATCTGCAATGGGGTTCGCCAATCCATCGCTCCGATTGCCATCATGCCGCGGTTGGCGCTTTCGGCCGGGTTGCCTATACTTCCGTGCGTATAGTACGTGTACGTATGCTGGTTGACCGTTTGCAGTTGCATCCACGTCGGCATGGGGCCGGAGTACAGCTTTACTTGGATGTAGTACTGGCCGTCCTGGCTGGGTGTCCAGGAGATCCATTCATATGGGGTGTCGCCGGGGTTTCCAGATTGGTGCGCGTGGCTCTGCCAGGCTATGCTGCCATCCGAATGGAACAGATACAGGTCTAGCAGGATGTTGAAATGGGGTGGTTGAATGGTGGGGTGCAGTATTCGGGCGTCGTAATATCACACGCTGGCGTCTGCGATCCGGGGTCTGAGGTCTGGTTGACGCTGGTCTCAGACCGATTTAGGAGCTTTCCAGCATGGTGAGCCGGTTCAGGACAGACTGATCCCACGGCTCACGCTGTGGCCGCCGTCAGTTTGGCCAGTCGCACCAGGTTGTAGGCGGCGATAGTCATTTCCGCCCACAAGCGGTTGCGGGCAATCCCGCAGCAGCGCAACTTCCTCCCTACGGCTACCGTGTTGATCCAGCCGAATACTTCCTCCACGCGCTTGCGTGCCCGTTGACTGACCCGGTAGCTCTCGTGGCGAGTGGTGCGCCCGTTGATGGCCGAACGCTGCTTCTGGGCCACATGCGGCGTTACCTTCAGGTTTCGGCATTCCTTGACAAAGCCCCTGGTGTCGCAGCCACCGTCGGCGCCCACAGTGATGCGTCGGATGCCCGGCGCCGACGCCAGCATCTCCACCGCCGCGTCCCGTTCCCCGGCGCCGTCGGCAGGCGTGAGTCGCACGTCCACCACCAAGCCTTCCCGATTGTCCATCAGCACGTGGGCGCCGAAACACAGCCGTGCTTCCTTGCCTTTACCCTTCCTGGCCAGCCGAGCCTCGGGGTCGGTGGTGGACCGGTGGGTCTCATTGCGCCGCCGCTCACCCCGAAAGTCCACTTCCCGATTGCGACCGCCGCCGCCGTCCCCCAAGGCTGCACTCGGCGGTGGGTCTCCGTCCCGGGGACGGAAACTCTTCAGCGATGCCCAGGCGTCCAACAGCCGTTGCCGGTTCTTGGCGAACACCGAGTGGTCGAAACTGTGGTCCATGATGTTCAGGTCCAGAATCCACTTGAACAACAGGTCGTGTTCCAGATGCTCGCAAAACTGGCGCTCACGGCGCACCGAGTAAAGCGCCATCAGCAGGCCGGCTTTCAGCAGGTGCTCCGGCGGTATCGAGGCGCGGCCGTTGGCAGCATACATCCGGGCAAAGGTGGGCGAAAGCTGGGCCAGGGCCCGATCCACCATGGGCTTGATGCGTCGGATGGGGTGCTGCTGTGGCACCAGGGCGTCCGGCGTCACCGCCGTCAGCATCTCGACCTGCCGCGTGGCTTTGCCTCGCATCAGGAACCTCCACAGTCCTGGTACCCGGCATCCTACCATCACCTCGCTAACCCGCCCCGTTTTTCAACACCCTGCTAGGTCGGTTTGTGCATGGTCCCAGCTGCCGGCCCAGCGCAAACGGGTGTATGTTTCCTCATTTGCAGGCAAATCCAACATATTTTTTCGTCTGTCGAGGCAAACTCGATCCATGAGTCACCGTCCGCATCGACGGGCGTTCCCAACCAAGAGCTTGGGGCGTAGTTACCGACGGCATTGATCCAGACCATGCCGGCTTCGACGCTCGTTCCAACGAACGGAGCGGGCTGTTGTTATATGCCCAGGTGCCGTCGCCGGAGCCATCCCATCCCCAAGCTCGACTTTACGCAAAATTTAGAGGAAGCAACGGATGCCATCACGTTGGGACGCCGCCACTCATGGCTGGAGTCGGAGGGTTTTTCACTATCCGCTGCCAACGCTGATGTCCAGGAACTTCCGGCTACCCTGTACCATTGAGTTGCAACCTCTCTCGCTTACGCCGCTTAAAATGCGTAAAGTCGAGCCAAGTAACCGAATGATTAATCACTAAGACGCCCTCGGATATCATCCATCTCACGGCGTCTAATAAGTCTCCCTTCGTTTGTGGATTGGAAACGTAGAGTTCCACATCCGGAGCCACGTTCAAGAGCGCTTCAGCCACCGCCGAGCCGTCTTTGCTACGCCACCCGCAATCGGAAACGGTCGAACTGGAGCCCCCCCAATCTGATGGTAACAGCGGGCATGGACAGTCGCCGGCAGCTCGGATCCCATCAAATCGCTAAAACCTTCGAAACCTATATCTATCACTCCTACCTTGACTCCGTGGCCGGTGAATCCTACGCCATGCCATTGCGTAGAATTTAAGCCGCCGGTGCCGTCGTCTTGCGATAGGGTGGATGCGGCGGCTGGATTGCCCGCACTCGCAGGACGCCGTCCAACTCCGATGCCATTCCCAGGTGGTGAATGGGCACGTAAGCCTCGATGTAGTCGGAGCCCCGGTGCCGGATATCTACCGATTTTCCATATAGGAATTCGGCCACGACGTCGCCGTTGTCAGTGAGGTGAAACACCACGGCCACCGATAATTAGTGGAACATCGGCGCCTTGGAGGCGCGGTCTTCCGGCTGTGCCCCCCCAATTCCACCTTTTCCACCAGCGGGCTCAGGAAGGAGCCCAGTTCGGGGTATTTCAACGTGGGCTTTTCCGGAATCTCGGTTTCAACCGGCTGGGGCTGGTCGTCCTGGGCAGCCGGCCCGGATTCAGCGGGCGCGGCCCACATTATTAACGTGGCCACAATCAACAGGGGAACTACGTATCGGACCCGAGGTCGGGGCCTGAGCATCATCGTTTTAAACCGTGGTTGAGGTTAGAGCAACTACTGCCCGAAAAACGTTGCAGCTCATATCCCGGTAATCGCCCCGTGGTTGGCTCCTGCCAGACCACTTGCGCCCTCATTTTGGATTCCGCGAGCGCGCGTCGTTGGGTTGGAGGCGTCCACGTAGGCGGAGCTATAGCTCGCAGCTGTAGACGCTGAGTAGATTATAATCTCCGTGCCCGAGATCAGGAGATTTCCATTAATCCCAACCAACCCGCCGACCATGTGATCTCCGAGTACGTTGCCAGTCGCGAAAGAATTCACGATGACGCCGCGGTGGTCGCCGACCAATGCACCTATGTGGTGGTCCCCAGGAACATTAGCGTTTATCAAACCGACGTTTCGAATGATCGAGGTTTCACCGGTCGCGCCGGTTAGACCGGCTATTCCTCTCGGGTGTATGGCAAAGGTCAAGTTGAAGATTGTAAATCCGTTTCCGTCGGAGATCGCATCGAATCGGTACTCCGCCGGGTTCGCCAGTTCGAATCCGACGTCCCAGATTGGAGCGAACCCCGTCCCTTTAGCACCGTCCCACGAATATTCACCCTCCGAATTCACGACGCTATCCGCATTGGTGTCGAAATCCAAATCGGTGGTCAATTCATAACCTAGGCATAAATTCTCAGCCGCATCTGGGGAGAAACCGTACCCCATGTCAGTCGCAGGGTTAGGAAAAGCGGAAGAATAATCCGCATCTTCGACATCTTTTACCTCATCGCCGTCTAGGTCCTTCCCGATCGCCTGCAGTTGAAGCAAAGTACTGACTTCGATCAGGCCATCGTCGTCCGCGTCGTAGTCCGCCGTCGCTGCCTGAGCCTGCACTGGCGCCGGAAAATCTGCCCAACCCACGCCGGCGGCAACTATCGCTACCGCCAGCAATGGCAGCAGCCAGGGGAGAAGGCCCGTTCTCCACATCCAGCCTTTACCCCCAATCCACCGAAAGGATGAGTGTCGCGGCGTGCTGAAGGGGTAAGAAAGTGCTCCTGTGCTTCGGGGATAATGGTTTTGGAATCACAAAACCGACCCGAAACAAGGAGCACTTAATAGATGCTACCACTTGACCATCCCGACCGCATCCAAATCACCTTTGACGACCACCGTCTGGTAGCCAATGCCGGGCTGATCCTTCCCACCACCTTGGCCCGGCACCTGGGCTTGCCCCAACTGGTACAGGAGTGCCTGGACCTGGGCAATGCCCCGGGCCGGGCGAACACCGGCGACAAGATCATGACCCTGGTGGCCTCCGCGCTGGCTGGCGGTGACTGCATTGACGACGCCGACGTGTTGCGCACCGGCGGGACCGCCCGCACCCTGGGCGGTACGGTCAAGGCGCCATCCACCCTGGGGACCTTCCTGCGCAGCTTCCGATGGGGACATGTCCGCCAACTGGACCGGGTGAGCCGGGAGTTGCTGGCCCGGGCCTGGGCGGCTGGGGCCGGACCGGGCGACACGCCCCTGACCATTGACCTGGACTCCACCATCTGCGAAACCTATGGGCTGGCCAAGGAAGGCGCCCGCCACCACAGCTACACCGGCCAGCGGGGCTATCACCCGCTGCTGGCCATTGCCGCCGGCACCGGCGACGTACTGATGGCCCGGCTGCGCGAGGGCCGCGCCAACACCGCTCGCGGCGCCGCCCACTTCCTGCGTGAGACGGTGAGCCGGGTGCGCTACGGCGGGGCCAGCGGGCAGCTCACCATGCGCGCCGACAGCGGCTTCTACACCCACGCCGTGGTGTCCGCCTGCCGAGAGACGAATGTCCGCTTCTCCATCACCGTCCGCCAGAGTGCTAGCCTGCGCAGTCTCATCGAGGCCATACCCGAAGATGCCTGGACGCCGATACCCTACTGGATGGAGGGCGCCGCCGCTGTGGCGGAGACCACGTACACCCCCTTCCAGAGCAAGCCCGACGCCGCGCCGGTGCGGCTCATCGTCCGGCGCGTGAAGCCCACGCCCGGTTCCCAGTTGGCCCTCTTCGCCACCTACAGCTATCACGGCTTCATCACCGACCGGGAGGGGGAAACCCTGGAACTGGAGGCCGACCATCGGCGCCACGCCGAGATCGAGAACGCCATCCGAGACCTCAAGTACGGCGTGGGGCTCAACCATCTCCCCTCGGGCCGCTTCCCCGCCAACGGCGCCTGGCTGGCGGTGCAGGTGATCGCCCACAACCTGGCACGCTGGACGGCGCGCATCGGTCTGGGCGAGCAGATCGTGACCACCAAGACCCTGCGACGCCGCTTCTTTTCCATGGCCGGAAGGCTCACCCGCTCGGCGCGCCGCCTCACTTTACATCTTCCCCAGCGCTGGCCCTGGGAAACCCAGTTCAGTGGCGCCCTCGCTAGATTCCGAGCGCTGCCTCTCCCCTCCTGACGGCGCACGTCCGCCACTGACTCAACCTCCCCGCCAACTCGCGCCAGGTCCGGTCCGCGAGCATCTCTTGCTGCGTCCTATCCCGCCATCTCGCTCGCAACAACCACTGTAGGCCGACATCGGCGCCCCCAAAAACGCCTGCAGACCGCGGCCAACCCCCCCGTCTACCCGAATTCGAGCCCGGACCATCGCGTTTGTAATTTCCTCACACCCCCTTCCTGTGTTCTCACTCCCTCAGTCCGTGTCCATCGGTGGATTCGGGTTTACGGGCAGGTTGTTTCAATAAGGGCTGACCGGCTTCGGTTGACGACGTTCCCATGCTGTTCATACCACTTCCTCTTCCTTGCCACCGCCAGCGCAACCAAAATCAACACCGTTCTTCGCGCCGCTTTGCCGGAAAGGGCAAAAGAAGGTTCACGCCCGTCATATAGCCCACCCACCGGTGCACAACGATCCTCATGGTTGCAGTGATGCAGGTATTTCCGTACCCATAGCGTTGCCGGATAAAAGATAACCCGGTGGGTCGTCTGCCTGAAAGCGACAATACGCGCTTCTTTTGCAGTCGTTTAAGCGCCATTTAAAGAGTCATATCGGCGCATACCATCAGGCGCTGACTCGGGATAGACTTTCACTTACACGGCACCACTACGAGGTACTACCCGCCCCACGGCCGTTGCGTTTCCGGGTCGGTCTGCGACCGTGGCCTCCGGTTGTGGACGAGTCGGGTCTCGGGCGGCACCGGCGTTATGGCCCACCGGCCACGGAAATACGGTCCCCGCCGATGGCTGCCCGGCAGTCAACACCAGAGAGAGGTCAAATCATGAATGGGCAGGATTCATGGCATGGGTGATACAGAATCGATTCGGGTGGTGGTGATTCATCCCAGTCCGTTTCTGCGTCGTGGCGTGAGGTTGGCGCTGGAGGACAAACCGGACCTGGCGGTGGTCGGAGAGTTCGGCAGGGCCGAGCCCGCCGTGGCGGAGGTAGGCCAGCTTGACCCCCGGGTGGTGCTGAGCGTGAGCATGCCCGATATGTCCGGCTTCGCAGCCTGTATCCAGATCCTGGACGTGGTTCCCGACGCCAGGGTCATCATGTTGACTTCCCAGGTCGCCCGCGACGAGCTGACCGCCACGATACTGGTTGGCGCTGCTGGCTACCTGCCGATGGACGGCCCCGAGCAAGACCTGATCCGCACCGTTCGTTGCAACGGCAACGGTGAGATGCTGTTCATCCCGGCGGTGGCAGTCCTGGTCCTTGAATCCTCACGATCCAACCGGAGATTGGTGGATGTGGGCGGTCTGAACGACCGGGAATGACAGGTGCTGTTTCTGGCTGCCAGCGGAATGAATAACACCGACATCGGAGAACGACTCACGCTCAGCCCGAATACCTTGCGGGGGCACTTGAGCCGCATCTTTCGAAAGCTGAACATCTCCAGCAGGACGGAACTCGGCATTTTCGCCGGTAAGATGGGGAGGTGGCGCCCGGCAGATGGAGATGACCGGTGATCGGCCTGACTGTCCCGCGCCAAGCATATTTGCCGGTTCCCGTTGCCTCATTGAGAAATGTTACCGGAAAATCAGCACTTGGGATCATCCGTCGTCAACGCTATTTCCGGCGTTCCATCGGGGACCGGCAACTTTGTTCCGGACGCAGCATAGACCAGCTTGTCGGCCATGATGCCTCGCCACTGCTGCACCCTCCTTTGCAACGTACGCAGGTGCGCCCGGATGAATCGATTCGGTTCCGTCTCTTGCAGCCGGCCCAGCAATGCCACTACGCTGGCGTCCGGGTCTTCCTGCAACCCGTCCAGCACATCGCACCACACACCTTCGAAGGGTCCTTCCGCGTTCGCCAACTCCGTGGCGCTCTCGCCCTGAGGCGTGGGCCTGAGTTCCGGGGGACACAATCGCCGCCAGCGCCGACTGGGCTTCCCTGATAGTGTGCAATAAAGCCATTGGGTCCAAGGTCGCTCTGCGTTTAGCGAGTATCGCTTCCTCCTCGGCGCTGACCGCCCCGTGCTGGATCACCCGGTCGCAGGGCGTGGCTAGCGGAATGTAGCGCTTGGTCGTCACTGAGCCATTGCGGGGTTTCTCCACCAGCTTGACTAACTGTCGTTAATCACCATGTCCTGTCGGTATGTACAACTGTAGCGTTGTTGGAAAGTACTGCTGTACAACCGAATATTTCATGCTATTGGGTTGAGCACAGGAACGCCCGTCGGCTCGAAATGCTGGACGTTGCGGGTCACCACGGTCAACCCGTGTTCCAGCGCGGTGGCAGCGATCAACAGGTCGGCGCTCGAATGCCCGACCTCTGCGGTCAGTCTGCCCCAACGACGGGCGGTGGCCAGGCCGACAGGCAGCACCCGGTCGTCATACAGGGCGAGGATACCATCCAGCCACGCTGCGAGTTGCTGCGCAAACAATGGATCCCGACCTTGTTGCTGGACGATTCCACGTTCAACCTCGCCTATGGTCACCACGCTCAGGTGTAGATCAGAATCGCGTTGAACGGATAACCATTCCACGACCTCCGGATGGCGTTCCCGCCGGCGCAGTGCGGACAGCACGTCGGTATCAATGAGAAACATCAGAGTTCGACCGGTCGATGGGACAATGGCAAGCGGTCGAACTCCTGGTCATCCTGTGGCATGGCCAGCAGAGTCTCGGCAAGAGTGGGCGCCTGCGCTTTCTGGAGTTGGCGGAGTTGCTCGTATTCGTCCGCAGCCAGCACTACCACGACGGGTTTGCCTCGGCGAGTCACCCGCTGCGGTATGCCGGACAGCGCCGCGTCCACAACAGCGCTGAAGCGGTTCTTGGCATCCTGTAACTGCCAATCGATCATGATTCCTTGCTGTCCTATTGAACTGGCTAGATTATATATCTAGCCATCGGTGGTGTCAATGCCGAAGTTGATGAACGTCTTGCGTGAAGGACCCGCGGGATCCAAACCGAGTTGAACGGTAACAGCAATTTAACATTCAGGTCCCGTCGACCGTCACGATACACACTAACCTGAGCGACCCAATACCCCTGGGCGCCTTCAATGAGGCCACCACCTTTCGGCCCTGGATACTTGTTAATAACCCGTTCCAGAACGAGGACCGGCTCTTCTACGTGGCCATGACCCGCATCAAGTAATTCGTGCACTTTACCTGGTCGCCTGCCTTCAACAACTACGGCCGATTGCTCAACCGGCCATCCCGATACTGGATCTATGTCGTCGGGTCGCCGCGGGTGTCCAGGTCAATACCGGACTATGCCGATCGTCCCAGGATGGACGCTGAGCCCAAGCGCTACGTATCCGACGTCGAACTCTCGTTCACGCACCTGAAATACCTGCTGGAATGTTCCTACCAGTTCAAGATGAAGGTGCTGTACGGGTTTGACCGGTCACTGGGCGGCGCCATGGGTTTCGGCAAGGGGCTCCACAACGCCCTGGCGGAGGTTCATCAGAGCAACGCCCGCAGCGAAGTCGTCGATGAGAGCAAGGTGCCCGAACTGGTCCGGCGCCATCTCCCGCTTCGATATGCCGACGAGGAGACCAGCGCACGGATGGAGGATTTGGCTGGAACCATTCTGACGGACTATCTGGGGGATAACGCGGCGGTTCTCCACCAGATTCAGTTCGCGGACCGAAACATCGCCGTCCACCTTGATAGTGGCATCACCATCAAGGAACGGGTGGACCTGATCCGTCGCGATGACGACGGCCGGGTCTCCATCGTGGATCTCAAGTCAAATCACCGCAGCCAGGCGGAAGAGGTTACCCGGGACCAGTTGAGCACCTACGCCCTCGGCTACCGGGAGTTGACGGGCAGGACGCGGACTCCATCGAGACCTACGAGCTCGAGGAGCGCGAACGGCGTTCCGAACCGGTCAACTGGCTGTTGCTCCATGACATGGAAGCTCGTATGAGAGCTGCGGTGGACGCGTTGCGTCAGAACCGGATGCAGCCCGTGCCCGAGCCGGAGAAGTGCCGGCGTTGTGATGTGAACAACCTTTGTCCGGCCAGCCTGGTTAGCGCCGGCTCAGGTTGATCGGGAACGCCTGCGGCGTCTCGACCGGAGGCCCTGAGACTCTCCGGCAGGACCCTCTGCCGTGGTTTTGGCTGGCGCCCTTATCAGGCTGAGCTTCTTACGGAGCTATTGCCCTTGAACCTGCGGTGCAGGGTCAATAGCATGGTGTTTCATGATGAGGCATCAACTGTATCACCGGAGGTTGGCCACGTGAATCAGCTGCCGGTTAGAGGCTTAGACGACGAGTTGGCGGAGCACATCCGCCGCCTGGCGAAGCGGGACGGCACGTCGCTCAATCAGGCGGCGCTGAAGCTGCTGCGCAAGGGAGTCGGCCTGGCTGACCCATCCCACGGGCCGGACACTGTTGGTTCGTCGCTGCATCATCTGATTGGCAGCTGGAGCGCTGACGCAGCGGCGGAGTTGGATGCCACCCCTGAGGAATTTGAGGTCATTGACGAGGCCGCCTGGCGATGAGGGTCCTGCTGGACTCCGATGCCTAAGAACCTGTCTACGATCTCTGAAATAGGTTAAGTTGAGACTATTATCAGGGGAGGGGTAATCATGTCTCATTCCTATCCCAGCGACATCAGCCGGGAGCAATTCGCCCGTATTCTGCCGACGTTGGAGTCGGCCCGCCGTCGGACCAAGCCCCGCACCGTGGACTTGTATGACGTTTTCTGCGGCGTACTGTACCTCCTGAAAAGCGGGTGCCAGTGGCGAATGCTGCCTGCGGACTTCCCCAATTGGCGCACTTGCTACCAGTATTTCCGGCAATGGAGCGAGCGGCCTGGCCCAGGTCAGGATTCCATTCTGGAGCAAGTCCTAAAAAAAATCGGTTGGCGCGGCCCGACAAAGCAATGGACGGAAAGAGCAGACCAGCTTCTGTATCGTGGACTCCCAGAGCGTCAAGAACACGGACACCGCCGGGCACAAGGGCTATGACGCGGGCAAGAAGGTGTCGGGAATCAAGCGTCACATCGCGGTGGACACGCAAGGATTGCCCCATGGGATACACGTGACTACCGCCGACGTTACCGACCGGGCTGGGGCTTTGGCGATGTTTGACCGGCGCCGAGACGGCCTCAGCCTGGTGCAGAACGTGCTGGTGGACGGGGGTTACACCGGAAAGCCCTTTGCCACTGCGGTGCAAGGCCTGTTGGGAGCCGCGGTGGAAGTGGTGAAACGCAACGAACTGCACACCTTCGTGGTGCTGCCGAAGCGATGGGTGGTGGAGCGGTCTTTCGCCTGGCTGGAAAAGTGCCGCCGACTCTGGAAGAACTGCGAAAGAAAGCTCAATACCAGCCTGCAAATGGTGGTGCTTGCCTTCACGGTGCTAATCCTGAAAAGATCGTAGACAGGCTCTAATACTACAGTTGCAGAAATGTGGTGAGGAGTTTCAGGCGGCGTCGGTAATGGCAGCGCCGGGCCGTTGCCTGGTGCCGCCGTCTCCACCGGGACCACCGCAGCACTGATTCGTCCGTAGGTTGATGTCTCCATATCAGCCGGTAGAGCAACCGCCGGACCTCGGGCACCGTCAGGGGTATCAGCTTTTCGTCCAAGCTGGGAGAGCCCCCTTTTCCCTCGGACCTCCTTGTTCCAACGCCTGGCGCCTGACCACCGCCAGGCAGGCGTGGGCCAGCATCGCCAGGGTGATGTGCCGGTACCAGCCATCCCATTTCCGGACTTCATACTGGTCCAGACCCACCTCTCCCTTGGCCTCCTTAAAGCATTCTTCGATGGTCCAACGAGTTCCGGCCACCCGCACCAGTTCCTCCAGAGTCGTATCAACCGGGCCGAAGCAGACGTAATAGGCCAACTCCCCGGGCTCGGCGATGCTGCGCCGGACCAGCAGCCAGTACCCCTTGCCCGGCTCCTTCAGGGGCCGGATCTCCACCCGCGCCCAATCGTATACCCGGGGTCCCTTGGCGCCGTCGCCCGCGCTGCGCCGCACCCAGCCGGGTTCCTCCACCCTAGGCGCCAGCCGGTCCGCCCGCACCTGTCGCCATCCCTTGTCCGTCTCTGCCCACAGCTTCTCGTTGCTCCTGACGGCCAGCACGTGGGGAACGTCTCGCCGCTCCAGCCACCGCCGCAGGTTGCGGTCGTTGCCGTAGACTTCGTCCCCAGTGACCCAGCCGAAGGGCACTCCCGATTCCAGCGCCCGCTCCAGCATCCGCCGGGCCAGTTGCGGCTTGGTGCGGAATGCCACTTTCTCAGGCACCCCAGCCTCTCGCCTCCGTTCCAGGTCATCAGCCCACACCCGAGGCAGGTAGAGTTCCCGGTCCATCAGGGTCCTCCCTTGGGCAGAGGCGTAGGTCAAAAATACCCCGATCTGGCAGTTCTCGATCCGCCCCGCCGTGCCGCTATACTGCCGCTGCACCCCAACGGACTTGTTCCCCTTCTTCAGAAATCCCGTCTCGTCCACCACCAGAACTCCATGGACGTCGCCCAGATGCTCCACCACGTAGTCCCTGAGATCGTCGCGAACCAGGTCGGCGTCCCAGACGTAGGTGGACAGCAGGTGCTGCACCCCATAGGGGGTGGCGTCCCCCGCCTGCTCCGCCAGTTGCCAGCCGTTCTTGCGTTCCACGGGACTGAGCAGCCCTCGCAGGTAGTCCAGCGCCCGCCTACGCGGCTCGGGACGCCGGAATCGTCCCGCAATGCACTCGTGTACCCCTTCGATTCCCTTGGCCCAACGGGCCACCTCTGCCACATCTTCTATCACACCTACCACCGCCTCACCTCTCCAGCCCTTGACTGCCTTGATTCTACCCGCCTTTGTTCTGCAACTGTAGTACTAAGAAACGTCGCCGACCTGCGTTCCTTCCGACCAACGACGCGTGGATTGCGCCCCAAGCCATGGAGACGGCAGTCGACCTGGTGTCGGCGGACCGGCATTTCGAAGCCGTGAGCGGCATCGCGTGGTTGCGGTTGGGTGGCCAGAGCCAATAGGGGCGCCCCGCTTGATGGGAAACGCATGGTGACATGACGATGAGGAGCGCGAAACCGTCAAAGGCAAACCCCGCTTCTGTGTTGAGAAACGGAGGCAATGTCCTGGCCCGATGTTTGTCGCTGGACTTGGAAGTTGGCCGGGCGGATGGGCGAATTCACGCCATGGCCGGCGTGAGGCCGGACATCGGTCAAACCGTGGTCATTCCGAGAGTGGGCGACAATCTGGCCCAGGCCTTGGCCAGGTTGGATGAGTTGGCCAACGGCGCGGACTTTGCGCTGGGGCACAACCTGATCGCTTTCGACCTGCCCCACCTGAGGGCGGCCAATCCCCGCCTGCGGTTGCTGGATCTGCTTGCGGTGGATACCTTGCGGCTCAATCCGCTGGCCTTCCCCCGCAATCCGTATCACCATCTGGTCAAGCACTACCAGGACGGGTCGCTGATACGGGGCCGCCGGAACGATCCCGAGCTGGACGCCAGGCTTACGCTGGAGGTGTTCGACAACCAGCAAAAGGCCTTCCGCGAAGCGCGGGCGGAATTGCTCACGGCCTGGCACTGGCTTACCACGGCAGTAGACAGCGCGGGGTTCGACCAGTTTTTCGCGTTCCTGCGGGCCTCGCCTCGGCCGTCCGACGCTGAGGCCCGGGATGCCATTCATCGGTGCCTGGCCGGCAACTCCTGCCTCACCCAGGCCAAGATGGCCGTGATGGATGCGGCACAGCAGGGCTGGGAAGTTGCCTACGCGCTGGCGTGGTTGTCAGTGGCCGGAGGCAACTCGGTGATGCCGCCCTGGGTGCGTCATCAATTTCCAGGAGCGGGCCGGCTGGTTCGCCAGCTGCGGGATAACGCCTGCAGCGATCCCGACTGCGACTGGTGCCGGGAACGGCACGACGTCCGGCGGGAGCTGTCGCGCTGGTTCGGCTTTGACGACTTCCGGCCCGAGCCGGCGGGGGAGGATGGGCGGCCGCTGCAGCGCACCGCCATCACATCTTGGTTGTGAGACCACCAGATGCCGGAGACCCGCGATGCGCCTTCCCAGCGAATGCTATCAGATGCAAAAAACGATTGAAACGCATTTACCTCACCTCTCCCAGCCACAATCTGGACCAGGCCTGGCCAGGTGGGTCTGCGGCGCCCAACGGCCGGCGCGCCTGCCGAACGCCGTGGCCTCCGCCCTCTCGCCCTGGAGCAACTGGTACAACCTGCGACCAGCGCCTCAGGGACCTACGACGGCGGGACCGCGCGACTCCCTGCCAGACCGAGCTGGACGTAACTCGGTGCTTCGCTGGCCACTGCTGCGGTGGGTCCTCTGCTGGTGGCGGTCGGGCGGCTTGGCCTTGGCCATAGGCCCCCCCTCAAAGGCGACCAGACCACCGCCATCGTCATCAGCGCTCTACCGCAGGCCATCCCCGTGGCCTGGATACGGGGCCGACCGGCCCGGCTCCTGGATGGACCCCACCGTGGAACTGCTGCACGCCTTGGCCCCAGCGGTTCCCGGAATATGACCGTCATCGTGCTCTGCGACCGGGGCATCGCCAGTCCCAAGCTGTGGCAGCAGATACGGGATCAAGGCTGGCATCCCGGTATGCGCTACCGCAAACAGGCTTTCTGCGCTGACGGCGGCAAACGATTGCCCGCCCAGCGCTTCGTCTGGTCCCGATACGGCGTGGATTACCGCGGCACCGCCTTCAGCACCCCCAAGGCCCAACGCCGCTGCACCCTGCTGGTGGTCTGGTACTCCTGAACAGGAGGAACCCTGGATCATCCTCGGCCGACCTTGCACGCTGAGGTGGGTCCCAGCTGGTACGCCCTGCGCTTCTGGGCGAGTTGCTCAAGGCCCTCAAGAGCCTGGGCTGGAAGTGGGACAGCGCGGCGCACCGACCCCACCCGCGTCTCCGCGGCACTGGCTCGTCCTGTCGGTGGCCGGACCCTGCTCGGCCCTGGCCTATGGCACCAGGGTGGAGGACGCCCAGGAGCGGAGGATTGCTCCAGGCAACCTGCGGGCGCCGCCCAAAGCGCTGGCTCCCAATCAGCGTGACCCTTGGAGCCGTAACGCCTGCAGCGATCCCGACTGCGACTGGCTGCCGGGAACGGCACGACGTCTGGAGCCGCGGAGCTGTCGAACGCTGGTTCGGCTTTGACGACTTCCGGCACCGAGCTACCCCTGGGGGAGGATGGGCGGCCGCTGCAGCGAGACATCGTCGAGGCGGCCATGGCCGGAGAACACGCGCTGGGGATCCTCCCCACCGGCGCCGGCAAGTCGCTCTGCTACCAGCTGCCGGCGCTGACCCGCTACGACAGGACCGGCGCCCTGACGGTGGTGATCTCACCGCTGGTGGCCCTGATGGCCGACCAGGTGGCGGGGCCTGGAGTCACGCGGCATTGGCTCATGCGTCTCCGTCAACGGGCTCCTGTCCATGCCGGAGCGTGCCAACGCGCGGGAGCGGGTGCGCCTGGGCGACGCCGGCATCCTGATCATCCCGCCGGAGCAACTGCGAAGCGTGTCCCTGCGGCGGGTCCTGCACCAGCGGGAGATCGGATCCTGGGTGTTGGACGAGGCCCACTGCCTCTCCAGGTGGGGGCACGACTTCCGGCCCGATTATCGCTACGTGGGACGGTTTATCCGGGAGAAGGCGGGACAGGATCCTATTCCACCGGTCTTATGCCTGACCGCCACTGCCAAGCCTGATGTGAAGGAGGAGATCGCCGACTATTTCAAAGCAGAGCTGGGCATCAAGCTCAGGGTGTTCGACGGAGGCGCCCGGCGCACCAACCTGGACTTCGTGGTGGTGCCGACCCGGGGCTCGGCCAAGTTCGACGACATTTACCAGTTGCTGCAGGAGGACCTGCCGGAGCATATGCCGGGCGGCGCCATAATTTATTGCGCCACGCGTCGGCACAGCGAAGAGGTGGCGCAGTTCCTGCAGGAGAAGGGTGTCAAGGCGGACTACTTCCATGCGGGGTTGCCGCCGGAGACCAGGAAACACGTCCAGGAGAGCTTTATCCGCGGCGACCTGCGTGCCATCGCCGCCGCCAATGCCTTTGGCATGGGCATCGACAAACCGGACGTGCGCCTCGTGATCCACACCGACATTCCCGGGTCCCTGGAGAACTACCTGCAGGAGGCGGGAAGAGCGGGACGGGATCAGCAGGCGGCCCGCTGCGTGCTGCTCTATTCCCAGGACGACGTGGAGCGACAGTTCGGGATGTCGGCCCGTTCAAGACTGACCCGGCGGGAAATCCACGGGGTGCTGCGGGCGCTGCGCAACCTGGACCGCAGGAAGCGGCTGAACGGCGAGGTGGTGGCCACCGCCGGCGAGATTCTCCGGGAGGACGATGAGGGCGCCTTCGAGCGGGATTCCGCCACCGACGACACGCGGGTTCGGACGGCGGTGGCCTGGCTGGAGGAGGCGGTGCTGCTCACCCGGGAAGCGAACCGGGTACAGGTGTTCCCGTCCTCCCTGCGGGTTGGTTCAATCGATGAGGCGGAGGTGCGGCTGGCGAGGACGGACATCACGAATGAGTACCGGAAACAATTGCTGACCATCTGCCAGTCGCTGTTTCAAGCGGATGCGGACGAGGGCATCTCCACCGATGAGCTGATGGCCGTATCGGGTCTCACTCCGGAGGGTGTGCGAAAAGCGCTCTACGACCTGGAGGCAATGGGCATTGCCAGCAACGACACGGCGCTCACGGCTTTCGTCCACGCGGGTGTGGAGCGTGCCTCGCGGAAGCGCTTCCAGGAGGCTTTTGACTTGGAGCAGGGGTTGATCAACCTGATGCGCGAGAAGGCTCCCGATATGGAGAAAGGTGAAACGTCGACGTTGCATCTGCGCCAGGCTACCCAGGAGCTAAAAGACGAAGGCCATTCCCATGCTTTACCCGAGCTCCTGCGTGGCATCGTGCGCAGCATCGCGGCCGACGGGCGTGGTGAGGGCGGTGGCGGTGGAAGCCTGGGGCTGCGTGGTAGGAACCGGGAGACCCTGCAGGTGACGCTGCAGCGGGAGTGGGGAGCTTTGGCGAAAACGGCCGAACTGCGCCGCACTGCGGCGGGCCTGCTGCTGGATCACCTGCTCTCAACGTTGCCTCCGGGCACTCGGGGCACCGACCTACTGGCCGAGACCACCATGGGGAAGCTGCTGACGGCGGTGAAGTCCGATCTTATCTTGAAGAGCCAGATCAGGCATCCTGACCGGCTGATGGACCGGGCCCTTTTATGGTTGCACGAACAGGAGGTCGTCAGGTTGAACAAGGGACTGGCGGTCTTCCGGCCGGCCATGACCATCCTCCTGAAGCCGGAACAACGGGGTTTCGCCCGGGCTGATTTCGCGTCCCTCCAGTTGCATTACGATGAACAGATCCGGCAGATCCACGTAATGGCTGAATACGCCCAGCATGGTCTGAGTCATACGGCCGACCATCTGAAGCTCGCCATGGACTACTTCATCCTGCCTGAGCAGGAGTTCCTGGACCGTTGGCTGCCGGACCGGGATCAGGAGATCTCACGGCAGACCACGCGCGAGTCGTGGCGAGCCATCGTGGAGAGCCTGAACAACCCGATACAGCGGCGCATGGTCGCCGACGACCGGGAGCAGACCAACGTGCTGGTGCTGGCCGGACCCGGTTCTGGAAAGACCAGGGTGCTGGTGCATCGCATCGCGTACATGATCAGGGTGAGGCGGGAGAACCCACGCGGCATCCTGGCATTGGCCTATAACCGCCACGCGGCGGTGGAGATTCGGCGCCGCCTGGCTGACCTCATTGGCGACAATGCCCGCGGGGTAACGGTGCTCACCTGCCACGCGCTGGCCATGCGACTGGTGGGCGCCAGTTTCGCCAGTCGAGCCAACCGGTTGGAGCAGGGAGAGTTCCAGGAAGTGATCTGGCAGGCGGTGGCCCTGCTGCGGGGAGACGGATTGCCGTCCGAGGAAGCGGATGAGCACCGGGAGCGGCTGCTGGCCGGTTTCCGTTGGATACTGGTGGACGAGTACCAGGATATCGGACCGGATCAGTACGACCTGATTTCCGCCCTGGCCGGCCGGACCCTGGCGGAGGCCGACGACAGGCTCAGCCTCTTCGCGGTGGGCGACGACGACCAGAACATCTACGCCTTCAACGGCGCGTCAACCGAGTTCATCCGGCGTTTCGGGACGGATTATGGGGCCAGGCCGTCCTTCCTCACCGACAACTACCGCTCTACCGGCAACATCATCGCGGCCGCCAACGCGGTGATCGAGCCGGCGCGAGATAGGATGAAAGAAGACCATCCCATCGTGGTCAACCGGGCGCGGACCCAGGATCCTCCGGGTGGAGACTGGACCCTGCTTGATCCAGTAGCCCGTGGTCGCGTGCAAATTCTGCCGGCTGGCGACAACCCAATCTCCCAGGCACAGGAGGCGGTGGCCGAGTATGTGCTGGAGACCGGCGGCGCTGAGACTCCGGTGGACAGCTTTATCGAATGGCTGGCCGAGTGGGGTCGGGAAGTGCGTCGCCGCCAGCGCGGGTTGTTGCTGCTCACGGCCCACCGGGCCAAGGGGCTGGAGTTTGACCACGTCGTCGTGCTCGACGGAGGTTGGGATCGCGCTACCGAAGGCGAGGATGCCGCGGCGCCTGTACTACGTGGCCATGACCCGTGCCAAACAGACCCTCACGTTGATGCGTTTCCCCGGGAGGCATCGGTTCCAGGATGCTTTGTTGAATACTTCATCGGCCCTGCTCCAACGCGAGCCTGCGGCGCTCACACCGCCCGTGCCAGAGCTGAGCCACTGCTAACGCCGGCTCAGCTTGCGCGACGTGTTTCTGGGCTTCGGCGGTTACCGGGGCCGGAGAATCCAGTGCATGCCGCCATCTCCGCGCTTTCGCCCGGCGACCCGCTTCAGGCGCGTATGGGGGCAGATCGTTGGGAGTTACTGGACCAGAGCGGTACGGTCGTGGGACAACTGGCGAGGGGCTTCAAGGCTGCGTCCGGTGTGCGCTGCGCCTTCGCAACGGTGATGGCAATCGTGGAATGGGACCGCGAGCGTTCCGACCCCGATTACCGGGATGGCTTGCGCTGCGAGAATTGGGAAGTGGTGGTGCCTGAGATCGTGTTCGAGCCGGTTGTCTGACTCCACCGATCTGCTGAGCATGCATATATGCCCGCTCAATTGCCTTGGCCGCTGCAACCGCTCAATCACCGCCTGTAACTCGGCGATGATGGCAATGAGAACATCGCGGTCCACGGTGTGAGGTCCACTTCAGTATCCATGCCCCGTATATGACACCACCACCGCCACCCGTGCCAGCGTTCGGAAACCCGCCTTCGCCCAATTCACCTCACCCAGTCTGAACTGTTACGACCATCGCAACGTCTTGACATCCAAGACAGTTGCTTTTCGCTGAACCTAGACAGTCCCAGTGGTACGCTTTGCCGACGCCCTTGACACGGCGCAGTCTACGCCCACTACCGCTTACATCGGCCGGCTGAATAATAGCGCGCAATGATAATAATTATTCCGTATATTGACATGGCTGAATACGTTGGATAAACTACGCCACTAATCTAGCTATCGGCGTTCACTACGTATCGATAGCGGTTAACCATGAACAATCCTGTAATAGATACGATTAGCGTTAACCTCAATCTACCTATCGTTCGCGACGGATGCTCGCGCGGTGGTGGTCAGATGAGTTGGTTCAGAATTAATCGCATCAGCCTGTGCGGCCCGGCAATCACGACACTATTAACCCAGATTGTCGCGTGCGGCACGGCCAGCGGATCGGAACCGGAGACTCGGCGGCTCTCGTCAGCCCAACAGCAGGCAGCAGCCCAACACGCAGCAATGCAGGCGTCAGCCGCCTCCGCTCCCTCCGGGACGGGACAGCCGGAGCACGTACCGTGGTCGATGCGTCAATGGAAGTTAAGCAAACATCCCCACCCCGGTCAGCTCACCACGTTCTGGCAGGAGAGTGATGGGGCTGAAATCGTCGACAAACACACGCTGAAAATCCACGCGGGCGTGCCGGTCGTGGCAACCAATGCGGAGCCATGGCACATTACCTCGGGAAGCAGTTCCACGTTCATTTCCAGCAAGCGACAGACCGAAGAGTTAGGCGCCGAAGCAGCTAGTAGCGACATTGCCGCCACGGGCTCGTGGGAATTGGTGGAGGCCCGGACCGGCGAGTTCTGGCGGATGGCAGCCGTTGAGGACCACTGGCGCAAGACCCCCCACTTCGCCGAGCTGATCTTCCGCGAGATACCGGAAGAGTCGTCCCGGGTGGCGGGATTCCAGACCGAAAACCTGGATACCACCCTCATCGCTTTCGACTCCCTGGCCTTGATTGAGGAAGTACCGGGGGCCGAGCTGATGCGCCTCTCCGGAGGCGGCGAGGCCGCGGTAACCTTCTACGGGCAGTACTATGTCGGTATCGGCACCGAAGACCAACAGCCCGGCTACGATCCGGACCTGCCCTGGGTGTCAGCCAACCCCGATCTGGATTCCGAAGAGTGGAAGAACGCAGTTAAAGTTCGCACCGCGCTGTCGATCGCCATAGACCGGCAGGGCATCGTGGACACCCTGCTGCACGGATACGGCAGTCCGGCGGTGCTGTGGGACTTCGGCCGGTACGAAGACTCCTGGCTGCCTCCGGAACTGCGTTGGGAATTTAACCCGGAGAAAGCCACGCAGCTTTTGGCCGAGGCCGGTTATCCCGACGGCTTCACCATTACGCTAACCCCGTCCCTACGAGGCGCGCCGGTTGAGGTGGAAGCCTGCGAAGCCATTGCCACGATGTGGGCCGACATCGGCGTGGACGTAAAGTTCCAGCAGCTTCCGTACTCGGCCCTGCGTCCGAGCTTGATCGCCCGAACCTATCAGGGTTCGACATGCCACGCCGGCAGCATCAGGCTGGAGCCTGGCCAGGGCTACTCTGGCATGCTGTCGCAGTTGCACTACCAGGCCGTTTGGAACCGGGGCGTGGAACACCCATGGCTCGATGAAAAAGTTTCGGCTCACATGGCTGAAGTGGACTCGCCAAAACGCCGCGAACTGGCCATCGAAATAGCCACGTTCCTGTTCGAGAACGCCGTTACCGCGGTTGGGCTCTACAACTTCGACGTGGTGTGGCCGGTGGGTCCCAACATCCAGCCGTGGTCCGAAGGCGTGCGGTACCGGGATATTCGCAACATCAACGGCTACGAGTTCATTCGGGCACGATGATAGTCGCGGCAAGAGCAGGTTAGAGGCGACGTTGATATGGTGTGGCACAAGGCAGGAATTTCGGTTGTGTTGCGGACCTTGTTTGGATTGCCGCTGGCGGCAGTCCTGGCGGTTATCGGGATGGCTATAGCATCGGCGATGTCGGTATTCTTTGGAGTCGCGTCCCTGACCAACCTGCTCACGCTCTTGATGATCGGGGCTGGAATCGGCGCCGGGATTGGCGCGGGAGTGATGATGCTGAGGGTAGACGCGATACCGTCCTGGTGGGTGTTGCTGGCCGCGGGCGTGGTTCTCGTCGCGTTGAGCGTCGTGGGCGGCTGGGTGGGTTTCCAGATCGGGGACATGATCTCCGCAATCGAGGACGCCAACTGTGTGGGAGTGTGCGGGTACTTGTTCAAACCGCGAACGTACATCGCCCTCGGCGCTGCGCTCGTACCCAATTGCATCTCGCTGGTGTTCAACATTGCATACGAAGGAGGGTTCGGACGCAAGGCCCCGTTCAAGCCGCGGGTCGCCCGATCAACGGGCGGCGCCAGCGAGGTCCAGCATCGCTGACCGCCGCCGCCGTGGTCTCGGATATTCGGCTCAAGGCGGGCCGAACGGGGCCCCTCTGGGCACTACGGCATCAGGCGCCACACCATAAACAACCACGTGGCCGCAAATTGTAGACGGAACCCGTCCGTGAGGGAGTGAATTATGCAACGGTATCTGTTGCGGCGCATCCTGCTCGCAATGATAACTCTGTTGGCCGTGTCTCTGATCATTTTCGTGATGAGCCGGGCGGCAGGGGATCCTCGACATATCTATCTGGACGACTATTCGACCCAGGAAGACTGGGACCGGCTCACGGAAAGCCTGGGGCTGAACAAGCCGTATTACCAACAGTACGGGATATTCTTGGGCAGCGCGCTGAAGGGCGACTTTGGGGAGTCCATCAAAGAGGGCCGGCCCTCTATGGAAGTGATAATCGAACGGGTCCCCGCTACTCTGCAACTTGGCCTGGCCGCCTTCGCCTTCTCTGTGATAGTGGGAGTGCCCCTTGGGATACTTTCCGCGGTGAAGCGAGGTAGCTTCCTAGATATGTCCGGGAAGATAGTTGCTCTGATAGGGCAGTCGGCGCCTGTGTTCTGGCTGGGGCTGATGTTGATGTTCATTTTTGCGGTGCGGCTGCAGTGGCTGCCGCCTTACGGCCGACAGGAGATTGCCAGCATTGTGTTGCCGGCAGTGGCGCTGGGGTGGTTTTACGCGGCGGCCAACTTGCGCCTGCTGCGTTCCGCCATGTTAAACGTGCTGGACTCCGAATACGTGAAATTGGCGCGGGCCAAAGGCGTATCCAACAATATCGTTATCTGGAAACATGCCTTGCGCAACGCACTGGTCCCGGTGTTGACATTCGCCGGGATCACACTTGGCAGTCTGGTAACCGGTTCTGTGGTCGTGGAAACTGTGTTCGCCTGGCCTGGGTTGGGCCAACTGGCGATCCAGGCGCTGGCCGGTAACGACTATCCGCTGCTCCAGGCCGTGGTGATAGTGTTCACGCTGATGTACGTCACCGCGGCTATGTTAGTGGACATTATGTACGCATACATTGATCCAAGGATCAGGTACGCATAAGGGAGGCGAGTATCGTGGCAGCAGAAGCAACTCTGGTAGTCCAGCCGGCGCCGGTCTCGGTCCGCATCGCCAGGAGGGCCTGGCGTTTGAGGCGGTGGCCACTGATTCCCATGCTCATATTGGTTATTTTCGTCCTCACGGGAGTGTTTGCGCCCCTGATCGCCCCACACGACCCCGAACGCGGCAACCTTCGGGAACGCAACCTGCCGCCGTCATGGGAAGACGGGGGAAGCTCCGAATTCTTTTTGGGGACCGATCATCTGGGTCGCGACATGCTGAGCCGGGTCGTATTCGGCGCCCGCATTTCCCTCGCGGTGGTTGCGGTAACTTTGGGAGTGGGGATGGGCGTCGGCGTGGCCTGTGGATTGGTAGCCGGATGGTACGGCGGCTGGATCGACGAGCTGCTGATGAGAGTGGTGGATATAAAGTTGGCCATACCGACTATTTTGCTGGCTTTGGTGTTGGTCTTGGCTCTGGGCCAATCATTCATGATCATCGTGGTAATCCTGGCTATTGCTGTCTGGCCACGGTTTGCTCGCAACGTGCGAGGCGAGGTTCTGCAACTGAAAACAATGGACTTCGTCGCCCTGGCCAAGGTGGCGGGGGCGTCAACCCCGCGAATATTGTTGATGCACATTTTCCCTGGCGTGATCAATACGCTGATCGTCCTGGCGACGCTGGAGGTCGGCATAGTCATCCTTCTGGAGTCTACCCTCAGCTTCCTGGGAGCGGGCGTGCCTCCGCCGACCCCGGCATGGGGATCGATGGTGTCCGACGGCCGCGACCGCTTGGCGGTGGCGTGGTGGATATCCACTATGCCGGGGCTCGCCATAATGTGCACGGTGTTGTCGATGAACCTGTTTGGCGACTGGCTTCGGGACCGTTTGGATCCCCGGCTACGACAGCTGGGTTGATCGTGTCCAATCAAGGATCAGAGCGTTTGACGTCGTCCCACGTGTGAGCAGGCGGAAAGATGAGCACAAGTAAAACGGTCAACAATAACCCGGTGGTTTTGCAAGTCGAAGGGTTGAAAACCTACTTCGAAACCCGTTGGGGTACTGTCAAGGCGGTGGACGGGGTCAGCTTCGATTTGAAAAAGGGTGAGACCCTGGGGATCGTGGGGGAGTCAGGATCTGGCAAGTCGGTGACCATGTTGTCAGTGATGCGGTTGATCCCGAGTCCTCCCGGTCAAATCGTGGATGGCCGGGTCTTGCTGGAAGGCCAGGATCTGGTGCCGTTGTCCGACAAGGAAATGAGCGAGATCCGGGGTAGCCAGATTGCGTTGATCATCCAGGATCCGATGACATCGCTAAACCCCGTTTTTTCCATCGGTAACCAGGTGGGAGAGGCCATCAAAATCCACCAGGACATCCCTAAGGGCACGTTAGTCCAGCGGGTGCTGGACGTGTTGAGGAAAGTGAACATCCCTGCCGCCGAGACGCGGGTCAGGGACTATCCTCATCAGCTGAGCGGTGGGATGAGGCAGCGTGTCGTGGGGGCCATTAGCATATCCTGCGAGCCCATGGTCCTGATCGCCGACGAACCGACCACGTCCTTGGACGTAACTATCCAGGCGCAGTACCTCAAATTGTTGAAGGAACTGCAGGAAGCTTCGGACATCGCGCTTATATTTATCACGCACGACTTCGGTATCGTCGCCAAGATGTGTGACCGCGTCGCTGTAATGTACGCGGGCAAGATCGTCGAGATGGGGGACGTTCGCGACATATTCAACAACCCGTCGCATCCTTACACCGAGGCGTTGTTGGCGTCAGTCCCTAAGCTCGAAGAGGATGTGGACCGGCTGTATTCGATCGAAGGCCATCCGCCTACGCTTCACGACCTGCCACCCGGCTGCCCGTTCGCACCCAGGTGTCAATACGTGATGGACAAGTGCTCTGAGGCCTATCCGCCTGAGTTCAATATCACAGATGGTCACCATGCGGCTTGCTGGAGGTTGGAATGACTACTTTGGATGCCAGGCAGATGGCAGACACCAAAACCGAGGTGCTGCTTGAAGCTGAAGGCTTGAAAAAATACTTCCCGGTAACTAAGGGTCTGCTGATCTCCAAAATAACCGGATGGATCAAAGCGGTGGACGGTGTTTCGTTCCAGATCCGGGCCGGAGAGACCCTCGGTATCGTGGGCGAATCCGGCTGCGGCAAGAGCACCACGGCAAAAATGCTCCTCATGCTGGAAGACCCCACGGAAGGCACAATACGCTACCAGGGCAAGGATATCCAGAACGCCACCTCGGATGAGCGTCGAGCGTATCGGAGTTCGGTCCAAGCCGTCTTCCAGGATCCCTGGAGCTCATTGAACCCCAGAATGCGAGTCCGCGACATTATCGCCGAGCCCATGGTCATAAACCTCAACCTCAGCAGGAGCGAGATGCAGGACCGCGTCGCCAAATTGCTGGATGACGTGGGCTTGAGCAGTTATCACGCCAATCTGTATCCCCACGAGTTCAGTGGAGGACAGCGCCAGCGCCTGGCGATTGCGCGGGCATTGTCGGTGGAACCGCGGGTCATCGTGCTGGACGAACCGGTCTCGGCGTTGGACGTTTCAATCCGCGCCCAGATAATGAACCTGCTCAAGGACCTGCAGCAGGAGTATAACGTTAGCTACCTGCTCATCGCCCACCATTTGGCCACCGTCCGATACATGTGCGATTGGGTCGCCGTGATGTATTTGGGGCAGATTGTAGAGTTTGGACCGACCAGGGAACTGTTCGAAAACGCGTCGCATCCTTATACCAAGGCGTTGATGAACGCGGCGTTGCCCTCCCATCCGGACATCGAACAGGAGGAAATGATACTGACCGGTGAGGTTCCGTCGCCCCTGAACCCTCCGGAGGGGTGCCATTTCCACCCCAGGTGCCCGTTCGTGATTGCCCAGTGTTCGACCGAAGTTCCCGAGGTACGAGAAATCGCCCCCGGGCACGTAGTTTCTTGCCACCTTTACTGACTGGTCTGTTAGGTACATTTCACAAACCGATTCCACGCCCAGGATGTTCAAAAGATGGTAGTAAGGCATTGACGTCGGTCTTGCGGCCAGACACGTTCTTGATGCGCCTGGGTCCACCAGCATTGCCTCAAACCCCCGCTCTTCCAGCACTCCAAACAGTGGAATCCAATACACGCCGCTGGAATTCATGACCACGGTTGCCACCTCGCACTTGGCCAGCCAGTCCGCCAAACGATACAGGTCACGCGTGTAAGCGTCGAACTCCCGCACCGCCGGCCGCGCGGTCTTGGGACTCTACTGAAGTGGCTGCTGGCGCCTACATCAATCCCTGCCGCGTTTAGATTTACCCGGGACAGTTCGGCAGGCAGCCGCTGGCGTCTCTTTTCGCTTTCGCCAGTAGAGTCCCAGGAAGTGGTGTTAAGAGTTAGGTGGTTGGCCAAAAGCTGACCACCGCGTCATCCTTGGTGCTAACAACAACGCAATCAAGGAGAACGACAGTGGTTAAACAGAGCATGGATCTTTTGGAATTATTGCGCAAGCGCGGTATGGACGGAGACGTGGACTTTCTGCGAGAAGCCTTGCGCGTCCTGGTGGACGGCATCACGGACGCCGAGGTATCTGCCCAGATCGGCGCTGAGCACTGTTATCGCCGACGTTAAAATGTGCAAAAACGCCGCAATGGAATTGACCCATCCGAAAGTAGTGGCATTATCTGCGGACACTCCGTGGAGGTGCGTCAAACAAATTGCTAAAGGTGGGTCAAGTGAAAGAGATATACGAGATGAAAGGATCAGGCTGCTCGATCCGCGGGATCGCCAAGGAGCTGGAGGTGTCGCGCAGAACGGTGCGGAAGTATCTGAAGTCGCCGGAGGCGATGCGTCCCAAGGCACGGCCACGGCGGGCGTCCAAGTTGGATCCGTACACGGAGTACATCGAGGGGCGGATGGCGGAGGGGCTGGAAAACTGCGTGGTGCTGCATCGGGAGCTACGCGAGCTGGGCTATGTCGGAGGCTATTCGATCCTGAAGGGCTACGTGTCGCCGCGACGGTAGAGGCGTCAGCCGGAGGCGACGATGCGGTTTGAGACCGAGCCCGGTGAGCAGGCCCAGGTGGATTGGGGCAGTCTGGCTTACGTCGGTGCGGGCGGTAAGAAGCGCCGCGTCTGGGTGTTTGTGATGACCATGGGCTGGTCGAGGACCTGCTACGTGGAACTGGCGCGCAAGGCGTACACCGCCGCTTTCATCCAGTGCAACGTAAATGCCTCCGAGTATCTGGGCGGCGTGCCCCGACGCTGTCTGTACGACAATGCGAAGGTGATCACGCTGGGCCGGGACGGGGCGAAGCGACCGGTATGGAACCAGCGAATGCTGGACTTCGCCCTCAGGGTGGGCTTTGAGCTGCGACTGTGCCAGCCCTACCGGGCCCAGACCAAGGGCAAGGTGGAAAGCGCGGTGAAGTACGTCCGGCGCAACGCGTAGTTGTCAATTTAGTCGGCGGTCAAGAAACAGATACTGGCCGACATAACCAGCGTGAGGCCCGAAGAAATCCTGAGCCCAACGTACCATCGCACCGTCGGTTGCTTTTTCCCCAGGCCAGAAATATTCCTCCACCGCCCGTCTGATGTGCCGGTCCACAGGAAATGCCTCCAGTTTATCCAACGCCATTAGGCAGACGCAGTCGGCGATCTTGGGGCCGATGCCTTCGTACTCCATGAGTCTCCGCTTTGTATCTGGATAGGGGATCTCCCGCAATCGTTCCATCTCACCTGGGTTGTCAGTAACCCGACGAGCCGCGGCGATGACACGCGGCCCCTTGAATCCCAGGCCCAGATCTCTTACGCCGTCCTCACTGACCTGAGCCAAAACCTCCGGGCCCGGAAAAGTGTAGCGAACTTCGCCAGCCAACTCCACCGGATTGCCGTACGTGTCCGCCAGCGCTTCGACGTTTTTGGTGATGCTTTCGACGCTGGCGTTTGCCGAGCAGATGTACGATGCCAGACACTCCCACGGCTCTTGACGGAGGACGCGGACGCCACGGTAGCTTTCTAGCCGTGGGCCTATCCGGCTGTCACGTCCCTCTAAGTCAGCGTAAACGCCCTCTATATCATCGGTGTCCAGCCGGAAATACCTTCGCAGGTCATCATTCAACTCTGCGTCGACTATTTCTCCCTCCGGACCGGCCGCTCTGTACTCGATACCGGCTTGCGTTCGCCTCACATGAACATGGCGTTGCCCCAGGACGCCCGAGTACCAGTGGTCACCAAGAAGCCGCCAACGAAATGCCTGTCCCATGGTCAAGCTGGTCTTCAAGCAAAAAGGTTGATCAATTTCAAGGCGCCGCGGCGATCCTGCTTCGTGTAGTGGAAAATGAAACTTGCTGGCCAGGAAGGTCAGTAATCTCGTGAAATTCCGCGTCATCGCCCTGATTCTTCACCTCTCTTGGTTACTTGCGCGGTCATTTGCCGAACGGATCTACGAGTGTAACAGTGATTGGTTTGGCGATCGATGACCTTCAAGCGCAATTTAGGTTGTGGAGTTCCGTATGCCAACCTCGAATCCGGTACGAGCGCGGCAGCATCATCCTCACTTCGAACAAGGGCTTCGGCGAGTGGGGTGAGCTGCTCGGTGACACCGTCATCGCCTCGGCAGTACTGGACCGGCTCCTGCACCACAGCCACGTGCTGAACATCCCCGCGAACAGATCCGAGGTGAAAGCTACCGGCTCGGAGAGAAACGCCAGGCGGGGCTATTCCCGTCGCAACAACACATCACCGCGGCGCCGGAGGAGGCCGGCGACAACTACGCCGACTGACCAAATCGCTGAGCAAAACCCAGGTGGGTCAATCCCGGATCGGCGATCGTGGGTCACATCTCCGTCGACGTAGTCAGCAAGGCGCCGACCAAATGGGGGCGTACGCCCACACTTACCCAGAAGGCCCGGTGGAAGGCGATTCAGCAGGCCAGACTGAAAGGGCTGTCCCTGAGAGCCATCGCTCGGGAACTGGGCATCTCGCGAGTAACCGTGTGTAAGTACGCCTACGCTGAGCAACCGCCCACCAAGAAGCTCAGCGCCCAGGAACGCGCCAAGCTGATGGCATTACGAATATCCGCAACCGTAGCCAACTAACCCACCGGATATTTTCGCGTTCCATTTAAACGGACAGAATCGCTGGACAACAACAAATCTTGGCCAAAGACGGTGTCAATTTCGCGGTTTACAGGTTCGAAGTTGTTGAAAAGTGAGAAAATACGGACGCAGATCACGATGACAATCAGAAACAACCTGATCTACCCATAAAATAATAATAAACTACGAATATTTATAAATAATATCTATTTATATGCTGAATATCGTGATAGACTACATACACGAGCCGAAACCCGCTCAATAAATAGGAGGGAATGGACAACCAACCTTTGCGGATCTGAATACCCAGGCTAGAAGTGCAAAACCCGCTGGGAACCATTCCAAGAGCGTTCGGAAACGGCAAAGTAAGCTACCGGGAAGCCGACGCAGAACACGGAACGGTTGACGTCGGTGTTCGGCCCGGCAACCTGCTAACGGCGAAAGGACAACCGAGAGCGCGATGCCCACTCCAGCAGGTTCAGCACGGCCTAAGGTCCCAGCCCAAGGTGCCAACGGCCCCCGCTGGGTCGGAACTCGATGAAATGAGGACCAGCCAATGATGCCCGGACCGTGGTTTTCGCCCCACCCGCCGCTTCGGCAAACACCGTCCAAGGAAAAAAGGGCCTCGTTCAGAACATCCTAAGATAGCAGGTATCACATTTCCCGGATCCGTTTCGTTTGCCTAAACCTTGTCCGCGGTTTTCGATGGAATAACTAGTTTTGTAAAAGTTTCGGGAGGTACGGGTTATGTTTCGCTATGACACTTTCAAGGGAACCTTCTGGGCGATGGTTCTGGCAACATTAGCTCTGGCAGTCATAGTAGCCTGCGGAAGCTCCGCCCCTGCGCCGGAGGAACCAGCCACAAGCAGCAGCGACGGCACAGCGCCCTCACAGGGTCAGGTTGCGCCTACGGCCATGCCGGCCGGGGCCGAAGTCACATCCCAGACGATGACGATCCAACCGGTGGGCAAACTTACCATGGGCCAAGAGGAGATAAACGTCTTCAGCGGGCACCCCGCGCTATCGGTCAACCCCCAACTGTTCGTGATAACCACGGCCCCGGTGGTGGAGGGACTGATGGCTTGGAACAGCAACCTGGAAGCGGTACCGCTGCTGGCGGAGTCCTGGAGCATCTCCGATGATTTCGCGACCTGGACTTTCAACATCCGCAAAGGTGTGCAGTTCCACAAGGGATACGGTGAAATGACCGCGGAAGACGTGGCTTGGTCCTATACCCATTGGATCACGAATACCAAACATGCCCGGGCCACCGCCCTTCAGCGGTTCTGGGCCCACCCCGAGGGCAGTGTGGAGGTTGTGGACAGCCACACTCTGGTAGTGAACACAGGGGAGGCCATGCCTGATGTGATCATGTCCGAGTTTCACCGGATTCCCTCGGGAATCGCCTCCTGGGTCACCAGCAAGAAGCAGTCGGATGAACTGGGAGTGGAAGCGGCGGACAAGGACATCGCCGCCACCGGCCCCTGGGAGATTGTCGAACATCGTCCGGCCCAATATTGGCGGATGCGAGCGGTGGAGAACCACTGGCGCAAGACACCCCACTTCGCCGAACTGGAATTCCAAGAAATCCCCGAGCAGTCCACCCGGCTAGCCGGATTCCAGACCGGGCACCTAGATACCTTCGTGATGGCTTTTGACTCCATCCCCCTGATACAAGAAATGCCAGAGGCCAGGCTCATGCAAGTACCTAACCAGGCCGCAGGGGAAATGCTACTGCACTTTCATGGTGGGCTCTACTTCAACCTAGGCACCGACAAGTTGGAGGCCGCTTACGACCCGGACCTGCCTTGGGTCTCCGCCAATCCTGACGTGAACTCAGCAGAGTGGGACCAGGCTAGGAAAGTGCGCCAGGCGATGGTAAAGGCCGTTGACGTCCAGACCATTGTGGAAACCCTGTTGCAGGGCTATGCGCAGCGATCGCCGGTTGGTGTGGGCGGGTACAGCTATTCGGCGCACCGGTTCCCGGACATCCCGATGCTGGAATATGACCCAGAGGGAGCCAAGAGGCTTCTGGCCGAGGCCGGCTATCCGGACGGTGAATTCAGCATCACCTTGATCCCGGCCCTGCGGGGCGCGCCCGCCGAGGTAGAGGTGGCCGAGGCCATGGCAGTCATGTGGGAAGACATAGGGGTGGACGTAAAGTTGCAGAACATACCCTACGGAACCTTCCGGCCCACGGTCATTGGGCGGACCTTCAACGGAGCCACCAATCACGCCACTTCCCCTTCCAACACCCCGGCCCGGCTGTACAACGCCCTGCAGGATAGAGGCAGTTTCGTCAGGCACACCCATCCCTATCTGGATGATATAACCATCCGGGCCCAGAAAGCCGTCACCCTGGATGAACGTACCAAGCTGGAGAACGAGGTCGGCAAATTCATGTACGATGAGTCCATCTACACCTCCCTGTATTTGTGGGATGCGGTATGGGCAGTGGGACCCAGGATAGATGAAAAATCGTGGAGCGAAAACCTGTTCTACGGTGACATCCGCAACGTCAACGGCTACGAGTGGATCGAGCCGCGACAGTAGGCGCACCCCGGCCTGAGGCGCGCCTCGAGGCTGGTTCAAGTTGGTGCCTAGGACGTCGACAAAACGTATCACCGAGGGAGATGCGCGATGGCTTTGGCACCAGCGACGTTTTGGGTTGCGAGGTGATGTAGCGAAGCCGACGTTAGCGCGGACTTACGCCAGAGTTGGTGGGCCTGTATACGGCGCGGAGGCGTTCTGCCGGCTGCCCTTGAGGCGGTAGCTGTCGCCGTTCATCTCGACGATATGCATGTGGTGGGTGAAGCGGTCCAGCAATGTTCCGGTGAGCCTTTCCGACCCGAAGACCTCGGTCCACTCGTTGAAGGGGAGGTTAGTGGTGACCAGGATGGAGCCACGCTCGTAGCGTTGGCTGAAGACCTCGAAGATCAATTCCGCACCGGTGGTGGACAACGGCACGAAGCCCAACTCGTCGATGATGAGCAGACTGAGGCGAGCCAGTTGTCGCTACCGGTTGAGCAGTCGGCGGTCGTCTCTGGTCTCTATGAGCTCGTGGACCAGTGCCGCAGCGGTGGTGAAGCCCACGGACATTCCTCGCTGGCAGGCAGCGAGGCCCAATCCTAAACTGATACCAAGGTGGGATCTACATTTGTAGGGCGACGAGGGTCGGCATGGGCCTTCCCCAGCAGTCCTTGGGCGCGGGTTTGGAGCACGGTCCGGCAGCGCTGGCTGACCTCTGGTTACCGGCCAGCCAGTTGGGTAAAGAAATTATTCACTTTCTCCTGTACTGCGAACTCGGCGCCCAGGCACAGGTTGGCGGTCACCTCCTGGCGCACCCAGTTCCAGATCGCCTCATCCGCATTGAAGTCTGGGCTGTAGCCCGGCAGAGCCTGCCCCGTGCTTGACACGGGGTTCACCAGGCTCAGGCGCAATCCAGGAGTCGCCAGGTAGGCCCGCAGGACATCGCCGCGATGCGCCCCGGGGAATTATCCCAAATCACAGTCAGCGGTCCTGCGTGCTGCTCCCGCAGTTGCCGCAGGAAAGCGGCGGAGGTTGCAGAGTTGCTGTTGCCCTCCAGTTCCATCCATTCCACCTCGCCGGTTTCCAGGCACACCGCTGAGTAGTAGCTGGCCTTTTCGCCCCAGCGCGGGCTGGTCGAGTCCACCAGGGATGGCTCTCCTTTGAGCACCCATTTGCCCCGCAGAGCCTGCCCCATACCCCGATACGTGGTCAGCATCCGCCCGGAAGTGGGCCTCGTCGACGAAGAAAACCTTGGCTCCCACCTGCTGCGCCTCGTCCACCAGGGCGGCATGCTCCGCCACGAAGGTCTCCCGCTTGGCTGCGTCGGCTTTGAGCAGACGCTTCTTGGGCCATGTCAGCACAAATTCCAAGCGGTGCAGAGCCGGCCCCCGTGTAGACGGGGATAATTCAGGCAACTGCTGCGGCTTAGGGAGACCTCGAAACGTTCCTGCACAAATCTGCGCACCACCTTCCAGTTCCAATTGGCCAAGTCGAGGCCAACCTTTGCTGGAAACTCCTGCACCACTGCCTTCAGTTCGGTCTGCTGCACTCTGTCGATCGCGGGGGGGAACCACCCGACTGCTCGAAGGCCATCGCCCCCCGGACCGCCCTCGCCGAAGACGGCAACCCACCGGCCAATGGTATGGGCATCCCATCCCAGCGCCTCGGCAACCGCCACCGCAGTCCAGCCTTGGACCAAAAGCCATGGGGCATGCCATCGTTCCCGCTCCCGGGGTGTCGGCGCCCAGTACATTCGCCGACGCAGATCACCAGCATCCAGTTGCCATCGTTCCAGAAACCCCTGCATCTCTCCGATACCCAACACTAACACCACTCTGCTTTCCTTCCAGGCTATCCGATCTTCTCCCCAGTTTTACCTAATCCCCATGTAGCTTTCACCTCGGCTTTCGTTTAGTACCGTTTCAATCCGGTTTTGTAGGGTAGATATGTTGGAGCTTACTACGAGCATCTTGGGTGGAAAACCGCCAGTCTATGACTGATTTTGCTGCGTTGCGCTCGCGTTCGAGCGCCGCAACCTCTCGCCGCGGCTCCGGCTCATCGCTGATACGGCGGTTCAGACACGCTCTGCTGAAGACGCTCAACTCGATCTCAGCCATATTCAGCCAGCTGCCATGAGTGGGGGTGTAATGAAACTCCAGCCGTTTAGCGATGCGCCGGGCTTCGGATGGCTCAAATGCTTCGTAGAGCGAGCCGGGCTTGTGGGTGTTGAGGTTGTCCATCACCAGCCTGACAACCTGGACATCAGGGTATGCCTCGTCCACCAGCCACCTAATCTGGTGCGCGAAGTCCACGGCAGTGCGGCGCCCGGTCACTGCGACATGTCTCCACCCGGCCTTCGGCTCGCAGATCATGAACAGGTTCCGGGTCCCGTTTCGCTGGTACTCAGTGTCATAGCGTTCCACCCGTCCAGGAACGGCCTTGATGGGCGGACGCACATCCCTGATTGACGACAATTAGAAATGCCGCCCTATTGCCTCAAATCAAATATTACCGACATTCGCTTCGAAGACCTTGCAGTCCAATCTGCTGAACACCTGATGTAGCGTGGACACGCACGGCGTCCGCTCCCGAGTGAACCCCAGAGCCTCGGACACTTTCTGACCCTAGTCCCGACCCCATTGGCGGATGGCGTACAGACTTGCGCGCACCGCACAGCATGGTGGACACCGCCATTCCCAAGTCCCGCAGCCGGTGTCGCCTTCCATGGACGCTGCGCGGATCCGGCAACCGGCCCAACACCTCGATCAGCGACAACCCAGCTTCCGGCTCTTGCCATTGCGCCATCACGCATCCCCAAAACCTGTGGATGCCCTGACCCTATATCTCCTGAGCTTTTCCCTCCAAACTTGCCCCTAACTGTCAAGGGCGGCGGCAAAACGTACCACTGGGGCTGGGGCTGTCGACGATCAAGCCGCCCACGTGGCCCATTTTACCGCCGCCGTTTACAATCCTGAAGCCCCGCGGCAAAAACCTACCAATCTTGGAACCTAGCTACGCCTTGCCGTCCAACACCGTTTCTCAGGCGCACCTCCGAGGCGATTGACCAGGTGTTGCTTCACCCCGTCATACTGAAATTTGACGTCTCCAACTACCGCACCGATGTCGCCAAACAACTGGGCGAGGTCAAGGAGATGAACCTGCAAAACTAATCGACGCCAAACCGGCGAAAATGCTTGATGCGGTATACTGCTCGGTAGGCCCAAACTACGGGCCAACGATTTCTTGCTTTCGAGAAACGGACACGCAGCGGGCCCGCCGGCCACCCGAGGTCGCCTACCCAGGCACCTGTCCCCCAAGACCCGGATGCGGTGCAAGTTGCAGACCAGGCGGGACCGCCAGCGCTATGCTCTGCGCATGTAGACGGTGGACCGGTCTTCGGCCAGATCAACCAGGGACGGGGTTTCCTCCAGTTCCTGCTGCGACACCTAGAGAAGGTCAACGGCGAGTGGTCGCTGATCTGCACCGTACGCGACCTGCTCAAACTGTTCCGCTTCGTACGCCCGGTGGTCAACTCCTTCCAGTCTGCCATACAGATGCCATGACCTACCCGTCAGACTATACTGCGATTACGCCAAATCCCTAATCCCCGGACAAACTCCTAGGCCGCTTCCTCATCGGAACGACGGAAACCGTTTTGGTGACCAATGTATAACGCCAAACTGAGGGTCATTCGTAAGTATCCCATTCCATCACCCCAGCACGTTTCCGGTCTGCCACGCGCTTTAGTCCGACAACTACAAACGAGTATACGTCATTGGACGGCGATGCCGATGTACGTTCAGTGGTAGGAAAACCCGGGTCAATCGTAACGTTTACCGTCACATTTTCCTTCGATACGACGGCCTTTACGTCGAAAGCGGTCAACGCGGCCCTCTTCCCTTCGAAGGCTTGGGAGACCAATCCTTCGTTGAGGAGTCGATAATATTCGGTGACGCGCTGTTCCATGATCTGAACATCATCATTGAGCGCCTGCTGTTGCTGCAACTCCTGAAGTTCGTGTTCTAATTGTTCGCGAGCCACCTTGATGGGCGCAATCTGGTCATTGAGCATTTCATCTTCAATCAGGTCATTGGCGTAGAGCCCGACCAGTTTGCGCTCCTGCTCCTTCGCTTTCCCGATCCTGCGACCGAGTCGGTTGATCTCTTGCCTGAGGTCTCCGCCATCGGTCTCTAAATACTCCCTGATGTTTTCCATGATCAGCGTCGGGTCCGAAATCATGTTAGCCACATGGTCCCAGACCACGGCTTCCAGGCGGTCCGCGTTGATGTAGCGGGCATTGCAGGTCTTAGGTCCCGTGCTCGTGGGATTGGTGGCACGGCAATGGTAATACCTATACTGGCCGTGGATACTGGCGCCCACCACGGGTGCCGCGCACAATTCGCAACGGGCGAAACCTGTTAGCAAGTATTGCTTGTGCGGTTTCCGGTTTTGGGCCTTAGGCATCAGCAATTGGTCCTGAGCCTGACCAAACACCGCATCCGACACGATCCGCGGCGTGAACCCATCGACACGAATGCGTTCACTTTCCGGGCGCTCCACCCTTTCTACCTTTCCACCTCTCACCGATGTGCAGCGATATTTGCCGTACCAAGTCTCTCCCTTGTAACAGAGATTCTCAACGATGCGCCTCACGGTGAGCGGATGCCACAGACAGCCCCTCTTGGTTTTGACGCCTGATTCGTTCAGGTCGCGTGCAATGGCATAGAGACTTCGCCCTTCCACGTATTGTTTGAACATGCGCATCACTATGGTTGCCTCATGTTCATTCACAGTCCTCTTCTTGGCTCGACTTTACGCATTTTAAGCGGCGTAAGCGAGAGAGGTTGCAACTCAATGGCACAGGGTAGCCGGAAGTTCCTGGACATCAGCGTTGGCGGCGGATAGTGAAAAACCCTCCGACGCCAGCGGCGAGTGGCGGAGTCCCAACGTGATGGCATCGATTGCCTCCTTTAAATTTTGCGTAAAGTCGAGCTTGGTCTGCCGGTCGTAGTCATAGCCATAAAGACCCGCACCGATGCCAATGGGCAATCGTCCCGATTCTGCGATCTTTCGCTTACCCCTGTTGGTGCGCTCGGCGATATCGATGCGCTCTCTTTGCCCAACATAGCCGAGCAGGTACTGCATCATCTTCTCTTCTGGCGAGTTGCCCGACGGGCCATGCACAAACTGGAAACCGACACCAATCTCGTCGAGGTATTCCAGGAAAATCATCAGGGGCAGCGGGTCCCTCGCAATTCGCTCCGGGGAAAAGGCGAAGAGCATTTGCACCTCACCTGCCGCCAACACCGATTTCAAATTGACCATACCAGGCCGGTCCGGGTCCTCGCCCGTCCCTTGGTCCTTCCAAATATAGGAGTCATCCACCAAATATCCCATTGTGTCTGCCATCTCCAGGCAGGCAGCCACCTGGGTATCCAGCGACGTACCCTCTACTTGTCCTAGCGTGCTAACACGGGTGTAAACTGCAGCTTGCATCTAAATCCTCCCTTTTAATCTCTCACTTCGATACCGTTGGCGTGCCAAACACCAGTTTGCGGAAAAATGCCTTTCGTTGTGGGGACGGCGGCCCGGGATGGTACACCATCCTGACCCGAAATCCTCCGTACTCTTGCCATTCAGTGGTAAATACTGCCGATTCGTCCCCGCCTCCGCCATTGCCGCTCTCACGAGGGGGCGGATCCGGTTCCACACCGTGCTCTGTCGCACGGCGCAGTTGCCGTGGAACAGAATCCGGCTTATAATAAACATGGTTCTTCATCGTCGCTCTCCAAGCATGATTGAGGCCACTCGAGCCGTTGGTGTTGATGCACCGCGGCTCCCTTTTTACCCCTTCTGATCATTCCGACAGCGTGGACGCACGTCCACGCTGTCGGACGGTCCATCCGGGCGGACGCATAGTCGCTGACAAATTCGGTCGCTACTTTAAATCGGTTTCACCTCCTGTTTCGCTGTCGCAGGAATTATCTTCTACCGAGTGTTTTCCGTCTGCGTGGGCTACCGACCCGTCGGAAAACGTTTTATGGCGCCATACGCCCGGACCCTCCTGAACCCACTCATTCTGCTTGCGCTTCAGATATCCGTGGATCGTGGCACTTAGGCTGCCGTTCACGCGCGCTCTGCTGAGCCCCACAAGGCGAATGTCTCTGGCCGCCCGCGTCAGCTGGAGCAGGCCACCGTTGGCATCGGCTAACATTTCACAGGCTTCCATAATCGTTTTACAGCCTGAGATTAGACTACCTGCTCCTGTGGGTACGGATCCCTGGGAGTCACCTTGATGCGGGTTGACCACGCCAAACCCCACCGTCTCTGTACGAACTAAAATTTGGGCGGCACGACGGAGGATCTTGAGGTCCTCATCGATGAGCCTAACTCGCTCTAAATAGTGCTCTTTGGTCGTCTCGAGCCCTTGGATGTGAGCCATCAAATCATGTTCCAACACATTCGGCTCCCACACGCCGGCGTTTCGCATTTTTGTCATGGTACGACACCTTTGACACAATGTCAACACTGCGCATTTGTGTTATATGGTGTTGCTGGACCTTGAACCATAATCAAGCCTGCCATGTGTTATGTTGCCAGGATAAAACAGACGTGGCGCCAATATAAAACACAGGCCAAGCATATTTGCCGCATCCTGTCCGACTGCTGGGAACGCACCAAGGATATGGAGGTCCAGCAGTTCAGGGACATGGAATTTGCAGCATGAGGTACGCAGCCCACAGGATCGTGCGCAATGAGTACCCAGTTTCTTCGAAGACCGTTGCGGTTTTGATATCGAAGCGCTCCTTACAGTCGAGGCGGAGCCATTGCTGAAGCTGGTCGCCCGGCTGGTCCAACACGCGATCGGAACCACAACCTCGCCTGTGGCACCTGGGCCTTCCCTCCTGCCATCTAGCCATGATGAAAAACCACTCGGCTAATTCGTCGGTGCCGCCCGCCTCAATCAGCAGTAGCCCAAACGCATTGTTGATTCGCCCCTTACGATGGTGGGGTTCCGTTTGTTTTTGCGTGATGCGTCTGGTAGAGTGCGCATCGCCATAGTCGCGGGGTAGCCTGCTTATTCCCACGTATCCAGTACCAACGCCGACACCAGTACCCACCCGCACTCCTACGCCGGAACCAACACACGCGCCAGCGATAGGTTCCCCAATGGTCGCAACACCTGTTCCGACCGCAACCCGAACGGTCGCACGTCAAGACCGGGGCAAATGGCACACGGGCAGCGGGTCGAATGACGGCAACCCGCAAGGGAACACGGATTGGATTACGTTGGTGCTGTCCAGCGACGACGGAGGCTACATAGGCGGCGGACTGCCGGACGAAACGGTGTTGGCCGTTCTTCGCCTGTCGTGCGAAGTGCAGAACAGCAGCATCACGGCGATGGTGCTTTGGTTCGAGGAAGTAATCACAGACCCGACGTTGGCGGCAGCGGCAGTGTCAGTTCAGTTTGATGACGAGAGCAAACGCGATGAGACGTGGTTGGTTGGGTCGTCGCCTGTGGGCACCTTCATGGAAGCGCTGCACGGACAGCATCGTGATTACGTTCAAGAGCTTATAAACCACGACCAGTTCAGGTTTGAGCTAGGATTTGTGGGCGGGTCGATGCTGTGGCACAAGTGGACGCTGGACGGACTGACGGGATGGTTGGAACATCCGACCGACCTGTACCTCCTGACGGAATAGCGGCTACGGTCATAACACAGGCCAAGGAGGATGAAACAGATGAACGCACAGTTGGCACAGAACATAAAGGATGCGGCAAAGATGATACCCCAACTGCCCTCCGAAGCCAGAGGAAAGTGGGTCATCATCCATGAGGAAAACCTGAGGGGGTACGACACGCCGTATTTCTCTTCCCGCGGAGCGGCGGAAGAAGCCGCAGGGTGGGAAGGCATCGCAGCTGAAGCCTACATCGTGCAGATTTAGGAGGAACCAGCTATGGCATTGTTGCATTGGCTGAACGGCTGGAGGCTGATGCTTGTCGCCTTTGTGGTAGGCAACGTCGCGGTTTCCGTCTGGGCGATTGGGGGAATGAACAGGTGCCAGGATGTTGTCACTCGGTGGACAGGCCTCCACCCCCCATCCGGCAACGCGGAGCCATTCTTGATCGCGCTGGTCCTAAACCAAAGCCAAGGTGGGATGTGCATTTGCCGGAAGTCGGGGACCGGGCTGGGAGTCTCGCAGGAGGGATTCGGCCCTTGATTGCAGGACCGTGCGGCAGCGGCGCTTGACCTCGTCTTTCCGGCTGGTCAGCCTGGCCAGGAAGCTGCCCACCCTCTCCTGCACCGCCGCTCTGCTTCCCAAGCACAGGTTCCCGGTCGCCTCTTCCCGCGCCCATCCCCAGATGGCTTCATCGGCGTTGAAGTCTGGGCTGTAGCCCGGCAGATTCACCAGCCTCAGCCCCAGGCCAGGCCTCCGCAGATACTCCCGCACCGCCTCGCCACGATGGGCTGGGGCATTATCCCAAATTACCTGAAGCGGCCCAGAGTGCCTCTGGCGCAACTGGTCCAAAAAGGCTGCCGAGGTTCCGCTGTTGCTGTTTCCCTCCAGGTCCATCCATTCCACCTCTCCCGTCTCCAGACACACCGCCGAATAGTAGCTGGCTTTCTCGCCATACCGCGGACTGCTGGAGTTCACCAGGGCTGGCTCTCCCCGCAGCACCCACCGGCCCCGCAACTCCGCATCGGCACGGAAGTGGGCCTCGTCGGCGAAGAATATCTTGGCTCCGCTCCCTACTGCCTCCTCCCGCAGGGCGGCGTACGCCGCCACGAAGGCCTCCCGTTTCTCCTCATCCGCCTTCAGCAGCCGCTTCTTGGGACGCTTGAAGGCAAATCCCAAGCGGCGCAGGTAGGTCAGGCAGCTGCTGCGGCACAGGCTGAGGCCGAAGCGTTCCCAGACAAACCGATGCACCACCTTCCAGTTCCAGTTGGCCAGGTCCAGGCCCGCCGCGGCAGGCAGCTGCTGCACCGCCGCCCTCAACTCCTCCCGCTGCGCCTCGCCAAGGGCGGGGGGGAACCACCGGTCTGCTCGAATATCAGGGCTCTGGGCCCTCCCTCACCAAAGGCCGCCGCCCATCGTCCGATGGTGTGAGGGTCCCTTTCCAGCGCCGCCGCCGTGGCCGATGCCCTCCAGCCTTGGGCCAGCAACAGGATGGCGTACCACCGCTCCCGCTCCCTTGGCGTCGGTGCCAAGATCATCCGTCGACGCAAATCCTTGACTTCCATTTGCCATTGTTCCAAAGACCGATCTATCTCCCTCACGCTCATCATCTACCCCCCCAACTACTGCACTCTCTGGCCCAGTTCCTCCACAAATTTATCCCATTTTTCTGCGTATTTCACCTCGGCTTTGGTTTAGGTTGCCAGACTCGGCCTCTATGACGGTTTCCCGGAGTCTCTCCAGTACAGCAGGCAGGTCAGTCTTGAACTGCTGCCTCGCTTCCCGAAACTCTTGGATCGCCGGTAATTCGTAGTCTAGGAACTTTCGAATCAGCTGGTGAAGAGCGGATGGATCGGTCATGTCCGTCCGCATCACTTCCTGTTGGTCTTGGAAGAGTACGGCGGTACGCGAGTCCTCGAAAAGGATGTTGTCGCTGGAATAGCCCTGGCTTAATTTGTTCTGTATCTCGTGGTCTAGGTCATCGTGGGTGTCCTTGGCTTCCCACAAGCCGCGCGTCATGCGCAGGGAGTCCCTGACTGTGCCGTCGGGTTTGTTGCTGCGGTCTGCCCGCAGTTCAGGTACGAGCACCAACCGCTCGGATTGCTCGGCACAGTAGGCTGCCAAGCAGTTCTGGAATGCCGGGCGGATGTTTTCTTCGTTGTCGGCACCGCCGAACTTAATTAGTTCGGCAAGTTCGCGGTGATAACGGTCAATGTAGGGGTAGTCAGGCATGGGAACCAATCGGGATTAAGGTCATCAGAACAGAGCCGACAGCATCGGCTGGGTGTCGTGGGCATCCATTCTAACAACGGAGCCCGTTAGGCACCAAACTCTCTGCTGAAACGGCTAAAATGCCGCAACAAGATTCGTCGCAATATTGACCGCTTTCAGCCGCCGCTCAAACAAATCCCGAGTAGCGAAATCGCCTCATCTGTTGGGTGTTCCTTTTCTGGGGTCGGTTTGCTGTCTCGCAAACCATTATCCCCGAAGCACAGGAGCACTTTCTTACCCCTTCAGCACACCGTGACACTCACCCTTTCGGTGGATCGGGGCTAAACGGTCGGGCAAATGGAATGGCTCCGAAGCGGCCATTAAGGTTAGCGTCTCCCGAATCTTGCGAGATGATCGGTCGTGGGTGCGCGTCGGCAACGGACAGTACAGGTTGCTCATTTGAGATTGTGGGACCGCTAAGGCAGACAGCGGACTCCTGCCGCTCTAGTGCGCACAAGTTGGTCGTCTGGAGTCCAAGGTCGCAAACGTCCAACACGACCCGACGGACGAGGGAGCGACAGGGTATCCCACAGGGAACGCCGCTGCAGAACCAAGTAGAGGTCTAAACCCGAATCCGCCGAAGCGATGGGCTTGTGGTGGCTTGCCTCCGGTATAGTTCGGGCCACTCCAAGACGCTCCAGCTCACCCGTACTCATACTTCGCTATTACCGACGACCTTGACACGTCGGCCTTCGCCTTTCTGGGCGGTGTGCCCCAGAGCATTCTCTACGACAATACCAAGCTGGCAGTGGCCCGGATACTGGGCGACGGTCGCCGCCAGCGCACGAAATCTTTTACCGAGTTGCAGTCCCTCTACCTGTTCGAGGACCGGTTCGGACGACCCTGCAAGGGCAATGACGGGGGAAGGCGGAAGGGATGGTGGGCTACGCACGGCGCAATGGCGTGAATAATATTGTTGAGAAATCGTCGGTCGTCTAGTATTAAGGTAACTTTTCAGACCACCGTACCATCGGCGAGTAGACAATCATTTGAGGAGGTCAGCGGACAATGAAAGCAACTAATTTTGTCCAAATCGGAACGCCCATCAAATTACATCTCGAATACGACAAAATGAACGTAGGTGAATTGAGCGTTATTTTGAGGAATTGGCAAGCCTTGTTGCGCTCTGTATGGCTAGAGTCATATCGCATTCAACGAAACGCGATGCCGCCTACGACCCGCGTCCTTACCTCTGCTGCATCGACAGAGCATTCGTTTGAATTGGTTTCGGAATATGCGATCCCCGCGCTGGTTATAGCGACAGCGGTCTTAGGACCCATGATAGGTTGGCCTGGTTTGGTTGCCGGCGCTTATCAGCATTTTGCCCACCGTTGGGAAGATCGCCGCGAACGTAGGCGAGATTTATCTGAAAACCACGTGTTCATCCGCGGTGGTAACGAACCGACAATGGTTGTGCGAACCGATGCCCTCCGAGATGACGTGGTAGGGGATCGCATAGAGCGACTATGGCAAACCGCAAACGCTGGTTCGATCAGGGTCGCAGTTGAACCGCTCAATGAAATCGAGCCTAATTCGGAATAGTACCGACTGTTTCATCATCGTCAGACTCTGTGCAATACGACAGGGTGGCGTCTACGGTTAACGGTGCCGGTGTTAGGCATACGCTCTTGACAGGCAGCGTCGGTGCTGGTTCGGTCCCTTGGCGGATGTAGTAAGCCATACCGTCGTGGTCTTCTCCCGGTGATATTGGTAACTGTGTCATAAGCAACCTACCTCGGACGGACAAAACCCCGTTGGCTCTCACGCTATATGATGCCGTCACTCAGTCCAACGGCTTGGTCCACAACATGCCCTGCACCGAACAAATACCGCGCGATTGAACCAACCAGCGAAACCCAATGGCAACCGTTAGGCACTACAGCCGGCACCCATACGCCGAGGGCGTCGCCTGTCTTGGACCTCGGTAGGCCAAGAAGTCGCTATTCTTTGGGGGGCACCATGCGTGTGCCTGCGGACTCCAGCCGGATGCCCACTTCACGAGTGCGGTTGAGCGAACCTGCTTCTGGGGAGGCCAATGGCCTCCCCAGAATGTCTATGTGGGTGGGAGTGTAATCGGCGGCGATAAAGTGGGCCACGTGGGCGCCTGGGCGGGCACCGAGCACGAGGTTACCAATGGCATCTACGAACTCGTCAACGATAGTCTCTCCTGGCGGCTGCGGGGCTCGTGGTGGGTCGGGTTTGCTGCGGCGGGACCAGGGGGCAACTCACGGTGTGGGCCGACAGTGGCTTCTATAGTGAATTACATACCAAAGTAACCAAAGAGCAGGTGCCACCCCTTTCGCAAGTCCGATACGAACCACGTGCAAGGCTTTCGTATTGCATTATCCTTGTTGACATGTCCCAGCAGACCGAGACGCCCACCAACGGGCACCAGATCCCGAAACGTAGGAGAAGAATCCCCAAAATGCGGAACCTGTTGATAGTCCCCGTGTTAATTATCCTCGCGACGCTTGTCGCTTGCTCTACTCCATCACCGGAAGTAGCGGCTCCGCAAGAGGCACCCACGCTCGGTGCGCCAACCGACGCACCCACATCAGGATCAACTGACCGGCCGATAATGGCTCCCACCGCCGCGGTGGAACCCGCCGCTACCGATACCACGGTGCAGTCAGAATCAACCTGGCGCGGAATCGCCGTGGCGACCGAGCACAGGTGCTCTCCCTACGACTCGGGTGACTATCCCTATCCGGCGTCGGTTGAACCAAAAATCGTGGATGCCCAAGGCGGAATCTACGGCCCATATACGGGAACGTGGTTCGACAGCATCAAGCAGACGGACATCGAGCATATCGTCGCCCGGTCCGAGGCCCATGACAGCGGCCTTTGCGCGAGCAGCCCGACAACCAAAGCCAAGTTTTCATCAGATCTCCTGAACCTGACGCTGGCGTCCCCCAGCGTAAACCGCCACCAGAAGGTGGCCAACGACGCTGCGCAGTGGCTCCCCGACCTCAATGAGTGCTGGTACGTGGCTCGCACCATTCAGGTCCGGCAGGAATACGGCCTGACTATCGACCAAGCCGAGGCCGACGCGATAGACAGAGTGCTGGCCAGATGCGACTCGACGGAGATGATCATATTGGCTCATGGGCGGCGCATCGAGCAGCCCGCACCGACCATTCCGGCCCCCGACGCGGGCGCACTGGTCCTATATGATGACAACAGGAATGGCCGCATCACCTGTGCCGAGGCCCGAGCTCACGGCATCGCGCCGGTGAGTCGAGACCACCCGGCTTACCAGTACATGCGCGACGCGGACGGAGACGGACTGGTCTGCGAGTAGGAGGTCAACCAATGGGTGAAAAACGAAAACAACCTACGCATGGGGCGTGCCACAGGACGCACTCGCCGGCCGCGACGATAATCCAACGCATGCCGCTTCGCTGGAACTCCCTAAGAGTTTAGGAATCGTCTCGCAAGAACGGCCTCGGTTCCAATGCTTCGCGTGTTTGGGTAGAATCTGACGGCAGTGCCTACGTTCTGTGCCGCGACTGCTCACGCCGCCGAGTAGCCACGCCCGGCCAAAAGGAAAGCCTGCCGATGACAACATTCCTACGCTGGCTCAACGGTTGGCGACTGTTCATCGCCGCCGTTATCATTTTACTGGCGTATGCGCTGCTCACAATCGCCGCCGACCTCCATAGACAAAGTAAATGCCTCCTCTGGGACCGCGAGCCGTCGAACCCCGACACTGCCATCGCCGCCATTTTGGTTCTCTTCTTCCTCTGCATCATCGCTGCAGTAGCAGGTCTCATCTGGGGCATCTCCGGCCTCGCGGTCCGGTTGCGGACCGTGGCGCCGTCACCCGACCAGCCCACCAGCCTGCCCGGAACACGATCCACAGGTCCCTTGCGCTGGCTGAACGGATGGCGACTGCTCACTGGCTCACTCGTCACAGGAGCCATCCTATTTCTGTTCATCGGCGATTGGATGATTAGAGACGACTATTGTCTCCAATGGCTCGATCACACGCCAATTCCATCACCGCCCTTCGGCGTTACTCAGTTCATCATCTATGCCACCATCGCACTAGGTTTGGCCGGCCTCATCTGGGGCTTCGTCGACTTTTTCATCAAGATCGAACGCCGACGCCAAGGACGCCCCTGATGACCGGCCGATTGATACGGTCCCCTATTCCAAGGGTCCATCCTCCGGGCTTAAACACATGGTCATTCGCTACCGCCCTCGGGTTCGCAAAGGCGTTAAGTGCGACGCCTGCGGAGACCACTAGGCGTACTCTCGGGCCGGTGGCCCCCACGTCCACTGGGTGGACATCTCGGCCGTCGCAGGTTTAGGTCTACCGCCGGATGCCTCATGGTGGCATCGGCCTTATCCGCTCAGGGATTGTGATTCGCACGGGGCCGCCGTCGGCCAGCAACACCGAATCGGGCAGGCGGCCTGGATTCGGCATCAGTCCTTGGGTGAGTGCCGCTAGGTCGCATTCCACATCGTACTCATACGAGGCATTCAGCAGCCATGGTTCCCGTTCCGCTGCGTATCGCCGCGGGATTCGCCGCGGCTGGTAGGCCCACTGGCGCACCGTAAGGAACTCTTCCAGGCTGTCCGGCTCCGGCGATTTCCATAGCTCAGACGCCGTGGCCTTCATGTGTCCGTTGGGCCATTGGTATTCCACCGCATCCGATGTGCAGGCGTTATCTGTCGCAATCGCCAGCTTGCGAAACGGTTCTCTCCAAAGTAATCGAGCGGCCATCGCGGTCAGGCGGTGTGCGATGAACTGTCTGATGAACAGCACGCCGGGAGGCCCGCCTTGTGCAGGCTCCACGTAACTCCGAATGTTCACCTGCCGGAAGTTCCGCGGGTTCACTCCGACACCAGCGAATCGGTGATCCGATACCCTCAGACCCACCAGGCTGACGTAAGCGCTGCCGCACCAGCAGTGCGGAATCAGGCCGGGGGCGAGTAGCGGCCTGATCACGTCGGGATCTACAGCCCACGAGCAAATCATCAGGTTGGACCATCGAAAGGAAATCGGACGTAGCGACACGGGATCTCTTTGCTCCAATGCGTTGGGTTCTGCGCGAGTCGTCTCGCGATGGTAGACGACGCATCCCCGTCAGACAACCGTCGCTGAGGCAGTTGAACGAACGCGCTCCCAGTGAGGCCATTGACCAGACTGGAACCCTGCAGGGGACGGGTTCGTGGAATCGGCCCGGCACTGTCTGGCCGGGGTCACGGACACCGTGCGGAAGGTTAACTCCCAGGCTTACTGACTGGGCATGGGCTTAGAAAGAGAGCCGACCAAGGGCTGAGACCTATGCGACGTCCCGCAGTCCTGAACCTGTATGCCCATTGCAGACTCTCGATACTAGCCATCCCGCATAGTAGGGCACAATGAGCACCACGATCGACCCGTAAATCAAACCAAACCCTCTAGTCAGCAAATCGTTTTCAAGCATTGCAGACGCCTGTCCCGCCAGCGACACTCCCAACGGCCAGTTCGTTTCGACCATGAAAATCCACCCCGCCCCAGTAGCAACAATCACCCCTACTCTCTCCAAAATACGAAAGACCCGCCGCCCTGTTTCTTTTTTCGAATCAGACCAACCCAAGTGCGCCGCGCCGGCCAATGAGATGGCAAGGAATATCGAGCCAATGCAGAATGCGACCATCGAATGTGCCTCCGTAACGAACCCCTATAAGGGTCTGGCATCCTCGGAATGCGCACGGCGTTACCATGGACACCACCCACATGAAACCTTCTACCAGAGCCAGATTGGGCTGAGCCGGACCATCTGACTAATTTTTACCGTGAAACAAGGATGCTACTGCCTCGGTCCCGACGTTTATGTCTTACCCGATATCATGCCCGCGTAAAGGAACCCGAACAAGACCGCCATAGCCATGAGGATGGCGGCGAATATCCAGTCGCCGTAACCAAAGATCGGCATCACCATGGCGCCCAAAAACATCCCCACAAGGCCACCGAACGGCTGCATGCTGCCGCCAGCGGCCCGGCCACCGCCGAGGATGGGCCCGGACGCGGTCCAGAATAGGAGGGCCACTACGATCGTCAACAGCAGTTGGGCTGCCACCGGGCCGCCGGGCGTGTTGTCAATCTGCACAGCGAGACGCGAGTAGCCTACGGTGTATTCGGGAGAACGGATGAACAATGTCCTATTTACTGGAACACTGTCTTGGAGGAACAGCTTCCCTTGACCGCGGGAACAGTAGGTCAATAGCAATTTGTGCCCTGTGGCCTCTCGTGTCGGGTCCTGCCAGGTAATTGCGCTCAGGTCCCGGTTTGGGAAAATGAGTTGGTAGTTCCCGTCATCATCGACCTTGTAACCCCCACTCGCGCTGTTGGGCTCAGTGCCAATCTCCCTGATCTGATGGCAGAAATCAAATTCTTCCGGCACTGGCCGATCGCTTGGGTCTAAGAACCTGTCTACGATCTCTGAAATAGGTTAAGTTGAGACTATTATCAGGGGAGGGGTAATCATGTCTCATTCCTATCCCAGCGACATCAGCCGGGAGCAATTCGCCCGTATTCTGCCGACGTTGGAGTCGGCCCGACGCCGGACCAAGCCCCGCACCGTGGACTTGTACGACGTTTTCTGCGGGGTGCTGTACCTCTTGAAAAGCGGCTGCCAGTGGCGAATGCTGCCCGCGGACTTCTCCAATTGGCGCACCTGCTACAAGTATTTCCGGCAATGGAGCGAGCGGCCTGGCCCGGGTCAGGATTCCATTCTGGAGCAAGTCCTAAAAAAAATCGGTTGGCGCGGCCCGGCAAAGCAATGGACGGAAAGAGCAGACCAGCTTCTGCATCGTGGACTCCCAGAGCGTCAAGAACACGGACACCGCCGGGCACAAGGGCTATGACGCAGGCAAGAAGGTGTCGGGAATCAAGCGTCATATCGCGGTGGACACGCAAGGATTGCCCCATGCGATACACGTGACTACCGCCGACGTTACCGACCGGGCCGGGGCTTTGGCGATGTTTGACCGGCGCCGAGACGGCCTCAGTCAAGTGCAGAACGTGCTGGTGGACGGGGGTTACACCGGAAAGCCCTTTGCCACTGCGGTGCAAGGCCTGTTGGGAGCCTCGGTGGAAGTAGTGAAACGCAACGAACTGCACACCTTCGTGGTGCTGCCGAAGCGATGGGTGGTGGAGCGGTCTTTCGCCTGGCTGGAAAAGTGCCGCCGACTCTGGAAGAACTGCGAAAGAAAGCTCAATACCAGCCTGCAAATGGTGGTGCTTGCCTTCACGGTGCTAATCCTGAAAAGATCGTAGACAGGCTCTAATACTACAGTTGCAGAAATGTGGTGAGGAGTTTCAGGCGGCGTCGGTAATGGCAGCGCCGGGCCGTTGCCTGGTGCCGCCGTCTCCACCGGGACCACCGCAGCACTGATTCGTCCGTAGGTTGATGTCTCCATATCAGCCGGTAGAGCAACCGCCGGACCTCGGGCACCGTCAGGGGTATCAGCTTTTCGTCCAAGCTGGGAGAGCCCCCTTTTCCCTCGGACCTCCTTGTTCCAACGCCTGGCGCCTGACCACCGCCAGGCAGGCGTGGGCCAGCATCGCCAGGGTGATGTGCCGGTACCAGCCATCCCATTTCCGGACTTCATACTGGTCCAGACCCACCTCTCCCTTGGCCTCCTTAAAGCATTCTTCGATGGTCCAACGAGTTCCGGCCACCCGCACCAGTTCCTCCAGAGTCGTATCAACCGGGCCGAAGCAGACGTAATAGGCCAACTCCCCGGGCTCGGCGATGCTGCGCCGGACCAGCAGCCAGTACCCCTTGCCCGGCTCCTTCAGGGGCCGGATCTCCACCCGCGCCCAATCGTATACCCGGGGTCCCTTGGCGCCGTCGCCCGCGCTGCGCCGCACCCAGCCGGGTTCCTCCACCCTAGGCGCCAGCCGGTCCGCCCGCACCTGTCGCCATCCCTTGTCCGTCTCTGCCCACAGCTTCTCGTTGCTCCTGACGGCCAGCACGTGGGGAACGTCTCGCCGCTCCAGCCACCGCCGCAGGTTGCGGTCGTTGCCGTAGACTTCGTCCCCAGTGACCCAGCCGAAGGGCACTCCCGATTCCAGCGCCCGCTCCAGCATCCGCCGGGCCAGTTGCGGCTTGGTGCGGAATGCCACTTTCTCAGGCACCCCAGCCTCTCGCCTCCGTTCCAGGTCATCAGCCCACACCCGAGGCAGGTAGAGTTCCCGGTCCATCAGGGTCCTCCCTTGGGCAGAGGCGTAGGTCAAAAATACCCCGATCTGGCAGTTCTCGATCCGCCCCGCCGTGCCGCTATACTGCCGCTGCACCCCAACGGACTTGTTCCCCTTCTTCAGAAATCCCGTCTCGTCCACCACCAGAACTCCATGGACGTCGCCCAGATGCTCCACCACGTAGTCCCTGAGATCGTCGCGAACCAGGTCGGCGTCCCAGACGTAGGTGGACAGCAGGTGCTGCACCCCATAGGGGGTGGCGTCCCCCGCCTGCTCCGCCAGTTGCCAGCCGTTCTTGCGTTCCACGGGACTGAGCAGCCCTCGCAGGTAGTCCAGCGCCCGCCTACGCGGCTCGGGACGCCGGAATCGTCCCGCAATGCACTCGTGTACCCCTTCGATTCCCTTGGCCCAACGGGCCACCTCTGCCACATCTTCTATCACACCTACCACCGCCTCACCTCTCCAGCCCTTGACTGCCTTGATTCTACCCGCCTTTGTTCTGCAACTGTAGTACTAAGGGAACATCAACCATATTGCTCTGACTGCCAATACTTCCACCCATATACCTAAAGATCATCTCCATCGTTCTACTGCCTGGGGCATACAGGGCCATCACCAGGAGGCTTGGGGCGACATCATCGTCCATGTCAGGGATGCTAATGAAACCATTCCTGGCATCCACGAAGGGCGCATCAGTGGTCTCGTAAAAGAGGTTCAGTCCACGCGCCGGGTTAGACAGATGCTCACAGTCATCACCGGACAGGGTGAACTCATAGGCAGTCTCTTTACGGAAAATCACCTTATGGACCTCTGCTCCATCGATCTTCCGGTGGTCGTCTGTGTCAGTGAAGTAATTGCTTTCCTGGTCGTCGGTCACGAAGCGGTCCGTGTCCGGGTGACCGACGATCTTGCAGTCCCTGTTATCGGCGGGCGTAGAGACCAGCGGGGTGGACTCTATGGGGGCACAGGAGCGGACTTCAATGGCTGAAGTTCGGTGTTCTTCGCTAAAGTCCCACATGTTGTCGTCGTCGTCGTCGAAGAAATACACGGCCTGTGCGGAAAACGTCACCTGCCCTCTACTAAAATTGGAGACGGTAACGTCCGTGCGCCCCACTCCTTGGGGCACCTGGTCAATGATTGTGCCTGAACGGGTGCTGCCGAAGATGTAAATAGCCTTGCCTGCGGTCGGTTCGGGCACATCAGTCCACGTCAAGGTGAAGTACGCGTTGTCGTCGAAACGATAACAAGTCACAGCGAAGTCGGCCATTGGGGGAGGAGTGGTGAGAGTCTGGGATTGGGTACCAGGCGCGGCATACACCGTCTCGGGTTGGCGTTTGCCATGAACGACAACGGACCCTATGGCGGCAGTCGCTATCGCCAGCAGCATCCAGAGCAGCAAGCGTGACTCAATTCCACCTGACTCGGGTGGTGTTACATCTCGTCGGCGAAGTTTCATCTGCTTGCCCTTGGCCATGCGGGGCTTTATCGCACCGTGCTTGCCAATAGCCCACCTCGAACGGAGTGGTCTAGGTAATGGTGTGCAGTAGAGCGGCTGGGGTTACTTTACGGGTCATGCACTCACTGGAATGCTGTCGGGCCGCTATTCACGAGCGTCGTCCACCTCGGCATCATGAACGTCGCGGTAGTGCTCGTCGCTCTCCTACATGTCCGTTTTGTGTCGGGCATCGCCGGCGCGTCCGACTACGCGACAATCCTCAGTGTGCTTCTTCTTTGGCCTTCTTAGCCCCGAGCGGGAGTGAACCCTGCCGACGCGTACAGCCTATCTGTTTATGTTGCTGGCCGCCGCACAAATGTTCGACGTTGGTTCGCCCTAAGACTACCATGTAAGCCACAACCATGACAATCATTCTTTAGCGACGAAGATCCGTCAGGTGATGGGCGGGCTTTGTCCCAGGCGGTTAGTGTGGCCATACCGGGACCACAATAGGCAATTGTCAGAAGCCTCAGACACGACGGCGAGAGCGGGAGCCTCGCCGTCGCGGCGCGTCGCAACCCGCGGCATCCAAAGGCGGCAGCAGTGTGTCAGAATCTTGACGTGCGTCCCTCGGCTATATGGATTCCCGCTTTCGCGGGAATGACGGGCACCTCCAAAACCGATTCAATTAGAATGCGTTTGCCATGGGAACTGCAGCGGGCGTCTTGGCGCCATCGCCAACGGGTGCTAAAATCGAACAACTGTCGGCGGTCCGCTGCGCCGAAGCATTGTATCAATCCCCTGTAGCTCGGTGGTAGAGCGGGCGGCTGTTAACCGCTAGGTCGTAGGTTCGAATCCTACCGGGGGAGCCAATACTTCCCGATTTTGAGTAGATAACCGCCGTTTTTGGACGGCGGTTATCACTTTTATTATCACACTCCGATTCGGGAGCGACGGCCTAACTGCCCAACAAATAAACCTGATCACCTTACGGTCGAAGCGGCTAATCTCGTTACACCAAATTTATCCGGTATCGGACGCTGGGATTAAACCTATGGACCATTTCGCGAAAACGGCAATCGAAGTTTTGGCGACGGCGTTACCGGACAGCGATTTAGGGAAATTGCTGGCGTTAGTGATAGTGGCTATTTTCTTTTTGATACTTTTTGGACGGATTCGTTTGGAATGGATAGGGTTGGGTATCCGCCAAATTTTTCGATGGTCGCGGTGCAAGGTGAGAAATAAGCACCATTACCATGTTACCGGTATGATTAATCCAGACGGTACGGGAAGTAGCCGGGGTGTGTGCCGAATATGCGGAAAGAGGTGCTCGAATGTCTCCGGCGGTTGACGGAAATCTAACGCCTGCTGACAGGCCGGCCAATGCGAGCGATAACGTAGTCCTGATCCCGGACATCGATGCTTGCCTCGCCCTGTACCGGGACCTGTCCCCAAAATATTTTCTCGGGGACCGGGGCTATGACGCTTTGAATAACCTGGAGCACTTGGTCAATCTGGGCATGGTGCCCGTGGTCGCCATCCGGAGGCCTCCTAAGGATAAGGAGACTGGCAAGCCCTGTACGACGGCATCTACGACGAGAAGGGGCACCCGACCTGTATAGGCGGCAGGCCGATGGAGTACATAGAGACCGACCCCAAGCAGGGCCACCGGTTCCGGTGCCCTGCGGAAGGCTGCGACCTGAAAGGCGTGGTCCGCTTCTCCGGCTACTGCGACTCCGAGCACTACGAGAATCCCGAGGGCAAACTGCTAAGAATTGTAGGCCTCATCCCACGCTGTTCCGAGGAATGGAGGGGCGAGTTCAAAAAGTGAACCATCATCGAGCGATTTTTCAGCAGCAATAAGTATTGACGCTTGCTGAATACGCACAGGTATTTCAACCAGAGCAAGGTCTCACTCCACGTCGCCATGTCCATCCTTCCTTGGTTACCTGGCTACTGCCCTCGCCCGCTTGCTGGCCGACGACTACGCTCATATGAGGCATATGCGGGTGAAACTGCCGCGGGTGCGGAAACGAAAACCGAGGCCAGACCCGGACCTCATATCGGAGCGGGTCTCCCGCGAGTACAATTCCATCCGGCAGGCGATAGACACGACCATTTTCCCATCAAACGCTCACCGTCGGCCTTCACCCCCAATCTTCACACCGTATCGTCGGCGGGTCGTCCAGTGCCCACGCCGCATCATATGCGGTGATTGTGCGCTATAATCACCGCATATGATGCGGCGTTTGTACATCCATCAGCAGCCGGACTGGCCCCATCTCCACTGGCGGAGCGATGTTCTGCTGAACCTGTTGTCCGCTGTTCGTCATCGGCAAGGACGCTTGTTGGGCCGGATGGCCGACTTGGGTTTTGATCTCGCGAACGAAGCCGTCCTCAACACGCTCACCGACGAGGTGGTGAAGAGCAGCGAGATTGAAGGTGAAATCCTGGACACTGCACAAGTGCGTTCGTCGGTCGCGCGCCGTCTCGGATTGGATGCCGGGGGGATAGTCCAGGCGGACCGTAACGTTGAAGGCATAGTTGAGTTGATGCTGGATGCGACGGAAAACTATGCCGAACCGCTGACCAAAGACAGGCTCTGCGCCTGGCAGGCATCGCTGTTCCCCACCGGGCGCAGCGGATTGAAAAGGGTCAAGACCAGAGAGTGGCGCGACGATGCCACCGGGCCCATGGAGGTCGTGTCCGGGCCCATCGGCCGGGAGCGGGTGCATTTCGAGGCGCCGGCTGTAGAACGACTGGACTACGAAATGGCATCATTCCTCAAATGGTTCGACGCCTCCTCCGATATGGACGGCGTGCTGCGAGCGGGCGCGGCCCATCTGTGGTTTGTCACAATCCATCCCTTTGAAGATGGCAACGGGCGATTGGCTAGAGCCGTAACGGATTTGGCATTGGCCCGCTGCGAAGAAAGCCCGCAGCGTTTTTACAGCATGTCCTCCGAGATGCACAGGCAACGCGACGACTACTATCGTGTGTTGGAACGCACGCAAAAAGGGGAGACCGACATTACGAATTGGCTGGTCTGGTTTCTGGCCTGTATTGACCGGGCGATAGCCAGTTCTGAGACAGCGTTGACGGCGACGCTCCACAAGGCCAGATTTTGGCAGCACATCGCTCATCACCCACTGAACGCCCGGCAGCACGCGATGGTGAACCGATTATTGAATGGCTTTGAGGGGAACTTGACCACTTCAAAATGGGCCAAAATCATGAAGTGTTCACAGGACACGGCTCTGCGGGACATAAACGACCTGATGGAGCGTGGCGTGCTCATTCAGAACGCCCCCAGAGGCCGAAGCACCAGTTACGCTCTATCAGACTCGGCGGAAAGTCTGTGATGCGCCGGTCCGATGGTTAGGCCAAGCCAATTGCGGTCTACGGAGTTTTGGGCTGCCCTTGAGTATATAATTCCCAAACGTAAAACGTCACTCCGCCAACGAATTCCGTGCATCAGTGCCAGTCAATCGGAGTAGCGAAATCGCCTAAAGATCTTCTGACCATGGAGTTTTAGACAACCAAAGATGTACATTAAAGAGTTGCACGTACAACGATTTCGAGGCTTTTCGGATTTGCAAGTCAGGCCTAATCCCCAATCCACCGAAGAGATGAGTGTTGCGGCGTGGTGAAGGGGTAAGAAAGTGCTCCTTGTTTCTGGTTGGTTTTGTCTTTCCAAAACCAACCAGAAACAAGGAGCACCCGATAGATGCTACCACTTGACCATACCGACCGCATCCAAATCACCTTCGACGACCACCGTCTGGTGGCCAATGCCGGGCTGATCCTTCCCACCACCTTGGCCCGCCACTTGGGCATGCCTCAACTGGTTGACCAGCGTCTGGACCTGGGCAATGCGCCGGGCAGGGCGAACACGGGCGACAAGATCATGACCCTGGTTGCGTCTGCCCCCCGCTTTCGCGGGGGCAGGGTCTGGCTGGCGGTGACTGCATTGACGACGCCGACGTGTTGCGCACTGGCGGAACAGCCGGCGCTCTGGGCGGCACGGTCATGGCGCCATCCATCCCCCGCTTTCGCGAGGGCAGGCGCACCAGTGTCTCTGCGAAGCGGGGTTGTTGAATTGCCCGACTTGCTTACCGAGCTGCAAGATCGTACCCAGCTGACGCGGCTCAGCATTGGGCGCATTCTCTCCGACAGTGGACGGCTGCACGATTTCAGAGACAACCCTCAGAAGTTCATCGAAATAGCGGCAGGGGTCGTCAACCGCTGCAAGCGGCTTGCATTTGTGGACGGAATCAAGTACCAACGCTCTGGAGACGAGGCGTACTACACGCAAGAACTGTTCGTGAAAAAAGAGTTTTCCTGGCACCTGAACAAGATGATCGAGTCCCAGAAGTCGGTGTACGACTACGTCATCTGTGACTCGCAGAACGAAGCCAAATTTGCGCAAGAGTTAGAGGCTAATTCCGCCGTAAAAGTGTACGCCAAGCTGCCAGAATGGTTCCAAGTTCCGACCCCGTTGGGTCCGTATCATCCGGATTGGGCAGTGCTCATAGAAAACGACGCCAGAGAACGCCTTTATTACGTCGCGGAAACAAAGGGTTCATTAGACCTCGACGACCTCCGTGGAAAGGAACTCGCCAAAATAGAGTGCGGTAAGGTCCATTTTGCGACCCTAGAAGCAGGCGAGAGTCCGGCCAAGTATCGCGTCGTGCATACCTCAGATGATCTGTTCCGCTGATTCTGACAGCGAAAGTAAGCGCGGCGGCTTGTCGACCACATTCTGTACAGTTAGCGACGACGGCTTGTGACCTCCACTTGCCAGCCAAGAGTGCTGAGAACCGTTGCTCAGAGCCGAGAAACCAGTGATATGTAACCGTTGGCCGGCATCCCGGAGCCGGCGACCGGGGTGACTCCGCAGTACCCGCGGAGGGCTACACATCCCTGCAGAAACAGCCAAAGCGAGAAAACGAATTCTGTCACGAAGTTGGTCGGCTTCAAACGCCGATCAAGCAAATCCCGAGTAGCGAAATCGCCTCCTATAGGTTCCACTGAAGAGCAGAATGCTTTATTCTCATCTCCATGGTCCGACCTGTTTATCTCGCATCCAATCTGGTCAACTCCGCCTGGTTAGAATACTTCATCATCGCGGTCATCCTTCTCAACGGCATCTTGCTGGGGTTGGAGACCTCCTCAGCCATTGACCAGCGATATGGCCCTTTACTTCATCTGGGCAACCAAATTGCTCTCGGAGTGTTCATAGTCGAAGCCGTTCTGAAAATGCTGGCCCTTTGGCCGCGGTCGTGGCAGTACTTCAGAGACGGCTGGAATATTTTCGACTTCCTGGTGATAGTTTTCGCTCTGGTCCCGGCCACGGGTCAGTTCGCAATGATCGCGCGGCTGGCACGACTCCTGCGGGTCGTGCGCTTGATCTCCGCCGTTAGGGACTTGCGTCTGATAGTGGCGGCGCTGGTTCGGTCCATACCCAGCGTAGGACACGTGATCATGCTGATGAGCATTGTCGTGTACATCTACGCGATCATGGGATACCACCTGTTCCATGAACACGACCCTGACAACTGGGGGAGTTTAGGGCTGGCTGTGCTGACCCTTTTCAACATCATCACACTGGAGGGCTGGACGGACGTTATGTATACCGCGATGGAGCGGTATACCTTCGCTTGGCTCTATTTCGTGACATTTGTTATTGTCGGCACCTTCGTAGTCATTAATCTATTCATTGCCATCATAATCAACAGCCTAGACGAGGCTAAAAGCGAACGGGCGTCCGACGAGGGATCCCAGGTTTCCCGGGAAGACTTGTTGCGAGAAATCCGAGCCACCCAGGATGCCGTCAAAAGACTGGAAGAAAAACTCTGGCGGAGTGACGTCGGAAACGACCCTGCCGATTGAGCGAATTCATCCGGAACGCAACAGGTACCAAAGTGCCGTATGGGTAGCCTGCAAAGAAGTGGTGGGGCGGGCGGAGTTGCGCTTGGGATCTCTTTCGGAGGCGCAGAAACTAATGGATAGAAGCCGTCCGATTTATTCGGTAGGCCAGCCAGTCGAGTGCCATCCCGACGGATGCGGTTCAACTAAATAGCGGGCTCTCAAGCGACATCGGCTCCAAGCGGTTACGAAACACTTCTAATGGGAAGTGGCTGGGCAATTCCGTAGCCACGAGCCCCCGTGTGTCCAACCCCACCGAATAACGCCGCCTTGCGGCTATTTCGTTTACTCCTTGGACTACGTCGCCGATCGCCTCACCGGATGACCTTGCCACCACGTAGAAAGTCCGCGTTCTCCCATCTGAGGAAACCGCGTCGATCCGATACAGCGACAACCTCGGCTCTTCGGCCTTGTCTTGGATGACTTGGATAGCAACATCCTCGTCCTGGGACGGTTTGAATCCTGTTTGCGGGTCAGCGGGTGGGTTGACCCACCGGGTGCCCCGCTACGAACGGGGCAGCATCATCCTCACTTCCAACAAGGGCTTCGGAGAATGGGGCGAACTGCTGGGCGACAGTGTGATCGCCTCGGCGGTGCTGGACCGGCTGCTGCATCACAGCCATGTGCTCAACATACGTGGCGAAAGCTACCGGCTCAGGGAGAAACGCCAGACGGGGCTATTCCCCTCGCAACAACACATCACCGCAGCGCCGGAAGAGGCCGGCGAAAACTACGACAACTGACAGAATCGCTGAGCAAATACCAAGTGGCGCAATTTTAACCCGTTAAAAATGGTTCATTTCTAACCCGTCATTGACAGAACCGAAGGGTGGGTGGAGGCATATCGAGGTGACCGGGCGCCGGACTGCTGTGGACTTCGCTCAACAGATGAAGTGGCTGGTGGACGAGGCATATCCTGACGCCACAGTGATCCGGCTGGTCCTGACAATCTCAACACCCACAGGCCCGGCTCGCTCTACGAAGCGTTTGCACCGTCCGAGGCGCGCCGCATAGCCAAACGCCTGGAGCTTCACCACGCACCCAATCACGGAAGCTGGTTGAACATGGCTGAAATCGAGTTGAGCGTCTTTAGCAGACAGTGTCTGAACCGCCGGGTCGGCGATGCAGCGTTGCTGAGACGGGAGGTCGCGGCGCTCGAACGCGAGCGCAACCAGGCCGCCGCCATCATACACTGACGGTTCTCCACCCAGGACGCTCGCAGTAAGCTCAAACATGTTCTTTCCAATAGAACTAAATTGAAACGGTACTATGGGGACGTACGCACACGTAAGCCGTAGTTGGTATCTAATGCTTCAGAGCTGGGGACGGATGAAGACCCCTTCCTTTTTGCATACCGTGTGCAACTCGCACCGCTGGCAAATCCCCTTGTCCGGCGGTCGCGACATGGAAAAATCCCTTGCCTTGATTTTCTCCACCGTGCAACCTAACAGGTTCCGTGCTTCCAGCACTGCCGCGCCCGTATCCTCAAACTCCATCACCGCATCGGCGCCTACGTCTTCGCCCATCCAAAAGATTTCAAAGCTCTCAACAGGGCACCCCAAACTCTGCTCCGCCATCAGTCCGTATAGCGACACCTGCTTGCGGTACTGTTGAACGACCTCGGCATCTGTCGTAGGCGGGCGATCGCTCTTCAGATCCAACACGGTGAGTCGCCCGCCTACATCCGCCAGTAGGTCGACCCTGCCCGTAACTCGCCAGCCCTCTCCCTCGTAATCCACCTCCATCTCGCTGCCCAACACCACCATCCCCACGGACTGCACGTGCTGCAAGAAGCCCTTCACCTGCCGCTCGGCGTCACGAACCCATTGGTCGCTGAACCGGAGGTGCTCCGCCATTCCGAGCCGTTCAACCTCCTCAGCAACCAACGCTTCGACCACAGGCCCAAGCGTAGCCGGGTTGGACCCGTCCACCAAGATTCGGCTAACCCGTTCCATGCAGGCGTGCGCGAGCGTCCCAAACGCCGCCGCGTCGGATCGCTTTTCCTCAAACCCATAATGCCGGAAGAATTCGTACCTGCGCGGGCACGTGTCGTAGAGTAGGATATCGCCCGTCACGCTGTACGTTTCAAACTCTTCGGGCTCTCCAACCGGGGCGAACCTCTGCCCACGCAGCGAGCCATGCCCACCCGTGCCCCAGTCAACCGCGTTCGTCCAGATAGCGGGCACATCCTGAGCCGGCACCGCACTGGATGCCAGCACCAACAAGTTCCGCGCCCTCGTGAACGCCACATACTGACGCCGGGCACCGTCGAGGCCGGCATACCCGCTCTCGCCCGTCGGGTCCCAGTCCGGCGCATACCGGACCAGTTCGTACTGCATTGACCTGTCCCTCGATTTGAACGTCAACCCACCCGCGACCACGACCGGAAATTCCAACCCTTTAGACTGGTGGACGGTCATGATCCGTACGCAATCTCCTTCGGGGATCACATCCGATACCTCCCGCTGCGCCACGCCGTGCCGGAACACGAGCGGTAGGAACTTAGTCAAAAAGTCCCGTTGCATGGCTTCCACTTGACCGGCCCGAACTTTGTCATAACCGTAGAGAGTCTGGAACGTGGAGAGGAACCGCGACCAGGCAGCGAGATTGACCATCGACCGGGGCCTGCCCTGCAGTCTAATGAAGGGGTCCAGCGCCAGCAGGACGTAGAAGTAATTCAGCAGACTACGGTCCAGGTCTTGGTCTCTCTGAGAGAGACCGGCGAGTTCCCCTTGCCAGCGCAGGAGCGTGCGGCTCAACACGGAGTCATGTGGGGTGCGATCCAGCAGGTCGTTCACCGCCCCAACCACGTACCTGTCCACCTGCCGGTCCCCCGTCCCCTGGCGTGCCGTCCATCCCATGATTAGAGCGAAACACGCTACCATGTCCTTGATCTCCCCAAAGCAGAAGTATTTCCGCTCCCCATGTACCTGCGCGGGGACACCAGCAGCCCGCATAGCGGACACATATGGACCACTAATCCGGTGCTGCACGCTATTGAGAAGCAGTGCCACCTGCCCGTATCGCTCGATGACGCCAGAATCCTTTAGGTGCGCCACCATAGCCGCCACCTGCTGAGCCTCGTCGTCCGGGTCGGTAGCCCAGATCCGGACCACACTCGGGTAATCAGATTGACTCGCCTGTGGGAACGGCGCTATGTCCTTCTCATAGCGCGGGCCGGCCGTTTCTGCGTTTGCCGCGTCCTGCATCCATCGGTTGCACGCGTCCACAATCCCGGGTGCTGAGCGGTAATTCGTGGTCAACAGATTGACGCTGCAGTTCGGGAACTTGGTGGGGAAGTCCAGCAGGTTGCGGACAGTCGCGCCCCGGAACCCGTAGATGGACTGGTCATCATCACCCACTACGGCGATGTTGCCGGTGCTGCGCGCCAATGCGAGTAGCAGTTGCTCCTGCACCGGGTTGGTGTCCTGATACTCGTCAACCATGAGCCATTTCACATCGCGGGCCACCGGAACGGAACCGTCCTCCTGACTGAGCAGGTCCAGAGTCCACCGTTGCAGATAGCTGAAATCCACCTTCCGGTGGCGGCGTAGCGTCTGCGTGTAATGGACGTAGCACTCTCCCAGCGCCCGGTGCAGCGCGTTCTGGGATGCGATCAGCATCTGCGGGTCAATGAGCCGCTCAGACATGGTGTTGAAACTGTCCGCCAACGCCTTGGCGACGCCGGCCGCGCCCCAGCGGCAAACAAACTTGTGGGCCTGCTGAGGACTGGTGATTTCCTCCAGCCTGCTCTGGATGAAAGCCATCTGCTGGAGGCTGTCCAGCGTCTGCAGGTCCGGACCCGCGGACATGGCACCGTCGCCCTCCTTCAAGATGGAGTTACAGAAGCCGTGGATGGTTCCTATCTGGACCCCGGACAGGTCTTGACGGCATCCAATCTCGGAAGCCGCACGGTCGAAGCGCTGTCTCAACTCGCGGGCCGCATTCTGCGAGAAGGTGCATATCATGACCTCCCGCGGATGAGCGTACCCGCCCACGATGAGATTGAGAGCTCTTAGCACGAGGGTCGTCGTTTTCCCCGACCCGGGGCCCGCTATCACGAGCAAAGGCCCGTGTACGTGGCCTACGACGCTGGCTTGCTGCTCACTCAGATTTGGAAAGTGGCTGGTTATCTGGTTGGTCAACATCTCGCCCTCCTTATAAGGCGGTGTTAACCCGGGTTTTCGGTTACTGAACGCTGGCGGCGTTTCCCACAAAAGTGTCGGACATCGCTTTCACGTCGGACCGTGGTATAGTCCTGAGCGTCCCCGATTTTTGGTCATGGATTACCATTTCAGAGGAGGCGAAACGATGCCTTATACCTCCAAGTTTTCATCAATGCCGATGTACGTTCAATGGTAGTGTTTACTGGTTCCACATTAGCATTCTGGCCTGCCTAAAGTCGCATCACGACCTGTTTCTGGTCGGCAGTGGTATTGGATGCAACACACCACTGCCGCAGCGCGACCGTCAGATTATCGCCTGCCTGAACTGTTCTCGTACCAGAGGTTAGTTCTCAGGTGGGGCTCGACTGACAATACCTCACGCAGCCAGCAGACGACGGTTTCGGTCCCTGTTTCGGTGAGGTTTAAGGAGTCTCCGCCCAACCGGTCTGGCGGGCCGAGCCGTTGCAGGTAGATAGGCGGGTCGCCCTGCTCCATCGCCGCCGCAACCTGATCTGGTGGTGGGCCTTGCGAGGCTTCGCCGAATTTCAGCACTGCCGTAGGAATCATGTGATCGACTCCGTCGTGCTACAGGCCTCACTAGCAGGCCGCGCGTCTCGACCTACGCGTCGACTCCCTTTGGGCCAGCGCTTGATAGTAGGCCATCTCGGCGGCTTCGTCTTCTTCCACAAATATTCCCAGGGCCGTCACCATCCCGACGATTTCCCCTTTTGCTACATTCATCGGGCGGCCCAAAAACTGGGCAGGGCTGCCATTCGCCACGGAGCCGTGGTCGCCGCGCTGGCCAACGTGCTCAAGGGACACCTCATTGGACTTGTCGTCTGGGTGGCCCGGTGGGTAATTTAAAAACTTCTGAGCAGCTCGCCCGGTGTTCTTTTGCATCTGACTGCCCAGTTACCTACATCGTTGGGTCTAACCGGGGCTTTTCATCTTCGACGCCCTGCTGATATTCATCGCTGCCGCCATAGCCGGCGCCGTGATTGCCGTTGTGGCTCGTCGCACCGACGTTCCCAGCGGTACAAAACCTCGCCGCCCTTGGTACGAATAATTGTTTCCTTGGTGGCGATCGGTACTTGCCCCGCTTTTGGGCAGACTGCCCCTACGCCTCGGAGCCTTCGGGCGCACCGCTGGCGCGTGTCCTGACAGCGTTGAAGAGGGGCCGGGCGCGGGACTTTAGCTTGGCTTTCCCGTTGTGGTCAAAATAGTAGGCGAACTCTTCGTCAGTGCTTCCCCAGAACTTGATGCCCGAAGTGATAAATCCCTCGTTATACGCGACCTGAAGGCCTCCGTAAGGTATCTCCTCCACAGTCTTGCTGACCACTCCGGAGTTCAACATGAGGACCCGCCGGTCGGTGGCCACCACGACGCCGTTGTGAACGTCTGGCGCGAAACGCCCTCCCCCACCCACCGGATGGCCCAGGGCCGCGCCGAGAGCGACGCTCGCCGCCGCTCTTGTCACGGCCTGCGCCATGGTATCGAATTCATCGGCTGGGCCCCACCGGCCCCCCATCCAATACTCGATGTTCTCGTCATCCTCCAGGATCTCGTGGAGCATCCGGCGCTCGCCGGGATAGACGTCAGTCTTCTCGCCGGTCATGTTGCTCTTCAGCACGGCTATGACGCGCTCCAGCAGGTTGGGCTCGTTTCGGCCCCACATTGTCGACCGTTCCCGCCATTGGGCGTCGATTCGCTCCGTTTTGCCCATCGCGTCGTATTGGACCGCCGGTGTCCGGCCGAAATCTGGCGCCGCGTTCGTTGAGGCGGATGGTTCCTCGAAATCGGATCCCAGGGGTGGAGGAGGGTTGGCCTTCGTGTCCTGCACCTGTTCGGCGAACCGCCGTGCCTGGCCGTCACGGACCTCCGCGATCTTGTTGATTCCCGGGGCGGCGTCGTTGCCCAACCAATTGCTCAGGCTCAAGCCTGTGATGGTTACACCGTCCCCAGCACCGTCGTAATCCACTGAGGTTATGTTTTCCAGGGGTATCTCAGTGACCGAAGGTGGTCCAAAGGATGCGCCTTTCAGCATCACCACCCGTTCCCTCGTCACGAGGGCTACACCCTTGTTCTGCCGCATCCGGTCCATCCGGCCTGCTCCTTCCCGGAACACGGAGCCAGGGCCCCAAGTGCAGGAAACCAGCGCCTCGATCTCCTCGTCATCTTGCAGTACTTGGTACAGCGACCGAAGTTCCGAGGAGTGGTCCCTCCCCCAGCCCGGCTGCAGCGCGAGCCAACGGGCGTCGATCCTGCTTTGCTTGTCCTGCATGGCCATCGTCTGTCTCCTGGGTAGATTTCCCGGAGCGCGGTATGCTCTCCCATCGGGTCCACCAGTGATCACCCGCCACAGACCTCCGGCTTTCCCTTCGCGCCCATCCAGGGTTGCGGTGGATCCGAGAATACTGCAGATTTGATGGACTTTCGCTGCGATGTCCCCGGTGGACCTGCGGTCTGCTGGGTGCAGAAACTCACTACGAATCGTGGACGGAGTATAGCAGTAGTGCCTGTTCCGCACAAAAAAGTGGAACCTTCGGCTGCCCATCTTGTGCCGGCCGGTTAGCCTGGAAGTTACCATCACGATGGAAATCACGGTCAAGAACAAGCTCAGATTCTGAGTCGGTCGGGCCAGCTTCGGCGCTACGTCGGCGGCCCAGCGGTAGGAGGAAAGAATTGACGACGGCCCCCATCATCGTCGAGGCCACGGGCGCCGCGGCGAAACCGCAGGTCGCCGCGACCATGAAAAGTACCCGGTCCGCGCTTTCGATCAAACCCGGAGGAAATCCCGGAATCACTTCCCAGAATGGTTCGTCATTCAGGTCGTCTCCCTGCCTACATCGCCAAGTAAGTGCAGGCCGTTTGGTTCCCGGCACAACACTCGCATATCCACACGGGTTGACCGGCGGCGCAGGAATGTTTGACTCCAATTGGAAACGCGGACCTGGCGCTCCATAGGAATCGCGAGGAATCGCGAGGAATCGCGTTCTACCTCATTTGCGGGACTCCGGGACTTTCTCTCAACAGGACCTGTTTTTTTGGGGTAATATTATGCTCGGCACGATACAACGCTAGAAGGCTAACTTATCGAGAGGCAATACCGATATGCTCAGCTACACAACCAGCGTCGGCCAGGCATCCCAATTACGCGTTAAACGAAAGGAAGTGCAGCTATGGTAGAAGCGGATGCGCGAATACTTCTGGACTGGGACGCCCTGGAGGTCGGTGAGACCTTCGAGACGTACCAATACCTCCTCACGCAGGAGATGATAGACACCTACCGCCAAGGGGTGATGGACCCGGAGGCTAGCTTCCCGACCATCTCGCACAAGGTGGATGTCAAGCAGTACAACGCCAGGTACCGGGACGCCGGTTCGGTCAACGCCCGGTGCGCCTTCTACTGCTACAACCCTCCCATCGGCGGCAAGACGATCACGGTGCGGGCGTGGATCGCCGACAAGTACCTGCGCCGGGGCAAGAACTACATCGTCACCGAGGCGGTTTCGGTTGACGAAGACGGGCGGCTCATCGACCGCGTGATTACCCACGAGCTCAAGCAGCCCACCGAGGTTGGTAAGAAATGGGGAGGCTAGTTCGCACCTACGAGGTGGGGGATGAGCTATCCCCGCTGGTAAAGGAAATGACCCAGGATGCGATCAACCTGTTTGAGGGCAGCGCCGGGCAGTTGGAACCTTCCCAGTTCACCGACGAAGAGACCGCCCGCGAGACCCTGGGAACCGAGGGCACGGTGGCTTCGGGGAGAATGTCATTGTCATTCGCCATCGAACTACTGCGCCGGTACTTCGGCAGCGGCGTGTTCAACCACACCGGCACGGTTGATCTGAGATTCCTGCGGCCGGTCCGTCCCGGCGACACAATCACCTTCACGGGGACGGTTGCCGGCGTGAGTCGGGAAGTGAATGGCAGTCGGGTATCGGTGGAGATCAAGGCCGAGAACCAGCGCGGCGATACCACCGGAGTGGGTCAGGGCAGCGCGGTCGTCCCCAACGCCTTTCTCCCCCAGGACGAGTAACTCCCAGCTGACAAATTCAAGGATTAGGGGGATTCCATCAGGACCCCCCGGCGCCCGGTAGGATCATTGGACGCCCATCGAGGCCGATCTGCCCGTGCCAACTGGTTAGGAAATATTCAGACTCGCTCCCGGTCTCCGTCGCGCGGCCCAAAAAACGATTGACGCACTCTCATGCCTGTCGAATTGGGCGAATTATGGCAGGTTGCCGGCAGGCGTCGTCGCTAAGTTGAAGGACTTAAAAGCTCGGCTTGGTTGGGAATGGAGTCAATTGGAGTTCGTGAGTCCAACAGGATCGGTCCTGGGTGTGCAGATAATAAAAGGCCTCGGCGATCTTAACTGGATTTATCACCACATCAGGATTCTGCTGGGCCCTCGGCAGGGCTCGGGTTCCCGGAGAGTCGATGGTGCCATCTATCACGATGTTGGCTACGTGTACGCCGAACTCGGAATATTCCTCGGTCAGCACCTGCGCCAACGTGCGCATCATCACTCGCGGATAGTACAGCGACTGTCCGGTGTTTCGCTTTCGCCCGCGCAAGGACGAAGAGTTGTTGGAAATGAGGAACGAGCCCTGACCGCGTTCTCGCATGGCGGGCAACACCTCTTTGGCGACCAGGAACGGCCCACGGCTGGAGATATGCTGAGCCGTATCGAACATCTCCACCGGTATATGTTCCAGGAGTTCTTTCTCCGGCGGAAGATCCCGACCCTCCAGATAGCCCGCGTTGTATACCAAAACTTCCGGGTCGCCAGCCTGCTCTCGAACTTGTGAGAACGCATCGGATATGGAGTCGCTTGACACCAAATCCAGCTCGACAATCATGCTTTCGCCGCCTTGCTCACCGATGGCTCGCTGCAAGGGAGACGCGTTGGCCGTGGTACGGGTCGTGAGAATGACGAAAAAGCCCTCCTGTGCGAACTTTTGGGCTATGGCGCCACCAACGCCCCAACGCACGCCCACTGGAAGGTCGCTATCATCGAGCACCCTGCCGTGCGCCAATTGGGTATTCCGGCCATCTGATTGCCACTTTGAAGTCGCCCCCACCACAACGGCGACCGGTTTACGGTTCGAATTCATCTCAGATCCCCTTCCTTTTCAATATCGGTTTCGAGTTCAATATCGACATCGGGCCCACGTCACGGCCGTTCGTACGAGTCTACTGGAAACCCTTCGGTACTTTGTAAATCCACCTGCCGGTCGCGACGTGAAAGCCGCGCGGCCCGAGGCTGTGATACTGCTTGTCTCATCGGACCACCACGCGTCCTAGACTGGCCGTATGGTACCACCATCGGGCAGTCGCCGTCGGGGATTGCCGAGACGCCTCTCTTGGCCGCTGAACGATGAATGAGAAGCTGGCGAGCCTACTCGGAAGTGGCGCCGCAGCGGATATCCGGCACGGCGTCTGTTACTAACGCCCCATCTGCCGCCGCGCCCGATTCACGCTTATGGTAAGATTGGGTGAGCCTCCAGTGCGAATACGCGCTGGTAGCAATTGCGTCAATCTTTTGACCCTGATCAGCGCCGGGATCAAGCGGAGACAGATGTTGTCCAGCGCTACAAAGTGGATGATGGAAACGCTTCGTGCAACGCGAAGTGTCATGTCCAGTTGGTTCGTCCTCGGACCGATTGCCGCTGTTTTGGGGGTAGTGATCGGCGCCCTGGTGCTGACCTACGCTTTTCCGGGGAAGCCCAACATCGCCGTAATTGACATTCCATATACCGTCATTTCCGAGAGATCGGCCTACGTCATCGGCGAGTTCATCAGCTACGCGGAGCGGGACGATTCCATAAAGGCGGTGGTCATCAGGCTCACCACACCGGGAGGCAGCGCCACCGCCAGTGAGCGGCTTTACGTGGAAACCCGGAAACTCCGGGAAAAGAAACCTGTAGTTGTGATACTGAACGGCCTGGTTGCCAGTGGCGGGTACATGATGGCCATGGGATCCAATCATATGTACGCCCAAACCTCGTCTCTGATTGGCAACGTAGGGGCTATTACATTGGCCGGCCCGTTGATCCCCGGGGTGCCGTCGGAAAGTATTGTGTTCACCGGCCCCTACAAGCTGACTGGAGCCTCCAGAAGGGACTGGTTCGCGATGACAGAACAGCTCAAATCCAGTTTCGCCCAAATGGTAATCAGCGAGCGGGGAGAACGCCTGCGAATGACCGAAGCGGAGCTGGTGGAAGGGCGGATTTACTCGGGCATCGACGCCGTAAGTCTGGGCCTTGCCGACGATATCGGCGGCGATAGCGATGCTATCGAAAAAGCAGCAGAACTCGCGGGAATTTCTAACTATGGATTGGTGGACGTAAACTCAGAAGTACAGCGCGAGTTCATCCTGAGGGTAAGACGGATATTCGCCGCTCAATACGATGGCGAAGCAAACGGATTGGTCGACCCGGTGACACTGCTGCTAATGGATCAGGGAAACAGCGACCCTCTCCAGAGCGCATCCGGGCTGGTGCCCGGCAACGGCATTGCGGAGCTCCAGGCACTGCGGAAACTGATGCTTGTCGGGGGCCTGGATATGTATCAGGAGAACCCTCTGCCGGAGTTCCCCCTCGAGATCCGCCGACCTAACGTCTACTACCTGTACGCGGGATATGACGATTAAACTATTAGGGTCGGTTGCCCTATTTCTCATTTTCGCCGCTATCGCTTTCGGTGGTGGGTATCTTTATTTTTACCAGGGCGGCTACAGCCCGCCGCCCTCGCCGCAAATCGTCTTCCAGCAGGTGGGTTCGCAGGCCAGTCCCGCCATCTTGCCCATAGAACCGCCCGCGAGCCTGCCTTCCGGGGGCCTGTTCCTGGTGGATGCTCTGCACAGGAATGCGTTCCGATCCAACGAAATCGTTACGCTGCGGTCGCGGATAGCCAATCGCGGATACGATGTCGAGTTTCTGGGCAACTTCACCACTGTTGAGGAGTCTGACAGGCTGATTCAACTGGAGGATCAACTGCGTCGCGCCGACAGCTTCCTGGTTATCCTCCCGAGAGCCGCTTATTCGGAGGCCGAAGCCAGCCTGGTGGAACAGTTCGTACGTAAAGGCGGAAAGCTGCTGCTGATCTCCGATCCGACTCGACCGCAACAGATAAACACGCTGGCGGAAAGGTTTGGGCTCTACTTCCAGCCCGGCTACCTCTACAACCAGGTTGAGCACGACCTCAACTTCCAGCACATCTTCGTTCGAGAGTTTCAGCCCGAAGAGATAACCGCAGGTCTGGACACCATCGCCCTGTACACAGCCGGCTCCGTCCAGTCATCGGGCCCAGGGCTGGCATTTGCCGATGCCAACACTAAATCTACGGTGGTTGGTTCCAGCGAGAGCCTCAATCCAATGGCCTGGGGCAACAGCCGCAATGTAGTGTCGATCGCAGACCTCACCTTTATGATTCCCCCCCAGAACTCAATGCTGGACAACGACAGGCTGGTATCGAACATCGCAGACTACTTCACCAACAGCAACCGCGAGTTTTACCTCGCCGACTTCCCGCATTTCTATGGACGTGGACTGGACAACGAGGTGGACATCCTGTTGGGGCAAACATCGCTTCTGAACCAGGGAACTGAGCTGAAGAAAGGCTTGTCGGAATACGGGATATCATCCAACGTCCGTGGAGTCGAAGACGTCAGTCGGGACACGGTATTCCTGGGGCTGCACGAGGATGTGATGCAGGTCAGTCAGTACCTGCAGGCCGCCGGAGTGCGCATTGACGATACTCTGAGCACACGTTTTGGTCCAGACCTGGAACTCGAAGGAACTACCGTTACCGTACTTGACCGGAACCAGGACCGATCCATGCTGATACTCCTGTCGGATACACCCGAAACATTGGGCGATGCGGTCAATCGCCTGCTGACCGGCGATTTTAGAGACGACTTGGTTAGCGATTTCGCAGGAGTGAGTAGGTAGTCCATGACAACTAGATCCTTTTGCTACGTTTCACTTTTCCTGGCTCTGTCGCTGCTGCTACTGGTTGCCTGTAACCAACCCGACACATCCCCGCCTGAAATATTGCCCGCAGAGGTACAACCCCTCGCCAGCGCCACTCCCCTGCCGGCAAGCGCCCAATCCGAGATCAACGATTTTGTAAATCAACAGCAGACCATCGATGAACAGTGGGACCAAATCCGCGTGGAGTTCGACCAATGGAGGGCCGAGTTGACCTCGTGCCACCCAAACTCAGTACACGAAGCCCTCAATGACTTCGCCGTTACTTTCAATGATGTGACCGAACAGGCGCGTAACCTTACCCGCGCTCAAAGCACCCGAGAACTCGCCGATACGCTGATAGTGGCCGCCGAGGCGGAGGAAACGGCGTTGCGGCAGTTGCGAGACGGCTGGCAGCCCAATAACGTTGCGCTATTCGAGGAAGTGGAGCAGCGGCGTTCTGATGCGTCCCACGCTCAAAAGGACGCCCAGGACCGGGCGATCGAGTTGCGCGCGGCCCTGGAAGATGGTATCGCACCCGAATCAACCGACGAATTTGCCCAATCATTTGAGCTTGTCAACAATGACTGGCAAACGGTTCACGATGAATACAAAAACTTGCGTGATACGGCAGAGGGTCTGGAACCAGCTGACGTTATCGCCGGCCTCGACCAACTGGTGGAAAAGTTCACGCTCGTCGTTGATGCGCTGGATGAACTACCGGTCCAAACCGGCGCTGAAAGTACAGTAGAGGCTCTCCAAAGCGCGGCGCAAGCAGAACTGGAGGCTTTCAACACCGCGAGAGAACCATCCAACGATCCGGAACTGACCGACGATCCGGAACTGACCGACGACCCGGAACTGCCCGACTTCTCCGGGATCGACGCCAGTGTGAAGACCAGCGACGATGCCCTGGCGGACACCATTCAAACGATCGCCAACACACCGGAGGCTGATCCGACTGTTCCAACTGATCCGGAGCAAGGCCTGGCAGAACTGCAGGTATTCGATGATGAGTACGACAGAGTCGTCGTGACCTGGGATGAATTTCATGATCGTTACAACGACTGGCGGGCCAGCGAAGGTGGGTGCGACCGTACCGAGGTTATACAGGCGTTGGAGCAATTTAGTCTCCGCACCGGCGCCATTGCACGCGACGTAAGAGACCTTCCGCAAGCCGGCTACCTCCTCCCCATGTACACATCGCTGGTGGATGCCGCAGGGAGAGAGGAGAATGCTATCCGGACCCTGCGCAACTCTTGGCAACCGTTCACGGTAGATGCTTTCAAGGCCGCGGACGAGGACAGGGTCAACGTCGACGGGCTGCGCCGGGAAGCAGACATCGCACTTCAGCAACTTCGCAATCGTTTCTGAGCCAAACAGCTCGACTGCCACAATATCGCGACTCGCCAACCCCGCCAGTCGCTCCATCCGGCCGATACCACGGCATGGGCGCGGGTTCGCGAATTCTCCGGCCAGCCCGGTGACACGCGCCTCGCGGTGAGTAAAGTTCAGGGCAACTTTCGGATGAAGGTCAGCTTTCGCGACGGACTCCACTTCCACAATCGTTGGGCCCCGGTGGCCGTCTGAGGCTCAATCGGTTCCACCTCCTCCAGCATCCAGAGCCACCGGCCAGGGACAAAATCGCCGTAAGGGTCAATAGCTATCCGATTGACTGACCCGGGTCCAAACACGGCGATCTCACCGTCCACTCCGATGACCTGCCCGGCGGAAACCAACCGCGCCACAGCCAGCACCGCGCCGGTAGGAACCTTGTGCCGCCACCTTTCACCGTATAGATTCGCGATGGCGGCCTCGGTGTCCGGATGCAACGCGCCCGGGGGTGCAATCCGTTTTCCGGCGTGGATCGCAAGTAGACGACCCAGTGCAACGCGCGGCGGCGGCCACGAACGTGTCTCGACTGTTTTGACGCCGTGGGCAATCAGCGATGCCCAGGGTTGGTGCAGCGTCATGGCCCGCATTGGTTCGGTCGTTATCGGCGACCGCGGTAACGTCGGGGCTATGGGGGTTCCAATTGCGTTGACGGTCTGAACGGGGAGTGTCTATAATTTCGAGCATCAGAATACTACCCGTAGAGGTGTTGCGCGCGATGGAATTGAAGACAGGGCAGCGGTACGTTGGTCCCGGAGGGGCTGAGCTAATCGTCAGCAAGGCGGGCGGCCAGGGCGATTTGACGGACGGTGACATACCCCTTCAGATAAAGGGCGCCAGCGTCGATTTTGTCGGCGCGTCATCCGCGGACGATGCACCGGAGGTAACGATGGGCAAGCGCCTGTCCTCCGCCGACGGCAGCGTTTCGGTGCTGGTCACCAAAGCCGGCAAATGCGATTTGCGGCTCAACGGCGAGCCGATGGAATTGCAGGAAGCTAAACAGCTGCCATCATCAGACTGATGCAGCCCCGCAATTGAAGCGGAACGATTCAGGGGCGGGATTGAACCCCGCCCCTTTTGTCTTGCTCTGTATGAGCGCCGGCACGCCTGCTCTCGCCCCTGACCCATTTCTGAAGGCGGGAATGGTCTCCGCGCCGGGATCACGCGCCTCTGCTTCGTTCCGGCGACAACTGGAATCCCGGTGGTCTTGCCGGGATTCCGCGTCGCTTTGTCCCTGGCGCCGACGAGGTTAACCGACGCCTACAGGAAATGGGGAATAACCTGCTTGCCGAACATGCGGATGCTGTTCATTATGTTGCTGTGAGGCAGGTTGCCCATCTGCATGAAGCACAGAATCTGATCGACGCCGGCCTCCCGGTATTTCTCGATGGTCTTGATGACCGTCTCCGGGCTGCCCATCGCGAACGCGCCGGACTCGATATGATCATCGGCGGTTTTGTCGACCCGCTCGGTCTGGATCGCATCAACGGCGAAGCGGTAACTGTCGGGCACGGCGCGACCTTGCCAGGGGCTGTAAAGGTCTTCGGCTTTGGCCACGAACCACTCACCCTCCCGGGCGGCGGCATCGTAGGCTTCCTGGTCGGTTTCGGCAACGTGAACCATGCACAGCGCCGCGATGTTGTCGTTGACCATACTGCCGATGGGATGGGGGTTTTTCACCGCGTCACGGTAAATCTGCACGCGCTCCACCAATTGCTCATGGCCGCCCAGGTTGAAACAAAGGACGCCAATGCCCAAATCTCCGGCCTCACCGAAGGATGCCGGCTGGCTACAGGCCATCCACATGGGCGGGTGTGGATTCTGAACCGGCTTGGGGATGACCGACCGCGGCGGGATGTTATAGAACTCACCCGCGTGGGAGAAGGGGTCTTCGGTCCACATTCGGGGAATCATGCCGATGGCTTCACGCCATTGGGCTTTGGTCGTCTCCGGATCCACCTCGAAGCCGTCCATTTCAATGAGAGTGGTGGAGCGGCCGGTGCCCAGATCCATGCGCCCGTCGCTGAGGATATCCAGCACCGCGGCGCGCTCAGCGACCCGCACGGGATGGTTGTAAGCTCCGGGGAGCAGGGCTACAGCGTGGCCGATGCGGATGCGCTTGGTGCGTTGAGAAATGGCTCCGTAGAGCACCTCGGGGGCGGAACAGTGGGAAAACTCCCTCAGGAAGTGGTGTTCCACCGTCCAGAAGTAGTCAAAGCCAACGTCGTCAGCCAACTCCACCTGGGCCATCACCTGCTTGTAGCGATCGGCCTCGATGCCGGGGTAATGAGGTTCCGGCACCTGGATTTCGTACATCAATCCGAATTTCATTGCGTCCTCCTGTGGACTGGTCTGGCGGAACCGTAGCGTTGAGATTGCCCCGTCGCCACGCTTCCCGCGTTGACAACGTCAACAATTAGGGCACCAGCATGGCGCGGGTGATTTGAGTTTGGCGCTGGCTCCACTCGGCCTGGGCGAAGGCTTCATTGACATCGGCCAGCGGGAAGGTATGAGAAACCAGCTTGTCGAATGGCAGATGGTCCTGGTTACGCACCAGGAAGTCCAGCAGTTCGGGCAACAGGGCCGGACGATACATCAGGCTGCCGACAATGTTTTTTCCCTGGAGCAGCTTGGACGGATCTATCGACACTTCCTGGCCGCGTACGATGTCACCGATTTCGACGAAGGTTCCGCCATTGGACAGCATGTCTATGCCTTCCCTCAGAAGATCGGCGCGTCCCACCAACTCCATCACCACATCGGCGCCGCGACCACGGGTGAGTTCCCGGACCCGGCTGACGCGGGTTTCGGGTGTGTTGAATTCCTCAATGTTAATGGTGTAGTCGGCTCCGAATTCTTCCGCCAACGCTAGGCGGTTTTCCAGGCGGTCCAACACGATGACGCGATCGGCTCCCCGTTCTTTCGCCATGGCGGTGGCGTGGAGACCCAGCCCGCCGGCCCCCATGATTACGACCGATTGGCCGTGGCTCATGTTGGCACGCTCAAGGCCGGTGGTAACCGTACCCATGGCGCAATTGACCGGTCCGAGCAGGTTGTCGGGTAGTTCATCGGGGACGCGGAAGAAGGGATGCCGTGGCGGCAAATAGAGGAAGTCCCCATAGGTTCCGGTGAAATAGGGCCAGTTTCCGGCGGCCGGATACTGCCGGTTTGCACACCAGTTGGTGGCTCCACGCAGGCACATGTGGCAACGGTAGCAGGGGAACACAGCGGCGTAGACGACGCGGTCGCCCTCCTGGACCGGATTGCCGTAGTAGTCGGAGTCGATGCCGTCACCAAGATATTCGATGACGCCCGTGCCCTCGTGTCCCATGACGCGCCCAGTCTCAGGGAGCGGCGAGTGCTCCTGCGTCTGGTCACCCCGCCACGTATGCAGGTCGGACCCGCAGATGCCAGCCTGGGTCATGCGCAGCAGAACTGCCCCCGGTTGTGGTTCGGGGACGTCGTATTCCTGAATTTCAAAGGGTTTGCCGTACTCTTTGACGACTACAATTCGTCCTTTCATAGCTGCTCCCTCCGGTGATTCCGGTTTTCAAATCGGTCTGCAATTGTTCGGTATCGTAGCACACTGGCAACGGATAGGTAAGACGAATGATAGCAACGGCGGGCTGGTGAATAATCCGACAAACGTAAAGGGACGGGTTTGGCGCCCGCCCCTTTTAGAATGCAATGTTCATCCCCTCCTGAAGAGAGGATTGCTGGTTGCTGATTAGCCGGGGATTTCGTCGTAATGATGGAAGGTGCCAATGACGTTGGCCTCGTACATCGACTGGACTTCGTCCTCGGAGTAGCCAAGCATTCCGGTGAGAACGTCCTCGTTGTGCTCACCCACCTGCGGCGTGCTGCCGACAATGGCTGGAGTCCGGCTGAAATGCCAGAAATCTCCGGAGACAGCGATGCTGCCAGCCAGGAAGTCAGGGACCTCGACCATCGCGCGCCGTTCCCACGGATGCGGGTCCTGGGCTGCCTGGGCGATGGTGTTCACCGGCGCCGCTACCACGTCGTGGTGCGTGAAGTGGGCGATGGCGTCTTTCATGGTCATGTTTGCCATCAGGTCGATCATGGCCTGGTTGACGACTTCGCCGTTGTTGCCGCGCTCGTGGCGGGTGGTAAAGCGAGGGTCTTCCAACCATTCGGGCTTGCCCAGGGCGTTGCAAACGCGATGCCAGTGGTGCTGGTCGCCGGCAGAGATCAGTACCCAGCCGTCTTGGCAGGGGTAGGTGCCGGACGGAGGAGCAGCTGATTCGCCGCGCTTGGGCTCAATGCCCGCGCCGTGGTAGGCGGTGATGGGAATCTCGGTGTAGCTGTATCCGGTGTCGGCGAGACAGGCATCAATAGTTTGCCCCTCTCCGGAGGATTCCCGCTCATGAAGAGCGGCCAAAGTTCCGATGGCGGCGTGCAGCGCCGTGGTGCGGTCGATTATGGGCACACCGGCGCGGATGGGCGGCATTCCCTCTTCTCCGGTAACCATCGCGATGCCGGACATGGTTTGACCGATGGGGTCATATCCAATCTGGTCGCTGTATGGTCCAAACTGTCCATAGGCGGACACATTGACCATGATGATGCGGGGGTTCAGTTCGTAGAGAACATCGTATCCGAAGCCCATGGTGGCGATGGTGCCGGGGCGGAAGTTCTGCAACAGGACGTCGGAGACTTTAACCAACTTGCTCAGTACTTCTTTACCCTGCTCCTTGCGGAGGTCGATGCTCAGGCTCTTCTTGCCGCTGTTATATTGCACCCAGTATGCGGACTGCTTGCGAACCCAGGGGGCGTGATAACGGGTTTCTTCTCCGCCCAGACGTTCGACTTTGATAACTTCTGCACCCAAACGGGCCAGTACCTGCGCGCAGCGAGGACCGGCCTGATGCCGACCCAAGTCGATTACGCGGATTCCATCCAGGGGGCCTTTCGCTTCTGCCATGACCGGTTCACCTCAATCGCTGGGTTTGATAAACGGTGTCGCCGCCGGTTGCGGACGCACTCCTTTACCTACTATTAGTTTCGTCATTCTACGCCGCGACGGAATAATCGGCAAGCCGGCGCAACCGCCCCGAAGCTCACACTAAACCTTTCCCCTTCCCACGGCATCAATGGCTGATCAACGTCGCTGCCGGTTCGCAATTGCCACCCCTCCGGGCTGCCTCCAATGACCGCCGCGAAACCTTCTGACGACGATAATGTGCTGCTATTTTCACAGTTATCGTGAAAACCGCGGCGGACGGTCGCCACACGTAATGACAGTAGGCCGTAGACGCAGGGCAAGCACGGATGGTATCTGTTGATACGGTGTTAACTGATGGCGAATCATAAAGCAGGTGAACCAGCCGGGAACTCGCGCGACCATGCGATACTGCCCATTACGGAGAAACAGCTGGCCAACCTGTGGGAACGACGCGCGGCGCGCAGCGCCGATCTGCGTACGGACAAAGGGGCAAGAGTTCGGGTGTTGTACGCCGGCCGGCCGGGCGTCACTGCCGGCCCGGACTTTCCCGATGCACTGCTGCTGGTGGAAGGACAAGGTCTGGTTCACGGAGATGTGGAAGTCCATCTGCGGCAACGGGATTGGCGGGCCCACAGGCACCAGCATGATCCCAACTACAACGGCGTAGCCCTGCATGTTGCTCTGGAACCCGATGCTGTTCCGGCGGTTACCCTCAGCGGCCTGGCCCCTCCGGTGGTTGAATTGCGCTCCCTGCTGGACATTGCCGCCGACGAGTCAGCGGATGGCGAGGTAGCCCAACGATTGTGGCGGATGCTGTCCCAATACGGATACCAACGGCCAAACTGCGCCGATCAGATGGCGGCGCTGCTGAACCGGGCTGGCGACGAGCGGTTTTTGCCCCGTAGCATACTCGTGCGCAACTCGCTGGAGACGGAATTACCGGGTCAATTGCTTTGGGAAGCAATCCTCCGGGCGTTGGGATACCGGCATAACCAGCACGCGATGGTGGAGTTGGCCGGCGCCGTGCCCATCGGGAAGCTAACCCACGCCGTCAGTGACATTCCCCCAGGCGAACGAATCGACGCATTGCAGGGCTGGTTGATGATATGGGCTGGCTTCAACGCTGGGACCGGTCGTCCGGCGTGGTGGCCTCCGTCCAGTTTGGGAGCGCCTCTGGATAAGAAACAATGGCGACTGTTTCGCGTGCGGCCGGCCAATCATCCGGCGAGGCGGCTGACGGGAGCAGCGGCGCTCGTCGACCGCTACAGCGTAACCGGGCTGGTAGCGGGATTGTGGCGAGCGGCGTCGAGCGGTGTGCCGTCCCGAATGACCGAGTCCCTGGCCGTGAACGGCAGGGAGGGCGAAAAGACTGCACCCATTGGTGTGGGCAGGGCACGAGACATCGCCGTGAACGCAGTGTTACCGTTGCTCCACGGCTGGCGTTTGGCTTCGGGAGACGTTGCCGGGGCACACGCCATGCTGAGTCTGTATCGTGGCTACAATCTGCTTGGCGAGAACGAGATTACACGGCAACTGACGTCATTATTGCAAGAACCCGGCTGGGGACGGGTGGCAAAAACCGCCCGACAACAGCAGGGTTTTATTCACTTGCAACGTTTGCTGGCCGGCGAAGCACGCCCCCGATTACTTTAGGGGTACAGCCAGCGAGATCCGGGCTTCTTCGCCGGTGTTGCGGATGATATGGCCGTGTCCGGTAAGGTCTTCTGCCACCAGAACATCGCCGGGCCCGAATTGCCTTTTGCCGCCATCTGCGACTTCGATCTCGGCGCCACCGGACATGAACACCACGTACTGACGCCGCGGAGCGGTATGGTAATCATCCCACCACCCCGGAGGCCGTTGTCCAACGGTGATGTCACCAGGGCCCACGTTGTTGGCGATCCCGGCGAATTCGTCGGGTGTAACGTCCTGGAAATGAGATTCGCCGTCGTCACCGGTGAAGATACGTACGATCATGGTTTTCCTCTGGTTAGCCATCTCCCGTAACGGGAGATGGCCTGGTCAACAGGTTCAGCGATTAGCCTTCAGCCAGGGGCACTGCCAGGGAGACGCGGAAATCATCGCCGATGCTTCGAGCGATGTGGCCGTGTCCCGTGAGGTCCTCGGCAACGAGTACGTCGCCGGGGAACATGCGCACGGTGGTGCCGTCGGCGACCTCGAATTCGGCGATGCCGTTGAGGTTCACGACGTACTGCCGGCGGGGAGCGTTGTGGTAATCGGAAAAACTGGGTGATTCGCGGCGGCCGACGGTGAGGTCGCCGGTGCCGACGTTGTTGGCGATGTCGGCGAATTGATCCGGGGTAAGTTCCTCGAAATGGCTCTCGTTGTCACTGCCGGTATAAACCCTTATTATTTGTCCCATTGGTAGCCTCCTTGATGGTATTTAAGAGATGGTATGGATGAGGATGAATCCTTCAGTCGGCCAGGGGAATGACCGCCGTTAGACTGGGCTGGTCGCCCACGACGCGGGTGGTGTGTCCCTGTCCGGATGTGTCTTCAACCAGTCGGGCATCGCCCGGTCCGTAGCGCACGGTGGTGCCATCGCCCAGACCGATTTCTATCTCGCCGCCCAACGAAATGATGTACTGACGTCGGGGCGCCGGATGCCAGTCGATGAAGTGGCCGGGAGGCCATTCACGAAAGGAAATGGAACGGGCCGCCTGGCCCTCGGTCAGTTCGGGATGGTTTGCCAGGCTGGTTTCCTCAAGGTGCGACTGGCCGTCGTTGCCAGCGTAGAGTCGGTAAATTGCCATTTGCCCACCTGCTTTACGGGTCTGCGCCCATGCTGGGTTCATATTACCGCCGCCACCGGCGCGGGGCAAGCACGGAACAACGGATCTAACCGTTCCGGAGGATCCTGTGATCCGGGCGATACCTGCGGGCTTATCGGGGAACTGCGTCCGACACAATAACGATCGTGGATTGGCAGACTAACCGCCGACTATCGCCGCTCCTGGGGACGCGGAGTGCGGGGAACGTAAATCCATCCTTCCAGCCGAGCATCGGGCAATTCGTCGGCGGCGGGATGACGAAATCGTGTTGAGTCCAAACACCAGGCGGCGGCGGCCACGGCTGCGACCACCGAATCGAGGCAATCGTCGTTGGCGCGACAACCCATCCGCACCAGGGTCAGGTTGGGCAACGGAACATTCGAAGCGTCCTCCAGGCCCTTAATTATGGCGTCTCGTCGATGGATAGCCAGCTGAGCCTTTTTGTATCCCTTGGTGGTGGTGCGGTCGAACCCGATCGCATTCAGGAACGCCCCTGGCATTAATTCCAGCATTGTCACGGTATCGGCGGGCTCCGTTGGAGCATCGAGAGGAGGCACGTGCCAACGAGTTGGGCAGGATTCGTGCCAATCGTGAAGCATGGTCATACCGAGGTGGGTCATTGGCGCCATGTTGGGGTTGGCGCGGTGCAGCGGGGAAAAACTCTCCGGGAAGTATGCCAGGTCGCCGGCCCGTTTCGGCTCGGCAAACCGCCGGACGTAGTCGTTGCGCGCGTCACCAAATTCGTCGGGGGTCATCCCGGCGGCAATGCGCCACACTTCGGGCATGTCAATGGGCACGCGCCTGGGTTGCAATGCCAGCGCGAATTTTGCGGGAACGCCGAACGGGAAATCGAGTGCGGCGACGGCAGGAGTTGGAACCGTAGTCAACAACTCGAACAAGTCCTCGCGACGGGCGGGTTGCGAGCCGTCGAACAGGAGCGTTCCCTCAGAGGTCAATCGCCCCTGGGTAACCCACGTATTGCGGTCATCGCGGGCTCCGCTGAAATCAACGCCGATTATGGTGGTCATGGTGTTTGCATTGTAGACGCTTTCGGGCTCTGCAACGGCTTGTCCAAACTGCCGTCCCCCCTGGTTTGCCCGCATGGTATCAAGGTTCCGCCTGTTATAATCCTGACAGCAGTTCAGGAGGCTACACAATGGATTTGCAATTGAACGGAAAGGTCGCAATCGTGGGCGGGGCCAGCAAGGGCCTCGGGCGCGCTTGCGCTGAGGTACTGGCGGAAGAGGGCGCCCGGGTCGCTATATGTTCCCGAACGGCGTCCGACCTGGAAAGGGCCGCCGACGAGATCCGGGCTGCCACCGGAGCAGACATATTCACGTTTGCCGGTGACCTGGACCGGGAAGACACCATCCAGGACCTGGTCGCTCAAACCGCCGCCCACTTCGGGCAGATCGATATTATAGTTAACAACTCCGGGGGCCCTCCACAGTCGTACGCCAAGGACTCTACCGAAGAGCTCTGGCAGATTTCGGCCAACCGTTCGCTGTTCTTCTTTGCGCGAATGACCCGCGAAGCGTTGCCGCATCTGCGAGCCCAGGGCGGCGGCCGCATCATCAACATACTGGCCAGCACGGTTTACACCCCGATACCCAACCTGGCGTTGTCAGCGGCGACCCGTATGGGTGTGATCGGCTTCATGAAAAACCTGGCCGACGATATCGGCCAGGAGAACATCCTGATCAACAACGTTTGCCCTGGCAGCATCATGTCGGAGCGCATGATGGAGAACGTGGAGGACCGGGCGCGAACCCAGGGGATCTCGGTTGAAGATGCCTTGTCCCAACGCGCCGAGCAAACTGCCCTGAAACGCATCGGCGAACCCAAAGAACTAGCTTACCTGGTGGCTTTCCTGGCGTCTTCGCGGTCCAGTTACATGACTGGTACGACGATGCTGGTGGACGGCGGCCTGGTTCGCTCGGTAATGTAGATTGCTCCTACTGTCGCCGACGTTATCATAAACGTGTCCACGCCACGCAACACACCAACGCCACCGCCGGAGCCAACCAGCGCCGAAGAATACGTGGATCGGGGCAATCGGTACAGTCGAAATGGGGTTTACGAGCGCGCCATCGCTGACTACTCCACCGCGATTGAACTGGATGCCGACTGTGCCGATGCGTGGTTCAATCGTGGTATTTCGTGGTACGAAGTGGGCGATTATGCGCAGTCAATCGCTGACCTCACCGAGGCCATCCGAATCAACCCCGCGGACGATAATTACTACTCACGCCGTTCGCTGTCGTACCTATTCAACGACGAACCGGACGCTGCCCAGGCCGACATGGATGAGAGCGAGGCAATACGCCTGCGGCAATGGGGGTAGCGCTCCGCCCGAGTACCGGCCGACAACATCAGCAACCTGATCGAAAAAACACCCCCGCTGGGCGTTTGCTCAACGGGGGTTTATTCATGCGGGTTTGCAGGCGCTAACCCACGGGTTTGAAGTAAGGAATGCTGATCTGCGGGGTAGCGGTCCGGAAGGTTACCTCTACCTCCATTCCAATTGACACGTCGGCGGGGTTGCAATCCACGATGTTGGTGAACATGCGGACCCCCTCATCAAGTTCCACCAGCGCCAGCACGTAAGGGACCATCTCTTCAAAACCGGTAGTCCGGTTCTGATTGGTAACGGTATAAGTCCACACCGTGCCGTGCCCGCTGGACTGCACCCACTGGATGTTCTCGCTCCAACAGTTGGCGCAGATACCGCGGGGGTACCATTGATACTCGTTGCAGTCGTCGCAGCGCTGGATGACGAGTTGTCCGCGACGGCAAGAATCCCAAAAGGGTCGAGTTTCACCGACGATAGTCGGCAATGGCCTGTTCCATTCCGGCATGGTTAATCCCTCCCAAGGATGACGGTACCGCCGCTATGGCGGGAACCGAGGGCGCCGCCCGTGCCGTGGGCCAGCGCGATTTGACAATTGGGCACCTGGCGTCCGGTGCCGTCGAATTCGTGTCGAAGTTGCCTGGTGGCTTCCAGCAGGAGAAACAGTCCACGCATACCGGGATGGTTCGACGACAGGCCGCCGCCGTCGGTGTTGGTGGGCAATGCCCCGCCAACCTTGAGCCGCCCGCCACTGACGAACTCTCCGCCCTCGCCCTTCTTGCAAAAACCAAGGTCTTCCAGGGTTTCTACTACGGTGATGGTGAAGGAGTCGTACACCATGGCCATGTCGATGTTGTCGTGGGTCACACCGGCCATCTCGAAAGCGCGCGGCGCGCTCTGGTGGGCGGCAATATAGATGAGGTCACGCTTGCCGGCTCCCTGGTGAGCGATGGCCTCCCCGACGCCAAGCACCCAAACGGGCGTCTGGCGGCAATTGCGGGCCACCTCTGGCGAGGCGACAACCACTGCGCCGCCGCCGTCGGTAATGACGCAGCAGTCCATCAGGTGGAGCGGATCGGAAATGACGCGAGAGTTGACAACATCTTCCACGGTTACGGGATCGCGGAAGAGGGCTTCCGGGTTCATTGAAGCGTGGTGTCGCATGGCGACGGAAACCTCGGCCAGCTGCTCGGACGTGGTGCCGAAAAGGTGCATGTGTCGGCGGGCAATCATGGCGTACAGGCCCACGGTGGTGAGGCCGTAGAGTTCCTCGAAGCTGTCGGGAGAGGGGTCCAGGATGGGATGACCGAAGCGACCCACGCCGCCCGTGCCGACGGAAACTCCGCCCGAACGGGCCAGGCTGCTGTAAGTGATAACAGCAACGTTGATGCGTCCGGCGGCGATGGCCGTGAGCGCGTGGGAAAGATGGAATTCGAAGGACCCGCCTCCGACCGTGGTGTTATCGACGTACGTGGGGTACATGTTCAGATAGTCAGCCAGATTCATGCCACTGTTGCGGATACTGCTGGACGCGGTAAACAGACCGTCGACGTCGTTTTTGGTGAGACCGGCGTCGGCGAGGGCCTTGATTACGCTCTCGCCCTGAATTTGCAGTTCGCTTTTGTCTGGAGCGTATCGGGTGACGTGCTCGTGGATGCCTACGATGGCGGCAGCGCGCCTCAGGTCAACCATGCCGTGTGCACCTCCATGGTGAGATTGGAAAGTGGGTGTGGAAAATCGCCGCTCATTATGCCACAAACATGGGTGACTGGGGGATGTGCGTCAGTGGGTCGCCTGGCCCCCTGCCGTTTCTGCCAGCCGCGTTTTCAGCCGGCAACGTCAACTACCTGATCTGTCATTGCGAGGAGCATAGCGAGCTGGCAATCTCGGTGCGGTTGCACATACGTCCGCGAACCGCCGTTGCTACGGAGACGAGATTGCCAACCCCCGCATCGAGTACGGGGTCGCAATGACAAAGTGGGTACGCATGAGCATGTTGTTACGATGACAGTAGCAAACTTTGATGCTATGCTATCGATCGGAGCGCGACCTATGAAAATCGCCATCGGATCAGACCACGCTGGATTTAACTACAAGTCCCGAATGCTATCGTTATTGGCCTACCTGGGCCACGATGCTGTTGACTACGGGACTTACTCGGAAGAGGCGACCGACTACCCCGGTTGGATCCGCCCCGTAGCAGAGGCGGTGGCCCGTGGCGACGTCGACCGCGGCATCATCCTGGGCGGTTCGGGCAACGGTGAGGCCATCGTAGCCAACCGGCTGGCAGGCGTGCGGTGCACCCTGTGCTGGAATGCCGAGTCCGCGCGTTACGCTCGGGAACATAACGACTCCAACCTTTTGTCGATGGGGCAGAGGTTGGTTTCCTGGGAAACGGCCCGCGAAGTCGTGGATGTGTGGTTGAAGACCGAGTTTGAAGGCGGGCGTCATCTGAGGCGGATTAGCCAGATCGACGAGTAGCTCCGACGGCGCGGCCCATCCGGGATGGCAGCGTTCCCTTGCCGTCGATGATTGTTGCCAATCGACGCGCAACCGGATCAACGGCGGTTCGTCCCCGGATCTGCACGGGTCCCAGATGTTGGCACGGGTCCGTCAGTCGTCGGCCACCAATAGCTGTGCGGCCAGAGCATCAGATACGCCGATCATGCTGTCGCGTGTGACCAGTCTCGCCAATTCATCCTCGGTCATTCCCTCGGTTCCTTCGGGTCGGCGGGGCAGCACGAGATAACGCAGGTCGGCGGTACTGTCCAGAACCCGGACTTCGGCATCAACCGGCGGGGCTGAGCCAAACTCGGCCATCACGCCGCGGGGGTCGCGGACGGCGCGGGCGCGGTAAGCCAGGCTCTTGTACCAATCGGGCGGGCGACCCAGCAGCATCCTTGGATAGCACGAGCACAGCGTGCATACCACCAGATTACGCAGGGTATCGGTGTTTTCGACGACCGCCAGGTGAGGGGTTTCAGCAGGCAGATTGAATCCCAACTCCGCCAGAGCAGAGCGGGGATCATCCAGCAGGCGGGCTTTGAAGTCGGGATCGACCCAGGCGCGAGCCACAACTCGGGCGCCGTCGGCAGGAGTACGACCGTCCATCAGGTCAATTTGCCGGCTGATTTCAGTGGCATCGATGATGCCTTTCTCCACCAACAGGGTTTCAATGGCGACCGATCGGAGGGCCACATCGCTCATGGGCTGGTCTTCCGGTGCGGCGCCGGCGTGCGATTGACCATTGTCGTGATCGTGGTCATCAGATTGGTGCGTGGTCATGATAGTCCCTCGTGTGATACGTAGGTTGTCGGCAGGATTCAGGGGGCCGACTCCAGCGAAGTTGTGCTGCACTGGTGAGTTCCGTCCGGATGACGCAAGCGGTTCCGCCCGTAATCCATCGGGGCCACATGATAACCGTTTCCGGCGTCGTTGCTCATTGGTACGGCAAATCTTCCTGGTGCATCCGCTCGGTAGTCCAGATTTCGGAGACTCCGTAGTGATGCGCCGTTGCGTGCACCATACCATGGGTTGCAGGATATGCTTTCGACAGCGTCATTGGCGAACAATAGCACAGCATGTTCAACCCTGACAAAAGCGTGTGAGTGGCGGGTCCCACCGGGTCAGAGGGTCACGCCGGTTCCAGCCAATGCTGGTATACATCCACCTGCAGAGTGTCGGCGGGGTTTCCGGAATAATCGGGCCACAGGTCAGTCTGGCGGAGCTCGATGCGGTAGAGGGGTTGGCGAGGCAGGCCATCGCCGCCGTGGGCCAGCGACTCCGGGTTGGGAAACACACCGCACAGCGCGGCTACCGTTCCGGTTTGGCCCTGGATGTAAGCGGGGGTGCGAAAGTGGTGTGACGGCGAGCCGGTGCGAACTCGTACCGAAGCGCCGTCGGGGTATCGGACCGGTTCTAATTGAATATTAGCGCTCATCAGCTGAATCCGTTCACAACCCCTGCTGGCGCAGTTGAGCTGTTTTTGAATCAATCTCATTGGATGTGAGAACGCCTTTTTCTATGAGCAGTATTTCCAGTGCGGCCGTCCATTTCTCGTAGTAAGACAGGGATTCGTACCGTTCTGGTGGCAGGCTTTCGATTGCCCGACGCATCTCGTCGGTGGTGCGAATCCCCCGCTGCCCAAGGGCCTGATGAACTGCATCCACCCGACGTTCCCAGTCGCTCAGGACGTGTTCGGCGCGGTCTATGGGCGTATCGTCGGGCCAGCCCCCGCGGTCGTGTACTGCCGGCATGGTGGTAATGCTCCTGTTACCGTCGTCGCAGCGTTCCCGCTCGAGAACAAGCGGTTGCTGTGTTCCTTCAGCTATTTTCCCACATTTCGGCAACGTCTATGGCGCGCATGAAACGGACACCGGGGAAGGATTTGATGTACTCCAACAGGCGTTCCAACATCAACAGGCGGCCGGGCCGACCAATGTACTGCGGGTGCATGGTCAGGTTGAAGCAACGGCCGTAGCGGTAGATGCCACGAAATTCAGCGGCCCAACTGTCAAATACCTCATCCGGATTCCGCATGGGGCCCAGTCGGTTGGCGGAAGGTGCGTACACGAAGTGGGGAGCATCGTCCAGCAGCCAGTGAATCGGCAATTCAACCAATTGACGCGCCGGGTCCCCGCCGGAAACGTAGTAGGGAGCATCGTCGCCCATCAGGCTGCTGTCGTAGCGAAAACCGTGACTGGCCAAAAGGTCGAGGGACACCGGACTCAACTCCCAGCTCGGCGACCGATAACCCACCGGAGCCGAGCCGGTGAGATCACCAAGAATGCCGATTCCCTTGATGAGAACCTCTTCCTCCTCGGCGGGCGTCATCGTGGCCGGGGGTTCGTGGAGGTAACCATGATGCGCCACCTCGTGTCCTCGGTTGGCGACGTCACGTACGAGATCTGGATGGGTTTCGGCTACCTGACCCGGAATGTAAAAACTCGCCTTGATGCCCTGATCGTCCAGCATGTCCAGGATGCGCGGCGTGGCGACGCTGGGGCCGTATTCGGCCATGGAGAGCAGGCTGGGGTAATTGGCAAAATCGGCGTTGCGGCGCAACCAGGAGGAAACACCGTCCACGTCGAAGGTGATCAGAGCAACGCATTGAATGTCATCGGGCCAGATTCCAGACATGCTTTACCTCCGGTGGGGTGATGTTTTCCTGACCAGCGCCGTCCGTTGTGTCTGCCTTGCCAAATCCCAACCAGGCAGTCAACGCAATCTGGCTGAGTCACGCCGCGGGTATGGTGTCGAAACCGGTGTAGGAACGCAGCGCCTCCGGGATCACGACCGAACCGTCGGGCTGCTGATTATTTTCCAGAATCGCGATGATGACCCTGGGCAGGGCCAGGCCCGAACCGTTCAGCGTGTGGACGAAACGCGGTCGTTCTCCGGCCGCAGGACGGTATCGCACGTTGGCCCGGCGAGCCTGGAAATCGGTGCAGTTGGAACAGGACGAGACCTCCAGCCACTCCCCTGACCCGGCGGCCCACACCTCTATGTCGTAGGACTTGGCCGAAGGGAAAGATATGTCGCCAGCGCACAGCTGGAGGATCCGGTAAGGCAGGTTGAGACGCTGGCAAACGGTTTCGGCGTTGGCGAGCAGGGTTTCCAGTTCGTCGAAGGAGGTTTCGGGTTCCACGAACTTGTACATCTCTACCTTGTTGAACTGGTGCACCCGTTTGATGCCCCGGGTGTCGCGGCCGGCGGCGGCTTTCTCACGGCGGAAGCAGGGTGTGTGGGCAACGTAATAGAGGGGAAGCTCGTCCGCCGACAGTATTTCATCGCGGTGCAGATTGGTTACGGGCACTTCGGCGGTTGGAATCAACCACAGGTCGTCCTCTTCGTCATGGTAAAGGTTGTCGGCAAAACGGGGCAGGTTGCCGGAACCCTCCATGATTTCGCGGCGCACCAGAATCGGCACGGCCATTTCGGTGTAACCATGCTCACCGCTGTGCAGGTCCAGCATCCAGGAAATGATGGACCGTTCGAGCCGGGCGCCGTACCCGTTCATTGTATAAAATCGGCTGCCAGACAGCTTGACGCCGCGCTGAAAGTCAATAATTCCCAATTGCTCGGCCAGGTCCCAGTGGGGCTGGGGTTCGAAATCCAGCTTGGGAATCTCGCCCCAATGGCGGAGCACGGTGTTGCCGGATTCGTCCAGCCCGTCGGGCGTGGTGGCATCGGGAAGGTTGGGCAATTCCATCAACAGATCGTTGAGTCTGGTATCCAGCGTGCGCACGGATTCTTCCAGTGCGCTGATTTGCTGGCCGACGGTGCGCATCTCAGCGACGATCTCCTCGGGCGGTTGCTGGCCCTGGGAGCGGGCCTGCCCGATCTCGCGGGACACCTGGTTGCGTCGGGCGCGGAGCTGGTCGCCGTCAGTGATGGCGACGCGGCGCTGTGCATCCAGGGTGAGTATTTCGTCGAGACAATCTTCGTCTTCTGCCCGGCGGGTCAGGGCAGCGCGCACCACGTCGGGCTCGTTGCGTATTTGTTCGAGAGACAGCATAGGTAATCGGTAAGGTCAAGTTGTACGGGCGGGTGGAAAACCAGGCCGGCGTATCCACATTGAAGCGCTACTCGCCACGGCCACCCGGTGCGGACAGGGTGCGCATCTGCGGAAATAATAGCACATCGCGGACGTTGGACTGGCCGGTGAGCAGCATTACCAACCGGTCGATTCCGATACCCAATCCTCCGGTGGGAGGCATCCCATATTCCAACGCGGTGAGAAAGTCTTCGTCGGTGCGGTCGGCCTCATCGTCGCCATACGCCGCACGCAGATGTTCCTGCTCGGCAAACCGGGCGCGTTGAACCGCGGGGTCATTGAGTTCGGTGTAGGAATTGGCGATCTCCATGCCGGCGGCGAATGCCTCGAATCGCTCGACATAGCCCGGACGGTCGGGGCGACCCTTGGCCAGCGGCGACATATCCTCGGGGTAGTCGATGAGAAACGCGGGTTGGACGAGATGCGGTTCCACATAAACCGACAGCATCTTGTCGATGAGGCGGCCACGGGCTTCCCGAGGAGCAGGGTCCAACCCCAGGTCGATCGCCTTTCCGATGAGTGATTCGGCGTCGGGATACTGGTCGATGTCTACGCCGCTGCGCCGATGCAGTTCTTCCGGCAACGACAGACGAGGCCACGGAGGAGTGAAGTCGATAATCGACTCTCCGTTAGCAACGCGCGGGGAACCGTGGATGTCTTCCGCCAGCGATGACACCAGCGTCTCAACCATTGCCATCACGTCGTTGTAGTCGGCGTACGCTTCGTAGGACTCCAGCAAAGTGAACTCGGGGTTGTGGTCCTGATCGATGCCTTCGTTGCGGAACACCCGTCCGATTTCGTACACCTTGTCCAGGCCCCCCACGATGAGCCGTTTGAGGTACAGCTCGGTGGCGATGCGGAGGTAGAGCTGGCGGTCGAGGGCGTTGTGATGAGTCACGAACGGACGGGCGTGGGCTCCGGCGGGTATAGGCACCAGGATGGGCGTATCGACTTCAATGAATCCGCGTTCGTCGAAAAATCGGCGAATGCCGGTGATCACCCGACTGCGCTGGACGAAAGTGTCGGCGATCTCGGGGTTGGCGATGAGGTCGAGGTACCGCTGGCGGTAGCGTATTTCCACATCTCGGAGGCCGTGCCATTTCTCCGGAAGCGGTCGCATTCCCTTGGCAAGCATCGTGACCGAATGGGCCTCGATGGTGGGCTGGCCGGTGCGGGTCCGCATCATATTGCCGCTAACACCGAGGAAATCGCCAACGTCCAGGTCCTGCAGCAGGGCGTAGTCGTCGCCAAGAACATTTTGGCGGAACATCGCCTGCACCACGCCTGAGGAATCCCGCAAATCCAGGAACGCGGCTCGGCCCATCACCCGCATGGACGTAATACGGCCGGCGAGCTGCAAATTGTGGCCATCGGCCGGCGTATCTGATTCTTCGCCGGCTTCGAACCGGACTACGGCCTCGGCAGCGGAACAACTGCGTTGGAAACGGGGTGGATACGGGTCTATCCCCTGTTCCCGCAAATGATCAAGTTTTGCCTGTCGGCTTTCCAGATTGGCTTGCAGGCTGCCCAGGTTGGCCTGGGCTTCAGCCGGCGATGGTTCCGATTGCTCTGTCATGGAATGATTTTAGCAGGGCGATAGCTTATCGGGTCGCAACGGTCAGGATACGGAGATAACCTTCAGCCTGGTTTTCCCGCCGGGGGTTTGAACTTCGGCAATGTCTCCCGGTTTTTTGCCCAACAAACATTTGCCGATGGGGGAGATATGGGAAATTTTGCCCTGCGCAGGATCTGATTCCAGCGAGCCGGTGATCTGGTACTGCACCTGCTGGCCCCCTTCCCGTTCCACCGTTACCATGCGCCACAGTGCGACCGTCCCCGGTGGTGCGCCGTTATTGGCGAGAGAGTCGCCTACGACGGCGTTGCTGATGAGGCTCTCCAATGAGCGGATTTTACCTTCGACGAAGGCGAGGTCCTGCATGGCAGAATCCTGTTCCCCATTGTCGTCGGTGCCGCCCCGAGTTCGGGCAACGTTCATCTGCTCGGAGATGGCGGGTTTCTTGACGGTACGCAACTCTTCCAACGTGGCCGTTAGTTCATCCAGCTTGTCCTGGGACATATACTGGGGCACGGGCATATTACCACCGCCCTGAATCCTAAATAGCAAAGTGGGAGAGGCCAAATACAGCCTGCTCCCTTACATAACAGTATACTTCAGCACTCATATTTTGTAAAGCGGGAACGTGGTCGGCCCAGGGCAATCGCATCATAAATTGCACTTGCGCCGGTCCGGCTTGCGCCGGAACACAGAAAGCACGATGGAGTCGAATTTCGGACAGTCTCCAATCCTTTCGGACACTGGATTCCCGTTTTCGCGGGAAGGACGAGAGCCACAAAATCAAAATGCGATTGCCCTGGTGGTCGGCCACCCCATAGCAACCAGCGACAACCCAACGCCCCGGGCATACCACCGACGCTGTTTCCGGAAAACTACAGAGCGGCTGCCGGGAGCGTGTGGAGGAACAAGACACATCAGTCAGTCTGTTGAACCGCCTGAACGGAGTTGAGTTGCACAACACTCAAACGTGTCGACACGTTTCCTGATATTAAGAAGCACGGAAGCCGGCACTTCCGTTACTCTCTGGCAGATTTTGTTTACGCTTTATTGGAATTTGGGTTTGACCCACGATCCGGCTGGATCGCATCCCTGATTTGCCGGAACTACGACGCCAAATGACCCGGGCTTAGCGTAAAAAAGCAAGTCGTTGCTTCCGGTAACGTAGAATCCTGTTATCGACCGGGGGTAGAATCTCATAACCGCAACCCGTTAGGCACCAAAGGAAGGTGGTAATTTTGTTTCAAAGAATGATCAAGGCGGCGATGTTCGACACCGCAACCTACGAAGAAATCGAAGCCGACCGCGGGGCATTGGATCAAGCAGTAGTGGTGGTGATACTCGTCACCTTTTGCGGGATCATCGGAAGCATGTTGACCGCGTTGCTAGCCGGCTTGGGCATTTGGGCGGTGGTATTCGGATTGCTTGCCGGTTTGACCTTCGGGGTAGCCCGTTGGGCAGTGTGGGTCACGGCTCTCTACCTGGTGGGCGGTATGATCCTTCGCACCACCAACACGCAAACGAGCTGGACGGAGCTGGCCAGGGTGGTTGGGTTCGCCTATACGCCCGGGATACTGTCAATTTTTTCGTTCATGCCGTTCGTCGGACCTTTCTTTTTCTGGGCCGGTTTTTTCTGGACTATCGCCACCGTTGTGGTAGCCACCCGCCAGTCGCTGGACTTTGAATCCACGCCGCGGGCAATTGGCGTGGTCGTATTGGCCGGGCTCATTGCTCTCATTCCCTGGTGGATTATCATTGCTATACAGTCAGCGGTCCAGGCCATCCTGTTTTATTCGTTCTTCTAACCTGGGCCGGTTGGGTCGACGGCCTCACGTGGCGAGTTCGGGTTGGAACCGCATCGATCGTGTTACAGTTGCGGGGCGTGCTACATACCCAGCTACGGAGGGCGCGATGCGAGACAAGTGGGCAGTTCGGGAATCGGTGTGGACGGCTCTTGAAGACGCCAAGGTGGTGAAGGGAAAGTCGGTACACGACAAAATACCCCACTTCATTGGATGTGAGGACGCGGCGCGGCTGGCGACCGAGCTGCCCGAGTGGCAGGCGGCCCGAGCCATCAAGAGCAACCCCGACCAGGCGCAACGCCCGTTGCGGCAATTGGCGCTGGAACACGGCAAACTGCTCTATATGGCGGTTCCCCGCCTGAAGGATGAGCGTGTGTTCATCGAACTGGATCCCTCCCGCCCGGAGGTTGAGCCGGCCAAAGCCGCAACCATCTCAGGGGCATTCAAAGTGGGACGCCCGGTTTACGTGGCAGAGATGCAGCCCATAGACCTGGTGATATCGGGTTCGGTGGCGGTTAACCGGCGGGGTATTCGGATCGGCAAGGGTGGCGGGTTCGCCGACCTGGAATACGGGCTGGCCGCCGCCGCTGGGGTGGTCCGCCCGGATACTCCGGTGATCAGTACGGTGCACTCCATGCAGGTACTGGACGAAGACCTTCCGTACACACAGCATGACGTACCTCTGGCGGTGGTAATAACGCCGGATGCCATCATCCGGTGCGATAGTGGCGCCGAAGATTTGCCCAAGCCAGCAGGGATTTACTGGGAAGATCTCGACGAGCTCAAGATTCGTTCGATTCCGCTGCTGGTGAAACTGCGGCAGCAGAACGGATAGTCGGCTAGCTCCGCTGGGAGAGCAATTTCGCTGCGTGGCCGGACTCGGCGCCGGCCAGATGCGTAAGGTTGAAGTCGAGGCAAGGATGTTGAAATATCGCTTTTCGGGTCTGGCGCTAGTATTACAACGACGGATTGCCAAATATGGTGCCTGATCCTTCGTATTCGGCCACGAGTGAGAAATCGCAGTAAGCTCATGGCAGTACGGTTCAGGTCCAAATGGGTCGCGAAAATCACCCGGTCAGATTAACTGTCGTTGTAATAATAGCAGGCTGTTGAAAAACTCCCGCGCCCGCCCGGAGCTCAAAATCTAGCGACCATAATCAGCACTTTATTGATTTCCTCGATTGGATTAGATGGATCCTGCATTCAACTCGACGAATGTCGTGAACAATCCGATGCTCGTTCTGAGTCCGTTTACCCGAGACGCCCTAATTCAACACCCTGTTAGGGCAGAGCAGCCCACCGGAGGGTGAGGCGTTCACTGCCATCAGCAGCGGGTCGTTTCACGTCTGCGGGCTGCGCACAGACGGGACGGCGGTGTGCTGGGGAATTGGGGACTTTGGTCGGGCCACGCCAACCGAGGGCGAGGCGTTCACCGCCTTGAGCAGTGGACGGTATCACACCTGCGGGTTGCGGGAAGATGGCGCGGCGGTGTGCTGGGGCAATAGAGAATTTGGCCGGACAAGCCCACCGGAGGGTGAGGTGTTCACCGCCTTGAGCAGTGGGCGGATGCACACCTGCGGATTGAGGGAAGATGGTGCTGCCGTGTGCTGGGGATCTAAGAACCTGTCTACGATCTCTGAAATAGGTTAAGTTGAGACTATTATCAGGGGAGGGGTAATCATGTCTCATTCCTATCCCAGCGACATCAGCCGGGAGCAATTCGCCCGTATTCTGCCGACGTTGGAGTCGGCTCGCCGCCGGACCAAGCCCCGCACCGTGGACTTGTATGACGTTTTCTGCGGCGTACTGTACCTCTTGAAAAGCGGGTGCCAGTGGCGAATGCTGCCGGCGGACTTCTCCAATTGGCGCACTTGCTACAAGTATTTCCGGCAATGGAGCGAGCGGCCTGGCCCAGGTCAGGATTCCATTCTGGAGCAAGTCCTAAAAAAAATCGGTTGGCGCGGCCCGACAAAGCAATGGACGGAAAGAGCAGACCAGCTTCTGCATCGTGGACTCCCAGAGCGTCAAGAACACGGACACCGCCGGGCACAAGGGCTATGACGCGGGCAAAGAAGGTGTCGGGAATCAAGCGTCACCTCGCGGTGGACACGCAAGGATTGCCCCATGCGATACACGTGACTACCGCCGACGTTACCGACCGGGCTGGGGCTTTGGCGATGTTTGACCGGCGCCGGGACGACCTCAGCCTGGTGCGGAACGTGCTGGTGGACGGGGGTTACACCGGAAAGCCCTTTGCCACTGCGGTGCAAGGCCTGTTGGGAGCCTCGGTGGAAGTAGTGAAACGCAACGAACTGCACACCTTCGTGGTGCTGCCGAAGCGATGGGTGGTGGAGCGGTCTTTCGCCTGGCTGGAAAAGTGCCGCCGACTCTGGAAGAACTGCGAAAGAAAGCTCAATACCAGCCTGCAAATGGTGGTGCTTGCCTTCATGGTGCTAATCCTAAAAAGATCGTAGACAGGCTCTAACAGATTTGGCCAGACAAGCCCCCCTGACGGCCAGACCTTCGTGTGGCCATCAGCAGCGGTGCGTTGCACGTCTGCGGGCTGCGCACAGACGGGACGGTGGTGTGCTGGGGAGAGGGAGATAACGGATATGGCCAAACAAGCCCACCAGATGGCGAGACCTTCGTGACCATCAGCAGCGGAGTGTCTGATTCCTGTGGGCTACGTAAAGACGGCGCGGTCATGTGCTGGGGTGAGTCTTCAGCACTGGTTCATCCGTGATTCCAGGGCCAGCACCCGGTAACTCTGATTAGTTTTCCCCTTCCTCTGAAGTAGTATCAACGCAATTCGCCGAGTTTTGTCGTAGTATAATCGGATTTGAATAGAACGCCGACCCAGGACTATGCTTCCAGTCGGTCAATGAAGAAGGAGGTACGGAAAAATGACTGAACAGATGCACGCTCAAATGGGAGGATCCACCGCGGGTTCGGAGGAGCTCATCGCCGCCGGGGCGGTTAGCTTCGGGTTGGAGTACCGCACCAACGTGGGGGCCATGAACGACGAGGGGATCTGCATCCACGTTTACGGAAACGATATTGAAGGTGACGACAAGGAATTGTTGCGCTTCGACTGCTTCCGGATCAGCCCCCACTACCACTACCGGAATGCGCCCATTGGGCAAAACCATCGCCTGGAGCTGGACTTCACCGCCGAGGGAGATTCGCTGGCCTGGACGCTGGACAAAATCCAGAACCGTTTGCCGATAATGCTGCTCCGCTGCCAGGCAAACTCCACTGCTCGCCAGGTCGACCAACGGGATGTTGAAGCGGCAGTGCCTCACATCGTGGCCTGGGCAGAGACCAAGACCCACAGGCGAAGCTAACCCAATCCCGGAAAACTCGGGTGATCCAGCGGCAGGTTGAGACGGGACAAGCGGATCGACCCTTCCTCTAACATCACCCGCGTCGAGCCGGTATCCAGCCTGATTGAGCCTGAACGCCCCTCTCCTCCGGGAGAGGGGTTATTCGTTTAAGACGAGCCCTGCCTACAGCAATACCGCCACGCCTCGGCCCACCAGCATCGCGCCCACCGCCAGCAGAGTCAGACCCATCACGAGGATCAGCAGGTTCAGGTTCACCTTGCCGGTGAGATTGGCGCCCAGGTAGCTGCCGACCATCGCCGCAGCGCCCATCAGCACCAGGAGAATCCAGTCCACCTGCCCGTAAAGCACGTGGCCGACCCATCCTGCGCCCCCCATCACGAAACCGATGAACAGGTTGGTGCCGGCCGCGATGCGGGGATCAACTCTCAGGATGCGAACCAGCGCCGGCAACCGGATGCTGCCCAGGATCAGACCCACGGCTCCACCCAGCATTCCGACGGCGAACCCTATCACGCCCTCGGACGCGACGCGCTTGGGGGTGAACAATCCGGCGGAACCCTCAAGACCTGCTCCAAACAAAGCGCCATCAGAACGTCCCGCTTGCATCCGGTTGCGGGCGATGATCAGGAACTCAGCGCCTTGCCAGAAAACCAGCGCTCCGGCCAGAGCAATCAGCAGCTCATCAGGAGTGCGGTCGCTGAGCAATCCGCCGATGAACGCACCAATGAAGGCGGGCACGCCCATGGTAAGCACGATGCGCAGGTTCACCCGCCCGGCACGCAGGTGCCGGATGGTGCCGGCCAGGGACGCCAGGCTGCTGACCAGAATGTTCGTGCCGCCGGCGATTGGCGCGGGCATTCCCAGCAGAAGCATGGCCGGCAGACGCATGGTGCCCAGCGCCAACCCGACGAACCCGCCCAGTATGCCCACCAGGAAGGAGATAACCGTCAGCAGGGCCGCGTGCCAGATGACAACGTCGGAGGGCAGACCGATTTCTGAGAGGGTCATGGCAGTTTGCAGCCTGAATGTGTGATTCCGATTGGCGGCTGCGTTATTACAGGAAGACGCTCAACGACCGCCATATCAACATTATCCCCGAACCTGTCAACGCCACTCCCATTACCAGGATAAGCAGATTTCGGTCAATCTGGCCCGTAAGTCGGGCGCCAAGATAGCTGCCCACGATGGCGGTGGGACCCAATATCAGCAACAACTTCCAATCAAACTGGCCGTACAACAGATGCCCAATCCAGCCCAGGGCGCCCATTACCATTCCGATCAGCATGTTGCTGCCCGCGGCGACCCGGGGATCGGTGCGCAGGATTCGCAACATGAGCGGCAGTCGAACGGAGCCAAGCAGCAGGCCGACGGCGCCGCCCAACAGACCGACGCCCAGACCTGCTCCGGCGGAGGCGACGAGTCGCGCCGCCTGGTACCCACCACCTGAACTATCCAGTTCGTCGACTCTTTGCCGGCGTTCCGCAAAGGACTTTCTCCGACGCCGGGCCAGCAGGGCCATGGCGATACCTTGCCAAAGGATGAGCCCGCCGATCAATCCGATGAGGAGATTTTCCGGCGCCCGGCTGCTGAATAGTCCACCGATGAATGCGCCGGCGAATGTGGGCAAGCCGACCACCATGACTATGCGGGCTTGCACGCGCCCGTCGCGCAGGTGTCGATAGCTGCCGACGATGGCGGCCACGCTGCTTATCAGGATGTTGGTTCCCGCTGCCGCCGGGGCGGGAATGCCCAGCAGCAGCATAATAGGCAAACGCAGCGTTCCCAACGCCAGGCCGATCAAACCGCCCAACAAGCCGATAAAAAATGACGACGCGAACAGAAACAATACGTGCCACAGGAGTAACTCATGTGGCAGGCCCGGCGTGAAAGAATCCATTAGAACCTTTCCCCACCGGGCTCCGGATAGCGCCGGCTCTGGTGTTACTTAGGGCTGGCCGACTGCCTCGGTTACGCCGACTTCTGCCATCAGGTCGGTGATCTGACGCCAGGTTTCGTCTTCGACGAAGATGCCGTCTCTGCGACGCTGCTGCTCGGTGCGATGTTCGATTTCACCGGGGTAGAACACTTCGCTGAACCCGGCGGCAGGCGGCGAGGTCTTTACGAATTCGGCGAACTCGGTCATCTCCTGCTTGAAGTCCTCAAGCGGGCGGAATTTGGACACGTCGAAAACAGCCAGGAAGCAGCCGTCGTTGTGGCGGGCGTGCGGGTCGATGCCGAAACCAAGGCCGGTGAGCAGACCGGAGAACATCTCTACCATGAACGACAGACCGAAACCCTTATGGCCCTGATCGGCGCCCACGGGCAGGATGGCGCCACCGGCAGCGTAGTCATTCGGGTCGGTGGTCGGGTCACCGTTTTTGTCGACGATCCAACCGGGCGGTACGGCTTCACCGCGGTTGCGGGCCAGCGAGATCTTACCGGCCGCCACCGCCGAGGTCGCCATGTCGAGAAGCACCTGGCCTTCCAGGTTGCTGGGCACACTGATGCAAATTGGGTTGGTTCCCAGGCGACGTGCGCGCCCGCCGAAAGGCGCAACGGCCTTGGGGCCAGCTCCGGAGTCGGCCGTCAGCAGGGCGATCATGCCCTCCTGAGCGCACATGGTGGGGTAATCGCCGAGGCGGCCGATATGGCTTTGGTGGCGGATGGTCAAGGCGGCAACGCCGCTCTCCTTGGCCTTGGCAATTGCCATGCGGGTGGCCCTTTCGGTTACGACGAACCCGAAGCCCCAGTGCCCATCGACGACGGCGGTGGTCGGCGTCTCGCTAATTACCTCGAAAGGAGCGCCAGGTACGATGTGGCCGCGGTCGATTCGCTCGCAGTATTCGGGGATGTGGATGACACCGTGCGAGTCGTGGCCGGTAAGGTTGGCCTTGACCTGGTGGGCGGCCACGATTTCGGCCTCATCTGCGGGGGTGCCTTTGGCCCGGTAGATGTGGACGGCGACTTTATGCAGGTATTCGGGTTGAAAAACGGGCATCGGAAACCTCCGTAGCGCGGGGTGATTACCTAAATTATGCGTGGTGGAATTGTAGCAGGAATCCGGATTACAGGAATCCGGGCTATGGATGAGTGGCCGAAACTGGGCGGGTAGGATGGTTAACGATCCTTGCCCCTATTCGTACAGCAGGAGGGGAATCCCGAACTGATGAATGCCAGCGAGCCCCCGCGAAATCGCCACGAACCCTGACCGTCAGACTGCTGCCGTTCACGTCAGTCTCGATGCTGCTCGCCCCCAATGTTTCCGCCCAGAGTGTTGGAGCAATCTGACGGGCAGGATCGGATGTATTCACATTCGAAAACTGGATGAACGGATCCCCGTAATGCAGGATTCTGGACACCAGCATCTCCCGGTTCTGGATTGCGAATTCAGGCCGATAGTGCGCTAAAGCCAGGGCCATGAAATGACCTTCATCGTCCACTCCGGCGCCAACCCCCAACGCGACATACGGACTTGGCAACGGGTCTCGAAACACTATCTCGTTCAATGAGTTGCGGGCGTTTTCTTCGGAGAATTGGGATGGATTGCGTCCCGAGAAGTACTCCAACGTGTTTGCCACCCGTTTCGCCGCGTCAAATGACTCAACGCCAAGGCTGCCAATCCAGGCCTCCACACCGCAACCGGCGCGCCAGGGAGTTGCATATCGGGACCATCACCCCGCAAAGGATAGGAGAATGGGCGCAGAATCTTACCATGTCTTGGTTTGCCGGCGTCCATCGCTGCCTTTACACTGCCTCCATCACCATTCGGAGGGAACCACCATGAAGGCTGTTTATATCAACGAAACCGGAGGTACCGACGTGCTTACGGTCGGAGACCGTCCCGAGCCGGAGATTAGCCCTGGCGAGATTTTGCTGCGGGTGGGCGCCAGCGCGCTGAATCACCTGGATTTGAACCTCCGTGCCAACAACTGTCGACGCTTCCCTCACATCCTGGGCTGCGATATCGCCGGCGAGGTGATGCAGGTCAGCCCTGACTCCGGCGCTAATCTGCAGGTTGGCGACCGGGTCCTGCTGGATAACCGCGTGAAATGCGAGGGTCACAATCTCTGCGAACACTGCGCCGGCGGCAACGACCAGTGGTGCTCGCGCCAACTGCGCATCGGGGTCGATGTGGATGGCGGCCACGCCGAGTACGTTACGGCGCCAGCCATCAACGCCTACACAATTCCCGATGAGATGTCGTTCACAGAAGCCGCCGCCCTGCCCATCGCGGCCCACACGGCCTGGCACTGCCTGATCACGCAGGCCAAGCTGCAGCCGTGGGACGATGTACTGGTGCAGGCCGCCGGCTCGGGTGTGGGCAGCATGGGCATCCAGATTGCCAAAATGATGGGATGCCGCGTCATCACCACCGCCGGCAGCGACTGGAAGCTCGACGAGGCCAAAAAACTGGGCGCCGACGAGGTCATCAACTATCGCGAGGTGGACAGCATCAGCAACACGGTGCGCGAGATGACCAACGGTCAGGGTGTGGACGTGGTGTTCGACTGCGTCGGCGCCGACGTTTGGCACGAGAACATGCTGTCGCTGAAACACGAAGGACGCCTGGTTATCACCGGCGTGACGTCGGGCAGTCAGACACCCATGGATCTGTCAATCCTGCACGGGCGGCCACTGCACCTTATGGGCAGCGGAGGCCGCAGCCGCCGGTCGATGGCGGACGTAATGAAGATGGTGAATCAGGGTGCGCTGCACGGGATTGTCGGGCGAACGTTCCCCATGGACGGGTTGGCAGAGGCGCACCAGGTTATGCACGACCGCGATTTCTTTGGCAAGCTGGTGCTGGAGCACTGACCCTGCCTGGCAAACAGGAGCAACGCCCGACGGTAGTCAACTTCAGTGTGGGCGGTTACAATAATCGACACTAACTGATTGCTTTATCACTGCCTAGGAGGCCACTGCACCATGAAGATTGCCCGTTATCTCGCCCACGGCTCCGAACACTACGGCGTTGTCGACGGCGACCAGGTTACCGCCATCGAGGGGAGTCTTTTCGATTCTCCGGTCAAACTGACCGACCACGTCCACAGCCTGTCCGACGTCAAGCTGTTGGCGCCGGTGCACCCGGGGAAAATCCTGGCGATGGGTTTGAATTACACCAGCCACGTCGGCGACCGGCCCGCTCCAGAATACCCAATGATCTTCCACAAGACCCCTACCAGCGTAATTGGTCCGGAAGACTCCATCATCCGTCCCAAAGAGGTACAGCGATTTGACGCCGAGGGCGAGATGGTCGTTGTCATCAAGGACAGGTGCAAGAACGTAACCAAGGAAGACGCGCTGAATCACGTGCTGGGTTACACCTGCGGCAACGACGTCAGCGCCCGCGACTGGCAGCAGAAAGACCGCCGGGAGAACAACTCGGACTGGTGGCGTGCCAAGTCGGCAGACACGTTTTCGCCCATGGGGCCGTGGATCGAAACCGATACTGACCCCCACGCCCAGCACTTGCGGACGCGGGTAAACGGCAACGAAGAGCAGAACGAAACCACCGCTCACCTGATCTTCGACGTGCCGACGATGATCGAGTTCATCACGAGGTACGTTACGCTCGAGGCTGGCGACTGCATCTTTACGGGCACGCCGGGCACAACGTCCGACATGGCTGACGGCGCCGTCTGTGAGATCGACATCAGCGGTATCGGCGTCCTTCGTAATCCGGTCAAGCTGGAATCGTAGCCGCCGATCGCGGGGATTGCCAATCTTCCGCTTTCCTGGAAATCACGCCCTGCTGGATGATCAGGCCCCACCTGGACCCCCCTTCCCTACCGGAAGGGGGCGATTTAATCAACAGCAACCCCTCTCCACCGGGAGAGGGGGTTTTTCATGGTGCAGCGTATGGCCAATTCAGTCGGCCGTCCGCTGACTCAGGGGGCCACACCACCACTTTGTCCCCGTGTTGCCTTTGCACCAGGGCCACTGAGCGACCCACCTGCCGGCCGGCTTCGTCGATGCGAAAGCGCCCGTAGAAGGTTGTGAAGTCCAGCGCACTGGCGGCTTCCCGAAGTGCGGATTCGTCGACATTACCGGCCTCTTGTATGCAACGCTCCGCCACGAGTCCGGCGGCAAATGCCTGAGCCATGGGATAGTCCACGGGAAGGCCCGCAGTGACGGCGGCGCTTTGCAGCAGATTCACCGCCTGTACTCCGGTGGGACCGAAGTCGGGATTGGCGACGCTTACGGCCGGCTCCCACTGGCTGGGGCCGATGAATCGGTCGGCGCCGGCTTCCAATGCTTCGGCGAATTCGGCGATGGGCGTGGCCACCACCACGGCCAACCCAATATGGCGCACCGTTTGCAGGTTGACGATGGCCTGCGCCAATGCAACATCGTGGCGGATGCGGCCCACCGCTACGAGTAGGTCCGGTTCCCTTTCGGCGATGGCGCGGGCGATCTCGGTAAAGTGAAATTGCGTGGGACGATATCGCAACTCCAGGGTCGTCTTGAATCCAAGGTCGCGAGCGACAGTTTCCACGCCGCGGGTGACCGTCCTTGCGAACGCGCCGGTGTCGATTCGGACGATAACCAGCGAGCCAGCGTCCGGATTGGCCTGGCGAGCCAACACGGGTGCGCCAACCAGGTAGCGATCAGCAGGGGTGAGGATGCCGACGACGTTGCGGTATCCCCGGGCATATACAGCGTCGCCCGCCCCCCCGTGGTTCCACATCAGCCTGCCGTACGAATCGGCAACCTCGGCGGCGGCGGTTGTTAGCCCGGCCGAGTAGGGGCCGAAAAGCAGGTCAACGCCGTTGGTGGTTATCAGCATCTCCGTGGCCCGCCGAGCGCCATCGGCCATGCTTCCGTCGTCTATGTATACGAGCGAGACCGGGTGTTGACGATCCCCCACATTCAGGCCGCCGCCGGCATTTGTGTGATCAACCCACGCTTGCAACCCGGCCAGTGCCTGCCGTCCCTGCGTGGCGAACTGGCCGGTCAGGGATACTGAAATGCCAACATTAATTGTGGGTGGGGACGTCATGGGACAAGTTTATCATCTCCACCTAATTATCATCGAACCGAGATGTAACACGCGGCAACCAAATGGGCAGGGTGTGCAGCCGGCAATGATATGCGGCCGGCGCTCGCAATGGCAGAAAAATGCCCGTTTTCCCCTTCCTCCCGTAAGGGGAGAGGGGATTTTACCCGCGGGGGCGGAAGATTCCGAAACTACTGGTGTAGCCGTGGAGGAAGGTGGTCCCGCTTACCGGCCCAATCTCTCCATTGCAGAAGAAGCCACCCAAAGGCACGGTTGCGCCGACCTTGTCGTGGAACACTTCGGTGTCGTGGTTGGACTTGCCGTAGAGGTATTTGCCACGTCCCAGGCACGAGAACAGCAACGCGCCATGAGCCGGGTTTTCCCGGTTGTCTATGGCGTAGCGTTCCAGCACAGCGGAAAGGTCTTCGGCAGACGTTTCGGCGTCGCGCAGGTGGAACTGAACCAGCTGGCCCTCTTTGAGCATTTCGCCAATCGCGAGAACGCCGCTGCGTTGATCCATGCCCATCACGTTGCGGATCAGGAAATCGCCCTGCTGAGGTTCATCGATTAGAGCATCCATGACCACACCAAGAAACAGCGAGTTCTGCATCAGGTCGCGATCCCTCTGGTCAGCCTGCTCGAAGATACTTCGCAGCACGTTCAGGGGCTGTTGCTCATCCAGCTCAACCAGGAAATTACGGTCGCTCTTGGTGATCCGCATCGGATTACCGATGGGGCGGCAACCCTGTGCAACCACTGTCTCTACGACGATGTTACCGGACAAGGCAACGCCAATGGCGCCGGAGTCGTGATAATCCTGACCAAGGAAAAGGCCGTTCTGTCGTGCACCCTGGCCGGCGCTGGCCAGTCCGCCGATTTTCGCGGCGGCGGGAAAGGCATAATCCATACCCAACAACAGGTTTTGCGCGGGAAATGACATCGGATCGACCAGGAGAACGAACTGAGGCTCCTCGTCGGGGGTGACTCCCAGCGCTTCGTGCCAATTGTCGGGCGGTGCGTCCATGTCGGGGAGACCGTCGCCCTCGAGGCGAATGGGTTTTATGTTGACACCGGGCAGGCTGGCCGCGGTCATAGACACCGCTGGTTCCTGCTCTATTTCGGTGCCGCCGCCGATGATACCGCCGCCGGAGCAGCCCAACACGAGAACCTGTGGACCCAGCAGCTCGCGAACCATGGAGGGCAGGTCGGCGTAGTCTGACGCATATTCGGACGATGCGAACACTACCGCAAGGTCGGCGGCGGTGTCCCCCATTGTCGCCCGTATGGATGCGGCGCACTCTTCGAGTGCCTGCCGCAAAGTGATTTGTTGCGATAGCGCGGAAGCCCACTGCATGACAACACCTCGTCGTCGCGTACCTTCGGGAGATCGAGTTAGGCGTGAGTATAGCATAGGACAGGAGACGGCTCGCAGTTTGGCCGTTCACAGCGGGGTGATGGGTCTGATCGTGACGTTTTACCAGGGCAAGCCGGCGTTCGCGAGGGAGTTTGCGACCCAAACGGTGGTCGTCTGCTGGTTTTCAGAGCGCCTGGCACTCTTTGGATCGCGAGTACCGCCAAATTAACCGGAGTGGGCGCTTCGGGATCGCCGGCGATTATGCGCGCAACTCCCGGTTGACGGGCGGGTGGGTAACCAGTATATCTGTGGCAGGCATTAGCAATTGGCAGGTGCCGCTAAATCGAGGAGGAAACCAACGATGGCAGAATTGAGTCCCGCCCGCGTGCTGGAAGAATTGAAGAAAAACGGCGCTACGCACGTGGTGTGGCTCCCTGACAGCGAGACCAACTTTCTCTATGTCCTGATGCGCGACGACCCAACGATGGACCTGGTACCGGTGAGCCGGGAAGGCCACGCTTTTTCCACCGCGGCCGGGCTGGCTGCCGGCGGCGCCAAACCGGTTATCCTGATCCAGAACACCGGCATGATGGAGTCGGGCGATTCGCTGCGGGGTTGGGGTCTGGGCATGAACACGCCGGTGGTGATGATGGTGGGCTACCGCGGCTGGACGCGCCACGGCATAATCACCGATACCGCCGCGTTTTACACTGAACGATTCCTCCACGCCTTCAATATCAACTACTACCTGGTGGAATCGGACGAGGACGCAGACCGTATTTCGGTCGCCTTTGCCGAGGCCGCCCGGGAGAAACGCCCGGTGGCGGTACTTGTGGGCGACGAGTACCACGGTTTCAACGTAAGCCGGTGACTGGCGTTCGCCACGCCGTTTAGCCTCTCGCGATGACGGCGTGGTTCGGCCAGCACCTCAACCCTCTCCCAGCGCGTGAGGGGATACAGCAAGGAAGTGAACGAAAGGAAGTGATCGATATGATGAAAACCGCAGAAATGCTGGAAGTTTTCAACAAGGTGCGCGGCGACGCCGTCGTCATTCCCGGTCGGGGCGGCCGCTATTGGGTCGAACTGAGCGATAAGCCTGACCGCGACCTGCCCCTGGGCGACCCGGCGATGGGCGGACACGCATCTTTTGCGCTGGGTTTGGCGCTGGCGTTGCCAAACGAACGGGTGGTCCTGTTTGACTCGGAAGGCGATGTTTTGATGGGAATGGGCGCGTTACCCACCATCGCGGAGAAGGCTCCGAAGAACCTGTATCACTTCATGCTGGACAATGGAGTGTACGCAACGACGGGCGGCCAGCCGGTGCCCAACGCCGACGTAATGGAGTACCACGTGGTAGCCCAGGGATGCGGTTATCCGGTCACCTACTCCATCAACAACCTGGAAGATTTTGCGAATCAGATCGACGAGATCATGAGCCAGCCGGGCCCGGTGTTCGTGGCGCTGAAAATAGACCCCGAAATCATCAATGAGCCCATCAACAACCGACCGCAATGGCAGCGCAAGACTCGCAACCGAGCCGTGGCCGACATGCAGGCCGAACTGGGGATAGGCGGGTAATCCACCTGTAAGTTTTCTGTATCGATGAGTCAGTGATACCAAATCATAACGATCTTTACGGGTTCACGAGATGATTAACGTTAGCACCTCCACCCAGTTCGGGTTCAAACCGGATGGGCTCATGTTGGACGACAGAGGTTCGGACCCGATCCATGGTTGGCCTAACCCAATCGATGATCAGTTGTCGGGAAGTCCACGCATGATTGCCGTGGCGGGCGCCGTGCCTTTCGATGTTAGCAACGCCTTTACAAAATTGGCGGACGCCATCGCGTTAGATCCCCGCGATCCGACCCTATATTTCAACCGGGGTAACTTGCGGGCTGAGCAAGGCGATTATTACCGGGCGATTGCAGACTATGATCGGGCTATCGAACTAGCGCCAGATTTCGTCGAAGCGTACCGAAACCGCGGGAATCTGCTCTCTCGAGTGGGAGAGAACGAACGCGCGATGGCGGACGGCGAAAGAGCTATCCAGCTGGATACAGCTACGCCCGAGGGGTACCGCATCCGTGGTTTTGCTCGCCATCAGAACCGTGATTACGCGGGAGCAATCGCAGATTACAACCTGGCGTTGGAACTTGATCCAAGCGATGTCGTGACTCATATCAATAGAGGCAATTCGTTTAGCTCCTTAGCAAATTATCAAGGCGCCATTTCCGATTTCGATCAGGCCATCAAATTGGATAACGGGATAGCAGTTGCTTACTTTAACCGGGGTAACGCATGGCGGCGCACGGGTAATGACGAACGAGCTATAGTTGATTTCAGTCGAGCCGTAACGCTTAATCATGCCTATTATGCGGCTTATTACAATCGTGGTAATGCCCTGGTCAGGTTAGGTGACTATGACTCCGCACTCAAAGATTTCCACCGTGCCATTGAACTAAACGATGAATTTCCAGAACCTTATCGTAGTCGCGGCGTTTGTTACGCGATTCAAGGCCAGCACGCATTGGCCATCGCAGACTATAACCAATTGTTAAAGTTAGACCGAAATAACGCTCAGGTTTACTGTTTGAGGGGCCTAGCAAAAGAAGAGCGCGGAGAATACGACGGTGCGATCGGAGATTTTGTCCGTGCGATCCGATTGAATCTTGCCGCTCCAGGGGAGATCCAGCTCGACCCCGGTCCGCGTCCCCTGATCACGGTTGAACCGAGATTGGAGTTCAAAATAACGCTCGAAGAATCGGAAGATACATACCATGTGGTTTATGCGCCTTGGGAAGATCTAGGCGCGGCGACGTTTGGATATTCCGAGGCAGAGGCCGTTCATAATATTAAAGAAGTACTCGCCATGATCCTAGAGGAGGTCATACGCGGGGAATTGTCCTGGGATAAGATCGCTGCCCGCGGGGGTTTGCCCTTAGCCGATGATCCCTTGGTGTTGGCAAGCGACGACAACATCAAAATAATCGGTGTGCCCGTCGATATCGATTGGTGATCGCTGACTAAAACCGGCATGCCGATAGACTATAGCCGGCTGAGGTCTCTCACTGGTAGACAAATCGAAAACGCACTCCTTCGAGATGGCTTCCAATTCGTACGTCAGCGGGGCAGCCATCGCAGGTTTCGGGACGGCGAGACTGGCAGGGTTGTAACGGTTGCAGTTAGGGGCGGTGATGCTTTCAAAACTCCGACGTTACGCACCATCATTGAAACTCAAGCCCATTGGAACCGAGCCGATTTGGTGCGTTTGGGACTGATCCGGGATTAGACGCCGGGAAGCAGATACTGGATCCCGGCGGTGCGGTGATTACGCGTTTCGTCCCAAAAATTCCCGCATCCGGTCCACGCACCACTCCGGGTAAATGGCGTTTATGCCATGACCCAGGCCCGGGTAGATAGTCAGCTGGCTGTTGGGGATTTCGTCAGCCATGAAGTGCTGCTGCTCCATGCTCGTGGTGGGAGATTCGTCCCCGGTGAGCAACAGGGTCGGCACCGTGATGTCTTTCAGGTGCGGCCCGAAATCAAGGCTGTCGAGATAGCCGTGCAGGGTCTGGCCGATTTCGCCCGGGGTTTTATCCATCTCGGCGATGTACCAGTCTTTCAACTCTTCGGGCGCGTGCCGCATATCAAGGCGGAAGTTGATGGTGGCCGCCGACCAGGCCCCGATACCACCCTGTTCCATGGTCGCCAGCCAGCTGCCTTCGGGTGTAGCGCTCTCTCGCCGGCTCAGGCGACACGGCGAATTGCACAGCACCAGGGCCTGGCACCGGTCGGGGTGGTCGTGGGCGAACTGCATTCCCATGATTCCGCCGAAGGACTCGCCAACGAACACCGCCTTGTCGACTCCTTCCTGATCCAAAATGGCCAGCAGATCGGCCATCAGGACGTCCAGGGTAGGCTCGTAGCGCTCCGGGTCGGCGGTGGACCGGCCCATGCCGCGCAGGTCGGGGCGGATCACGCGGTACTCGCGGCTGAGCAGGGGCGGCCAGTTGTACCAGAAGTTGCCGCTGCGGGAGAAACCGTGCTGCAACACCACAGCGCCGGGTGAAGAACGCCAGGGATCGGTGAAGTCGTCGAGGTAATAGTGCAGTTGGGCATGGGTGCGCTGGATGGTGGGCATAGTGTACCTCCCCGTTTGCGGTTTTCGCTGATATACCATAACCTTGCGCCAGTATCAAACCTGAGGGCTCGGTCTTGATGGGTTGTCATTGCGAGGAGCGTAGCGACGTGGCAATCCCGTAGAGTTCGAGGCGTCCTTATCCCTCACGAGATTGCCACGCTGCGCTCGCAATGACGTGATCACAAAGAGGTCCAAAAATGCCTGCACGAACGGGAGCAGAATATATTGCCGGGATCAGGGAACGTTCGGCGGAAGTTTATATCAGCGGTGAACGGGTGAAGGATGTAACGGCCCACCCTGCCTTTGCCGGCGGCTTGCACACCGTAGCCAGCTTGCTGGACATGCAACACGATCCAGCGCTGCGCGATGATATGACCTACACGTCGCCCACAACCGGAGATCCGGTCGGCTTGTCGTTCATCATGCCGCGCAACGCCGATGATCTGAAACGCCGCCGCAAGATGATCACCAATTGGGCGAAAGGCTCCTGCGGCATGATGGGTCGCACACCCGATTTTCTCAACGTGGCAGTGATGTCGATGGCCGCTGGCGCCGACTTCTGCGCTCGGAACCGTCCGGAGTTCGGGCAGAACATCCTGAACTATTACGAGTTCATCCGGGAAAACGACATCGTGATGACACATACTCTGGTGAACCTGCAACGGAGCCGGTCGGTGGGCAACACTCCGTTCGACGACCGCACCGACGTGGCCCTATCGGTGGTTGATGAGAACCAGGATGGCATCGTGGTGCGCGGGGCGCGGGTGCTGGCAACCCTGGGGCCGCTGTCCGATGAGATTGCGGTGTATCCGGCGCGGACCCGGCGAGTGCCAGTTGGCGAGGAAGGCAAGTACGCCTTCGGGTTTGCCATTCCGTGCAACATGGATGGCCTGAAGTTCCAGTGCCGCGACACCTTCGACACCGGCCGTTCGCATTTCGATCATCCCGCCAGCAGCAGGTTCGAGGAGATGGACGCAATCGTATTTTTCGACGATGTGCTGGTGCCCTGGGAGCGCGTGTTCCTGTACAACGACGTCGCGTTGTGCAACCAGTGGGGCGAGCGCACCAATCGCAACGCTCACACCGGCCACCAAGTGGTTACCAAAAACGTAGTGAAGTGCGAGTTCGTCCTGGGTCTGGTGTCGTTGATGGCCGACATTCTGGGTTCTGGCGAACTGCCGCAAACCCAGCATCTCATCGCCGAAGTGATTGATAACCTGGAGATTACCAGGGCGCTGCTGGCGGCATCAGAGGCGCAGGCGTCCACCGACGAGTGGGGGATATTCTGTCCCGACTACCGACCGTTGCTGGTGGCTCGCAAACAGATGATTACCATGTACCCACGGATGGCAGAGATACTTCACCTGCTGGGCTCCAGCAGCCTGATGGCGCTACCTGCCGAGGCCGACCTGAGCGGGCCGCTGGCCGATGAAATCGAACGGTATATGGACACGGATACGGCGACGGCAGAGGAACGCATCCGTTTATTCCGCCTGGCTTGGGATGTGTCCTGCAGTGCGTTCGGCGGTCGGCAAACCCTGTACGAACGATATTTCGGCGGAGACTCGGCCCGCAACGCTGCACTCCTGTATCAGATATACGATCGCGATCCCGCCCGTAAGCTGGTCCAGGAATTTTTGAGCTGGGAGTGAACGCAACCATCAGACCATCCCTCTCCCAGAAGAGCCAATTGCCTGACCTCTCATTGCGTCGCCTCATCTGGGTTGCCACGCTACGCTCGCAATGACAAGCCTCAACACCCCAACCTTTTCCCATAGACGTAAGAGTATGATGCTTTCACCCTCACCCCCGTATCAAGTACGGGGCAGGCTCCAACCCTCTCCCATCAAGGAAGAGGCAACCCATGTTCTGGAGAAGACATAGTGATTACCGTTGCCGAGATTAACATTGCCCCGGTCAAGTCCATGGGGCTGGTGGGACTGGATGAAGTTGTGCTCGATTTGGGTGGCATCCGCGACGACCGGCGGTTCTACCTGGTGAACGGTCATGGCCGGCTGCTAACGCGGCGCCAGGTGGGAAAGCTGGCGCAACTGACGGCGGCATGGGACGCGGCGGAAGAACGGTTGAGCATCCGGTTTCCGGATGGTACGACGCTGGAAGGCCAACCGGAGTTGGACCGTCCGGTGTGGACGATCGTTTGGGGCCGCCGGGTGCGCGGGCGTTCGCTGACAGGCGACTGGATGCAGGCATTGAGTGAGTTTTGTGAACAACCCGTTGTGTTGATGATGTCTGACCTGCCGTGCCAGGTGTTCGACGAGTTTCCGGTGTCGGTGCTCGGTCGTGCATCGGTGGAGCGGTTGTCGTCTGAAATGGGAATGTCCGAGGACGAGTGCCTGGCCACCGACCGGTTTCGCCCCACCCTCCTGCTGGACGGTTGCGAGCCCCACCAGGAAGACGGCTGGATGAATCGACCGATCAACATCGGCGATGCGGTCGTGAGAATCCTTGCACCCGACCCCCGCTGCGCCATCGTCGATCAGGAACCAGACACCGGCGAGACGGACACCGATGTCGTCAAGTCGATCCTGGGCTACCGACCCAACCCGTCGGCGGCATATTTTGGCGTGTACGGCCTGGTGGAAAAACCGGGCGCCGTGCGCGTAGGCGACGAAGTCGGGGTGTAAAAAAGAGCTTCCACCCAGCCGGGTGGAAGCCCATCAGGATCATCCGGTATTCAGACGCAATCTTAGCTGTGCTGAATTAGTCCTTCTTCCATCATGGCGGCGATGGCGCCGTCGAATGCTCCGATGGTGAAGTCGATGTCGGTTTCGGTGTGAGTGCCTGACAGCACCCCGCTGGTGCGGGACATCAGGTCGACGCCACGGACTTGCAGGGCTTGACGCAGGCTGCGCTGGATCGCCACGGGCTGGTTCTTCAGGCGCGAGGCATCGAGCCCGTCGATGCTGCTGGAGCCAAAAAACAGGTGGAAGGTCGATGATTCCCCGTACACGGTGGCATTGACCTCACGGCGTTCCACAACTTCCCGCAAGCCAACGCGCAAGCGATCGGCCATCAGATCGGCCTGGGCGATGTATTCGCCAGTTGCCACCAGCCGCAGGGCGGCGTTGCCGGCAGCCGCGGCATAGGGGTTGGCGTTGAACGTCCCACCGTGCAACACACGCTCGTAGCGATCGTGTTGACTGTCGCCGGTCTGGTGCATTACGGCCATAAATTCATCACGGCCGGCAACGGCTCCGCCGGGTAGGCCCCCAGTAAGAATTTTGGCCATCGTACAGAGGTCGGGTTCTACACCCAGGCGCTCCTGAGCGCCACCGGGCGCCCACCGGAAACCGGTGATAACCTCGTCCATGATCATCACCACGCCGTGTTCGCGGGTCAGACGGCGCACGCCTTCCAGGAATCCATCGGGCAACGGCACCGTTCCGTAGGATGCTCCAGATGCCTCGGTGATTACGCCGGCAATGTTGTCGTCATTCGCCAGAACATTCTCCAGCGCGGTGAGGTCGGTGGGCAGCACGATAATCGAGTCGATCGTACCTTGAGGGATGCCAATGGAAGCCGGCACATCGAAGGGCGGCAGGTTGCCGGGCATTACGTAGTCGTGCCATCCGTGGTAGTGGGATTCCCACCGGATGATTTTTTCTTTCCCGGTGTATCCCCGAGCGACGCGCATGGCGAGCATCGTAGCCTCTGCGCCAGAGCCGACGAAACGGACTTTGTCAGCGCACGGCATCAGCGTGCAAACCCGTTCTCCCCATTCCAGCATGGGCTCGGTGGGAGCGCCAAAGTGGGAACCGTCGGCAAGCACCGCCGATAATGCGCTGACTACCTCGGGGTGAGCATGACCCAGCAGCAGTGCTGCCGATCCCATGCCGTAATCCACATACTCGTTACCGTCGATGTCCCATTTGCGCGGCCCGCTGCCCCGAGCAACGATGACCGGGAACGGGTCTGACGTGTACCCATCGTGTCCCGGGCTACCCGAAGGGAAACGAGCCTGAAAGTTGGGTTGCAGGCCCCGGGACCGGGGGTTCATTCGGATGTATTGTTCCTGGATAGTCTCCGCCATTTTGTTATTCCTTTACAGCCGGGGCTGCTCGTGCCCGTGTACGTGGGGTGAATTATAGGATCAATTGTCGGCGGCCACTGCTGCCGCCTCGTGTTGCAGTATGCTGCCGAACACGGAACGTAGTTCGGCGCAGGATAGTTCCAGCGCCTGCCGTCCCTTATCTATTACGTGAGGCATTCCGAAGAAGCCGTGAATCACGCCATCGAACCGCTTTTGCACGGTGGGTACACCCGCATCCCGAAGGGCTGCGGCATAGGCCTCCCCTTCGTCGCGCAGGGGGTCGAACTCAGCGGTAATCACCAGGGCCGGCGCCAGATCAGGGGTGAGCCGGGCCCGCAACGGGGAAACGAAGATGTTGTACGCCGAGAGTTCAGCGCGATCCAGATAATGGTCCCAGAACCAGCGCATACTCTCCGTTTCCAGGAACATGCCCGACCCGTTCACCGTGTAGGATCGTCCACTGTAGGCGGCGTCGGTGGCGGGATACACGAGAAGTTGATACACCGGCGGCGTCTCGAAGTCTTCGTGGGACAGGGCTATTGCCGCAGCCAGGTTGCCGCCGGCGCTGTCACCACCCACGGCGACGGCGTTGGGTCGACCACCCAGCGATTCGGCGTTGTAGGTTGCCCAAATCGTGGCGGTGAGGCAGTCCTCGAACGGCGTGGGGAATTTGTACTCGGGGGCCAGGCGGTAGTCCACCGAAATGACAACGCAGTCGGCGCCAACGCATAGCTCCCGCGCGGTGGCGTCGGCGGTTTCGATGTTGCCGATAACCCAGCCGCCGCCGTGAAACCACATCAGAATGCCCCAGGGTCCCTGGGTATCCGGCGTGTATATGCGGATGGGAACGTCGCCCGGCTCTTTGCCGTACAAATTCTGGATAACGCGGTCTTCGACCTGGCCAACCGCCGGGCCCTGCGGCCGGGGCCGGTTGTCCATCACTTCACGGCATTCCTCGACGCTCATCTCCTGGAATGGCTTGATATCCAGCGAATCAAAGATTTCCAGCACGTTGCGAGCCTGCGGGTCTAACAGCTGACGCATTGCGCCGGTGTCCCCCTGGTGTTGAGCATGATACTCCGCCACCACGTCATCGACTGCGCCGCGCAGGAACGCGCCGGCGTCATCCATGGCTACGCGAGCTGTATCCATGTTGCTGGCCAGGCCGAAGAAACCGTGAATCATACCGTCGTAGCGTCGACCGCTGGATGGAACACCCATCTGCTGCAGGTGGCGCGCGTACGCTTCGCCCTCGTCGCGGAGCGGATCGTATTCCGCAGTGATGGTAAAGGCTTTCGCCAGGTCTTTGGCAGCGGCGAAATCAGCTGGCAATCGCAGGGGAGCCGCCAACGGATCCGCCGCGTCCGCTGGGTCGGCCAGGTAGGCGTCCCAGTACCACATCATACCTTCGCGTTCCAGGTTGTAACCGGTGCCGTTGTCGGCGTAAGAGCCAGTGCCGAAATCACGGTCCGTTACCGGGTACACCAACAACTGGTGACTGACACGAACGTCGCCCGTTTCGGCCGCCTTGATCGCGACGGCAGCGGCCAGATTGCCGCCGGCGCTATCTCCCCCGACTGATACAACTCCCTTCACACCGCCCAGAGATTCCGCGTTTTCGCTGGCCCACAGGGTGGCGGCGTAGCAGTCATCGAAAGGTTCAGGGAATTTGGCCTCGGGAGACAGGCGGTAATCCACCGACACGACAACGTTACCGGAGCTGGCGCAAAGGTGCCGCGCCGCGCCATCGGCTGAATCAAGGTCTCCCACTACCCAACCACCACCGTGGTACCAGACTAGGATGGGAAACGGGCCGTTGCCGTCGGGTGTGTAAATGCGCACCGGAACGTTCGTAGCCGGGCCGGGGACGGATTGGTCTTCAACCTTGGCGACGTCCGGGCCGGGGCTCCGCAATCGCTGCGCGGCGTTTGCCCGGGCCTCCGCGGGAGATACGGTGTGATTCGGCGGCAACCCCAGCGCGCGCGTGGCGTCGATAACCTGTTGGGCTTGTGGGTGCAGTGGCATGTCAGGGCTCCTTTGGCACGGTAGCAGATAACAATGGGCCGCCGTGCGACACCAGGATTATGGGTCGGCGGCGGCCGTGAGATGGTTGCGGATGGCTATGCACTGCGGGCTGCGTAATCCTCGCGCGCACGGTCCAGGGCACGGGTGCGTCCAGCCATCAGGGTCTCGTTGTGCTCGTATGCCCACTGGTTGGAGGCCTTGGCAGCATCGGCCGAACCCTGGAAGTGGGGCATAACGTGGCGGGCGATCAGTTCGTAGCTGTGCATCATGTGCTCGCGTGAAGCCCAGTCCACGGTTTGCACCATGAATGCTCCGAAACCGCCGCTACGCTCTTCAAGACGCTTGATGCCTTCGATGCAGTCATCGGGCGTGCCGATGATCCAAGCGCCGCGTTCGGCCAGCACATCGATGATCTTTTCGGGGGGACCATCCACGACCTGCGGACGGCCCATGGTGTGCTCGAAGTATTCACGCTGGTAACGGCCGGCGCCGATGCGGGCCTGCTCAAATGCTTCTTCACGAGTGTCGGCCAGATGGACCGGGAGCACCAGGCGCCAGTCAAAGCGATCAACCACCTGGTTGTGCTCGGCGGCTGATTCTTCGCAAATGTCCCAAAGCTCCTTGAGGTCGGTGCCGGAGGCAGCGGCGGGGTCGCGCGGGGTGGTGATGGTCAGCACGGATGCTCCGTGCTTGCCAGCCAGCGCCACGCCCGAGGGGGTTTGCACGGAGGCCACGGAAATGGGCATGTGCGGGGTCTGGTAGGGCCGAAGCTGAAGCATGGCTTCCTGCAACTCAAACCAGTCGCTGTGGTGGGTAATGGGCTCCTTCTCTTTGAAGAGGCGCATTATCACGCCAAGGGATTCGTCCATCCGGATGCGCTGTTTAGAGGGGTCGATGCCCATCATGTAGGCATCACCGGGGAGAGCGCCCGGGCCAACACCCAGCATCACGCGGCCGCGAGTCATGTGGTCGAGCTGGGTCATCCAATTGGCCACCATGAAAGGATGATGGTAGGGGAGGCTGACAACGCCGGTGCCCAGCTTGATGTGCTTGGTGCGGTCGGCGGCGACACCGATAAAGATTTCTGGTGAGGAGATGATTTCCCAACCGGCGCTGTGATGCTCGCCAATCCAGGCCTCATCGAAGCCCAGGTAGTCCAGCCACTGCACCAGTTCCAGGTCGCGTTCGAGAGCCAGTGTGGGATTTTCGCCGGCCCGGTGAAACGGACCCATAAATATGCCAAATTTCATGCGATCAGGTAACGCCATTGGGAAACCTCCTCCGTGCGAGCCCTGTGGTCATTCTTCGGCGAGCAATCATAACGAAGCACGCCGCTGATGTACCGCTATAGCCGCATTATATGAGCGATGGTGGATGGCGGCAAGCCGGGGATGTATCAGGACGAGATGAGGGGTAGTCCTTCATCCGCGCGAACGTCGTTGATGATTTCCAGAACACGCTGCGACAACGGGGCGTACGTCAATTCGAACTCGTTGAGAAGACGACTGTTGTCCACCAGGTAGTTGCCGGAGTGCTCCCGGCCGCCCGGATCGTCGAACGCAATTTGCGCGTCGGGCAGGTAGCCGCGCACCATTTCAGCCAGATCTCCCAGGCTGATGGCCGTACCACCAGAGTTGTAGACCGGATATTCGCTGCGGTCCACCAGGGACACACGAACGAAGGCCTCGGCGATGTCTTCCACATGGATGGGAAGGCGCATCATCTCCTGATAGGGAAAACTGACCGGTTCGCCCCGGGATGGCAGCGTTACACAACGTACGTGATCGGTGGAGCCGCGCACCTTGTCGGGGCCGGTAACGTTGGCCGGCCGGATGCCGGTAACGGACATATCGTAGTTGTCGTTGAACATCTTGGCCTGGAATTCGTTGAATATCTTGTGGACGGCATACTGGCTGGTGCCGAAGGTGCCGTCGTCTTCGGTGGCCAGGCGGTCGCCGAAGTTGGCCTGCTGGCCGCTGACCGCCACCGAGCTGGCGTAGACCACCCGGTTGACGCCCAGCAGACGCGCCGCTTCGAAACAGTTATCCATTCCCAGAATGTTCAGGCGCATCTGGTGGTGCGGGTTGCCCTCTCCGCCGCCGAGGAGGTAGGCCAGATTGATGATGCGGTCGGGTTCGGATTCCACAATGGCGCGCGTCACCTGTTCGAAGTCGGTAATGTCAATCCGGGCGCTGCGGATGGCGTCGCGCTCAACGCCGGGAATGTCTGGCAGGGGGTTAATGTCGGTGGCATAAACCTCTTCCCCCCGTTCAACCAATTTTCGGATGACCCGCGGGCCGATGAAACCAGCGCCGCCCAATACTAGAACCGTCATTTTGCACCTCTATTGCGGGGAATTTACCACTTTTATGACGAACGATCCGGGCACCGGAACTCGCCCGAGATCATCCTTTCTGTCGATGACAACTTTTGCGGTGTCGTGGTCACCAGGGACGTTATGTCGTCTAACGGCGCACGGCCACGAAGAACAGACGGCGAAACGGATAAAGCGTAACACCGTCGGGTCGCCTGGGATATTCTCGGTTCAGCCGCTGTCGGTATTCTTCCCGATATATCTCCCGATCGGCGTCGTTCAAACCATTGAGGATCGGGCGCAGGCCAGTGCCGGTTACCCACTCCAGGACTGCGTCGTCGCCGGCGATCACGTGTTGATACTCCGTGGTCCACACATCCAGGTGAGCGGCTTGGGGAGCCAGCAGGTCGTAGTAAAAATCGGGATCCTGAACCCAACGATTGCCAACCGCCTCCCGTAACTCGGCGCTGCCGATCGGCCCGCCGCCTTTGCCACCGCTGGACAACGTTTCACGCATAATGTTATGGGATGGCATATCCCAACTCATTGGGGCCTGCACCGCCAGGCATCCTCCGGCGGGTAGCATGGACCATAGACGAGGAATCAACTCCTCATGGTCGGGCACCCACTGAATAACGGCGTTGGAGTAAAGAATCGAAGGAGGCGATCCCGGCTGCCAATCGGCAAGGTCGCCGTTTTCCCACATCACGCGAGACGGAGTTTCGGCAGCCTCGGCCAACATTTCGGGAGAATTGTCCACGCCAACCACGCTGGAGGCTGGCCAACGGTCAGCCAGCACGCGGGCGACGTTGCCGCTGCCGCAACCCAGGTCATAGATTACGCCGGGATCTTCCAGGGGGATGCGCCCCATCAGGTCCAGCGCGGGGCGAATTCGGTGGTCGGCAAACTTGAGATATTGTCCAGGGTCCCAGGATTCTCCGGCGATATCTCGTTGGTGGGGCGTCGCTTGGGTCATCGTTAAGTTGGCCTGCTTGCACAGATTTAGAATAGTTGCCGCGAGTATAGGTTGGGCCACAAAACCCGTCAACATCAGGGGTTTTGTTCGCGCAGGGCCAACAGCCGACCGTCATGTGTTGGCAGGTAGAGAACACCGCCGGCAATCGCGGGCGCGGTGGACAGGTTGGTGTTGACCAGATCATACTCCCAGGCCACGGCGCCGGTGTCCGAATTGAAGGCGAACAACCGGCGGTCGTTGGTCGCTATAATAATCTGATTGCCCGCTGCCACGTGTTCGGTAATCACATCCCGTTCCATCTCGTGCTCCCAGCGCACCAATCCAGTGAGGCCGTCAAAAGAGGTTATGTGACCGGTTTCGTTAACCACCACCAGATCGCCGTTGGCGAAAGCAGGACTGTGGGCCACGCGGCCCCGCGCGTAACCCCCCCACACGGGCCGACCTGGACCGGGGCGTCGTCGCGCAACCGCCAGGCGAAGAAATTGACGTTGGCCACGTATGCTAAACGACTGAACGGGCGGCTCACCGCGTAAGGATCGACCGCCCATACGCCGCCTCGATTGGTCACGAAGTAAGCCAGGCCATTGGCGATGACGGGTCCGCCCGCGACCGGCGTGCCGGTAAAAATTTTAGCAGTCGGCGGCCCGATTCGGGATCAACGGTGATGAATCGTTCACCCAGAGAAGCAGCGGCTACAACCTGCGCATCGGCAGCGGGATGCCCAACAACCCATCCGTCGGCTCCCACCGACCAGCGCGGTTCCCCGGTGACAGCGTCCAGGGCTACCAGTTTCCCGTTGGTCGAACCGATGTACAACGTCCCATCAACGACAATTGGAGACCCGAGAACTATGTTGCCGAGGTTATGCTCCCACAGCAGCTGGCCAGTGTCCTTGTGCACCGCCAGAACCCGGTGGTTGCGCGACCCGAAATAAACGGCCGACTCGGTTACGGCCGGAGCGCTGTCGGACGGCGACCCGATAACGAAGGTCCACAACACTTCGCTGGTGTCTTTGTCCAGAGCCAGTGCGATGCCCTCCTCGGTTGTAACGTAAACCCGGTTTCCAACCACGGCCGGCGTGCCCAAAATCTTGCCTGGAGCCTGAAAGTCCCAGACGACAGACCAAGGTGGCGCCGGCCCGTTCTCGCGGATCGATCCCGATGCTCCCAAATCAGCGCGTCCGGTGGGCCAGTTCCCTTCCGGAGCGCTGGACGACACGCTGGATGACGGAGCGGGAGGACGTCGCAGCAGCGGCCCAACCTAGTAGGCCCTGTAGAAAAGGAACCCGAACAGGATTAACACCAACCCCAGCACTACCAGCCAAAACCGGTAACTGAGCAGCGACCAACGACCGATACTGAAATCCCCCAGATTGGGCAAAATATGGGTCTGACGCCCGGGACTAGGTGCGCCCGCGCAACTTGGGATCCAGGGCGTCCCGAATCGAGTCGCCAAAGAGGTTGAACGCCAGCACGGTTATGGTTATTGCCAAACCGGGGAAAATCACCATCCACCAATGGGGAACTAACCCGCCCGCCACCGTGCCACCAAGCATGTTGCCCCACGTGGCAGTGGGCAACGGCACGCCCACGCCCAGGAACCCCAACGAAGCCTCCAGAATGATGACCGAACCCAGGTGGGCGGTCGCCAGTACCAGCCACGGAGCGACGCATTGAGGGGCAATGTGATTCAGCATAACGCGACTACCAGATGCCCCGATGGCCTGAGCCGCATCCACATACGCGTTCTCCTTGACGCTGAGGGTGACGGATCGGATCACGCGCACGGATAGCGGGACGCGCGTAAAACCGATGGCGACGATAACCGTCCAGACGCCGGCGCCCATGACCAGCACCAGAATCATAGCCAAAATCAGCGTGGGGAAGGACATCATCAGTTCAAGGACTCTCTGACTGTAGGTATCGAATTTTCCGCCGATATAACCGGTTGCCACACCCCACACCGCTCCAAACAGGTCGCCCACCATCACGGCAATCAGGGCTACAAACAATGATATACGGGAACCGTGGACAACGCGGCTATACAAATCCCGCCCGATGTTATCGGTTCCCACCCAATGCGCCGAACTGGGCGGTTCACGAAGGGCCTTAAAATCGGCATCCAGAGTCGGATGGTGCGTGGCCACCAAGGGGGCGAAGATCGCGATGAGTACGATCGCGATGATGATCACGCCGATGATGGCGCCCATCGGATTCCGCCGGCAAAAATTGGTGATAATTCGCAACCAACCATTGGTTGCGGGTCGGCCTCCGCGAACGAGAACATCGGCCAGCCCTTGCGTCTCCAGTCGCTTCCGCCAGCGATACAGCGTGGCTCTCGACACTCCCACTGCCTGGCTGGCTGCTCCGGTGGTCATCCCCTGCCGTAGCAGGGTCTCCCAAATGGCCACGCACCGCAGCCGTTCCCGCACCAGGGCTGACCTCGGACGCGGCACGTTGTAAAATGACTTGGGTAGGGTAGAACCTATCCGCATGAGAAGGGCCTCCTTTCGGTTGTTTGGTTTCACCCAAAAGGCTGGTCCCTCCTCTTTATTTTGGCAACCCTTTCGTCTCACCTCTATCTGAACTAATACACTGGGCAACTTGCGTGGCGGCCGTAAAGTGTGGGTTGTTGGGGTCGCGTTGCATAAAGTCAACATTCTTGATGCCGTCGGCGTAGCCGGCCTCGGCAAACAGGCGCTTGGCCTCAGCCTCGGCTGCCTCCCGGTCGAAGACCATCCGGCCGTCAATATCTTCCTGAGGTAGCTGGAACGCTTGATCCTGGAAAGTCCAACCGGTGCCTCCTCATGTAACCATAAAGCCACTCGCTAACCACCTCGGCGACAGCGTCACGGTCGAGGGCGAGCCACATGGCCTTGCGTACCTTGGGGTCATTCCAGGGCTCGCGGTCCATGTTGAACCAGACGGCCAGGTAAGAATACGACGAGAGGGGTTGAACTTCGAATGTTTCGTCGTTCGACAGAATCTCGTAGGCGGCCGGGTCAATGGTTTGAGCGTAATCTACGTTGCCAGCCAACAAAGCTGCGGAACGGTTGGTGCTGGAGGCAAGAGGGTACGTCCAAACTTCGTCGAGGTAGGGTAATCCTTCGTTCCAGTAATCCGGGAACCGTTCGTTCTTCCAGACTTCGCCTTCCTGATGTTCCAGGAATCGGAAGGACCCAGTGCTGGGCGCGTCTTTCCCGTTACGTTTCAGATCGTAGCTGTTTGCCTCCAAAAAGGCTTTGGAAAACACACCGTGCCATTCCAGCGCAAAAGCGTTAAGGCCGTAGTTCAGCGGCGGGGCCTTTTGGAACGTAAATTCCACGGTCAGCGGATCAACCACGGTAATGTTGGGCCCGAAGGGCGTGTAGAGACCCTGGCGAGCGCTGACCACACCGCTGGGTGGGTCGATAACCCGAGACCAGGAGGCGGCAACATCATCAGCATTCATGGTGGTTCCATCGTGGAACTGGACGCCTTCGCGCAGAGGGAACGTCCAAACCTTGCCGTCTTCCGAAACCTCCCAGGTGGTGGCCAGATCGGGGATGATGGTCTTGCCCGCGTCGATCGGGTTGTAACGCAGCACATTGTTCAACACCATCATCTGCTTGAATGAGTTGGAAACGCTGGAGACCTGCATCAGATCATAGTGCGCCGGGTCAAAGTAACCACCGCGCCGCAAAATTCCGCCCGGCACGGCTTCGGGGTAGACGTCTTTGGTGACGGGATTGGCCAGCACCTCGGAAGGTAGGGCAGCCGGTAGGGGAGTCGGTGTCGCTCCCGGTGCCGAAGAATCGGCTGGCGCATCGGTTGCGCCTGGCTGTGCTGCGCTGGAAGTTTCTCCTGCTCCGGGTTGCGTTGCTCCGGAATCAGACTCGCCGGGTTCGCCTGCACCGCCCTTTAACAGAGCCCCGGTTGTGCTATACTTCGCCAAGTTGCTACGGTATTTGCTACGGTATGTTGCCGGGCGCTGATCCCAAACGTACCAGCCCGGTCCTGGCGACACGATTCGGAGGTGCGCATTGGCCGTTCCGCTTACCGCTACACCCAATCCATTTCGCGGGGTGGTGGTAAACACGGCTGAACTGCCCACCGACCCCAACGATTTCGCCGCCCGCCTGGACGTTTCCGTGGCCGAATGGCGCAACGCTGGATACGAAGTTGCCTGGGTCGACATTCCAATCGCGCTGGCGAGCCATGTTCCCATCGCCACCGAACGCGGATTCATATATCACCATGCCGGCAACGACTACATCACCGCCACGCTGTCGTTGATACCGGGTTCTTACATCCCCAACTACGCCACCCACTACATCGGCGCTGGCGGAGTGGTGGTGAACGACCGGCAAGAGTTGCTGGTGGTGTGCGAAAGGTATCGCATCGACAACCGTCCGCCGTTTTACAAGCTCCCCGGCGGAGCGCTGGAACCCGGCGAACACATCGCAGATTCCATCGTGCGCGAAGTCCTGGAGGAAACCGGTGTCGAAGCAGAATTCGAAGCGCTTACCTGTTTCAGGCACTGGCACGGATACCGCTACGGCAAGTCGGACATCTACTTCGTATGCCGGCTGCGGGCGTTGACCACGGATATCCGGATGGGTGAGAAAGAGATCGAAGAATGCCTCTGGATGCCCGTACAGGATTTCATGACCGACGGAGACATCAGCCCGTTCAACAAGGGTATTGTGAAATCAGCCCTGGAAAGCGACGGCATCGTGCCCGCGTCCATGCCGGGTATGGCCGAAGACGCAACCCGCGAGTATTTCATGCCCTACGTTATGCGAAGTTAGCGTTCGAATAACGTGTGTTTAATCAGTCAATCGACTTATTGCTGCCAACGCCCCCAAGCCGGAGGAAAGCCATGACAACCAATACCAAACCAGCGTCCGGATACCGCGTTATCGGAACGCGACCGGTGCGCCACGACGGCGTGGACAAAGTTACCGGAGCGGCCCGTTACGGCGCCGACATCAACCTTCCCGGGATGCTGCACGCAAAGGTTCTCCGCAGCCCGCATTCCCACGCCCGCATCCGAAGCATCGACACCAGCAAGGCCGAGGCGCTGCCCGGAGTCCTTGCGGTGGCCACCTCGGCGGACTTCCCCATCGTAACCGACCGAGTGCTCGACTTTGCCGAAGTTCAGGGCAACGCCCGAATGATCGCAGAGAACATGCTGGCCAAGGACAAAGCGCTGTACGTTGGCCACGCGGTTGCTGCCGTGTGCGCGGTGAGCCCGCATATCGCCGAGCAGGCGCTGGCCGCGGTGGAGGTAGACTACGAAGTGCTGCCCACGGTACTCACGTGGCGCGAAGCAATGGCCGATAACGCTACCCTCCTGCACGACGACATGACAACCTACTTCCGAATGGAACGGTTTGCCCGCGGTGACGACACCGGAATCAAGAGCAACGTTGCCGGACATATTCAGCACAAGATTGGCGATGTTGAAGAGGGTTTTGCCGATTCTGACATCGTGATCGAGCGGGAGTTCGAGACCCAGACGGTACACCAGGGGTACATCGAGCCCCACGTATCCACAGCCATGTGGTCGGCGGACGGCCGCGTTACCGTCTGGACCAGCACTCAGGGTCTGTTCAACATCCGGGCGCAAACCGCCGCCATATTGAGCATTCCCGAATCGCAGGTAAAGGTTGTCCCGATGGAAATCGGCGGCGGTTTCGGAGCCAAGGCCATCGCGTATCTGGACCCGGTTGCCGCCGTGCTGTCCAAAAAGACGGGACGTCCCGTGAAAATATCCATGGATCGCAAGGAAGTTTTTGAGGGCAGCGGCCCCACTTCAGCGACCTTTATGCGCTGCAAGATGGGCGTCAAGAACGACGGACGCATGGTCGCCGGTCAGATTTACATGATTTACGAAGCCGGCGCGTACCCGGGCTCTCCGGTGGGCGGCGGCGCACTGACCGGTTTCGGCCCGTACAAGATGGACCACATGCTGGTGGACGGCCTCGACGTCGTTTGCAACAAGCAGAAAGTGCAGGCTTACCGTGCTCCCGGGCAGCCCCAGGCCGCATTCGCTGTTGAAGCAGTGGTGGACGAACTGGCTGACCTGCTGGGCAAAGACCCCATCGAACTGCGTTTGCAAAACGCGGTGCAGGAGGGAGACCGGATGCCCAACGGCGTTCCCCACCGTGTGTTTGGTTGCCGGGAAATGGAAGAAGCCATGATCAACTGCGATCAAAACAAAACTCCGCTTACGGGACCCAATCAGGGACGCGGCGTGGCGGTGGGCTTCCGCTGGCAAGCCGGTCAGGCTTCGTCCGCGACCATCAACATGAACGCCGACGGCACTCTGAACCTCATAACCGGCTCGGTGGACATTGGCGGAACCCGCACTGCGGTGGCGATGCAGGTTGCCGAAACTCTGGGAATAGAGGTCGATCAGATCGCCCCGACCGTGGTGGATACCGACACCGTGGGTTGGACGGCAACCACCGGCGGCAGCCGCATTGCCTTCGATACGGGTCTGGCGGCGATCGCTGCCGCCGAGGACCTGCGCGATCAGATGGCCCGGCGCTGCGCCCTGGTGTGGGAAGTACAGGAAGAAGACGTTGTGTTTGCAGACGGCGTGTTCACGTGCAGCCGCAATTCCGAAGACCGGATGTCGATCGCCGAGGTGGCTGGCCGCATGATGCGAACCGGCGGGCCCCTGACCGCATCCGCTTCTGCCACGTCAACCGGCGTTGGCCCCGTCTTTGCGGGCAACATCGTCGACGTGCAAGTTGACCCGGAAACGGGCAAAGTTGACGTGCTGCGCTGTACCGCCTTTATCGATGCCGGTACTGCCGTCCATCCGAGTTACGTGGAAGGTCAGATGCAGGGAGGCACGGTTCAGGGATTGGGCTGGGCCCTGTCCGAGGATTACACGTACGCCAGCGACGGTCGGATGCTCAACTCCAGCTTCCTGGACTACCGGATGCCAACCGCACTTGATTTGCCGATGATCGAAACCGTCATAGTAGAGGTGCCGAATCCGCGCCATCCCTACGGTTTGCGGGGCGTCGGCGAAGCGCCGATCATCCCTCCGTTGGCTGCGTTGCACAACGCCGTCTATCACGCTGTTGGCGTGCGGGTAAACAAGCTTCCGATTTCACCCACCGCGGTGCTGGAAGCTCTGCAGGAGGGGTAGCCAGGCCAGGCTGAAAAAATTGTTACATGATTCAACGTTATCTCCCGGCAGGAGTGAGCGTTGAAATCAAGGGGCGGGCATGAAACCCCGCCCCTTATTCGGGACTGACACGGCCTTTCCCACACGAACACTTTGGACTGAACCGGGACGATGGCAATCTGGCAGACCGGGAATAACATGCAGGAGACGAAAGACAGACCATATTTGATAGTAGGGTTGGGTAACCCCGGGGATCGATTCCGGGATACCCGCCACAACATAGGTTTCGCGTGTGTGGATCTCCTCGCAAAACGCTGGGGGATCGCGGTCAACGACCGGCGACGCACCACCGTGCTGGGCCAGGGTTACCGCAACGGCGCTCCCGTGGTGCTGGCCAAGCCGCGCACTTTCATGAATCTGTCGGGCGAGTCGGTGGCGTATCTGATGGCAAGGTTCGGCAGCCGGCCGGCGGAGCTCATAATTGTTTACGACGAAATGGCGCTGCCCCTGGGCAGACTCCGCTTGCGGACTCAGGGATCTGACGCTGGACACAACGGGATCAAGGACATCATACGAACGTTACACACCACGGCATTCCCGCGGTTGCGTATCGGCATCGGGCCGCCAGACGGGGGTTCGGGCAGCGTAAACCACGTATTGGGTCGATTCTCACCCGAGGAGCAACCGGACGCAGAGGCTTGCGTCATCAGGGCAGCGGACGCTCTGGAATGTTTCCTCACCGATGGGATCAGCATCGCAATGAACCGTTTCAACACTGACCCACAGCCACCCTCCACAAATCCAGTTACGCCCGGATCGCCGGCTGTACCCAAACCTCCTGAGCCGGACGCTTCGGGAGCATGAAGGGGGTTGCGCCACTGGCCCTGTTGTCGGTGGTTTTGCTTGCGGTTTTCGCGTCGTGCACTGCTGGTGGACCACCAGGGTTGCCGGCTTTAGCAACGCCGGATGACACACCGGTGTCAGCGGATGCCGAACCAACCGTGGTGTCATCCTTGCCGACGCTCGTCGCCGACACCCCGGCGAAGCGGGATGCAACTGATACGCCGTCCGGTTACACCAGCCAGTCGGCAAGGATGACTGCCGACGACTTTCCCATCCCGCCCGACCGCGACCTGACGGCGTTAGCCAGGCAATTGCGCTGGAAAGGCATCGAACCAGAAGCGGCGCCACACCAGTTCACCGGGACGGTTCTGGCGGTGGGAGCCGAAGCCCGATTCTGGATCCTGGATTCAAACCGCCTGACCATGGATCGCAAATTATTCCGGTTGGCGGCCATATCAAATAGCGCTTACTGGTGGGTAGAACACGACCTGAGTGTCGAAGACGATGACCTGGAGCAGGCAACGGCGCAGGCTGAGCAACAGGTGTTCCCGCAAATACACGCTGCTTTCGGATCACCGGCATACGGGTTCTCCGGCGAGACCAACCGCCTGCACATTGTAAACGGACGCATACTGGGTCTGGCCGGCTACGTATCTGGAGCGGACGCGTTCCCGGCCACCGTCGCCAAATACAGCAACGAGATAACTGCGATTTACATCAATGCCAACGCGCGCAGCTTACGGATCGGGAGCGATAGCTACCTGTCGACGGTGGCCCACGAATTGCAGCACGTTATCCACGGAGCTGCTGACCCGTCAGAATCCACCTGGTTGAACGAAGGGCTGTCGGAGTTGGCCGTAACGGAGGCGGGGCTATCAACCGTCAGTGCAGGCGCTTTCCTGCAGCGTCCCAATACATCATTGGTGAACTGGCCATCAGAATTTGGCGGCGAAGTGGGCTTGAATTACGGCGCTGCGTCGCTGTTCGCCCACTACCTGCGGGAACACTATATCCACGGAGAAGGCCTGGCTGCATTGCTCGCCGAGCCTGCCGACGGCATGGCGTCCATTGACGCGTATCTGGCCACGCAGGAAGCAACAACCAACGACGGGCATCCCGCCAGCTTCAATTCCGTATTTGCCGACTGGGTATTGGCCAACATGCTGGACAGTGACAACGGGGTATATGGCTATGCGAACCTGGACGTAAGCGCCACCCTCACTCGAAGACAACAGGCGGGCGACGAAGCCCGAGAATCCGCCCTGGCGCAGTTTGCCGCCGATTACTGGGGAATAAGCGGGGAAGACGGCAATGCTTACACGGTTCATTTTGAGGGCAGCGCCACCACTTCGCTGTTGCCGACGCAGATCCCGGGCGGGTCCTGTTGGTGGAGCAATCGCGGTGATTCCATTTCATCCACGTTGACCGGTGTTGTTAGCGTGCCGCAAACCGGGCAGTATGAAAAACCTCCCAGCCTGGATTTCCTCAGCTGGTTTGAGATCGAAGAGAACTGGGACTACACCTACGTGGAAATCTCGGAAGACGGTGGCGCCACCTGGGACGTTCTTCCGTCAGAGGCAACGACCGATGAGAATCCCGTGGGCAACAGCTTCGGCCCGGGTTACACGGGGTCAAGGGACTGGCAGCGCGCCGAAGTTTCGCTCCACGAGTATGCGGGCCGCCAGGTGATGATCAGGTTCCACTACGTTACTGATGACGCGATTCATGGCCCGGGATTCTGCGTGCGAGACATTCGGTTGCCTGGAGACGGCGCGCGCACCCCGACAGATTGGCGCCCGGACGGGTTCGTTCGAGTGAACAACAGCGTCGCTCAGGACTGGATCGTCTGGGTAATCTCCGACGGGACCGAACCCGCCATCACCCGCATGGGGTTGCAATACGACCCCATCCGAGATGTTCTTGCCGGCTCAGTGGAGACTCCGGCATCTGAGACCGGCAAGGTAATCGTCGTTGTAGCGCCCGTTGCGCCTGCCACCGCCGAGTCGGCTATATACCGCGTTTGGGCTGCCCAATGAGGTGGACGTCCAGCCACCCGCGTCATTTCATAGAATGCTGGAAACAGGAATCGTTAGCTTCCGTTGCGTCGCCGTTCTACCGGAATCAAATAACCGGCGTAGCGCCGGGAATTTATGATGAGGCAATCCCCATCGTGGCTTGGAGAAGTTCCTGGCCAAATTCCAGCAACCCGCCGCCACGTTCGCATGAGAAGCACCGCCATCGAACCTCCGGAAGCAGCACGCAAAGTTCCGCTTGCGCGGCGCAGAACGGGCAGTTGCCCAACATCTTGTCCCGGTGCGTGGGAGACGGTCCGGAACGGGACAACGGCGCAAACGTGCTTACGAGTTGCAGTAACCTTCCCCGACGCGCCGCGCCAGTGGGATTGCTGCCCATTTCGCGGCAATTGCGCCATCCCAGCTCGGTGAGCAGCGCCGCCACGAGTCGCGGTGACCAAATTTCAACCGGAGCGCGGGCGTCCTGAATTTCCGGTTCGCCACCGAAGCACGAAATGTCCCAACTCTCCGCAGCCTCCGGATGCTGATGCAGCGAGAAAACAGCGGCCGTGAGCAGATATAGGTCAGGTTCCGGCAGCATGACCAGGTATCCGGTCAGGTCAGCAAACAACCTTGGCGTCCGGGAATTCAGACATCGGAACATTTCGCCGGGCGTGGCTGTTGGATAGAACACTGCCGGCCAGGCAGGGTTCATTTCGCTTTCGGGGCGCAGAGAAGCATCGCTGTCCACTGGCTGCAGAGGTTCAGCAGCTGCAGTCATGGGTTGGGATGCCGAGTGTTGTAAGTTGGGCATGGCTTGCATCGGTGTTGCGGACTCTCGGTTGCAGTGGTCTAAATGATTTAGCGGTTTACATCATCCACGATAAACAGCCGGAACACGACCGCACAAGGGTCTGATGTCAGTCAGGTTGACCGTGTTGGAGGATCCGGCAACCGGAGACGCACCGCCGACTGCACCGGCATATCGCGTACCGAGATCAACCGATGCTGGGATTCAACAGCCAGTCATGTACGTGGGATATCCGAGTCAAGCCGCCGGACAATATCAAACGGGCCAGCCGACGCACTCGGTCCCGGGCGTCATTGGTAATGATGTACTCCGCAGGGGATTTGCCATCCACGCGGGCCAGCAGAAGCACACCCAATTGGCGGATGGTCTGAGATTCCAGTTCCACAACATCATTCGACTGCAACTCGACGGCGCGGGTGTAACCATCCCAGAAAGACCGGGCGGCCCGGTTGTAACGCTCGGTCAATTCGGGCCGATGAACTGCCTTCAAGGTCAGGTGATTGATCATAAAAGACAGATCAAAAACTGGATTGCCCATGTGCACAACCTCAAAATCCAGCAAAAACACGGCGGCGGAATCGCCGGCGCCAGTTACGATGACGTTTTTGGGACTGTAATCACCGTGCACCATCGCCATCGGATGATTGAGCATTCGCTGTGCTTCGGCTTCGATTGCACGGGCGAGGTCGGGATGGACGCCTGCTGTGGCGCGATGGTATGGATCGATGCGTAACTGGACGAAACACTGCTGATCGGCGAACGGCTGCAGGCTGGCCGGAATGTTGCCGTCCTCGATTTGCGTGGCCCGGTGGATCATTCCCAACAAGGCTCCGACCTTGCCGGCAACCGGGACATCTACGCGGCCGCCGAGCAGGGCATCCTTCCAATTGACACCTGCTGCCGGGGCTGACGTCATCACGTAAAGGAAATCTTCCTCGTTTTCGTAAACAACTCGCGGAATGCAGGCGGGCGGCAACACGTCGGCCAGATAACGTATGCTGGCCCATTCACGGTGGATGCGATGCCGGTCTGCCAACCATTCCTGGGGAACTCTCAGCTGCGGTAGCGACTGTTTTACAACCAAAGCGCCATCGGGATCGCCGGGCGTAGAAACGCGCACCACGATATTCGAAACGCCACCACCCAGCATCTCGGCGGTTGCGACGCCGGCGGCCGCGGCATCCACGACACCGCGTCGGACGAGATAGGCGATGGCGTTGTCGGCCGTTAGAGAAAAGGGCATTGGCCGAAGGTTACCGGTGACCGGCTTCCCAGGTCAAAAAATAAATTGGGCGTGGTGGTTGGATCAGACTTTTGCGGCGACCTGGGTGGTGAAATCCTCCAGATGACCCAGGGTTTCTTCCAGATTGCCATCTCCGCTGAGCCGGGCGATATCCAGCACCAGGTAGCTGACGCCCATATCCTGATACTGGCGGATATCTCCGGCGATCTGCTCGCTGCTGCCCGTGAAACGGGTACGCTCGCTGCTCGTATCGGCGCCAGTGATGCGGTAGTCGTGGCTCCGGTAAATAATCTGGATTTCTTCGGGGTTGCGACCGGCGCGTTCAGCGGTGCGGCGGAGACGATCCATACCTTGCTGCAGTGCATCGGGCGTGCCCACCGGGAACGACGGGTTGTTGCCGATGGGATACCAACCATCGCACAGAGTGGCGGCGCGACGGATGGCCGGCCGGCTTTCTCCCCCGACCCACAGGGGCGGATGTGGCTTTTGCACCGGCTTGGGGAGGAAATTGATATCAGAAAAACTGACGTACTTACCCTCGAACGTGGGGTTGTCAGACGTCCATAGCTCCTTGAACGCGCGGATATATTCATCGGTGACGGCGCCGCGTTCATCAAATGGTTCGCAACCAACAGCCTCGAACTCTTCACGCATCCAGCCCACGCCCACTCCGATGATGAGTCGGCCGCCGGACAGGTAATCCAGGGTCGCCAGCGATTTGGCGGCAATAATCGGGTTGCGATGGGGCACGATTAGCACCGAGGTGGCCAGTCGGATTTTTTCGGTGCAGCCGGCCATGAAGGCCAGGGCGGTGATTTGCTCCATGGACTGACCCGTTGTTGACCCGGGAAACTCGCCGGTTTGGGTGTATGGATATTCGGACGAAATGCTGTGGGGAACGAGGATGTGATCTCCAAGAGAGATGGAATCGAAGCCCAACGCCTCACCGCGTTGCGCGATGGTGGCCAGGTTGTCGGGGTTTGCCAGAGGGCCGCGCCCCGGCAGGGTGAATCCGTACTGCATTTGAGAGCTCCTGCGATTGGTAAATCTGGTCAGTGGAACAACAGGCCGCCGTTGACGTTGTATGACTGGCCGGTGATGAATTCGGAGTCAGGGCCGGCGAGAAAGGAAACGAGGTTGGCTACGTCCCCAGCCTCGGCGATGCGTCCCAACGGGGTGCGTTCGCCGGATGCGGACACAATTTGGGCCCGAAACTGCTCTTGGGTCAATCCGCGCTGGGCAGCCTGGTCGCGTTCCCAATAACTCATCCGGTCGGTGTTGATGGGGCCGGGGCACACCGCGTTGACGGTAATGCCGTGGGCCGCCAGATCCAGCGCCGAAGCCTGGGTCAATCCTATGACGGCAAATTTGCTGGAAGAATAGGCGGCGCCATCCGCGCTGGCCTGCTTGCCGGCGTTGCTGGCGATATTGACGATCCGCCCACCGTTGCCCATGCGCACCATCTCGCGGCCGGCGAATTTGGTGCACAGGAAAACGGCGGTGGTGTTGATGGACAGAAAGTGATGCCAAACGTCTTCATCCAGCTCGGTAACCGGAACCTTGTCCCGGCCAATAACGGCGCGGGCGTTGTTGACCATAATGTCCAGGCGGCCGAAATGATCCACCGCCTGCGCTACCAGATCCTCGATCTGTTGGCTTTCGGAGAGGTCGGCGTAAATCGGTAGCACGCGGCGTCCCAAACCACGCACTTCGTCGGCCACGCTGTCGATGGACTGCCACTCGGAGCGAACCTCGCCAGGAGGCAGGTCGTCTGCCGGGCGCCGAATATCGGTAATTGCTACGTCAGCACCTTGGGACGCCAGCTTCAGGGCGGTGGCACGACCCACGCCGCGCATACCGCCGGCGCCGGTCACCAGTGCTACTTTGCCTTCCAGGGTCATGGTTGGTTACCTCGTGTGGGGTTGTGGTGGTTTGCGGGGTCGTATCGAAACGGAATTCAGGCCACCGTGCTGAACGGTTGGCGTGCAAAAATGCGGCGCACCATGGGCTCAAAGAATGCCAGTGGGAGGGACTGAAAAGCCGGATCGAATGATGGCTGATCCCACCGGTGGCAGAAATCTACCGCCGCCTGATACCAGGGATGGTCGATGTAGCGATCGCGGGCATGGCGGTCGCCGCCGTGATGGTGCGCGTAGTAGTAACTCTGGAACAGGCCGTGTTGCCGGACAATCCACCAGGTTTCCTCGGACACGTACGGCCGAAGCACCGCGGCGGCCAGCTCACTGTGGTTGTGGGGTGACAGCAAGTCGCCGATGTCGTGGAGCAGGGCAGCGACGACCATTTCCTCGTCGGCGTGGTCCAGATGCGCCCTGGTGGCCGTTTGCAGCGAATGTTCCAACCGGTCAACCTGGTATCCGCCCAACGATCCCGCCAGGCCGCGCAGCTGGTCCAGTACCCGTTCGGCAGCGCCGGCCGCGAATTCCGCCTCCAGCCGCTCCAGCAGCTCGTAGTCTTCGCGGGTTCCAGACGCCATGCTGGTAAAGGAAACCGTATTGGCAACCCCGGCGCCGGGCCGGATTTCATCGCTCATGGGTACACTCCCATCGTGTAGTATGTAGCCGAATTGTACCACCGCGGTATTGACCCACGTTCCACCGGAGGAGGCACACCATGGTTGACCAGAAGAAACTCGACGGGAGCGTGGCGTTGATAACCGGCGGTGGTCGTGGAATCGGACAGGCCATCGCAATGGCATACGCCGAGGCGGGAGCAAAACTTACCCTGGCAGCTCGCACCGACGCCGAATTGCAGGAAACGGCGCAGAGCATAACCGAAAGGTTCGGAACCGAGGTATTGACGGTAGTCGCCGACGTGACCAGCCGTCGCCAGATGGACAATGCGGTGGCCCGCACGCTGGACCGTTACGGCGCAATTGACGTGATGGTCAACAACGCCGGAAACATCGGCCCCGTCGGTCGCCTGTGGGAAAACGATCCGGACGATTGGGCGCGAACCATCAACGTCCACCTGTTGGGGGTGTACTTCGGCTGCCGGGCGGTAATCCCGATCATGCTGGAGCAGGGTTCAGGCCGAATCGTGAACATGTCAGGCGTGGGCGGACCCAACGTTACCGCCTACGACGCTGCCAAGGTGGCCATCGTAAACCTCACCGAGAACCTGGCTCTGGAGTTGGCCGACACCTCCATAACCGTGAACGCCATCAGTCCCGGATCCATCCACACCCGCATGTGGGAAGAGACACGGGATCTGGCGAAAGAGATCGGCGACACCGCGATGTACGAGCGCGGTATTCAGGTGACTTCAGGAGAGGGCGCATCGATAGAACGTGCCGCGGCGCTGGCAGTATTCCTGGGTAGCGACGACTGCGGAACGCTGTCCGGCCGGCTGATACGCGCCTTCGCCGACCGCTTCGAGGACTTCCCTGCCAACATTGACGCCATCATGGAGTCCGATGCTTACCAGTTGCGACGGGTTGATCCAGACCGACCCTTTCCTACTTCCCAGGCTTATCCCGACCTCCCCATAGCCGGGCCATAGGACATTACGGGCCCTAATCGGCGGTTTCCCCGGCGATCGCGGCGGCGGCCGGATAAGTGGGAGGGCGGGCCAACAGCAGGGCAGCCGCAGTCAACATCGCCAACATGGCGTACACAACAAAGGCGTAGGTGTACGAATGGGCAAACTGGAACACCAACCCGGACGACACGGCCCCGATAGCCTGCCCCAACGAAGTGAACGGCTCCGTAACACCGCGGATGGTCCCCAGGGACTGACGTCCGAAGAAATCAGCGTAGGCAACGGCGGGCACCACCAGGATGCCGGCCACGGCAATCCCGAACAGGCCCGCCGCGGTAAACCCCAACAATACGTTGTCGGCGACTACGAACAGACCCAGGGCCAACGCCATTACCAGAGCCACTATGGCGTAGGTGTAAGAAACTCGCAGCTTCTCAACCACCCGGCCCCATAAAAGGCTGCCCAACCCGGTGCCGGCCGCATTGACGACGATACTCAACTGCGACAACGTGAGGTCGATGCCACGAGATCGCAGCAGATCGGCCTGATAAACGTTGGTGCCCGACTGCAGCAGGAAAAGAAACCCGGTACCGATGGCCAAAACCCAAAGGGCCGGCGTTCGCAGGGCCTGTCGCGTTGTCCATTGCGGTTCGGTGTCCACCGGAGCCGCTGTCGCACTACCGGCGGCGTTGGCATCGGGAACAGCGCCGTCCGGGAGATCGCCATCAGGAAGCATTCCGACGTCCTCAGGCCGCTGTGCGATCAGCAATGCCGCCGGAGCCAGCGCGATTGCGTACACCATGAGTCCCAGCACGATCCACGCCGTTTGCCAACTGTACGCATAACTCAACCAGGTGGCCACCAGCGGAAATAACGCCATGCCCCCCGAGTGGGACAAGAACAGCAGCCCGGTGGCTCGGCCGCGCTGCTTGACAAACCAGCGCCCGACCACGGTTGCCGGACCCACGTTCAGCGGACTGCTGAACATGATGCGCCCGATGGCCATGGCAGCATAGAAGATTGCGATGTGCACTTCGAGCCAGGCCAGCGCCATAGTGCTGAGACCGATGATGACCAGCGACAACACCAGCACGACCCGGGCTCCGAACTTGTCGATGGCCCAACCGAAGGGAGGCGATGCGCCGGTGGCCAACAAACCTCCGACGGCGGCTGCGCCACCTACGATGGCACGGCTCCATCCGGTATCTTCCGCGATCAGGGGCACGAAGACGGCGAAGGTGAGGCTGCCGGCGGCGTTTCGCACCACCATGCTGCTGCCGGCGGCTCCGAGAACTATCCAACCATAGTAGAAGGGTGTGTTTCGGGATATGAAGGCGATTAGAAGGTGCATATCAGAAATTGGCCTTGATTCCTGCTACGCCACGATGGAGTCGTCGCGTAAATCCGCCCAAGATTCTACACCCTCTCGTGCGCTGACCACCGGCGGCAACAGACGCATTCGATAAATCGACCGGTAAATTCAACGGCGAACCCACAACGCTGTGGCGGGACGAACACGCGCCCGACGTAACTCATGCCCCACGGCGACCTGCCCTCCTCAGCGGTGTGAACCCTGCCGGGCGCACGGTAGCCATCGCCGCATCAGGTTCTCGCCCAGAAATCCGGCGGAAAGGCTATTTGAGCCTCATTGGGCGGGAGCAGATAGGATTGCAACGCCACAAAATCAATGCAGTCGCTTTCGTCACCGGAACAACGCCATGAATGTGCATAGGGATGGCACTTCAGGTGTTGCACAGTCTCACCACATGTAGGGAGGGTCGCCTTTTCTTTCGCCATTACAAGATCATGACGGTTCTGTAACTGCACGAAGTACGGAGAATGAGTCGTGACAATCACCTGGCGCAGCGGGTTGTCCAGGTCTACTTTCAGTTGTGGGTCAACAGCAATGTCGAGCAATAGCTGGTTCATGGCAGACAGTTTTTGCGGGTGTATACCGTTTTCGGGTTCTTCCATGCAATAGAGTCCGGAAGTATTAGAGGCTTCCTCGATTGCAACCAGCGCCAGGAACCGCAGGGTGCCGTCGGATATCGAGTTGGCTCCCAAACGAACGCCGGACGGTTCCTCCATCTCCAACGACAGCAATTGCCTCACATCGTCGCGCAATACGCGGACAGTACGCACCGGAACAAAGTCAGCCAATCGGCTGGCTACTATTTCAAAAATCCGGGCGTTATCGGCATCTTCGCCACGCACACTTCCAGCCAGGTGTTGCAACGTAGCTGGGATGTGCCCTCCGTTGGCTGTAATGCCAGGTTTGTCGGTGAAGCGGTCGGGCCGGCGCATGATCGAGGGTTCCAGCGCCAGGATACGCCAGTTTTGCATCTCGCGTCGGGCCGCCAGTATCGTCGGAGTGGCCGCTGTGTTCTCCGTGCCGATGATGGTCCGCGTCGCCCCTTCGGCCGGCGCCGGGCGACCGCGTCCGTAAGATCCGCCGTCCTGATGCACCGTGATGGCAGCCTGTCCGGTTTTTTCATCTGCATGGGTCGAAACATACCCGGATTGGCTATGCCGGTTGTTATACACGACGCTGTCGCGGAATCTGCTTTTGTTATGCGGGAATTTCAGATGACGGGACGCGCGTCCCGTGGTGATGGGGCGAAGTTCCTCGCGCTCCAAACGCAGGCCACCCAGGGGGCCAGCCTGCGCCGAGGGTGGTATATGGCGGAAGGCGACTTCGTAACGCAAAAAGGAAGAAGACGGTTCCACCGTTCGCCCAAAATCGTCCGAAACCTCTCGATCCACCAACATCTCCACGGCGAACTCAATGCGTTGAGTTTGAGCGCCACCTCCCGAGAAAAACAGGTCGCTAATGTCGCCCGTATCCTCCGCCACATTTCGCAATCGCAAAGCGGCCTGATTGATGGTGTGGTCCGTGAGCAACGACAAGAACTTGATGGCGTCGAAGATGTTTGACTTTCCAACGCCATTGGGCCCGGCGATGCAGGTGTACGGGCCAAAATCCAACGCGAAATTGACCAGATTTTTGAACCCGTTAACTTCCAGCCTGGTCAGCATGTTGGACCCTCCATCCGGTGTAAACCGGTGTTCCGGCCATTTTAGCACGCAGACCTGCCGGGATTTGACCCGGCGCCTACCCGCACCCTTGCCCCAATTTAATCTGTCATTGCGAGGAGCATAACGACGTGACAATAGCGATGAGGTTGAACTCACGTCGGCGAACCGCCGTTGCTACGGTGACAAGGTTGCCAACTCCTGCATCGAGTACGCGGTCGCAATGACAAAGTGGGTACGCAGGAGGGTGCCTACCTGGAGGCGCCAGTCAGATATTGGTGCATCTCGCAGGCGAACCAGAGGGCCATGCTGCCGGTGCGGTCGTCGTAGCCGTTGACGGCAGTGCGATTCAGGTAGGCCGGAATGTCTGGCATGACGCCGGTGCTGATACAACCGTCCACCACGCCGCCGACTTCGTCGATGCGCTCACGCAACGCACGCCAGCAGGCAGTAAGGCCACGACCATACCCAGCTTCTTCATCAGCCGGCAGCCAGCCGCTGCGCAACCCGCGGGCCAGCGCGTAGCCCACCATGCTGGTCGATGTGAGCTCGCCCCAGGCTCCGGGGACATCGACCAGCTCCCCGAACGTGCCCCAGGGTTGCTGGACCCTTAACAGGGCGTCCAGGTGGTTGCGGTGCCTTCGCAAAAGCTCGGGCCGGGCCGGGTGATCATTGGGCAGGTAGGTCAGGGCCTCGGCGTAGCCCAGGGCCGCAAATCCGTTGCCACGGCTCCAGTAGTACGGGGCGGAACGGGCGTGCCAGAACAGGCCGTTGTCCTGCTGTACGTCACCGCCGTCAACGAGGAAGTTGGCCAGCATATCAGCGTACCTGGCGTCGACGCTGATTCGATGCGCGCGACCCAGCATCGCGCCGGTCATGAACATATCCTCAACGCGGAAATCGGGGTCGCAGGGGGCAGGAGCTTCACCCAACCCACGGGACGAGAACCGATCGGCGGCGTTGAAGAACAGCTGCCGATAACGATCATCGCCCGTCACGTCGGCCTGCCGCGCCGACCATACCACCCCGGTGAGGGCAGCGCCTCCAGCGTTGTCCAGGTATTTCGCCGGGTCGGCGATGATCGGTTCCACCAGGTTCGCGATCTCGGCAGTCGGGTCGGGATAGGTATCGTCGAGGGCAGCCAGACGCAGGCGGCCGCTGATTCCGACGCCCTGGGTATAGTTGACCGGGTCCAGCACATGGCCGTAGCGCCCGGCCAGGATATTGGCAAGGGCGAGCGGAGAGCGGGATCGGCGGGCATCCAGGGCGAGTCGGCCGGCGGAGGGCGGTATGTCTGCACCCCTGCCGGTAAGCGCCCACAAATCGGTCAACGCATCGGTGAGTCCAGACCAGTGGGTGGTGAGACGGAGGGCAGGGATGCGGCCGGGGGCATCATCGGCGGGTTGGCCGAGGGCGGCGACCAGCGAGTCATCGTCGGACACATCGCCGGTTGTCAGGGCGGAGGCAACCGTAGAACCCACGGCCACGGCGTTGGCTTCCCAACGCGGCGGGGCATTTTCCTCGTCGATCAACGCGACCTCTACAACCAGGTCGGGGGCTTCGTAGTTAATCCAGCGCCACAGGTAGCGACGCTCCGGAGCGGTTTCGTCGAAATAAAACCCTTCCCGGGGTGGATAACCGGCGGTGAAGTCGATCCGTCGGTCACTACTGGCTTCCCAGTCACCGCCGGCCAGGGCGTCTGGATTGGCGGCGACGATTGCGGATAACGCAACCCCAGAGGCTCCGGAGGCTGCGGATTGGGTGAACCGATCCAGCGCAACCAACAGGCGGGGCGTGTCGGAGGGGTTTCCCCGCAGTCCGGCGACGAGCAGCACGGCCGGCCGGTGGGAGTCCGTGGCGGACCCGAGGGTTCGGGTGTCCTGCAGGGCCAGGATGGGGCGAAGGGCGGGAGTAAGACCAATGGCGGCGGTTTGCCACCAGTCGGTATTGCGCTTTCGAACCAGATTGACCAGCGCAGCATTAATATCGGTAGGGTGCATGGTAGACATGGAGCAACTCTCGGCACGGGCAGATTGGGATGGAAACGAGGGTATCATAATCAACCAACCCGGTAGGATTTTCCGGTTGCGCTGCGCGGGAGGGATTGCCGAGTTGCTACGCCGTTCGGGTTGGGGATTTGTGGGCGCCCGAACGCTGTGCAGGGGGATTCCGCGCTGACATGGCAGACCGGTTTTGACATGGGGGAGCGCCGGCGATACATTGGCGGCGACCGAACATCGTACTGGCCTCGTTTGGCAAGGGAGTTGGAGGGCTATGCCTCGGTTTGATGACTACACCGGCGCGGATTTGATTCCGCCTTACCGGGTTCTGGATTTGACCGACCGGCGGGCGGCATTCTGCGGTCGCCTGCTGGCCGATTACGGTGCGGATGTGGTGAAGGTGGAACCTCCGGGTGGCGACCCGTCGCGACGGTTGGGCCCATATCCGGACGACGCGCCAAACACCGAGCGCAGTTTGGATTTCATGTTTTACAACACCAACAAACGCTCAATCACCCTGGATCTGGAGTGCGAATCGGGTCGGGAATTGTTCCGCCGGCTGGCTGCGGACGCGGACGTGATCATCGAGAGTTTCGACCGGCACTATCTTTACGACCGCGGAATCGGTTTTGATGCGCTGCGGGCCGCAAACCCCGGTCTGGTGATGGCATCGGTAACACCATTTGGCTGCACCGGCGAGTGGGCCGACTATCAGGGCGACGACCTGGTGGTGATGGCGGCCAGTGGTTACATGCAAATTACTGGCGATCCCGACGAACCGCCGGTTAGACAGGGCAATGAACACAGCCACTATCCCGCCGCTCAGTACGCGGCAGTCGGGATTCTGGCGGCGTTGTATCATCGGGATTTCGGCGGCGGAGACGGCCAGCACATCGACGTCTCATCACAGGAAGCGTTGATCACCTACTACACCGACGCTCATCCGGCGCTGCTGTGGCGCAAGCTGGGACAGAACGTAACTCGGGTTGGCACCAACTCCACGCTGGTGATCCCGTTGGGAGCCTATCCCTGCAAGGACGGGTGGATCTCCGCTGGCGTCATCACACCGCGGGAGTGGGACGCACTGGCCGAGTGGATTCACGAAGTTACCGGCAACGACGAGGTCCTCAACGAAGCATATCGGGGCGGCAACCAGGACCGGGCGGAACACATCGACATCATAACGGCGCTCTTTTTGGAATTTGCGGAGAATTTTACCGTTCAGGAACTGTTCCACGAAGGTCAACGCCGCAATCTGGTGTTCCTGCCGGTGAATGACGTCGCCGACCTGCTGGCAGACCCCCAACTGGCCGAGTCGGGGTTTTGGTCGGAGATCGAGCACGATGACGGGAACATGGGGACGCTGAAATATCCGCTGGGCATTTTCCACAGTGAAGAGGTTTCACCACGGAAGCGACCCGCGCCAGCGCTTGGATCGGACAACATGGCCGTATTTCGCGGCGAGTTGGGATTGGACGCAGCAGAATTGGCTGCCCTGCGGGCGGATGGAGTCATTTAGCCCGACGCCGGAGCAATTTCGAGGAACGGATATGACGGATACCGTGAACACCAACGCACTGAGAGGAATCCGCGTAGTGGAGTTTGGCCCCTACGTGGCTTTGCCGCTCACCGGGCGCATTCTGGGGTCGCTGGGCGCAGAAGTCATCAAGGTGGAAACCAACAAGGTACTCGATGAGATGGCGTTCATACCGGCATGGTCCAGGGGCGCTGGGCAACCGGAGTACCAGCGGGGCAAGCGGCGAATTACGCTGGACGTGCGGACGCCGAAGGGACGCGACCTGATGCTGGAACTGGTGCGCATCAGCGACGTGTTCATGACCAACTTCCGCCGCAATATTCTGGATCGCTGGGGCATCGACTTCCCCACCATCCGCGAGCATCGGCCCGACTCCGTAATCATGTGGCAGACCGGTTTGGGCGGGCACGGGCCGTACTACACCTACAAGTCATTTGGAATCCTGGTACAACACCTGTCCGGCGTATCGCTAATGACCGGCGAGGACGAAGAGCCTCCCGGGGTGGTGAACACGTCCTACTCCGACTACCATACCGGCGTGTTCCAGCCGGCGGCCATCATAGCGGCCTTGATGCGGCGGAATCTGACCGGCAAAACGGCAACGATGGAATCGTCGATATTCAAGTCGGGCGTGGCAACCTGCGGGCCAGCGCTGCTGGAATACCAGGTCAACGGTCGCGGGCCGCAACGTCGGGGCAATCGGGACGCCTACGCCGTGCCTCACGGGGTGTATCCGTGCGCCGGCGAAGACCGGTATATCGCCATCTCGGCCGCCAACGACCAGCAATGGCAGTGTTTGCGGACGGCCATGGGCGATCCGGCCTGGGCCACCACACCCGAGTTCGAAACACGCATCGGGCGGCGCAAGAACGAGAAATCACTGGACGCGGGCATCACTGAATGGACGCAGGTTCAGGATTCGGTTTCGCTCATGGGAATATTGCAGGCTGCCGGCGTGCCGGCCGGCATAGTCTCCCAGGGCGAGGACCTGAACGACAGCGCACACCTGAAGTCGCGGGGGTTTTATCAGGACACGCGATATTGGGAAGCGGAACGGGGCGTGAAGGCCACCGAGTGGACGGAAGGCGAGAGCGTTTCGTGGACCATACCGGCACGCATGTCGGGCACGCCCATTGAGTTCGGCAAGTACAGCAACATCGGCGAGGATAACGCCTACGTGTTTGGAGAACTGCTGGGGATGCCGTCCGCGGAGATCGAGCGGCTGGAAGAAGCAGGAGTGATTTACTGAGGGAGCGGGCATCGGCATCTTACATGGATGCACCGGCTGGACACGGTTTAGGCCGGATGCAGCCCATTCGCCGGTGGGGTACTATTGGGCCATCAGACCGTAATGAGGTGCCCCCGATGACCGTAGACGCCGCCGCTGCCTCCATCACCCACGCCGAACTTCGCGCTGCCATACCTCCCCTGGACGGCGGAATATCCCTGTCCGGCCTGCATGCCGCGGTTCAGGTTTGGCGCGACGAATGGGGCATCCCGCACATCCGCGCCACCGACGAACACGACGCCTGGTTCGCCCAGGGGTTTGTGACCGCTCAGGACCGGTTATGGGCGATGGAATATGACCGTCGGCGAGCAGTGGGCCGCTGGGCCGAAGCGGTCGGCCCCTCTGCCGTGGGACAGGATATTCAGATTCGCCGCCACCGGTTGGAAGACGCGGCCCGCGCCGATTGCGCCGCCGCCGGCGCCCGCGCCCGGGCGATGCTGGAATCCTATGCCGACGGGGTCAACGCATTCATCGAAAGCGACGCGCCCCTGCCGGTGGAGTACGGCATCACCGGGATAGCGCCCGAGCCTTGGGAACCGTGGCACAGCCTGGCCATTTACAAGGTGCGTCACGTATTGATGGGCGTGTTTGAGAGCAAAGCGTGGCGGGCTCGGCTGGTGCTGGAGCTGGGGCCGGAGAGGGCGGCGCAGTTGTTTCCGTCGTATCCGCCGGGTCAACCGGTCATAATCCCCACCGGCGCCGCCTACAGCGGTTCCGCGGATGTGGGTTATCAGCAATTACTCGACGGCGCCGCCAACCTGAATGTCATCGGCGAGATGGATAGCGGCTCCAACTCCTGGGTGATTTCGGGCGAGCGCACCGCCACCGGCAAGCCTATCCTGGCCGGCGACAGCCACCGTGGCCTGGACGTTCCCAGCGTCTATTACCAGAACCATCTCGCCTGCGACAGGTTCGACGTGGTGGGCAATTCCTTTGCCGGGGTGCCCGGTTTCCCCCACTTTGGGCACAACCGGTGGGTGGCCTGGTGCGTTACCCACACCAGCGCCGACTATCAGGATTTGTACATCGAACGGTTCAACGACGCCGACGCCTCGCTGTATCAACGTCAGGGCGACTGGTACAACGCCGACGTTCGTGATGAGGTGATACGCGTACGCGACGGCGATGATGTTCATCTGCGCACCTGGGGGACCCACCACGGCCCGATTGTTGGCGGCGATCCGTTGTCCGGTTACGGCCTCGCCCTGCGCTACACCGCCACGCCGATCTTTTACGAAAATCAGGGCGACCCGTGGACGAACATCCTGCCGGCCATGCTGGAGGCTGGCAGTGTGACCGAGTTGGCCGATGCCATGGAAGAATGGGTTGATCCGGTCAACAACTTCGTCATGGCCGACGTACACGGCAATATTGGCTACCAGTGCCGGGGCGAGATTCCCCGCCGCCCCGACGATGCGCCGGCGCCGTTGCCCGTGCCGGGCTGGGACGGGAACCACGAATGGCAGGGAAGCATCCCCTTTGCCGATCTGCCCCGCAATATCAACCCGCCGGAAGGTTACATCGTCACGGCCAATAACCGGCCCGTTCTCGAGGATTACCCCTACTACATCTCAATGGACTTCGCACCCGGTTACCGTGCCATGCGCGTCGCTGATCGCATTCTCAACATGCCCAATCCTTCGGCCAGCGAAATGGGACGCATCCATTCCGAACGGGTGTCGCTCCCGGCGCGGGCCTATGTTGCCGCCCTGCAATCCTGTCCGCCACCCGCTGACCCGGCGGTCGCTGCCGCGTTGGATCGCCTGCAATCCTGGTCTGGCAGCATGGATCGCGACGCCATCGAACCTACCATCTACAGCGCCATGCGTGATCTGCTGCAGTGGCGGTTGCTGAAACACAACATCGGCGAGGATCTGGCCGCATTGGCGTGGCATCCTGTCGATCGGGGGCGCGGTGGGTTCGTAAACCGGTTCCGAATTCTAATGAACGACGCCATCACGGACGGCGACACCAGCCTGCTGCCCAACGGCGAAAATTGGCCCGCCGCGCTTACGGCCGCGTTGGGAGAGGCAATCCACATCCTGACGCACCGGCTGGGGCCGGACATGGGAACCTGGAGATGGGATCGAGTGCATCGAGCGCGGCCCCAGCATCCAGTGGCGATGGCAACCCCCAGCCTGGGTGCGCTGCTCAACCCGCCGGAGATTCTCACCGGCGGCGATGGCGATACCCCCTGGGCGGGTTCCTATTCGCCGGCCGATTTCGCTACGGTGGGCGGCCTGTCGGTATTCCGCTACGCCTACGACCTGGGAGACTGGGAACGCTCGCTTTGGGCGGTGCCGTTGGGCGCATCGGGCCATCCTGGCAGCGAACACTACGCCGACCAATCGGCCACCTGGGGGCCCGTCCGCATGGTGCCCATGCAATACGATTGGGAAAGCATCAAAACGACCGCCCCGACAACCCAAACCCTGATGCCGGGGTAGGTCAAAAGGTCGTCGTGCCGCGGTTCAGTCCTCCCGCAGGTGCGGGGCCACCCGGTCCGCGAACAGCTCCAGATTGGCAACCCCGTCTTCCAGCGGCATACCGGGCCACATCATGCGGAAGCAGCCGTGCGACATGCCCAACTTGCGGTAGCGGGACAGCTCTTCAACCACCTCGTCGGGACTGCCGATGATAAACCGGTCTCGCGCCAGGTCCTCGAAGGGTTCCCGGAAGTTTTCGTTACCCGGCAGCGCCTTGTCCTGGCCCCATTGGGCGTAGGCTTCGTACTTGCCGCCCAGGTATGGCGAGGCGCTGGCGAATGCCTCTTCGTGCGTGCGCCCCACGAACACCTCGCGGCCGATGGGCAGCCGCTCCGGTGCGCCCGAATCGGCTGCGCCGGCGGCCTCGTGGTACATCTCGACCTGTTGGCTGATGGTGTCGAACTTGGCATGAGGGTTCACGTACCACGTGTAGCCCAGCCGTGCCGCCCGGGTGATGGCGGCATCGCTGTTGGCAGCCACCCACACCGGCGGATGGGGTTGCTGCACGGGACGCAACATCAGCTGAGCGTCCCGCAGCTGGAAATACTGGCCGTCGTAGTTCACCTTCTCGCCCGTCCACAGCAACCGCATGGCTTCCAGGCATTCCAGATACCGGCTCACCCGCGTGCGTCGTGGGACACCGAAGTTGTCATATTCCTCGTCCCGATAGCCCAGCGCTGCGCTCAGCGTGAACCTGCCGCCGGTGATCACGTCCATGGTGGCAACCCGTTCCGCCAGGTCCACCGGATGATGCAGGGGCACGAGCATGGTGGCCACCAGCCCCATGCCGCGAGCCTCGGCGGAAATACGCGCCAGGAGGGGCATGGTCTGGAGCTGCTGGTAGGGGTCGGTAAGGTAGTGCTGACCCTGATACACCATGTCGAAGCCAAGGTCGCGGGCTGCTCCCACATAGGTGCAGATGTCGGCAAAGGCCTGCTGCATGTCAATGCCGGCCGGCTGTTGGGCGATGGCGGAAAGGGACACGCCAAATTGCATCGGGAAATCCTCCGTTATGCCGCGCGTAAGACCTGTGGCGCTGCTTTTACGAAATGACGGTGATCGCCAACGCAGCGCGATATGTTCGTAGTTTGCGGGACGACGCGGGTCGTTAGCCAGTGGCCAGGTGATTGCCCAGCAGGTTGATGGCCGCCTGCACTGCTCCGTGCTTGGTATCGTCGCGGTCGCCGCCCACGCGTATCTCGATGGCAGTGTCGACACCGCCTTTCACCGCCATGCCAACCCAGAACGTGCCGATGGGCAGGCCGCTGCGTCCGGCTGCCGGGCCGGTGACGCCGGTGGTGGACAGGGCGTAGTCGGTTCCGGTCAGTTCGAGGACGCCGCGGGCCATGGAGATCGCCATCTCACGGCTCACGCTGCCGGCGGTTTCGTACAGTTCGTCTGGTACGCCGAGGATTTTCTCTTTCAATCCACCGGTATAGGCGATGACACCGCCGGGGAAGAAGCGTGACGCACCGGGAATGGTTCCCAGGGTGTACCCCAGCAATCCATTGGTGCAGGCTTCGGCGACGGACACGGTTTGTCCCCGTTCCAGCAGTGTTTCGGCTACCTGTTGAACGTCCACGATGTGCCTCCTTTTGTGATGGGTCGGACGCGGCGATTATAGCCTACCGACCAGATGCTGCCGGTATCGTCGGCCCGTCCATGTGGTTCAGCTGGTCGACAGCCGAAGGTTGTTACAGTTCAGACTCGACGTGTGATTTCCATACCACTCCGTCATTCCGGCCTTGAGCCGGAATCCAGAGACGTCTTTTAACCGCAATGTTGCTTATCCTCGGCTTCCTGGATTCCCGCTTGCGCGGGAAAGACAGGTTGGGGCCAGGATACTACCTCCAACTCTGAACAGATACCGAAGGTTTGGCGCGGCAATAGCCACACCTTTTCTACTCGGCGCCAAGGGGTATCTTCACCAGTATTGGTGCGGAGCGGAGACGCAGCAATCTCGACGACCCGGCGTGTTGCTTGAGAAACACCCTTCAGGTCGGCTGCCGGTTACCACACTGCGGTTTCAACGACAAGGCTCGCGTTGACAAGGCTCGCGATGACGAGCCGCGCGTCTCCCCCTACACATCCATCATCTTGTCCGGAGTCATCAACTCCATGAACTCGATGCGGTGGCTCTCCACCAGCGGGCGAATCTGGCCTCCAAGCTCAAGAGCTGCCGGCGGCAGCTGGTGGCCGCCGCGCATGGGCGACATCAGCGCCTCATCAGTCCATTCCAATATAACCACGTCGGTTTCGCCGGGTACCGTGGCCCCGTTGAAATAAACCTTGAACTCGCTGCGTTGACCGGCGTCGTGGTAAACCTGCGCCTGCTTCTGCAGCAAGCTGGCTACACGACGAGCTTCGCCGGGTTTGGTCTTGAAAATTCTCCGTAGTACGTACATAACAGTATCCTAACTTGGCTGTGTTTCTACTTTTCGCAATAGCGCCAGGAATTCGTGGTTGCCGGCATCCCCCGTGATGGGCGAGTCTATCGTGTCCAGCAAACGAATCTCCGGACGCGCCCCGAGCCAGTCGGTAACCCTCGTCAGTATGTCATTTCGCAACGCATCGCTGCGAATGATACCGCCCTTGCCGACCTCTCCACGCCGGGCCTCAAACTGGGGTTTGATCAGAACGATGCCGTATCCATCCGTACGCAGGTGGGTCAAAGGCTCGGGCAGGGCCATCGTCAGCGATATAAACGATACGTCCACCACCAGCATATCGACCGGCTCGGGCAGTAGGAACGGGTGGCGCACGTTTACCTTTTCCATGCACACCACTCGCGGGTCGGTGCGCAGACGATAGTGCAGCTGCCCGTGTCCCACATCCACCGCGTAAACACGCCGCGCTCCCCCCATACCGCGGCTGTTGCCATAATTCAGCAGGCAGTCGGTGAACCCTCCCGTCGACGCCCCCGCGTCCAGTGCGACGATGCCGTCCAGCGGTATGCCGAAGTGTTCAGCCCAGGTATCCAGAGCGTGGGCCAGCTTCACGCCGCCGCGGCTGACGTAGGGCAGCCGTTCCTTTAGCTCCAGCGGTGTATCCGGTGGTAAAAAGGTGCCGGCCTTTAGCACCGGACCGGTGGGAGTCGATACGGCCCCCGCCATAATGAGCGCCTGCGCCTGCTCGCGGCTTTCAACCAACCCCTTCTCCACCAGCAACAAATCGGCCCGCTGGCGTGGGCTCCTTTGCCGAGGTTTTTGGGTTGACACGATCCCCTACTCCCCGATGAAGGTGGGCCGGCGCTTTTGCAAAAACGCCCGGTAGCCCTCCTGGTAGTCACGGGTGTCAAACTGGTTGAGCGGAAGGTCGGCCTCGTCCGGGGTGAGATCGAGCGACGGTTTGGCCAGCACCTGGTTGAGCGTCTTCTTGTTGACGGCGTGGGACAGGGGCGCCAGGGAGGCTATGTCGGCCGCCAGCTTGTAGGTGACGGCTTCCAGTTGCTCCGCCGGCACTACCTGATTGACCAGTCCGATGCGCAGGGATTCGGCGGCGTCGAGCAGACGGCCGGTAAGCAGGATGTACAGCGCGTTGCCCTTGCCCACCAGGTTCACCAGGCCGTACATCTCCCGGTGGCCGATGGTTATTCCCAACCGGGCCACGGGTATACCCAAACGGCTGTTTTCGCTGGCGATGCGCAGGTCGGTGGCCACGGCCAGCTCGCAACCGCCGCCGGCGGCAAAACCGTCGATCATGGAGATGACGGGCGTACCCATTTCGGCAACCTTTTCCAGCAGGCCATCGACGGCGCGGTTGTAGATGCGGCCCCCCTGGGAGTCGCTGCGATGCGCTTCGAAATCGCTGATGTCGGCGCCCGCCGAGAACGCCTCATCACCGGCGCCGGCTATCACCACGCAACGAATGTCGCGGTCGTTGTCCAAGTCGTTCATCAACTCGGTAAGTTGACCCCACATCGTAAAGGAGATGGCGTTGCGTTGGGCCGGCCGGTTGATGGTAACCGTGGCGACGGGTGGTTCCCTCCGCAGCAGGAGGTGGCCATCTGCGTCAACGTGCAAATCGGTCGCAACGGAGGTCGTGGCGGCGGTATCGGGCATGGGGATCGCTCCTGATCGAATCATACTCACCGCGACGAAAATGCGCGGCATAACCAGAACAGACTATCCGGGCCACGGGTTGGCGTCAACACCGCCCCACGTCTCACGCATTCCCGCTTTGATCTGTGATTGCAAGGAGCACAGCCTTAATTTGTCATTGCGAGCGTGGCGTGGCGTAACGACGTTCCTGACTCTTAGCAACGTGGTCGTTAACGAAATTCGGCCCCTATTGGCCCCCTTTCGCCCGGAGGGGGTTATTTCGTGCCTGTTTTGGGTATTGACAGGGTTGCAGTGGTAGTTTAACATTGCGCACCGTGCTTTGTTGTTTGTGGTTAATTTCACAATTGATTGCTGCAATTCCGAAGTATGGTCACTAACAACCAAATCGGACTGATCTGCGGTACGTGGGTATCCGCGTGGTCGTATCCAACAATGGAGACCTGGAGGGAAATACCTATTATGAAATTTCACATCAATGGCCGGTTGTCGTTGCGATTGCTGTTGCCTGTATTGGCAGCTATCGCGCTGATGATCGGTATCGCCTGCGGTGGAGCCGACGAGTCGACAACCACCGATGGAACGACCACCGAGCCTACCGCGGTCGCGGACACCGCCGAAGCTACCGCGGTGGCTGCTCCCGACCCCGGATCCGAGGCCAAGACTGGCGGCACCCTGCTCATGTCGGCGTACGCTGACACCCGAGACTGGGACCCGCTGGGATCCGCCTCGTTGTCCAGCGTGATTTCCTACTCGCAGATGTACAACCAGCTGGTCCAGTTCGACTCGGTAGAAACCAGTGAAGTCGTCGGCGACCTGGCCGAAAGCTGGGACGTTAGCGAAGACGGCAAGTCCTACACATTCCACCTGCGCGAGGGTATGGAGTGGACTGACGGCATGCCCATCACCTCCGCCGACGTTGTTACCACGCTGGCACGTTACGCCAACCCCTGTAACTCCACCGGGCGTTCCGGCCTCTGGCGCAACTACACCGTCAAGATGGAAGTGGTAGAGCTGGCCGAGAAAGCCGACTGCACCGCCACCAATCAGGATGCTGTGCTTAGGGCCCCGGATGATCTGACTGTTGAATTTGATCTCCAGTTCGCTTCTGGCGCGTTCCTCAAATTCCTGGCCGTGGACTACGTGAAGGTACTGCCGGCCCACCTGCTCAATCAGGACATCAACCTGAACGACGCGCGCACGATTATCGAACATAACGCTACTTCCGGCCCGTTCATCCTTGAGGAATATTCCGAAGGCGACTTTTACAAGGTCAACAAGAACCCCAACTACTTCAAGGACGGCCGTCCGTACGTGGACCGCATCGAACACTTCATCATCACCGACACTGGCACCTTGATTGCCCGGTTCGAATCCAATGGCCTGGACATGGCCAACGGTGGGTTCACCAACCTGTCGCCCACCCAGTACTTCAATCTGGTGGAAGGCCACCCCGAATACATCGCCCATCCCATCGCTGCCGGAACCAACTGGGGGTTGATGCTCAACATCAAGAAGCCCGAGTTCCAGGACGTCATGGTGCGTCAGGCCATCAACCTGGCAGTTGACCGGCAGGAAATTGACAATCTCGTATTTGACAACTCTGGCGGCTCCTACTGCCCATTGATGGGATTGGCCCACACCAATGAGGAATGTAACGCCTGGCCCGGCATTCGCCCCAAGACCAGCGAAGGCGGGATAGCAGACCTGGCTGAGGCCAAGCGCCTGATGACCGAAGCTGGCTACCCCGAAGGGTTTGAAGTCGCGTACACGGTTCGCCAGGTTGGCAACTATCCCGAACAGTGCTCGGTTGTAAAGCAGCAACTGGAAACTTCCCTGGGCATCACCGGCAACATCGAAACCCTGCCCAGCGCCGCCGGTTACTCCAAGTACGGAACCTCGCGTCCCGCCGACAACGACGGCGATTGGGAAATCAGTTGCCAGGGCGAGGGGATGGTCGTCTTCGACACCGACGCCGTCTATGGTGGCGTGTACCTGAAGGGAGGCACCCGCAACTACACCGACTGGGAAAACCCGCTGGTCAACGACTGGTTCGAGCGCCAGAAGGTTGAACTCAACGCCGACGCCCGTCGTGAGATCAACAAGGAAGCCGAGTTGTGGATGCACGACTTCTCGGATAACCACTGGGTAACCATGCAACTCGGCCAACTGTACTGGCTGGTCCACGAGGACATCAAGGGTTTCAACGCTCCCCTGACCGTGCAGTACGGATTCAAGCACGAGGATATCTGGTTGGACCGCTAAACGGCCGGGACTAAATTCGCCTAATCCAGCATACGTCCAGTCAGTATCTCGACTGGACGTATGTCGGTGGTCAGGTTCCTGTATCCGCCGCTTGGACGGCGCACCTGAACCCCAATCAGAGCAAGGCTAAGGACATGCGACAGTACGCGCTAAAGCGCATCGGACTAATCATCCCCACGGTCATTCTCGTGACCATCATCGTGTTTACGGTGATGCGGCTCATCCCGGGCGACCCGGCGCTGGTGATTCTCAGTGAAGGCGACGCATCGTTTACTCAGCAAGAGTTGCAGGCGCTTCGCGTAGAATTGGGCACCGACCGGCCGATCGTCATCCAGTATGTGGACTGGGTCAGCGGATTGGTGCAGGGTGACTTGGGAGAATCGTACTGGCGGCGGGGCATACCAGTTTGGGACCTGCTGGGAGATCGTATCCCGCGCACCCTTCAACTGGCAGTAATGGCGATTTTGATCGCCGTGCTATTCGCGGTTCCTCTGGGTATAGTTTCAGCCATTAAACCCGACAGCCCGGTGGACTACTTCTGCCGCATTATCGCTCTGATCGGTATATCCATTCCCACGTTTTTCGCCGGCACACTGGTGGTCCTGGTCTTATCACGCGGTTTCAACTGGCTGCCACCGCTGGGCTACGAGGAACTTTGGGTAGATCCCTGGTCCAACATCCGGCAAATGTTCCTGCCGGCGCTGGCGCTGGGTTTCTACGACATGGCATTCATCGCCAGGGTCACCCGCTCCTCGATGATGGAAATCATTCGCGAGGATTACATGCGAACCGCCCGGTCCAAGGGATTGGCTGAGCGCATCGTTCTGGTCCGCCACGGGCTCAAGAACGCGGTATTGCCCATTCTCACCATTTCGGGCTGGCAGTTCGGTCGCCTTTTTGGCGGAACCGTCATCATCGAAAGCATCTTCAGGGTACCCGGCATTGGCACGCTGCTAATCGAAACAGTGTTCCAGCGCGATTTCCCCACCATCCAGGCCATCATCATCGTGATCGCGGTGTCCATCGTCATCATCAACCTGTTGGTTGACCTGCTGTACGGTTGGATGGACCCGCGCATCCGTTATGCCTAGCCACCGGGATCCAGGCCAGCACGGAGAATCACCCGAATGACTACTACTAACACCGGGCAAACGCTGTCGGCGCCGGCGGCCGATGCCCAACTACTGGACATGCGGCCCAGGCAGACCCTGGTTCAGAAGATCATCGCATTCAGTCGCCACAAACCTCTGGGAGCAATCAGCGCGGTAATCATCATCATGACGATTCTGGCGGCTGTGGTTTCGTACGCCGTACCGGGCGTCTTGCCCCACACCCCGCTGGATGTTCGCGCCCACGACGAGAAATACCTGCCACCCTCTCCCAGCGCCTGGCTCGGTAGCGATCACCTGGGAAGGGACGAGTTTAGCCGGATCATCGTCGGCTCCCAGATATCCATCTACGTAGGTTTGCTCAGCGTGGGCATTGGCGTAACGCTGGGTACGGTAATCGGCATCATCAGCGCCTACCTCGGCGGCGTTGTCGACCTGGCGATCCAACGGATCGTCGACGCCATGATGGCATTCCCCCCCATCATCCTGGCGCTGGCGCTAGTCGCAGCAGTGGGCGGGTCGGCCAACAACATCATCGTAGCGCTGGTGGTAATTCTGTTACCGGGCACGATCCGGGTCATACGGTCGCAGGTGTTGAGCATCAAGGAACTGGACTATACGCTGGCTGCTACGGCCATCGGCGCCGGCTCCGCACGCATCATGCTGCGCCATATCCTGCCCAACGTGATCGCTTCATATATCGTGCTGGGTACCATTACGCTGGGATTCGCCATCATCATCGAAGCGTCGCTGTCCTTCCTGGGAGTGGGTGTTCCGCCAGATATCCCGACCTGGGGCACCATGTTGACGCAGGGAGCAAGAGACATCCGCATTGCCTGGTGGCTTGCTGCGTTCCCGGGCATCGCCATTACGGTGGTCGTTTTCGCCATCAACTTCTTTGGCGACGCCCTTCGAGACGTGCTTGACCCCCGGCTAAGAGGTCGGTAACCGGTTTCGCGGTTATTCGCTCCCGCCCCAATGGAATATTTGCCCTCGCCTTCCACGGCGGGGGCAAAATTTTGGGCGCATCGGGTAAACCGTGCTAAACTGCCGGCGCAAACGAACCTACCGGGTTGATTCACTAACAGCGCGCCGATCCGTCGCGGTCGGTTATCGCAGGCACAGGTCAGGAGGTGCGCAATGTCCTGGAATTTCGAGCTGGTTGCCGGACCATACGGAGGCACCGCAGAGGGGCCGGTCTGGGATGGCCAGGCGGTGCTGTTTACGCATATCGCCGCGTCTAAAATACTTCGATACGACCCCAAAACCGGCGAAGTTTCCGAGTATTTCAACGAAACATTCAACACCAACGGATTGTGCTTCGACGCCCAGGGCAATCTTTACGGTTGCCAGCAGGGCCGCCGCCGCATCGCCCGTTTCGACGCTGCCACCAACACCGCGGTTTCCATGCCCCACCTGCTGGACGGAATGCGGCACAACAACCCCAACGACCTGGTGGTGGACAAGTCGGGGCGCATCTGGCTGACCGACCCCTATTCCGGGATCGGAGACAGCGGACCGCAGGAACTGGATCACATGTCCGTGCTGCGTCTGGATCCCAAGGGCGGCGACCAATGGGAGCTGGTGCGGGCCACCACCGACATCAGCCGCCCCAACGGCATCCTGATCAGTCGCGACCAGCGCACCCTGTACATCGCCCAAAGCGATTACGGAGCCACCCGACGCCGGGAACTGCGAGCGTATCCCATAGCCGACGACGGCTCACTGGGCGATTACACCGTGCTGCACACCTTCGGTATAGACGGCGGCGCCGCTGATGGCGATTTGAGAGGCACGGGCGCTGCCGGTGTACAGAGAGGCGTGGACGGCATGACCCTGGACATCGACGGCAACATCATCGTCTGCGCCGGCTGGGAGGCCGCCGGGCCCGGGCCCATCATCTACGTATTCTCGCCCACGGGCCGGGTGCTGGAGACACACCCCCTGCGCGTGGATCGACCCACCAACTGCTGCTTCGGCGACGCCGATATGCGCACGTTGTACGTAACCACCGGCGGCGGTCACCTGTTCCGGGCTCGCACCGACCGCACCGGGTGGATCATGTGGCCCTAGCGTTTCCGGGGCGCCATCTGGCGCTCGGTCGCGTCCAGTCCTTGACAAGTTGCTCCGCGGAGCCAAAAATCTGCACGGAGACTAGCACAAAATTTTTCGAACCATTGTCTATACTGACACAGCGCAGGAGGCTAACAGATGACTACCGTTAATGGCCATCAAACGAATATTTACGTCGGCCTGGCCGGCGAGAGCGCTCTCGTAGTGGGGGTGGAAGGTACGCCGCTGGGTGAAGGTGGATTGTACCGGCTTACCGAGGGCGACTCGAAGTGGGTAGCCGCCGAAAACGGTTTGCCCGCCGACCCCCAGGTGCGCGCGTTGCTGGTTCATCCCAACAACCCGTCCACGGTATTTGCCGGCACTCAGGACGGAGTGTACCGCAGCGATGACTGCGGCGACACCTGGAGCCGCACCGACACCATGAGCGGCGAAGTCTGGTCGATGACCGCCCACCCCAACGACTCGTCAATCATGTTTGCCGGGTACGATCAGGGACGAGTCTGCCGGTCTGATGACGGCGGCAACTCCTGGCGTCAGCTCAACACCAAAGGGCTGGTTCATCCCAACATCACCATGAACCCCACCGAAATCGTGAAGCGGGTCATCGGGCTGAGCGTCGATCCCGCCCACCCGGATGACATCTACGGCGCGATTGAAGTCGGCGGACTGATCGCATCCCGCGACGGCGGCGAAACCTGGTCCTGCATCACCGATGGCCACTACACCCGCATGGGTCCTGTCGACCTGCACGGCGTTCAGGTCAACGCGTCGAGCCCAGGCCTGGTCTACATCATCACCCAGCTCGCCATGTTCCGCAGCCGCCACCGCGGCACGGATTGGGAATTTGTCCCCATCGACGAGATGTTCGAGGGCGGCAGCTATTGCCGTGACCTGGTGGTAGCGCCCCACGATCCCAGCATCATGTATCTGGCCGCCGGCGCCGGTGGCGGCAGCGCTCCCGCTGGCACGGTGGACGCCGGTGTGCTGGTTCGATCCACCGACGCCGGTGAGACCTGGGAACGGCTCGACCTGGGCGAGGTCGCCCCGGCCCGCATGTTCCAGATCGCAATTGACCGAAACTCGCCAGATAACGTCTACTGCTGCGACCGGGACGGTCACGTATATTGTAGCGGCGACGCGGGTAACAACTGGAGTCGCACCGACGTACCGGTCGAAATGACCAGAGGACGGCACGTGTATCCCATGGTGGCGGGTTAGCCTGACGCGGCAATTTTGATTGCCGACGGCCGGTTCCGTCCCAACTACTGGTAAAAATCAATCGGGGCGAGGGCGTCTTCGCCCCAACATTCCCTGCAGCGATCGATCAAAGGACTAGTTACCGTGCAATCCGAGGCCCTCTGGAAAGCCACCTACCGCATCGGCGAAGCCGACCTGGAATACATGGCGCTCGGGGAGGGTGATTTGCCCGACCAGATGCGCAGTTATCAATTGGCCCGCTCCGGGGTACTCGACAATGACGAGCTGGCTGAAAACGGATTTGCGGGCAGCACAGCCGAGCGATTTCGCACCGCCGGCCGTATCAGCGGCTTCATGCGGGAGTTCGTGCCCACTTCCGATGCTACGCCGGCGGATGGCCTCAATTTCGTCGGCGCTACCGTTGTCCACCTGTTTGAAAATCCGGAGCAGGTGTCGGGCTGGATGTCCGATATTTTTCTGAAAGACTTTGAGGAAAACGTGGGCCAGAGCGTCGGCTCGGGCCAGCAGATCGTTGCAGTAAACCGGGTTCAGGCCAGCGGATTGTACGATGAAGCGGTGGGCTTGCAGGTTTTGCAGGGCGGGCCGGCCGGTCTGCTCTCCTCGACGGTTATAGACTTCCGCGTCGGCCGTCTCCTGGGAGTGGCCTTCGTTGGAGCCGTGGGCGAACATGATCGCACCGAACTCGCCACGAATCTGGCGTTGTCACTGGAACGCCGCATCGTCCAGGTGGCCCTCGGTTCGTTGTAACGGTCCGGAGCGGTGGTCGGAGTTGTCCAGCGGAATCGGTCGCCGTGCCTCAGGGAGCGACGCCCGCCGCCGGGTCGGCGAGCAGCAATGTCGGGTCCAGCAGCACGATGATCCATAGGATCCAGTTCAGCGCTCCCAGCACGCTCATCACAATTTGCATCAGGTTAATCGGGGCGCTGGTTAGTCGCACCCCCACCCGGTGTTGCCAGAACCGGTTAATGTTGCTCTGAACCTGCCATATTATCCAGGCAGTTATGGCGACACTGGCGATGTTGGCCCCGAAATAGCCCAATTGCTCCAGCGGCGATACCGGTAGATCGGTAGTCAGGCGAAACGTCACCCACAACAGCACCACGGTTGCGGCGTACAAACCCACGGTTCGCATCGGATGCAGGGTACTTGGCACGCCCCGCTGGGCCATCAGTTCCTGGTAAACGCGCACGTGAGCGTGGAGCCGGAACAACTGGTAAATCGGCACCAGCATTGACAGTGCGTGCCAAACCGGAAATGCCTGTTCCTCGCTGTAGTCGCGATAGTGCCGCCAGGTAATGTACATCCAGTAGAAGAGATAAAAACCGGTGGTCAGGAAAGTCAGCAGAATAACGCGGTTGAGAGGTATGAAGTAGGGTATTGCGTTGTCCTGCGCCACCGGCGGCGGCCGCTGTCCCACTCGTCGGGGGCGGGTGCGATCCGGAGCAAGTAGCCGTTCCAGAATGGGTCGCAAGCGCGGTGCGCTTTGCCGTGCCCGTTCCAACGGCCCGGGGGCCGACGCGCCGGTGGGCGGCGGTCGAGAAGCCGGTAGAGCGTGTCCGCAGTGTCCGCAAAATCTTTGCCCCATTTGGTACGGGGCGTCGCATTGGGGACAGGTGGCGCCTCCGCCGGAAATCGTCATAGGCACCCGAATGTACGGGATTGCCGGCAAATTGTCCAGTTGATACCCGGGCTCACGCGTACCACTTTAACTGTCATTGCGAGGAGCATAGCGACGTGGCAATCCCGATGAGATTGAACATGGGTCGGTGAACCGCCGTTGCTACGGCGACGAGATCGCCAACCCCCGCATCGAGTACGGGGTCGCAATGACAAAGTGGGTGCGCATGAGGATACCCGGGAGCGCTGACGGTTCCAACGCCGGTGTTGAGCGCCGAAGTTACACGGCATCCCCCAAAGCTATCCGCCGCACCGGGGATGCCGGCGTTAAACTGATCAGGCCTTGCCCCACACCACCGGATTGCTCAGCGTTCCGATGCCGTTGACGGTGATGTCGCAAACGTCGCCGTCCTTCATATTTTCGGTGGCGCCGTCGGTGCCCATCCACAGGATGTCGCCGGGCACCAGCGTCAGGTAATGGCTCATCTTGCTGATGTATTCCCGCACGCCGAATATCGCCGTGTTCAGGTCGTAGTCGCCGACCACCCGCTCATTGACCTGGATGGTAACGTGCAGTTCGTCCGGGTCCAGATCGGTGGCGATCCACGGCCCCATCGGTTTGAAGGTGTCGGTGTTCTTGGCCCGCCACATCGTGCGGTCGTTGCGCTGCCAGGTGCGTTCGCTCACGTCGTTGCCGATGGTGTAGCCCAGCACATAGTCCAGCGATTCTGCTTCCGAAACGTTGCGACATTCCTTGCCGATAACCACCACGACTTCGCCCTCGTATTGCAGCATTTCGGTGGCGTCGGCGGGAACCATGATGGGGTCGCCCTGACCGGTCAGGGCGTTCACGGCCCGGTACCCAACGTCGGCCTGCTTGGGCAAATTGGGCTCTTCACCGCGCATTTGGGCTGCCCAGGTAACGTGTTCTGGAAAGTTGATGCCGGCCGCATAGAAAGTCGGCGGTATCACCGGTGGCAGCAGCTTCACCGAACTGAGGGCGTAGGTGCTGCCGGATTGTTTTAACCCGTCAAACAGACCGCCCTGTACCTCCAGAACGTTGTCGCCCTCAACAATACCGTGAGCTATTCGGTCGCCGGTGCGAAACCTGCAAATCAGCATGGCCCTCGCCTCCTGTAAATTGGTGAGTGATTCCGTAATTCGACCCCAATTCTGGCACCAACGCCGGGCACGGTCAAGCCAAACACGGGCACGGGCGTACCCACTTTGGTCTGTCATTGCGACCCCGTGCTCGATGCGGGGATTGGCAATCTCGCGGCCGTAGCAATGATGGTTCGCTAAGGTGTGCCTAATCTCATTGAGATTGCCACGTTCCTCGACAAGCTCGGGATGAGCGGGGATGGGAACGGGATTGTCACGTCGCTGCGCTCCTCGTAATGATAGCAAGCCGGTTTGGTTTGACAAAGTGGGTACGCGTTAAGAGTAGGGGATGCCGGACGGCGTGTGATAACATGATTCCCGCCGGATAAGCAACACACGTTGCTCCGATCAAAAGAAACTGTACAACGGCAAGTGCGAGAGTAGTATGCAGCAGCCCGAAACCCAGCTCGTGTATTGGGCACCGAGTCGCGTCAGGTTCAACCTCACGCTCATCCTGGCCGGAGCGGTTATTCTGTTCGGCTTGTATCAATTGGTTATGGATTTAAGAGCCGGAGACCCGCCTCCGGTTGAAACCCCCGCTCCCGCGCAAACCCCGGGCGGCGAAGCGGAGCAGCCTGAGCAACCTCGCCGCAGCGGCGGCGGCTCTTACCTGTTGATCATAGTGGGTCTTGGGGTCGGCGGATATTCGTGGCTCACTGGACCTCGCCAGTACCGGATTTACTCCGATGCGCTGGTGATCATGTTTGGCACTCCACGCAGCCGTCAGTTGCATTTCAGCCAGATTCGGGATGTCGTCAACGATCGTGGTTTCATGGGCGACCCGCTGCGGGTGTACACCATCAACCGCCGTCGTATCGCAATTCAGGTGCGCGACCCGGAAACTTTCCAGCAATACCTGCAGTCGGCCCTGGACGAGTTTCGTCGCGCGCATCCTGAATTCGCGCCGCCGCTGGAGGAAGATGATGCGGCCGGCTCCGGTCAGGCGAGCGCTTCCGCCGATGTGGTGGACTCAACTGCCGCCGAACCCGCCGATCCGCCGTTCACTGCCGATGAGACCCAGAACCCTGGATCCTCCGATGGCGACAGTCCAAGTCGTGGGTCCCGTCGCCGCAGCCTGCGCGACGAGGGTTACGACAGCAACCGCGATGACTCCAAGCCCAGGTTCAGCTAGCCGGGGGAAGGCGACGGGTCACAAGATCAGCATCGCGTCGCCGAACGAGTAGAACCGGTATTCCTGCTTAACCGCGGTTTCATACGCCGACAATATGGTTTCCCTCCCGGCGAAGGCTGAAACCAGCATCAGCAGCGTGGAGCGGGGCAGGTGGAAGTTGGTCAGCATTGCGTCCACCAGGCGAAACCGGTGTCCCGGCAATATAAACAGGTCGGCGTCGCCGGTGGTCGGCTCGATGATTTCCCGCTGGTGGAGGTAAGCGTTCCGCCCCACCTGCTCCAGCGTGCGCACGGTGGTGGTGCCCACGGCGATGATGCGACGTCCGTCGCCACGGGCAGCATTGATGGCCGCCGCCGTATCAGCCGGCATGTCGTACCATTCGGTGTGGATTTTATGCTCTCCGATGTCTTCTTCGTTCACCGGACGAAATGTATCGAGCCCGACGTGCAGCGTGACCCACGCGGTGTTTACACCCAGGGCCCGGATGTCATCGAGCAGCCGATCGGTGAAATGCAGGCCGGCGGTCGGCGCTGCCACGCTGCCCGGCGCATCGGCGTACACCGTTTGGTAGCGGTTGGGGTCGTCCGGAGTTTCCTTAATATAAGGCGGCAGGGGCAGCTCCCCGAATCGTTCGATCAGCGCCTCGTCAGAAAGGCGGACGGTGCGCAACCCGTTTTGGTGGGTCGCGATAATCTCGATGCGTACCCCAATCGTGTCAGACCCTACCATCACCTCTGCGCCGACGCGAAGACGGCGGCCCGGACGCCCCAGGGCCTGCCAGACGTTGGGTTCGGTGCGGCGCACCAGCAAAACCTCCACCCGTGCGCCGGACCGAGTTTCCACGCCATGCAGCCGAGCGGGAATGACGCGACTACGGTTGAACACCATCAGGTCGCCGGGACGCAGGTAATCAGTCAGCTGGCGGAATTTGCGGTGTTCGATTCCGGGCTCGCCGCCACGGGACCCGGTGTCCCGGTGCAATACCAATAGACGAGAGGCGTCTCGAGGCTCGGCGGGAGTTTGAGCGATTCGTTCCTGCGGCAGGTGGTAATCGAAATCACTGGTGCGCATCATGTCGACCTGACGCCCGACCCGCGTGAGCCGTCAGCGATCAGACTGAGACGGTACGGCGGGCGGCGTCCAGCGTGTTGCTCAGCAGCAGGGCGATGGTCATGGGGCCAATGCCGCCGGGCACCGGTGTGATGGCTTCCGCCTTGGCCGCCACGGCATCGTAGTCAACGTCGCCCACCAGCCGGTATCCCCGGCGGCGGGAAGCATCGTCCACCCGGTTGATGCCAACATCGATGACAACCGCCCCTTCCCGCACCATGTCCGCCGTAACCGCCCCCGGGACGCCCATGGCCGCAACCAGAATGTCGGCCTGGCGGGTGATGTCGGGCAGGTCTCGCGTCCGCGTGTGGCACACGGTTACCGTCGCGTTGCCTCCCGGGTTGCGCTGCATCAGCAGTGCCGCGAGGGGCTTCCCCACAATATTGCTGCGGCCCACAATCACCACGTGCTTGCCAGCCGGATCGTATCCCGACCGCAACAGCACCTGCTGCACTCCGGCCGGGGTACAGGGCAGGAACGTCGGTTGACCCTGCAGCATCCGGCCCTGGCTGATGGGGTGCAAACCGTCCACGTCCTTGGCCGGTGCTATGCTCTCGATGATCGTCGCTTCGTCAATCTGGTCGGGCAATGGCAGCTGTACCAGGATGCCGTGGAATCTGTTGTCCGCGTTGAGGCCGGCAATCAGGTCCATCAGATCGGCTTGCCCCGTATCGGCGGGCAGGTGAAAGGTCTCCGAGTGCATTCCAGCCTCGGAGCAGGCGCGTCCCTTGTTGCGAACGTACACTGCCGACGCCGCGTCATCTCCAACCAGCACCGCCGCCAGGCCGGGTTGCGGCCCGCCGGACGCCACCAGACTCGTCACGCCTTCGGCCACTTCAGCACGCAGGTCGGCAGCAATTTCGTTGCCATTTAATATACGGGCGGCCATGGACAGACTCGGAACTATTGCAGGTCGAAAACGTATTGACGCACTGGAAAAGAGAATCCGACCAGCACATCACCGCCGTCCAACGTTTCCGGGTCTTGCAGCGTTTCCGGTTCAGGTTGACCCTGCCGGTAAACGTAGGCACAGCGATTCTCCGGGTCGATCAGCCAGCCCAACCGAACGCCGCCGGCCACCCACAAAACCATCTTGCGTTGCAACGGGGCCAGGTCATCGGTGCGGGAACGGATTTCCACCACGAAATCGGGCGCGCCTTCAATTATGGTTAGCCGCTGTTGTTCGGGTAGGGCATCGTAGCGTTCCTGGGTAATCCAGGCGGCGTCGGGTCCCCGGATCTCGCCGGACGGTAGACGGAAACGACTGGATTGTGACGACGATATACCGCCGTGTTCGATTTCCCATCCCATCACAAAATGATTTAGGTAACCTTCACATCGGTTACCGCGGAATCCAGTCATGGGCAGGATGATTAATTCTCCGTCGGAGTTGATTTCCATTTCGTATTGGTCGTTCTGCTCACAAAAAGCGGCGAACCGGGCGGGAAAATCAACTGCCCGGTGGTTTATATCCAATGCCTCGAGGCGTAAACGCACTGCTCCGGTGCGTTCCTCGTCAGTCCCGGCGACGACGACGGACTCGGTGGCAGGTTTCGGCTTGGTTGTCATGGGCTGATTTGCTCACTCGCGTGTATTAACATCATTATCATATCATTCCGTTCCGTTCCGTTCGTTTGCCGCCCATTAAAGTGGCCCACAACCTGCCGTCTTTCTGTTTGCCAACCGCCGGTTTTGCCCCTACAATGCCGACCATGCGGATTGTTTCGTTACTGCCCAGCGCTACCGAGATCGTTTTCGCCCTGGGACTAGGCGATTCGTTGGTAGGCGTTTCCCACATGTGCGACTACCCGGTCAACGCCCGGACGCTCCCCATCGTTAGCCGCAGCATCCGCAGCAAGGGTCACCTGTCCAGCCAGGAAATCGACGCCATCATCCAGCAGGCCCGGGCGAGTGGCAACCCGCTGTATATCATCGATGGCGACCTGCTTCGCCGGTTGAAGCCCGACCTGATTCTCACGCAGGAGTTGTGTGAGGTTTGTGCAGTCGGCGCCGGTTCGGTATTCGAAACGGCCGCCCACGTGCTGGACTACGACCCGCAGATCCTCAGCATCAGGCCGGCCGGCCTGAATGATATTTTCGACAACATCCGGCGTATCGGCGAGGCCGCCAGCGTCCCGACCCGAGCCGCCGAGCTTCTTGCCAACCTGCAACGCCGCGTTGATCATGTGGCCAGTCGTGCCGCCGACGATTGCTGCCCCAGCGTGTTCTGCATCGACTGGCTCGAGCCGCTGCGAAATACCGGCCAGTGGACCCCCGAAATGGTGGAATTAGCCGGTGGGGAAGAAGGGTTGGCCGAAAAGTGGGGCAAGTCCCGAGAAGTCAGCTGGTCTGAGGTTCACGAATATCAACCCGACTACGTCATGGTTATGCCCTGCGCGTTCAACATGGACCGCACCATCGCCGAGACGGCTCGCCTGATTGACCGACCGGAATGGGCTGCGCTGACCGCGGTGCAGGAAGACCGGGTGTATCTGTTCGACGGACAGATTCCCAGCCGCCACGGGCCCAGGGTCATAGATGTTATGGAAGGATTGGCGGAAGCGATGCGACCGGAGCGTTTTTCCGGTCTGACTGTCCCCGGTATCTTCCGGCAGGCCGCGCCCCACCGCGCCAGCCTGTCAGTACGGTAGTGCAACGCTCGGGAGGCAATCTGTTATGGGTCTGTACATGGTTTCGCTGGAACACGCCCCGGAACGCTGCCCCGGCGTGGATATGGGCGTGCGCGACCGGGTGGTGCGGATGTCTGCCGAGATGAACCAGACCCTCTCGGGTCGCGGCTGTGAATTCAAGGGTGGCTGGGTTGGCAAATCCTCTCATCAAACCTGGATGATTCTGCAGGGTCCGGACGCCCACGCTATAGACGATGCGGTGGTGGACATGGGCCTGGCGACCTGGAACCGCACCGCCATATTTCCGATTATTACATTTGATGAAGCGTTTGGAGGATTGCCCACCGATTGAGCGCAGGGTCATTTCCATCCACGATCAATTGTTGACAAGATAAAGGGAGGGGCGCAATGAGCGAAGACATTTATCACCCGCGGCGGCGAACGGTAACCGATCCCAACGGCGTCGGCAAGAACAAAAAAGCGCCGGCTCGCAAGGTTGACTTGGGCGCGGTAGCCGACTTCCCCGAGCTGCCGGCACGGGTTCGTCTCGACAACGGGGAGGAACACTGGCTGGCCAAGGCACGGGATGGGCAGTACCGGTTGATGTCGATGATCTGTCCCCATGCTTACGGGCGGGTGGTGAAATGGGACAAGAGCTTTTTGTGTCCCGACCACGGCTGGCGCTTCGAAGAATCCCAGGGCATATGCATAAATGGGCCGCGAGCGCAACTGTTTTATCACGTGGTTGCGGTGGACAACGGACGACTGGTAGCCCAAATCCCCGCCGATACCGACCAATCAGTTACCCACGCGCCGCCGCCGGAATGGGCGATCCCCAAGTAGCAAATTGCCCCTTGTTAGCATTCGGTTACTAGTTTATAATGGTTATCAAATTTGATCCGTATAAGTGATTTCTTGTTGACACGGAGTTGCAAGTAAATTAAAATGGCGGGCAAAAGTTCGAATCTCCGGGCCGGCAATTGCCGGGCTCGGCACTAACGGCAACAAATTGCAGGAAGGAGGCACAGGATGTCACACAAAGATGACCTGGCACTGATGGCACACTTGATGCGGCGCGCTGGTTTTGGCGCCAACCGTGCAGAGTTGGAGCGATTGGTTGAGCAAGGTTACGAAGCCACCGTTAATGAATTGCTGGACCCGACGGAAGACCGCGAAGGCGGCAAGATGGCGCTGTTGCTGCGGTATCACCCCAGCTTCTTGCTCCCGGGCGGCGTTCCCTTCTCCGGCCAGGCTAACTGGATGTACAACATGATATCCAGCGACCGGCCCATGGAAGAGAAGATGTCCCTGTTCTGGCACCATGTTTTTGCCACCGGCAACTCCAAGGTCGACAACTGCGACCAGTTGCTGGAGCAAATTGACATGCTGCGTGAATTTGGCATGGGCAACTACCGCGACATGCTCGTCGAGCTGTCCAAGAACCCGGCCATGATTTTCTGGCTGGACAACAACGAAAACCATCGGGACGCCGTGAACGAGAACTGGGGCCGTGAGTTGCTCGAGCTCTTCTCCCTGGGCGTTTCCAACTACACCGAAGTGGACGTGCGCGAGTGCTCTCGGGCCTTTACCGGTTGGACCATCCAGGCCAAGCTGCCCCGGGCTCCCTATGGGCGCTATCCCTGGAAGTTCGCGTACCGTGATGAAGACCACGACTACGGCGAAAAGACGTTCCTGGGAGAAACCGGCGAATTTAACGGTGAGGACATCATCGAAATCATCCTGAAGCAGCCGGCCACCTCCCGCTTCATCTGCCGCCACCTCTACAACTTCTTCGTCGCCGACGAGCCCCAGGTTCCCGCCTGGACCATCGAGCCGGCCCGCGACGAAGACGCTCTCGACGAGATGTGTCAGATATTCGAGGACTCCGATTTCGATATTAAGGCCGTTTTGCGCCACATGTTCCTGTCCCAGTGGTTCAAGGACGCCCGGTTCCAGAAGATCAAGAGCCCTGCCGAAGTCGTCGCCGGCACCCTGCGGATGGTCGGACTGTTCCAGAATCCGGATCCCGGCATCCTCAACATCGGCAAAGAGCCCACCTACATGGGTCAGTCCATCCTCGACCCGCCGTCCGTGGAAGGCTGGCACACCGGTCTGGAGTGGATCAACTCCGGCGCCCTGCTGGCTCGCATCAACTTCGTGGCCGACCGCGTGTCTGACCCCGAGCTGCCCGGTATGCGTGACATCATTGACCGGATGCGCAACGAAGGCGTGGAAACGCCCGACCATCTGCTCAATGCCTGCACCGACTACATGGGCTTCGTCGAACTCAGCGAAGAGACCCGAGGCCAGCTGGCCGAATACGTCCGCTCCGGCGGCAACGTGGACTGGGCCAACTATACCGCCGCGGCCACCCGTGTCGGCGAGACCATGGCTCTCATCAGCGCCACCACCGAGTACCAGTTCGGCTAATCCCATCGCACATCGAACGGAGTGCCTCGCATAATCCGGTTCAACCGGCCTGAGCCACTCCGTTCACCAAATCCCACTATTTGAAGGCACCACATTTAAGGAGCATACGCAATGACCTCCACGAAGAAAGATCCGGTCATCGTGATCCTGCAGCTCACCGGCGGCAACGACTATTTCAACACGGTGATCCCCTACAACGACTCGGCGTACTACGACAATCGGCCGACCATTCATTACAATCGGGAAGACATCCTTCCCATCAATGATGAACTCGGCCTGGCTCCCACCATGGGTCCCGTAAAGGAACTCTACGAAGCGGGCAAAGTCGCCATCATTCACGGTATCGGTTACGCCGACAGCCCCCGCTCCCACTTCCGCAGCATGGACATCTGGCACACCTGTGAGCCCGACAAGGTTGGTACGGAAGGCTGGGCCGGCCGCGTCGCTCGCGAGATGGACCCGGGTAAAGAAAACGTTCTGACTGCCATCAACTTCGGCCACGGCCTTCCCCGCGCGCTGGCAGTTCCCGGCGTTCCGGTTGCCTCTATCGCCGATCTCAGCACCTACGGCCTGCTGACCGGTATTGAGAACGTTGACCAGCGTTTCAAGGCTCTGGACCTGTTCTCGAAGATGTATGCGCCCACCATCGGCGGCAGCTTCGTCAACGACTACCTGCGTTCCACCGGTACCGACGCCATGATTGGCGCCGACATCGTAAAGGTGGCCCCGCAACAGTATTCCAGCAACGTGGAATATCCCAACAGCCCCATCGCCCACCACCTCCGCGACATCGCGCAGGTTTACATGGCCGACCTGGGCACCAAGATTTTCTACACCCAGCACGCCAGCTTCGACACCCACGCCGGTGAGGCCGCCGCCCACCCGCAGCTGTGGAAGGAAGTATCTGAGGGCGTCAGCGCCTTCTTCCAGGACATGAAGGAGCACAACACCGGCGAGAACATCGTCATGTACCTGTTCTCCGAGTTCGGCCGGCGCGTCCGTGACAACGGCTCCGGCACCGACCACGGCGCAGCCGGCGCTGCCTTCGTCATCGGCGATCCGGTCAGGGGTGGCCTCTACGGTGAGTACCCGTCCCGCAGGAACGAAGATTTGGAACAGGGCGACCTGGTTCCCAACTACGACTTCCGCGGCGCTTACTCCAGCATCGTCGAGGACTGGCTTGGCATGGATGCCAACCCCATCGTCAATGGCACGTTCCCGAAGCTGGACTTCATCAGCAAGTAAGGCTTCAGGCTCAACAAATTTGGAGGCGGCGCGCCCTGATGGTTGCGCCGCCTCCCCGACCAACGAATTGCAATTGGAGGATTAACAATGCCTCAGAATACCGTAGCAAGCGGTCGGGCATGGCTGTACGTCAAGAATGTAGGCCGCCAGAGCCAGGTGGGCATGGGATTTAGCCAGCCGGTGGGCGTCGCGGCGCTTCCCGACGGCACGATGTTCGTCGCCAACCGCGGCGGAGAGCAGAACCCCAGCGCTCGTATTACCAAACTCACCATCGGCAACACCGATGGCAAGGGCGGCGAAGAGTTCCTCGGCGAATTCGGCCGGGAAGGCGCCGCTTACCAGTCCAACTCCAGGGGTCTGTTCGAGTGGATTACCGGAATTGCCGCCGATGCCACCGGCAATGTCTACGCTTCCGACGAATGGAAGAACCAGATCGCCGTCTTCGACTCCGAAGGCAACGTTCAGAAACAGTGGGGCGAAAGCGGTGACGGCGAAGGCCAGCTCAACGGCGCAGCCGGTTTGGCTTTTGATGCCGACCAGAACCTCTGGGTGGTTTCGGCCAAGACCAGCCGTATCCAGAAATTCAGCAAGGACGGCGACTTCCTCGCCGGTTTCGGAACCAAGGGCAATGGCGCCACCGACCTGGAGATGCCCTCTGGTATCGGCATCGACAACAGCGGCGACATCTACGTCGCTGACTGGGGCAACCATCGGATACAGAAGTTCACCCCCGGTGGAACCCACCTGCGAACCTTCGGCAGCCGTGGCAGCCGCTCCGGCGAACTGAACCACCCGCTGGACGTCGACATCGACAACGAAGGTGACGTTTACGTCGCAGACTGGCTGAACGAGCGCATCGTAATTTACGACGCTGACGCTCGACCGCTGGCCTACCTCGAAGGCGATGCAACCGAAGTATCGGAGTGGGGCGACCTCTCTCTGAATGCGAACCCCGACATGGTCAAAGCTCGCCGCCGGGTCCCCGACCTGGAGCAGCAACAGCGGACCTTCCGCATGCCCATGGCTTGCACCTTCGACCGCGCCAACAACCGGTTGCTCGTATGCGACACCCTGCGCTCCCGGTTGCAGATTTACCAGAAGGACGATTCCTACCTGGACCCACAGTTCAACCTGTAATCCAGGCGAAATGTTCTGATTGTAATCAGCGCTCAAACGCAAGAACCGGCTTCATTCGTGAAGCCGGTTCTTTTTCAGGCGAAATCTTGTGCGGTGGCTCGGCCATTGATGCCGCCACCGTAATGTTATGGAAAATCTTCCTGGTTAGAGTTCGTGGGTGTGACTGTCGTTGCCGCCGCCGCGGTTCGTCGATTCCGGCGGCAGTGTGATGATGGCCCGGCGATGCGTACCCACGCCGATGGTGCGGTCGCCTTCAAATGCTTCCACCTTGAAATACAGCCAGCGCCCGTCCACCCGCTCCAACTCGGCAACGGCGGTAACGGTCGTCCCGATGTCCGCGCCGGCCACGTGCCGTATGTTGACCTCGAAACCCACGGTGGACTGCGCCTCCGGAAGATGGTCAAGGATTGCGCGCTGGGAAGCCTGTTCCATGGCGCGGATCATGGATGGTGTGCTCAGTTTGGCTACGTGTGGAGCCACGTTGTGCTCACACACCAGAACCTCGCGGCGACCCGTCAGGCCGGGCGACAAAGCGGAATCGTTAGCGTGGGATTGTTCGGTCATTGTTGCAAAAGTCTCCGCCGGCCCGCAGGCAGGATCAAAAATTGGTTGTGCTATCATAACAGGGGCAATTCGTCGTTGCCATCGACCCCTTTGTGAACCCAAGGCAATCGCATTTCTATTCTATTGCCCTCGTCTTTCCCACGCATTTACCCTTGTCATTCCCGCGCAAGCGGAAATCCGATGTCCTTGTCTTTCCCGCGAAGGCGGGAATCCAGTGTCCGAAAGGATTGGAGACCGCCCGAAATCCGACTCAATCGTGCTTTCAGTATTCCAGCAAAATGCGCCGGAACGACGCAGGTGCGATTTATAATGCTATTGCCCTGATTGTGAACCGCTTGCCAACCATTCCGCGGATACCCGCGCCGATCCTTTAAACAGCAGTAGCCCTCATGCCCGAAACCCGTCATTTTCTCTCCATCACAGACATCACCGCCGAAGAAACGCGCCGGCTGATTGAACGTGCCATCGAGATGAAAGCCGCGCCGCCCGGCAGCGTTCAGCCGCTGGCCGGCAAGCGCATTGCCCTGCTCTTCGAAAAGCCCTCGCTGCGCACCCGCGTGAGCTTCCAGATGGGTATCTGGGAGTTGGGCGGTTTCAGCATGTACCTGGGCCAGGATGAAGTGGGTTTGGGCCGCCGCGAACCCGTGTCCGATGTCGCCAGAGTGCTCAGCGGCTACGTGGATTGCATCATCGCCCGCGTCAATTCGCATGATTCGCTGGTTGGCCTCGCCAAGTATGGCGACGTGCCGGTAATTAACGCCCTCTCCGATGTGGAGCATCCCTGCCAGACCATGGCCGACCTGCTCACCATCGCTGAAACCCACGGATGCACCGATGGTCTTAACCTTGCCTACATTGGCGACGGCAACAACGTTGCTCGCAGCCTGTGTTTGGGCGCCACTGCCGTCGGCATGAATTTCTCCATTGCCTCACCTCACGGTTATCAGCTCGAGGAGTCGGTATTGGCTACCGCCAGCGACCGTGCGTCTCGCAACGACGGCGGAACCCGGCCTACCGTCCACCCCCTTGTGCGTCCGTGCGACGCTGTGGTCGACGCCAATGTTGTCTACACCGACGTTTGGGCCAGCATGGGCGACGAGGCCGAAGCACAGGAACGATTGCGGGCATTCCAGGGATATACGGTCGATGATGCCCTGATGGCCCAGGCCGCACCTGGAGCGTGCTTCATGCACGATATGCCCGCCCACTACGGAGAGGAGGTGCCCGTCGGTATGCTGGAGCATCCTCAATCCGTTGCCTATCAACAAGCGCATAACCGCCTGCACGCTCAGAAAGCGGTGCTGGAGTTCTTGCTCTCCTGAACCTCGCGGCGGGTTCGCAATCGAACCCCGCCACAGTGGACCCCCCCAACACCCGGGAATGATATGACCACCACCGACCCAACGGCAGATCCCAACGACCAATCTATCCACGATGCGGTTGCCGACGCAACGCTCGGCGACCCGGTTGATGAAACCGACGACGACATCTATGGCGACGCGGACGACGACCTGGTTGACCAAGCCGCGGCCGAAATGTATGGCGGAATGGTCGAAGAACTGGTTAACGCACTGGTCGATGAAGCCGAAGACGAATCTATCGAAGCACCGGTGGATCCTTTCGCCGAAACGGCCGAGCGACTCACCTTAGTGGATTCCGCGCCCATGGTGGCCATTATCGGCCGACCCAACGTGGGCAAATCGTCGCTGTTCAACCGGATTCTTTCCCGACGGCACGCCATTGTCTCCGAGGTTGCCGGCACCACCCGCGATCGCCTCATCGCCGGGGCGTCGTGGAAGGGCCGCTCTTTCCTGCTGGTGGACACTGGCGGCCTGGAGGACAACCCGGAGGGGCACATTCCGCAGCGCGTCCAGCAGCAGGCGGACATGGCCATGGGCGCCGCCGATGTCATCATATTTATCACCGACGCCATCCAGGGTTTGACTGCCACCGATCAGGCAGTGGCGCAACGGCTGCGCCGCACCGACAAGCCGGTGATACTGGCGGTGAACAAGGTGGACAACGATCGCCGGGAGTTGGCGGCCACCGAGTTTTACGAACTGGGTATTAACGAAACCTCGTTCATATCCGCCTATCACAATTATGGGGTTTACGACCTGCTGGAACGCGTCGTCGAACTACTGCCCAGGCAGGAGTTGGCCGAACAGTGGGATGACAATTACCCTGACGGCGTAGACGGTTCGGAGTGGGATAAAGCCAGCGACGAAGCCAGCGGCGAAAACGGGCCCGAACCCATATTTGTTCCTTCCACAGAGATGCGCCTGTCGATAGTGGGGCGTACCAACGTGGGCAAATCCATGCTCACCAACGCCATCATCGGCCAGGAACGCAGCATCGTCAGCCCGGTGGCCGGCACCACCCGCGATGCTCTCGACACCCAGATTTCATACCGTGACCATACCATCACCCTGGTCGACACCGCCGGCATTCGTCGTCCCGGGCAGGTGCAGCGCGGCATCGAAAAATACAGCGTGCTGCGCGCGGTAAACGCGGTACATCGCAGCGACATCACCCTGCTGATCACCGATGCCACCGAGTTGGCCACCGCCCAGGATGCCCATATTGCCGGCCTGGCCTGGGACACCAACCGCGGTCTCATCGTGGTGGTAAACAAGTGGGATCTGGTTAATCCCAACCGGTTCCGCATGGAAAGAGGGCTGCATCGCGTTCGCGAGCGCCTGCACTTCATGCCCTACGTCCCGGTTTGTTTCACGTCCGCGCTGACGGGTGAAGGGATCGACGAGCTGCTCGATTCCGCCCTTTCGTTGTGGCAGGAACGCCAGCGACGAGTGCCTTTCCGCGACCTGCAATACCTGCTGGCCGATGCCGTCTCCACTCATTCGCCGCCATCCATGCGCGGTAACATTCGCAATCGGTTGCGTATCCGACGGGTTCGCCAGGTTGGCGTCAATCCGCCGACCTTTGTGTTCTCGGTGAACGACCCCAAGCTGCTGCATTTCTCGTACCGGCGCTACCTGGAAAATCGGATCAGGGACAAGTTCGGCTTCAACCGCACTCACCTTCGCCTCGTGTTCCGCCACGAACGGGAAGAACGCACCACCCGCCCCGGCGTGCGTGGTCGTTCGCGTTAGTCAACACTCCCATGATGATCCTGCGCGGATCGAGCCAGGCGACCCGGGCCAGTTTGATTGTCGTCCCGTTCCTGATTGTGGCAGCGTTGGTCCTGCTGCGATTTTCCGACCAAACACCGTTGGTGGCCCAGTACATCGGCGTATGCGCGGTTGCTTACCTCACCGGGTCGGTATCCTGGGGATACATCCTGATTCGCCTGATGCGCGGCCAGGACATTCGAGATTTTGGCAGCGGGCGCACTGGAATGTCCAACATCCTGCGCAACGCCGGAGTCAAGGCGGCTGCAACCGTGTTCGTCCTCGATTGCAGCAAGGGGATTCTGTCAGTGTTTCTGGCCCGGTATGTAATCGGCGACGGCGCCCCTGAGGTGATGGCCGGGTTGGTGGCGCTGTGTGGTCACAATTGGCCGGTATTTCTAAGATTCCGCGGCGGCAGGGGCATCCTGCCCGGTTTGGGTGGCCTGGTTGTGATGGACCCGTGGGTGGCCCTCATCGGCGCCGCGCTGTTCATATTCATCGTCTCCACAACGCGGTACCTGTCTTTGGGCAGCATCGTCGGCACCGCTTTCATCGCGGTGTTGAGTCTAGCGCTCACACTCTGGTGGGAACACCACCAGCTGTACACCATCTATGCCTTCGCCGGCGGTTCGATCATCATCTGGCAGCATCGGGACAACCTCAGGCGGATTATCGGCGGAACCGAACCCCGCATTACCATCCCCAACCGTGGCAACACCTGAGATCTACCGCCCGTACGTCTCCCGGCTGTGTAAACCACCCCGGGTCGCCCGATATGTGGGGGTTTCATGCCGATTCGGCCCATCGAAAACCGCCATTCGCTTGACGGTCTTGTTCCATCCAAGGTACATTGCCACCATAGTTTGACCGTGGCCCGCGGAAGCTACGAACATCCGCGGTCAATTTGACCCGATAGCGGTGTCACCCATACTCCCCCAAGGAGCAACCGATGGCTACTTTGCAAGACCGTTCTACCGCCGAGATGGAACAGGCCGTTCGCCAGGGTTTCAACCTGAACTGGTTGCAGCAGCTGAAGGATCAGATTCCAGGAGCTGTTGACGAACTGGCCAACGATCCCACCCTCGCGGAGAACACGCCGGGCCTGATCGACGAATCGCCCAATCAGACCCAACGCGTCCGGGGCGCGCTGCCTCGAGAGGGCTCGCCACAGTACGCTGCCTACACCTTCCGCGACAAGAGTGAAGTTTGGGGTTACAACCTTACCAAGCTCTACCAGGAGGCCGTTTCCCGACAGTGGTCATCGGCTACCGACATTCCCTGGGAATCCCTGCGCCCGCTGCCCGACGATGTTGAAGCAGCCCAATGCCAATTGGCAACCTTCTTCGCCCAGGTTGAATTCGTGGCCGCCGATGTCCCGGGACGCTTCATCGCCCAGATGTCCCCCGACTACCACGAAGTCCGCATGTTCCTGCTGACCCAGGTGATGGACGAATCCCGCCACATGGAGGTGTTCCGCAAGCGGGCGCTGGCCAACGGTGGCGGCCTGATGCGGATGATCGATTCGGTTAGTGATGTTACCGGTGGCAGTACCGACAACGCCCGCGAGTTTACCGAAATGTCCAGCCGGCTGCACATTGTCGGCGAGGGCAACGTGCTCACGCTTTTCCGGCTTGGCGAGCTGATGGCGTACAACGACGCTGAAAAGGCCATCTACCGTCGCGCAGCGCAGGACGAGGCTCGTCACGTGGCGTTCGGCGTGCTGCACGCCCGTTACATGAACGAATGCGTCCCCGAGCGCCGCGACGAAATGCACGCGTACCTGGATGAGGCCGAAGACCGGCAGGCCACTGGCAACGGCGGCGAGAACCCCGCGGCCCGCGGCGCCAACCTCACGGCTGATTCCCTGGCCATTCTGCTGGGCGGCGGCGCCCACAAGGCCGACGAAGGGCAAAAGATTCTGGCCGCCATCCGGCAGCGCCAGGTCAAGGAATACTTCCAGCGCCTCAAGTCCTGTGGCTTCAACGACCGTATCGAAAACGGCCGAGTCAATCCCGCCCTGCTCGAGGCTTACCAGGCGGTTCCCTAACCGGTACTGAACCTGCGCAAAATTGCGATGGCCCGTCTGACATCGAGTAGGCGGGCCGTCCTGTTAATTACGACACCCCTACCCACCGGTAGAGAAACATTATGGCCAGTCAGAACGAAACCCATGACGGCAACGAAGTAGACCCTGCCGCCACCCCCATTGACGAAAGCGACCCCACGGGGCGTTATCATTCGTCCGCGGCTGAACGGGTCCAGCAGACCGTTGCCGGCCAGGACGACCCGCCTCCCGCCGAAGATACTGATGCGGTGGCCGACGTCGAGGCCGAACCCGAGGCTCCCCAATCCCCCAGCGACCGTTATCCGTGGATGAAGGATACCCGGCAGTGGGGGGTGCGTGCCCCACTGAGCTCCCGCGGCCTGACCATAGAGGCGATCAACATCGGCATCTATGGCGACATTCCCGACGAGAGCCGGGAAATGACCCGTATGCCCCGGGGATCGTTCGCCATTCCGGGTATGCCCCGCCTCGACAACTACTCGGTGAACCGCAAGGAGGAATTGTGGTCAGACAATACTCCAGCTCTGTATGAAGAGGCGATTCAACGCCGGTGGGTGGCCATGCAGGACATCCCCTGGGACACTCTGGTTCCTCAGGCGGACGACCTGGAACTGGCCTGGTGCCAGCTGTGCACTGAGCTGGGGCATCATGCCACCGCCGAAACCGACACCATCGGCCAGTGGCTGCACCGGATGAACTACGCCTATATCGAACCTAAAATGTTCCTGGCCACGCAGGAATTCGATTCGGCCCGCCACTACGAGGCAATGCGCCATCGCGCCCTGTCCAACGGCGGCACGCTGGGTCTGGAATCTCCCGGCATGTTGAACCGACGGATGATGGAAACCCGCGCCGGCTGGCCCGAAACCTCTGTCTCACTCTACATCGCCCGCGGTACACTGACCCTGATGCTGTACCGCTTCGGCGCCCAACACGCCAACAACCCCGCCGACCGCAAGATATTCAGCCTGTGTTTGCAGGACAAAGCCCGGCACATGGCATACGGTCAGGCGATGCTGAAGTACTCTGTCGGCATCCAGGGCGCGAATTTCGCCACTTCCTTGCGGCGCATCCTGGGTTCCATCGAGAAGGACATGGCTGGGGAATTAGGCGACCCGGTGCTGTGGGAAGCAATGGCCATCATCGCCGGCGGCTCCGTGGCGCACATGGCTTCAGGAATGCACGCGGTGCGCAAGTTGCGTCGCGACTACATCAGGCAGTACGCCAGACGACTGCATTACGTCGGCATCGGCAAGCCTGAAAGCGCACTGCATCCAGACCTCATCGCCGTTTTGTCCTAAACGTAACCGTCAGCGTCTCTCCTCGCATCCAGCGGCATTGCCTCCGTCAGGGGACACGCCCCCGGTAATATCCAGGGTGTCCAGCGACGCGGCGAAACAGCTCGCTTGCGTCCGCTTACCCGGGGGTGGTGCGCTGGCGGCGTCAGGGCTTCAGCAGCAGTTTCCCAAAGAAGTTGGTGGCTTCCATGGCCCGGTGGGCATCAGCCGCCTCCGCCAGTGGAAATACCTGGTGGATGGCCGGTTTGATTACTCCCCGGTTCAGGCTCGCCACGATCTGCCGCATGTCCTCCCTGGAACCCATGTATCCGCCGTAGATTTCGATCTGACGACTGAACAGCAGCCCCAGGTGCAATTCGGTCCGGAGTCCGCTGGTCGCTCCGCAGATGCAGTACCGGCCGCCCGGTCGCAGCGCGCGGAATCCATGAGTCCAAACGTCGGCCCCCACGTGGTCCACCAGCAGGTCGACACCCTCCCCGCCGGTAATTTCGCGAACCCGCTGCGTTATGTCTTCCTCGTTGTAGTTGATAACGTGGTCGGCGCCCAGGTTGCGAGCCTGTTCCGCCTTTTCCGGCGTGCTCGTGGTGGCGATAACCGTAGCCCCCACCACGTTTTTGAAAACCTGAATCGCCGCCGCGCCCACGCCGGCGGAAGCCGAAAACACCAGAGCAGTTTCCCAAGGCTGCAACGCCGCACGCCGCACTGCCATGTTCCACACGGGCAGGTACGTCGTCGGAACGGCGGCAGCATCCTCATACGCAACCGACCCGTCCAGAACGTAGGCGTTGACCTCGGGCACGGACACCAGCTCGGCGTAGCTACCGTCTCGTGCCGTCCCCAGGAAGCGGCTGCGGCGGCAAAGGTCGTCGCGCCCAGACCCGCACCACTGGCATACTCCGCAGGCCAGGCGTGGGTTGACGATTACACGGTCACCCACCTTGAGCATGCTGACGTTGGCCCCGATAGCCACCACCTCGCCGGCCGTATCGCCACCCAAAATCAGCGGCGGCGGAAACTCCCGCTCCAGCCCCCTCTGTCCCTGGCGCGTGAATATATCCAGGCGATTCAGCGCGCTGGCCTGCACGCTAACCACCACGTCGCCCGATCCGGGCGTGGGGTCGGGACGATCTCCATATTGCAGTACGTCCACGTCGCCGTGGGCTTCGATATAAACGGCTTTCATGTTGGCGGGTGCTCCTAGAAAGGTGGCCGGCGGTTGTCAAAACAATCCTGGCACAGAAAGATTACAGCGAGCGTTTCATCGTGGCTGGCTGCCCGTCCGCACCGCGGAGCCTCGCTGTCGGGTGACCAGGGTTGATGGAACTGCCCGCCGCACATCTGGCAGGTCGTACGGTGCGGACCCTCAAGCTCTTCGTTGCAAACCACACAGTATGCTGGACCTGAAACCTGGAATATGGTTACCACTTCACTACCTCCCTACCGTGCAATGTTGACTCAAAAATTTATCTGGCGTTAGTTTTTTGCGTTAGCCCACTGTCGGGCCAGTTTCTCTTCATCGTGCCGGTCGTGCGTAAGACCATCCAGGCGCGCCTGCCGCAGCGCCCGCAATGCTTCGCCTACCGCTGGACCGGATGGCACACCCAGCTCCAGCAGGTCAGTGCCCCGCAGCAGCGGCGCAACAGACCACCATTCCGACAGGTAGCGTTCCACGCGCTCACCAACCACCGGTTCAGCCAACCGTGTCGCTGCCGTCAGAGCATCGGGCGACAGACCGTCCAGCAGCGCGCAAACGCCGGAGGGAAGCAAGTCTGCCTCGGTCAGCTGAGGTTGTCGAGCGTTCAGCAGCGCGGTGTCCTTCATGGCGCGAACCAGATCGGCCGGAGCGTTCAGTCGCGTTGCCAGCGATGCCCCCTGCTCCGCGGGCAGCGTCCACACCAGCGCGGATGCCCAGCTCAGCGGCGTCGCCGACCAGTCTCCCAGCCCCAACAGGTGCGCCTGCCCCAATGACGGATGTACGGCGGATAGCACCCCCAGCTCACCGGCCCGGCACAACGCCGGCAACGGCGATGCTTCGTTGAATATACGTTCCAGCTCGTGACGTATCCGGTCGCCCGTCAGCGTGGCCAATGCGCCATGCTCAACTGCGTGCCGTAACTCGTTCAGCGTTTGGTCTTCGATCCGGAACGAGAAACGCTGCTCGTACCGTATGGCCCGGAATATACGCGTTGGGTCGTCGACGAAACTCAACGGATGCAAAGTGCGGACAAGGCCAGCTTCCAGATCGGCGCGGCCCCCGTGGGGATCGACCAACGCCATTGACTCATCAGTGATGGATGCGGCCATCGCGTTGATTGTAAAGTCGCGCCGGGCCAGGTCGTCGGCAACCGTGCCGACCCTCACCTGGGGCAACGCACCGGGTTGGTAATACGATTCGCTGCGCGCCGTTACCAGATCGATCGCGAAATCTGGCGTCGAAACCGTAGCCGTGCCAAACCGTTGATGCACGGTCAGCCGACCTCCCACGGCGGTTGCCAGCTGTTCGGCCAGGGGCAGGGCGCCGCCGGCCACGGTGATATCAAGGTCTTTGTACGGGATACCAAGCAACTGATCTCGCACCGGCCCACCCACTACATACGCTTCTACTTCAGAGACCTTTGCCAACCGCCGCACTATATCCAGAACGTTTCGGCGGCCGTAGGCATCATCGATTACAAAAAGGCCGTGCATTGCACGCTCAACGAGGGTCAGCATAGGTTTCCGGGTACAAATGCAAAAGTGTTCGAAAAAGTGTAACACCCGGCTACGGGCCCGGCAATAGTATTTGCAACGAAAATCGAACACGACTCCACCTCAATTCCCGCCTGAGGTTGGCAGGTTCGTACTCCTGTCGAAACGTCGCGCTGCAACGCCGGGATCGCGTTGTGATGATGCCATCCTGGGCGCCCAGCAAATGGGGATGGCCGAAAGGGCCCTTGTTGTATACTCCGACGACACACGATACACGATCTGAAAGGGAGCATCTGAACATCATGGAAACTGTTGGTTTCATCGGACTGGGCAACATGGGCGGCGGCATGTCCGCCAACATTCAGCGCGCCGGCTACCCCATGATTGTCTACGACCTGCGCGAAGAAGCCGCCCTGCCCCTGCTGGACGGCGGCGCCCGTCTCGCCAACTCCCCCGCCGAAGTTGCCGCCGCCAGCGACATCACCTTCACCTCCCTGCCAGGTCCCTACGAGGTGGAGGCCGTTTCCCTGGGCAGCGACGGCGTCCTGCAGGGCATCCGCCCCGGCAGCGTCTACATCGACCTCTCCTCCAGCCGGCCCACCCTGATCCGCGAGATCGAACCCCAGTTCCGCGCCAGGGGCGCCTACGTCCTGGACGCTCCCGTCAGCGGCGGCAAGACCGGGGCCGCCTCGGGCAACCTGGCCGTCATGGTCGGCGGCGACCGCGAGGTGTTCGATCGGGTCAAGCCGGTGCTGGACGCCTTCGGCGACAAGGTGTTCTACGCCGGCGAGATCGGCGCCGGCAGCGTGGCCAAGCTGGTCCACAACATGATCGGACACAGCGTCCGCCAGGCTATCGCCGAGGGCCTGACCCTGGGCGTCAAGGCTGGCGTCGACCCCGAACCCCTCTGGGAATGTGTGCGTCGTGGCGCCCTGGGCAGAATGTCTTTCCTCCACGAGGGACTGGTACGCACCATGTTCCGCGGGGAGTTCGAGCCAGCCAGCTTTGCCCTGCATCTGGCCCACAAGGACATCTCCCTCGCGACCGAACTGGCCCGCGAGTACGATGTCCCCATGCCCATGTCCACGCTGGCGCAGCAGATCTCCCTAACGGCTATGAACCGTGGTTGGGGCAACGCCGACAGCAGTTCAACCGTCCGCCTGCAGGAAGAACAGGCTGGCGTCGAGGTGCGCGCGCCCCACGTCGACGCGGAGCGTTCCAGCCGCTTTATCACCACCCACCCCGACGCCGATTAACCCCAGTCTGCCCATCCGCCGCTCTGCTCACCTTCGATCTACCCGTCTTCGATCTGCCCGTTTTCGAAAGGAACGCAGCAGTCCCTGTCCCGGTGGGTGCGGCCAGCTTTGTCAAATCCAGGACACCCAGGAGAATCACATGGACATCAATACCTACCTGAATTTCAATGGTGATTGCCGCCAGGCCTTTGAGTTTTACCGCTCCGTTTTCGGCGGTGAGTTTGCTCACGTTGCTACCTTCGGCGAGGGGCCACCCGATTTTCCGGCGCCAGAAAACGAAAAAGATCGCATCATGCACGTTAGCCTGCCCATCGGCTCCGGCGTTTTGATGGGCAGCGATACCAGCTCGGCGTTTGGGCCTCCCGGCACCGCGGGCAATAATTTCTCCATCAGTGTTGCCCCCGATAGCAGGGAGGAAACCGAGCGTATGTTCAACGCGCTGTCGCAAGGCGGAACCGTTACCATGCCCCTCGGTGATATGTTCTGGGGCGCGTATTTTGGCTCGTGCATCGACAAATTCGGAGTCAACTGGATGGTGAACCACGAAACGCCCAGCAGTTAGCAATGCCCGTTGAACCCACGGCGGCGGGCGGGGATCACCCACGGGAGGCAAGGGCAGTGAAGGCATCTTATTTCGCTTGTATGGGATACTCGGATCGGCACCAGCTGCCGGCGATCTGGCCGGCCCCGCCCGCCTATCAGGAACCGGGGGCATCCCGGCGCACCTACCGGGAGGGCCTGGCAGAATGTGAATTGGCCGAGAACGTCGGGTTCGACTGGATCAGCGTATCCGAGCACCATTACTCGGGCAGCCGCACCACTCCCAATCCCGCCGTGATGGCTGCCGCCGTCGCCGAACGGTGCCGGAGGGTTAAAATCGCCCTTCTGGGCAAGCTGCTGCCCATCAACAACCCCGTCCGGGTGGCCGAGGAGATCGGGATGCTGGACAACCTCACCGACGGGCGTCTGGTGGTGGCGTTTATGCGCGGCACGCCCAATGAGGACGCCGTCCACGGCGTGGACCGGGATGAAGCGAGATCCCGATTGCTGGAAGGGATGGACATCGTGCTGAATGCCATATCCCAGCCGGAACCCTTCTCGTGGCACGGAGAGCATTACCAGTACGACACCGTGGCGGTGTGGCCGAGGCCGGTTCAACAGCCCCTTCTTCCCATATTTGTGGCCACCAGGAGCGAGCCAACGGTGCGCTACGCCGCCGCAAACCGGCTTGGCATCGCCGTTTCCTACGACCCGGTGGACGATATGCAAAACATAATTCGCGCGTACCGGCAGAGCTGCGCCGATGCCGGCTGGCAACCCACCCCCGATCATATCGCTTATCGGGGCGGCATCTGCCTCGCTGAAACCGACAGTGCGGCGCAGGATCAGCTCGCCCGCATTCTCGAGGCAGCCGGCGGTAAGACAGCTCCCGATGCCAGCTCCGGCGATCGGTATGCCGGAAAACCGGCCCCTGATGCCCCCCCGGACCCTCGACTGAAGCCGGCCAACCCGCCTCGCGTCAACGCAAACCGGGGTATTGGTTTCATGATGAACTTCGTCGGCGGCCCGGACACCGTGGTGAAACAGCTGCGGGAATACCACGACAAATGCGGCGTCGGCGTCGTGGACCTGGCATTCCAGCAGCCCGGGTTGCGGCACGAAACCGTGATGGAATCCATCGCGCTGTTCGGGCGCGAAGTTTTGCCCCGGATCCGCGACTTCTGACCCAGGCTCCCATCAGCTGCACTTTCGATATTACGATGCAATCCCGGATACCGGTGATGTTGGGTGCGGTGGTTTCCGCAGCCTTTATGTTGTTGGTCATCGGTTGCGACGCAGAGCCGTCGCCCCTCCCGTCAGTGACACCCACGGCCGCACTGCAGACGACCTCACCTGCCACCCCCACGACTCCGCAGTCCCCGTTGTCAACAAGTACGCCTACCGCCATTCCGCCGGCGCCTTCCGTGGTTCCAACGTCCCAACCAACCCCCACCACGGCGATACCCACACCAACTCTCACCCCAGCTCCCACACCCATTCCCACGCCGATCCCCACTCCGACCCCGGTGCCGCAACCGGTGCCCGGTGAACTTTTCTGGAGTTTCGAAACCGGCGGTAAAGTTGTAACTGTTCAGAGTTGAAGGTAGTGTCCTGGCCCCAACCTGTCTTTCCCGCGCAAGCGGGAATCCAGGGAGCCGATGATAAGCAACATTGCAGTTAAAAGGCGTCTCTGGATTCCGGCTCAAGGCCGGAATGACGGAGTGGTATGGAAATCACACGTCGAGTCTGAACTGTTACGTAAAGTTTTGTCATCGCCAACGGTTTCGGACGGGTCTGTGTACTTCGGTTCCAACGACGATCACGTTTATTCGTTGGACGCCGCAACCGGTACATTGCGGTGGCAGTACCAGACCCGCGGCGATGTGGTCACGACTCCGGCGGTGTTTGACGGCGTGGTTTACACTACGTCGAGCCACCACCATCTGTACGCTATCGACGAAGCCACCGGTGAGCGACTCTGGCGGCAGGAAACCGGCTACCGCCACCCATCGTCCCCCGTCGTGGCGGACGGTGTGGTTTACCTGGCGTTCGCCGATGGCTACGTGGTCGCGATGGACGCAGCAACTGGAACGCCGCTATGGGATAACTGGGCGGGTGCCACTGCGCCTACCGCTCCGGTGATTTCCGATGGAATGTTGTTCCTGGGGTCCCTGGACGGCGGCATCTACGCCATAGACGCCGCCAACGGCAAGATACGCTGGCGCTACGGCACCGGCGGCCGCGTTGATGCGACTCCTGCGGTATCGAACGGCGTGGTATATGCGGGTTCCTCCGACGGGAACCTGTACGCCCTGGACTCGGTGACCGGCGAATGGATCTGGCATTATACCGCCTACGACGGCATCCAAGCGTCGCCGACGGTGGCCAACGGCGTGGTGTACGTTGGCTCCAGCGACCACAGCGTATATGCGCTGGATGCCGCCACCGGAGCCCGGCTTTGGCAATACCGCACCGGCGCTCCCGTCGCGTCCACTCCAGCAGTCGTCGATGGGGTGCTTTACGTTGGATCATGGGATCGTCACCTGTACGCGATTAACTCCGTAACCGGGGTCGTGCTGTGGAATTTGCCTACGGATGGCCCGGTGATTTCCTCGCCGGCGGTGGCGGATGGACTGGTGTATGTCGGTTCGGCCGACGAGAAAGTTTATGCAGCAGGCGTTGCTGAACCAATCGTCGACCAACTCGGCCCGCCGCTGTCGCCCACCGCCACACCGGTGCAAGTCGTCGCGCCGCCTGACCCCACCTCCGCGCCCCAGAATCTAACGCCGACGCCCACGCGGGAGCCAAGCGTTGCTCCAGACCCGGCGTCCGGGTTACAGCCCGGAGATTCGCTGTGGCGCTACGAAATCGACGGGCGGTGGTTGACGATAGCGGACGAGCCGGGCTAGCATGGTTTCGGAGGCTGGAAGGTCTCCTCGGGAAGGACAGATGACCACCAAAGAGATGAACTCGCAGGAACATGCCCAGGCCGCTCGTGACTTTCTGGTGGCGTCCGACCGGGAATTCGTTGCGGGAGACGATCTGCAGGGTTCGGAGAAGTTGTACGGAGCGGCCACCCACGTGGTATCAGCCCTGGCCCAGCAGCGGGGTTGGCAGTACCGCAGCCACCGCGCGATGAAAAATGCGGTGTCCGCACTGGAGCGCGAATACGATGATCCGCTCGTCCTGGCGGGCTTCCTGGCAGCGGAACGATTCCACATACATTTTTTTCACCAGGACATGGAAGATTACGAGATCGAGCTGAATCGGCCCATAGTCCACCGTTTCGTAAACCATATGCTGGCCTTGCTCGACGGTGGGACCGGCGGTGCGTGATACCGTGCCGCTCGTTTGTATCTCGATTCACAATCGTCTATAATCAATATAACCCTACAGGGTTGGGAGGGATCGCATAGTGGTCTAGTGCGGGCGCCTGCTAAGCGCTTATCCTGGGAAACTGGGATCGCGGGTTCGAATCCCGCTCCCTCCGCCATTGTCCCTCGGAATAACCGCACCATAACCGCCCTGTAATACCGGATAGAATCGAATGCAGACCTATCACATCTGGACCATCGGTTGCCAGATGAACACCGCCGACTCCGAACGCCTGGGGTCGGCGTTAGAGCAATTGGGCCTCGTGCAGGTCGAACGTCCCGCCGACGCTGACGTGGTCGTGCTCAACTCGTGCGTCGTTCGGCAAAGCGCCGAGGACAAGGTCGTCGGCACGCTGAACCTGCACCAGCCTCTGCGCAAAAAGCGCCCCGATGCCGTGCTCGCCCTCACCGGGTGCATGGTGGGACCAAAAACCGAAGAACTGGAACGCCGCTTCCCCCACGTCGATTTGTTCCTGCGGCCCCAGCAGTTTGAACCTCTGCTGGAACTGGTTGGACAGCGTCTCGGCCTCGATTGGGAGGGATGCGTAGGATCGCTGGCGCCCCAGCAGCCCGACGTTGCTACCTACGTGCCCATCATCCACGGCTGCGACCTGATGTGTTCCTTCTGCATAATCCCCTATCGCCGGGGACGCCAGGTGAGCCGCTCGGTGGACGACATCGCCCACGAGGTGGAGTTGCTGGCCACCCGCGGCGTGAGGGAAGTAACCGTGCTCGGCCAGACTGTGGACGCCTATGGACACGACCGGGATGACGGGCATGATCTTGCCGACCTGCTCACCCGGCTCAACGACGTCGATCACCTTGATCGCATCCGATTCCTGACTTCCCACCCTTCGTACATGAGCAGCCGAATCATCAGGTCCGTAGCCGCCTTGCCCAAGGTTTGCGAACACATCAACCTGCCCGTTCAGGCTGGCGACGACGACGTACTGCGTCAGATGCGGCGTCCCTACACCGTCGCCGAATATCGCGACATAGTCAGTGAAATTCGCGACACCGTCCCAAATGTCACGATCAGCACCGACATCATCGTCGGCTTCCCCGGGGAAACCGAATCCCAGTTTCAGAATACTCTGCGGCTGGTCGCTGACCTGCGCTTCGATAAGATTCATGGCGCGGCTTACTCCACCCGGCCCGGCACCATCGCCGACCGCACCATGGAGGACGACGTTCCTCAGGATGACAAACGGCGCCGGCTCAAGGAGTTGGAAACCCTCCAGGAGGGCATACTCACCGACATCAACTCCAGCTATCTGGACCAGACGGTCCAGGTACTGGCTGAAAACCGCAAACGCGGCCGTTGGACTGGCCGCACGCGCGGCAACAAACTGGTCTATTTCGAATCGGCCCAGGCCGACGCCGACTGCGGTGTCACTGACCTTACCGGCCAAACGGTAGACATACAAATTAACCGGACCGGGCCGTGGTCTCTGTCCGGTGTTATGACGTAACCTTCAGTCTCTCCGGCAACCACACTGTACCGGTTGGCGCCCCTGATAGTTTGAGAATCGATCGTTTAATATTATTCGCTTACTGAACGAACATCATATCCGGCCAGGAGGCAGCAAAATGGTTACCCGCACGCGGCAACCCACAATCCCGCTAACAGAGATCGAACACGCCGCCTTTTGTCGCCCCGAAGATGAATTGCCCTCCAAATCGTTGGCGGAAGAACTCGCCATCAACGTACGCTGGCAAAAAATCCCCGGCGAATATTTGGCCTGCACCCCCGCCGAGCTGGACGACCGCATCGCCGACGCCCGTCGCAAGCTGGGTAAATCGGTTACGGTGCTTGGTCACCACTACCAGCGGGAAGAGATCATAAAATACGCCGATTTCCAGGGCGATTCCTTCCTGCTCAGTCAGGAGGCGGCGTCCCGTTCCGAGGCTGACTTCATCGTTTTCTGCGGCGTACACTTCATGGCCGAAACTGCCTGCATCCTCGCCGGCAGGCACCAGCAGGTCATACTGCCCAACATCACTGCCGGCTGCTCCATGGCAGACATGGCTCCCATCCAGGATGTGGAAGATGGTTGGGACGACTTGCAGGACGTTCTCGGCGACCACGGCGGTATCCTGCCCGTTACTTACATGAACTCTGTGGCCGACATCAAGGCATTGTGTGGGCGCAACGGTGGCGCCGTCTGTACATCATCCAACGCCACCGCCGTGCTGGAATGGGCCTTCGGAGAAGCAGATCGGGTATTGTTCCTTCCCGACCAGCATCTGGGCCGTAACACCGCTTACAAGCTGGGCATCGGTCTCGACGAAATGGTCGTCTGGAACCCCTTCAAGGCGATGGGTGGCAACACTCCGGAGCAGTTGCGCGCCGCCAAAATGGTGCTGTGGCAGGGCCATTGCTCGGTGCATACCCGCTTCACCGTCAAACAGATCGAGTCGGCTCGCGAACGCTACCCCGACATCACCGTGCTCGTGCACCCCGAATGCACCCGCGAAACGGTCGAAGCCGCCGACATGGATGGTTCCACCGAGTTTATCCGCAAGACCATCAACGAAGCGCCAGCCGGCTCGGCGTGGGCGATCGGCACCGAAATCAGCCTGGTGAACCGCCTGGCAAAGAACAACCCGGACAAAACCGTGTTCTGCCTCGACCCGGTGAGCTGCCCCTGCTCCACCATGTATCGCATCCACCCGGCATACCTCCTGTGGACGCTGGAAGGCCTGGTTGCCGGCCAGGTGGTCAACCGCATCACCGTATCCGACCAGATACAGCAGGAGTCGGTGGTCGCGCTGGAAAGAATGCTGGCGCTGCACTAACCCCAGCCCGCACCTGGTAAACAGTAACGGCTCCGTGGAAATACGGAGCCGTTTGTCATTGCCAGTTCGCGGGGTACCTGGCTGGATGAATCGGATCAATCATCAGCCGATTATATTGCTGGTCGCAGAGCCGCCCCGCCCCGGTGTTTCCCGTAGACCGGTCACCTACGCCGCGTCGTCCAGGCAATCGCGCAGCGGACGGTTGATGCACGAGAAAATCGGCGTGTCCTGCAGCGTGTAGGGCCGGGCTTTGGATTCCCGCAACTCCATCACCAGATCCAGAAACGTCCCCGGCTCATCGGTCTCGAATCCCAGCACAAACTCCGGATCGTCCAGGCCGAACGAGTACGCAGTGGAGATTTTCACCTGCGGGTATTTGTGGCCGATGACGAAGTGGTCGTTCATCAACTCCTGGCGATCCTCCTTGGGCAGCTGATACCAGTCGTGGGTTTTCCAAAAGGGATACATGAAGAGATAACGCCGGCCCACGATTCGCATGGACGCCGCATCGCCGGTTCCTTCCTGCCCCTCATGTTGGTGGTTGTCGATGTAGGGCGAGCGACGGGTCATCGCAAGATAGGAATGAGGCGTTTCCAGGTATCCGCCCAACCGGGTCTGGTTCAGTTGCGCCGCCAGCTCGTTGATTGGCTCCAGCTCCGGGCAAACCCCCCACAGCATGAAGTCGGTGTCGCCGCGAGTTCCCACCAGGCTGTAGGTATTCAACGACACCCGGTCGGCAAACTCGGCGGCAACGGCGGCAAACTCATCCTTGCCGGCGTTCCGTTCCGCCGACGCCAGGCGACGCCACTCGGGCTGCACCCGGTAGAACGTGTACTTTACGAAATCGCGTCGGGGATCCGCCATCGATTACCTCACAGTGAATATTCTTTGCGTCTGGTGGTACTCATGCTAGCCCGGTGTGGCAGGAGCCGTCAATCGGGTAGCCGGCAACCCCGTTCATCCTGAGCCTGTCGAAGGACCATCCTGAGCAAAATACCGCCGTTCATCCTGAGCTTGTCGAAGGATCATCCCGAGCCAAACCCCGTTCATCCTGAGCCCGTCGAAGGACCATCCCGAGAGGGCAGGTTGCCCCGCCCACATCGTCGCGAGAAGCGGCGCGCTGCATCACCGTTCGTTGGGTTGATATGTGACCGGCGGTGTCACACCGTGGAATATTGAGAATTCAGAGATCACCTGCTCCTCGCCGTCGATTGGCCCCCACACCGTTATCGTGTAGACACCGTCCCCGTGCTTGGCCAGAACGTCGCTAATGTCCGCCCTGATAGCAAAGTTTGGGCCGCTGGCCGTCCACTGGGAGGCGGTAATCCACGGCACAACCTTTGTGACCTGCGTACGTGGTTGGCTGGCTGCCAACTGCCAAATTTGGTGAGCTTCAGTGTACGACCGGGGCGCCGGAGTATCGGCGGGAACATCATACGGATTGGGACAAGACTGGTTGGTGTAAGTGAATTCGTCAGTCGGCCAATAGTACCCACCCGTCAGCGGCCACCTTAAAGTGCCTACCAGCAGTCCGCCATCGTAGCAATAGGTTCGGGAAAGCTGCCCTACCGAAAGGACATGTGGTGGAGCGTCATAATAGATCTGAATTTGTAAGTCCTGATCACCGGCAAATCGAACGCCGTTTTTGGTCGTAGCCGATAGTGACAGGACACCGTTTGCAATGGCCGGCAATCGGTCGTATTCCACGTAGTCGCCCTCAAAGTGTTGGAACATCGCCGTGTTATACCGGTCCCACGCGATTCCGATATTCACCATTTTGTGCGTCTGGTCCAGAATGTTGCTCCGGTGGCCGGGACTGTTCATCCAGCCATCCATTGCCTCGCGAATTTCCTGATCGATACTGCTGATAGTACGGTAGCCGTCCGACTCCGAAATACAATAATCCAATCCTGAACCGTTTTCCCCGTTCGACTGGTAGCCACCGGCCAGACTGTACCTCATGTAGGGTTTCAGGCCGTACACTCCCCAATGAGCCGAGAAACAGTTGGCCATTGCCGCTTCCGCATGCAGTTGGGCAGCGCTGTTGTTGCCCAGAATAACCGGCTCTGCACCCACTTTTGCCCGCTCTGCATTGATAAGTTCGAGCATATATTCCTTCTCCCGCAGGTGGAGCGAGGAAGCAGACGCAACCGGTGTCGGGGGCGCAGCGTGTGTTGGTGTGGACTCGTTGCGCGTTGCGGTCGGAGTCGGCCTGAGCCCGGCTGCCGGCGCTGACGGGGTCGGTACGGTGGCGGACAACTGCGGAGATGCGGCCAGGAACTCCCCTCCGCAGTACTGTTCGACCCGATCGCGTATATCGTCAAGGGTTTGCCTGCCCTCCTCGATCGCCGTTTCCGCCGCCTGAGCCCGGAAACGCTCTTCGTCCCCGCTGTACTGTCCGTCACACTGGACAAACGCGGCCACCAACGATTCGCGCTCAGTTAGTCCGGGTGCGGATACCGGCGTCGCCGTCGCCGGTATGGGAGTTGTCGTTGCCACCAGGGTAGTCGTCGCTGCGGACAACAACGCTGGTGGCGCTGTCGGCGTGAATCGCAGTACAACCTAGGGCGCTGTAGCCGTAATTGGAGTGGACGGCGCATCGGCTATCAGAATATCTCGGCCTGGCGTGTTTTGCCCCAGGTAACGTGTGATGCCGTAGACAATGCCACCGCCGACCAAACACCCCACCAACAAAATAGCGACTATCCGCCATCTGCCGGGCGGCCGCGAGCCTCGCCCCAGCGGTAGCGGACGGTTGCCGGCGCCGGCCCGGCCCCGATGCCGCCGCCGCCATTGTTCGCGATAGTAGTCTCGATCCTGTATCGGCATCTATCGAATACCTTGCCGGGATATGTTGCTGGTGAATGACAAATATATACTACGCACCGGCCCGGCACACCCGGGAAGGCGTTGATCGAAATACGTTACAATCCCTGTGCGCAACCATGCGCCAAACAGCGCCACAACCAGAATCATCCGCTGACAGCAGCAAGCCCAGGAGGGACATTCATGGTAACTATCGGAGAAGGTCGGTACACCTATGCAGTGCAGGAGGGTTGGGGCCAGCTCCCCGCCGGATTCTCATTCAAAGAGGTGGCTGCCGTCGGTTGCGACGAAAACGACAATGTCTATGCCTTCAATCGCGGCGACCACCCGATGATGGTTTTTGACAAGGACGGCACCTTCATCAAGTCCTGGGGAGAGGGCGTCTTTCCGCGCGCTCACGGCATCACAATGTCGCCCGATGGCAACATCTTCTGCACCGACGACGGCGACCACACCGTCCGCAAGTGCACCACCGACGGTGACGTGCTGCTCACTTTGGGAACCAGCGGACACCCGGCCGGCTTCATGTCTGGCGACCCTTTCAACCGATGCACTCACGTGGCCATCGATCCCCGCAACGGCGATTTCTTCGTCTCCGACGGTTACGGCAACGCCCGCATCCACAAGTACAGCCCCGACGGACAGCTGCTGTTCTCCTGGGGCGAATCGGGTAACGGCCCCGGCCAGTTCAACATCGCCCACAACATCGGCACCGACCGCAACGGACGGATCTACCTGGCTGATCGGGAAAACCACCGCGTGCAGGTTTTTGACTCCGACGGCCACTTCCTGGGCCAGTGGACGGATATGGCCCGCCCCTGCGGTTTGTACATCGACCAGGCTGCCGGACTCGTTTACCTTGGCGAGCTGGGCGCTGCCATCGGTTCCAACGACCAGGCAACCGGACTGGGCCCCCGGGTCAGCGTGTACGATACCGACGGCCGTTTGCAGGCCAGGGTCGGAGACGGGCCGGAAGGCGAAGCGGCCGGCCAGTTCATCGCCCCCCACGGCGTCTGCCTCGATTCCGTTGGGAATATCTACGTTGCGGAAGTGTCGTGGACCCATACCGGCCAGCACCTCACCCCACCCCGCGAGGTTCGCTCCCTCCAGAAGCTGGTCAAAACCGGCTAGGCTTCCCGTTTATTCAACGTAACAGTTCAGACTCGACGGGTTGTTTCCATATCACTCCGTCATTCCGGCCTTGAGCCGGAATCCAGAGAAGTCTTTAAACCGCAATGTTGCTTATCCTGGGCTTCCTGGATTCCCGCGTTCGCGGGAAAGACAGTTTGGGGCAGGATACTATCTTCAACTCTGAACAGTTACTTTTCAACATGGAGGGCCAGGACAAACAGGATATTTTGCTTTCGCAGCAATGACACCCGTCCTGAACATTCTGGCCCTCTGTGTTTCAACCTCACATTGTACCGAGCAGATAGTATGGAAATCCGGATTGGAAGTCTCTCCCGAGACGCCAGGGAAGCCAGCGGCGCGGCTCTGGTTATCGACGTATTTCGCGCCTTCACCACGGCGGCCATCGCCTTCGACCGGGGAGCCCAACGCATCACGCTGGTCGCTGAAGTCGAGGAGGCGTTGGCCATCCGGCGGCGCAACCCCGCCATTGCCGACATCCTGATGGGCGAGGTGGGCGGCGCCCGTCCCGACGGATTTGACCACGGCAACTCACCCTTCGAGGCCTCGTCCGTCGACTTCTCCGGCAAGAGCATCGTGCAGTCAACCAGGGCCGGCACGGTGGGCACGGCTGCCGCCGGAGCCGCCGGGTGCGATCCCATTTACGTAACTTCGTTTGTGGTGGCGGGAGCCACGGCGCGGGCGCTGCTGGCGGAAGACCCCTTGCCAGACCGGGTGACGATACTGGCTATGGGTGACCAGGGCGCGGACCGTTCCGACGAGGACGAGCACTGCGCCCTGTACCTGCGTAACCGTCTTGAGGGCCGCAGCCCTGATCCCGAAGCCCTGCGCAAATTGATCATGGCGGGAGGCGCTACCCAAAAATTCTTCGACGAAGCGCAGCCCCAGTTCCACCCGCGCGACGTCGCCCTGGCGCTGGAAGTGGATCGCTACAACTTCGCCATGCGCGTAACCCGGGAGGATGGGCTGCTGGTGGCCCGCCACGTGGGGTGATCATCAATCCACTCTATTCGCCCGGGCCAGGCTTGATGGACGCCGACCAGTTTTCCTAGAACCCCACCATCCACGCCGCAAAACGCCGCAGCAGTCCCTCCGATCCCTGCTCGATGCCGAACCGGCCCGCCGCGATGGCCGCATCCAGGTCAAGCCGACCATAGGCCAGCAGCAGGTAGGTGTTGGCGTCGCAGGACACCAGCAGGTCTATCGACGAGGCATCGCCGTGGACATTGTTGCCCACTTCCACACCGTCGGGACTGACGATCACATCCAGCGCAGCGGCATCCGACAGGTCGAACAGGTAGCGCACCGCTTGGGTGGGCGGGTCGCTGCCCGGGTTGTAGGCGGCGCGGAGCCAGTGGGCCGACATCCCCAGCAACACCGGCTGCGCGTCGGCGTGGAGTCCGGCATTGCTGTCGAAGGCGCTGCGGATATCCCAATCGTGCACCGCCAGCTCCTGGATGCGCTGGCTCACGTACTCCCGCGCCTTCATAGTGCCGCGCCGGGGATGCCAGCAATCGCAACGCCAGTCGTCGCCGCTGAAGTTCCCCAACAGACCGTGCAACGCGCGATAAAATTGGTCGTATGTCGGCAGCAGATCGTCACCCATGGACTGAGCGTACGCTATGTCCGCATCGGCGTTGGCCGCCGACATCGCCATATTGTCCGCCGGCGCGCTGAATCCGGCGGGAGGCCCGGAGTCGCCCGTGCGCCCCCGGGTCATGCTGGCGATTTGCCGCTCGGCCCGGTTGGTCAAATGTCCGGCTACGTCGCGCACCGTCCAGGCGTCGCAGGCCGACTGCCGGCCCATATCCTCGTCGGTCAGGCCCGACAGAAACTCGTGCAGTCCCCGGGCCAGGGTGCCGATAACGCGCACTTCATCCCGGATGGTTGTCTCGTCGTACGATATCATCGCTATATCTCCCGCCGCCTACAGCCCGCCGAACCAGCGACCCAGGTTCCGCAGGGCCACGTGGGCAATTGTGTCGGCAGTCTGGGAGACCCTGACGCGGCCGGCGCGTTTCGCGGTATTCCAGTCGACGCGATTGTACAGACAAAGCAGATACGTCCCGGCATCGCAGCGAACGGTCAAATCCGGCTGACGGTCTGGGGCGCAGGGCTCAATGGAAAAGGTGTCGCCGGTAACCACCACGTCGTGGCTCAGGGACGCGCCGCCGTCGCCTCCCACCTCGAAGCGATACGCCACCGGTGTGGTCAGCGGGGCCGTGGGGCGGAAACAGAGTTGGTACCACATCTCCGAACCCGGCAGCAGCGCCACTGCTCCGTCGGGGTCCAGGTCACCTTCGCCGGTGTCGCCCGAGCGCATGTCCCAGTCGTGAATCACCAGTTCCTGAATACGCAAATCCAGATAGCTGCTGGCCGAAATCGTACCGCGCCGACGGTGCCAGCATCCAATCGACCAGTCGGTCCAGTCCCGCAGAGTGTCGTCCAGTTCCTGGTACCACTGTTGGAAATTGTCCAGCAAAGCATCGCCCCACTCCCGGCGCATCTCCGCGTTGTTCACCGCGTTGGCCTGCTGCACCTGGTCGGCGGTGGGCATAACGCTTTCGCCCTCCGGCGGGCCGCCCTCTCCGGCCAATCCCCGCAGCAACGCCTCTCGCTGACGTACGGCTCCACCGGCCAGATGTGCGGCCACCGTGCCAACGTCCCACTCCGAGCACGCCGACGGGCCGTTCAGCGTTTCGGCCGGCCATTCGGATAATCGCCGGTGAATGTCCCCCGACAAGCGCTTAATCAGTTCAACCTTGGCGGCATCGTCCAGCATCATTGCCTCCCCAAATTTATCTGAGTCCCAATCGCAGGTAGTTTATCACGACGCCGACGGCAATCCGGGGCGGTGTATAATGCCGCCAACCGGGAGGTGAGAGTTATGCCGGAAATGATGGGACCTCATACTGCTATTCGCACCGAATTTGGCCTGCCGGTGCCCATGCGCGACGGCGTGACGCTCTACGCCGATGTGTACCGTCCGGACACTTCGGATCCGGTGCCCGTGCTTTTGCAACGCACTCCCTACGACAAGGCACAGTCCCGTACGGGCAGCCTCGACGTAATGCGCGCGGCGTCCCACGGCTATGCGGTGGTTATCCAGGACACCCGTGGTCGCTACACCTCCGAGGGCGAGTTCTACCCCTTCCTGGATGAACCCGACGACGGTTACGATACCGTGCAATGGTGCGCCGACCAACCCTGGAGCACCGGCAAGACGGGCATGTTCGGGCGTTCCTACGTGGGAGCCACCCAGTGGCTTTGCGCTATCACCAACCCGCCGGCCCTCACGACCATCTCCCCGGGTATCACCGCCTCTGACTACTACGAGGGCTGGACCTATCAGGGCGGCGCGTTGGCCTGGGGGTTTGCCCTTTCGTGGACGATGCGACAATTGACCATGGCCAACCTCGGCGCAATCAGCAGCCGCCACGACGTCCCCGAAGGCGCCCGCGCCGGGCTCCTGGAAGCATTCAACCAGCTGGACTGCACCATGCGTCAACAACCCATCGTGGAGCTGCCGCACCTCAAAGCACCGCTGGCGGACTATTTCTACGACTGGATTCGGCACTCGTCCAGCGACGAATACTGGAAGCGCTGGCGCATCGAGGACCACTATCCGCACATCACCACGCCGGCGCTGCATGTGGGCGGGTGGCACGATATTTTCCTGTTGGGCACCCTCCGCAATTTCGTTGGTATGGGGAAACAGGCCGCCGACGCCACCGCACGCGCCGGACAGCGCCTAATTGTTGGTCCCTGGCACCACGGCCCGTTTGCCGAAATGTCGGGCGACTACTTCTTTGGTCTGGGCGCTTCCGGGCCGGCCATCGACACCGACGGCGTGCAGCTGCGGTGGTTCGATTACTGGCTAAAGGGCGAGCAGAACGGCGCCGAAGCCGATCCTCCGGTTCGTATCTTCGTCATGGGTGACAACCGTTGGCGCGACGAACAGGAATGGCCGTTGACTCGAACCCGGTTCACCGACTACTACCTGCACAGCGGCGGTCGGGCCAATACCGCGGCTGGCGATGGCGTGCTGTCCACCGATGCCGCGGGTGAAGAATCGCCCGACGTGTTCCTGTATGATCCCCGCGATCCGGTTCCAACCCGAGGCGGCCCGCTGTGCTGTGGCCCGTCTTTCGTTCCCGGCGGCGCATACGACCAGCAGGAGTTGGAAGGTCGCAGCGACGTGCTCTGCTACACGACACCGACGCTCACGACCGATGTCGAGGTTACCGGCCCGGTAACCCTTACGCTGCACGCCGCGACCTCTGCTGCCGATACCGATTTCACTGCCAAGCTGGTGGATGTGGACCCGTGCGGCTCGGCGCGCAACCTTACCGATGGCATCATCCGCGCGCGATACCGCAGCGGCACCGATGCGTCCCGCCCCGTAACGCCCGGCGTAGCCCACGAGTACAACATTGACCTGGTGGCCACCAGCAACGTGTTCAAAGCCGGACATCGCATCCGTCTGGAGATCAGCAGCAGCAACTTCCCGCGGTTCGACCGCAACTTCAACACCGGGGCCGATCCCTGGGCCTCCACCGACAGCGTGCCGGCCGTGCAAACCATTCATCACAACGGGCAATTTCCGTCGCGCTTGCGCTTGCCCGTTATTCCCGCCTGACCAGGCCGCCGAGTCAATAAGCGATGGCCCGCTATGGATGTCTGGTGATTGGCACCGTCCTGGCGCTGATCATACTGTTCGTGATCGTCTACTTCTGGTCGGGCTGGCTGAATCGCCCCGTGGGGCACAGCATCGCAACAACCGAATCGCCCCTCTCCCTTGATGGGAGAGGGCTGGAGCCTTCCCCGTACTTGATACGGGGTTGAGGGTGGACCCACGGTCATGCTGAGCCAGCCGGAGGATCACCCAACCCCGCTGTGATTGCGTGGAGCGCAGCAACGTGGCAATCCCGATGAAGCTGAACACACGCCGACAAACCGCCGCTGCTACGGAGACGCAATTGCCAACCCCCGCATCGAGTACCGGGGCGCAATGACAAAGCGGGTACACCTGAGCGTAGCCCATCGGTTGCAGGGATAACGTCCGGTTGCTACAATCTTCAGCACGCACCGGCGTGGTGTAGTGGTAGCGCATCGGTCTCCAAAACCGAAGGTGTGGGTTCGATTCCTTCCGCCGGTGCCAATTTCTGACCCTGTGGGCCGATGTTCTACGGGCCGAAGTTCTGTTGATCTTCCCCGATCGGCTCCGTGGCAGCGACGTGGGATGGCTCCGGGATTACCGGAGGAGGAGGTGGAGCCATCCGGCGTTGTTGCTGGTACCGGTTCGACTCTGCTTCGGCGGCCAGCTTCGCCATGATCAGGTTGGTCAACTCCCGGCGTGTCGGCGTTGCGTCCAGTTCGCAGTCGGCAAACACCTCGAAGCCGGGCGACAATTCTTCGATTATCTGCCGCACGCGGGCACTGCCGTGGCGCGTCGCCACCAGCATCCTGATGGATTGAGAGTCGCGCTGCATCGGCTCTTCGTCAGCCTCTTCCAGCGCCTGGTCCAGTTCATCCTCGTAGTCCATCCGGTCCACCACGCTGAGGTTGGCGGTAGCTTCTCGCCGGAGCGTGTCCACCTCTCGCAGCGAACGGGCCAGCTGATCCACCAGGCTGGCGGCGTCGGCAATCAGGGTGGGCAGACTCCTTTGCGCCTGGGCAGCCGCTTTCAGGGCCATCTCGGCCCGTTCCAGAGAATCCTGGCGGTGTCGCTCCCGTTCCTCCATGCGATGCAGCAGGCCGACCTGCTCTCGCAGCGCCGGCGCCTCCGCTGCCAGCGATTCCAGTTTCTCCATGTAACTCGCGGCTTCTTCCGCTTTGCGCAACCTGCGGGCCAGTTCATTCGCGTTTTCGTCAGACATTTCGCATTCCTTGGTTTGCTCAGGCTTGAGTGTATCCGGCCCGAGGTTTTTTAGGATCACTCCGTGCGACGCGTAACCCGACGCTCCGGAACACACCGTATATACCAAAAATCGCCCCGCTGACGGATTGCGACCCGTTGACCGATTTGGGCATTTTTTGAATATTTGCCAAAGGCGCGCCTCTTCTTCCTGAACCGCTGCCGGCTGGAAACCGGGCTGGGATAACGCTATAATGGCCCAACTTTTTCGCTCACAGGGGGCATTACGTGACTACCAGCGGCCAGGCTTCTTTCAACTCCGATAATCTCCAGGTGTTCTTCCGAGGGGGGTACGTACCGGTACGCGAAGCCAACGTAAACGTAATGACCCATGCTCTCCACTACGGCACCGGCGTGTTTGAAGGCATTCGGGGCAACTGGAATGCAGAGCAGGGCGCCATCAATATTTTCCGTATGCGCGAGCATTACGATCGGCTCCTGGACGGATGCAAAATCCTGATGCTCGACATCCCCTATACCGCCGACGACCTTTGCAACATCACGGTGGAACTGGTCGAGCGCAACGGCCACAATACCGACATTTACATTCGCCCCCTGGCTTACAAGAGCGAGGAACTGGTCGCCAACCTCAAGTTGCAGGACCTGGCATCCGACTTCACTCTGATAACGGTGCCCTTCGGAAACTACTTGGGCAGCGACCGCCTGCGATGCTGTACGTCCTCGTGGCGTCGCGTCGACGACCCCATGATCCCGGCGCGCATCAAGGCTTGTGGCATCTACGTCAACAGCATCCTCGCCAAAACCGAAGCCACCCTGAGTGGTTTCGATGAAGCCATCCTGCTCAATCACGACGGCCATGTTTCCGAGGGTTCCGGCGAAAACATCTTCATGGTCAAGAACGGCCGCCTTTACACTCCAGCGCTGGAAGACAACGTGCTGGGCGGAATCACCCGCGACACGGTGATGCAGCTGGCCAAGAACGAACTGGGAATTGACGTAGACATGCGTACCATCGACCGCAGCGAGCTGTACCTGGCCGATGAAGTCTTCCTTACCGGCACCGCGGCCCACCTCACCCCGGTGGTAGAACTGGACTGCCGTCCCATCGGCGACGGCCAGCCGGGCCCCATTTCCAAGGAAATCCAGCGCATGTACTTCGATATCGTCGTGGGAAACAATGCCAAGTACCGGCATTGGTGCACCCGGGTTACACCTCGTTTGGTCCCTGCGTAATCGGGAGATTGCCTCCGGCGTCTCCAAGCCGTAAGGAGTCCTGATGTTCTGGCTCACTGGTGCGGCAATCCTGGCAGGTTACCTGCTCGGTAGCTTTCCTACCGCTTACCTCGCCGGCCGTTTCATCACCCCGACCGGCACCGATATAACGTCATTTGGCGATGGCAACGCCGGCGCCGCCAATGTTGGCCGCCTGCTGGGCGCCCGTTGGGGCATTATTATCGCCGCCGTTGACATTGCCAAGGGAGTGGCGGCGGTTTTCGCGCTCAATGCGCTGGCCAACCTCGTGTCTCACGAAACCGTGGATCGCGTTAGCGCCGCGCCGGGTATGTTGGCCGGAGCCGCCGCCCTGGTGGGCCACGTCTGGCCCGTGTGGACGCGTTTCCGAGGCGGACGCGGCGCCGCCACCGCAGCCGGAGTTATGAGCGCGATCCTGTCCTGGCCCGTGCTGATAATGTTTGCGCCTACCATGGCGATCCTGTATCTAACCCGCAGCACCACCGCCGCACTGGCCTTCGCATATCTCTCGACCGTCGCCGTGGCGAAGGTTATTTTCGGGGTGTCGTGGGGACCCATTTCGTATTGCCTGGCATTATTCGTGGCCGTGGGACTGATCCATCTCTGGAGCGTTCTATGCCGCGCCAGACCATCCGGCGCAACGGTGGCATCCGGCCAGGCGGCGCACCGGCAGGAAAAGCCCCGCGCCCTCACACGATAGCCAGGATTGTCGTCCCGGCGACGATCATGGCGATGGCGACGAATTTGGCTGTCAGTGCGGCCGGGCTGATGGATTCCCGCAGCAACCCCAGCGTGCGCCAGCTCAACAGCGTGCCAACCACAAACACAAAAAGCGGGCGGGTCGCCAGCACCGCCGACGCCAGAGAAACCTGACCGTAGCTGAACGACAGGATGAACAGGAAGATGGCCAATTGGGGCAGCACGCCCTCCCCAATGACGAAAGTCCACCAGGCTGGTGGGGTCCGGAGTCCTCTCCACAGGCGCACCCAGTTTGATGGCCGTCCAAACAGGCCGAAAACCGGCGCCATTCCCAGTTCCTGCAACCCAAACACTTCCCACGGGGTCAGGTCTTGCAGTGCAAACTCGGCCAGGAAAAACGACAGACCCAAACCGGCCGAGCTGGCGACCAGCGCCGTCAACCCCGGCGTCAACCTGAACAGCCGGCGCCCGAAACCCTCCACCGAGATCACCGCCGCGCCGCCGATCACCAGCATGATTGCCAGCCATTGCATGGCGGACACCGTTTCTCCCAGGAAGTACAGCGCCAGCAGCGCCACCAGAATCGGATAGGTCTGGCTGACGGCCACGGCTCGCGACGCTTCTCCCAGCTTCAACCCCAGGAACAGCAGAGCCAGACCCGCTCCCAGGCTCACTCCTGATATCAGCCCGATTCCCACGGCCAGCGCTGGAGCCTGGGTGGGCCAGCCGACTATGGCCAGCACGACGACGGAGCAGGTGAGGCGCGTAACGATGGAACCGACGCCAAGTACGCCTACGCCACCCAGGTAGTTGTCCAGCAGCCGCTTGTGGGCAATATTGGCGAGCCCGAGCGAAGCGGCGCTGCAGATGGCCAGGAAAATCCACACGCCGGTCAGCATATCAGACGGCACGGGCCGTGACCGGCAACTAACCCGGGGCCGCGCGTTGCATCTGGCCCCACCTTGCTATAATCCCTCACCAACGCAATTTCTGGAGGGCGACAACATGGGCTGGTCCATTCATCATCCGGTGGGTCTGATTCACTACACTCCCGCGGCCTGCTACCGGGGCTACACGCTGTTTTCAACCACCCGCGGCGGTCGCGACGCTTACCTGATTGACATGCACGGCAACGTCGTCCACCGGTGGCACTCTGATGAAGGCATTCACTACGCCTATCTGCTGGACAACGGCAACCTGCTCTGCCGCACCTTCCCGCCCACTGACGGCGGCGCTGAAACCGTCGGCGGTTCGTCGGCCAGCATCCTTGAGCTCGACTGGGACAGCAACATCGTTTGGGCCTACCGCGACAACATGCTCCACCACGACTACGAACGCCTTCCCAACGGAAACACCCTGCTGCTGATGTGGGAACCCCTTCCCGACGGGTTGGAGGCTCAGGTGCAGGGCGGTTTTGATGTGGACTTCGCCCTGGGGATGCTCGGCGATGTTGTGCGTGAAGTTACCCCCGACGGCGCCACCGTCTCGGAATGGCGTTCCTGGGAGCATCTCGATGTCAACGAGGACGTGATATGCCCGCTGGAAGCCCGACGTGAGTGGACCCACGGCAACTGCATCAACGTAACCGCCGATGGCGACTACCTGGTCAGCTATCGATTAACCAGCACAGTTGGCATCGTCGATCGCGCCACCGGCGACTTCAAGTGGAAGTGGGGCCCGGGCGAAATCTACCACCAGCATCATCCCACCTGGCTGGACAACGGCCATGTGCTCATCTTTGACAACGGCGGACACCGCCGCGGGGTCAGCTACTCCCGAATCGTTGAGATTGACCCGGCCACCAACCAGATCCATTGGGAGTATCAGGGTGCGCCGGCCATATCCTTCTACAGTTACAACATCAGCAGCGCCGAGCGATTGCCCAACGGCAACACGCTGATTTGCGAGGGAGCGCCCGGCCGCATGTTTGAGGTAACACCCCGCTGCGAGGTGGTCTGGGAATACATCAACCCGTTCTTCATGAACAGCGCCGCCGCTGGCGGGACCGGCGGCATGGAATATTCCAACGCTACCTTCCGGTGTCACCGCTACGATCCCGACCATCCCGCCTTCGCCGGCCGCAACCTCGATCCGAAGCGGCACAGCGTCCTCAACCGTCTACTGGCCTAACCGTTACTCCGGCACCGGGCACAAACAGGGCTGGTGCCGACGAACGTAGGGGTGACCCATACCTCGCCCCCTACCCACCTCAAGGCGTAACTTCGTAGGCTACCTCCGCCACCTTGCGATCATCCTCGTACACGTACACCCAATAACTACCGGGTCGCCAACTGTGGGACGATCCGATACTCGTAATCGACCGTGCATTAGTCCAATGAGGCTCGTAAACGTGTCTGCGGACCTGCCGCCTGTAAGCAAACCCATCCTCGTAATATGCCACGTACTCCAGCATCAGTTCTTTTGGGCTTTGGGTTGACGGTAGACCAGCGCGCAGTACGAAATAAATCCGCCCTTGGAAGTCGGCGGCAGAGAATTGATCTGTTCTCGTCTCTTCCGGACGATCCAGGTCTAAAACAATAAACGCTTCGCGTACATACCCATCAACGCTCCGCAAATTGGGGTCAACCGGGCTAGTGTCCAGAAAGCTGAGGTCATAGGGTTCGGTTCCGTAGTACTGACGATTTAGGACGGAATCCACGGCGGCAACTACTTCGGGCGAGGCATCCTTCTTAAAGGCAGCTTCAACTTCCTCAATACCGGCGTGGACGCTATCTCGTTTTGATGCCAGATACAGGTTTCGGAATCCCTCTCGGAACTGTTCGCGGCCCAGCGTCCGGTACAGGTCCAGGAAGAGCCTTTCTCCGAGCGAATAGTTGCAGGTATTCCCTGCGTCCAGTTTGGTGGGATTTGCCCGGTCCAGTTCACCCAAGTTTTCGAAATAGGGGCATGGGTAGCGGTCAGCTACCAGCGGCGCGCCGGTGCGGGCGTTTTCAACGATAAACTCCACAAAGGTGGCCGCTCCCTCATCAATCCAGTCCTCATCGCTGCGCCAATAGTAATGCGCGACTTCGTGGGCTGTGAGTCCCGGAAGAAAGTTTGCCTCGGGGCTGTCGTCATCAACGTCATATTTGGTCCTCTGCGCTATGACGTTCCCGAAATTGGTTCCCGCAGAACCCTCCGCAGCATTGACGGCGTCCTTGAATAAAATCCCGATGAAACGCACTGGAAACTCCTCTCCAATAAATTCCTCGATGGTGCGCACCGTGTGTTCCAGCAAGTCCATGCTGCGCGCCGCTCCCGGAACGTCACGCTGGATGGTCAGTTGCACTTCCCCGGCCAACGGCAGGAAGATGTTGCGTTGTTCGTGGCCCGGGCCAACCGTAGGACGCGGCGTCGGCGTGGGAAGCGGCGTGGCGGTCGGTGTCGGTTGCGCAGTGGGAGTTGGTGTGGGAGGGGGCGTCGCCGTGGGTTCGGGTGTGGCCGTTTGCGGTATCGGTGTTTGCGTCGGTATGAGCGTTGCGGTAGGTGTCGGAGTTGGACTAGGCGCAACCGTCGCAGTTGGAGCCGGTGTGCTCGTCGGCGCGACCGTTGTCGGAGCCGGCGTGGCCGCAAAGGTCGGAGTTTCGGTAGCCGCGCTTTCGGCAGCGACCAGAGCGGTTGTCGGCGCAATGACCGGCTCGCCGCTGCCACACGCCAGCATCGCCACCGCCAACAGGACCCCTGCAACTACCCCAATCTGCCGTCCTGAGAGCCACGTGATGCTAGGGCGTAACCTCATATTGCACCTCAGCAACCTTTCGATCGCCCTCGTATACGTACACCCAGTAACGGCCCGTCGCCCACCGTTGCGTAGATGCCGGCCCTATCGAATACCACGCATTTCCGCCAATAAACCCCGAGTCGGCGGTTATGGTGTTGACGCGGCGACGCGTCTCAAACCCGTCTTCGTACAACTCCACGATGGTCAGGTTAACGTCCCGACTTCCCGACGCCAACTGGTGGGAATATTCCAGGTTGAGCCATACGATGTCGTTGGTGGCTGAAGCAGAAAACGCAGCCGTGGCCGGCCCGCCCTGGGTTGTGGAGATATAAGCGGCGTCGATACGGCCGTTGATTTCCGGCAGCATCGGTTCCACCGCTCCGGTATCGCGCCGGCGGGTGTCGTAGGGGGCCGTTCCGTCATACCAGCGTCGAACCACGGTATCCACAACCGCCTGATCCGCCGCCGCCCGGAACGACGCCGTTACCTGCCCAATGCCAACTGGAGTACCCCGCATGTCGTCAGCGTTGTCTTCCACTTCTGAAGCCAGATACAGGTTCCGGAAACCCTGCCGAAACGCTGCATTTCCCGTACTCAGGAACAGATCGACAAACAGACGTTCGCCCAGGGCGTAGTTGCAGTCGAAGCCATTGGAATCTCTATTGACGTTCAGGCTTTCCAGCGCCCGGATGTTTCGCGCGGCGGCGCAGGGCTGGTTGGTGACGCTCACCGATTTTCCAGTACGGACATTTTCGACTATAGATGCCAGAAAGTCAGACGCCCCTTCGTCGATCCAGTCTGCGTTGCCGTTCCAGTAATAGTGGGCCACCTCATGGGCGATCACGTGCCCGCTGAAATCGGCCTCCCGACTGCCGTCGTCGACATCGAATTTGGGCCGGATGGCAATGTGGGTTCCAACGTTGGTCCCGGCGGCCGAACCGATCACTGCGTCCCCGAACAACACGCCGATGTAGTTGGTGGGCAATGGTTCACCCATGAATTGCTCGGCCTGGCGCACTGCCGTTTCCAGCAGATCCATGCTGCGAGCGGCTCCCGGCCCCGTGCGCAGTATGACCAGCACCGTTTCGCCCGATTCGGGCAATTGCAACGTTCGCTGTTCCAGGTTGATCCGGCTCGTGTCCAGCAGCGTGTTGATCAGGCCGGGGTTCACCCGTTGAACACCGGATGCCATCGCGACGATTTTCGCCCATTCGTCCGTTATGCCCGGTTGCAAACTCGGGTGCGCCAGCATCCGCCGGAACGTGTCCGGTTCGAAAAACACCAGCTGGCGCAACGATCTCATGGCGGCATAATCCGCCGGCCCCAGGCTGTGCAGGAAGGGCATACTACCAATTGTCTCCGCAGCGCCGGCGTCGTGCTGGGCGATGGCATGGAGACTCTCCACTACGTCTCGCTCCTGACCGGTTATGCCGTCGATCACCCATGGGTAACTCAACGCGGTGAAAAGAATATAGGGGTAAAAAGCTCCCAGATTTATCAGTTCCTCGACACCCTCCGCCTCGGATTCGTAAACGCCGTCGGCTACCCACGCCAGCGCCTCGATGGCCGCTGCCGATAGCGGATCCTGCTGCTGCAAATAGGGCCAGTTTTGCAGGTCTGGCAACAGTACCAGGTTATCGACTGGAGGTGCGGTTTCCGGCGTAGGTTCGGGCGTGGCGATGCGTGTATCGGACTGCTCGGTTCCCTGGCCGGATGGCGCGGCGGGTTGCGTCGGCGCTGGCGCATCCGCAGAATTCCCGGCTGGCAATGGTTGTGACGTGGGGAACGTGCGGGCGGGCGGCTCTCCGCTTTCGGCTGGCGCGGGGGCAGCAGCCGTCGCAGTAACGTCCAGCAAGGCCAGGGCCGCCGCAATTGTGGCCTGCACGTCGGGTTTGGGTGTGGGCGCTTCCTCCCCGCACGCTGCCGCTGTCAATATCATCAGCATGAGGGCCAGCGCAAGGAGCACACTGCCAAATTTGGGGCAACGGATCAGTCGAAACATCATGGGTTTGTGTCCTTCACGATCCAGTATACCCAACGGTGAAATCCGTGTCCGAATACCGGATTGCGTTATAATGCGACAACCATCATACCAACCGAAAATCCACCAAACACCACGGGAGGCGAAAGCATGGGCAAATTGGACGGCAGGGTAGCCTTGATCACAGGTTCGGGCCGTAACATCGGGCGTGCCACGGCGTTGATGATGGCAGCCGAGGGCGCCAACATCGTGGTCAACGCCCGCAGCAACCGGGATGAAGTCGAGGCCACCGCCGCCGCCGTCGAGGAGCTGGGCGTAAAAGCCCTCCCCGTGCTCGCCGATGTATCCCGCAAGGAAGAGGTCGACGCCATGATCGACGCGGCCATGTCCGCCTTCGGTCGCATCGACATTCTGGTCAACAACGCTGCCATCCGCCCCCATAAGCCGTTTACGGAACTGACCGTAGAGGATTGGGAATACGTCCGCGGCGTGGTGCTGGATGGCTCGTTCTACACCGTGCGCGGCGTCATCGAACAGATGGTGGCCAACAATTTCGGGCGCATCGTATTCCTCACCGGCGACGGAGCATTTCGCGGCAGCCCCATGCGCGCCCACGTATCGGCTGCCAAGATGGGTATGGTCGGCATGGCCCGTAGCCTGGCGTCCGAATTCGCCGGCAACAACATACGGGTTAACGTGGTATCTCCCGGCAGCATCGACACCTCCCGGGCCAACCCGGAGTGGTACGCCGGCCGCGTCCCTGACTCCGGAGGAATCCCCCTCGGCCGGCAGGGGAAACCCGATGAGATAGCATCAACGGTAACTTTCCTGTGCACCGACGATGGCGGCTTCATTACCGGCCAGACCATCCACGTCAACGGGGGCCAGGGCTTCTTCGGCTAACCGGTGTCGCCGCAATGAAAACGGGCAGCGCGGCTACGGCTGCGCTGCCCGTTTTTAGGCTGTCATCCCAGATGTCGGGTGCGTCAGACGGCGCGCACCCGGATCTCTTTCAGGTCATCGGCGACGATCAACCCGGCTTCAGTGTGCTCCTGAATGTCCTCGGGCGACCAGCCGGGGGCATGTTCCTTCAGGACGAATCCGCCCGACGTAACCTCAAACAAACCCAGGTCGGTGGCCAACAGCGTGACGGCTCCGGGGGCGGTGATCGGCAGGGTGCATTGCTTCAACACTCGGGGAGCGCCGTTGCGCTGATTGTGCTCCATGGCAATGAACACGCGCTTGGCGCACGCCGCCAGATCCATCGCGCCGCCGATTCCTCCACCCTTGCGGACGGGTATGCGCCAGTTGGCGAAGTCGCCGTTCTCCGAAACCTCATAGGCTCCCATCACGGTTACGTCCACCATACCCTTGCGGATCAGGCCGAAAGAGTCGGCATGGTGCACAATGGCCATGCCCGGCAGGGCAACCACGTTCTGACCGCCCGCGTTCACCAGATGCTTGTCCTCTTCACCCGGCGCCGCCAGGGGTCCGAATCCGATTACGCCGTTCTCCGAGTGAAAGATGATTTCTTTGTCGGGCTCACATTCCAGGTAGTTGGAGCACAGCGTTGGCATTCCCACGCCCAGGTTGACGATCCAGCCGTCTTGAAACTCCATCGCCAGGCGATCGCACATCGTCTGCCGGGACAGGCGGGGTTTGTCTTCCGTAGTCATAGCTCTACTCCTTCGTTTGTCGTTGCGGCGCCTGGCCCAATGCTTCGCTGTGGAGAAATATGCGGTGAGGCGTATGCGGTGAAAGTGGCCCGGTTTAGTCCCAGTCGCCGTCCGGCGGGATTTTGATCAGACGGTCAACGTAAACGCCGGGTACGTGGACGCAGTCGGGGTCGATGTCGCCCGGCTCCACGATGCTGTCTTCGACCTCCACCACGGTGATGTCCGCGGCCATGGCCATTACGGGGTTGAAGTTGCGTTGTGTCAGGCGGAACTGCAGGTTACCAAAGGTGTCGGCGCGCCAGGCCCGTATCAGTGCGAAATCCGCGGGCAGTGGGTATTCCAACACGTAGGTGCGGCCGTTGATCTCGCGATGTTCCTTGCCTTCGGCCAGCTCCGTGCCCACGCTGGCGGGAGTATAGAACGCCCCGATCCCGGCGCCGGCGGCGCGCATCCGTTCCGCCAGGGTGCCCTGGGGCACCAGCTCCGCGTCCAGCACACCGTCGTTGTACATTTGCACAAAGGGCGTGATCTGAGACGGGTGCGTGGGTGCAGTGAAGGCGCAGATCATCTTCTTGACCTGGCCGGCTTCGATCAGCGTGCCCACGTCCACCCGTTCGTCCAGGCTGCCGGCGTTGTTGGATATGCCGGTCAGGTTCTTTACTCCCAGGCGGTGTACGGCGGCGAGCAGGTTGCGCGCCAGCCCTACGTTGCCGAAGCCGGGCGACATGAACGTCATGCCATCCTTCATGTCGGCCACCGCAGAGTCAAAGTCGAGATAAACCTTGTTCTTCATCGGGACAATCTCCGTGCATTGGCCTCATCGCGACGATGTTGGTCGCGGGGAAAGCCGAATGGGTTGGCGTTTAAGGCGTTGCGACGTTGTAAATAAACGGTCGCATCAGCGGCTCATTATACTATCAACATCGCCCACGGCAACCGGGGTTCGCCCAGTTTGGACCTGTTGAATCCCGCCGACCGATGCGGTTCCGGAGCGATCGTATGGCTCAAGCCGCTCCGGAAGAACCGAGCCGGCGCGTTGAGCGCCGGCCCGGTTGGTGTTCAGTGCAGCCAGCGGCAGACCCTCTAATGCCCGACGCGATCCTGGAAATCCCGTTCCGTGGTGGCCGCTTCCACCGCCTGGTACTCGGGCAGGCTGATCAGCGCCTCGACCTCGGCGCGGCGGGCGGCGACATCGGCTGCTCCGATACCTATGTGCCCGGTGTCGCGCAGGCTGGTGTACACCCGTTTCAACCCTTCCAGCGCGGCGATGGCCGGCGTGGTGGCGTAGATGATCACCTTGTAGCCCAGCTCCTCGTATTCCTCCACCGAGATGTCGTCGGTGCCCGCTATGACCAGCAACGGCACGTCAGGACAGCCGGCACGGAAGGTCGCCAGGTCTTCCCGCTGCCGCACTCCGCGAGGCATCACAACGTCCACGCCCAGGTCCCGCAGGGCATTGCCCCGCCGGATGGCTTCCTCCATATCGCCCTCGACGGCAGTGAAAGCGTCGGTGCGGCCGATGATGAGGAAATTGGGGTCGGTCCGCGCTTCCAGTGCGTAACGCATCTTTTCCAGGAACTCGTCCATCGGGATGACGTGCTCCAGGCCGGCGTGATAGGACGCCCGTTTGGGAAATACCTGGTCCTCGATGTGGATGCCGCAGATGCCCGACCGTTCGAAGGTGCGCACCGTGTGCATGGTGTGAACCGGGTCCCCGTAGCCGGCGCCAGCGTCGCAGATTACCGGCAGGTTCACCGATTTGACCACCTTTTCGGCAACGGTCACCTGCTCGGTCAGGGTCATGAGAGGTTCGGTTACGGCCAGGTGTGCCCCGCTCATGTATCCGCCCACGTAGACCGTGTCGAAACCCAACGACTGCACCAGCCGCGCCGACATGGGGTCGTAAGCGCCGGGCGCCAGGATGGTTTCACCCGCAGCCAATCGGGATTTTAGATTCGCTTGCAACGTCATTTTGTTTCACCTCTCCTGTTCAAACTCACATGGATGGCGGCAATGCGGCGGATGAAGAATCATGCGCCGGATGACAAAACGGAACCGGTTCCTGCATGACCTCTTATCCGCGTTGGACCGAATTATTCGGACGGTATCAGCGGCATAACTTCCCGGGAGAATCGTTCCATAGCCGCCTGTTGTTCGTCAGCGGTGGTGGCCGGGAAGCTGAATATGAAATGGGTCACTCCCAGGTCCTGGTATTGGCGCAGGTCGGCAGCGATCTGCTCCGGCCTCCCCGACACCAGCCGGCGGTCGTCTCCCGTGTCATTCAAAAAGACGCAATCGGTGCTGAATACCAGGTCGACGGCATCCTCGGCTCGACCGGCCCGAACGCTGGTGCGGCGCAGTTGGGCGATTTTTTCTGCCAGTTCCTCGGGCTCCAGAATGGCCGGCGGACGCAGCCCGATGGGCATCCACCCGTCGCCCAGGGTGGCCGCCCTGCGGATGGCGGGGCCGGTGTGGCCGCCGATCCAGATGGGTGGGTGTGGTTGCTGCACGGGCTTGGGCAGGAATCCAACGCCGCTGATGTCGTAGTGCTTGCCGTGAAATTCGGGCTGGTCGGACGTCCACAGCTCTTTGAAAATCTGGATGTACTCGTTGGTTACTTCGCCCCTTTGCGAGTAGGTATCAAGCCCCATCGCCTGGAACTCTTCCTCCATCCAGCCCACGCCAGCGCCCAGGATCAGCCGACCCCCGCTCAATACGTCCAGCGTCGCCAGAATCTTGGCGGTTAGAACCGGGTTGCGGTACGGCAGAATCAACACGTGCGTCCCAAGCTTGACCCGCGTGGTGCAGCCCGCCAGGAAGTTCAGGGCGGCCAGTGGCTCGAAGTAGGTGTTGTCCCGCTGGAACGGAGCCACGCCGTCGGCGGCGTAGGGATAGAAGGAATCGACCTCGTGGGGAATTACGATATGGTCGCTCACCCACACGTGGTCAAAGGAAAGGTCTTCGGCTCTCTGGGCCAGGCGACGCAGGTTGTCGGGAGACGCCATAGTGCCCCGGCTGGGCAGCGAGCATCCGAATGTGACGGGCATGGTTTCCCTCCGGCGTCCAGTTTCTGACAGGTCAAATAGTGTGTTGATGCTATACTACCATCGTAACCGCCGCAACCGGCGAGACCACGATTCCGGGTCTTCCGATTGACTACCCACCCACCCGCGCATCCTGAGCCTGTCGAAGGACCATCCGGAGCCCGAGGAACCGAGTCCCTTATGAAACCTGCCGACACATGAACGCAATGAATGACACCCCATCGCCCGGCAGTCGCGTAGTCGTCGCAATGAGCGGCGGCGTAGATTCGTCGGTGGCGGCTTTGTTGCTGCACCAGGAAGGTTACGAAGTCATCGGCGTCACCATGAAGCTTTACGACATCGATCAGGCCGACCTGCCCGACTACTACCGCGGTTGCTGCACCATCGACGACGTTGAAGACGCCCGCGCGGTATGCCGTATTCTGGGTGTGCCCCACTATGTGCTGAACGTGCAGCGCGAGTTTCGCACCTTTGTAATCGATTATTTCCAGAGCGAGTATGAGAGCGGCCGCACTCCCCATCCCTGCATCGCCTGCAACGACAAGATCAAGTTCAGTTTCCTGGCCCAGCGTGCCCAGTTGATGAACGCCACCCACGTCGCCACCGGACACTACGCCCGCATCGTAGCCGGCGGTTCCGGCGCCTGGGAGCTGCTCCGCGGCGTCGACGCCGGCAAGGACCAGTCATACGTCCTGTTTGGAATGCGGCAGGATCAGTTGGCCTCGACGCTCATGCCAATCGGTCACTACCCCAAGGACGACATTCGCCGGCTCGCCTCCGATGCCAATTTCCCCAACGCCGACAAGCCCGACAGCCAGGACATCTGCTTCATACCCACTGGCGATTACCGCGAGTTTCTGCGTCAGCGGACGGACGAACACCCCGGCGACATCGTTGATCCGGCGGGTAACGTCCTGGGCCAACACGAAGGAATCCAATATTTCACCGTCGGCCAGCGCCGTGGCCTGGGCCTCTCCGGTGGGCCGCCTCGTTTCGTCATCCGGCTGGAACCGGACACCCGCCAGGTCGTCGTCGGCTCCGAAGAACAGTTGTACGGGGATAGTTTCTACGCCGACCCGGTGTCCTGGGTATCGGGAGTGCCACCCACCGGTGAACTCAGTGTCACAGTGAAAATCCGCTACAAATTTGCCGAAGCCCCGGCGACAGTTACCCCGGTCGGCTCCGGAGCAGTGGTACGTTTCCATAACCCTCAGCGAGCCATCACCCCCGGTCAGGCGGCGGTGTTCTATCAGGGTGATTCGGTGCTCGGCGGCGGCGTTATCGCCGGGGGTATTCCGCCGGAATCGCCCGAACCTGCGGTGGGACGAACAGCGCCTGCCCATGCCTGATCTGTCGCTGGAGGCAGATTTCAGGGCCCGGGGATTTCAACTGATCGCCGGGGTGGACGAAGCAGGGCGCGGCCCGTTGGCCGGGCCGGTTGCCGCCGCCGCCGTCATCCTGCCACCGGGCGTTTCCGGCGACGAAACGTGGTTAAGCGGCGTCGACGACAGCAAGCGGTTATCGCCGGCCCGACGAGAATCAGCCGCCGTTGCAATACGGCGTTACGCTCTGGCCTGGTCGGTAGCGCAGGTTTCGTCACGGGAAATCGACCATATCGGAATCGGCCCGGCCGTGGTTCAGGCGATGATGGCAGCAGTCTCGGGATTGCGTCCCCCGCCCGACGGTTTGCTCTTGGATTGGGTACACATCAAAGATTGTGACCTGCCGTATCAACGCATCGTCAAGGGTGACCAAAAGTCCCTGTCCATCGCGGCGGCCAGCATATTGGCGAAGGTCTCCCGCGATCGGGAGATGGAGTCGGCGGCCCTGTTGTATCCCGGGTACGGGTTTGCCAGCCACAAGGGTTATGCCACGGCCGATCATCTTCGTCGCCTGGCGGATCGCGGCCCGTGCCCGATTCACCGGCGCTCGTTCCATCCCCTCAACGGCGCACCGAGACGCGACTGGACCACCGCACCGGCAGCACACAGTCGCGGCAGTGCGTAACCCCGACGACGCTGGTCAGGTTGACCAGTCACCCCACCAGATCGGTCAGATTGGGGAGCGGCTGGCCAGGACCCACCTTGAGGCCAAGGGTTATAACATCGTCGCGGCCAATTACCGGTGCCGTTGGGGTGAGATAGACCTGATTGCGTGCGACGGTTCCACCTGGGTATTCGTGGAAGTGCGTACCCGCCGCAGCCAGAGTTACGGCAGCCCCGAAGAGTCGATCACGCCACGCAAGGCGCAGCGTTTGCAACTGGCAGCCCAGCATTATATGACTCAACGTGAGGTCGTTCATCAGGTTGAGCCAGACTGGCGCATCGACCTGATCGCCATCCGGTTGGCAGCCGGCCGGCGTGTGGCCAGCATCCGGCACCTGGAAAACGCCGTTGAGGTGTGAAGCCCAATAGGCATCCCGCAAAACCAGCTCCGGCGTACCTACTTTGTCATTGCGAGCGCAGCATGGCAATCTCGTCGCCATAGCAACAGCGGTTCGCCGACGTATGTTCAACCTCATCAAGATTGCCACGTCGCTATGCTCCCCGCAATGACAGATAAAAGTGGGTACGCGTGAGGGAAAACGAGTGTCGGCAGTTGACTGTACCACCGCCGGATACTAGACTATTTCCCGCCGCACGGACCGACTCGCCTGAGCACACCACGTCTGGCTGGTAACGCAGATACATGGCCATCAACATCGCTGATTACATCCGCAATGTCCCCGACTTTCCCGTCGCCGGTGTACAGTTCAAGGATATTACGTCCCTGCTGTTGTCCCCGGCTGCCTTTAGCGATACCATCGACCGGATGGTGGCCCACGCTGGGGCCAGCAAACCCGACTGTCTGGCCGCCATCGACTCCCGCGGGTTTCTGTTTGCGGCTCCCATGGCGGTCCGGATGCAGCTTCCGCTGTTGCTTATTCGCAAAGCCGGCAAACTGCCCGGCGAAACGCTGGAATTTGATTACAGTCTGGAGTACGGCAACAGCACCCTGGAGATACACGCCGGCGACATCACTCCGGGACACCGGGTGTTGATCATCGACGATCTGCTCGCCACCGGCGGCAGCCTGAATGCCGCGGTCAGCCTCATTGAAAAGGCTGGCGGGATCACTGCTTCCATCGGCGTGGTTATCGAACTGATCGGATTGGGCGGGCGAGATGCCCTCTCCGGATATCACCTTTTCTCATTGGTATCCTTCGAGGTCGATGAGTAGTCGGCCGACCCCAACACGTGCAACCACAGCTAAATCAGGAGGAATTCTGGAATGGCAGACCAAGCAACCATCGGCAACGTTGAAGTAACCGCCGTCATCGATATGGTTCCCCCGCCGCGGGAACCTTCCGCAATGTTCCCCGATGTGCCGGCCGATGCCTGGGCCGGCCATGAAGATTCTTTGGAAAACGGTCAATTGCAGCTCTACTACGGCGTATTCCTGCTCAAGAGCCAGGACGACGTGATTCTAGTCGACACCGGCATGGGCCCCGGGCCGCATCCCGACCGTGGCAACGTTACGGGCAACCTCTATGAGGAGCTTCGGCCCCACCTCGAAACCAACGTGGGCGTCAATAACACCAACGTGGGTCCCAGCGATTCGGTCAATTATGTGATCCACACCCACCTGCACGGCGACCACGTGGGCTGGAACCTGCGCTACTCCGGCGGTATGCCGGCCCCCAACTTCCGCCGGGCCCGGTACATCATGTCCCGCCCCGACTATGACTGGTTCACATCGGAAGAAGGCCGCCGCAACTATCCCTATATTGACCGCCAGGTAATGCCGCTGCGCCGGTTGCGGCTGCAGCAGATTCTGGAAGAGCCCGAACACGTGGTCAACGATGAGATTTCCATCGGGCCGGCTCCCGGCCACACGCCTGGACATCAGGTGGTGTTCATCAACTCCAACGGCCAGCGTGGCGTAGTGATGGGCGACGTTCTGCACACCATCGCCCAGATCAGCGAGCCAACCTGGTGCGCCGGCGTGGACACCGACAAAGAGCAGTCCGCTGCCTCCCGTACCCGTCTGCTGGACGCTGCCGAGGAAGGCGACTGGATCATCTGCGCCGGGCACTTCCCTCCGGGCAAGCAGATCGGCAAGATCGCCCGCGTGGACGGCAAGCGCGTCTGGCAACCCCTGTAACAACTGAATTGGCCGCTCCGCTTCCGCACACCAGGCGGAGGGGAGCGGTTGACCCTTTCCGTGGTGGAACCCGGCGACCGCAGCACCCTCCGCAGTAAAACCCCCAGAGGCGATATGAGCCAACTCCTCAGCCTTCTCGAACGCATAGAACAGGGTACTGGCCCGTCGCTGGGGTTCGGCCCCGGCCGGTCAGGGCGGCTGCCCGGCATGGCCCTGATTGCCCGCTGTTCCGGCGACCTGCCGGTAGCGGTTGCCGCCGCCCGCGAAGCCGCGGATGCCCTGGTGATCGTTACTCCGGATTCCACGCCTGGGGGTCGGCCGGACCTGGACGGCTGCATTTGGGGCGCGGGAGGAGTGCCTCTGCAACCCAGCGTCATCGGCGCGTGGCACGACGCAGGAGCTGACTTCGCGATATCTCCCCTGGCCGGCGCCGTGGTCGACGCCATCGACATCGCCCAACCGGCATTGCTCCACGGCATCAGGATTCCCGACAATGCAGACGACGACACCTGGAGGATTCTGGCCGGCATACCGGTGCAGGCTCTGGTAACCGACCGGTCTGGCCGTTCCGGCCCCTGGCAACTGACCGAGTTGGGCCAGGTCGCAGATTGTGCCCACCGTACCGACAAGCACCTGTTCGTTCGAGTCAGCGAAGCGCCCTCCGCCAACGAACTGCTGGCCCTGCGGCAGGCTGGCGCCCTGGCCATCGTCGTTGAGGCCAACGCCCTGGGCGCGGACGGTATGGCCGCCCTCAAAAACGACCTGCTGGCAATGTCCCGGCCGCAACCGGCCATCCGACGGCGCGGTTCCCCGCTGCCCGGTCCCGGCGACGGCGCGGCGTCCTGACCGATTGATCCAAGGTGTATCAACCCGGTATGCTGCCCGGCGCATTGGTCGCCGCTGAGCCCAATTGATTCTCCAGAACCTGCAATTACTCCAGCAAAGCCCGGCGATCTTTGCCCTGGTTATTGGCATCGGGGTGATCGGCCTCGTCGTCGGATTCACCATCCATGAATTCTGCCACGCCCTGGCGGCCCACGGCGAAGGGGATTCAACCGCCCATCAGATGGGTCGCTTAACCTTCAATCCCCTCAAGCATATTGACCTGTTTGGGTTTATCCTGATCCTGGTTATAGGGTTCGGGTGGGCCAAACCGGTGCAGGTCGATCCGTACAACCTCCGGCACGGCCGATTAGGGATGTCATGGGTGGCGGTGGTAGGCCCGCTGTCCAACATCGTCTTGGCATTTCTGTTGGGCCTGCTGTTCCGGTTTGAGCTGCTGAATACCCGCCCGGGATTCTCCAATACCGAAGACATACTTGCGTTTGCGGTCAGTCTCATAATCTTCTACAACCTGGTGCTGGGTATTTTCAACCTGATTCCCCTGCCGCCGCTGGACGGCAGCAAGGTTTTGGGCGGGCTGCTACCCAGGTCCCTGTACGGCCCCTATCTCCGGTTCGAGCGGCACGGGTGGCTAATCCTCATCGGTTTGGTGATGGCTAACTTTTTGCTCAGTCGGGTCGCCGGAGTGAATATACTCGGATCGGTCATAACTCCCCCGCTGCGGTTCCTGTTTGGACTGGCGGCTGGCCCCGATCTGGCGCGCTTCTTCTTCTGAACTCCAGCGAAACGCGAGAGGTTAAGCCAATCAGCGTGTTGGAAGTCCGGCAAACCCGCTCCGGCGGCCCGAACCTGGCGACCCCCGTCATGGCTTACTATCAACGCCGGCCATGATCATTTCGTCCACCAGCCTGATATCCGACGCTTTCGACACGTTGTTGCGCCTGTGGGTGCTCTGCGCCCTCGCCTCCGCTTTCGCCGTCGTCGTGAACGGTTGGTGCCAGGCAGTGGCGGCAACGCTTTTTGGCGACCCGGCACCCCGGGCGCAGGGACGTCTCTTTGGCAACCCGGTTAGACACTTCGATCCCGTTGGTTCGATCCTGTCCACCATGACCGGATTCGGGTGGGGCCGCGCCGTTCCCGGCAACGCAACCCGACAGGGACGGTGGCCGTCAGTCGCCATCGCGGCGGCCGGGCCGGTGGGGAACATTACGGTGGCATTCCTGCTGGCAGCCCCCATCAAGGCGGGTTGGCTCTCCTGGTCCAACCCCTCTCCCGATAGCCTGGTTCTGGTAATGACCGGCGGGTTGCAGTCGGGAATCTCCGATGTGGTTGGGCTGTTGGTGGTATACAACCTGCTGATGGCGGTATTCCACATCCTGCCGTTCTCACCGCTCACCGGTTACCGGGTGCTGGCGGCGCTGTTGCCGGCATCGGCCGCCGAGACGCACCAGAAGTTTCAGCGTTTCGCTCCGTTGCTCCTGGTAGTGCTGGTGTCCGCCAGCTACGTGCTTCCACCGGGACTGCTGTGGTCCACCATCCTGCCGGCGGCGCAGTGGCTCGGCGGGTTGGCCACCGGCTACTGAACGCAAGCAGCTGGCTACCCGGTCGGCCCGAACCGTTCGGTGCGAATCGATCCTTCAGGGATACCGACCGACAGCAAAGAATCCGCCGCCGCTTCCACAAATCCCGTTGGCCCGCACGCATAGCACAATGGAGCTGCGGGGCCGCAGTTCAGGCCATCGAGTGTCGCCAGACAATCCGCCAGCATGGCAGCATCAATTCGCCGGGCGTATCCTCTCCAATCCGGCGGTTGTTGACGGGTGAAAGAGTATGCTACTTCAACCCGCTGGGTACGGGTGGACAACGCATCCAGCCAACCCCGATAGATGATGTCCGCCGGCGTGCGTACCGAGTACAGCAGCAGGGTTGGTAGTTGTGGAGCCACCGTTTCCCGGTGCGCCAGCATGGATCGCAACGGCACGATGCCAGATCCTCCCGCCAGCAAAAAGAGCGGCCCGCCCATTTCCTGCGTCCAGGTGAACGGCCCGCCGATTGGCCCCCGAACCTCCAGCACGTCGCCCGACTGCACCACCTCGTGGAAATACGGCGACACCTCGCCGTCCGATATCAGCTCAACGGTCAGGTCGATGGTATCAGCGGAGCCGGATGCCATATCAGAGACGCTGGCAATATCAACGGGCGCCGATGCCACCGAGTAGGAACGCTGGGCCTGATATCCGTCGGGGGCAGTGAGGCGCACGTCGTAGTGCTGCCCGGCGCGGAAGGCCCGGGGCTCGCTCAGCCGCAGCGTGAACGTCTTGGCCCGGTGCGTTTCCACCGTTACCCGCTCCACCTCAGCCGTCTGCCACGGCGTCGAGGCGGTTGATGGTAATGTCGGCGCTCCGGATTCAGACACGGGCCGGCACTACGCACGGAGTGAGCGGCGGTGCGTGGGGCGCCGGCGGGCCGTGGTTGGCAGGAAGCGGGACAGTGTAGCTAGTCGCCCCAATACCGCTGTTCTTTCCACGGATCGCCGTACATGTGATAGCCGTATTGCTCCCAGAACCCCGCTCGGTCGGCATCCATGAACCGGATGCCCTGCAACCACTTCGCCGACTTCCAGAAGTACAGGTGCGGCACAACCAGCCGGGCCGGCCCTCCGTGTTCCGCCTCGATGGGTTTCCCGTCGAACTCGAAGGCCACCATCCCGCGCCCGTCGATCACGTCCCAGGTAGGCAGGTTCGTGGTGTAACCGCCGTAGGAAAACGCCATGATGTATGGCGGCACGTCGGTGACACCCGCGGCGACCAGCAGGTCGTCGATTGTAACGCCCTTCCAGCTCGTATCCAGTTTGCTCCACTTGGTCACGCAGTGGATGTCCGTGTGAATCTCCGTCACGGGCAAATCGCGAAACTCTTGCCACGTCCATTGGCCCAGCGGTTCGCCGTCCACGCCAACCAGCGAGAACGTCCATTGTTCCAGTGGTACACGCTGCGTTGGGCCGGCGGTCAGCACCGGGAACCCGCGTTCCAGGTACTGGCCGGGCGGAATGGGTCGTGGCGGCGTTTCGCGGCGGCGTCCGAAAAATCCCCGGGTGGTCATGGGCGCGATCTCCTCATCAATTCAGTCGAAGCATCTGGCGGAGAGGGCGGGATTCGAACCCGCGATACCCCAGAGGGGTATACCGGTTTTCGAGACCGGCGCCTTCAACCACTCGGCCACCTCTCCACATCGGCAAAAGTAACGGGCAGGCCGCCCGTTTGGCGTGGCTAACGGGTTTCGCAACACCAGCCCGTGGTTGGTAACCATTGTACCATCCGTGAGTTTGCCGCCGATGCGGACCCGGGCAGCTTGTTAACCGGTTCATTGGCAGGGCGCTGAAAAATGTCAACGAGTTCGTCAGCTTCACCCGTACTCGCTTTGCCATTACCGGCTTAGCGCGGCAATCTCGTCGCGTTGGTAACGCGGCGGTTCGTCGACGTGTGTTCAGCCGACAAGTTCAGTTGCGTTGACATTGAACCTGCCGGTTGCCAGTATCGCCGCCGTCTGGCAGAATGTTTACTTGCGTGAGCCCAGTATTACATGAGTGCAACTTATTGAACTTGTCCTTGAGGTGTTGCGGTCAACCGCCAGGGACAATAACCGCCGGGCGCGGACCCCACATCGACCGCGGCGACACAGCGACGAATCATAGCCTGAACGGGCCGCCCAACAGCCGGCACGCCCAACCCACCAACGGAGGTACCGCCCCGTGGCATTTGTCAAAGGATTGAAGTGCCGGGAGTGCGACCGGGAATATCCTGGCGAACCCCTCAACGTATGCGATTTTTGCTTCGGCCCGCTGGAAGTCATCTACGACTACGTGACCATATCCGAGGTCATCAGCCACCAGCGCATCACCGACGGCCCCATCAGCATCTGGCGTTATCAGGATCTCCTGCCCGCCTCCGCCGATGATCCAGTGGACATTATGGCCGGCTACACGCCGCTGCTGAAGGCCAAAAACCTCGGGAAGCGCCTCGGGTTGAACAACCTGTACATTAAGAACGACAGCGTCAACCCATCTTTTTCCTTCAAAGACCGGGTGGTGTCCGTTGCTGCCACCAAGGCGGTGGAATTCGGCTATGACACCCTGGCCTGCGCCAGCACCGGCAATCTGGCCTGCAGCGTGGCCGCCCACGCCGCCCGCGCCGGCATCGACGCCGTGGTGTTCATTCCCGCCGACCTGGAACGGGGCAAGGTTATCGGCGCCGCCGTCTACAACCCCACCCTGGTGGCGGTGGAAGGAACCTACGACGAGGTCAACCGTCTATGCAGCGAGGTCAGTGACAACTACCCCTGGGCTTTCGTCAACATCAACATGCGACCTTACTACGCTGAAGGCAGCAAAACCCTGGGTTACGAGGTTGCCGAGCAATTGGGTTGGCGCGTGCCCGACCATGTGGTGATACCATCGGCATCGGGCGCCATGTTCACCAAAATATGGAAGGGATTCAACGAACTGGCGTGCCTGGGCCTGCTGGACGGTGTGCCGCCCATGTCCTTCGGCGCCGACCAGAACACCGTGCATCATCCCGCCGTAACCACCCGTATGCACATGGCGCAGGCCAGCGGTTGCTGTCCCATCGTAACCGCCTGGGAGAATCATCAGAACCAGATTCGCCCGGTGCGCCCCAACAGCATCGCCAAATCCCTCGCCATCGGCAACCCGGCTGACGGCATCTACGCCCTGCGCGTCATCCGTGAATCGGATGGGAGCGGCTACGCTGTGCCCGAAAACCAGGTGGTGAATGGCATCAAGCTGCTGGCCGAAACGGAAGGCATCTTCACGGAGACCGCCGGCGGAGTTACAATCTCGGCCCTCAAATACCTGGCGGAATCCGGTGCCATTGGCCCCGACGAACTGACCGTGGCGTACATCACCGGTAACGGCCTCAAAACCCAGGAAGCAGTGGAGGAAGTGGTCAACCCACTTTTCATCAAACCGATGTTGGGTTCTTTTGAAGCAGCCCTGGAAAAGAGGGCGGCAGCCGGAGCCCGGTAGTTTGTTCAGCACGCACACACGCAACTGCCAGATTGGTACAGGTAAAATATGGTGAAGCAACGGGTACGATTCACCTTTTCCGGCGAACTGGTTCGCGAGCCGATTATCTATCGTCTGGGCAAGGATTTTGACGTGATAACCAACATTCGTCGGGCCGATGTACGCGCCGATGTCGGTTGGGTGGTGCTTGAAATTGACGGCAGCGATAACGACATCCAACGCGGCCTGGACTGGGTCGGTTCCACGGGTGTTCGGGTAGATCCCATCGCTGGTGACGTGATCGAAGGCTGATGCCGGACGGCAGGGCGCTGGGCTCTCCGGGCCGCCGATTCTTTACTGCACAATAGGAGGAATATCCCTGATGGGTGTTTTGGTTCGCATTCCCACTCCCCTGCGGCGCATGACCGGCGGGGTCAACCAGGTTGACCTGGACGTGGCCGATCTGTCCCAAATGATCGACCGGTTGGAGTCCGACTATCCTGGCTTCAAGGAGCGGCTGCTGGACGAAGAAGGCGAACTGCGTTACTTCGTCAACATCTACGTGAATGGAGAGGATATCCGCTTCGACGACGGCCTCAACACCGCCATCAAGTCAGGCGACGAAGTCAGCATAGTACCGGCCGTAGCCGGCGGCTGAACGGTAGCCCACCGCTGGCCGTAAGAAGGTCGGCGGGTTCCCCGCAATCACAACTCATGAGCTGGCCTGGCTGGGGCAGAAGTATGCCGCCGATGGCTGAAACCCGGTTGAGCGAACGAATCAACAGCTATCTTCCCATGTTGTGATGCGGCCCATCCCGGTCATCCAGGATCGCCGCCCGGCAGCGTTGCTGTCGGGCTTTTGCGTGGCTACCCAACCCTCGCTGGTATACTGGCCCGACATTCCCATTTACAAAAACTGAGTTGACTGGAGGCACCACTTATGGCCGACCAAATCAAGATTTCCATGCGCGTTCCGGGCACCTCACCCATGCCCGAACTGCTGAGCCTCATCAAGCAAATCGAATCCGCCGGATTCGCCGGCGCCGGCATCCTGGACAGCCAGATGATATGCCGCGACACCTTCGTAACCATGGGTCTGGCCGCCAGCGCAACCACCACCCTGAACCTGTTTCCTGCGGTTACCAACCCCTTCGGACGCATCCCGTCGGTGTTGGCCGGCGCGGCCCAAACCGTTGCCGAGATCGCCCCGGGACGCACCAGGTTCATCATCGGCACCGGCTACACCTCGGCCAGCACCATCGGTCGTCGCCCGGCGACCCTGCGTCAAATGCGACGCTGCATCATCGAAGTCAAAACTCTCCTGGCCGGTGAGTCGGTGGATTACAACGGAATGTCCAATCGGCTGGACTTCGCCGGCAGCGACGGAGGCCAGGGGGTTCCGGTGCTCATGGCGGCGTCCGGCCCCCGTTCCCTGGAACTGGCCGGTGAGGTGGCCGACGGCGCGCTGGTGCTGGTTGGGTACACTCCGGGCATCGTGGGCAAGGCGATGGAGCATCTGGAAACCGGAGCCAAACGCAGCGGCCGCACCCTGGACGACCTCGACATCGTATTCGCCGTAAGAACCTGCGTCGCCGATTCCATCGATAAAGCGCGCCAAATGGCTCGTCCGGTGTCAGTCCATTGGGGATTGATGTGGGGTGGCCCCAACTGGTTGCCGTACTCCGGTCTGGACATCCCCGATTACGAGGTTCCCCAGGCGGTCCGCGATGTTTATCCCGACCTTGGCCACGCCCCCAACTGGGATGAAGCCATCGAGTTGACCCAGTTCGTCAGCGACGACGTGAATACCCAGCTGTGCGACGCCATGGGCTTGATCGGCACACCCGAACATTGCACCCAGCGCATCACCGAGATGGCACAACACGGAGTCACCGAGCTCTACCTGATGCCCTGCCTGACCTTTGCGCCGCCTCACGCCGAAGTCGAAGCCTTCGGCCAGCACATCATCCCCGCGCTGGCCGCCGCCGGCGTGGGGGCATAGGGGCTTCGGGACGACCGTCCCTAGCGCCGGGTTCTCTATCTGCACGATTTACATTTCCCGATAGTTTTAACCACTCTGGAGGATTCAAAATTGACAGCCGCGCCGCACAGCTTTGAACACGCACGTAGTCTATTCTTGGAGTTCAAGTCGGGATTGCAAAGGGAAACCGATATTTTGCGAGAGTTGCTGGACGCCTTCGAAATATTGGTTGATGAATACAATCCTCACTACCATGAAAACAGGTTCATCGCTGGTGGAGCAGCAGAGGTGATGTTAGCAGCGACGATGCGCTGCGTGGGTTTGGAGAACGTGACGAACGTAGGGATCGAACAAGCGGGGGTTGACATCGTGGTGGAACGTGAGGGGTTCTCGGTCAAAACCACGTGGTCACAGGGTTCATCGCCGTTTGGACTGGTCAATAATATGGGGGAATCTGAACCAACGTGGACCACGCCGACTATCTTCGTCATAGCGGGTCGTGGCATAGGCTACGCCGACCCCTCTTTGCTACCAGATGCGACGAGGTGGAACGGCAATCAATTACAGCTTCTGCGCGGACCTCTGAATCGCTTGCATAGGGAACATCCCCAATGGATGCTGGAATGTGATGTGAAGTTCCGCCCACCTCCGCCGGAAGAGCGCGAAATAGCGGATAGCGAAGCAGTAGCGGCAAATATTTTGAATCGTAATGAAAGAAATCGCCCGCGGTTCCCAAGATTACGAAGGCACATTAGAAATTGAACGTTTATGCTCTCATCGGAATCACTTAGGTCTCCGACGATCAACCATAACGATTGTGCTCATCTAAGAGCTTTTTTGCACTACGATCCAGTCCGCCGGGTTCCGCCTGACTACGGCGGCGATATTTGGCGGAACCGTTCGTAGACTGGCCCAACGGAATTTTCTCAAAACGCGCAGTGAGTTGCTTGTCCCTCAAGCGCAATGGCTCCGTAGCTCGCTGTTTTGCGTACTGGATATACTCGGACTCGGTATCGTAACCCACTGCCACGCGATCCATCGCGACAGCGACTTTCGTGGTCTGGCCAGAGCCCACAAACGGATCCAACACCGTATCCCCTTTGTAAGAATACATGGCAATCAGCCGATTGGGGATTTCCTCTGGGAACGGGCAAGGATGGTCAATCAACCGGGGTGGCACGGGCGCGATGTGCCAAATGTTGTTGGCCGTATCCATTTTGAATACGTCGTCGATTTCATACCGACTCGCTTCTCGATTTCCATTGGCCTCGTGGTAAATCCTTGGGCCGGGCTTGCGAAAGAGAAGGATGTATTCCGTCATGATGTTGGGGTAGTAGTATCCCGGGTAAGGCTTTTGGATCGCAGAGCCAGCACGTCGGACCCCCGCCGTTGTTTTGTGCCAAACGATGTCCTGGTGGAAATCCCAGCCAACGGACATCATCCGGCCTGTCAAATCGAATGGTACGGGAATGTGCTTGCCATCCAGCAGAACCGTGCCTATTACGACAGCGCAGAACCCCCCGGGTTTGGTGACGCTAAACACCTCGCTGAAAACGCGGGATAGCAACCCAAGGTAATCGTCGTAATCGTTGAAACCCTGTTTATATTGCCTGGTGCGGTACCAATCGCCGTTCGAGCCGTTGACGTGGATGTCGTAATCGATCGAATTCCAGTACGGCGGCGACGTGATGGTCAGCGCCACTGAGTCCGGTTCGAGCTCAGGCATCCGTTCGCTGCTGTGGCAGTAAAATCGAGGGGTTGTCATGACGAATGGTGAACGCATTCAGCGGCTATGAAGTTGCGGGTGGCGCCGATTATACTAGAAACGGCGTCTTGCCGCGCGGTTCTAAAGCACATTATCCCGGTGTCATCATCAAAGGTCGTTTTGAAGAATTTGTGCAAAAAATTCCAATGGGCCATTTGCCTATCATCGAACCAACCCAGCCCTTCCTCCACTTGTATAGCACCCAGGTGATGCGCAATTGCTCGTTCGTCGGTAACCAACCACCCCTCCGAGCGAAACGGTCGTGCTTGAAAACACACGGGGTCGCCATTTGGGTACAATGCCGTGGTGACGATAACTTGGAACTGTTCGTCAACGTCGACAATTTCGATGACGTTTTCCTCCACAGAGTAGTTCAGATTCGGTGGCATTGGGTTCAGGTTCTTCATGTGTCATGTCCTATTCCGGTTCGTGCGCAGTAAGGGCCGCGGTATTTCGCCCCATTCAACGATAAAATAGCTCAGTTGATCCCGATGCTCAATGACCTGAGGGTCACTAATATTTCTTGAATATCTGGTATTCTCGACGCTGTTGAACGCCCTACGGAATTGTGCTTACTGACTTTCCGCTTGAGATACGCACCATGCCTGATAACCCAAACCAACCAACTCCCCGCTCCCTTTCCGGCCTGCCCATCGACGGACTGTACTCGCCGGATCAGTTAGCCGCCTCCGGTTTCGATCCCGCTGCCGACCTTGGCGAGCCGGGTCAGTTCCCGTTCACTCGCGGCGCCTACCCCAATATGTACCGGGGACGTCTGTGGACCCGGCGACAGATCGCCGGCTTTGGCACCGCCGCCGCCACCAACGAGCGCTACCGGTTCCTGCTCGACCACGGCCAAACCGGACTCAGCACCGACTTTGACCATCCCACGCTCACCGGCTACGACTCAGACCACGAACTGGCCGAGGGCGAGGTTGGTCGTTTGGGCGTCGCCATCGACTCCGCCGCCGACATGGACGAGTTGTTCGACGGCATCCCCCTCGAGCAAGCCAGCGTATCCCTCACCATCAACCATCCGGCCATCGTCCTGCTCGGCATGTTCCTCAGCGTCGCCGAAAAGCGGGGCACCCCCTGGCCCGCCCTGCGCGGAACCGTCCAAAATGACTCCCTCAAAGAGTTTCACGGCCAGAAAACCTTTGCGCTGCCACCTGGCCCGGCCCTCAAACTGACCACCGATGTCGTGGAGTTCTGCACCCGGCACGTCCCCAACTGGTACACCATTTCCATCAGCGGTTACCACACCCGCGAGGCCGGATCGGACGCCGTGCAGGAACTGGCCTTCACCATCGCCCAGGGCATGGCCTACGTTGAGTCGGCGATGAAGCGCGGCCTGCCGGTGGATTCCTTTGCGCCGAGACTGTCCCACTTCTTCGGCGTACACAACGACTTCTTCGAAGAGATCGCCAAATTCCGCGCCGCCCGACGGATGTGGGCTCGCATCATGCGCGACCGCTACGGCGCCACCCGCTCCGAGTCCATGCGAATGCGCTTCCATACCCAAACCCTCGGCTCCACCCTGGTGCGCCAGGACCCACTTAACAATATCCTGCGCGGCGGATTGCAGGCGTTGGCAGCCGTGCTCGGCGGCACGCAGTCCCTCCACGTCAGCGGCTACGATGAGGCGTACGACATCCCCTCCGAAGAAGCCATGCGCATCTCCCTGGCCACCCAGATGATTCTGGCCAACGAGAGCGGTGTTTCCGCCACTCCCGATCCACTGGGCGGTTCGGCCTACCTGGAGACCCTGACCACCCAGCTGGAAGAAGCCGCCCACGCCTACATCGCTCGCATCGACGATATGGGCAACGGCAGTATGCTGGACGGAATGCTGGAGGCCGTCTCCAACGGCTATATCGAAAGCGAAATCGCCCAGGCATCCTACCGCTACCAGCAGCGGGTGGAAACCGGCGACTACACCATCGTCGGCGTCAACGACGAATACCGCGACGACGCTGCTTCGTCCGGATCACTGGAACTGTTCGAGTTTGACCAGGGCGAAGAAGATCGCCAGATCGCCCGTCTCACGCAGGTGCGCCGATCCCGCAGCGAAGCCGATGCTGCCCAGGCCATCCGCCGCATCGTCAAAACCGCCCGCGACGATGCCAACCTGCTGCCCGCCATCATACCGGCGGTCGCCGCTGGGGTAACCGAGGGCGAAATCATGGGCGCTCTGCGTGACGAATGGGGCGAATACGTCGATCCGGGCGTATTCTAAAGATGCGTGTCCCCAGTACGATGATCCCGCATCCGGCCCCACTGAGCTGATTAATCCATGACCGTCCACAATAATCCGCCGCCTCGCGTTCTGCTCGCCAAACTCGGTTTGGACGGCCACGACCGCGGCATCAAAATCATCGCCCGCGCCCTCCGCGACTCTGGCATGGAGGTCGTGTACCTGGGGATGCGCGTAACCGCCGATCAGGTTGCCGCCGCCGCCGCCCAGGAGGATGTGGACGTCGTTGGCATCAGCATTCTGTCCGGAGCGCACATGCGGCTCATCCCCCGCCTGATCGATGCGCTGCAACGCCACGGTCTGGCAGACGATAGCGGCGACGGCGGCGTGATGCTGCTGGTCGGCGGTACCATTCCCGACGGCGATGTTGAACCCCTCCACCAGCTGGGAGTCAACGGCGTGTTCCCCGTGGGAAGTTTCACCGGCCAAATGGTCGATTTCATCCAAACCAACCTCCCCCGCCAAATCCCCTCCCCGGTCGACGGAGAGGGATAAAGCCTGCCCCCGGCTTGACGCGGGGTGAGGGTGCATACCCAATGACGCAACCATCCTGGCCGCCCAAATACAACCCGACCTACGTTCCCCGCGACGACGCTGAGCACTGGGACGCCAGGCTGGAAACCATGCCTCCCGCCCAACGCGATTCCGTCATTCTGGAGCGGCTGCGGGGACAGATCCGGTACGCCTGGGAACACAGCGGTTTCTACCGCGAATTCTGGCGGGATGCGCCCGTTGATCCGGCCAACCTGCGCAGCCTCGATGAGTTTGCCCAACTACCCACCCTGAACAAAGACCACGTGCGCCAGGAGCAGGAGGATCACCCTCCTTACGGCAGGTTCCTGTGCGTGCCGCCCGAGCAAATCTACCGCGTGCACGGCACTTCCGGCACCACGGGACGTCCAACGGCATTCGGTATCAGTCGCACGGATTGGGACCGCATCGGCGAGGCCCACGCCCGCATTCTGTGGGCTGCCGGCCTTCGACCCAACGATACCGTGATGGTGGCCGCCGTGTTCAGCCTGTACGTTGGTAGTTGGGGGGCACTGGTCGGCGCCGAACGTCTAGGAGCGGCCTGCTTCCCCTTCGGAGCCGGCGCCCCGGGCCAAACCGAGCGCGCCGTCGAGTGGGCCCAGATGGTGCAACCCACCGCCCTCTACGGCACCCCGTCCTACGCGCTCTACCTGGCCGAAACCGCCCGCGACTTGGGCGTTGATCCCCGTACCGATTTCTCCTTCCGGTTCATGTTTTTCAGCGGAGAACCGGGAGCCAGCGTACCAGCCACCCGTCAGGCCATCGAGGACGCATTCGGTTGCTACGTGGTCGATCAGGGCAGCATGGCCGAGATGACTCCGTGGATGACCAACGGCGGCTGCCGCCATCTTTCGCGCGGTATGCACCTGTGGCAGGACATCGTCTACACGCAGCTGGTGGATCCGGATACTCACGAGCCGGTGCCCATGGGCGGCGAAGGTGTGCCCGTCTATACCCACCTGGAGCGGGAATCCCAGCCCATGATTCGATACTGGTCGGGAGATATTGCCCGCTGGGAGATGGTCGACTGCCCCTGTGGCCGCACCTATCCCACCCTGCCGTTGGGCATCTATGGGCGCGCCGACGATATGCTTATCATCCGGGGACAGAACGTGTTTCCCTCCCGCGTCGAAGATGTGCTGCGCTCAATGGACACCTTCGGCGGCGAGTTCCGCCTCGTGGTGGAGCGGGAGCGCGGTTACCTAGATCGCCTCACCGTGCAAACCGAGGTGGCCGCTCCGGTATGGGCGGCGGCCGGCGAGACTGACCCGTCTGGTCTGGACGGTTTGCGCGAAGAAGTAGCCGCGGCGTTGCGGCGTGCCCTGGGTGTGGGAGTGGCCGTCGAATTGCGGCCGGAAGGCGAGTTCGAGCGCACCGAGTTCAAGGCCCGCCGCGTCATCGACCTCCGGTAGGGCCTCCGGCAGCCTTCTGCTCCCGTGTTTGCCTTCTCCCGAATACCCGGTCCACACCAGGACGTCGGAGAGGTCATCCCCGGCCTGTATCAACGCTCCCTGCGTACCACCAGCGTCTTCGTCATCGTAACCCCGCCGGAGTCTCCCGGCGTTCCGGCGGTTGGTCAGCCTGGAACCGATGGAAAACCGTCGGTGGCGTTGGTCGATGCGGGATGGCGCATTCATAGCCGCCGGCTGCTCAACTACCTGCACCATTTGGGCCACCAGCCGGATTCGGTGCAGCGCCTGATTTCCACTCACTACCACCTCGACCACATCGGCGGGATGGCCGGTTTGCAGGCCGCCACCGGGGTTGCAGTCCAGGCCCACCACCTGGAGGCTGCCAATCTGCGGGGAGAACCGGGCCATCGCCTCCCCAATCCGGTGCAGCAGTGGTGGCTCAGGTTCCCGCTGTGGCCGTTGATTGCCGCATTGCGCCCGCCCGTTATTCCTCGCGTCAACCCTCTGGACGATGGCGATACCGTCCCCCTGCTGGGTGGCGCACGAGTCGTTCACACGCCGGGTCACACGCCCGGCAGCATCAGCCTGCACTTCCCCAATGAAGGCGTCCTGATTGTGGGCGACGCCCTGCAACGGCGCGGGAACCGGGTAACCCTGCCGTCCCGTTTCTTTAGCAGCGATATGGCGACGGCTGGCGAGTCGGTACGCAAAATGGCCGGCCTGGACATTGAGACAATCTGCTTCAGCCATTTCCTGCCCATGCGCAAGGGCGCCCGCGCCGCATTGCGCTCCCTCGCCGAGTATGTATCATGACTCTGTCGCCGCGAATTGCGCTCGCCCCCTGTCATTGCAAGACACGCAGCGAAGCGGCAATCTCGTCCACGTAACTGTAACTGTTCAGAGTTGAAGGTAGTATTCTGGCCCCAACCTGGATTCCCGCTTTCGCGGGAATCCAGGAAGCCGAGGATAAGCAACATTGCCGTTTAAAGACGTCTCTGGATTCCGGCTCAAGGCCGGAATGACGGAGTGGTATAGAAATCCCGCGTCGAGTTTAAACTATTATACGTAACTCACCGCTTCCCCAAAACACTACCCTGATCTCACGAGGTTAATCACCAATGCCTACTGACCCAGAAAGGGCTGACGACACCGCCCTCCCCCTGCCCCTTGAAGGCATCCGCGTTCTGGATGCCACCCACATCGTCGCCGGCCCATTCTGCTCGCTGATTCTGGCCGACATGGGCGCTGAGGTCATAAAGATCGAGCGCCCCCGCACCGGCGATTTGGCGCGTGGTCGTGGCCCATTCATCGGCGACGCGGACACTGGAAAGATCAGCAGCCGCTTCCTCGGCGTCAACCGCAACAAGAAAAGCGTTACCCTCGATTTGCGAAACGCCACCTGCAAGGTTGCCTTCGAGAATCTGGTAGCCAACTCCGACGTGCTGCTGGACAACTGGGGTCCGGGGGCCTTTCGCCGGCTGGGATTCGGATACGATCGCCTGCGGGAGATCAACCCCCGCCTCATCTACGCGGAGATCACCGGCTACGGGGATGGCGACGGAGATAGCGGTCGCGGCCCCTATTCGGACTGGCCGGCCAACAACCTCGCCATTCAGGCCATGTCGGGTTGGATGGACATCACCGGCGCACCCGGCGGAACGCCCCAGGCCGTCGGCGACAATATGGGCGATTCGGTGCCTGGCGTCTGGGCCGCCCTGGGCATCGTCCTGGCGCTGGAAACCCGTCGGCAAACCGGCTTCGGCCAGCACGTCGACGTGGCAATGTACGAGTGCATGGCCTCTCACGTCATCAGCAACATGAATGCGTACCAGGCCACCGGAAACACGCCCGGCCGCACCCGTCAGGCATCCCTGGGTCCTGGGCTGGTGTTTCGCGCCGCCGATGGCTACGTCGTAATGGCAGGTGTCCGCAGCCCCCAACGCCTGGCCGCCCTGTGGGAACTGGTGGAGCACCCTGAATTGCCCCAGCAGGACCCACGCTACCTGGAGCAGTTCCCCGACGCCGATTTCGTGTTCGATGAGGTGATTCCTGCCATAGAGACCTGGTCGTCTCAGCGCCCCAAGTGGGAAGTCGCCGGCCGATTGACGGAAATCGGCTTCTCGATGGGAGTGGCCCAAAGCATCGCCGACCTGGCGGACTGTCCTCAGCTGGAGGCTCGCGACATGTACGTCGAAACCGCCGATACCCTGGGCGGAACCTTCCGCTCGCTGGCAACACCCATCCAGCTCACCGCCTGCCGCCCGTCCGCCACCGGCACACCGCCAACCCTGGGTCAACACAACTCCGACATCCTTTGCACCCTGGGCGGCCTTACTCCCGAGCAGCTGGCCGAACTGGAAGCGGAAGGCGCGGTGTAATCCCCCGCTCATCTTGTCCATCCGTGCCGGATTCGGCTCCCTCTCCCTTGATGGGAGAGGGTTGGGTGGGGGCGACCCCCCTGTCATTGCGAGCAGCGTAGCGACGTGGCAATCCCGATGGCAGGGGCGGCGAACCACCGTCATTCCGGACTTGATCCGGAATCCACCGGGGGGCTGGGGTGGGTGGATTCCCGCTTTCGCGGGAAAGACGGGGGGTGAGGGGCGTACCCTCGACTGACCCCCCTGTCATTGCGAGAAGCGTAGCGACGTGGCAATCCCGCTACCCGCCCCCTCGGTATCGCGAGAGCCGATGACACTTATTCGTAGCTGTGGTAATCTTTCGGTATCCGATCACAAAATCGCAGGAGGCCGAACCCGATGTGCGCTATGGTAAAGAACCGTAATGGATTGACCATCACCACCGCCTCGCCAGCCGCCGCCGACCTCTATCAGCAGGGCCTTGACTTGGTGCTGTCCCAGAACTACGGGCCGGAATCCAAGCTGCGAGATGCTATCGAGGCCGACGAGGGGTTCGCCATGGCCCATACCGTGCTGGCCTACGTGCTCCACCTGCAGATGGATGTGCCCGCCGCCCGCGCCGCCGCCACCAAAGCCCTCGAGTTATCGGCCGGCATCTCCCGGGAAGAGCGGCAGACCACCCAGATAGTGCACTCTTTCACCCACGGCAAGGGCACCGAGGCCATCCGCCTCGTCGACGAACACCTGATTGACTTCCCCACCGACACCCTCGCCATGCGCGTTGCCCAACGTCTCTACATGCTGGGCTGTTTCGGAGCCGGCGTCCCCGATTTCCCCAATCATCTGATGAAGATGATGACCAAGGTGGCCCCCGCCAACGGCGATGACTGGGCCTTCTTGGGGCAGTATGCTTTCGCCCATCATGAAACCAACCAGCCAGCAAAGGCAATGGACCTGGCTACCCGCTCACTGGAAGGCAATCCCCAGAACGCCGTGGCCTGCCATTCAGTTACCCACTCTTACTTTGAGCAGGGCGACGCCGCCAACGGAGGCCGCTGGCTGGCCGACTGGCTCGACGCATTCGACCGCCGCGCCTCCTATAACGTCCATCTATCCTGGCACCTGGCGCTGTTTGAACTGGCCCAGGGCCGCTACCAGCAAGCGCTCGATCTCTACGAGACCCACATCCGGCCCGGTGTGCAGGCCCGCAATCTCGCCAACCTGGCCGACTCTGCCTCCCTGATGTGGCGGCTCCAGATCTATTCCGGAGAAACCCCGGGCAAACCGTGGGATGAGGTTCGCGTCCAGGCGGCCCCCGCCGCCGACAGTCCCGGCGCGGCCTTCCGCGACTGCCACGCCGCACTGGCATTCGCCGGCTCCGGTGACACTGACGCCTCCCAACGGCTGGTGGACCGTCTCACCGCTCAGGGCGAAAAGGGAGACGACCTCGCCCGCGAAATGATCCTGCCCATCGCCCAGGGCGCCGCCGCTTTCGCCGCCGGTGACTATGCTGAAGCCGCCAACCTCATGGGGCCGACCTACCCCATGATGGCCCGCATCGGTGGCAGCCACGCCCAGCGCGAGGTGTTCGAAGATACTCTGCTTGAGTCCTACGTCCGTGCCGGCATGTACGACGAGGCAAAATCAATGCTGGAAGAACGCCTCTCTCGCCGTTCCTCGCCTCGCGATACCTACTGGATGGGTCGTCTGGAAGCTCAAGCCGTGCAGGGCAACCGCGAGGCGTCTCGCCGGCTGCTCGCTGAAGCGCAGGCTGCCTGGGCGCCCACGGCTGAACAGGGTGCGGCTGAGCTGCAACGCCTGGCCGCTGACGCCCAGCGATAGACCGATCAAGCGAAATACGCGATTGCGAACACTGCGCTCCCTGCCAACCGTGGGGAGCGCTAATCCTTGGCCGGCTCGGGTAACCGATTCAGCAACGATTCCAGCCCCAGGGTCTGGCACAGCTCGGTAAACTGCGGCTGACGTGCGCCCGCCCATCGCAGATCATCAGGCGTCGTTTCCGGCAGCGGAACATCGAGACGCAACGTCGCCAGTTGGCGGTACAGCATCGCGTCTTCCCGCTGGTTCGCTAACGACTCCGCCAGACCCGCGGCGCCCCGTACCTTCACGTCCCAGTGAGCGGCGTCATGGGGGATGTTGCCAATGCTGCCGTATCTGGTCAGCACTGTTCCCGCCGAGCGAGCGCCCCAACGCGGTATTCCGGGAATACCGTCCGCCACATCGCCCACCAGCCCCAGGTAGTCGGGTATCGCCGCTGGCGGAACACCAAACTTGACCGCAACGCCGGCTTCGTCCATCACCTCGGCCTTTCGGCGATCCAGCATTACCACGCGGTCGCCCGACACCATCTGCGCCAGGTCCTTGTCCGGCGAGCACATCAGCACCCGCTCCACGTCGGCAAATACCGCAAAACGCGCCGCTGCCGCTGCGATGGCATCGTCCGCTTCAAACTCGTCCATCGGCCAAACGGTAATACCCAAAGCCGCCGTCATCTCTTCCGCCAGCGGAAACTGTGCCAGCAGCGCCGGTTCAACACCGTCGCCCGTTTTGTATCCATCGAACATGTCGTTGCGAAAAGAGCGAATGACAGTATCAAATGCCACTGCCACGTGCGTAACGTCAGGTTGACGCAGCAACGCGATCAACGATTGCGTCAGCCCGTGGGTTGCCTTCACGTCGCGTCCGTCGGGCGCCGTGCGCCCCGGTCGCGGCGAATAGTGTGCGCGAAACAGCTCGTAGGTGCCGTCAACCAGATGAATATTCAAGGTTCACCAACCCGTCGCCGTTAGTCGCACCCGCCGGAGTCTCTCGCGCGATCTCCGGAGCCTGAACCGGGTTCAGGAAATGCTAGTCCAGGTAGCGGTAGCCCGGCACCGTCAGGAATTCGATGAATTCGTCAGCCAGCACGATTTCGTCCAGCAGCTCCACCGCCTTATCCAGCGCTCCGGTGTTTTCCGACCCCCGTTGCTGGACCAGCGAGGCCACTTCCTCGGCGCGTATCCGCCGGTACAACTCAGCGGTAATGGGCCTTCCGTCGTCCAGCGCCGCTCCCTGGTGAATCCACTGCCACAGCTGCGACCGGGAAATCTCCGCGGTGGCGGCGTCTTCCATCAAACCGTAGATGGCCACCGCACCGTTGCCCCGCGTCCAGGCGTCCACGTACTGCAACGCAACGCTGACGTTGTTGCGCAGGCCCGCTTCGGTAATCTGACCCTCTGGAACCTCCAGCAGGTCGTCGGGAGCGATGCGCACCTCGGGAATGACACCCAGTTGATTGTCGCCCGAGAAAGCCGCCTGGAACACGTCGAGTACCGGCGCAACCAACCCCGGATGGGCGATCCACGCGCCATCAAAACCCTGGCTGGCTTCCCGCTGTTTGTCCGATTGCACCTGTGCGAACGCGGCCGTGTTGGCAGCCTCGTCGTCCCGGCGCGGGATAAACGCCGACATGCCTCCCAAAGCGTGAGCGCCTCTGCGGTGGCACGTATTCACCAGCAGTTGCGCCGCCGATGTCAGAAAATGCGTCGCCATCGTTACCTGCGCGCGATCGGGGAATACCATGTCCGCCCGCTGGTTGAACACCTTGATCACGCTGAAGATATAGTCCCAGCGTCCCAGGTTGAGACCGGCCGGCCTCTCCCGCAGCTCGTACAGGATTTCTTCCATCTCGAACGCTGCCAGGATGTGTTCGATCAGCACGGTTGGGCTGATGGAGCCACGCGGGATGTTCAGGCGTTCCTCGGCGTAGTTGAACACCTCGTTCCAGAGTCGCGCTTCCAGGTACGATTGCAACTTGGGCAAATAATAATAGGGGCCGGTGCCGTGGCTCTGCTGGGCAACATGATTGTGGTATACGGTGAGGCCAAAATCGAAGAAGCTTCCAGCCACCGGCTCGCCATCCACCAGCACGTGCCGCTCCATCAAATGCAGCCCGCGAGGGCGCACGCACAGCGTCGCCGTCTGTTCGTTCAACTGATACTGACGACCGTCGGGAGTCTCATCGCTGATGGTGCGCCGGTAGGCGTCGCGCACGTTCAGCTGCCCGTCCAGTGTGGGTACCCAGGCCGGCGAATGCGCGTCCTCGAAATCGGTCATATAAACCTGCGCCCCGCAGTTGAGCGCGTTGATGACCATGCGCCGGTTCGACGACGGGCCGGTGATTTCCACGCGCCGATTGGTCATATCTGCCGGAGCTGGCGCTACCCTCCAGTCACTCTCACGGACGCTGCGGGTCTCGATCAGAAAATCGGGATTGGCGCCGGCGTCGATATCCGCTTGCCGCTTGGCTCTGGCCTGCATCAGCCGTCGCCGTGTGGTTTCGAAATTACGATGCAGCTCGGCAACGAACTCCAGCGCGTCGTCCGCGACCACCTCCGCGTACTGCGCCGGAACCGAACCGATAATCTGAACATTACTGTGGTCTGGCATGGTAGTGACGTCCGATGATTGAAATGTTTTCGGATTTGATCCGTTGCCCGCAGACGCGGGGACAAATATCCCCACTCCGGGCAGATAATTCGATTGTCGACAGCGCGAACGTTAGTCGGCCCGCAGACCCAGCGTAGCCAGATGCCGCTGCGCGTCGGCGCTCAGCGTCAACCCGCGCTTGCGACCGTCGTTGAATTTCCGCTGCAGTTCCCTGAGCTGATAGGCCACCGGCTGCATACCGGAGCCGTTGTGGGCCGCCGCCTCGGCCAGCGTGGGATAGGCCAGGTCCAGTGACCAGTAAAATGACAGCAGCCAGGCCAGTTCCCGCTCGTTGATTGGCGAGGGAACATCGGTAATGTCCAGGATGGTATTCACCACCTTGGAGTACCTCAATATCCCGGCCTTATCCTCCTGATCGCGACCGTAGTACCGACGCCGCATCAATTCGGCCACTCGTTCCGTGTAGTTGGCTTCGCCGTAGATACTGATCGGCAACCATTCCTGGCGCAGGTCAATCACTTCCTCGCCTTCCCGATTCATCACCGACACGGCCACTTCAGACCGCAATACGCTATCGTATTCGAATTTGACGGCGTTCCGCAGCAACGCTTCCTGCAGCAGCATGGTCAGTTCCCGGGGAATCTTGCGATAGCCGGAACCCGCCGCTTCCTCGTTGGTATCGGCTCCCACGCCTCCGGTGTTGAAGGCATAGTATTCCTGCGGCATTCCACCCCAGGCCAATTGTTGCAGCACGTGATACAGCAGGTTGGCGTTCTCGTCCTCCAGCCCGATGATGAACGGGTCGGAGAAATACTCCACGTATGGCCGGCCGATTGCGCCGATAGCAGCGCCCATCTGCACTGCTTCACCGTACATCAGCACGCGGATGTACTGCTCCAGACTGAGGCGTCGAAGCGGTGGAATTACCGTATTCTGCCGCATTACCTCCTGCCAGAATACCCGGTCGGTATTTTCCATCGGTACGTGCACCGAGTCGGTCAATCGGCCATCCGTGATCGTGCTGATCAGGTCCCGCGCTCCCTTTCGGGCCAGCAGTCCCCGCCGCGACAGGATCATCCTCATGTTGCGGACCGGATTCTCCAGGTAGTTGGGCTCCTGGCTGTCCACGTGAACCGGCACGTTCTCCAACGTCTCATCGGCCGCGGTAACACCCGGGGATCCCCGCAGCACGTCGTAGGTGATGGGGTCATCTTCTCGGGTCAATCCGAATGGCACGGCGTAAAAGTTATTTTCGGTGCCGTCGATCCCGTGGGAAATCAATGCCCGGCGTCCTCCGCGAGTGCTGGCGATAGGCGTGTCCAGCGGTTGCAGCAGCACGATGTCGTCGTTCATCGGGTAAACCCCTTCGTCGGGGTCGTTGGTCAGGTCGAGGATACCGGCCAGTTGGCTGTTAGCCAGTTCCACCATGATGGTCAGGGTGCTTTTGCCATGCAGCGACGGGCCAACGGTAATCAAAGCCGTGTTGGCCGTTTCACCGTCCAGTTTGCGCACCCGCGCCATGCTGAGCGCGGCCTGCACCGCCAGTCCGTTCTTCTCCTTCACCTGGTGCATGGCAATGGACAGCGGCCCCATCTTGTGCTCGCCCACGTAGTCGAACCCAAAATGCAATGACAACCCGCGGGTCGGAGCCTTGAAAACCAGCTGCGTAATGCCCTGCTCCTGGAGTTTGGATTTCAGAGCGTCGTCCAGCTCCAGATCGTCCATCCAGCGGGGCACTGAAACTTCCAGGATGTCTGGCGATTCCTGCCATTGCTCCTGCGGGAGGTCGAACGTCAGCCGCCGCCACATATACGGAGCCTGCAGGTACCGTGTGCCAAACAACAGTTGTCGAGCGTGATACGAGCGACCCGGAGCGTCGCAAATTTGGCGATCGGTGTGCACGATACCCTGGCCGCTGGCGAAGTCGGCTTCCATCTTCTCGGTGACGCGGTCGAATACCTGGGTGAAGAGCCTCTGATTGTCCTCCGTAAACGCCAGAGCGTCCCGATTGCGTGTAAAACCTTCCACAAAGTATTGAGTCAGGTCGGGACGACGCACCACACCCAACTGGCTGAAAAAAGCCAGGCCGCCGTTATCCAGGCGGAACACGGTTTCAGGCCAGACTTTGGTGGCGGCGCGACCGGCGGAATTGACTTCCGCGGCTACTTTTTCCAACTCCAGCGCCTCTTCCCGCAGCTCGGATTGGCGATCACCGGGCAGGTCCTGAAAGATGGACATATTGTCCACCAGCCACTCTTCCGACGGGTTGTACAGTTCGCTGTCGGTGCGCTGACCCCGGCGGGCTGCGGCGCACAAACGGGTCAGCGCCGCTTCAAATTCGGGTACGATCTCCGGCCCGGCCAACGGTGACTTGCCATCGGGTTGGTCGGTAGAGTTGGAGGTGGTCAAGATGTTTCTCCCAAAGCAGGGGCTAGCGCGATTCGGCGTTTCACCAACAGCCGCCTCTCCTGAATAGCAGGAGATCGGGCCGGTTGGATTGGATAGGGCAGCTCAGATTCTTCCTCACGCTAACCGTAGGTTATCGGCTCAAACACACTCAAAATCCCGCTCGAAATCAGTGTGACAGAGGTCAAAAGTTGTGAGCAGAGATACTGCCTGATAATGCTACCCCGAACCGCCAATTGTGTCAAAGCAACTACCCCTGCGGTTACTGTTCAGAGTTGGAGGTAGTATCCTGGCCTCAACCTGTCTTTCCCGCGAAAGCGGGAATCCAGGAAACCAAGGGTAAGCAACATTGCGGTTTAAAGACTTCTCTGGATTCCGGCTCAAGGCCGGAATGACGGAGTGGTATTGAAATCACGCGTCGAGTCTGAACTGTTACGGTCACTCGTGCGTACCCACTCTGTCAATGCGCCGAGCGCAGCTCCTGCCGTTACGAGGAGCGCGGCAATTCCTACCGACCACGGCGCGAGGGTGGTGGCGTTCGGGCGCGAAATCCGCTATTCTGTGCGCCATTACATGATTAATCCGACGGACACGTTCCAGGGGAGACCGCAAAATGACTACTACCGCTTCCACCGATGCCACGACCACTAAAATCCAGGAGACGAGCCGCTTCAACGACCAGTTCGGCGAAATGAACCCACGGGCCAAGGAAAAGGTAAAGGGAGAGATGTCGGATTTCGTGCAGAAATTCATTAGCGCATCGCCCTTTGTAGTAATGGCCTCCGCTGACCCGGACGGCAACTGCGACGCATCTCCCAAGGGCGGCAAACCGGGTTTCGTCAAAGTGATCGACGGCCAGCGTTTGCTGCTGCCCGACGTCGCCGGCAACCGACTATTCCAGTCCTATCAGAACATGGATGAAAACCCCCACGTCGGCCTGCTGTTCATGATCCCCGGGGTCAACGACACCGTCCGCATCAACGGCACGATATCCATCGTGAACCGAGAAGAACTGGAACAGCAGAAGGTGGAGCTTTCCCTGTACTGGACCGACGACAACGCCAAGCACCTGCAGGGCATCATCATCAACGTGGAAGAGTCATATACCCACTGCCCGCGGGCCTACAATTTCGCCAAGCTGTGGGACACCGAGCAGATAACCGAAAACCAGACCAACCGGCCGATCCCACTCCGACCATAACCCGCGATCAACTAACCGGACCCCTGGCGATTCGCCCCTCCCCAAAATTGGGGAGGGGTTTTTGCTGTCACCCAACCAGGCCGCCGGCCCGAATCGGAAGCCTCCGCCCGATGCTACAATGGCGGCACGTCACGCTTCATGACGCTACGTACAAGACCCCACGTACAAGTCCCCACGTAAAAGGATGGCACGCGCATGGTTTCCGTCGCCTTTGAAAAACACACCCTGCCCAACGGACTGGACGTCATCCTGCATCAGGACAAGTCGATACCGGTTGCGGCGGTCAACGTCTGGTATCACGTGGGCTCCAAGGACGAAGAGATCGGACGCACCGGGTTCGCGCATCTCTTTGAGCACATCATGTTTCGCGGCACCCGCCATCACAAGGCCAGCCATTTCGAACCCTTGCAAAGGATCGGCGCCTCGCTGAACGGTTCCACCAACGGCGACCGCACCAACTACTGGGAAGATGTGCCCTCCAACTATCTGGAACTGGCGCTGTGGCTGGAAGCCGACCGCATGGGTTTCCTGCTGGATGCGCTGGATCAGGAAGGGTTCGATACCGAGCGGGACGTGGTTAAGAACGAGCGGCGGCAGAGCTACGAAAACCGCCCTTACGGCATGGCCTCATGGCACATCCAGCAGGCCCTGTTCCCGCTGCCACACCCGTACCACTGGATGACCATCGGCTCGCAGGAAGACCTGGACGCCGCCAGCCTGGACGATGTGAAGGACTTTTTCCGTCGCTACTACGCTCCCTGGAATGCCAGTCTATCCATAGCCGGCGACATCGATCCTTCGGCAGCGCTGGACCTGGCACATCGTTATTTCGGCGACCTGGATCCCGGTCAACCGACGCGACGCACCGAGCGCGCTGACTCGCCGCTGTCCGGCCGAATCGATTTGCAGATGAACGACCGGGTTACGCTGCCCCGACTGTATGCAGTATGGCCGGCTCCGGCCAACATGTCGGGCGATGATGCGGCCAGCGACATCCTGCGGGCCATCCTGTCCGACGGTCAGAGCAGCCGGATGTACCGGACCCTGGTGTACGAAAAGCAGTTGGCCCAGAGCGCCTCGGTGAATTACCACGCTGCCGAGATAGCCGGTCAGTTTCGCATGGAGCTGACTCCCGCCGACGGTCACACCCTGGACGAGGTTGAAGCCGCCGCCGAAGCGGTGCTGGAGAGCATCGCCACGCAGCCACCCACCGAGGAAGAGTTTGAGCGGGCCATCAACCGCGTCGAGATGCAGCACTACCGCACGTTGTCCCGGGTGGGTGGATTCGGCGGGCGCGCCGACGCGCTTAACTACTTCAACGTGTTCACCGGCGACCCCAACGGCCTGAACACGGCGATGGACGAATACCGCGCGGTTACGCTGGACGATGTTCTGCGGGTGCATCACGACATTCTGGCCGGCGGGCAGGTCCGGATGCGGGTGCTGCCGGAACCGAGCCTGAACGTTACCACCACCGGAGTTGACCGGACGCAGCAGCCGGCTGGTGGACCAACACCGGTTTTCTCGCCACCCCGCCCGCAGCGGGGCACGCTCGCCAACGGAATGGAGGTGGTTGTTGCCAGCAAGCCTGGTTTGCCGCTGGCGGCGTTCACGCTGTTGGCCCGATCCGGAGCCATCGCTGATCCCCTGGATTTGCCGGGCCTGTCGTCCTTCGCCGCGGCCATGCTGACGGAGGGCACGACGACCCGCACCAGTCAGGAGATTGCCAACGCCTTTGAGCATATCGGGTCCCGCCTCAGCGCCGATGCACACAAGGAAATAACGCTGCTGGCGGCGGAAACCTTGACCCGGCACTGGCCGCACGCACTGTCCCTGGCCGCCGACGTGGCCCGCAACGCCAGCTTCCCCGACCACGAGCTGGAGCGCATCAGGCGCGAACGGCTCACCGATTTGCGCCGGGCCAAAGATGACGCCGGGTTCGTGGCCGAAACCAATTTCGGCACTCTGGTGTTTGGCGCCGAGTCACGCTACGCTCATTCCAGCCTGGGCACCGAGGCCACTGTTGAAGCGGCAACCCGGTCCGACCTGCAGGCCAGTTTCCGTCGGGCGCTGCGTCCTGACTTGATGTGTCTGTTGGTGGCTGGCAATGTTGGCATCGACGAAGCAATGAGGGTGGCCGAGGACTGCTTTGGCGATTGGTTGGCTCCTGACGAATCGGCCGGCGATGTTGGCGTTCAGAGCGCCGCTGCCGTCAGCGACGGGCCGACGATCTATCTGATCGACAAGCCCGGAGCAGCGCAGTCGGTTATTCGATCCGGTATGCCGGTAATTCAACGCAATCACCCCGATTTCATGCCGCTGTCGATACTCAATTACGCGTTCGGCGGTCAGTTCTCCGCGCGACTCAACAAAAACCTGCGCCAGGACAAGGGGTATTCCTACGGTTACAACTCGGGGATTTCCTGGTACAACGCGCCTTCAATGGTATCAGCCGGCGGCAGCGTTCAGACGGAGGTTACGCGAGAATCGGTTGTGGAGACGCTAAAGGAGTTTGCCGATATCAGCGGTGGGCGTCCGTTGACCGAGGAGGAGCTGGAGAACGCCAGGACCGGGTTGCGGTTAGGATATCCCGCCGGGTTCGAACGGCCGGCGCAACTGTTGGCTCAATTGATGCAATTGACTCAATTCAACCTGCCCGACGATTATTTTGCCGACTTCGAGCAACGGTTGGCATCCGTAACGCTGGCGGATACCCACCGCGTGGGCGAACAGTACCTGGCCACCAACCGCCTGACCATCCTGGTGGTGGGCGACCGGGAGCAGATCGAGCAGCCGCTGCGAGACCTGGGCCACCCGCTGACGGTGCTGGACGCCGAAGGAGCGGTGGTGGGGTAACCAATTCGTGTATTGACCCTCGTCCGTTACTCCCGCCATCACATGTGCACTCAATATAGGACACGCCGTTGTGACGGGAATAAAGGAATCGGTACGAAAGCGCCAAGGATGATCTAGCGTAATTCGCTATATTCTTGGTGTAACTACCATAAAAATATGTGGCCTCTATGATAGGCAAGAAAGTCAGGATCGGGGTAGAATTTTTTCGGGAGGTAGATCTGCTGCCCATCGTAACGTTCAATGGAACTGGCGTAAAATTGGTCGTCGGTCACCACTTTTGCCGCAGATATGCGGACGGTGAGATCGTCATTTATTGTTATTAACCCGGCGTCAAACGCCTTTTCGTGAAGTGCCGACAGGAGTATGCCATTGTGAGGGTTGACGCGGGCGCCAGCATTGACGGCCCACGGGACAATGTGACTAGCCACTAGCAAACTGGGAACAGATAATCCCGTAATACAACAACGTCCATCATAGGCGCTCATGACTGCGCGTCTAAAGAATCCTTGTCCGATGCGCGTAGTGGTTGTCACCGCTCGGTCGATACCTTCGAGAACGCCGTCGTCGCCGTTGACTGAGTAATCAGATTGTCGCATAGGGGTATCGAGATCGGACAATGCACGTTGAGTATCGACCGCGAAACGTTCCCAATCGCCTTGCATCTCATTCCACATTTCCCGGTCATTTGCAGATGCGCCCGACAGCCCTGACCTCCCTGTGGAAATGATTGCCGGATCCAAGCTAGCAATATTGGTCAATTTCATGGCTAGGGCTGACGGGGTCCTGCCAATGGCCGCAGCCACTTCGACGATCTCTGGATTCTTGGAATGCAACCGACCGAACGGCAATCGGCAGTACAAAGCGAACGCCACCAACAGCTCCTCACGTGTCCAAATAGAACGATACGCCATGAGCAGTTCTTTCCAAATCAGTGTAGCCGCGCCAGGTTAGAGTCAGCCGATCTCCGGACAGGCCCACCGAGGGGTATCAGGGCACCAAGTGGAGGGGTCAATTTCCCAAAGACAAGCCCATCTATCATCCAACTCGACGTATCCGTCGGGTTCTTTCGTGCATATTGGCCCCCAGCCTGCCGCGTTGGTAAGAATCATGGAGTTATCCGGCCCGGTATGCAGCAGACCGGTGTCATCGTAAGAAGTGCGAACAATGGAAGTTCGAGTTTCTTCAATGATTGCCCTCAGACGGTGATTAGAACCCGGAAATTCTCTATCGGGCACACCAATTTCCACGGTAGTTGAGCCATGCGAAGGGGAGCTGATTGCGCCGTCTACCAAACGGGGTAACGGTAGTTCGCGAATTCTGATTTCCAACTCACCGGTTCCACTAACACCGTATTTGGCGCGGTAGTAAGTTTGGTGTGCCCAATCCAATTCGTTCCAATGGTGTATCGAAAATCGAGTGGAGTGGGGAGCGGGTTTTCCATTAAATTCCTCGTAGTCCATTATCCAACCTTGGCGCATCTACCCGTTGATATTTGTGTGAGGTTTTGCTTCCGTAATTAGTTTAACTCGATGGTTAATTTAACGTAGCGAAATGACGGTGGGGGCTCATAGTGAACTACGCCCGTCTAATGCATTTGGCGAACGATGAAACTGTAGTCGACGAGAGGCTCAGACGCCATCAAGATCAACGTGGGGCCGATGTCCCGCGTTCGTTCCTAGTAATCAGCCTGTTCTAGTCGAAAACGAGAGACCTTGGCCTAATTGGGTGGAAACACGCGGGTCATTTAGTACGTGCTGTTTTTGGAAACCTGCACATCAGCTATTTGCATGGCCGCATTTTCCAACAAACCACCCGAGGGCGCAATGCCCTATTGTCACCCTTCACCCCACCGCCCTACGCTGCTCCGCAAACAGCCGCTCGATCCCGCGGGACGCCAGAGCCAACGCGTCTGAAACCCGCTCGCGCGGGTAGGGGTCGCCCTCGGCGGTGCCCTGGATTTCTACCACTGCTCCGGCGTCGGTCATCACTATGTTGAAGTCGGCCTGAGCGGCGGAATCCTCACTGTAGTCAAGATCCAGCAGCAGGTTCCCGTCCAGCAAGCCCACGCTGACCGCCGCGACAGCGCAACGCAGCGGCACGTGCGGTAGTGATCCGCTGTCGACCAACCCGCCTAGCGCCTGGTGCAGAGCGACCCACGCCCCGGTTATGGCGGCGGTGCGAGTGCCGCCGTCGGCTTGCAGCACATCGCAATCGAGATAAATGGTACGTTCTCCAAGGGCGGCCAGATCGATGGATGCCCGCAGGGAGCGTCCGATGAGGCGCTGGATTTCCTGGGAACGGCTTGCGGTGCGCCCGGCGTCCCGGTCGCGGGAGCGGCGCGATGAGGTGGCCCGGGGCAGCATGTCGTACTCGGCGGTTACCCAACCGGAGCCGCGCCCACGCATCCAGCCGGGCACCTGCTCCTCCACCGAGGCGGCGCAGAGCACGGCAGTACCGCCCGCCTCGATAATCGCTGAGCCTTCGGCGGACATCTGGCTGCCGGTGGTGATGCGGACGGGACGCAATTGGTCCCAATGCCTACCATCGGCGCGTATCAGTGTTTCGGTCATGGGGTGATGGCCCTCACGTGGTTGTTCTGGTGGGTCGCGATGATTCTGATCGCAACGTGGACTGTCTTACAACGAGATTGTCCTGAAATGCGCGGTCGCAACACTCCGTACGCTCCCTGGCTGTACTGCCCCGCTGCAATCCTTGGCAATAACACCGGCGCAATGACCCCGGCAGGTTCGGCAGTATAGCACCGGTTATCGGGAGGGAGGATTGGCCGTTTCAACCCACAGGTTTTGCCCATCGCTCACGAATTCTATCGTGCCATCGCGGGCCGTGAGGAACACCTGACCCGCGGGAACGTGCGATTCCAACCTCTGCATCACGTCGGGATGGGGATGGCCGAACTGGTTGCCTTCACCGGCTGAAATAACGGCGCTCCGGGGATTTACGGCTTGCAGAAACCGGGCCGACGTGGACGTACGACTCCCATGATGTCCAACCTTGAGCACATCGGCCGACAGCAGGTCGGGATGGGTGGCCACCAGATACCGCTCCGCGTCAGATTCGATGTCCCCGGTGAGCAGGAACGTAACCGTCCCGTGGGTCAGGCGGACCACCAGGCTGCCGTTATTGGGAGAGCGAGCCACACCCTCCGGCGGGGCGCCAGGCGGTGGATACAGGACTTCCAGCATAACCTCGCTGCCCAACGCCACCCGGTGTCCGTAGCGCAGCGAAACCGGAGATAGTCGCCGGGCGGCCAGGACGGACTGCCATTGCGGATACAGCGCGCTGTCTGAACCAACGATACCGTGCGCCACCAGATTCGCATCGTACCGCTGCAATACGGCCAGCAAACCACCCACATGGTCGCTGTCCAGATGCGTTGCCATCGCCACATCCAGCGTGCGGTCGCCGGCGGGCAGCAAATTGCCCAATTCGGTGAGGGTCGTTTCTCCGTCCGGGCCACCGTCGACCAGCATCTGGCGTCCTTCCGGCGTGACGATGAGGATCGCATCGCCCTGTCCAACATCCAGCGCGTACACGTGCAACCTGCCATCGGCGTGGGCCGACGCCAGCCGGCCGATCAGCAATAACCCAATGAGCATCGCGACCGGAACCACGGCCATTATCGCCGCCGCCACACCGGTGGGTCGCCATCGCCCGCGTCGCTCCAGCCCGGAGGTCAGGCGGCGCACACTTCGCACAGACGCCAGCCAGATCAGTACCCCCATTGCCACGTACCAGGCTATCGCCATCGGGACGGTCAGCCAGTCGGTGGGGAGCAGGACGTCAGGCATCGCCCGAGCCAGTTCGATCAACCAGGACAGACTGCCCCAGGCCAGTATTCCGGGCCCGGCGGCCATCGTGGTCGACACCAACCCCACCAGCGCAGTAACCGCGGTTGTAACCAGCGCTGCCGGCAAGGCTGGCATCGCCAACATCGTCGCCGGCACGCTCATCAGTGGAACCGCGCCGAAATGCCAGGCCACCAGGGGCATCGTCGCCAGCGAGGTCATTATCGAGATGACGAATGAGGCGACCAGCAACGTCGCGCCATACTGTCCCCATCGCGCCGCCCAGGCGTCCGATGCCGACCATCCAGCGGTGGCGAAGGACGATATTGCCGTGATTATTGGAAGGGACAGCACCACGCCAGCCATGGCTGCGAAACTGAGCTGGAATGACAGGCTCTCCAGCAGCCAGGGATCGACCGCAAGCATGGCCGCCGCCGCCAGGAGCAAGGTGGTGGGCATCCTGATGCCGCGCCCGAACAACGGCTGCAACAATACCAGCGTGCCCATGATGGCCGACCGGACGACCGGAGGGTCTAACCCCGATAGCGTAGCGTACGTCCACACGATGAGGGCAGCAGCCAATATCGCCCAAGGATTGCCGCGTCCAGCGATGCATTGGCCCAATGCCAATGCCAGGGCCATGACAACGCCCACGTGCAATCCGGAAATCGCCAGCAGGTGGGACATACCGGCGTCACGGAATGATTCCCTGAGAGCCGGGGGCAATTCGGCGCGAATGCCCAGCAGCAGCGCCTGCGCCAACCCTGACTGCGGCGCCGCTACCGATTGCTGTATCCCCTGCGCCAGCGCTCCGCGAACCCGGTGCAGCGCCGCCGCGGCAATCGATCCTCCGCCGGTGTCGACCAATCGGGACTGCCGCGCCCATAACACGCCTGAAATCTGCTGCGATTCCAGGTAGGCTGCGTAGTCAAAATCACCGATGGGCTGGGGCCTTTCCAACCGACCCGTCAGACGGAGGGTATCTCCGTAGCGCAGATACGGCGGCGACCGTTGGGCTACCAGTTCCGGCGGCGGCAGGGTGTAGACCTGAAGATTGGTTCCCGCCGGTACGTCGCTTTGCAACGGGTCGTCGGGAGCCAACGAGCGCCCGCGGAATCTGAGGCGGCTACCGGCCGACTCCGGGGCGTCGGCGACAATGAGGGTGACTGTTACATCGGCGCCGGTGGGTACGATCGGGAGCGGCGTGCCCGGTGACGCTTCAACTCGCCAGAACCCCAAGAGCAGCGCCGCCGCCACCAACATGGGCGCGGCCGGCAATCGTAATTGCCGCAGACCCACCGCCAGCGTCAGGGCAGCCAGCCCCAGCAGCAGTACGGCGATGGGCGCGCCCGACGGAGCCTTGAGCCAAACCGCCAAACCCACGCCGGCAACGAACGTCGCCAGGGTCGCCTCGGGGAATAGCCGCAAACTTCGTTGGGCGGACGGAAGCCGCGGACCTAGGGTGAGCTGACGGTAATCATGCCGGCTATGCGACCATAAATACCGTCACCAATGCCGGCAACATCCGTGATGCCGTGCGTCGAACCGAACGTCCCGATCTGATTCCGGTGCGCCACAATTTCCCGCGCCCGCACCGCTCCGATGCCGGGCAGGGTTTCCAGACACATCGCGGTTGCCGTGTTGATGTTGACCGGGTTGCCGCACGTGGGCGCTGGCGCCAATAACTCGGTGTTGCCCGGTTGGGCCGCCTGCGGCGCAGCGGACACCGACGCGTCTCCGCTGCTGCCAGGGATTTGATATTTGGCGGCGTCAGTCAGGTATTCGGCCATGTTGACGCGATTGAGGTCAGCATTGCTGGTTGCCCCGCCCGCCGAGGCCACGGCATGGTTGAGGCGTTGGCCTGCCTCCATCTCATATACACCTGGGTTGACCACTTCGCCGGTGATGTAGATGGCAATGAGCGCTGGCTCAACGGGATGTGCGCCGCCGGTATCCGGTGCGCTCCCGCCCGCCACGGCGCCGGCGGTGTCGCCTTCCGATTCGGCTGACGGCAGAATTTGCACCGCCGATGCGCTGGGGGAGTCATCGCCCAACAACATCCAGGCAGACACTATCAGCAAACCCACCGCCATCGCGCACGATGCCAGCAACGTTACCAATCGTTTGCCGCCACTGAAATTCATGTGAACAACGTCATCCCATCAGCCGGGCGAATAGCCGGCCACAGGCGTCCCAACTGGTCATCCGACCACACACCTCGTCACCCGACCCGTCACCGGCTATGACAGCATTAAAACCCATCGATCAACGATTCCGCCGTACGATGCAGATGCAGGTTTTTATGATTTTTAGAGTTTTTTATTAATACACTCCCTGGAACTACCGACACCCTTCCACCGGGGCAGGCGGCGAATCCGATTGTGGACGCGAGAGTCTGGTCGAAACGACGCCATGAACCTTTGGTTAACCGGCGGTGTGCGGTTTGCAGTTAGCGTGTAAACTATGGCTGATATTGATCAATCGCTGCGATTGCCCGGCGGGGATGGCAACCGAACCCCCGCGGATTGGCGCAATCCGAATTCCAGGGAGGTACAACGCCATGTTGGTAAGCCTGATCACCCTGACCGCCGCCGACGGCGTGGAGCTTGACGGCGCGTTCTTTGAACCCGCCGGCGACAAAACGCCGGTCGGCCCGGTGGATGCCGTGCTGTGTATCCACGGCTCTGGTCGCAATTTCTACACCGGCGCCACCCGGCAGATGGCGGACGACATGCGCAACCTGGGTTACGGGGCATTGTCGCTGAACACCCGTGGACACGACACCGTGTGGGTAAACCGTCAAACCGGAGTGGCCGAGGGCAACGCCTACGAGATTCTCGACAACAACCGGCAGGACTTGCGGGCGGGCATCGATTACCTGGCCAGCCGCGGTTACCAGCGCATCGCCATCCTGGGGCAGAGCATGGGGGCGGTCAAGGTGGCCTACTATGCCGCCGTGGAAGACGACCCACGAGTCGCCACGGTGATACCGGTGTCACCGGTGCGCCTGTCGTGCTCGTACTACCTGGAATCGCCCGATGCGGAGGAATTCCGCGCCAACCTGGAAACCGCCGAGCGGATGGAAGCGGAGGGCCGCGCAATGGATCTTTTCTACGTAGACTTTCCCATCAAGGAAGTGTTCTCCGCAGCAGCCTATCTGGACAAACACGGCCCGCTGGAACGGTACAACATAATCCAGCATGCTCCCCGTATTACGGTCCCGCTGTTCGTGCTGTCAGGTTCTGAGGAAACCCACACCCGCCTGCTGGACGCACCGCGGGACATGGTAACCGCCGCCGTCAACAGTCCCCGTGCCGAGTATCTGGTTTTGGAGGGAGGCAACCATTCCCTCACCAACATGATGTCCGGCGCCAGCGCGGCAGTGTCCAACTGGCTGGCGTCTTTGCAGACCCAAACCGCGGCGGCAGCCGACTAATCCGGACAATTGACATGCCAGACTATGGCGACCCGATTTCAGTAACGCCCATCGGTACCATCCGGAGCGATTTCTCCAGCTACGCGCCTTCCGACGAAATGCGCCGGCATACGAGCCAGATTGTGTTGCGACCGGAGTTTGCCGACGGCCTGATGGGCCTGGAACCCGGCGGACACATCCTGACGCTGTTCATGCTGCACCAGGCCGCCGCCACCGGGTACGAACTGCGCCTGCATCCCGGGCACAATCCGGCCAACCCGATCCGGGGGGTGTTCGCCACGCGGAGTCAGTATCGGCCCAATTTCATCGCCGCCACCGTGGCAACTATCCTGCGCATAGACCCTCCGCAGGCCGACGGCACGGTGACGCTGGTGGTTACGGGGCTGGATGCACAGGACGGTTCGCCGGTGATCGACATCAAACCGCACAGCCCGGCGTTCGACGAAACCCCGGGTTGATCCCCGGGTCGCCTATTCATGGTTGGGCAACGTAATCCGAAGACGCGATTGCCACCCTTGGACCAGGACGACAGTCGGCAAGTCCCGCCTGCGTAGCTGCGGATTTTGACACCGGCGGCCCGGTTCCTATACCATCGCCGACGGAGTACGCCCGGCGATCAGCGTGGGCGCAGCCCAAGGTAGGCCGATATGCCAATATACGAATACCGTTGCCAGTCCTGTCACCTGGTAAGCAGCTATTTCTTCAAGGTGGCATCCGCGGTTACCGACGTCGATTGCGAGCACTGTGGTGAATCGGGATTGGTTCGCATCATGTCGTCCTTTGCGCGCGGACGGACGGACGGCGACGTCTACCGGGACCTTGACCCGCGCTATTATAAGATGGTCGACGACGCTCTGGGCAAGGCGTCTCCGGGATCAGACCCCGATCACTACCTGCGCAAGATGGCCCCATTCTCCGCAGCGGAAAAGACGGGCGATCCCTACTTCAAAGAATAGCCCGACCCACGATGTTATCGGCGCTCGAGCGACCACCAACCCCACCTGCCTGGAGACAATCATCGGATGACAGCTGACCCAATATCATTTCCGTCGGTGGAATGGTTCGAAGCGTTGAAGAGTCTGGTCAACGGAGACACCACCTACCGGCAGTTCGGCACGGTCGACGCGGTGATGGGCGTGAAACTGGACGATAGCGTCTATATCATCTCCTTCGAGGCTTTCCAATGCACGGGGGTGCGCCTGGGCGACGACTACGACCTGATCAACACCGATTTTTTCCTCGAAATGTCACCCGATGCCTGGCGGGCCATGTTGGAAAGCATCAAGTCCAACGGCGGCGCAGAGGCCGGCCAGACACTGGTGAGCCTGGATATGCTCAACGAGATATCCAACAACGCCACCGGCGACCAGCTGCGGGCCGATATGTTCTTCCGTTACAACCAGAGCCTGCAGCACTTCTTTGACCTGTCGGCTAATCTGAATACGGTGTTTGCCAACTGACGACCAACCAGTCTGCAGATTGCCGCACGATACGCACCCGCCCCCAGCGGCGGGAACACACGAGGACGATCGATGCCCATAACCGCAACGCTCGACGAAGTTGGAATGAACGCTGCGGCCGTGCAGGATCTGGAAGACCTGTTCCGCCGTCAAATTGAGCAGGGCTTGCATCCCGGAGCCGGTCTGGCCGTTTATCGGCACGGGCGTCTGGTGGTGGACTTGTGGGGTGGCCTGTCGGATGACGCCGCTGGGAAACCGGTGGCGCCCGATACCATGTTCATCCTGTATTCCTCTACCAAACCGCTGGCCGCAGTGTGCCTCCATATTCTTTGGGAACGCGGATTGCTGACGTGGGACGACAAGGTCGCCGACCATTGGCCGGGATTCGCCAAACACGGCAAGGACTCGGTTACCATCCAGCACGTGCTGACCCACCGCGGAGGCTTCCCGGAAACACCGCCCGAACTGTCATGGGATCGATGGCAGGACTGGGATTACGTCGTGGAGTGCATGGAAAACATCATTCCCGACTATCCCTCCGGGCAGGTGATGGCCTATCATCCCCGCAACTTCGGCTGGGTAATCGGCGAATTGGTGCGCCGCATCGATGGCCGGAATATTGGCGTCTTCCTGAGGGAAGAGGTACTGGACCGGCTGGGCCTGGTGGACGGCTACGTGGGTCTGCCGCCCGAACTGGAGGACCGGGTCTCACGCATCCACGCCATGGAAGACTGCGACCGACCCGGCATGATTCGCCCCTACAATCGCCCGGAGGTTCACCAGGCTGTGCATCCTGCCGGCGGCGGTATCTTCACCGCCCGCGACCTGGCCCGTTTTTACGCCATGCTTTGCAACGGCGGCGAACTGGACGGCGTGCGAATCCTGCAACCGGAAACGGTCGCGGAGGCCACGCACCTGCAGTCCGAGGCAAACGATTTCTCCCTGGGCACTCGGATGCGCCGCTCGCTCGGCCTGGTACTGGAAGATAACCGCATGGGCGCCAGCACCACCGACGGAGCGGGCACGTTCGGGCACGGCGGGGCGGGAACCTCGGTTGGTTGGGCCGACCCGGCCCTGGGCCTGGGCGTCGCGTACATCACCAACGGATTCCGGGCCAGCGCCACCAACAACCCGCGCCTGGCTGCCATCTCGCGAGCCGTCCGGGCGGCGTGTAACTGACATGCCCGTATGCAACTGTTCAGAGTTGAAGGTAGTATCCTGGCCCCAACCTGTCTTTCCCGCGAACGCGGGAATCCAGGAAGCCTGGGATAAGCAACATTGCGGTGTAAAGGTAACTGTTCAGAGTTGAAGTTAGTATCCTGGCCCCAACCTGTCTTTCCCGCGAACGCGGGAATCCAGCAAGCCGAGGATAAGCAACATAGCGGTTAAACGACGCCTCTGGATTCCGGCTCAAGGCCGGAATGACGGAATGGTATGGCTGGAATGACGGAATGGTATGGAAATCACAAGTCGAGTCTGAACTGTTACGTGTAAAGACGCCTCTGGATTCCGGCTCAAGGCCGGAATGACGGAGTGGGATGGTAGCAACCCGTCGAGTCTGAACTGTTACGCCCGTATCCCGTGTAAAGACGCCTCTGGATTCCGGCTCAAGGCCGGAATGACGGAGTGGGATGGTAGCAACCCGTCGAGTCTGAACTGTTACGCCCGTATCCCATTATTGCCATCACGACCCAGTCACGGTGTGCTATAGATGTTGCACCGATCGCGGGCAACGCTCCTGCTGTTGGTTTGCGTATCGCTGGCTTTTGCCGGCTGCGGCTCTGATGGCATTCAACAGATAGTACGGATAACCGAGGCAACCTCCACGCCACAACCTGCACCGGTGGTGATCGAGGCAACCTCTACGCCCGATCTGGAGGCAACGGTAGCGGCCATGGTAGCCGCGGCGCTACCGACGCCCACGCCGACCACTCCCCCGACCTACACTCCGCAACCGACGCATACCCCGTATCTTACCCCGTATCCCACCTTCGCTCCTCGACCCACGGCGACACCGGACATCCCGGCCACCGTATCCGCCGAACTGACCAGAGTGGCGCCCCCACCAACCCCGGAACGAGTCGCCGCTACACGTTCTATCGCGGACGTGGTGAGGAGTATAGCGCCCGGACTGGTTCAAATCGTTACTCCCACCGGCGACGGTTCGGGCTTTGTGGTTTCCGACGACGGACTGATCGTCACCAACGCTCATGTGGTTGACCAATATCCATCCGTTTCCGTGCGCCTGGTGAACGGGCAGTTACACAGCGGACGTGTGTTGGGCCGGGACGAAACGCTAGACCTTGCGGTGATAAAGGTGGACTCACGGCAAGCGTGGCAACCGATGACCCTGGGAGAAGCCGCTGACATCGATGTGGGCGACGAAGTAATCGCATTGGGCTTTCCCCTGGGTGATGAACTGGGGCGGGATTACACCGTTACCACCGGGATAGTTTCTTCACTCCGCACTTACGGGTCGGTAGAACGGATCCAAACCGACGCAGCCCTCAACCCCGGGAACAGCGGCGGGCCGTTGGTCGATCGGGATGGACGTGTAATCGGGGTCAACACTTCAACTGCTACCGACTACGAAGGCATATCCTTCGCTATCTCGATTGCCTCGGTGAGGGCGAACCTGGATTTTCTTGCCTCCGGCGGCAATGTCCTGGCGCAAACCGGCGGCGAATTCTGGACCTACGAAAATGCACGATGCTCGTACTCGCTGGTGGTGCATCCCAATTGGGCGCTGGCCGAAGAAGACGGGTGCTCCGCCTACTTCGAACGTTACAACAGGGACGCCCTGGTCGGTACCATCAACATCGATGTTTACGCGCTGGAGACCGGAGAAACGCTGCGAGATTTCGCGATTCGGTACCATGATGCTCTCGTCGGCCTGTCGCGGGATTGGGAGCTTTTCGACCTGAGATCATTCCGGAGGGACAACCAGGGACACAACGGGTTCGTTATTGACTACCAATGGCAAGAGTTCCCAGATTACTGTATATCCTCAGATCTGGATTTGATTGTAGAATCAAACTATTACTATGATGCGCTGGTGATGAACGTTGGAATTTGCAGCTTTATGCCGCAGTCGGTGTTCGACGAAATCAGCGCCATGGAGTTCGACTACTAGATGGCTAACATCATCCATCACCTGGCGTTCCGGGCCGACTGGGAGGCGGGCATCGCAGCGAGTGAGTACGTGGCGCCGTCGCTGGCCGAAGAAGGTTTCATCCACGCCAGCGGTGACGAGGAGCAGATGCTGAGGGTGGCGGCACGCCTGTTCGCCGGGCGCACCGACCTGCTGGCTCTGGAGGTCGACATCGACCGCCTGCCCGAGGAATCTCCGGTCATACGCGAAGCGGCCCGCTCCGGCGAGATTTACCCGCACGTCTACGGTCCCATCAACCCCGACGCCGTCGTGCGCGTACGACGGTTGATACCTGACGCCGCCGGGTCCCCAGGGTTTACGCTGGCAGAAACGGCATGAGAGGATCGGCGCAACGGCCGGCACGGCAACGGCCCTGATGGCACAAGTTGCCGCTGTGATAGAATCAGACGTTTTCGAAACGAAGTCGATAGGCTGGAAGGGGTATCCATGAACAAGGTGTTGGGCGGGTTGAAGCTGGTTGGGCTCTCTCTTATTTTGGTGGCCGCCGTGTCGGTGGCCTGCCGCAGCGAACCGGCTGCGCCGCTGCCGTTGGAAACGACGGCTGCCAGCGGATCAGCATCCGCGCCGGTGGCATCCACCACGACGGCCACCGCGTCTACGGCTCCCGTGACTGCGGCAGCTGCACCGGCAACCGCGGCCCAGGCACCCGAGGCTCCGGCAGCCGCGGCCCAGACGACCGAAGCGGCTCAGACGCCACAGAGCGAAGGGGGCAGCAAGCCGCTGGGGGTGACCAGCTCCCGTTCAGTGACCTCCCCGGCCACTTTGACGTTGTTGGGCAGCAGCAGCGGATTCAACCTGTCCCAGGCGTTCCAGGAGACACCAACCGAAGGTGCGCTGACGGTGTCGGCCATCGGCTCGGTGACCGTGGCCGCAGATGAAGCCTATGTGGTCATAGCTCCGGAACAGTACTACGGCCCTTCCGGCCCGGCGCCGATGTCTGCCGAGGACCGCAACGAGATAATTGCAAAACTGGCGGAGTTAGGCGTGCCGGAAGAAGCGATTGAGATCGAAGACCTTTTCAGGTACGGCGGGTCCAGCATTTCCGTGGAAGTAGAACTGGATGAACTGGAGGAAAAGAGCCAGGCAATCCTCGATGCTGTGGAGTCAGTGCTCGGGCGGGCCGAAAGCCACGGTTTGCGTTTTGGATTGCTGCCGGAGAACTGCGACCGCGCGCTATCGTTGGCACGCCGGGAGGCGGTGCCGGGCACCGAAATCGCCGCTGACGATCTGGCGTTGGCCCTCGGGGTGGAACGCGGGGTTGTCATCGCTGCGGTGGAGTTGCCGGGGGCGTACCCGCATTTCGGTTTCGGAGTTCCCGGCGCAGGTGATGAAGGCTGCAGCGGCCAGGCGTCTGATCCCTACTCCGGTTTTGTTTCGTTCGACTCCGAACCCGAGGTCGAGATTTCCGTAAACCTGAGTGTCGCGTACCTCATAGTTCGATAGACCACATAGTTCGATAGACCATCACGTACAATTCCGCCATCGATCCTGCCCGACGCGACGCCGTGTTTTAGACGCCAGCGGGGGCGTCTGAAACGTGGAATCCGACATAGTGAAGGGGGCGACCGGCGAACGTTGTGCCACGCGGGTAACGGTTGTCTGTGTACGCCGGCGCCACGGTTTCGTCTGAATGGATCCTTCTGGAAGGAGCAACGTTGCCCACGTACGACGACGAACAGCTGGCAACCATCCGGAAGGTTATCGCCGGTCTGCCTGCGCTCACGCCGGAGGATATCGCCGCCCGCGATGCTGCCGTCGCCGAGGGTAGCTGCACCCCGGACTTGTGGCCCCTGTGGCCGGTGGCCCAGGAAGACGCCGGGCTATGGGATGCGCTGGTGGGCGACCGGCACATCTCCACCCATTCGGTGTACGGATTCTTCCCCGCCGCATACGACCTGGTGTACGGCGACGATGACCAGCCGGCCGAGATTCGTTACGACGGGCGCACCCGCGGTCGCGTCGCAATCATAACCGGACGGCGGGCCGATGCGCCGGTCAGCGTTGTCGTCAAGCCGTGCCAAAGCCGGCGCGAGGCAGAGATCGCCAGAATCGCCGGCGAACTGGAGATCGGGCCGCGCCAATTGCCCAGCGTCGACGGGTTCATCAGCGAAGAATATGTGGCCGGGACGTTCCTCACCGATTTGACCCCGGAGCAGGCGACACCGGAGCAGCTGCGCGGCATCGGCGCGATGCTGCGCGAGGCGCTGGGTCGGTTGCACGCCGCATCGGTTTGCTACAACGACGCCACCATCGCCGACCCGGAGGGCCGCTCGCATATCATCATCCGCCGCGACGCCGTCAACGATCCAAAATCGGACGGCGCGGGCAGCATCCGTTTGATCGATTTCGGCGTGGCCCTGCTGTTGCGCGACCACCCGCAGGAGCTGTCGTTCGAGGACGCTTACAACGCGGCGCGCACCGATCCCATGTTTCGTCTGTTCCGGCAAATGACGGGCGACGCCGATCAGACGGCTTTGGGACGGTTCGTCTCTGACTACGGTAGCCGCCTAGCTCGGCAATCGGTACACGAGATACAATCCCGCGATTGGCAAATCGCGAAGGAGGGCGCGGCGGTTATCGCGACCCGGTTCGGGCCGGCCGCCGCCGCCGCTGTGCGCGAAGGACTGGGCATTTAGGTTGTATCTGCCCTGACCCAATGCCTAGGGCGTGGAAGATGGAATCCCCGTCGGCAGGGTGCGGTCATTTTTGAGCCAGCAGGAAGGCAACCAACGCATCGATCTCGGCGTCCGACAACGGTATGGCGCTCACCGTGGCCTCCATCAGCAGGCATTGGTATTCTGCGTCAATCCCTTGATCCTGCGGGCTGACGTTGTAAGCGCACGGTTCCCGGATGGATTCTCGGATGTATTCCTCGGCGGTGTAGCCGGGAATGCGGTTTACAGCCCACGTGCCAACGTGGGTCTGGTCTGGTCGAGGACCCCCTGGGCGGCGCCGTCGATGGTGTGACACGCCGAGCAGCCGCCGCCTCCGGTGAACAAATCACGGCCGGCTGTCACCAGATCGTCGATCGGGGCGGCGCCGGGGGTGCGGGTGGCCGTCGCGTCGGATGGTCGGGTCGGAACGGTTGTGGCCGCCGCCGCCGGTGAAGTCAACGTGGGCCGGGCCGGCGTGGAAGTCGGCGTGCTGGAGCTGCCGCAAGCCAGGATGGGAATCACCAAAAAAGCACGCCCAGAACGAGCGCGCCTTGTGTGGTTTTCAACGGATGGGTAATCACCCTCACCCTCTCCCGCCGAAGGACGTGGAATGTGTGGTCATCGAAGGGTTAGCAGGTATTCCACGAGATCATCGACGTTTTCGTCCGAGAGATTCAGACCCGCAACAGTGGCGCCCATCAATCCCGACGGATACTCTTTGTCGATCCCTTCGGCGGGCGGGGCAGCAGTGTATGCGTCGGGTTCCAGGATGGATTCGCGGATGTACTCCTCGTCAGAATAGCCCGGTATGCGGCCGGCGGCGGTTGCCGCGACACGGGACAAGTCGGGACCCAATATACCCACGGAGACACCGTCGATGGTATGGCACGCCGAGCAACCGCCGGCTCCAATGAACAATGTTTGTCCAGGCGACGTACTGGCGCCAGCCGCGGGTGGCGGGGGCGCGAAGAATCCCGGCGGGGGCGGCGTGGGCACGACCAGAGGTTCGATGACCTCGACTTCGGGTTCATGATGCTCGAAGGGCTGCTGGCGGGCTTCTGAGAATTCACGCGGAGATGGGCGAAACACCCCGAAAAGCAACACCAGCGAGAGGGCTACCACGAGACCCAAGCCCAACCCGGCGACGAAAACCTGCCAGAGCAGGCGGTTCTCAAACTTCAGGTGCATGAAGAATGCGACCACGCAGAAGAACTTGATAACCGACAGGATAACCAGCGGAGCGATAACGATGCTCTCGCCGCGCAGGTCTTCGGGAACGATGATGAGGAATTCAACGAGAGTAATAATGCCCAGGAAGATGGCAAGGATGCTGTACTGCTTCAGCCCTCCGTGAACGCCTTCGGGGACATGGCCGAAGAAGTACCTTCCAATCCCGACATCGCCGTGTTCGGCGTGCTCATCCTGGGCCGGAGCGGCCTCCTGACCGGGGTTACTGCTCATCGCGTTACTGCCTCCTGCAACCTTAACCGAACAATCCGCTTACCCAGGTCCACCCCTGCACCGCGGCGTGTCCAGCATCCGCTGCCGGGCCGGAGTCGAAGCCGCCGATGAGGTACAGCAGGGTGAAAATTACTATCCAGACGATATCAACGAAGTGCCAATAAAGACCGGCGATATCCACATCCAACCCAGAGGGACGACCGGCCGGGTTGCGGGCGGCGATGATTGCGATGGCGCCCAGCCAAACCAGCCCAAGCGTAACGTGGGCTCCGTGAAACCCGGTAAGCGTATAGAACGAACTGCTGAACAGGTTGGTTTCGTAGCGCAGACCCTCGATTCGGAAGGCGTTGAATTCATACACCTGGAACCCGATAAACGTACCGCCCAGCAGGATGGTTAGAACCAGCCACTGGATCAACCGTTTCTGGTTGCCGTTGCGCGCGGCGGCCACTCCCATCACCATGGCGAACGAACTCATCAGCAACACAAACGTGCTGATGGTGGTGATTGGGACATCGACAATGTCTTCCGGGTACGGTCCAACGATGCTCTGGCCGCGGTACACCATGTAGGTTGCAATCAGCGAGCCGAAGAACAGACAGTCGGACCCGAGAAACACCCACATCAGGAGTTTCCGGTGATTTATACCGGTGGTGGTTTCTTCTTCCACTGGCGGAGCGTGTGGGGTGTCTACGTGGGCCAACGCGGGCCTCCTGGGTTAGGCAAGTACGGGTGTAGTCGGGTTCGGCATCGAATGAGCCGGACGGTTAATAATGACCTTCTGCGACATGCTCGGCGGCCGGCGGTTCGTTGGACCAGCCGATAACGCCGATGATTGTGATCAGGCCGCCGACGAAACTGACCGGGAACCGGATGTAGTCCCATCCGACGTCGATCAGCAGGCCACCCGCGATCCAGGCCACGCCGAAAGACACAATCAGCGGCCAGTAAGACGGGCTGGGCATGTGGATGGTAGATGCGTCGACGTGAGGCTCGCCAACCACCGTTTCACCGCGGGCGGCAGCTTCGCGCTTGGTGATCCAGAAATCGTCTTGCCCCTTCACCTGGGGAATCTCGGCGAAGTTGTACACCGGTGGCGGCGAAGAGATGCTCCACTCCAGCGTGGGAGCGTCCCAGGGATCGTTGCCAGCCGGTACGCCTTTGCGCGCGCTGCGGATGAAGTTGTGCATGAATATCAGGAAGCCCGCGACGATGAAGAAGTAGCCGCCGGTAGCCAGCATGTTCATGCCCTCCCAGCCGAAGCCTTCCGCGTAGGTATAGATGCGGCGGGGCATTCCGTTGAGGCCGGCATAGTGCATGGGGAAGAACGTGAGGTTCATGCCCACGAACATCAACCAGAAATGTATTTTGCCCATCGTCTCGTGGTACATCTTGCCCGTAATCTTGGGATACCAGTAGTAAATACCGGCGAAGATGCCGAAGATGGCGCCGCCAAACAGCACGTAGTGGATGTGCGCAACGATGTAGTAGGTGTCCTGTTGCTGGAAGTCAGAGGGGGACACGGCGTGGGATACACCGGAAAGGCCGCCCACGATGAACAGGGCAACGAATCCGATTGCCATCAACATGGGTGTACGCAGGTCGATGGAGCCCTTCCACATGGTGCCGATCCAGTTGAATATCTTGACGCCGGTGGGCACTGCGATGAGCATGGTGGTGATGGTGAACACCGAGTTGGCGATGGGTCCAAGGCCCACCGTGAACATGTGATGACTCCACACTGCCCAGCTCATGATGGCGATTACGATACCGGAGAACACCACCACGGGATAACCGAATAGCGGTTTACGGCTGAAGGTGGGGATTATTTCTGACACCACGCCCATTGCCGGCAGAATCAGGATGTACACCTCGGGGTGTCCAAACAGCCAGAAGAGGTGCTGCCAGAGGATGGGATCGCCGCCGGCCGAGGCGTTGAAGAAGTTGGCGCCAAACTGACGGTCGGCGGTCAGCTCTATCAGGGCGACCGTTATGATGGGGAAGGCCAGCACCAGCAGGATGCTGGTAACCAGTGTCATCCACACGAACACCGGCATACGCATCAGCGACATTCCCGGAGCGCGCATATTGATGATGGTTACGACGAAGTTGAAACCGGCGGCCAACGATGCAACACCCAGCATCTGCAGGCTCAGCGCCCAGAAGTCCAAGCCCTTGCCGACGCTGAACGGGGCAGAGGTAAGGTTGGCATAGGAGAACCAGCCGGCGTCGGGAAGTTGCCCGATCAGGAAACCGGCGTGCATCAACAGAGCGCCGAACAGGAAAGTCCAGTACGAAAAGGCATTGAGGCGTGGGAACGCAACGTCCCGGGCGCCAATCATCAGCGGAATAAGAAAGTTGAAGAAGGTTGCGCCGAACGGCATGATCACCATGAAAATCATGGTGGTGCCGTGCATGGTGAACATGGCGTTGAACCAGTCGGCGGAAATTAATGAAATATCGGCCTGGGCCAACTGCAAACGCATCAGACCGGCTTCGATGCCGCCCACGATGAAAAAGATGAAGGCGGAAACGCCGTAAAGGGCGCCGATTCGCTTGTGGTCAACGGTAGTTAGCCAGCTCCACAAGCCGGTATAAGTGGTAGGGCGGGGAATTACTCCGGTGATGGTAACCATTATTTGGTCCTCCGCTGTGTCCGGTTCGCTGGCATTCTGGGCGATGGATTAGCGGTTTTCGTATCTCCTGATGAGTGGTTCGCTGGTTTGTCGGACATCTAATTTCATTGCGGATGGGATCGGGTTACTTCTGCTCCAGCAGATAGTCCACAAGGTCGCTCAACTGATCCTCGGACAGATCGGCACGGTGGTCGGCGCGGGCGCGGTATACCGTAGCCAGCTCCGACATGTGATTGCCGGGTTTGATGACATCTGGATTACGTATCCACTGTCGCAAATTCTCGCGGTTCAGGTCAACCAGGCCAGCGCCCAAGGTGGTCCGGAGGCCAAGGTCGGTGAGGTTAGGCGCCGCGAAGGCAGCCGCCGGTTCGTTTCCAGTACGTACATCCACCAACCGATCTTCTGCCCGCTTGTTGAGCCACTTCATATAGGCGAAGAAAGTATCCATTCGGCTCATCTGAACGCCGGCGGCATCTGAAGTGCCCACGGTGTGGCAGGTAATACACTGGCCTTCGCCAAGGAAGACCAGCTGACCCCGCGCCGCCGAGGTGGACAACTGGTTGGGTTCGCCGAAGCCGTCGATCCACGCGTCGAAGTCGTTGTCAGTAAGGGCATGAACCCGGAATTTCATTTGCGCATGGGCGGTCCCGCAAAACTCGGCGCACTGGCCGTAATACATACCAATGTCTTCCGCCAGGAACCACATTTCGTTGGAGCGGGTTGGCACCACGTCCTGTTTGCCGGCCAGTTTCGGAATCCAGAAGCTGTGAATCACGTCTTCGCTGATGAGTTCCATGATAACGGGCCGGTCGACCGGTATCCGCATCTCGTTGGCCGTGGTCACCAGTTTTCCATTGCCGTCGGCGTCTTCGTACCGGAACTCCCACCACCATTGATGGCCGACAGCCTGAACCCGGAGCGGTTCCTTGCCCTCGGCTCTGGCCAGGGCGATGGCCTCGCCGGGTTCGAGCTTGAACAGCACGATCACCGACCAGATACCCAAGCCCAGAATTAGAATGGTGGGGATTATCGTCCAGGCGATTTCCAGTGGTGTATGCCCGTGAGTTTGAGGCGGCAGCGGGTCGCCGGGCTTGCGTCGGTAGCGTATTGCCGCGTACAGCAGCGCGCCTTCCACCAGCACAAACACGACTACCATGGTCCAGAGCAGCACGTTGAAGAGCAGCAACTGCTCTCGGGCCACCGGGCCGTGAACGCCGAACGTCGACATGGGTGCATCGGGATCGCAGCCCAAGGCCGCCAACAACAGAATGCCGCCCAGAATGGCCAACGCCCCAAGGGGCCGCCAACCACGGCGACGAATACGAGAAACGGCGGGGCTACTCACCGGATTATCGGTTCTGTTCGGAGAACCGGGGCCTTCTCGGTGCTTGGCAGGTGAGTCTTCCTCGGAAAAGGGCAACAGCCCCATCGTGAACCCCCGATACGATAGCCGGGCAAAGCCGTCGTATGTGCAAAATTTCACTAGCGGCGGTAACGATAGCATAAGCGACTTTGTGTGTCAATTTGAGATTGACGCAAACAAACTCTCTTTTTAGAAGGTTGAATCCACCATCACGGCCACGAACAACAGCGCCAGATATGCCAGCGAATACAGATAGGTAGCTTTGGCCCTGCCGCGCTCGTCGCTGCGCCACAACCGCCAGGCCAACCAGATGAACGGAGCGCCCAGCGCCGCCGCCGAGGCGATGTAAATCCAGCCCACCTGCGGCAATAAACCGAACATTAACGAGAGCCCCACCAACGCAATCGAGTAGAGGAAAACGTGCAGCGATGTCTGCACGCGGGAGACAACCACCGGCAACATGGGCACGCCAGCCCGCTCGTAGTCAGCTTGAATCAGCAGCGACAATGCCCAGAAGTGCGGCGGCGTCCAGAAGAACACGATGGCGAACAGGTACACCGCCGGCAAGTCCAGGCTCCCGGTTACGGCCGCCCAACCGACCAGGGGCGGTATCGCGCCGGCGGCGCCTCCGATCACGATGTTGTTGGGTGTGGAGCGCTTGAGCCACAACGTGTACACGAACACATAGAAAAGGCTCGCCGTGAGGGTGAGGCCCGCTGCCAGGAAGTTGACCAGCGTAGCCAGCAGGGCGAAAGCTGCCACGTTCAGCGCCACGCCGAACGCCAGGGCGTATTTGGGAGCGACCCGATCCCCGGCCACCGGCCGGCTTCGGGTGCGGCTCATCTCCCGATCAATGTCGCGATCCAGGTGTTGGTTGATCGCGTTGGCGCCCCCCGAGGCCAGGGCCCCACCGATCCACACCCATGCCAGCATCAGCAACGGTGGGACACCCTCGGCGGCCATGAACATGCCGCCGGCCGCGGTTATCAGCAGCAGCGAGATGATCTTGGGCTTGGTAAGGGTCAAAAAGTCCCGAGCCACGGAGACCGGCGACAACCGGGGGGATGGACCGGATGCCAGCACCGCGGTTTCGGCATCTGGCTGCAGGGGTGGTGTTATCTGTGCCATTCTGGCCGGTTGCCTCTACGTTGTTTGATTGGAGTGGTTTGATTGGTGGTCTGTCATCGTCCGCGCCGACAGATAAGCGACGATCGCCATCGCCGCCGCCGCCGCCCACACTGCCGTTGCCGCCGTGAGGTGGAGCGCCTGCCAGTGGGGTTGGAAGTCCAACCAGACGGTCACCGCACCGATGATAACCTGGGCCACAAAGGCTAACAGGGTTGCCCAGGCCCACCATTTGACGGCCGTCGACGTCCCAGCGCCGGTGCCACTGCGCCAGACGGCGTACAGCAGCAGAATCCCCAGCGCCAGAACCAGATATCGATGGAACATGTGAATGGCCGACAGGTGATTCAAAGGAAATACCTGTCCCTGACAGAGCGGCCACGTGATGCAGGCGCCGGTCGCGCCCATTGCCGTTACCAGTGAACCGGACACGATGACTGCATATATACCCAGCGCCCCGGCGATGGCCCAGCGTTCGGAGCCCGCTCCGGCGCCGGCGAGGACCCGCCGCATGATGGGAGTGCGGAACGATGCGAGCATAACCAATATACAAACGCCCAGCAGCGCTTCAGCGGTGGCCAGATGTACGGCGACCACGCCACCCGGCAGCTCGGTGAGCACCGTCACGCCGCCCAGCAATCCCTGAATGATGAGCAACGGCACCGTTAGCGCGGCCGGCCACCACACCCAGCGGTCGTTTCGATACCCCCGGAAGGCTACGACGGCAGTAACCACCACCAGCGGGCCCACGACTACCGAGGCGACGAAGCGATGGGTGTATTCGATGACCGCCGTGTATTCCCAGGGCGGCAGCAATCTGCCGTGGCACAGCGGCCAGTCGGGGCAACCCAGCCCGGATTCGGTGACTCTGACCACCCCGCCGATAACAACCAGCAAAAACGCGGAGACTACAGTTGCAATGGATAGCCCCTGCAACCAGGTAAACTGCCGCTGCGGGTGGCGGTCGGTGCGTTCGGTAATGCCAATGGCTGCCATTTACAAATGATGGGGGAACCCGTCCAAATGCGGTCCGACCGGGAGCGGCGCGCTGGCCGGTATTCCATGATAAAACACCCCGGCCTAATTTGCTACAATCACTCACCTACTGACAGGGCAATCGCATTTTGATTTTATTGCTCTCGTCTTTCCCGGGCAATTCCTCTCGTCTTTCCCGCGAAAGCGGGAATCCAGTGTCCGAAAGGATTGGAGACCGTCCGAAATCCGACTCAATCTTGCTTTCTGGGTTCCGGCGCAAGCCTGAACGACTCAAGTGCGATTTACAATGCAATTGCCCTGCACCTACTGATTGGAGGGTTTGGCTGACCCTTGTTTTTTGCCCGCGCTAACAGTGCAATCCCGACCGGTTATTCGCGCCTCGCGCCGGTCTTTGTCGTTGTCGTGTTATTGCTGACCATCGCCGGTTGCGGCGGGAAGGCGGACACCATCAGCAGGCACGGGAACGGGGAGAAGCTCTTTCCGGGTTTACCCAGCGTATCGGGTCATATCGACGAGGTGTCGGCCAACCCGGAGAATCCCCGTCATTTCCGCATTCTCCGCATCACCGATAACGACGGCCAGCGGTGGGAGTTTAAGTCGGAGGGCTGGGTGGGAGTGTCGGCGGGGCACCTGAAGGACCATCAGATTCAGGGCACCACCGTAACGGTATGGTACGAGGAGCAGGCGGGCGGGTCGCGGTTGGCGCGGTTCGTGTCTGACTAGGTAGGGAGCGCGGCAGCGGGGAAACTGGCGGCCAGTTATATTGCTCGCAATGGCGGGGCTTCGTCGGGATTGCCACGCCGCTGCGATCCTCGCGATGACAGGTGAGCGGCGCACCCCGTGATGCCCGATGCGCACGCCGTTGGCGACGACCGGCCAGCAGGTTGCCCAACTTCCCACCTTGCCATAAACTGTCGCCACAACAGAACCGCACCCAAATCGCACGGGAGGCTTACCCATGCCCCTGCCTACTCCATTGAAAGGCGTTCGCGTCGTCGACTTCACCTGGGTCCGGGCCGGCCCCTGGGCAGCCCGTTGGCTGGGCACTCTGGGCGCCGAAGTGGTAAAGGTCGAGTGGCCGCTGAACCTCGATACCCTGCGGCAAAACCGATTCACAGTTCCTCCGGGCGTGGAACCGGGCCCGAACTCCACGGGTCAATTTGCCGATACCAACGCCAACAAACGGGGCATCAGCATCAACACCCGCACCGACCAGGGCCTGGACCTGGTGAAGCGGCTGATCTCGGTCTCCGACATCGTCATCGAAAACTTCAGCAGCCGAATCATGCGACGCTGGGGGCTCGGTTACGACGAGCTGCGAAAAGTTCGGCCCGACATCATCTACGTGTCCATGGCGGGATTCGGTCAAACCGGTCGCTACCATTGGTACGGAACCATGGGCCCGGCGGCCCAGGCCCTCAGCGGGCTGACGCATCTGTCCGGAATGCCCGGTAAACCGCCGGCCGGCTGGGGCTGGTCGTATCTGGACGACACCGGAGGCATGTACGGAGCCATGTGTGCCCTGACCGCCCTGCGCCATCGCGCGGCCACCGGCAAGGGCCAGCACGTTGACCTGTCGCAAATGATCACCGGCATCACGTTGACCGGCCCGGCGATGCTCGACCGCACCGTGAATGGACGTCCGGCGCGTCGGGAGGGATTCCCGCCCGGCAATCGCACCGTGTGGCCGGGAAACGAACCGGCAAACAACTATCGCGGTCCCATCGCCGCTCCCCACAACGCCTACCGCACCACCCCGGGAGGTTATAACGACTGGGCCGTCATCGCCTGTTTGTCCGACGGAGAGTGGCATAAACTCGTGGAATTGATGGGCAACCCCGCCTGGGCAGACGACCGGTTCAACACCATCGAAGGTCGCCTGGAGCACCAGGAGGAGATGGACGGGCACATCGAAGAATGGACCAAAAACTTCACCAAGTACGAGCTGACCGATAAATGTCAGCAGGCGGGTATAAGGGCTATGGCGGTGCAGAGCAGCCAGGACCGGGTGGATAACGACCCGCAGCTGCGCCACCGGGATATGTACGTACCCATGGACCATCCCATGCTGGGGCCGTGGAAGTTCCAGAACGCACCGTTCAAGATGCCCAAATCCCCGGCGCAGATGTCCAGCCCGCCGCCGATGATCGGCCAGCACAACCGGGAAGTCCTGGAGGATTTGCTGGGGCTGAAACACTCGGATTTGCTGGAAGGTTATGAGAACGGCATATTCTGGCCCACCACCATGGACCGGTATCCCTACATCGAGGAGGCCCTGCGATGACTTCCGCCAACAATGGCAACCAACCAGACGGTGTCGACCAGGGTGACGCTCGACCCGCCGACTACAGTTTGCCGGGCCCGTTGAACGGCCTGCGCGTGCTGGAAATCTGCGACGAGAAGGGCCAGTTTTGCGGCAAGCTGCTGGCCGACCTTGGCGCCGACGTGATCAAGATCGAACCGCCGGGCGGAGAAGCCTGTCGCAGTTTCGGTCCGTTCATGGACGATATTCCCCACCGGGAACGCAGCCTGTCGTTCTGGCATTACAACACGTCCAAACGCGGCATCACCGTCAAACTGGATTCGTTGCAGGGGCGGGACATCATCAAGCGGCTGGCCGCAACTGCCGACATCGTCCTGGAGAGCCAGAGGCCCGGTTATCTGGATTCGCTGGGACTCGGCTACGACCATCTTTCCGCCGACAATCCCGGCCTCATCATGTGCTCGCTAACACCCTACGGTCAGACCGGACCGTGGCGCGATTACGTCAGCAGCGACATCACGCACCTGGCCGGCGGCGGACAAATGGCGTCATCGGGTTACGACGAGATCGACGTACCCAATGCTCCACCAATCGCGCCCGGCGGCGGCAACAGCTGGCACATCGGCGGCCACTACGCCTACATCGGCATGATGGCCGCGCTGTACTATCGGTTCGTATCCGGCGAGGGGCAGTACATCGATGCGTCGATTCACGAAGCCTGCGCGCTGACCACCGAAGGAGCCATCGCCATCTACCTGTCCACCGGGCAGGTGGTACAACGGCATACCGGAAGGCACGCCGCGCCCGATATGTCGCCGGCCATCCAGTTCCCGACGGGAGACGGTGGTTGGCTGAATACCACGCGCTCCGGCACCAACCTGACGCCGGCTCGGCTGAAGTTGCTGGCCGACTGGTTCGGACAAACCGGTATGGCGGAAGACCTGGGCGATGAGCGCTATCAGGACCCGGATGTCATTGCCGAGGAGAACGACCACATCGTGCAGGTGATGAAAAACTTCTTCAACAACTCCACGCTGGAAGACGCCTTCCACGGTGGCCAGCAGCGGGACTTCCCCTGGGGAGCCATTCGCAGCATGGACGAGATAGTCGGCGACGACCACCTGACCGATCGGGGATTTTTCACGCAGGTGGAGCATCCGGAATTGGGCCGGACGTTCACCTATCCGGGCGGCGCGGCCATCTATAACGGGTCGCCGTGGCGAGTCAGCCGTCGGGCGCCGCTGATCGGCGAACACAACGCCGAAATACTGCAGGGCGAGCTGGGCCTCACCACGGGACAGATGCTGCTACTGGCCGAGGGAGGAGTGATCTAACAATCGGCTGTGGGACAATAAGGCATGGATGATCTCAGGCATGTTCCAATCTACTCGATCCCGGAAGCTGCCGGGCATCTGGGGTTGCCTGTGCCTACAGTGCGTTCCTGGGTAACCGGCGGGGAGAGCAAGTCGCCGGCGCGCACGGTGCCGTTAGTCCAGCCCGCTGGGTCGGAACCAACCGCGTTGTCTTTCGTAAACCTGGTGGAATTGCACGTGTTGGCGGCGTTACGCCGAAAACATGGCATTTCAATGCAGCAAATAAGACCGGCAATCGACTTTTTGCAAGACAAATTGGCTGTTCAACATCCCTTGGCTCGGCGAGAATTATTGACCGACGGTCTAAACATCTTCACCGAACACCTGGGGAAGTTGCTGAACCTTTCAACGCGGGGCCAAATTGCCATACGGGTGATCATCGAAGCTTACCTGGAAAGGGTGGAGCACGACGTGCCCGGGCTGGCGTTCAGGTTCTACCCGTACAGTAGGGGCGATGGCAGGCAAGCGCCCAAGTTGATCGTGATTGACCCAGCGATTTCGTTTGGTCGTCCGGTTATCGCCGGTTCTGGGGTGCGCACCGCCGTGGTTGCCAAGTTTGTCAAGGCTGGTGAGACTATTTTGGACTTGGCCGAAGACTACCGGTTGCAACCCGCGCAGATTGAGGAAGCGGTCCGTTACGAACTGGCCGCCTGAGCTAATCTTCTTTTCTGACGAGGATTTGGGAACTCGTCAATTTCCTGGGCCGCTACGGGATGCGGGCATCCGCCTGGAGTTATTGGTCGATAATTTCGACAGTGGTACTCCTGACATTTATTGGATACCGGTGGTAGCGGGCAGAGGCTGGGTGGTTCTTACTCACGACAAACGTATGCGCCACAATCGGCTCGAACAGCACACCATCATGTCGTCCGAGTCTCGCGTAATCGTGATCTGCAGCGGCGCCAGTCGTGCCGAAATGGCTCAGTTGCTGCTGGCTTCGATGGGCCGGATACTGGCATTTATCCAACAACATGAGCCGCCGTTTATAGCCAGATTGTATCGAAACAGTATCGAACTATGGCTGGATTTGGAAACCTGGCAGGGATAACGGGCTTCACGGGTTCGCACACCGCTCGGCCTTACCCCACGAACAGGTCTTCCGGCAGGAAGGCTGACACGACGTAGTTGGGCACGTCCACCACGTTGCTCACCTTGAGGTCGACGGCCACGCTGCAGATTACGTAGGCCTGGTTGCGAGAGAAACCTCGCTCCTGCAGCAGGTCGATCATGTTGAGCAGAGCGTTGCGGCAGGCCAGGGTCAGGTCTTCGCCCTGGTTGACCCCATCGTCCGTAACCGGCATGCCCATGGTGGCGATGAACTTGCGGGGAGCGGCCCACTGGGGGTCGATGTAGTAGTCCTCCCGGGTGAAGCGGGGCCAGCGGATGTTGCGCTGCTGGGCTTCGCCCTTGAGCAGGCGGAACCGCACGGTGCACGTGGCGCCCATTTCCACAGCAGTTACGCAGACCTCGCCGTCACCCTGGGCAAAGTGGGCATCGCCGGTGGAGAACAGAGCGCCATCGACGGCCACCGGCAGCAGCAGTCTGGAGCCGGCCGAAAGCTGTTTGACATCAAAGTTGCCCCCGTTCTCCCGGGGCGGCAGAGTGCGCAGGCCGTGGGTGGCGCCGACGCCGGCGATGGGCACCGAGCTGGCGATATCCGGAGGAAGGGCCACGCCGCCGCGAGCGGCCAACTCAGCCTCGCGACGTGTCCATGCGTCAAGTTGGGTATGGCTCGGAGCAACGCCGGAGACGCCCATGAAGGGTGCGCCGGGGACGCGTACGCCGGGGATTTGCGCGGAAGTGGCCCAGCCATCGGCAATGTTCCAGTGCACTATGAAGGGCTCGGTAAAGATGTCACGCAGGAAGCCGAAGCCAGGCACGATGCAACTGAAGGCGTGGGGCTCGGGGGCGATATCGACGAATTCAATTTCCAGCAGATCGCCTGGCTGGGCTCCTCTGACCAGAACGGGCCCGGTGAGAGGGTGGATAACGCCGGCATCGACGGTGTCGAAAACGGTCTCGGTTACGCCGGGGTGAAGTTGACCGTCGAAAGCGTCGCGGGTTTCCAACACGACCTCTTCACCTTCGTCAACCTCCAGCACGGCAGGGATGTCTGGATGCCAGCGATTGTGGCCTGTGATAGACTCCTCACGCAGCGGCTTGCTGCGATCGATGTTAATGCTCGGCATGGATTGAACCTCCCCGATTCGGTCGGTCTCGTTCGTCAATACCTCGTTCGTCAATACAAGGAGTTGTTACGGTGTCAACTACCCAAAACGTATCCAACCCTTCCGCAAACCCCGACATGATCGCGGCCAACCTGGCGGCGGTGGAAGCCCACTTTCACTCCGAAGCAACCAACGAGGTCGAAGCGGCGCTGGACCTGTACACCGATGACGTGGTCTGGGAAGCGCCGGCCCGCGGACTGCGATTTGAGGGCAAGCGGGCTGTTGCCGACAATTATACCCAGATGTTCGCCAAGATGGAGGACGTGCAGTTCGAGAATCTGCAGCGGTTCGCCACCGAAGACCGCGTAGTGGATGACAGCGTCGTCAGTTTCCGGCTCACCGGAGAGGGCTACCTGCCTCTCTCGCCGGGCACCCAGATCGAGATGCGGCTGGTGCACATCTTCGAGATGCGCGACGGCCTGATCAGCAAGGAAATCGGCTACGAGATGTGGCGGTCGGCCAGTTAGGGTCGATCGCAACCTGAACACCGCAATGGACGGGGCCGAGAGCCAACTGGTGGATCTCCACGCCAACTGATCAAAGGCGGAATTCCCTCGGCCTGAAAAAATGGCGGCCGCGCTGGTGATGTTCAGCGCCGCCGCCATTTAACATCCCGGCGGTAGGGTCAGGAACCAGGTACTTCGTGGGACCAGGTGAACCCGCGGTCTGGTTCGTCGATGAGACGCCACTGCAGCAGTTTGAAGCCCTCTTCCACCGGTTGGAATACGGCTTCAACGCGCTTGCCGATGCCCACCATCGCTTCCTTTTCCATGTTGAAATCGGCATCGACCAGGTTCCCGGTGATCCGCAGACCGTCGTGCTCATCGGGCTGACCACTCTGCTCGTCCAGCTCCACCAGCACGATGGCAAACGGCGATAGGTCACGGAAGCTGGGAATCACGGTGTGGGCCACCACCTGGTAAGAATAGATGGTCCCCTTGCCCGACACCTGCTGCCATTCCCAGTTGATGGAGGTACACCAGGGGCAACCGGGGCCTGGTTCGCCGCGCAGCAATCCACAGTCCGAGCACTTCTTGACCACCAGGCGGCCCTCGGCAGCCGCTTCGAAGTACCCCTTGTATTCAGAGTCGTTGTCGGGGATGCTGAGATTGATCCCCCGGTAAGTGTAATTAGGCATTGGTGTTCTCCCTGTATGGACTCGGCTCCGGATCAGCGGTCTAGTTCAGTATGTTGCCCATGATCAGGGAGCTTCCAACGGCCGGTGTACCCCATCCCATGTTCATGCTGATCTTCGCATCCTGAACCTGCCGACAACCGCCCACGTTGTAATCGTAGGTATGCTCACCGTTGGCAGCGCCGGGACAGTAGTCGTCGACGGTGCCGCGCAGTTGCCGCACGTTCTCGATGACCATATTCATACCGTGGGTGTAGCCCTCGCACAGGTGGCCGCCGCTCAGGTTGTTGGGGCGGGCCCCGCCGAGGTTGATGGCGCCGCTGGTTACGTAATCCTTGCCCTCGCCCTTCTTGCACCAGCCGTAATCCTCGAACTGGAGAAGCACCGTGTAGGTGAAGGCGTCGTAGCAGCCGGTGAGATCGACGTCCTCGTGCTTCACGCCGGCCAGCTCGAACACCCGGGGACCGACGTAGTGACCGGCAACCCTGGTGATGGGGCCGTGCTGGTAGTGGAAGTCGCCTCCGGGTTTGGTGCCGCGGCCCTGAACGCCCTTGACGTAAACGGGCTTGTGCTTCAGGTCCCGGGCACGGTCGGCAGAGGTGACTATGACGCAGGTAGCGTTGTCGGTTTCCAGACAGCAATCCAGCAGGTGCGCCACCGGCCGGATGATCCAGCGAGAGTCCATGACGTCTTCGACAGTAACCGGATGCTTCATCAGCGCCTTGGGGTTGCTGGCGGCATGGTTGGAGTGAGCGACCTTGATGGCAGCCAGGTCTTCACTTTTCACGCCGTATTCGGCCATGTGGCGGGTGAAGGTGTAGGCGAACTGCTGCACGGCGCTGATGAGGCCGTAGGGCCGTTTCATCAAATCCATCCCGCCGATGGGAGCCGACGCCCGGGCGCCGGTTCCGCCGATGCGTATGTTGGAGTAGCCGTTCATGGAGCGAAATATCGCCACGGTGTCGCACATGCCGGCCTCGATGGCGCCGATGGCCAGCCCGACCAGCGCTTCGGTGGACGATCCGCCGCCGGAACAGTCCATGTAGAAATTGGGCCGCAGGCCCAGGTCATACTGAATCGACGTCGAGGGCGTGGAGTCGCCGCCGTGATAGCTCAGCATCCCGTCGACCTGATCGGGCGCAAGTCCAGCGTCGTTCATGGCGTTTCGGATGGCTTCAGCGCCCATTGCTCGGGTGGTGCGGCCAGACGCGCGGCTGTATTCGGTTTCGCCCACACCAACGATGCAGTACTTGTCTCGCGGGTTACCTGCCATATTGGTCCCTCCGGGTTACAGAAATAAAACGCCGCGCCACAGTGGCCGGCGCAGTTTCGCTACGCTAACACGGCGGGACGGGGGATTCAAGGCGGCAAGGAGCCCCACGCGTACCCACTTTTTCATGGCTCCCTCTCCCTCGATGGGAGAGGGTTGGAGCCTGCCCCGTACTTGATACGGGGGTGAGGGTGAAAACCCGTCGCCGCGCTCCCCGCAATGACAGATTAAAGCGGGTAGACGAAAGCATTCATCGCTCCCCCTCCCAGCTGTCAGGTGTACAGCACCTGCATGGCCTGGCGCACGTCCTCGATGGTTTTCCTCGCGATGACCCGTTCACGCTCGGTGCCGGCCATCAGCGCATCGCGGACGTAGTCGGGGTGCTCTTCGTACCACACGCGACGCTCACGTATGGGTGCAATGAACCGGTTCAGCGCCTCCGACAGGCGGTCTTTCACCTCCACGTCGCTGACGGCGCCGGCGGTGTAACGTTCCTTGAGTTCGGCAACCTCGTCGACGTCATCGTTGAAAGCGTCGTGGTACAGGAACGCCGGATTGTATTCCACGACGCCAGGGTCGGTGGGACGCAGCCGGGGGTTCTCGCCGGTGGTATCGGTAACCATGCGCCTGACGCGCTGCTTCACGGTGTCGGGGGCGTCGGCCAGATAGACCGCGTTGTTGAGGCTCTTGCTCATCTTCGCCCGACCATCGGTACCCACCAGTCGCGGTATACGTCCCACACGGGCACGGGGCATCGGAAAGACCTCGCCGTACACACGATTGAAGCGCCGGGCAATGTCGCGGGTGTATTCGATGTGAGCCACCTGGTCTTCACCCACCGGCACCAGGTGGGCTTTGGGGAGCAGGATGTCGGCCACCTGACTGAGCGGGTAATTGAAGAAACCCAGCGTTACCGACTGGTTCTCCGACTCCAGCTGGCCGATCTCGGCGCGCAGAGTGGGGTTCTTCTGATGCTGGTTCAATGGGGTCAACATGCTCAGGAACATGGTCAGCTCGGCGTGCTCGGGCACGTAGCTCTGGATCACGAACGATGCCTTCTCCGGATCCAGACCAACCGCCATCCAGTCGGTGGCAACATCCATCACCGACCGGCGAATCAGGCTGATGTCGTCCAGATGGTCGCCCATTGCCTGGTAGTCGGCAATCAGGAAAAAGCATTCGTATTCGTGCTGCAGCTGTATCCAGTTCTCCAGCGCACCCAGGTAATGCCCCAGATGCAGTTGCCCCGTGGGGCGCATTCCGGTCAGGATTCGTTGCTGATCTGCCATGTTAAGCCATCTCCCGAACAATACTTGACGATGTGTCGACCAATCAGCGGACGGGACACATCCAGGATTATTTTATTCGCCCAGTCCAGCCAATTCGCTGGCGCGCTGAACCACCGCATTGGGTAAATTTTCGCGAAGCCGACGGTGCTCCGCCAGATATTCTAGCAGGCGTTCGGTGGCGGACGCCTTGCACTGACCACACAACAGCTCGCCCGACCGGCATCTTGATTGCACGCTGGCGTATTCGCTGGGATCGGGGGTGCTGTGAAAAGCATGGACGCTGGCCACTCCGCAAACGCGGGGGTCGGGGTTGCCGCCCAGTGCACGCTGCTCGGCCAGAGTCTGCCGACCTCCGGTGTAGGCCCTCCCGATGCGTCGCTGAACCTCGTCTGCCGAATCCTGGTAGGCGATGCGACCCTGGGGGACGGCGTTGGTCATAACCTCGACGGCGGCGCCGGTTTGCGGGTCGTTGTAGGTGGTAAGGTTGCGCGCCATCCGGAGATACAGCGCCGACGGTTTGAAGAAACCAAAATCCTCGGCGGCGTTGCGGGCCATGCGGACGTACACGTCCCCGCCCAGGCCGTCGATCACCAGCGTCCGGCACGGGCCGCCGTATTCCGGCTGTTGCGTGTGCAGAATGTCGGCCAGGCGCAAAAGGGGCAGGAAAGTATCGGTTGCGCTGTCGCGCAGGCGCAGACCCAGCGCCGAGTTCAGCGTGCTGAGCGGTATGACGCTGCCCAACGCAAAAGCCGTTTCCATGATGGACGAGCGATCCATCTGCAGGTACGCATCGGCGCGGTTCAGGTCCAGGCCGATGGCGGCCAGGGTCAACAGGCGGTCGCGCATGGCATGACGGGCGGCGGCGCGGGCGTCCTGAAAATCGGCGCTTTCGGCTGCTTCGCCGTCGCCCACCGCGGCTGCTTCCCGGCGCTTCGAGCGGGCGCGGTTGACCGCCCGGTGCGTCAGCTCCAGGTCCCGGAACCCCACCACAACCTCTGCGCCCAACGACTGAAAATAGCGCAGGAGATTGGCCACCGCACCGTGTCCCAGGTGCATCGGGCCGTCGGCGGCCATGGTGGCAATGACCTTGCAGCGTTGGCCGTCGGTGAGGGCCTGCAGGAACAGGTCGGCGTCGCGGCTGCCCACGATCTGGCCTGTTTCCATGTAGGGATGCGGTTTTTCGAACCACTGTCCGAACTGGCGGCGCTGCTCCGGATACGCCTCGTTGAGGCCGGTAACGCGCAGCTCCTTGATGAGCTCGTTCTCGCGGGCCAGGGGCTGATCGCCGGTACGCACCACCAGCGAGGGGATGGCCATGTCCTGCTCTTCGGTGCGTGTCTCCGGGGAATCGGCGTCCAGAATCTGCCCGTGCAGCCGGCTGAGGCGCTGTGCGATGTCGTTCAGCGTGCGTTCCTGAACGGCGCGGGCATTGGACAACAGCAGGCGGGCGATGTCTTCGGCAGTCTCCGCCGACAGACCCAGTTGGCGGGCGCGCCGACGGGCGCCGACGAACAGGTTTTCTTCCACCGCCGGCTTGTGGATGGTGTCGCTTTCCAGGTACTTTTCCGCGGCCACGTTGCGCGACGCTTCGATGCGGTCGTGGGTGAGGCCCAGGATGCGGTCGTGGCTGCCCGCAATGACGGACCGCTGCTGCCCGCGATATTCGGCGTAGGGCAAGCCGGGAGGCGGCATTTCCGATCTGACCAGCGCCGGGTCTTCACCGGCCAGCAGTCGCGCCACGCCGGTCTGTATGACGCCTACCTCGGCCAGCCGACGCCAGTCTGCCGGCACCAACGAGGCATCCTGGTCGTCTAGCCAGCCGGCCAGCCGGGGCAGCCGTTGGTTATAAATTTCCACCGCCGACACCTTCGTCAGCTGTGCACCCAGGGACAAAGCGGGCATCAGGTACCGTCGCCGGTAGTGAGACAGGTGTCGTTCGCGCTCTCGTCCCGCGGCGGGGGTCGCGCGCAAAACGTCGGCGTGTCGATCCACGGTTACCAGGTCGAGGCGGGCCGCGTGCCACAACAAACTGGCTTCGCCATCGGCGCCGGCATCAGGAATCTCTGCGCTGTCCTGGTGGCTGTCTCCGTCTTCGACCCCGTACCAGGCGGCAACGATAGCGTCACAAACCGCGTGTACATATTCAACCGGTGCGTCTGATCCCCGCAACCAGGCGGCGGCGATGGCGGCGGATGCTCGGGCGCGGTTGTGGGCGTCGACCGGGCCGGCCAGATGCAGCAACGCGGCGGTGTTGATGACCGAGGCGTCCAGTGCGACACCACCAGCGGCCCTGATCAGATCGGCGGCGGTTGCGGTGATGCGGCGGGCCGTGGGCAAGCCCTCGGCGGCGGGGTGCTCAGAGTAGATTGACGGCAGCGATGCCGCCAACCGGTGGGCGTCGGGCGTGTACGAATGCGTGGTAGCCATTGCGGTACATCGGGCAGCCGGAGAGATTGGCTACATCATACCAGCAACGGCGGCGACTGGTTGCTGGTCGGCACGTCGCTGGGCTCCCCGCAATGACGGATGGTTAACGCTTTCAGCAGAAACATGTCGGCATGGCTCAGGGGAGGCAGGACGCCGCGAGATCATTCATAAAGCAGCAACGTGTCGTCGTTGTAATACCACTTAATCCAATTGGTACTGCCAAAAAAACCGGTGACCTTCACCGTCAATATATTACCCGTCACACGGGAATCGATGTCGACGATATCAAATACTTCTGCCCATGTGGTCGGGGTCACCACGCTCAAGCCGGTCCGTAGCTGAGATTCCAGCAACTCCTCGTTCCGAGACGCCGACTCCCCATCATCGTGAGCCAGTACCAGCACCATGAATTTCTCGCCACCCTCCATGCCGGCGCCTACACCAAAGGCCGCATACGGCCGGAGCAGCGTTACCCGACCAAAAGCGTCTCGGACGCGTTGGGCTTCTTTCGACGAAGCAGCGTAACCCGAAAGGGCTATCTGGCCGTCGATCCAGGCATCGAAATCCAGGGGTCCGACATCGTCAGTGATAAATGCAGAATAGGCTCCGGCCCTATCCAGGGACTGGGCGATGCGCCGGAACTCATCAACTTCGGACAGGGTACTGGTGGCACGCTGCCGGGCATCTATCAGGTCGCGCATTCCCGGAGTTTCCACGGTTCTGAACACGAGGTTGGGCATTACGGCGATGCGGCCCCCTCGGCCCACTTGATCGAAGGCTGGTGGATTAAATCGGCTTATGAGACTAGTTTCAAAATCTTCTCCCCAACTGTAGAAAGTGACGCCGCCGTGGCGCTCGATTTCGGCGGCAGGACATTCGGAGCAGGATTGTATCCGGCGATCAACGTCATCCGGGTCGAATTGTCCTACAATAATCTCTAGCCTCGCGGGATGCAGACCGGCGATGACGCTTTGTGTCACGTCCATCAGGCGGAATCCAAGGAATTCGATACTAGGGTTGTCTGAACCGAATACGGTAAACCCGCTCAACCACGGGCCAAATAGCAGGCCGGGGGGAGGTGAACCCTCTTGGTCGATCATCCCAACGTAGTATTGTTGGAAATAGTCGTGGTCGTTCATGTCTTCAGCGGGGATTTCGATAACCTCCTGCGCGAGTTGGTAGTTGTTCAACTCCACACTGGCGCGGGTGTCCGGAGTGTCGGGTATCAGCTCGAGGAGGTCCACAAAGGTGCGACCAGACCCGCCACCACGACCCAACACAGACCGCCGCTCCTTGGCGGGTTCGGTCCGTTCAACGGGAGCCCGGGCCTTAGCCGCCGCCCCGCCGGTATCCCGGACGATGGCGCCGGACGATCGGTCCGGTTGCGTTTCCCGCTGCTCACGGTCGCGGCGGGAGGGCCGCTCAGGTTCGTCAACTATGCTCGAGCAGGCCGTGACCGTTGCCAGAGTCGCCACCGCAAGAATCACAATAACAAAGAGATTCGGAATTGTTGGTCGGCGGCAATTCATGTTTGGCTCTCCGTCACTTGGTGCTGGCGTCGGGACCGCCACGTCGGTACGCTCCTCGCAATGACGGTTGGGGCGTGGCCGCTGAATTCGGCCGAATGCTTCTACCAGGCTGGTTAGGGGCTGCCGGCGGAGCGGCCGCCATCCACCATATAAACGCCGCCGGTGCAGAAACTGCTCTCGTCGCTGGCAAGGAACAGCATCAGCTTCGCCACTTCCTCGGGGTTTCCATATCGCCGCAGCGGGATACGCGCCGCGGCGGCCTGTTTCGTCCGTTCGACGGTTACCGTCGCATCGTCCAGCGCGGCCACCCGCATCTCCTCTATCGAGCGCATCATGCGAGTCTCGATGGGAGCGGGATTGACAGTGTTAACCCGAATCCCCAGGGGAGCGCCCTCCAGGGCGGCGGTGCGCATCAGGCCGATGACGGCGTGTTTGCTGGTGGTGTACGCTGACATATCGGCGCTCCCGCCGATGCCGGCAGTGGAGGACGTGATGACGATGCTTCCCCCGCCGCGTTCACGCATCGCCGGAACCACATACTTGATTCCCAGCCAGACGCCGCGCACGTTGACCGCCATCACCCGATCGAACACGTCGATGGGGTAGTCGGGTATCGGAGATATGGAGCCTTCAATCCCGGCGTTGGCCAGGTAGATATCGATGCCGCCCCAGCGGTCTACCGCCGCTTTGACGTAGCCCTGCGCCTGATCGGGTTGCGTTACGTCGGCGGTTGCATAGCTGGCCCGGTCAGCGCCGATTGAGTGCACCACGTCCTGGAGCGCTGCCTCGTCAAGGTCGACCAGCACGACGCGGGCGCCTTCGTCGGCGAACAGTTGTGCCGCCACCCGACCGATCCCGCCGGTTGCTCCCGTAATCAGGGCTATTTTCCCGTCCAGACGCGCCATGTTGCATCTCCTTTCACCCGGTTGCCTATTACCCGCTACATCGGCCGTTCGTGGACCGTGCGGGCGGCGAGGCTCATCTTGGCCAAAACGCCGGTGATTGGCAAGTAGCACGCAGAGGCTGCGGCCACCAGGATCGGAAGACTTCGGGGGCAACGCGGGACCTGCGATGAATGAATGCCGCCGGCCGCTAACCGCCCTCTCGTTCCTGCACCGACGCTGGAGCGCAGAAAACATGCAAGTAGAGTGAGATTGGTACCCCTGGAGGGACTCGAACCCCCGACGCGCGACTTAGGACGCCGCCGCTCTATCCAACTGAGCTACAGGGGCAGGGTGCCAAATTGGTGGAGATTGCCGGATCACGCGCAACAGCCCGGCTACACATCTCTAACCACCATATTCATGGTGATTATAGCACGGAGGTTCCGCTAATAATCGCCTACTGACGCTTACTATGTCCATCGAGGTCGCCAATCGATCCTCGCCCATCATCACGGGTTGCGCAATCGACCGCCTCCTCGACGTTAACGTAGTTCCTTGCCAACGCAAATTTCGGCGTCAAGGTAATTCCAGACCCCGCCAGTCGCCGCCCGGCGGGCGCAGCGTGTGCCGGAAAACAGGCGGAATGATGCACGTTCATAACGACAATCTCCACATCAGCGGAGTCGCGCGCCCGGGATCGCTGACCGTCGAACCGATATTCCGTCACGAAACTGACGCTATGGCGTGGTCCAGTATGTCCGCGGCTAGGTCCATTTGGGTTTCCGTCGTGGTGAACGGCGGAACAAAACGCAGCACCGAACCGCGCCGACGAACGCTGACGATCAAACCGTTCTCCAGGCACAATCGCCCAATCTGTTGGCCCTGCTCATAAGCAGGAATCCTGCTTTCCCGATCGGTAACGAACTCAATTCCCTGGAGCAGCCCTCGACCGCGAACATCACCCACCAGTTCGTGCCTCTCGTGCAATCGGAGCAGGTGCCCCTGCCAATACCTCCCAATCCTGTCGGCAACGTCAACCAAACTTTCTTCGAGAATTATGTCCAGGCTGGCGATGGCAGCATTACAGGTCAGTGGGTCGTTGGAGTGGGAGTGAGCCACCACCAGGCCGGTTTCCACGGCCTTCTCCTCAATTTCATCGGTGGTTATGGTGGCGCTGATGGCGATACCACCGCCGAAGTGCTTTGAGATGGTGAAAATGTCGGGCACAACGCCTTCCTGCTCGAAGGCCCACATCGATCCCAATTTGGCCAATCCAGTCTGCGCTTCGTCGAGAATCAGGAGCATTCCGCGCTGCTCACAGCGTAGTTTCAACTCCTGCAGCCAACCAGGAGGCGGTTCTATCACGCCGCCGGCGCTGAATAGCGGCTCGGTGATTACTGCGGCCATGCGGCCGTCGGCTTGCGCGTCCAGCAACTCAAAGCTGGTGTCCAGGCAGGTGTAGTCGCACGCCGGTTGATTCTGGCAAAAAGCGCAGCGGTAGCGATAAGGGGCGATGATGGGGTAGTTGCCGGGCGCATAAGGGCCATATCCCTGATGCCACCCAGAAAATGTAACGGCGCGGGTGGCGTCGCTCATGCCGTGAAAACTGACCACCGGGCTGGCTATCTCATAGCCGCCGGTGTAGCGTTTGGCGATTGCCATCGCAGCTTCGTTGGAATCGCTGCCCGAGGTGAGGAACAGGCTGCGGTTCATACCCGGAGGCGTAATCTCCGCCAGTCGGCTGGCAAGGATTATCTCCCGATCGTTGAACATCGTCATGTGACTGTGCATCAGTGACTCGCAGCTTTCCTGGAGGGCCTGCACGATCCGGGGATGGTTATGGCCCAATGCGGCGCACATCTGGCCGGAATTGAAATCCAGGTACTCCTTTCCGTTGATGTCGCGCACCACTGAACCGCGGCCCCACACGAATATGGGGCCGGTGACGATGCTCCGGTCCATCCGACTGCGGAAGCTGTACTTCCGCGCCAGCTCCAGCAATTCATCCTCAGAGTATGTATCTGCCACGAACAACCTCCCTGAACTTCGGGTACCGGTCATTCTAGCCCGGCGACCAAACCTGTCAATCCTGGCCTGCTTGCTGGCGTCCCAGGGTCGGTATCGATGCCGGCGCCCCGCGCCCGGGCAAAGCCGCCGATGCTGATGCGTATCTGGGGAAGAGAATCCAACCCAGAAAAACGCTTAGCGTGCGATGGGGAACGAACGGTTACTATTCATAACCAAGCATGAAAAAGGACGGGAAATTTGCCTTGCGCCTCGCCGTGAGCGGGATGGAGTGGCCCGTTTACCACGGCTTGCTACCATCTCCCGACGCCTACAGCTATCGAGGGCGCCAAAAAGGCGCCGAATCACGGGAAAACGATGCCCCAAAAGAGGGCCTTACGCACTAAATCAGGGGTGAGGAAAGAATTGGTGGAGATAGCGTCCCCATAAACAAGGCAATTTTGAACTCAAAAAAGGGCCGCCAACAAGCCCCGTGTACCATTCCGTGTACCATTTTGAAATGGCGTCTATCAGGCTACAATGGACTCTACCAGAACTCAGGGCGTGAGCTGTTCGATTGCGTCAACAACGGGTAGAAAATGTTACCTTTCAAGCTCGGTGGGATGCGTTAGCGCAACTAGGTTTGAGGGTGGTTGGCGCTACGCGTTGTGATTATGTCATGTGCCGGGTATGCATCCGGACATTGACCTGTCCACCGCCGACCGCGACGTGTTCATCTCCATCATAGCCAGACAGCAGGCTATCATCGAGGGTCTTCGGAAACGGGTCGCCCAACTGGCAGGGCGGATCTGGCCCAACGGTTCCCGGGAGATACCCAGTCTGAACCCCAATAACAGCTTTATGTGGGTCCACCTGAGAACCAGGGACTTTCGATTATTGAACGGAAGCACCCATGAGCGCCACGGATTGGGCGGCGTGGCGGCGCAAGGCGGCGGCAATATTGGCTTCACCGGTCAACATGGAGAGGATGATGGTCCAGCTACGCAGGGCCTCTATGATTTGTCGGGCGGCCCCAGTTCTCACTTGAGGGCGGTCTTCATCCAGAGTAACATCCCGTACCCAGTGGCTGCGGTGTTCCGTTACCCCATTGTCCCCGCCAAAGGGCGAGGAGGATATGCGGGCTGGCCTGCAGGAGCGGCAGGCTGGTACCTGCATAGGCCCAACTCTCGCCGGGTCTTTCCTCCGATGGTGGCAATGCGTTCCAAGCGGCACACCTGGGCCAGGCGTGGCCAATCGGTGCAGCCAACCAGCAGATCGGCGACCCATGTCATCGCCGGTGCAAAAATGACCCGGTAGCGCTGTCGACGGTTAGGGAAAATGTCCGGTCAAGAGTTCAGCATAAATGTCACTCGGTTAGGCCGGGATGGTATTAGATATTGGCGTCGCGGAGCCCATTCGGGGTTGTCGTGTTGGTGGGCCCTCAGCGCACCGCCACACTCATCTTTTCGGTGGATTGGGGCTTAGTCCTCTTATCGGCGAAGGTGTACGGCCGTTGTCGGTGGAAATCGGCGGAAGGATCCCGCCAGTTCGCCGCGGTTGGATTTCGAACCCGATGCCGCCGCGCGATCCGGGGATTTTATTCCCACGGATAATCGAGTCATCTCGAGCGGATTCGGGTTAGAAAGTTGGCTCGATGCACACAGCGAAGGTGGATGACTCGCCCGTTTCGGACGTAACATTAGGTGGACAAAGTACGCCACGATTCACCCGGCGGCACCGTCTTGCGGTACGGGAGCGCCAGCCCTACGGTCGCGGACCATTAGAGTCCATATCGTGACCAATATGGCCAAAGCCAGCATCAGTATGAATGCCCGGCCGTAGTTGCCCCAAAAGTCGAATGCCAGCGCTCCGGCCAACACGCCCAGTCCGCCGCTGATCTGATGAACCATCGATATAGTACCGCTGACCCTCCCCAGCCGCGCCGATCCGAAAATGTTGCCGGCAAACACTACCGTCAGGGGCGCGGTCATCAGGAAAGTGAACCCATAAAGGAGGGCAAAGGCCATCACTGCCGGTTTGGCCTGGGACACTATCACCATTGAGAAGATCACGATCCTCAACACAAAACACAGAAGCGTAGGCCTGGCGGGCCCGAGTGCGTCCGACAAGAATCCGGAAGCCAACACACCCAGCAGCCCCATCAACCCCATCAATGCGAGCAAGTTGCCGGCGATCACGGTACCTATTCCGACATCCAGGGCAAACGCGACGGCGTGGGTCGCTACGAAATAGTCCTGAAACCCGCAAATCGCATATATCCCCGTTAGCAGCCAGAGCTGCCCCGACATCAAAAGGGACTCCTGACGCCCGGACTTGGCCAGGACCGCGGTTGCTGGTTCACGTTGCGTCGTATCTCCGGAATCCGGCGCAATGCGGGGCGCGGACCTTACCGCGGCCAGCGCGATTGGCGCCAGGATAGCAATGTTGGCCAATCCCAATGCAGCATAGGAAACTCGCCATCCGAATTGCACCAACGACTGGGCCAGCAAGCCAACAATCACCAACTGACCGATAGCGTTTCCCGATACCGCCGTGCTGTTGGCTACGCCGCGGCGTTCCGGGAACCACCTCACGATCATTACGCTCACGATGGGGTTCGAGATACCCGCGTTGCCCACCGCGAAGACCACCCATATACCACGAACAGGTGCCACGGGACGGTTATCACGCTCATCAAACCAATGCCTACCGCGCCCACCACCACCCCCGTTCCCATGATCCAACGGAGTTGGTAGCGGTCGGCCAGCCGACCGGCAAACGGCATGGCCAGGGCTGACACCAGCATATACACGGTGATACCCAGCGACAGGGTAGTACGGGTCCACACGAGTTCGTCGCCCATGGGTTTCAGCATGAGCGCCAATGCCGAGCGCGACCCCCCGTTGAAAAAGAGGGTCGCGAACCCAGTGGCCAGGATCACCCAGCGATAGTTAATACGGTGCATCGGATCCAAACGCTCTTGAGACGGCCCGCGAGACTTCGGTGTAAAAAGGTACCCTCAGTTATTCAGGTAACAGTTCAGAGTTGAGGGGAAGTGAGCAGTTGTCGGCAGGCGGTGAGGGGGTTGAAGCCTTGGGCCCGCCAGGTACCGCAGAGCGAGGCCAGTGTCATCTTGGTATCGGTGCCCTGGTTGGAGCGGGTGCCACCGCTGACCTTTCGGCTGATCACCACTGGGCGCAGGCTGCGCTCGGCGGCGTTGTTGTCCGGTGGCGCTTCCGCATGAGCCACGAAGACGAAGAGCTCCTTGATGTGGTTCTCCATGCGTCGGCACAGCCTGGTTTGGGCGGCCCGACGGGTCATCCCGGTAGGGACCGCAGAGGGCCAACAGGCGTCTTTCCAAGGCCAGTTGGGCAGCGCGCCGTTGCTGCTCTGAAGGATGGGTGAAGGCGGTGCCCTGGCGGTAGAGTTGGTGGACGGCGTCGGCCCACTGGCCCAACTGGTGATCATCGGGGTAGAGTGCGCGCAGGTCGTGGACGTCCCGCAACAGGTGGGCCCAGCAGCGTTGCTTGGGGCCGTCGTAGTGATGGTAGGCGGCGTAGCAGTCGCTGACCAGCACGCCAGCAAACTCCTCGCCCAGGACTTCGTCCACCACCGTCTTGCCCCGGCCCCGTCGCAGGAAGTACCGCTGGGTAGGAGTGCTGAAAGTCCACACGTAGCCGTTGTGTCCGTCCTCCCGCCCGCCGGTCGCATCGGCGTGGACCACCGGACTGCCTCGGATGCGTTCCACGATATCGGCCATCACCGCCTGGGCCTTGCGGGCCACCCTTTGCGTAGCGTCCACGATGGCCCCCAGGCTGAGGCGCAGTCCATGCACGGTGTCCAAGTACCACTGGCTGGTGCGGAAGGGCAGCCTGGCCTCCTCACGAAGGGCGGCAATCAGGCTGACCAGGTTGACCCCCAGACGCTGCTGGGCCAGCACCATGCTCCCCAGTTGCGCGGTGGGCGTACAGCAGCGTTGGCACTGTGGGCAGGTGCGGGCGATGTAAACGCGCTCGGCGACTTCCACCGGAACCCGGGGCAGATCGATCACTTCCCGAGTGCGCTGGGTCCAACCGCCGGATAGCTGGGTCCCGCAGTCGGGACACTGTTCCACCACCTGCTCCACCCGCTGGGTGGGCGTCATGCGGGTGCGGGCAAAGCCGTGGGGCCGACGCTTGCGTGGTATCTGGGGCTGGGCTGGCTTCCCCTCGGCTTTGGGGTTCAGACCGGGCATCCGACGAGAGCCGCCGGATTGGCCTGCCCTGCCAGTTGGGGAATCCGTTTCTCCAAGCTCTCGATGATGGCCTGCTGCCGGACGATGATGGCAATCAGCACATCCCGGTCGGCGGTGGTGAGGTCAATTTCCTTATCCATCCCAGTTATATGACATAACCACCCCCAGCGGCGCAAGCGCTCCCCGGAACCCCTTTCGGCTAATTCAACTCACCAAGTCTGAACTGTTACGCCAAAACGTACCACTGGGCTGTCGATGTTCGCCGCAAGCCGATGATCGAGCCGCCCACGTGGCCCACTTTACCGCCGCCGTTTACACCGGCCTTCACGCGGCGGAAGAACGCTTGCAAAGCCAGATCCTCACCCTTGAGGGTGGCCACGGCCAGACTGCGATGTGCGCCAGCCCATACCGGATCGTCCTGGCGCTCCAGCGTGAGCTCACGGCACTGGCTGGGGAAGGTGATCGACCGTCGCGCCATGCGTCGCGCCGTTCCTGGACGGCGCCGTTGTAAAGCCGGCAATGATCTGCAAGCCGGCGGTGGTCGTCGCGGGGAGCTGGACGCGAAACTGGTACGTGCGCGCAGCGTTATACTTCTTCATGCAGCTTTGACCTACCCCCGTAAGTTGTTGCTGAAGTCGCCAGGGCTCCACCCCTGGCGGCGCTATCATCGCAGGTGATCGCCCTGCGATCAACGGCGGAGCAGTTGGCAGGGAGCGTAATAACGCCTCGGCCGGCTCCGATCTTCGGTATGTACGCCGGTCGGCAGAGCGTTAACACGGCCAAAGGAGCGAGTCATGGATTCGCAGCAGTTTGGCGATTGTTACGACTTCGACAAAAGAGACCTAATCCACTGATTGGCGTCCGCCGAAGAGTGGGCTACCCATCCGATGTACTTCGGTCCGAAACGTGGTTTCGTTGCCAAGCACGCCGAGTTCCTGGGTATTGCTCTCGCTGAGGAAGACACAACCCGCAGGAATTTGGTCTCAACCGTCGTCAGTGATTGCCCTTCCCATCTGCCTCTCGGCACGTGAAATGTGGCGCGTGAGACCATCCGCCCGTAGCTTCTGCTGCCATCTGACGGGTGCCACCTTTTAGACACCCTCTTAGTTCAATTAGCAATTGTGGCCACAACGGAGACGGGGCGAATGGTCATTCGCCCCTATATGCTCTCCTGGCAGCGACCTATCCTCGCCCGTTCCGCAGCAGGCGTCCGGGCATTGCACCAGTGGGCTCGCCGTCCTCAAAGGTGATTTCGCCGTTCACCAGCGTCCAGCGGTAGCCCTTGGCCTTCTGGATGCGGCGCCACTCGCCGCCGGGCAGGTCCTCGGCCACCTCGGAAGGCAGCACTTCCAGCTTCTCGAGATCATAGATGACCACGTCCGCCGGCGCGCCCTCGCGCAGCGCCCCCCGGTCCTGGAATCCGCCAAAGTGGGCCGGCAGATACGATAGCTTGAAGTGGGCGTCCTCCAGCGTGATGACCTGTTCGTCTCGCACCAGCCAGGCCAGCATATCCGTCGGATAGATGCCGGCGGTCAGGAACTTGACGTGCGCGCCGCCGTCGGAAACGCCGGCAACGACGTGGTTGGAGTCCAGCACCTCCGCCGTATACTGCGCCACATCGCGGCCCTGAGTGTCGGCGTAGAACTCCGTCGCCAAGTCGTCCTCCACGCACATGTCCAGCAGCGCGTCGATAACGTGCTTGCCCTGCTCGTCGGCGATTTGCTGAACGGTCAGGCCGGCCTGCGGGCTGGAGGCCTCGGTCTCGTCCGGCGCCAGAGCAATCATGCGCCCATCGACGACGTTGACGACGAACGACTTCAAGCGCAGCTCGCCGTTGGTGATGCAACGTCCGCCGTCGTGCTCGTACTCGTAGCCGTGGGTATCGCAGACGAACTTGTCTCCTTCATCATCCACGCAACCGCCCTGGTGCGGGCAGACCACCGACAGCAGCTTGTAGCCGTCCCGGGTGTTGACCAGGAAGTAGTCTGCGCCGTTGACATTGACCTTGGCAGGCATCCGGGTGAAGTCGGCCTCAGCGCCGATGTCAATCTTCACCTTGCGGGTCATTACCTGGAGGCTACCCACGGAGCCGGGGGTGACCTGGGTGGGACGCCGGCCTGAGTCCCATTCTTCCTTCAGCTCCCGGCGCATCTCCGGATCAGACATCTTGGCCTTCCTGGTGGCCTTGTCGCCCAGAGTGACTTCGCGCCACATGGGAGTGTCGTCGAACAGGTTCCAGTCTTCGAAGGTGAGTTCGAATCCGCCGCGGCGGGTGTTGCCTTGTCCATAAACCCGCAGGCCACGCTCAGCGCAACTCTCGAGCCAGCGGATGCGCTCGCGGTGCTGTTCGGGATGTACGGAGTTGGGAGATACCGTCTGGTACAGCACTGGGCGGGTTGAAACTTCGGCCACCTTTTCAAAGAATAAGCGGGCCCCTTCGCCCAAAGGTCGCCCTTCCTCGCCGGTCTCCTGGTAGGCCAACTCGATGAATCCCTCGTCCCGGTCGGCCAGCACCTTGGCGAAGGTCAGTACCTCGTGTTCGGACAGCATATCGGTAATCATCGGGGTGCCGTCGTAGTCACGCTGCACCGAGTTCACCCCCAGCACCTGAGCCGACCAGCCGCAGGCGCCATGATCCATGGCCTCGTGGATGAGCCGCACCATTTCCTGTAGCTCGTCCTCCGTGGGACGGCGCTGCTTGGCCTCGTCCCAGCCCATGACCCAGGCGTAGAGCGGCGTCAGCGGCACGTAGGTCAGGCAGTTCACGCCCTTGGGAGTGTTGGCGAGGCTGTCGATGAAGTCGGGGAACGTGATCCAGTTCCACGGCATCCCTTCCTTCATTGCGTCGTAGGGGATGGCCTCGTTGCGAGTCATGCTGAGCATCGCCCGGTCCTGGTCCTCCACCCGCGACGGCGCAAAGCCGAACCCGCAGTTGCCCAGGGCCACGGACGTAACGCCGTGCCAGCCCGACAGGGTGCAGTAGGGGTCCCAGAAAATCTGGGCGTCGTAGTGGGTGTGCAGGTCAACAAACCCCGGCGCCACAATCAGCCCTGCGGCGTCGATTACTCGTTCGGCGGTGCCGCCGTTCAGCCCGCCAATCTTGGCGATCCTGCCGTCCTTGATGGCAATGTCGCTCACGTACCGCGGCGTCCGCGTCCCGTCGACTATGGTACCCTTCCTGATAATAATGTCGTAATTCGCCATCAGTGTCTCCTTATTGAAATCGTACTCGGAGATGAACTCGGGATGTAATGACGAAATACGTTAGCATTTCATCCTGGCCCCAGTCTAAATTACCGTCATCACCGATGTCAATAATTTTTATTCGTACTAAGCTGGACATTGTATGTTCAAGCCGCGTAGGTGAGCCGACGAGCCCGACGTACAATTCGAAAGGGGCTTTTTCGCGGACGCCATCCGGTCCTCTACTTTGTACATCTAGACGGCGTACGCTAGCGAGTCGAGCATCCTATGCTACAAGATGCGTGGGATTTTTATCGATTCGTGCTCACGCTCGGACGTCATAAAAGTTCCCTGTTGCACCCGACAGTGGGGTGACGCTCCGCGACGGGCAGGCTCTGGCCGTTGGTCCGACCAACGGTGAAACCAGCCCGAGTGACCGGAGAACAGCGTTGCCAGGGCAGAAGCTCTGGCAACGCTGACTGTGTGTCTCAACCAGAAATCAGCAAGTGCAAACTTGCTGAACCTGAATGTAGACACGCCTTAGCAGAGCGTCGGTCAGTTGACGAGGCGACTAAGGTCGCCGATAGACCGTCGTGAGCCGTCTGGGAGCTAAACCCGAATCCACCGAAGGGACGCAGTCGCGCCGGCCAAGGCAGGGATGAGAGGTTCGGGAAAGAGGCTGCAGAGCCTTGATCCGTAGAGATTCGGCTGGGTGCGGAGAGTGAGCGCCGCGGACAGAGGTTGTTGACGACCGAAGGTGATTGCGGAGGGGGAGATCAGCTGGGCAGATGGCAGCAGTAGACACACTGGTCCCAGCCTGGCGCGGGACAGCCAAGCCTGTGGATAGTCTGGCGGACGGATCAGGCGCGGTCAGGGAGGGAGTGGGAGGGCGCGCAGTCTCGCCAGAGCGCTGCTGAACTGGTTCTGCCAGGGCCAGCCCTGGGGCAGATGCAGGGTGAGACGCCGGGCCGAGCGGGTGAGCCGTCCGGCCAGAGAGAAGAAGCGCCGACTGAGGGTCTTGGTGGTGATCACGTGCTCGCCCAGGCCGACGCGCGTTGTCCAGCGAGCCAGATTGTGCGCCATGACCCCGTATCGAGTACGGGGCAGGCTCTGGACGGCCAGCCAGGCCCCCTTCGGCAGGCTCAGGATTGGCGGGGAAACGGCCCGAGGGGAGGTGATTGAGCCCGACGCCGTACTTCAGAGCCTGCCCCGCACTTGATGCGGGGTCGCGGATGGCGTTCTCGATCTCGGCGTGGCGGCGATGGTCGGCCTCGAGGTACAGGGTATCTCCGTCCCGGTCGGTGATGAAAGCGTGCTAGCTGTAGTTGGCGAACAGCGCCAGTTGGGAGCCGGGCGTGGGCTTGACCCGGCGTACGATGAGCCGCACGGTTGCGGCGTCGGGCTTGCTCTCGAAGGGTACATACGTGGTCTCGGCCACGTCAGCGGCGCCCTCCATCCAGTAGGGGATGGGCGTCCAGTCCGCCTCGGGTATGGCGTCGATCTGGCTGCGCAGGCTCGCGTGCTGGCGGACGGTGATTGAGCAGCGGACGTCCTTATCGCGGCAGACGGCGACGATGGCATGGGCGTAGAAGCCGCTGTCGGCCCGCACCGTGAGTTGACCCGTGGCACCGGCGTGGCGCACCCTACTCACCGTCTCCCGCAGGAAGTGGCGGCGCCCCGAGCGGTGTTGGCGCGGCCCTGGCGCAGCCGTGCCATCAACACGTCACCGGTTCCGGCGGCCACGGCCAAGATCGGGTGATAGCCCCGTTGGCCGGCGTAGTTGTGGCGTTGCGCACCCTCCTTGCACAGCCCAAAGGTCTCGCAGACGGTGGAGTCCAGGTCGATGGTCAACGGTCCGTCGCCGGGTCCGGCATCAGTAGCCCAGGACTGGGCCAGCAACTCCCGGCTCACCCGATCCAACTGGCGCACGTGACCCCACCGGAAGCTGCGCAGGAAGGTCCCCAGGGTGGACGGCGCCTTGACCACGCCGCCGATGGCGCCAGCGGTTCCGCCGGTGCGCAACACGTCGGCGTCGTCGATGCAGTCGCCACCGGCCAGCGCCGACGCCACCAGGGTCAGCATCTTGTCGCCAGTGTTGGCTCGCCCAGGGGCCCGGTCCAGGTCAACGTGGCGATCCACCAGTTCCCCCAGTCCCAGATGGTGGGCCAAGGTGATCGGCAACAGCAATCCGGCATTGGCTACCAGGCGGCGGTCATCAAAGGCAACGTGGATGCGGTCAGGCTGCTCAGGTGGTAGCTTCTGATGGGTGCTCCTGTTTTCGGGTCGGTTTTATGTTTCAAAAACCATTATACCCGAAGCCGGGAGCACTCTCTTACACCTTCAACACACCGCCACATTCATCTCTTCGGTGGATTGGGGGGTTAGTGGTATCGTTGGTCACGATGCTCATTTCGTTGCCGTCGGCCGCCATGGAGAGAAGATGAACGCCTTCAAGTTTTTTGCCTTCGTTGCATTTCTGACGTTGTCATTGGCCGTGGTGGCCTGCAGCGGCGCTCCGACCGCGGGAACTTCTCCAGGTCAAGGCCCCGTGATCAGTTCCGCCGCCCCGGCCGAGGTTGCCCAGCCCGCCTGCAGCGTCACTCCCCTACAAACCGAAGGGCCATACTACTTTGATGCTGGCCAGGTCCGCCGTGATATCACCGAGGGGAAGCCGGGTACGCCACTTCTAGTCGCGGTACACTTGGTGGAAGCGGGTTCGTGCGCGCCGATTCGCGACGCTGTGGTGGACATCTGGCACCCCGATGCGGCAGGCCAGTATTCCGGATACCGTCGACAGGGCGACGATGGCACCGACACCTCGGGCGAGACCTTCTTGCGCGGGAAGCAGATCACTGACGCGAACGGACTCGTTGAGTTCGAAACCATCTACCCTGGCTGGTATCCAGGTAGGACCGTTCACATCCATTTCAAAGCTTATGAGGACGACCGGAGTTTCGTGACCTCACAGATGTACTTCCCCGATGACATCACCGACGTCATCTACCTGGCAGAACCCTACTCGGCACGAGGTCCCCGCAGCACGACGAATGAGAACGATGGCATTCTCATGGGTGACCCAGCTAAACGCGCTCTGCTGGGACACTTGACGCAAGACGGGGACAGATACGTGGTTTCGCTGACTATAGGCGTCGTGCGTTGAGTCGACCCTTAGTTAGTTGCCCTGCGGCGCGCGAGCTAAGATCCAGCCCTCACGTTGGAATGCAGCCTGTTCATGATTGCGGATGCCGGAAACGGTGTGGCCGCCCGGGCGGCGTATCGCGCTGCTCAGCTGCTATAGTAAGGACTTGATCTGACAGAGGCGAATCAACTGACAGCCGTATGTTCCCGGGTCGTGGTGTCCGGCTGGTCGGCTCCTCGGCTCAGGTCTTTAGCTAGCGCCAGGTGCTTGCTCGCCTGGAAGGACTCCCAGGGGGTCTTTCCGTAGCAGTACCGTCCCAAGTGAGGCCTTTCCCGGTTGTAACTCTCCAGCCAGGCGTCCAGGTCCACCTGCAACTCCTCCAGGTCACGGTACAGTTTCTTCCTAAACAGCAGACTGTAGCATTCATCCTGCAGGGTCTTGTGGAACCGATCGCAGATGCCGTTGGTCTGGGGGTGGTTAGCCTCGGTCCGGGAGTGGTCGATGTCCTCGGTCGGAACGTAGTGCATAACCAGGGGGCAGACACCATCTACTCCATACCTTTCTTGAACGCGGTGGCAGGCAGTGCGTCCGCGTCGGCCACCTTGAGCGCACGCCGCACCACGTCAACAGATACGGCTTGGGCCAGTGAGATCTGGGTGGGCGTCATGCCCAACTACCGGTCGGGAACGGTGAACTCGGACTTCTTGCGCTCGGTCGTCAAACTCAGCCCTTCGGAAGATGGCCCCGCCCGGGCCAGAGTTTATCTGGCGGAGCACGGCATCGCCCTGGAAATCGTGAGGCATCTACCGAAAACGCACCTGGATGGCGCCGCTTTGTTGCTCACCGACGGACGTCCAGTGATCGGAATGACATTGCGTTATGACCGGATCGACAACTTCTGGTTCACGCTGCTGCATGAGTTGGCCCACGTCGGGCTGCACCTGGACGGCTCGGACGGCGACACCGCTTACGTGGACGATCTTAGCCTGCGCAACCTCGAAGGCGCCGCCGGCGACTCCACCGAACGCGACGCCGACCGCTGGGCGGAGGAAGCTCTGATTCCCGACGAAATCTGGCAACCCTACACGGCCGTAGACCACCTCTCCCCGATGATGGTCCTGGATGCGGCCTGGGAAGCGGGTGTCCATCCTGCGATAGTAGCCGGACGAGTGCGCCATCAGACCGGCAACTACCGCCTGCTCACCCAGTTCGTAGGAACCGGCGAGGTGCGTCGGCATTTCGAGGAGTATGCATGACCCAACACCCCCAAGGTGACCCTTCCAAGAAGCGCCAATCCGCGACCAACAAGCGGCTCACCATGGCTCTCGTGTACGACTTCGACGGCACGCTGGCCCCGGGCAATGTTCAGGAACCACAATTCATCCCCAACATCGGTATGAAACCCGCTGATTTCTGGGAAGAAGTATCCGATCTGGCGCGGGAGAATCGCGCCGATTCTGTCCTCATGTACATGCACCTGATGCTCAAGAAAGCCGCCGCCGCCAATGTGCCGGTTCGCCGTGAGGACTTCGGTGAACGCGCTCAGAAGGTTGAATTCTTCAAAGGAGTCAAGGAATGGTTCGGGCGGATCAATGCCTATGGGAAGCAGGAAGGGGTGCAAATCGAGCACTGCATCGTTTCTTCCGGTAACGCCGAAATCATCGAAGCAACGCCCATCGCCAGGGAGTTCAGCCAGATCTACGCATCCAAATTCCTGTTCGACCCAAATGGCGTGGCGATTTGGCCCGCCTTGGCGATCTACTACACGACCAAAACTCAGTACCTGTTCCGCATCAACAAAGGAGCCCACGACCTCAGCGACGACACGTTGATCAATCAATTCGTGGAGAAAGGCGAACGCCCGATCCCGTTCGAGAATATGGTCTATCTAGGCGACGGCTCGACAGATGTCCCCTGCTTCAGGTTGGTAAAGGAACAGGGAGGTTTGTCCATTGCAGTCTATAAACCAAACACCAAAGGAGCGCACGACAGGGCTAAGGAGTTCGTCCGGGACGGCAGGGTCCACTGTGTAGCGCGGGCTGACTATACCGAGGGCAGCGACCTGGACCTAATCGTGAAAGCCAACATCTTCTCATTAGCAGCTCGCGCCGACCTAACGAGGAAACTTGTTGGATGAACCGTAGCTAATCTGTATGTTAGGCCATAATTCTTTCGAGGTTTCCCGGCAACCGTTGCCGGTCATGGCTCAATCTAGACCACCTTGCCGCTTTGACCATGAAATGCATCCCGATTCCTGCAAACCAATTGGTGTTCAACGGCTTGGGAAAATAGGTTCACAACACCCGTGAACGAAATATGTTCCCTGGTGGCATAGACTATACCTCGAAAGCGGCTAGGGTCGAGCACTTTCCATGACCGAGAACATCGGGTCCTGCGAGACCGTCGACGCATGGTTCCACGGTATGCTGTAGCGCTCCGGTGCTGATGTCCCGGTTGTTTCACGTGTAATAACAAACGCGATGGATCTCGACCACGAAATCGACTGGCACGATTGCGATGGGCCCAAGGACTAGGTTACCTTCCGGGACCAACGCTCCGACGCGAGTCGGCATGGGTGGCACCGGGATGTGCTCAAGTGTTCCCAAGCCGACCTCAACGATTCCAGACGTCGTAATTCGCGGGACCCGAGCTCTGAACGATACTATGAGCGCGCGAAAACCTCGGATTAAAGTCGGTATCCAACACGGATTGAATCCAAACGGGTGGCGGCCGCGCCCGCTTTCGAGTGAACTGCGGACGTTGCTACAATAGTGAATCGAGAACCTCTACAACATCGGGCGGCACCAGAAGGTTAGATATGGGCAGCAGAAAAACTGGGCCAGGCGTGGAGAATGTATATGAAGCCGCCGCCACATGGGTGGACCGCGCGCTGAAGGCCGACGACTCGCTCTTCACGCCGGGTAGCCCGATCTGGACTAAGTCCAATTTAGGACAAATCCGAGAGCGATTCCTAGACCGTCCTGATTATGGCAACGGTACATTTTATGAAAAGCTGGAGCAACAGCTGGCAAACAGCCCTCCCCCGGTTTACCAACTGATGGCGGAGGTACTTTACGCTCATTTCCTGATCATTTGGCACCAAGGGATGGGCGGACCCAGGAAGCGTAACCAGATTGAGCAGGTACTGGATTGGGGGGCGCCGGTACACTCCTTGCCCCAGTATCTAGTCGACGGCCTGACTCCAGGGATAGCCAGGAGTCAAACGCTCAATTTGCACCGGCCGTTTCACATAGCTTTCATCATAGAATTCGCGGAACAGTGGAAAGACCTTACGGAGAACGAGAGGGTAATACTGCAAAATGATCCTTGGGCGTTCAAAGGATACCTGGCTGACCTGCCCTTCAGGAGCCGAATACTCAAGGACCATCCAAATACACCGGGTGCGCAGCGGGAAGCCTTGTTACATCTCGTGCATCCAGACTACTTTGAGGGCACGGTCTCGGTTCAACAGAAGGAAGAGATTGCCGGCGCGCCGGCCTTTGCCCATTTCATCACGGAAAACGAAGACGACGTCGATCAAAAGCTAGCGCAGATTCGCCGCCGGCTGGAAGCAGAACTGGGCCGTGATTTTGATTTTTACGACCGCGACGTGGGAGGAGTCGATATCCGCGCCAGATGGGATCCGGCGTCTAACCCCTGGGACGAGTTCATTCGCCAAGCCCAACGGTACGTTGCCTCGGGCAGATTGGAAACAGATGAACTCGATTACAAACTGGAGATGGCAGATCGACTGGCAGCGGCCCGCGCTGCCGTGCTTGCCGACGATTCCCAGTGGCGAGAGTTGCTGAGGCAGGCTCTTCGAGCCAGACCGGGTCATCCCATAGCCTGGCAGCTCGTGGACGACTTCCACAAATGGTGTTCCGACTTTCCCCAGGACGCGCGTTGGGCATTGCAAATGTTGTGGGATGGACGCAATCCGTCCGTGGCCGAACCGGTTCGCGACTTTGCCGAGATCCTCCCCGATTCTGCTTTGAGAGGCTCAGTGGGCAACAGAACCAACGTCATATCAGTGTTGCTCATGGGACTCGACGCGGAAAACTATCCGCCCTACAGGGTGCGGTTGTTTACCGAGGCCTACCGTCGTACCGGGTATCCCACGCCGGATCGTCAGGCGGACGAAGCCGATGTCTATGAGCACGCCCTGGGTTTTTTGGATCGGTTCATTGACGAAGCGCGGGAGCGGGGGGTCGAGTTGCGCCATCGGCTAGACGCACAGTCAGTGGTCTGGCAAATCCCTGGCATGGACCCGGAAGAAAAGCAGCCACCGCCAGTCGCGCCGACTTCACCTTCCAGCCTCGAGGTCTTAGCAAACCAACTTTACCTGACCAGGGATTTCCTGCGCGAAATCGAGCTGATGCTGCTCGAAAAAAACAGGTGATCTTTCAGGGTCCTCCCGGGACCGGAAAGACCTACGTCGCACAGAAACTGGCCGCTCATCTGGCGGGATCTCCGGATCGGGTCCATCTGGTCCAACTCCACCCGTCGTACGCCTACGAAGATTTCGTGCAGGGGTTCAGGCCCAAACTAGTTGAGGGGCAGCCCGGCTTCGCCCGGGTCGACGGTCCACTGCTCCGTGCAGCAAAGCGGGCGCGTGCGGAACCCTATCTGAAGCATTTCCTGGTTATTGACGAGATCAATCGTGGCAACGTGGCCAAGGTGTTCGGCGAGTTGTACTTCTTGCTGGAATACCGGGACCAGGCGATGCGCCTCCAGTACCAGGATGAAGATGACGATCCATTCGCGTTGCCGGACAATCTGTACATCATAGGGACGATGAACACTGCCGACCGGTCGATAGCGCTGGTTGATTTGGCGTTGCGGCGGCGGTTCTATTTCGAGGATTTTCACCCTGACGCGGAACCGGTCAAAAGCGTGCTCCGCCATTGGCTGATGGACAAAGCTCCCGATATGGGTTGGGTCGCCGACGTTGTGCAAGTCGCCAATGAGCTACTGCAAGACGACCGGCACGCGGCCATAGGTCCCAGCTACTTCATGATGGAAGGCCTGGACGAAGAGGTAGTGCAACGCGTCTGGAGACACAGCGTGCTTCCGTACCTGGCGGAGCGATTCTTCGGAGACGATGAGAGGCTGAAAGAGTTCGACCTAGAGCTACTGCGACGGACCGACGGGAGTGATACGGCTCTGGGATTATACCTCGACACTACGGGCGACGATGGGCGTTCGGAAGATGGCGAAGCCGACGGTCAGTGATGCGGCAAATCGACTTGGAGGAATACGTCAAGAGCGAGCCGTATGCGCTGTCCGTAGACGAACGAGACGCGCTGCGCCAAGCGGTACCATCGCTCACAATAGAACCCGCCTCTATGGCATCTGGCGAGTATCACCTCACTCCAGAGTCGATGGTTGGCGCGGTCGAGGTCGGGTCGCTGTCGGTGCTTATCAGACCGAAGATAGGAATGAGTCATCTGCTCTCTTTGATCTGTTATGCGATGGGCAATTTCAGGCTTCGGCCTGAGTTCTTCGATTACGCGGAACACTATGCGTTGCCGGATGCTCTGGCATTGGCGCTGGTATCGGCCGCACGCCGAACTTTCGTGAACGGCCTTCTCCACGGATACCGCACGGAGGAGGAACCTCTCAACATCGTGCGTGGCCGCATCAGGTTTGAAGACCAGATGAAGCTCCGGTTCGGCATCGCCCCGCCCATCGAGGTCCGTTACGACGAATTCACTGAAGACATCCTGGCGAACCAACTGGTGAAAGGCGCAGCGTACCGGTTGGCTCGTATGCGCCTGCGTTTGCAACCAGCCCGGCGCGGGTTGGCGTGGGTAGCCGACACCGTGGATGGCGTATCCCTGGTAGAGTTCAGTCGGAACGAGGTTCCCGAAGTTCGCTTCAACCGGCTGAACGAGCACTACCGGGAGGTGGTCTCGCTATCCCGGCTCATTCTTCGCCACTGCGCTTTCGAATCAGGTCGGGGCACCTTACGCGCGTCGGGTTTCCTGGCTGATATGAACCAGGTCTTCCAAAATTTCGTCACCGAGGCGATCAGGCAAGCCTTGAACTTGCCTGCCCGTCATTTCTGCGAAAAATCCATCCCCAGCCTAGACGACGGCGGGCACATCCATCTTCGGCCGGACCTTACCTGGTGGGACGGCGGGTCCTGCGTATTCGTCGGCGACGCGAAATACAAAAACGTACTTGGACAACGGGTTCCTAACCGCGACCTCTACCAATTGCTGGCCTACGTCACCGCATTGGACCTGCCGGGTGGCCTGCTCATCTACGCCCATGGCGAAGCAGACGTGGGTACTTTTCTTTCCCGCCACTCAGGCAAGCGGCTGGAAGTCGCCGCGCTGGATCTTTCCGGCACGTTGGATCAGGTGCTCCGTCGCGTCCGCTCCCTCGCCAACAGGATCGAAAACCTCGCCGCCAAGGCCCGGGCCTGTCAACTGGTTGCTTGATCCCCCGCTCGCGTTATTCTTGCTGGCGCAGGTTGAGTGTCCTACGTGAATCGATGATAGTAAAATGAAGCCGTATCTATTGGGGACAGGAAGCGGTACCCTCGCCCGCTGTGTCCAATCTACGGATGTATGGAAGTGACAGATGTCGACTACCAGGCTATGCAAATTGGAGGTCTTACCAGTCCGCCAGGTTTGGCCCTTGGAGGACGAAGATTTCACGCCCTGGTTGGCCGAGAATCTGGAGATGCTGGGCGACCTATTGCGAATGGAACTGGACCTAGTGCGATCCGAAATCGCCACCGGACCGTTTTTCCTGGACATCCTGGCAAAAGTCACCGGCAGCGAGATCCGAGTAGCAATCGAAAACCAACTAGAATTGTCCGATCACGATCACCTCGGCAAGGTGCTCACCTACGCCGCCGGACACGATACCCGATGCCTCGTTTGGGTCGCGCCTCACTTCACCGACGAGCACCTGTCAGCCATCGAGTGGCTCAACCGGTGGACATCCGACGAGATCGAAGTGTACGGCATTGAGGTTCGCGTTCTCAGGATAGACGATTCTGCCCCGGCTCCGGAGTTGCGCATAGCAGTCGCGCCCCAAGCACACCTGGATCGGATCAAACAGGCTGCCGATCGCGCGTTGCCGATCAACCAGTTATACCGGAACTTTTTCCAGCCCATAATCGGGCGTCTGCACGAATTGGGTTACACCGACCGCACTACGGCCAATGCCAGGCCTTTCCAATTGATTGGCACGGGATTGCCGTTCAGAGAATACTATCTTTGGTTTTGGCGGGATCAAGCCGGCGTGGAGCTGCGGGTCATCTCCGACGATGGCAAACTCACCAATCAGATATTCGATACGTTGCGGGAACAACACCAAGAAGCGATGGAGAGAGGACTGGGTTCCCCGCTGCAATGGGACCGTTCTGGTGATCGAAAGTGGGCTTTCCTGGATATGACTATAGCGGGCACAATCTACCACCCAGAAGAAGAGCTGGACAACATCAGGACCTGGATTGTGGAGAGTTTTCCCAAATTCCGAGACGCCATTCAACCTCGGCTGGACGCCGTGTTGCGCCGACTGGAAGCGGAAGGGGTACTGCCCGCCGAACAATCATGATTTCGGGGCGAAAGGATGGGAAAATGGCTGGACTCTTGGACCTGATAGCTCGGGCTCCTTGGCGAGAAGCGGTCACTTACCGGGACGCGTGGCCCCACGAATATGTCGTCGTAACAAAGGACGCGCAGCTGGAACTGTTGGTATCGGTCTGCGTCCGGTTGGCCAGGGGCGAGGGGGTGAAAGGGCACTTTTTCACCATGACCAACGACTATCTGTTCATCGGCGACTACAAATATTGGGTGCTTCCGCCCTGCGGCGAATTCGATCTGGAAAGCTCTCACGATGTGGTCATACTCAATCGCGCGCGCTTGTACCGGGACCGGCGTGATTTCATAATCAAGCCCGGCGACACGGGGAGACGGGAGGATTACCCGGGCCCCTAGCACGCTTTAGAACAGGGGTTACGCCACTTGGAATCGAACGACATGAAAATCCTCAAGGTCATCCACGGTTACCCGATGCGCTACAACGCCGGCTCGGAGGTATACTCCCAGAGTCTGGCGCAGGCACTGGCCGAACGCCACGAGGTTCACGTCTTCACCCGTCAGGAGAACGCCTTCCTGCCGGAATACGCCATGCAGACGGAGGCTGACCCCTCCCATCCTCGCATCCAGCTGCACCTCATCAACATGGCCCGTGCCCGCGACGGCTATCGTCACGCCGAGGTCGACGCTGCTTTCGCCGCATTGCTGGACGAGCTACGACCCGATGTCGTCCACATCGGCCACCTCAACCACCTGTCCACGTCGCTGGTGTTCCCGGCCAAGGAGCGCCAGATCCCTGTCGTATTCACCCTCCATGACTACTGGTTGATGTGCCCACGGGGTCAGTTCATCCAGATGTACCCCGCCGATCCCTCCGACAACTGGGCGGTTTGCGACGGGCAGGACGATTGGAAGTGCGCGGTCCGTTGCTACCGGCGATACTTCGGCGCCAGCGAGGACCAAACCGACGAGGACGTTGGGTATTGGACCGGCTGGGTAGGTCGGCGCATGGCTCACGTCCGCGAGGTCTGCGACGCCGTGGACGTGTTCATCGCCCCTGCCAGGTACCTGCTGGAGAGATTCCGCGATGATTTCGGCCTGCCGAACGAAAAGTTGGTCTACCTGGACTATGGGTTCCACCTGGATCGTCTGGCGGAACGGCGGCGTGAACTGGGAGAACCTTTCACCTTCGGATACATCGGCACCCACATCCCGGCCAAGGGGATCAACCATCTCATCCAGGCCTTCGGGAACCTGTCGGGCGGTTCCCAACTTCGGATCTGGGGACGGCACCTGGGCGTGGAAACTGCCGGATTGCAGGCGCTGGCCGCCGCTCTGCCCGGTTCAGCGGGGAATCGCATCGAATGGGTTGGAGAATACCGTAACCCCGAGATCGTTTCCGAGGTGTTCAACCGGTGCGACGCCATCGTCGTGCCTTCGATCTGGGCCGAGAACTCACCGCTGGTAATCCATGAAGCCTTGCAGGCACGCGTGCCCGTGATCACCGCCGATTATGGGGGAATGGCAGAGTACGTCCGCCACGAACAGAACGGCCTGTTGTTCCGGCACCGGGACCCCGAGTCTCTCGGCGACCAGATGCAGCGTTTGGTCGATGATCCGGACCTGGCCGGCCGGCTGGGCCAACGGGGTTATCTCCAAGCCACCGACGGAAACATACCGGACGTGGTACAGCATTCCCTGGACGTGGAACGCATCTACGCCGGGCTGATATCGGGAGCAAGCACGCCATGACCAGCAGAATCGCCGTATTCACCGACACCGGAGAGGCGAACGCGGGACCTTGGCGCATTACCTTCGACACCAACCCGGACGACTGCAACCTGCACTGCATCATGTGCGAGGACCACTCGCCCTACAGCGCCACACAGCATGACCGTCGGGCAGCGGGTCGTCCCAGGCGCCGCATGGGCATCGACCTGATCCGCCACGTGCTGGATGAGTCGACAGGGAACGGTCTTCGTGAAATCATCCCGTCGACCATGGGCGAACCATTGCTGTATCGCCACTTCGACGAAATCATCGACCTGTGCACCGAGCACGGCGTCAAGCTGAACCTGACTACCAACGGGACGTTTCCGCAGCGGGGAGCACGGGCGTGGGCAGAGCGCATCGTGCCGGTGACGTCGGACGTCAAGATTTCCTGGAACGGATCCTCCAAAGCGACCCAGGAGAACGTGATGCTGGGGTCCAACTGGGATACCGTTCTGGACAACGTCCGCACGTTCATAGAGGTCAGGGATGCCCACGCTGCCGAAGGAGGCAACCGTTGTCGGGTGACCTTTCAACTGACTTTCATGGAAGTCAACTACTCGGAACTGCCCGACGTCGTCAAGCTAGCTGCCCAGCTAGGTGTAGACCGCGTAAAGGGTCACCATCTATGGGTCCATTTCAACCAGATTGGGCAGCAGTCCATGCGGCGAAGCGCCGATTCCATCCGCCGTTGGAACGAAGTAGTGGACGCCACATGCGCCGCTGCCGATCGATACCGGTTGTACAACGGCGACAAGGTACTGCTGGAAAACGTGTTCAAGCTCGACGATTCCAACGACGAAGAGATCGCGAAGGGAGCCGAGTGTCCATTCCTGGGCAGGGAAGCTTGGGTTGCGTCGGACGGACGGTTCAACCCCTGCTGCGCTCCGGATGCGCTGCGGCGGTCTTTAGGGGAGTTTGGCAATGTAAACGAGGTCGGCCTCTACGAAATCTGGACCAGCGACGCCTATCGGAACCTGCGGACCAACCATATGCAGAACGCACTGTGCCAGGGCTGCAATATGCGGCGGCCGGAGTCGGCATGAACACCTTATGGAGGGAGTACTCCGTTGCTGCTGACGGAACTCATCACCAGATACACGGAACGCCGGTTTACAAAGCCCGTTTCGCTGAGGTTCTCAAGTTCCATGACCCAGGGTTGGCGCCGGTGCTCGATTCCTCCGGCGCTTACCACATCCATCCGGATGGTCAACCGGCCTATACGGCGCGTTACCTGAGGACTTTCGGTTACTACGAAGGACGCGCCGCCGTGGGGTCAGAGTCCGGATGGTTCCATGTCCTGGCCGATGGATCGCCCCTCTATGCAGAGCGTTACGCGTGGTGCGGCAATTTCCAGGGCGGGTTATGCACGGTGCGACAATTGGACGGGCGGTATTTCCACATCGTCGCCGGTGGCGGACCGGCTTACTCGCAGCGGTACCGCTATGCCGGCGACTTTCGAGACGGGATCGCTGTCGTGCAGCGGGATGACGGTCTCCACAGCCACATCGACGCCTCCGGACGTCTGCTTCACGGCAAATGGTTCCTGGACCTGGACGTATTTCACAAGAATCATGCCCGGGCCCGGGACGAGGGTGGGTGGCACCATGTGGACGCCCGTGGTGTTCCCTTGTACGACCATAGGTTCCGGCAGATCGAGCCTTTCTACAACAGCCAGGCTCAGGTAGAAGGACTCGACGGATCCTTGTCGGTTATCGACGAGGCAGGCCGGAGCGTGCTGGCGCTGAGGGGACCAACGGAGTCGCAGTTGCAGGCCCTTTCTGCAGATATGGTGGGGCACTGGCGCACCCAGGCCATTCGCGCTGCCGTGGAGTTGGGAGTGTTTGAGCAGGTTCCCGCATCGTCGTCCTCGCTTGAAGGTCAACTAGGCCTGGCTCCTGGTATGGGTATCAGGCTGCTGCGGGCACTGCGGGAGTTGGCGCTCATCGCCCACGACGACGCCGGCGTCCACCGCGTCACGGACCGAGGATCCTTCCTGGTTAACGGTCAACCTCTGTCGCTGTCCCACGCTGCTTCGCATTGGGGAGAACGATCCTACACAGCTTGGGGCGGGCTGATCGAGTCCCTGCGTTCAGGAAGGTCAGCGACTGCTGGACAGGACACCGGCACGATATTCGATCAATTGCGGCGCGAAAGCGGGGAGCTGGCGAAATACCACGCAGCGATGGCGTCCTACGCCCGCCACGACTATTCCGCGCTGACAGATCAGGTGGACTTTGGGGTGCATCACAACATATTAGACGTGGGCGGCGGAACCGGCGAGTTATCCTTTGCGTTACTGGGAGCCTATCCCAACCTGACCGCCACGGTGATGGATCTTCCCGAGGTCGTCCGGCTGGCTCGGGTGCCCGACGATCTGCTCGATCGCTGCAAGTTCATTGCTGGCAATCTGTTCGAAGCATGGACCATCGGATCCGAAGCGGTGGCGATGGCAAGGGTGTTGCATGATTGGCCCGATGACGATGCTCTACGGATTCTGCGCCGCGCCCGGTCAGCCATATCTGAAGGCGGCACACTTTACATAGTGGAGATGGTGCTGGGCAATACATCGGGACGCGGCGGCCTGCTGGATTTGAACATGCTCGTGATGACGGGTGGCAAAGAGCGCACCCAAGGGCAATTCGCTGAGCTGCTGTCAGCCACCGGGTTCGAGCTGGTGGACGTTACGCCAACGCAATCCGTGAGCTCGGTAGTCCGCGCTCGTGCAATATGACCGACCCGGAGGCCACGTCCTGGCTGACGAATCAGCTGGAGCAACTCGCAGATGCGACGGCAGTGGCGCTTCTCCTGCGTCACGCCGAACGGGAGGACATACCATCCGGCAGCTTCGGCAACGAGGTCCGACTCACCTCCTGTGGCGTAGCCTCAGCAGAGCGACTGGGGCGCATCCTGGGAGACGGACGAGTCGGGAGAACCGCATCGAGCCCCTTGCCCCGATGCGTCGACACGGCGCGGGCCATCATGCGCGGGGCTGGCTGGCTCGCACATGTCGCCCCAGACTGGAGATTGGGAGACCCCGGCCCGTTCGTGATCGAGCCGGAAGTGGTGGGTCCTAACCTACTGGAAATCGGAATTCCCGCATTGGTGCAACGCCAGCTGTCAGACGGAAACCCGCCCGCAGGAATGCGACCAACGTCGGAGGGCGCCGAGTTGCTGCTAAGGTGGATCGCCGGGCACCTGGCGCAGACCGCCGGATTGAGCCTATACGTCACCCACGACGCCATCCTGGCTGCATTGGTCGGACACCTGTACGAGCTTCCGGTTGACCGCTTCCCCTGGCCGGAATATCTCGACGCTCTGTTGTTATGGCGGGCGTCGAATGGGCTCGGCTTCGTCTGGCGAGGACTCCAGGAGGGTTCGTACCCAATCGGCGGTTAGCCGGATCGCATCTTCGGTGGAGGTTCGGGGGGCGTGCCCAAGGACTCGGCGCGCCTTTTCGGTGGTGAAGGCTTCCCGCTGTCCTTCCTCTCCGGGGCGGTAATCCACGTATTCGATAGGCGCGGAGCCTCCTGCGGCATCGCGGCACAGCTTGGCAAGGTCTTCGATGGTGCGCTCCTGGCCCTGCCCGACGAAGAATTTCTGCGCGACAACTTTTTCGGTCGGGGCTTCAATCACACGGATCCAGGCATCCACCACATCGTCGATGTAGGACACGTCCCGGGTCTGCTGCCCGCCCTCCACCACGATGGGCAGCCCGTGCAGCGCATTCCAGAGCCACTTGAAAATAAAAACCTCCCGGCGCATCTCCGGACCGATGACCACGCCAGTGCTCATCACGATTGACGGCAACCCGTAGGCCCTGTGCCAGGCCCAAAGGGCTAGCTCGGCGGCAGCCTTGGAAAAGCCGTAGGGATTGTGCGGCGTGAGCGGGTGATCTTCATCGATGGGCAGGTATAGGGGTCGGCCCAACTCATTGCCCGAACCAGCGTAAATCAGTTTCTCAACGCACCCGGCTTGCCGCACGGCCTCAAGGAGCGCGATGGTCCCATCGACATTCTGCATCACCGTGTAGCGCGGCGAATCGAAGGCCATGGGAGTGTCGGCCTGGGCGGCGAGATGCGCCACGACCGAGTGCCCTTCCACGTCGGCAGGTTGAATATCCTGCACGCTCTTCCAAAGATAACGGAAACGGCGATGTTTCAGCTCTTTGCGAAGCAGATGAGCATGGGCCGGCGGCGTAACATCCAGCCCGGTAACTGAGAAGCCTCGGTCAAGCAATGCCCGGCCAAGGTGAGAGCCAGCAAACCCGGCGGCGCCGGTGATGAAGATGTTTTCGTAACATGGTTCCAATTTGAACCAACGTAAAATTTGGATGAGCCGCACAATGCAGATTAGGCGTTAGCCAGTGTAACCCAACCGTTTGCGGCGCGAAACATGCCTCGGGCATGAGAAACCGGTGCTGCCATCCTTGGGGTTATGATGAGTTTCGAATATAGAAACAATGACGAATAAGGACACGGACAATTGAAACACCACCCGCCAATTCTACGGCTTACGAAGGATTTTACAGTCGGCGCACACTTCGTGAAAGTATATCGGGTGGACTGGAATAACGACGAATGTTCGAGCCCAAATTGAGTAAATGACCACTATCAATGGCTCGAATTCCGTGACCGCGAGATTCCGACATGTGATGAATCCAAGGTCACCCCGCAGGAAGGTGAACAGGTGTTGAGATTCTCGGAACGGCGGTTTGCTATTCCAATGTCTCGGGATGTTTTGTTGAGTTTGATGGAAGGTTCACGCCACCAAGACGACGGCTTAGGAGATCCGACGGAAGGCATTTCTGATTTCTGCAGCCCTCCAGGCGGCGTGAAGATCATCAAGAATTCTGGCCTGTTATTTTGCACGTCAATCAAACCCCACGACGATGGGAAACGGGCGCAGTTGAGGCTTCAAATGCGGGCCGCAAAGCCGAAGTACGATGCAGAAACACTTATTGGAAATACATCAACGTTCGCGAACCTTTTGGGGAGAGCCGTAGCAGCTTACTCGTTCAACCTGTCCACCGACGCAGGTCAAAGCGAATCCATCACCGTGATCCACGGCCCAGTTATGTATTCAAAATCTAGCGAAACGGCGGAATTTCACGGGAAGTATAAGAAATTTGCCCCGTTCTTCAAAAATCCTTGCCACGTCTGGCAGCGGGAATATCGCTTCGTCATCCATATCGCCTCATGGGATAAGCTGAAGTTGCCGTCGACCCCCAGACTAATTGTGCCTGTTCCTTGCGGTCTAATACGCGCCGCAAACCTCTACACCCACATTTTCTGAATCAGTGAGTCCTTCGAAAAGACACTTGGTAAGACACGGTCAGGCCTGGCGAGTTACTCGGAACAGTATCCAATCCGAAACTTGAGGTGGACCCGGGAAACTGGACAGGTAGCTAAGCGAGAATCCCGCGCCTTAACCCCAATCCACCGAAAAGATAAGTGTGGCGGCGTGCTGAAGGGGTAAGAAAGTGCTCCTGTGCTTCGGGGATAATGGTTTCGGAAACACAAAACCGACCCCAGACCAGGAGCACTCGATAGATGCTACCACTGGAGCACCCCGACCGCATCCAAATCACCTTTGATGACCACCGTCTGGTGGCCAATGCTGGCCTGCTCCTTCCGGCCACGTTGGCCCTGCACCTGGGCCTTCCCGAACTGGTTGACCGGCGCCTCGACCTGGGCAATGCCCTGGGCCGAGCCAATCCTGGAGACAAGATGATGACGCGGTGGCGTCTGCGCTGGCTGGCGGCGACTGCATCGACGACGCCGACGTGTTGCGCACCGGCGGGACGGCTGGCGTCATCGTCTGCGTGGTCAAGGCGCCATCCACCCTGGGGACCTTCCTGCGCAGCTTCCGGTGGGCCAGGTACGCCAATTGGACCGGGTGAGCCGGGAGCTGCTGACACGGGCCTGGTCGGCTGGGGCGGGACCGGGCGACGCGCCCTTGACCATCGACCTGGACTCCACCAGCTGCGAGACCTATGGTCTGGCCAAGGAAGGCGCCCGCCACACAGCTACACCGGCCAGCGAGGCTATCACCCGCTGCTGGCCCGGGCCCGGACTCTGGGGCCGGAACCGGCGACGTGCTGATATCTCGGCTGCGCGAGGGCCGCGCCAACACCGTTCGGGGCGCCGCCCACTTCCTGCGTGAGACGGTGGGACGGGTGCGCTACGGCGGGGCCAGGGGACAACTCACGGTGCGCGCCGGCAGCGGCTTCTATGCCCACGCCCTGGTCGCCGTCTGTCGCAAAATGGAGGTCCGCTTCTCCATCACCATCCGCCAGCAGGCCCGCCTGCGCAATATCATCGAGGCCATACCCGAGGAGGACTGGACGCCCATCCCATATTGGATGGAGGGCGCCGCTGACGTGGCCGAGACCACGTATGTACCCTTCGAGAGCAAGCCCGACGCCGCAACCGTGCAGCTCATCGTACGCCGGGTCAAGCCCACGCCCGGCTCCCAACTGGCGCTGTTCGCCAACTACCGCTATCACGGCTGCATCACCGACCGGGACGGGGCAACCCTGGCACTGGAGGCCGACCATCGGCGCCACGCCGAGATCGAGAATGCCATCCGCGACCCCGCATCAAGTGCGGGGCAGGCTCTGAAGTACGGCGTCGGGCTCAATCACCTCCCCTCGGGCCGTTTCCCCGCCAATCCTGAGCCTGCCGAAGGGGGCCTGGCTGGCCGTCCAGAGCCTGCCCCGTACTCGATACGGGGTCATGGCGCACAACCTGGCCCGCTGGACAACTCGCATCGGTCTGGGCGAGCCGGTAGTGACCAACACGACCCTGCAACGACGCTTCTTCTCCCTCGCCGGACGGCTCACCCGCTCGGCGCGCCGCCTCACTTTGCATCTGCCCCTTACATCTTCCCCAGCGCTGGCCCTGGGAAACCCAGTTCAGTCACGCCCTCGCTCGATTGCGAGCCCTGCCATCTCCTGCCTGACGGCGGCAACCAGCCCGCTGACCCGCTATCCGGCCAACTGAACGTCCCCACCAACTCGCACCAACTCAGTCCGCGCAGGGCACTCCTTGCCCATCGCCTATCGAATTATGTCCGCCATAGCCACGGCGGGCCACCATCATCGTATCGGTGTGCCTACCTCACGCCGCCCTCATCCCCATCTATTGCAATCGGGCCTACCCCGTTCGCCTTCCCTTACCCATCATCCATGGTGTCAACGCCAGCGACCATCGCTTCGGTGGATTCGGGGTTAACTGAAGGCAGCAGTAGCTGTCGGGAAGGAGTGGGAGATGTCGAAACAACGGAGGAAACACAACCCGGCTTTCAAGGCCAAGGTGGCCCTGGAGGCGGTGCAGGGGGAGGAGACGGTGGCCCAACTGGCGGCCAGGTACCAGGTCCACCCCAGCCAGATTCAGGCCTGGCAGAAACTCCTGACCGCGGGAGCCGCCGGCGTATTCAGCATTGGGCCAGAGCAGAAGGCCAGTGGCGACGCCCCGCTGATCTCTGAGTAGCCCGGCCAATACGATACACCTTCGCCTGAACAGTCTTCGCCCACATCCGAAACAGGCAGTGTCGGGTCTATGGAAGGTTTCCTGGTCAGCCTCCGGTCGAATTGCCCCCGGTTCTGATGCCGAATAAACCGTCCCACCGATATCTCGGCCGGTCACCACCGCGGAACTTCCTGGTGCAACCCATTCGCCGTATCGTTGTCGACCGTGCTGACGCGTTCCCCTGACTCTGGCACGCTTTGAAGAGGGAAAGGAACCGACACCTCGTTGTTTTCACACTTCGTGTCCGCTGACGAATGCACGGGTGTCATTAGTACTGCGGACGAAACATCAGGAGCGCTAGCGGGCTGTTCGGATCCTTTTTCTTCCATCCCTAGAATAGTCGCAAGATGTTCAAGATATCTCCGTTATGACAGTTCTGGGCGGGTGTGGGTTCGTGCTGTCGACTGAGTAGAATGTTCTGAGTTCTGGTAGTCCCCATTGCCTCAAACGTCCCCAAAAGTGTTGCCACATTGTCGCCGAGGATGCGGCTCAAGTGATGGCCGGTCCAGGTGTAAGGGAATCTCATCCAGATTGGCGCGAAAATACGACGCAGCTATCCTCAGTTTTTGTCTTTGACGGTGGACGGACAACGGCAGCTAATCCACGCTATTTCGAAAGATTGTTCGTGCTGCATCCTGGGCGTCCGACATGGCTCCCATGAGATCTGCGAGGGCTACTTCGAGCTTTGGTTGCAGGTAAAGGAACACCACCTCCTTGACTGGCTTCCCCGTGATCTGGCTAATGGCGTAGGCGTATGCACCTCCTTGCAGGCGATGAGCCAGTTTCCTGCCGGCTGTCCTTGAGGCGATGGTACCGTTCGCCTTAAAAGGAGCGGACGCGGCAGATGAAACGTTCCAACAGCGCTCCGTGGAAGCGTTCCGACCCGAACACGCCGTTCGACTTATCGAAGAGGAGGTAGGTGGTCACCGGACCGGGCGTGGTCCTTGACGAGGGTAGCCTCATATCCCAACGTTAGCGGATGGGGGGTCGTGTCGCAGCGGTATAGCGAGTCTGTCGCTTGACATCAATTGAACCTCAGCGGGAGTCTACCCCGGGAGGACAAATATCGCGCCCGTTATGCGGGGGAGCACCCTTTACTCCAGCAGGTCTTCCTCTCCAATCACACCGACTCTCAAGTTGTGGGCGCCGCGGGCGACCCAGTTTTCGGCGATGTTATACCGTTCGCCCAGTCAGGGCGCGGCGAAGTCTTCTCTCCAGAAGTTTCCGATGTCGGTCAGCAATGCGTCAACGTCGCCAATCGGCTGGACCTCGTCCCATCGGTACTGATCTCCACGACGAACCGCACCTGGTCAAGGCGAGCCCGCAGGAGGATGGGATCCACCACTCGCAGCCCGGCGGTTAAGAGTATCAGCCGGCCACCCCCAAGCACCGGCGGTCGGGCCTCCCCGCACGAAGCTTCCGTAGATCCGGTTGATCGCAGCGTCGGTCCCTCGTCGAGCGTACGGCGCGCGGATAGACGTCGGGTTCGGGTGCATCGCCCTCCCGGACTTCCAGGAATCCTCGGTTGCCGTTGCAGTTAGGATTGCCCTACTTTGCGTTGTCGTTACGACAAAACCCGTAACGAAAGGTAGAGATGTCAGCAATGATGGCGGGTTTCAGCAGCTCGATGAGATTGATGAACCGTTTGCGACAACTCCCCCTTTCCCGTTCGTGGGTATCAGGCTTCCATGTCACGCGTGCTATGGTTCGGTCGAACCAGACAACGGGTATGGTGGGCGTGTTCACCGCAAATGTAGAACGCCGCCCCGATACTGGGCCGCCGGGGATGAACTTTCCCATTCCACCAACTGCTGCTAATATCCGGACCGCAGGTCGCACCCAAGTGGCTTGTTGGTGTCGGATTTGGAGGTTGAATTGAGATCCACGGCTTTGACCTTCGGAGCGCCTGGCGCTCGTCGACATAGCAGTCCGGTGCTTCGTCGGGTGATTTTGGAGGCCATCGTTATCCTGTTGGTCTTATTCATATGGGGATGCGGAGGAAACACCGCGCCGCCCACCGACGATGTCGCTGCACCGGAACCTCTCGCAACGTTGCAACCCACGTCCGAAAACGTTGGGGCAACCGCTAGTCCGACACCTGCCCATTCTCGGAAGGCCGCGCCTTTCTCGGAACCCAGTCTCGCCTCGACGCCGGCTACCACGGTTCCGGTAACTTCAACCCCAGCACCACCACCTACGCCGACACCCGTCCCGGCACCCACGTTGACGCCCCGGGAGACCATAAAGGTCGATCCGGCCCTGTTGCCGGGTTGGTTCATGGATCCGACAGACGCTTTGCACGTTGGCGCCACCGAAGACATCGCCATCATCTGGCTCCACGACGCGGCTCTGGCGGAAAACTTGCTCCAATTGTTATGGGTAGCCGATGGCATCGACCGTTCGGAAGCCGTCGCGATCCAGGTCGTGGCGTACCTGGCGGTCACCAAACCGGAACTCGCGGGAAGGCTCGGAACGATTCCCTGGGCCAGTGATGGCATAACAGCAGCCGAAGCTGAAATATTGGAAACGCTCAAGGACTGGTCGTTCTGGGCTCCCGAGGCAGCCCTGCACCTGATGTCTCTGCCTTCTTTCTCCACCGGACTGGCCGATGCTGAAATTGAGGTGATGCGAACCTTGCGAGCGTTGTCATCGTCCAACCCATCGGCGGTGCAGGAGGTCTTGCAGCTGGCCTGGATATCCGACGGCATTACCCCGCCGGAGGCAGAATTGCTGGGCCAACTCGCCACAATTCCCGCCTTCCAGGACCCTGATTGGTCCAATCGTGTGACCAAATACGCCTGGTTCGACGACGGCGTGAACCACCTGGAACTCAAGACCTTGACCGCGATCGGTATTCGACCAGGGAGCCATCTCGGATTTGCTCGAGCCATGGCTAACATGAGCTGGGTCGCAGATGGTGTCAGTGAAATGGAACAGGAGGCGATCAGCGCGATGCGCGATATCGCCACGTTCGATGTGAAACTGGCCAACCGACTGGCCAGCTTCCCGTGGGTCGTTGACGGTTTGGATGTCTGGGAGGCGGAGGCACTCACCAGGCTGCCGAGATTTGCCAGGAGAGAAATCACCCTGACCAATGCGTTGTTGGATCGGCCATGGGTTGCCGACGGAGTGGATTACTTTGACAAGAAGGCGATCGAAGACTTCGTCGCCGTGTTGGCTCGTCATCGGGGTTTGGGTGTGCACGTCTTGGAATTATTGGATTCCAAGTTGGACCGGCGGAATCAGGGCGTTATGCACTCTTTCGGTTACCTGGCCAGGTCGAAGCCTGACGATATGGCGTCGCTGGCCAATCAAAGTTGGTTGACTGACGGTATCTCCCCTGAGGAAGCGGCTTTTCTGGTGACGTTGAGGGACATCCACGATGTGTCGCCGGATCTTTACGGCGATATGATCAATACACGTTACTCTTCGTCCAGGACCGTCGTATTGCCCCTCTCAGGACGGATCCACCTGTGGGCGTTTTCCAACGCGCCGACCCTGGAATTGGACGCCGTCACCGGGGCGATGGAGGATGGCGCCCGCGCGCTGGAGCAGGTTACCAGGCTGCCGATGCCATTGGACAACATCATCTTCACCGTCATCCATGAGCCAGTGGGTGCAAGGTATAACGCCCCCTGGGGCGGGACCCACACCAGGCGCCACAACATGGTGCGTACTTTCGATGGGCGCACTGTGAGCCCCGAGTACATCCACCCAACCTGGCTGCAGGAAGGCGGGGCTCAAACTGTGGCTGCCTATGTTCGGGACCAGAAAGGCATCGAATCCATGTCAGAACGGCTGAGCAAGACTGTTCAAGGCCTCGAATCTGCTTGCCACCGGCAAGGAATTTACAATCTGGACCAGCTGGTGCGTCGGTACCCGATCAGTATCGGTCATGACACTGACTCCTGCCACTACGTGATGGGAGAGCGTTTTTTCCTCACCTTGTTCCAGACATTGGGCGAAGAGATCACTTCGCTCGCCCTCGGGGATTACATATCGCTGTGCTGCGAACTGGGTATCGGGCTAACCCCCAAGGACATGTACCAGGTGTTCCTGCAGAACACTCCGGCTCACCGGCACTCGGAATTGCGCGCCTTGTTTGAGGAGTACTTTGGCATAGATCTGGCGGACGACGGCGCCAACGCCACCGACGACCACGGTGACAACCCCGATGCGGGAACGCCATTAGCAATGGGAGTGAACGCCCAGGGCCACCTGGATCATGCTTTCGACGTCGACTATTTCCAACTCGCCGCGGAAGGTGGGACCAGCTACGAAGTCAAGCTGACGCACCATGGGCAGTCGGATTTCCACATGCGCGTGCTCCCGGCCGACGGTGGACCGCCCCAGGCTTTGGGTTCACTATGGGGCGGGGATTCCGGGATGTTTGCCACGTGGGTGCCGCAGCAGACGGGGAACCACCACCTGATCGTACAGAGTAGATCTGGCAGCACCGGCCCATATTCGCTATACGTGGCGCCTCAAGTCGTCGGACAGGATGACCACGGTGACACCGCCGCCACCGCTAGCACCGTCGGTTTTGATACTCCCCACAAGGGCAGGCTCGACAGCCAGTCGGACCTCGACTTCTTCCGATTCCAGGCCACGGAAAGCCACTGGTATAGAGTGGAGGTTCAGAACGAAAACTTCGTCTATGTGAGAGCGAAGCTACACGACGCCACTGGCTCCCTCGTTACGGACAACTTCAGCACAAGCGGGGGATTTTGGACGGGGTATCAGTTTCAGTGGATGGCGGTTGAGTCAGGCCAATATCACGCCGTCGTCCAAAGCCCCCAAGGGAATTTGGGTGACTACACCATCGTGATTAAAGAAACCCCGATACACCCGGATGACCACGGTGGCGCGGCGGCGGAGGCTACACCGTTAAAATTTGGCCAGTCTGTTCCCGGCGTAATCGACCACCCCTTCGACCGCGATTTCTTCTCCTTCCGCGCAATTGAGGGCAGGACCTATGCAATGGGTCTCGAGTTCGGAACACTCAGACCCATGCAATCGTCTCTGCTAGCGTCGGACGGCACAACCCCCCTGCAGGGTCTGCGATCCCAAGAAGGGCCGTGGCTGGGATCGTTCACGGTTCCGTGGGTGGCGCCGAATTCCGGTGAATTCTTCTGGTTGATCCAAAGTTATAACGGACAAACCGGCACCTACACGGTTCTAATCACCGCCGACGGCAATTAGACCCATCGGCCAACCGAGTGCTACTTCCGGTGGTGGAACGCCCGCGCGGCCATTCAGCAGGCTGCGGTCCGGTTTTGAAGGCGTCCCGCCCCGCAGAATTCGGCTGAGGTTTTGCCATTTCTCGCCGCCATGTTCGTACACCAAGATCGACAGCCCGGAGAATCCGCCGGCAACCGTCTTTCAACACCGGAAAGAGCCCATGTGAAGCACCCACGCACCCGTCGTACGGGACATGGTTATTGTTCCAAACACCTGAGCGGCAGATACGCTCCCTGACGTCCAGCCCGTCGGGTGTGACCGGGGTTTTACGAAACGGTTCCAGTTTGGCATCGAAGGTGGTCGCCATGATCAGCAACCCACCCAGGTTGGCCGGAGTATAATCATGTTGCTAGAAATTTGGCCGGAAAGCATGCTTTGGAAAGAGTAAAGGGGGCGGGAATGCGCACGTGAGGCAAACCAGAGCCCACGCCAGGTTGCAGCGCCGATGGGCGCTGCAATCAATGGCAGGATGGGCGACGGCAGTGCAGGCGGAAAGTTCGGGGTCAGGATCACCGGTCAGACCCATTTTGTCCATCAACAGGTCAGGTTGGCCACGGTGGCGGCCAGGTACAGTTGGAATTTGGGCCTGGCACGCCCGAAGTACCTTGCCTGACGAATGCCCAACTGGACCAGCCGGGCCAATCGGTGTTCGACCACCACCCGTAGCTGGCGGTATTCGGTGAACGTTGGGCTTTTCTGTAACGCCCGAGCCTCCTGCAACAGGGATTCCTGGGGATGCAGCCGCACCGTGCGCCCGATGCCGGGTCTAGCGGCCGCGCACTGAGGACTCAGAGAGCAGGCTCCGCACACCGCACCATAGAACCGGAAGCCTTCCAGTTTGTAGGTACGGCCGGTTCGTGTCGCCATGCCCGCCACAAGGTCTATAACGAAGTCGTCTTTCGGCAGCGCAACCGAGGGGAAGTGCTTCCGGTCGGGCGGCCCGGTACTCGGGCTACCAACGTCCGCCCCACGTCGGCAAAGTCCTGGCGGGTGCCACCGTCGCCGCAAGCGGCGTCGCCCACGGCCTCATCAACCGGGACGCCAGCGTTGGCCTCGCTCTGCTCCACCAGTTCCAGAGTGCCCATGCTGTCCCAGGCGTTGCCGGGCAGCACGTCCACCGTGGTGATCAGTTGAGTGTCGGTGTCCACCACCACGGCTGCCTTGTGCCCGTCAAACCGCCGCCTACTGCTCTTGTGGCCGTCAAACCGCCGCCTACTGCTCTTGTGGCCGTGGTGGAACTCCGGATCATGTACCGACAGCATCCGGTCCTTGCTCACCGGTCCTTGGCGGCTTACGCCATGATCAGCATCGCCATCGCCGCTCTTGCGCTCGATGTCCTGGAGCAGCAACTGTCCCAGCAACTCCGCCGCGTCGACTATCTCCACCCGCTGTCCCGCGTCAAGCATATTTGCCGGAACTGGCGTTGATTGGAGCGGATTCCAAGTGCTAAAGTTTCGGTAACATTCTCTGGTGAGGCAACAGCCCAGCAGGACTAATTGTCGTCTATCAGCTGCCGCAAATTTTCGATCATGCGGTCGCCTTCACGGCGAACCTGTTCGGCCTCAATGCGACCCTGAGCCTGCCGTAGCGCCAGCACGCCGATCTTCTTGGCGGTAATGGCGAAGTCGGAACGCTCGCGACCTTGCCGGAACCGTGCCAACTCCGAGCTCAGTTCCGGATCGGTCGCCAGGAGTTCCAGCATGATGGCCCTGCTTACTTCCGTCATCCTGCCCTTATCGTGTGGGTTTACCGGCGGGTGGTTTTGAGCGTCAATCGACGGATTGCTCCACCGCTTCAGCTACGTTTATTCTATATAGAGGCGGGCGCCACTGTACCCTTCGAAGGGTCACCCGGAAGGGTGCCCTCAGAACGGGCAACGCGTGGGCCCCACCAACCTGATCGCTCGCATCTCCGGTTCTGGCCCTCACATCCCAACATCAATTGGTTCTACATACCCCAACGGAGCTCGGCCGTGACCCTCAACCCATTCCCATTTGTCGACCACATCGTTCTCCGCACCCAGCCGAATCTCTACGGATCAAGGCTCTGCAGCCTCTTTCCCGAACCTCTCATCCCTGCCTTGGCCAGCGCGACTGCATCCCTTCGGTGGATTCGGGCTTACCGACAACTACCGCTCTACCGGCAACATCATCGCGGCCGCCAACGCGGTGATCGAGCCGGCGCCAGACCGGATGAAGGAAGACCATCCCATCATGGTCAACCGGGCGCGGACCCAGGATCCTTCAGGTGGCGACTGGACCCTGCTGGACCCGGTGGCCCGGGGCCGCGTGCAAATCCTGCCGGCTGGCGACAACCCAGTCTCCCAGGCGCAGGCGGCGGTGGCCGAGCTGCGACGGTTGTCAGGCCTCGTGCCGGACGCTGACTGGGATTGGTCAACCTGCGCGGTGATCGCGCGGGAGTGGAGTTATCTGGACCCGGTGCGCGGCCTCTGCGAACTGGAAGATATTCCGGTGCAGCTGGCCAGCGAGGAGTTTACGGGCGTCTGGCATCTGCGGGAGACCCGGGCGCTGGTGAACTGGCTGCGAGGACGAGATTCCCGCCTGGTGACGAGCTCTGATACTGAAGACTGGCTGGCCAGTCGGGCTCCGAACCCCTGGATCGAGCTGCTTCACGAGGCGATGGCCGAGTATGTGCTGGAGACCGGCGGTGCCGAGACTCCGGTGGACAGCTTTATCGAATGGCTGGCCGAGTGGGGCCGGGAAATTCGCCGCCGTCAGCGCGGGTTATTGCTGCTCACGGCCCACCGGGCCAAGGGACTGGAGTTTGACCACGTCGTCGTGCTCGACGGGGGTTGGGATTTGGTGGGGCGCGACGAGGATGCCGACGCGCCGCGGCGCCTGTACTACGTGGCCATGACCCGCGCCAAACAGACCCTCGCGTTGATGCGTTTCCCCGGGAGGCACCGGTTCCAGGATGCTTTGTTGAATAGTTCATCGGCCCTGCTCCAACGCGAGCCCGTGGCGCTCACGCCGCCCGCACGGGAGCTGCGCCGGCGTTATCAGCGGCTCAGCTTGCGCGACGTGTTTCTGAGCTTCGGCGGTTACCGGGAGCCGGAGCATCCAGTGCATGCCGCCATCTCCGCGCTTTCGCCCGGCGACCCGCTTCAGGCGCGTATGGGGGCAGATCGTTGGGAGTTGCTGGACCAGCGCGGTACGGTCGTGGGACAACTGGCGAGGGGCTTCAAGGCTGCGTCCGGTGTGCGCTGCGCCTGCGCAACGGTGATGGCAGTCGTGGAATGGGACCGCGAGCGTTCCGACCCCGATTACCGGGATGGCCTGCGCGGCGAGAGTTGGGAAGTGGTAGTGCCTGAGATCGTGTTTGAGCCGGTTGCTTGACTCCACCGATCTGCTGAGCATGCGTATACGCCCGCTCAATTGCCTTGGCCGCTGGAAGTGCCCGCGGACGAGCGCTGGGGGATGGCCGCGGGCTACGGCAGTGCGTCTGATATCGTGATTCAATCCGGCGAGTGTGGGCCGGACTTGGGTTGACAGTTATCGCCTGATAATATACTATATATTATGAACGCTGGGGTGGCAGGGACACCTCACCCGTTGCGAACCGAGGGGCATTACGCCCGTCAGCACCGGAGGTGGGAAGTGGTTTCGCTGATCACGCTGAACCATAGATGGCAGGGTGACATGATTCGCCCGGTGGGCAACGCTGCCGCGGCCTGATTCATTTCCTACAATCAGAGCCGCCCTTCGGAACAGGCAACGTTGCCCACCGGGCCACCAACCGGCCTTCGGGTTTCCCGCCTCGGGAAGACCGAGTTGATGCCGACCACCAGCCAGGCGCCGACCATCCATCGGCGCCTGGCTTTATTGATGATTTATCTGGCGTGGCTGGAACCTGCCGCCTCCGCATGACCCACCGAAGGCAGGAGGGCAGATGGCAATCAGGACACCGACGGTGACGCTCGATACAAACCCCTCCTTGGCTTACAGGGGTCTTCTATCGTAGGTCTTTTATGAGACCCCCCTCTCGGCTAGCTTCTCCGGTGTGACCAGCTCGTAGAACTCGATCTCGTAGGAGTCGAGCTGGGCCTGCATCTCGGCGTTCAGAGTCCGTACCACCTCGGGGACCTGGGAAGGCCAGTTGGGCTCTATGGTCGCCTGGGTCCACTCAGCATAGGCCACGTTGGGAGTTCCCGGCAGGCCCTGGGACACATACACTTGTGCCTTGGGCCGGCCATTCTCCTCGTAGGCGGCGCATATTTTGATCAGCAGGTTGGCAACCTGCCATACCTTCCCCGGCTGCGCTTTGGCGATTCTTCTGATGACGTACATGGCTACTTCTCCTTTTTGTAATGCGACCTGGATTAAAACGGCCCTGGCTTTCGTTCCGCTATATTCGTCACTCCCTTTCCCCAACTTTGATAGCAAAAACCATCTGATCCTTGGGTTAACGGTTCCGGAGAGTTGCCGCATCCGCCCATCGAAAGGAAGTCCCTTTGGCGATTGGAACAGCTTAATATCTGACCGTGCGAGCATGGGATACTAAACCAAAGCCAAGTGGCATCTACTGGCGCGGGTCTCTGGCGGGAGGGTCATCGAGCGTCTAACTCTTCTTCCAGAACTGCCACCATCCTCTCGTTGATCGCAGGTCCGCCACCATCGACTGCGCCGGCTGGTCTGGCGTGCCCGCTGTGTCTGTTGTGGCCGAATCTAGGGCGGGTCTAACCCCAGGGTCGACAGTAACGCCCTGGGTACCGAATAGCTCCCAAGGTCTGAAGGACTCCACGAAATCCTTGGCTTCTTCGATAGATGGGAACCCCTTCCGGGAGCGGCTCGGGTCGTAGGTAAAAGTCTTCGCCAACGCGTCGATGCCCCGTTTGGTGTCTCGGAACCCTCCAAGCTCCTCTTCATGGCCGTCGTTTTCGTCACTGAGAATCAGGTTCTCTCCCCTTTTCACCTTTCGCCAATACACTCTCATGCAAAGCACTCCTCGACTCCGGTTTCTAGCTTGACGGTTTTGGGACCTTGATAGTCTCTACTTCTAAAATTTGCTCGCTTGGTCTCGGAGAGGTGTGTTTTCTCTCCAGGTATGGCAACTCCTCGGCGATGGTCAAGTTCCTTAAGTGGCGTGCCCTTTACAAGTTGGGCTGTTGCCTCAGCCGACTGGTGTCGAGGGTGACTAGCCTACGCCTGGCTCGCTTCCCCAGCGCCACCAGGAACATCACGCTTTTACCTGCCGCGTGGGGCGAGAAGAATCTGGATACTTGGTCGTCGTAAAACGTCAGGCCAGAGGCCCCCAGTCCTTGGGCATAGGCTGCCAGGTAGATTTTGCCCGCTGTGATACTGGCATCCAGCTGAGCCAACCGGTAACCCCGGTTACCAAAACGCTCCAGTATCGGATTCAGATTAGTCATGAAGAAAAAGTCGACGCTGGCATCGGCCGGAAGCGGCTGATCGAGCCCCAGATGACCAGCTTGCCGACGGTAGTCTCCTTCTTTCAGCAGCTCCAGAGCCTTCAGGTCTCGGTGGAACACATATGCGCCAGATGGGAGGTCGTCCACAGTGTTCACGATCAGGTAAATATCATTGAGAGCAGCGCCAGGTTGTCCTAAAAAGTCTGCCGGGATGCCCTGCGTGGCCTTTTCGAGCACCGTCGACAGCTCCCGGAGGGTTATCGATTCGCGGCTGAAACGGCGTGCGGACCCGCGCCGAACGATGACCGACTCGATGGAGTCCTGGGGCGTCTCGCCGTCAGAGTAGCGATTTAACGGTACGAGGCGTCCCGAAGGATGGGGCATCAGCATTGCCGGGCCTTCGCCTCGCCAAGAAACCACCTCTGCTTCATCCGTCAGAGAGGAGGCACCGTGCATCTCCCAAATGGCGGGTAATTCTACCTCGCACTCCGAAATCGGCTGAGTATCCAGCGCAAGTGGCTCTAAGTCGGAAGAGGATCCGATTGACGGCTCGGGAACGAATCCAACTGGTACCAACACGAGAGCTACTTCCTGCCGGTTCTCCAGATCCAGCAGGCGGTTAACCGAGCTGTCCACGAATCCGGCCACCACCTTAGCAGGTAGGCCATGCGCCGCGGCTATGGCTAAAGTGTTCGCCAGAATGGTTCCGCTGTCCCAATAGGAGTGGCGGTATTCCCGGGCCTGGTACTTACAGGCGTTCCGCCAAAATACATCGGTATAGAGGATTATGGCGGGAGCATGGGTCAAGCTCGGCTCGTTGCCACTGGCAGCCACCAGGGTTCCCCGATAGTCGCCCGGCCGTAGCCGGGTTAGGGACGGCCCTCCGGGATTATAGTGGTAGACTCCGGCTGCTAAACCAGGCAGGTCTCCACATACCACATAAAGCTCGATGTGGTACAGAGCACCGGTACAGGCCGCGGCACGAAACGGCATGGATCCCCAGGGGAAGTTCAACCTCTTGGTAATCCCAGCTGAGAAGTACAGAATGCTGCTCAAGGTGGTGATATCCAGTGTTCCGTCACTGACTGAGGGAATAACCTCCATGGAGATCGCGGATAGCGCGGGCACCACCGATGGCGATGCCTCAAACGGCAACGGAATCGGATCCAGATCCGGGTATATTTTGAACAGCAGGGGTTGGCTCGACGGGTCAAAGGAGTGCCGAGGGTCCATCAGATTCCCGTGGGGGTGCTTGGTGCCGTTGTGGTAATACCAGGTGGCTTGAATTTCTCGATTTACCATAGGTTCCTCTGCTGGCGTTCACCGAGCTCTACTAGCATGGTTTCAATAGGGGGTTCTCAAAGTGTAAATAGACTGGAGCAAGTTGGTCTATGGCGTACCAGTCTGCTACTTCTGCATCCTGGCAATAGGCCAAACGCTTGCCGATATCGCTGAGCAAGTTTCCGATTTCAACGCCCATGAATTTGGGACAAAAGGGGGTCAGGGCATATTGGGCGTCACGGAGCTTAGCTGTCCCTCCATGGCGGTTACGTCGCTCTAGGTGCAGGAGGCCAACCGCCGCCTTGATCAGTCCATGGTAAAACAAGCGCAGGGGATACCCTTCGGGCAGCCAAAGTTCTTCCAGGGTTTCGTGACATTGCCAGTATTGTGCTCGATTGAACTCGCGTATCGCTTGCCCAAACTTGGCCGGTGGATCGGACGCTACCGGCAAAAAAGGAGGCAGTCCCTCTTGGTGCAGCAATCTTATCCAATCAAGGTCCAGTTTCTGCCTTTCCCCCTTGGCAGCATACTTGGGCAGGTCGCCAGTCGACACAGAACCTCCTTGCATCAAGCCTAATGTACCAGTCCGTCTTGTCTTGATTTGTGTCTCCTACCCCCTGATGTCGGTCGGGACAATACCGTTACACGGCCCAGGAGCATGCGCTCGCTAGGCCCATTTTGATGCCCTTAGCGTTGCGACGTGGTCAGGACCAACATTACGCTCCGAGCGGCCGCGGAGCCCAAGGATTTTCCCGATGCCTCCTGTTCCAAGCGTACTCCTTCGGCCACGGCATCGTAGATGGCCAGACCGATCAGATTGCCTACCAGGGTGGATGTGCCGCCTACTGAGAAAAGCCTCCACCGGCGGTGGAGGCTACGACCATCGCGTCCGAGGAAGTCCCAGTAGCCGTTGACCCTCCCTCGGTCTTTACCCCGGCCTCGAACAACGCCAGAGTTTTAGCCACCGTGGCGAGGGGGGCCGATAGCCAGAGCGGCCACTTAGGTCTCCCCTGATTAACGACAATTAGTCCTGCCTGTTACGACGACTATTTTTGCCGGTCGATATTATGAGGTAATCATTCGGTACGGAGGTACCGTTGATTACAGACCGACAAGTCAGGCTATTGAGGCATAAACGTATGGAAGGCAAGACACAGGAAACGCGGCGGCCGCCAAGGCTGGGATGAGCGTGCGTTCGGTACGGAAGTGGCAGAGTGGCCCGTTGCCGTCGGCGACGAAACCGGAGCACTGGTGGCGCACTCGGCCCGACCCCTTCGACGGGGTGTGGGAGGATGAGATCGAGCCGCTGCCACGCCCAACGCGCTATTGCACGGCGTAATGTCTCCGTCCGGCCCGGCGTCAGGGTCTTTCCTCCAAAATCAACCATTGATGTCTTGATGCTGTCAGATCCGGATCCGCTCGATCTCGTCCAGGGTCACCTGGTCTCCCCGCCGGTCGTAGAGCCGCGTGGTCTGGGACGACTGGTGGGCCGCCATCTGGCGGGCGTTTTCCACGTCGCCGCCGTTCAACAGATAGGTGGTGATCGCGGTGGCGCGGAAGGTGTGGCAGCAGGTGGTCTCCGGCAGACCGGCGGCCATGGCCCGACGCTTGATCATCTCCAGCGCCTTCTTGCGGTCCAGCCGGTTGCCGGTCAGCTGCTTGCGGTTGTCGACCGCCTGGAACAGCGGGGCCTGCTGTTGCCCCCACAGTCCGGCGGCGTCCAGGTAGTCCTCCACGTAGTCGATGGCGTGGTGGTGGGCTGGCATCTGGTGCACCTTGCCGCTCTTCTCCTGGAGCCGGAACATCCGGTGGCGGCCGCTCATGTAGTAATCGCCCACGTTCATGCCCACCACGGCGCCGATGCGCCCGAAGGAGAAGACCATCGTCCCGATGATGGCCCGGTCCCGCCGGCCCACCACGTTGTGCAACGGTATCGAGTCCAGCAAGTGGCGGGTCTGCTCCGCGTCGAGCAGGGGTGTCTTGCCCTCTCGCACGATGTGCTGGGGCCCCTTCACCGAGCCGGCCGGATTGATGTCCAGTACCCCTCCGGAGACCAGCCAGTCCAGACAGCGACGAATCGCCGCCAGGTGCTGCTTCACCGTGGGGGGCGCCGCGTTCATCTGTTCGATGTAGGCGCTGACGTGAACCGGACGGATGCGGTCCAGCTCCACCAGCTGCCTTTCCTCGCACCAGGTGAAGAACCGTTGCACCGCCCGCCAGTAGGCCGCGCGGGTGTTGGCATTCCGGATGGTGGCAGCGAAAAAGTCGACGTAACGCTCGAAGGCCCGTGCTCCGGCGAGCTGGATGGCGATTGGAATGTTCCGGCCCAGCTCCGCCGCAGGTTGGGGCGGGCTGGCGCCAGGGCATGCGCTCGTGCTGGAACGGGCGAGTCGGGTGGTTGCCAGCTTTGCACGTCATCTGCTCCCGGGGCGTCCGATTTTAGCTGGCAGTATACTCGAATCAAAAGCAGAGCATAAAGCTAGTTATGCACCTCTTTTGAGGCGGTGTTCGGGACGTGTGTGTCGAGGTTCCTATAGTCTCACGGGCGGAGCTGGTTTCTTCTCTGTCGGCGTTGACATTGCCGGCGCGCAGCTGTCCGTAGATCGGGTATTGCGCCGCGATCCGCAGGACCGCCCGGTCCACCGCCTCCGACACCCGGTTCTGCAGCAACGGCTTCTTCCGGGAAATCTAATAGAGCGCGGCTTCTCCTCCGTTTGCCGGGCGCCAGCTCTCCACCTTCCCAGCGAAGATGCCGAGTTCCGTCCTGCTGGAGATGTGCAGCTTTCGAAAGATGCGGCTCATGTGCCCCCGCACGGTATTCGCGCTGAGCGTGAGTCGTTCTCCGATGTCGGTGTAGTTCATTCCGCTGGCAGCCAGAAACAGCACCTGTCATTCCCGGTCGTTCAGACCGCCCACATCCACCAATCGGCGGTTGGATCGTGACGTTTCAAGCACCAGGGCCGCCACCGCCGGGATGAACAGCATCTCACCGTTGCCGTTGCAACGAACGGTGCGGATCACGTCTTGCTCGGGGCCGTCCATGGGCAGGTAGCCAGCAGCGCCAGCCAGTATCGTGGCGGTCAGCTCGTCGGGGGCGACCAAGGAAGAGGAAGTGGTATGAACAGCATGGGAACGTCGTCAACCGAAGCCGGTCAGCCCTTATTGAAACAACCTGCCCGTAAAGGCTGGATGTGGAGGACGGGCCTTCTCCCCTGGCTGCTGCCATTGCTGGCGGTAGCAGTATTGGTCGCCGTCGGCGCGTGGGTAGGTTTGTCGGCGCCAGTGCAGGCTCAGGAAACGGTGGACTACGATGCGGACGACGATGGTCTGATCGAGGTATCGAGCCTGGCGCAGCTGAACGCCATCCGCTGGGACCTGGACGGGGATGGGTCCACCACCGACACCGGCTACGCTGCCGCCTTTCCCAACGCAGTCACTGGCATGGGGTGTCCGTCTGCTGGTTGCATGTGAGGAGGAACGTATGAGGTTGCTGATAAAGTTGTCCGACTCAGTCGGAATCCCAGCGTTGTTGAGCGTCTGCCCGCGGCGGACGCTCTTTCCCGTCCTGTTCACTCTAGCCCTGCTGGCGTCCCTAACCCTCCCCCAGGTCAGCCATGCCCAGGGCAGCCTGCCCGGGGCGCCGGCCAATCCGATGGCGTTGGGTGGCCCCAGTAGCGTAACGCTCAGCTGGGACGATCCCGCCGACGACAGCATCACGGAGCACCAGTACTACCAGGCCCAGGTTGCCAAGCTGGTCCATCCCGACCTAACCTACGACGATCGCTTCGGCTGGTCGGTGGCCGTGGACGGCGATGTAGCCGTGGTGGGCGCGCCCGGGGATGAACTGGAACACGGCCTCCCCGGTGCCGCCTACGTGTTCACCAGGCAATCAGGCGTGTGGACCCGGGTGGCCGAACTGACCGCTTCCGACGGCAGCAACGGCGACCGCTTCGGCGTGTCGGTGGCGGTGGCCGGCGACACCATCGTCATCAGCGCCAAGAGACACGGTGTGGATGACGTGCAACACGGAGCGGTTTACGTCTTCACGAAACCCGCCTCGGGGTGGGCCGACGCCACCGAGACGGCCAAGCTCGCCGCATCGGACGGCGCCGACGAAGACCGGTTCGGCGCCAAGGTGGCGCTGGCCGGGAACACCATAGTGGTGGGCGCGCCCCATGATGATGACGAAGGAGATGAAGACGAGGATCAGGAGGACAATGTTGCGTCGGTGGGGTCGGCATACGTGTACGTCCAGCCCGACTCGGGCTGGACCGACGCTACCGAAGACGCCAAACTCACCGCGTCGGACGGCGACGAATATCACCAATTCGGCAAGTCCGTAGCCACGGACGGAGCAACCGTTGTGGCAGGAGCGCCCAAGTCATTCTCGGAAGAAAACCCTCCCGGAGTGGCCTACGTGTTCGAGCGGCCCAGCGACGGGTGGGCCGACGCTACGGAGACGGCCCAGCTCACCGCATCTGATGGACACGACTTCGACTTTTTCGGGGAATCAGTGGGCGTCGATGGCGACACCATAGTAGTGGGAGCTCCCCTAAATGAACTCGACGATCATCCTTCCGGGTCGGCCTACGTTTTCGTCCGTCCCGAAGACGGTTGGGCAACGGCCGACGAAACGGGCAAACTGACGGCTTCCGACAGTGAGTTGAACAATCAATTTGGTTTCTCCGTAGCGGTTAGCGGTGATTACATCGTAGTCGGTAACGTGGGCGACGGTGAGGTCCGTACCCGTGGCGGCGCGGCCTACCTGTATGCCGAGCCAGCCGCTGGTTGGGCTGACGCCGTCGAAACGGCGAAATTAACTCCCCCCAACGCCTCTACTGATTACCGGGTTGGGTATTCCGTGGCCGTGGACGCGGACGCCGACACGGTATTCGCCGGTTCACTGTCCCTGTCAGCTTACTCCTACCAGATTTCAGCCTGGACGCCGATACCCGACAGCGGCCACGGGGAAGCCAACGCCACGTCCTACACCGTGTCCGGATTGACCAATGGCCTGGATTACGCCTATCGGGTCCGGGCGGTGAACGGGGCGGGACGAGGTCAGGCATCGGACAGCGTAGAAGCCACGCCGGGGACACCAACCCAACCCGTGGGTCTCAGGGCGACGCCGGACGCCAACTCCGTGATACTCAACTGGTCCGCCGCCAGTGCGTATGAAATAATCACCAGATACGAGTTCCGGGGCGATGGTTCCGGTCGAGGCTGGCAGGATATTCCAGGCAGTGATGCTACGACTACCAGCTACACCGTGACCGGCCTGACCAACGGCCAGAGCTACACCTTCCAGGTGCGGGCGGTGAATCCGGTAGGAACAGGTCCGGCTTCGGACAGGGTAACAGCCACGCCGCAGTTTCTGGTAACAATATCGGTGAGCGATTCCACGCCGGTGGTCGGACAGCGCATCACCCTGACCGCCAATGTCGCATCAGGGATAACCGTCGCGTCCTACCAGTGGGATCGCAGGTTTGGGGATGGCACCTGGCGCGAAGACGGCCCGCCCAGAAAGTCCAAAGGCGTGGAGTTCGACGTAAATCGAACTGCCGTCTACCGCGCAGTGGCAACCCTGTCCACTGGCCGAACCGTCCGCTCGGAACCGGTCACGTTGACCTGGCGGAAATTCTCCAGAATTACGGTGAGCAACTCCTCGCCGGCTCGGGGGGAACCGGTGGCCTGGACTGCTCAACTCAGAGGAGGCGATTGCAGTTCGATGCACTACGCCTGGTACCAGGTCGGTGTGAATGGCGCCGGGTCTTCCGTCGAGGGTGCCAGCTCGGATACGATAACCGAGATGTTCTTCCAGGCTGAACCACGAACATATTACGTGGAGGTAACCTGCTCTGATAGCGAGGGGAACGGCGTCACCTACACGTTGGACCGCGTTACTGCAACCGCCACCGACGAGATCTGGCCCTATGCAACAATCACCTCGAATGACGACGACAACGTGGTGCCGGTGGGCACCCAGGTGGTGCTCACCAGCAACTTGGAACGTAGCCACCCACCTCTCAACTACCGAGGAACCTGGGAGCGGAGGTTCGGCAACGGGGAGTGGCGTGAAGTGGTGGACAAGCCAGGGTCAGCTCGTTTCCGGAGGACGTTCGACAGCCCGGGTTCGAGGACCTACCGGTCGTCCATCTACATCATCCAGTTGGACGACACCGTCAAGTCAGATCCGATTACGGTAACCTGGACGGAGTAGAGACCAATGCTACGGTGACGTGTAATAGGCAAGACTAAATCTGACACTGGGGAGTAACTGAGTTAGAACAGCCCCAGAGATGGGGAAGGAGTGTCTGTCAAGGGCGGCGGCAAAACGTACCACTGTGGTGTCGCCGTTCAGGATAAATGTCCGCATAAGTGTCCGGCATAAATGTCACTCGATCAGGCTGGTATGTTAGCAGAAGCTGACGCCGTGGGAGCCGTCCGGGGTAGCTGGTTTGGGGGACCCTCGGCGTCCAGGTATTTCCTAATGGTGCTCCGGTGGATCCCCAATTCCCGCTCGATCTCTCGAAGCGACATTCCATTGCACCTGGCTTTCTGGATCGCCTTCCACCTCTCCATTTGCAGGAATGTCGGCTTGCGCGCGGAGGTGGCTTTGGGATCTTCGGCGGCGGCCGAGCTGTTATTGTTGTCCCCTTGATTCTTCTCGTTCTCGACCCTTGAGTCCAGTTGTTTGAGGGTCGCGGTCCAGCGTTCGCCCAGGCCGTGGTAGCGGGAGGTCGGGACAGAAACAGGTGCAGAACACACCCGTGGCCGTTGCGTAGGAATACGGGACTGGGGGGCACCTCCTGGGCAGCGAGGATGCTTCCTTCATGCCGTACCGACAGCCGGCCGTCCAGCCCTTTCAGGACCTCCAAAGCCGCCCCGGCATAGCTGGGACGTTCCGGCCCTGTCAGCAACTGCAGGGTGCAGTTGGAACCGCACCGTGTTGTCCCAGGCCACTTTCGTGCGGTGCTTGAAGCACAGGACCTGTTCCAGGCACAGCTCCGGGTCCAGAGGCCGGAATGCGGGCTCAGGGTGTTGCGGGGGAACCCGGAATCGCTGGTTGTATCGCGGCAGGAACTGCTCCAGCACCCGGTTAGCTTCTTCGATGCCGCTGGCGCCAGCCAGGCGGAGTTCAGTTGCCAACCGATCCTGAAAGGTGCCTGCCGTTCGCTCCACGCAACCTCTTGCTTGGGGCGACTGGGCGAAAATCATTTGTATTCCCAGTTCCTCCATGGCCCAGCTGAAATGGGTTGGCATCCCGGGGAAGCCGGAACTGGCCGTGTGCCTGAAGACGGCGTGGCGGTCGGTGTAGAGGGCGACGGGTATGCCGGGATGCTGCAACAGACCCTGGATCAGCAGGAAGTAGTTGCGACTGTCTTCCTGCTCGCAGAAGAGGGCGTCAACCACCGTGCCGGTAGCATCATCCACCGCGATCAGCAGCGCGAACGGCGGCGCTTGGTCCGCCAGCGACTTCTAGTATTACAACGACGCATTTTAGGTGCGACCTCCGACGCCCGTTCGTTCGCTTCGTAGATTTACGCCCGCCAGCTATCGCAGCAGACCCGCATTACGAAGCGTTTCCGAAGCGCCACAGCAACCCGTCGTTGTAATACTAGGAGCGAGTCCGAATATTGGCTAACCAGTGTCCCCGGGCAAGCCGCGATCGATCGGCGTCAATGATTCCTGCCGGTTGACGATGCTCACTCTGGGAGGCTCTGGGCATGGGTCGTCGTTCCCAACCGGTGGGGTGGATGTCCCGCGCGCTCGGTCAGCCGGGTGGCCCATGCTCATCCGGGGGCCAGTCGGCCGAAGCGGAACAGCTTGAGCAGATTGTGGCCGGTGCAGATCAGCGACCACTCGCCGTTGACCTTCTCCAGACCCCGCAGCAGGAACTGCCGGAAGCCCCGGCCCGCCTTGATCTGGCCGAAGACCGGCTCCACCGTTTCCATCCGCAGGGCATAGCGTTGCCGACCCCGTTTGGTCCGCAACTTCCGCCGCATCCGGTCCCTGGGGGAGAGATGACTGGGTATTCGACCTCGGGGCGCCGGCGGAACCACTCTGCCGTGGCGGGTCTGCTCCGGCGCGACGTAGGGGTCCACGCCCAGGGCCTGGAGGTCGTCGACTGCCTTTGCCGAGTAATAGCCAGCATCGGCGGAAACTTCCCGGGGGACTGCACCGATGTTGTCGATGGTCTCCCGCATCATCGCCGCAGCCTGCTGCTTGTCCGAGGACTGGTTGGTGGCGCGAGCCGCCACGATCACCTGGTGGGCGTGGTCAACCACCGCCTGACAGTTGTACGCTTGCAGGAAGTCCCGTCCGCCCGGAGCTGGCATGATGCGGGACTCGGCGTCGGTGAAGTTGCGTTGAGCCTTGTCCTCGGGCACCCCGGGATGCTCCTTGCCTTCCGCCTCAGCCGCCGCCTGGGCCTCGGCTTCCAACGCCGCCATGGCCTCCCGTATCTTCTCCAACCGTCCCTCCCGAAAGGCCAGCTCCTCCGGTAACTCATCCCCGCGCTTATCCTTGCCGTACCTGCGATCCTCCTCGTCATCCACCTCCTGAGCCCGCCGCAGCAACTCCGCCACCTCCGCCGCCAACTGCTCCTCTTTCTCTTTCATCCGCCGATAACTCATCGCCTTGTGCCTGGATGCGTTGGCCCTCACCTTGGTGCCGTCCAGTGCCACGTGACCCAAATTCACCAGCCCCGCCCGCTGGCAAAACGCCAGGACCTGCAGGAATAACCCCGACAGCGCACCCAGGTGGTCCTTGCGGAAGTCGGAGATGGTGCGAAAGTCTGGAGTGTTGTTCGCCGCCAGCACCCGAAAGGCAATGTCCTCGTGGAGCCGTTGGGCAATGCGCCGCGATGACGCCACCCCGACGCAGTAGCCGTAGATCAGCACCTTGACCATCATCCGAGGATGGTAAGGCGGGCCACCCCGCCTTTCTCCCTCGTAGCGAGCGGTGATTGACGACAGGTCCAGTTGGTCCACCACGTCGGAGATGAAGTAGGCCAGATGGTCGTCGGGCAGCCACTCCTGCAGAGCTGCCGGCAGCAGCAACTGCTGGTCGGGATCGTAGGGACGGTAGGTCTTGCTCATCGCCGCCTCCTCGCTAATGAACTCCACCCATCATACCCCTACGGACTCACCAGTCGTATTTCTCGGACGGGCTGCTAGTATTACAACGACGAGTTAAGGCGGAAGACCGGATGGTGCCCAGAGGCGCGTTGCACGGCGTTTCTCATGGGAGCGTCTGGCCCGTTCGTTGCGCTGCTGGACATCTTCCAGCCATAGCAGCAGCTCCCGAGGTCCGAACCGTTCCCGGGGCAGCATCTCCCGCACTACTCGGTACACCTGCGGCCGCGTGATTTGGGGCATCTTTTTCCCCCCACGCCTGCTGCAGGCTCAGCAGGAAAGCCCCAGCCAACAGGCACATGGCGATGTGGTGATGCCAGCCCGCCCAGGCTCGGGTCTCGTATTCATCCAGCCCAACGTCGCCCTTCTCGGTCTCAAACTCGGTTTCGATGCGCCACCGGGAGCCTCCCACGTAAGCGAGGGTTTCCAAGGGAGTGTTCTCAGGAGCGTTGGACAGGTAGTAGCGGGGTTCGCTGCCATCCAGGTTTTGACGATAGACTGCCCAGAGCGCTTCACCAGGCTTCCGCTGCCGCGTCACCCTAACCCGCTGAGCGCTGAAGCGGTAGATACGCGGCCCCTGGCTTCCCTCCGCCAGCTTTATCTCCCGCCACGCTTCTTCCGGCAAGGCCTCGCTGCGCTCGGCTACGGTCTGCCGCTCCTCACGCAACGGCTTGGGTTTGCGCGGCTGCCCCCGTCCCTGATAGGGCGGCTTGCTCCAGGTCGGCTCCAACGGCCACACCGTGGTATGCGGCGGTACGTCCAGGACGTATTGCATCCCCTGCGCGGTAAGGCCCTCCCGCAACGTCGGCGACATCCCGAAGGCGGAATCCCCTGCCACCCACTGCGCCCTGAGATGACCCAGCGCCTGCGCTTGCTCCAGCATCTCCAGCGCTAACTCCGTCTTGGAACGATACTGACGCCGGGTTGCTGGCACACCCGCCGCCGCACATCGCTCAGTATCCCCAGTCCACTCCTCCGGCAGATACAGCCGTTTGTCCACCAACGCCCGTCCGTTCGGTCCCACGTGGGCCAAAAACACCCCAGCCTGGCAGTTGGCTATCTTACCCAACGCCCCACAATACTGCCGAGCCACTCCCACCGACTTCACCCCCTGCTTGGGGAAATCGCTGCCGTCCAGCACCCACACCGCCTGCGGATCATCCAACCGCGAACCCAGATACTCTTGCAGACGCCCAATCACGCTGTCGTCGTCCCAGCGAGCCTCGGCAAGAAACCGCTGCATCGCCCGCGGCGATACCGGAACCATCTCCGAGAGGTTCTCGGCGTTGCGCCGCTCCTGAGACTGCACCAGCAGGCCTTGCAGATAGTGGCGGCTGTGCTCCCGCCATTGCTGGCGGCCAAAGGCTGGCGCGAAGTAGTCGTGGAAATCCTGAAAGGCCTCATACACCCGCTCAAGGTCCGCCACATCCATCACCCCACCCCTTTGAAGCCTTCATCCTATCGCCTGACAATCTTACCAAATAACCCGTCGTTGTAATACTAGGGTATTTCTTTACGTCTTTGTGAATGCGTTCGGGTTTGACGGCTCGCTCGACGATGGCAAATAAATCGGGCCAGTGACTTTTGCAGTAATCTTCGTCGAGCTCGCCAAAGTCGATCACGTACCAATGGTGGCGATGCGCCGGATGTGAATTGACCTCCTCTCCACCGATGTAGGGAAATATCACTTGCTGGTTATCGGGATTCTTTTCTATAAGGCCTTCCATGACGGAAATCGGCGTCGCCGCGCCCTTCGTGTCGGTGTCGTCGAAGGTGAAACCCATCCCCAATACGATGCTGCCCTGGAAGCTCTTGCCCGCGTTGGTGCGCAGCCGCGCCGGATCGTCGTGGGTGCCGTCGTGGAACAGGAAAGCCGTGATGGTATCGACGGCGTGGCCGTCCAACATACGGGGAGCCTGCCAATCGCCTTTGATGATGTGGACCACGCTGACCACCACGGCGGCTTCGCCGGGCCACTGGATGCGCCGTTGAACCCGGTAGATGCTGCCATCGTTCTGGCAGATCCAACGCAATCCGCTCGCACGGGTATCGCCCTGGCCGATGGTGTTGGTAGCAATCAACCCCATGGTACCATTGTGGCGAATCAGGTCGAAAGCGCGCCGATAAAAATGGGCTACGAGATCGGCGCCGCCGCTCGATTTTTGATGGCACGTAGTAAGCCAGCCAACGTATGTGGGGCCTTGGTCAGCTGAAAGGTTGCGGCCTCCCTGGAATGGCGGATTGCCCACAATGGCATCGAACCCCGGGTTGTCCCGTTCGAACACCTCGGGGAACTCGATGCCCCAGTGGAAGGGGGCCAGGTCCAACGATTCCCCTTCTTCGAGCAACGTCTCCACAGCGTCGCCCTTGTCCACGATGGATTGGACGTATTCACGCCGTTTGAGTTCCCGTGCTTTGTTCCTGGCCTGTTTGAAGAACGCCGTCAGCACCAGGTCGCCGGTGCGCCGCACGTTGCGTAACTCCTTTTGGGAGCTGTCCAGCAGCGTCAGCAATTCCTGCTCGGTGGCATCGTCACCGTGTTCCCGAATCTCCTCCCGAAGCTCCCTCACCCGCGTCATGCGTTGGTTGATCTGGATGGCCTCCACACCGGGTTGGAATACGTCCGCGTCGGCCTTCCAGTGGAAAGCCTCAATCTGCCGGCGGGTCAGGCCCACCAGGGAGTCTCCGTGGCGCAGGGTGTGGTCCACGAAGGTGAATTCGTGGTCCCGGGCCAGCGTGGACAGCCACAGGGACAACCGGGCCAGGTCGATGGCCATTGGGTTCTTGTCCACGCCGTACAGGCAGCGCTGGGTGACCAATCGCCGGGCGTGGAGGAAGAGGTCTTCGTCAGCGGTTAGGTCTGTAGGAGCGCCGTGGTAGTTCCAGGATTCCACCAACCTCTCCGCCAACTGCCGGCCCGCCTCCACCAGGAACGCCCCCGAGCCAGTGGCCGGGTCCAGTATCTTGAGGTCGAGGATCTCCTCGGGGCGAGGGTTCAGCCCCAACTGCTCGAAGATGGGCCGCAGCGCCTCGGTGACGATGGGCTCGGTTAGTGAACGGGGGGGTGTAGTGGCTGCCGGAGCGTCGGCGTTCGTCGGTGGGTTGCAGCACCGGCGTTCCCGCCGGCAGGATGGTGGGGGTGGCATCCCGGTCCACGTTGCGGTCCAGCGCGGCCACAATATCCTCGGCGGAGGCGGAGTCTTGCAGTGCGGTGGCAGCAGTGCCGGCGAGCCGGCGGTCGGTGGAGGCCTGTAGCTCCCGGGCCCGCCGGCTGCCATCTTCCGCCAGCATGGCGTCCAGGTTGATGACGACGGCCGCGCCGGTGCGTTTCGGAGAGCGCACCGCGATGGAACGGCCCGTGGTCAACTCCACGCGGAACCCCATGATGGCCTCGTACACCGACCCGATTTGCTCCACGTCCAGCGTTCGGTAGGACAGCCGCTCGCCGTCCAACACCATCAGGTTTTGCAGTACGTTCCAAACGGTGGAATCGGGCACCAGGGGGATTTCGACCTGGCCGTCTTCGGATCGACCCTCCAGGAAGGGGAACCGCTCCGGGTCGAACAGGCGACCCTTGCGGGCCACGAAGGTCAGGTCGTCGTGTCCGCCGTCTCCGTGGATCAAGCGGAACAGGGAAAGCAGTTGCGCCCAGGCTCCAAAGCGCTGGTCCATGGTGTCAGGCCAGGCCGCGGCGTCATCACGAAGTTTGACGAACAAACCGCTCAAAGAGTAATGCTGATGGTATACCGGGTGGTCGGACATCAACCCCCGGTGCTCGGCATACAGTATGAAGACCATCCGCATTAGGGCGGTGATAAGCCCGCTGTAGAGTTCTTGGGGTTGTTCGCGCGCCAGGTCGACCAACTTTCTATTTGCGCCCCGCGCGTCGTCGGCCACGAATCCTTGCAGGAGCTGGTAGAGAGCGGCCAGGACCTGCTGGGACAGGCGAGTGGAAACCTCGGCCTGAGCCTCCCGGCTCTTTCTGAGCAGGGTGGGGAGGGCACGATCTGCCGGCCCGCTGAACAGAGCGTACTCGGACAACAGCATCTGAAAGGCTGCCAGGATGGGGCGTCCAGCCGGCAGCGCCATGTCGGAAAAATCGAAGGTGATGTGGCCCGATGATTCCCCGGGTGGCGCATAGATCAGCCGTATGCACTGATCGTTGCAAAGCAGGCCGATGGGGATGCCGGTTTCCCGCAACAGGCGCTCAAACCGGCTGTGCAGCGAGGCGTTCCACCCATCCTCGTCGGGTGGTTTGTCCAGATCGCTTCCGTCATCTTCGACCCGGATCAGCATCATCCAGGGCGGGCCCGACGTTACCTGCGACGGCACGGCCCAGGTCGCAGACAGCACCACCTGCAGCTCGGGTAACGCTCTTTCCAGCTCATCCCGATGCTGATCGGCGTCGACCAGATCACTGGTCTCCCAACCCAACCAATCCAGGAAGATGCGTTTCACATCTGGTGCGCGATGGCGGATGGTGGCGCCGCTGCCGTTGGCCTCCAAGAGCGCGGTGAACTCTCGCTGCCGGGGAACGATGTTGCGATCCGGCACGACCTGGGCTTCCACCATAACGGTGGGGGACACTACCAAGCCCAGCGGCTGGACGAATCCCAGCCACTCCTGGTGGGCGAATATGATGCTCTGTCTTGCTCGGTCCGGCACAGCTAACCCGTCTTGGGCCAAAGATACACCAAACCGATGGGGTCGACACGATGGGCGCGGATGGAGTATGAGTCAGCGATGCGGGCCGGCTCGGTCGCCAGCTCCTGCTCAATCGCCTGGAGCCTGCGTTCCCACGCTCTGCGGTCAGCCTCGTATTGCCGCAGCTCCGCTGGGTCGAGGTCGAGCGGCATCTGGAAGCCCTCACCTCCCATGGCCTCCTGAATGCGCGTCTGTTGGCTCTTTAATAGGTCCGCCATGCTCTGGCTTTCCGCCTCGGCTCGCTCCGCCAACATGGTTTCAGCGCGTTTCAGGGCGCCATCGGCCCGGGCTTCCAGATGGGGCAATAGGTCGGCGATGTCCTGCTGTGCCGACTGCTGAAGGATATCGTGAACACGTTCCGGTACGGTGGTACGTCCGGCTTCGTCCCGCGCGACACGGAGCGACTCCAGCGTAGTGTGTTCGCCATCGCGTTGGAAAGGAACGAGCGGTCCCTGGCGTTGCTCCGGATAGAACCACCTGGCGGTGATAGGAACGATCTCCTCGTGCAGCCGAGCGGCTCCGGGCCCGTACACGGACAACCGGCCGATAAGCACTACTCGTATCCATGAGTCGGGGCCCGACGCAAGGCAGGCTTTCGCCAAATCGTGGTGGATCAGGCCCTGGCTGGTGAATCGGGTGAGCAAGCGTTGGGCGACCCGGTGTTCCAGGTGCAGATGGACCGCGTTGTCGCCCAGCCGTCCCGGGTCTTCGAAGACCACCGGGCGCACCTCAGCCTTCCGGCGCCATTCGTGAGTGGGTACACCGCGCGCTCTCCGCCGACGCAACGTGTCAATGGCTGGCGCCCAACCCGAGTCTCGGGTCAGCGAATCCGCTGTTGCGGGGAAGATATAGGTGCGCGGGATGTCGGGTTCAAGCTCCTGGTTAGGCGCAGTTTCGGTGATTCCGGGTGCACCGGAAAGCCGCAAGCTCATGGAAAGGGTCTGACGGAGTTGAGACTCGGTGATGCCGATGCGGATTCTCGAACGTTCCAGATTATCCCTGAGCTCGTCAACTTCCCGCATAAGCTTGGATTGGCGCGAACTGGCCGCCTCAAGTTCGTCCTCCACCACCTGCTTGTGGTCGTCCAATTGGACGCCATCGATGAGGTTCTCCAACTCCGCAACCTCGTCCCGCTTGATGCCCCCTTTGCCGATACTGCCGGCCAGTTGCGAATCCAGCACGTTTGCTGCGCTGCCCAGCTCTTGCCGTATGGTCTCGGATTTCTTGACCAACACTTCGAGCACCCGGTCTTCAGGCCGTTGCTTGAAGACGAAATACCGACAGAAGACCTCGTCGGCCGGCTGCAATTTCCGGTCGATACGTCCGTTGCGTTGATCCAACCGGCTGGGGTTCCAAGGCAGATCGAAGTGGAATAGGTTGCTGCAGTGCCGTTGCAGGTTGAGACCTTCTCGAGCCGCATCGGTTGCAATCAGGATACGCAGCGGGTGGTCCTTCGGTTCGGTGTTGAATGCACCCCTGATATCCAGTCGCCGCTCCCGGGAAGTTGCGCCGCTGAAGACGGCAATGCGCTCTGCAGCTCGGTCGGTGTGCGAGATGGCCTCGTTCAGGCATTTTTCGATATAACGACGGGTGTCCTCGTATTCGGTGAAAATGATCACCCGATTGTCATTCCACGCCGGATGTTCTTCGTTTGACAAAGACAATCCGGGGCACATATTTACGCCAATCCAGCCGACGATTTCCTGAATGCGCCGATCAGCCTGGTATCGAGCGCCCTCCGCAATCTCGCGCATCTCATCTACGAGGGTCAACTCCCCTTCGAGCGCTTGCCGGAAATCCAGTTGACTAGCGTCAGTGGTGAGCGCGGTAGCTAGATCCACCAGATCGTGCAGCGCATCCTCGCCCTGCTCCGTTGGGTCCTCGATATGTTCAAGCAGTCCATCGTCGGCGTTTTCGGGTTCTTCAATCTGATCAGAGGCGAGATCAACGTCAAAGTTCAGCAGTTGTAGATCATCTATCAAAGATTCAGGGATTTACGCCGCACCTTGCGCGGAGAATAAAGCAGATTCGACGCTCCTCCTGTGGACCGTCAGCGTCCTGGCGAAGGCGTCAATGGAGGACAGCAAACGTTTTTGCAGATGCCCGATAACCAGGGAGCTAGCAGCCTGTTGAAAGGCCGAGGCGTCCGCCAATCTCCGATCCCGTGCCGAACGATAGGAATCCAGTTTGGCTGCCAGAGTCAGTTCGGCAGCATCGGGCGGCAGTCCATCGATGTCGATCTGGACCACCCTTCGCTCCGGAAACCCGCCACTGAGTTCTCTGATGTCGGACTTGAGGCGTCGGACCATGATTTCGTCCAACTGACCCTGCAGGACACGTACCCCTCGGGTAAATCGCTGTGGGTCCAGAATCTCCAACAAGGCGGAGAAACTGTTGGAATGGCCATTGTGGGGAGTCGCAGACAGGAACAACCGATGCTCGAAGCGCGGTGCGATGTCGCGGATAGCCCGTGTGATTTGTGAATCGATCGCATAACGCCCTCCGCTGGATGGCGCCACGTGGTGTGCCTCGTCGAGGATCAATAGGGATTTGGGAGCGAACTCCCCCAGCCAATCGCGCAGTCCGCCGGTGTAAGCCTCGTCGATGAGCAAGCTGTGGGATATCAGGAAACGGGAGTGCGTCTTCCACGGGTTCACGGAAAACCCGCGCTCCCGGCGTTTTACCGCGACATAATTGCGGTCAAGTATGGCAAACGTCAGGCCGAAACGCTCCTCCAGCTCTTCACGCCATTGCTCAAGCATTGACGGCGGACAAGCGACCACGATTCGGTTGATCCGCCGGCGCAGCAAGAGTTCCCGGACGATCAATCCGGCTTCGATCGTTTTACCCAGGCCCACATCGTCAGCGATGAAAAGATTCACCCTGGGTAATCGCAGGGCTTTGCGCAGGGGTTCGAGTTGGTAAGCATCGAGGCGGATCCCGGCTCGGAAGGGCGACTGGAACAGGTTTGGGTCTGTAGCCGTTACGCAGTTCCAGGACAGCGTTCGGAGGTAGGCGGCAAACAGGGCCGGATCGTCGAATCCATCGTCGCCCACCGCCAACCAACCTGCATCGGTCAGCACGCGTGCATCGAGCTCGTGCTCCCACAATACGGTTAGCGGTTCCCCTTGGGCGTCATCGTCCAGGCAAGACAACGACACCATCGATGCATCGCTAGCCGACTTGGGCTCAACGACCTCTTCGACTAGGTAACGTCGTTGTCGAACGAGGGCTAATTGGCCTAGTTGGGGTGAAGTGCCTGGCATTCGACGGTAACGATATGTGCGTGCAAGGAGCCCAACGGGCACCCGTACCGAATATAGATCATGGCAGGGTGATCACCGGATTGTGATGTTCTGTTAACCGTAGTTTAACCTAGGTAAATCCGCTTTGCCAGTTTGTCCGGCTCCTGAGTGATCGAAGTACATTCGCGCTAGATAAGGAATCAAAGTAATGCAAATTTAGCATCAAAACTGATAGGCATTCTTCCGGTGGACAAGGCGGGTGGGTTGGCTCGTTGTCTGATGGAGTCCAAGGGTCAAATTGATCTGCTACTTGGTCAACTCCGCCAAGCTCAGCAGGAGCAAGATGGCCTTTCCTAACACGCCTTCCCCAAATCGGGGGCATACGAATTCTGTGTTACTCGCAGGTGTAAGATCTAGCGTTAGTTATTACACATTCGTGCCAACTAAAAGGCGGAGGCGACCCAGATTCGCACCAACCTCATTGCATTCACGCGAAGTACCCTCAAAGTGGAGCCAATCGACCAGGAAAGGATATCCACCTCAACGCCATTTATGTACCCGTGTGACGACCAGATCGCCCTGTATCTGAAACCCACCGGCGAAACACGTACGCGATCAGCGACCATGGCGATACAGCATATTGGCTCCACGAAGTCAACGGAATTGATGCTGACCGCTTACTCATGCCCAGCGATCGCACTTTCTGGGACGTCAATTATGAGCTGTACGGCACCAGACGTAGCGCGAACGACCACTTCAGGGTCGAGGCTAACCTCGACAGCGTCGGCCCAGCAATAGTTCGTCCCGTCCAAACCATCATCCATCTGCAGGACCCGGAGCCCCGGTATCCGTAAGAGAAAGCAGCTACACGCTACCCTTAGCCCCAATCCACCGAAAGGATGAGTGTCGCGGCGTGCTGAAGGGGTAAGAAAGTGCTCCTGTGCTTCGGGGATAATGGTTTTGGAATCACAAAACCGACCCGAAACAAGGAGCACTCAATAGATGCTACCACTTGACCATCCCGACCGCATCCAAATCACCTTTGACGACCACCGTCTGGTAGCCAATGCCGGGCTGATCCTTCCCACCACCTTGGCCCGGCACCTGGGCTTGCCCCAACTGGTACAGGAGTGCCTCGACCTGGGCGATGCACCAGGCAGAGCCAACACAGGCGATAAGATCATGACCCTGGTGGCCTCCGCGCTGGCTGGCGGTGACTGCATTGACGACGCCGACGTGTTGCGCACCGGCGGGACCGCCCGCACCCTGGGCGGCACGGTCAAGGCGCCATCCACCCTGGGGACCTTCCTGCGCAGTTTCCGATGGGGACATGTCCGCCAACTGGACCGGGTGAGCCGGGAGTTGCTGGCCCGGGCCTGGGCGGCTGGGGCCGGACCGGGCGACACGCCCCTGACCATTGACCTGGACTCCACCATCTGCGAAACCTATGGGCTGGCCAAGGAAGGCGCCCGCGACCACGGCTACACCGGCCAGCGGGGCTATCACCCGCTGCTGGCCATTGCCGCCGGCACCGGCGACGTACTGATGTCTCGACTACGCGAGGGCCGCGCCAACACCGCTCGGGGCGCCGCCCACTTCCTGCGGGAGACGGTGAGCCGGGTGCGCTACGGCGGGGCCAGCGGGCAGCTCACCATGCGCGCCGACAGCGGCTTCTACACCCACGCCGTGGTGTCCGCCTGCCGAGAGACGAATGTCCGCTTTTCCATCACCATCCGCCAGCACAAAAGCCTGCGCAATCTCATCGAGGCCATACCCGAAGATGCCTGGACGCCGATACCCTACTGGATGGACGGCGCCGCCGACGTGGCGGAGACCACTACACCCCCTTCCAGAGTGGGCCCGACGCCGCGCCGGTGCGGCTCATCGTCCGGCGGGTGAAACCCACGCCCGGTTCCCAACTGGCCCTCTTTGCCAGCTACAGCTATCACGGCTTCATCACCGACCGGGAGGGGGAGACCCCTGATAGGGGTAGGTATGGGCTGAAATCGGGTTGCGACATAGCTTGGGAAGGCGCACCGCCATCAGGCATCTTGGTTGTGAGACCACCAGATGCCGGAGACCCGCGATGCGCCTTCCCAGCGAATGCTATCAGATGCAAAAAACGATTGAAACGCATTTACCTCACCTCTCCCAGCCACAATTGACCGGCCTGGCGCTGTGGGTCTGCGGCGCCATCCTCGCCGGCAGCGCCTGCCAGAACGCCGTGGCCTCCGCCCTCTCGCCCTGGAGCAACTGGTACAACCTGCGCCAGCGCCTCAGGGAGTGGCTCTACGACGGCGGCGACCGCGCGACTCCCTGCCAGACCGAGCTGGACGTAACTCTCTGCTTCGCGCCACTGCTGCGGTGGGTCCTCTGCTGGTGGCGGTCGGGCGGCTTGGCCTTGGCCATAGACCCCACCCTCAAAGGCGACCAGACCACCGCCATCGTCATCAGCGTTCTCTACCGCAGTTGCGCCATCCCCGTGGCCTGGCACATCCGGCACGCCGACCAGCCCGGCTCCTGGATGGACCCCACCGTGGAACTGCTGCAAGCCTTGGCCCCAGCGGTTCCCGAGAATATGACCGTCATCGTGCTCTGCGACCGGGGCATCGCCAGTCCCAAGCTGTGGCAGCAGATACGGGATCAAGGCTGGCATCCCGGTATGCGCTACCGAAAGAACATCACTTTCTGCGCTGACGGCGGCAAACGATTGCCCGCCCAGCGCTTCGTCTCCCGTCCCGATACGGCGTGGATTGGCCGCGGCACCGCCTTCAGCACCCCCAAGGCCCAACGCCGCTGCACCCTGCTGGTGGTCTGGTACTCCGAACAGGAGGAACCCTGGATCATCCTCACCGACCTTGCACCCGATCAGGTGGGTCCCAGCTGGTACGCCCTGCGCTTCTGGATCGAGTTGGGCTTCAAGGCCCTCAAGAGCCTGGGCTGGAAGTGGGACAAGACGCGGCGCACCGACCCCACCCGCGTCTCCCGGCACTGGCTCGTCCTGTCGGTGGCCACCCTGCTGGCCCTGGCCTATGGCACCAGGGTGGAGGACGCCCAGGAGCGGAGGATTGCTCCAGGCAACCTGCGGGCGCCGCCCAAAGCGCTGGCTCCCAATCACCGTGACCCTTGGAGCCGTCCGGCGCGCACCGTGAGCGTGATCCGCCACGGCATCGACTGGCTCCGCCGCTTGCTGCTCAAGGGCCGCCTCTGGAGCCGCGTCTGGCTGCTGCCCGAACCCTGGCCAGAACCCAAGCTCAACCTGGAGATTACTCGCCATGTCCCACCGTAAAAACCCTATACCTACCCCTGTCAGGGGGGAGACCCTGGAACTGGAGGCCGACCATCGCCGCCATGCCGAGATCGAGAACGCCATCCGAGACCTGAAGTACGGCGTGGGGTTGAATCATCTCCCCTCGGGTCGCTTCGCCGCCAACGGCGCCTGGCTGGCGGTGCAGGTGCTGGCGCATAACCTGGCCCGCTGGACCGCGCGGCTCGGGCTGGGTGAGCAGATCGTAACCACCAAGACCCTCCGGCGGCGGTTCTTCTCCCTCGCCGGACGGCTCACCCACTCGGCGCGCCGCCTCACTTTGCATCTGCCCCAGCGCTGGCCCTGGGAAACCCAGTTCAGTCGCGCCCTCGCTCGATTGCGAGCCCTGCCATTTCCGGCCTGACGGCGCCTGTCTGCCACTGACCCGCCCGCCAGCCAACTGAACCTCTCCGCCAACTCGCGCCATCCCGGTCCGCGAGCGCCTCTCGCCGTGTCTTAGCCCGCCATCTCGCTCACCACAGCCACTGTAGGCCGCCATCGGCGCCCCCAAAAACGCCTGCAGACCGCCGCCAACCTCCCGTCTACCCGAATTCGAGCCCGGATCATCGCGCCTGTAACTCCCTCACCCTCCTTCCACTGTCCTCACGCCGTCCATCCGTGTCCATCGGTGGATTCGGGCTTAGGGTTGAGCATATCGATGCCTCACAGCCGCCCAAACGAAGATGCCAATCGGTAGCACAGCCCGAGCCGAGCCGTCGACCGTTATCTCAATTGCGTCCGATCACCTCCTTGCGAACACGAGAAACCTTAGACGGGCCGGGGTAACCTGTGCCGCGATAGATTGGATCGCCCTTCAACGCGTTATGCGAAAAAATCCGGAACATCCGGGTTTCCTTGCAACATCGAAAGTTTCTTGCGCGGCCAGCCCATTCTTACCGCGTATCGAGCGTCGACCTCTTCGACGATGCGCCCGATCGCATCCTGTTGGTCAACCCTCAACGCATTCCATTCGTGCTTGAAGATGAAGATCGTCTGAGAATGCTCGAGGGCGATTGCCGATAATATCTGGCGCTTGAGGGCCTCGGACGCCCGGGATGAGAGCAGGGCGGACGCAGTGCGTTGAACACCGTTGAACAGGGTCTTGCGGTAGGTGATACGAACCCGGTGTCCTTCCAGCGTTGGCACGATGGTGCAAGTTACGGGGTGCCCGGTGTTTGCTCCCCAAACCGCAGTGCCTCCAATTGCCGGAGGGCCGTCCAGGGTGAATGAATCGGTCTGAATTTTCGTAGGTCTGTCTTCCTTGAGGCATCTAATGATGTAGTCGGTCTCTTTTGACAAGCTGGCGACCACAGCCCGAGACCGCTCGGCCACCTCACGGTTTCGTCACGACATCTTGCCCTCCGTTATTTCGTCAGGGATTTCGGCGGCTCTCCTACTAAAATACAGTCGGTTGCGCTGGGCCAGATAACGCGGCATGAGGGTTGCTCGGAGTGCGAGTAACGTCGCCACTTGTTCCGAATCTCGGTAATTTCCGATCAGATCGATTACGTTGAACAATTCATCGTGCCATAAACAGGCGTAACGGCCCACCGTGGCTATGCCGATGGGTGTATCTGGATGGACCATATCCTCGAAAAACCGGGGAGACCAATTCGCGATTTCCGTAGTCGGCGCAAACGTCACCACCGTCCCAGCGCCGTCTCGGTCGCCAGTGCGAATGATGTTGTCTGCTATGGTGTGATTATTACTGGCCCGAGGGTCGGGCCGGGGACCGCAGTAGGTCGGGGATCGGCCTTTGAGTGTTTTGATCCCCTTCATCAGGCAACATCCCCTTACTGCATCGTTCCAAATCCGCCTGCAGCGCCGATTTATATCACGCTCCGACATGAACGCTTGATCCCTCATGGGTTCCCCCTACCCGTTTCATTCTCACCTAAACGCCTTTAAAGATACCAACCGGTGGGATTCCGACCTGGTCGAACCGAAAGATTGGACGCCTGTCGGTCGATCGGTTATTGGTCGTGCGGCGATTGATTCTCGGAGACAAATTGGTCCAGTGCGCTGACGGGAACGAGGATGCGTTTGCCGACGCGGATGGTCTTGAGCTCGCCACGCTTTACCATCTCGTAGACCATCCAGTCGCTGATGCCGAGTGATGCTGCGGTCTCCTTGATAGTGAGCGTGCGCCGTTCCACCGGTTGGGGATTGGAGTTATCGGGCGGGGTTCCGGGTGGGTTGTGCCACGGGTTTCTGAGCATGGTTTCTCCTTTTGGTCCAGTTTGCCCCGGTGGCGTCGGGGCAAGTTAGGCAATTTGTGTTCCTCTATATTGTGGTGCGAATCGTCCGGTTCTTGATGGACCCAAATGTTGGAGCAAAATCTGTGCGTGGTAGCGCGCGTCACCGTAGCCGTGGCTCCTGGGAGCCGACGGTTGATCTGGGTCACCACGCGGAGGGCCGTTAGGTGCGCCGGTTCTGCACCGTGGGGGTACCAGGACGGATGCGGATCGAGTGTTGAACGGTATCCTCCGCAAGGCAGACGTGGGCGGGTGGCAATTGTCGCCCCACCTGCTCTTGGGAGATTTCGTGGGGAGTTGGCTGAAAGAGCTGGAGTAACCCCGGCCTCGTTCTCAAACCTGCCGCTGGTATGAGGTGTCGGGAATTTGACCGTAATGGAATTCCACGGAAGCGCGGGCGCGCAGTCTGGATGAGATTCGCGGTGTGCCTCGATCCCGCGGTTACATCCGCGGTACGATGATGTGGTGGATGACAAGTATGAACCGAATAACCGAAGCCAGGGGGTTGAAATAGCGGACATCATGGATGGCGTCGGCGAGGTTTGCCGGAACTTCAGCGGTCTGACCCCGCCGGGTGTTAGGTGGCGTTGGTAATCGGAGACCGTTCCGTTCCCGAGAGTTGGTGGATTCGAGCAGGATTTTGGCGGAGCGTTTCGTGTTCCGGGCAAGTTGGCAACTTGCGCGCCACAATATGGTGATACGAATCGCCCGGTTCTGCCTGGGCCGGTATGTTGGAGGGTTATTAATGCGTGGTAGCGTGCGTCGGCGCGGCCGTGGCGCTTGGCAGCTGACCGTGGATGTGGGCCGGGATGCGGAAGGCAAGCGGGTACGCCAATTTCGGACGGTGCGTGGCACCAAGGCGGAGGCGGAGCGTGTGCTGAACCAGCTGCTCCGTGTTGCTGAGATGGGCCAGGGGGTCACGTCGTCCCGGGTGCTGCTGGGTGAGTCATGGACCGCTGGCTGGAGGAGCGTGTGTACCCGCGGCTACGCTCCCAGACCTGCATGTTGTATGCCCGCGAGGTGCGGCTACGGCTGCGGCCGGAGCTGGGTGACATCCCCTTGCAGCGCCTGGCGGCGCGGGATGTGTCGGCCATGGAAGAGCGTTTGTCCCGTGGTGGTGCTGGCCCCAGTGTTTTGCAGACCTGCCGACAAGTGTTGTCTACGGTGTTGAACTACGCGGTGCATCTGGAGTTGGTGTCACGTAACCCAGTGAATGGTATGGGTGCGGTGGGATATCACCGCCGGGAGCCGATGATACTCGATGTAGAGTCGGTGATGCGGGTGCTGCGGCACCTTCGGGAGTGTGAGCCTGGTCTCCACGCGCCCTGCCATTTGGTGGCGCACACCGGGATGCGGATTGGCGAGGTTTTGGCCCTGCGATGGGATGATGTCTCTCTGGACGGGGGGTATCTGATGGTGGTCAGAAATTTGGCGAAGGCGCTTGGCGGCGGGTTGGAGGTGGTGCCTCCCAAGACCAGTTCTGGTCGTCGTCGGATCGATCTGGATTCGGGTACGGTGAAGGTGTTGAAGGAGCACGGCGAGCGGCAGCTGGCCTGTCGTGTCAAGGCTGGGGAGTCCTGGCACGAATTGGGGTTGGTTTTCCCCAACGAAGTGGGTTTCTATCTGGCGGCGGACACTTTCCAGAACCGGCTGCGGCGTCGTGGCGATTCGTTGGGCGTCATGGGACTAACGGCGAGGGCGCTCCGTCATTTTCACGCTTCGTTGACCTTGCAGCACGGGCACAACCCGGTGGTGGTGTCCAAGCGTTTGGGACATTCCCGGGTCTCGGTAACACTGGACATATATGCCCATGCTCTGCCGACTTGGCAGCGTGCGGTGGCTGAGGAATTCGCCGAGGCGTTGCGGGAATGATGGGACGGTTTGCCGACGGACTGCCGACAAATTGCCGACAAACGTACCGGGACGTAGGCAAAAATAGCACGGTTGTACCGAGTATACGTTCGTGTTTGAGTTGCGAAGTAGTATGAATTGGTATTGTACTGTTTGCGTAACAGAATTGTAACATTTCCGTCATTGATACGTAACACTGGAAATTTATACTTGTTTACGCTTTACGCATAGTGATCCGGCTGGTTGTGTTTCGTTGGCGGTGCGGCCACATTGCCACCGCGAAAATCCGGATTCCGGGGCGTAGAGCAACATTGTGACGGAGAGAAGACTGATGGAGTTCACGGAACTGCAGGTATTGTCCTTTCTAATATCATCGGCGCTGGTGTTCATAATGGTGCCCGGACTGGCACTCTTCTACGGCGGCCTGGTTCGCCATAAAAACGTAATCGGAACGATGATGCACTCCATCACCGCGATCGGCTTGGTTAGTGTGCTATGGGTGCTGTGGGGTTATAGTCTGGCGTTTGGCAACAGCGTGGGCGGCCTGGGCTTCGTTGGCGACCTCACCAAGTTCGGGATGATGGGCGTGGAGCTGGATGAACAGGCGTTCATGGTGTTCCAGGGGATGTTCGCCATTATTACAGTGGCGCTCATCGCCGGCGGCTTCGCGGAGCGGTTCAAATTTTCGTCATACGTGATTTTTTCGGCATTGTGGGTAACCATCGTGTATGCGCCGCTGTGCCACTGGGTTTGGGGCGGCGGCTGGCTGGGCAAGCTGGGCTCGGTGCTGGGAATGAGCGAAGCCGGGTTTGCGATGGACTTCGCCGGCGGCACCGTGGTGCATATCGCATCGGGGACCGCAGCGCTGGCAGCGGCCTTCATCGTGGGGCGCCGCGCCGGGTTTGGGACGGCAACGGTTACTCCGCACAACGTGCCCCTGGTGCTGCTGGGCGCCGGCATGTTGTGGTTCGGCTGGTTCGGCTTCAATGCGGGCAGCAGTTTCGACCTCACTAGCGGCCAGGGCGTGAACGCCTTCGTCGTTACCAACGTGGCGGCAGCCACCGCCATGTCCTCGTGGTCGCTGGTGTCGTGGCTGGTGACCAAGCGACCGTCGGCCAGCGGCGCCGCAGCGGGAGCGGTGGCGGGTCTGGTGGCGATAACGCCGGCCGCCGGATTTGTGGGAGTTATGCCATCTATCATCATCGGCGCTGGCGCTGGCGCCGCGTGTTTCGTGGCTGTTGAGTTGGTTCACAAGCTGCGCATCGACGATTCGCTGGACGTGTTCGGCATCCACGGGATTGGCGGGATGTGGGGGGCGCTGGCTACCGGAATATTCGTCGGCGTTGGCATTGGGTTGGATGGTCTGGACGCCGACGTAACCCGCATCGAACAGGTCCTATACCAAATCATTGGCATACTGGCGGCCTTCGCATGGTCGTTCGTTGTGTCCAGCATCATTCTGCTGGCCCTTAAATACACCATTGGTCTGCGCATCACTGACACGGAAGAGGAAATTGGAATCGACCTGACGCAGCATGGAGAAGGCATGAACCAGTAAAGCAACACCGTCCGCCGCCGTCGTCAGGCGCGCTCCGGCCAAATTCACGCAAACGAAACAAACCCCCAAAGGAGGGATCCAAAATGACTCCCAGTGAAGTAATCGACTTTTGCAAGTCAAACGGCATCGGCATCATCGACCTGCGGTTCACCGACCTGCCGGGCACGCTGCAGCACGTCTCGGTGCCGCTGAGCGAGCTTACCGAGGCCAACCTGGCCGAAGGGTATGGCTTCGACGGTTCCAGCATCAGGGGCTTTAAGTCCATCGACGAAAGCGACATGCTGCTGATACCCGACACCACCACGGCGGCAACCGACCCCTTCTTCCAGATACCAACGCTGCACATGATTTGCGACGTCATGGATCCCATTACCAGGGATTCGTACTCCCGCGACCCGCGCCACGTCGCCCACAAGGCCGAGGCTTACCTGAAGGACAGCGGTATCGCCGATGTGAGTTACTGGGGTCCGGAGCCCGAATTCTTCGTGTTCGACTCTGCCCGTTTCGACCAGACTACCAACTCGGCATACTACTTCATCGACTCGGACGAGGGTTTCTGGAACACCGGCGCGGAGTCGACCATCGGCGGCGGCAACAACCTGGCCTACCGTCCGAGGAACAAGGAAGGCTACTTCCCCGCTCCGCCTTTCGACACCTTCCAGGACATCCGCTCGGAGATGGTGCAGAAGATTGAACACTTCGGCATCATCGTCGAAAAGCACCACCACGAAGTCGCCACTGCCGGTCAGGCCGAGATCGACGTACGCTACGACTCGCTGACCAAAATGGCCGACACCATAGCCATCCTCAAGTACGTGGTGAAGAACGTCGCCAAGGCCCACGGCAAGGTGGCAACCTTCATGCCCAAGCCGCTGTTCGGCGACAACGGCACCGGCATGCACACCCACCAGAGCCTGTGGCGGGACGGCAACAACCTGTTCTACGACGCCAACGGTTACGCGATGCTTTCGGCCACCTGCCGCCACTACATCGGCGGGCTGCTGCAGCATGCCCCGGCGCTGCTGGCCTTCGCCGCTCCCACGACCAACAGCTACAAGCGTCTGGTGCCGGGCTTCGAGGCTCCGGTGAACCTGGTGTACTCGGTGCGCAACCGTTCGGCGTGCATCCGTATACCCACCTACTCGGCGAGCCCCAGCGCCCGCCGGCTGGAATTCCGCGCGCCCGATCCGTCGTGCAACCCCTACCTGGCGTTCTCCGCCATGCTGATGGCGGGCATCGACGGCGTTATCAACGAGATCGAACCGCCGGACCCGGTGGACCAGAACCTGTATGAGATGTCGGCGGCTGAGCTGTCTTCCATTCGCCAGGTGCCGTCGTCGTTGGGTGAGGCGCTGGAGGCTCTGGAGCGCGACAACGAGTTCCTGATGCGCGGCGGCGTGTTCACCGACGACCTGATCGAAACGTGGCTGGAGTCCAAGAAGGTGGACGTGGATGATCTGCGCCTGCGCCCGCATCCGTACGAATTCTTCAAGTATTTCGACGCCTAACTGTTACAATTGCGGGGGAAAGCCCTGAGCCTGTATTGGGCCGCCGCGCCGATGCCTTCACGGTTGCCGGCGGCCCAATGCCCATCGCTCCCCACCGGTGTGAAGCGTTGGGAGATAGAGATTCTCGGCCCTTCGCCTACGCCATAGCCAGGAGACGTTACCTGATGACCGATAATCACGCCGCAGAACGCGAGTATGTTCTGCGCAGCGCCCGCGACTTCGATGTCAAATTCATACGCCTGTGGTTTACCGATATATTGGGACATCTGAAAGGATTTGCCATAACGGTTGACGATCTGGAAGATGCCCTTGAACTGGGGGTTGGCTTCGATGGAGCGGCAATCGAAGGCTACTCGCGGGAAGAGGAAAGCGACATGCGGGCGTTCCCCGACCCGACGACGTTTTCCCTGTTGCCGTGGCGACCCCGACGCAACGCGGTGGCGCGTATGTTTTGCGACATCCGCACGCCGCGGGGCGAACCGTTCACCGGCGACCCCCGGCAGGTTTTGAAGCGGAACCTGGAAAGGCTGGCGACCATGGGCTACATATATTACGTTGGCCCTGAGCTGGAGTTTTTCTACCTGAAGGACGCTGAAACGCCGGAACCGCTGGATACCTACGGCTACTACGACCAGCTGTCCAGCCACCCGGCATCCGACCTGCGGCGCGATACGGTGCTGAACCTGGCCGACATGGGCATTCCGGTCAAATATTCCCACCACGAGGGAGCGCACAGTCAGCACGAAATCGATCTGCAGTACACCGATGCGCTGACCATGGCCGACAACGTTATGACCGCGCGGTTGGTCATCAAGGAGTTGGCCCAATTGCAGGGTGTGTACGCGTCGTTTATGCCGAAGCCGTTTACCGGCAGCAACGGCAGCGGCATGCATACCCACCAGTCGCTGTTTCGCGGTAACACCAATGCGTTCTACGACTCCGACGACGACCTCCATCTTTCGGTTACGGGCAAGCGGTTCATCGCCGGCCTGCTGCGCCACGCCCCGGAGATTACGCTGGTAACCAACCAGTGGGTAAATTCCTACAAGCGGCTGGTGCCGGGATACGAAGCGCCGGTTCACGTTTCCTGGACGGTATCAAACCGGCTGGACCTGGTGCGCGTGCCATCCTACAAATCCGGTTACGACACGTCGTTGCGGATCGAATACCGTGCGCCCGACCCGGCGTGCAACCCTTATCTGGCCTTCAGCGTGTTGCTGGCAGCGGGATTGAAAGGCATAGAAGACGAATATCCGCTGCCCACACCGGTAACTGCCGATGTCAGCTCAATGTCAATCGAAGAACGCACGGCGCGGGGCATCACCGCGCTGCCCGGCAGCCTGGGCGAAGCGATTGCGTTGGCTGAGGGCAGCGAACTTCTGCGCCGGACGCTGGGAGATTTCGTGTTCGATTCGCTGTTGCGCAACAAGAAGATGGAGTGGGGCCAGTACCGATCCACGGTTACCGATTACGAAATTGCCCGCTACCTGCCGTTGCTGTAGTCCGGAGTACCTCTATAGAAAAACGGGTATAGAAAAACAGGAAAACGGAGGACAGGCCAACGCCCCTGACGCCGGCCCTCTCGCCCCGTGAGGGGGATCCTGCTATTGAGGGTTATCACTTGTCCGTTCCTCGCAATGACGCGATGCGCGTGCTTCCACGCAACTATCAGGTGAGCAGGATGCAGTTTTCGGGAAAGTTGGTAATCATCGCGGCGCTGGCGGTAACGGTGCTAATGGCCAGCAATATTATTGCCATCAAACCGGTTGCCCTGTTCGTGCTTCCGTTCAATTTCATCGGCAGCAACCTGTTCGTGGTGTCGGCGGCCATCGTCTGCTTCCCGGTCGGGTACATCATCAGCGACATTCTGACCGAAGTGTATGGATTTCGGGTGGCCCGCGGTGTCATCTGGCTGGGGTTTGTGTGCAACCTGCTGATGGTTGTGCTGTTCTGGCTGGGAAACATCATCCCCGGCGCGGTGTTCTGGGAAGAACAAGCGTCTTATGAGAGCATTCTGGGCGCCACTACCTGGATCCTGATCGGCTCATTCGTGGCCTACATCGTCGGCGAGTTCGTCAACGCGGCGGTGATGGTCATTCTGAAGAACCGAACCCAGGGCAGGATGCTGTGGCTGCGGACCATATCGTCCACCATCGTAGGGCAGGGAATAGACTCGATACTGTTTTTTACCATCGCGTTCGGCGTTTCCGGTTACTGGGTCACCGAAAGCGGTTCGTGGGCGCCGGTTTTCAACGCGGCAGGGTGCGCCTGGATCGCCAAATCGCTGTACGAGATAGCGGCAACGCCCATCACCTACCTGGTCGTGGGCTGGCTAAAGCGCACTGAACAGATGGACGCTTACGATGCGCCCCGCTCGCTGAATCCCTTTGGCGTCTTCGGCGGCGCCGACGCCAACGCCGCGGCCACCATCAGCGGCGCTGCCAACTGATGCCAACGCGCTGGGATACGGTCGTCTGCCGCGTGATCGCCAACCATGTGTAATAGCCACTCGCACGATGACGATGCTGTTGGCAAATTCGCTCCCTTCGGCAATTTGCGCGGCAGCAACCTGCCCTGGCATCGGGTGGTGGCTGCTGTATTCACCAACAACTGGCGCAAATTGCGAACCCGACGGGGCTGCTGCGGCAACCTTGGCCAGCCCGGTTGTTGACGGCGTTAGGTTGGGCCGGCGGGATCGGCTGACGGCTACGGTAGTTGGCCTTCTGGGCCCCTATCTTTCGCTGCTGGTACCGTAGACAGTCCCAACGCAGTTGTCCGCCGCAAACTGTCAATGTGTTAGGATTGGTGCCGTTAACAGGTACGGATTGTCCTCACCCAAACCCCGTTCCAACGGGAACGGAGCCGGTTGATTCAGGGTTGCAGGGACGTCCTGAGCGCGGCGGTTGCCGAAAGGAGCGGAATCCATGCAAGCTGAACAGCGCAGGGTGGCCGGCGACGGCCTGCATTACATGTTGATATTCCCCGACGACTACGACGCCGACGCTTCTTATCCCCTGGTGGTGCTGCTGCATGGTTTCGGCGCCAACATGCAGGACCTGGCGAGCCTGGCCCCGTCGATCAACCGCAAGGGTTACGTGTACGCCTGTCCCAACGCGCCGATTCCCTTTGAGTTGGGGCCTGGAATGATCGGTTACGGCTGGCATCCGCCGCGGGGTCAGGCCACGGACGAAGACTACGCGGAGGCGGAGGGATTGCTGGATGACTTTTTCGCCGAAGTCCTGAAGGAATTCGGGGCCGACGATGGCCGCGCGATGCTGCTGGGATTCTCCCAGGGCGGTGGCATGACCTACCGGATGGGGTTGGCCCGCCCCGACAAGTTCGCGGCCCTTATTGCCCTGAGCGCGTCGCTGCCCGATCCGGAAATACTGCGACCTCGACTGCCCAACCATCGCAACCAGCCGGTTTTCGTCGCCCACGGCGCGTATGACCAGATGGTGTCGATGGACAGTGCCCGGCGCACGCGGGAGTTTCTTAACGAAGAGGGTTACACGCTGTCTTATAATGAGTACAACATGGGTCATGAGATACCCGTGGAGGTGCTGCGCGACATGGTTCCGTGGATGGAAACCGCCGTGCCCCCGCTGGTGGCAGAGACGGATCGAATCTTTTAAACTTATTCTGAAACAATCCGGCCTGAAACAAACTCGCCTGAAACGAAATTTCCCGAAGCAAAACTGCCTGAAACAAAACGGTTTACCTGACGTTGTGGAGGTACCAGCCCGATGAAAGCCACGACCCAATTGCGCCAGATGCTGGCGTCCGACCAGTTGATTGTTGCTCCGTTCGTCTTGAATGCGCTGCACGCCCGCATCGCCGAGGACGTGGGACACCACGCGGTATACATGACCGGGGCCGGCACCGCCGCCGAACGTGGGTTCCCCGACGTTGGCCTGATAACCATGACCGAAATGGTGTCCAATGCCAAGTACATTGCCGACGCGGTGAACATCCCGGTGATTTGCGATGCGGATACCGGTTACGGCAATCCCCTCAACGTGCATCGCACGGTGCGGGAGTATGAATCCGCCGGAGTGGCGGCCATTCACCTGGAGGACCAGGTATTCCCCAAGAAGTGCGGCTTTTTCGCCGGCAAGCAGGTTGTGCCTATTACCGACCACGTGCAGAAGATTCGCGCCGCGCTGGATGCCCGCACCGACCCCGACTTTGTGATCATCGCCCGCTGCGATGCCTACGCTGTGAACGGTTGGGAAGACACGGTTGAGCGCTGCCGGGCCTACCGGGAGGCTGGCGCCGACCTGGTGTTCGTGGATGGCATCAAGTCGCAGGACGACATACAGCGGTACGCCGCCGACCTGGGTGACGTGCCCAGGATGTACAACGGCGACCTGGCCACCACGCAGAAGATGCAGGACCTGGGCTATAAGATCATGATCTGCGGCAGCACCATCTGGCTCATCTACAAGCAGGTACGGGCCGCCTATGAGGAGTTGATGACCGACGGCATGGTCGATCCGGATCGGTACGGCACCCGCTGGGACGTGGCCTCGGTGCTGGGCCTGGATGCAATCTACGAGCTGGAAAAGAAATACGGAGTGCAGGATGTGGGCACGGACGTGGCGGCTTTGGCCGCTGCCCAGGCGGTTCAGATGGCAGCCGACGCGGCGGTTCCGGCACCAGCCGATGACTGACGCGGCGGCGTGACGCAAGGAGCTCGGGCGGTGAACAACCGCTACCGACTGCTGTACGATGGGGCGTGCCCGGTATGCAGGCGGGAAATACTCTGGCTATCCCGTCGCCGGCCGGATGCCATCGAACCGGTGGACACGTCGGCTCCCGGATTTTACGCTGCCGACTTCGGCCTGGAGACGCAGCAGGTGGACGCCGCCCTGTACGGCATCCGGCCCGACGGCGGTGTTACGGTGGGCATGGATAGCCTGCGAGAGGCTTACCGTCTCGGCGGCTTGGGCTGGATGGTTGCCTGGACGGATTGGTGGCCGGCGCGTCCGGTATTCGATGCCCTGTATCGCGGGTTCGCCCGCAACCGTATGCGCATCGGGCGGCTGCTGGGACGTGGCAACGACGACTGCGGCGACGGCTGCCGGTTCTGATTCAGCGCAATGTGGGCTCTGTTTGCATTGGGCAGTTCGATTGCCTTTTGCTTTGTAAGTCTATGCGATAAACGGCTGCTGTCGTTCCATCTTTACGGAGTGCCGCCGTTGTGCCTGTGGTGCGGCCTGTCGGGAACGTCGTACGGCGTGATCATGCTGCTGGTGGTGGGGATTCCATCCGGTACTCCCTGGGCGGTGGCCATTACTCCGATACTGGCGGGGCTGCTGATGGGGTGCTCGGTGGTGCTGCTTTTCCGCGGGCTACGGCTGATGGAAGCGTCGCGGGCCATTGCAATCTCGCAAACCAATCCGATTTTCGTTGCCGTGCTGGCCCTGCTGTTTCTGGGAGAACGGATATCTCCGGTGCAGTGGGCGTCGATTGGCCTGGTGGTGGCGGGAGCGTCGTTAATCTCGTTGCGGCTGTTTCACGTTGCGCCCAACCCAAGGCTGCCGACCCGGTTATCCGACCGGGAGACCGGAGAGGTTGCATCTACGCCGGGGAATCTGACCCGTATCGGCAATATTGGCCCGGTGTTGCTGGCGCTGAGCTCGATATGCGCCGCGTCCAGCTTTGTGTTGGCGAAAGCGGGGCTGAACGCCGAACTGCCGGTGTTGACGGTATTCGCGTTGCAGCAGGCGACGGTGGGGCTGGTTTTCGTGGCGGTGGGTTTAACCGGCGGCCGACGCCTGGTCTCGGCCGTGCGCCAGCCCCAGGTATTGGCGATGTTGATATTCGGCGAATCGCTGATGCCGGCGGTGTCTATCCTGCTGTCGGTGTATGCCTATAGCCTGGGTGATGCTTCGGTGGTGGCGGCGGTACTGGCGACGCGGCCGCTCTTCGTGTTCGTGGCTTCCACGGTGTTGTCGAGGGTGCGGTGGCAGCTGCTGGACGAATCGTTGACACCGCAGGCGCTGGCGGTGAAGGGTGTGTCGGTATTGTTGATTGTTGGCGGGGTTGGCGCGCTCAGTCTGGCGTGATGCGTAGCCAATGCAACGAGTGGGGGAGAATGCCGTGATGTAATGTTCATTGTTACATCGCGACACGTAATACGCGGGTGCAACGATGGCTTACGTTAAAAAATCGTGTGCGCTCTGCAAACGGGAAGGAATCCGTCGAACTTGAAACGGTTAACGGTATCGTCAACTGCAAAATTGGTTGACAACCGACGCGCCAGAGCATATCATCGATTAGCCTATTTTGATTCCGATGCGGCCCGACGCCGGCGCTGGATTTCGGACGGAGCCAACAAAGAAATATGGATGAACTTGACCTGAAGATAATCGGTATCCTTCAATCTGACGGGCGCGCGTCCAACGCGAAGATAGCCCGGGCCGTTGGAGTAAGCGAGGGAACCGTGCGCCGTCGGTTGCGGCGTTTGATCAAGGATGATGTCGTTCAGGTGGTGGCGGTGCCCAACCTGGAGAAAATGGGATACGGCACGACGGCGTTGATTGGGCTGGAGACCGGACCCGGCAAATCGGATATGGTAGCCGAAGCGATTGCCGCGCTGGACGAAGCCCACTACGTGGTGGTGGCCACCGGGCCTTATGACGTGTTCGTCTGGACGGCCCTGGAATCGGCGGAGAGCCTGGGCGAATTCCTGCGTACCCGCATTGGCGTGATTGACGGAGTGCAGAAAACCCAGACCTTCGTTACGCTCTCGACCAAGAAACGATTTACCCGAGTGTAGTCGCGGTCGATTGACGACGCCCGGTGACGGGTTCTGCGGTTGCATTCAATACTCGCCATGCTATAATTTGCCTACCCGAGAAAGGCGATCCGTTGGTGCGGTTTGCCTGCCTTGAACACAACACATTTGCAGAGGGAATGCCGCTATGACCTACATCATTACCGAGCCATGCGTGGGTGTTAAAGATGCCGCCTGCGTCGACGTTTGCCCGGTAGACTGTATCTACACCACCGACGATGACGATATGTACTACATCAGCCCCGATGAGTGCATCGACTGTGCCGCCTGCGAACCCGTGTGCCCGGTAACGGCCATCTTCGCCGAGGAAGCTGTTCCCGGGATGTACAACGAATATATCCAGAAAAACTACGATTATTTCACCAAGTAGGCTGCGCTTGCCGGGCCGCTTTCCTCTGCCGAAACCGAGGCTGGCCCTCCTTATAGTCGTTGCCAACCGCTGCGGGCAATGGGCCGACTGGCTCTATCCGCGCCATCTATCGAACCCCTTACGCCCGGCCCTCGGCAGCCGGGCGCAGGTTTAATTTTTGCGCTACCTGTCTGGCCGATAACCGATGAGTGAACCCACCCACCAGCCAATCAGCCCCGAAGTGAATATTGTCGTTTGCACCGACGAATACGGGTGCGGACGCTGGTATCACAAGGGGCGGGATGCCGACGCGGTTTTGCGGGGATTGCGGGATGCAGCCTCCAGTCATTCCGGAAGCGTGGCGGTTACCACCGCCGGTTGCATCCTCGGGTGCACCTACGGGCCCAGGTTCGACGTGGCCCGGCGCTGGTCTGGCGAAAAGGCTCTGTACGGGTCGATAGCCGGCGACGCCACCATCACGCGGCGGGGGCGCGTTGGATTTGTGCCCATTCCCGATGATTTGAGAACGGTGATCGCCGACAATCTGCCTGACACGGCTCAGGCGTTAACCGACCTCAAGGGCGAAGCCGGTCCCGCCGACGTGGACCTGCTGCGGAACGTGCTGCAGGATTGCAGCCGGGGAATGGATGGTTGCGGCGTGGGCCTGAACGAAGCGATCGTGATGGTGCATAACGAGGCGGCCATCGCGTCCATTCCGGCCACGCTGAACGGCCTGGAATTTGTGGATGGGAGCGGCCAGCCGCGCGACCGGGGCGACATCGCGGTGCTGGTTACCGAGGGCGACGGCCGGATTGCGCTGCAGTTGAGCCGGATTCGCCAGCTGGAGTTTATCTATCGTGACCTGGGCAACGGGATGCCCAGTTATACCGTCTGGCTGCGGGACGCCAGGCTTGAAACGGTGTACCGCATATACCTGCGGCGGTCGGACGATGCCGCCACCAATCCATTGCGACACCGGCTTTTCATGGATCTGATCGCCAAATACGGCGCGAAAGTATCGTTTTAAGTGTGCGTCGGTCGGGGGCCATAACGAATTGGAACACCCGAGGGTGTGGCGGGCCGGCCCTGATGCCGCTAAAATTGTTATTCCGAGAACAAACATGGACATTCGAGGAGGAGGGAATCTGCGATGAGCAACATTGATTCCACACCGGAATTTGTGCGGGAAACGTACCGCAAGATGGACGAGAAACTGGCGCAGGTTCGGTCGCGGCTGAACCGCCCCATGACTCTGTCCGAGAAGGTTTTGCTGTCTCACCTGGACGACGTAGACGAAGCTGAACTGCGCCCGGGCGAAAGCTACATCAACCTGCGGCCCGACCGGGTGGCGCACCAGGACGTTACCGGTCAGATGGCTATTCTCCAGTTCATGCAGTCAGGACGCACCCGGGTGGCGGTGCCCACAACGGTGCACTGCGACCACCTGATTCAGGCCCGGGTGGGCGCTTCATCCGACCTGCAGGATGCCCTGAACGAAAGCAACGAGGTGTACCAGTTCCTGGAATCTTCCTGCCGCCGCTACGGCATGGGATTCTGGCGTCCTGGCTCAGGCATCGTCCACCAGGTGGTGCTGGAAAAGTATGCTTTCCCCGGCTGCCTTATCATCGGCACCGACTCCCATACAGTCAATGGCGGCGGTTTGGGTTCGCTGGCTATCGGAGTGGGTGGCGCAGACGCCGCCGACGTAATGGCCGGGCTGCCCTGGGAGGTACGGTATCCGCAGATTATTGGCGTGAAGCTGACCGGCTCCATGAGCGGCTGGACGGCCCCCAAGGACGTCATCATCAAGCTGGCTTACGAGTTGACGGTGTCTGGCGGCACCAACGCCATCATCGAGTACTTTGGGCCAGGCGTGCATTCCATATCGGCCACCGGCAAGGGAACCATCTGCAACATGGGTGCGGAGCTTGGCGCCACCGGCGACATCTTCCCGTACGACGAACGCATGGCCACCTATCTGAAGGCTACCGGACGTGCTGAACTGGCGACCATCGCCGAGGAGCACAAGCACCTGCTCACCTCCGACCCCGAAGTGGAGGCCAACCCGGAGTTGTTCTACGACCGGGTGGTTGAGATTGACCTGTCGACCCTGGAGCCGCACGTTACGGGTCCGCATTCCCCGGACCGGGCGCGACCCATTTCGGAACTGGCGGCCGAGGTTGAACGGGAAGGGTTCCCGGACACCGTGGCGGTGGCATTGGTGGGCAGCTGCACCAACTCGTCTTACGAGGACATGGAAAGGTGCGCCGACGTGGCCCGGCAGGCCGCGGCCCACGGAGTATCCGCCGCGTCGGGATTGCTGGTTACACCGGGATCGGAACAGGTTCGGGCAACCATTGAACGGGACGGTCAGCAGGCCGCCCTGGAAGCGGTGGGAGCCACGGTGCTGGCCAACGCCTGCGGCCCGTGCATCGGCCAATGGAACCGACCCGAGGCGCGAGGCACGAACAACAGCATCGTTACGTCATACAACCGCAACTTCCCGAGTCGCAATGACGGCAACGCCGGCACTATGAACTTCATCGCCAGTCCTGAGCTGGCAGTCGCCATGGGATTGGGAGGCCGTCTGTCGTTCAACCCCCTGACCGACCCTCTGGTTGACGCGGATGGCAACGAGTTCATGCTGCAGCCGCCTTCCGCAGCTCCGGAAGTACCGCCCACCGGGTTTGATCCGGGCGCCGATTTGTACCTGGAACCGCCGGAAGACGGTAGCGAAGTGGATGTGCGCGTCGATCCCACCAGCAACCGCCTGCAGGTGCTGGATCCGTGGGAAGCGTGGGATGGCAAGGACTTTGAAGACGTTCCCATTCTGGTAAAGACCCAGGGAAAGACAACCACTGACCACATTTCCCCGGCCGGGCCGTGGCTTCGGTTCAGGGGACACCTGAACAACCTGAGCGACAACATGTTCCTGGGGGCTTCCAACGCCTTCACCGACGATAACGGCACCGGCAAAAATCAGCTTTCCGGCGAGGAAATCGCTCCGATACCGGAGATCGCCCGCGCCTACAAGGCCCAGGGCATCCGGTGGGTTGCCATTGGTGACGAGAACTACGGCGAGGGTTCCAGCCGTGAGCACGCCGCCATGTCGCCTCGTATGCTGGGAGCGGCGGCCATCATCACCAGGAGCTTCGCCCGCATTCACGAGTCCAACCTGAAGAAGCAGGGGCTGCTTCCCCTTACCTTCGAGGACTCGGCGGACTGGGAACGCATAAGGGATGACGACCGGATGAGCCTGGTTGGATTGGACCAACTGGCGCCCGGACGCCCGGTACAGGCGGTTTTGAAGCACGCGGACGGCAGCGAAGAAACCATCAACCTGCGCCACACGCTGAACAACCCGCAGATCGAGTGGTTCAAGGCGGGCAGCGCCATGAACTACATGAAACAGATGGAGGAAGCCGGCGGATAGCTGAGTGCACCTTCCGATGCTCTCACAGAAACGGGAGATTGAAGACTGTATAATAGATATAACGAGATGAGCGATGGATCATGTGGAATGGTCGTGCCGCTCCGTTAAGGAGGCGGAACTATGGCAACCCGAGATACCTACAATTACACGTACCGAGTAGGTCGCAAGGTGTCGCACCGTGGGATCACTAACAATCCGGGTAGACGCCAGGACGAACATCGGCGATCGCGACCGGGAGGGAAGTTAACGGTTGACGGAAGGGCGAAGACGCGTACCGGAGCACGCCGTACCGAAAGTCGTCAAACTAAAACCAGAGGCTATTACGCGTAAAATTTTAGCGGCGCCACCCAATTGCGGACGGCGTCGCTAATTTTGGGTACTACGGGCAATGAGCACAGAGAACCTCCCCGTAAGCGAGAGTCTGGACGCAGTATTAAAAATAATCCAGGAATTGGCCTCAAAGTCATCGGGCCACGATTTCGTTTACCGTGGCGAGCCAGCGTTGTACGATAAAGTGTCCTCGAGCCTGTATAGGAGGTTCGAGAACATAGAGGACCCAGACTTCGACATAGCGTTTGTCGAAAGGGAAATCGTTAATGAGGCCGCCAAATACACTCGATACTCAGGCGAATCCACGGAGATCGAGATTTTGTCCCAACTTCGGCATAACGGGGGAGACACCAACCTGATTGATTTTACAACCGATTATTTGATCGCGCTCTTCTTTGCGTGTGACGGCGCACCGAACGAACATGGACGGGTTGTGATGCTGTCAAAATCAGCATCGGATTATGACCTGGAAGAACCCAGTAGCCCTATCCATCGCGTCATCGCTCAGAAGAGCGTTCTAGTACGACCGTCCTCGGGTTTTGTCCAACCCAACGATTTCGTGACTATCCCGAGCGGTTTGAAATCGAGGGTATTGGACTACTTGCGCGACTGCCACGGAGTCTCTACTGAAACAATTTACAATGACATCAATGGATTTATCACGCATCAGGGCATTCACCAAAGCGCTTATACAGAATTCTATCACGCCCTGACTTTGGCGAATAATGGAGATGCTCAACTTGCAATCGAGCATTATACGAAGGCGATAGATCTCAACAGACAGAACCCTGCCGCATTTAACAATCGAGGCAACGCATATGCAGACTTGGGGGACTACAAGAGCGCAATAGAGGATTACCAGAGAACAATAGAGTTGGATCCAAATCATGCAGTTGGATACTCGAACCTCGGCTTGGCCCATTATGACCAAGGTAACTATCAGCAAGCGGTTCGAGATTACGACAAAGCTATAGAATTGGATCCTAACCACGATTCGGCTTACTGTAATCGTGGGGAAGCGCTGCTGCATTTGGCTGAATGGGATAGGGCGAGGGAGGACTTGCTTGAAGCGAAGAGCATGGAACACGACATCATAGCATCGTTCCAACACGACTATGCTAGCGTCGCGGAGTTCGAAAGCAAGCACAACCTTCAAGTGCCGAAGGACATCGCGGCTATGCTTGGCGGATAACCGCCACTTCAGAACTCCATAGGAAAGGCCCCCTTACCCAGGTGAGGGGGCCCTGTTTTTTCGGTGCGGTTCGACCGAGTTGCCGCGGTCGCGCATGGTGCCCTGCCGACCACCACGCCGGAGCCGGCGACTACACAGTAAGGGCGCGCTTTCCAACCACCTCAATACGTGCAGCCAGTACGGGGATCAACCGTTCCAACTGTTCACGCCGCACCTCACCCATGAGACAAATTTGCAGCCAGTTTCGTTCTCGCAGATATCCGCTGGCGTAGGATGTGAAAAATCCGAACGCTTCCAGCGAACGACCCAACTCGTCAGCGTCGATTTCATCCGGGGGCAGGGCGATGGTGGTAACTGCGCCGATGCTCTCCGACTCTGAGGCCACCAACTGCAAACCTATGAACCGCAGTTGTTGCCGAACCCAACGTCCGTCTTCATCGATCCGTGCCAGCAGCGTGTCGGATTGACGGTCCAACCCGGCGGACAGGGCAGCGAGCAGGTTCGATGACAGCGTGAAGGGAACTGAACCGGTTTCACCTGTAGCGCAGTAAAGCCCCAGATCCAGGTACCGGGGCAGCGTTTTGTCCGGCGTGGGCATCTGGGAGCAGAACACCAGGGCCAGACCGGGATATGCGGCCAAACCCTTGCCGCTGGCGGCGGTGGCAAGCCAAACATCGCGAAGGTCGACCGGGATGGCGCCCAGGCTGCTGATGCAGTCCAGCGCCAGGCGGGTGTCGTAGCGGCGGCAAATGGCTTTGAGGCGGGGTAAATCTGCCAGGGCGCCGGTGGATGTTTCGCAATGAACCGTCCACAACCAACCGCCGGGCCGAGCGGCCACCGCCGCTTCAATTCTTTCATAGTCCAGCGGGTCGCCCCAACCGTGGAGCACCCTGGAGTAGGTCATACCCATCCGGTCGGCGTGGTCGAACAGGCGTTGGCCGAACTCGCCGGCAGCAACGATAACGCCGGGAAGGTTGAGGCGCTTGAGTTGTGAGGCCGCCAGGTCGTTGGCCAGGGTTCCCGACCCGACGGTTACCGATGCGTGGTTGGCGCCGGTCAACTGGGTCAGACGGTTCCGCACGCGACGCAGCATCTGTGCGAACTCGGGGGCGCGGTGAGAAACCGGAGGTTGCTGGAATGCCCGCACCACGGACTGCGGCATGTCCACCGGGCCAGGGGTCAGGATGACGGGTTCACACGGAGGGCGATCCACCGCCTCGTGGAAGAGCCCGGCGAACTCGGCGCCAACGTTGCCAACGGGGCGATACATCGGCTGGTAGGGGGCGTCGTCGTCGCCGACCACCGGGCCGAACGGAATGAAACCGATGTGCCGATACAGGTGCTGCTGCGACACTCGTCCCGACATCACGACGTAATCGTAACCACCGTTGTGGCAGTAGTGGGCCATCATGGTAAGCAGGCCCGGCAGGACGCGGGTGCGTCGCATACCGGGACGGACGGCAAGGAGGCGCACCTCGCACAGGGAGGCTCCTTCGGCCTGGGGCAGATGCGATTCCAGGCGTCCCAGTTTTTCATCCAGGGAGAAGGGCCGGCGGTCGCGGACGCAAACCATACCCACCAGTTCATCGCCGCGGCGACAGATGAAGTAGGTATTATCGCGGTGGAACCGGTCGATGAGTATGCCGTCGGAATTACCGGGATGTTGGGGCACCTCTTCAACGAAGGAGGTGTAATTGAGCTGAGCGATCTCGGCAAACTCCCAATCTTGGTCCGCTCGTTTGAAGACCAGAGAGTTTGCGTCGTCTCCGTTCTGGCCGTCGGACTCCGGGGAATCCCACTGTGGCGCGGCGGTCGCAAATTCTCGTTTCGTTTCCGTCATAAGCGTTTCGGGGTGAACCGTTCCTGGCGCGGGTGGGTAGAGTGTGAGTATTAGGAGCCGGATGTGGCAAGCAGCATTATATTAAACGAAACTTCGGAATGATGGTTCGTACCTTACAGCCGGTTTTACCATAATCTTACTATTACACACCATAGTTACGGTGCGCTATAATGCCCATAATATCGGCCTGTACACTTACGGGCCACGAAATCTTACGACGGGAGGTATGGTTATGGGATACACACCCAAGCAACTGGGCCATCTGGTAATTAAAGTACGTGATATCGAACGGAGTGTAGATTTCTACACCAACGTCCTGGGCTTGTCCGTGATGACGGCGCGCCCCGGCGGGATGACTTTCCTCTCCGCCAACACCACCATGTCCCATGAATTGGCGCTGGTTCCGCTGGGCATGGATGCCCCGGGGCCCGACGAACGGCGTGTCGGAATGGCGCACATGGCCTGGCAAATGAACTCTTTCCGCGACCTGAAGGAATTGTACCAGCGGTGCAAGGATCACGGTGTGCGGTTCAAGAGGCTGGGCGATCACGGCATCTCCATGGGCGTTTACATCTTTGACCCGGACGACAACGAAATCGAAATTTATTACGAAGCGCCGGAATCGGAATGGGGCAACCGGGAGGGCTTCCTCTTTGAGGGCAACTTCCAGTGGCAGCTTGATCCCATCGAGGAACCGGCAGCCGTCGGCGACGATTAGTCGCCCTGCCAGGTAATTTGAAGGCCGGAGCGTCACCCGCTGGCGCTCCGGTTCTGTATTTGCCACCCTGACGGCCTAAACCACCGAACGCAACGTGACGAATTCTGCTGCACCAGTGGAACCCAGCTACGACTACGTAATCATCGGTAGCGGCATTGCCGGCCTGAACACGGCGCTGTTGGCGGCACGCCACGGCAGCGTGCTGGTGGTCACCAAGGGTCTGATTGACGACTGTAACAGCCGTTACGCCCAGGGCGGCATCGCGGCGGCAGTGGGGCCCGGCGACTCTCCAAACCTGCACCAGCGGGATACACTGGATGCCGGAGCCGGCCTGTGCGATCCGGCAGCGGTTGGCGTCCTTACGGGTCAGGGTCCCGAGAGCATTGCCAGCCTGATCCAGTGGGGCGTGCCGTTCGATACCATTCACGGTCAGATCGCCCTGGGTAGGGAGGGCGCCCACAGCGTCCCGCGGATCCTGCATGCCGGCGGTGATGCCACGGGTCAGCACATAGAGGACACGCTGGCCGATCGGGTGCGTGCGACCGCCGGGATCACCCTGCTGGAGTACACTCACGCCATTCGCATCTGCGTCGATGGCGGGGCGGTTAGCGGCGTGGAAACCCTGCATAGCATCGACGGAAATGTGCAGGTATTCCAGAGCTCGGTGGTGGTGGTCAGCACCGGCGGCGGCGGACAACTCTACCGGTACACGACCAACCCGGAGGTGGCGACCGGCGACGGCGTGGCCCTGGCGTACCTGGCCGGCGCGGAAGTTATGGACATGGAGTTTTATCAGTTCCATCCCACCGCGCTGTGGCTTGAGGGTGCGCCCACTTTCCTGCTTTCGGAGGCGATGCGGGGAGAGGGGGCGATTTTGCGCAACGCTGCCGGCGTTCCCTTTATGACCGACCATCACCCGCTGGCAGACCTGGCGCCCCGGGACGTGGTTTCCCGCGCCATCGCCGACGAGATGGAACGGTTTGACGGCCAGCCGGTGTCGCTGGATATTTCTCACCTGCAGTCGGCGACGGTCAAGGGACGGTTCCCCACGATTTACGCCGAGTGTTTGCAGTACGGGTTGGATATTACCAGCGGGCCGATACCCGTGGCTCCCGCGGCCCACTACATGATGGGCGGTGTGCGCATCGACACCTGGGGGCGCACCAACGTGCCTGGCCTCTACGCCTGTGGTGAGGTGGCGTGTTCGGCGGTACACGGAGCCAACCGGCTGGCCAGCAACTCGCTACTGGACACGCTGGTGTTTTCCCAACGGCTGGTCGACTCGACGCTAGGCAATGCGCCCGACTACGTGCTGTATGGAAAACCTGGCGATTTCGTGCCCCGGACGCTGGAGGATCGGGCGATGGTTTGCGCCACCGTGCCGGGACGCAGCCGGGAGAATCTGCAAACCCTGATGTGGCGCAACGTGGGCATTACTCGCAACGGAACCCGTCTGCTGCTGTCGGCGCGAATTCTGAACCTTTGGCAGCGCACGATGGGTCCCCCCGAGGGGGCCGCCGATTATGAGTTGCGGAACATGCTGGTAGTGGCCCGCCTGATAGTTGAGGCGGCATTGCAGCGGCGGGAGAGCCGCGGGGCGCATTACCGGGCCGACTTTCCGGAACCTTTGGCCGAGTGGCAGCGGCACATCGTGTTGAGTCTTGCCGGCCGGTGAAGCGAGTTCGTCTTCGCCCCCTGGCCGAGTGGGTGTAGGGTCTGTCATCGCGACCCCGTAATCGATGCGGGGGTTGGCCATCTCGATGAGGCTGAACACACGTAGACGATCCTTCGACAAGCTCAGGACGAACGGCCCGGTGGGGCCGGCCGAGATTGCCACGTCGCTGCGCTCCTCGCGATGACGGAGGCGTTGGCAATAATGACAGGCGGTGGTTGACGAGCCGGATGACCGGTTTGTAGGCTGAAGAAAATCCAAAAACCAAATAGCCGGTGGGACTGACCTGATGCCGGGTCGGTCGCGCCGGCTTTTTGCGTAGCGCTTCGACCCCTCGCTGCACCGGCTGGGGAGGTCGAAATGATCAACACGCAATTGGGACGCGACCGGTGGCCGTCGGTGGTGGCGCCTTCGGTGATCGGGCCGGTGGATTCACGGGCGGAGTTGTTGCAGGCGCTGGACGCCTATCGTCGCGGCGTCGCCGGCGCTCCGGTGGTGTGCAAGGGGTCGCCCGGTATGCCGCGGATTGGAGAGAGCGCCCCGTCAGCGAACGCCGCTGGGAGCCACACCCGGCATTTTCCAGCAGATGGAATTCCATCGGAGGGCGCTCCGTTAACCGTGGTCGCCTCAACGGACGATGCCGACCGGCACGGCGATACGGTGGCCCTGGACGGCTGGCAACTGGACAACTACCGAAGGAATCCGGTGCTGTTGTGGGCGCACGATTACGGTCGGCCTCCCATCGGGCGGGCATCGGACGTGTGGCGCGAGGGCCATGCGCTGGTGGCCCGCATGGAGTTTGCGCCGACCCGGTTCGCTCAGGAAGTTGAGGGGCTGTACCGGCAGGGGTATCAGCGTGCCGTGTCGGTTGGGTTCAGGCCCGTGCGGTTCGAGGAACGGCGCGACCTGCGAACCGGCGGTCTGCTGGGCATCAGGTTTCTGGAACAGGAACTGCTGGAGATAAGCGCGGTACCCGTTCCGGCCAACGGGGCAGCCCTCCTGCAAACCAACGGCTCCGCACACGCTGACCCATCGTCGCCCGCGGCATCGCTGGTGTCGTTGTTGCGAACCTGGCGAGGTGCGGCGTTCTGACTGCAAAGACTTCGAGTGCCAGTCCCGGGCGTGCCTGGCAATTGCGTCGCCGGGAACGTCACATACAAAAACACCTGGAAATTATCGCGTTTGAATAAACGGAAGGAGCTGATTGGGTATGACCCTATCTACCTGGGAAATGGAAACCATCAAAAACGAAGTGGCCGAGGTGCGCGAGTTTTACCGCCAGCGCCTCGACGCCGACCTGCCTCCGCTGCAGGAAGAGATCAGGCGGTTGAGTCAGGCCGTGGGCGAGATCACGGAACGCCGCCGCGAGGCCGAGCGTCAGCAGGTATTGGCTCAATACATCGGAGGGGCCCGGGGCGGCGAACGGTCGGTGGTTCCCTTCGGCAAGTATCAGGGGATGGACGCACTGGACCTCGCCTGCGTGCGCAGTGTACTGGCAGCGCAGCAGCGCGAACCGGGCGACGCCGATTCCAGGTCGCTGGAAGCATGGCAGTCCAACCTGAAGGCGGCAATGGACAGCACAACCGCCGGCCGAGGCGATGAACTGGTGCCCACGGCAGAAGCAGCCACGTTGTGGGCCGACGTCAATCTGGACACACACGTAGCGGCCCTGTTCCCGCGGGTTGACATGCCCACCAACCCGTTCCAGCTCCCGCTGCAACTGGGGAACGTGTCCTGGTACCCGGGCACCGAAAACACCGCCACTACCGATACGGCTTTGGCCACGGCCCGGCAGACCCTTACCGCGTACGAGCTGGTGGCCGAAGTGCCCTGGTCGCTGACCCTGGACGAGGATGCGGTGATCGCCATGGCCGGCGAGGTACGCAGCACGCTGGTTCGCAACGCGGTGGAAGTGATCGACGACGTGCTGCTCAACGCGGATACGACGGCGGTCAACAACATCAACGCTGACACCGCAACCATCACCGCGTCAGATGCCGGCAAAGGGCACTGGCTGGTTGGGTTCGACGGCCTGCTGCACCTGCCGCTGGTCGACAACACGGCGCAGGGCAACGACCACGGTGATGCTCCCGACGCCGATATGTACAACGAGGTGCGCGGATTGCTGGGCAAGTATGGAGTCCGTCCGTCGGAGCTGGCTTACATCGTGGACGTGAGCACCTACATCAAGTCGCTGGGCGCAGAGGAGTTCCGTACGCTGGACAAGCTGGGGCCACAGGCAACCATCCTGAACGGGCAGTTGGCGCAGGTGGACGGCATACCGGTCATCGTGTCCGAGCAGATGGCCAAATCGGATGACGACGGCAAGGTTACGTCGGGCGCGACCAATGCCAAAGGCCGGCTGCTGTTGGTCAACCGTTCCCAGTGGCGGTTGGGGTTCCGGCGGGAGCTGATGATCGAAACCACCCGGGACATTCAGAAGCGCCAGAACATCATGGTGGTCAGTATGCGGCTGGCTTTCATGGAACGCTCGGGCAACCGGGGAGCCGCCAGCCACACCGCGCTGCAATACAACATCACCGTCTAGCGGCGGTGCGACGCCCTGAATTCAAAGCCGTTACCGGCGGGCCTGACTGAAGCAATCGATGGGTACAAGACAAAGCAATCTGGAGGAATTGGATGGCAAACGCATACGCAGACCTGGCAACGCTCAAGTCGGCGTCGCTGCTGAACGTCTCGGTGGATGACCACGACGGCCGGCTGCTGGGTCTGCTGGGGAGCGCCTCGCGGTGGATCGATGGCTACTGCGACCGGCATTTCGCGCCGCGACACGGTCGGCTCACATTCGATGGATCCGGAGGGGACTCGCTGGCGGTACCCGACCTGATCGAGGTCAGTTCCATCAGCGTCGGTTTGGGTTCGGGTCGTCGGAGCGAGTGGTCGGCGGATGACTGGACGCTGTACCCGCTGAATGCGGAACCGGATGCGCCGTGGGGCCGGCCATACACGCGAATCAGGTTGGCCGCCGGTTCGACGCGGCGGTTCGTGGGAGGTCACGGAGCCGTGATCGTCGATGGCGTTTGGGGTTACAACAGGCGCCTGGTCGACAGCGGATGGCTGGTGGCCGACATGGCTCCGGTGGGATCGGGGGACACCAGCATTGCCGTGGCTGCTGGCAACGGAGTGACGCCGTTGCCAGTTTCAGCCGGACACACCATCCGGATTGACGACGAACAGCTCAATGTAACCAGCGTGGACCGCACCGGCGGGGTCGCCACGCTGGTAGCCACCGCCACGCTGGTAGTGGAAAGGGGGGTCAACGGCACGTTGGCAGCAGCTCATGCCAGCGGACAGGCCGCGTCGCTGTTTCGCTATCCCGACGCCGTGGCCGAGGCGTGTTTGCTGCTGGCTTCCAGCTGGTGGCGGCAAAGGGATGCTGCGCCGTTTTCGGCGGCGGTGGAACACCAGACCAGCGAGTCTGCCGGAGTAGACCGCGCGGTGCGAAGGTTGCTGGAGCCGTTCCTGCGTCGCACGGCGGCCCTGGGGGTTTAGGTATGCCGAGGATAGCCGCCGCCAGCCGCAGTTACCTGGCGGTCGCGGATGCCGCCGGGGTGATGCGCGACCTGTCGCCCTGGTTGGAGAGCGTCAGTCCGCTGGGGAAGGTGGTGGGTTGGCTGGACGCCACCGGATTGAACGATGTGGCGAGCAGGACGATGTCGGCGACGGAAACAGCCCAGGAATTTGCGGTATCGGGCCGGTGGGACGATGCGCCCGAATCCAGCCCCGACGCCGTCCTGTCGTCCATCGTGAGCCGGCCGGTGGCGGTGCAATACGGGCCGACCGGAAACGCTCCGGGTCAACGCCGGGTGGCCGGAAGGTTCGTCTGCCTGTCGTACCAAATCTCCAGCCGGTCGGGTCATCCGGTGCGATTCGAGGCGCGGTTCCGGCAGGATGGCCCGGTTGCTTTGGAGGTGTGGTAAATGGTGAGTATCACAGAGGCTCCGGCCCTGCCGGCGCTGCGCTGGCAGGTTCTGGTGGACTGGTTCGGGGACGGATTGTGGAACGCTCAAAACGTGGACGCTTCCGACGACTTGGCCGGCGTTCGCTGGCGCTGGGGTCGCGTCGGGCTGCCCGTTCCCGAGTTTGTCGGGCCGGCCACGCTGGAGCTGACGCTGAAGAACCCGCAGCATCGCTACACGCCGGGCAGCCTGACTTCACCGCTGGCTGGCCACGTTGCCCCGGGGCGCGAGGTTTGGCTGCGGGCCGCGTCGTTGTATGATGATTTCGAGACCGATGCCGGCTCTTCCGAGGAATTGGACGATCGTGCAACTACTCACGGAGCCGTGCAGTGGGAAGTGCTGACAACTCCGGGCAACGGGTTTGATGCGTCCGGCGGCGAGGTTAGAGGACGGGTCGGGCGCGGCGTGCCGTCGGCGGCCCTGGCGGTTGTGGAAACCGGGGATCCCCTGGCGACGCTCATCGTCCGCTACCGGCGGGTGAGTGACGGGCTGGGTGGATTTGGATTGCGATGCGCGTCGCTAACCGATTTTCTGCGGCTGCGCTTCACCGATGCTATGACCCTTCTGGAGCGGGTTTCCGGAGCATCGGTAACGGTGCTGGCGACTGGCGACGCGCTGGCCGGATCGGTTTGGTATGAGCTGGAAATCGTGTCTAAAGGTGGTGGCGTGGCAGTGTACGCCACCAACCTGGAGTCGGCGGGCGTGGTGCGCGGCGAGGTTCTGTCGTCGAGCGACGTCGGTGATGCGCCGCAATTGGGGCGGCACGGCATTTGGCACGGTTTCCGAAATTCGGTTGATCGATGGGGACCGTTCCACGTTGGCCGCAGTCTCTTCAACGGCAGCATCACCGCAATCGAGCCGGATGACGCAGCGGGAGTATGCCGCGTGTCGGCGGTGGATTCATCGGCGCGGCTGGACGGGGTGCGCCTGTTCCGTCAACTGGCCGGTGGATTGATGCGCTCGGGCGCCGTCGCCCGCGCCATACTGGACTGGGCAGGCCTGGAGTCCGGCGACATCGGCGCTAACGCCGGCAGGGTGTTGCTGACCGGTGGGCCGCGTCCGGTGTGGAACGTTTCGGCGGGCCGGGCCCTGCGGCAACTGCAGCGGGAGGAGCACGGGTTGGTCTACGTCGACGGCCTGGGCCGTATGCGGCTGGAAGCTGCGGACGTGCGCGCGGCCATACGCAGCAGTGATGCCCCGACTGACCTCGCCCGCACCTCGGTGGGCGGCACCGCCGGCGGAAGCACGGCGTACGCCTCGGGAATGATCTGGGACAGTGGAGCCGCCGCCGTCGAAACGGAGGTTACCTTTCGTTATTTCCGACCCGTGGACAATGGCCGCCAGCAGGTTTGGACTTTGCCAGAGCCGCTGACCCTGGAGCCGCAATCCGGCGAGACGCTGCTGGCCACGACCGACGACTACGACGCCATCACGGGTGTGGAAACTCCCGTCGGGGCGACAGATTTTGAGGCGACGGCCAACGCCGACGGGACCGGGGATGATGTTACCGACTCCTTGGCGGTTGAACTGGTGGCCGAAGCCGATTCTGCCGTGGCCGGTCGGGGAGTCGCGTTGCGGATTCGTAACGACTCAACGAGCCTTGCGTATCTGCAGCGTCTGGAAGTTTACGCGGGCCATTGCTGGCGGGCTTCCGCAGGGGTTGCCTACCGGGCCGATGTACCGGGGGATTCCCCGATCAGCCGGATGGTGGAGTGTTGGTTCACTGACAACTACGCCGCGGCCAAGGAAACGGCGGAAGTGCGGCTGAATGATCGATCCGTCGCCCGACCGCAGCTGGAGATCGAGTTGCCGTTGGTCAGTTGGGCCAATCTGCGCGCAGTGGTGGAGGCCAGATTGTCCGACGTGGTTACGGTGCGGGCGGCAACGCAAGGCATCAGCGGGGCGTGGCTGCTGGAAGGTACCGAGATAAATGCAGCGGTGGGTTCGCTCCCGGCGGCCCGGTGGTGGCTGGCGTAGGTGTAGGCGCAGGTGTTCCCCGCCAACCAACGGGCCGCGTCGGGATTAACGTCGTTACGACCAGAGTGTTTAGAATGGGCATCCCGATAGATTTCCCCGTTCATCCTGAGCCTGTGGAAGGATCATCTGCTCCGGGGTTGCCACGTCGCTGTGGTATCATCGGATACGCAAAATTGCCTGCTGGCCGTTGAGGTGCCGCATTGCCTGCTAATGACAATATCTATGACGTAATCGTGGTGGGAGCCGGAAACGCCGCTCTGTCTGCCGCCATCGCCGCCCGCGAGCAAACCGAGTCGGTTTTGGTCGTGGAAAAAGCGCCGGAGTATTTCCGGGGTGGGAACACCTACTTCACTGGCGGAATCATCCGCTTTGCCTATAACGGCCTGGACGACATCAAGGGGCTGATACCCGACATGTCGGAGACCGAGGCCAACTCCGTTGAGGTGGGGCAGTACACGGCCAACCAGTTTTACGACGACATGATGCGGGTTACCCACGGTCTGTCTGACCCGGAGCTGGCTGAGATTCTGGTGAGCCAATCGTATCCGACCATGAAATGGCTCCAGGAGCATGGCGTCCGCTTCGTGTTGTCCTTCGGACGACAGGCGTTCCGCGACGGCGACAAGTTCCGGTTCTGGGGCGGGTTGGTGGTCGAGGCGGTCGGGGCCGGCAAGGGGTTGTCTGATCAGCAGTTCGACGTGTGCCAGGCGTTGGGCGTTGAAGTCCGTTATTCCACCGAGGGCATTTCGCTAATCCAGGACCAGCGTGGAAATGTGGCTGGCCTTCGTGTCAAGGGACCGGAAGGTTTCGAGGATCTGGCGGCTCGCACGGTGGTGCTGGCGGCCGGAGGTTTCGAGGCCAATGCCGAGATGCGCTGCCGGTATCTTGGTCCCGGCTGGGAAACCGTCAAGGTACGCGGGATCCCGTACAATACCGGCGATGGCATCCGCATGGCGCTGGACGTAGGCGCGCAATCTTTCGGTCACTGGTCATCATGCCACGCCGTGGCCTGGGACATGAATGCTCCCACATTCGGCGACCGCACGGTAACCGAACTGTTCCAAAAGCACTCGTACCCCTTCGGCGTGATGGTTAACATCGACGGCGATCGCTTCCTGGACGAGGGCGCCGACTTTCGCAACTACACCTACGTAACCTACGGACGGGAGCTGATGAATCAGCCCCAGGGTCTGGCATTCCAGATTTTCGACGAGAAGGTGAAGCACCTGCTGCGCGACGAATACTGGATTCCCCAGGCAACCACCGCCGAGGCCGATACCATCGAGGAACTGGCGCGGCTGCTGGACATTGATCCGGTGGGCCTGGTACGCACGGTGGAGGAGTACAACGCCTCGGTTCGCACCGACATTCCATACAACGCCACCGTGAAGGACGGACGCTGCACGGAGGGCCTGGAGGTCAACAAAACCAACTGGGCCGAAACGCTGGATACCCCGCCGTATCGCGGCTGGGCGGTAACCACGGGCATTACGTTTACCTTCGGCGGCGTCAAGGTGAACAACCGGGGACAGGTGGTGAACAATGCGCAGGAACCGATCCCGGGACTCTACGCGGCCGGTGAAATGGTGGGCGGGCTGTTTTACCACAACTACCCGGGCGGCAGTGGTTTGAGCGCCGGTATGGTGTTCGGACGGTTGGCCGGCAACAACGCCGGCGCGGATGCCCTGGTGGCCGGCGATATTTAGGCAGGCCGGGACGGGTTGCCGGTGCGACGTATGCGTTGCTCCGGCGTTCAACTACGTGACAACGTAGGGCATTACATATGAAAAACTCGCCAGCGCGGACTGAGACATGCTTCTACTGCGACCGTGCCTTGGACGACAGGTATGATTATTCGTGCGTCGGTTGCGACCGGCAAGCCTGCGACAACTGCTGCCAGGCTTGCCAAGAGGATGATTGCGATTGCACAACCTGCGATAGATGCGTTGACCGGCATTTGCGCGTTTATCACCAGGAGATATCTGTGAGTTCGTTGCCGTTGGATGTTCCGGTTTACGGTTAGACGCGTGAGCGCGCTGCGTGCGAGATGTAACGGGTGACTTCCGATGACTGACGATGCCGCTGCGCGTGCCATAGCACAGGAAGGCTTGCGGCACATTGAGGATGCCATCCTGTCGCTGCTGGAGTCTAACCCGGACGGTCTGCGCAACTTCCAAATTGCCGACTTGCTCGGCCTGCGGTCGTCCTTTCGCGACGGCCAAGGAAACTATCTAACCTACTCTGTGCTGGGCGGGCTGATGGCGCGCGGGGAAGTCGTGCATGATAGAGATTCCAAGATTTTCGCCAAAGTAGTAAAGCCTGATGTGTGAAGCGATACCGGAGGCAAGTCAGGCATTTAGTCCGTGTAGCTGCCGCCACCTTGATGCCGGCGGATTTGTTTACTTCCGAATGGACATCCGCGAAAGGAGATCTTGAGGACAAAATACGAGCCGTTGCAGATAGGTTCGGCGTAAGCCGCCAGGCAGCTGGGGTGAGGGCCAAATCCGACGCGATTGGCTTTATCTCATCTGATCAGTACTCCAGTATGTTCGGGTATCTAACCAATGAGTACAATGAATTTCGCGATAGTCGGGCTCGTAGCTCAGGCGGGGGTGGTATACCCGTTCCAGTACGGGTGCTGAAGGATTATTGTTCGCGTTACGTATAGTTGGTTTGCGATGCCCACGCTGAGGAGCAGCTGAGCCTTCTGGATACCGCCGACGCCTTGAGCGTGCGTATGGGGATGTTAGCGCGATCAAGAGGCGGTTGCGTTGAGCGGCGAGATATACTTTGCCGACCCGTGGGTCATTGCTTACGCCTACGCTTACGAGGGCGTTGTGCTAAGTGAGGAGAAATCGCGTGTGGGTGGCCGAGGGGATGCGAAAACCCCAGATGTCTGTGAACAGCTGGGGGTCCGTCATTTAAATCTGCTTGAATTATTCAGGGCTAAGGGTTTTACCGACCAGCTTTGATAAAGGATTGACGGTGACACGTTGCATATTTGCTTCGCCTGCACCGCTCCGACTTGCCTGGGCGCCCTGATTTGGTCTTTCCATCTCGACGCAAGGTAGTCTTCGTAAACGGCTGTTTCTGGAACCGGCATGAAGGTTGCAGCAAAGTTCGCATCCCTGCTACCAACCGAGATTACTGGCTGGCCAAATTGGAGCGTAATTATGCTCGCGATGCCCGTAACGTCGCCGCTCTGGAAGAAAAAGGTTGGGCTGTGCTGACGGTTTGGGAATGCCAACTGCGGGATTCACCGGCGGTTACCGAACAGCTGGTTGCCTTTCTGGGAAGCCCCGTCTTCTGTTCCTAAGCGGGTGGGCCGCTTGCGTACGCGCCCGGTGAGGCATACAATTTTCGCATCCAGCTGAGGGACTACGAAATGGATTCTAATCCGGCGCGCCCCGGCATGTTTTACGGGTGGTATGTAGTTGCCACCTGCATGTTTATCGCCTTTTTGACCATGGGAACACGCAACGCCTTTGGCGCGTTCGTGGTGCCGATGGAAGCCGAATTCTCCTGGGACCGCACGACGGTTTCCTGGGCTGCCGCTCTGGGCGCGCTCCTGAACGGTGTAACGCAACCCTTCATGGGCTATTTCTTCGACCGAGTGGGTGTGCGCATCGTGGTGATGACCGGCATCACCATTATCGGTGTTTCCACGGTGCTGATGACGCTGACCGGCAGTATGTGGTACCTGATCGGGATGTTTGGCGTAGTGACTGCCGTCGGTCAGAGCGGCACGTCGCTGACCAACACCGGCGCAATGCTCAGCAAGTGGTTCCGCCGCCGTCGCGGATTGGTAATCGGACTGAACGCATCGGGTATGTCGCTGGGCGGTCTGATTCTGGTGCCCTTCGCGGCGTTTCTAATTGGCCTGATCGACTGGCGGCTGGCCTGGGTCGTGCTGGGCGTGATGATCCTGGTGCTGGGGCTCCCGCTGGCTTTCGTTTTTCTGCACGACGACCCATCGCGCAAGGGTCTGACGCCGGACGGCGATCCCGAGCCGCCGGTTCCGGTGGGCGGAGGCCAAACCCCGGCGATAACCCAACCGCTGTTCGCCAGCCACTGGAGACAGGCGTTCCGGTCGTGGCCCATCTGGCAGATGAGCATTGCGTATTTCATCTGCGGTTCCACCACGTTCATGCTGTCGGTGCATTTTGTGCCTATGGCGGTGGAACAGAATATTAATCCACTGCTGGCGGCGACGATATTCGGGTTTATGTCGCTGCTCAACGCGATCGGGGCCACCGGGGCCGGCTGGATATCTGACCGGGTTGGCGGGCGGAAAAACTGGCTGACGCTGGTGTACTTCTGCCGGGGCTGCGCCTACGTCCTGCTGGTTGTGTCGCTGGTGGTGCCGCAGGTTCCGGTGGTGACTGGACTCTGGGTGTTCGCCTTCGTAGCCGGCCTGTCGTGGATCGCCACGGCGCCGCTGACCACGTCGTTGACGGCAGAGGTTTACGGATTGAAATCGTTGGCTACGATCTCCGGCGTAGCGTTTTTCTTCCATCAGCTGGGAGGGTTCTCCAGCGTGCTGCTGGCGGGTTACCTCCGCGAAATGACCGGCGATTACACCCTCTCCTTCGCCATAGCCGCCGCGATGCTGTTCCCCGCGGCCCTCAGCGCCTTTACTATCCGCGAGCGGAAATATTCCATCCGTTACCAGGTGGCGCCGGCCTAGTTGCCCGGCGCCGGTTTGGCCCAATCTCCTGTGTGCCCCGGCTGGCGGTAGTCACAGTCTTCACTGCGTGGCGACGGGTAGCCGGGGTCGGCGGGTGGCGAGCGCCGGATTACGCCGGGTCGACCGTCGTACTAGCGCGGATTGGTGCCAGCCTGCTATGATTGCACGACTACGCGACGGTTGCAGCTGCCGCATGACGTCCTTCCAAACACGAGAGGGCAAATGACTTCGAAATCCGCGGCACAAACGGGCGCACCGCTCTACTTCGGTTGGTACATCGTTGCCACCTGTTTCTTCGTATCTTTTCTGTCGATACCGGGCCGACAGGGATTCGGCCTGTTCGTAACCGAAATGGAGCCCACATTTGGCTGGGACCGTTCGGATATTTCCTGGGTGGGTTCCGTTGGTTTCCTCATGAACGGTGCCATGCAACCCATCATGGGGGCGCTGTTCGACCGCTTTGGCCCTCGCTGGGTGTTCGGGATCGGATTGTCCGTAATGGGACTGGCGATAATGAGCCTGGCGTTTATGATGGACCTTGACCTAGTGCTTAACCTGGGCTTCGCCCGGATTCCGCTGGACCTGATCTGGTTCCTCCTGGTGTTCTCCATAGTGATCAACACGTGCCTGAGCGCAGCGTCGATCACCAATATGTTGGCGCTGGTGGTACGGTGGTTCCGTCGAAAACGCAGCAAAGCCACCGCGTTGGCGGCCTGCGGCACCTCCATCGGCGGCCTGTTGATGATACCCTTCGCTGCTTACATGATGGGCGTGATTAACGAATCAGGTTTGACGATAGGCGGAGTTGAGCTGGCGGGCTGGCGCACGGTGTGGTTCCTGTTGGGGATGATCGTGGTCGTGCTGGCGGCTCCACTGGCTGTGTTCTTCCTGAGGCCCAGCCCGCAGGCGCTCGGCCTGAACCCGGACGGCGACCCCGACCCGCAGAACGCGGCCGACGGAACGCCTCCGCCCCCACCGCGTTCCGGATTGTACGAGGTGGACAGCTGGCGCAAGTGCTTCAAGACACCGCCGATGTGGCAATTGTCCGGAGCGTATGTCGTTTGTGGCATTACCACCGGGTTGTTGAGCATCCATTTCATTCCATACGCCGAGGATGTGCTCCCGGATACGGTCAACTTCCTCTGGATGACCTTTGACGACAAAAAGGTGTTTGCCGCGTTGATGTTCGGCATCATGACGGGGTTGAACGCAGTGGGCGTTATTGCTACCGGGTTCCTGGGGGACCGGATGCGGCGCAAGAACGTGCTGGCGGTGGTTTACGCCACCCGGTGCGTTGCATTCATGGCGCTGGTATTCCTGCCGTTCTTCGGCTATGGAATGTTGGGGTTGGTGGCCTTCGCCATGCTGTCCGGCATGTCGTGGGTGGCCAGCGTGCCGCTCACTTCGACGCTGACGGCGGATGTGTACGGGTTCAGGGCCCTGGGTACGATCAGCGGCTGGGTGTTCTTCTCGCACCAGATTGGGTCGTTCATAAGCATCCAGTTGGCGGGTTACGCCTACGAATGGTTTGACGGGAGTTACTTCTGGCCGTTCCTGATTGCAGGCTTGACGCTAATACCGGCAGCGATTGCGGCCTACAGTATCAACGAGCATCATTATTCCGGGCGGTACAACTCGGCGCCGGGGCCACAGCTGGCGACGGCGACAGCCGGTTCCGGGGGCACTCGCATTTACTAACGGCCTGGCCAGTGCCACGGCGCGAGGTAACGGAGATGGCTAGCGTAGTGATGGGTTTCGTGTTGGCGATGGTGGGCCGGCATCATGGTGAGGCCGACCCAACGCTGCTGCAATGGATCATGCGGGCCCTCGACCACATCCTGATTGGAGGATTTGGTCTTTCGGAGCTAACCATCGTAATCGGTATTGGCTCCATCATTATTGCAATACCGGCGCTGATCGTAATTTCCTACTGGGCCGGCACGCGCCGGGCTCAGCGCATCACGAGTAAAATGCGCGTGTCCAGCACGGAAGTTAGCGTCTCTACCGAAGGCAATGAATAATGCTCCAGGACAAATCGATCTAATAATGCTTAGATGCTTGCCGGCGGCGTCGATTGAGGGTAATATACCCACTGTTGCCGTATATACGAATGCCGAGGCGCCGGGCATCCGGCCCGTGGCTTCCCGGCGGTGGCACAGGTGAGCTGCGAGGCTGCCGACAATCTGGAGGAGGTAACAAGCCAATATGTTCGACAAGGATTCGCTGGACCGGCTGTTTGAAGAGCTGCGAGACGAGTTCGAGCTGGAAACCGATTGGGAAGAGATTCAACGGGATGCGCATCTGGCGGTTGCCTACGCTGATGCCGGGGTTCTCGATGACCAGAGCGGAGCCCTCGACACTCGTGTCATTGATTACGTTGTGCGCCATAACCCCAACTAATTCGCTCTAACTGAACCGGATGCTCGATCCGGTTAGGCTCATTACCCCCGTTGGCATTGCCAACGGGGTTTTTTTATCGTCATTCCCGGTAGGGATGAATGACCCCGGAAACCGGGCTGGGGCCCGGATTGCCGTCCGCCGGAGTGTCCGGATGAGGCGAAACGCAATCCGGTGGCGTGTCGTTGGCAATGCTGACGCCGGCGCGTTGACGCTACGGATGGCAAATGTTTAGCGTGTTCATTGTGGCGACGCGCCAAATTTTGAGCGCCACGAACATGAGGTAATAGTGCTGAATTGTCGCCGATGCCAGGGAATGACCCTGCTGGAACTGGCCCGACTGGGCCGAGGGGACCACACGGTATTCCGCTGCCGGACGTGCGGGTTCCTGTTCAGTCCTCCGGACACCGACCTACAGGGAGGCTACGGGGTAGACGTGCTGCCTTCCGCTCCGCCCCGGAAATCTGCAGAACTGCGGGTTAGCCGAGTCAGGCTGCCAGGCGATGACCGAACCACGCCGTTGCGTTAGTGGCCCTCCGGGGCCCCACCGAAGCATCCGAGACTCGCTCCGACACCCTACCTCCGGGTCCCCTGGACCCGGAGCGCTTCGCCAGCCAGGTGCTGGGCGTAGAGCTGTGGTCGAAGCAGCGGGAGGTGCTGCGGGCGGTGGCCTGCCATCGGAGGGTGGCCGTGAAGTCTGGCAACGGGTTGGGCAAAGATTTTACCGCCGCCGTGGCGGTGTTGTGGTACCTGCATCAACACGACCCTGCCATTGTGCTCAGCACCGCTCCCACCTTCCGGCAGGTGCGGCATGTCCTGTGGCGTCAAATACGGGGACTGTACCGCCGGGCGTCTTTGGGGGCGAACTGCTGGACACGCGCCTGGAATTGGCCGGGGACCGTTATGCTCTGGGCCTTTCGTCGACCGGCGCCGACCAGTTTCAGGGGTTTCACTGCCAGAATATGTTCATCGTGGTGGACGAAGCCGGCGGGGTCAGCGAACCCATCTACGAAGCCATCGACGCAATCATGACTTCGGCCAATCCGCGACTGCTGCTTATCGGCAATCCGACCACGCCGTCCGGGGCGTTCCACCGGGCGTTTTACCAGGAGAGCAGCATCTACGAAACGATCACCATATCGGCGCTGGAATCGCCCAACGTGGTGGCTGGCGCCGTGGTAATCCCTGGATTGACGACCGCCGAATGGGTGGCCGAGCGCCGGGCGGTTTGGGGTCAGGACAGCCCGGTGTACCGGGCGCGCATCCTGGGGGAGTTTCCCGACCGGGCGGAGGACTCGTTGTTCAGCGTTTCTGACATCGAAGCGGCGGTCATGTCGGCGGAGGCGCCCGGGCATCGCGACGTTGCAGGACGCGAACCCGTGGTGATTGGGGTGGACGTGGCCCGATACGGCAGCGACCGGAGCGTTGTGTTGGTTAGGCAGGGCGACATCGTGCAGGATATTCAAGTGTATCCCCGGCTCGACACGATGGAGTTGGTGGGGCGCGTGATCACGACGGTTCGCGAACGTACCCCAAACTTGGTGAACGTGGATGAAGTAGGAATTGGCGCCGGCGTGCTGGATCGCCTGCGGGAATTGGGAATCCAGGCCCGCGGCGTGAACGGAGCGGCGCGCCCGTTGCTTGACTCGATCTGCGGCAACCTGCGTGCCGAGGGGTACTGGTTGCTGCGGGAAAGATTCCAGAACCGCCGCATTCGCATACCCAGGGATGCAGAACTGATGGCTGAATTGACGGCGTTGCGCTACCGGATCAACAGCAGTGGCAAGGTGATGATTGAGAGCAAGGAAACCATCAGAGGACGCGGTCTCCCGTCACCGGACAAAGCCGACGCCCTGATGCTGGCATTTTTGAAGGATGTTCCACCGGTTGCGCTGTTGTGACCGTAGCAGGTCCGGGTTTCAAGTGAACCCTCTCCGTCAGGGAGCAGGACACCCGGGAACAATTCTCAACGAGGTTACTCACTCATGATGAGGTTACTTACCCATGCCCAATGAAGCACGCAACCTGAACCATCTTGTCAGGTCGTTGGCCACCGCTTTGATACCGGGGTCACGACCAGGCGCCCACAGCAGGTCGGACACGAAACCGACCGCCCCGTTCCCGAGAGTCGAACGCGCCAGCCGGGCCGCATTCGCCGAACGACGCGCTGCCGAGGATAGTTTGCCGGCTGGTGAAGGATGGGCCCGTCCGGAGTATGGGCGATACATGGCCACCTCGCCGTCGGTGTATTCGGCGGTCAAGTTGCGCGCCGATGCAGTTACCCGTCCCCCGTTGCTGGTGTATCGCCACGATGCTGGAAACAGCGGCGGTTTCGGCAGCGCGACGTCATCCCGGCTGCGCACCAGGGTCGAACCGACCCATCCGGTGGTGCGCCTGCTGGAGCGGGTCAATCCCTGGTACACACGCGGCGACCTGTGGCGTGCCACCGAGATTAACCTGTGCCTGTGGGGTGCGGCGTTCTGGGCTATCGAGCGGGGGGACGACGGCGAATCGGAGCTGTGGCCGCTGCGTCCTGACCGCATGGCGGTGATCCCCGACCGACGACGATACGTGCGGGGGTTCGTTTATCGCGGAAACGCCGACCCGGTGGCATACACGCCCGAAGAGATCATCTGGCTGCGCTACTTCAATCCTATGGAGGAGCTGGCGGGTTTGTCGCCACTGGCGCCGGCGCGGCTCTCGGCGGACATGGGACACGAGGGGTTGCTCTTCAACCGCAACCTCCTGCGCAACTCGGCGCGACCGGATTTTCTGCTGCTGACCAACCAGGAGATGAACGAAACGGAGCTGGAGGAGTTCTACACTCGTTGGGAGTCGCGCTACCAGGGGGCGGACAAATCGTACCGTCCGGCGGTCGCATCGGCGGTGCGCGACGTGAAGACGCTGGGGTTGTCGCACCGGGATCTGGACTTCATCCAAGGACTGCGCTGGAGTTTGGAGGAGGTTAGCCGCACGTACGGCGTGCCGAAGGTGCTGCTGGGCGATTTCGAGCGGGCTACCTACGCCAACGTACAGGCCGCCGAGCGGATGTTCTGGCGCAACACCATCGTGCCCGAAGTGCGGTTCCTGGAAGAGCAGCTGAATCGGGTGCTGCTGCCGCGCCTGGGGTATCCCGAACTGACGGTGGAATTCGATCTGTCGGTGATCGAAGCGTTGCAGGAGGACGAAAACAGCCGCGTCCAGCGTGAAACGGCGCTGCTGGATCGTGGCGTCCTAACCATCAACGAGGTGCGACGGGAGCGCAACCTGCCCGAAGTGGCGTGGGGCAACGGGCAAAAGGGCGGGTAGTGGGGGGTTAGACGGCGGTATGGTTGTTGAACACCGTTTGCACCGAGCTAACCTAATCTCGCTGAGGCCAGGGTTTTGGCACGTCTTGCGTACCCACTTTGTCATTGCGACGCCGTACTCGATGCAGGGGTTGGCAATCTCGTCGTCGTAGCAACGGCGGTTCGTGACCGTGTGTTCTTTCCCATAGAGATCGCCACGTCGCTGTGCTCCTCGCGATGACAGATCAAAGCGAGTAGGCGTGGGTTTTAGCACGTCTGGACTTGGGCCGGGTTCTTATTTAAAATATGGGAGCAAAATGCAATAACTGAACGGCCTATTGCAAATCTTCCAATTGTCGAGTCCACGTAATGCGGCGCGAACGAATTGGCGAATACATGATTCACCGGTCCGGGTGCGCCGTTGGACGACATCAGAGAGGTGTCCAATTACGTAGCGGCTCTCGAGCACGGGCTGGATCGGATGAGGAACGGATTTCCGTTATCGAATCGGCTGATCAGGGAGATACACGCGATTTTGCTAAACAGCGGTCGCGGAATCGAACGATCGCCCGGGGAGTTTCGACGCACGCAGAACTGGATTGGTGGCACGCGCCCGGGCAACGCGTTGTTCGTGCCGCCGCCGCCGGCGGAAATGACGACGTGCATGGGAGATTTCGAGCAGTTTCTGCACGCGGAGCAAGATGGGTTGCCCGCCTTGGTCAGGGCAGCACTGGCTCACGTCCAGTTTGAGACTATACATCCGTTCCTGGATGGCAATGGAAGAGTGGGACGGTTATTGATCACCCTGTTGCTTTGTCACGCTGGAGTGTTGACGGAGCCCCTTTTGTATTTGAGCCTTTACCTGAAGGAGCACCGAACCCAATACTACAAGCTGCTGGGTCGCGTCAGAGAAACCGGTGATTGGGAATCGTGGCTGGAGTTCTTTTTTACAGGGGTCGCGGAAACCGGAAAAAGCGCCGTTAACACCGCACAACGGTTGGGTGATATGTTCCAGGTCGACCGTCGTTGCGTTGAAGCATCCGGCCGGCGCAGTGGATCAGCGCTGCGGATACACCACGAACTCACGCAGCGCCCGATTTCATCAATTTCGGAGACGGCGGAGCGTGCCGGGTTGGCGTTCAGGACCGTTGCCTCAGGTATGGAGCAACTGGTTGACTTGGGTATAGCCCGTGAGATTACGGGGCAACGCCGAAATCGGATATACGCCTACACCGAGTATCTTTCGATACTGAGCGAGGGCACCGAGTTACCCTTTAGTGGCGCCTAGTCGCTGTGCTTATTGTCACAATGGGTACTAAATTGCAATAACGTAATGTCCAATTGCAATTCCTGCAATAAGTATCGCAAAGTATCGCAGCATTCGTGGCGCACTTCGTAAGTGTCCGAGCGACGCCGACCCCAGGGTTCGGATGCCGGCCGTCTTCACCTGGTAACTACGGGCTTGTCAAATCGGTAACGCCGCCGTCCTTGCCGAAATCGACCCGGTGTGGGAAACTGGCGCCATATTTCGTAACCTACGCGATGGGAGTGACTCAGTAGCAGTTTGTCTGCTTTTAAGAGACAAACTCTCCGACAACAAAGGAGTGGCTAGCATGGACTTTGGACTATTTGACACTTGGAACGCTTTGTACGATGGGGGAAAGGTACCCTGGGACGCCGATTATAGTGGCGGCAAGCTCCTTGAAGAGGAAGCCTACGTTCAGAACTGGAAAGAGATCGAAGCGGTTGAGGAGATGGGCTGGGACTACGTCTGGCTCGGCGGGGGTCACTTCTCCAAGCAGGCGAGCATGGACCCCCAGGTGCTGATGCTGGCCGCTGTCATCGCTGCCCGCACCGAAAAAATCAAGATCGGGTCGTCCATTCACCGCCCGGTGATGAGGCAACCCGGCGAGACCGTATCCGCATCGGCGCTTCCGCATGAAAGATATGGTTTCGACAACCTGTTGATGGAAGACCCCATCCAGACTGCGGAGCAGGTCGCCATCGTCGACCAGGTCAGCAAGGGCCGGTTCATCTACGGCGCCGGCGGGCGAACTCGCGGCTCCGACACTCGTCGCGAACAGTTCTTCGAGTACCTGGAGGTTATGAAGCAGCTCTGGTCTGAGGATATTTTCTCCGGCTTCGAGGGAAAGTATTACAGCTACCCAGCGTTCTACGAGCCGTACCTTGCCATCCCCAAGCCCGTCCAGAAGCCCTACCCGGCCATGTTGTTGCCGGTGGACAGCCAGGAAAGCTTCGTGCCCATGGGCGAGCAGGGTTATCGAATCGCGGTAGGTGCGGGCAGTTCGCCTCACAACCTTCGGGGAACTTCGGTCCTGATTGAGGACGTGAAGCGATACAAGCAGGCGTGGCGGGATGCCGGGCACCCGGGCGAACCCACCACGGTGGTTCGCATACCGACGCTGGTGGCCGCCACGAAAGAAGAGGCCACGCGTGAGGTTGATGGCCTGATGAGTCTGGCCAGGCGGTATTACTCCGGCCGGATAGGGATCGGCAGCACCGACGCCGGCGCCGCCAGCCCCGACGCCACCGAGGAAGTAAACCTCTTCGGGACGCCGGAGGAAGTGGTCGACAAGATCGAGATTCTCCGGGAAGACTTCGGCACCGACGAAATCATGTTCGAGGTGAACTGGACGTCTTCGGTCCCGCGGGACGTGGTGATGAACACCATGCGCCTCATCACCGACCACGTAATCCCCAAGTTCAAGTAACACTGGGAAAAACTGGCAGGAACAACCTACCCGGTTGATTATGACCAACAGGGAGGCGGTCGCGGTAACCATCGCGGCCGCTTTCTTTGCGCCGTGGTCGAAGTAACATTCATCAGGCGCGATGCGGACGCGCGGCCACTGGCGCGGCACGGTTGATGCCACGTCGATACCCGCCTCGCCGGCTCTGATCCTGGCGTAGTGATACGTCAGCATCACCGGCAGTTGCCAGATGGCTCCGCTCAGGGTTGCCGTTGCCGCCCCGGTGTGGCAAACTGGCTCACACATACTCGCTCAACGGGCGGGCGTAACTCAGTGGTAGAGTGTTTGCTTCCCAAGCAAAAAGTCGTGGGTTCGAATCCCATCGCCCGCTCCACTTGGTTGGCCGCGCGATGGCCATCCTCTCGGTATTGAATGATGGCAACTACACCTCCATTGACGACTAACCAGCTCCGCGAGGAGATCCGCGCGGCGCTATCGTCTGGGACGCTTACCGAGAGCGAGATTTTGCAGATGGTTTCTACGGCAGAACCGCCCGCCGCGACCAACGGCCACGCGCCCGCCGAGCCCGCCACCGGCGCCGACGACCTGCCCATCTACACGGAGTTGCCCGAGGGCTTGATTGACCTACCGAGAGCGGCTAAGAAGTATGACTGTAAGGGTCCAACACTTCGGACGTGGGTGCACCGCGGTCATCTGAAGTCAATGGGACGTTTACGCGGTTCTTCACCCGGTGGAGGTTACCTGGTAGTGTCCGAAGCAGACTTGGAACGCCATCTCGCGGCATCACCAAAAAAAGGGGGAAGACCGCGAAAAAACCGTAACGTCTGATATTGACTTTCCTGAAACGTCTGATTTATGATCTCCCCTAGCAACAGCTTGGGGAGATTTTCATTGCGGTGGGGGCCAGAGTCCCGACGCCCTGGCAAAAGAAAAACCGCCGGTCGCAGATTGAGCCCTCGACCAGCGGTTACACACACACTCAGACCCCCACAGGGAGGTACAAATGTTATCTGTATTTTACGCCACACCCGCGCCCTTTGTCCAAAGGCGGGTGTCCCTAAGTTCCGGATATTCGCCGGACACTGGCTGCGAGGTCGCACCGGCCTGCCTGGATTGCCCGCTCTCCCAATGCAAACTTGATGATCTTGAATGGTACAGGTATTGGCGTTTACGCGCCAAACACCTGGCGATGGGTCAGGCCCTCGACAGGGAAGGGTTGAGCGAAGAGGAGGCTGGGCACCGGTTCCGGGTGGGCATACGCACCATCCGGCGGGCCCGGCGCACCTGTGGGTTGGCTAAACGGATACTGACGCCCGGCGACATCGCCACCTTCACCCGTCTGGCGGACGCAGGTGCGGTCCCGGAGGTGGCGTGATGATTCAGTTGGCCGTTTCCTCTGACGCGTCCGATTTCGTTCCTTTTCCCCGGGTGCGTTCCCACTGCTTCACCGCTTCCGGGTGGACTTCTCTAGCCGGTTTGGGTTCGCCAAACTCACCGGCATCTATACCCAATTCCTTGCGGTCTTCCTCGATCTGCTCAAGGATGGCCGCCTCTTCTTCGTCGGTTGGGTCCCTATGGGTGGGCTTAAGATTCGGCATATTCCCTAACCTCACTCCGGCTCGAAAGGCGGAGGCTGATGATGCGGCATCGCGATTCCCGCATTGTGTAGACAACGGTGTGGAGGCGGTCCCCGATATATCCGGTGGCCATGAACCGGACTTCGCCGTGCCGGTCGCTGCGGCGGGTGGTCGCGGTGTTCCATTCAAAGTGGCTCACGGAGTCGAAGTCGAGACCGCGCCGGGCGAGTGTTTCAACTCGCTTGACTTCGTCCCACTCGTACTCCACGCCTTGATTGTAACCACAACCGCCCAGGCAGTCGAATGGCCGGCGTCGAAACAGACTGGCCGTGAGGAGGTGGAGTGATGGCCGGGTCAATCGGTGTGCGGACCTATCGCAGTTGGCCGAACCTCCAGGCATTCTATGACGAGCGCGGCGGTCAGTTCTCCGGAGAGTCGGACTTCGGTGTCCACAACTGGGCCAACCCGGCCCGGCATCGTGAAAGCGCCTTCGACAAATGGAGAGTCTCGGTGGTGTCGGACACCGCCGACGTGTACGCCTTCGATTACAACAACACAGACGTGCTGTTGCTGGGCACTGCGGTTCCCACGGAGGGCGATTCATTGAATGCGGATCGCATTAACGCCAGGTGGCCTCTTGGGATTCTTCATCCGGTTACCTATTGCGCCGCCGACCGGTTGTTCAAGGGACGGACCGAAAACGACAGCCTGGGCCGGCCCCTGCATTGGTTCGCCGACCGACTTGCAGACCAAGCGGTGTCCTGATGCCTGACGCGCGAGCCAAGCGGCGTCGGCAACGCCGTCAAGACCAGCAGGCGGCCGAGGACCTGGAGAAGGTCTCCGGATTCGCCGTGAAGACCCACATGGTCACGGGAGCGGCGATCGGAGGTGTGGCCCATGACGCTGCTGACCGTAGATCTGATCCGCCACGCCGGCTCGCATGAGGAGGGGTAAAGAGCGTGGGTCACACTACTGACAACGAGCACATCGGCGACATCGTGGCTGACCTCACCGTGCAAATGATGCGCCTTGCCGACGCTGCGGGCGTGCAACGCCTCCTGGATGCTGCTAAGGACATCAAGTCTCGGGTAACCGGCACCGGTGACCAGTACGTGGAGTCGTCGGCGCTCACCCTGGAGCACCTGGTGGAGCCCATGTTGGACGCCCTGGGGTTCACCGCCGAGCAACGGTTCGTAGAACGCCACCGACCCAACGTCTACCACCTGATGACCTTGGGAAAGCCTGCTGTGCTACTGGTGGCCAACGCCTTGGGTTCCACATTTGCCGGAAGCCCGGGGCTGACCAACTCCAACCCACGATATGAGTTCGTGCGGAAGGACACTGGGTACCCAGGCCGGCTAGCGTTCACCAACGGCATCAACTGGGTCGTTTTCGATAGCGACCCGGAGGTTCCGCCGAATCAGTTCACCATTTACCAACCCGAAGCGTTCTGGGACCTGTTCTTCCTGGGACGCTCCAACCGTCTCCAGGACGAGTAAGGGACCCTCGGCGCCTCGGGTCCACAGCACATTTAGACGATCGCGGTAGCGCCTAACTATCACCCCTAACCGCCAAGCAGGAGATGACATGCGAATACGACCACAGTGCGCGCCGGACCTGGTGATGGCCTGGCCCAACGAGTTTCGTGTGATGCAGCCGGGTTTCCAATGCGGGCAAACTGTGTTTGGTGCTTGCCTGATAAACCACCGGGTAGACCTGGCCGGCGACGGCAAACACAAGCAACGACATTATGGCCGTTGTGTGACGGCGTAGGGGGGAGCGACGATGGCGGAAACGATCCGACACGACAACCCGGCAGCCATGCGCGAGGTCTCCATCGACCTGGACGGTGTGGAACTCAGTGCGTTCGTCGGAACCTCGGAGCGACCCATAGCGGAGACGATCTGGGGAGCGCTCCATGCTCTATACCAGAAAGCGGGGGAACCGGTGTCGTTCAACCGGGCGAAGTGGGCCAAGGACCTGGGCGTGTGCCAGAAAACGATCAGCAACGCCGTATCGCGGTTGAAGGCCGAACACCGACTGGAGCAGCGACGTCGGGGTCGGGAATATCTCTACCGCACCACAACTGGACCCCAGCAGGTGGAGCTGGTATCGGTCGACGCCATTGCCGCCCGCCCGGGTCCCATTACCAGAGTTGACCAACTGCAAGACACCTGGATGGCTCCGTCGTCGAAGCCGACACCAGCTCAGCCGGGAAACGAGCAAGTGGCGGGTAACTGCCGGGAACCTGGCGGGAACGTTACGGGAACGTTGGGAGAAAGTGGCGAGCAAGTGGCGGGTAACTGCCGGGAACCTGGCGGGAATGTTACGGGAACGTTGGGAGAAAGTGGTGAGCAAGTGGCGGGTAACTGCCGGGAACCTGGCGGGAATGTTACGGGAACGTTGGGAGAAAGTGGCGAGCAAGTGGCGGGTAATCTGCAGGAAGCTGCAGCGCAAATCCCCCTGGTCAGTTGCCCGCGGTGTGGCCCTGGTTCGATGTTGCCCACGAAGATCAGACCTATCCAAACTGCTTCTTTGCCCGGTACGACCTACTACTGCGCTGGTAGCAACCGCTCCTGCTCTCTGCTCTGGCACTCCACCGCAGGGGTTATTCACGAGGCAGGCCAACGCCAATTAACCCGCGATGAAGCTACCGTTTTGGTGCAAAGACGCTTGGGGAAGCCTGAATCCGCACCACTGACCGACGGAACAAACCAACAGCGCGGCCGCTATCTCGATTCCTACCGAAGAAGATTTGGACAGTTGCCTTGGGAAACCGCGGAAGGAACACGTTTTATCGACGGCGTGGTCCAGAGAAACACGGAGGGCGACGACCCCGAGCCTCGCGCGCCCGCGCCCGCGCCGGCCGGCCGGCCGGCCCGGTTAAATATTAACCAAGATAAACCAGAGTTATTAACCGGGCCGGCCGGCGCGCACACGCACACGCGCGAGAACCGACCGGACAGTGCGGACCGGATTGCCGAAAGACCGCCTTGAGCGATAAGGCCGGGAGGATGCCATGACAACCGAAATGCCCGAATTCTACTACTGCGCCAGTTGCGGATTCTTGGCCGAGGGCGGCCCTCAGCAATTGCGGTGCCGCTGCCGCAAGCCACAACCGGAGCCGCTGGACCTGGAACCAGCCACCCCCGCCAATGTCGCACGAGTGCGAGAGGCCATCGCTCTCGGCGGAAGAATCAGAGTCTAAAAAACGCGAACTTCACCACGCAACCAGGAGGCCAGATCATGCCACCAAAGAAGAACAGGAAAGCCGCTCCAGCCACCGCCAGACGGCGACGTGCCAAGGCCAACCCGGACGAATACCGCAGGGAGGGCCTGGTAACGGTCGACCACGATTCCTTCAGCGCCATGCTGTTCGCTCCTCAGGAACTCAAGACCATCGAGCAGACTTCGCCGTACATGCTCTACCAAAACCGGTCCGACACCATCCAGGAGAAATATATCGTCCAGGTGCGGCGCATCGGCGGCGTTTGGGAGTACACCGTCGAGATTGGCGGCGTAGAGACGAAACTGCCCGGCAAGGTGTTCGACCGCCTGATGTCCTACCGCCAGTCCATCATCAAGGAACAGCGCCGGGATCAGGCCGAAAACCGGCTGCGTCGAGTCGCAGCCGAGGACCAGGCTGCGGCGACCCGTGAGCCAGACGACCCGGCGGGCGCGCTGGCGTTTCTGGGCGGATCTGATCCGGACTTGGTGGAAAGCGACGACGACCTGGAAAACCGATGATTACTACCTACTGCTTGGCTCATGGCTTGGCTTCGGCTCTAGTGAGCCGAGGGGCGTCCCTTGAATCTCTAAATATCGGAGGGACCATGTTCAAGAAGATTTTCAAGCGACCGGATCCCATGCCTATTACCGTAAGTAGGTTCATGGCAGGGGGGGCCATGTTCGGGATGGCGATGGGTCTGTGCGGCGGGCTCATAGTAATGGGCATATTCGAGGGGATGTCCGCGACCGGGCATTTGGAAGAATCGCCGTCATTGGCATTCGGCGTATTCCTGGTCGTCTTTGGATGCGTCGGTGTCGCGGGGCTCATGTGGGCGTTCAATAGGATCTCCCAGAAAGTGGAAGCGAGGTACGACCTGGTCGACACGAAAGCCGGTCCGACAGTGCCCAAGATTGTGAGTTAGATGCCGGGCCGCCTGATCACAGTCGGCGTGCTCGTCGTTTCGGAGAAACCTTACGCCGTCCTGGCGCCATATCCGGCCGGCGTCCACCTGGTTGAGGGCGATGCCGGCGGCGAGATCACCGACCACACCAACCGCCCCGCGGTGGAACAGGGGGTCCACGTCGACGAGCGGGTCTCCTACGTGGAGGAGAAATAGTCATGACCGTGGTCACAAACTGCCGCAGGTGGTTGCGGCGATATTCCGTGAACTCCGTGTTCTCGGGGTTCGCGGCCGGGATAGCCACAGGAGTGCTGGTGGGGACCATAGTTGGAGTGGATAGTGTCACTGGGATATTTCTGTTTTGGACGGTTGGAGTGTGCGCCGGAATCGCTTTCAGTTCCTACCTGGCTATACGCCGCAAAGCGCCGCGGGATGGGCCGACTGAAGGGGGCGGGTAAATGACCTACGCCAAAAGAACCACGGTGTCGATGGCTCGTTCGAAAGAAGAGATAGAACGAGTCCTGGCCCGCTACGGCGCTGATAGCTTCGGATATGCGACAGAAGGGAATCGCGCGCTGATCACATTCTCGATGGAATCGCGCCGGATCCGTATGTTCCTGGTGTTGCCCGAATTTGAGGATTTTGAATACACGCCGACTGTTATGAAACGCACCCCCGCGGCCCAGCGGAAGGCCCACGACCAGGGTTGTCGGGAGCGTTGGCGGTCCCTCGTCCTCATAGTCAAGGCGAAGCTGGAAGCCGTCGCAGCCGGAATCACGACGCTGGAAACCGAGTTCCTGGCCCACATGGTCCTGCCCGATGGCCAGACCGTGGGCCAGTGGCTGCTGCCTCAAGTCGCTGACGCATACGACTCGCGACAGATGCCGCCGATGCTGCCGCCGGCGTGAATCTTCGAGGTGACCAAGAGGTGTTCTTCGCCAACCGACCCGGAGGAAAACGACCATGACCGAAACGACACGTTCCTGCTTCGATTGCGGCGAACCCATCCAATACCCCGAGTCGCGGTGCCCGGACTGCTATGACGATTGGCTGGAAACTCCCGAGGGGTCGGCGGACAAACTGCAGGTAGCAAAATGGGCGAGACTGATGGCGTTTTGGATCGGCAAATCGGGCCCAGGCGCAGATCTGGCCCGGGCCATCTGTTGGTTGACCAAAAACGTCGAGACTGGTGACGCCGCAGAGTTTGCCAACGTCGCCAAAGAGGTTCTCTATGCCCTGAACCTGGCCGGTCAGGGGTTGGGGATACCCGATGCGGAGATCGCACCCCTGCTTCTGGCGGCGGTCAGTGCCAGCAGTTCGCTCTCCCGAGCCGTGGAACTGGCGGAAGCGGCGGCGGGCGGGTCCGAACCGGCGGAGCCTACGGAAGCGTCGGAGATGATCGCGGGACAGTTGGATTCTGTGGCTGTCCAGGTGGCGGAATTCTGCGATGAACTGGACCTCTGCGGGTCGGCGGTGGCCGCCGGTCTGAAAGCTGGAGCCGACCGCATCCTGGCCTACGTGGCCGGCCGGTATCCGGAGGAATAGCGGGCGTGGACGTTACTGCCAATCAGGGTTTGATGGCCCCATCGTGGGACAACGGCGTCACTCGCCTTTACCACACCGACGCCCGGAGCATCCCGCTGCCGGACGAATCGGTGCACTGCGTGGTTACGTCGCCGCCGTACTGGAACCTGCGCGATTTTGGTTTGCCGCCCAGTGTGTGGGGTGGAGACTCCGAGTGTCCCCACTATTGGTTGGACGGCGTGGTCGCCCCGGGCGCCCGGTCGAGCGACAGCAAATCCGGATCCAAGCAGCTGAACGCCAACCGCCGGGACAGAATGCCTACGTCGGCGTTCTGTGGGGAGTGCGGAGCCTGGCTGGGTGCGCTGGGACTGGAACCGACTGTTGGGCTCTACGTGTCCCACATCGTCGAGATTTTCCGTGAAGTGTGGCGGGTGCTGCGGAAAGACGGCACGTGCTGGATCAATCTGGGGGATTCCTACAGCGGTCGTCGGGACGGCAATCTGAAGCAGAAAGACTTGGTGGGGATGCCCTGGAGGGTGGCGTTAGCGCTGCAGGACGATGGGTGGTGGTTGCGGTCGCCCGTAATCTGGGACAAGCCGAACCCGATGCGGGAGAGCGTAACGGACCGGCTCACCACGTCCCACGAGTATGTTTTCATACTCACGAAATCGGGGAACCGGCTCTTTTGGGCGCATCCTAACCGTCCGGGCGCACGGTCCAAGCCACCGCCGGACTATCGCTACCTATACGACGAAACTGGCGAAGTGGTGGAGGCCCCGCCGAAGGGCTGGCGGGCGAAAGACTCAGGTTGGCGCCGGGTCAACCTGTGGCGGGGACACGATTACTTCTTCGATGGCTATGCCATCCGAGAACCGCTGGCAGAGGCCAGCATTGCCCGTATCTCCCAGGCCACTTTTTGGAAGCAGCAAGGTGGCCCGAAGGACTACGGCAACGGCGTGAATCCCAACCGGTCTACCCGTCGCACCCTGGAAAACCTGGCCCGGCGCACACCTTCGGGATGGAACGTCAATCACGACGAGCCCAACCTGACGGGACGTTACCCCCGGAAAAGGGGAAAACAGCGAGGGCATCGGCGTCCGCAACAGGGATTCATCGACCGGTGGGACGACATGACGACGGCCGAACAACGGGCCGGTGGCGCCAACGCCGGCACGGTTTGGCGCATCGCCACCCGGCCTTTCAGAGGCAATCACTATGCCACCTTCCCCGAGGACCTGCCCCGTCGCTGCATCTTGGCTGGAACCAGCGAATACGGAGTCTGCGCCGAGTGCGGTGCGCCGTGGGAGCGGGTGCTGAACGTGGAATACAGAAACCCCGGCAATCGTACAACCAACGGCGCCCGGTCATTAGAACGGCGCGACGAATCGGCCGGGTTCGCTCAAAGATTGGAACGGTCGACCGCCACCACCGGCTGGCAGCCCACCTGCGCATGCGACGTGGCGGTAGTTCCCGCCACCGTCCTGGATCCATTCGTAGGGTCTGGAACCACTGCCGTTGCGGCGCAACGTGTGGGTCGCCGGGCCGTGGGCGTAGACGCCTCTATTGACTACCTGGACCTAGCCCAGAAACGGATCGGGGCAGTATCGATGCCGTTGCAGTTGGGAGGTTAGTGATGTCGAAAGCCTTGCGAATCGTCCCCTTGGATCTCGCCGAAGCCAACGCAATGGTGAAGAAGTTGCATCGCCACACCGTCGACCCCGAAGGAGGTTAGAAAAGATGTGAACCGGACGCATGACGAGCATTCTCTCCGGGATGCGTTGGAACGGCTGCGTGCTCTGATCGTGGAGCTGCAGAGCGACGCCCAACTGGAGATCGAGGTAACCCATGACAGCACCGCATGGCTGGAAGTCTCCTTCACCGGCAAGACTGGCGAGGGGGTAAAGATGAGCGCCCCCATCGGTCCGATGAACGGCGTCATCGTGCGGCGGGCCTGGAGCGAACGGCCACCGCCGGAATCCCCGTTGCATGGACCCTGGCTGGCCCCGGGGAGGACGGACTGATGGAACGAAAACACGCGCCCGACGCCGTGGACACAACCGGCCGGTTGATTGCGGACTGTTACTGCCCCCGGTGCGACCATTACTCCGGCGGTGGCATCTGCCGAATGTGTCGGCGGGAAATCGCGATCGAGGAAGGGAACGCGACGTCGACCGAGGATTCCAGCACCACCACGCGGGATCACATCGGCCAACCACCCCTGCTGTGAAAGGAGCCCTGGCGGTGTTGCGGCACATGGCCGATCGGACCGGTAGCGCCTAACTATGAAACCCAACGGGAGACCGATTCTTCAGCCTTTTCGTTTAGGCGTCGGAGGGCAGTTTAGCCCGCGGTATGCGGTTGGGATTGGGTTCGCGGGGAGGAGCCATCATCGGCGGGTTGCCAAATTCGTCGAAGCAAAGAGGAAAAAACAGGAGGAATACCTTGACCAAGGGTGAACGGTTAGTCAGGGTGGATTTCAACGTGTCCGGCAGTTCGGAAGTGGACCAGATCAAGACCGAGGCGGCCCGTCTCATCGACCGAATCGAGGCGCTGCCATCTTCAGACGGCGATACCGCCCGGCACAAGGCCCTGGCCATCACGGCCATCGAGGAAGGGTCCATGTGGGGCGTCAAGGCGGCGACGGCGTCCCAAGAGCGCTGAATGGTTGACCAGAACGATAGGACGCAACCGGCGTTTATTGCACCAAATGTACGGGATGCTGCGTAGACAGGGGAGCGTTTCATGGCAAATGAAATCATCAGGTTAGTCCATATCGACGGTACGTTGCCGAATCTTGCGTTGATGAAGTTGGGGCATTGGCACAAGTCAATTGGCAACCAGGTGACCCTGACCCACAACGTGCAGCCGTCTTTGTTTGAGCCGCGCACCTACCATCGGATATATGGTTCTGCCATTTTCAAGCGCTCTCGATACCTGGTTGACGAATTGCTGTCAGCCTACCCCGACGCGACCGTTGGCGGAACCGGCAGCGGCCGTCCGTTGGGGCTAACGGTCGAAGCGGAGATCGGCGTAGCTCAATATGAGCATTACGACTACGGGCTATATCCCTATTACCCCTGGAGTTTGGGATTCACGCAACGGGGTTGCCGTATGCAGTGCCCGTTCTGCGTTGTACCAAAGAAAGAGGGGAAGCCCACATCGGTCAACACGATTGCCGACATCTGGCGTCCCGACCGGCCCCGGGCGGTTGACTTGTTGGACAACGACTTTTTTGGGCAACCGGAGCAGAATTGGCGGGCTCGGATTGACGAAATACTCGACGGGAATTTCAAGGTGTCGTTCAGCCAGGGGGTCAACGTGCGATTGGTGAATGACAAAATCGCGTCGGCGCTGGCGTCAGTACGGTACTACAACCGAGACTTCACGAAGCGGCGGTTGTACATGGCCTGGGACAACATCGGGGACGAGCGGGTTTTCTTCCGGGGCGTTGAGCGGTTGAAAGATGCGGGCGTTCCGACCCGTCACATGATGGTCTATATGCTCATCGGGTTCGCGGAAGGGGAGACGATGGAAGGCATCATGCACCGCTATCAACGGTTGAAGGAAGAGGGATGTATGCCTTTCCCGATGGTATATGAGCCATTCGACGACGACGATGACGCGGGTGACGGGCCACGGCAGGAGCGCCCCGAAGAGGCAACTCGATTGCTCAAAGCGTTTCAACGATGGGTGGTGAGGCGATTCGACCAGGTTGTCTCGTGGGAGGAGTACCGCAAGCCGGGTGACGCCGACCCGCTCACTCCGCAGGCCGGCGCCAGTATCCAGTTGGGAATACCGCGGTCGGCTTATGAGTACGTGGGATAAAAGCGATGAGTGCGAGGGACATTGGGGGGTGTAGGACGCTGACGGGTAGTGGAGATTTCGTACATTTGAGAGACGACAGCGGAGAGGAGACGAATGATGCCGGGTGACCGTGGCCAAGAGTGGGAGGAATACCGCGGGTTTGCAATCGCACCCTACGGAGACCAATGGGAAGCGACGTACGAGAACCTCATCCGGAGGCTTTTCCGGACCAAAAAGCAAGCCAAGCGATGGATAGACCGCTGCGTAGACCACGGCCTGAATCGGCGCGGGATAGTCCGCAGGGCCATTGACGCACTGATCCGAAACAAACCGCCCGACGATTGGCGTCGTTTCCCGGACAGCCAAAGGTAGCGCCTAACGAGGAGGAGCAGGGATGAACCTTCGAGAACTTCAAACAGAGGCCCACGCCATCGCGGTGGCCAAGGGCTGGCACGACCGGGACGGCGAGGTTACCTTTGGCGACTACATCGCGCTGGTGCATCGCAAGTTGAGCGAGGTGTTGGCGGCGTATCGAGCGCGGGGGCTTGGTGGTTGGGTCGAACTGCGCGTCGTAGAAAAAGACCCTCCACCGCCACCTTGGGACAGGACGGCTTTTACCCACGACGTTTTGAACAAGCCTTGTGGCGTCGCGTCCGAGCTGGCCGACGCGGTGATCCGGTTAGCAGACATGGCTGAGCATTACGGGGTGGAAAACTTGGATGCCTTCATCGGTCAGTATGACGAATGGGATTTATCCAGCATGGGGACGTTCGGCGAGTGGGTCACCGCCGGGCATTTGCTGACTTCAAAGGCGGTCGAAGCCTTCTTCGACGGTGATGATGACCAAGCGATCAAGAGGTCATTCGGTCGGTTGGGGTCGCTCGTCGTGTTAATCCAACGCATGGCCGCCCACTACGGCATCGACCTGGACGCGGCGATTGAGGCGAAGATGGCCTACAACAAAACCCGGCCCTACCTCCACGGAGGGAAGGCGCTGTGAAAATCTATGTCGCGTCGTCTTGGCGCAACACGTATCAACCGACAGTAGTTGCCGCACTGCGCGAAGCGGGACATGAAGTCTACGACTTCCGCAACCCGCCGGATGAGTCACACTTCGGCTGGGCCGAGATTAACCCGCAGTGGCAATCGTGGTCGGTTCGTTGCTATCGCTCGATGCTTGACCACCCGATTGCTCAACAGGCCTTCAGAAGCGATTTTGACGCGATGAAGTGGGCTGATACCTGTGTGTTGGTACTGCCGTCTGGTAGGTCGGCGCACTTGGAAGCTGGGTGGTTCGTTGGCCAAGGGAAGTTGACCCTCGCGTTTCTGCCTGAGCCGCAAGATCCTGAATTGATGTATTTGATGGTTGAAGGGATCACTGACAACTTAGTAGACCTGTTGGACCAGCTACACCGCCACGGAAGGAAGGAGCTGTGATGGCGACTAATCCCCAATCCACCGAAGATATGAGTGTCGCGGTGTGCTGAAGGGTTAAGAAAGTGCTCCTGTGCTTCGGGGATAATGGTTTGCGAGACAGCAAACCGACCCGAAACAAGGAGCACCCAACAGATGCTACCACTTGACCATCCCGACCGCATCCAAATCACCTTCGACGACCGCCGCCTGGTGGCCAATGCTGGGCTGCTCCTTCCGGTCACGTTGGCCCAGCACCTGGGTCTGCGTGAACTGGTTGACCATCACCTGGACCTGGGCAATGCGCCGGGGCGGGCGAACCCGGGCGACAAGATGCTGACCCTGGTGGCGTCGGCGCTGGCGGGCGGCGACTGCATTGACGACGCCGACGTGTTGCGCACCGGGGGAACCGCCCAGACCCTGGGCTGCGTAGTCAAGGCGCCGTCCACCCTGGGGACGTTCCTGCGCAGCTTCCGGTGGGGCCACGTCCGCCAACTGGATCGGGTCAGCCGGGAGCTGCTGGCACGGGCCTGGTCGGCTGGGGCCGGACCCTGCGACGCGCCATTCACCATCGACCTGGATTCGACGATCTGCGAGACATACGGTCTGGCCAAGGAGGGGGCGCGCGACCACGGCTACACGGGCAAGAGGGGCTATCACCCGCTGTTGGCCGTGGCCGCTGGCACCGGCGACGTGCTGATGGCCCGGCTGCGCGAGGGCCGGGCCAACACCGCTCGGGGCGCCGCCCACTTCCTGCGTGAGACGGTGGGGCGGGTGCGCTACGCCGGGGCCAGGGGACAACTCACGGTGCGGGCCGACAGCGGCTTCTACACCCACGCCATCGTCGCCGCCTGCCGCCGGATGGATGTCCGCTTCTCCATCACCGTCCGCCAGAGTGCTAGCCTGCGCAGTCTCATCGAGGCCATACCCGAGCAGGACTGGACGCCCATCCCCTACTGGATGGAGGGCGCCGCCGACGTGGCCGAAACCAGCTACACTCCCTTCCAGAGTGGGCCCGACGCCGCGCCGGTGCGGCTCATCGTCCGGCGCGTGAAGCCCACGCCCGGTTCCCAGTTGGCCCTCTTCGCCAGCTACAGCTATCACGGCTTCATCACCGACCGAGAGGGTGACACCCTGGAACTGGAGGCCGACCATCGGCGCCACGCCGAGATCGAGAACGCCATCCGAGACCTCAAGTACGGCGTGGGGCTCAACCATCTCCCCTCGGGCCGCTTCCCCGCCAACGGCGCCTGGCTGGCGGTGCAGGTGATCGCCCACAACCTGGCACGCTGGACGGCGCGCATCGGTCTGGGCGAGCAGATCGTGACCACCAAGACCCTGCGACGCCGCTTCTTTTCCATGGCCGGAAGGCTCACCCGCTCGGCGCGCCGCCTCACTTTGCATCTGCCCCAGCGTTGGCCCTGGGAAGCCCAGTTCAGTGGCGCCCTCGCTAGATTCCGAGCGCTGCCTCTCCCCTCCTGACGGCGCACGACCGCCACTGACCCGCCATCCGGCCAACTGAACGTCCCCGCAAACTCGCACCAGCTCGGTCCGCGAGCATCTCTTGCTGCGTCTTATCCCGCCATCTCGCTCGCAACAACCACTGTAGGCCGACATCGTCGCCCCCAAAAACGCCTGCAGACCGCCGCCAACCCCCCGTCTACCCGAATTCGAGCCCGGGCCATCGCGTTCGTAATTTCCTCACACCCCCTTCCTGTGTTCTCACTCCCTCAGTCCGTGTCCATCGGTGGATTCGGGCTAAACTAAAGCCAAGGTGAAATGCGCATATCGGCGAAGCCAGTCGGCGGCCCAGGACCGCTTTCCAACATGATTGGGCAGTAACGCAGCAGTCAGCGTCCGGCCGCACATCTGACCGGCTGCACATTTAAATATAAAAAGGACCTGGCCCGGAACGTTCCGGGCCAGGTCCTAATCGTCGTGCGGGAGCCTGGAGACTAAACGAAGCTGAACTGCTCGTAGTCGCCGTGGACGATGGGGATGGGGTCCAGCTCGAGCCACCGGTTGAGGATGGTGGCGTAGGTGGAGCGGAAATCGTTGGTGAAGTGCAGGTCGCCTTCCGAGTGGTCTTCGGGGCGAAGGGACGGATAGTCACCATACAGGCCGCCGTTGACCGAGCCGCCGATTACGAACGCGACGCCGCCGGAACCGTGGTCGGTGCCGGTGCCGTTGTCCTTGATACGACGTCCGAACTCCGAGAACACCAGGATCAGCGTGTCGTCGGCCAGGCCCTGCTCCTCCAGATCGGAGGAGAAGTCGGCGATGGCGGTGGACACGTCGGTCCACAGCTTGTGGTGGGACGGCACCTCGTTGCTGTGCGTATCGAAACTGCCGTGGGTGGTGTAGTAAATGCGGGTGCCCAGGTCGGCGGACATCACCTGGGCGGCGTTGCGCAGGGATTGGGCGATGGGGGAATCGGCGTACTCGACGGTGGACGAATACACCTGGGGAGCGGTTCGCAACCGGTCGGCGCCCTTGAGGGCGTTGGAGCCGGTCTCGGCGAGGACCTGGGCTACGGTGTCGCGGCTCTCGGTGGGCCCGTAGATGCGGCTGAAGGCCTCCAGCGCGTACTGGCGGGCCTTTTCATCCTTGATGTCGGGCATGAGGCCGTAGGTTTCGAGGTTGGACACCGAGGCTACGGGTACGCCCTTGCAGACCATGGCCCGGGGCAGGCCCCGTCCGAAGTTGACGCCGGTGAGAACATTTTCGCCGCGGGCATCCAGGTCGCGGATGGTTGCGCCCAGCCAGCCGTCGGCGCCGATCTTTTCCGACTCGGCAGTGTACCAGACGTCCCGGGAGCGGAAATGCGAGCGGTTAGGGTTGGGGTAGCCGATGCCGTTGATGATGGCAAGGTTGCCCTGGTCCCACAGGTGCTTCATGGGGGCCAGGCTGGGGTTCAAGCCCACCTGGTCGTTGATGTGGAGCACGTCCTGCTGCGGGATGCCTACGTTGGAGCGGAAATCGTAGTAGAAGCCGTTCCCGTGCGGGATTACGGTGTTGAGGGCGTCGTTGCCGCCCTGGAGCTCGATGACGACGACGTTTCTTTCTTTCTTCGTGGAAGTCATGGGGTCTATCCTCCTGAGCGATTGACTAAGCGACTGGCTTGTAGACCTGGATACGGTGGCGGTTGCTTTCAGTTACGTAGAGTTTGCCATCTCGGTCCAGCTTGACGGAGACGGGGGACCAGAAATATTTTTCAATGTGAGACGACTCCTCATGAGGGTCGTCGAGGAAGTACTCGATTTCGGGTTCCAGGTTGGCGCGGGAGCGAGCCTCGCCTTCCTCCACGTTGACGGCCAGGAAGTTGGCGGCCCAGGCGGAGAGGGTGGCTTCGCCGCGCAGCTTCTGGACGTAACCGCCGTCGGGATTCAGAATCTGCACCCGTTCGTTGCCCCAGTCGGCCACGTAGATATAGCCGTCGGCGTCGACGGCCACGCCGGAAGGACGGTGGAACTCGCCGTCGCCGCGACCCGACGTCCCGTAAGAGGCCAGGAACTGTCCGTCAGCCGAGAACTTCTGGATGCGGTCATTGCCCCAGTCGGCCACGTAAACGTCATCGCTGCGGTCGATGGCCAAGCCCCAGGGCAGGTTAAACTGGCCGGCGTCGTTACCGTGGCTGCCGAAGCCGGCCAGGAAGCGGCCATCGGAGGTGAATTTCTGCACCCGATGGTTGTAGGTATCGGAGATGAACAGATTGCCCTGCGAGTCGAAGGCGAGGCCGGACGGAGTGTCGAACTGGCCGGCCTCGGAGCCGGAGGCGCCCCAGCTAGAGAGGAGCTGGCCGTCCCGGTCGAAAACCGAGATGCGGTTGCTGTACTCGTCGCTGACGTAGACCCGGCCCTGGCTGTCCAGGGTGCACGCGGAAGGCCAGACGAACTGACCTGGCGACTCGCCGTAGGCTCCGAAGGTGCCGAAGTAATCACTGTCGATGTCGCACATGGTTACGCGCACACCGCGCGTAACGTTCTCCAGCGACCGGTTGGCGACGTACATGCGGCCATCGTCGGCGATGGCGGTGTCGGTTGGGTAGTAGAACCCCCGGCCCTCCATGGTGGTCATGCCCAGTGTAAGGGCGTATTCGAGGGTTTTGAGTTCGGGTATGTTCTGGGTGGTGGTCATATTGTTTCCTCAACTGGCGGCGGTGAGACTACCGGTTGGATCAGGCCCGCTGGAACTCGTGGGTGGATGCCACCATCTGTAGAACCTCGGCGATGCGCTCTCGACTGGCAGCGGGCGAGTCGCCGTGGCCGATGACGGAGGCGAAATCGACCAGTTCGTGGCGGGTGTGCTCGGAGACGGCGATGGCGCCGACCTGGTCCAGGCAGGCGTCAACCAGCACTTCGGGAGATACGCCGGCGGGGTTGGTGTCGGCGATGCGGTCGATGATGGTCTGCACGCCGGGCTTGGTGGTATCGCCCAACTGCTGGGAGGCGAAGTTGATCCGTTCCACCAGTGAGCCGGTGTCAATCCAGTCGGTGCCCTGGTGCCAGCCTTCCACGCTGGGCGGGTTGTTGAGGAACTGGCCCATGAAGACGGCCTGCTGGTAACGCTCCAGGATTTCCTTGCGGGGCCGGTCGAACTCGCCGGTGAGGCGGAGCACCCCGGCAACCAGTTCCACCGGGCTCTTGACCTTCCGGTACCAGTTGGATTCGGCGCGGAAGAAGTCGGAGTTGAACAACACCCGCATCATGGCGGTGATGTTGTACCCGCTGTCGAAGTAAGCCTGGGTCAGCAGATTAATCGCCGCCGGGTTGTCAGGTTCGGTGTAGGGCCACTCGGGAACGGGCGGCTCGTCGGCCACGAAGAAGCTGTACATGTGGCGAGAGATGAAGCGAGCGGTGGCTTCGTTCTGGCAGATGATGTCGACGATGTCATTGCCGTTGAAGTTGCCCCGTTTGCCGAGGAATTCCTTTTGGCCGTCGTCGTGGTCTTCGGGCTGGAACTCGAAGTGCCACGATATTCGGCCATAGGGCCAGTCGGAATCACGCATGGAGCGCAATTCCATGTACTCCCGGTTGCCCAGGGTCCAGCCGGTGAAGGCGCGGGCGCACTCCTGAACGTCCTGCTCGGAGTAGTTGCCCACGCCCATGGAGAAGAGCTCGAGCAGTTCCCGACCGTAGTTCTCGTTGATGGCGTCCTTGTGGTTGTCCTGGTTGTCCAGCCAGATAATCATCGCCGGGTCCTGGGAGAGTTCCGCCAACAGGTCGCTGAAGTTGCCCATGCCCCGGTAGCGGAACATCCGGACCTGATCGGACAGGGCTTTGCCGTGGATGACCTTGGGGTAGCCGGTGGCGAAGATGCCGTGCCAGAAGAGGGCCACCTTTTCACGCAGGGGCGTAGAGGTGGTGGCCATGCGGTAGAGCCAGTTTTCGCCGGAGCCCAGGGTACCCATCATGCCGGACAGTTCCGGATGGAAGCGGCGAATGAGGTCATCGCCCATCCGGCGCTCGTGGGTCTGGTCGAGGAGCTGCTCGACGGTGGTTTCGTAGCCCTGGGCGGCGTAGGCGTCCAACTGTTCGCGGGTAGCGCCGAAACCGGCCCGACGCATCAGGTGGGCAATCTGTTCGATTTCACGGTTAGGCATGATGTGCATCCTATCGATGAGTCGCAGTAGATGACCGGTCGGCGCGCGTTACTTACCGCTCAGGATGAACTCGGAGACGCGCTCGCCAATCATCATGGTGGTTACGTTGGTGTTGGCGCGGAAGCAGTCGGGCATGATGGAGGCGTCAACCGCGCGGATATTGTCCAGGCCGTGCACCCTGCCATATTGGTCGACGACCGCCATGGGGTCAGAGGACGGGCCCATTTTGCAGGTGCAGGAAATATGCTGGGCGGTGGACACAATGCCCAGCAGCCAGTCATCCAGCGCATCGTCTGAGGCCAGGTCGGAGTCCAGCGGCTCGGTGCGCTCTTGTACGATGTCGCTGAAGTCCCCGTGCTCACCCAGCGAGACAGCGATTCTGACGCCATCACGGAGACGCTTGCGGTCGAATTCTTCCTGCAGGTAGTTGTAGTTCAGGTACGGTTGCTGGTTGGGATCGCTGGACTGGAGCCGCAACTCGCCGGCGCCAACGGCCAGGTAGATGGAAACCGAGGCACGTATCCCCAGCGGCTCCATCCGGTTGCCGCCGCGAATAACCTGCGCAGTGGCAAAGGAGGAGAAAATCATAATCATGTCGTTGCGCAGGTGCGAGTCCTCCGCGGTGTAGCGCAGGCAGAGCTGACTACGGGGTGACAAGCAATTGAGGTCAAAGCCCGGCTTGGTGCGCCAGGTTACTGGTACGATGGGGTGGTCCCGCAGGTTCTGACCCACGCCGGGAGAGTCATGCACTACGGGGATGCCCATGCTCCGCAGGTGGTCGGCGGGGCCGACGCCGGACAGCATTAGCAACTGGGGAGACGCGATTGCTCCCCCGCTGAGGATAATCTGTTCGCCCTCCACGGTGGACACCTCGCCACCGCTTTCCACCACCGCGCCAATAGCCCGGTTGCCGTCGAACAACACCCGGTGAACGGTGCAGTTGGGTCGGATCGTCAGGTTCAGGCGATTACGCGCCGGGTCAAGGTAGCCCAGGGCGGTGCTCCAACGGATCCCGTTGGGATTGTTGCAGGGGGTCGGCCCGACGCCGGAAGCATCGGGGCTGTTATGGTCTGGGCTATCCTGGAATCCGTAGGCTTTGCAGGCGTTGTAAAACGCGTGCTGGGCCGGCAGCCATTCCTCTCGTTTGAAGCGGCGGGCGATGATAGGCCCGTCCGTACCGTGGAAGTCGTCGTTGAAGTCGGTGTCGGTTTCCAGGCGTCGGAAGCTGCCCAGCAGGTTCTGGAAGCTCCACTCGTCGTTGCCCATGGCGGCCCATCCGTCGTAATCCTCTGGCACGCCGCGCAGGAACATTTGGCCGTTGATGGCACTGGAACCGCCGGTTACCCTACCCCGGGGCACCATGATTTCAGGATTCTTTTCGGTGCCGAAACCGGTGAACTGCCAATTATGATCGCTAGTCATCACGTCGGTCGTAGTGGCGTAACCGCACTTCACCTCATCCGGGAGTCGTTCAAAATCCGGGTAATCAGGGCCCGCTTCCAGCAGGAGCACCGACCGGTTGGGATCTTCACTGAGTCGTGTCGCAACGATGGAACCGGCTGAGCCGGCGCCGATGACAATAGCGTCGTACTTCAAAACCTTTCTCCTTCCCCCAGGATCGTTAGGCAATGCGCCGACGCGATTACAGTTGGTCGAGGGTTTGGTCTCTTTCGTGCGATCATACTGGAAGTATAGGGACATTTCCAGCAAGTTGTAACGGGGCCATGGAATAAATGGGCCGTACAATCTCGATAAGCATGGTGCGAATTCGACGTGTCATCCCAAATCGGCTCGGCGCCGGCGGGTTGGCCCGAGCGTTACACTGGCAGCGAGGGACATCAAGCGACCACATCAGGAGGGCAACATGCCTCAGACCATCCGACCTGACCACCCCAACCTGGACTGGTAGGGATCCATTTCATTCAACCGTACCGCATAATCCGGCAGCTCTGAGGGCGATGAGGGCACATGCGAAATGAAGGAAGGCGATGTAGTTCTCGGGGGCCTTGTCCCAGCGCACCAGAATGCGCCGAAACCGGTTCAGCCAACTGTGGGTGCGTTCCACCACCCAGCGCCGCGCCTTGAACCCGGCTGCCCGCTTGATCGCCTTTGCCTCCTCGCCCCGACTGCGGATGTGGGCGGTGAAGCCAAACTCTGCCAACGTGCGGCGAACCTCGCCATAGTCGTAGCCCTTGTCCAGGCACATGCCCTGGGGAGTCTCCGGACCCGGCGTCGGTCGCGGTATCGGCATACCGTCCAAGGTCGCCCGCACCAGCTTCATGTCATGACGCTTAGCCCGTCCACTGCCAGACCCACCGGAACCCCCCGGGCTTCGGTCAACAGGCTGCGCTTGACCCCGCTGATTAACGACAATTAGTCCTGCCGGCCTGTTGCCTCACTAAAGAATGTTTCCGAAACTTTGGCACTTGGAATCCGCTCCAATCAACGCCATTTCCGGTAGTCCACTGGGTTCGGTCGAACTTTCGCCAGTCCCAGCGTAAACCAGCTTTTTGGCCAAGATGCCGCGCCACTCTTTCACTCGGCGTTGCATGGTTCGCAACTGTGGCTCGGTGAACCGGTCCGGGTGTTCCGATTGCAACCTTGCCATCAGCGCCTTGCCAGTAGCATCCGGTTCGGCCTGCAACCACACCAGCACATCGCCCCTAACGCCCTCGAAGGGATCGTTCCGGGTCCGCCAGTGCCGCGGACTACTCACCCGTGCCGCGTGAGTAGGTCGGACCTTACCTTGGCGCCACAGACTGGGCAACTTGGTGAGGAACCGGTCGAGGCTTTCACCTGACGGCGTTTCCCGCAGTTCCGGAGCAGTCGCTGCCACCTGGGCCGACTGGGCTGCACGGATAGTGTGCAGCAACAACACCGGGTCCAGCCTGGCCCGGTACTCGTTCAGCGCGTCTTTCATTCCATCGCTGGTTGTGTCGTGCTGGATCAGTCGGTCGCAGGGCGTGGTGGGCTGACTGTAGTGCGTGACGGTGGTGGCGCCGTCCCGGGTCTTGTCGATCAGCTTGAATGAGGGCTGGAAGAAGTTCACGTACCGTCGCACCGCTTCGTAAACCTGAATCCACCGAAGGGATGCAGTCGCGCTGGCCAAGGCAGAGATGAGAGGTTCGGGAAAGAGGCTGCAGAGCCTTGATCCGTAGAGATTCGGCTGGGTGCGGAGAGTGAGCGCCGCGGACAGAGGTTGTTGACGACCGAAGGTGGTTGGGGAGGGGGAGATCAGCTGGGCAGATGGCAGCAGTAGACACACTGGTCCCAGCCTGGCGCGAGACTGCGAGGCGGTTTGGGGTAATCTGGTGGGTCGGTCAGGCACCAGCGGCGCTGTCAGGTCGGAAATGGCAGGGCGCGCAGTCTCGCCAGAGCGCTGCTGAACTGGTTCTGCCAGGGCCAGCCCTGGGGCAGATGCAGGGTGAGTTGGCGCGCTGAGCGGGTGAGCCGTCCGGCCAGAGAGAAGAAGCGCCGCCGCAGGGTCTTGGTGGTCACCAGTTGCTCGCCCAGACCGATGCGCGCTGTCCAGCGAGCCAGATTGTGGGCGATGACCTGGACGGACAGCCAGGCGGCGTTGGCGGGGAAGCGGCCCGATGGTTGAGCCCCACGCCGTACTTCAGGTCGCGGATGGCGTTCTCGATCTCGGCGTGGCGGCGATGGTCGGCCTCGAGATCCAGGGTGTCCCCGTCCCGGTCGGTGATGCAGCCGTGATAGCGGTAGTTGGCGAAGAGGGCCAACTGGGAGCCGGGCGTGGGCTTGACCCGGCGGACGATGAGCCGCACCGGTGCGGCGTTGGGCTCACTCTGGAAGGGCGTGTAGCTGGTCTCCGCCACAGCGGCGGCGCCGTCCAGCCAGTATGGTATGGCCGTCCAGTCCTCTTCGGGTATGGCCTCGATGATATTGCGCAGACTTTGGTGCTGGCGGATGGTGATGGAGAAGCGCGCATCCATGTTGCGGCAGACGGCGACCAGGGCGTGGGCATAGAAGCCGCTGTCGGCGCGCACCGTGAGTTGTCCGCTGGCCCCAGCGTAGCGTACCCGCCCCACCGTCTCGCGCAGGAAGTGGGCCGCGCCCCGAACGGTGTTGGCGCGGCCCTCGCGCAGTCGACACATCAGCACGTCGCCGGTGCCGGCGGCGATGGCGAGGAGCGGGTGATAGCCTCGCTGGCCGGTGTAGCCGTGGTGGCGGGCCCCCTCCTTGGCCAGTCCGAAGGTCTCGCAGATGGTGGAGTCCAGGTCGATGGTCAGGGGCGCGTCGCCCGGTCCCGCCCCAGCCGACCAGGCTTGGGCCAGCAACTCCCGGCTCACCCGATCCAGCTGGCGCACGTGGCCCCATCGGAAGCTGCGCAGGAAGGTCCCCAGGGTGGATGGCGCCTTGACCACGCCACCCAGCACACGATCGGTACTGCCAGCCCGCAGCACATCGGCGTCGTCGATGCAGTCGCCACCAGCCAGCGCCGAGGCCACCAGGGTCATCATCTTGTCGCCGGTGTTGGCTCGGCCAGGAGCGCGGCCCAGGTCAACGTGGCGGTCAACCAGTTGGGACAGACCCAGGCGCTGGGCCAGGGTGACCGGCAAGAGCAGCCCAGCATTGGCCACCAGACGGTGATCGTCAAAGGCGATTTGGATGCGGTCGGGCTGCTCAAGTGGTAGCATCTTTTGAGTGCTCCTTGTTTCGGGTCGGTTTGCTGTTTCACAAACCATTATCCCCGAAGCACAGGAGCACTTTTTCATCCCCTCAGCGCACCGCCACACTCATCTTTTCGGTGGATTGGGGGTTAGACGCCCGTAGTACCAGACGCTACTCCCTGAACCGGCGCTGGGCGTCCTCGGTGGCTGCGGTCACCGCGTCCGGCGCCGAACGCGATCTGGCCGTTACCTCGGCGCCTAGGGAAGCATCGGCGACGGATAATCTGCGGTTACCGATTGTTCTGGTCGTTCTCCGCCTCTCTGCCGGCCGCCATCACCGCATCCAAAGCCAGCATCGACCGTGTGGTCACCCGAGCCAACTCCTGCCGCACCTCGAACCAGTCCGCAATGCCAGGTGGCTCGGTTTCTGAATGTGCGTCTATCACTTTGCTGAGGGCCCCGTATATGGCCTCCAGGTGCGCCTGGGCGGCTGGCAACCCGTCCTGCATCGAGTCTTTGAATAACATTGGGTACGACCTCCCAAGGCGCCGGTTAGGCGCTATCTCGATTCGCAATAGCGAAGTGCTTGCTCATCTTGACCGTGTGCGCCGTCCGTTTCGGATGGTCGGTGCCGTAGTGGGACAGGACAAAGGCCGCCAGCGCCACGCAGTCGCATCCCTGCCCGCCGGTTCGCAGCCTGGCGCACACCCGTTCCAGGACGGCAACCAGCTCTGGCCCACTGCTGTGGACGAGTTCCTCCAATTCGTCACCGCTGACGCCGGCCAGGGCCATGGCCTGACCCGGAGGAACCTCAGCGGTGTGGACCGTAATGCCCGGTGGAGTGGCGACCGCGATAGCATGGGCAACAGCGTGCCATTCATCAATCTGATCCAGCGGGACCTGATAGGTGGCCAGCAATCGACGCACGGATTCAGCGTCGGGTCCGGATTGCATGTCGGTCAGGTCCAATGAAGAAAATCGGGGCGAGCCCACCTCATTGGCGATCGCTACCGAGGCGGATTCGACAAAGATGGCCTCCCGGGTGCGCCCGGAGACGGATTCCATGAATTCCCACAGTGCCATGAGCAGTTCTCAACTCTCTTGCGTGTGCCCGAGTTAGGCGCTACCGATCCATCTGTCTGCATGTCAGTGCGGTGCCGTGGAGTCGGAACTCTGGGGCAAACCTGCCGGCAGCCACGCCATATTGTAGCATCGACGCATCGCTGGACACCGCCACCCCATAATGTGATCCGTTGGCGGATTGGGCTCGAAGGGAGGAACCGGAGGGAAAGGAGTTTCGCGTTCGGATTCACATTCAGATTCAACGGGTGGTGGGACGGCTGGCCCCGAAGGGGCCAACCGGGTTCAAGTAGAACCAGGACGGCCCAGCCGGGCCGTCCTGGTGGGCCTACCAGATTTCGAACCCGCCGGAGGATTCAAGGAAGTCTGCGAAATCCTCTACCGTGTGTTCATCCAAGGTGTACCACCGATTGATGGAATCGGCGGGTTCACCGGCAAGGGCTTCTTCTCGGATTCGTAGAAGTCTATCCACCAGACCGCTGTCTACCGCATCGCGCAGAGCAGTGGCCAGCAACTGGGAATCCGCATCGCCCAGACCGTCGCCATCATAGGAATGCCAGTGAATGCACTTGCTGGTAAGTTCCGGTTCCAATCTTTGGCAAAAGGTTGCCAATGGGTGCCAATACCAGACGCTGGCTCTGAAGTATGCCCCTGTCTGGTTGCGTGGCTCCAACCCGAAAACATCCATTCCCATGTCTCTATTTCCTCCCTTTTTATGTAATAATTCTATCATAGTTTGCATATAAACGCAAACTATTATCAACATCATTCACTGGGATAAATCGGGTTTTGTGCCGGTGTCTCAATCAGGAATCGGGGTAGCGGTTGTTACCTGGCCGAGGTTCGCATTCACGTTCAGTTTCTTATATTTGAGTAGGAATATGAACCAGAACCCGAATGTCTCATGCCCTGACCCCAGATGTCTCGCAAACTCTCCTGCAACGTCGCCTGATCCGTCTGATAGGTTCGTTAGTAGTATTGCGTATTTATGCAATCAGTGATACAATATTCTTACACGTTAAAGGAGGGTCGATATGACTACCAACCAACAGCCGTTTCGCCTATCGGACGGCGGCACCACCGCCAGATACCCTTACAGCCTGCCCGGACACGAACCAATGGGTATACGGTTTGGCGCAATGCCTTACATTCCGCCAGCTCAGCCGTCGGAATTGGACGCCGTCCTAGTCCGGCCGAACGCCTATATGGGCCAGATGGGGCGCAAGTACCGGCGGATCTACCGGGCCCTTTACCGGCAGCACAGCGAATCCCGCCATTTGTGGCCGGGTTGGTGTTTTGTACCAACGCCAGTAATCCGCCGCCAACTGGGCGCAATTGTCGGGACCGATTTGGATGCTGCGATTGACCTGATCAGGGATACTCCATTCATCGCCGGGCTCGCCGCATGGCGCGTCACCAAGGGTGTATACGATTTCCATCCGGCCATGTTGGAAGCGCTCTGGAATTCTCCAATCGACGGCGAACTGCCAATCGACATGTTTCAGTATCTACCCGAATGGTGCGTTTACATCCCGGTTGATCCGCCGCGCGATGGCATACGCGGTTTTTTCGCGTTTGTTGACGATGATGTTGAAGACTGGTTCCAGCACAAGTTGATTTTGCTGGTCGACCAGGATGAGGCGCTGGTCGAAGTGGAGATCGAATTGAAACCCGGCGCTGATATCCTTGCGGCGATGCCGCTATTCAGCGGATATAACATTTCGGGCGGGTTGAGCCAACCGCGGGTGCAACCGCGGCTGATGACGGATGCGGAACGGCAGAATGCGATTCCGTTGGTGCGGAATGTGGTAACACCACTGGTGTCGCTAGTCATGTATCTATGTGTTCGCACCGTTGAATTGACGTCGGCCAGCGGCGGTGAATCCCGGCCCAGCAATCCGTCCGTCAATCGGTCCGGGCGTGGCCCGGTGTTCGACACGCCGACGGAAACACGCAAATGGGACGTCGCCTACCGGATGGGCGCTGCCTTGCAGCGCGGTCGAGAGGCAGCCGATCGCGAATCGGATAGCGTTCCCACTGTCCGGGCGAAAATGCGCCCACACATCCGCCGGGCCCACTGGCACCGGTACTGGACTGGGGCGCGCAACGAACCCGATAACCGCAACCTGCTGGCCCGGTGGCTGCCGCCAATACCCATTGCCCTCGACGATGATCCGGACAGCATCGTTACGACGGTGCACGACGTCGAATAACGCGCTGCCGCCGCCGGCCACGTCCGGCGGCGGCGGCCTAATGACCGTTGATGATTAGGCGCCACCAGGGACGCCTGGGCGGCGTGCGGACCGATAAATTCCGAACGTGAACCCGAACGCGAATCTCTGCCACTTACATACGGTGGCGATACCGTTCCTCAGCCAGCCGCCGACCAGGTGCAATTAGCCATCGGTCGTTTGATCCACGGCCTTCAGAATGGCGTCGGCTCTGGCCTTGGCCACATCCTGGGCGAATTGTTTCAACGCTTCGGAGGCGTCCGGTTTGCGTCCCTGGGCCAGCCAGTAAGCCAGCGTGCGTGGCGCCACCTCTGTCGCCGACACGCTGCGGCTGATACTCAGCCCGTCGCGTAAGCCTTCAAGGATCCTTTCGGTATTGTCCGGCGTGAACTGGCTTCGCTTGGGCCGCTTCCGTGAGGCCTCTGTGGGGCGTATGGCGTCGGACGCCTTGACGAACGCCGCCAGCTGAGGCGACGCTCCTGGACTTTGACCCTTTCTGCGCCAGCTCGTTACAGCCCTCATGTCAACTCCAACGGCAGCCGCGGCATCCTTCCACGACTTGCCGTCTCGCAGGTGGTTCAGCAGCGTTTCCAGGGTTTCGTCGCTCGGCGAGGCATGACGTTCCCGAGGACCCACCGGCCGCAGGTCATCCGCCAGGTGGGCAAATTTGGCCAGGGCGATTGGTGCTCCAGGCTGGCGCCCCAGTTGCAGCCATTTCCTGACCGCCGATATCGATACGTCCGCTGCGTCGCAGGCCATGTCCCAGGGATCGCCGGCCTGCAGGCGTTCCAGCACGATGTCTGCGCCTGCCTCGGAGAAATCATTGGGGATCTTGCTGTCAATCTTCTTGGTCGCCATTGGTCAACTCCGTAGGATCCATCGGGGTTGTCCTAACCATAACAACCGTTGCGACATAACGCAATACTGTATCCAACCACACCAATGCCCCGGTCGCCCAGCTGCGCCAGCCACCGGGACGGTGTCGGTTGGTCCCCACGACGGAGTTTCATTTTCACAATCACCTTCACTTACCTTTTGACCGAGCTCCGTGTTCATGGTCACATTCCGATACTGGTTCCCGCACCCCTGCGTCCCTATCCCACGAACCTGGCCTCCGTTAGGCGCCACTGCCGAAGGATGGTTAGGCGCCACTTTTTGATCAAGGTATAAAACAATTGCAATATACTGCAATCTAAAGTATAATATAACTATCAAAAGAGGAGGACGATATGACTACCATCATAAACCAGACCCCCGCCGCGACCGAGTTTGGGAGACTCGTTTACGAAACGATGCTGGCGTTGTTGCGGGCCGAATACCGGCCAGTGGAGGCTTCGGAAGACTCGGAAATGCTCGGCGACATCACCACGGCGGAATTACTGGAAATCGTCGACCGGTTGGCCTACGAAACCATCGACCTGATTCTTCATCCCCACGGCGACGACAGCGTGGTGGAGCACCCCATATACGACGCCTTCGTGGGGGCCTGTTTGGTCGCTGTGCACGCCACCATCGAGGCTCTGAGGGAATATCACGGCAGATAGTCAACACGGGTTCGGCAACACGCCAGCCCCCAACCCATTGGCGGGGCTGGCTCAGGAGGCAAATATGCCAGAGGGCATGAATATCACGCAACAGAACGATCTCTTTCGTACCGATCCGTACGTTGCGGCGGATCAAGGCATCCGGGGCCGGATCGTGATCACGTCGGGGGTACAGGCTTTTGACGATTCCGAACGGATCGCAATCCTGCGCCGGGTGATTCGGTTCAACCACTTCACCGAGGACAACGACCCCTACGGCGAGCACGATTTCGGGTCGTTTGAGTATAAGGGCCGTCGATTCTTCTGGAAGATCGATTACTACGACACGGACTACAAATTCGGTTCGCCCGACCAATCGGATCGGACGGTAACGGCTCGCGCGCTGACCGTGATGCTGGCCAGCGAATACTGAACAGGAGAGTTAGAGGAGACACGATGACCAACGAACACAACAACCGGCCCGACCCGGCAGTGGCCGATGCCGCCATCCGTCGCATCGCAACTGCCCTGCAGGATCAAACGGCGACCATCTCGGCCATGCGGGACACCTACATCGATACCCGGCACGCCGGCGCGGTGGCCGCCACCTTGGGGGAAGACCCCCACGATCTGGAAACCACAATAACCCGATTCGGCCAACTGGCCGACACGAACTGGTGGGTGATTGTTGGGGAAGCCCTCGAAGCCGCCGAAGCGGAATACGTCACCATCTCGGGTCTCTGGTTCCGTGTGCTTACCCTCGGGCTGGGCGATGACGGCACGCCGCTGGCGACCACTGATACGGCGTTGGCACGCCGCTGGCACGCCGCTGGCGACATCGCATCCGCCGCCACCCAACGAATGAATGTGTACGCCATTCAGTGGGATAGCCTGCGGGCCCGGATCGCCCACGCGCCAATCAATCGGGACAGTGGCTCTCCCGAGTCCATTCGCGATCTGGCGGTTGAGGCCGTATCGGTCGCCCAATCCTCCGTCAATGACATGGCGAACCGGGTACGGGCGGCGCACTACACTTTCAGCGGGTAACAGGACGACGGTGGCCGTCAGGATTTGGCGGCCACCGGAACCGGGTCATCGCCGACTCCAGTCTATGACGGCCACCTGAACCCGAACCTGATTACGAACTCGAACCTCATCTCCACCCGTCCTCAAGCCGAAATGAACCTGAACACGAAACTCCCTGGTCCCACCGAGAGAAGGGCATCCGCCTCCTTTGCCCCCTCTCGGTTCATCTAATCCTGTCCTCGTTTGAACGAGTGGGCGGGCAGGGCGTCCACGTCCTCCACCTTCAGAACCCTCCTCACCAGGGACTCTGAAACCTCCTGCCCCTGGGCGATCTCGGCCAGCGACATCCCCAGCTCCCGGCGCATCCGCTGGATACTGTGCATCCGGGCGCGGGAAATGCTCCACCGGCGGCCGGTCAACTTACCCTCCACCCGGGCCCGGTCCAGCCCCTGCCTGGTCCGACGGCTGATGTTGGCCCGTTCGATGGCCGCCACTCCGGCGGTCACCAGGGCGACCAGCTGGCCGCCACCGGCAACGTCCTGGGCGTCCACCGGCATGTCGAGGACCTTCAATTCCACTCCCTTTGTGGCCAGTCGATTGATCAGCTCCAGGATCCCCAGCGTGTCGCGGCCCAGTCGGTCCAGCGCCGTCACGACCAGCGTATCTCCGGCCTCGATCACGTCCAGGAGCTCATTCAGGCCCGGTCGGTCGAACACCGTGCCGGTGACGATGTCCTGGAGGATGTGATCACCATCCACGCCGGCGCCAATCAGGCGCATACGCTGGTTCTCCAGGGTGTCCGTGCCGTCGTCCCTGCCCCGCGATACCCTGGCGTAACCGTAGATGGTCATACATCCTCTCCCTGGCGAATTTGTTAGGCGCTACCTTTGCGGTTGTTCTACGTCGTTAGACGGGCGTCTAGCGACGGCCTCCCAAACGCCTTTTACCAGCCGGCGCCAATCAAGCATCTGGGGTGTCGTATAATAACAAACGACGCCGTAGCCTAGTTGGGGGACTAACGACTTGTTAGTGAATCCCCCGGTCTGATTTGAACTGCCGTCGTCGAACCGCGCTTAGGCAGGGTAGGAACTCTTTGGACATTGGGCCTTGAGATGGATTACCGTGCTCGCGGTCGGGAAGTCGAAGAAACGATATGTGGCCATTCAAAAAACGCGACCAGAAACGCGACCAGGGGCAGCAACCCCCCGAAGTGCTGTCGGAACAACATGAGGAGCCGGTTACGGCGGTCGGGAGCACTGACGTTCCCGTCGAGACTAAAAAACCCCCGCGTTTGGTTGAGATCTTTGGTGTCGCCTCTCACGTCGATGCCCCAAATCAGGTATGCGTGTCATTAAGGGCGATACGGACTGGCATGCACCTTCGAATGTGGATGGGCGTGGAAGATTGGCGAGCTATTACTTCCCCCCAAGAGGGTTTAGCGCCGACTCATCCCCTCCCCCACAATTTGTTGATGTCTGTGGCGACAACTTTGGGTTGGAGAGTCTCGGCCGTTTACATCACCGCACTTGTCAACGAAATGTTCATGGCTGAAGTAGTGATCGTTCGCGGCCGTGAACGCCGAGTTTTAGATGCGCGTCCCTGCGACGCTTTAGCCCTGGCGGTCCGAGCCGAAGCACCTATGTGGGTCGCCGACCGGGTTATGGAGCAGGAAGGGACCTCGGCAGATTAGCCGTTCAATCCTTGGTAGCGGCACGTTGCTGGCTGTCGGCTTAATGGACGCCCGGACGGTGGAAGACGTCAATTATGCTCGCCGGGTACACTGCCGTTGAACAGGCAAGCCGCGGCACAGCGGCCGGTTGCCTCCTGCGGTGGATCCTGGAAAAAACGACAACTGGCCACGCAGGCGACATCGACCGCATCCGGTAATGTCGCCGTTGCGACAATGTGGGATGTCCCACCGTTGGAGCTGACCGGGAAGGTGAATTACCATGCAACAAAAGTAACCCTTTTGTTGCATTGGAACCTATGACGACTACCACCTCAATCAAGCGACGCGGCCGGGGATTGCACCCCCGCCGGGAACCGGTGCAACAGTTGACCGGAGTGAAACGTCGCACGTTGCCGGAGTACCTGGAAGCGAACGAAGTTAATGCCGTTCTTGCCGCCGCGCCCAACCCAAGGGCGAAGTTGCTGATACTGTTGCAATGGCGTGCCGGCCTGCGGGTGTCCGAGGCGTTGGCGCTGGAACCGGGAGACCTGTCTCTGGACGCCGACCGGCCCACCCTGCGCGTCAGGTCAGGCAAGGGCGGTAAAGCCCGAATTGTGCCGGTTCACCCTGAATTGCAGGCCGCGCTCATTGCCGTTCTCAACTACGCGGACGTGGGTCGCGGCAGGATCGTGAACGCCAGCCGTTCGACGGCATGGCGATGGGTGCAATCGGCGGCGTTTAGAGCGGAGGTGTACAGCACGCTGCCGCCAGGCCGGCGCATTGGGACCCACACTTTCCGGCACAGTTATGCCCGCCATCTGCTGATGCATGGCATCCCCATCAACCACCTGTCCAGGTGGTTGGGCCATGCCTCGATCACGCCAACCCTAGTCTACCTGGAGCTGTTGCCTGACCCGGCCGGGAGCCTGGCGGCGGTGCCGTAGGCACGGCGCACCGCCAAAAACCAGAATAAATGACTGCTAGGCTGCGGTTCTACTATCAGACCCTCGGACTGCTTAGTGGTTGTTAAAATCGTTGTAACCGCTTTGTGCCCGAGTAGTTTGCAATTGTAGGGCTGCATAAATTTCAAACACTGCCTGTTCAATCGGATCAGTTATTTCGACCACGCGAACGCCCATGCGCCCCACTATTGCTTTGGTCTCATCGAAAAGAGGTTTGAAAGCATTCAAGTGTTGAATTTCGTCAGGGTTGAACGCGCCCCGTAGGTCGAATTCCATCGCTTCAGCCATATCCCACGCCATCATAAATGCAAAGGTAGCTGCATTGTGCCTCGCCTTCGGACGGCCGTGTTCTTGAATCCGTGCCCTCATCCGATCGGTCCTGCCAACGTAAACTGGACTACCTTCCGAGTCGTAAAACACATAAACACCTTGCTCCGGCACCGCCGGGAACCTACCTCGGCTGCTTCTTTCCAACAACGGGCTTGTTCGCAGTTCCAAAAGCAAATCCGCCATTTTGTCGATGATGGAATTCCACGTCGGCTCACTCTCTAATCGCATACGCGTTTCCTTGTTCGCCGTTTGTTTGGTCAAATCGCGCTTCGCCTTGGAGCAAGTCGTTTAGCGAAGTGCCGCATTCTTGCAATTCGACACGTTTGCGTTGCCCGTGAAATTCCACGACGTTGTTTCCACTGGACAAGAACCGTATGTCCCACCAGTTGCTGGGATATCCGTGGCACAGCAAAATCGGGTGCCAGATATCAACCTCGTCGCTACCAAACATCTGTTCAGCTATTGTCAGTCCGCCCTGAATCTGCTGGATGGCGTGTTTCGCTTCAAGGTTTCGGCCACCCTTCATCTCTACCGCACAAACGAACCGCCCGATATCGCGGCCGAATAGCGTGAAATCGCACAACGGGTCGTTGAAGTTGTGAGCGCGTTGGTATCGCGTGCCCCCGATCACTGCCAATCGTGGTTCGGACCATCCGCTTACGTCTAACACGCACCCTTCGTCTGAACAGCAAGACACTAAGCAACAACCTTGATGGATTACGCTCACCCGCTTGAGAATTGGGTCCCTCATGGCTCGACCTGCATCCGTTGCAATGCAATCGACTCGTCGTATAGTTGCTCGACCACTGAGCTAAATTCCCGCTCGTCGATACCAGTGTCATTGCGGATGTCAAGGCGTTGTATCCGACTTCCGAATTGTCCCCTATCGATCAAAAATTGGTAAGCGGCAACATCAGCGGGGTCAAGGCGATCCTCGTCGCTAAATCCTAGCTGCCCCAGCTTTCTCTGTCCCACGGTATTGAGCCTCATCAAATTGTTGAGAGCTCCCAAAAACAAATCACTGTGAGTAGTAAGCAATACCTTGACCCCAGCGTTCACCAATCGAACTATCGCGCGGGCCATTTGCCGTTGGCTTGCGGGATGCAAGTGAGATTCTGGTTCCTCCAGGATCACCAGATTGCCTTCCCTGATGTTGTGCTTGAGGAACAAGACCAGAGGAGCCAATTCAGTGACCATAGAAGAAGTGCGATAGTACGGGAACCTAGAAGACCCATCGTTGGGTGCGTAGTAAATCTCCGGGTTTAGAGTTTCGCCAACTTCTTCTATATCGACGGTGCCGTTAACGACGTTATTCTCCAGGAACGCCACCACAGGGGCCAAAACAGACGTCGGTGCTTCGTGAGAGACCCTAGGGTCGCGGAGGCTCGGCTGCATGATAAGCATATTGCCAATGAAATCTCTAACGACGCCCGGCAACGGTGAAATCTCGACCGGTAACAAGCCCGCAAATTGCGTTTGGCGAATCAACGTACCTGCGATCGCTTTGTGTCCCTGAGTGATGCCAGATCGGGCTGCGGGCAAGTAGTAGCTGCGCAATGGTAAAGACCCAAACACCTCAAAGAACGCACTAGCGGATGCATAGTTGATCATGTCGCTCAACATCAATTGTTCATTGAGCCTTTCACGACCGCTGGAGCGGGGTAGTTCCGTTCTATTCAATAAAAATTTTAAATGCTCCCCTTCCAAAATCGAGCCGGATGCGTCGAATTCGCGATCGACCATATCCAATTCAGTTCCCGTAGCACTAAGACCTAATGCTAAGGATAACGACGGCGCATCGCTTTGCATCCGGATCTGAAATGTAGGGTTATGGGCTGTAGTCCTAACTATTTCACGTAATGGGCCGTGGTTCCGGATAAGCTCGTAGCGCAGTCTCTCTCCTATTCCTTCGATGGCAGTAACAACCGCGGAGTCAACCACCTGCTTGAAAAAAGTGGGGCCGCTGGACAATTCAACGTCAGCATCGTTGATGCTGGATATCCAACTCTCCAGGGCTCCCAACAAATGAGGAGGGATGGATCCATCAGGGCCTAAAGATAACGGCTCGAGTGACCACCCCCTTACCCGAGTAGGTGTCGCCGAACCGAATTGCGGATAAATGGATTGGAACGGCGACGCCGGTGACTCCCGGACTGCATTCATCAGGGAATACACTACTGTAGCCATGTAAGATTTCCCGGAATTACTCGGACCCACGAAAACAGTGAGTGGCTTCAATTCCACTTCGCCGGCGATCAGGGGCCCGTAATCATCAACCTCAATTCGCAACATCATGCCCTCGTCAGGCTTCAAGCAGATTGTTCGGCGCTCAGCGTCCAACACGTGCATTTAGAATAACACTCGCAGTCGAATCAACACGGCGACGCCAAATAGGGTTACCTTACCGCCTCCACCGATCTGGATATTCCCCGCTGGTGCGAATGAGCCGGTCACCTTTGGCGGTTTCAGGATTACATCTGGGTTTGAGGCCGCAGCTATAGAGTTTTGGTATCTCGGACCAAACCCAATGTATGAACCGGCGTATACTGTGCGTGGTCTTCCTGGACGTCGGTGCCAGCCAGATGCACTTAAATCATCGTGGTTTCCAGTTTGGAGTGGCCCAGGATAGACTGCGATTGCCGGACTCCCCCTCCGGCCCGCAAGTATATGGTCGCGAAGGTGTGGGGGAGGCGATGGGGACCGAGCATAGAGCCCAGAATCTCGGCTCGGTGGAACAACCTCCGGTACACGATTTTGACCCCGTCGATGCTGAGAGCCTCGCCATCCCTATGCTACAGGTGCTGGCCGAGGGCCAGTCTATCATGACAGACTTCCGTTCAAAGTCCGCCATTTGTCGCGGTTTCGCCAGCACGCGGTTTGTCAGCGAGTACGACGCCGGGATGCATGGGCGGGAAAATGGCAGAGTTGTTAACCAACTCATGCTCCGCTACAATATGGGCGCCGTACAGAACCTTGAGCGGCAAAAAACCAAAGAAAGCCGAGTGCCGCGGACATCAGCAGTATGGGTGCTTCGAATGGCTAACGCCAAAAGACGGGTTACACGGGGTGCTCTAGATCGATGCTACAGAGACAGATTAGGGGACGCAGGCGATAAAGGTAAATTCTTTGGAACGCTCAAAGAGGCGGGATCATCATGGCAATCCAGCACGAATCAGATGAGGCGCTTGTCAAGCACCTGCTCACTCGAACGGAGAGCAATATCCTTGACTTCAAACGCGAACAGTACAAGTTGACGTCGGGAAATCAACGATCCGGGTTCATTCTCGATATCGTGTCGATGGCTAATACCCCCAGAGATGAACCGGCGTATATCGCCATAGGAATCAATGAAGAACACGGCCGAGTGGTTGAGGTAATCGGCGTTGACTCCCATATAGATCCTGCCGATTTTCAAAATTTGGTGAACGGCCACACTGAACGGGCCATTAACTTTTCCTACCGCGTTGTGTTGGTCGACGGTGTCGAATTAGGTCTGTTCGAAATCGCTGTTGATAAAAATGTACCAATTATGGCTCGCGACAACTTTCACCGTTTCCGAGCGGGTACCGTGCATATCAGGAGAAACGCTCAAAACGCGGTCGCGGACGCCAATGAGATCGGTCGCATATATGAATGGCGGCAGTCCGCGCCCTCACATCCGGCGAATGTTGTCAGTGCAGGACATGCTTGGGATATATTCTACCGAGCCTGTAACCAATTTGAGGATGGGCGGATTTACGTGGCCGTGATCGGCGATGGTTTGTCGGCTACTGGCGATTACGGCCAGATCTTTGCGTCGGTGGGTTGGCACATGGTGGTTGATTTTGATCGTGAAACCGACGAAAGCGGGGTCTTCTTTCACACCAAGGAACATTTGGAGAAACGAAGATCTGTACGCATAAGTGCGCTTGACGAACCAGTGGGCATATTGAGCCGTTCGACGTGCTTGTGGGTAGCTGCCAACGGTCTGGAGAGCCGGCCAACTACCTCCAAGGGCGGCACATTCAGGGAATGGAATCGCCGCGTGTCAGGGCCCATCAGCGCAGCCATGACGAACGTGGCCCGAGTGACGGAACCTCTTCCAGTAACGGCTATAGTTATTAGCGAGATTCGCGATGAAACACGCGTTATCTGCGAACGACTGGACGAGGCATTTGGCGACAGATTGGATTTTGTTTTTGCGAGCGATTCGATCCACGAAGATGAAGAATTAATCCCTCAATTTGAAGGCCATGCTGTGCCCATTTCGTTTCCTGCGATTTGCGCCGGATTGCGCGACCTCACTTCCGAGAATAACGCTGTCGAAGTTGTTGACTTCCCCGCTTACGACGGGGGATTTACGACGGTCGAGCCTGGAGTGGCGCGTTGGTTAGAAGAAGAGCTTGAACTCGTTCATCAGAACCTAGGCACAACAGCGAGTGATTTGCATACTGAATTAGAGCAATTCCTAAGAGCCTGTCTACGATCTTTTCAGGATTAGCACCATGAAGGCAAGCACCACCATTTGCAGGCTGGTATTGAGCTTTCTTTCGCAGTTCTTCCAGAGTCGGCGGCACTTTTCCAGCCAGGCGAAAGACCGCTCCACCACCCATCGCTTCGGCAGCACCACGAAGGTGTGCAGTTCGTTGCGTTTCACTACTTCCACCGAGGCTCCCAACAGGCCTTGCACCGCAGTGGCAAAGGGCTTCCCGGTGTAACCCCCGTCCACCAGCACGTTCTGCACTTGACTGAGGCCGTCTCGGCGCCGGTCAAACATCGCCAAAGCCCCAGCCCGGTCGGTAACGTCGGCGGTAGTCACGTGTATCGCATGGGGCAATCCTTGCGTGTCCACCGCGAGGTGACGCTTGATTCCCGACACCTTCTTGCCTGCGTCATAGCCCTTGTGCCCGGCGGTGTCCGTGTTCTTGACGCTCTGGGAGTCCACGATACAGAAGCTGGTCTGCTCTTTCCGTCCATTGCTTTGTCGGGCCGCGCCAACCGATTTTTTTTAGGACTTGCTCCAGAATGGAATCCTGACCTGGGCCAGGCCGCTCGCTCCATTGCCGGAAATACTTGTAGCAAGTGCGCCAATCGGGGAAGTCCGCAGGCAGCATTCGCCACTGGCAGCCGCTTTTCAAGAGGTACAGTACGCCGCAGAAAACGTCGTACAAGTCCACGGTGCGGGGCTTGGTCCGGCGTCGGGCCGACTCCAACGTCGGCAGAATCCGGGCGAATTGCTCCCGGCTGATGTCGCTGGGATAGGAATGAGACATGATTATCCCTCCCCTGATAATAGTCTCAACTTAACCTATTTCAGAGATCGTAGACAGGTTCTAATACTACAGTTGCAGAACAAAGGCGGGTAGAATCAAGGCAGTCAAGGGCTGGAGAGGTGAGGCGGTGGTAGGTGTGATAGAAGATGTGGCAGAGGTGGCCCGTTGGGCCAAGGGAATCGAAGGGGTACACGAGTGCATTGCGGGACGATTCCGGCGTCCCGAGCCGCGTAGGCGGGCGCTGGACTACCTGCGAGGGCTGCTCAGTCCCGTGGAACGCAAGAACGGCTGGCAACTGGCGGAGCAGGCGGGGGACGCCACCCCCTATGGGGTGCAGCACCTGCTGTCCACCTACGTCTGGGACGCCGACCTGGTTCGCGACGATCTCAGGGACTACGTGGTGGAGCATCTGGGCGACGTCCATGGAGTTCTGGTGGTGGACGAGACGGGATTTCTGAAGAAGGGGAACAAGTCCGTTGGGGTGCAGCGGCAGTATAGCGGCACGGCGGGGCGGATCGAGAACTGCCAGATCGGGGTATTTTTGACCTACGCCTCTGCCCAAGGGAGGACCCTGATGGACCGGGAACTCTACCTGCCTCGGGTGTGGGCTGATGACCTGGAACGGAGGCGAGAGGCTGGGGTGCCTGAGAAAGTGGCATTCCGCACCAAGCCGCAACTGGCCCGGCGGATGCTGGAGCGGGCGCTGGAATCGGGAGTGCCCTTCGGCTGGGTCACTGGGGACGAAGTCTACGGCAACGACCGCAACCTGCGGCGGTGGCTGGAGCGGCGAGACGTTCCCCACGTGCTGGCCGTCAGGAGCAACGAGAAGCTGTGGGCAGAGACGGACAAGGGATGGCGACAGGTGCGGGCGGACCGGCTGGCGCCTAGGGTGGAGGAACCCGGCTGGGTGCGGCGCAGCGCGGGCGACGGCGCCAAGGGACCCCGGGTATACGATTGGGCGCGGGTGGAGATCCGGCCCCTGAAGGAGCCGGGCAAGGGGTACTGGCTGCTGGTCCGGCGCAGCATCGCCGAGCCCGGGGAGTTGGCCTATTACGTCTGCTTCGGCCCGGTTGATACGACTCTGGAGGAACTGGTGCGGGTGGCCGGAACTCGTTGGACCATCGAAGAATGCTTTAAGGAGGCCAAGGGAGAGGTGGGTCTGGACCAGTATGAAGTCCGGAAATGGGATGGCTGGTACCGGCACATCACCCTGGCGATGCTGGCCCACGCCTGCCTGGCGGTGGTCAGGCGCCAGGCGTTGGAACAAGGAGGTCCGAGGGAAAAGGGGGCTCTCCCAGCTTGGACGAAAAGCTGATACCCCTGACGGTGCCCGAGGTCCGGCGGTTGCTCTACCGGCTGATATGGAGACATCAACCTACGGACGAATCAGTGCTGCGGTGGTCCCGGTGGAGACGGCGGCACCAGGCAACGGCCCGGCGCTGCCATTACCGACGCCGCCTGAAACTCCTCACCACATTTCTGCAACTGTAGTACTAAGAGGGAACCGTGTGACGTGGAACGGGTTGAGTCTGAACGTAGATGTCGAACGGCGAGTCATGCCACAGCTGCAACAACTTGTGACCGATAGCTTGGAATCGCGAACTGCCCGCCGGCTGAACCTGATCCATTGGCCCGGCGGGGGCGGTACAACCGTCGCCCAACGGGTGGCTTGGAACCTTCACAGGCGATTTCCGACGGTTGTGGCTAACAGGGTCGTGCCCGATGCTCTAGTCGACCGTATCAGATTTTTGTTTGAAACCACCCGATTACCAGTCTTGATAATAATCGAGGACTCCATCATGAGGCCCGATGACTTGGACCGGGTGTACGACCGGTTGAGGAGCAACAATATCGGAGCGCTTTTGCTACGCGTGCGTCGAGAAACCAGCGGAGTCCAATGGCCAGAAAGCGTGTATCTGGATGGTCTATTGGACAACGTTGAAGCCGCGGCGTTCGCTAACAAACTCTCCAGCGTGGCGTCTGGCCGATCCATAGAACTAGATGAACTAATGAGGGACACAGCTAGGAGCAGAAGGACACCATTTTATTTTGGGTTAGTCGCGTTCGGGAAGGACTTTCTAGGATTGGAACCATATGTACGCGAAAGACTACAGGGTATAAGCGATAACTTGACAAACCTGTGCAAGACTTCCGCGATGCTGTACCACTACGGACAACAGCCGTCGCCGATACAATTGTTCACGCCCCTGTTCGCTCTGCCCAGGACCCGATTGGTCGCCTTGTCCGATCTCTTGCCACCGCTCCTGCAAGAGTTATTTGTACCAGACGGCCGGCACGGGTTTCGACCGGCTCATGAGTTGATTGCCAATGAAATGTTGGAACAATTACTGAGCATGAGAATGGAAGATAGGCGGAATTGGCGGTGGGGCTTAGCGGATTGTACGACGGACATCATTGAGTTAGCCGCCACACACCATGATCACTCCGGCGGGGAAACGGCCAATTTAGTCGGGAGTGTGCTGATTGAAAGAGGAATACGAGGAACTGCAACAGGTTTGCGAGAAGATCAATTCTCAAACTTGGTGACCGATATACCTAGCGTTGAAGGGAAAAGAGTTGTATTGGAAAAGCTCACTGAAAAATTCCCCACCGAACCGCATTTTAGGGCACATCTCGGCCGGTTCTATACGCGCGTGACACGCGAGCACGGAGCCGCGCACCGAAGTCACGACATGTCTCTCACGATCTCTGCCGAAGATCCCGTCTTACATCACATGGCGGGGATAGCGTATCGGGGCGAACTCGATGAAATGCTGGAGGGGGTCCAAAGAACTGGGTTGACCGCGGAACACGAGGCCCAGATACAGCGGCTTTCCTCGGAAGCATTAGACCGATTCCGAACATCTAGGGTTTTGGATCCAATCAGCGAACACAGTTATATATCGGCGATCGAATCGATCGCACGGATAATTTCACAAATGGGGCGCGTCAAGGGTTACCAAGACAGACCTGAGAGTTTTTTGACCGCTCCGGGCGAAGGATGGTACCGCGAGTTGTTCGATAGGGCAGAAACGTTGGTAGCGGAATTGGACCTGGTTCGAAGAGGGGAAGTGCCGAGTGAATACCGGCAGCGTGCAGAGGCCTCCTTGGACAGGGCTTATGGGGATTTGGGCAGGGCGATTGAAGGTTGGACCAACCTATTGGAAAGCTCTGGAGGGTATCGTCCGCCCTTGCGGCGCAATATCATAAATGCTTACCTGAGCCGTGCAGGGCGTGATTGGTCCAGATTGGACGACAGAGTTCTAAGTCGGATCTTGGAGCTGTCCCAGCAAAACCTGGTAGAGGAACCCGATTCTGATCAGAACCTACGAACTTGGTTCAGAGCTGTTCGCGCTACTGGTTCATTCTCGTTGAACGATATAGCGGGACGGTTAGCGCACAAAAGGGCTCAGAATCCGACCGTGGACACTCTGTACTATTTGTACATCATTCAGTTCATGCAGTCAGTGCTTGGATCCGTAGGCCGGTCTGCCCTAGACGCAGAGAGTACGATGAGGGAATGTGCTGCAAAAGCATCCGGTTTGCCGTATCGCACACGCTCCTATGAGTGGTTAGCCCAAGGTGAAGGAATTCAATCCTTGGTGAACGTGACAGCACTGGGTGATTGGGATCCCAACGTTCAGTTTTGGTCCAGGACTAGCGGTTTGCGGAGGATCGCAGGAACAATCTCCACCATCCGCGGACCCGCGTCTGGTGAAATCGAACTCCGGAACGGTTTGAAAGCATTCTTTGTGCCGTCCCGTGGGTTGGTTGAAGGGGGCTACTTGCGAAACCGGGATGAAGGCCGCCAGGTGGATTTTTACGTAGGGTTTAGCTACGATGGCCTGAGAGCTTGGAGCGTTGGGAGCGTGTAGCGATAAGTCCGGCGAATGTCGCTATACCACAGTAATCATAGGCATGTACCCCACCTTGCGGATGGGAAAGTTCGTTAGCAACTCTGCCATGCCGAGCGAAGGGTCAATGCGGACGAGTTGATCCGCATTACAGAACGGCTGTTGCGCGAACGAAAACGGGCACCGATAGGCCGATCGACGGGGGCGCTGGAGATATTCCGGTGCCCTTGATTACCGACAATGAACGGGCATAACGACCTCGTGTGCAATTGGCCAGCGGGAGTCGGTGAAAGTTGCGTTCCCGATTGGATTAAGCCGATGCAGGTTAACGTTTCATCATCAATCAAACAGTGCGAACCTTAGAGCCCAATGGCAGACTTTACGACAAAGTCTGCCAATTTTCGCGCCTTCGGGCGGTCCAGCGAGCGAGCGTAAACACAATGCTGCGGTTGGATCGTCGTCAGAATGGCAGAGTTGCTAATGAAGTCTGCCATTGCTAGACTCAGCGCTCGGTGCGTGGGGAGGGATGGCGGTCAAGACGGGAGGGGGTCAGTTGCGAATGTGGCCCAGGATTTTTGCGCCCGTGCTCAAAGAACGTTCTGTGAAATCATTGCTGGGGTGAAAGATGCTAGATCCCAGTACCATCAAGGAGTACGCGGAGGCAGTCACCGGCGAAAGGCCGGCCCAACTTCCCGTGGTAATAAGCTCGACGAACAACCCCGTCTATCGCATCGAGACCGAAAGCGGACGATCCTACGTGCTGAAGTGCTTGGAAGACCCCGGGCTGGACGTCCAATTTGAACTGCGCGTCAATAGACACCTCCAGTCCCTTATCCGCACCCAGGAGGTGATCTCCGCAGACAGTACTAGATCGGCGTTCCCATTCGACGTCATCGTTACAAGGCACTACCAGGGCACCGACGGCGCAACGCTGGTGGAATCCGGCCAAATGACTCCAAGACTGGAGGACAAACTCACCACATTCATGCTCCGAGCTTTCGAAGCCATCGGGTCATTGAGCATGCCCCGCGAAGGGTACGGAATCCACAAAAACGACCGTGGAATGCACCCGACCTGGGAAGCCTTCATAACGGACTACATCGAACGCTACGTCGGAAGGCTCGAGGCACTGGACAATCCGGAGCCCTGGGCGGACTGGAAGCAATGCCTGCTCGAGGAATTCAACGACCTGCTAAGCCGTAGCCGCGAACCGGCCATGGGGCCGGTCTCCCTGGACAGCAACCTGAAGAACTTCCTCTACCTTCCGGACACCGAGGAGTTTCTCCTGCTCAACGTTCCCCTGGTGGCGGTAACCGACCAACGCCACGGCATCGCGGAGATGGCCAGCCAACTCCAAGGGCGAGCATACGAACTGTTCATACAAAAGGTCGAACGACTCTCCGAAGGGGCGCTGGAAGACCGGCGAGCGTTCTGGTTCTACCAGACCCTGGCCCTCACCGGAGTGTTGGCATACATCGCGGCACATAGTCCCGAAGACGTCCGCAACGCGCACCGCTGGGGATACCCCGTTCCCATGTACGACTACGTGGCGGATTACGTCAACCGACTGAAACGGTCATGACACAGACCTGACCGAATCTCGGGGACTTACGGCAAGCCACACCAGACCCGCGCTAAACACAACCTAGGCGGCGAGAAACCAAAATGCAAGGTCGTAACTGCCGAAGTGGTCATACACCAACGCGGCGAACATCGGGCCCCCGAGACTGGCCAGCAAGTGAAACGGACTGACCACGCCATGTATCGCGCCCTGGTGACGTCGGCCGAAATGCCCAGCCCACAGCAGGGGCGTGATCACCACCAAGGCAACGCCGGTCAGACCGTACATCACGCCGAACGTCGCGTACATCCTCAACGGCCCGTCCGCCCCGACGCCTGCCCAAACGCTGATAGCGCTTCCCAACAACGCGACGGCCTCCAAACGCCGCACCGGGAACCGATCCCCTAAGATGCCCCAGAACACCTTGGCCACCAGGGCGTAAAAGGTGTCCCGGCCCACAAGTCCAGATACAACCGATCAGCCGCCCACAAGCCCCTTTGATCAGACCACTCGCCCCGCATTACTCCTCTCCAAACCGCTAACTCGGATGGCCCTGAGTATAACCCCCTCCCCAATCAGCCGGGGTTTCCGGCCGGATCTCTAGGGTCGGGCTACCGGAGATTTTGCGGCTGGCCGAGTCGGAGGACCCGCACCACATCCAGAAACTGTGAGTGTTTGTCACTCACTCCGCCGGGCCACGTACGTTTGAATCGCGCTGATTACCTGGGCGGTGAGGCCAGTTCCGTCGGCTGTCATAAGATGGAGGAGATGGTCGTGCAAATCGGTTGGGATTTTGCAGGTAAACTCGGCGAATTCCGTCCGCTTGATTGGCTGCAACGGAGTTTGAATCGGTTTGCCGGTGCGTTCGCTGACGTATTCGGAGATCGCCCTGATGATCTGATCGGTCAGTCCGGTGTCGTCGTCCGCCATGAGGTATCCCAGGTGGCGACGCATTTCCGGAGGTATCCGACAATGAAGGGTGCTGGTGTCTATCGAAGGGGTCTTGGGTGCCGGGCGTCGCTGCGGCGGCGACCGTCGCTTTGGAGGGTGGGCTGTCGTTGCTATGGGCATCCTTGGGGAGGTCGGCGGGAAGAAAAGTGGGCTCTGCGATACCAATCCCAATCTCCGGGCCGGTGAGTGGATCGCATGGTCTGCGGCCACGTCGTTGCCGGCTAGGTGAACGTATATCATGGTGGTTTCGATGCGGGTATGTCCCATGATCTGCTGGAGTTGCCTTACACCGCCCCCTTCTCGGATGTAGAACGTACCGAGAGTGTGGCGCAATGTGTGTGGCCCGGTTTTGGGTCCAGTGATGCTGGCGTGTTCAAACATCCGACGATAGACGAGCATGATTCCTTCGCGGGTCAGGGGCCCTTGCCTCCCAACCCACAAATGTTCGCCCGCACCGAGGTCCCCCAACAAGATTACTAACTCGCTGGAGACCGGAACTTGGCGCTCGCCCGTCTTGCCGCTGACAACCAGCCAACCGTCCCTCACGTGGTGATGCCGCAGAATGGCTACCTCCGCCAGGCGCAAACCACAATCCAGGATCACGAGTAGTAAGGCTCGGTCCCTGGTGGAATCAGCCACTGCGAATAAGCGGGAGATTTCGTCCCGGGTCAACACCCTACGGGTTTGCGTACGCCGTCTGGGCGGAGTTAGCCCCTTGCACGGATTGGGCCAACGGTGGCGCAGCTCAGCCCAACTGAAGAACGCCTTCAAGCACTTTAGCAGGTCGCGGCGGCTTTCCGCCCCTAACGATCCGTCGCCAATGAGTGGAACCAGGTCGAACCCGTCGCGCGGCAGCTCGGCGCAAATTCGACTGAGCCGTTTAAGCGCCCACTGATATTGCGAGACGGTTTTCTCCGCGAGGCCCCGGAGCCGGCAATGGGCCAGGTATTCGTCCACCAGTGGCGCCGTTTGCATAGGCAACGCCCTCCAAATGGCTGCCAGTATAGTGAACCGAAACAATCGTCTTTGTCTCTAAGTTGGTTGCCATCGCCGGGGGGCCTTGCTACACTAACGCCAACAATTGAACGTCTCCATGTCCCTCTTCGCTGGGCGGGCGTAACTCAGTGGTAGAGTGTTTGCTTCCCAAGCAAAAAGTCGTGGGTTCGAATCCCATCGCCCGCTCCAAAACCGCTGTCTGTCTCACGCATCGTCCCGAGAACCGCATTGCCCCGCGCGGTGCACCCCGAGAGATTCGGCCCGACTCACACCCCATCACAGGATTTGCTCAACATGACATCTGCAACCCAACCCTGGACGTCCAGCATCACCGAGATTTCCGGCTCCAGCGTGGAATTGGTAACCGGCGGCTCGGGCAACCCCCTGGTCATCCTGCACGACGAGCTGGGGCATCCCGGCTGGCTCAACTATCATCAGGCCCTGTCCCGGAATCACACGGTGCACGTCCCGTCGCATCCGGGATTCGGACAGTCGGACCAGCTGGACTGGTCGATGAAGATGCACGACATGGCCATCTGGTATCTGGGCGCGTTCGACAAGCTGGGGCTGGAGGGCGCCGACCTTATGGGATTCTCCCTGGGGGGTTGGCTGGCCGCCGAACTGGCGACCATGTGCCCGCAGCAGTTCCGTAAACTGATTCTGGTTGGGGCTGGCGGCGTCCGTCCGCCCGGCGGCCAAATCTTTGACATGTTCGAGGTGACACCGCCGTTGTTTATTCAGGCTTCCCTGCTGGACCCCGATGGCACGCCGGAGTACCGGGACATTTGCCCTGCCGAGCCCGACGAAGACCTGCTGGAGCGCTGGGAAACGGCTTTGGAAGGCACCTGCCGCGTTTCCTGGCGGCCGTATATGCACGATCCTGGCCTGGTGCACCAGGTCTACCGGCTGGAGCGAATACCCACCCTGTTGATCTGGGGAGAACAGGACGCCATCGTGCCGGTGGGCGCCGGGCAGGAATACCACCGTCGCATCCCCGGCAGCCGCCTGGAGATTATCGAAAACTGCGGCCACCACCCCGAGTTGGAAGCCACCGATCGGTTTGTGAGCCTGGTCGAGGAATTCCTGGCGTAGTCCTCCGGCGAATTCGTCCCGATGACGGGGTTCCCACCCTCTCCCATTAAGGGTTAGGAGATCTTTTTAGTTACCGGAGAGGCATCGCTCTCGACGCACACACGGGCGCGGAGGTGATTTGATGGGAAAGCCTCGTTCGACTGTCATGCGAATAGGCTGGCTTTACGTTGCTACGCTGATACTCGCCCTGCTGGTGGGGGCGGCTTTGTTTGCGCCCTCCCCGGCGCTGGCCCAGGATTCTCCGTCTACGTGCGACGCGTCGGGCGACGACAACGACCTGCTCTACTGCGTGTGGTTGGTGGAGCCACGTTTCGCCGGCATGAGCGTGGACCAGTCCGACGCCAATGTGCTGCGGGTGCTGCTCACCGGCGACGGTCCCCATGACGCAGCGGGCCACCGGGTGCTGGCGGAAGTCAACCGCCTGTGGAACCGGGAGTTTACCGGATTCACGGTCGCCAACGCCGACTACACCATTGGCGAACTCAAGGGTTGGTTTGACACCGTGGCCGCCGACTTCCACGAGCAGATGACCGGCGTCGACCTGGACGAATATGCCAACCGTATCACCGTAATGGTGGCCGACTTGGACGCCGACCAGGACACGGTGGCCGAATACGTCGCCGGGTTGGGCGTGCCGGCGGAAGCGCTAGTGGTTCGGGAAGACCGCCTGTTGTTGCCGGATCCCGCGCCTGAACCGCAGGTTGGGATAGGGCTCCACACTGGTTTGCCACAAGGATTGCAAACCGGCTTGGACCCGTTTGTGGGCGGAGGAGAAATCTACAGTTGGGATGGGAGCGCAGGGGACAGTTGTACCTTGGGGTTTCCGATTGCATTCTTCAATGCGGAAGGGAGATACGAACAGGGATTCATAACGGCCGGGCATTGCGATCGCGGAGATCCCTTTTTTGGCTACGGATATGCTGGGCATGCCATTTACCTGGCGTATTTGGGCGATACGCAACGAAGCGCTTATTCCTCGGGAGTCGATGCGCTGTACGCCAAGAAGGCGGGGACCCTTCCGCCATTGGGTGTGGGATTAATTGCCAGAGTCCGGCAGGAAAACACATCAGGAGGGAACGCATCCGGGTATGAACTACTGCTGGACGCAGACGATCCTCATTTTCAGATAACGTCGACCAGAAGCCCCTTTCTGGGGGAAACTGTCCACAAAATCGGAAGAACATCAGGGTGGACCTCAGGGTCGGTAACTGTAACTTGCCAGGCGTTTATTGATAATGACACTGGGCAACAGTTTGATTGCGCGGCCGACGCTGCCATGGGGATAGAACCCGGGGACAGCGGTGCTCCAGTATTCGCCATCGAAAGCGACGGCACTGTGGCCTTGGTGGGGCTCGCAACCCACAAAACCAAAGCCCCCCAAGGCGCCCGTTTCATGCTCGCACATCGGGTGTTGTCAGAACTGTTTTATCTGCAAGGAATCCCTTCCGGAAACGTATGGCTCACCAACGACCCGCCTCCTATCCTGACCAATATCGACATCACCAGCACGCCCATCTCCGGAGATACCTACCAACCCGGCGAAACCATCGAGTTCACCTACACCTTCAGCGAGCCGGTAGTGTTATACCCGGGCCTAAAGCCCTCAGTGCTATTCCTGGTGCCGGTCGGAGAGTACCGCCGCGCCCATTAGACGCCGAGCGTTCTACTGCTGCGGGCGACGACAAACTGGTATTCACCTGGGAGGTCGAATCCGGCTTTGATGGGGAACTGCGGATAGGTCCCGGCCTACCGGCAAATCCCGTCTCCATCGGCAACTTTGACGGTGAGCCTTTGGTGGGCACCAAGCTGGAGGACTGGCGCTCCGCTCAGATCGGCCAAAAGGGCGGCGGGCCACAGATGGAGCTAGGCGTCTTCTCCGGCGCGCCGGTGCAGGATAGCGACTACCAGCCCGGCGAGTTGATCCATGTCGCCACTCGCTGGGACCGCCCGGTCAAGGTTGACCCCGACAACCCGCCTTACGTCCTGATCTTCATGAATTCCAGCCCCAATGGAGTGCGCGCCGAATACGACCAGGCATTGACTGAGGCCCAGGTCAACCGATGGGTGATGTTCTCCTACCAGGTCCAGATCGGCGACGAGGACGACGACAAGCTCTGGCTGGGCAACAGGGATAACGGCGTCAACAGTCTGGGCAACGCGGCCGGCATCACAGATTACTCGGGGAATGCCGCGGAGGATTCATGGGAACCTGACAGTTACAGCAGGTACGGCGCCAAAACACCCAGTGGAGCCCCCGCCGTATCCTCGGCTGGTTTCGTGTTTCAATACCGGAACGGCCAGTTAGTTATCGAGCAAATCCAACCTGGCGAGGTGGTGGAATTCAGGGTGCGCTTCGACCGACCGGTGCGGGTGGACGAAAGCGACCCGCCCTGGATCAACCTGCATATAAACAGCGAGGGTACAGTCCCGGTGCGGGCCTACTACGACCCTCAACGCACGGCGGTTTTCCATGAACCCAGCGTGTTGTCCTTCACCTACACCGTGCAGGACGGCGACAGCGATGACGACCGGGTCTGGGTGGGCAACGACAACTTGAAGAACGCCGGTAGTATCACCGACTATGTAGGGAACGCGGCCAGAGGCGGCGGACTTGGCACCAGCCTTGGCCACAACGTGGGTGACACTGGAGCGCCCAGCATCACCAACGTTGCCTTTACCAGCAGACCCCTGTTCGCCGGGTAATATCAACCGGGCGAGGTCATCGAGATTACCCTCACCGCCGATGAGTCGGTGAAGGTGGATGACAGCAACCCACCCAACCTGCTCATCCACGTGGGAGGCCGCTACCCCCAACCCGCCTACGATGCGGACCTGAGCCTGGCGGCCGGATCCAATAAGCTGGTTTTCACCTGGACCGTAGAGGACGGGTATTCCGACGATGACGGCTTCCTCATCGGGCCGGGAGATTTCCGAAATGCCGGCGGTGTTACCGACTGGTCGGGCAAAGCCATCAACACGAGGTTGCCCGGATATTGGGGCACCGACCTCCATCACAAAGTGGGCGATCTGGGTGCACCCCTCATCACCGATGTTTCTGCAACCAGTTCCCCAGCATCGGGTAATACTTACTCCTCGGGGGAGACCATCGAGATCACCCTCACCGCCAGCGAGCCCCTGACGGTGCCCACCGGTCAGGAACCCCAACTGGTCGTGGAGGTTGGCAGCCAATATCCTGCCTTTCGCTACGATAGAGGGCGAAGCCAGGCCGCCGGCGGCAATCACCTGGTCTTCACCTGGACGGTGCAGGATGGCTACCAGGATGACAACGGCATTCTGGGGCTGCTCGACTCCCTGCGCGATGCCGGAGCGGTCGTGGATGGTTCTGGCAATGCGCTGAACGCCGAATTGCATCAATATTGGAACTTCCCCAATCAGCGAGTCGATGCTGGAGCTAAACCGGCCCGTCCGAACAACCTGACAGCCACGGCCGGCAATGGGCAGGTTGCTTTAGATTGGCGGGATCCCGGCAACACATACATCACGCACTATCGGTATCGACAGAGCACAGACGGAGGCGCTACCTGGGAGGATTTGGGACAAGGCGCCCAAGGCTGGTTAGATATACCCGGCAGCGGCCACGCTACCACCTCTTACACTGTGGTCAACTTAATGGCCGGCACTGAATATACTCTCGAGATAGTTGCGATCAATTCCCGCATCGGTGGCGGCTGGAGCGAACCGTCCCGCTCGGTGCGCGCTACGCCGAACTGACCAGGGAGCCAGGTTAGCCAGTCCGCAATCACGGTTTGTGGTAAACCGGTGCATAGCACATGCGGGAAGAGGTCCGCTCATCCCCAGCCGTCCTTCGACAGGCTTAGGAAGAACGGACGCTACCCGTAGTTTCGGCCCCTCTCCCATCGGGAGAGGGGTTGGGGTGAGGGCCGTGCCAAATGGTCAGTGGGCCACGTGGGTGGGAGCCCAATCTCCGTAGATCGGGTACTGGCTGCAGATGAACTCGATGTACGATGGCTGTCCGGTGTCGTTGGCCGCCAGCGCGCGCTGCATGGCGGGGATCACGTCCCGCGGCTCGGTGACCCGCTCGGCGTGGAGACCCAGTTCGGATGCCACCCGCGACATGTCCAGGTCCTCCGGGCCCAACACTCGGTGCGTGTAGGGGTCGTGGCCGTCGCCCCAGAACCCGGGGCCGTAGCCGGCGAAACCGCCGTTGCTGATGTGTGCCACCGTGATGCCGATGTTCTGGCGCACGGGTACTTCCAGGTTGCCCAGCATGTAGCCGACGCCGGCATCGCCAGTTACCGCAACGCACTGCCGCTGGGGGAAGGCCAGCTTTGCCGAAAGGGCCGCCGCCAGTCCGAAGCCCAGCGTGGAGATGTTGCCCCATCCCAGGAACCCCCGGGGAATCAGGGTGTCGTACACCGTGCTGAGCTGGTCGCGCGTGTTGCCGGAGTCGTGGGTCACGAAGGAATTGTACGGATCAAGCACCTTCATAAAGTCGCCATACACGCGGTACGGATTGATGGGCGTGTCGTCTGACACCATCACTTCGCGGTACTGGGCCAGGCCGGCGTCGCGGGCGGCCTTGACCTCAGCGACCACACCGTTGGCGGGGCGGCCGGCTCCCGACGTGCGACGCGATACCTCGTCGGCAAGGGCTTGCAGCGTGAATCTGGCGTCGCCGATGACGGCGTGGTGGGTCGGGTAGATGCGGTTCAGGTAGAACTCGTCCAGGTTGCACTGGATGATGGTTTTGCCTGGCGCGTTGGGTATCCCGTGGGTGAACCGACCGGGTGACAGGCTGGAGCCAACCGCGAGAATGACGTCGCTTTTTTCCAGATACTCGATGGGATGGTCGCCGCGCACGCCGACGAATAGCGGGTGGTTCTCCGGAAAAGCTCCCTTGGCCTTCAGCGTGGTAATGACAGGTGTGTTGACCAGCTCCGCGAATGCCGTCAATTCGGCAGAGGCTCCGGCGTAGATGACGCCCTCGCCCGCGTAGATCAGCGGGTTCTGCGCGCCCATTAGCAGGTCTACGGCGGTGACAACGTCGGAAGGATCCGGCGCGGATTTCCAGCCCTTGACTGGTGCGTAAGGATCGACGGTTTCGTCGTAGATGCCGGCGGCGTTGGGCACGGCCAGCACCACCGGTCCCGGCCGGCCGCTGCGGAGCATGGTGAAGGCGCGGCGCATGAACTCGGGCACCCGCTCGGGACGGTCGATGTAGCCGAACCACTTGGTAACGGTTTTGAGGCTGGTGGTAACGTCGAACAGCGTATTTTCGGTGCTGCCTGCCGGCACGCCGTCGGTGATGCACAGCATCGGCGAGTTGTCCTCAAAGGCCTGGGCAAGACCGGGATAGGAATACTGCAGGCCAGCGCCGTTGACTCCACCCTGCACGGTGCAGACACCGATGCGGTCGCCGCCGGTGACGCGGGAGAATGCGTCGGCCAGGGCAACGGCGTAGCGGTCGTCGCGCATCATGATCATGGGCATGCCCTCGCGTCCCAGGGCGTTGTTGATGCGACAGACGGGGAAGGTGGAGACCCACTCCACACCTTCCTGCTTCAGAATGCGGGCGATAGCGGTTGCGACATCTATGCTCATAACAAATTAGTCCTCGTGGCGGTATAAGTTCGAAAAAGCGTGGGTGGATTGTAACATTCGTTGGGGGTGGTGACAGGCAGGGCGTTGCGAGGGTTGTCGATAATTGCTAGCATGCCCCCCACGGTTTGTGAACGTTTCTCTGTTATGCAGTATGATCTAACCCCCAGGCCATACCAAATGAACTATTCTGCAACACAACTGACAATGCCGAGCCAGTCCCGGAGCGAACCTTATCGCTGCTTACCCTCGCAATGTTCATCGGAGGAATGGGATCCTTCCGCTGCCGTGGCCAGGCCGATAATCGCACTGGAGGACAACCTTTCGTTCATGAAACGGCTCCCTAGTGAACAAATGAAATTGATCGTGACTTCACCACCGTATAACTTGGACAAAGAATACGAGACAAAGTCGTCATTCGATGACTATCTTGAGGCACAGAAATCGGTGATATCCGAGGGTGTTCGCCTTTTGCACGACCGCGGAACGCTGTGCTGGCAGGTGGGTAATTACGTCGAGAATGGCGAGATTATTCCATTGGATGCTGTCTTATACCCTATCTTTCGTCAGCATGGGCTCAAACTTCGCAACCGGATTATTTGGCACTTTGGGCACGGATTGCATTCGACACGAAGATTGTCGGACCGTTACGAGACGATTAATTGGTGGACTAAAAGCGACGATTACACCTGGAACCTGGACACTATTCGCGTACCAGCAAAATATCCGGGGAAACGACATTTCAAGGGTCCCAACATAGGGGAAATATCTGGTAATCCCAAAGGCAAGAATCCTGGTGACGTTTGGGAAATCCCAAATGTGAAAAGTAATCATCTGGAAAAGACGATTCATCCTTGCCAATTCCCGGTGGAGCTAGTAGAACGGCTGGTCGTGTCTATGACTGACCTCCACGATTCCATATTAGATCCGTACATGGGCGTGGGTTCATCGGTGATCGCCGCTTTGAAACATGGACGCTCGGCTTATGTATGCGATACGGTCCGCGAATACGTAACCATAGCCCGGCAGAGGGTGCACCAATGGGATCTGGGCGTCTTCAAAACTCGCCCGATGGGCAAGCCCATCTATGATACATCCAAGCCGCGGGGCGGCCAATCATGAAGATAGCGGCGCGATATTAGCACCTGAACGGTGAGGAATATTTGATTGTGCACCAACCCCAGTTGTGGACTGAAGTTCAGAATGTGATCGAAGGCGTGGACGCCGCACGTTGCCGAACTAAAATCTCGAGGGATAAAACCAAGTTAGGGCGAACATTGTACTCACCGACTGACTTGAACTTTGCGTTCAAATGGGAATTCGAGCAGCGAGAATGGGTACAACAACGGAGGCGATTTTGGGTAGCTTTTGACGAGCGATTAATGCGCCGCGTTTATAACTTGGATCCGGGCGTACAAAAACTTGCAATCGAAGAAGCAGGCTATACTCCTAGTCGAATCCTATAACCAAACGGATTTCGTGAAAGATCGGGTTGCAGTCGAAGTCCAATTTGGCAAATATTCATTCGTAGCACATGATCTGTTTGTAAAACATCTCAGTTTTTTCGTCTCAGACATCATCGACGTCGGGATGGAGATAGTGCCAATGAAGGAACTAGAGCAAGAGATGTCATCAGGGGTACCATATTATGAGAGGGGTTTAGTCAATGTTCTTCGTCAAGGACGAGGAGTTCCGGCGGTGCCTCTGGTGTTGCTCGGTGTAGTCCCATAGCCTTCCGTAAACCTAGCCGCATGTGACGCCGCCCGTCGCTAATCCCAGGAGGTTTCCTGAGGAGTATCCTTCGCTGGGCCCTTCCCCGCCTTGCCCCGTTTCCCCTCCCCTGTTAGACTGTCGCCCATCAAGCCACCTTTATTCAGGCGGTCTGCCGCCAAGCACGCCATTCAAGGAGAGGCCTCATGCTGATTGGTCATTTCACCGAACAGCCCTGGCAGGATGAAAGTTCCGGGCTCATGGGCACCCAGAGCGTTGACCTGGGTATTTCCAATAGCCACTACCGTCCCGAGGTCGGCGCCCAGCTCTACAACCGCTACCTCGATGAGAAAGTTTACGCCGAGGAAATGGGCTTCGACGCCGTGATGCTCAACGAGCACCACTCCACACCCTTCTGTATGCAGGGTGTTACCAACGTCGGCGCCTCCATCCTGGCCCGCATCACCAACAAGGTCAAAATCATCATCCTGGGCAACGTGCTCCCCATCTGGGACGACCCCCTGTGGTTGGCCGAGCAGCTGTCCATGATCGACATGATCTCCCACGGTCGGCTGGTGTCCGGTTTCGTCCGCGGCGGTGGTCGTGAGAGCTGGTCCCATAACTCTCCGCCCCACTTCAACCGCGAACGGTTCGAAGAGGCCCACGACCTCATCATCAAGGCCTGGACCGATCCCGGCCCGTTCCGCTGGGAGGGCAAGCACTTCCACTACCGGTACGTGAACCCCTGGGCGCGCCCGCTGCAGGAGCCGCACCCGCAGGTCTGGATCCCGTCCACCGTGTCGGTCGAGACCGTCAAGTGGTGCGCCGAGAAGCGCTATCCGCTGGTGTTGCTGGCCACCAAGCTGGAGCCCACCCGCGAAGCGTTCCAGCTGTACCACGACATCGCCGCCGAGAATGGTTACGAGTCGGGCACCCAGAACGTAGCCTACCTGTGGAAGGTGCACGTCGACGAGACCGAGGAGAAGGCGGAAGAAGTCGCGCGGAAATACCTGTCCGGCGTCAGCAACCCCTTCCTGGCCGGCAACGAGGGCGGCATCAACCCCGCCATCATGAGCCTGCCCGGCCACACGTCCCGCAACTCCCGCCGCCTGTCCGCCTCGGCCTTCGGCCCCGCCGGACGCTTCGGCACCAACCGGCGGCCCTACGAAGACCAGGTGGCCGATAGCACCATCATCGCCGGAACCCCCAAGACGGTTATCCCCAAGATCCGTGAGGTTCTGGAATACCTGCGGCCCGGTAGCGTGTTCTTCTGGGACGGCGACGGCGCCATGACCCACGATGACCAGATGCGCAGCCTTCGCCTGATGGGCGAAGAAGTCATCCCCGCTGTCCGCGAGATGGGCAAGGAGCTGGAGCTCTACTCCCCATTCGAAGTGGACGCCAGGACCAACCGGCCCATCGTGGACGCCTCTGCGACCGCCACCATCACCGCCGACTAAACTCTGCGGCTGGTTCTGCCAGCGAAATGAAAACGCCCCGGGGTCTTCCGACTCCGGGGCGTTTGGTTTGGCCACACTCGCTGGGTTGTTACTTCCGGTATCAGGCGGTAGCGATGCGACGGCCCTCGTTGCTGGACTGGCGGATGGCGTCGATAAACCGGTGCAGGCCGACCGCGTGGTCGAAATCGGGCACCGCGTCCTCGCCGTTGGAAGTGCCACGGATGGAAGCGGCGAATTTGCTGTACAGCTGCCCCACGTTGTAGGCCTCGTTGGCTGGCATCTCGGGAGCCAGGATCAGTTCCTCGGAGGGGACGAGGTCTTGCAGGTCGTTGCCGCCGCGGGCGCCGCGGATGTTTACTTCCTTCAACTGCGGTGAGTCTACCGACACAGCGACCAGCGTGCCCTCGTCGCCGTATATCTCCATGCGGTAGCCGCTGCCGGCCCACGCCGTGTTGCCAATCTGCACCGACGCGACGCCGCCGCTCTGCAGATTGCCGCTCACCAGAATGTTATCGGGTGAAGTTACCGGCAGGTCGTTGCCCGTGTCGGTCTCGTGCCAAGTGGTGGCCTGGGTGCTGACGACCGTGGACACGTCGGCGAACTCACCCACGACGCTCATCAGGGCGTCGATGGTGTGGCCGCAGGCGATGGTAAGGGTATGTGCGCCTGATTCGTCCTCGCGCTGCCAGGTGCGCCCCGAGTCGCGGGTCATTACGCCCTCGCGCATCAGGCGGACGTGGCAGGTCATTACGCGGCCCACATATCCGTCCGCGATCAGTTTGCGCAGGTGGGCAACTGCCGGGTTGGCGCGGGCCTGCAATCCCACTGCCGTCTTGACCCCCTGCTTGCGGGCTTCATCGGCCATCTCGATGGCCTCGGCGGTGGTGCGACCCAGCGGCCACTCGGTAAAAACGTGCTTGCCGGCCTTCAGCGCGGCCATCGTCGGATCGTAGTGGCGCGGCACACGCAGGGAGATGGTGGCGGCGTCTAGGTTGCCGTCGGCGAGCATCTTGTTGTAGTCGTCGTAGGCGGCGCCGGCGTTGAAGGCTGCCCGCGCTTCGTCGGCGGATTCCTGGCGGGTGGTGCAGACGGCGGCGAGGTCGAAGTCGGGGTGAGCGGCCAGCGCCGGCAGGTGGGCGCGCGGCGACCAACCCTGGTGGATGTTGGCACCAATTAGTCCGATGCGGATGGGCTGTCGTGAAGTCATGGGGGTGCCTCCTGTGGGCGGATTGAAAAGTCGTAGAAGCGGCCGATGTTTTGGCGTCATCGTAACATAACGACAGTGGACCCTCATCATCGGGTGGGCCGTCATTGTTGGGGTGGTACAATCGGAGCGTTTCCAACCGCCAATTCATCATAAGGTGTCGCCCATGACGCTCCCAACGGAAAGCCGGTTGCAGTTCGCGAGAGACCTGCCCATTTGTCGCATATTGAATGGCATGTGGCAGGTGTCGGGGGCCCATGGCCGCATCGATCCGGCGGCGGCTATCGGGAACATGTTCGACTACCTGGACGCCGGGTTTACCACCTTCGACCTGGCCGACCACTACGGCCCCGCCGAGGACTTTATCGGCGAGTTCCGGAGTCAACTGGCGGCGGCCAGAGGCAACGATGCGCTGGCCGGCATCCAGGCCTTCACCAAGTGGGTGCCCCGTCCGGGCCCGATGACCAGGCAGATCGTGGAGAACAACGTCGACATCTCCCGACGGCGCATGGGGGTGGAGAAGCTTGACCTGCTGCAGTTCCACTGGTGGGAGTACAGCGACAACCGTTATCTGGACGCTCTGGGCCATCTGGCCGAATTGCGCGATGAGGGCAAGATTCACCGCCTGGCCCTCACCAATTTCGACACCGAACGCCTGCGGGTAATTGGAGACCACGACATCCGCGTCGTTTCCAATCAGGTTCAATATTCCCTGATCGACCGCCGGCCTGAGGTCCAGATGTCCCAGCTGTGCCAGGAACGCAGGGTGTGGCTCCTGGCTTATGGCACTCTCTGCGGCGGCCTGCTCTCCGACCGATATCTGGGACAGCCCGAGCCCGGTTATTCAGCGTTGACCACCGCGAGCCTCCGCAAATACAAGCAGATGGTCGATGCGTGGGGCGGTTGGCAGCTGTTCCAGCAACTGTTGACGGCGCTAAAAGCGGTGGCCGACAGACATGGCGTCAGCATCGCCAACGTAGCCGTCCGTTATGTGCTGGATCGCCCGGCGGTGGGCGGAGTAATTGTCGGCGCGCGGCTGGGAGTGGCGGAGCACATCGCCGAAAACGCCCGGGTGTTCAGCTTCCAACTGGATGCTGAAGATGTGGAACAAATTGATTCCGTGCTGCGAGAGTCCCGCGATCTTTATCAGATCATCGGCGACTGCGGCGACGAGTACCGGGGGTAGGCCAGCGTTTCAGCACGAATGGCGACCACCCCTAACCATATTATTCAGGCAACACGATCAGATTCTCTGACAGCAACTATCGGAGGTTGCGATGCAAATTGGCGCAATATTTCCCCAAACCGAGATTGGCCCCGACGCGGGCTCTATCCGCGAGTACGTGCAGGCCGTCGAGGATTTGCAGTTCGATTACCTGTTCATCGCCGACCACGTTCTGGGAGCCGACCCGGCCCACCACGATCATGTCCGCGACCACTATTACACGCACCACAGCGTGATTCACGAATCGCTGACGACGCTGGCGTTCATCTCTGCCATCACCACCCGCGTCCGGTTGGTTACCGGTATCCTCATTTTGCCGCAACGCCAGACCGCGTTGGTCGCCAAGCAGGCCGCCGAGATCGACGTCCTCAGCGGCGGACGCCTCACGCTGGGCATCGGCGTGGGCTGGAACCACGTGGAGTTTGAGGCGTTGGGCGAAGACTTCACCACCCGCGGCCTTCGCTCCGAGGAGCAAATTGACCTGATGCGCGCCCTGTGGACGCAGGAAGTCGTGGATTTCCAGGGGCAGTGGCATTCGGTACGATCCGCCGGCATCAACCCGCTGCCGGTTCAGCGTCCCATTCCGGTCTGGTTTGGAGCGGGAGGAACCGCCGGGCCGGTGCCGCGGGACGTGGTTTTGCGCCGTATCGCACGCCTGGGGGACGGTTGGTTCCCCAGCTTCGGGCCGGATGACACCGCCCGCGCTGTGTTGGGCAAGATGGAAACCTACATCGCCGAGGCCGGCAGGCAGTCCTCGGACGTCGGGTTGGCGGGCCGGCTCCGGATGCCGGACAAATCTCCGGAGGAATGGCTGGCCGAAGCCGAAGGGTGGAGAGACCTGGGAGCCACCCACATCATGGCCGAAGCCCGCCGAGGCCCCCTCAGCTCGGTGGCCCAGCACATCGAGGCCATGCAGCAGTTTCGGGAGGTTATCCCCGTGGGCTGGGGCGGTTAGCATCCCCACATGAACAAAGCCCCTCTCCAGCCGGTAGAGGGAACAGCCCGCCGGGAGAAAAAGCCCTTCTCCCACCGGGAGAGGGGTTGGGGCGTGGGCCGTCTCTACCGTGAACCAGTGGTATAGGCGGTCTCCCCCAGCGGGTGTTCGGCCCATTTGCCGGCCTCAACCGCCGTGAGGAAATCGGACACCAGTTGGTTGAACAGGGCCGGTTCTTCCAGGTTGATGGTATGGCCGCACTGGGGAAACAGCACCAGTCCGCTGTTGGGGATCGCCCGCTTCATCATCACCGACGGTTCCAGGCAGGGATCGTCTTCGTCACCGGCCATGATGAGGGTCGGCACCTCCAGGGCATTCATTTGCGGGATGATCTGATCGACGGTGGGTCGCTTCAGTTGGACGCCGCGGAAGGTGTAGGCTGAGCCGCGGGCGTTGTGCCCCAGCAGCAGGCGCATGAACTCCTCGTAGCCCCTGGGGTCTTTCCGCTGCAACTGCACGCGGGTCGGCCCGCTCCCGTAGTCGTTCATCACCGGGGGCGTGCCCTCGTCCAGCAGACGGGCCGCCATCGCCTCGCCGCCGGTGCGGAATGCCTCATTGTGGGTGGTGCCAGAGCCAGCCGACGCCACGATAATGGCGCGGCACCGCTCCGGATACCGGATAGCAAAATTGAGGGCCACGTTGCCGCCCATGGACAACCCGCCGATGTAGGCCTGTTCCAGCCCGAGATGGTCCATCAGCCGGCGCAGGTCTTCGATGGTAATGTCCTGCGAATACGCCTCCGGATCGGTTGGAACGTCTGACGGCGGATAGCCGCGGTCGTTGTAGGTGATCACCCGGTAACGATGACTGAAGTAGCGTACCTGCTGCTCCCAACTCTCATAAGAGCCGGCGAATTCATGGCTCCAGATGAGGGGAAATCCCTCGCCGGTAGACTGGTAGAAAATGTGGACGCCGTCGGAGTCGAAGGTTGGCATTAGGTGCGCTCCTGAATATGGTCATATTCCCGGTTTGGAAGAGGTTTGGCTGGGCGATTCGTTGCAATTTCTCGGACTAATCTCGATCGCTGAGCCATCACGCACTCTCCATTCCTCGGCGATGGGTTCAGGGATTTGAGCCGCCAGGCTCAAGCCCCATGTTGCTACGTGTGTTTTGGCTCCTGTTTTCCCCTGCTTTGATATATATCGTATATGTACTCGCTTATTCAAACAAGGTAAGCGGTGGGTACTCGTGAAACGCAGATGGCCGAGGCAATCTAAAAACTGCCCCTCCCTGTAAAGGAGAGGGGCAGTCGCGCATTCTTGCGGGATCAGGCGGAGACTAGCTGTTTGGCGTCAAGGCCAACGAACGGATCTCGCCGAATTCCTTCTGAAGCTTGTCCCACGAATCGCCGCCGTCTGAGCTGACGTACAGGTAGCCGTAGATACTGGCGGCTACCATGACGTCGGGAAGGTGGCGGTTGGCCGCGAACCAGTACACCACCGAGTTGGGGGTGGTGGACAGATCGGGGGCGTCCCAGGACCCGCCGGCGTCGCGAGTGCGGCGAATGGCTCCGGTAACGCCGGGGATGGTGTCTCCGTTCCCTACGAACATGACGTCGGGGTTGTCGGGCTTGATGACCATGCCGCGGCAGTAGGAACGAGTGTCTTCGGCGTGGAAGCGCGGGAACTCGTGGAGCTCCCAGCTCTCGCCCTCGTCGTTGCTGGTGGAAATGCCAAACGGCGTGGTGCAGTAGATGGCGGCATTGGCGCCGGGCTTGATCGCCATTCCGTGGATATCGCCATGGAACGGATCGGGCCCCAGGTCGGGCAGGCGAGTCCAGTTGTCGCCGCCGTCCAGGCTGCGGTATACGCCGTCAACCTCGATGCCGGCCCACACGGTGCGGGTGTCCCGAGGATCGACGATGATGTTGGTCGTGCGCGGGATGCCGATGGGGCAGGGCATCCTTACTCCCAGGTCCAGCTCTTCCCAGTTCTTGCCACCGTCGCGGGAGCGGAAGGCATTGGGGCGGGTGCCCACGAACACTGTGTCGCTGTCGTCCGGGTCAATCCCGACCGACCAGATCTGCAGGTCGTCCATGGGGGATTCCACGTACTCCCAAGTGGAGCCGTTGTCGTCGGTGCGGAAAAGGCCGCCGTCGGAGCCGGCGTAGATGCGGTGCCGGTCGTTGGGATCGACGGCAAGCGTGCGGATATTGCACTCGGTGGGCAGTGGATTACGGATACGGTTCCAGCTTTCGCCACCGTCTGGGCTAACGGACAGGCCGCCCCCGATGGTGCCCACGCTGATTGTATAGTTTCCGGACATCATAACCTCCTGAATAGAGCGAAAGTCGTAAAGCAGAGTGCGAACCGGCGCTGATACGCCGCATGGGCGCATAATAGCACAGTGGGGAGGGGCCTAACGACAAATCGCGCGAGTCGAGGTCACAGCAGATGCGAGAATCCCTCTACTCCCAGACCGGCTTGTCGGACGATGGCTCGTAATGTTCCCGTGTCCAATTCCCTTTGGTCAGGTCGTAGTTCCTGACCAAAGGGATTGTCGCGCCGCATGATGATGCGGCTACCCCGTTGCCGCCGGATATAAACCCTGCTTTGGAAAGCGCGCCGACGCACTCGCGCCCCGAAACTCGGGGCAATCGATTTATACGGCTACAACTAACATCTCAAAGCGTTCCTCCGGGACCGGCAGGACAGCATCTTCAAGAATGTTAATGTATCCTTCAATAGCCTCCTTGATATTGGCGATCGCACCCTGACTGGTTTCGCCCTGGCTGACACAGCCGGGCAGACTGGGGCATTCGGCTTACCAATAGCCATCTTCCCCTGGGTGGAGAACCACTTGCCGCATAGAGATCACCCTTTTCGACTTTTGGATGTGACTGTACCGGCCAAGCAAAGTTGTCTGGCGCGGTGTTTTACGGCCGCGTTCGCCAATCAGTACGGAAGTCAAGCTCACGTATGAACCTGAACGTGTCATAAGGGCGCACCCCGAAGTCTAAGCATACGTCCGGAATATGCCGATTAGCGCGGGTGCGGTTTGGCCTGGAACGCTCATTGGTCACTACGCATCGTTCTTGGACATCGACCATCGCATAAGCGATTAGAAACGGATCGCGGCCAATCTTTTCAATCTCATCATCAGTCAGGTCGCTCGCGTACCCTTGCTCCACCACCTGGGCCACTAAACTCGCATCAACTTCCTCACCAAGAAGTAGCCGATCTCGATTGCCTCTTAACCAATCGACCACGTCATCGTGCCGTACTGGTGGTGGATGTACGACTTCCTCATAGATTTCCCGTGGAATTTTAATCGACCCATGCTCTCCCATTGCTACTAGCCAGTCCCAAAATTCCGGGAACCTATCAAGAGGGTAATAATCACGATTTGCATCTATGAACACATTCGCGTCAAGAAGGTAAAGCATAATTGTTTTCAAGACGGCCTGAATCGAGCAAGGGTTGTACTTGTCTGGATTTAACCCCCAGAATTCTGGCCGCCTTGGATGTCGACAAAACGTCAGCTCTCATCGTACGCTGAACCAAATCTGCGATTCTATTGCCCAATCGGTAGCGACGCACAATGTAGAAACTGGGCCCTCCTTCCTGCTCACGTGCTTGCGCCCGGGTATGTTCCCGATCCGCTCGCCACTGCTGACGATAAGTGGCGCTGAGCTGACCATACGTCACTTGGCTGATGAGGTCACGTCGGAATGCTTTGTAAGCCACCATAGCGCGGCTGAGATTCCTTTGGCTTGCGAACATGCTGATTCGCTCCGATATGGCTCCTATATCGCCGCTTTGATCCAGAACTAACTGGTCCAATTCTTCCATCGGAAGCAAAAACTCTCCGGCAACGTCATCACAGAAACGCTCAACTTCGCTATCGGCGCGTGCGTCGCCTACGCCGGTTTGTCCCAGTAATAGATGAACCGTCTCATGCAACAGGGTGAAAGACCAAGCAGGTCTGGCGTCTTGGTCGTTGATCACTATAAAGGGCGCCACTTCATCCGATATGGAAAAACCTCTGAATACGCTGGTGTCTATCGCGGTTAGATAGTTGCCTATATCGCCCTTAATCAGCACGAATATCCCTGCTCTTTCCACACTTGCCCGCAAAAGGCCAAACGCTGTTGCGGCGTCGCGCTGCCTGCGGTAAGCCACCAAATCTACGTCAACCAGCGCCTGCAATGATGACAGCGCTGCCGCCGCACCGTCCTCGGTCCTACGGGAGCCGACGAACTCCAGCGGTTCATCCTCCTCCATATCCTCCAAAACCGCCCGCACCATGCTCTGCCGTGCCCGGACATCCCGCACCAACGCGTCTAAGAGGGCTTCATCGGCGCCCGAATGTTCAGCGGGCAACGTGCGGAAATCCACCCCCCTTTCCCCTTTCGCAGGAGGTTTGGACAGATAGAAGGTTAGTAGGGGACGGCGGTACTGTTGCGCCATCTTAACCAGCACTGACCGAGACGGTTCATCTTCGCCCATTTCCAAGGCATTGAGACGGTCTTTGGCTCTACGCTTGAGAGTATCTCGGAAGCCGAGTTTTCTGGCTGCTTCGTCCAACTCAAGACGGGCCGTCTCTCTCGCCCAAACCAGTATTTCCGGATTGACTTTGGGCATGGTGATACCTCTATGGGCAATTAAACCCCCTCACCCCTCAAACGGGGTGGGCATCATTTGCACCGGGACTTCGATGAGGCTGGGGGCGTCAATGGTGATGGCTTCCCGGATGGCCGATTCCAGCGCTTCTGGTCCCTGAACCCGCACGCCCCGCGCTCCGTAGGCCTCGGCCAGCTTCACGAAATCGGGGTTGTGCAGCTCGGCTCCCACCACGCGACCCTCGAACCGGTTTACCTGGTCGCGCAACACGTTGCCATAGGCATTGTCGTTGAACACCACGGCCACCACATTAATACCGTGCTGCACCGCCGTCGCCAGTTCCTGCGAATTGAACAGGAACCCGCCGTCTCCACACAGCGCCACCACCGGACGGTCGGGCTGGGCCACTTTGGCGCCCAGCGCGGTGGGATAGGCGTAGCCCAGGTTGCCGGAGTAGCTGGACGTGATGAACGTGCGCGGCTCGTAGGTCGGCCAGAAGGCGCGGGCGTAGTAGCCCATCTGCGTCATGCCCGAAATCAGGATGCCCTCTTCGGGAACAGCCGCCCTCACTGCGGCCAGCAATGACTCCTGGGGTTCGGGTCGCAGCGCGGAGGCGGCCCGGTGGGCGCGCAGTGCGGCGGCATCGGCGGCGAAGGACGGGCGCTCTTCCGTCATTGTGGAGGACAACTCGGCGTCGATCTGCGCCATCACAGTGCGCGCATCGCCAGCGACTCCGTAAGTGTTGTCCCAATTGCGTCCCAGCTCTTCGGGGTCAATGTCGATTTGCACCACTTTTTGGCCGCCCAGCCAGGCCGGGAAAGCCATACGGGTGCCCACGCTCAGTATGATATCGAAGTTTGGTTCGTCCTTGGCCACCGGATCGTTGCGCAGTCGCAGGGACCCCAGGGCCAGCGGGTGTCTATCGCTAATGGCTCCCTTGCCCTCTGCGGTGGTGATGACGGGAGCCTGGAGTCGTTCGGCCAGCCGCACCAAATCCGCCGATGCTTCCGAGGCTATAACGCCGCCGCCGGCCCAAATCAGGGGGCGCCGGGCCTCTCTCAGCAGGCGGGCCGCTTCGGCTACCCGCTCGGGCGGTGCGGACGTGCGGGGATAGCCTTCCGCTTCCATCAGGGACACGGATGCAGAGTCCGCCATCGTTTCCGGAGGCATTTCAATTTCCACCGGGCGGGGCCTCCCAGTGGTGAGCTGACGGAAGGCTTCGTGGACGGCGCCGGGCGCGGCTTCGGGAGTCATGATGCGCTCAACGTATTTGGTGATGGGCCGGATGGCGTCCTGCTGGTCGTTGACTTCATGCAGCATCCCGCGGTCCATGCCAATCAGGTCGCGTTCGATCTGGCCGCAAACCACCAGCACCGGAGACGACGCCGAGTAGGCCGTGCTCAGGCCGGCGGACGCGTTCAGCAATCCGGGACCGGGTACCATCAGCGCGGTGCCCACACCCCCGCCGGCCCGGGCGTAACCGTCGGCCATGTAGGTGGTGGCCTGCTCGTGGCGGGTGGTAATGAACCGAATGCCCGGCACGTCGTTCAGGGCGTCCAGGGCGTGATAAAGCTGTACGCCGGGCAGCCCGAATATGACTCGCACCCCCTCCAGATACAGTGAGCGCATGAGAGCCTGGCCGCCGGTCATTGTGGGCATGATGATACCTTCCTGAGAGTTTGGATTATGGTTTCTGTATTGTTGCGACACCTAACATAGCACAAGGGCACATGGACGCGGAACTTCGCCCATGCAATCAGCAAACGCCGAAGCCGGGGGTCACCGCGAGCGGCGAGCCGGCAGAGTCGGCCGCTATTTCAGGCGTTAGAGCGGGTGCGGAGCGATTGAAGCAGCGTGTCGGTGATCCGGGCGATTTCATCCACCGCCTTATTGAAGGCAACTTCGTTGGCGCGCGAAGGCGTGCGATACCCGCTGACCTTGCGTACGAATTGCAGCGCGGCGGCCTGCGTCTCTTCATGGGTGGCCGGCGTTTCTGCCGAGCGCAGGGTTTTGATGCTTCTACACATGGATAATCCTTGTTCGCAGCGCGCCAGATCGCTGGCCCAGCGACTGCTGGAGATGCAGCATTTTCGCATATTCCGGCTGAATTGCGTGGGGACAACCGCTGTGATAATCTGCGGCGGAGGCACAAATCCCAAGTATTTGCCGACCTGATGGATTTTGAAGATGGCCGACATAACCTTCAACTGTACAATCCAGGAGGGGATAATTCCCGAGGAATTGCGGCCCCGCCTGGAGTTGGAATTGGCCCGCATCTGCGCGTCCGTACTGAGCGGCGATCCCGATGACGTGTCGGTGAACTGGATCGAGGTTCCCCACGGGTTCGGGTTCCGCGGCGGAAGGCTGTCCACCACGTCGGCGGTGCGCGGCGAGATACCGCCCGGCTGCCGGCAGGAAACCCGCGTCCGCTTGATGCAAACCATCCAGGATATGTGGATCGACCTCACCGGCTGCACCACCGACGAGCTGGTGGTGTCCGCCCGCGACCGCAGGGAGAATTAATCCCTCTTCCCACGAGCAGAGAGTTACGCCGACCGCCAATGCGAAGGCAGCTTGGCAATCCCGCGCGCTAGCGCCCGGTACGCCAACACAAGGAGAAAACTATGCCCCACTACCGCTGTATCATTCCCAAAGATGCCCTGTCCTTCGAGCAACGTCAGGAAATAGCGTTGGCGTTCACCGACATCCACTGCGGATCAACGGGCGCTCCCCGGGGCTTTGTGTCGGTCACCTTCATCGAGACTCCCGAGGGCGAGACAGGTGAGTTTGACACCCCGTTCTATCTGGACGGAGCCAACCGCGCCGGCCGCCCCGCTGATCTCAAGCAGCAGTTGCTGTCCGATCTGACCAACGCCTTCCGCGAGATAGGTGACGTGCCGGCCGGTTCGATCAGCGGGCGCATCACCGAGAACCCGGCGTCCTGGACCATGGAGGGCGGGTTCGTACTGCCCGAGCCGGGCGAGGAAGGACCCGAGTGGTACGCCGCCGCCGCCGCTGCCGACTAGAACCGGTCAATCCTGAGGAGCGCGCTGTGGTTGTCCGCCCCCCACGGTAACCCTCTCACCGTCTAAGGAGAGGGACCTCTCACGCGCACCCACTTTCTCATTGCGACCCCGTACTCGATACGGGGGTTGGCAATCTCGTCGCCGTAGCAACGGCCGTTCGTCGACGTGTGTTCGGCCTCGTAGAGATTGCCGTGCCGCTGTGCTCCTCGCAACCCGCAACCCCCCTTCACCAACCCCGCCAATCCGCAAGGCTATGCCCCTGCGTATGATCGGTATAATTGCTATACTGACACGACAAACCGCCTGGTCTCAGCGGGCTGCCACGCTGCGCCCGTGATGATTAATTCCGGCCTCCTCACCAAAGCGGGAGACGGTGCGGGTGAGGGTAAATCATGGTTTCATTACTTAGAAAGATAGTCGGCGACACACCGGAACGCGCCGCCGAGAAGCTGCGGGGCCAGATGGTTCCCGGGGTGAACGCGCTGGAGGACTCGGCGCGCGCCCTGGACGACGCCGGCCTGCGCGCCAAAACCGACGAGTTCCGCAATCGCCTGGGTGGTGGGGAACCGGTGAACGACCTGTTGCCCGAGGCGTTTGCCGCGGTGCGTGAAGCCGCCCGCCGCACGCTGGGCCAGCGCCACTACGATGTGCAGCTCATCGGCGGAGCCGTGCTCAACGACGGCAAGATTGCTGAGATGAAAACCGGCGAGGGCAAAACCCTGGTCGCCACGCTGCCCGCCTATCTCAACGCGCTCAGCGGCGATGGCGTTCACATCGTTACGGTCAATGACTACCTGGCCCGCCGCGACCCGGTGTGGATGGGTCCCATCTACCACCTGATGGGCCTGACCGTGGGTTGCCTGCAGCACGATGCCGCCTACATCTATGATCCTGAACTGACCGACCCCGGCAAAGGCGGTTTTCAATTCCTGTCTCCCGTCAGCCGCACCGAGGCGTACCGCGCCGATGTGCTCTACGGCACCAACAACGAGTTTGGCTTCGACTACCTGCGCGACAATATGGCGCTGGAAGTGCACCTGCAGGTGCAGGGCGGTCGCCGCCACTTTGCCATCGTGGACGAGGTCGACAACATCCTGATCGACGAGGCCCGCACGCCCCTTATCATCAGCGGGCCGGCTCAGCAGCCGGTGGAGCATTACTACACTTTCGCTCGCCTGGCGCCCCGCCTGCGGGAGTATGAGGACTACACTATCGACGAACGCTCCCAGGCCATCTCTTTGAACGAAGAAGGTATCGCCAAGATGGAGCGCTGGGCGCGGGTGGATAACCTCTACGATCCGGAGAACTTCCACCTGGTGCAGTACATGGAGAACGCGCTGGTGGCGCAGATTCAGAAGGTCAAGGACAAGGACTACGTGGTAACCAACGGTGAGGTCGTCATTGTCGACGAGTTCACGGGCCGGTTGCAGCCGGGACGCCGCTGGTCTGATGGTCTGCACCAGGCTGTAGAAGCCAAGGAAGGACGCAAAATCCAGCGGGAAAGCGTAACGTACGCCACCATCACACTGCAGAATTACTTCCGGATGTACAAAAAACTGTCGGGTATGACCGGTACTGCCGTGACCGAGGCCGATGAGTTCTACAAGATTTATGGTCTGGAAGTGGTCGCGGTTCCCACCAACGTGCAGATGATACGCGCCGACGCCACCGACCTGATTTTCCCGACGGCAGACGGTAAATGGAACTCCGTGGTCGAAAACATAGCGGCTCGGTCGCAATCCGGTCAACCGGTGCTGGTCGGCACTACTTCCATCGAGACCTCCGAAGAGTTGAGCGAAATGCTCCGAAAACGTGGGGTTACGCACCAGGTGCTCAACGCCCGCAATCACGAGCATGAAGCCAGTATCGTGGCCCAGGCGGGCCGGGCTGGCGCCGTTACGGTGTCAACCAACATGGCGGGTCGGGGCACCGACATCGTGCTGGGTGGCGCCGATACCGGGCGCGAAGACTGGCAGCAGGAACATGATCGGGTCATTGCCTTGGGCGGTTTGCACGTCATTGGCACTGAACACCACGAGGCCCGACGCGTGGACAACCAATTGCGGGGCCGCGCCGGTCGGCAGGGCGACCCTGGCAGCAGTCAGTTTTTCGTGGCTCTGGAGGACGAATTGATGCAGCGCTTTGGCGGTGACCGCATCAAGAACGTTATGACCTGGACGGGCCTGAACGATGACGAACCCCTGGAAAACAAACTGATCACCAAATCCATCTCCGGCGCTCAGGTAAAGGTCGAGGGCTACCATTTCGACGTCCGCAAACACCTGCTGAATTTCGACGATGTGTTGAACCAGCAGCGTACCGCCATTTACACGCTGCGCACCCAGGTTCTGGCCGGCGAAAGGTTGCGGAATCGACTGCTGGATATGTTGCGGGAGGAGTTCAATCAACTGACCGCAGCCCATCTTCAATCCCGCCACGCTGATGACTGGAACGCCGAAGGACTGCTGGCCGGTTTGCGGATGATCTGCCCCCCGCCGTCCGAGTTTGATACTCCGGAAAAGCTGCTCCTTTTGAGTCGCGACCGCATCGAAGACATCCTGTATCAACACGCCGAGGACCTGTACGACGCGAAAGAACGCGATATGGGATCTGATCAGATGCAGCTTCTGGCCCGGTTGCTGTTGCTCAAGTCCATAGACACCCACTGGGTCAGCCACCTCACTAACATGGAGAACCTCCGTACCGGCGTCGGACTGCACGCGGTGGGTCAACGCGACCCGTTAACCGTGTACCGCTCCGAGGGCCAGCGTGCGTTCACCGAACTGATGCAGCAGATGCAACGGGAGGTTACCCACTCCCTGTTCCACGTAACGCTTTCTCCGGAGGCGGCGAACTTGGGGAACTCGGCCGACGGCAGCGCCGCGGGTTCCAACAATGGCGCTCAGGATGCTGGCAACAACTCAAACGGCAACACTGGGCGCAGAGCAGCGCAGCGTCCCCCGGTTAGCCCGATGGCGGCGGTAACCGGCGGGCGAACAGCCGGCGTACCCCGCGCCGGCCGCAAGATCGGCCGCAACGCTCCGTGTCCCTGCGGAAGTGGGCGCAAGTACAAGCGATGCTGCGGAGCCAACGTCTAGCGTTCCGGTTGGCGTCCCAAAGAATCCCGTACCGTTGGACCCTCTACCACCGTATAGGGCGGCGGGTGCCCTGCGCTCCGGTTACTGGCTGTTGCGGCGGAACAGGCGGCGCACGATGGTGAGCGGCTGGGAATGGGGCGCTTCCATAGCGATGGGCTTGTTGCGTCCCGATGCCCACCCGTCGGGGTCGCGCTCAAAGGCAATGCGACAGCCTGGCGCACAGAAATAATAGGTTTGGCCGTCGTGTTCGCTGGTGCCGCCGTTGGGATTCTCGCTGTCCACCTGCATCAGGCAGATTGGGTCTGTTGCATTTGCCATGTCAGTTCACCTCTACCGTGGAAACCAAGTTTATCACGGGCACTGGCCAACGGCCCGGCCCTGGTTCGCCGGCGCGATCAGGCGGGCAACCGCGCTCGCCGCAACCGCAGTGAGTTGCTGACCACGCTCACCGAACTCACGGCCATTGCCAGGGCGGCGAGGATAGGATTCAGGAACCCGGCGTCTCCAAAGAAGAAGGACAGTCCGCCGGGAACGCCGCCCAGCGTCGCAAACAGTGGGTACAGCGCCCCGGCGGCCACGGGAATCAGCAGGGCGTTGTAGAAGAAGGCCCAGAACAGGTTTTGTCGGATGGTCCGCATGGTTGCCTTCGACAGCCGCAGGGCCGTGGCCGCCGCGGTCAGGTCGTCGCGCATCAACGTAATGTCCGCAGACTCGTGGGCGATATCAGAGCCGCCGCCCATCGCGATGCCCACGTCAGCTGACGCCAGGGCCGGCGCGTCGTTGATGCCGTCCCCAACCATGGCAACCACATGGCCGTCGGCCTGCAGCCGGTTGATTACGGCGGCCTTGTCGGCGGGAAGCATCCCCGCGAAATAGCGGTCGATGCCACAGTCGGCGGCCACCGAAGCGGCCACCTCATCACGGTCGCCGGTCAGCATCACGGTTTGCACTCCCAGGGAATGCAGCGCGGCCACCGCTGTCCTGGCGCTGGTTTTTATCGCATCGGCGACGGCAATCACGCCCAGCAACCTGTTGTCTTTGGCGACGAACATGGGCGTGCGACCCTGGGATGCCAACCGGTCAGCGGCCGAGGAGAGCGCCGGGTCAATTGCAATGGCGCAGTCGGCGAGCAGATTAGCGTTCCCCACGACGATTCGACTGCCATCGACGGTGGCGTTGACGCCGGCGCCCCGCTGGGCGACGAATCTGGATGGCGTTACGACAGTCAATCCCCGCGCAATGGCGTGTTCCACCACGGCCCGACCAATGGGATGCTCCGAGAGCTGCTCGGCGGCGGCGGCGTAGCGCAGGGCGTCGTCGGGCTCCACGCCGTCGGCTGGGATAACATCCGTCACCTGGGGTTGACCGGTGGTTAGCGTTCCGGTTTTGTCGACGGCAACCACGGTTACAGAATGAGCCCGTTCCAGCACGGCGGCGCTCCGGATCAGGATGCCCCGTTCGGCTCCACGCCCGACGCCGACGATAATGGCGGTCGGGGTAGCCAGCCCCAGGGCGCAGGGGCAGGCGATGATAAGCACGGCCACCAGCGTCAGGATTGCGTACTGGAATGAAGGGTCTGGTCCCAGGAACAGCCACAAAATGGCCGCCGCTATTGCTATGCCGCCCACCGCCGGCACGAACCAGGCGGCTACTTGGTCGGCGAGACGCTGCACCGGCGCGGCGGAACCCTGCGCTTCTTCCACCAAGCGGATGATCTGCGCCAGGGTGGTGTCGGCGCCCACCCGGCCCGCGCGCAGTGTGAAGGCGCCGGTTCCGTTGAGCGTACCGGCGAACACCGGATCGCCCACGGATTTGTCCGCCGGCATACTCTCTCCGGTCAATGCTGATTCGTCCAGCGACGACGCGCCGGTGGCAATCGCGCCGTCAACCGGCACGTACTCACCCGGGCGGACCGCCAGTATGTCACCGGCGGCGACCCGGTCGACGGGTATGTCGGAAATGGATCCGTCGTCGGAGAGCAGATGGGCCGTTTGGGGTCGCAGGTCCATCAGCAAGGTTATAGCGCCCGACGTGCGGGCCAGCGCCCTTGACTCCAGCCACCGGCCCAGCAGAATCAGCGCGACGATGATGGCCGCCATGTCGAAATGCAGTTGGTGGCCGCCCACCGATGCCAGCGCCGCCGGCGCAACCAGCATCAACAGAACCGCCACGGCGCTGTAGCCGTAGGCCACCGAGGTTCCCAGGGCGATGAGCGTGTGCATGTTGGGTTGCATCCGTCGCATCCCAGCCCAGCCGGCCACGTAGAACGGCCAACCGGCCCAGAGTTGCACCGGAGTCGCAACGGCCCAAAGCGCCAGTGGATACCACCAGATCGTCAGCAAACCGGGCGTCCACGGCAGGGCCGGGAAGCTGGCCAGCAATAGCGCGATGCCGCCGATTGCCGCCACGATGAGCCGGTTACGGATCTGGCGTTCTTCCCGCGAGCGGTGATCGCCGGGTCGTGATACGTCGCCGGAGGTGTCGAGTTGATAGCCGGAGTCAGCGACGGCGCGGGCCAGCGCGTCAGGCTCGAGGGCTTCGGGCAGGTGGGTTACTGCGGCGGTTGCCGTGGCGAGGTTGACCGACACATCATCCACGCCGGGAACGGACCTGATGGCTTCGGCCACGTGATGTACGCAGGCCGCGCAGGTCATGCCGGTTACCGGGTACACCCGGCGTACCGGGGGTATGGAGTAACCGGCGGCGGCCACGGCGTCCGCCAGATGGTGGATGTTCGGGGGTTTTTCTCGGGTGTCGGTGAGGCTGACGGTAGCCCTGGCGGTGGCCAGATTCACGCTAACGTCCTGCACTCCGTCCACCATTCGGAGCGCCTCAGCCACGTGATGGACACAGGCGGCGCACGTCATCCCTTCAACCGGAATCGACACCGTTTCGAAATGCGGAGCGGTCATCGTTGCAACATATCAGCGTACCCATGAATTCACGTGCGGATTACGTACACATTATATCAGTGAGCGATAATAACCCGTGCCATTCCTTGACAGGTTATCGAAGCCGGTAGCATACTGCCGCCATTCGAGGGAGAGGACTATGGCCATAGTGAATCTTCGCCCGGCCGAGTTTGCGCTTGGCGGGCAGCCTATCCACTACGCGTGGGTAATCGTCGTTATTACGTCGGTAATGCGGCTGGTGTCATCGTCGTTCCGAATGGGATTCCCGGTAATGGTGCCCATCATATCCGAGGTCTTTGGGTGGAGCGAAGGTCTCATCTTGTTTGCCTTCTCCATGCAGTGGGTGGTGTCGGGCATGTTTGGCCCGCCATCCGGATGGCTGGGCGACCGCTACGGCGCCCGTTTCACCATGACGCTGGGAGCGTCGCTATACATAGCGGGCATGATTTTAACCGGCTTCATGACCGAGATTTGGCAACTCTACTTGTTCTTCGGCATTCTGCTCAGCGCATCAATGGGGATCTTCCAGGTTCCGCTCACGGTTGCGGTTACATCCTGGTTCCGCCGGCATCTTGGCTTGGGCATGGGGTTGTTGCAATCCTCCCAGGGTTTTGGGCCGGTAATCGCGCCGCCCATTATGCTCGGTCTGGTATGGTTCTTCACCTTCGGCCCCGGGCAAGCTTGGACTCGCTTTTTCCCGTTCCTGGAACCCGAAACCATCGGGTTGCGGATGGCGTTCTGGGTGCCTGGAATCGTAGGTGGCATCCTCCTCCTGCTATTGACTCGCCTTTTCCACAACTCTCCGGAGGACGTCGGAATGCGTCAGTTGGGCGCCGACGCCAACGAGCCGTCCCGTCGGGCGCCCACCACCGGCGTCGGGGCCAAGGAGCGAGCGCGTGTTTTCCTGAACCAGGTGCGCAAGACACCGGCGTTCTGGAACCTCATCGGCATCCATTATTGGGGTTGCGCCGGCCACAGCATCGTGATCGTGTTCCTGCCACTTATGGTAGTTGATGCCTTGCGTCCTGAAGGAGGGTTCCAGGGAACTGGCTTGCTGAGCGCCGCGGCCATCGGCGCCGGCGCCGCCGCCACCATGAGCCTGGTGAGCACCATCACGCGCTTTGGTGTTCCTGTGGCCGCCGATCTGTTTGGCAGCAAATGGGTCATGGCCATTTGCTTCTTCTTGCAGTTCGCGCCTGTCTCCATCCTATTCTTCGCCGACACCCCGTGGATGTTCTACATGTTTGCCGTCCTGTTTGGTATCGGGTTTGGCGGTGAGATGTCTGCCTTCCCCATCATCAACCGGCAATATTACGGCAACGCACCAATCGGCAGCGCTTACGGGTTCCAGATGATGGGAGCCGGATTCGGCATGGCCTCGGGCGCCTTGGCAGGCACCGGTCTACTCATCGGCGTGCGTGATTTGGGTTTTCCGACCTTCCTCGACAACCCGTACTGTTGGACGATTCTGCTGTCTTTCGTGATGAGTCTCATCGGCGTCATAGCAATTATGTTCTTGCCCAACACTCACCGGCAACAGTTGCCCGAATGGGAAAACGACCTGCCCGCCGAGATGCGAGAGGACACCGGGCCAGCGCCCGCTGCACCCGCAGCTGTGCCAGCGCCCGCCGGCTCCGGCGACAGCAACTGATCGGCCAAACTCGCTCTCACTCGACTGCTTCAACGGCGCTGGTTCAGGGAACATTCCCCGAACCAGCGCCGTTGTGATATATGGGCCAGCCCGGTCGGAAAACGTTACGAACGGACGCACAGCATCGCGGACCCGCATTAATCTGTCATTGCGAGAGCACTACGACGTGGCAATCTCGATGACCAGCACGACCGGTTTGGTACGAGCGGCGGGGTTGCTGACCGTTTTGTTGATCCTGTTCGCCGCTATGGCCTGCAGCCAGCAGCCCCCGGAACCCGCCGCCACCCTGGTGGCAACGGCAACGGCAACCGCTACGGCGCCGTCAACCCCTTCCATCCCGGCCGCGACGCCCTCCCCTGGGGCTCCAGCCATCGCCACAACGCCGACTTCAGTCTCCACACCGGAGGTTGTTCCTGCCCCCGACACCGCGATACGTCAGTCCGAATCCGACGGATTCAGCGACGATTCCGCCGATTATACAAACGAGCAAATCTCGGCGATCGTGCAGGAAGAGTTGGCGTCGTTCGTGGCCAATGTGCTGAGCGATGACCCTGATCTCGATGAGCTCATGGCCCGACGCGCACAGGTTTGCCGGCCCGATGTAGACGGCGCGCCCGATCAATACGAGGGATTACGCGAATTGTTCAGTAGTGTCAACGTTGCGTTGAAAGTAATTGCGGTGGAAAGGATGGAAGATGATCTGGCGCGGGTAACTATCGACGTAACCATGGACGGCTCGCCAATTTCCCGGTTTCTGTCTCTTGTGCTCTATGTTTTTGAAGAGGGCCGCTGGCGCGAGGCCCATTGCCCGGCGGGTCGGGCCACATATCTGTCGATCGCGAACTCTGGGGCTGTGATCATCGGTGAGCCGGTCGAGGTGTCGGAATCTTTCAGTTCGCCCTCCTTCGTGTTTACGGTGCTAACGGCCCCGGCTGCCGTGGATGATTCCATCTTTCATTTACCCGTACGGGTAACCGCCAATACTGATCAAATGCAACCCGCACGCCTGTCTGTCGGCGGGTTCCTGAGCACTCAACCTCATGCTGATGATGGTGTGGCAATATGGACGACCGAAGGCCGAGGCAGCGGTTGTCCGGGTGGCTTCTACGACAATGCGGCGGGGGTTAGGCTTGATTACGGGCAGTCGTTGGACGGTTACCTCTGCTTCGGGCCCGATCCGTCCGGAGGTAGCCTCACCGTACCGGCCGGTCCTTTCGTTCGCCTGGAGCTCTGGCTTCTGCTAAGCGACGAGGCCCCGCGGTACACCGTGGTAGACCTCACCCGCAGTGTGGTTTCGCCCTAGCGATTGTTCCGTTCAACAGGCGGGTGCCCATCCGGGATTGGGATGCCATCGCGAGGATGCAGATGGCACTCCGTTGGTGGCAATTCGGGTGCCGTCGCGTTATGATGTCGCCAACTGTAGTAAACCCCCAGCCGCAATTTCAGCGGCGCCAAGGAGGCGTTATCGTGGCAGACGGAATAACAATTTTGGTAGGAACAGCCGGACAGGGTGTGATGCGCAGCGTGGACAGCGGGGAATCCTGGCGTCGGGTTGGCATTACCCAGGGCATCCACTCCGATGCGGTGGTGCGATGTTTAACGCCCGTGCCCGGCAGCGACAGCGCGGTGTTGGCCGGCTGCGACCGGGGCATCATTCGCAGCGATGACAACGGCGATACCTGGCATCGCGTTGACACCATTATGAACGACACGGCGGTTTGGGCCATCGCGTTCGACCCGTCCAACCCCAGGGTGGGATTCGCCGGCACCGGCACTCCGAATCCTTGCCGCATCTACCGCACGCGCGACGGTGGGCAAACCTGGGAACTGCGCCCGGTGGAAGTTGCCGCAGAGTGTCCGGCGGTGGGCGTACCGCGCGTTACCGGCATCGCTGTGGACCCGACCAACGGCGACAGCGTTTGGGTCGGTATCGAGGTGGATGGGTTGCGGCACAGCTCTGACGGCGGCGATACGTGGGAAACCGTGGATCATCGCGCCATCCCCAACCTGGATATCCACAACGTTACCGTAACCGCCGGCCCACCCCAACGGGTCGTGGTATTGGTCAACGACGATGTGTTCCTGAGCGACGACGATGGTGGCTCGTGGCGCAACCTGGGCGTCCGCCAGAATTTCCCCCTGGGTTACCCTCGCGGCATCAAGGTCAAGGCCGACGACCCCCAAACCATCTTTGCCACCTTCGGCGACACCACGCCCGGCTCGAAGGGTGTTGTGATGCGCTCCGAGGACTCTGGCGCCAACTGGGAGAGTTTGAGTTTGCCGGTGGAACCCAACACCGCCATGTGGGTCGTGAACTCCCAGCTGCAGAACCCCGACTTCCTGTTGGCTGGCAGTCGGTACGGGTATCTGTATCAGTCGGGCGACGCCGGAACATCATGGTCCAAGTTTGACCGGGAGTTCAGCGAAATATCCTCGGTGATGTGGATGCCCAACTGATGGTGCGTCTCCTCCTCCCGAACGGGCAGGATGGAGACCAATCATACGGGTTGGATGAGATGGGTCCGCGAGCAACGCGGACCCATCAGGCGTAGACGAGGAGTACAGAGGAACATCAAATGAAATCGAAGTCGACTGCTATCCTGGTGGCATTCTTTTTGGGTGGCTTCGGCATCAACAAATTTTACCTCGGCAGACCCGGTCAGGGCATTGCGACTATCCTGACACTCGGCGGGTTCTTTAGCATCTGGCCTTTCATCAACTTCATCCAATACATTCTGATGAGCGAAGACGATTTCGCGCAAAAATACGGCTAGCCCGACCGGGATAAACCGACGGGCATTGCTTGCAGTGAGTGGCCCTGGTAGTGCCGGAGGTTTAGCGGTTGTAGTCGGCGGCATCGGCTAGGGCATCGTGGTCCGCTCTGGAAAGCTAACGACACCAGATGGTTGCGTCTGCCTATACGCCGAGGCCCTGGCCCGGACCCGCCAGCGACGGCCACCGCCGTGTTTGCCCAGAGCTGCCAGCAAAGCGCCACCGGCTTTGTCGTGTACCTCCGCGATCTCCAGGAGATGATCGGCAACTCGGAAATCGGGTTGGAAATCAGGGGAGTTGCCAAATTGCTGGACACCGAGGCCGTGGTAGTGGCTGAAATTACGGTGAACGGCGCATCGGAATTGGGTCTGGTGCGTTCTCTCTTCGTTTTCGAAAACGGGGAGTGGTTGATGGGCGGCTGCTGAAGCGGGGCGCCAGCGATTCCATACACGACTGCCATTCGCCGCCGGCACAACGCGCTGCCGCCGCGCTTCATTCTCGGCATTAACGAAAGTCGGGTAACGGGCTGCCGACGGGCCTTCCAGATTGCGCTATACTGGCGCCAATCGGTAGGCTACGAGTTGCGACCCAAAGCCGGCGGTGGCCGGCCACGGAGGAAAATTATGCTGGACTTGATCATTCGCGGCGGACAGGTGGTTACACCTTGGGGCGTGGGCGACTGGGACGTTTGTGTTCAGGGCGAGAAAATCGTCGCCATCACGGCTCCCAACACCATGACCGACGACGTGGTACGGGTTATTGACGCCACCGGCAAGGTTGTGGTCCCTGGAGGCATCGAGCCGCACGCCCACATCGACGCGCCCATCATGGGGCCGGGCAACCTGCGCACCGCGCCGCCGGAGCAGGTGAGTCGCGCCGCGCTGTTTGGCGGCACCACCACCCTGATGGATTTCGCCATCCATCATCCCGGCAACACCATCCCAGAGGCGATGCAGGAGCGCACCAACTCCTGGCGGGGAAATTCTTACGCCGACTACGCCCACCACCTGATGGTTCTGGGCGAAATTCCCCAGCGAACCCTGGAGTCGCTCCCCGAGTATATTCAGGGAGGTTGGGCTTCGGTGAAGATTTTTACCACCAACATCCGGCCGCCCGAGATGTCTGGCGAGCCGCGCAAGGTTGGAATGGGACACCTTCATGATCTGATGGAAGTGATCCAGCGCCATGACGGGATGCTGCTGGTTCACTCCGAAGATGACGACATGGTGCAGTACATGTACGACAAGCTGCAGCGCGAGGAACGCAACGAGTGGTGGAACATGCCGCAAGTGCACAGCAACGAGTCGGAGGACGTGTCCTTCCGGCGCGTGCTGCGAGTGGCCGAGTGGACCGGATCACCCGTCTACTTCGTGCACGTCAGCGCCCGGGAAGGCATCAACGCCATCGGCGAAGCGCGCAACAAAGGCATGGCGATCTACGGCGAAACTCTGCACAACTACGCCTGCTTCAACGCCAACAATTACAAAGAAGAAAACGGGATGAAGTACCACACCTACCCGTCGCTCAAGTCCCCCGAGGACGCAGCCATGCTGTGGAAGGGCATCGCGTGGGGCGGCCTGCACACCATGGCCACCGACGAGTATTGCACCAACTGGAATCTCAAGATCGAGGGCAAGACGGTGCGCGACGTTACCGGCGGCCACAATGGAGCCGAAACCCGCGTGGGCATCACCTACAGCGAAGGCGTATCCAAGCGTGGAATGTCATTGCAGCGGTTTGCGGATGTGACATCGACCAACTCCGCGCGCATCATGGGGCTGTACCCGCGCAAAGGGATCCTGGCGCCGGGCAGCGATGCCGACATCACCCTCATCGACCCGTCCATCAAGAAGCGACTGACCATGGACGATTTTCACATCAGCGACTACAGCATTTGGGAAGACTTTGAGATCGAGGGTTGGCCGGTAATGACAATCCTGCGCGGCACCGTGGCCGTGGAGAATGGGCAGCTCACCGCCCCGGCCGGTGGCGGCCAGTGGATCTCCCGGAAGGTGGATCGGGAGGTAACCAGCCGCCCGATTGGGTAAGTCCCGCCAAATAGTCGCATGACATTGCGTCCGCAAAATCCCATGCCCCGGCGACTCAGGCCCGGGGCATGGAGCGTTTCCGGCAGGTCATGAAGTTGTGTGGCCGCGTCCGGCGTGGCCCCTGGCTAACGGCCAAAAGGCCACCACCACCTTCGGCTCGTTCCCGCACCGGCCGCCGCCGGCTCCTGCCCCGCTATCGGAGTGGATGCCATGACGAGCGGCCGCTCGGCAAGGGCATCGAGTTGTGTGACGACCGAGTTGAAGCGAGCAAGATCCATCGGTTTTCGGCAAAACCTCGACGGTGGGATGTTGTACGACCAGAGCAGGCTCTGTTCTGCTTCTGTACCGGTTAGAATCACCACCGGAATGGTGGTCAACCCGGCATCCTGGTTCATCTCGGCGAGAACTTCCTGACCGCTCTTCTTGGGCAGCATCAGGTCTAACAGGATCAAATCGGGCCGAGGGGCGGTGGCATACTCACCCTCGCGGCGGAGGTAAGCGATTGCCGCTTCTCCGTCCTCCACAACAGAGAGTTTCAGGGTATATTCTGAATCTTTCAGAATCTCTTCCGTCAGTCTGGCATCCGCGGGGTTATCCTCAACGAGCAACACCTCTAGCGGATTCGTTGGGGAGCCTGTAGTCATGGCACTCTGCCTCCTTTGTTTTGGCTGTGCGCCCGAATGGCGGAAACATTGACTCGTGTGGAACCCGGCAAACGAAATAGCATGGCCCGGGCTGAAGTTAGTCCGGCGGCAGCTTTACGATGGTGAGCCAGAACCCTTCGATTTTACTGACGACATCAACGAAGCAATCCAAATCGACCGGTTTGGTAACGTAGGCATTGGCGTGAAGGTGGTATGAATTGACGATATCCACCTCAGCTTCCGAGGTGGTCATCACGACCACTGGAATGGACAACAGCCCCGAATCGTGCTTGAGCTCGGCCAGGACCTCTCTGCCACTCTTTCGCGGCAGGTTCAAGTCCAAGAGGATAAGGTCAGGGCGCGGCGCCGTGGCGTAATCACCCTGTCGTCGTAGGAAAGCCATCGCTTCTTCCCCGTCTCCAACCACCGACAGGTTGTGTCTGACCGTGGTATCCGCAAAAGCTTCGCGAGTGAGTCTCACGTCGCCAGGATTATCTTCGACCAGGAGAATTTCTATTGGCTTACGGCTTGGCCGTGTTGACATCGCTTGCGTCTCCTTTGCCGCGCTCTGGCGGTTTGGCTGGCTATCGCGCTGGATCCGTGAAGCAATCAACCAGCCTTCACCGTTTGTGCTGCGGCTTGGTCGGAATTCGGACGGGAGCCCAGATGAACCGGGATCGTGAAGAAAAAGGTCGAACCGGCATCCGGTTGCGAATCGACCCAGATAGTACCCCCGTGTCGCTCCACGATCTTCTTGCACACGGCCAAACCAATGCCGGTTCCGGGGTATTGTCCAATTCCGTGTAGACGTTGGAATACTTGAAAGATGCGGTCCGTATGGAGAGGGTCGATGCCGATTCCGTTGTCGCGCACTGAGAAAAGCCAATCGGCATCCTTTTGCGCTGCTTCGACCCAAATGCGTGGCGGGCTGTCGCCTCGAAACTTGATCGCGTTTCCCACCAGATTCTGCAGTAGCTGTGTCAGCTGGGAGGCATCGGCCACGACGTCTGGAATCGGCCCACGAGTTATCTCGGCGCCGCTTTCCGCGATAGCCACCTCCAGGTTCATCAGCGCCCGATCCAACACCCCGCCGCAGTCTGTGGGTTCAAAGGCGGCTCCCTGCGTGCCAACACGAGAATAGGCGAGCAGGTCTTGTATCAGCGTTTGCATTCTGGAGGCGCCGTCAACTGCAAAAGCGATGAACTCTTCGGCGTCTTGATCGAGCTTCGCTTTGTACCGGCGTTCCAGCAGCTGCAGGTAGCTGGTAACCATCCTCAAAGGCTCCTGCAGGTCATGCGAAGCCACGTATGCGAACTGCTCCAGCTCGGCGTTGGAACGCTCCAGCTCCAGCGTGGCCTGCCTCAGGGCAACGGTTAGCCGCCGCGATTCTTCGTAGGCGTACTGCATCTCAAATGTCGCCGTATAGAACTTTGCCAGCTGCATCAGCTGGTCCTCATCAGCCTGGGTGAATTCCCCATCAAATTTGTCACTTAGCTGCACTACTCCAATAAAGCGCCCGTCCCAGCGCAGCACGGGCACCACCAGCCATCCCGGCATCGGGGGATGTTCCAATCCCTGGGCATTCTTGAGATCGCTGAAATGCTTGAACTGAGGGTGCGAATAAAGTTCCGCCTCGGTCATCCGAACCGGCGCGCGATTCTCGACCACCAATCCCCAGATTCCGTCCCCCGTCGGCATCACATCGTAGCTGTTGTAGCGCGCGTATTTCTCAGAAAACGAGTGCGTGTGGATGGCCGCCGTGAAGTCTCCATCGGGCACATAACTGATGGCCGCTTGATGGGCCCCGATTCTGAGCCGGGAGACCAGGGCCAGGCCATGCAACGCCTCGTGGAACGTTTCTGAGGCAGGCATGTCGCTTATTGCCTGTTCCGCCCGGACTATAGGCCCTCTTCCGCCGCTTAGGTCCAGAGTAAGCCGGTTTTGCAGCGAAACCAACGCTCTGTCGCGGTTTGCCAGCTCTGCGGTGAGACGATCAATCTCTTGCTGCAAGTCTTGCTGTTGGATCATCACCTTAATCTCCCAACCTGCTAATAAGACGTTGCGGGATCGCTATCCAAAGCGCGATAACTAGGAACCATATTAGTTCATCGCTGCATCGGCAGTCAACAGAAAAACCACACCAGCCCGGATAATCGCATCAAAATTCGTAACGGTTGCAATCGTTTGACTTTCAGCGTTTTGGATGGTCCGAATACCCCCTGAAATGTCGTATGGGACTCTAAATTGTGGCTGGTTCAATAAAAAACACTCCAAGTAACTTGCACGAGCCAATTGATCGGATTCGTCACCCGTGGGTGTTATTAACCGGCTTGATATTCCCTATGCCGCGTTGAATAACACGTAATTGCCCTGGCCCCATGACATGATTGCAACACTATCATTTCGCCTGCCGTTACCATCATCCCTGCCATGGGCCGGAATCCGGAAACGTCAGGCCACAAACGATTGCCACATCAGCGACTACAGCATTTAGGAAGACTTTGAGATCGAGGGTTGGCCAGTCATGACCATCCTGCGCGGCACTGTGGCCGTGGCGAATGGGCAGATCACCGCCCTTGCCGGCGGCCAGTGGATTTCCCGGAAGGTGGATCGGGAGGTAACCAGCCGCCCGATTGGATAGCGGTCATGCGGCCGAGTGTCCAGGGGCCAACTTAGTTCCATGACCTCGGACGTGCGAAGCCGCCCCGTTCGTCGGTGAGCCTGTCAGGGAACTGGCACGCGCGCAGCACGGAAGCGTTGATTTCGGGTATAGTCCCCGATGCGGCCCCCCGTAACTCGCTGCTCTGCCTCCGTGCAGGGTAGGGGTTGACCGTAACTACTCTTCTCCCCAACCGATTCACAGCCATTTCGACGGGCGTGGTCAAATCAGAGTCGTTTGATACCACGACGGCAGTATCGTGCCGGCCCTCGAAGGCATCCATCAGCAGGTATGACGCGATATTCACGTCGGTGCGTTTTTCTTCGAATACTTGAACGGTAGCAATGCGCAGTGGATTTGTTTCGGGCAATAAGACGCCCGATTTCTTCCGAACCGCTATGCGACCACGGAGCATTTGCAGGATTCCGATGGTTTCCAGCGCTCTGAAATACACGGCCTGTCTCGCCGGAGCATCTGGGTCACCAGGCGTTAGCATAACCGGTGCCGTAAAATAGCGAATCAACGTGATGTTTTCTTGCGGGAATAACCTCTGGAGCATCGCTTGCGGATTTAACCATTTTAGTGCCGGTCGATTTTTCACGGAGCCGTAATAGAAATTCAAGCCATCAATATATGCAACTGCTTCAGACATAGGTGTCTTAAATGCGCAACCGCCCTGTTATGGGCGGTTCGCTGCCCACCCGTCGAAACAAGGTGGGGGGGTTGTTCAAATGCTACGGCAAGATGCCATATTTTGTCAAACGTTGTGGTATGTTGCGGGTGATGCCGAACAAAAATAGGTATTGGTGGGGCCTGTCCGCGCAGGCTGCACCGTAACAGTTCAGACTCGACGTGTGATTTCCATACCACTCCGTCATTCCGGCCTTGAGCCGGAATCCAGAGACGCCTTTTAACCGCAATGTTGCTTATCATCGGCTCCCTGGATTCCCGCTTGCGCGGGAAAGACAGGTTGGGGCCAGGACACTACCTTCAACTCTGAACAGTTACGCTGCACCAACCAACCTTGCGCGCCGGCCTCTGTCGGCCTATACTTTCGTGATATCAATCATTGACCAGTCGCACAACGACATTATTATCCAGAAGACCGGGCCTGCGTATACTGCCCCATGTACAGTGTGGCTCCGGAGGAGGCGCAGTCCGTGTCACACCCGGGGACATCAGGTTCGGCGCCCGCACCATTGGACGGCGTCCGTGTCATAGAGTGGGGCCAGATGGTTTCGGCCCCATTTTGCGCCAAGTTGTTGGCCGAATTCGGCGCCGACGTCATCAAGGTCGAGCCAATTGGTGGAGACGTTGCACGGCAGCGCGGCCCATACCCCGGTGGCACTCCCCATCCTGACAAAAGTGGGTTGTTTCTGTTTGCCAACCTGGGCAAGCGCGGCGTTACGCTGGATGTGCAGTCGCCCGCCGGTCTGCAATCCCTGCATCGCCTGCTGGACACCGCAGATATTTTCGTCGAGAACCAGCTGGTTACCGTACTGGACGCCGCCGGCATCACCGCCGAAGAGCTGCGACAGCGCCATCCCCAATTGATCACCGTTTCGCTGTCGCCCTACGGACGTACCGGCGATTACAGCGGATATGCCGGTTACGACCTGCAGGTGAACGCCCTCAGCGGGATGAGCTTTGGCACGGGACACACCCACCGTGAGCCGCTGACCACTCCCGACCTGCAGGCCGCCTACCTGGCCGGCATCGGTGGCGCCTACGCTGCCGTGGTGGCGCTGCTGGGCCGTGAATCTGCGGATGCTGCTGGCGATGGAGACCAGGCCGGCCAGTACATCGACGTTGCCGATTCCGGCGTGATCGCCACGCTGCTCACGGGATACCATCTGCCCACCTTCATATATCGGGGGATCGCCGGTTCGCGCTCGGGCAACCGGATGCGACTCGGCCTGTTCCCAAACTGCGTTCTGCCCTGCAAAGATGGCTACGTCTGCATCGATGCTCCCCAGATGGAGCAGTACCAGCGCTTCCTGAGCCTTTTGGGCGACCAGCCCTGGATGGATGAGGCGCGTTACCGCGACCGCCGGGCCATGAGCGACCAGTATCCCGATGAGGCTGAAAGCCTGATCGCTCCGTGGTTCATGCAGCGCACCAAGGATGAAATCCTGGACCTGTGCCTGGAGAACCGGATTCCCTGCGCCCCGGTGCTTACGTTCGACGAAGTGCTGGAGTCGCCGCAACTCCGCGGGCGAAACTGGCTGCGGGAGATGTCGCATCCGGTGGCGGGTACGCTGCAATACCCTGGAGCGCCGGCGCGTTTGCACGGCTCCCCGTGTCGCGTGGTACGGCCGGCTCCCATGCTGGGCCAGCATAACGACGAGATTCTCGACAGGGAACGCGGCGATCTGGCTTCCCTGGAACCGACCCGACCCGCCGTGTCGAGCGGCCGATGACCCGTCCGCCCCTTCACAATGTCCGAGTAGTTGACCTGGGCAGCGCCTGGGCTGGTCCGATGGCCGGGCAGTTGCTTGCTGATATGGGCGCACAGGTAATTAAGGTTGAAAGCCGAGCCCGCATGGACGGAATGCGGCTGGGTCGCCCCATGGTCGGTGAGGACATTTCCGGCGGCGACCGCGGACTATGGCCCGAATTGCAACCGGTTTTCCACGGACTCAATCGCAACAAGCTTAGCATAACGCTGAACCTGCGCGCCGATGCCGGCCGCTCCACGTTGCGAAGGCTGGTTTCCATCAGCGACGTGGTGCTGGCCAACTTTTCCCCCGGCGTGCTGGAGCGACTGGGCATGGATTACGATGCCCTGCGCACGGTTAAGCCCGACATCATCGTTGCCGCCATGCCCGCTTTCGGGGATACCGGGCCCCTGCGTGACATGCTGGCCTACGCGCCCATTATTCAGGCCCTTTCCGGCATGATGAGCCTGGTGGGTTACCCGCCCGAGGACGGCGAACCACTGGTTGGGGAGTTGCAGGCTGCCTGGAGCGACACGGTGGCGGCACTGTACACCGCCCTGTCCATTGCGGCGGCCCTGCGACATCGCAACCGTACCGGGCGTGGTCAATACGTGGAAGCGGCCCACCTGGAAGGCACCGCCTCAATGCTGGGTGTCCCGATGCTGCAATATCAGATGACCGGCGCCATCCCGACACCGACCGGCAACGATGACCCCGATTTCGCTCCGCACAACAACTACCCCTGCGCCGAAGAAGATACGTGGGTCGCGATATCCGTTGGCGCCGATGCCGAGTGGGATGCCCTGGTTGACGTCGTGGGGGATAAAACCCTGGCTCACTCCCCCGATTTCGCCGACCATTCTGCCCGTTGGAATAACCGCCGCGCTCTCGACAAGGCAATATCGGCCTGGACGCGCACGCGATCCGCGCCCGAAATCACCGACCTTCTGCAGGCGAGGGGCGTTGCTGCCATGCCGGTGATGAACATCGCCGATCAGTTCGCTGACCCGCACCTCAACGCTCGGGAAACCTACGTGGAGGTGGAACATCCCCGGGTGGGTGCGGAGATGGTATACGGGGTTCCCTGGCACTTTAGCGATACGCCGGGAGGCGTGCGTAATCCCGCTCCGCTGCTGGGCCAGCATAACGACTACGTACTTGGACAGATGCTTGGCATCGACGAATCGCGACTGAACCAGCTGGCCGCCGAGCAGGTAGTCTACTGATGCGCGTGCGACGACCCCACATGTTCTACGGGTGGTGGATCGTAATCGTCAGCCTGCTGGCCGACGGGATGAAGCACGGCACCTTCAACCGCGGGTTCACGGTGTTATACATCCCAATCGAAACCGACCTTCATTTCACCCGGACCATGATGGGTCTGGCCGAGGCATTGGGTCGTATGGTGGGTGGTTTTCAGGGTCCAATCATGGGCTACTGCACCGACCGCTATGGGCCGCGGGTGATGCTGGCGTTCGGCGGGGTTATGTCGGGGGTGGGGTTCATTCTGTTGGGCTATACCGGGTCATTCTGGTACTTCCTGGTGATATTCGTCGGCTTCATGTCGGTGGGCTTCCGTTCTGGTTACAACAACGCTTCAATAGCCGCGGTCAACAACTGGTTCCGCCGCCGCCGTGGACTGGCAATGTCTGTTGTCAGCATGGGCAACGGACTGGGTGGCGCCACGGCTCCCCTCGTAGGACTGTTAGTTTATACAGTAGGTTGGCGAGATTCCTGCACAATTTTAGGGATCGCAATACTCGTTACCGTCATACCGTTGTCCTACTTCTTGCGGCGTTCTCCAGAGGAAATGGGTCAGCTCCCGGACGGCGATCCTCCCGATCCCCTGGAAGCCGCAGCCGGGCAGTCGGCTGCCGCGCCGCGCCGCAGGGTGCATTATGACGAAACTGACTTCACCGCCCGCGAAGCGATGCGTACCCCGTCGTATTGGCTGTTGGTTCTGGCCACCGCATTCCGGAATATCGTCCACGCCGGCGCGTCCTTCCTGATGGCTCCCATCATGGTGTGGTTTATGCAGGGCGCTGGTCCCGACGTCAACGGTCGTTACGTGGTCATTGCCTCTATCCTGGTGGGCGGATTCTCCCTTACCAACATGGTATTCAACCCGTGCGTCGGGTGGATTGGCGACAAGGTCGATCGGCGAAAACTAAGCGCGCTGTGCATGGCGACCGGATCGCTGGCTCTGGGTTCGCTCATTACCCAAAGCGGTCACCTTTGGCAGCTGGTCATTTTCGTTGGACTGCTGGCATTTGCCGAGAGCGCCAATCCCCTCAACTGGGCGATCATGGGCGACTTTTTCGGCCGTCGGGCCTACGCCACCCTGCGCGGTTGGCAGCATCTCCCCGACCAGCTGGCCTCCATGTGGACGGCCATGTGGATGGGCTACATTTACGACAAAACCGACAGCTTCTACTGGGCATTGTTCCCGTTGGTCGTTCTGTACATGGCGGCGGCGGTGGGTTACTGGTTGTTGCCCTACCCCAAACTGCCCCAGCGCCTGCAGGCCCAGCGTGACCGGGAGGTAGCCCGTGAAGCCGGCCGTCTGGCCGTTGAACCGGCGAGCCCCGATAACTGATCCGGCGAAACTGGCTGGCGGTGGGGACAGGTTGCGTTGATTGTGCCAACCACCACAACAGCCGGCCGGGAGCGTCTCGATGAGCTGCTGGCTGGCGACCTGGGTTTCAACACCCCGGCGCGTGATTCCCACCCCCTGCACGCCCTGCATCCCTTCGCCGCCCGCTTTCCCTACGGCCTTGCCGGTTACTTCGTAAACGGCCTCTCTGCTCCTGGCGATACCGTGCTGGACCCCATGTGCGGGTCGGGGGCAACGCTGCTGGAGGGCTGGCTTGCCCATCGTTCCGTCATCGGCGTGGACCTGGATCCGCTGGCCCGCCGCCAGAGCATGGCGCGCACCACCGCGTTAGACCCGGCTGTGGTTCGACAGGCCGGAGAATCTGCCCTGAACCGCGCCGCGAACCTGTACGCCGGCCTTGCGCGTCCTGCCGATCCGCTCTCCGCCGTGCGTAATCAAATGGACGCCGCCACGTTGAGATTCATCGATTACTGGTTTCTACCTGAAACCCAGAAGGAACTGGCGGCCCTCGCTCTGGCGGTTCGCTCCGAACCTGACGACAGCCTGCGGAACATGCTGCAGGTAATTTTATCGTCCACCATCGTTACCAAGTCCGGCGGGGTATCCCGGGCCAGAGACCTTGCCCACACGCGACCCCACCGCGTTGACGACAAAACACCCCGCCGTCCCTTGCGGTTGTTCCAGACCCTCCTGAATCGGGCGGTGGATGCCTACGCCGCCGTAGATTCCACAACCGTCGGCGTCAGCGCCGTGGTGGCCGGCGATTCGCGCCGTTTACCCCTCGGCGGCGAGACCGTGGACCTGATCGTAACGTCGCCTCCCTACGCCAATGCGCTGGATTACATGCGGGCGCACAAGTTTGCGTTGGCCTGGTTGGGTGAGTCGGTGCCCCGCCTGTCCCGTCTGCGCTCCCGGTATATTGGCGCAGAGCGCCATGCGAACATTGGGTCCAGCGCCGGTTTGCCGGCGTCGGTACAGGCGATAACGGCTGAGCTGGCGGTGATCGATGCGGCCAGGGCGCGCGTGCTGGCGCACTATTTTTCCGACATGGCTGGCGCCATCGGTGAGATGGCCCGGGTGCTGCGTTCGGGATCCGCAACCGTTATGGTGGTGGGCCCGTCGGTGATGCGTGGAGTATTGATCCCCACCCACGATTGCCTGGCCGACATTGCCGGACAGGCCGGGCTGGAAGTGATCGGCGTGGTTCCGCGCCCGATTGATCGGGACCGCCGGATGATGCCGGCACGAAACGGGAATCAGCGGAACGACCCGTCGGGAATCGAGCGTCGGATGCACACTGAGTACGTGATCGGGGCGTTGAAAGCGACGACTCGTTAGCTTAAGCGGGTGGGCGTCATAGCGCCGCCGCCGCCCGGTTGCCGCTGAAAACGCTGCCCCCGGAACGGCCCGGAACCGTTTTCTACCAGATGTTGTTATCGGCCAGTGCCGGCCCACGATAGCGCCCCGGAGGGCACGCCCTTGACGCCAGGCGCGATAGATGGTCGGTTCAAAATCCCAAACACGGACAGGAACGATCTTGGACAAATTTTATGTTTAGGTCGGAACAAAATATCTATTTGGTTCGCTAGCGCAACCCCTATGATGAGCCGTAGCATTATGTCTCATACACCCGCGAGGGCATTGAGTTGCCAACCGCAGCAGCCGAAACAATCCTTTCATTCCGCGGTGCTGCCACCGGTCGCCGGGCGTACATTAGGAGACCTTTTTAGATATGCCGGACCTATCCGACGCCGCTTCAGTCTGGCACGCTGTCCTGGGTCGCCTGCAGCTGCAGGTACGCCGGGAACATTTTGATACGTTTCTGCGACCCTGCGTCGGTCACAGTTGGGAGACTGATGACCTGATAGTTGCTGCCACCAGTTCCTTCACGGTGTCCTGGCTGGAGATGCCCGATCACCTGGAACTGGCACGGGAAGCATTGGCCAAAACCCTGGGGTACGACGCCGGCATCCGCTACCGCGTCCTGCCCTCCGTCGCCGCTTCCGACCAGGCGCATCAGGCTACCGTGAACGCCGTGACGGCGCGGCCCAAGTCTGGCCAGGCTGCGGTGCCGGGCGATTACGACCTGGGAGGACGGAGCGTGGAGGCCAGCGGGTACGACTGGAAATCCACCAACTCGGCGACCTGCAACCCCAAGTACAATTTCGCCAATTTCGTAGTCGGTATGAACAACCAGCTGGCCTTTCACGCCGCCTGTTCAGTGGTCGCCGACGAAGATTCATCGGCAGACACCTACAATCCACTGGTGGTTTACGCGGGTCCGGGTCTGGGCAAAACCCACCTGCTCCATGCCATTGGAAACCGCGCCCTGCGGCAAAACCGGGCAGCCCTGTACGTTACTTCCGAGCAGTTTACCAACGAGTTCGTATCTGCCATCAACAAGCGTTCGATGCGGGAATTTCGCGACCGCTACCGTAACCTGGATGTCCTGCTCATGGACGACGTTCAGTTCCTGGTCGGCAAGGAGCAAACGCAGGAGAGTCTTTTCCACACTTTCAATGACCTGCACCAGGCTGGGGCGCAAATCGTATTGACCAGCGACCGGGCGCCACAGGCCATCGCTCCGCTGGAAGCCCGCTTGCGCTCCCGCTTCCAATGGGGATTGCTGGCCGACATCCAGCCGCCGTCGCTGGAAACCCGGCTGGCTATTCTGCGTTCGTGGGCCGACGACAGCAATACTCCGGTGCCCGACGCCGTTCTGGAGCTCATCGCCGACCGGATCAGCAGCAACGTGCGGGAATTGCAGGGTGCGTTCAACCGCATTGTCGCCATGTCGCAGCTGATGAACATGCCCATGACGATTGAGAACGTCAACCAACAACTGGACGCCATCCACGGCCCCGACGTGCCCAGGGTGATTGCGCCGGAAGACGTCCTCCAGCGGGTGGCGAGCCAGTACGGGCTGTCGGGTGAGCAAATATTGGGACGCAGCCGCACCGCCAATATCGCTGAAGCCAGGCAGGTGATAATGTACCTGCTGGTCGCCGAACTGGGGCTTACCCCCACCAACGTAGGCCGTTTCCTGGGCGGGCGCAATCACAGCACGGTCATTCACGGCGCCGATAAAATACGCAAGACCGTCGATAAGGATGACCGCCTGCGTCGCACCATCAACAACATCAGGGACACGCTGTACACTTAGCGCGGTCGGTTTGGGAATCTATCGTTCCAGCGCAGATTCCCCGCCGGTATTCACAACCTTGCCAACGCCCACGGAGGCCACATGACTTCGTTCCAAAATGCAACTATCCGCACCATTGTCGGCACCGGAGAAGCCGGTTATTCCGGCGACGGCGGCCCCGCCGAGAATGCCACGCTGCGGGAACCGTTCATGTGCGATTTTGACGCTGCCGGCAACGTGTATATCTGCGAGGCGCGCAACCACGTCGTGCGCCGGGTCGACGCTGCCAACGGCGTGGTTACAACCGTGGTCGGCACGGGCCAGGACGGCTACACGGGCGACGGCGGCCCGGCAACCGAAGCCACGCTGTACGAGCCCTACGCGCTGGCCGTGGAGGGAGATGGGACGATATACGTCGTCGACCGCCTCAACGCTGCCGTCCGCCGGATCGACGCAGCGAGCGGCATCATCACGACCATAGCCGGCACGGGTGAGCCGGGTTATTCGGGCGACGGCGGTCCCGGGAATCAGGCGCAGTTGCGCGAGCCCAACGACTGCTTTCTCGACGGCAAAGGCGGCCTGCTGATCGCTGATATCCAGGACCAACGCATCCGCCGCGTCGACCTGGCCAGCGGGATCATTGATACATTCGCCGGCAACGGTGAGAAGGTTCGGGGCGGCGACGGAATGCCGGCTCGCCAGGCCAGCATCCTGGGCGCCCGCGCCGTCTGCATGGATGGCCGGGGCAATACCTTCATCGCAGAGAGAGAGGGCAACGGCGTCCGCGTCGTGACGGCCGGGGGCATCATGGGAACGGTGGCCGGAGCCGACGCTGAGAGGGGCTACAGCGGGGACGGTGGGTCGGCGCTGGCTGCCACCTGGGGAGCGCCCAAGGCGCTGCGCTGCGACGCTGCCGACAACATCATCGTGGTGGACACCGAGAACCATGCCGTCCGTCGGATCGACGCCAACACCGGCATCGTCACCACCATCGCTGGCGGACAGCTGGGCGGGCACGGCGACGGCGGCCCGGCGACCGATGCTGGATTGGACCGTCCCCACGGTTGCGGCATCTCGGCCGACGGCACAATCTACATTGCCGACAGCAACAACCACCGCGTGCGAGTTGTCCCCGGCGGGTGATAGATATAGGTCGGGGCGGACTGTCATTGCGAAACGCAGTCTCACGCGTACCCACTGTAATCTGTCATTGCAAGGAGCATAGCGACGTGGCAATCGTGGCCGGCCCCACCGGGCCGTTCGTCCTGAGCTTGTCGAAGGATCGTCTACGTGTGTTCGGCCTCATCGAGATTGGCAACCCCCGCATCGAGTACGGGGTCGCAATGACAAAGTGGGTACGTACGAGGAAACGCAGTTCCTTGACACCGCCGGCAGTTGTTGGCTACGATGAATCAGTGGTCAACCCGGCTCAGGCCTGCGACCACAATGTGGGGATATAGCTCAACTGGGAGAGCGCGGCGTTCGCAATGCCGAGGTTGCGGGTTCGAGTCCCGCTATCTCCACCAATTGTCCTATTTTTGGGATTGCCAATCCCCTTGAAAGCCCCGATTTTGAACCTAAACCGGGGCTTTTTCATATTCTCCAACGACCCGTTGTGTTCTAATAAAGCCTGGGTCAGTCGGACAAATTTTGGTACACGGAATGGTACACGGGCAGCGGCCGGACTTGTGCACGACCCAAAGCAGGCATCCCGACAGCTCTGGGATTAGCCGGGCGCCCCGGAATCACCCGGGGGGTCAAATTAACGGCGGTGGCGGCGCTGCATCGTAAAACCAACCACCGCCAACCCGGACCGGGCGCCCACCAGGTCGCCTGACGGAGCATCCCGAGGCGGCAGAAACCCACCGAATTTCGACTTGGCGATCCAAGGGATGATGGAGGCTGTGTTGGTGCATTGGGTTGGAGCCGCCATCGAGGCGGCCTGCTCCGTAGGTGTGGTCTGGACTGCTTACCGTGGCGAGTTTAGGTCTGGACAGTGGGCAGTTTCCGAGACGTCCCCTGCTGCCAGGTTCTAATTGTCCGTTTGAGTATTTGGCCGTTTTAAGGCATGAAACGAGGATTGCGGGCTGGCTCTCCTCTCGCCATGTTCTAAAAGGATCCAGTAGAACAGCGGCCATCGAGGTGTGGAGGAAGGCGGCTGATCAGGATTGAAAGGCAAAGGTAGGCACCCACTATACGCACTCACGGCAGGGCGCGTGAGGGCGGAACAACGACCGGGTATGCACGCCGATGGGGGCGGCCTGTATCTCCGGGTGGATCCCTCCGGTTCCCGTCGTTGGGTCCAGCGCATCACGATGCGGGGTCGCCGTAACCAGTTGGGACTGGGCGGCAATCCTGCCGTGTCGTTGGCAGAAGCGAGAGAGGCGGCCTTGGCCAACAGGAAGCTGACACGCGAGGGCGGCGATCCATTGGCCCATAAGCGGCGCCGGTCTATGCCAACCTTCGTAGAGGCTACGGCCAGGGTGATCGAACTTCGGAAGGGCACGTGGAGCAACGCCAGGTACGCTTCCCAATGGCCGGGTAGTCTGGAAACGTACGCCTTCCCCACTCTGGGTGACCTTCCGGTAGGCCATATCAGGAGCGCCGACGTGCTGACAGTGTTGACGCCCATCTGGACAACCATACCCGAGACCGCCCGGAGAGTCCGGCAGCGCATCGGTGTCGTAATGGATTGGGCCATCGCTCAGGGTTACCGAGACGATAATCCGGCTGCCACAGCCTTGGCTGCGGTCCTGCCGAAATTGCCCCGTACCGCCGCCCACCACCGGGCCGTGCCCTTCGCTCAGGTTCCTGAAACGGTCAGGGCGGTCAGGGAATCCTCAGCCTCATTGGTCACCCAGCTGGCGCTGGAATTCCTGGTGTTGACGGCCGCTCGCAGCGGCGAGGTACGTTTGGCTACCTGGGGCGAGGTGGACTTGGCCAGCCGGGTCTGGACCATCCCGGCCGCACGGATGAAGGCAGGGCGGGAGCACCGGGTTCCGTTGTCACAGCAGGCAGTCGCAGCACTGGAAGATGCCCGTGGACTATCCGATGATGATGGGTTGGTCTTCCCGTCACGGCATGCGGGGAAGGCACTATCTGACATGACCTTATCTGGCTTGCTCCGGCGCCTCGGGATCGCGGCGGTGCCCCACGGATTCAGATCGTCCTTTCGGGATTGGGCCGCTGAACGCACCGACGCGCCACGGGCTGTGATGGAGGCGGCGCTTGCCCACGTGGTGGCAAACTCCACCGAGGCGGCGTATTTTCGCTCCGACTTGTTTGACCGCCGCCGCCGGTTGATGGAGCAGTGGGGGGAATACGTCGGAGGCGGCCGGCTGGGTCAGCAGCCGTTCGATACCGTATCCCCTGGGATAATGACCTAATGTGAGACCACAATAGATTTCACAACTGGATCGCTAGATTGGTTCATCGCCGATCGGCGACTCGGTCCCGAGCCGCGCCTGCAATCAACCGGCAATCCCAAGGTGAAGTGAATGGAAACTCCTGACCAACGCGATGAGGACCTGCAGATCCTCCGCCGCGACGAAGTTCTGCAACTCATCGGAATCTCCCGACCTACACTATACGAATGGCTGCACGACGGCCGGTTCCCTCAACCGATACGGTTGGGGGCACGCTCCATCGGCTGGCGACGGTCCGATATCCGGGCCTGGCTGCACGACGACGAACGGGAGTACAAACCTCTGCGGTAAAGTCGGTGAACCCACGCAACGGTGTGCGGGATAACTGGTTGGGATCAGATCAGCGTAGCGTTTCCATCTACCAGCCTGATCGAAATACGTCAAAGTCCCGGTGAGAATATCCTGATGGCGGCCGTGGCCAACGGGATGGAGAGCAATGTTCCAGTAGGCGTGGACGAGTGAAGACGAGCCGACGACTGCCTTAAAAGCCCTGGAATTGCTTTGGTCCAGGTCTGACCCCTTCCGGGAACACACTGGGCGGTTCAGGATCGAAGTGGGCGTTCCAGGGTTTCCCTATACGCCACAAATCCGAGGGGCAAGGCGAGAAGTTTCGAATGCAGTTCACAATAAGTCCAACCAGTCTGGCGCTAGCACGACGATGGAGATATTTCCCAAGCGACGATGCGACACATCGGATCGACACCAATCTCGAGAAGGAATTTTGATTCTTCCAACGAAATTTCGAGAGCAAATTCGGGACTCCCGGTGTCGGCCGGGTCAGTTTGGAATTGGGGGGTTCAAATTGCTCATGGTCGAATGATTGTCTCATGCGTGGCGTATGCACAGAATGAGGGGCAAAGGATTCACCCTAGTGGCCGAAGTCTGTTTCACCCTACATCCGGGGGGCTATTAAGAGATTCATGCTTGAATTGAACTTACAGAGGAAGGTATAAATTGTTGAGGTTAGATTGGCCGATGGAGAACCCTTCGGACGTGGCAAAGGTGATTTTGCTCCACGTGCTGTCGTGCCCGTTTTCCAGCGCGTCAGATGTCGCGGCCTGGCGAGACTTAGGCGCGGCGCATTGCTACCGGAACTTGCAATCGTTGGAGCGGCATGGGTTGTTAGCATCCGCCGCCCTGGGGAGGACCCGGCGAAAGCAACGGCGATGGTGGACCACTTTCAATGGGATTCAGGCGTGCCAGTTGCTGTTGGGTGAACCACCAATCTCGTCGGAAAGGGATCAGGTGCCGTATGAGAATTCACGGCTTGGCATAGAGTGGTGGCTACGCCGATTTCCTGTGCTTGAGCAGGTGTATCACATCGTCCCCCATTACCGCGACCCAGCTCTGCAGGCCTTCCCGTACGACTCTGGCGGCGTTGAAACGAAGCGGCCAGCCGTTGAACATTTTGAGCTGCTGCGGGGTCCCAATCTTCACGCTATAGCTCGGATAGAAGGAGGAATTTTGCTTGCCTTCGTGTGGGTCGGGTTGTGGTGGAATCACACCACTGCCCGCAACAAGTGGAGGGACTGGGATGCTGAGTTGAACCACGTAAGCGGCGAATTCGATACTCGATATGAGCAGCCGGATCCGCACATGGGCGATTCCGGAGTGCCTTCAGCTTGGGTGCTGGTGTGTTCTGATCCATGGGCGGCGCAGGTGGCCCATTCCGAATACGCCGATTACCCTGGGGCCCCCAAAGAGGTTTGGACTCCCGACGGGTTGCTCAAAGACGCCGGTCTCTTGCTCCCGTCGCGCGCCACGATGAGTAAATTAAAACCCACCACTGCGGTGGGTAAGGTAGATGGTTTCGGCGCCTTCATAGAGGAAGATGCAATCCACAACGCGCTGAACGGTCAACTCCGATACCGCACATTCACTACCGTGGAGTCGTTCCGGGGGTTGAGGCGGTCAAAGCTAACGGCCATGGTCGGCGATTCCTCCGAAAACGTGAAGCCTGGAGTAGAAGCGATGATCGAAGCCGGGATCTTTGCCGATCTGGATGACCGCCTTTGGGTGGATGGTCTCGGCCGGAGTGTAGGAGCATGGCGCGACCGGGTATCGCCCAACTTGGCCCATGGCAGGTTGGCCTTCCTGACGTCCGAAGATCCAAAACACGTCGAACAACGGCGAAGGTTGCTCAAGCATGAAGGCGGCGTGAATGAACTCGCGTTGGCTTTCAAAGCGGCTGGTATCCCATGCTTCGTCGGATGGCGGGAGACTGTCACTCTGCCAGTCCCCACCGAGCTGCAGGAGATGTTCGGGTGGCCCAAGTACGTTCAAATCGCCCCTGACCTGATTGTGCGTGCGGGTGACGGCACCTTTGGAAATGCGTGGTATTTCGTCGAATTTGAACGAACCGCCAGCTCTCGGAATGCGGTGATTCATAAACTGCGTGGGTATTATGTGGCCGCCTGGAAAAAATCGCCGATCCCGTTGCTGATGGTATGCGAAACCCAAAGAGCGGCGGAGACATTCGTGGAGTATAGGGCCGGGATTGCCATGTTAATCACCACCTTGAAAGACGCCGTGATCGGGCCATTGGTCGGGGATTCGACGGTTTGGCGGTTTAACGGTGAACCCGCGTCTATCCATGTCCCTTCCTCTGACCAATTGCTCACGTACTGAAGATCTCGTTGCGCCAGCTTCGTCGATAGTCAGAGTCGGGTTCTCTGTCGAACTCCGGCAGCAGTTTCGCAGACGGAGATAATCTAAGCAGCCGGGGCACACGTTTGGTTTCCGGAGAAGTGGCCGACGGCAAGCTTGATAGTCGGTATCATTGCTGTAATCGGTGTTCAGGTAGCTGGCGGCACGACATTAGACATCAACAGGGTCTCACCAGGGTCTCACCGGCGAGGTCTTTGGCAATGATTAGATAACGGCGCGTCTCGGGCCCTCAGCCCGAATCCACCGAAGGGATGTAACTGTGCTGTTCAGGCCAGGGATGAGAAGCCAGTGGCAGGGGCTGTAGGGTATTGATCCCGGTAGATGAGGATGTTGACGGCCTTTGATGGTGGCGGCGAGCGAAATCATCAGTGTAGATAGCGGCAGGGGACATGCGGGGTCCGGCCTGGCGCAGACCTGCGACGCCTTTTTGCGGAGGGTTTAGACCGGGTGGGGGTGGCTAGGTAGGGAGTGGCGGGGCGCGCAAGCTGGCCAGAGCGCCGCTGAACTGGGTTTCCCAGGAGAAACCCTGTGGCAGATGCAGGATAAGGCGCCTTGCGGGTGAAACGCCCGGCCATGAAGAAGAAGCGTCGCCGCAGGGTTTTGGTGGTCGCCAGCGCCTCGCCGGGGCTGATCAGTCCAGCGGGCCAGGTTATGGGAGACGACCCCGTATCGAGTACGGGGCAGGCTCTGGGCGGCCAGCCAGGCCCCCCCTTCGGCAGGCTCAGGATTGGCGGGAAAACGGCCCGATGGCAGGTGGTTGAGCCCCGAGGCGTACTTGAGGTCACGGATGGTGTTCTCCACCTCTGCGTCATGGCGATGCTCGGCCTCCAGTTCCAGAGTGTCGCCCTCACGGTCAGTGAAGAGGGTGTGATGGCTGTGGGTGGAGAACAGCGCCGGCTGGCAACCGGGGGTCAGGCTTGACCCTGCGGACGATGAGCCGCCCCGGCTCGGAGTCGGGTTTGCTCTCGAAGGGTGTCTACGTGGTCTCGGGCACCTCTGCGTCGCCCGCCATCCAGCAGGGATGAGCGTCCAGTCCGTCTCGGTTGTGGCCTCGATCAGGTTGCGCTGACTTTGGTGCTGGCGGACGGTGATGGAGAATCGGACGTCCATCTTGCCGCAAGCGCTGACGATGGCATGGGTGTAGAAGTCGCTGTAGGCCCGCACGGTGAGTGGTCCGGTGCCCCCGGCGTAGCGCACGCGCCCCACCGTCTCGCGCGGGCAGTGAGCGGCGCCACGAGCGGTGTCGGCTCGCCCCTGTCCCAATCGGGCCATCAACACGTCGCCGGTTACGGCGGCGATGGCGAGGAGCGGGTAACAGCCTCCCGCGCCGGCGTAGTTGTGGTGGCGGGCGCCCTCCTTGGCCGGTCAGGAGGTCGCGCAGATGGCGGAGTTCAAACCGATGGTCAACGGCCCACAACCAGATCCCGCGCCAGCACACCAGTCCCGGTCCAAGAACGTTGGCCGGGTACTTATCAGCAGTTGATGCATTACATGACATACGCCCGAGGGGCGGGTTTGCCGATTGAATTCAACGAGGAGTAAACCCTTGGTAGGCGCGAATGGCGCGCCCACTCGCGAATGCTTCCTGGTCACGCAACCGATACTCGTGGACCAGTGAACGAACGCATAGTTCGCTCATTCGTGCGGTCTCCGGGTCTGGGGTCAATGATGTCCCAACTCCGGGGCCATCCCATTACCTACGTGGAAAACCCATGCCCGCAGCACTGGTGTACCGGGTTCAGTGTCAGACGCATGTGTGCCGCCATCTCGGTCCCATCCATGACCTGCCTGACGGCACGGTTCAGGGCCGACTCACGGAGGTCGTTGGATGAATCCATGGAGCCTACCCTGAATTTGCGACCGATCCTCAGGTTTCACGCGGAAGCCTTCCGGCACTTCGGAGGAAAAGCTCCGCAACTAGCCGGGAGATTGGGCAGGGGGCAGACCCATCACCAGCACTGCTCGCCCTTCTGCAAGGAGTGGGATACACGGCATGACGTTTAAGTAGCAGGTCGCCCTCCACGAGCCAATAGCCCACGTGCTCACCCCAACCCAGCCGGAGAGTCGTTGCCCCAAGGCACCGAAGGAGTTACCGGAGCGATGGATACGTCGCAACGACAGGATTCCAACCATCCGTGGCCAAACCAATCGAGAAACGGGGTTTCCGCATGAGTAGTGGCCGATTTCAGTCCGCGGCTCCTATTGACCTTGGGACGCGAGGACGGCGCCAGTGATCAGAGCAAGTCGAAGGTAAGGTGTCCTATGCTGTCCGAAAATTTACATTAATTGTAGATTTTCGGGCTACATTTCCGACCCATTCAGGGATCCCATCAGAGCGGAGGATACACAATGACCCGATGCGTCGGCCTGCATAGTATCGCCGGGTAGGCGGAGGTAATCCGTTGCTGGATCGGTTTGGCGGGGAATCCATGAGCGGGCGCCTCACGGTCACCGGCCGGGCTTGCCGTAGGATTGGTACCGGCTCATTCGGCACGACGCGTCTGGGGTGCCGTTCAACACTCCCGGGTTGCGCATTTTGGGCCGGGGACTAGGAAAATCCTTGTGCTGCTACATCCCTTCGTTGGGTCAGCCCGTCGGGGTATCCTGTAGCAACCCGGCGTTGCTATCGGCCGTCGCCTCCGCTGACCTGAGTGCCATCTTCTCTGAGATGATCTCCTGCGCGCGTCGCAGCACCCGGCGGCGTCTCTCTACGGGCAACTCGTCGATCAATTGATCCAGCCTCGTCATGGTCCGGTTGGATATGTGCTCTGCGAATATCTCGTCGCTTTCCGCCATCACGCGGCGTCTGCTGACTTCCGGCAGTTCGTCCATTTTTTCCTGTAGCGTTTTCATGCAGATGCCACCTTTGTTAAGGGATATTGGGGTTCCGGCTTCCGGTTGCGGTCAGCCCAGGGAATATCGTCGAATGGGTAGCGCAGGATCGTGTGGCGTGAAATCAGGTTCGTGTTGTTGCGGGTCTTCGTCCGGGATAACTGGGGAAGGTTCTGCCGGCGCGTCGTCCATCAACTCCAGCGCCAAGCGTCGTGCTCTGGCCAACCGCTCCGGCGACCAGTCCCGGATCAAATCTCTAAAGGGACGGCGTCCACTCATGTTGAATCCTCTTTGTTACTTGATGTGTGTCTGCGGAATACCGATGGGTGGCCCTTCAAACCCTGACGGGCGATCAGACTAGCCACAGGAAGATGACCGGTAAGACCGCGCCGGCGTCGGGGACCGGGTACGGCGGCGAAGGTGCCTTGCTCCTAAGAGCCTGTCTACGATCTTTTCAGGATTAGCACCATGAAGGCAAGCACCACCATTTGCAGGCTGGTATTGAGCTTTCTTTCGCAGTTCTTCCAGAGTCGGCGGCACTTTTCCAGCCAGGCGAAAGACCGCTCCACCACCCATCGCTTCGGCAGCACCACGAAGGTGTGCAGTTCGTTGCGTTTCACTACTTCCACCGAGGCTCCCAACAGGCCTTGCACCGCAGTGGCAAAGGGCTTCCCGGTGTAACCCCCGTCCACCAGCACGTTCTGCACTTGACTGAGGCCGTCTCGGCGCCGGTCAAACATCGCCAAAGCCCCAGCCCGGTCGGTAACGTCGGCGGTAGTCACGTGTATCGCATGGGGCAATCCTTGCGTGTCCACCGCGATGTGACGCTTGATTCCCGACACCTTCTTGCCTGCGTCATAGCCCTTGTGCCCGGCGGTGTCCGTGTTCTTGACGCTCTGGGAGTCCACGATGCAGAAGCTGGTCTGCTCTTTCCGTCCATTGCTTGGTCGGGCCGCGCCAACCGATTTTTTTTAGGACTTGCTCCAGAATGGAATCCTGACCTGGGCCAGGCCGCTCGCTCCATTGCCGGAAATACTTGTAGCAAGTGCGCCAATTGGAGAAGTCCGCAGGCAGCATTCGCCACTGGCACCCGCTTTTCAGGAGGTACAGTACGCCGCAGAAAACGTCATACAAGTCCACGGTGCGGGGCTTGGTCCGGCGTCGGGCCGACTCCAACGTCGGCAGAATCCGGACGAATTGCTCCCGGCTAATGTCGCTGGGATAGGAATGAGACATGATTACCCCTCCCCTGGTGATAGTCTCAACTTAACCTATTTCAGAGATCGTAGACAGGTTCTAAGCCCCAATCCACCGAAAAGATGAGTGTCGCGGCGGGTTGAATGGGTAAGAAAATGCTCCAGTGTTCGGGGATAACGGTTTTCGAGACAGAAGACCGATCCCAAACCAGGAGCACCCAATAGCAACTGTCTTGAAAGTCAACAGGCATGAGCGACGACTGGCTGAGTCATATCGCGCCAAGGGTAGCCATGTTTGAGCATGGCGTTGAGCATAACCAGCAGTTTGCGCATGGACGCGACCAGCGCCACCTTTTTCGGCTTACCTGCTGCCAGCAGCCTCGGGTAGAAGTCCCGGATAGCAGGGTTGTGGCGGCTGGCTACCAACGCTCCCATGTAGAGGACGGCCCGCACCCGGGAGCGTCCGCCCCAGACGGCGCGTTTGCCCCGCAGGGTGCCGCTGTCGCGGTTGTAGGGAGCCACGCCGACTAGAGCCTGTGGACAAATTGAGCACGAACCCGGAAACAGGAACTTCGCACTGAATTTCCATCAGTTTGGATGTGATGGGCCGCCGCTTTGGATACGGCGGTCCGGCCTTGGGCCGTGGACCCTGTTTCGGTAGGAACTCGTCGCAGTGCCTTCCAACTTGAGCACTCTGTGCTTTAAGCCGAGCGATAACTGGCCGGGTGCTCTGCCACCCGGTGGGGGCGGTCAGTACGTCCGGTGTGACTGGTTTGCCATTCGCAGTGCCGGAGGTGCGCCCGGTGGCAGCTGATGAGGGCGGCGACTCAATCGGTGCCGGAGTAGGTGGCGGTTATGCTGTTTGCCGGGCGTCGGTTACGTCGGGGCGCGGCCTCGATTCCCATTCTTGGAGTTCCTCTCGAAGCTCTTGCAAAATACTTTGGGTAGCGTCCATCTTGGCTTGGCGTATAGTGGGGTTCTCGCCTGGGATGCTGTGTGCCTCTCCGCTTTCCATACGCTTGACCAGTTGAGAGAATGTCTTCTCTTTCTCCTGGGTGACCCGGTATTGTTCTTCATTTTCAATCATGGGAGAGTCCTCAGGTCGATGGCGATTATTCCTTTGGGTATGGCTTGCTGGTCGGTTTGGAAAAAATCCAGGAAGGTTCTGCCTTGGTCGTCGGCTTCCCAGTCGGCGGGGAACAGTTCGCCGCCGAAAGCGAGTTTCTGCGCTTGACGGCGATTGCTGAAGTCGAGCAGTGTTGTGTTCAGCAGTTGAGGATCAACGTCAGCGGTTTCCCATGCGACATCGAAATCTCCGGGGAGTTCCTTATTGGTGGCGAAGCTTCCGTCGAGATAGATTTTGCGGCACCCTGATTGTCTCAGGTTTTCCAGAGCTTGGAGCAAGCCTTGTAGTAGCGTCCTTCGGTGCGGATTGGTTCCCAGGCGTTGGGTCGCTTGTTGCCAGGTGGCTTCGTGAATTCCCGCCGGCAGATAGCCGTTGGGCTGGAATGGCGGTATCATGTCTTTCGGCTCCGCGCCGCCGTCCTGTCGGGATTCTATGCCGTTCATCGGCGCGACGCAACGTACGGCGTGAGTTCTGTGGGTTTGCGCTCCTTGTCGTTCTTTGGCAGCAATTTGTCCACACGCTCTAGGCAGGTACTGCCCAGCTTCCCGTCGGCGAGCAGCATCTTGCAGATGTAGTAGCTGGGGACTAATCCGTTTGCAAAGGAACCTGCACTACGCGCAGCAGCGCTCGCATCTTGTTAGATGCGATGGGCATTGGCAAATCCAGCTGGCCGGGGATTTCGTTCCCGATGCTGCGCAGGTAGCTTGAAATTGAAAAGACCCAAAGTTCGGTGAACTTTGGGTTGATTATCCAACTGCGCGGCTTTCGGAACGCGAATCGGTACGTGACATCCGTCACTTTGAACAGGTGACCGCCTTCGACTTGGTCCTGCCTCTGGGAGTGGTCTTTCGGACCGATGGGCTGCCAGTAGATCAGGAGCGGCACGAGGCGCCTGTCCTCTGTGCCTGCGGGCCGTTTCATCGGCACCAGTACTTTGGCCATTGGTTGGTCTCTCAGGGTGTTCGTTTCCGAGTTCCACTGGCCGTGCCAGTTTTCCTGCTCGTGGTCCGTCATCTCTTCCGGAGACGCATTGAGCATTATTCTCTTGTGCCCGGTGGAGAAGGCCGACACGCTTTTGATCTCAGTTTGGAAGAGGACCTTTTGGCCGCAGGCCAGGTCGGCTTCTATCCATCGGTCTAGCCAGGGGCCCTTTTTCCGGCCCGTGACGACCGGCTCGTTTCGTATGGCGACGTGTTCGACTCCGTTGTGGTGCAGGCAATGTTCTAGGGTCGCAGCGGCGAGATCCTCGAAGATCATGCCGACAACTCCGGCAGAGTGCCTGTCTGCCCAACAAGGTTTTTCATCGAAAAATGACAGGATTTCGTTGACGTTGATCAGCAGAGATGATTCTGTTGGCATGACGGACTCCTGTTCTGGTTGGTGTCAGGCTGGAATGATTGCACTCCTGCCGGTGATACGGCAATGGGCTGGTCTATGTTACGCCACCAGATTGTCGGAGCGGTCTGGCACCAGTTCCAATCGGGTGGATTCCCCGTCGGCGGCACGTGCTTACAGGGGTGGTGGTCGTGGTCTGGATGTAACAGCGGTGCCGTCGTGCCCGTTCAACTGGTCCGATGGCCTCATCCGGCGCGGCGTCGCTGGCGGCGGCCTTGGCCGTCGATCTCCTGACATTCCTGGCACTGGTCTGCAAGCTTCCCGTCAGGCAGCAGCATCTTGTCGTTGCCGCACTCGCAGGTCCGTTCCAGAATCTCGAGTGCCCGGTCGAATTCGCGGTTCCGGTTGTTGTCCGGATTGCAGTGCTCGTCGACTAGTTCTTTGTACAGTTCGGTGAATCTGGCGTAGGCGGTTGACGGTTGGCCGGCTTCTACATCAGCCCGGCCGTGGCTGGCCCAGTTGGATATGGTGTGGTATTGGACGTTGCCGCCGTATTGCTCGGCCTTACGGGCGACGTCTCGGTACGTTCCGTCGCTTTCTGGGATTGCTCTAATTACTGCCACGATGTTTTCGGCGGTGAACAGTCCGACGCCTCGTGTTGTGTTCGGCATGGTGGTCTCCGGTGCTGCTGGAGTTCGTCTGCTTCGTGTTGGCGGGTGCGTTCAGGGCGGCGCCGTCGAGCTGTCGCGCCCTCTGGGCCCTTGGTGTGCAAAGCTGGTAAGCAACGTGCTCTGGCGGGCTGTTTGGCTGCTGTGCGGTTCTTTAGGGGCAACAAAAAGAGCGGCTCGAATGAGCCGCCCAGCGTGGGTCGTTTTTGCCCTGCCGTCGGTTAGTGGCGGCTCAGGCACTGTAGAAGGGCTGAGTTCCGCCGTAGATAGCCACCCAGTTCGTTTGAATGGTGCTGGGGTACTTCCCTGCTCTTTTGTTACTTGAGGGCGCCCTCGACCATTTTTACAACGGCTCTTGCCGGTGGGGTTGTTTCAGCGGCCGAGGGTTCGGCAGTTGGGAGACTGAACGGTGGTGCCAAAGCCGCGGTGGAACTCCTCAGGCGCCTGGGCTACCATGATGTCCCGGAGTTCCTTGGCGTCTTGGTCGTCTAGGTTTGATTCGATGCACCGGACCACGTAGGGGACGGTGCGGGCGTGCTGCTTGATGAAGAGGGTGGGGCCCTCTCCGCCTACATCGGCGGAGAGGGTAGCGACCCGGTAGGCGATGTACTCTTTCGTGTAGCCGAAGTACTTGCAGCCGTCGTAGTACTCGATGACGAAGACGGTGTTGAGACCTTCCTCGCCGGGGAGCCGGCGTGTCTCGTCGTCCCACCAGTCCCTTGCGAACTGGACGCGTTCTTTGAGGTCGTCGGGGATGTTGCTGAGGTCGACTCTTTGGGTCATGTCGAGTGCTCCGTAGGGTTGGTTTGGGAGATGACTGCGTGGATGGCCCGGCAGGTTTCGGCATCGTATTTTATCAATGGATAATTCGCTGAGTCCTTACCGGTTGAAACGAGAAAATTGCGAAACTTGAAGATCATCTGCACTGCGACTGAAGGCGGCGCCGAATCAGGGCGCCGGTTGGACTGGCGCTCCCCCACGTCGCTAGAATGCACCAGCATCACATTCACCAATGAGGCAACCCATGACGACGCCCCACGCTGCCGAAGAATTCATGCGCTCGCTGGACCAACATCCAGAGATCGAACAAGAACTGCGCCGGCGCCTGCTCACCCAAGAACTCCTCGACCTTCCCAACACGGTCGGGAAACTCGCAACCGCCATCTCGGAAATGCGGTAAATCTTCGACCGCCGCCTCACGTCGCTCGAGTCCCAGCAGTCGTAAAACACCGAACAGCTGAACTCCATCCAGCAGACGCTCAACACTCTCGACGGCAGGGTCGCCAACATCACGGGCTCCGACTACGAACGCAGAGCAACCCGCCGTGTGCCGAGCTTGCTCTCACGCTACCTGCGTCTCAGCCGAATCCAAACGCTCCACTCACCTCTGCAGGAAACCGCGCCATTCCTGGTCGAGATGATCAACAAAGCCCTGACGGCCCACGACATCACGGACATCGAGGCGGATGACCTTGAACAAGCCGACATCATAGTCTCGGCAAACAACGGCGCTGGCGACCGTACATACCTCGTCGCCGAGGCTTCCGTAACCATCGACGACACCGACATAGACCGCGCCCATAGGCGAGCAGGGATACTACAAAGCTTCGCCGGAAGGCCGGTCATTCCAGCCGTCATCGGAGCCACCGCATCGGACGCCACCCGCCAACGAGCTACTGACGCCAACGTCCACATCCTGACCCTGCAACCATAAGGACACACCAACCCGGTCGCTGACAGAGTTTCGCAATTTTCTCCTCAGCGAGTCTTGGGTGCCTTCTGTGCCTTTGGGCTGGAACCGAGCCTACAGTGGGGTGCGGTTCACAAAAGCCGAGGCCGACGGAACAGCATTCCGACGGCCTCGGCTTGTCTTACTCTGGCTGGTGAGGTTGTTAGACCTGTTCCAGCAGCGTCTCTATCCTGTCGAGCAAAGCCTGCACATCGTCCAAGCTCTCGGCGATGTCCTCGGCCGACATCTCGTTTTCGTAGAAGTTTCCGTGCAGGTCGTTGGCCACTGAGAAAAATCGGTAAACGTCTCGGTCGCCCGTTTCAGCCCGGAGTCTGCTGGCGGCACGGGATAGATGCCGGTGCTTGCCGTGTTCCCAACTGCGCTGCTCGGCGATGGCCTTCAGCATCTGGGCGGCTGCTCCCCAGCCCTTTTCGGAGGCCTGCTGCAGGTCGCCGGCGGCCAGTTCCTGCTTGGCTTGGGCCAAGAACCGCTGGCTGGCTTGCTGATACGTCTGGGTGGTCATGGTCAATCTCCGGGTGTCCTCTCAGGTTACCAAGTGGGGCGTGCTGACGGCAAGGAGAGCCCCTTGGCGAGCGGGGTCATTCGATTATCAACTCCCCGGTCGATGCAGAGCCGGCGTGATGGCAGAAAACCCTGCACCTCAGGAACACCGCTGGTAGCCGACAGACTGGGATTCCCGCTTTCGCGGGAATGACTGGCCGGGGTTTGGGAATGACGGGCATGGGTTGGTGATAATCGAATGGCCCAGGGTTGTATAGACGCCGGTACAGACATCAGTCGGGGTTTCGGATAAAACGACCGGTCAGTTCGCCCTCTTCGCGGTCCCTGGGGAGGCGAGCCATCACTACCGAGTCTGGCAACACGATTCCTCCGGAGAACACCAGCCGCATGGCGTCCTCCACCGAGAGGTCGGTTTCCACCAGATCATCTTCAACGACGAAGGCGAGGTTTCCGGACGTAGGATTGGGAACAGTAGGGATGTAAACGATGGCGAGGGCCTGGCCGGTGGCCTCGGCATAGGCGCGGCCGGTGACGAAGCCCATCGCCACCATGCCGTCGCGGGGCCACTCGATGAATACTACGCGGGTGAAGCTGTACTGGGAAGTGAGGGAGACAGTGGCCTGTTGGGTTACGCTGTAAACAGTCTTCACTACCGGTATCTTGTTCAGCACGACATGAATCAGATCCATCCCCTTTCGGCCAGGGCGCGTGGCAATTGCCAATCCCGCCAGATAAAGGACGACGATGCAGGCGATGAGTCCGACGCCGGTGAAGTCCCAGGGTCTGCCGGCGACCAAGCCCGAGGCTCTGACTAACCGGTCGGTGTACCCGACGATGAACGTGATGGCGATGACGGTAACCAACAGCGGCACTAATTCCATCAGGCCGCCGAGGGTTTTGGCCTGGATATGGGATTCGATCCGATTTGCAAAGGCAAATCTGTGGCGAGGCTCGTCAGCTATTTTAGGTGGTTGGTTGTTGCTGCTGGCCACCGTAGTACCTCCCTGTTGCCACTGAGAATCGGAGCGCTGGATTCATTCGCCCTGCAGCGACGGTTTTCGTTTTAGCGTCTAGCTCTCGTCTGGTGGCTTGTCCGTGGTTGGGCGGCGGTGGTGCCGGCGGTGGTTCCATTGGCGTCTCGGCGCTGGGAGGTGCTGCTGGCCGGTTGACCAGTAGGTCGTTGGTCTGAGCTGGATCCGTCATTGGTGTCTCTGCTGACTCCGGCGGCGTTGGGCGTATTGAAGGCGCGCCGTGACGGTCTGCTCTCCGAAATGGGTTTGCCATGGTTCATCCTTCCATCTGCCGCTTGGCAAGTGCTGCTTGTGCTGGGTCGCTCAGCAGATTGGCCACGCGGCCTCGATGTCTTGGGCGGTTGCGCTGTTAGGCTGCCACTCGTGGCGCAGCAGTTTACGTGCCTCGCGGGACTGGGTGTCGCCGGCGGGCTTGGTCAGGATGTCGCTGTTGGCGATGATGGCCACGCACTCTTGCTCGGCGGCTTTGCCTAGTTCGCTCAGACGGACGTGTAGTGAGTCACTGGCGTCGTAGCACGGGATAGGCAGCTTCCAGGCGTGCTTGTGGAAGTCCCTTGCGCCGTAGAGCCCTTTGGTCATGAACTCCACCACCGCATTGGTGAGTCCTTTGCTATTCAGCACCGCTATCAGGTAGCAGGCTTCGTCTACTGACTGGCAGATCGTCTGGTACATCTTGTGGTCCAAGATGGCTTGTTTATCCTTGATGATTGCTGCCGTTGGCTGACCTTGGGTCGTGTAAGCGACGCGAACCGTTCCGTCTCCGGCGATTGCGGCTCGTAGGTACCCCAGCTGGCTGGTCAGCTTGTTGAGGTGGTTGAGGTTGCTGTACAGGTCTTTGATGGCCTGGTTTTTGTGGGCCTCGCGGTACAATTCGGCGGCGTTGTTCCAGCGTCGTTGCATCGTGGGGTGCAATTCTGCCACTTCCAGCTGGCAGGCGTCGTGTTTGTCGTCTTCGCAATCGTCGTGAATCAGCGGCATGGTCATGGTGATGCGATGTACCGGCAGAGCTGCCTTCTGCGGGTCCAGTGCGACGTAGGGGGCGATGCACTCTCCCAAGTACACGTCAAAGAGGTGGTCGTTGCTCACCACGCCTTCCAGCTGGTTCAGCTGCCCATCGTAGTTAATCTTGTCCTGTCCACCCAAGCGTGGTTTGACGTTGGTGGTGTTGGCTGCCGGGAGCAACGCCGTGTGAGGCACTGTTTCGACGAAGAATAGCCGGCGGTCGGTTATGGTGGGTCCTTGGCTGGACAGTTTGGCGTAGGGTGACTTGAACTTGCCGTCGTCGTGGTGGAGCGCTTCGCTCTTCCGACTTACGCCGGCGTAGTCTTTCTGCCAGTCGCCACGCCACACCTGCACGGTTGCCGGCGCCAGTGCGGCGCCCTGACCTACGCCGATGTACTGTGCAAACACCACGCTGGCCGGCATCGGGAAGAAATCGGGTACTACGTTGTCCAGGTCCCACGGTTCGTGAACCCGAAGGTTTAGCCCGATGCTGGGCGCGTTGCGCCCGCCTTTGCGCTTGTAGTTGCCACCTCTCCACTTCAGGTGCTGACCGGCACGCAGGGCGCTGTGGGGCATCACCATGCCGATCTGAGTGCCTGGCCGGGCGTATAGTTCGGCGCAGCGCGTGTAGAACAACGTGGCGATGTCTTGGTGTGGAGCCAGTTTTCCGCCAGCCCAAATCTGGTAGCGTTGCTCGCTCATTTCCCGGAGTTCAGTCCGAATGATGTCGGCACTCTGGTTGTATGTCAGCCAGGGCGGGTTGCCGATAATCCGGTCTACCTTCTCCTCAGCGATCACTGCTGGACGGATCATGTTGCGAATGTAGTACGCCCACACGTGGTTGCGGTCGGCGGCGTGCAGCTCCGCCATAAGAGCGGCGACGGCTTTCATGCTTTGACGGCATTCGTTGCTCATCTGGTAGTTGTCGGCGACGTGCTCTGCGTTTCGACCTTCGTCGATGGCGGTCGCCATTTCGGAGATCAGCCGGTCGATGTCGCCCTGCCGTCGGGCCAGCTCCCTGGGGATGCTGAACATGATCGGTGCCGTATGGTCGGGCAGAGTTTCATGGGTTTCCAGCTCAATGGATTGGCTGGCGGAAAGAGTGCCAGTGTCGTAGCGCAGCTGCATGGAGTCGCCCAGATAGATGGGAGCGCTCACGGCGCCGGTGCTGGTGCCCTCGGTGCGGGCGGCGCGTATGGTGTCGGCGGCGGCCATCACCCAGGTGGCCTTCGCCAGCTGGACAGCCACTGGGTGGATGTCGATTCCGACTACGTTCTCCTGTAACTTCTTCAGGGTATCAGTCCGCGACAGACCGCCTGAGTGGTTGAGAATTCGCTCAACGGCCGTTTCGATGAACGTCCCACTTCCGCAGGATGGATCCAGCACTCGCTGGATCAGGGGAGCGTCAACTACGGTTTCAGTGATTTCCTTCGCCAACCAACGGGGTGTGTAGTATTCACCGAGGCGCTTTCGTTCTTCCTGTGTAATCACGTTCTGGTAAAGCGTGGGCGCCACCTCGGTCGCGTTCTGCGTCCAGTCAAACCATTCCACGACGCGTGCGATTTCGCGGAGGTACGTGCTTTCCCCCACCTCAGTGGGCCAGGTGAACAGGTCGGCGTCGATGACACCGTGCAGGTCGGACTGTTCGGCCAGGATGTGTCCCTTGAGCAGGGCGTCCGGCCTTTCGGAGGCGTAGTGGGCCACGTCTCCCAGCAGTCGTTGCTGCATGATGATGGCGATCAGGCTGGTGATGTAGGTGTGCCTGATGAACAGCCAGTCGCTTTCATCGCCGGCCGTGGCAGCGTCCTTGCCCGACGCCACCTGCAGTAGGTCCTGCCAGAGCCGTCGTTTCACTGCCACTGTTGGATTGTCACGGTGTTCTTCGTAGGCTTCCTTCAGCAGCAGGTTGCCGGCCAGGAATGTGTCGGAGTTGCTCCCGAAGTACCTTTCAAGGTTCTCTGCCGTTGGGCTGATGTTTTCGGCTGGGGCCGAGATGATTCCATGCAGGTACTCACGCAGGCGGGGTGCCTGTTCAGCGCGGTCGAAGATGCTCCGTATTTCGTTCTTCTGCAGGGGTATATCTTCCTCGCCGACCCGGCGCAGGAAGTAATGGACGCCGTCGGTCAGGATGCCGTTACGAACTCCACTGCCGGCCTTCAGCAAGTTCTTGAGGTACCCGTCCAGCTGGGCTACGTATTCTGGGTCAGGCGCTCCACCACGCAGGATGTTCGTTTTGAACTCGATGCACGTGTTGTGGACGTAGAGGTCCATCCGACCAGGGTTGCCGACTCCCGGTGGCCTTTCGGTCGTCATCTCTGACACAGCAGCGACTCCGGCGGTTTCCATGAAACGCTGGAACGCGGTCCTGATGTCGTTCTCGGATGCGCTGCTCTTGTGGCGCTCTACGACGAGGCTGAACGCTTCCTGCTCTTTGCTGGTGGTCATCGTCATTCCTCTTGCACGTGCACGGTCAATATAACGCACCGGTGCCAGCAACGTACTGGTGAATGGTTGAGGCTACGGCCGTTGGGCCAGTAGCAAACTTCTAGGGAATGGCCGAAATTCTTGCGCTGGGGCCACGCAGGGGCCCTTACCGGGTCCGTAAGTTTCCTGCCTTTGGGTTGGAAAAGGGCGGCACAGCGCCTCTGGTGCAGCGTCATGTGGTTGCTGGCCAGCAATCGTGTACGTGGGGAGTTCTGGTGAACTCGTGAGGCGAGGCTGTGGCGGTGGCGGCAGTTTCCGCAACTCTTCCTCATCGGCGATGCCCGCCTCAGGAGTATGGTGCAGCGGAGTTGTCGGGTGTCCGCAGTCCAGTAGGCTGGCGTAGGAAACGGCCTCGGGCGGAGTCGTGTAGCCGTGTAGCAAAGGTCGCTCCGCCATCTACTGTCTGCGCAGGAGCAGGTATGCGAACACTGCAGCGGCTGCGGCCATGGTGGCGGCCAATGCCACCAACAGAGTCAGTCTGTTTCTGGGCAGTGTTCTGATGTAGTTTATTGCGTTCCGGGTGGCGGGGATTATGGCTTCCAGCTGGGGCGGCACCCAGTCCTGTGGCCTGAGCAGGATGTGGCTATCTTCTCTTTTCCCCGTTGTTGGGTTGGATTGTTGGGCAGGTAGCGCCTTCGTGTGCAGAACGCTGGCTGGACTTTCGATTGTCGGAGTTGGTTCCGGCGTGGGCGTGGGCGTTGGCGTTGGGGTCGGTGAGACGGTTGGTGTTGCTGTGGGCGTGGGGCTGGGAACTTGAGTCGGGTTCACTATGAGCGTCGGTGTCGCGCGGGTTGATTCGTCACCGGACTGTTGCGTGCCAGTATTCGGCGCGTCCGTCGCGTCCGGTCCACGGGTGGATTCCACTATGGGACTCTCTGTCGGTGCTGCGGCCGTGGGCGGGACTGCCGTCGGTGGGACTGCCGTCGGTGGGACTGCGGTGGGCGGGACTGCTGTTGGTGGGACTGCGGTGGGCGCATCCGTCGGCTTTGGCGGGTCAGTCGGCGAAGGAGTGCTGTCCTCGGTGCTCCCGCCTCCCCCGCCGCCGGGCGTTTTAGTCGCACGTCTGGTGGGCTGTGGGGTGGCGGTCGGCTGCGGCGTGGCGGTTGCCCTGGGGGTAGCCGTGGCCGTGGCGGTCGGGTACGGGGTAGCCGTTGGAGTCGCCGTCGGCCGCGGGGTGGCCGTAGGCGTTGGCGGCGGCTGGGTAGCCGTGGCTGTCGGCCTGGGTGTGGATGTAGCCGTCGGCGTAGGCGTGGCCGTGGCGGTCGGCTTGGGAGTCGGCGTAGGCGTAGGCGTTGCCGTCGGAGTCGGGGTAGGCGTAGGCGTCGGCGTCGGGGTAGCCGTGGCCGTCGGGGTAGGCGTAGGCGTAGGCGTCGGGGTAGCCGTGGCTGTCGGCCTGGGTGTGGATGTAGCCGTGGGCTTGGCCGTCGGAGTCGGGGTAGGCGTCCGCGTAGGCGTAGCCGTCGGCACGGGCGTTGCCGTCGCTACATGGGTCGGTGGTGGCTCTTGGTTTCCTGGTGAACATGAGAGTACTTCATGTCCATCTTCTCGGTGTTTATTGACGTGCTGGGAAGTGCATCCGTTGGGGCCTTGATAGTCTTCTTCGTCAATAGCGTCGTGTCGGTGTGGTTCTGTAACGCTTTTTGTCCAAAGCCTTTTACGTGGCACAGGATCTACATCGTCGATGATTTCTTTCGTGATGCAGGCAGTGGTGCCCCAGAAGTTGGTGTTGTTGTCGTGGCTGTGTCCAACCCACTTATCCACAGAACATCGTTGCTGTGCCCCCGCAAGGGATGGCACGATTACGGTTGCCGCGACGGCGAGCAAAACTGTGCCGATGGCTGCAACCAGCGTTGCTTTGCGGAAGGGCTGGTTGCTGATCGTAATCGCCACATTGTGGAGGACGGCTGCGACCAAAGCCGCTTGTTTCATGATTTGCCTTACCATCCGGTGCGCGTTCCTGCTGGCTTAGCGGTCTGTTCGCGCCGTGGCCTTGGTGGCCAATGACTGGCTGGCTGTTCGATGAAATTTTGGTTGATCTGATGTTCAGAAGGATTGGCACAAAGCTGTACGCTGCCCTGGGGTTGGCCGTTTTGTTGACGCTCCTTTCGAGCGGCGTGGGAGTCTATTACTTTTAGGTCAGTGGTGACCTGAATCATGGTTTGTCACGTGAGGCTTTCCCCGCTCTTGAGGATGCTTGGCGGGCATCTGATGCGGCTGCCCGCATTACGGCCTTTGGCGAGCGTGAGCTTTCGCGCGTCGCAGAGGGACGTGCTCCTGCTGCTGACGGGTTGTCTACGGTGTCGGCAGGGGCTGACGTCCTGGTGGAGGAGCTCAGAACAGCATTGGCCCGCCCGGGCGTCCTGACCGGCCTGTCGGATTCTGCTGACCGGGTCCTGCAGTCGGCTTGGACGGCAGTCGACGTCTTGTCGGGTCTGGATGAGGTCGGCCCAGTCATGCGCGGTCTCCGTCTCCGTTCTGACGAGCTTCGCCACGCTCTGGGCTCAGGGGCATTCTCTTCCTCCGACTACGGTGTGGCTCGGGTGCTGCACTCGGCCCTGTCTGCTTCGACCATCGAGGCGTTGGACCGTGAGTGGGAAAATTATGCCGCGATTGCTGAAGTGGACGGCCCCTCTGACGGAACACGTGCGTTGGCGGAGGGAGACGAAGGCGTTTTTGCGGAGCGGCAATCGTGGTTGGCGACGCGTGAACTGTTGGCTGGCTTGTCGGCTGATTTCAAAGATAGTGCGGCCCTCATGCGTTCCCGGGCGGGCGAATTGCTCGATGCTGTGTCTGCGCGTTTTTCTGTTGCACTGGCGCGTTCGCTGGCCAACTTTGACCGTGGCCGTTTGCTTCTGTTCGTGATCTCGGCCGTCAGCGTGGTGCTCGCCACCTTGGTGGCCTGGCTCTGGGTCGGCAACATGGTGGTGCGGCGCCTTTCACGTTTGTTGGATCGGATCCGTGCCACGGCGGCTGGAGACCTCGATACTCCGGTGCCCGAGGTCGGCTCAGACGAGATTGGTGAGTTGGCGAGTGCCGTGGAGGTCTTCCGTCGGCAGGCGCTTGAGGTTCAGCGTCTGAACTTGGTGGAGCAGCTCTACGGCGAGCTTCGTGAGGCCTTTGAGGAGCTGGAGCTGATGCAGGCTCGACTGGTGGCACAGGAGAAGCTGGCGGCGTTGGGTGAGATCGTGGCTGGGGTGGCCCATGAGATCAGCAACCCGCTCAGCTTCGTGAAGAACTTTGCGGAGGGCTCGGGCAGTCATTCCGTGGAGCTATTCGAGATGCTGGACGGTTACTGCGATCAGTTGGGCGAAGATGACCGTGCGCTGCTTGACGAAATCCGTGAGGAACTGGCGGACAGCTTGGGTCGTATTCAGGCCAACGGCACTCGTGCCCTGACGATCGTTCGGCGGATGCAGTCTCTGGGCGTGGTGGGTGGCGACCCTGTGCTGACTGCTCTGCACCCGGTCCTTGCCCGGGCGGTGCGTGTTGGTTGCGACACCTTTGCGTCAGAGTGGGGTGACTTTACGGTTGAACCGGAGTTTGATCTATCGGACAGCGTAGGTGAGGTTTCGATGGCGCCTGGTGACTTCAGCGAGGCGGTTGTCAACTTGGTGACCAACGCCTGTTACGCCATGCGGATGCGCCGTGAGTCCGGTGATCAACCTGGCTATGAGCCTAGACTCTTGGTTTCTTCCCATCTGCGTGGTCAGGAAGTCGCGGTGGTCGTGTCCGACAACGGGACCGGCATTGCAGAGGACGTACTGCCCAGCATATTCAACCCGTTTTTCACGACGCGTGCGGGCGCTCTGGGCGCCGGCCTGGGTTTGCCGCTTGCTGCCGACGTTGTACGTCGTCGCGGTGGTGACCTGACGGTGGACACAACCTTTGGGTGTGGTTCAGCCTTCACGCTCACGGTTCCGTTGGCTGTTCCGTCCGGGCCGGCCGAGAAGTGGGAGGAGCGCTTTTGAGCCGACGTGTCGGCCGTGCGGGCCTTCAGTATGGCCGACCCGTCATGACGCGTTAGCCGCAATTCAGGGCGGGGATTGAACCTCCGTCGTCTAGACGCAAGGCTTCACCGTGCTTGGGATGGCGCAGCATCATGCGGTTGCTGGCCGACAACGGTGTACGTGGGGAGTTCGGACGAACTCGTGGGGTGAGCCTGTTACTGCTGCGGCATCTCACCGCCTTGCGGCTCTGCACGCGGGCCTGCCGTCGTCGTTGCCGGCCATTACTGCGTAGTCGCCCACGCGGGCGTCGCCCTACCCTCGGCCAGCTCCGTTGATTCAGGCCTGCTTTTTGCTACTTCGTTTGGGCGGATGGTGTCCGCCGGGCGGTACTCCCAACGTCGCCAAGGCGCTTTCGATGGTTTCGTTGGTGAACCCTGCTTCCGGCAACCCTTGGACGCAGTGGGCCTTTTCCTCTGCGGAAGGTTCCGGTATCCGGTAATCGGCTCCAATGATGTAGTAGGTTTGGGGTCGTGGCCTAGGTGTTCGAGCACGTTGCGGGTCACGGCGGGTGAGAATTCTTCATCGCGCAGACGGCGGGACAGGAACCTGGCGTCGTTGCCGGTGAGCCATCTGGGCCTGATCCCGCATCGCTGCAGCAGGAGTCTTCCTACGTCTGCGTTGGGGTGTAGCTTCAGGATCACGGTGCGCTTCGCGTCGTCGTCCAGTTCTCCTACTTCCATTTCGGAGTGGAGTCTTCTGCCCGCATCGTAGTCGAAGGAGTGCAGGCCAGCCTCTGCCATGAGCACCATGTTGTAGGCGCGGTCACGGGCGGAACCGCTGGGACAGCCAAGCAGACGGTAAAAGACTTCTGTACATTACCGTATGGCGCGTTCTGCCGGGTAATGGGCGGGGAAGGCTCCATCGAACGGCCGGTGCATGAGTTCTCCGTTTAGGTCTACCCAGGATACCCTGGCTGGCTCTCCGTGAGTATCCGTGATATGAGGCCGTTCGGGGCTGGGCCGCTCGCGTTGTCGAGGGTGGTTTGCAGCCTATTTTTGGTCTGCAGGTCAGAGAAGACCGACGCCCTTTGGATGTTCCTGAGTTCGGTGCCGGCGTCGAACATCTGTAGCAGCCATTCTGTCACGGCCTGTGCCTGGCTTCCCTGGGAGCCGGGCATTTGGCGCCTTTGGGATTCTTCCAGTAGTAGGTTCTGGTGATGCTTGGTCCAGCCGGACTTGGTTTTGATGGCTTGCTGGTCGAAACCTCGCCGGCGTAGGTCGCAGTACTGCTCGAGCATCTTGGTGAGTTCCGTTTCCTGAATGTCGAGCTTAGGCTTCGATTTTCGTTTGCTGTTGGCCGGCTGTGGATCTCGCGGCGGCATGTTGTTGTCGCTCCTTGGTTTCGCACTAATTTACTTGGGATGATCTGCTGCAGCACGTCTGTCGGTGCGCTGATTTCCAGAAAATTGCGAAACTGAGTTCGCGCTTTAGTGAACGGCAAAAAGGGCCGCTGCAGGGCCCTGGTGCGTCGCTTGGTTCCCTTGCGGGTACGGCCGTTCACCAAGGCCGGCTTGTGGGCCGTATTACTGGGTTCTGGAGTTCGCCCAGCGGTGGCAGCAACTGCCCAATTCGCCGGTAGCCCTGCTGGCTGGTACGCACTGGATGCTGCAACGAGATGGGTTGCAGGTCCGGTTGCTGGCTCATCGTTTCACGATTTTATCATCGGGTGAGTTTCACAATTCTCTCGCCTAACCGCCTGTGCGGTTTTGCTCCTCGAGTTTCCAGATGATGGATGGATCGGTGATGTACTCCTCGAGTTCCCACATGACGGAGTCGTCATTGGCGCAGTCCATTTCTTGTTGTGGTAGCAGTCCGTCCGGTAGAAGGCGTGGGTGAGGTTGCCTTGTCGCCGTTCTGCGGGTTTGGGGACGTAGCCGAGTTCTTCGGGTTCGGAGTTTTCCACGGCCCATGTTCGGGTGTTGTGCCTTGGCAAACCGAAGGGGTCGTTGTTGGCGGTTGATGCGAACCTGGCAGTTGGAGGACTTTGGTGCTCAGGCTCTGTACTGCTTGAGGAGTAAGGGCACCTGGAGCAGGCGATTCATCGGGTGCGTCGACAGCGCTTACCCGGCAGCGAGGTCTTGAGCGTCGTCGATGTATTGGGCGGTTTCGCGTATGCGGCGTTCGGTATCCGGTCCGCAGAGTCCAGTGTAGAAGCAGGTGCCGTGTAGGTAGCTGATCCTGGTGAAGTAGCGACCGACCAGTGTTTCGTACGCGTCGGAGTGTCTGGCCAGTGACAGAAGGGCCTCGGTGGTGTCGTGCGTGCTGGGTGGTTCCTCGCCGGTGTTGGACAGCACCAGTGCGTCAGTGGCGCGTTTGGTAGCACACCATGCCTTCTCGGCCGCGTCGCGGATGTCACCCTCGTTGAGCCGTTCGAGGGCTTGGACCTGCATCTGGCGGGCGTCGTCGAAAAGTGCTCGAACGTGGTCTTGGGTTGAGGTGGTCACGTATTATCTCCTCTGCGTTCCCGCCAGCATCTTATCAGTTGAGGCTGGTGGGTGGAACAAGACGCTGTCGTTCTGGTGTACTCAGTGGTCGCGCATTTTGGCAGGCGGGAAAGCTTTCCTGCCTGGATTCTTCACCTTGCGTTTTGGGATGTAGGTGCCGGCGGTGTTGGCGGATTTGGGTAGTGCGAAGGTGATCTCAAACGTACCCGACTTTCGTACTATCCACGCGCGTGCGGAATGCCGTAACCGTCCAAAACCGCGCCTGTTGCCGTGTCGTATCCGATAGCACATGACTGCTAAACTGCTTTCCCGTGGGAACTTTCCATTACTTAGCCGGCGGGTTTGGGGGAACGATGAACGGTTATCGTTGGACAACACACGTTGGTCTGGGAGGCTTGGGTTCCCTGGGGCTTCTGGCTACGGTCGTCGCCGTTACCCGGATCTTCGACCTGGTGGTCGCCGGCGTGCAACCGGAGGCGCGGGCGTTGACCGCCATGATACCGCCGCATTCACGGTGGGCGCGGTTGTCCCTGCTCACCTTGGTGACGGCTTTGATGGAGACCTGGTTGCGTCGTCATCGGCCGGTCGGTCGGAATCTGAATCCGCTCCGACGCTGTCCACGTCCGTCTCAGAGGTCGAAACCCATGCACACAACTGGACTGATGGTGGTTCTGGCCATCACTGTGATGCTTATGGTAGGCATTGCCTGCAACGGCCCACGACTGGCTACACCGCCCGAGATTGCCATCGCCACCGCGGTTCCGGAGCCCAGCCCCACCAGGCCGTCAATTGCCATCGCCACCGCGGTTCCGGAGCCCAGCCCCACCAGGCCGTCAATTGACGGCGCCACCTGGATTCTGGAGTCAATAGATGGGCAGCCGCCCATCGCAGGAACATATTCAACGCTAACGGTCAACGGGCTGGAGTCCGGCGGGTTCGACGGATGCAATTCCTTCGGCGGTCGGCATGAACCTAGTATTACAACGACGGGTTATTTGGTAAGATTGTCAGGCGATAGGATGAAGGCTTCAAAGGGGTGGGGTGATGGATGTGGCGGACCTTGAGCGGGTGTATGAGGCCTTTCAGGATTTCCACGACTACTTCGCGCCAGCCTTTGGCCGCCAGCAATGGCGGGAGCACAGCCGCCACTATCTGCAAGGCCTGCTGGTGCAGTCTCAGGAGCGGCGCAACGCCGAGAACCTCTCGGAGATGGTTCCGGTATCGCCGCGGGCGATGCAGCGGTTTCTTGCCGAGGCTCGCTGGGACGACGACAGCGTGATTGGGCGTCTGCAAGAGTATCTGGGTTCGCGGTTGGATGATCCGCAGGCGGTGTGGGTGCTGGACGGCAGCGATTTCCCCAAGCAGGGGGTGAAGTCGGTGGGAGTGGCTCGGCAGTATTGTGGGGCGTTGGGTAAGATAGCCAACTGCCAGGCTGGGGTGTTTTTGGCCCACGTGGGACCGAACGGACGGGCGTTGGTGGACAAACGGCTGTATCTGCCGGAGGAGTGGACTGGGGATACTGAGCGATGTGCGGCGGCGGGTGTGCCAGCAACCCGGCGTCAGTATCGTTCCAAGACGGAGTTAGCGCTGGAGATGCTGGAGCAAGCGCAGGCGCTGGGTCATCTCAGGGCGCAGTGGGTGGCAGGGGATTCCGCCTTCGGGATGTCGCCGACGTTGCGGGAGGGCCTTACCGCGCAGGGGATGCAATACGTCCTGGACGTACCGCCGCATACCACGGTGTGGCCGTTGGAGCCGACCTGGAGCAAGCCGCCCTATCAGGGACGGGGGCAGCCGCGCAAACCCAAGCCGTTGCGTGAGGAGCGGCAGACCGTAGCCGAGCGCAGCGAGGCCTTGCCGGAAGAAGCGTGGCGGGAGATAAAGCTGGCGGAGGGAAGCCAGGGGCCGCGTATCTACCGCTTCAGCGCTCAGCGGGTTAGGGTGACGCGGCAGCGGAAGCCTGGTGAAGCGCTCTGGGCAGTCTATCGTCAAAACCTGGATGGCAGCGAACCCCGCTACTACCTGTCCAACGCTCCTGAGAACACTCCCTTGGAAACCCTCGCTTACGTGGGAGGCTCCCGGTGGCGCATCGAAACCGAGTTTGAGACCGAGAAGGGCGACGTTGGGCTGGATGAATACGAGACCCGAGCCTGGGCGGGCTGGCATCACCACATCGCCATGTGCCTGTTGGCTGGGGCTTTCCTGCTGAGCCTGCAGCAGGCGTGGGGGGAAAAAGATGCCCCAAATCACGCGGCCGCAGGTGTACCGAGTAGTGCGGGAGATGCTGCCCCGGGAACGGTTCGGACCTCGGGAGCTGCTGCTATGGCTGGAAGATGTCCAGCAGCGCAACGAACGGGCCAGACGCTCCCATGAGAAACGCCGTGCAACGCGCCTCTGGGCACCATCCGGTCTTCCGCCTTAACTCGTCGTTGTAATACTAGAAGCTTGGTCATCAAACAGAACGGAGAGATTTCGCTGCCACCCTTTGGCGGAACTGACCGACTCTGCGTGAGCCCTCCCGGCATCATGGAGCAGGCGGATCGGTACCTGGACGCCATGCAACAGCCGGCAAAAGGTCGTGTCGTAGACGACCGGTTGCATATAGTCGACGGTTCGGGAGAGGTCCGGTTGGTTTTCGTCAGGCAAGCGCCATTAGCCGGACGACCCATGGATTTGGTGGGCACCAGTTGGCGGCTCGTGAACGACGGCGGGACCTACGGAGATGGAGCTACGACCCTTTTGTTTTTGGACTCCCGGGCGGCTACCGGTACCACCGCCTGCCGCGACTACACCGTAGGGTACACGGCGTCCAACGGGGGCATCCGAATGCCGTACCAGGGCATGTCCGGCTCCACCAAGCCGTGCTCCAGGGACGCCCGCGAACGGGAGGGCCTGTTCGTGGAAGACTTCGGGTGGGCGAATGAGTACTCGATCCATCAGGACGATGGGTCTGAACAATTGGTGGTGCGAACCAGCAGGGGTAAGACACTGACGTTCAAACCGTTGCCGCAACCGACCGGGGCCATATTCGACACGCGATGGCGCCTGACCCGGTTCCTGGAGACCCGTTCTGACGGTTCAGGGATGACCCGACCCGAGGATACTGACCTGGTTCCTGGTGCGGACATTACCGCCGCATTCGCCGAGGGATCCATCGAAGGATCGCTTGGGTGCCACTCGTACGCGTACCGTGTGGTTGGCGAGGACGGAGCAACGTTGATCGACGCGGATGGAACGATTTCCATCGACGACGCGGCCTTGAGTACGGAGAATTCGTGCGACGACCAGGTCAGCTTACTGCCGCAACAGCGCCAATATCTCGACTTCCTGGCGGCCGCTGACCGGTACGGTGTCTTCGGGGACCGGTTGGTGATCCTGACCCGCACCGGCGACGCGTTGGTGTTTCAGCGAGAATCTACCTCTACCGAGGCTGGACAGCCGGGTCCTGACTGGACGCGTGTGGAAGCTCCGGGCTGGAGTGACCAGCCGGGGTTCTCTCTGTTGCTGCCGCCCGGGTGGGCCCTCAATGAGCTGCAGGGTATAGATTCATACGTCGGTGAAGTGACCGGCGACGGCGTGCGCCTGATGTTCGACTACGGGTCGTACTCCTGGGGCCTGAACCCAGAGGATGAACCGGAACACGAATACCTGGTGTCATACGAAGACATCGGTGGCCTCAGGGCGAAGTTGTTGCTGCCCGTAAAATCGCCCAGTGGCGCCACCGCAGACCATCCGCCAGCCATTGGCGTGTATTTTCATGATCTGGGCGGCGCCAGTTTCAACTTGGTTGGGCGGGGCCTCACGCCAGACCAACAGCGCGTCGCCGTCGGCATCTTCCGCAGCGTACGGGTATTGGAGTAGGCTCGCGGATGCCGGCCCTGCGGACAACCGAGTTTGTCTCCGAATACGTCAATCCAGGGTATACGTTAGATCATCGTCACTCACCCTTTTGGGGCATTCCAGAGCCGTAAGGGATCGACTGAGCGGAGCGTGCCAAAGTTGAACAACAAGGTGAAAGCCTTTCTCGTCATTGCTGTTGCGGTGGTCGTCGTGGCCGGTCTTTTCACGGTCTCCAGATGGTGGGGCTTGTCCGGCAGTGTGAGTGATTGGTTCGTTATCGTGGAGGCAGAGACGCTGGTGCGATCATCCGAGCATATCGTGATTGGCCGGTACGTGGACGAAACGATCTACGAAGTGCCCAACCCGGCAACGGCTCACGTTGAATCCCCGACTTTCTCCGTGGACGTTTACCGACGGTTCGAGGTGCTCGAAACACTGAAAGGCAGTTTCGCGCCGGGCGATGTCGCACACGTGGCTTGGAACGTCGGGTATTACAAAAAGAGGCAGGAAGATGAGGGTCAAATATTCATACCCGAGCAGAAGATTTCCCTTTCGCCCGGAGAAGAATATGTCCTCTTTTTGAACCGTCGCCATGGGAGGCGGCCGGACTCCATGGATGTCAAGATTCGGGTTTGGAGAACGGCCGAGGGGTTGGAGGTGGCGCAGACTGACTCCGAGGGTAGGCTCACATTCCAAACCACCCGGTATTACCAGGCCGCGCTAAATGACATGGGGCTAAAGCCCATTCAGGGTTCCGGCGGAGCACCCTTTGAGCTCACGGTGGCCGAGATTAGAACTCTGGTGGCCTCGCCGGCTAGCGACCAGCGGTAGATGCTGGAAACCGGAAATATTACGAGTGGGACGTGGGAGACAGAGAATGGACGTTGGTGGAAAGCGTAGGTGTTTCGGACTACCGCCATACCGGGACTCCTGGCCTCGCTTGGCACGATGACTATGACAATGTCTTCATGGACCATGGGGCCTACGTGAAGCAAAGGCTCCGCTATCGGCTTACTGCCTGCAACTTTGATATCCCCGAACCACCCGACTGGCCGGGTCGTTGGCACCCGCACTTTTTGGAGTGATCAACCATGGAAAATCTACAATCGATAATGCCCTCTCGTAGGACTGTGTTGGCCGCGCTGGTGATTGTGGCAATAATCGTGGTGTCGGTGGTGTCGGTGATTCGGTCCAATGTCGCTGCCCAGTCGGTGAATACGGACTGGCCTTCCCTCACCATGACTTATGAGACCGCGGGTCCGTCCACCCTTGTGGGCGGCGTGGAGCAGTTCGGCATTGAAGTACGGCGCATGGAATATACGTCCAAACACAGTTGGACTGATACCATAACCGAGGCTCCGGACATCGAGACAACGGTTGGGACGTTCAACCTCACTGGGTCCTTCATGTCGCTCGACAACGGTGTCATCACCGAGTACGATTCGATCACCGGGACCACTTCCACTGTCGCCGCCACCGATGGGGTGTCCCATGTTGCCGGGGCAGCGTTTGTGCGCAACTCCATAGACAAATTGCAAGAACATGGATACGAGTTCACGCAGGTTGAGACGGACGTTCGGGTGTGCTTCCAGTCTGTGTGCGAGGACAACGCCTCTGGCATTCGCATGGAGTACAACAACCGAGAGTACATATTCGTGGACGATGTGCGTGGCATCCCGCTGAAACGCGGCGCTACTTCGTTCAAGGCCCGCGAGGTTCTCATCAGTGATTCGAAGCAACCTGCGCCCGTGGACTGAAGACAGGCGGTTCTGAACTGTCCACGAGGTGCCGAATAACGGCGCCTCGTGGGTGCGGTCGCGTACCTAGGCTTGGATGTCGTGGCTTTTGGTTGGGCCGACTCGACACTGGCGCTCGATGTCTAAATCTTCGGGCGAGACGTGGTTGTACTGGGTCTCGAAGTGGATTGATTGGGCGGACCGCCCGGCGGTCGACGGTGTCTGGCCAGGATCGTGTCGCAGTCCGCGGAGACCGGATCGGCTTTCCCGGATCTGAATTGGCTGTTCCATTCGTGGGTTTGCCTTTCGATTTCGCTGGTGCCCCGGAACACTATGCCAGTAAGTGAGATGTCGTGGGTTCCTGGCTCTAGGATTATCCCACCGGTTCGGTCGGGCTTGCCCAAGAAGTAGCCGCCTCCTTCGTCAAAGACACCCGCTGACCAATTTGTCATGCTACCAGAACCGTCGTACGAGCAAGCAATTGTGATCTGCCAGAGCCGCCTTGAAAGAGACAGATTACGTGAATCGTCGTTGTAGTGACCAATCCCCACCTTGGCTACCGAGGAATAGGAGTAGCGAAATCGCCTCAGATGTAGGGTCATGTGATTCTGGCCGACTGGAGTTTCACGCGAGAAGTTCATGAGCACTAGTCAGGCGGAGCTATTGTGGCGGCGGCAGACTGGTACACACGCCACGTGGTCGAGCAGCGCAGAGTTCCTGACGGAATGTTGGCGGCATCTCACCGCATGGCGGCCGGGCATGCGGGCCTGCGGTTGGCGTTGCCGTTGATTACTGCGTAGTTGCCCACGCGGGGGTCGCACCACACTCGGCCAGCTCCGTTGATTCAGGCATCCTTTTTGCTACTTCGTTTGGGCGGATGGTGTCCGCCAGGCGGCACACCCAGCGTCGACAAGGCGCTTTCGATGTTCTGGGTCGGGAACCCAATTTGCTGCAATGCTTGGATGCACTGCTCTTTTTCTTCTTCGGAAGGTTCCGGTATCCGGTAATCGGGTCCGATGATGTAATAGGTGTTGGGGTCGACGCCTATGTGCTCGAGCAAGTTGCGAATAAACGCTGGTGAAAATTGATAGTCCCGTAGTCGTCGGGACATGAGCCTGGCCCGGTTGCCGGTGAGCCACCTGGAACTCATGCCACACCTCTGGAGTAGGAGTTTTCCTACGCTCGGGTGAGGGTGTAGTTTCATGATGACGGTGTGCTTCGCGTCCTCGTCCAGTCTGGTTCTCTCCAATTCTGCGTGTACCCACCTGCCTGAGTCATAGTCGAACGAGTGCAGGCCGGCCTGTGCCATGGACAGCATGGTGTAGGCACGATCACGGGCCGAATTGTTTGGGTAGCTGATCAGCCGGTACAGGACTTCTGTACATTGCCGTATGGCGCGTTCTTCCGGGTAATGGGCTGGGAAGGCTCCATCGAACGGCCGGTGCATGAGTTCCCCGTTGGTGTCGAGCCAGGATACCCTGGCTGGCTCTCCGTGAGTATCCGTGATGATGAGGCCGTTCGGGGCTGGGCCGCTCGCGTTGTCGAGGGCGGTTTGCAGCTTCTTCTGAGTTTGCTGGCCAGTATAGGCCGACATCCTTTGGATGACCCTGAGTTCGGTGCCGGCGTCGTACATTTCCAGCAGCCATTCTGTCACGGCCTGTTCCTGGCTTCCCTGGGAGCCCGGCATTTCGCGCCTTGTGGCTTCTTCAAGCAATAGTTTTGGGTAATGCCTGGGCCAGCTGGCCTTGGTTTGGATGGCTTGCTGGCCGAAACCTCGCCGGCGTAGGTCGCAGTACTGCTCCAGCATCTTGGTGAGTGCTGGTTCCTGTACGTCGAGCTTGGGCTTCGATTTTCGTCTGCGGTTGGCCGGCTGTGGATCTCGCGGCGGCATGTTGTTGTCGCTCCTTGGTTTCGCACTAATTTACTTGGGCTGATCTGCTGCAGCACGTCTGTCGGTGCGCTGATTTCTAGAAAATTACGAAACTGAGTTCGCGTTTTAGTGAACAGCACCAGGGCCGCTCAGCGGCCCTGGTGCGTTGCTTGGTTCCCTGGCGGGTACGGCAGTTCACTGAGGCCGGCTGGTGGGCCATATTACTGCGTTCTGGAGTTCGCCCGGTGGTGGCAGCAACTGCCCAATTCGCGGGTAGCGCTGTTGGCTGGTACTCACTGGATACTGCAACGAGATGGGTGCAGGTCCGGTTGCTGGCTCATCCGTTAATTTTGTCATCGGGTGAGTTTGGCAATTGTTTCGTGTGAGGTGCCAGCCAGGCGTTGTGATGGGCTTCGGGTGATTCGCCGTCCTGTTGATTGGCCCACTGCTGGGGTGATAGGAGGATGATGTTGGGTCGTACGGACGGCACCAGCCCGGAGGTGGCGGCGGTGATGCTCGCAAGCCGAGGTCCCAGGCTGGGCCTGTCGTTTGGGTCGACGACGACCGTGATCTGCATGGGGTCGTCCGTTGCGAATCCAGCCGCGCGTGCGCCCGTGACCTCGACTCTGGAGGGCGTCGGCGGCACCAGGTCATTCAGTGCCTCCACGTAACGGGTGAGCCACAGGAGCTCGGACTGGCGCAGAATGGGTCCAAGTCGGCTTCGTTGTCCGTCTGCGATGACCGTCAGGGCGGTGGCGTCGGGGTTGAGGCCCTTGTGGAATGGATTGGCGACTACCCGCCGGTCGGGAGTCCTTACGAACCGATTTGCGGGATCGTGGTTGATGACGTCCTGCACGTTTCTCCTCGTGGTTACGGCCTTCCGCTGGGTGTGTTCAATGATGTCTTCCGTGTTGGCGGGGCCGTGTTCCGTCAGGAAGGCGTAGATGTGGTCTCCGGTGGTGACGCGAGGTCTGGCCGCGTGCTGAGCGTCTGGAGTGGTGTCCCATTCGCTCAGTCCGAACGTGGACGGGCCTCGGAGCGAGATCTTGTCGGACGGGTAGGCGAAGTTGCGGACGGCGTTGAGGACGTTGTACCGGTCGGGCAGGTGGTGACCCACCAGGCGTTGGATCTCGTCAACGAGGTACGCCGTGGTGCGGGGCTGTTGGTCGCTGGCGAGGATGTAGAGCACGGTATTGGCAACCAGCTTCGGGGGTCTGATGAGTGTGCCCCAAGGCTGGTCCGGGTTGTAGAGCTCCCGGTCGTCGGGGCGAATGCCGGCGACGCGGTCGATGAAAAGCGTCAGATCCAGCTGCGGCCAATTGGAGAGGTCGTCCTGGCGATGGCTCAAGGACTGGAGGATGTCGTTGGGGCTCTGGGGTTCGTGGGACTGTGCCATGTGGGCGGCGATGTCCGCCTTGATGTCATCAATGTCGCGGCTTCTCGGGACGACGGGAGGTGGGGTGATGTAGCCGGCGGCGCGGATGAGTGGCGAGTGCTGCGGGGTAGCGAATCCCAGTTTGATGAGAACACCGATGGTGGACTCGGCGTAGAGAGGTGGCCGGCGGTTGTGTCGGTTGATGATTGCGGCTTCAGCCATGACGTCGTTGGTTCGCTGGGCGATTTCGTGCAAAGGCTTGCCGAGTTGCTGGTCAACATGAACGAGTGTGGCCGCGATGCGGCTCAACCTGTAGCCGATTGAGCCTAGCGGTGTGTGGTAACTGGATGCAATTGCGGTGTCGGGCATTGGCCCGGTGGTGGCGTCGCCGAGTTTCGCGTCGAGGAGGAAGGGGTGAGACGTCTTGGTGCGAAATTGCTGGATCACCTCTTGGGCTGCGGAACACAGGACGTCGGTCACGATGGGCTTGAGCGCGTTGGCGGGCTTTTTCATTGGTTTGTGTCCTTTGAAGAGTTGCGGCGCCCGAAAAGCGAAAAGCCGCCCGTTGGGGCGGCTCTCGGCGTGGCGCGTGCTGGTCTGTTTGTGGTCAGCTGCGTCGTGGGCAGCGTTTCACGGCAGTCCTGCGTCTGTTTCCGCTACGCCGACGATCTCGGCGCTGTGGAAACTTCGGAGATTACCCCGACTTGGGACAGGGGGATTATGCCGGCCTTGGCAGCTGCCGAAGGCGGCGGAATTTATCGGGGTCGTTTGATACTCAAAGCACGGCCCGGGGTATTTTTCAGTGTCGAGGTACCAGAGCGTCCACAGCATCAGCGCAGGACTGGGTTTCCGGCCAATGACCCAGCGTGTGCAGGGGCGGTTCAGGGCCGTTTGAGTGGTGCCCGTCGGTGTCCGGTTTCCGGTTACGCGATTGGTCGCGAGGGCAGATTGTTAGGTCCGTGGGCGATGTTGCGTTGCATGCTGCGCATATCGCTAATAAACCGCGTTGAAAGCCCTTGCCGTTACGGTGCCTCTGTGCGAAAATACCCATAAGAACCCCGGACGTGGGGGTACAATAAAAAAAGGAGCACATCTGAATTGTGCGTTTCAGGCAGGTTGTCGGTGCCGAGAGTTCCGGTTAGTGATGTTGAGGAGGACAGAGACATGGTTGATTTTTTCGCCGATTTGGCGGAGCTCAGGACGGCGATGGTCGAAAAGCAGCGAAAGGGGGCAGACAAAGAACGAAAGGGGGCACGGTTGAAACGGTGGGCAGAGGTAAACTTGGTGCTCATAGACCAGATCACTGGGGAAGCTGACCGGTTGCTGGGCGAGGCCGGTGTAGCTGACACCTTGGCGGGTACCGGTGAAGGTGCGAGTTCTGCCACTGAGTATGCGGGCAGCGATTTTCGTGTTTGGTGTGCGCGGGTGTCTGGTGGTGACTCGGAGTCGATGCAGTACTTCACTCCGGAACACGACGAAGAGACGGGCGCACCGGTTTACGACTACCGGGTCGTGTCTGACAAACGGGGCAATCGCCTGAGGGCATTCGCGGCGGCGCGAGTGTACGGGCGGAAATTGAAGACGTCGTCGTTGGCGCATGCCATCTTCCTGACCGGTGAAACGCGCGCAGTGGATGCCGCATCGGTGAAGTCGTCGTTAGGCGGGCTGGTCCGGTATGGACGGGATTGGAGGCGTGAAGACGGCGGTTGGTTGGAGTACGTGGGGGAGGGGCTGTCTCCGAACCAGGAGATGGTACTCCAACTGGCTAGGGAGAGAACGAAACTACTGCTGCAGGCGGACTAGGCGTGATCGCGCCAATGTCTGAAGATGATGACAGTTTCAGGTGGCGGTTATGGGGAGTAATCGCGTAGAGTAATTGTGCTAATTTAATCTACATGAGATAAAAGAAACGGCCGAAGTGGTTTGGCGACACACGACGGCCTGAAGCATAGCCCCTTGCGGTTAACAGGGAGGGCTACACAATGGCAAATATATCACGTTGCTCGGTGAGCGGGCGTTTCTTTCAGAAAATTGCGAAACTAGGTTCGCGTTCTCGTGAACAGCAACAAGGGCCGCTGAAGGGCCCGGGTGTGTTGCTTGGTTCCTTTGCGGGCACGGCGGTTCACCGAGGCTGGCCTGCTGGCCAGATTTCCTACCCCTGCCATGGTGGCTACACGACGGCAGGGTACGTTTTCTCCACCTATCACGTCTGCGTTCGCGTTGGTACCGCACTTCAGGCAATGGAACTGTGCCTGCGTGGTCCTGTTGCTGGCGTCGACGTTTCCGCAGGCTGGGCAGGTTTGGCTCGTGTGCTGGGCTGGTACTCTCACGAACTGTCTTTCATACCAGTGGGACTTGTACTCGATCTTCTGGCTGATGGCAGCCCAGCGCTGGGACAGAATCGACCGGTTGAGGCCGCGCTTCTGCGCTACGTTTCGGCCGGGGTTCTCCAGCGTACCTGTGGCGGAGCGCGTCATGTTGCCGATTGTCGTGTCCTCAACGGCAATCAGCCCGTGTTTGCGGACGATGTCGGTCGTGATTCGGTGTTCTGCAGCCTGCAAGTTCTTGATGCGCTTACGCTCTACTGTTTGGAGCTGCATGACGTGCAGGTAGTGTCTACTTGCTCTGCCGTTCCATCTGAAACGGCGTTTGGTGGCTCCGTCTCTCTGTTTGACGTTCACCCAACGGGCTCGGCCGTCACGTATGGCGGCGTCTCGGCAGCGCTGCATCTTGCGCTTAAGGCGACGGACCGTCTTCCGGTGCTGGCTGGTGTCAATGCCGGGAATTTGCTGGTTATTGACGACGGTAAGCCTCTGCACCATGCCTGGGTCAATCCCGCAGGATTGGTACTTTGCCGGCGACGGCTGGTAATTTGGGAACTCGTACACCAGCGTGGCTGTCAGCGCCCTGCCGTGTTGGGTGATCCTGATGGATCTTGGCTGTTCCAGAACATTGATGCGGTGGGCGGTCTTGAAACACAGGATGGGCAAGCCCTTGATGTGGATCTCGGCGACACCCGATTCCCTGAACTTGACGTGCTGTACTCGCGGCTCGGATATTTCCAGTGTCCTGAACTGGTGAGGGAACCTCGTTTTTGGAAATCCGGCGCCGGGTACGGTGTAGGCCCGGTGGTAGGCGTCGTTGACTCGTTTGACGACCGATTCGGCCAGTTTTCTGGCGATGTTCGCGAAGTCTGGGTCGTGCTTGCGCAGGTCGGTAATGCCGGCGTTCTGGAGACGCAGTATTTCCTTGTTGGGAACACCAGCTTTGCCCAGCATCCGGCGGTGTCGGATGGCTGCGTTCTGGAGTTCGCCCAGCAGTGGCAGCAGTCGTTCCACTTCCTGGTATCCCTGCTGGCTGGTCCGTACTGGGTACTGGAGCTAAATGGGGTGCAGCTCCGGTTGCTGGCTCATCCTTTGATTTTATCATCGGGTAAGTTTCGCAATTTTCTCCGCTGGAGCGGGCCAGTTCGACCGACGGCGCGTTCGGACCCTTGTGAATTTGCCGCGGTGCCCCGGCCATGAAGGCCGGTGGCTTCGCGGCTTTTTGCTTGACCACGAGAGACGAATCAGAAACCTCAAGATGGAGTAAATCATGAAATCCCCAAAAAACAGGTCGGTCGCCAAGGCGAACGGCAAGTCGTCAACGGATCGCCATTCCGGATTCTACGTCCGTGTGAGCACCGCTGGCCAGCAGGAGAAGGATGTCCCGGAACAGACGCTAGGTCACCAACCGCGTGGAACCCTACTCAGATTGGTGGCCTTGGTAAAGAAAACCTTCCCATGGGGAAAGGAGTAACTGGAATGGTGAAGCAGAATTCGGGCTTGAGCAAGCCCGCAGTTAAAAGAACGGAGCCGCGGGAGATTCGAGCCTCGTCCGCGGCCCCACGACCAACCGAGAACCAACTCGAAGAGGTCGTTGTTCATGGTATCGAACTCGGAGGGTGTTGGCAATCGGCGGCGGCAGAACTTGGCGGCATTTGGCCTGAGGAGAGGTCGTTGGACTTGGACGGGTCGCCCGTTGAGGGCTGGGTGGCTGGTTTGCCCGTCGTGGACGGAGTGGCGGACAGCGGGTGGAAGGAGTGCAAAGGCGGCCGTGTGAGGTTGGTAGTCCGTGTTATGGATTGCCCCGAGCAGCGTGAGTGGGTGCGTGCGATGGCGTACGGCGGCGCCTACGCCAAGGAGGTGATGGGGTAGGGCGGGTAATTCCGCCGTTGTAAAGGTCGCCGGCGACGTACGTGGTGCGTCGCCGGCGACGGCAGGAACCGAGTTTGACAACAAGGAGAACTGATATGTCGGGAAAGAAAAAGCAGGTTGCCATTTACACGCGCGTGAATTCGTCGGACCAGGAAGTGGCCACTCAGGCAGAGGCATGCACCAGGCTTGCGGTGTCTCTGGGGTTCCAGGTTGACGCGGAATGTGTTCACCGGGAAATCGGGTCGGGAGGGACCCTGGACCGTGCGCAGTTGGCAAATCTCCGTCGCATGGCGTCTGCCGGTAAGCTGGACGCTCTGATCGTTTGCAGCGTTGAGCGGTTGTCGCGTAAACCCGTGGACTTGCTGGCGCTGCTGCGGGAGTTCAGCGAGCACGGCGTCGAGGTGCATTTTGTGCAGGGCTCGGCGGATTCCACGTCCGTACGCAATCTGCTGGAGGTCCTGCTTGAGAATCTGGAACTCCGGGAGTTGAGAGGCATGCGTATTGCGGCTCTTGGCGGGCAGAACCAACCCTATGGTTACGATTTCGACCCGGTGGCAAAAAAACGCTTGGTGAACGAAGCGGAAGCCAGGGTCGTGGAGAGGATTTTTCGGCTGTGCGCCGCAGGCTGGAGCGTGTATCGGATCGCCACGACGTTGAACGCGGCAGGTGTCCGGTCAAAGACGGGTGGTCTTTGGAGAGTAAGTGCGCTCCGGAGGATCTTGTCGAATGGGTCCTACATGGGGGTGGATTACTACGGGAACACCTAGACAGTTCGTAGGGGCCGCGACAAGGGCAAGCGGGTTGCCACACCGAGAGAGGAGTTGATTGAAATGAATGGGTACACACCGGCGATTATCTCAGAGGCTTTGTTCCAGAAGGTGCAGGCACGGTTGGCAGCGGAGCCGCGTTTTCGGGGAGATAAGGCACGCCCGCACTTCTTGACAGGTTTTGTCAAGTGTCAGGTGTGCCGAACCTCGATGACCGTACATGAACGCACCGGGAAGTGTTTGTACTACCGGTGCAGCGGGGCTCCCCGGGCGGAAGTATGTGGAAGTGCTGATCAAGAAGACCGCCGGGTTAGGGCCATCAACGTGGCTCGGTTGGAGAACTGGGTTTGGTCTCACGCGACGGCGACGGTTCGGGGCCAGAATGGAGTAATCGTGGATCTGGAGAGAGACCTCCTGTACGCGGCTTGGAGATTGAGCAGGAATTCGGACGGCTCCTCGGCGAGATCCGAAAATTGAAGCAAGAGGTGGTGTGCTTAGAGAAGGAAGACATGAAAAGGTTGCCGGCTTTGCTGGCGGGCCTGTGGGCACGTTTCGTGGTGCTGGAGGAGCAGCGCGCGATGGTAGAAACCTCGGTCACTGCATGTGAGCGCGTCCGCGAGTACTGTTTGGGGGTGTCGGAACAGCTGGCAGAAATGGATGACGCCTGCAAGAGGGACCTGATGGCGCGCTTGCGGATGAAAGTGCTGGTGGTCGGAGCGGAGGTAGAGATCACGGCAGAGATTGACCTGGATTTGTGGTAGCTGGCCATTGCTGCCTGATTGGGTGGCGACGGGTCGGCTGGTTTGTGTTTCACGAGATGCCCACAGATGGGCAAGGAGAGGAATGTCATGAAAAAAGAGTTGACGGGCCCGGCGGGGTCCAGCAGGAAAAAAGCGCCGCGGGAGATTGGACCCTCGTCCGCGGCACCACGACCAGTCGAGCGGGAACCCGAGGAGGTCGTCTTTGATCATACGACCCTCGGAGGGGGTTTTCAATCGGCAGCGGGACCTCGCGGCATCTGGCCCGAGGAGAGGTCGCTGGACCTGGACGGTGCGCACATTGAGGGCTGGGTGGCCGGTGTTCCTGTCGTGGACGGCGTGGCGGACAGCGGGTGGCAGGAGTGCGAGGGCGGCCGGGTTCGGCTGGTGGTTCGGGTGACGGACAGTCCGGACCAGAAAGAATGGGTGCGTGCGATGGCGCACGGCGGGGCTTACGCCAGGGAGGTGCTCGGGTAGGGCGGGTAATGCCGCGCATGGAAAAGTCGCCGGCGGCGTGTGTGTCGCGTCCGTCGGCGACGGAGCAAACCCTCTGGAATGGACGGAGGATTGACATGACGAAAAGGAAGAAACAGGCCGTGGCCTATGTCCGTGTGCGTTCGACAAACCAGGAAGAAGGCTTGTCGGTGGAGATGCAGGCAGCGGCATGTATCGAAGTTGCTAGGTCATTGGCAAAGAGCAAGGAGGAATGACATGTCGAAGAACAAGAAGAGGGCTTTGGCCTACGTGCGCAGTGCTTCGGTTATCGAGGCTGACCAGACGTCCCTGGACTCTCAGTCGGCGGAGATAGTCAGGTTGGCGAACTAGATGGATTACGGGGTTGACCCATTAGACGTGCTTCGGGAGGTCGTGTCGGGCGCAAGCTTGGACCGGCCTCAGTTGAACAAGGTGCGCCTCATGGCGGCAACTGGCGAGTTTGACGTGCTGATTGTCTACAGCCCTGACCGTTTGTCTCGTAACCTGGTCGATCTGCTGATGCTGATGCGCGAGTTCGCCTCGCACGGGGTGGAGGTGCATTTCGTGCAGGGCCCGTTGGCTTTCGCGCCGTGGGCTGAGTTTATCAACGCCGTCATCGAGCTCTGTGCGAATCAGGAGCGTTGCAAGCACCGGGAGCGGACAGTCCGTGGCATGGACGCCGTAACTCGCAGTGGTCGAATGCCGACCGGTGTCCATGCCCAACCCTTCGGTTACGACTTGGACCCGGCCACCATGAAGCGGGTGTTCAACGAAGTGGAAGCCGAAGTAGTCGTGAGGGTCTTCGGCCTTTATGCCGAGGGTTTGAACATATCCGGGATAGTCGAGATGTTGAACGGGGAAGGAGTGAAGACGAAAACGGGCAAGGCGTGGAGTCGGCCTGGGCTCCATAGGATGTTGTCGAACACGTCCTACATGGGAGTGGATTACTACGGCAAGACAAGGACAGTTGGCGGGTGCCGCGGTAACGGCAAGCGGGTTGCCGCACCGCGAGAGGAGTGGATTGAAATGAGTGGATACACACCGCCGATCATCTCAAAGGAAATGTTCCAGAAGGTGCAGGAACGGTTGGGAGAAGCGCAGGCGCGTTTTCGGGGAGATAGGGCACGCCCGTGCTTCTTGGTGGGTTCTGTCAGGTGTGGGTCGTGCGGGGCGTCGATGGGCGTACGTGCAGGTGCCGGGAAGCGTCGGTACTACCGGTGCAGTGGGGCTTCCGGGTCGGGAGCACAACAGGATGCTGGATCAGGAGAATGCAGGGCGAGGGCCGTCAAAGCGGATTGGCTGGAGGACCAGGTGTGGTCGCACGTAGTGGCGATGGTTCAGGGTCCGAGCGGGGTAATTGCGGATCTTGAACTGAACCGTCAGACACGCGCCGGGGAACTTGGACAGGAAATCGAGCGGCTCCGAGGCGAGGTTCAGAAAGAGGAGCAACGGGAGGTGCGCCTACTGAACCTGTGCCATGAGGGCACGGTCAGGCTCGAGTTGCTGGTTGCGAGGATGGAAGAGTCGTCGACTTTGCTGGCGGACCTGCGGGTACGCCTGGCGGAGCTGGATGAGCAGCGTGAGAGGGAAGAAAACGCGTTGGCGGCTTGTGAGCGTGTTCGCGAGTACTGCCTGATGGTGTCCGCAAAGCTGGAAGAACTCGATCCGGCCTGCAAGAGGGCGTTGATGGCGCGCCTTGGCGTGAAGGTGCTGGTGGTTGAGGGGGAGGTGACGATCACGGCCGAAATCGACTTGGATTTGTGGTAGTCGGCGATTGCTGCCTGATTGGGTGGCGACGGGCCGGCTGTTTTTGTATCACGAGACGCCGACAGATGGCCAAGGAGAGAATGTCATGGAAAGAGATTTGACGGGCCTGGCGTGGTCCGCCACAAAGAAAGCGCCGAGGGAGGGTGGAGCCTCGTCCACGGCACTACGACCAGTCGAGCGGGAACCCGAGGAGGTCGTGGTCAATCTTACGACCCTCGGAGGTGGTTTTCAATCGTCGGCGGGACCTCGCGGCATCTGGATCGAGGAGAGGTGGCTGGATCCCGACGGTGCTCCCATTGAGGGCTGGGTGGACGTAGTGTCGGTCGTGGACGGCGTGGCGGACAGCGGATGGCAGCCGTGTGAGGGCGGCCAAGTGCGCCTCGTGGTCCACGTGGTAGACAGTCTCGAGCAGCGGGAGTGGGTGCGGGCGATGGTGCACGGCGGGGCCTACGCCGAGGAGGTGCTGGGGTAAGGCAGGATTGCCCGCGTTTGGAAAAGTCCGTGGCGGTGCACCGCGTGCGCCGCCACGGATGGAAAGTAACGATTCCAGAGTAAGGAGGTTGGTTATGCCGGCAAAGAATAAGAAGGGCAAAGTCTACCCAAGGGTGAGTTCTTCAGTTCAAGAAGATGGGACGTCACTGGACACGCAGAGAGCGGAATGTATCAAGCTTGCGAGTTCTTTGGGGTACCCGATTGAACCGGAGGATGTCCTCCCCGAAGTTGGGTCTGGTGCGGACTTGGATCGGGGGCAGTTGACCAAGCTGCGTCATATGGCGGCCGCCGGTGAGTTTGACGCCCTGTTCGTTTACAGTACAGACCGCTTGTCGCGTGATCCGGTGGAATTGCTGGTGCTATTGCGAGAGTTCGCAGCGCGCGGCGTGGAGGTGTATTTCGTGCAAGAACCGTCGGACTCCACGCCCGAGGGTGAACTGGTGAAGTTCGTGCGTGGGTATGCGTGGAGCCAGGAGCGTTCCATGTTCCGGGAGCGGTCCATAAGGGGCAAGAACGCTGTGGCTCGCAGTGGTCGCGTTCCGACGGGTGCAAGGAACCAGCCGTATGGTTACGATCTAGATCCTGAGACTCGAGAGCGGTTGGTGAACGAAGCGGAAGCCCGTGTCTTGAAGAGGATCTTCCAACAATATAACGAAGGTTGGAGCATGTACCGGATTGCGAAGACGTTGAACGAGGAAGGGGTCCCGTCGAAAACAGGAACGTCTTGGAGCGTGGTCACGATTCGAGGGGTCTTGACGAACACGAGCTGCGTGGGCATAGATTACTACGGGAAGACCAGAAGCGTTGGTGGGGATCGTGGCAAGGGTAGGCAGGTTGCCGCTCCAAAAGAGGAGTGGATCGAAATAAGGGGGTACACACCCCCGTTGATTTCGGAAGCATTGTTCCGGCAGGTCAATGAGCGGTTGGAAGAGGCCCAGGAGCGGTATGCGGGCCGAGGTGTCCGGCGGTACTTGCTGACCGGCTACGTGAGGTGTGGGTGGTGTGGAGGATCGGTGGTCGGAGCTGGTAGTGTGGGAAAGTATTGGTACTACCGGTGCAGTGCGAGGGCGCGAGGGGCCGTTCGTGGGGAAAATGGCTGTGAGGGTGCCTACTGCATCAGCGGGGAATGGTTGCACGATCAGGTGTGGTCGTACGTGGTCGCGATGGTTCAGGACCCGAGCGGGGTAATAGCGGACTTGGAGTCAAGCTACCGGACGGGTGGTGGGGCAATTGGGGAGGAAATTGAGCGACTGCAGGGCGAGGTACGTAGGTTGGAACAAGAGGAGGTGCGCTTGCTGGGGTTGTACCAGCGGGGCACTATTCGCGTCGAACTTTTGGAAACTGAGACGCAGAAGTTGTCGGGTACGCTGGAGATCGCACGGGGACGACTGTCTGCTCTGGCGGAACAGCAAGAGAGGGAGGAAATCATTATGGCGGCGGGGGACCGCATTCGCGATTACTGCCTGAAGGTGTCTGCGGGTCTGGACGAGCTGGATGACGATGGGAAGCGGGCGTTGTTGTCGCGCTTGGGAGTGAAGGTACTGGCCGTAAAGCGGGACGTGATGATCACGGCAGACATTGATCCTGGGTTTTTGATAAATGAAGGCACATGCTTACCACCTTGTCGGCGATCTCCAGGCTTACCGGTCCGTATCCCCGCCCGGGCGAGTGTATCGCCTGCACCGTGGTGGTCCCCGTCTCGATCATCTGGACCGCACCGTAAAGTTGGTCCAGGTAGGGGTCGATCAACCGGGTGCCGATGCGGGCCAGGCTCCACATCTCCAACGGCAGGTCGGGCGCCCCCATCTGGAAGGGGGTGAGGCCGACGTGGAAGTGGTCGTTGACCAGTCCTGGCATGACGATGTGGTTGTCGGAGCCAATGACTTCGGCGTCGGGATGCTGGCGGCTGAGTTCCCGATAGCTACCCACCGCTTCGATCAGTCCGTCCCGCTGGAGCACCGCCCCGTCGGCGACAACGTCCGCCGATCGCGGCCCTGTAACCTTGCAGACGACGTGCTTGCCCCTTATCAGAGATAATGTCATTGCCGCCTCCCCGAGCGGGTGTCCCGCATCATTCTGCGCGAAGTTGGAGCATCTCGTACCGCATTCTACACATTCCTGGTGCGCTCAGAGAGGCGGCATATGCGAGAGCCCGTCTTTGTCAAACCCATGCGCCTCAGGCGAGACGGAATGACGGGATAACCGAATGATCCTGACCGTCAACCCCACCCCCAGGAACGTGGGGAACGAGGCAACGACTAGGGCCTGTTCACACTAACGGTGCTGAAATGTTATCATCGCCGCATGGAGATTACAGCAGCTCAGTACGAACGCATTGCACCGGTCCTGCCCGTTCAGCGCGGCAACGTCAAACTGTCGAACTTGCAAGTGCTCAACGCGATTCTGTATGTCGCTGAGCAGGGCTGCAAGTGGCGGGGGTTGCCGGCCCGATTCGGCAACTGGCATACCGTCTACACACGGATGAACCGCTGGTCGAAGAATGGAGTGATCGACCGGGTGTTTGAACACCTCCAGCGGGAACAGATTGTGCGCATCAAACTCGAAGCGGTAGCGATGGACAGCACCATCGTCAAGGTCCACCCCGATGGCACGGGCGCGCTAAAAAAACGGACCTCAGTCTATCGGCAAGTCCCGGGGCGGCTGGAGCACCAAGATTCATATGGTTGCCGCGGATGCTCGAACCGCCATAACGTTCTCGCTCTCCCCTGGACAGGCCCACGACGCGCCGGAAGGGCGTAAGCTGCTGACCCGTCTTGGCCCGCAACGCCCAGGCCTGTCCAGGTTGATGGACCGGGCATATGAGGGCAATGAGACCCGCCAACTCGCCTTGGCCTTGGGGTTCATGCCGGTGGTGCCACCCCTGAGCACCCGTGTACACCCATGGGCGTATGATCGGAAGATGTACCAGAGGCGGAATGAGATCGAGCGGCTATTCCGTCGGTTGAAGGGATTTCGCCGCGTCTTCTCCCGCTTTGAGAAGCTCGACGTGCTCTTCCTTGGGTTCATCTCATTCGCACTCATTCTCGATGCACTGCGTTAGTGTGAACAGGCCCTAGGCCGTCGGGGGATTGCGCCGATACCAATCCACAATCTCCGAGCCGGTGGCGGCCCACACGCTGCCCCGGCGCATGATGCGCCCCAGCGCTCGGTCGAGATAGCCGATGCGGAAAGGCTGGCCGATGAGCCAGGGATGCAGGTTCAACGCCATCAGACGTCCGTTTTGCTGTCCGTCCTCGTACAGCGTTTCGAAGCTTTCTTCCAGGAGCTGTTGATACCGCCCGATGATCACCCTTCGTTCCCAAAGGGCTGCCACGTCGTCCAGCTCCGCCATCAAGGGCAGGGCGAACATTTCCCCGTGGGGGCTGTGCAATGGGTAGGGCTGCTCATCGTTGACCCAATCGCAGACGTAGCGCAGCCCGGCCTCGGACAATAGCTGCGGAGTGCGGGCGGACTCCCCGTATTCCGGCCCCAACCACCCGGCTGGCGCGCTGCCGGTGGCGCGAGTCAGGGCAGCGACCGATTGGCCGATGTACTCCCGCTCTGCATCCTCGGACATGTTGCTGGTTATCATGCGCGACAAAGATACGCCGTGGCCGATGATTTCAGCGCCGGCGTCCAGGCAATGCCGCACCAGATAGGGATAGTTCTCGGCAGTCATGGCGTCCATTGCAATCGTGGCCTTTATGCCGTGCTTCTGCAAGGTGTCCAGCACGCGGAAAATACCCACCCGATGCCCGTATTCCCGATGGGACAGCCTGGCGTAGTCCGGGAAGGCTCGGGCGCTCAAACCGCCGGCGAAAGGCGTGGTGAAGCTGTCGGCCGGCGGATCCCATTCCGGGTGATCGAGGTTGACGATAACGCACAGGGCAACCCGCGCATCATCGGGCCAGCGCAGAATCCCCCTTTTGTTGATGGGCGACCAGTCGTAGTGCCCGTGGTCCATCCCGAAGCGCCGTTCTGCGGGCATCTCTTCACCTCCTCATTGTGGCCGGTAGGCTCTTTGCGGCCAGTTAGGGTCTCATTTCAGGTGGTGTGGTCGCAATGCCGGGGCAACCTTGTGCTCGCCCCAACGCCCTCTGCACCCTTCACCATAGGGGCGACTCATGAGCCACCCGCGCCTCACTGCCAACGCTGTCAGCCCTTAACTCAACCATTCAATCGCGCCGCATGGGCTACCGATTGGTCGTAGTAGTTGGCGATATAGTAGTCCGCTATGTCGTCCGCTGTGGTCTGCCAGACCCCGTCGTGGGACATGATGTAGCCCAGCACTTCGTCCAGATACCTGGCCCGGTGGGGCTGGCCGATGAGATAGGGATGGAGGGCGATGCACATTACCCGTCCACTCTGGGCGCCTTCCTGATAGAGCTGGTCGAACTGGGCCTTGCAAATCTCGGCAAAGTAGTCGCCCTCGTAGTGCTGCCGGAACAGCGGCGCGTCGTTCAGCTCGATTGAGTACGGCACCGAAACGAGCTTGCCGCTCTTAACCTTGATGGGCACGGGCTGATCGTCGTGCATCCAGTCGGTATGGTAAATGAGGCCAGCCTCGGCCATCAGGTCCGGGGTGCGGTCAGTGCCGGATATGGCCGGCCCGAGCATCCCTTTGAGCTGTTTGCCGGTGTGCCGTTTCAGGGTGTCGATGGTGTCCCGGTAAAACTCCCGCTCCTGCTCTTCGGTGTAGGTGTTCAGGTAGCGGGTGTTGTAAATGCCGTGGCTCATAAAGTCCCAGTTGCGCTCCACCATGGCCTCCCCGATTTCGGGGAAATGCTCCAGCACGGCCAGGTTCAGGGACACACAGCAGCGGATGTCGTGCTTGTCCAGCACGTCTACCATGCGCCAGAAGCCCACCCGATTGCCGTAGTCCCGGTAGGCATATTGCTGAACGTCCGGATAGGGAGTGCGCGGCCAAGGGTCGCGCTGCCCGTCGAATTCCGGTTCGTATTCGTAGTGCTCGACGTTGGGAGCAATCCACAACGCCACTCTGGCGTCGTTGGGCCACTTGATGATGGGCCGGTCGATTATGGGGCTGTAATCTACCCGATTCGGCGCCAAAGCCATGGCGAAACCTCCCTCTGTGATAGGGCAATTGATACCCGTGCGAGCGTTCCGATACAGTTTCCGGCAGTGTAATCAGAAAGGTTTGACCCGTCAAACGACTGACGCGGCATAGAAAATCGCGAAACGCATGCCCACGTGTTGGTGGGGCGGGATTTCTGGATACTCGCCCGCGCGGGAGTATCCGTGTGTGAGGTCAGGGGTTTTCGGGTGGTTGGGGTGGGCTCTGGCGTCCCGGGCCTACGCCGCCGGGCGATGGCGTTCAGCTTCGCAAGCAGCTTTCGCATCACCGCTACCAGCGCCGCTTGCCTGGCCTGGACCCGCCGACACAAGCTCAGAAAGGCTGCTGTCTGCTGGTGTAAAGTTGGGCCTGGGCCGAATTGCCCACAGCAAACCCCAACCCAAAAACTACAGGAGGAAAGCCATGACAGCGCTGGCGGACTATGGGAACTAATACGAGACGGTCAGTGTGCAACGGGAGGATGGGATTCTCCAGGTGACGTTCCACTCGGGGGACGGAAGCCTGCTCTGGGGCGAGGCGTCTTACCGGGAGCTGGGTTACGCCTTCGCCGACATCGGTGCGGACCCGGACAACCGGGTGGTCATCCTCATCGGCACCGGCGACGACTACTGCGCTGATTTCGAGTCCAACCGCCCCACCCGGCGAATGCCTCGGGACTGGGATAAGACCTATTGGGAGGGTAAGCGGCTGTTGACCAACCTGCTGGAGATCGAAGTGCCGATCATCGGCGCAGTCAACGGCCCGGCGACCATCCACGCCGAGATTCCGGTGATGTCCGACATCGTGTTGGCGTCGGAGACCGCCACCTTTCAGGACGCACTCCACTTCCCACGCGGCGTTGTGCCCGGCGACGGCGTCCATGTGATCTGGCCCCTGGTGTTGGGACAGCACCGAGGCCGGCACTTCCTGCTGACCGGGCGGATGCTATCGGCACGGGAGGCGTTGGAACTCGGCGTGGTGGCCGAAGTGCTCCCCCGTGACGAACTACTGCCAAGGGCTTGGGAAGTGGCCCGGCAGTTGGCGGAACGGTCGCCGCTGACGTTGCGCTACACCCGCGTTGCCCTCACTCTGCAACTGAAGCGGCAGATGCAGGACATGCTCGGATACGGTGTGGCCGTCGAAGGCCTTGCCGCGGTAGACGTGTCGCTTTCGCAAGGATAGTGCCGAGCTGATCGGCTGTTGGGAGCGCATGCCTCGCCGGCGGGTCTGTCCCGTCGGCAATGGCGTCCAGGTCACCTTCAACGTACCCGCGAGGAAGAGACTGAAGCACGTGTGGACGTACTGGGGTGCGATTGCGGGACAGCTGAGACCGGCGCTTGCAGCGCAACATCGGCGGGGGAAGCGGAGACGCAGACTCAATCCGGTTCAGGTTGCCGTGTGGGCTGAGGTTCGCGGGGTGGCTTGAACGGGGATCCGTTCGGTGTTTCCGGGTAAGGTTCCCGAGCGGAGCCGTCTTGAACTGTTGGGGCGGCGGCGCGGTTCAGACCGCGTTTTCAGGAAAGCCTAAAGATGGTTTGCAACTGAAGTCAACCATTTTTACAACGGTGATGGACGAGCAGCTGTTAGATCATGACGCCGAAACGCGTGGCGCTGGTGGCGCGGGCCAATGCGGCGAGGTACACGTTGGGAGAGCTGAGGATCTAACGTCGGAGGTCTGGCGCTCAATGGAAACGTAGTACTGGCACCCCATGTGCTCCACTTCCTGGGCGCCGCGGATGTACTCGTCGTATCCGTCGGCGGCAACCGGATGGGACTCCAACTTGGCTTGGTCAGGCCCGTCGTAAAGTCCGATTTGCATCGTGGCTACTTTCGTTCACCCCCGTATCCAACGGGGGGCGCCCAACGGGTCGCTCGGCCATAGTACAATGCAGCGCACTACCACAGGGGGACCGCCATGAATACCGTTGATTACTCCGTGCTGGACAACCCCGAGGCGTCGGCCCGTTCTTTCCACCCGATGCGAGGCTGGACCGAAACGCCCCAAGGAGCGGTGGACTATGGGGTGACCGTTGCCGATGGGACCACGCTGTCGTGCCGCTTTTTCGCGGTGGGGCGTGAAAACCCCACCGTGCTGTTTTTCTACGGCGGCGGCGAATCCGTTGCCCGTTACGACGACATCGCGCCGCACTACAATGAAATCGGCGCAAACTTTTTTGTCGCCGACTACCGGGGCTTTGGGGCGTCCGGTGGTTCGCCGAGTTTCAACACCATACTGTCGGACGCGCACAACGTGCTGGACTGGCTGCAGGAGACCATTCGGGCGCTTCGGTTCACGGGCCCGCTATACGTCATGGGGCGCTCCATGGGTCGTCACTCCGCAGGGGAGCTTGCCATAACCGCCGCCGACCGGATCAACGGCGTCATCATAGAGAGCGGGCGGCCCAACCTGGGACGGATAGCCGAGGGGCTGGAGCCGGAGGTGGTGCAGGCGCTGGAGGACGACTACCAGGCCAAGTTCTATTCCATCGACATTCCCGCGCTGGTGATTCACGGCCAGTGGGACGAATCGGCGCCGCTGGCCGACGCGGTGGACATGTTCAACAAGCTCGAGACTGCCCACAAGCACCTGGAGATCATACCGGGCGCGGGCCACAACGACCTGATGTACGTGGGCTTCCGGCAGTACTTCAACGCCATCAGGGGCTTCATGGCCCGGTACGCCGGGCCGAGCGCAGAGATTGCGACCACAAGCCAAACCACCGAGTAGGGGCGGGTGCGAAACATCGCGTGGTACCCGTTTCCACTCGAACCGTCATTGCGAGCGGAGCGAGGCAATCTAGCAGGATGTTGAAATGGGGTGGTTGAATGGCGGGGTGCAGTATTCGGGCGTCGTAATATCACACGCTGGCGTCTGCGATCCGGGGTCTGAGGTCTGGTGGACGCTGGTCTCAGACCGATTTAGGAGCTTTCCAGGATGGTGAGCCGGTTCAGGACAGACTGATCCCGCGGCTCACGCTGTGGCCGCCGTCAGTTTGGCCAGTCGCACCAGGTTGTAGGCGGCGATAGTCATTTCCGCCCACAAGCGGTTGCGGGCAATCCCGCGGTAGCGCAGTTTCCGTCCGCCACCCACGGTCTTCACCCAGCCGAAGACCTCTTCAATCCGTTTCCTGGCCCGCTGACTCCGGTAGCCATCGTGGCGAGTGGTGGGTCTGTCGATGGCCGAGCGCTGCTTCTGGGCCACCTGGGGCGTTACCTTCAGGTTCCGGCATGCTCTGACGAAGCCCCTGGTATCGTAGCCCCGATCAGCACCTACGGTAATGCGTCGGGTGCTGGGCGCTGACGCCAACATCTCCACCGCCGCGTCCCGTTCCCAAGCGCCAGCGGCGGGCGTGAGTCGCACGTCCACCACCAAGCCTTCCCGATTGTCCATCAGCACGTGGGCGCCGAAACACAGCCGCGCTTCCTTGCCCTTACCCTTCCTGGCCAGCCGAGCATCGGGGTTGGTGGTGGACCGGTGGGTCTCATTGCGCCGCCGCTCACCCTGAAAGTCCACTTCCCGATTGCGACCGCCGCCTCCCGGCGGTGGGTCTTCATCCCGGGGACGGAAACTCTTCAGCGATGCCCAGGCTTCCAGCAGCGTGCCGTCTACGCTGAAATGATCCTCCGACAGCAATCGTTGCTCCCGAGCCTGCTCCACTATCTGCAGCAGAAACTCCCGGGCCACGTCGGCATCCAACAGCCGTTGCCGGTTCTTGGCGAACACTGAGTGGTCGAAACTGTGGTCCATGATCTTCAGGTCCAGCAACCACTTGAACAGCAGGTCGTGTTCCAACCTTTCGCAGAACTGCCGCTCGCTGCGCACCGAGTAAAGCGCCATCAGCAGGCAGGCTTTCAGCAGGTGCTCCGGCGGTATCGAGGCGCGACCGTTTTGGGCATACATCCGGTCGAAGGTGGGAGAAAGCTGGGCCAGGGCCCGATCCACCTTTGGTTTGATACGACGAATGGGATGACCTTGGGGAATCAGAGCGTCCGGCGTAATCGCCGTCAGCATCTCAACCTGTCGCGCCGCGTTGCGTCGCATGAGGAATCTCCACAGTCCTGGTACCCGGCATCCTATCATCACCTCGCTAACCCGCCCCGTTTTTCAACACCCTGTTAGGTCACGGCGGCGTGTATTTCCCAGACGTCGCCTTTTGCGTTACTGCCGAGCGCGGGAGCCGGTGCCCCTTGAAGGGGCACCGGTAATTTTCCGTGAGCGGCAGTGATATTACTGAGCCCCGCCCACTAGGTCTTCGATGTCCTGTTTGGAGAGTTCGAAGGGCGCTGCAGATCCGGCGGTCCGATTCAAACCTTTCTCATCAACGGCGCTCTTATAGCGTTCGGAAGCAGCGAACAACAGTTTTTCCTCATTGTTCAGAGTCGCTATTCCAGGTTCGCCGGTGATGGTCCACACCTCCTCACCGTATTCGGACGGGTAGCCGGGCTTTCTAAACGTACTGTGAAGGAACAGGACGTACTCATGGCCGGCCTCCAGCGCCACCACTTCAAAAGGAATGAATTCATCCTTGCCTTCCACCTCAGTTTCTCTGCTGTAGCCGGCCGTCCAAATGACGTGGATCGTTTCACCCTTTTTGCCGTGGCCCTTAAGAGGTTCCTCGACCTTGAACCTTCGGTAGATCTCTGTCACTGATCCGTGCGCTTCGCCGTCAACGGGAGAAATCGCCGGAATCACGCGGACCGTCTCGTCGAGATACACTGCGATGATGATTTGGTCGGAGTGCTGGATCAAGCTTGACGCTTGTTCATAATCTGGCCAGGATCCTAACGGGGCATCGGATGGGCGAAGATTTGGGAGGACGACTAGTACTACAGTCGCAGATTTGACAGGCGGCGTTTGTAATGGCATTGGCGGGCTCTGGCTTGGTGGCGCCGTCTCCACCACGACCAGGACAGGATGAAATCAGGCAGTTGATTTTCCGTCCATACCAGTCGGGTGAGCAGCCGGCGCACCTCCGGGGCCGTTATGGGAATCAGCTCTTCATCGGGACCGTAGCAGCCCCCTTTTCTCCTGGTTCCATCGCTTGATGCTTGATTACTGACAGATACGCCTGCGCCAGCATTGCCAAGGTGATGTGCCGGTACCAGCCGTCCCACCTCCGCACCTCATACTGGTCCAGTCCCACCTGCCCCTTGGCCTCCTCGAAACACTCCTCGATGGCCCACCGGGTCCCAGCCACCCTCACCAGTTCCTCCAAGGCCGTTCCCGCCGGGCCGAAGCATACGAAGTAAGCCAACTCCCCGGGCTTGGCAATGCTGCGCCGGGCCAGCAGCCAGTAGCCCTTGCCCGGCTCCCCAAGAGGCCGTATTTCCACGACGGCCCAATCGTAGACCCGTGGCCCCTTGGCCCCATCGCCCGCACTGCATCTGGTCCAACCCAACTCGTCAACCTGCGACGTCAGCCGGTCAGCCCGCACCTGACACAGGCCCTGGTCCGTCCAGACCCACAGCTTCTCGTTGCTCCTGACGGCCAGCACGTGGGGAATTCCCTCTCGCTCCAGCCACCGCCGCAGCTTGCGGTCGTTGCCATAGACCTCATCTCCAGCAACCCAGCCGAAGGGGACTCCTGATTCCAGCGCCCGCTTCAGCATTAGCTGGGCCAGTTGCGGCTTGGTCCGAAAGCCGACACTCTCCGGCACCCCAGCCTCCCCCCGCCGCTCCCAGTCTTCCGCCCACACCTGGGGCAGGTACAATTCCCGGTCCAGCAGGGTTCTGCCCCTGGCGCTGGCATAGGCCAGAAAAACGCCAATCTGACAGTTCTCGATCCGCCCCGCCGTCCCGCTGTACTGCCGCTGCACCCCAACCGACTTCTCCCCTTTCTTGAGGAATCCGGTCTCGTCCACCACCAGCACCGCGTCAGCGGCGGACAGATGCTCCACCACGTAGGATTTCATGTCATCACGAACCAGGTCCGCATCCCACCGATAGTTGTACAGCAGGCGCTGCACCCCGTCGGGAGTTGCATCCCCCGCCTGCTCCGCCAACTGCCACCCGTTCTTGCGCTCTACGGAACTGACCAGTCCCCGCAAGTAGTCCAGTACCCGCCGGCGAGGCTCAGGGCGCCGGAACCGTCCGGCAATGCAGGAATGAACCTGCTCAATCCCTTCGGCCCAGCGGGCCACTTCCGCCAGTTCCTCTTCACGCCCCGTCACCGTCGCACCCCCTCACCGGATAATGGCCTATTTTACCCGATAATCTGCGACTGTAGTACTAGGAAGAAAAGGGCTCCCAATACACCGGATATGGCAAAACTGATTAGTAGAACGCGTTTCATGTCGCGTGCCTCCGTATTATGGGTTAGCCCGAATCCACCGAAGCGATGGGCGCTGGCGTTGACACCAGGGATGATGGGCCAGGGAAGGCGAACGGGGCAGGTCCGATGCCAACCGATGGGGATGCGGGCGGCGTGAGGTAGCCACACCGACACGATTCTAGTGGCCCGCAGTGGCCATGTCGGGCGTAATTCGGCAGGCGGTGGGCAATGAGTGCCCTTCGCGGACCGAGTTGGTGCGAGTTGGCGGGGATGTTCCGTGGGCCGGATGGCGGGTCGGGGGGCTGGTTGCCGCCGTCAGGAAGGGTGCGCAATCGGGCCAGGGTGCTATTGAACTGATTTTGCCAGGGCCAGCCTTGGGACAGGTGAAAATTCAGGCGGCGGGCCGAGCGGGTGAGCCGCCCGGCCAGGGAGAAGAAACGCCGCCGCAGGGTCTTGGTGGTGACCAGTTGCTCACCGAGAACGATGCGGGCGGTCCAGCGGTCCAGGCTCGCGGCCCCTGCCGGTTGGGCCCGCTGCGCCGTGCGATGGATGGCGCTCACGATGGCCCCCACGCTGAGGCGCAACTGATGCACGGTGCCCAGATACCACTGGACGCTGCGGATGGGCAGCCGCCCCTCTTCCCGCAGCGTGGCGATCAGGCTGAGCACGTTGACGCCGACACCCGGGGCAGATCCGGGCCATATAGACGTGCTCGGTAACTTCCGCCGGAACCTGGGGCAGGTCAATGACTTGCCGGGTGCGGTGGGTCCAACCGCCGGACAACTGGGTTCCGCAGTCGGGACAGTTGTCCATGGCGTGCTCCACCCGGTGGGTGGGCGTCATGCGGGCGCGGGCAAAGCCGTGCGGCCTTGGCTTGCGGGGCCCTTTGGGCGGGGCGGGTTTCCGGTCGGTTTTGGCATTGGGTTTGAGGCCGGGCATCCGGCGGGAGTTCGCGGGTTTGGCCTGGCCTTCCAACTGGGCAATCCGTTTCTCCAAGCGCGCAACGATCGCCTGCTACCGGACGATGAGGGCAATGAGAACGTCGCGGTCGGCGGTGGTAAGGTCAACTTCAGTATCCATGCCCTGTATATGACATCACCACCGCCACCCGTGCCAGCGTTCGGCAACCCGCCTTCGGCCAATTCACCTTACCAAGTCTGAACTGTTACGGTGGATATCGTGGACTGGTACGAAACGTACATCTTCAACTCCACCAAGTGCCTGGCCGTTTTCCGGTAGCAGACCAGTCAAGCATCAACCATTGCGTAGGGGCGAATAATCATTCGCCCCTACATTTTCTAGTCAACCCGACGACGCGTTACCCGCGGAACGGCCGGAAGAACTCGCGGACCTCGTGGGCCAGCAGCTCCGGCTCCTCCAGCGCGGCAAAGTGCCCCCCGCGCGGCATCTCCTCCCAGCGGCGCACATCGTAGGAACGCTCGGCCCACTCGCGCGGCGGCTTGGCGATTTCCTGGGGGAACATGGCCATGCCGGCCGGCGTCGGTACCTTTTCTCCCTCGGCCATCTCCCAAAGGGTGCTCTGGTTCTCCTTGTACATCCGTACCGACGATCCGATGGTCTGCGTGACCCAGTAGATGGTCACGATGGTCAGCAGGTCGTCCTTGGTGTAGCGGCTCTCCACGTCGCCGTGGCAGTCGCTCCACGTGCGGTACTTCTCGACAATCCACGCCGCCAGGCCGACGGGAGAGTCGTTCAGGCCGTAAGACAGGGTCTGCGGTTTGGTGCCCTGGATGTGGCTGTAGCCACCCTCGCTCTGTTGCCATCGCTCGCGCTGGTCCGAATGCGCCTGCTCCGCCTCGGTGAGCGGGCGCGACCCGGGACCAAGGTAGGGCGTGGGACGCGTGACGGAAGTAAGGTGGACTCCGATCATCTTGTCCGGGTGGGCATATCCCAGGCGTGAGGTCACGCCGGAGCCGATATCGCCGCCCTGTGCCGCGAACTTCGGGTAACCGAGGTTTTCGGTCATCAGCTTGGCCCACAGGTCCGCAACCTTCTGCACCTGCATCCCCCGCTCCTGCGACGCCTGCGAAAACCCGAACCCGGGTAGCGACGGAGCCACCACATCAAAGGAATCGGCGGGATCCCCGCCGTGACTCCCCGGGTCGGCCAGCAGCGGAATGATCTTGGACATCTCAAAGAACGTGCTGGGCCAGCCGTGGGTGATCACCAGCGGCATGGGGTACGGCCCCGTTCCCTTCTCCAGGATGAAATGGATGCTGAGCCCGTCCACCTCTGACTTGTAGTGATTGAACGCGTTGAGCTTCTTTTCCTGCGCCCGCCAGTCGAAGTCGGTGCGCCAGTGCTCGCACAGATCCTTGATGTAGTCCAGGTTGGAACCGTAGTCCCAGCCCACGCCGGGCATCTCGTCGGGCCAACGGGTCTGGCCGAGCCGTTGGCGCAGGTCGTCCAGCACCTCATCGCTGATTGCAATCTCAAAGGGCTCCACGTGATTTCTCCTGTGGCTTGGGGATTATGCGTCGATCCGGTACACGCGAACCGCGGTGTCGTGGAATGCGGCCGCCCTCTCCGAAGGCGAGTAGCCCTCCGACATCCGTTTGAACGCGTTGTACATCACGTTGTATGAGAACGACACCTTGTCCACCGGGAAGTTGCTCTCGAACATGCACCGGTCCGGCCCAAATGCGTCCAGGCAGTGCCGCATCCAGTCGCCTACCGAGTCGGCCAGCTCCTCGGAGCCGATGGGCGTCTCCCGCTCGTGCCAGTCGTAGCCGATGCGGGGCATCCCGATGCCGCCGAGTTTCATGATCATGTTAGGGCAGGCGCCCACGGCTTCAATGCCGCTGCGCCACTCGGGGATGACCTCGTCGTCCCGGTTGGCGTAGGGGCCGGTGCGCATCATCCCGCCGATGTGGTTCAGCACGATGGTCAGGTCGGGGATGCGGCGAGCGAAGTCGGCCAGATCGGGCAGCTGCGGGAAAAATACGGTTGTTTCCAGGATCAGGCCCATGTCCCGCAGCACGCGGGCGCCGGCCATATAGTCGTCGCGCTGCAAGCATCCCTCAACCTCCCGGTTTTCAACCTCGGGATGCGGGTCCCAGCCGACCGAGTGGCGGATGCCGCGGAAGCGGTTTGGGCTGGCGGCCTGCAACGCCTCCAGCACGGGGCGCACGGCATCGCCCATCTTGAGGTCGGTGCGTCCGATGATGGCGGCGGCGGCTCGGGCTTCACCGTAGCGTCCGGTGGCGCTTTCGTCGGCAATGCTCTGGATGAACTCCACCTCGCCCACGGAGCGCATCTCTTCCGGACCGTCGGTGCGGTACTCGGAACGCGCCTCGATGAACACGGTGGAGCGGACGTTGTGGCCGCTGGCGATGTCGGCAACCAGGTCAGGCAGCAAGTACTGCTGGTAGGCAACGGGTTCGGGGCGCTGCACCCAGAAGTGGTGATGAGGGTCGCAGATGGGCAGATCGGGTTCCAGGGTGGGTTCGGCGGTTAGGGCCAGCCATTCGTTGCCACTGGGCGGCATGATCGCACCTCCTGGTGTCGAGGATCGTCGACGCAAGCATGGAATCGTTAAATCGCGCCAATCATAGCATACGCTCCACTCAACCTCCGCTCATCCTGAGCCTGTCGCAGCACTCATTCATTGAACCGACGCGCCGTCCGCGACCGCCATAAGCGCGACGACGTGACGAACTCGTTGCTCTGCAAAATCCCCCATCCTGTTCATCCTGTGTATCCCGGTAAAACGTCATCCCGTACTTGAACGTGGGCGCTCGCGAAGTTCATCCGTTAGTTGACACCGTACTTATTACCTATCAGAGTAAACAAAATAGGATTCTGTATTACTTGGACGTTCAAGATGACTCAAACGGCAGCCTATTCGGTGGATGCGTTCATAGACGACGTGCGCGAGATTTTCGACACCACGCAGGACGCGTTGGCTCAGGCCTCGGGCGTGGCGGAACGCATGGAGCGCTTGCTGACCACTCCCGGCTGGCTCGAAGAGCGACTGGAACTTCCCGACGAGGGTGGGTACGGATGCTATGACATCCACCTGGACGAAGACTACGGGCACCCGGGTGGCGGATTCTGGCTCAAGGCGTCGGTGCAGAAGCCCGACCAGGACAACCTGCCCCACGACCACGGCGCGACCTGGGTGGTGTACGGCGTGTACGACGGCGCCATCAAGCAGACCAAGTGGCGCTGGTTCTATCCCGGTGAGGACGTGGACTCGGTGCAGATTCAGGAGATCGGCGACTTCGTCCAGAAGGACGGCTAGGTGGCCTTCTTCCTGCCCGGCGAGATACACAACACCCTTAACGTCACCGGCGACCGCGCCGTCGTGGTACGCCTCGAATCCCAGAAACTGTACCGCGTAACCCGCTACCAGTACAACCCCGAAGAAGGCACCGTGGTGGTCATGGACCGCTAGTCGCGACCCCCAGTTGCCGGCGGCAACCGAGTTTCACGAAAGAGCGCCCCTCTCAAACGAGAGGGGCGCTCAATTCTTTGTTGACACTGTCAGACTGCCTCTATACCGTCCTTCCAAGCACGACCATTCGGGGTGAGTACCATGCCGACCACCGAGATAATGTTCGAAGTGACCGAAGCCATCAAAGGCGGCTACGACGCCAGGGCGTTGGGGTACGGCATTTTCACGCAGGGGAATGACTGGGCCGATCTCAAGGCCATCGTCAAAGATGCAGTGCTTTGTTATTTTGGCGAAGGCGCGGCACCCAGAATAATCAATATGAACACGACCAATAAGACATTCTTTGAGAACTGACCGATGGTAATGCAGACCTACAGAGAGGCCAGCCGTCGTTTGCTCGCTCAAGCGGAAAGCGAGCTTGCGGCTGGCGATGTCCGCTCGGCGTCCGAGAAAGGCTGGGGCGCACGGCCCAGATGGTCAAATCCGTTGCTGACGGGCGCGGATGGCCGCATCGGAGCCACGTCGCGTTGTATAACGCTATCGCGCGGTCGGTGGCCGAGACTGGCGACGATGAAATCCGACAGTTGTTTGCCGTTCCAGGAGACCTGCACGTTAATTCCTACGAGAATTGGAACAATGCCGACAACGTGGCCGCCGGACTGGCTGATGTGCAACGTTTGCTGGACAAGCTGGAACAGTTGGTCTGAGAACCTGTTTACACTCTTTTGAGGATTAGCACCATGAAGGCAAGCACCACCATTTGCAGCTGGTATGGAGCTTTCTTTTGCAGTTCTTTCAGAGTCGGCGGCACTTTTCCAGCCAGGCGAAAGATCGCTCCACCACCCATCGCTTTGGAAGCACCACGAAGGTGTGCAGTTCGTTGCGTTTCACCACTTCTACCGATGCTCCCAACAAGCTTTGCACCGCAGCGGCAAAGGGCTTCCCGGTGTAACCCCCGTCCACCAGCACCTTCTGGACCTGGTTGAGGCCGGACCGGTTTTCGTCAAACATCGCCAAAGCCCCAGCCCGGTCGGGTAACGTCGGCGGTAGTCACGTGTATCGCATGGGGCAATCCATGCGTGTCCACCGCGATATGACGCTTGATTTCCGGACACCTTCTGAGGACATGCGGGAAAGGAGTTGGCGCACATGAAAGCATCTTACCTGGGCGCGATGGGCTACGCTCACCGCCGCGACTTCCCGCCCACCTGGCCCACTCCGCCCAGCTACAGCGATCCCGAAACCTCCGTGCAGAGCTACCAGGACGGCATGGAGGAATGCGAGTTCGCCGAGGAGATGGGGTTCGAGTGGGTCAGCTTCTCCGAGCACCATTACTCGGGGCGAATCGCCACCGGCACGCCGGCGGTGATGGCCGCCGCCGTCGTCGAACGCTGCAAGACGATCAAAATCGCCATGCTCGGCCCCCTGATGCCGCTGAACAACCCCGTCCGCGCCGCCGAGGAACTCACCCTGCTGGACAACCTCACCAATGGCCGCCTCGTCATGGGATTCCTGCGCGGCACCCCCAACGAGGACCAGGTGTACGGCGTCAATCCCGCCGAGGGACGCGGCCGCATGCTGGAGGGCATGGACCTCATCCTGAAGGCCATGACCGAGCCCCAGCCCTTCTCCTGGGAGGAACAGTACTACCAGTACCGCACGGTGTCAGTGTGGCCTCGGGCCCGTCCAACAACCCTTCCCGGCCGCGTTGGTCGCCGAACGCAGCGACGACGCCGTCCGCTACGCCGCCGAGCATCACCTGGGCCTGGGCGTCTCCTTCATACCCGTGGATGACACGGGCCGCATCACTGACAAGTACCACGCCTAGTGCGACGAAAACGGCTGGCAGCCCCAGCCCGACCAGATGGGGTTTCGCGGTAGCATCTACCTCGCCGAAACCGACGCGCTGGCCCAGGAGTGGTTCGACCGCCAGACCGACCGCGGCCGCGCCCCCGGCATGGCCCTGCGCTCGTCGGTGTCCCAGGTGATCCAGGCGACGCGGGCCGGCCAGGATGTGGACTACCGCAACGTATTCGCCGGCAGCGCAAGCGGCGACATCGTGGGCGGCGCGCCCGGACTCACCTTCGTCGGCGGTCCCGACAAGGTGTTCAACGAGATCAAGGCATACCGCGACCACCGCGACATGGGCGTCATCGACCTGTCCTCCCAACAGCCCAGCCTGACCCACCGCGACGTTATGGAAGAACTCGACCTGTCCGGAAGGGAAGTGTTGCCCCGCCTAAAGGATCTGTGACCTATGACAACCACGGAATCTAGCGGTACGGTGGTGATACTGGACGTCCTTACCAGAGGTAGCCCCGCACTGCGGGGTGGTCTAACAGATCGCTGGCGCGTGGTGGAATCAATCCCGGCGGCCGGTTCGGGACGATGCGGCCTGGTGGGCGTATCCGACGGCGCCGACGCGGCGTTGCGCCACGCCTTGCAGGACCCGGAAATTGTCGAGGTCCTGGTGCTGGTCTCTCTCTCCGCCATACGGCCCGCCAACGCCGCCGGCGATGCCAACGACGACGCAGCAGAACTCGAAGCGCGTTTGGCCCACGTGCAGTGTCCCACGCTGGTGGTTTTCGGACAGGAGGATTGGTCGGTGCAACGCGAGGCCGCTGGCATCTACCGTGAACGCATCCCGAACTGCAACATCGCCTTCGTCTATGCCGCCGGCCATGACATCATGGCCGACCGGCCCCAGGCGTTGGTCAACCTGGCATCCGACTACCTCGAGCGCCGCGAAACCTTTATCGTCCAGAACCGCAGCCAGGTCATCAACCCCTGATCCTCACCCTGCTTCGTAAGTCCGTTCATGGCGAGCTTGTCGAACCATGAGCGCGTCCTTCGACAAGCTCAGGACGAGCGGAAAAGTCAAACCTTGCAACGCGCTCCCAATAACAAAATGGGTACGCGTGAGGTCACCCTCAGGCTTCACCTCTCTGCGATTCCTGCAATTCGTCGATCCGCTCCCTCGTGCGCCCGTAGATCTGCGGCACGTCCCAGCCATTGAGTCCGGAGTACGTATCGATCTGCGACCGGTGGTGTACCTCGTGCTCGATGAGCATCATAAGGATGCGCCATCCGCTCAACGTGCCGTCGGTGTCGATCATCTTGATGCGGCGCCGCAGCCACTCCGGCGGCGTGTCATCCAGCCGCCGGTGAAACTCGGCGTGCGACTCCTCCAACGCGGGTATCCATCCCGACTGCTGCTCGGTGCTGGGCACGGGCCAGTCGTACAGCCAACCCTCGTTGCGGTACGCCCGGGCAAAATACATCCGCGACTCGCAGATATGATGCACAATCTGGGCGATGCTCCACGACTTTTCGCCCTCGCCCACCGGCGGCGCCCAGTCCTCGGCCGGAGGCGGCAATGCTTCAATATCGCGCAAGGTGCGGCGGTGGATGGAATCGAAGTAGCGCAGAAACTCCTGCGGGTCGTTCAACATGGTGTTGGTATCTCCCTGGACCTCAGCCCTCATTCCGTCGTCGCAATTCTTCACGGAGGCGTTCAATCTCCTCCCACGCAGCGTCCCGTTGCTCCTCCGCAGCGATACGGGCAAAATACTCCGCGCGCCAATTTCGCTGTAGGCTCCCGTCGCAGGGTCGTACAACAGTGGTCAACCCTCATCCCAGCGTAAGCTGATCCGCAACAGCGGGCTGTACACTTTCAGGATACCGTCCGGCTCGGTGGTCAGTGGCAGGGTCTGGTAGACCCCGTCAACCAGTTGACCACTCCACAACATCTCACCATAGCACTGCCCTCCACTGGGGTCAAAGCGCCAGAACTCGGAGTAACAGTTCAGGCCTGAGAGGAAGTGAGCAGTTGTCGGCAGGCGGTGAGGGGGTTGAAGCCTTGTACGCGCCAGGTGCCGAAGATTGAGGCCAGCGTCATCTTGGTGTCAGTGCCCGCTGCAGAGCGTGTGCCACCGCTGATTTTACGGCTGATTACCACCGGTCGCAGGCTGCGCTCGGCGGCGTTGTTGTCCGGCGGGACTTCTGGTTCAGCCACAAAGAGGAAGAGTTCCTTGATGTGGTTCTCCATGCGTCGGCACAGCCTGGTTGGGGCGGCCGACGGGTCATCCTGGTAGGTACGGCAGAGGGCCAGCAGGCGCTGTTCCAAGGCCAGTTGGGCGGTGCGCCGTTGCTGCTCTGGCCGTTGCTGCTCTGGCCGTTGCTGCTCTGAGGGATGGGTGAAGGCGGTCGCCTGACGGTAGAGTTGGTGGATGGCGTCAGCCCATTGGGCCAGCCGGTCATCATACCGGTCATCATCGGGGTAGAGTGCGCGCAGGTCGTGGATGTCCCGCAACAGGTGGGCCCAACAGCGTTGCTTGGGGCCGTCGTAATGGTGATAGGCGGCGTAGAAGTCGCTGACCAGCACGCCAGCGAACTGATCGCCCAGGACCTCATCCACCACGGCCTTGCCCCGGCCCCGACGCAGGAAGTAGCGCTCGCTGGGGGTGGCCCGTTCCAGCCTGTACTATCGGCCCAAGGAGGCCTCCGGGGAGGACTTGGCCTTGATGCGGGCGATGGAGCGACAGTACCTGGCAACACCCTTCTACGGGTCGAGGCGCATGAAGGTCTGGCTGGCGCGGGAGGGCAGGTGCGTGAGCCGGAAGCGGGTGCAGCGGCTGATGCGCATCATGGGGCTGCGGGCCATCTACCGGAGTCCCCGCACCAGCCTGCCAGCGCCAGCGCACCGGGTCTATCCCTATCTGTTGAGGAATGCCAAGATCACCCGCCCCAACCAGGCGTGGGCCGCCGACATCACCTATTTGCCCATGGCCCGGGGATTCCTCTATTTGGTGGCCATCATGGACTGGCACAGCCGGTACGTGGTGGCGTGGCGATTGTCCAACACCCTGGAGGCCGACTGCTGCGTCGATGCCTTGCAGGAGGCACTGGAGCAAGGCCAGCCGGAGGTCTGCAACACCGACCAGGGCAGCCAGTTTACCAGCCTGGAGTTCACCCAGGTGCTGCAGGAACACGGGGTGAAGATCAGCAGGGACGGGAAGGGCCGGTACAGCGACAACATTTTCGTGGAGCGGTTGTGGCGGACGCTGAAGTACGAGGAGGTGTACCTGAAAGCCTACGCCAATGCCACAGAGGCACGGAAGGAAGTGGGAGCCTACTTCCGGTTCTACAATGACCAGAGGCCCCATCAAGCCCTGGGCTACCGGACCCCGGCCGAGATGTTCCACGGGGCCATCGATGCTCCGGGAGAGGAATCCAAGGAAGGGAGAAATTCAACGGAACGAGTACTGATATCATTGCCAGGAGCACCCGGACTCTCGCTTGACTCACCCTCAATCCGGTCCAACTAATCGGGTCCACCTCAAAGAGCGTAACTCGCCGGAACCTCGGTCGTTGGTCTGGAGGGCTAAGAACGTAGTCAAACCGATTAGCGAGATGGAAACTTTCCAAGGATTTTCGGACACCGTAAGACCCGGTCTTGGGTACCCTTACGCACTGCTGGCAGCCGAATTGCTGGCTCACCATTCGGGAGAGAGCACGCTGATCAATTACTTCGCCTCGATCCAACCCAGAACCACCTGGCAGCAGGCGTTTCAGACAACCTTCGGGATGACGGTGGAGGAATTCTACGTGTTATTCGAGGAACACCGCGCCGCCGGGTTTCCGGGGGTGGAAGTCTCAAAGTGAAACCACGCCAGCGAGGCCGCAGACTGCGGGCGGCTAAAGTGGCTGTGTTTTCAGTTGTTTGGAGCAACAACCAGTCATGAAACTGCCAACTTTCGCCCACACCGTTTTTTTTGCGGCGCTTTTCTCCATTTTGGCGCTGTCGCTGACTGGATGCACGGCAGATCCAACGCCTGCGCCCGTTTCCCTTACGCCAACCCAGGAGATTCAACAATCAGCTACTGAGAAACTCACTCCGTCGCCGACGGTTACACCCACACTGACGCCATCGCCGACACCTGAGCCCACGCCGACACCGACACCCACTCTGACGCCATCGCCGACGGTTACACCCACGCCGACGCTGACACCCACACTGACGCCATCGCCGATACCTGAGCCCACGCCGACACCGACGCCCACGCCGACACCCACTCCAACTTTAACTCCAACACCTACACCAATTCGAAAGCAGGATATTCTGGATTATGTTCGGTGGGAGATAGGCGATGAAGTGTCGTTGGCGGATCAGCAGAATGCAAGGCATGCGGTCCAGTTGATGCATGATTATGCTGTGTCGTTGGGCCTGCCTAAAATTGAGAAGGACATTACGTTCCATCTTTACCACAATCTTGATGCGTTGTCTGCCGCATACGCAAGAGTGACAGGCGTGAGTGTGGATTATGCCCGATATCACTGGGGAGGTAAGTTTAGCGTTGGGGAAACTGGGGATGGTGGTTGGATATTCGTGAACACCTCAGACCCTTGGGTTCGTGAAGACCCTTACCCTGTAAATTTAAGGAGCTTATCAGCCGGTGAGTTCGTTGGTGCACTGAGTTATGCATTGAGTGAATTGTCTTTGCCTTCAGGCACTGGCGAAGTACCAAAAGCTGGACCACGATGGCTTGCTAGTGCCATTTTTACTATTCTTCAAACCAGAGCATTGGCGGAGGGTGGTGTCATCTCCTACGACACAGAGCGCAACTCATTAGTTGAGAGGGCAAAATACGTTGGCAAGCAGCCGCTGAGTGAGATGGAAACTTGGGGAGGTTTTATCGGAGTACGGCGCTACCCTTATGAGTACTCAGCGATGGCTGGAGAGTTGTTAGCATCTCTGGCAGGAGAGAGTTCGCTGATTAAATATTATACCAACCTAACGATAGGAACTACTTGGCAGAAAGAGTTTCAAAGAACTTTTGGAATGACCGTTGATGAGTTCTACGAACTGTTTGAGGAACACCGCGCCGCCGGGTTTCCGGAGGTGGAACTCCCAAAGTGAAACCACGCCAGCGGGGCCGCGGACTGGGGACGACTACATCGTCAGGTAAAGCTTGATTTGTTTGGAGCAACAACCAGTCATGAAACTGCCAACTTTCGCCCACACCATCTTTTTGGCGGCGCTTTTCTCCATCCTGGCGCTGTCGTTGATTGGATGCCAGGCAGAGGCAGAGCCAACGCCGGCGGTTACGGTTACGCCTGCGCCCACGGTTGCACCCACGCCGTCGCCGACGGTTACGCCCACGCTGTCGCCAACACCTGCGCCTACGCTTACACCCACGCCGTCGCCGACACCCACGCTTACGCCTACGCCAACGGTTACACCCACGCCCACGCTTATACCCACGCCGTCGCCGACACCTGCGCCTACGCTTACACCCACGCCGACATCCACGCCAACTATAACTCCAACTCCTACACCAATTCCAAAGCAAGATGTTCTGGATTACGTTCGATGGGAGATAGGCGACAAAGTGCCCCCATATCTTCGTAACGAAGCCATACAAGGAGTTCAGTTAGCGCATGATTACTCCGTGCTTTTGGGCATGCCCAAAACCCAGAGTGAAGTTACGATATATATTTATCATGACACAGCAAAACTGATTTATGCTTATGCGAGAGAAACAAATAGTAGTATGGAGCACGCTAGAACGCATTGGGAGAGTAGTCGTGGAATAGGTATTGCGATAGCTTTCAAAAACCATTTTTTTGTGAATGTATCTAATGAATGGTATCAGAATACAGAACCCAAATATCGAATGAAAGTGATTTCGCATGAGCTTTTACACACATATCAAAATGAACTAAGCGAGTTGAGTCCAGCATCAGAAAGTCACGAAGTGCCTGAAGCGGGGCCGCGATGGCTTAGAGAAGGGATCGCAGAATATCTTGCATACAAATCGCTGTCTGAAGGAGGAATTCTCTCGTATGAATCAGAACGCAACTCAAGAATTGTTATCGATGCGAAAACGGTTGATAAGCCTCTGAGTGAAATGGAAAAACAGGAAGGCTATCGAGGAGTCAGCGGGGCTTACAACCATTTCCTAATAGCCGCCGAGTTTTTAGCAAAAAATTCAGGAGAAAGTAATTTGCTTGATTTTTACAGATTACAAAATAAAAACACCACTTGGCAGGAGGCATTTGAGAAAGCTTTTGGAATGACCGTTACGCAGTTTTATGATTTGTTTGAGGAGCATCGTGCTGCTGGTTTTCCCGAACTGGACGTCTCAAAGTGAGGAGACCTCAGTGGCGCTCAATATACTAAAGAAGCAGGCAATCATAACGCCACGGACCTGTGTCCGAATGGTCCGGTTGGCGGCGCTTTTCTCCATCCTGGCGCTGTCGTTGATTGGATGCGAGGCAGAGCCAGAGCCAACGCCTGCGCCCACGGTTCCACCCAAGCCGTCGCCCTTGACAATACTCCCGTTCGCGATTGGCGTGGCAATGGGCACCTGGCCGAATTCGTAGGGGCGAATTGTTATTCGCCCCTACAGCGCAATTCCCAACCCCCGCTCATCGTGAGCCTGCCGAAAGTCCGCCTCCGGCGGGTCTCAGGATCGTCTTGTGCTCGCGGGAGGTCCGCTCCCGGTGGATCGAAGGACGCGCCCTATTCCGCCACCGCCGGCGACCACTTGTAGATGTTCGCCAGCGCTCCGCCCATCAGTGTCTCCCGGTCAGAGTCCGACAGCGTGTCCGTCAGCCGGAACGTCTCCACGCCCTGCTCGTACGTCAGCAGTTCCACCGCCCGCGTCCAGTCCGTCCCCCACAGGCACCGCTCCAGCCCGTACGCGTCGAAGATGCGAGACAGCGGCTCCCAGATGTCCGGATACGGGAACCCCGCGTGCGACAGCGTGCCGGCGCCGGAGATCTTGATCGCCACATTGTCCAGCGCCGCCAGCGACAGCACGTTGCCCAGGTCGGCGAAGGGTTCCGCCGGCGGCGGCGGGTTGAAGGGCTGCGCTAACCCCACGTGGTCAATCACGATCTGCGTGTCGGCGTTGCGCTGCGCCAGCTCCCGCAGCAACGACAGCTTGCCCGCCGCCATGATGTTCACCGGCACGCCGGCACGCCCGCCGGCCGCCAGGATGCCGTTCAGCCCCGGGTGGTCCGCCTCGTAGTCCAAGTTCGCCAGCATGATGCGCGCGCCCACCACGCCCGGCGTGGACGTCCATTCCTCCACGTCGGCGTCAATCGTCTCTGAGTTGGGATCAAACGGCCGGATCAGCCCGAACTTGGTCGGGTGCTGCGCGTACACCTCCAGCGCATAGCTGGCGTCGTATGCGTACAGCGCGAACGGCGAGATCAGCAGCGCGCCGTCCACGCCCACCGCGTCCATTGCCGCGATCATGTCGTCCCCCGTAACTTCGTCCGGCCCGGTCAGAAACCCGACCCACGGGCGTTCGGGCTTGTTCCGCTCGTAGGCATGCACCTGGCAGTCTATCGTCAGGATCCGCTCCGCCATCAGCTTCCTCCTATGTTGTTCAGCCTCAAATAGTCGATCTTGATTGGTCAGCACGTTTGGGTACACCGGTCGCCTGAGAACAAAGGAACCCAACGCAATCCCGGAATTATTCTGACGGCGGTATCCCAAGCCTCATGGCGACCATGACTGCCTCCAGACGGCTGGACGCGCCCAGCTTCGTCCGCAGGTTCTCGATGTGGTTCCTGGCCGTGTACCGGCTCACGCCCAACCCCTCGGCAATATACCTCGTTTCCCAGGACAGCACCAAATAGGACAAAACCTCCCGTCCACGCGCCGTTAACCGCATCTCTCGACGGCATTCCTCCACCATCGTACTCTGGTTCACCATTTGATGACAGCGCCCCTTGTGGGCCCAACGAACACCGAAATAAACTGGATAAAAGACCACCGACACCAGCCCACTTCCAGTGAACAGACCTTGGCCCAGCGCCGCAAACACCCCTACCTCTGCGCCACCTGGCTGCCCAGGCTGCTGACCGGCGAGAACTCCCGCGAATGGGCCGGCTGGTTCAAGGCCCAATACCACAGATGGACCAGGATCCCTACCGAATTCGACCATGCCCAGTGGCTCATGCTCCACACCGAGCTGATCCATGACCAACGGTCACAGTGGGAAGACCGCGGCTACGCCGTATCGGTCGAGGACCAAAAGGCTTTCGGTTCCAAGGCACATCAGCATCCCTAGCCGGCAAACACGACCTCATCGCGGCCAACGATTAAGAAGACATCATCATCATGGACGTCAAACCCGGCCAGCAAGACCCTTTTCACGCGGTCCAGGTGATGATCTACCTGTAGGCCGTCCCCAACTTATTCCCCAACGCCCTAGCAATCTTGGCGCCGTCAATAACACGGCCCCTTTCGCATGAGAACCAGCAAAGCAGATATTATCCAGCACGCTTGATTCCAACTTTCACAAGCCAACGAAACAACAAGGCTCCGATAATCATACCGTGCGCTACAGAGCACCTCGGGGTGACTCAATGACCCTCCCCACCCACAACCACAACGCCACGGACATACGTATAGGAACCACTACCGAGCCCGGCCAGATATACCGGCAGTTTCACCTGACCGACCGCATCTTCCGGAGTAACCGAGTCCATATCGGGGGCACGGCCACATCTCGTAACCAATTTGCGACGCAGATCATTACCCGTTGGATCGACCTCAGAGACCAGGGAATCTACAACCGTGCAGTGGTCGTTATCGATCCCACCCGGAGCCTCCCCAAAGACGTTTTCCGGGCAATGAGTCCCGCGCAACAAAGCCAGACGGCCATCATTGACCTAAACCATCCCGAACGCCCCTCCGACTTGAACCTAATCAATCCCCTTGCATTCCCTGACCGCAACGAATGCGTCAACGCCATCATCACGGCATATAAGCCCCAATCCACCGAAAAGATGAGTGTGGCGGCGTGCTGAAGGGGTAAGAAAGTGCTCCTGTGCTTCGGGGATAATGGTTTCGGAAACACAAAACCGACCCGAAACAAGGAGCACTCAAAAGATGCTACCACTTGAGCAGCCCGACCGCATCCAAATCGCCTTTGACGATCACCGTCTGGTGGCCAATGCTGGGCTGCTCTTGCCGGTCACCCTGGCCCAGCGCCTGGGTCTGTCCCTACTGGTTGACCGCCACGTTGACCTGGGAGATGCGCCGGGGCGTGCGAACACGGGCGACAAGATGCTGATCCTGGTGGCCTCGGCGCTGGCTGGGAGCGACTGCATTGACGACGCCGACGCGTTGCGGGCTGGCAGTACCGATCGTGTGCTGGGCGGCACGGTCAAGGCGCCATCCACCCTGGGGACCTTCCTGCCTGCGGACGTTCCGGCGCAGCTTCTGGTGGGGCCACGGCCGCCAGTTGGATCGGGTGAGCCGGGAGCTGCTGGCCCGGGCCTGGTCGGCTGGGGCCGGACCGGGCGACGGGCCCCTGACCATCGACCTGGACTCCACCATCTGCGAGACCTATGGTCTGGCCAAGGAAGGCGCCCGCCACCACAGCTATACCGGCCAGCTGGGCTATCACCCGCTGCTGGCCCGGGCCTGGACTACATGGGCCGGCACCGGCGACGTGCTGATGTCTCGGCTGCGTGAGGGCCGCGCCAACACCGTTCGGGGCGCCACCCACTTCCTGCGGGAGACGGTGGGACGGGTGCGCTACGGCGGGGCCAGGGGATAACTCACGGTGCGGGCCGACAGCGGCTTCTATGCCCACGCCCTGGTCGCGGTCTGCCGCGCAATGCATGTCCGCTTCTCCATCACCATCCGCCAGCACAAAAGCCTGCGGAATCTTATCGAGGCGATACCCGAGACGGACTGGACGCCGATTCCCTACTGGATGGACGGCGCCGCCGCTGTGGCGGAGGCCACCTATACCCCCTTCCAGAGTGAGCCCGACGCCGCAACCGTGCGGCTCATCGTACGCAGAGTCAAGCCCACGCCCGGTACCCAGTTGGCCCTCTTCGTCAACTACAGCCATCACGCCTGCATCACCGAACGGGACGGGGAAACCCTGGCACTGGAGGCCGACCATCGGCGCCACGCCGAGATCGAGAATGCCATCCGCGACCTCAAGTACGGCGTTGGACTGAACCATCTCCCCTCGGGGCGCTTCGCCGCCAATCCTGAGAATGCCGAAGGGGGCCTGGCTGGCCGTCCAGGTGATCGCCCACAACCTGGCACGCTGGACGGCGCGCATCGGTCTGGGCGAGCAGGTGGTGACCACCAAGACCCTGCGACGACGCTTCTTCTCTATGGCCGGGCGGCTCACTTTGCATCTGCCAAAGCGTTGGCCCTGGGAAAACCAGTTCAGTCGCGCCCTGGCACTCCCAACCTGACCGCGCCCGTCTGCCACTGACCCGCCATCCGGCCAACTGAACATGGTCGCCAACTCGCACCAACTCGGTCCGCGAGGGACCCTTCCTGCCTACCGCCTGTCGAATTCCGCCCGCCACGGCCGCACGGCCGCCATCATCGTGCCAATGTGGCTGCCCTCACGCCGCACTCATCCCCAGCTATTGGGATCTGGCTGGGCCCGTTCGCCTTCCCTTACCCATCATCCCTTGTGTCAACGCCAGCGACCATCACTTCGGTGGATTCGCGCTTACGCTGGTAACAAAGATTGACGCGGCTCCCCGCAGTCTATAAACTACACTCCGAACCCCATTGCGGCCGAATACTGGCGTCTTATCAGGTAAAAATAGCGATGTTCGTCTAAAATATCGCAAACTGCAACGATTCAAGCAAAACGGAGGAAGTAAAATGGCGTATGACCTGCTTATCAAGAACGGGCGCGTGGTTGACGGCTCCGGCGGGCCTTCCTTTTACGCAGATGTGGCGGTGCAAAATGGGAAAATCGTGGGAGTCGGCAAGTTCACTGAATCGGCCGATCGCACTATCGACGCCGACGGCCGAGTAGTGGCCCCCGGGTTCATTGACCATCACACCCACTATGACCCCCAGGCGTTATGGGACCCCCTATGCAACTATACGGTCCAGAACGGCAACACCACCGTGGTAGTTGGACAGTGCGGACAGACGATCGCTCCGGCGCGGCCGGGGGACCAAGAGTGGTACCTGAAATTTTTCGCGGATGCCGAGGCCATCCCGCTAAGTTCGTTGCAGAACGGGGTGAACTTCACTTGGGGATCCATCGCGGAGTACCTTGACGCCTTGGGCCAAAGGCGAGGCGTCAACGTGGGCGCCCTGGTCGGCCACTCCGGAGTAAGACGCTACGTTATGGGTGAAGCAGCCTCGGAGCGAGCCGAGGCCACTGCTGAGGAAATCGAGTCCATGAAGCAGTTGGTCCGAGAGGGTATGCTGGCCGGCGCCCTGGGGTTCAGCACAACCCCCAAGGACCGGGATGACCCTGCCGGCGTCGCCGCTGAGGAAGAGCGATATATCCTCGGCAGCGTCCTGGGCGAGTTGGGCTCCGGTCTCTTCCAGGTTAGCGGCGGCTCCCCGGAGGGCGTTTACGCGTCGCATCGTACTGCCAAGGAGCTATCCCGGAGGAACGGCCGTCCTGCCATCTACAACCTGGTGTCCCAGGAGCTGAACGACCCCGACGGATGGAAAGAGCACCTGCAGTGGTTGGAAGACTCCTTCAAAGAGGGGATCAGAGCCTATGGCTCCTGCATATCCATCACGGCCGGTCCGATCTTCAACCTAAGGCTGGGTTTGGATGTTCCCCAGGACGAAGACCTGATCAGCCCACACATCATGTTCGCGGGTATGCCCACCTGGGACTCGGTCATGGCCCGGCCGACTCCGGAGCGTATACGGGCTTTCCGGGACACCGAGATCCGCCGGGCGCTGAGCGCAGAGGCGGTGGAAGGCACCGTTGCCCAAGCGGCGCCGGGGACGGACCGCCGGGGCAGTCCCCGGGGATTCTTCAACCGGCGCTGGGATTTGGTAGAGGTCTTCATGGCCCATCAGGAGCGGAACCGGCAGTTCGAGGGCAAGAGCATCGAGCAATTGGCTCAGGAGCAGGGTAAAGGGATTATGGAAGCCTTTCTGGATCTGTCCCTGGACGAAGACCTGGAGACCCACTTCCTGTGCGTTGACCGGAACGTAGACGTTGACTCCCAGAGGCAGATACTCGGCTCGCCCTACACGGTTATCGGCACCACCGACGGCGGCGCGCGTCCGGACACGATGGACCGCTACGAATACAGCACCAATCTGCTGGGCTACTGGGTACGGGAAAAGCAGGTCATGTCACTGGAAGATGCCGTCTATCGGCTGACGGGCAAGACCGCCCTGATGCACGAACTCCATGACCGCGGCTTCATCGCGCCGGGCAAAGCCGCCGACCTAACCATCTTCGATGCTGACACCATCGCCTCCAAACCCCGGGAACCGGTGGATTATCCCCCGGCCGGCGCTAATGCCAAGCACGTGAGGCGGGGCGCCATCGGGATCGACTATGTGATAGTCAACGGCGAGGTTCTGCTGGAAGACGGCGAGCACACCGGAGCGCTGCCCGGCCAGGTCCTCCGGGGGCCCTTGCACCAAGGCTAACCGTTAGCCCAGAAGCGATCGGTCGGGCAGATGGCCCAACCTCGTCTCAATGGGTATTTCAGTAGGGGGCAGATTTGAGACCTGCCCCCTATCCAGGGCCAGTGCCAAGTCGCCGCTACCGCCCCTCCGGTACGTCGTTCCCGCGCAAGAACAGCCGGCCCGGTGTCGAGTACGAGGCCGGGAATCCAGGGACTCTTTCTGAACTGAAACCAAGATGAAACCCACATCAGCGTTGGTTAGAATGGGGGCAGTTGAGTTAGTCGGTGAGCCAATCATAGTGGGGGTTGCTGTTGGGCATGGATGAGATGGGGGGGCTGGGTAAACGCCGACGGAGATCTGACCCACGATCGCTGTCGTTGTCCAGCGATTCTGTCAGTTGAAATGGAAAGCGAATTTGACAGTCATATCGGTTGGCGGTCAGTGCGGATCAGCGTCTGGCCCCACGGTTGTGTGGCCGGTTGGTCGGTTGAGTGAGGGCACGGGCGTACTGGCGGACCGTGTTGCGCGAAATGCCCAACTAGCGTGCGATCTCGCGCCGGGAGAAGCCCTGGATCCTAGCCTGCCGTACTGCTTTCCAGAGAGCAAGTTGTCGGGCGTCAGTTCCCGACGTGCCGGAGGTTCGGTATGGTTGTTAGCGGAGGCCGCGTCCTCGGCGATGGGATCAGGCTGTCAATTTCCGAGGTCATTGACCCACCCTGGAAGCATGGCGATTCGATAAATATCAGCTTCTATTTGAGGCGATCTTTCCGATAAGCAACCTTTTCATTGAGGCAACAGGCGGGCAGGACGTATTGTCGTCGATCAGGAGTGGGCGAACTGCATAATCTGCTGGCAATCGGCAGATCCGATTGGCGCAGGTGCAGCCATGTCGAACTCCATCGTGCGAAGAACGGTCTGGACCACCGCCGGCGTATGGGCGGTCCTGATCCTCGCGGTGATAATCCAGTCCATACTGGGCGTGACGGTGGCGGGCGCCCGGCCGGAAGCCAGCCGGCTGATAATCATGATGACGCTGCCGTTCACGGTGGGGATTCAGTGGTCGCCATTGGCGCGGCAATGGCCATTGGGTGGTGGCGGAGCCGCTGGCGGGCTGCCAGCGGGAACGACTGAAATGGTGAAGTTGCACCTGGAACTGGAGGGTGAGGTGGGCGAGGTGGTCCGGGTGCTGCGCCGCATCGGCGGCGGGGGTAATGAAGGCGGCGAGGTTCGGGACGGCCCGAGCCCTGCCCCAACGGGGGAGAGAGCGTCGGCTGTGGACACTGTTCCGGAGCCGGGTACAATGGCAACTTCTGCAACGTTGCTGCCCGGCCACCGGACGCAGGAGCTGGCTGCCGACTTCACGGCGAGCCTGGACGTCGTGGCCAGACGGGTGATGTTCCAAGTGTGGCGGGCGGGTGCAGCTGGCATCCATCGGAACACACTCTGCCAGAGGACGGACCTGTCACCGGTGGAGTTGCGGTCGTTGGTGATGAGGATGGGCCGTGTGCTGGGGAGGTTCCAGCGGGAGCGAGGCACGGCGCTGTCGCGGCCGGTGGCGGCCAATAGCCCGTTGCAGGGCTATTTCATCAATGCCGACTTTGCCGTGGTGGCGTCCGATATGTTCGGTGAGAGGATGGCGGACCAGCTGTCCAGTGGCTTGCGGCGCCCTTGACGAATGCGTGTCATACGGCGCCTGGAAGAACGAACCGTGCATCGGTTGTTGAACATGCTGCTGCTGATGGTCTGCCTGTTGGTTATGCTGGCCTGCGGAGGTGACACCGACGACCGTATGTTGCGTCGGTACGCCAAATGCCTGACGGACACCAACACCGCCCTGCATCGCCTGACCGTGTCCGGCGCCAGCGGCACCGTAACGCTGAGCGCCGAGGCGATGGAGGAGCGGTTGCGTGGTCAACTCGAGAGAGGGGAGCTCACCATGGGGGAGGTCAGGGCCGACTACGTCCGCTACTGCAAATAGGAGCCGGCGAGAGCTGCGGGAAGAACGCGGGCGAAAGGCGCATGGGCGGGGCGCAGTCCGGTATCAGAATGGTCCCCGCAAGCCTGCAGGCCAGGTGCGCTATGGTGGCGACGGAATGCGTCGCAACGGGCGTGGATTGGATAGCTGGAACGACGACCCGGGGGCGGATGATGCGGCGCATCCGTAATCAGGGAGGGTCAAAACGGGGCGGCGAAAACCGCCATCGGGCCGGCGGGCGGATTCCTCGCACGGAGCGGTTTACGTAATGACTCTTTGTGCGAATCAGATGGGGTATCAATAGAGTTCACCCTCACCGTGTATCTGCACAAGCGGTGTCCCGCGCAAGAGCTCGCCGGAGGTCTGGATGCTTGCCCATCTCAACCGGCAAGAATAGTCGTCGCTACCGGCAGGACTAATTGTCGTTAATCACCGCCAGGTCGGTTCCAGAACACAGTCGCCCATGGGTCGAGGACAACAGACGACACTGCTGACGGACGGTGAAGTGAACGGGCATGAACGGCGTGCGGGCGTCGGACAATCTGTCGCGACGGGGTCGTTTCGGCGGTGCGCCAAAAACGACGGTTGGATGGGCATTAAAACTGAATGCCCGCGCAGATCGCAGCCGTCGCGATTGAGGCGGCGTCGGCCGGGAGCGCGGGCATTCAGTTTGCGGCGACGGTTACTGTTTAACCGCGGTGATGGTCTCCAGATGACTGAAGTTGCTGGCCGCGGTACCGGGGAACTTGTACTCGGCAATGATGTTAGGATCGATAGCCACCTGGAAGAATATCCAGAGGAGGGGTATGCCCTCGAAGTTGTCGAACTTTTCATTACCGATTTCCCGGATTAGCCGATCCCGTTCAGTAGCGTCCAGAGTTTCCGTAAGCTCTTCCCACTTAGCCTGGAGGGAATCAGTCTCGTACTGGTGAACCACCCCTCCTTCGGTGGCGTTGAAGATCCGGACCTGCTCCTGAATCGGCCGGCGCACTGTTCGGAAGGGGGCCGCGAAACCTTGGAATTGCTTGGTGCGGAACTGGGGTCTAACCGCGGAAAATTCCAGACTGATGATTTCCAAATCGATGCCGATTTCGGTCCAGTAGATGCTGACCGCTTCGGCAATGTCGGGCAGTTCCGGCACTCCGGGCAGGGTATGGGAACCGTACATCTTCATCTTGAACCCGTCGGGATAACCGGCCTGGGCGAGCAATTCCTTGGCCGCCTCCGGATCGTACCCGTATTCGTCCTCCCAACGAGTCTCCCATTCCGGGTTCCATCCGGGTAGGCTAGGATGATAGCCGTGTACGAGCATCAGCGATCCGCCTTCCCTGAAGATGAACTCGTTGATCTCATCCCGGCTAATGGCTTTGTTCAGGGCTTGTCGTACCAAACGACCCTTTTCTCCGGGAGCGGCATAGGGCACCGACGGGTCGTACGCTTCGTCGCCGGTTGTATAGTACTGACCTCCCAAAACAAGAAAGGTCAGTATCGCTCCGAGACCGCTCTGGGATATTGCCATGCCTCTGTCTAGCGCCTGGGCAAGCCCATCACGAGGCAACTCAGCCATATGGGCTTCCCCCGTGAGCAACATCGCCAAGCGAGTGGCTGACTCCGGAGCCCAAACCTGCTCGATCTCCCGGAAGTCGGGGTGGGGGATCCGCCAGTGTTCGTAGGGTACCCGTTCGTAGACAATGGATTGACCCACTTCTCGCTCCAAATACTGGTAAGGGCCCGTGCCCACCAGCCGTTCTTCCATTCCTTCCTGTCCCTCCTGATCCCATTGGTCCTTGCTCAACATGGCAAGGTCACCGCTCAGGGAGAGGAAGAAATCCAAGTTTGGATCCGGCTTGCTCAATCTGAACACCACCCGGTGGTCGTCAACCACCTCCACCGTTTCTACTGTGTTTGCCCAAACGTCACGGAACGTGTTGAGGTTGCCTTCCTGGGGACCCAGGAGAAGTCTCGTATGGGCCACGTCTTTGGCGCCAAACGCGCCAGTGTCGAAGTGGAATGCTACGTCGTCCCGCAAATCCACCGTCCAGCTCTTCCCATCAGCGGCTATTTCCCAGCGCGTAGCCAGCAGGGGAATGTAGGCTCCGGTGTCGGGATCAATATCCAGTAGGGTTTCCACCATGGGGCTGATCTGGGTCAACATACTGCGCGAGCCGGTCCAAGGAAGGTTGGTCTCCTGGGGCGGGGGGGTGAAGGCGATCCGCAGACGATCGACTTTCGCCTCGCCCGTCATCGACGGCGGGGCCTCGGCAGTGGGTTGCGGCATCGCCGTGGCGGCTGAGACCGGGGCCTGCGCGGGAGCGGTGGCGGGCTGGGATTCGGCGGCCGGCGCAGCTTCGGTGGCTCCGGATTCTTGCGGCGCGGTCGCGGGTTCGGTGGTCGTCCCGCCGCAAGCCACGATTGCGGCGAGGAGCAGCAACAGGGGGGTGAACAATAGTAGCCTGGGTTTCTTGAACCAGTAATTCACGACTGATTTCTCCTTTTCGAGATTTAGCCTGCTTGGTGTCTACCTGATTTCCTAACAATGGACAACAATCAACATTATCGCGCATCTTTCCATGCGGCGGAAGTCCCAGCTGCCTGGAGCAACACCCAGGAAACCGACTGCCTTTAAGCCCGAATCCACCGATGGACACGGACTGAGGGAGTGAGAACACTGGAAGGGGGTGTGAGGAAATTACGAACGCGATGGCCCGGGCTCGAATTCGGGTAGACGGGGGGTTGGCGGCGGTCTGCAGGCGTTTTTGGGGGCGACGATGTCGGCCTACAGTGGTTGTTGCGAGCGAGATGCCGGGATAAGACGCAGCAAGAGATGCTCGCGGACCGAGCTGGTGCGAGTTTGCGGGGACGTTCAGTTGGCCGGATGGCGGGTCAGTGGCGGTCGTGCGCCGTCAGGAGGGGAGAGGCAGCGCTCGGAATCTAGCGAGGGCGCCACTGAACTGGGCTTCCCAGGGCCAACGCTGGGGCAGATGCAAAGTGAGGCGGCGCGCCGAGCGGGTGAGCCTTCCGGCCATGGAAAAGAAGCGGCGTCGCAGGGTCTTGGTGGTCACGATCTGCTCGCCCAGACCGATGCGCGCCGTCCAGCGTGCCAGGTTGTGGGCGATCACCTGCACCGCCAGCCAGGCGCCGTTGGCGGGGAAGCGGCCCGAGGGGAGATGGTTCAACCCCACGCCGTACTTGAGGTCTCGGATGGCGTTCTCGATCTCGGCGTGGCGGCGATGGTCGGCCTCGAGATCCAGGGTGTCACCCTCTCGGTCGGTGATGCAGCCGTGATAGCTGTAGCTGGCGAAGAGGGCCAGCTGGGAGCCGGGCGTGGGCTTCACCCGCCGGACGATGAACCGCACCGGTGCGGCGTCGGGCTTGCTCTCGAAGGGGACATACGTGGTCTCGGCCACGTCGGCGGCGCCGTCCATCCAGTAGGGAATCGGCGTCGTCAATGCAGCCGCCGCCCGCCAGCGCAGACGCCACCAGGGTCATCATCTTGTCGCCGGTGTTGGCTCGGCCCGGCGCATTGTCCAGGTCGAGGCGCTGCTGGACCGGTTGGGGCAGGCCCAGGTGCTGGGCCAACGTGGCGGGCAGGATCAGCCCAGCATTGGCGACCAGACGGTGGTCATCAAAGGTGATTTGGATCCGGTCGGGGTCGTTGCTTGGCAGCATTTATTGGGTGCTCCCTGTTTCTGGTTGGTCTCCTGTTCCACAAACCATTATCCCAGAAGCACAGGAGCACTTTCTTACCCATTCAGCACGCCGCCACACTCATCTCTTCGCTGGATTGGGGCTTATGCGGCAACACGGAGCATGACTATAGTTGATCCGACGCCCAGTGGAACTCCGACGTCGTGTCCGTATGCGGGTGTCGGCGATATTACAGTGTGTGAGATACACCCCGCGCCACCGACGGTTGCCGCCGATTTTTGCACAAACGGACCATAGCGCAGCATTGCGACCGTCGTCGTTTCGATGCGGTGGGGTCAACGGGATCGATACAATGAGCGTCGACGACCGCAGGGATGTAACCTCCAGCCAATATCAACTTTCCCAACGTTTTAGCAGCTTGTCCGAGAGAAGCGCTTGTCGAGGTGTTGAGGGTATGATAGGTCGAGCATCAAACCAGTGGAGGCGGCGATGAGCAAGACCTACCTTCCCTACGATCCCGACCAGCAGTTGCTGCTGCCGGCAGCTCTGCGGGAGTGGCTGCCGGATGACCATCTGGCCTACTTCATCTCCGACGTGGTGGACCAACTGGACCTGTCGTCAATCACCGCCCGCTACGAGGGCGAAAGGCGGGGTGGCCCGCCCTATCATCCTCGGATGATGGTCAAGGTGCTGCTCTACGGCTACTGCGTCGGGGTGGCGTCATCGCGGCGCATTGCCCAACGGCTCCACGAGGACATCGCCTTTCGGGTGTTGGCGGCGAATAACACTCCAGACTTTCGCACCATCTCCGACTTCCGCAAGGACCACCTGGGTGCGCTGGCGGGGTTATTCCTGCAGGTCCTGGCGTTTTGCCAGCGGGCGGGGCTGGTGAAGTTGGGTCTGTGGCGCTGGACGGCACCAAGGTGAGGGCCAACGCATCCAGGCACAAGGCGATGAGTTACCGGCGGATGAAAGAGAAAGAGGAGCAGTTGGCGGCGGAGGTGGCGGAGTTGCTGCGGCGGGCTCAGGAGGTCGATGACGAGGAGGATCGCCGGTACGGCAAGGATAAGCGCGGGGATGAGTTGCCGGAGGAGCTGGCCTTTCGGGAGGGACGGTTGGAGAAGATACGGGAGGCCATGGCGGCGTTGGAAGCCGAGGCCCAGGCGGCGGCTGAGGCGGAAGGCAAGGAGCATCCCGGGGTGCCCGAGGACAAGGTTCAACGCAACTTCACCGATGCCGAGTCCCGCATCATGCCAGCTCCGGGCGGTAGGGACTTCCTGCAAGCGTACAACTGTCAGGCGGTGGTTGACCACGCCCACCAGGTGATCGTGGCGGCTCGCGCCACCAACCAGTCCTCGGACAAGCAGCAGGCCGTGGTCATGATTGAGGAAACCATCAGCAACACCGGCGTCATGCCCAGGGAAGTGTCCGCCGACGCCGGTTACTACTCGGCAAAGGCAGTTGACGAGCTTTATGCTCTGGGCGTGGATCCGTTCGTCGCGCCGGAGCAGACCCGCCACGGCAGAGTGGTTCCGCCGGCGCCCAGAGGTCGCATACCCAAGCACCTGTCCCCCAGGGACCGGATGCGCCGGAAGTTGCAGACCAGGCGGGGCCGCCAGCGCTACGCCCTGCGCATGGAGACGGTGGAGCCGGTCTTCGGCCAGATCAAGGCGGGCCGCGGCTTCCGCCAGTTCCTGCTGCGGGGTCTGGAGAAGGTCCAGGGCGAGTGGTCCCTGATCTGCACCGGCCACAACCTGCTCAAAAGGTCCAGGGCGAGTGGTCCCTGATCTGCACCGGCCACAACCTGCTCAAGCTGTTCCGCTTCGGCCGACTGGCCCCCGGATGAGCATGGGCCACCCGGCTAACCGAGCGCGTGGGATGTCCACCCCACCGGTTGGGAACGATGTTCCATGCCCAGAGCCTCCCAGCGTGAGCATCGTCAACCGGCAGGAATAATTAACCCCGATCGACCGTGGCTTGCCCGGGAAGACTGGTTAGCCAATACTCGGACTCGCTCCTAGTATTACAACGACGCATTTGGGATGGGACGCTCGCCACTGGCCCATTCCCTTCGTAAATGTACATCGAGCAACTGTCTCAGCAGCCCTTGCGCCACGAAGCTTTCCCGAAGCGGAACATCAACCCGTCGTTGTAATACTAGTGCTGGCGGTCCCATCGGATCCGGCTACCTGTCCATAGATACTTGGGGAGCGAAGGATAAGGTCTTCGTGCTCATCCCGCTTGCTGATGAGTCGGATGGATGCGCTTAAAGCCCAGTAGATGTGGGTGACCTGCCATCAGAAAGCGCAATCCTGTCGCAGTGAAAGGAGCCGGTCAATGCCTCAAGAAACGAAGGCCATAATCTGCGACTGCGACGGTACCCTTTGCCCCGATACCACCGACAAGTTGGTTAGGGATCCGGGCATCGACTCCTCGGAATTCTGGGAGAATCAAGTCGGCCCAATGGTAAAGGATGGCTGGGACCCGCCATTGGCCTACCTGAGCAAGCTTCTAGTATTACAACGACGAGTTAAGGCGGAAGACCGGATGGTGCCCAGAGGCGCGTTGCACGGCGTTTCTCATGGGAGCGTCTGGCCCGTTCGTTGCGCTGCTGGACATCTTCCAGCCATAGCAGCAGCTCCCGAGGTCCGAACCGTTCCCGGGGCAGCATCTCCCGCACTACTCGGTACACCTGCGGCCGCGTGATTTGGGGCATCTTTTTCCCCCCACGCCTGCTGCAGGCTCAGCAGGAAAGCCCCAGCCAACAGGCACATGGCGATGTGGTGATGCCAGCCCGCCCAGGCTCGGGTCTCGTATTCATCCAGCCCAACGTCGCCCTTCTCGGTCTCAAACTCGGTTTCGATGCGCCACCGGGAGCCTCCCACGTAAGCGAGGGTTTCCAAGGGAGTGTTCTCAGGAGCGTTGGACAGGTAGTAGCGGGGTTCGCTGCCATCCAGGTTTTGACGATAGACTGCCCAGAGCGCTTCACCAGGCTTCCGCTGCCGCGTCACCCTAACCCGCTGAGCGCTGAAGCGGTAGATACGCGGCCCCTGGCTTCCCTCCGCCAGCTTTATCTCCCGCCACGCTTCTTCCGGCAAGGCCTCGCTGCGCTCGGCTACGGTCTGCCGCTCCTCACGCAACGGCTTGGGTTTGCGCGGCTGCCCCCGTCCCTGATAGGGCGGCTTGCTCCAGGTCGGCTCCAACGGCCACACCGTGGTATGCGGCGGTACGTCCAGGACGTATTGCATCCCCTGCGCGGTAAGGCCCTCCCGCAACGTCGGCGACATCCCGAAGGCGGAATCCCCTGCCACCCACTGCGCCCTGAGATGACCCAGCGCCTGCGCTTGCTCCAGCATCTCCAGCGCTAACTCCGTCTTGGAACGATACTGACGCCGGGTTGCTGGCACACCCGCCGCCGCACATCGCTCAGTATCCCCAGTCCACTCCTCCGGCAGATACAGCCGTTTGTCCACCAACGCCCGTCCGTTCGGTCCCACGTGGGCCAAAAACACCCCAGCCTGGCAGTTGGCTATCTTACCCAACGCCCCACAATACTGCCGAGCCACTCCCACCGACTTCACCCCCTGCTTGGGGAAATCGCTGCCGTCCAGCACCCACACCGCCTGCGGATCATCCAACCGCGAACCCAGATACTCTTGCAGACGCCCAATCACGCTGTCGTCGTCCCAGCGAGCCTCGGCAAGAAACCGCTGCATCGCCCGCGGCGATACCGGAACCATCTCCGAGAGGTTCTCGGCGTTGCGCCGCTCCTGAGACTGCACCAGCAGGCCTTGCAGATAGTGGCGGCTGTGCTCCCGCCATTGCTGGCGGCCAAAGGCTGGCGCGAAGTAGTCGTGGAAATCCTGAAAGGCCTCATACACCCGCTCAAGGTCCGCCACATCCATCACCCCACCCCTTTGAAGCCTTCATCCTATCGCCTGACAATCTTACCAAATAACCCGTCGTTGTAATACTAGCAGCCCGTCCGAGAAATACGACTGGTGAGTCCGTAGGGGTATGATGGGTGGAGTTCATTAGCGAGGAGGCGGCGATGAGCAAGACCTACCGTCCCTACGATCCCGACCAGCAGTTGCTGCTGCCGGCAGCTCTGCAGGAGTGGCTGCCCGACGACCATCTGGCCTACTTCATCTCCGACGTGGTGGACCAACTGGACCTGTCGTCAATCACCGCTCGCTACGAGGGAGAAAGGCGGGGTGGCCCGCCTTACCATCCTCGGATGATGGTCAAGGTGCTGATCTACGGCTACTGCGTCGGGGTGGCGTCATCGCGGCGCATTGCCCAACGGCTCCACGAGGACATTGCCTTTCGGGTGCTGGCGGCGAACAACACTCCAGACTTTCGCACCATCTCCGACTTCCGCAAGGACCACCTGGGTGCGCTGGCGGGGTTATTCCTGCAGGTCCTGGCGTTTTGCCAGCGGGCGGGGCTGGTGAATTTGGGTCACGTGGCACTGGACGGCACCAAGGTGAGGGCCAACGCATCCAGGCACAAGGCGATGAGTTATCGGCGGATGAAAGAGAAAGAGGAGCAGTTGGCGGCGGAGGTGGCGGAGTTGCTGCGGCGGGCTCAGGAGGTGGATGACGAGGAGGATCGCAGGTACGGCAAGGATAAGCGCGGGGATGAGTTACCGGAGGAGCTGGCCTTTCGGGAGGGACGGTTGGAGAAGATACGGGAGGCCATGGCGGCGTTGGAAGCCGAGGCCCAGGCGGCGGCTGAGGCGGAAGGCAAGGAGCATCCCGGGGTGCCCGAGGACAAGGCTCAACGCAACTTCACCGACGCCGAGTCCCGCATCATGCCAGCTCCGGGCGGACGGGACTTCCTGCAAGCGTACAACTGTCAGGCGGTGGTTGACCACGCCCACCAGGTGATCGTGGCGGCTCGCGCCACCAACCAGTCCTCGGACAAGCAGCAGGCTGCGGCGATGATGCGGGAGACCATCGACAACATCGGTGCAGTCCCCCGGGAAGTTTCCGCCGATGCTGGCTATTACTCGGCAAAGGCAGTCGACGACCTCCAGGCCCTGGGCGTGGACCCCTACGTCGCGCCGGAGCAGACCCGCCACGGCAGAGTGGTTCCGCCGGCGCCCCGAGGTCGAATACCCAGTCATCTCTCCCCCAGGGACCGGATGCGGCGGAAGTTGCGGACCAAACGGGGTCGGCAACGCTATGCCCTGCGGATGGAAACGGTGGAGCCGGTCTTCGGCCAGATCAAGGCGGGCCGGGGCTTCCGGCAGTTCCTGCTGCGGGGTCTGGAGAAGGTCAACGGCGAGTGGTCGCTGATCTGCACCGGCCACAATCTGCTCAAGCTGTTCCGCTTCGGCCGACTGGCCCCCGGATGAGCATGGGCCACCCGGCTGACCGAGCGCGCGGGACATCCACCCCACCGGTTGGGAACGACGTCCCATGCCCAGAGCCTCCCAGAGTGAGCATCGTCAACCGGCAGGAATCATTGACGCCGATCGATCGCGGCTTGCCCGGGGACACTGGTTAGCCAATATTCGGACTCGCTCCTAGTGGAATCGCGGATGGTGACGGCCACGGAATTTGAACGGTGGAGGGTAGATCCGGCGACCCTCAAGCAGGTAAGCGGGGGCGATCTAGTTCCCCACCAACCGAAATTTGAGGCGGAAAGAACTTCTCCCGTCCGCGCGACGTTAATCTTGAGCGGCAACTCTCTGCCCTATCTTGGGTTATTCGACCCTGCCGTAGTGGAGCGATTTAGGCTTGTTCCGTTCCCGAAACCGGACAACGATTTTTCAAAAATCCTGGAGTTGTTTCTCAACCGCGACGAGGCAGCCAGCAAAGCGATGCTCCGTCTTTTGGTCGACTATGCCCGCGCCTACCCCTGACAGGGGTAGGTATAGGGTTTTTACGGTGGGACATGGCGAGTAATCTCCAGGTTGAGCTTGGGTTCTGGCCAGGGTTCGGGCAGCAGCCAGACGCGGCTCCAGAGGCGGCCCTTGAGCAGCAAGCGGCGGAGCCAGTCGATGCCGTGGCGGATCACGCTCACGGTGCGCGCCGGACGGCTCCAAGGGTCACGGTGATTGGGAGCCAGCGCTTTGGGCGGCGCCCGCAGGTTGCCTGGAGCAATCCTCCGCTCCTGGGCGTCCTCCACCCTGGTGCCATAGGCCAGGGCCAGCAGGGTGGCCACCGACAGGACGAGCCAGTGCCGGGAGACGCGGGTGGGGTCGGTGCGCCGCGTCTTGTCCCACTTCCAGCCCAGGCTCTTGAGGGCCTTGAAGCCCAACTCGATCCAGAAGCGCAGGGCGTACCAGCTGGGACCCACCTGATCGGGTGCAAGGTCGGTGAGGATGATCCAGGGTTCCTCCTGTTCGGAGTACCAGACCACCAGCAGGGTGCAGCGGCGTTGGGCCTTGGGGGTGCTGAAGGCGGTGCCGCGGCCAATCCACGCCGTATCGGGACGGGAGACGAAGCGCTGGGCGGGCAATCGTTTGCCGCCGTCAGCGCAGAAAGTGATGTTCTTTCGGTAGCGCATACCGGGATGCCAGCCTTGATCCCGTATCTGCTGCCACAGCTTGGGACTGGCGATGCCCCGGTCGCAGAGCACGATGACGGTCATATTCTCGGGAACCGCTGGGGCCAAGGCTTGCAGCAGTTCCACGGTGGGGTCCATCCAGGAGCCGGGCTGGTCGGCGTGCCGGATGTGCCAGGCCACGGGGATGGCGCAACTGCGGTAGAGAACGCTGATGACGATGGCGGTGGTCTGGTCGCCTTTGAGGGTGGGGTCTATGGCCAAGGCCAAGCCGCCCGACCGCCACCAGCAGAGGACCCACCGCAGCAGTGGCGCGAAGCAGAGAGTTACGTCCAGCTCGGTCTGGCAGGGAGTCGCGCGGTCGCCGCCGTCGTAGAGCCACTCCCTGAGGCGCTGGCGCAGGTTGTACCAGTTGCTCCAGGGCGAGAGGGCGGAGGCCACGGCGTTCTGGCAGGCGCTGCCGGCGAGGATGGCGCCGCAGACCCACAGCGCCAGGCCGGTCAATTGTGGCTGGGAGAGGTGAGGTAAATGCGTTTCAATCGTTTTTTGCATCTGATAGCATTCGCTGGGAAGGCGCATCGCGGGTCTCCGGCATCTGGTGGTCTCACAACCAAGATGCCTGATGGCGGTGCGCCTTCCCAAGCTATGTCGCAACCCGATTTCAGCCCATACCTACCCCTATCAGCGCGCCTACCCTCCCGGTAAAAGGATCGACGTCCCGCCAGCCATGGCTACCGCTATCGATGACGCCATCGAAGAGGAGTGCGGGCGATTCGCGCCGTGGATGAATCGGAACATCGTCGATGATCCTCGGGGTAAAATCACCACTGACCAGTTGTGGAACGCTTGGGCCCGGGATCTATTTCGCGCCCCAGCGAAGGATATGATCGACGGGATCACCCGTCAAGACGCCATCAGAGCCCTCCGGCTGCGCTTCAACCTCGGTCCCGCCAAACCGATCCGCATAGGGCAACAGATAGGCCGTGGCTGGTCCGGAGTACGGCTCAAAGATGCCGCTCAACTCGCCACTGCAGAAGGGGCTCCGCCGGCAGGAGTCCAAGGTTCGGATATCGAGTCCATCTAGTTCCCGGAGTCGGTGACGGTTCAATGCAAGGAAGAAGACGGATTCCACCTCGATGTATTGGGAAACGGTCTAGATGCAAGCGAGCCTCCGACCTTCGCGGGCGAATCTGCCGGTGTTCAAATGGCCGACAGCGCTACTCAGTCTCAACGCCAGCTTGCCTGCCCGGTTGGAGGACGCCGGGAAAGTGGGTGTTGACACTAAAGTCTCCAGACGACGTGCTTTCAAGCCGGTCTCGTGAAACAGATCCACCGAAAAACTCCGTTTAAGCCGTTACATACGTTACATGTGATGCACGTTTGACCGTCCGCCGGCCGAGAATCCGGATTTCACCATCTAATTTGACGGTGATGTGTCCCCTTGGCCCACAACGTCCAGCGCAACGGTCTCGGGCATACGGCACCCCACCCCTACACCCATGGGCGCGCCAGCGGCATGCAAAACCATGGCACCATTCTAAGATCGCGGGGCGACCGGCAACGGAAGCGCTCAGCAGAGCGTAACCAGTTGTTCTGAACCCACCATTCCAGAGGTCTGTCTCCGCATTTTGATCAGCGGCTATGCCCCCTTCGTTCTTCGTCCGGCCATGGCGCTCATTGAATTGCCAGTACGGAACGGTCAGTGGCTGTTGCACGCTCCCCAAAGGTGATTCAAAATATCGACGCCGGCTGGCGCCCGGCCACTGCGCCGATTGGCCAGTTGCCCGATGGAGACCGTCCGAACTCCCGCCCCTCCCCGCACTCTCACAAACTCCTGACACACCGCTAGAAATTTGGCCGGAAAGCCTTGCTGAATGGGGAGGGGGTTATACTCCGGGCTATCCGAGTTAGGGTGGCGGAGTAAAACTATGCTGGGCGAGCGCAGCGATCAACATGGTCTGTGGGAAACCGATCGGTTGTACCTGGACCTGGTGGGTCGAGACAGTTTTTACGGCCTGCTGGCATCGATGCGCGGCCAGCTGTTTCGCGGCGCTGAGGCCAAGGCCAGCGCCGACTTCGACATCCGGTGGAATGTGGCCCTGGAGATTGAGATCGAGGAGCCTCCCTTTGCTAAGAGCAGGTTGCAGGTGTTTCTGGCCCAGTTGATCCTGCAAGACAAGGTGCGTGAAGTGTTTGAGCGGAGCCTGCGTCTGGCACGGGCGGCCGGCTACCTGAACCCCAATCCACCGACAAGACAAGTGTCGCGGCGGGTTGAATGGGTAAGAAAGTGCTCCTGTGCTTCGGGGATAATGGTTTGTGGAACAGGAGACCAACCAGAAACAGGGAGCGCCCAATAGCAACTGTCTTGAAAGTCAACAGGAATGAGCGACGATTGGCTGAGTGATATCGCAACACGGAGAGCCATGATTGAGCATGGCGTTGAGTATAACCAGCAGTTTGCGCATGGACGCGACTAGCGCCACCTTTTTCGGCTTACCAGCTGCCAGCAGCCTCTGGTAGAAGTCCCGAATAGCAGGATTGTGGCGGCTGGCTACCAACGCTCCCATGTAGAGGACGGCCCGCACCCGGGAGCGTCCGCCCCAGACGGCGCGTTTGCCTCGAAGGGCGCCGCTGTCGCGGTTGTAGGGAGCCACGCCCACAAGGGTCGGCCATCGACCGGCGCACCACCCGCCACGCTGGGTATAGATTGAGCCAGCGGACCAGGAAACGAGTTGAGGAGGTCTTCGGCTGGGTGAAGACGGTGGCCGGCGGCCGGAAGCTACGGTACTGCGGAGTGGCCCGCAACCGGTTCTGGATGGAGATGACCACCGCTGGTTAAAACCTGGTGCGGCTGGCCAAACTGACGGCGGCCACAGCGTGAGCCGTGGGATCAGTCTGCCCTGAACCGGCTCACCATGCTGGAAAGCTCCAAAATCGGCCTGAGCCCAGCGTCCGCCAGACCTCAGATCCCGTATCATAGACGCCAGCGTGTGATATTACGACGCCCGAATACTGCACCCCGCCATTCAACCACCCCATTTCAACATCCTGCTACCGGGCTGATGGTTCCTTAAGCCCAGTGACAGGCCGGCCGTTGCCAGCTTGAACTCGGCCGCTATACAGTTAAAGAACATTGACCAACCTCGGCGGTGGAGTCTGAACCCGCGTCCCGGTGAAGACCACACCAAAGTTTTACGACCGTTTTCTGCGAAGGGAAATAATTACACGCTTTGTGATCAACCAAGATTCGGAACTAATACCGCGGCAAATTCCCGGGGTTATGACCTTACTCACCAACGACCAGGAATCGTCAACTGAGCGAGCCCAACTGGACACCGTCCCGGTTCTGTCGCGGTGCATAATCTGATGTGGCGAGGATTGCCACTCACGACTCTCACCTGTCGGGGATCAGGCCAACGGCCTACGAACCACAGCGATGAAAACGAAGGTTGGTAGCCATCGTTCCGACCCGGCAATTACCAACATCAACAACACCCCCTGTTACCGTTCCTGATCACAATTCGGGGGGACGAGACCGACGAAGACTCTGCCTGGAAACCGTCCCCGTCTTTCGTTCCAATTCAACCTGACTAACCCAGTCGTCTGCACCGCCTTCTCTTCCCGATGCCGTGCTGCCGATCCGTTCCAAGGAGAACCTCGCCATGATTACGCTCAGACAGCTGATTGCTGAACTACCCGAAGATCAACGCCAGAGGATCAAGAATCACTCTCGCAAACTCATCGCCGAAGAGGGGTTCCTCCAGGAACTACGGCATGCTCTCCACGAGACTGCCGCCCACCTGGCCGATGAGCTGGGCATCGTCCCGCAGGACGTTCCGGTTCTGGAACATCAGGCCGACCTGCTATTGACCGCCTTTGCCGGCTACGTGGAAGCGGCGGGCGGGCGGTTGCAACTGGTAGCCGAGCTGCCCGGCCGGCCACCCATCACTTTGACCGACGTGGGCGCCATTTTTCCCCAACCCGAACTCCCGCCGTCCGATACTCCGTCGACCCACACCGGCTGAACTTCCCAATGCAGCCGCGCAGGTTCCGCGAACCGGTTCATTCAACCGCCTGGCTCACTTCGAATGGGATGCTTACCTCATAACTGCCTCCGATCCTACCAGCTCACGCCTCGGTCGAGGTGGTACAGGCGCTCAATGACCCTGGCGCCCTGATTCTCCAAGCCAGAACTTCGATAACTCCTTCTATAGTATTGAAGAAAGCCGACGTCCCCATGAACCTCGAGAATTTCCAATATTTGTGCGTGGCAGAGGTGGCCGCCGGCGCCGTATCCCAGGAAGAAATTCCGACCTCCGGAGTTGGCAACCAAATCCGCCAGGGCGCCAGCAGCCTCGCCCTTTTTACAGTAGGACGACGACAAATCTGGCCAGGGACGGATCCCGCATTTCCCTTCGACCGAAGGTTCGTCACCGGCCGCGATGGTTTCCAGGATGTGATAGTACGAACCGTATTCCCGCTTGTTGTAAGGGGGATCGGCGTAAACCGCGTCCACGTCGAGTCCTCTGACCAGAGCGTTGGAATCCCCTCGGTAGACATGGTGGATTGCGTCCGGGGCGCCACGCGTGAAATCGGCGCGGCGCAACTGGAGGGGACATAGGGCGTTGGGTTTGAATCGGTCTCGTAGGTAGGTTCGAAAATGGGCCGCGGTATTGGCCACGGCGCTGGCTGCCGCGCAGAGATCGGTGATCAGCAGCGACAGTTCCGCCGGCGTCAGGCAATCGGACCAAGCGGAGATCTGCCGTCGAATGGCACCAATACTGCCGGCATTCTGCATCGTGAAATATAGCCTCCCATGGGGCCCGGCAGGAGAGTACTCCCGAACCCAGAAACCCTCCACCGGCGGGAGGCCATTCAGGAACTGCAACACCGCGCCGTAACGGTCGACGTCACGTCCGTCCGTGGGGACATCCACACCATCGAAGGTTGGCGCATCTGTGTTCAAAAGCTTCGCCCTGGCAGCGTGGAATGCCCAGAGAAGGTTGTCGTTGGCCACGACCGACATTCCCAACCCCTTCAGGTTGGCGGACATCGTTGCCGTTCCTGAGAACACGTCCGCCACCCGGGCCCCAGGTCCGACGACGGACGCAATGTGCTCCGCGATACGGCCACCGTGCCTCACCTTGCTGCCCAGGTACGGGATGGCCGGCCGCTTGGTGGTACCAGGTCGGTTGGCCAAACCGGAAGAATCGCCTTCGCCCGGGTGTCGCGGCAAGAGCAAGGTTGATTGTTCGATCTCAGCGTCCATCGATCCCCCTATGGGTCTTTGAACTTATTGTGGTTTCGCATTTCGACCTCCTGAAAAATACCGGCGACTGGCGCCTCTTCAGACCCTGGTGAACTCAGCCGGACTTCACGGACCCACGCCAAGATCCAAATCGACGTGATTGGAGATCCGTGGCCGCGGGCTCAGGAATCGGGTGAACGATGTGTTCAGGAGGGTCGCGCTCACCGACATCGAGTTCGACGCCGGAGCGAGGCGCGCCCACCACCTGGCAGACCGGATCACGAATCCGCCGAAGGCCGGCAGCTCATTTGGACGAACGGGTGGCGTCCCCTTTTCCGTAACGGGAACGAATACTGTTGGCGATATGTGAGCCGCCGTATGCACCACACTAGGCGTGGCCGTTACCGGCCCCATCTCGCCTTCGCGTCCGCCCGGAATCCCCTCCCCATCATTGCATCGGAACCACGCCCGCATACACGGCGCCCAAACGCAGCAAACTGCACTCAAACATGGAGGTTCCTGTCGAAACATCTCCAACCGGGGATGGAGAGGATCATCGCCCGCATCGTCAACCGGCTGGACCTCTTGCGCCCTGGACCATAACGACTCACCCATGCAGCAGCCTCATTGGCCGCGGGGGTCGCCACTTTGCGGTAACTCGTCCGGCTGTGGCGCATTGTTCACCTACGGGCACCGGCGATATTCCGGCACGATTGGCACGCCGCCGGCAGAGGAAACGACCGCGTTGTCCAACAGGTGAGGCCCCGCGGGATTAACCGGATGCCAGGCGAGCCACCCATCTGGATCCACGCCGACGCGACCGGATCCAATAACGTAAGGGCCCATCCTTAACCGAGGAGAACTGCAACCGAGGAGAACTGCGAAAGCGCGGGTATCGCTTGGTGCCAGTCCATTCGACACCCGTGGTGATTGCACAGACACCGCGCCCGATGCCGGTGAGCCGGTTACCCGGCGCCACGCAATGGCGCCGCCGCAGGGTTCCACGTTGACCTACAAACCTGTCCGGCCCATGGCCTGTTGATCCGCCGGCCTTTTTCCGCTGGCGCTTTTGTGTCCGGCGTTTCTGGACACAGCGTAGCAAACCCAACGTCCCCTGGAAGAATCATCATGCAGTTTCACGAATCCTTTCCCCCACACCGCCGCCGCGATTCCCGTCGCCGGGCTGAAGCGCGCGTGTACGACGAAATCGCCGCCAGCTCCCGCCCAGGCTATGCTTATTACGAATTCCAATTTGGACCCCACGCTCCAGAACTCGATTTCATCATTTGGCTCGAGGATGTGGGGCGTTTCGGCATCCAGGTCAAAGGCGGACAGTACCAATACCGGAAGGGCCTGTGGCGCCTGCGATCCCTGGATGGAAGCTGGCTGGCGAAACCATGCCCCATCGCCCAGACCTGGGACGCCAGCTTGTCCTTGGTCGAAGCGGTACGAGACGTTATCCACCGCCGAATATTCGTCATCCCGGTCCTGCTCTTCCCCGACGGTGAGCCCGACGAACGCACGCGGAGACGGGTGAATAACAGCAAGGTTTGCGCCGCCTGGGGCGCCGACGGCCTGGTAGGTCGCCTGGCGGAGATCGCAAAACGAGTTGGAGTTCGCAAGCCACCCACGAAGACCCAGATCAGGAACGAATTCGAGGCATTGACCGGCGACCGAATGCGGTTGGATGTGAGCAGTTCCCGACCGCACCTGCAGACTCAGCCGTACCCCGTGCCACCCCCGCAACGTCGCAATCGAGCCCGCACTCCAACAGAGCCACGGTTACCGTGGGCCGGGCCAACGTCCTGAACTTATACCGTCGGATCCACCCCAACGCGGGAGAAATCCCACCGACTGACGAGGGTTAGCACGGTTCCGTCAACCCGGAACGCCCGGTTCGACGGATGGTCTCCAACCGGGGTGCTGACCGGGACACCCGGTGGATCGCTGCTAACGCCATCCCGCTGGGCGTCCCCTGCCTCTCTGCGCCTGGCTCGCGGCCGCCCATCGCTACCCAATTCTTTCCCAACAGGTCGTGGGTCAGGCGACCCAACCAAATCCTCAAAATCCATAAGGAGCAACAACAAATGAAAATCACCCCCAAATTCCCGGAGCGTCTGCTTCAGGATCCCGACTTCAAGGCCCAGTTTGAGGCCCACACCGAATTGGCCAACAGCTCGCTCCCAGGCGTCACTTTGTATCACCTGCCCGGCGGTCCACAGCCACTCGGACTGAATTTCACCACCTGGATAGAAGGGACCAGCCGCTTCGGGCTGCGCATAGTGCCCGGCGAGTTCTGCATCCAGGACGGCAAGTGGATGCGACTCACCACAGATGACCGCGCCAAACGAGTGATGGATCCGGTCCGCGCGACTTGGGACGCGTCAGAAATCGCCAGGCACGCCATCAGCGAGACCACCGGCCAGGGCACCTTCCTCATCCCGGTGGTGGTCTTCGCCGACATGCCGGTCGACGAAGATATCGTACGGGCCAGCAGCAGCAGCAGCGCCCGGATCCTCTGGGGCTTGGAATCCCTGGCCGATCGCCTGGTCGACCTGGTGAACAAGGACGATGTAGTCCCTGGTCTCAGCGCCGATCGTATTCAGCGGGAGCTGCGCGCCTTCGACCCGGAGTTCATTTGGGATGAGCCCACGGAAGTCGCCCCGCCCGTGGAGCTTGCCGCCGGCCAGGTGATTATCCAGCACGTGGACGTCGTCAACGTGTACACACGTGGCACTGAGGGCGCCTGCCTACCCCAGGGGCAGCAGCTACTCAGGCCGCCTGTCGCTGACAGGTAGTCCTTACCAACGGGAGGCGGATCCCCGTCCGTCTTCCACCATGATTCGCGGCTGCCGCCAGCAACGCAGCGGGCGCCTTCGCACGTTCCCCGGGTTCATCGGAGCCCGGGGACGACACTCCTCATCCATTCTGCCATCGGACGCAATTCGTCAACCGGCGGAGCAGGTCGAGGGGAGGAACAAGCGCCTCACCCCACGCCGATCTGGCTGCCCGCCACGTAGACGCGCTGGGCGCTGGCAACGCATCCGGCGATGCAGTAAACCCGACCCAAACCAACCAACAGTAGTAAATTTCACGTGACCACCCCTGAAGATCGACTTCGCAACCTCGAATCTACCTTTCAACAGCTGGCGACCAAATCGGATACGCCCGACCTGCGCCAGGCGATCAACGACCTGCATCTGTCACTGCGCGAGGAAATCGCCCGCGCGGGTACCACGATGGCCCAGCGGGACCCATCCACAACCAGATTCTTCGGAGCCATGGCGGTAGTCGGGGCGACCTCCATGATGACGTTCCTCGTACTCAAATTGATCCATTGCATCGATCAGGCGGCTCGACCGGCAGCTACCCATCGCCTCACCTGCCGGATCAGGCGATCGGCAGGTTCAGTCCGTGTGCCGAACCCGCGCACGAACAGCTCGAAGCCAGGCAGGGAATCCCCGTCCACCGACGTCAACCGATGTGTACCATTGGTAACTGTTCAGAGTTGAGGGGAAATGAGCAACCGGTGGGTTTCCAGGAAGGGGTTGAGGCCCCTGGCCCGCCAGGTGCCGAAGAGGGACGCCAGGGTCATTTTGCTGCCGCTGCCCGCTTCCGAGCGGGTGCCGCCACTGATTTTCCGGCTGATCACCAGATGGCGCAGGCTCCATTCCGCCGCATTGTTGTCAGAAGGGGTGTCTGGATGCGTCACGAAGACAAACAGTTCCTTGATGTGCCGTTCTATCCGCCGGTATAGCTTGGCTTGCGGCGCCATCGGGTCTTCCAGGAAGGGACGGCACAGCTTCAGCAATCGCCTTTCCAGGACCAACTCTCCCCGTGCCGGGAGGCGTCCTCCGGCCGCTGCCCAAGCCCGGGCCCGGTCGTAGAGCCACCGCACTCCGTTGGCCCACTTCGCCAGCACTGCATCCTCCGGGTACAGCGCCTTCAGCTTGTGGATGTCCCGCAGCAGGTGGGCCCAGCACCGTTGCTTCAATCCAGGGTAGTGGTCGTAGGCGGCGTAGAAGTCGCTTGCCAGAATCCCGCCAAACTCCTCGCCCAACGCCTCGTCCACCACCTCCCCGCCCCGGCCCCGGCGCAGGAAGTACCGCTCCGCAGGTGTGCTGAAGGTCCAAACGTAGCCGTTGACTCTATTCTCCCGCCAGCCAGTCTCGTCAGCGTGCACTACCGGGCTGCTACGGATGCGCTCCAGCGTTTCAGCGACAGCCGTTCCGCCATGCCGGGCAACCTGATGGACGGCCCGGACGATGGCCCCAACGCTCAGTTTCAACTGGTGGAACGTTCGCAGATACCATTGAATTGTCCTTACGGGCAGCCGCCCCTCTTCCCGCAGGGTGACAATCAGGCTCACCAGGTTGACCCCCAGGCGTTGCCGACCTACAGCCAATCCCCGCAGGGGGGCCTGGGGCAGCCGCCGTTTCCGGCGCAGCGGACACAGCCGGGCCATGAAGACGTGCTCTGTGACTTCCGCTGGGTCCACCGGAATATCTATGACTTCCCGGGCCCGCTGCACCCATCCCCCCGGACAGGGTGGTGTGGCATTCCGGGCAGGACTCCGCAGCGTGCTCCATCCGGCGGGCGGGTTCCGTCCGCCGCCGGGCAAAGCCGTGGGGACGCCTTTTTCGGAGCTCTTTTCTCTGCGGCTGACGCCCCTTGCCAGCCGGCTTGTGGCCCGGCATCCTGCCCCTTGGACCGGCGGCGGACAGCCGGGCCTCCAGGCTCTCCACCCGCCGCCGCAGTCCGGCATTGGTGTCCTGTAGCTCCGCTATGACTACCAGCAGGGTTTCCCGGCTCGCCTTGGTCAGGTCCAGTCCCGTTTCCATTGTCTTTTTATGCCACAACTACGCCCTGGGCGCCAGTGTTTTTCAGCGGGACCGTGGACCCGGCAAATTCGCCTCATCAACTCTGAACAGTTACCGGTTACGGCTTTTTGTTGACATTCGACTTGGCCAATCCTAATATGTTGTGAATCGGCGCCTGGCCTGGTGTTCTGGGCTCGATAAACGGAGAGGTGGTAATGCCCCACCAAGAAGACATTCGATTGATGGCCCATTTAATGAGACGCGCAGGCTTCGGTGATACCCGTGAGGAACTGGAGGAGCGTGTCTCCAAAGGTTACGAAGCCGTGGTCGAGGAGCTTCTGTATCCAGAGCGGCAGCCGGCCATAGACGACGAACTGTTGTACCGGTTCTTCCCGGGTTATGAGGGGGCCGGGGCGCCGCCAATAAATCAGGCCAATTGGGTGTTCCGGATGATCAACACCAAACGGCCTCTGGAAGAGAAGATGGCCCTCTTCTGGCATCAGTTGTTCGCCACCGGCAACTCCAAGGTGGACAATCCACTGGAGCTGACTCGCCAGATTGCCATCTTTCGTGAATACGGATTGGGTACTTACCGCGACCTGCTGGTAGAGGTTGCAAAGTCGCCAGCCATGATCTTCTGGTTGGACAACCACGGAAATCGTGACGGTGCCATAAATGAAAACTGGGGGCGGGAGCTGTTGGAGCTTTTCTCCCTCGGAGTCGGAAACTACTCAGAGGATGATATCAGGGAAGCAGCCAGGGCCTTTACCGGATGGACGATTGCCCCAAAGATTCCCCGTAATCCTTACGGTCGTTTCCACTGGCTATTCGACTACAAACCTGAGGACCACGACGATCGGGAGAAGACCTTCCTGGGGTATACCGGGAACTTCAATGGCGAAGACATCGTGGACATTATTGCGGATCAACCGGCTACGGCCCGGTTCCTGGCCCGTCACCTCTACAGATTCTTCGTCGCCGACGAGCCCCATGTCGCCAGTTGGAACATTACACCACCAGTTGACCCTGAAGCCATCGAGTTGTTGGCGGATGCCTACAATGAATCCCGTGGCGACATCCGGTCTATTTTACGAGCGTTGTTCAACTCAGAGTTCTTCAAGAATGCCCGCTTCGCCCGGGTGAAAAGCCCGGCTGAATTGATCGTTGGCACTGTGCGTATGGCGGGCAACTATGAAGGCTTCAAGCCAGGATTCAACAATCTGGCGTTGGAGTGCGGTTGGCAGGGACAGGAGCTGCTCAATCCTCCCAGTGTTGAGGGTTGGCACACAGGCTCAGAATGGATCGACCCCGGCGTTTTGATGCGCCGGGTGAACTTTGCCGCGAGGATATTTGGAGACATCTCACTACCCGGCGTGCAGGCTATCGTCAAACGGGTGTTGGTGCATGTGCATGGGGATTCTTCCCCCCAGGCGATAGTGGAAGCTTGTCTCGATGCGATGGGACCGTTGGAAGTCAATAGGGCGACCCACTCTGAATTGATTGCCCATGCCGAAAAATGTGGCGATCTAGCCTGGAGCACCCACGAAGAATTGAGGGCTACAATGCACAATGTGAGCAAGATCTTGACCTTGATTGCCGCCTCGCGAGAATATCAGTTTGCCTAAGCAAGCGCATACAACTGATGTAGAAGGATATGAACATGGCATCAACCCATAAAGACCCCGTGCTGGTCGTGCTGGAGCTAACTGGGGCCAACGACTATCTCAATACGATCGTTCCTTATAGCAATCCCCTGTATTGGGATAACCGGCCCAAGGTCCATATCCCTGAAGACCAATTACTGCCCATAAATGACCAACTGGCATTCCGGGCCGATTCGGAGCCGTTGAGTGAAATCTACGACCAGGGCAACATGGCAATCATTCACGGAATCGGGTTTGAAAATTCACCCCGTTCGCACTTTCGTGCCATGGACATCTGGCATACCTGTGAGCCGGATTCCATCGGTATTAACGGCTGGCTCGCCAAGGTCATCCGGGACTTGGATCCTGGCGGCGAAAACGTGCTGAAGGGAGTTAACTTGGGCCAGGGCCTGCCTCGGGCACTGGCCATGAAGGGGGTTCCTGTTACTTCTGTCAACCACCTTCCTTCATACGGTGTACTCTCATCAAATCCGGGAATCGCCTCTGAGCAAGATCGGGTCCAGTTGTTGGAGACCTTTGCCCGCATGTACTCTCCCGTCATCGGCGCCGGACCGACCATGGAATATCTGGGACAGGCAGGACGGGATGCGTTGCGAGGAGCCGACATCATCCGGGTTGCTCCCGAAACCTATTCTTCAAACGTAGAGTACGCCAATAATCCCATCGCGAGGCGCCTCAGAGACGTGGCCCAAGTGCATCTGGCCGGCTTGGGCACCCAGGTCTTTTACACCTCCCACGGGCCCTTCGACACCCACTATGACCAGCTGGGACCACATGAAAAACTTTGGACGGAAATTTCCGTTGCCATACGCGACTTCTTCGCCGACCTGCGTGAGCACGACGCCTCAAACGAGGTGGTTATCATGTTGTTCAGCGAGTTTGGGCGCCGCGTCCGCGATAATGGCACTGGTACCGACCACGGAGCGGCTGGGGTAGCGTTCGCCATTGGCGACCGGGTGAATGGTGGAATGTACGGGACCTATCCGTCGCTGAAACCGGGGGATCTCACTCAGGGAGACCTGGCGCCCAACTATGATTTCCGTGGCTTCTACTCCACTTTGGCGGAAAAGTGGCTGGGACTCGACCCTGTACCTATCGTCGGTGGACACTTCGAGCAAATGTCCTTCGTGTAGCTTTAGGATCTCAAAATAGTTCGCGGGAGAGGGGATATGCTGACCACCGTCGCCGCCGGCCGGGTGTATGACTACAGCTACTGCATAGGCATGTACAGTCAGGCCGGCTGGGGATTTTGGGCTCCCCAAGATTTCGTCCTGGGATCGAACGGTCGAATTTATGTGTTGAGCCGCGGTGTGGAACAATTGGGTCAGCGTGTCACCAAGATCAACTTTGACCACCAGTTTCAAGGGCAGTTCGGCTCCGTCGGCGAGGAAGACGGGCGCTTCGTTTGGCCCCGGTCAATTGATTTGGACCATCACGGCCGAGTGTTCGTTTCGGACGAGTATCTCAACCGGGTAACCATTTACGATGAAGAGGGTAGTTATCGATATCACTGGGGCAGGTCCGGCAGCGGAGACGGGCAGCTAAACGGACCGTCAGGAATAGCTTTCGACTCCCGGGGAACCATTTGGGTGGTGGACAGCTTGAATCACCGGGTGCAGAGTTTCAGCCAGATCGGTGAGTTTCAGTCCAAATTCGGGAAGCGAGGTGGCGGTGACGGAGATCTGGAGATGCCATGGGGCATCTGCATCGACCGTCAGGACAACATATACGTCGCGGATTGGGGAAATAACCGGGTGCAAAAATTCGCCCCTACTGGAGAGTTGCTCGTTAAGTTCGAAGGCTCCAGCACCGGGGTGGGTTCGCTCAAAGGGCCATCCGGTGTAGCTGTGGACTCAGATGGAGATGTATACGTAACTGACTGGGGGAACCACCGAGTCCAGATCTACGCCGCCGCCGGCCAATATATTACGGCGCTGGTCGGTGACGCCCAAGAGCCTTCGCCATGGGCCCAGACCTACATCGACGCCAATCCGGATATCATCAAAGCCAGGCGGCGGACAGATCTGGAGCCTGAATGGCGGTTCCGGCGGCCAGTGGCTGTCAACGTTGACGCAGACGACCGGATCATAGTTTTGGAGTCCTACCATCACCGGCTTCAAATCTACAACAAGCTAAAGGATTACGAGGAACCCTCGATAAACTTGTAGGCGCCTGCCCGTCTCCACATATTTGCCCGTTGCCGGTCACTTTCCCATTTCAGCCCACCTAACTGGACAAAATCAAGAACTTTTGTGTAACAGTTCAGGGTTGAGGGGAAGATAGGAGTTGTCGGCAGGCGGTGAGGGGGTTGAAGCCTTGTACGCGCCAGGTGCCGAAGATTGAGGCCAGCGTCATCTTGGTGTCAGTGCCCGCTGCAGAGCGTGTGCCACCGCTGATTTTACGACTGATTACCACCGGTCGCAGGCTGCGCTCGGCGGCGTTGTTGTCCGGCGGGACTTCTGGTTCAGCCACAAAGAGGAAGAGTTCCTTGATGTGGTTCTCCATGCGTCGGCACAGCCTGGTTGGGGCGGCCGATGGGTCATCCTGGTAGGTACGGCAGAGGGCCAGCAGGCGCTGTTCCAAGGCCAGTTGGGCGGTGCGCCGTTGCTGCTCTGAGGGATGGGTGAAGGCCTCGCCTGACGGTAGAGTTGGTGGATGGCGTCAGCCCATTGGGCCAGCCGGTCATCATCGGTGTAGAGTGCGCGCAGGTCGTGGATGTCCCGCAACAGGTGGGCCCAACAGCGTTGCTTGGGGCCGTACCAGCCAGCATTCTTCGAAGGCGACGTGGTCCAGATCACCCTGGTGCCGGATCAACCGCTGACCATACCCACGTATGCCGGTCCCTCTTTGAAAATCCGTTTCTTGGACCGTTACTCAGACTATTCTAACTTCGAAGGTCTCAGGACTGTCTCATTCCAACCCTCAAAAAGTTCGAACCAGGCGCTGGTGTTCGAATACACGGTTAAGAAGGGAGACGCCGACTTCGATGGCTACCAGATCGAAAGCACCAGTCTGGATGGGATAACCGGGATTACGGCCACTGGAAACGGCAAGCAACTGTTGCCGCTGATCTTCACGGAAAATCCGATATTTGCCCTGGACGAAAACGGCCGTCAGGACACCGACCCAGACGCCGTGAAGCTTCCCCCGGTGGACGCTGTGGGGGTTGTTCAGGTCGATCATTCGTTGCGAGATTGCCCCTTCAAGATCACGGAAGGGGACTCGGTCACGTGCATTCTCACCAACCTATCGGTTGCCGCCCCTCATTCTGACATCGGAATTTTTCCCCACGCAGAACTCAGGTACGGAACATCTCGTCCTCCACCCTATGACCAATACGAGTGGCAGGAACTGGAACAGGTCGCCGACGACACTCCGGGTGGCGTGATAATGGAACTGTTATCCCCCGGGTGGGTGACGCCGCAGCTCTTCCGATATAGCAATCCCGGCGATCCCTTAGATAAATACCTGATTTCCAGATGGACGGTGGGTACGATAGGCGTTGGGGGATCGGCGCGGGTACGGCTCACAGTCGAGCAGGATTCCATTCCTGAAAACCCTAAAACCTTCATATTCGATTGGCAACACACTTTTGCCAGAGCCGGATTAGGCACCAACGGCGTGTATATCATAGTGGTGGACGACGATCCTCCCGCCGCGCCCAAGAACCTCGTCGCCGCTCCCGGTGACGCCCGGGTTACCCTTACCTGGGATGAATCACCGGACTCCACCATTGCCGGTTATAAATTAACGGTCGGAAAAGGCAGCGATACCACAGACTCCGAGGTGACGCTCAAGGAACTGATCGTCGACAGCGGAGCTTCCACCGTATCCTATGTGGTGGAGGGCCTTGATAACGACGTCGACTATCACTTCTTTGTACAGGCTCGCAACGGGGTCGGCTTGTCCCGTATATCCAACCGCGCCTCCACTACTCCGAGGGCGCCCGAGATTACCGTGTCTCCGTCGGGTCCGGTCAACCTTTGGGAGAACGATCCGGCCCAGCTCTTCACAGTTGAGGGGACCGCAGTGTGGGACCCCCAAAGTTACGGGATTACGGTCCAGATCATCGGGACGACTTCCATTGACGACGTCACCTTTACCGATAACAACAACCGAAAAATGGAACCGCAGAAAACTGCCGACGGTTCCTTTTCGTTGCCGATTTCTGTAGAAGATGTGGCCAGTACGGATTTCACCTTCGAATTCTACCTGGTCGCCAATACCGACCTGGTCGAAGAAACGGGCGAAGGGTTGTCCATACAGTTCGTTGCCTACAAAAGCGATGCTGACGCGACCTCCGTGCTGGTGGCTTCGCCGCTGGTGACGGTCAATTTGGAGGATGTAGCTTTTCCTCCCGAAAAACCGGACGATCTCTCGGCCACACCCGGTGACCAAATGGTCTCCTTAGCTTGGCGGGACCCGGTCAACCTGACCATCAGCGGGTACCAATACCGGCAAAATCCGGGATCGGCGACTACGGCGATTGGATGAACATTGACGGTAGCACAGCTTCTACTACACGCCACGTCGTTGCTGGACTCACCAACGAGATCGAATACACGTTCCAGATCCGGGCCGAAAACCAAAAAGGAGCCAGCAGCCCGTCGGAACCAGCATCAGCGACACCCATTGACCTTCCCGACCGACCCACTGGACTCATCGCCGGTGGCGGCGACCAGCGGGTCGCGTTGGTCTGGGACGATTCCCACTACGAGTCCATTACCGGTTACCAATATTTCCAACTGGTCAACCAAATGAGCATGGCCGGCTCGGACTCCGACGTGGGGGAACGATTCGCGGATGCCGTGGTGATGGAAGGGGACACCATAGTCGTCAGCGCGGGGTGCCACCTGACCGACGAGGGCGACCCAGCAGGTGGCGTATACGTCTTTACCAGGCCCAGTGGGGGTGGGAGTTGGGTCGAGGAAACCGTCAAGCTGACCGCCTCCGACGGCGCGCTGGATGACGAGTTCGGGCTCTCTATAGCCATTGACGGCGACACCATCGTCGTCGGCGCCCGTCAGGATAGGGAGTCGGGTACCTGCACCGGCGAGGAAGACGCTGATCCGTCGAGCGGCCACCAACCCGGGCCCGGAGCGGTTTACGTTTTCACCAAACCTCCCGGGGGTTGGGTCAACGCCAACGAAACAGCCAAGTTGCTGGCCCCGGGCTCATCGCTATCAGATTCCTTCGGAAACTCGGTGGCGGTCGACGACGATACTATTTTTGTGGGTGCGCCGGACGACGCCGGAAATGGCGTAGCTTCCGGCGCCGTCCATGTCTTCACGAGACCCACCGACGGGTGGTCCGACGTCAACCCCGTGGCCAAACTCACCGCTCCCGACGGGGCGGCAAGTGATCACTTCGGACGGGTTATTGCGGCGGATGGGAACACCTTGGTGGTCGGCGCTCCGCAGGATACCCATCAAACAATCGCATCCGGCTCGGCTTACGTGTTCGACAAGCCCGACGGCGGTTGGGTTGACGATACCGAAACTGCCAAAGTGACTCCTTCGGACCCGGTGGCGTGACAACTTTTCGGATATGCCATTGCAATGGACGGGGATACCGTCGTTGTGGGCGCTTCAGGCGATGATGACAATGGGTTACTTTCCGGGGCCGTTTACGTCTTTTCCAAGCCGGCCGGCGGGTGGGTTCCCTCCAGCGAAGCGGGTAAATTAAAGGCCTCCGACGGCGCGGCGGACCACCATTTCGGAGTTAAAGTATCGGTGGACGGCGACACGATCCTGGTCGGCGCCCAACCCACCGCGGACAACGATCTGGTGAACGGGCGGGCTTACGTTTTCGTCGAACCTACCACCGGATGGGCAGACGCCATTGAGACAATCGAACTGGACGGCGTCCGCTCCGACCGTTTGAAGTCCTCGGTGTGGGTGACGGGGGATACTTTCGTGGCCGGTGGCGACCGTACTGGCCTGGGATCCGCCTACCTGTATGACATACAGGATTGGACCGGCATTGCGGACAGCGACGCCGACACGACGAAGCACATCGTCATGGAATTAACGAACGGAAAGGAATACGCCTACGCCATCCGCTCCGCCAACGCCAACGGTCATAGTCCCTCCTCCAACAGTGTGAGAGCGATCCCATCCTCAGCGGCGCCGGATTCCGCCCGCGCCTCGACCGCAATACCGCGCGACCGGGCGGTTATCCTGTCCTGGATTTATCGAACCGATACAATCGGCTTTACCGAGTATCAATACCGACAATCGGAAGCCGGTGGCGATTTTGGCTCCTGGATAGATATCCCCCAGAGCGGGTTCGCAGAGGCTAATTTCAGTTCGTATCAAGTGTCCGGTCTCACCGCCGACTCGGGGTACGCCTTCCAGATCAGAGCAACCACCGATAACGGGGACGGCCCGGAATCTGAAACGGTTGACGCAACCCCCTACGGTTCGGAGATCGTGCTGTCACCCGCCGATGCAACCCTAATCGAGGACGGGACTTCCAGCAGCTTTACCGCCGAGTTCACCCATGCCACCGACGCCGACCGCTACACTTTGACGTTGGAGTTCGAGGAAGGTTCTACAACCGCGGACGTACTGTACTCCTTGGAGGTTGACCAGGAAGTCGCTCAATTCATCGGCAAACGGGCTCTGGACGAGTATGAATTTGCGCTAAGCGCCGACCACGTTGGTACCGGCGCCGGTATTGGCGACGCCACCTACGAGTTCAAGTTGGCGGCCCATTTGGACGACACACCGGAGATGGGCGAGTGGTTTACTATGGTCCTGCGTGCTTACGAGGAAGACCGTTTACTAACGGAATCCAACGTCGTAACGATCAATCTGTCGGACCCTGTGCCCCTGAAACCCAAAGGTTTAACGGCGGAGCCCGCCAGTGGCAACGTTGCCTTATCGTGGGATGATCCGGACAACCCGAGCATAACTCGGTATGAATATCGGTTTAAAGAGGCTGACGCCGCGGCCTTCGGCGACTGGACCCCCGTCATAGGCAGTGGGGCTTTAACCACGCAGCACACCGTGGACGGCTTGACCAACGGTGCCGAGCACACCTTCCACGTGCGGGCGGCCTCCAATGGAGGCGAGGGTCCAGCGTCGGACCCGGTATCGGGGACACCCCGGGGTTTGTCTGCTCCCACCAATCTCGTCGGTGCCGGAAGAGACGAGAGCGTGGAACTCACCTGGAACACGCCGTCATCCAACGGCGGCTCCGCCATCACCAATTACCAATACCGTCAGGACGCAGGTTCCTGGACCGACATGACAGGAAGCGGCCCCGCCACTGAGCGTTATACGGTAACCGGCCTGACCAACGGTATTGCGTACACCTTCAATGTCCGTGCTCAGAACGCCGACGGACCCGGCCTTACGTCGGATCCGGCCATCGCCTTGGCCGCGACCACGCCGGGTGCGCCGCAAAACCTGTTGGCGACCAAGGCGGGCAGCAGAGAGATGACACTCACCTGGGACCCGCCACTATCCGACGGTGGTTTGCCCATCAGTGGGTATGAGTTCAGCCTGAACGATGGACGTTGGATGACCATCGAAGATAGCGACGCCGACACCGCATCCTACGTGGTCGAAGGTCTAACGAATGGCGAGGAATATGGCTTCCGGATTCGGGCGATGAATGCGGTAGGCTCGGGCGTTCCTGCCTCGGTCCGGGGCATACCGCTAGGTCCTCCCGGCCGTCCAGAAGATTTTAGTACCTCGCCCGGGAACAAGAAAGTGTCCCTGGATTGGGACCCACCGTCGGACGACGGCGGGTCAGCCATAACCGGGTACGAATACCGACAGTACGACGAAACCTGGGCATCCGTGGGATCGGATGAAACAGGACCCGTCGACATCGCCGTATTAGAGCCCAGCATTCCCTACCTCTTCGAGGTTCGCGCCGTGAACGAAGTAGGTACCGGCGTCCCCGCCCTCCGGCTCGGCATGGCGATTTCGCCGCCCGGAGTTCCTTCAGACCTGAAGGCCGCCGGCGGCGATGGCCTGGTGGAATTGGCCTGGAAGCCAGCAGGCGATTCCGGTTCGCCCGTCGTGGGCTATCAATACCGATATAAACATGCGGACGTTGATTTCATCGAATGGGTAGACATCCCCGACAGCGCTGCGGGGTCAGTGAACGAGTTATCCTACACTGTGGAAAGTCTCACCAATGGAGAGGAACACACGTTCGAGGTTCGCGCCGGCAACAAACCGGAGGGTATCACTGCTGTGCAATATGGCCCCGAGTCCGATCCGGCGATCGCGACACCCATGGAACCGCGAGCGTACGCCGGTTCCTGGAGCGCCTACGTGGAAGCCGTCCCCGTTTATGTGGTAGTGGCGGACGATGCGGGAGTTCAGATTGTCCTCACCGTCACATTCACTGTCGATCCCGATGAAGCCCGCCCATTGGAAACGCTTTCGGCAGAGGTCTCCGAAGGAGCTGATCTCCAGGCGGAGGTGAATACCGAAGACGGCTTAGAGAACCTTATTGGATTCGGGGAAACTCCGGCCGGGCCCCTGGCGCCGGGCATAACCTTTACACCTGTGGGCGGCAGTTCCTGCACCCCTGATGTTGCGGAGAGGACCCTGGAATGCAAGACGGTATTAGCGCAGCGGATATACGCTGCCGAAGACGCCGGTTACAGCGTTTTCACCGTGTCGTTTTCGCGAGTAGATCCCGTTGAATACACCGCCACAGTCAACGGAATTGCGGGTGATCAATTCAAACTGCCCGAACTGCCGACTATCTACCTCGTGGTGGACGTGCTCCCAGGCTCTCCTGAAAACTTGAAGGCCTTGCCGGGAGACTCTCAAGCTCAGATTACCTGGTCTCCCGCGGAAAATTACGGTCTCCTCATAGACTACTACGAATACCGACAGGGTGGTGGAAACTGGCAAACAGTTTCCGGTGCAGGCGCCGCAAGGTCGGTTACTGCGGCTGGACTGTCCAACGGCCAGACATATCAATTTGCCGTGCGGGCCGTCAACCGGATTGGTCGAGGCAAGTGGGCCGTTGCCGAGACCACGCTGGCTTCGCCAACCGGGTCATCTGCTACACCAATCGGGCCATCTGCTACACCAACCGGGCCATCTGCTACACCAAGCCGCCGAAGGGTGGCACCCACTCCAACGATGGAACCCGCTCCGACGTTAGGGTCTACACTCACGCCGGTGACCGAGGCTCAGTCGAGGGCAACCAGGTCGCCGTCGACGACGGACAACCCCACGCCCACGCCCATCCGTACGGCCACCGGGGGAACACATACTGCGACGCCACTGATCGCGGCGTCGCCGACACCGGACGCCACCGTGGAGCCGGAGCCGACGGCGACGGTTATAACCAATGCGATTGCGGCTGTGCCCCGCACTCCGGAGCCGGAACCGATCGACGGTGCGGGCGGTGTAACGGAGCGATTTGCCGATGGTGGATTCCCGTGGTGGTTGATTATAGTCGCATTGGTGATCATCGTCGTACTGGCGTACATCAGCTACCGTTTGTTGAGAGAACCTCGCTAATTAATCGGCCACACTTTAGCTGTCGACATAGTCCGCTCAGCTCAACCGGCACTCAGGGAGAGTCTACCCCGGGCGCCGGCTCGGTTGGTCGCAAGGCGAGTCTGGTCCAGAATTTACTAGAGCTAATCGACAATTGCTAATCCCAGATGACAGAGGCTACCGAGTGCAGGGCCGACAGAAAATACAAGCTCCTGCGATCATACCGGGTGGCGACTCGGCGCCACTGCTTCAGTTTGTTGAAGGCCCGTTCAATCAGGTTCCGTTGCCGGTACAGTTCCCGGTCGTATTCCCAAGGGTCCCTCCGGTTCGACTTGGGCGGTATGACCGCTTCGGCTCCTTGGTCCCTGATAAAGGCCAGTAGGCGGTTGCTTTCATACCCCTTGTCAGCGATGACCGCCCCGGTCTCGATACCGGTCAGCAGGGGTAGGGCCTGGGAGACACCCGCCCGCCGTCCGCCGGTAATGGAGAAACGAACCGGCCGGCCCTAGAAAGCTGGCCGGAAACCACCGTTGATTTGGCCAGCGGTTATACTCCGGGCAATCAAGGCTAGCAGAGCAGGGCAATGCTGGGGAAGCGTGCGGACCAGAGGGGCCTCTGGGAAGCGGATCGGTTGTATCTGGACTACGTGGGCAAGGACACTTTCTACGGCTTGCTGGCCGTACTGCGGGGCCGGCTGTTCAGCGATGACGATTTTGCCGAGATCTACTGTCCGGACAATGGACGGGACAGCGTGCCGCCCAGCCTGCTGGCCACGGCGCTGTTGCTGCAGACCTACGACCAGGTGAGCGACGCCGAGGCCAAGGCCAGAGCCGACTTCGACATCCGTTGGAAAGTCGCCCTGGGGATTGAGATTATTGAGATTGAGGATAGACCCTTTGCCAAGAGTACCCTTTGCCAAGAGTACGCTGCAGATGTTCCGCGCCCAGCTGATATTGCACGAGAAGGTTCGGGAGGTATTCGAGAGCGGCCTGCGCCTGGCTCGGCAGTCGGGCTACCTGAAGAAGCGTGGGATGCGGGTGGCGCTGGACACGACCTGCATCCTGGGTCGGGGCGCGGTGAAGGACACCTACAATCTGTTGGCGGACGGGATCGTCAAACTGTTGCGGGCCCTGGCGGCCGTGGCGAACACCACCGTCGGGGAATGGGCCGAAGCCCAGGGGTACCAGAGGTACCTGGGCTCCAGCATCAAGGGCGAGGCGGCGATTGACTGGTCGGACCGCAAAGCGCGGGCGGCGTTACTGGCTGAGATAGTGGCCGATGCGGACCGGCTACTGGAATTGGCGCGACAGGCGTGGGTGGAATTGCCCGAGGACAGCGTCCAGCGGCAGAGCATAGCGGATGCGGCGGAGTTGCTGGGACAGTTGCTGCTCCAGGACGTCGAGCGCAGGAGCGGCGATGGCTATGAAGATGCTGATCATGGGGTGAGCCTCAAGGATGGGGTGAGCAAGGACCGGATGCTGTCGGTGCATGATCCGGAGCTGCGCCACGGGCACAAGAGCAGCCGGCGACGGTTTGACGGGCACAAGGCGGCCATCGTCGTGGACACCGACTCCCAGCTGATCACGGCCGTGGACGTGTTGCCGGGCAACGCTCCAGACAATCTGGGGGCATTGGAACTGGTGGAGCAGAGCGAAGCCAGTACCGGCTCGGTGTTGGTGGAAGCCATGGGCGACGCCGCCTATGGGGACGGCGGGACCCGCCACACCTTCGCCGATGCGGGACGCCGGTTGGTGGCCAAAGCGCCGGGCCGGCCCAACCGGAAACACTTTCCCAAGCATGACTTTCACCTTGACCTGGCCGCGGGCAGTTGCACCTGTCCGGCGGGACAGGTTACCCGCACCATCGTGCCAGCGGGAAAGCGGACGGAACGCACGGGGCAGGTCCACCGCTTGCAGGCCTTCCAGTTCGACGGGGCCGAATGTCGGGTATGTCCACTGCGGTCCCAGTGCATCGCAGCCAAAGGCGGTAAAGGACGCAGGGTGCAAATCCATCCGCAGGAAGCCCTGCTGCAGCAGGCCCGAGCGTTGCTGCAGAGCGCTGCCTACGACGAGTATCGAGCGCGCCAAGTGGTGGCAGAGCATCGGCTGGCGCGGCTGGTCCAGTTAGGGATCCGCCAGTCCCGCTACTTCGGTAGGGTCAAAACGCGATTTCATCTGTACCTGGCGGCCACGGTGGCCAACCTGACCCTGGTGTTGGGCAAAATCGGACGGTCGGGCAGTACCGGCGGCGGCGCAACAGGCGACCGCGTCGTCCTCAATGTTGTCCACGCTGTTGTCGCCGGTGCTGCGGCCAATTTCAGCGCTGTCCGGCTCGGACAACTATGGTCCCTGACTTTGCTCACCTCGGCTTTACTGCCGAAATCCCTCCACCCAACCAGGGCTTTCCGGCCCGGTTTCTAGTGTGGTGTAACTGAAGTTCATTGTAATAGTATTCGCGATGAGGTATCCTCCGGGTTAGCAGCCCAGAGGAGGATGACCATGGCAATCGGACGACCAATGCCGCCGCTAATTTTGGATGACGTGGAGCGTGAAACCTTGGAACGGTGGGTTCGTCGTCCGAAAACGGCGCAAGCTTTGGCGCTGCGGGCCAGAATGATTTTGGGCTGTGCCGAAGGCCGCAGCAATACCACGGTGGGCACCGACCTGGGAGTGTCCGATGAGACGGTGGGGAAATGGCGTTCCCGATTCCTGGAACGGAGGCTGGACGGACTGTCGGACGAACCGCGCAGCGGACGGCCTCGAGCGGTTACCGATGACGACGTGGAGCGTGTGATTACGCTGACGCTGGAGACCGCGCCCCGGGACGCGACCCATTGGAGCACCCGGTCCATGGCCCAGCGCAGCGGGCTGAGCCACAACACGGTCAGCCGCATCTGGCGGGCCTTCGGATTGCAGCCCCACCGCACGGAGACCTTCAAGTTGTCGTCGGACCCCTTCTTCATCGAGAAGGTCAGGGACGTGGTGGGGCTATACCTGAATCCACCGGATCGGGCGTTGGTCCTGTGCGTGGACGAGAAGTCCCAGATCCAGGCGTTGGATCGCACCCGTCCGCTATTGCCCATGCGCCCGGGACAAGTGGAACGGCGCACCCATGATTACCTGCGTCACGGCACCACTTCGCTGTTCGCCGCCTTAGACACCAGGACCGGCAAGGTGATTGGTCGTTGCCACCAACGGCACCGGGCCGTGGAGTTCCGCAAATTCCTCGATACCATCGAGGCCGAGGTGCCCGCCGACCTCGACGTCCACCTGATCGCGGACAACTACGCCACCCACAAGACGGCGCTGATCCGGAACTGGTTTGCCAAGCGGCCCCGCTTCCATATGCACTTCACACCCACCAGCGCCTCGTGGCTGAACCTGGTGGAGCGCTGGTTCGGTCTGCTCACCGAAAAGCAGTTGCGCCGCGGCGTGCATCAGAGCAGAGCCGAACTGGAGACTGCCATCTACCGCTACCTGGACGTCACCAACGAAGACCCCAAACCTTTTGTCTGGACCAAGACCGCCGACCAAATCCTGGCCAACGTCGCCCACTTTTGCCAGCGAACTTTGAATACAGGACACTAGTTACCAACTTGAACCAGCCTCGAGGCGCGCCTCAGGCCGGGGTGCGCCTACTGTCGCGGCTCGATCCACTGGTAGCCGTTAATGTTCCGCAGGTCTCTGGTCACCACGTGCTCGCTCCACTCCTCGATCCTGGGGCCCACAGGCCACACGGCATCAACCAAGTAAAGCCCAACCATGGTGTAGGCGTTATCGAACAAGAAAGTGCCCAGCTCCCCTTGCAACCGCTCCATATCTCTGGGGTCTACGGCGGCCTCAATCCGGGGGACAATCTCCTCGATGAAGGAGTGAGTCGACCCTAGGCTAAAGGACCCTCTGGTGGTGAGACTTGTGCTAACATTTGGCGCGATGGCATACGCCCCCGCGGCGTGGCAGGTGGCGCCCTGGTAGGTACGGGCCACGGCCTGAGGCCTGAAGGTGCCGTAAGGGATGCGCTGGAACTTCACATCTATGCCCACGTCACCCCACATGACGGCGACGGCCTCGCACGCCTCCGTCTCGGCCGGGGCACCGCGGATGGAGGTGGTAAGGGTGATGGTGAAGCCATCGGGATAGCCCGCCTCGGCCAGCAGTTGCTTGGCCCTTGCCGGGTCAAACTCCCAGCGCCTGTCTCCTAGCTGGTGCTCGAAGTTGCCCCAGAACCATACCACCTCGGGCCGGCCAAATCCCCTCAGTATGGTGTCGATGATGACCTCCCGGTCGATCGCGATGGACAGGGCCTGTCGTACCTTCACCGCCCGCTTCCACTCCTCGGAGTCTAGGTCGGCACTCCCCGACACCCAGGGCAACTCGGGGTCGAAGGCGGGCCGCTGGTCGGGAGTGCCCGCTCCTACGAGATAGCCGCCGTAGAAGTTCAGGCCGTACTCCAGGCCACCAGGCACCGATAATAACTTGGCCCCCGGCACCTTCTCCACTACGGGGATGGAGTCGAAGGCCATGATGAAGGTGTCCAGGTTGCCGGTCTGGAAGCCGGCCAGCCGGGAGGACTCCTCGGGGATTTCGAAGAAGACCAGCTCGGCGAACTCGGGGGTCTTGCGCCAGTGGTCCTCCACTGCCCGCATCTTCCAGAACTGCCCGGTGCGGGCCTCCACGATTTCCCAGGACCCCGTGAGCGCTGGGTCCAGGTTGGCTGCCTCGACCCCTAGTTCCTCGCTCTGTCTCTTGCTGGCCACCCAGTTGGCGACTCCACTGGGGTTAACAATCCAGCGCTGGAGCTGCACGCTTTCGGCAAGGGGGGTCCCGGTATCCACCACCACGGTGTACCGGTCCGGCGTCTCCACGGACCCTCCCTCGGCCAGCCAGAAATCCCTGAAATTGCTATTCCTGGCGTGCTTCTGGTTCTCGGCCCAGCCTTCTGTATAGGACCAGACCACGTCCTCGGCGGTCATCTCTCCGTATCCCTTGTGGAATGGACTCCCCTCGGTATCTTGAAGGTCCAGGTTATAAGGTCGTCGGAGATGCTCCAGGACTCGGCCAACCAGGGCTGAATTTGCCGGTTGATGTCGATCGTTAGAAGGGGTTCTCCCAGGGGAGCGGTCGAACTGACGAAGAGGCCGGGGTTTACCGCCCGACTGGGGTGACCCTCCATATTTCCCAGCTCCTTCAGGCCCACGTTGAGGGAGCCCGCCGGTTGGATAGTCATCGTCTGGGACGTGACTTCGGCCCCGGCCGGCATGGCCGTAGGCGCAATCTGAGCCTGTGGGGGCGCTGTGCCGTCGCTGCTGCTTGCGGCTGGTTCCTCCGGCGCAGGGGCGGAGCTTCCGCAGGCTACTATGACCGCCAGAGCTAATGTTGCCAGAACCATCGCCCAGAAGGTTCCCTTGAAAGTGTCATAGCGAAACATAACCCTTACCTCCCGAAACTTTTACAGGACTGGTTATTCCATCGAAAACCGCTGACAAGGTTTAGCCCGAATCCACCGATGGACACGGACTGAGGGCGTGAGAACACAGGAAGGGGGTGTGAGGAAATTACAAACGCGATGGTCCGGGCTCGAATTCGGGTAGACGGGGGGTTGGCCGCGGTCTGCAGGCGTTTTGGGGGGCGACGATGTCGGCCTACAGTGGTTGTTGCGAGCGAGATGGCGGGATAGGACACGGCAATACGCACTCGCGGACCGGACCTGGCGCGAGTTGGCGGGGAGGTTGAGTCAGTGGCGGACGTGCACCGTCAGGAGGGGAGAGGCAGCGCTCGGAATCGAGCCAAGGCGCGACTGAACTGGTTTTCCCAGGGCCAGCGCTGGGGCAGATGCAAAGTGAGGCGGCGCGCCGAGCGGGTGAGCCTTCCGGCCATGGAAAAGAAGCGGCGTCGCAGGGTCTTGGTGGTCACGATCTGCTCGCCCAGACCGATGCGCGCCGTCCAGCGTGCCAGGTTGTGGGCGATCACCTGCGCCGCCAGCCAGGCGCCGTTGGCGGGGAAGCGGCCCGAGGGGAGATGGTTGAGCCCCACGCCGTACTTCAGGTCTCGGATGGCGTTCTCGATCTCGGCGTGGCGCCGATGGTCGGCCTCCAGTTCCAGGGTGTCACCCTCTCGGTCGGTGATGAAGCCGTGATAGCTGTAGCTGGCGAAGAGGGCCAACTGGGAACCGGGCGTGGGCTTCACGCGCCGGACGATGAGCCGCACCGGCGCGGCGTCGGGCCCACTCTGGAAGGGAGTGTAGCTGGTTTCGGCCACGTCGGCGGCGCCCTCCATCCAGTAGGGGATGGGCGTCCAGTCCTGCTCGGGTATGGCCTCGATGAGACTGCGCAGGCTAGCACTCTGGCGGACGGTGATGGAGAAGCGGACATCCATCCGGCGGCAGGCGGCGACGATGGCGTGGGTGTAGAAGCCGCTGTCGGCCCGCACCGTGAGTTGTCCCCTGGCCCCGGCGTAGCGCACCCGCCCCACCGTCTCACGCAGGAAGTGGGCGGCGCCCCGAGCGGTGTTGGCCCGGCCCTCGCGCAGCCGGACCATCAGCACGTCGCCGGTGCCAGCGGCCACGGCCAACAGCGGGTGATAGCCCCTCTTGCCCGTGTAGCCGTGGTCGCGCGCCCCCTCCTTGGCCAGACCGTATGTCTCGCAGATCGTCGAATCCAGGTCGATGGTGAATGGCGCGTCGCAGGGTCCGGCCCCAGCCGACCAGGCCCGTGCCAGCAGCTCGCGGCTGACCCGATCCAGTTGGCGGACGTGGCCCCACCGGAAGCTGCGCAGGAACGTCCCCAGGGTGGACGGCGCCTTGACTACGCAGCCCAGGGTCTGGGCGGTTCCCCCGGTGCGCAACACGTCGGCGTCGTCAATGCAGTCGCCGCCCGCCAGCGCCGACGCCACCAGGGTCAGCATCTTGTCGCCCGGGTTCGCCCGCCCCGGCGCATTGCCCAGGTCCAGGTGATGGTCAACCAGTTCACGCAGACCCAGGTGCTGGGCCAACGTGACCGGAAGGAGCAGCCCAGCATTGGCCACCAGGCGGCGGTCGTCGAAGGTGATTTGGATGCGGTCGGGATGGTCAAGTGGTAGCATCTGTTGGGTGCTCCTTGTTTCGGGTCGGTTTGCTGTCTCGCAAACCATTATCCCCGAAGCACAGGAGCACTTTCTTAACCCTTCAGCACACCGCGACACTCATATCTTCGGTGGATTGGGGTTTAGGCAAACAAAACGGATCCGGGAAATGTGATACCTACTAACTTAGGATGTTCTGAACGAGGCCCATTTTGCCTTGGACGGTGTTTGCCGAAGCGGCGGGTGGGGCGAAAACCACGGTCCGGGCATCATTGGCTGGTCCTCATTTCATCGAGTTCTGACCCAGCGGGGGCCGTTGGGGCCTTGGGCTGGGACCTTAGGCCGTGCTGGACCTGCTGCAGTGGGCATCGCGCTCTCGGTTGTCCTTTCGCCGTTAGCAGGTTGTCCGCGCCGAACACCGAACGTCAACCGTTCCGTGTTCTGCGTCGGCTTCCCGGTAGCATACTTTGCCGTTTCCGAACGCTCTTGGAACGGTTCCCAGCGGGTTTTGCACTTCTAGCCTGAGTATTCAGATCCGCAAAGGTTGGCCGGTCCATTCCCTCCTATTTATTCAGCGGATTTCGGCTCGTGTATGTAGTCTATCACGATATTCAGCATATAAATAGATATTATTTATAAATATTCGTAGTTTATTATTATTTTATGGGTAGATCACGTTGTTTCTGATTGTCATCGTGATCTGCGTCCGTATTTTCTCACTTTTCAACAACTTCGAACCTGTAAACCGCGAAATTGACACCGTCTTTGGCCAAGATTTGTTGTTGTCCAGCGATTCTGTCCGTTTAAATGGAACGCGGAAACGTCCGGTCGGTTAGTTGGCTACGGTTGCGGATATTCGTAATGCCATCAGCTTGGCGCGTTCCTGGGCGCTGAGCTTCTTGGTGGGCGGTTGCTCAGCGTAGGCGTACTTACGCACGGTTACTCGCGAGATGCCCAGTTCCCGAGCGATGGCTCTCAGGGACAGTCCTTTCAGTCTGGCCTGCTGGATCGCCTTCCACCGGGCCTTCTGGGTAAGTGGGGGCGTACGCCCCCATGTGGTCGGCGCCTTGCTGACGACGTCCTTTTCGGCAACGGTCTTGACCCTGGCCTCGTCGAGACGCACCGGTTCGAGGGCGGCTACCCGTTGCTGCTGGGACTTGCTGATGTGGTGGTCGCCTACGCCGCTGAGGATGCGTTTGAGTTCAGGGCCGGGCGACCAGGGGCTGACTGCAGCCACACCGCGCCCATCCGCGGCGGTGGTTCCTGCATGGCCACGCTATGCCCTTGATACTGGACGATGAGTTCGCCGTCGGGTCGTTCCAGCACCTCCACCCGCAGTCCGGCGTAGCTGGGACGTTCCCGATCAGGCAGCAGTTGCAGGACCCTCCAGTGGTACTTCACCGTGTTGTCCCGGGCGACCTTGCGGGTGTGCTTGAAGCACAGGGTTTCGGAAAGACACCGGTCGGTGGCCACCGGACGGTAAGCGGCTTCCAAATGCTCCGGCTGCACGGCGAAACGGGCGTTGAAACGAGGGAGGAAGTCCTGCAGCACCGCCGTGGTCTGGTCGATGGTCCGGGCGTCGGCCAGGCGCAGTTCGGTAACCAGCCGGTCCTGAAACGTCTCCGCCTTGCGCTCCACCCTGCCCTTGGAGCCTGTCTCATAAGGACTTAAGGAGATTTGCCTGAGGCTGATATTGGGGCCGGTTCGCCCGCTGAGTTCGACTCGGGCGTTGCCGATGGGACGACAGAAGAAACAGCCAGACACGCCATCAGCGAGACCACCGGCCAGGGCACCTTCCTCATCCCGGTGGTGGTCTTCGCCGACATGCCGGTCGACGAAGATATCGTACGGGCCAGCAGCAGCAGCAGCGCCCGGATCCTCTGGGGCTTGGAATCCCTGGCCGATCGCCTGGTCGACCTGGTGAACAAGGACGATGTAGTCCCTGGTCTCAGCGCCGATCGTATTCAGCGGGAGCTGCGCGCCTTCGACCCAGAGTTCATTTGGGATGAGCCCACGGAAGTCGCCCCGCCCGTGGAGCTTGCCGCCGGCCAGGTGATTATCCAGCACGTGGACGTCGTCAACGTGTACACACGTGGCGCTGAGGGCGCCTGCCTACCCCAGGGGCAGCTGCTGCTCAGGCCGCCTGTCGCTGACAGGTAGTCCTTACCAACGGGAGGCGGATCCCCGTCCGACTTCCACCATGATTCGCGGCTGCCGCCAGCAACGCAGCGGGCCCCTTCGCACGTTCCCCGGGTTCATCAGAACCCGGAGACGACTCTCCTCATCCATTCTGCCATCGGACGCAATCGGTCAACCGGCGTAGCAGGGCGAGGGGAGGGACAAGCGCCGCACCCCACGCCGGACTGACTGCCCGCCACGTAGACGCGCTGCGCGCTGGCAGCGCATCCGGCGATGCAGCAAACCCAATCCAAACCAACCAACAGTAGTAAATTTCACGTGACCACCCCTGAAGATCGACTTCGGGCACCCGCCATCGGTGGGCAACGACAGGTGAATCTACGCTGCGCACTCAATTCAATCTACATCGGAGTCCTTCAAACCCTGGCCGCTTCATGCGCCGACGCGATCATCGGAGAGCCTGACCGCGGGTCTGAACCGTCCGCCGGGCGGACCGTGGATCGCGCCGCACTGCGCTCCGCCGATGAATCCGGACTATGCGACGTGGACACCTCGTGTTTGCCCCGCAAATTGCCGAGATCGCAGCGAGCTTTAGCCATTTGCTCAGGTACTGCGGTATCATGGAACGGGAGCCAGGAGTGACCGTGTGGGAGCAGGAAGTACTGGATGCCGTGGCGATCGCCATTACCCTGCCCGCCTGACCTGCCTGTTTTGCCCAAATCATTATCCCAAAAACTGTGTGCTCTTACTCCCGCGATGTGCCAGGAAACATCGGTGGTCGTCGGACTCCGTCAACTAGTATTACAACGACGAGTTAAGGCGGAAGACCGGATGGTGCCCAGAGGCGCGTTGCACGGCGTTTCTCATGGGAGCGTCTGGCCCGTTCGTTGCGCTGCTGGACATCTTCCAGCCATAGCAGCAGCTCCCGAGGTCCGAACCGTTCCCGGGGCAGCATCTCCCGCACTACTCGGTACACCTGCGGCCGCGTGATTTGGGGCATCTTTTTCCCCCCACGCCTGCTGCAGGCTCAGCAGGAAAGCCCCAGCCAACAGGCACATGGCGATGTGGTGATGCCAGCCCGCCCAGGCTCGGGTCTCGTATTCATCCAGCCCAACGTCGCCCTTCTCGGTCTCAAACTCGGTTTCGATGCGCCACCGGGAGCCTCCCACGTAAGCGAGGGTTTCCAAGGGAGTGTTCTCAGGAGCGTTGGACAGGTAGTAGCGGGGTTCGCTGCCATCCAGGTTTTGACGATAGACTGCCCAGAGCGCTTCACCAGGCTTCCGCTGCCGCGTCACCCTAACCCGCTGAGCGCTGAAGCGGTAGATACGCGGCCCCTGGCTTCCCTCCGCCAGCTTTATCTCCCGCCACGCTTCTTCCGGCAAGGCCTCGCTGCGCTCGGCTACGGTCTGCCGCTCCTCACGCAACGGCTTGGGTTTGCGCGGCTGCCCCCGTCCCTGATAGGGCGGCTTGCTCCAGGTCGGCTCCAACGGCCACACCGTGGTATGCGGCGGTACGTCCAGGACGTATTGCATCCCCTGCGCGGTAAGGCCCTCCCGCAACGTCGGCGACATCCCGAAGGCGGAATCCCCTGCCACCCACTGCGCCCTGAGATGACCCAGCGCCTGCGCTTGCTCCAGCATCTCCAGCGCTAACTCCGTCTTGGAACGATACTGACGCCGGGTTGCTGGCACACCCGCCGCCGCACATCGCTCAGTATCCCCAGTCCACTCCTCCGGCAGATACAGCCGTTTGTCCACCAACGCCCGTCCGTTCGGTCCCACGTGGGCCAAAAACACCCCAGCCTGGCAGTTGGCTATCTTACCCAACGCCCCACAATACTGCCGAGCCACTCCCACCGACTTCACCCCCTGCTTGGGGAAATCGCTGCCGTCCAGCACCCACACCGCCTGCGGATCATCCAACCGCGAACCCAGATACTCTTGCAGACGCCCAATCACGCTGTCGTCGTCCCAGCGAGCCTCGGCAAGAAACCGCTGCATCGCCCGCGGCGATACCGGAACCATCTCCGAGAGGTTCTCGGCGTTGCGCCGCTCCTGAGACTGCACCAGCAGGCCTTGCAGATAGTGGCGGCTGTGCTCCCGCCATTGCTGGCGGCCAAAGGCTGGCGCGAAGTAGTCGTGGAAATCCTGAAAGGCCTCATACACCCGCTCAAGGTCCGCCACATCCATCACCCCACCCCTTTGAAGCCTTCATCCTATCGCCTGACAATCTTACCAAATAACCCGTCGTTGTAATACTAGGTAAACGTAAGGCCGGTTGGCGTGGTTCGCATCGCTTGGATATGCCGTAGTGGACAACGTCCCTTTCGCCCATGCACGAGGGGCGTACTGCGCCGTAAAACCCGCCGTTGTCGTCCTTTGTCGACCCGGTACCGCGAAAACGACCGACCTGATTCCCACATCTCAACGACTTAAACGGTTGTCCTCAACACTAGCCTGGAGCGATCTAGCTGACATGCCGACCGCCACCGACCCGCCCGCTGTTCCCCTCACCGTCCATATCGATCCGCATCTGATGCAGGCTGCCGAGGAGGTCCTGTCCCGGATCCGGATGGCCCCCGACCAGGCCATTAGGATGTTTTTTCAGGCCCTGGTGGATTTTCAGACCATGCCGCCCCAGCTGTTGGTCCCCAACGAGGAAACCCAACGGGCCATCGAGGATGCCCGTGCCGGCAACGTGTCCGTATACCAAAACGTTGATGCCTTGCTTGACCACCTCCGGGGCGACCATTCGACCGGCCACCACCTGTCAGCAGGCAGCTGATGCCACGCCTGCCCAACGGACCGACGCCTCGGTCGACCGTAAGCCTGGCGAAAGCGGCATCAGTCCGCTCTGGGCGGTGACCGCGGCTAACGGATTCTGCTCCCACGTCGCGCCGCCAGAACCCGGCAGAACTTGCCTCGCTTCCACATTGAGCGATTTTCGGTTACCCCCTGCCTGGTGTGGCCACCAGCTGACTGACACCCGACGACCCCCAGCAGATCGCTCATGCCCTACGTAAGGATCGCCCCCGGCGCCAACCCCGATCCCCACGCCGTCGCCCTGGCTCGGGACGTGCACGTCGCCGTTCAGCCCGATGTGGTGATCTCTATGGGTCCCGGGAACGGGGCGACCACAGGCCAGATTCGGACATCGACCTGTTGGTGATTCTGACCGGTTCACCCGAATCCCGGCCCAACCCCAATCCACCCGTTCCGGAGTCGCCACACGACGTCAGTTTTCTCATAAGGAACCTGGATTGGTTCCAGCGTTGCCGACGGGCGCGCAACCACGTAGCCGCCCGGGCGATGCGGGAAGGCATGGTCATCGGCGGCAAAGTACTGGACGTTCCAATCAACACTGATGACGGATACCCGGACGGCTGGCCTGACGTCAAGCACCAGCTGCAATGGACCGATGACCACATCCGATTGATGGCCCATGCTGATGGCGTTTCTCAGGCCGTGCGCGGGGAATGCGCCCGTGAGGCCATGGAGCACGCACTGCGGGCATGGATCTCGGCGGTCGACCTGGACTATCCCATCACCCGCAACATCACCCAACTGGGGAACATTGTCATCGCCAGCCAGGTGGAGAGACCCCACCCGGTTGCCCGTGAACTGCGCAGGTTCCTGGCTTTCATCCGCAATCCCAATGACGTCGCTGGGGCAGATATTCTGACCCAGTTCGCCGTCTACGAGGATCGGTAAATTCTCAACCGCATTTTGACTCGCCGTCAGCTGGACACGTTAGTCGCCGACGTACACGATCTGGCCACGGCCATCATCGGTCACGTCCACGCTATCATCGGAACCGGCGACGCCGACCTGGACCGGACCGGGAATCAGGACGACCCGTGACCTGCTTTGCTTACCCATGCGGAACAGCGGCCGTGGCATCGGAAAGGCTTGTTGGTGGACGTGCGTCTCACCCCAGCCGATAGTGCCTGGAAACGGGCCGCCGCGGTGGAGATGTTGGCGTCAGCCCCGGACATCCAGCGCATCACTATGGGCGTCGACCGGGGCTACGATGCGAAGGATTTAGCCAAGGAGTGTCGGACGTTGAAGGTTACGCCCCATGTGGCTCAGAAGCAGCGCTCGTCCATCGACGGGCGCACCCACCCGCCACGATGGCTACCGAGTCAGTCAGCGGGCCGTGAAGCGGTTAGAAGAGGTCTTCGGCTGGATGAAGACGGGTGGCTAGCGGAAGGAAGCTGCGCTACTAAGGGATCACCCGCAATCGGATGTGGGCGGAAATGACCATCGCCGGCTACAACTTGGTACGACTGGCCAAACTGACGGCGGCGGTGGCGTGAGCGCCGGATTGGTAAGTCCTGGTCGCCGCGTCATCAGCGGAGACCCGGCAAAGCACCCCTTCACGCAGCATCAACCAGGCCTCCACACCGGCAAGTTCGACGCCCACCACCAGTTTCGTGATCCTTGTTCCCTTCCGTACCGCTGTGCACTCCGCCTTTTCAACATCCAGTCAGGGTTCCGGTCTCGCAATGGCTTGGGGTAACGGGCCTGCCATGCGGGTGACGGATCAAAATGGCAAAGCCCGGCCCACCTCGCGCAGCTTACGACGCCTTTGCTGGGAGTCCGGGACCGCTCGGGAAACTAAGGCCCAGAAATCCGGTGAGTGGTTTCTGACCGGCAAATGAGCCAACTCGTGCACCACCACGAACTCGGCAAGGGCGGGTTCCAGCATCACTGCGCGCCAGTTGAATCGCAGTGTGCCGTCCGGGGCGCAGCTGCCCCACCGCTGCCGCTGGTCCCTTATCAGGATGCGCGGGCGATCGCCTTCGCCGAACCTGGGCCACCACTTGGCCACGCCCGCTTCCATGCGCACGGCAGCTCTTCGGCGGTACCACGCGATGATCGCCCGGCGGATGCGTTCTTGCCGTTGGTCATCAGGTACCTTGCGGGGTACTGCGATGCGAAATCGCCAGTGGTCGAAGCGCACTTGCGGCGAACGCACGTCGGCGGTTTCGAAAACCATGCGGACGTTTTTGCCGAGGTAGGGCAGTGTCTCGCCGCTGACGAAGCGCTTCGGAGCGGCTGCCAGTTGGGCGTCAGCGGCGTTCTTCAGGATCCAGGGCGCACGTTTGCGGACCATGGCCTGGATCTCATCGTCGAGAATGGTAACCGGAGCTGCCACCTGCACGCCGGCGCCGTCCACCGTGATCTGGACAGTCTTCTTCCGACGTGGGCTGCGGCGGACCTGATACTCGATAGCGGTACCGCCGAAACGGACGCTATCCCGGTCCGTCACCGTTGGCTCCGACGGCGGGCCAGCTCCACGATCCGATTGGCCAGATCGTCCAGCTGGTCCTCGGTATAGTCGCCGGTGGGTCGCAGTTCCCGCTTGATGTCCCGCCTCATTTCCCGCTGCACATCCGGATTCAGGTGCCAATCGACGACCGTCTTGTGCAGATCGATGACCCGCTCCACCTGACGCGAAATATCCCTGGCTTCTTCGTCTATCCCGGTGTGATAACCGCGCTTCTCTTCCCGGACACGTCGTTGCCGGACATTGCCGTTGGCTCCGGCCGCCGGTCCGTCCAGGAGGAGTTCGTAAATGGCGAAGGACACCGCCGATAGACCCAGCGCAGCGGCGATGTCTTCCTCGGTTTCGATTTGTCCCTTGATCGCCGCGGCGCGGCGGGCGGCTTCAGCGGCGTCGATGACCCTATTGCGCAGGTCCTGAATGATGCGCTCCCGCTGCTCGGACAGCTTCTCGAAGAAGGTGGGGTTGTCGGCCAGGCGTTCGTTGATGTAGGCGCGGATGGCGTGCTCCATCATGAAGGCGCGGGCTTCATCATGGGGCAGTGATGCAATCTTCTCGTCGAAGTCGTCGTCCAGCACCGACACCGGCTTCATCAGCCTACAGACATTGGCGTCAATGCGCTCGTCGATCAGCTTCTTGAACCTTGGCGCCGATGTCGGTCCAGTCCATGTGGGCATCTTCCCGCAGGTACTGGGCCCGCACCCACGCTCGTATCGCAGTGAGCCGGGCCAGGCGGTCCGCGGAGGGCAGCGCCGCCGATTTGGGCAGCGTCCGATCCATCAGGCGGGATAACTGCCGGTAGTCCACGTTGAATCGTTCGAAGACGTCAGCCTTGAAACTGCCCTCGGTGTGCCTGTCGGGGGCGAACAGTGAGACGCAGTCCCAAAGGTCAGCCAGGTCGTGCCCCTTGAAGTGGCACTCCGCCTGAACCGCCGCCGATTCCAGAAGCGTCGACGGGTCCTCCTCCAGGGCGTGCAGCGTGTCCTGTACATCGGGCCAGTCGAAGGTGGAGAAGGCCTCATGCAGGTCGTGGGACACGCCGTGGTAGTCCACGACCAGGCCGTACTCCTTGGTGGTGGAAACGCCGTCGTGCTCGTGGGAGAAGGTGCGGTTGACCCGGGCCACAGCCTGGAGCAATCCGTGCTCGTGCAGGGAACGGTCCAGGTAGAGCACCTGCTCCGGCGGTGCGTCGAATCCGGTGAGCAGCATATCCACCACCACCAGGATCTGGGCATCGCCCTTCGGATCGGTAAAGGAGCTGATGACCTGGTCGTGGTTGAGCTTCCGGGCAACCTTGAACTCGGGCCCGTCGTTGGCCGAAGTGGTGATTACCGGGTAGGCGCTGACGCCGAAGCTGTTCAGATGCTCAGGGTAGCGCAGGGCCGCCGCACGGCTGGGCGCCACCACCTGGGCCTTGAACCCATTGGGCCGCACGCTCTGGTTGAAGTTCGGCGATGTCCAGGGCGATGAGCTGGATGCGCCGCTCCGCCTCGGCCACGGTCTCCTTGTTGGCGTAGCGACGGCTGATGCGGACCCGGTCGTCCTCGGGCTGGTCATGGAACATGGCATCGAAGAGCTTGTCCAGCGTGTTGGGCCCCTGGATGGACAGCTCGGGCAGCCGGGCTTCGTAGTAGATGGGCACCGTGGCGCCGTCGGCCACCGACTGTGGGATGGTGTAGGCGTCGATGAGGGGGCCGAAGTGGCGCATGGTGCTGCGGCCAAACCCCTTGTCGATGGGCGTGCCGGTGAACCCCACCAGCACCGCGTTGGGCAGCGCCTGGGCCATCTTGGCGCCCAGCAGGCCGTACTGGGTGCGGTGGGCTTCGTCCACCATGACGATGATGTTCTCCGAGGCGTTGAGCAGGTTCAGCACCCCCTGGGGAGTGTCCAGCACCTCCTCGAACTTCTGGATGGTGGTCATCATGGTGCGAGCGCCGCCCCTGATTAGCGCCGTCTGCAGGTCCAGGGGATCGGGCTGGTTGCGATGGGAAGTTCGTCAGCGGGCCAGTTGCTCCGGAGGCATGGGCTTGGAGCGGACGATGCGGTCGGGGGCCTCAAACCCGCAACGCCTGAAGGTGCCGGCGATCTGGTCGTCCAGCTGGGTGCGGTCGGTAACCGTCACTATGGTGGCCTCGGTGAGGCGACGCTCACGACGCAGCTTGGTGGCCAGCCACAGCATGGTTAGCGACTTGCCCGAACCCTGGGTGTGCCACACCACGCCGCCCCGTTCCGACGACCGCCGTCCAGCCAGGATGCGCCGCACCGCCTTGTTGACGGCCCGGTACTGCTGGTAGGGGGCTTCTTCACCACCCGACCGTGTTCCGGCTCGTAGACCACAAAGTCGCGCAGGATGTCCAGCAGGGTGGTCGGGTTCAGCAGTCCCGCAGTTATCTGGGCCTGGCCCGTGGGCTCAACGCCGAAGCGTTGCCGGACCTCGTCGTCCGAGTAGGGCAGCACCGACTTCCACTCGAAGTAGGCGCTTTCCGGCGCTCCGATGGAGGAGAAGACCGCCCTGAGACCGCAGTGGCCCACGCACAGCAGGTTGTAGTGGAACAACTCGGGCGCGCCGGCGCCGGCCCACTCCGACCCGGCCTCCTGGTAGCGGCGCAGCTGCCGCACCGCCAGGGACTTCCACTCGTCGGCCAGGGTGGGCGACTTGGCCTCCATGACCACCAGGGGGATGCCGTTGACGAAGAGCACCAAGTCGGGGATGACCATGCGCTGGTCGTCGTCCAGGCTGCCGCGCTCGGTCTGAGTCTGTCGAAGGGTGCCACGCCGCACTCTGAACTGCGTGGTGACCACGAACTCGTTGAGCCCGCCCTCGGGATGGTCGAAGTCGAAGAAACGGGCGGTGCGGGTATTGGGGCCGCGGGGCACGTCCACCGCCACGTTCATGCCGTAGGTGAGGTACTCGTGGACGGCCTGGTTGCGCGCCATGCCCACGCGTCCATGTGCTCCAGGTCGAAGATGACCCGCACGGCCTGCTCCTCGGTCATCCACTCGTTGAGCCGCAACAGCGCTGCCTTGAGCCTCCCTTTGAGCAGCGCCTCCCGCTCGCCGCCGCGCTCCGCCGCCAGCGCTTCCCGGGGCACGTAGGTCCAGCCGAGCTTTTCCAGCAGGACGCGGGCCGGTTCCTCAGCTTGGTTGAGATCGTTGAACTTGTTGGGGGTGGTCACAATACGTCCTTCAACTGTCTAGTCAAAATCCGGAATCGCTGATATTGACAAACGCGATCGACTGTTTCTTCGGGAACACCGCATTCTCGCAGCAGGCACATGACGACGAGAAAATACAAAGATTCAGACAATGGGTACAGCCCATCTGCCGCGCGGACCTTTTGAAGTCCTGGATGAACCACGTAGTTTACACGTGCCTGTATAACTTTCTTCCTCCACGCATCGGTATCTCCCACCAAAGCTTCAAATGGCTTCCCCGCCTGCAATGCGAGTAGCTTCAGTTCGTTACCGAAGTTGAAGGTCTGTTTTTGGAGCTGAATTCGACGCATGGCTTCAGCAGCCGTGCAGGCGTTGAAAAACCTGTGCTCCGAATATAATCTGGGGAGATACCAGTGGCTGACCAACGAACCCATCACCGTCTCATACTTTTCGGCTATGTCGACCCAGCGCGCGACCCCATCGATTCCGCCCACGTCTTCGAAGTTGAACAGCATCTGATGACGGTGCGGAGCGGTCTCCCTACCCGGGACATCGTGTCCTTGCATCGGAGCGCGGAGCTCAACCATTCCGTCGGCAGCCGCATCCCGGAAGATGGGTCCTGGCTCTTGATGGAGCATTAGAGAAACCACAGATGATGGAGAATCTAGCCCAATGGTGATCAAATTCTGCAACGCAGAACACATCCTGAGGATACCAGTGCCTTCGGCTCCGTCAAGCCAAGCCCCATTACGCACTCCTGACGGATTCTCGCTTCGGATATCCAATCGAAGAAGACAGGGTATCTGAAGTCCAGTCCGAGCTTTCCATAGCCGGTTGAGACTATCTCATGGGCCATCGAACCGCGTCGCACCTGGAACCCGTCGACATTGTCAGTACTACCATCGGCGTGGAATGAAACCTCTATACCCGTCTTGCCAACCCATTGCTCAAGATGGCTAATGCGCAAATTCACACAGGCGAACTCCAGCGGTTCCGCTTCTTCCAAGTGAATTCCGAGAAAAACCATCCCGACATGGTACTCCTCACGGGCCGTTCCCGTCGGGAAAGACTGAACAGTCTCGATGCGGATACAATTCTCCAAAGTCAGCTTCAGATTTCCAGCCTGGCCATGTATTCGGATCCCTTCGATTGGCCCAAGAGGCCGACCTCCTATTTCGAAAGGCGTTTGTTCTTCCGTTGGCCCCCCGACCTCTCGCCTCAAATCGTAAAATGCACCGATTAGCACTAGTTTGCCCCCGGAGTTAGTATCTAAGGAAACACGGCCCGGTACTTCATTTTCGGGAGTCGAAGCCGGCCAAAATTTGCCTTCTAGATCGATGGGTTCCATTTTCAACGTCCTTGCAAGGATTTTGCGTTGGAGTGTGTTGCGGGTTAGTTACTTTTGCTGCCCTTGCCTGTAAGCAGCTCATCAGAAACCGACATCTTCACATCTCATAACACGCTCAATCCGTGCATCCAAGACTCAATTTGTCTATCAAGGCAGTCGATCGCTCTAGCAATGGCTTTTTGTTCGGTGGGCGGTGGCAATAAAATGGGCAACGTGCGCACCCCGTCCCTGGACACTTCCCGAAATGTGCTGCCAGACCCTCGGCGCTTCAACTCAGACCGGTGATGTAACACGGAGTAGTACAACCAGAGATTGTCGATCCCGTGCTTAGGCGCAAGATTTTGGAATCCTTGATTAGTCTCTAACGGCATCGTGCTGATGGCAGCGACGCCTATGGTTGCTCTACTTGTCAATAGAACAGACCCGACCGGCAATAGCGATAAGCCGGTCGATGCCAGCCCCAGGTCCGTGATGTTTTCGTTCGTAGTAGTTAGGTATCGTCCTGTCAGTGCGGTCAACTCTGACGGTACCACCCAAGGGATGTGTCCATCCAGAAGCTGGGTTCGGACCTGGCAGGCGTGCTACCACCGACGACGTCCGCCACCTCCCCAAGTCTTACCACGTACCAGTCGGCAGGGATGGTGCCGATGCCGGGGACCTGTTTCCACTCGGTGTGCCAGCCGGGGACGCCCCGGGTGAGCAGCTCGTGGAGGAGGGAGTCGCGCAGGGCCTCGGTGGCGGCGATGACCGCCTCGGTGCGCTCGATAGCCTCGTCGATGGAGTCCAGCACCGCGGCGATGGCCCGCTGCTCGGCCAGGGGCGGGAGGAGGATGGGCAGTGAACGAACATTGTCCCGAGAAATTTCTTCTCTCTCCAAGAAGGTGCTACCCGATGCTCTTCTCTTCAATTCCCTCTTTACCGATGATACGTAGCAGTACAGCCACAGCGTGTCGGCACCATCTTTGACCACCAGATTTTGGAACCCCTGATTTGTCGCTAGCGGGATATTGTTGATAGCGGCGGTGCCAACGGTAGCTCGGCTAGTCAACAACACTGAGCCCACCGGGAGTAGCGTCAGGCCGGCCGACGCCATCCCGAGTTCGGTGATGCATTCATTGGTAATTGTCAGGTAGCGGCCGGTCAATTTCGTCAGTTTCAGACGGGACCACCCACGGGATCTCGCCACCCCAAAATCCTGACTCGTTGCGTGATGGCGTACTGCCGCCCACTACGCCAGATATGTCCCCCAGCCGCGCCCACCGCCAGCCGTCGGGCACTGGGCCGTTGCCGTTTGTTCGGGGCGTGGTCATTCGGTGGCGTCCAGGCGGTGGAGGTTGCCGGACCAGTCCAGGATGCGGCGGTCTGCTGTCACCAGTTGATGGCCTCCCAGGGCCGTGGCGACGATGAGCCGGTCAGCAGGGTCGCCGTGCAGCAGCGGCAACAATCCCGCTCGAGCCGCGATTTCTCCGTCCACCGGAACCTCGCTGATTCCGGTGTCCAGAAACCCGCGCCGCCAGGAGAGCAGGTCGGCGTCCAGCTGCAGCTGCCCCTTCTCCACGCGCATTCCCACCTCCCAGAAGGAGATCGCGGAAACAGCCAGGTCGAAATCCTGCAGACCCTGTTCGATGGCGCGGCGAGTTGTCCTTCCCAACCTCGAATCGTCGGAGGACATCCAAATCAGTACGTGGGTATCCAGCAGTATCAGAACAGGTTTTCCTCGTCTGGTGCGTCGTCGGCGAACCACTCCGCTGGCATAGGGGAAACGATGTCACCAAGGATTTTTATCTTGTCCCGATCCCGGCCGAACGGCGTTTTGGGCCGTTCCCGGTAAGGCGCCAGTTTGGCTACCGGCTTGCCGTTCTTGGTGATGATGATTTCCTCACCGCTCTCAGCTACCTCGTCCATGAGCTTCAGGCACTTTGCCTTGAACTCCGACGCCTTCATGGTCCGGGTCCCGGTGGGCATTTCACCGCTCGTTGTCATATCCCAGCCCCCTTGCAGAATTGCAACTTCATCATAGCATGGTCATGACTATGGTCATAGTTACAAGTGATTTATCGGGAGGAACCCAGCTCGGCCAGCAGGGCGTCCATGCGGGCGACGGCTTAAGAGCCCTTGTCATGGCGGCACCGGCCCGGTTTGCTTTATGACGCCTCTACCACTACTGACCGGTTCACGTCGACTTCCACCAGGCCGACTGTGGTTTCCAGCTCAACGGCGGCCTCGTCCGCTTCCGCAATCGCGTTGATGTGAAACGACATCGCATCGCGCACTGATGGCACGGAATCAGGAACTGCATCCCGGTTGCGGGTCAGCCCCTCAATGTGGAACTCGATCGCCTCGCGGATGTTCGATTGGATCTCGGCCCAATCGTCCCCGGTGCTGACACAGCCCGGGAGGTCAGGCACGTAAGCGTCGTAATTGTTGGTCGTGAGTTCGTAAACCACGGCGTATCGCTTTATCATCGGCCGCTCTCCCTGAGTCCTGCTTATCTCAGGATACTCAGCCATGTAGCTGGCGGCAAATCAACGCCCGGTTTCCCCAGAATGCTAACCGTGGAATGGTAACCGTTCCGGGCTTGCTAGGAGTCTGTCTGAGAAACAATGTCCTAAACGATAATCGTCTCTAGGAGATATTATTACGATATTCCACATATATAAACCCATTATTCAAGAATTAGGTCAGAGCATAACGCTATTCGTCTCTGAAAACTAATCCTCAGACAGGCTCCTAGGCGACCATGAGAGGAAGTGCACGTTGGCTGCCCGGCAGGATTTCGTGGATTCCCCGCCAACAGAGCCGACTTTCAACAAACGGGTTACTGCCATATGGCCCCGTTTCGCCAGTCCCACCAGAGTCATCACCTGGCGCTGCGCCGATAATCCGAACTCCGTCTATGGTATCAACCCTTCCTCGAATCTCCGCCACTACGTTGGCCCAGGAAGCAACTCCGATTCCATTTTCCGGAGATTAGTTCTCTCACATCACCGCCTTAAGGTGCCACCCACGATCCTATTGGCAATCATCTTGAGGTGAACACCGTCAATGTTGGCATACATCTCGGCCTCCCAGTACGGTCGGTCTGCCGGCTTCTCACGAAGCAGCAGCGCGCGCTGCTGCTTCGTGAGAAGCCGGCGCAGGGATTCGGCAGTGTCACCCCGAGCGCCGGATTGATCTGCAAGTTCAGGTTGGGTAGACCATCTGACGGTCGACCGGATGATAATCGGCCAGCCGACGCCTACCGAGAGGAATACCGATGGCCGGCGTGGCCCTTGGCCTGCGAAACCGGTTGGCACGGCACTGGTTTGCCAAACGCCCGCCATATCGTTTCTCGGCCCACCAACGGGCCCGTCATGGCTTCTGCCACGGTGGTGGTGAAAATCTGCAGACCCTTACCCGTTTCCCAGAACAACTCTTCCGACTTGCCATCGAGGCAAACCACAAGTAGGATCGTTGATCTGCTCAGATTAGCCGACAGCCGGAACGTGGCCAACATTTCGAATATCTGGTCACGGTTAGTTTTCGTCCGTTCGAACAACAACTCGGTCCAGGCAGTTCCGAACGGACCCCCGCCTTGAAATGGGACCAATACATCGCAAAGCATTAGTTTCGCCCGCCACCCGGCTACCACCGGCACGCCTTCCGATTTGAACCTCACGGCCAACTCGTTCACCAGGGACAGTCGATTAAGCCTACGTCGCTGCCCGAGGCCTGGTTTCGGGAAGCGAGTGCTTTTACGGGCATCTACGACCCAAACGCGATCTTGCCGCGCCCGACGCACCAACCCTTGGTCGGCGATGCTCCAGCGCTGTTCAAATTCGGTAACAAGTGAAACTTCCTTCAGTCGCTTCAGGGTTTGCTCCACCCGGTCTATATCCTCGTCCGCCATCACCGCGATCTCATCCGCCCGCATATCCGGCCACTCCTCTACCGTCACCAGAACCCGGAAGCCAGGTTGCTCATGCAGAGCATGCTGTGCCAGATCATGTTCCAGCCGGGTGGCGAAACCGTCAACGTCACCCACCTGGGCAAACGGATCACCGTCTCGGATCGTGCGGTAGCAGGGCAACAACTCGGCGGGAGCGTTAATGCGGCAGCCGGTAGCCGTGAACAACTCCACAGGGGGGCTTGGAAAACTCCCGGAGAACGTTTTCCAAGCCGCTTGGGCTGCCCAAGTGTCCCGGCCGACGACGACCCAAACCGAAACCCCGGATCTGATGTCAGGCGGTACCGCGACGGCTGACATCGGAGCCGTCTCCGATGCACCCTCGACAGTCAACGTCAAATGGCGGTTGACCTGCTTGGAACGCGCCTAAGCAGGGCCCCACCGTGATCCGGCCCAAACCAGGCCAATTTTAATGTCCCCCTCGAATGTAGCAATAGCGTGGACGCCATCGCTCCGCAGCAAGTCGATACCAATCAACCGGGGACGCCCATACGAGCCGAAACCCGACGCCAGATGTGAGTACCGCTCAGCTTCCAGGAACGCGGGCAAGGTATCGTAAAACATCTCCAACGCTGGCATCCTGTCGAGAATGGCGGCCAACCCCATCCGCGACACCTGCCAAGGGACCGGGTCTGTGGCGGTTTCCGCTGGCGTCAGGCCCTTGAGCGTCTGGGTAACCTGGACTCCCCGGAACGTCAGCCACCAGCGGCATTGTGGTGGCAGGATCATCCCGATCGACGCGCAGGCTACCAACCGAAGATCCCGGAGTTGCAGCAACACTTTCTCCCAATCCAGCTTGTGTCCGCAGGTCATCCCCACCAAATCGGCAGCGCTGACAAACGGCGCGTCCCACAACCGCTCCAGCCCTTCCCGATGTATTGCTTCGAGACCAATTTTCTCAGTCATGAGCTCTCCTCCTGAATATAATGTGATACGCGGCTCGTCATTGATCCCCGCTAGGCACTCCCCGGCCCGAAACGAATGCCCCGACGGGCGATTCCGGTTTCCGGGAATCCCGTTGAAACTATGGTGGTTACACATTCGGTCGTGGTTCAGCCGATTTTGCGTTCGTCGGAGTTCAAGACCAAGGGAGGCCAGGGCAATTTGGGATCGGCATGAATCCTCCCCCCACTTCCACACCGATGGGTCGTTCGCTTTGTAGGTCAACCCAGAATTCTCTGCCGGCCGGCCAAGACTGCGATACCCTCGCGTGGACAAGCACTGCAGGTGGGTCTGATGCGGCTCGTACCGAGATTAGCCACCGCTGAGGTCACTCGCCCACGGTGCTGAGCAAAATACCGGTGCACGCCGATCTTCAAACCAACCCACAGCAGGGTCGACACCAAGAATCCCCTGAGGCATGATCGGTTTCGGCATCCGTTGCAGGCGCGAACCCGATCGACTACGTACACGGATCTTGTGCACCGCCGCCGACCATGCCGATCTCGGCAAAACCAAGTTCAGCTGGAATCTGCTGGATTGGACGTTTCGCGAGACTACGGGTATGCGACCGGCAGGAGCGAACCTCGGCACGTCGTCCGCGCAACCCTATCTTCTCTGCGTAAACCACCCCCACGACCGCAAACCCGGGTAGGGCGGCAGCGGGCCCATAACCGCATTGACTTTATAGGGATACGTAATGCGAAACGACAAACAGGTCGGTTGTCCAAGCGCAGGGCTGGTCCGACGACCGCGACTTCTGGTTCGCGACCACTTTGTATCGCCGTACCCTGGACGGCTTCAGAGAGCAGACGGTGGCTCCGTCAGGATCAACACCGCCTCCTAAGGAATTTGCTCAACAACTCGCAGCCGTTGCCGATCGCCCCACGCTCTACCAGAGACAATGTTCCCCCCGGTCGGGCAGATTACTTCCCAGACAGCCCACGCGCGACGACCAGGACGTTGTGCCAACATACTTCCGACCGGCCGGCTGATCCTGCACGCCCAAAATGCAGTGCGCGGCGATCTCCAGCCCAGATCGGTCCCGGCCGGCGTCGACATTTTGGATGGCCTGGAGGGGTGCTCCACAAGTTCGGGAAGACGGTGTCCTTCGAGACGCCGCCGGCGGCATGAAAACAGATGGGCCGGGGCGGTTGGGCCTCCATTGGCCCTGACGGACGATAAGTTCCATGCTGGATGGGAGTGAGCGCATTGCACTGGTCGCGGACCCGCAACCCAAAGTCATACATCCATCAGACGCCGCAGCATTCGGCCAATGACTGCTCAGTACCGTCGATAGCAGGGTAGAACTCGACAATGATGGCCTGCCCAACTGGGTACAGTTCACCGCAGGGAGCGTCCCGGGGACGTGGACCACCGACTCGGTGGCGTCACCAACCCAGCGGATAGCGGCAACCTCGGCCTCATCACCGTGGATTGGGACGACTGGGAACAAACCTAGTCCCTCACCCCCCAAATTGGCGGGTTCCCGTGCGGATGGCTGCACCGAGCCGGGCCTAGCGGGCGCCGACGGCGGAGGGTCCGTCGTCCACGACGACATTATCCACAGCACCGAAATGTTGGCCCCCACCTCGCCTGCTGGATCGCGTTGGCATGGCGATGCGACCCCGACCGAACCCTGACCAGCGTCGCGAAATGCCCCCAAGCGCATCTGCCGGGCCGCGGTGGTTCCACCTTCCACAACTCTTGAGGCTCGCATTTGGTTCCGCCCCTGAACACAGACTACGTTACCTACAACAACCGACTTGACGAAGGCTCAGGACTCCAGCAGCTCGACGGCATGCGCTCCGGACCAGATAGCAACTTCGTCTGCCGGGAAGCCCCCTAACGGGCCCATTCTCCAGACGACCTCGCCCACAGAGGATGCACCCAAAACTGTTCCCAGGACTACGAATTCACCATCTGCTGGACTTCTACTCCGACGTGGACTAGCACTATCGGGACGTCGATCGACGTTTGGAACCCGCGGGAAAGACAGAAGCGCTCATCACTACGACCCCGATGCACATTGGCCATGCCATTTCCATCACCGTCAACTTTTCTTCTACCACGACCAACGGAATCAAGTTCAAATTCCTATACAACCCCAAGGGGGCACTCGACCATTCCAACAAACCTCTGCCGCTTCTATTGGACAAAATCGACCATGTCTCAGCTCCAAAAAGCCTTCCAAAATTCTTCAGGAAGTCCACGCTGGAGATCCACCGTATTGAACTCAATCTCTCAACGTACACGATTACTACCCCCGCTTCTATTGGACAAAATCGGACATGTCCCGGCGATGTCCCCGCCGGCGGCCTCAGAACCCCTCCAAAACCCCCAAAATGACCCATTTTGGGCCCTCCCAGCCGACCCGGCAACGACCCCAAAAACTGCCTCCCAAAATGTCTCTGGATTCTTATCGAGCGCTTGTGCGTGAGAGGTTTATCAACCCACCAGACAGAATGTATACGTTTTCTTACATTTTTTCTCCCCAACATCACGCCGCCAGATCGCCATTTAGAGCACAAACGCTTTTCTTACACAATTACTACCCCCGCTTCTATTGGACAAAATCGACCATGTCTCAGCCCAAAAAGTGACTTTCGGCCAACTGTCGCAATCTGCTACCCTGCCGGGCCAAAAACCGGCTGACTGACCAGTTTTCGTCGATTTTTCTTCTGCCGATACAGGACGCCCAAGTACCCACTTTAGCCATTTTCGCTCAACAAACGGTCACTCAGTCGATTTCGCGGGTACATAATCTTAATCAACGTCGTATCACCGACGCCGCCGCGACACCAACCCCAACTGGGACGACACGGGATCAGACCCACATGGCCAACAGCAGACGCAACACCGAAAACACCGAATACAACGTACCGGCGCCGGCTGAGCACTCCAACCAGGAGGCCACCAACTACAACCCCAACGCCGGAAACCAGGAACAGCTCCTCACCGAATTCCAGTGCGACCTTGCCAAGATCAACGGCAAGGTCGCACTGGAATGGGAAAATCGCAAGGACGTGGGCAACGAGCCCCTGGAAGCCAACACCGAATACACCAAGGACGAGATCCGCGCCCTGCGCGACCTCAACTTCACCGACGCTGAAAAAACTCAGTTCCAGGAGGACTGGGCAAGGGAGAAACTCGCCTCCCAATTCCAACTCATCGAAAACCTGGCAGCAGATGGCTGGGAGCATCAGTTCGTCACAGACAAGGAACTGGAAGCGCTCCGCGCCGACCCCAACATTGAGGTCATACTCATCAGCGACCTCCAAACCGCCGCCGGCTCCACCAACGATGCAGACCTGGTACACCTGTACGAAACCGACCGCAAGCTCCTGGATGACACTCTCAAGCGGCTGGGCGACACCGACTACGACACCCTGCACAAGGTCTACACCACCCAAAACGAACAGCACACCGAGAACTACCGCAACGCACAAACCAAGATGCAGAGCTACTTGGACCAGATCGTAAACGCGATGAACCTCGAAAGAGAAAAAAAGGAATCAGACGACGACTACGAAGAGCGCACCGCCAAAGCCACCAACGGCGTAGTCGCCGAGGCGACAAAGTTCACCAACACCTACCAGGCGGGGTACGTCCCAGCCGATGTGGACGTTCCCGACCCACCAGAGGTCCTGCTATACCAGGTGAGTAACTCCAGGGAGCCTTGGCCACCCCCTGCAACGTTTTTCCCCGCTTACGACCCTGCCCAAGTTCGGCGTCGCCAGCACAAATCCGTTTTTCCGACAACAAATGGTTCCCCTCTGGACTTTATGGGGGCAGTTTCTGATAATTTGACCGAGCGGCAACGCCGCTACATCGACACCGCACCTTCATTACCATGACCACCCATTCTACGCTCAAAAAATTAGTTTCCTACACGATCCAGGTTTTCCGACGTTGCGCCGGCTCACAGGTGGATCGGCAAAATGCAGGCAGTTCAACAGCTGAATTGGTACGAGAACCAATCCCTGCGCCTGTCCTGGCCGGCTTCCCCGGAAAGGCCCTCAGCGTCGCTCCGTTGCATTCAGCGATGGGCGTATTCCGGCGTTCCGGGGTGCTTGCCGTAGTATCCGGCACCAGATCCAGGCGGTGACTTGTCGACTGCATCCGTTGCCCGCCATGCACCCCTCTCCCGCTTTGGCTTCGATGCCCGAATCCGCCCAGCTGACGCGTGCGGAAACACCGCCTCCGGCAGGCACATTGGTTGCCCCCGTCACCCCGGGTGGCAACAGCCCAGCCACTCCCGCATTCGCCGGCATATTGCGCGATAAGTTCCCCGGCAACCCCAGCATCGGCCAACACAATCCTAATGCGTTGTGCTACCACGATCATCGTCAAACCCCTGATGCGCGACACGCTGACAGCTATCCGGGTGCCCCTGCCACCCACCGCCGGAGTACTGCGTGGGAGATCCGGCTACCGGTTCGACAGAGGACCCTTCTTCAACCGTGCCCTTCGTGTCAGGAAGAGGCTTGCCCGGTTGCACCCAACACCGGCTCGTTTGTATTCTCCGGAGAGCCGCCGTCGATGCCTTCGACCTCCCCGCCGCACCGCAGATAACTTTCGAACGATCCGCTGAGTTTTCCGCCCTGCCCACCGGTGGCAGCCACGAAGCCGGCATGATTGTACCCGCGGTGTCACCACCGGAAAACGCCCTACATGAACTGGGTCACCGTTCCCGAAACCGACCCAACTTCATGCGTATTGTGGGCCGCAGCTTCCTGCAGACGGCCGTAAGCCAAACGGATTGGGGAGGCGTGGACCAACCAAATCGCCGTATTCACGTCAGCAACGGCGCGGGGGACGACCATTACTCCAACAAATCGCTGCCACGACACGAAGATTCCAGTGGGAGTGATTCAGGATCAACTCCGACCCGCAATGGATTGGCGGTAAACCGGTGTCCAGAACGGCACCACGTCCCATCGACCCGACATCACACAGCAAGGCGATACCGGGCGAAAACCGCACATGATGCCACACCTAGCAGATACCGGCGGGCTCGCATTTACCAGCAACATACCAACGCAGCCGGCGTCACGACTCGAACAACCGCCCCCACAATGAGACCAGATTACGACCCTACAGGACGATGTCACCCCAGAACAGACCACTTGCCGACCAAGCCGCCGGGGGTGGGATTTCCCCATGTGGTGTACGGTAGGGTTAGCCCGAGCGAGTGGCTCCCGGTCACTTTTAGTCGGCAAAATGTCGGCAATCCATGCCGTAGAGCCCTCAAAACCGACCATTTTATGCGTGAATTGGCCAAATAAACTAACTTCAAAAGAAATGTTACAAAAATGTTACACGCGGGTGCGCTTGCAACGAAATACCCTCTCGCAGCGGAGAGGGCAACGCTGAGTATACAACCGCCCACACATGAATTGAGGGCCAGGGGTGGCCACAGCCCCCGACCCTCGGAGTGAGGAGAGGAAGAGTGTCTAAGCTGTCGGCTAGCTGGTAGCCGCCGACTCCGGGTAAGTCTGGATTCCGTGTTCGGAAATATCCAGGCCCTCCAGCTCCTCAGCCTCGGTGACGCGCACGCCCATCGCGAACTTCAGCAGGTAGAACAGGGCGAGACCGGTCACCAGCGACCATACGACAACGGCGACGATGCTATAGATCTGCGGGAGAATCTGAGCACCGCCGAATATCAGCCCGCCTTCGTTGGCGAAAATTCCCAATGCCAGCAGACCCCACAGGCCCGTAAAGCCGTGAACGCTGATGGCTCCTACCGGGTCGTCAACCTTCAGTACCCGCTCGACGAACATCACCGACAGGTACATGACCGGCGCGGCGATGGCGCCGATGACTACGGCAGCCCACGGGTCCACAAAGTTAACGGGGGCAGTAATTCCCACCAAACCAGCCAGGGCGCCGTTACACGCCATCAGGATGTCGGCCTTGCCCTTGACGATTAGCGTGATGTACAGCGCAACCACCGCTCCGGTGGCGCCGGACAGCAATGTATTGACAGCGTTGATTCCAATGTCATCGCCCCATCCGACGTTGAAGCCGAACCAGCCGAAGAACAGGATAAACGTGCCTATCACGACGAAGGGGGTGCTGTGCGCCGGCATCTCCTGAGCTACACCATTGATGAACTTGCCGATGCGCGGCCCGACCACCCAGGCGCCAGCCAGGGCAACGAACCCGCCGACCGCGTGCACCACGCCGGAACCGGCATAGTCCAGCGCTCCCAGGCCTTCCAGCCATCCGGCGGTACCAGTCAGCAAGCCACCCCAGACCCAATGGCCGTAAATGGGGTAAATCAGCGCCGATACGATGAAGCTGTAAGCCAGGTAAGCCTGCAGCTTGGTGCGCTCCGCCATGGCGCCGGCCACGATGGTGGCGGCGGTGGCGGCGAATACCATCTGGAAGATCCAGTCAACGTACTCTCCACCCGTCAGGAACCAGCCGCTCAGACCGATGAATCCGCCGGCGGAACTGCCCATCATAAAGGCGAATCCAAAAGCCCAGAAGCCCAGGGACGCAATTGCAAAGTCCATGAACGACTTGGTGAGGTAGTTGGTTGTATTCTTGGATCGGATCAGACCGGCGCCCAGGAAGGCGAAACCGGCTTGCATAAAGAAGACCAGGGCCGCGGCGACAACCGTAACAATGTTGTCGCTGTAGCCGCCCAGCCATTCGTTGGTTGGCGCTTCGTCCTGCGCAAACGCGATGTTAAACGTCGCCAGCAGGCTGATGGCCAGCAAGCCGACAAACAGCAGCAGCAGGGTGCGCCGCAGCGAGATGGGGTACTCTTTTGCCGCGGCGATGCCGTGGCTGAATACGTTTGATGTGGCCGAAAGCATTGTTGCCTCCTATGCTTTTGAGGCGTCGTCTCCCAGCGTGTGGCCACAGCGCTGCGGGCCGGCGTCCCTTGTAATGTGACCTACGAAATTGTAATTCGGGAGTATTAAGCGGTTATTGCGCAAACGTGAACATTCTATTGCCAAAAAGTAACGCCCCTGTTTCATATCGGCATATTCCAACCCTTCTAATATTCGTTATGTCATCATCCAGGTGAACATGGAAGGGTGTAATCAGCTTACATAATGGGACACCCCGGAAACGCGCCTACCAAGGTGTAACTCAGGCCGCCGAGCGGTCGGAACCCCAGCGGTGTATGCGGTGTATAATGAAGCCGCCCGCTGGCACGAGCCAAACATCGTCGGCCCTGCCATGTCATTCCAACCGTCAGCACTCTGCAATAGTCATCATTCCTGTCCACTAACTACGAGGTGCAATTATGGCTGATTACGCGCATCCCGAATCTTTGGTTACTACCGATTGGGTAGCCCAACACGGTAGCGACTCCAACGTCCGCCTGGTGGAAGTCGATGTGGATACATCCGCTTACGAACAGGGCCACATCGCCGGCGCCGTAACCTGGAACTGGCAAAGTCAACTGCAGCAGAACGTCGTTCGCGACATCGTGTCCCGCGGTGAAATGGAATCGCTCCTGGGCGGCGTGGGCATCTCGCCCGCCACCACCATCATCCTGTACGGCGACAACAACAACTGGTTCGCGGCGTGGGCTTTCTGGCAGCTGAAATACTACGGACACGCGGACGTGCGGCTCATGAACGGAGGCCGCGCCCTGTGGCTCGCCGAAAACCGCCCCATCACCACCGACATGCCGTCTTACCCCGCCGCCCAGTACAGCATTACCACCGAGAACACCGACCTCCGGGCGATGCGCGACTACGTGCTGCAGGCCGTCAACAGCGACTCCCACGCCCTGGTCGATGTCCGCTCACCAGACGAATTCTCCGGCGCCCTGAACGCTCCCCCCAACTTGCCGCAGGAAGGATCACAGCGCAACGGACACATCCCGGGAGCCGCCAATATTCCCTGGGGCCAGGCTGTCAGCGAAGATGGCACCTTCAAGTCGGCTGACGACCTCAGCGAGCTGTATGGCAGCCGCGGCATCAACGGATCCCGCGAAACCATCGCTTACTGCCGCATCGGCGAGCGCTCTTCCCACACCTGGTTTGTGCTGAGCCAGCTGCTGGGATACGACAACGTCCGCAACTACGACGGCTCCTGGACCGAGTGGGGCAGCATCGTCGGCGCACCCATCCAGCGCGACGCATAAACCCTCCCCTCTGAAACCCCTTCCAGCGCGCCCCTCGTGATCGCGAGGAACGCCTGCTCCGTGGCGCTGCCGTCTCCAGCTCCATCCCTTTCCATGGGAGAGGGATGGGGTAAGTGCGGACACCGCCACCCCTGAAAGGGCAAACGCGAGGCCCGAATCCCCTCCGTGGTGGTAGGCTGCCGCTCAATCTCACATCAACACAGAAAATTCGGCAACAGAAAATTCGGGAAAGGAAATACGGTCAACATGGCGCAATACAACGTGGCAGTCATCGCCGGCGACGGCATTGGACCTGAAGTAATCGCTGAGGGGCGCAAAGTCCTGGATGCCGTGGCCGCCGGAACCGATGGCCTCTCATTTCAGCTAACCGACTTTCCCTGGGGCAGCGATTACTACCGGGAAACAGGCCGAATGATGCCCGAGGACGGGCTCGACCAGATCGCCGGCTTCGACGGGGTACTGTTCGGCGCCGTGGGCGACCCCAACATCCCCGACCACATAACGCTGCAGGGCCTCCTGCTGCCCATGCGCCGCGCCTTCGACCAGGCCATCTGCGTCCGACCGGCGGTACTTTACCCTGGCGTTCAGTCGCCCATCGCCGGCAAGTCCGCCGGCGACATCGACATGGTGATCTTCCGGGAAAACACCGAGGGAGAATACGCTCCGGTGGGCGGTCGACTGTATCCCGGCACTCCCCACGAAACGGTGATCCAGAGCGGCGTATTCACCCGCCGCGGCACCGAACGCATCATCCGCGCGGCCTTTGAGCACAGCGTCCGACGGGGCGGCAAAAACAAGGTTACTTCGGTGACCAAATCCAATGCCCAGGCCTTCAGCATGGTGTTCTGGGATGAAGTGTTCGCGGACGTGGCGGCCGAGTACCCGCAGATCGAAACGGAATCGCTGCTAGTCGACCGGGCCGCCATGGATCTGGTGCGCTGGCCCGAGGATTTCGACGTCATCGTGGCCTCCAACCTGTTCGCCGATATTCTGTCCGACATTGCCGCCGTCGTAACCGGCAGCATGGGTCTCGCTCCCAGCGCCAACATCAACCCGGACGGCAGGTTCCCCTCCATGTTCGAGCCGGTGCACGGCGCCGCCTTTGACATTACCGGCAAGGGGCTGGCCAACCCGTTGGCAACCGTCCTGGCCGTTGGCATGATGCTCGACCACTTCGGCGAGCATGACTCCGCCGACCGCGTCAACGCCGCCGCCCTGCGCGTCCTGAGCGAACGCGGCACGCTAACGGCCGATCTGGGAGGCGGTGCCTCCACTCGGCAGGTGGGCGACGAGGTTATCCGCCTCCTGCGATAGCCGGCTGCCGCATCGCGCCGCACCGGATACCATTGCCCGGGACTTGGCAAGGTGGCCATCTCTCAGGGACACAATCGCTCTGGAAATCAGAAATAATGTTCTGATATAATGCCGCCACTATGCTGGTGGCATGCTTACTGATCCCACACCTCCCCCTGCGGATCGAAACTGCCCGACGGCGCGACCTGCGCCGACGACCCTTCGTCATCTACGACGATGTTTCGCCTCTTTCCCGCATTGTCGATGCCACGCCCGGCGTGGGCGCCCACGCCGGGATGCCGCTGAACACGGCCCTGCAACGGTGCCCCGATGTCATCCCGCTGGTCGCTGACTTTCGCCACTACGCCCGGCAGTGGGCAGCAATCGTCGCCCGTCTGGAGCGGACCGGCGGCGACGTGGAAGACGCCGGCCTCGGTTGCGCTTACGTCGCCGTCAACCATGGCGCCGACCGGTTCGGCAGCGACGATGCGCGATTCACTGCCGCGCTGATGCGTGCTGTACCCAACGACTGGAATGCGTGCGTCGGTGTCGGACCGGGTAAATTCCCGGCCCGATGCGCCGCAGCAACGGCCCGCCCCAACCGCGCCGTGCGACTCCCCGATGACGAATCCGCCCGGCGCGCTTGCCTGGCCCCCGTGTCGGTAAACTCACTGCCCATAGACGTACGCCGGCTGGCGGCTCTCCACGACCTCGGCATCCACACTCTGGGGCACGTCGCGGCTGTATCCCCGTCAAGGCTGGAGTCGGCGGTGGGCGACGCCTGGACGCTGGTATGGCAACTCGCCCACGGCATCGACCACCGGCCCGTGGTTGCCAACGGTTTCGTATACGCCCCGGAGCCTAGCCAGCTGGCCGCCGTCGCGTAATACCCGCGCGATCCCGGCGAACCCACCGCGCTTGCCCGCCTTGCTCAAAATGACCGCTAGACGGCGCGATCCCGGCAAATCTCATGACGCCGAAGTCTCTCCAGGCTTTGGCTCAGGATGCAAACCCCAGGGTTCGAGCTACTTCTCGCTGCCGCCCGTCCAGCGTTACGAAAAACATCTCCCCAGGGTCCACGGCCACGTACAGAGCTGTTGCGACGTGCCACAGGGCGGCCCCGCGCAGGTAGCCAGCGTCCAGCGCGGTTGCCAGCTCGCCGGTCAACGGGCGTTCCGGGAAAACCCAGTCGATCCTGGATACCAGCCGCGGCGGAAAACCCATGCCCTCGCGAGCAAACGCGGATCCCATCTCTGCTTCCAGCAGGTTTGAGGATATGATCCGGTCAACCCCGGCCAGTAGTCCGGAGATGCCTCTACCCTGCGGCTCGCCGAAAGCGATCGCAACCACCGCGGATGTATCGACGTAGGCAGCGCTCACTCGTCGCGGTCAGCCAGAAAACGGTCCAAAGCCCCGGGACGACGCGCCTCCATATCGGGAATTACCCCATCCACGCTGGAGGGTACGATGCCGGCAGGTACTATTATGCCCCACCGTTGCAGGTCCTGGATGCGTTCCTCAGTGTTCGTGGGGCTGCGCTGAATCGGGCGAATTTCGGCCACCGGTTCCCCGCGGTACGAAACCGTAACCGTCCTGCCCTCTCGCACGTGGCGCAGCACCTCGGAAAATTTCGCTTTGGCTTCGTAGGTTGAATAGTTGAATAAGTGATGTCCAAGTTATGATTATAACCAGTCAGGCTAGTGCATACAATTGTACGGCCCTTGATCCAACGGGGTCGCAATCTCCCCAATTCGTCGGAACCCCGCGTCGGGTAAGCGACGGAAGTGGGCGATCCCGACTGGCGCTATCCCAACAATTGCGCGGCTCACCAACCCCCGGTATCATGCTGTGGATTGTTCCGCCGGCGTCATCCCAGCGCTTTCTCCGGCGGACGCGACATTGGAGGTTTGGCTATGACCGTGATGGTAACCGGCGGCACCGGATTTATCGGCAACCGCATCATTCGCAAGCTGGTGGAACGGGGCCAAGATGTGCTCTGCTTCGACCTGGCTCCCCCGCGGGCTAACCTGCAACCCCTGCTGGACCGGATTTCCATCTACCGCGGCGACGTTACCCGCATGGACCACCTGCTGGAAGCGATCAACAGTCATAATGTGGACCGGATCATCCACATGGCGGCCCTGTTGCCACCCGATACCGAGGACCGGCCCGCTACCGGCATGGCCGTCAACATCGACGGCACCAACAACGTCTTCGAGGCAGCCCGCTGGGGCAATATCCAGCGCGTGGTGTATGCCAGCAGCATCGCGGTGTACGGTGTGCAGGACACCTTCGGCGACCGCCCCCTCACCGAGGACGACCTGGCCGCGCCCATCAATGTTTACGGCATGACCAAGGCCGTCAACGACTTTGCCGCCGCCCGCTACCGCACCCTCCACGGCCTGGACATTCGGGGCGTGCGCATCTGCACCGTCTTCGGCCACGGGCGTGTCACCGGGATGACCGGCATGATCGGTGGCCTGATGATGTCTTTGCCCGCCATCGGCCAGCCGGTGGAGATGAACTTCGATCCCCGGGAAGCGTCGCCCATGATTCATACCGAAGACGCTGCCGAGATTTTCGTGCGCGTGGCACTTGCCGACCAACTGAGCCACCACATTTACATCAGTGGCGGAGAACTGGCCACCATCGCCGACGTGGCCGATATCGTGCGTTCCTACATCCCCGACGCCAGCATCCGCACCGGCGACCGCCCGGTTCCCCACGTGTACCTGGTGGACAACAGCCGCATGATGGCTGATGTTGGATACGAGCTGCCGCCTCTGCGTATGCGCGTTCTCGATCACATCAACGACGCTCGCGCCGAAGCCGGCCTGGAGCCGATATCGGGGTAATGTCCCTCAATCCTGGCGAAAGTATCAACGGGAAGGGGGTTCACGCTTGGTCACTGCGGGCGAAGCGCGGCTAACCCTGGTAGAGGGATGAAGCGAAGACGCTCACGCGTACCCGCTTTATGCTGTCATTGCGAGGAGCACGGCGACGTGGCAATCCCGTTACCACCCCCACCGGGCCGTTCGTCCTGAGCCTGTCGAAGGATCGTCTACGTGTGTTCGGCCTCATCGAGATTGCCAACCCCCGCATCGGGTACGGGGTCGCAATGACATTAGGGGACAATCGAAAAACCCTGAGAGGGATGGGCCAAGGCGGACTACCCCGCCGTCATTTGCTACAATACGCCGCAACTACCCGTTTCAGTAATCAACCGCCGCCAAGGAGGCCAACACCATGAGCGTTGCCATAGGCTATGTCCCCGGAGCCTTCGGACAGGGGGGCAATGACCCCTCCTTCCTGCGGACGCTGGTGGAGCTGGGCGACAAATACGAGTACGACTCCATCTGGCTCAGCGACCGCATTTGCAGCGATCGCTTCAGCCTGGAACCCATGGTCGCCCTGTCCCTGGTGGCCGGTTACTCCGAACGCCTTAAGTTCGGCACCAGCGTCCTCGCCCTGCCTCTGCGGAACCCGGTGGTTCTCGCCAAGCAAGTTGCCACGCTGGACTGGCTGTCTCAGGGCCGGTTCTTCCCCGCGGTCGGCCTGGGTCAGGAAGACCCCGACGAATACGAAGCCTGCGGCGTGCCCAAGGCCGACCGCGCTCGCCGCACCGACGAGGCCATTGGGCTGATGCGCCGTCTGTGGCAGGAGGAATACGTAACCCACGAGGGCGATTTCTTCACCACCCACAACGTCTCGGTTACGCCCCGCACGTTCCTGAAACCCTCACCGCCAGTCTGGATTGGCGGTCGGAGTCCGGCGGCGGCCCGGCGTGTCGGTCGCGTCGGCGACGGATGGCTGGTCTCCAGCGCTACTCCCGAGGAGGTGCGCTCCGGGCGCGAGATCGTGTTCGAAACCGCTCAGCAGTACGACCGCGAAATCGAAGAAGACCACGTCGGCGTTCTCATTGGTTACTACATTTGTGACGATCAGGAGGCTGGCGAAGCCAAATCCGAGCAGTTCGTCACCCGTCAGCGTCCCGACGCCCATTTCACCGAATATTCGGCCGTCGGCACCTCGGAGCAGATCGGTGATTTCATCGAACAATATGTGGACGCCGGCGGGTATAAATTCGTGATTCGTCCCCTCTGCTCCGGCACCGAATCCATGGAGCAGCTGGAACAGGCTGGCGAGGAAATCCTGCCCCGTTTCCATGGCCCATTGAGTAGCAACGCCTGATCCCCTCTCCCTTGACGGGAGAGGGTTCGAGCCTGCCCCGTACTTGATACGGGAGTGAGGGTGCAACCGCTCGACCCATAAATCCTGCCCGTCCAGCCCATCTATGTAAACTCAAGGAGAATACTGATCATGAAAGCAGCCCAACTCGTTGCCCCCAAGCGTTGGGAATTCACCGACGTCGAAACACCCACCGCCGCCGATGGGCAGGTGCTGGTCAAGATGGAGCGTGTCAGCGTTTGCGGCTCCGACATCCGCCATACCTACGGACCGGTGCTCGACGAGTCGGAATACCCCCTGGCTCCTTGCCGTGGCGCCCATGAACTGGCCGGCGTCATCGTCGACAGCAAGACCGAGGAATATCACGAGGGACAGCGTGTGATCGTAATCCCGTTCCCCGGCACCGGTGGGCTTTGCGAATACGTCCTTTCGGCCCCGGGTCGCATCGCCGTCCTGCCCGAATACGGCGGCCTGGACGAATGGGTCCTGTGCCAGCCTCCCGGAACCGTGCTCTACTCCTGCCGACAGATCGGCAGCCCGTTGCAGCAAAACATCCTGATCTTTGGACAAGGCAGCATCGGCCTCAGCTTCACCATGATTCTTTCCCGCATGGGCGCCCGCAACGTCATCGTCGTGGACCCGCTGGAATACCGACTCGAAAAGTCAAAGCAGATGGGTTCAACCCACCGCATCAATCCCGACACACAGGACGTTCACGAAGCGGTCATGGAGATCACCAAGGGACGCGGGCCGGACGTATGCGTGGAAGCCGCCGGCTACCCGGATTCGCTCAACGAGTGCTTCCGCCACGTGCGCCAGTTCGGTCAGGTGATCGTGTTCGGCGTGCAAACCGACCACATGGTGCCCATTGAGCACAACCTCTGGATGGACAAGCAACCGCGCATCACCCCCACCACCGGCGCCCGCAGCGGCGACCCCATCAGCCAGATCCAGGACATGGTCGATCTGCGCGCCCGCGGTTGGGCCGACCCCGCCGAGTTGATCACCCACCGCGTCGGCTTCTCCGAAGTCCAGAATGCCTACGATATGTACGAACAGCGTCTGGACGGCATCATCAAGGTCGTGATGGACATCAACTCCTAGCCAGCATCAACTCCTGGCCAGCGCTTGGGACAGCAATTGACGGGATCAGGATCATCGGGATGTGAGGATGGACAGGATGACAACTGCATCCGGCAAATCCGAACACCCCGACCATCCTGATGCTAAAAACGTCCCGCCCCCGCCCGCGGAATCGTTGACGCCGGGCCAGCGCCTAAGGCTAACCCGGGAAAACCTGGCGCTGGCCATGGCCTTCTTCACCGCGTCCCACCGGGGTCTGGTGTCCGCCTCCTTCGTGTCGGGCAGTGACGCCGCCAATCGGGACGACCCTCCGCAAACGGACACCTACACCCCGCCGGCCTTTTCAGACTACCAATCCCTGGTCCGCAGCGCCGGCAACCAGATTCGCGGAGCCTTTGCCCTGTCGGCTTTGCAGACTCTCAGAGAATTGACGGCTGCGTTCACCACACCACCCCTGGAAGAACGCGACCCCAACCTCCGCGCCGCCCGGGTGTGCGTGGCCCTGATCGCGCAATGCGTCGAAACCGACCTTATCGCGCCAAGGTGGAGCATTCCCGACGAATACCGGCAGCGCTTCGCCGCCCCCGATTTCAATTTCACGCTGGATGCCACTGATCTGGACGGGAAGGAAGTGCGGTGGGAGCATTTCGGCGGCCTCCCTCGCTACCTCGATCTGATTCTGTTCCTGTCCCGCTGCCTGGACGGGTACGAAGCCGATATTGCGGCGCAGGATCTCCCCGGAGACTATGGGGTTGCCGGCGAGTTGGCCAGCCAGTCACCCCACGATGCACCCGATCTTGCTCCGGTAGCCGGAGTCGGGGGTTTCGGCAGCGGATCAGGTCGTCTGCCGCGCAACGGATCGGTGGCCGCCACCCTGGGCGAACCCGCCGGTTGGATCGCCCCCGACGGCCCGCCTGCCCAGCGCATCTCGGTGGCATCTCAGGCCACCCACGAAGGACCCATCACCGACTTTGTTGCCGACGCCTGCGCCGTGGGCGGCGACATGATGACCCTGGCCGGCGAGCTTTATACCCGCTACGCCACCTGGTGTCTGGACAATGGATACCTGGCCGCCAGCCAGCGCAAATTCGGCCTGGAACTGACTTCTCGCGGTTACCAGCGCAAACGTCGTGGCAAGGGACGCCATTGGTGGGTGGGCCTGCAACCGCAGGATTAACCTACCGCGTCCGGCGCCCGGTTTCGCTTCGAAATCCGGTGTTTTGTTACACACACGTAACATTCGCGCAAAATCCCCGTAACATCATGGGAACATAATGGGCACATCGAAAAAGGGCATCGCCCACCATTCAACCGGAGAAACACCAATGATCGCAATCGCCGCCGCAGCCGTTTTCGTAGGACTCTTCGCCCTTTGGGTTGTCGTTCCCAAGTTCCTCCTTCGGCGCCACGGAAACTCCACCCCCAACGTATCCCCGCTGCTGCACGAAGACTTTGCCCCGCAGGCTGCCGACTAATAACTACCGACACACCTGCTTCGCGATCATTGCCCGGGACATAATGTCCCGGGCTTTCGATGTTAACAGCCCGCCACGCCGGGGCGTATAGCGCACGTCCCCTCCGTTACATAACCGTTACATCGTCGCAAAATCTGTGTAACAAAACCCCGCCATAATTCAGCCCATCGTTGATACCCCGATAGACCGAACCAACCGGAGATACATAAAAATGATCGCCATCGCAGCTATTGCAGCATTCATCGGGCTCTTCACCCTGTGGGTCATCGTTCCGCGGTTCTTGATCCGTCGCAAAGAGAACGCCAGTGCCAACCTGGTGTCGCCGCTGACTCAAGAACAGGCAAATACGGTGCCGCAGGCCGCCGACTAGCGCCTCCGGCACCTCGGCGCGCTTCCAACACCAGTGTTCAGACGGCCCGGGGTAGTCCCCGGGCTTTCTCATGCCTTGTCGCCCAAGGCTTCAGGGTACCCCGGCACGCTGGCGCGGAAAGTATCGGCCACTCCCTGCCAATACGATTCCCAATCCCGGCGCATCTCCGGTTCGGTGGCTCCGCCCCAGTAGCCGGGCGACACCAGCGTCGATGCAGTTTCAACGCGCACCAGCGCCACCGCCCGCACCCGTTCCGCCAAACCTCTCAGCGAGGGCGCCCCATTTCGCATCCGTTCCACCACCGCGCCGAACACTTCGCCATCCCGATGTATGGTGGCAACCCCCTTGAAACGGTAGCCCTTGCGCAAAAACACATCCACGACGTTAAGCTCTATCGCCGGGTTGCTTTCCAGATTGGCCATCGTGCCGGGTGACGCCAGGTCGGTAAACAGCAGGTGATCGTCGTCCCACGCCATTACTGTTCCCTTTGGCGAAAGGTTGGGCGTTCCGTCGGCGCACACCGTTGCGGCAAATATGAGCCGTTGCTCGGCCACGGCCCGCTTCATTTCCTCGGTAAGAATTCCCATGCGATATCGCTCCCCGGGCCGCGCGGTTAATGCGCCGCCGCCGGCGCGTCAATCTCGCCGACCACCCGGCCACGCCTATCACGTCGATACGCCCAATTGACATTGTAATGGGGCATCGCTAGCATTGCACCAACTGACCGACCCCCTCACGTATTTTCAGTGGTCGGTCCTGCGTTTGACCAAAGATGCCTTTGGCTACAGAAAGGAGGCCACGGTTATGTTCGTACGGCGCGACCTCACCGATTCAGTTGAAACCCGCGAAGGCAATATGCACTTCGTTAAACAGGGCACCGGATATCCGCTGGTGATGCTACACCCGCTGGGCACATCGACCTGGGCGTGGAGCACCGTCATTGACGCCCTCAGCCAACACTACACCTGCTATGCCTTCGATATGATGGGGCATGGGGAGTCCGACAAACCCACCCGGCACTTCAACATTCCCGACTACGCCCAGGCCCTCGACGACGCCTGCCAGGTTCTTAACATACACCGCGGCCACTACGTGGGTAATTCGGTGGGCGCAGTGTTGGCCACCGAAATGGCTGCCACCTACCCCGACCGGCTGGACAAACTCGTCCTGGTTGGCGCGCCGGTTTGGGATGCGCGAACCGCCCCCCAGCGCATTGCCGAGGCTGCCGCCGGTTACGACGGGGATGGTATGCCGGTGCCGCGCAGCGCAGAACAGCTCAAGGAGGCCACCACCTTCGCCGAGCCGCGGCCCGAATGGGTGGACGCCACCAACGGCACCCGCGCGCAGGCCGGAGTCTGGGTACAGAAGCTGCACCAGTCGTTGGCCTGGTATGACATCATGACCCGCCTGCCCCGCATCACCGCCAGGGAAACCCTGGTGCTCTACGGCGAGCTCGACCGTTTGCGGGATGGCGAAGAACTGCTCCACAACAACATCGTGCGGGCCCGCAAGCACATCATGCCCGGAGTGGGCCATATTCCACAGATCGAAGATCCCGAAGGATTTGTGGACGCGGTGGTTTCCTTCCTGAAACCGGGCGCCTGACGCCGAAAAACGGGACAATCCATATATCCTCCAGTTAGCCACGACGGGCTCACCACGGTTATAGTTAACCGTGGTGAGCGTTTCCAACTCCGGACGCTACCGGCAAGCAGCATCGACATCCGGCGCCATTGACACCGTTCAGACTGTCACAATATGTCAACCATATTCGTACAATCCCGCAACCGCAGTCCAGAATTGCTGCGGACCGCGAACCGTCGCACCCAGGCCAGCGCGGCCAACATTGTCGTGGCCGGCATTGGAACCGCCGGTGGTCGCCGCGCCCTCATGTTTCTGCAGCGCATGTCCGAACTCTCCGCCGTGCGCCGAATCCAGAGCGCGGTGTTCTACGATTGCAACGAAATTACCATCTCCCACATCCAAAAGTATCTGGGCAAGTTCCTCGGCAGAAGTCGTCAGGGCGCTGGCATCCAGATAATTTTCCCGAATTACGTACCCCTGCCCAACGGTTTCATGCGCGACCCACGCATCTTCCAGGAGTACAGCGGACCCCTGGAACGGGACATGGACAACGTAGTCAGCCAGATCATGGCCCAATCCGACCGGTCGGGCCATTCCCCCGATATCATCATCGAATTCATGGGATTTGCGGGGCACTCCGTTTTGGGCGGGCACCTGCACGGCAAACTGCGAAACTCCTTCCCGTCGGCCATCATACTGCCGGTAATGATGTTGCCCACCGACCACGTTTGCGAAGAATGGACCCGGCGTTACATCTGGGAGCAGTACGAATCCCTGCTGGAAGGCTCCAACTGCCTGGTTACCACGCAATCGTCCAGCGTGTCAGGCGAAGACGACCTGCGGTTGGCAACCGGCCTGGCCGGCATCGAGATGGCAGATTTCGAAGAGGAAGAAACTTCAGACAGCCCCCTGGCCGGCGCCTGCCGACGCCTGATCCCTGCTTCCAGCGGCTGGCTGGGCATGGGCATCGCCAAGCGCAGCATGCCGGTGACCAACCGGTTCAAGTGGCTGCGATTCCCACCCAGATGGCAGCAGTACGCGGCAATAGGACCCGAAGACGATACCTACATGTCCCTGGGACACGCGATCTGGTCGACCTTCGACCCGGCCGCACAAATGGCCGCCGGCGTCAACACCTCACCCAATGCGCCCCAGGAAGTGGTCGTTTCGCTGCCCATCCATCCCGACGCCCTCGAACCCATGGCGCTGGAGGCAGCGGAAGTCCTGGACCGCAGCGGCATATTTGCCAGATATCCAAACATGGACATCGCCTTCAATACCGCCCGTTTCACCGAAGGTCTCAAAAAAGACCCGTATATGCACGTTACACGCATCTATCCGGTGCAGGGCGATCTCGAACCCGTGCTGGACATTCTGCATCCCGACCGTGAGCCCGACGAAGGCCGCCGGCGGGTCGTTGCCGAAACCGGATTTGGTTCTTATTACCATCTCGACCAGCCCAACTTTCCCGCACCACTAACTCCAGGCGAATATCCGGAGAGGTCGGAGCCTACACTTTACATCTAGTTACCTGCGCTTTTCGCACCCCCGGCAGATGTTGTCAAATCGGAGCGTGGCGACATCAGGTGAGAGTTAATTGCAATATCTAAGAGCCTGTTTACAATCTTTTTAGGATTAGCACCGTGAAGGCAAGCACCACCATTTGCAGGCTGGTATTGAGCTTCCTTTCACAGTTCTTCCAGAGTCGGCGGCACTTTTCCAGCCAGGCGAAAGACCGCTCCACCACCCATCGCTTTGGAAGCACCACGAAGGTGTGCAGTTCGTTGCGTTTCACCACTTCCACCGAGGCTCCCAACAGGCTTTGCACCGCAGTGGCAAAGGGCTTCCCGGTGTAACCCCGTCGACCAGCACGTTCTGCACTTGACTGAGGCCGTCCCGGCGCCGGTCAAACATCGCCAAAGCCCCAGCCCGGTCGGTAACGTTGGCGGTAGTCACGTGTATCCCATGGGGCAATCCTTGCGTGTCCACCGCGATGTGACGCTTGATTCCCGACACCTTCTTGCCTGCGTCATAGCCCTTGTGCCCAGCGGTGTCCGTGTTCTTGACGCTCTGGGAGTCCACGATACAGAAGCTGGTCTGCTCTTTCCGTCCATTGCTTTGTCGGGCCGCGCCAACCGATTTTTTTTAGGACTTGCTCCAGAATGGAATCCTGACCTGGGCCAGGCCGCTCGCTCCATTGCCGGAAATACTTGTAGCAAGTGCGCCAATTGGAGAAGTCCGCAGGCAGCATTCGCCACTGGCACCCGCTTTTCAAGAGGTACAGTACGCCGCAGAAAACGTCATATAAGTCCACGGTGCGGGGCTTGGTCCGACGGCGAGCCGACTCCAACGTCGGCAGAATACGGGCGAATTGCTCCCGGCTGATGTCGCTGGGATAGGAATGAGACATGATTACCCCTCCCTGATAATAGTCTCAACTTAACCTATTTCAGAGATCGTAGACAGGTTCTAAGAATTATAAAAATTCAACATAACTTGCAATTGCTGTCGTTTGACAATGCGAAACTGCCACTGCTATGATTTACATCAGTTATCCGAACCCATAACGATCAATAATTTGGTGAACAATCACCTGGAAAAGAGCGGGCGACGTATTTTTGAATAACGACCGCTTCCGGTATCATCCGTAAGTAATTCTGTCTTCAGTTGGCCTCACTTCCCAGGCAGATTTACCCAAGGCAGATCCCGAGTCGCCTGGTCAATGTAGGAAGGAGGCCACGGAGCAGCTATGCCACCGAAAGCACGAACTTTCAGAGTCCGAAGAGAATCTGTCCACCCGGTGGTGACAGCAGACGATAGATATGACGAGGGCAAACCGCCCCCTATCCTGTCTGTCTCAGTAGGCACCGCCGGCTACAAGCGGAGTTGGAACTGGGCCAAACGAATGGGCCAGGCCGGAGTTCTCAACCGCCTCCAGGGTATGTTCATCTATGACTGCAACCAGTCCACGGTTTCAGACATAGAATCTGAAGTACACCAGATGCGACGCGTTCCCAGCGGCGGAAGCCTTCCTGTCATCCTGCCCGAATACTTCCCCAAGGTTGACGGGTTCCTTCGGGATCCCAACGCCTTCAAAGATTTTTACGGGCTGATTGATCGCGACTTGGACCGTATGGTTGACTTGGTCGCGCAGCGATCCGAAGCGGTCAATGCACCTCCGCAGGTTATCGTGGAATGGCTGGGCTTTGGTGGCCACGCCAAACTCGGTGGATTGCTCCACCGCAAGCTTGCCGAGCAGTTCCCCGAAGCCCTTTTCCTGCCCATCGTGCTGCTCCCCAAAGAGCACGCCCTTGAAGAAAACATGCGCCGCGAGACTTGGGGCGCTTACGAAGAAACCATGAACAAAGTCGACCCGCAAACCGGTCGGACCGAAGTCGGTTTCCCATCATTGCTCACCGACAATCGCATGTACCGGAATTACAGCACCCTGGACAACAAACTGGCCATCGGACTCGCCTCTGTCGAGGCAGCGATGGAGTACCAGACCGATAGCGGATCGCTGGCCGAAACCGCCTCCAGCTTCGGCAAATACTCCAACGGTTGGTTGGGTATGCGAGTGCTCAACCGCCGCGTTGATGTCTCCGAAGTTCGCCAGGGCGGTCGCTTCCGGCTGCCCTTCGGCAACCGCCAGATTGCAGTCATCAAAGGCAAAGATAACCATGTAACATGGCAGGTCAAGAACGCCCTGTGGGAAATGGTTGACCCCAAGCGTCGAGACCTGCAAATGGCTGATCACGATCCCATCGAGGACGAATCGGTCATACGCATGGTTGTTACCTTGCCCGTCAACCCAGAGGGCATCAAGGAAATTGAAGCTGACGTACGCGACCAGCTGGACCGGGAAGGTTACGAAGATGCCTTTCCCAACCTGTCGTACTCCTTCGCTCCGGCCCGTTTCCCCGTCGATAGCGGCGAAAACCACATGTTCGTCAGCATGATCTACCCGCTCCGCGGCGCTGGCATTCCCAGCATCGAGCGCATCATGGGCAAGAACGAAGACCATAACCGCTTTAACTCCAAAGACGGCAGCGTTTACCAGATCGGTTTCGGAACCAGACACTTCATACCACAAGACGGTATACCCGACAACGGTTCCACTCAATTCAGTTACCTGTCGCGCGGACACCTCCGCCGAGTCGAGCGAGAACGGGAGCTCACCCGGATACGCACTGCAGGCGCCGAACAGCAGCCTGGCAACGGCCACACCAACGGCGAAAGCGGCGCTGGAAGCGAATTCCGTCGGTAAACCCACCCGGAAACCGGAAACCGGCGCTGTAGGCAATCGCCCAACCAGAGCCGGTTCCTTTTTAACCCATTGGCTGGTTGGCCATCGATCCGATTATCCGTCGCACCGATTGAACCCCCGCCGGAGTTTTCCGGCGGGGGGTTCATCTTCCCCGAATCTACGGCGTGTCCGCCTGAAAAATTGCCCTAGTTATCGGCGGCCACCGCTTCCTTGCGAGCCTTCGCCTGGAAGTGAGGGATGATGTACTTGCCGAACAGCCGCAACGATTCCATCACCTCCTCGTGCGTCACTGGGCCCACCTGGAACAGCGGCATGATTTCGTCCACGCCCATCTGTTCGTAGGCCTCGATGTACTGGATGCAATCGTCGGGGTTGCCGATGCAAAAGCGTCCACCGTCGTCGATCAGCGACCTGGATGACACCTCGTCGGCGCGCGCGGAATCGGCCTGCACCGCCCGCTGGTAGTGGAACTGGTAGTCGTCCGGCACGTTCGCCGGGTCGTAACCCTGCCAAACGTAGGAATCGCGAATGCGCTGCTGCACCCGATACCAGTCGATAATCTCCGCACCACGCTCGAAAGCCTTCTCGCGGTCTTCCATGCACAACGCTACGGTGTTGCCCGCCACGCGCGGATAAACCATCCCGGTGACCGGCTCGGGATTTTTGATGGCATCGCGGTAAATCTTGATCAACGCCTCGGCGCGCGCCAGGCCAACGCTGGTCTGCGCTAGGCAGCCCAGGCCCTGCCGGCCCACCTTCTCGGCGGTGGACTCCTGGCTCACAGCCTGCCAGATGGGCGGGTGCGGCTTCTGCACCGGCTTGGGGATCACCTCCCGCGGCGGGATGTTGTAGTGCTTGCCCTCGAAGGAGAAAATCTCTTGGGTCCAGGCGCCGGGAATAATTTGCAGATATTCCTCGACCATCTCTGAAACATCGGCCAGGTCGGAGCCGTAGGGCAACATCTGGTAGGGATAACCCGAGCGTCCGATGCCCAGGTTCACGCGCCCGCCGGAGATCACGTCCAGCGTGGCCATGCGGGATGCGACGTTCAGCGGGTGGTGCAGGGGAGCCAGCACCACGGCGATGCCCAACCGCATTTTGGTGGTGCGTTGGCTCAGCGCCGCCAGCGTGATGTCGGGTGCGCTGGAATGCGACCATTCCGAACGGAAATGGTGTTCCACAAACCAAACGCTGGTCATGCCTATCTCTTCGGCAAAGCAGACCTGCTCTATCATCTCCTGGAACTTGCGCGATTCGCTCTGATCGTCCCAGGGTTTGGGCACCTGAATCTGGTAAAAAAGGCCGAGTTCCATAACGTGCGCCTCCGGGCCAAACGTGCAGTAAATTTCATCGATCCGGTAGTTTGGCGCATTGTAGCAGATTTCGCGCAGCCAACCCGCTTACCTGTCCATACAACAGGTCGCGACGGCGTTGGTCGGCCCTGCCCGGGCAATGCGGCAGGCTGCCAGCGTCCGATCAACACTCAATCCCTTCGATCATCCTCTCACAAAAAAGCCCCCCTCCCGGTGGGAGAGGGGTTTGGGGTGAAGGGAGCGCTATCCAACTAGCTGCGTCCGTACTTGTCCACTGCCTTGTCACCGGTCAGCGCCAGGAACACGTCGCCGTGGGCGTCACACCAGATGCCGTGGGCAGAGCGGCTGTGCCAGCGAGCCAGCACGTTGCCGTTCCGGTCGAAGATGCTGACCCTCGGCGAATGCGAGCCGTCCAGCGACGCCAGCTCGCTGACCACAAAATCACCTTCGGGAGTCTCCGCTATGTCGGTGGGCCGACGGCAGTCAGTCCACATGGTCTTGAAGTTGCCCATGGTGTCGAACACCTGGACGCGACTGTTTTCGCGGTCGCAAACATACACCGTGTCATCCGTGGTAACCAGAAGGCTGTGAGGCAGGTGAAATTCGTAGGGAGCCTCCTTGCCGGGCTTGCCCCACGAGAACTTCAGCTTGCCGTCATTATCAAAACGGTGCACGCGGGCGTTGCGGTAGCCGTCGGCGACGAACAGGTCGCCGCTGGGCGAGGGCACCATCTCGGCGGGATAGTTGAACGGTCCGGCGGCCCGCGGCACCAGCTCTCCAGCCACCTGAGCGCCGGTGTCCGAATGGACGCCGTGGCGACCCAGCATCTGGATTGGCTTGCCGTCCAGCGTGTACATGATGCAGACCGACGTGTCCCGATCGGTCAGGTACACGATATCACCCTCGATGTAAAACCCGTGAGCGTAAACGAACGATCCGTTGCCCCAACCGCTCTTGAAATTGCCGCTGCGGTCGAAGATGGCGACGGGCGGATCGGCGCGGTGGAAGATGTAGATGTCGCCTGCCGAGTCGCTGGCCAGGGCGCTCACCGCTCCCATGGGATGCACCGCGGGCATCTTGGCCCAGTCTGATTCCAGAGTATAGGTATGCTTGCCGGTTCCAACTGTGGTCATAGTTTGGCCTCCTGGTTTGGCATATCGTGCGAACGATAAAAAAATATCTTGATCGGCGGCGTGAAGTTCCGGCGGGCCGGTCAGGACATCAGCTTGCGCACCGTGGTAATCACGCGCTGGGCGTTGGGCAGGTATGCGTTCTCCAGCGGCCGGCTGTAGGGCACCGGTGTGTGAGGAGGCGTCACGCGGGAGGGAGGAGCGTCCAGATAATCAAAGGCTTCCTCGGCAACGCGCGCACAGATGTCAGATGAGATGCTGCACACCGGCGTATCTTCGTCCACCACCACCAGCCGATGCGTGCGTCTCACTGAGTCCAGCACATGGTCGTAGTCGATGGGCGAAACGCTGAGGAGGTCGATCACCTCGGCGTTTATCCCCTCTTTTGCCAGTTCCTCGGCGGCTTCCACCGCCACCCAGGTCATCTTGCTGATGCCCACCAGCGTAACGTCGGTGCCTGGGCGAACCGTGCGCGCTTTACCCAGTGGAATCGCATAGGACTCCTCGGGCACCGGGCACGTATCTCCGTACAGTCCCTTGTGTTCAAAGAAGATAACCGGGTCGTCGTCGCGAATGGCGGATATCAGCAATCCCTTGGCGGTATAAGCGTCGGAGGGACAAACGCCCTTGAGACCGGGGATGTGGCTGAACAGCGAATAAAACGACTCGGAGTGCTGGGCCGCGCTCCCGAAACCGGCGCCGATGCGGGTCAGCATCACGAACGGTACCTTGACCTGTCCGCCGAACATATAGCGCATCTTGGCGGCATTGTTCAACAGTTGGTCCATGCACACGCCGATGAAGTCGACGAACATCAGCTCGGCCACCGCCCGCATCCCGGTGGACGCGGCGCCGATGGCGGTGCCGACGAAGGCAGCCTCCGATAACGGCGTGTCCAATACGCGTTCGTTGCCAAATTCCTGGATCAGTCCTCTGGTGGTTCGAAACGCGCCGCCCCAGGCATCGACGATGCCCAGATGTTCGCGACCGGCGCCGCCGGCGATCTCTTCGCCCATGATTATGACGGTTTCGTCGCGGCGCATTTCCTGGATCAGCGCTTCGTTGATGGCTTCACGCGTTTGAATCACGCGGGTTTCGCCCGGTGGGGGCAACATTGGAACTTCGGTAATCGTGGTCATGATTCTCAGTCTCCTGCTGTCGCGGCGTTGGAAACGCTGCATTCAGTGTTTCAACAGAATCGGTATCGCTGCCGTTGGCAACGCCAACCGGCTAAATCGACATGTTGGCGCCGCGGCGCATCATCTCTATCGGATAGTCCCCGTACACGTCTTCATAAATTTCGTGCGGCTCCGGCAATGGGCTGGCGTCGGCAAAACTCACCGCTTCCTCAATGAGCTGCAGGGCTTCGGCGTCCATCTGGTCGAGTTCCTCGGAGGTGATGGCATTCCCCTGGGCAATCATGTGATTGCGGAACGTCAGCAGCGGGTCGCGGGCGCGCCAGTGGTCCTGTTCCTCTTTGGTGCGGTAGGTCAACGGATCGTCGAACACCGTATGACCGTAGTAGCGATAGGTGCGAGCTTCCAGCAGCGCCGGTCCGCCACCGGAGCGGGCGCGGTCCACCGCCTGCCCGGCTGCTTCGTACACCGCCAGCACATCCATGCCGTCGACGTAGATGCCGGGCATGTCGTAGCCGGGAGCGCGGTCGACCACGTTGGCGACGGACAGCCCGTACTCCACCGGGGTAGACTCGGCATATCCGTTATTCTCGCAGCAGAAAACCACCGGCAACTTCCACACGGATGCCAGGTTCATGCACTCGTGCAACACGCCCTGGTTGGCTCCGCCGTCGCCGAAGAATGCAACGGCCACCCGACCCAGCTTTCGAATCTTGGAGGTCAGGGCAGCGCCAACAGCCAGCGGAACGCTGCCGGCAACGATGCCGTTGGTACCCAGCATTCCCTTGCTCATGTCGGCGATGTGCATGGAGCCGCCCTTGCCCTTGTTGGGACCGTCGATACGTCCAAAGAGCTCGGCCATCATCAACTTGGGTTCCACACCCTTGGCGATGCAGTGGCCGTGTCCCCGGTGGGTGCTTCCGATATAGTCATCGTCGCTCAGATGAGCGCAAACTCCCGTGGGCACCGCTTCCTGTCCCACGGACGAGTGAACAGATGCAGACATGCCCCGTTGTCCGGTTTCGGGCACGCCTCGTTCTTCAAAGTGCCGGATGGTTGTCATCGTGCGATAAAGTCGCAGCAGAGTGTCGCGATCGAGTTCCATGGCAACACGCTCCTTTGTGTGGCGCTGGGATCAGCAGCTGTCGTGTAGAAAAAAACCGGCGAGAAGTTCGCCGGCTTTATAGGTGGCCCAATAGTAGCACGGGGCCGGACAGTGTCAAGGCAGCGCCGTTCCCTCGACGGGAGAGGGATAGAGTGAGGGTGAACTTCCCTCTCCCTGAGAGGAGGGCGGCCGGGAGTGAGGGCCGTACTACACCGAAAATGCCACCTCCACCGGTGCGCCGGCCCCAATGCCCAACCCAGCCAAGGCACTGCCGTCCACCACCACGATCTCCAGCCGACCGTGGCTCCCCACCAGCGCTCGTAGTCCCGACCCCGGCGGGTCATGAAATGTTCGCGACAATCCGGTGATGGCATTGCCGGCAATATTGACCCTGACAGCGGCCCGGTCGCCAGCGGTCAAACCCATGCTCACCAGCAGATCGTCGGTTATATCGGTGGTCAGATTTCCGAATGTGTCGGCGTAGACAACCTGGCCCAATATGACGCCGTCATGCGGTTCTGGGATCGGCATTGCCAGGGTGTTCAGCGTGTTTGTTGATTCACCCATCCGGTCGGTCGCCACACCCAGCGAAAGGTGCGCCGCCACCGGCGCGAATACGTCGCGGCCGTGGAAAGTTGCGCTGACCGGACGCCGCCAATACTCCGGGTCGGTGAGTCTCCAGGCGCGGCAACCGCCCGGAACCGCCGCCGCACCGGCTTGGGGAGTATCCCCGAATGCCGCGTCATAACGCCGGCAAACCAGCGTCAGCAGCCCGTTGTCGGGCGCCACGAATCTGGCGTCGGGTGTTTCCAGCAGCAGAGCCGCCCGATCGGTTCCCACGCCCGGATCTACCACCGCAACGAAGATGCTACCGGTCGGGAAATAAGGGGCCGAGTCCGCCAGCGCCACCGCGCCGTGTCGAACGTCTTGCGGGCCAATTCCGTGGGTGAGGTCGATCACGTTGGCAGCGGGATTGATGCCCAGAATGACCCCCCGCATCATGCCCACGTAGGCATCGGTAAGGCCGAAATCGGTGGCCAGGACGATCGGGGGCGCTGCCATAATATTGGCGGCCGGTTTTACCGGCGCCGCACCGTCGGGCCCGTGCTAGGTGAAGCGGGCGCTGAGGACCGACACCACCAGGAAAATGCCAATCAGCGCAACGGTAATCTGAAATAACGTGCGCTCCAGCCCCCGGCGGGTCCGGGCGGTGTTTTGAGCGCTGCCAAACATTCCACTACCAGCCTCTCGCACCTGCGAAAGGATAAGCAGTACCAGCACCACAGAAACAAATATTTGAGCCAGGTTGAAAAAAGACATGATCGCTAACCGCGACAACGATTGTAACATGGACTCATCGGCGCCGGCACTGCCTCACTACACCAATTCACCCCGTTGTCGTTGCCAGGAACCGCTAACCACTCATCGCAACGGAGGCGGATCCATGCCGTCGCGTTCTGCATTCTTCGTTCTAAACGGCTTTCACCCCTGACGCGCCTTTTCCTCTTCCAGCCCCTCTTGCACCAACCGCAACGCCAGCTCGGGTTGCGCCTGACCCCTGGTGAGCCGCATCACCTGACCCATCAGGAAACGCGCCGCCGTGTCCTTGCCGCTGATGTAATCGGCCACGGCTTTGGGGTTCGCGGCGATGGCCTCGGCGACGGCATCTTCGATGGCGCCGGTGTCGCTGATCTGACCCAAACCCTGCGCCTGCACGATGTCCGCCGGATCGCCACCCGAGGCGTACATCTCGTCCAGAACCGTCTTGGCCAGCGATGTCGACAGCGTGCCATCGTCTATCAACGTCAACAGGTCGTTCAACCGCTCCGGCGTAACCGGCGATGCGTCGATATCCCGGTGGTCCTGATTCAGCAAACGGGCCAGATCCCCCAGCATCCAGTTGGCAATTTCTTTGGCAGCGGCGGGCCGGTCAACGGCCGTCGCGTTCCTGAGGGCCACCGTAGATTCGAAATAGTCGGCCATAGCCCGGGACCCCACCAGCGACTCGGCGTCGTACTCCGAGAGTCCCAGCTCGGACTGGAAACGGGCTTTGCGTTGGGGCGCAAGCTCAGGCAGGGCGGCTTTCAGTTGCGCCACTTTCTCCGGGCCGATACGCAGGGGAGGCAGGTCCGGTTCCGGGAAGTACCGGTAGTCGTGGGCATACTCCTTGCTGCGCTGGGAGACCGTAACCTCCCGCTCTTCGATCCAGCCGCGGGTTTCCTGCACCACCGCGTCGCCGTCTCCGATAACGCGCTTCTGACGCTCCACCTCGAACTCCAACGCCTGGTATACCGCGCGGAAGCTGTTCATGTTCTTGACTTCGGTGCGAGTGCCAAACACGTCACTGCCGGCGGGTCGGATGCTCACGTTAGCATCGCACCGGAAGTTGCCGTCCTGCATGTTGCCGGTGGACACGCCCAGATACTGCACCAAAGAATGTATTGAGGTGAGGTACTGGCGCGCCTCTTCCGGCGAGCGCATGTCCGGTTTGCTCACGATTTCCATCAGCGCCACGCCCGAGCGGTTCACGTCGACCAGCGAGTAACCTTCGCCTCCGTCCTCGTTGATGGCATGGGGAAAGTGCTGCAACTTGGCAACGTCCTCTTCCAGGTGTACCCGCTCCACGCCGATACTTCGCAGCCCCAGATCCAGTGCGGGGTCACCGGCAATATCGACGTAACCGCCCAGCGCCAGCGGCAAATCGTACTGGGATATCTGGTATCCCTTCATCAGGTCGGGGTAAGGATAGTTCTTGCGGTCAAACTTGGTAAATTCCGGGATACTGCAGTTCAGCGCCAGCCCGGTCAGCACGGTGTACTCGACGGCGCTGCGATTGATCACCGGCAGGGCGCCGGGCAGTCCCAGGCAAACCGGGCAAGTGCGCGTGTTGGGTTCGGCAGCCTGATAATCCGCCGGGCACCCGCAGAACATCTTGCTGCGGGTTTTCAGCTGCACGTGCACCTCAAGCCCTATAACCGTTTCGTACTGCATAACCTCCAACCCAAAACCCTGCGTTTCGCTAAAATATCACTACCGGCACGCCGCCGGAAATGCCCGGCGTCGCCATAAATATCACGCGCGAATCTGCGGGGCGGTAACGCCGGGCCACCGCCCCTTATCTGATCTACTCCTCGTCCCCGTATTGCTCTTTCAGCATCTCCACCACGGCCGGGTCGGCCAGAGTGGTGGTGTCGCCCAGGGCCCGACCCTCGGCAACGTCTCGGAGCAGGCGGCGCATGATCTTGCCGCTGCGGGTTTTGGGCAGCTCGGCGGCGAAGTAGATGTCGTCGGGCCGGGCCATGGAGCCGATCTTGCCGGCGACGTGCTGCTTCAATTCGGCGATCACGTCGTCGGAGGCGGTCACGTGGTCTTTCAGCGTCACGAACGCAACGATGGCCTGACCCTTCACCTCGTGGCTGCGCCCGATGCAGGCCGCCTCGGCGACCTTCAAATTGTCCACCAGCGCCGACTCCACCTCCATCGTGCTGATGCGGTGCGCCGACACGTTGATCACGTCGTCCACCCGACCCAGCAGCCAGAAGTAGGATTCCTCGTCCAGCTTGGCGCCATCGCTGGTGAAGTAGATGCCCTCGTAGTTGGACCAGTACTGCTCCTTGAACCGCTCCGGGTCGCCGTAGATGCCGCGCAACATGCTGGGCCACGGTTGCCGGATCACCAGATAGCCGCCGCCGCCAGGTCCAACCTCGTTGCCCTGCTCATCGAGGATGGCGGCATCTATGCCAGGGAACGGCTGCGTGGCCGATCCGGGTTTCAGCGTGGTGATGCCGGGCAGGGGCGATATCAGCACCGAGCCGGTTTCGGTCTGCCACCACGTATCCACCACGGGACACCGGCCGCCGCCGATGTGTTGCCAGTACCACACCCATGCCTCTGGGTTGATGGGTTCGCCCACCGAGCCCAGCAGCCGCAGCGAGGACATGTCGTGGCGCTCCGGATACTCCTCTCCCCAGCGCATGAAGGTGCGGATGGCTGTGGGAGCGGTGTAACAAATGGTGCAGCCGTATTTCTCGACGATGGCCCAGAACCGGTCCCGGTCGGGATAGTCGGGCGAGCCCTCATACATCACCGTTGTTGCGCCGTTGGCCAGCGGGCCGTAAATGATGTAGCTGTGTCCGGTAACCCAGCCGATGTCGGCGGTGCACCAGTACACGTCATCTTCCTTAAGATCGAAAATCCACTTGGTCGTGGCATACGTACCGGTCATGTAGCCGCCGGTGGTGTGGACAATCCCCTTGGGTTTGCCGGTGGTGCCGCTGGTGTACAGCATGAAGAGCATATCTTCGCTGTCCATCGGCTCCGGGTCGCAGGTCAGCGGCTGGTTGGCCACCAGGTCGTGCCACCACACATCCCGACCCTCTTGCATCTGGTCGTCGGCGTGGCCGGTGCGGCGCACCACAACGACATGCTCCACCGGAGTTTCGCCCTCCACCGACGCATCGGCGTTGGTTTTGAGCGGAATGACGCTGCCCCGTCGCCAGCCGCCGTCGGCGGTAATCATCACCTTGGACTGGGAATCTTCGAGGCGGTCCCGCAGCGACTCAGCGCTGAACCCACCGAACACGATGCTGTGGGGCGCGCCGATGCGAGCGCAAGCCAGCATCGCTATCGCCAGTTCGGGCACCATCGGCAGGTAGAGAGTTACGCGATCGCCCTTCTGCACGCCCAAACTCTTCAGTCCGTTGGCGAACTTGCAGACTTCCCGGTACAGGTCGCGGTAAGTGTACACCTGCCAGTCGCCCGGTTCGCCTTCCCAGATGATGGCCGCCTTGTTCTTGCGCGGCCCGTTCAGGTGCCGGTCGATGCAGTTGTATGATGCGTTGAGCTGACCGCCCACAAACCACTTGGCGAAGGGTGCATCCGACCAGTCCAGGATGGTTTCCCAGGGTTTGAACCAGTCCAGCTCGCCGGCCCACCGTGCCCAGAAAGCCTGTGGGTCGCGACGCGCTTCTTCGTACACGCCGGGGTCGCTGATATTGGCCTGGGCAACGAATTCGGGTGGCGGTGGATAGGTGCGGTCTTCCTGCAGCAGGGCCTCAAAAGCGCCGGTATTCTGAGTCATGGTTAAGAACCTCCGGGGCAGCAAAATATCAGGATTTGATACCGCAGATATTAGCACATCCATTGGACCGTTGCGGTTAGGCCATCTACGGCGGCGACCCATACCAGCGGTCGATGACGTCTCCCACTTTGGACGCATCTTCCACCGGAACGGTTGAGACGAATGCAGTTTCCAGGTGGCAGATGGCGAGCTTGGCGCCTTCGCATCCCGAAGGTGTGTCTTCGGTTAGAGTCATTTGATACAAGGTGCGGGTCCCCTCTCGAAAATAATCTTCGCCCAGCGCGTGGTACAGCCCCAACACCAACTGTTCCCCCAGGGAGTAATTACATCGGAACTCGTTGGTCTTGACCTCGGCCTCCAGGACTTCCAGCTCGGAGATGGTTTTGGCCGAAGCACAGGGGTTGTTGGTTACACCAATTGACGCTCCCGTGCGGGCGTTCTCGGCGATAGACGCCAGGATTTCAGCATAGCCTTCGCTCAGCCACGCGTATTCCGCGTTTCCGGAGTGCCAGAAGTAGTGGGCAACTTCATGGGCTATCACAAAGGGAGTGCGATCCCACAACCGCCCGTACTCCACGTCATACAGCAAAGACATGGCCATGTGGGTTCCGAAATACGTTCCTCCTATGGTGTAAGTTGTCGTATCGTCGAAGTACAACGCGATGTAATTGGTATGGAAAGGAGCCCCCATGACAGTCTCGATGGCTCGGACGCTGTTTTCCAGGTAGTCCATGGCCGGCGTCGTCTGGTTCCGGATGCGGACGATGGCCAGAAGCGTCTCCCCCGTGTGGGGAAGCTGGATGGTGCGCTCCTCAATAAACACGCCAACGCCCCGCAGCAGGAAATCCACCGATTCGGGTCTCTTGCTGTAGGTTCCTGCCAGCAGGGCCACGATCTTGGTCTCTTCGTCAGTAATGCCGTCGGCTATCCTGGGGTGGGACATTATCTTCAGGTAGTATTCGGTATTGTCGCGTTCCAGGCGCTGCAATGACAGCACTGCCAACAAATCCCGACTCTCGACGCTCTCCAGAAAGGGCATATCCAGCAGTTTACGCGCGGCGGCGATCGCTTGGTCAGCGAAGTTGTCATCTTCAGGCCGTGCCGCCCAATTGATGTTCCGCATGACTTTAACCTCATCTGCCGTTATGCCGTCCCGGAACCAGGATTTTTGCACCAACTGTTTGCCCAACTCCGACGAAGTTGTGGTCGTCCAGCGGGCCGCCTGCATTCCATCAACCTCGTGAGATTCAGGGCCATCCACAAACCAAGGTACACGCAGGAGAGCCCAGGCTACATCGAGGTCTACCCATGCCAGCCACAGCAACTCCTGCAGCGCTTGGCGCTCCACATCGGTTACCACGTCGGCTGCCCATGGCAACTTCCCTATCTCCGACGCCATAGTCGCCGCATTACGGTTTAGCCATTCCTCGTTTTGCAACCCAGCGATGGGATTCGGCGGCTCCGGAGTATTTGTGGGTTCAGGCGTGTTGGTCGGTCGCGGCGCGAACGTAGGATCGGGCGTGGCGGTGGGTTCGGGAGTGGGGGTGGCCGCCGGACGCATCGGCGTGGCGGTAAGAGCCGTAGTCGGCGTGTTAGCCGGCGGTGGTGGCGTGCCGGTAGGGATTTCAGTAGCCGTCGGCTCCGGCGTAGCGGTGGCCGCGGGTGTTTGGGTAGGTAACGGCGTATGCGTCGGATGCGGCGTGTGCGTTGGCCGTGGCGACAGCGTGGGATTCGGCGTGAACGTGGGCAACGGCTCAGGCGCAGTGCAGGCCGCCGTTCCCGCAATGATAATCAATACTGCTGCCGTCAACAGGACGGCAAAAATCTTTTGTGTAGTCATCAGGTCTCCTCCGATTCCTGGGGGTGTTTCACCCAGCCAGCCGCACCACGCGGCAGGAACGGGTAACCCCACGTTCGTCAAACGCAGGGGTTCACGGGAAGGGAGGAGCCGGCTATTCCAGCCGGGGAGCAGGACCCGCCAGTTCCGCTGCCGTGCTTACGACAATACGGCTGGGGCGGGCAATGGGGTTGAACCCCCAACAGGCGCCGGCGAAGATCGCCGGGCAGATGCGCATGGCCGGCGCGTAGATCGCCGCTGTTTGCGTTAATCGGACGACAACGGTCCTGACCGGCGGCGGCAGAAACGTGCCGGCGAGTTCCTGGCCAGCGCCGAAACACCCCGCCGCCAGGAAGAAGGCCACCAACCAGCACCGAACCACCACGTCAGCTGGATCACCAACGTTCTAAACGCCTGATTGGATGGCCGGTTGAACAACGAACGCATGTTTATAACAGTCTCAGGTGGAAATTATGCCATCCGAAATTACCTCCTGCAACAGCGTCGTGTCACTTTCCCTTACAATGCGTCCCTATGCCCGACCCTGGCCACAACGCCGATGCCGTAATGTTGCCCCGTCCCCGCTGGCGCACCGTCCTCATGGGTGGCGCAGCCGCCCTCGGCATGATCCTGGCGTCGCTGGATTTCTCCGTGAACGTGGCGTTGCCCGCCATTCGCGACGCTTTTGAAACCGACCTGGCCGCCGTCCAGTGGGTCATCGTGCTATTCATAGCCACGCGCGCCGGCCTGGCTCTGGGAGCCGGCGCCTTCGCCGACCGTTTTGGCCTCCGGATGGTTTACCTGTTCGGCACCTTAACCTACCTCATCGCCATGCTGTGCCTCACGCTGTCGCCGACGCTGGAAGTCATGGTCGGTTTTCGTGTGCTGCAGGCCCTGGGCACCGGTTGCCTGTACAGCACCGCACCCGCCATCGCGGCGTTCATCTTCCCAGACCACCGCCGTGGACTGTCCATGGGCTTTACATCAGCCAGCCTGGCCTTCGGGATGGTTGCTTCAACCATTGCCGCCGGGCCGTTGGTGCAAACCTACGGATGGGAGGCCGTGTTCGCCGGCCGCGTCCCCCTGACGGTGCTGGCGCTGGCCACCGGATTGCTGGCCGTGCCCGGCCGGTTGTCGGCCCAGGCATCAAACCGACGGTTCGACGTACTGGGCGCCGCGCTGGTGCTGGCTCTGCTGTTGTGCCTCATAATCGGGTTGAGGCTGGGGCAGTCCATCGGTTGGACCTCGCCCATCGTCATCGTGCTGCTGGCGGCGACTCCCGTTGTGTTGGCGGCGCTGATCAGGACCGAAACCCGCGCCCAGTCACCGTTATTGCCGAGCGCGTTGTTGCGACTCCGCGCCTTTCAAACCGCCACGTCCGTGATGTTCCTGGGGCATTTCTCCCAGTTCGTAATCTGGTTCATATTCCCCTTCTACATCACCGATTCGCTGAACCGCGGGCCCGTTACCCTGGGCATCATGCTGGCGACCTTGTCCGCCTGCAACATCGTGTCCGCACCAATCGGCGGCTGGCTTTGCGACCGGTGGGGTGTGCGTCCGGTCGGATGGATCGGATTGACCAGCGTTGCCGTGGGACTGTTCGCGATGTCGGCGCTAAATTCAGACTCCGCGATCTGGCACCCGGCCGCCACCATCGCCATGGTTGGATTGGGCGTCGGATGGTTCCAGTCGGCGGCCTACGCCCTGATGCTGGGCAGCGTGCCGGCCGACCGCTACGGCACTGCATCCGGCGCAATGTCGCTGGCGCAGGCTTCGGGAACCGTGTTTTGCGTCGCGGTCGTCGGCGCGATTTTCGCTGCCCTCAGTGACCAATATGCCGCTAGCTCCGCCATCAACTCGGATCAGGCGTTCCTGCTGGCCTACCGGGATGCTTTCCGCATCGGGGGAACCACCGCGGTCATCGGCGCCGGCCTGTTCGCCGTGTTCGCCCGCCAGCCAACCATAGCAGTCCCCGCTCCCACGCTGGGAGAAAACTAGGGTGTGTTGATAAATGCCGCCATTCCCGCGCAATTCCTCTCGTCCTTCCCGCGAAAGCGGGAAACCCGCACCCGCCTGTCATTGCGAGGAGCGATAGCGACGCGGCAATCCCGTCCCGTCCCACACTCCAAAATCCAGTCCATCCATGTCGGAATCGGCTCCCCTCTCCCTTGATGGGAGAGGGCTTGGGTGAGGGTGAGCCCCCCGTTCGTCCTGAGCCTGTCGAAGGATCATCGAGTACCCGTCGAAATGCCTCACCCGCCTGTCATTTGTATGTTGCAAGTGTCCCGCGAATGGGCCAATTTGCGGGGTAGGTGGGAGGGGCGCGTCGTCTGTCATTAGGTGGGCCGGGCGTGACAGCTTGGTTGCACCGTCTCGCAGTAGGACACCCCTCCCATAAGGCACCGGGCTGCTCCGAACGGATACACGGGTGTTAGGTCCCACAATGCAAGTGTGGAGGGTCCCGGCGCCGCCATTATCACACCAGGACCAGGGAGGCGACAGATGATGCAATCGACGGCAGGGATCGACGTGGGCAAAAGGGTACTGGACGTGTCGGTGGACGAAGATCGCGCGCGACGCTTTGCCAACACCGCGGCTGGGTTGCTGAGTTGGTGGGTTGGTTGGGGTCTCACGGCCCGCTGCTGGCGGTTTGTGAAGCCACTGGCGGATATGAAGCATTGGTGGCGGAGGCGTTGCGCCAGGTTGGAGTGCCGGTGCATATTCCCCATCCCAACCAGGTCCGGGCCTTTGCTCGGGCCTGTGGTTATCAGGCCAAGACCGACGGTTTGGACGCCATGGTGCTCTCTCGGTATGGCCAGGTCTTCCAACCTGCTCCCACCCTGGCCCAGGAGGCCGACCGAGGCCAGTTGCAGGACCTCCTGCGCCGTCGGGAGCAGTTGGTCGCCCAGCGCACCCAGGAGAAGAACCGTTTGTCCCGGGTTCACAATCCAGCCGCCCAGGATTCCGTACGAAGACACATCGCCTGGTTGGACCAGGAGATCGGAATGCTGGATGATCAGTACCAGGAACTTCACCAGGAACTCCTGGGGCAGAACGTGGAGTTTCGCCGACAGGTTGAGGCCTATCGCAGCGTGCCCGGTGTGGGTGTCCAGACCGCAGCCGCCCTGGTCGCCTGGTTGCCCGAGTTGGGCCGGTGTGACGGAAAGGCTTTGGCCTCCCTGTGTGGCGTGGCCCCCTGGTCTCGGGACAGCGGTCAAAAGCGCGGCTACCGATCCACCCGTGGCGGACGCCGGCCAGTACGACGGGTGCTCTACTTGGCCAGCATGGCCTCAATCCGCAGCACCCAGCGGTTGGGACACTTTTACCGGCAACTGCGTCAGCGGGGCATAGCTGGGCAAAGTAGCCCTGGTGGCAGTCATGCGGAAGTTGTTGCTGCAACTGAACGCCGTAGCCCGCCGCGGTACCCCTTGGACCGCCCAATTCCAACCCACCACCTGATCCTCTCTTGACAAACAACACAGATACTGCGAGGAGTGTCAGCGACGTGGCAATCTCGCAACATCTGAGTCGCCCCAATGGCAATCGTATCGCCACGTTTTGTTACCACCAACGGCGCGACATCCCCAAAATGCTGACATTATGCTATATTACTAATAGCAATATATACTATCAATGAAGAGCCAGTGAGTCGGTAAGGAGAAACATCAAACGTAGCCAGTGATCCAGTCGGCCAAATCGCAGCAGGAGGTGTCATGATGACCTTGCACAAGAAAATTATCGTCCCGCTCGATGGTTCCGAATTGTCCGATCAGGCATTGCGGCCGGCAATGCTCATGGCGGAAACCACCGGAGCAACGGTCAACCTGGTGCGCTGTTTCGCTTCCATACCCAGGTGGCAGGTCGACCGTTACCAGGGTAGGCACAGCGGCTCCATGTCGGAATCGGAGCATGTCCGCATCACCGCCTGGTTGAAGGCACACAAACTCCGGTTGGCAAAAGACGGTTCAACCGTCCCGATCGAGGTCTCCGCCCACGAAGGCCCGGCCGTGGAACACATCACCCGCCTGGCAAACCAAGAGCCGGACGCCCTGATCGTCATGTCCACCCACGGACGTGGCGGCCTGTCCCGCCTCATCATGGGTAGTGTAACCAGTCGGGTGGTCAGGGCAGTTCGCAACCCGATGTTCATCGTCCGGAGTACCGAAACTGACATGCTCAATACTCCGGAAGTCATCGACCGCATCATCGTCCCGCTGGATGGTACGACGTTCTCAGAGGCAGCGCTGTCCCACGCCGGGGCTTTGGCGGCAAGCTTTGGAGCCAGGGTAACGCTCTACCAAGCAACCCACGGCGCCGGATTCTTCCAGTCCAATTCCGAGTGGGTGGGCTCCAACGGTGAGGCAGGGTTCGAATTCAGCAGCCCCTCGAAAATGGCCACCGAACTCGCCGTCCAGTCAATGAACTACCTTTCGGACTGTGCCGACAGCCTGAAGGCGGAATTCGGACTTACCCGCGTGGACGTTGTAAATTCCCAGGAGAATGCGGCGGACGCCATTGTCAGGTTGGCCGGGGATTCTGACAATGGTTTGGTGGTAATGACCACCCATGGCCGTGCCGGAGTGGGGCGGGCGTTGCTCGGCAGCGTCGCCGACCGGGTCGTGCGTGCGTCTCCCGTTCCCACCCTGCTGGTTCAGGAACCAGCCGTCCACGGCGATATGTCTGTCGGGCGGAGCGTGGACAACCTGGTGGGCGCTGTCTTGTAGTTAGCTGTCTTGTAATCATAAGGACGGCAGTCCACCGAACCGAAAAGGGGGCGACCCAGCGGGCCGCCCCCTTTTCTTTCTGGTCCGCTTTCGCGGCGTTTCATCCCATCCCAGTCGCCACTGGCGATCACCATTTATGAATTACGGGCAGTACCTCTTTACCGAACAGGTCGATGTTCTTCATGGTAGCTTCGTGGCCCATGCGGGATTCCTGCCCGTAGAAAACCAGGTGTTCCATCCCTACGCGCTGGTGCAGATACTCCAGTTTTTCCAGCACGGTATCCGGAGTTCCGCACACGATGTGATAGTTCTCCTTCAACTCCTCGAAAGTCTGTTGCCCCAACGGTTTCAACCCCGTCCTGCGGGCGGCGATTGCCGACCCGGCGGCGGAACGGTAGCCCGTCGGCGCCATGTACTCCCGCGGCCCGCGCAGCGTGGGACCCATGCGCCATAGAAAGTGCTTTGCCTGCTCGTCGGCCTCTTCCTGCGTGTCGCCCACGTAGCAGCACAGCAGGTATCCGAAATTGTCCGGAGTTGCCTGCCGCCCAACGGATTCGGCCGCTTCGCGGTACATGTCGAATAATTCTGCGGTAACGTCAAGGTCGGTCAGGAAGGCAACGTAGGTATACCCATGCTCGCCCGACCACTGCGCCGTCTCCGGCGACGAAGTTCCAGGCATCCAGATGGGAGCGTGCGGTTTCTGGATCGGCACCATCCAGGGATTAACCGCGCGGAAGTTGTAATGCTTTCCTTCCCACCGGAACGGACCCGGCTCTGTCCATGTCTTGATCACCAGGTCGTGGCATTCTTCAAACCGCTCTCGATTGGCCAGCGGGTTGTTGTTGGTGGATACGGTTTCCACCCCGGTGCCGCGGACAAAACCGGAAATCAGTCGGCCACCTGAAATAACATCGATCATCGCCAACTCTTCGGCCAGCCGCACCGGATTGTCATGTATGGGCAGGATGTTGCCCAACAGCAGTATCTTGGCCTGGTGAGTTATGCGCGCCAGCACCGCCGCCGACAGGTTGGTTGCCGCGTTCATGCACGATGGCGTGCTGTGGTGCTCGTTGAGCATAATGCCGTCGAATCCCAGCTCGTCGGCGTATACGCATTCATCGAAATAACGCTTGAAAAGGTCGTTGGCCGTGGCCGGATCGAACCACGAATTGGGAAACGTCAGGCGTAACGACGGATACTTGTCGCCCTCTTCGTCGGGATATGCGTGGTACGGAAACTCGGAGAAGTAGTAACTCTTCACGGAATCGTGGCCTCCTGGACAGCAAAATCAACGGGAGCCCGTTCGCGATTTACGGTCGCAACGTACAGCAATGCTCGGTGACGCGGGCGGGCAAATAATAACACAGGGGTACCGGGCGACACCCGGGTCCGCGCAGCCCCGCTGTTATAATGTTGGAGCAGGATCGCCCAAACGATGACCACCATACACACCATTGAAGACCTGATTCGCGTTCTGGACGAGAACCCCCAGTGGGCCGAAGCGCTTCGGGCCCGTCTGTTGACGCGCGAACTGCTGGAGCTCCCTGAGACGGTGGCTGCTCTGGCGGCTACTGTTGCCGAGTTATCCCGGGAATTTCGGGAGTTCGCCAAATCCACCGGAGATCGGTTGTCCTCACTCGAGGCGGGGCAACAGGAACTGCGCGCTGATGTCACCGAGCTGCGCGCCGATGTCACCGAGCTGCGCACCGACGTGAATGAACTGAAGATCGGTCAACAGGAACTGCGCGCCGACGTCAATGAACTGAAGATTGGTCAACAGGAACTGCGCACCGACGTCGACGACCTCAAGCGTGGACAAGCGAGATTGCAGGATGATGTTGGGTTCATCAAGGGCAGGTTCATCTACGATATCGTCCGTGGCGACGCCGGAGTCATCGCCAGCGAAATGGGTTTTGCCCTGGCACATACCCTAACCCGCGCCGATCTCATGAACATTACCCGCCTCCAGGAAACCACCGATATCCCGCGCGGAGATATGCAGAGCTTCCATCGTGCCGACCTCATCATGCAGGTCACCGACTCCGAGAACCGCCCGCACTATATCGCTGTGGAGGCATCGTTCACCGTCAACGGGAGAGACTCCCGGCGTGCTTTACGCAACGCCGAGTTGATCACCCGCTTCACTGGCCAACCCGCCCATCCCGCGTTGGCCGGTGTGCGATCCGACCAGGACATCCGCCAATTGTTCGAGTCTGGCCAATTGTATTGGTACGAGATCTCGTCGGAAGATGTCCAGCCCGAATAACCTGTTCCTCGTTATGCCCCCAATGAGCCGGGATTAATTGGGCACCCGGCGCACATCGCTCCTTTGCTGCCGGGGACGCAGGCATGTTTCGGCTCACCCGCCGGCGCCGCAGCGTCCAGCGTAGCGCGTAGCAGAGGCGAGGTCACAGGCGGTATCGCCATCCCCTCCGACTCAGCGATGCGCCGGTCTTGCGCCTCCCCGAACAAATCCATCCGTAACTGTTTGCCCGATGGCGGACGCTGACCCGGGAAAACGACGTACGGCCAGGCACGTTTGCGCACTACCCCCATCGCCTGCAGGTCGCGCCAGCTGTCAACCGTGTGCCGCCTCCGGCTTCGGATGATCCGCTCGGCGGAAACCGGCCCGATGCCGGGAATCCGCAGCAGCCTCTCTTTGCTTGCGACATTCAGATCCATCGGAAAAGCATCCAGGTTCTCCATGGCAATGACCGTCTTCGGGTCCTGCTCCAGCGACAGGAACCCACCGTTGTCGAAAGCCAGGTCGATCTCGCTGGACTCGAACCCATATACCCGCAGCAGCCAGTCCATCTGATACAAACGATGCTCCCGGGCGGCCGGCGTCGGTGGATGTTCTTGCATCGGAGTGCCCCACGCTGGTCGGAAGGGCGGGTAGTAAACCCGTTTCAGGTTCCAGTCGGTATACATCTGGTCCACGCGCCGGTAGATTTGCCGATCCGACTCCTCAGCGGCGCCAACCACGAACTGGGTCGCCTGCCCCACGGCCCCGCCGCGGCTTTCCCGGGTCAGTTCATCGATCCACGACATGGGGTCCAGGATGTCTTTCTGGAGGTCTTTGTGCGGACTGATGCGCCGCAGCAGGTCGGCTTCGGGCGTTTCGATGTTGACCGACAGTCGAGTGCCCAGACGGTGCGCCGCTTCCACCAGATGTCGTTCGGCTCCAGGCATTACTTTCATGTGGATGTACCCGTTGAAGCCGTGCTTCCGGCGGATCAGTTCCACCGTTTCCACCAGGTGTTGCGTGGTTTTGGAACCGTCGCCGGCGATGCCAGAGCTTAGGAACAACCCGTGCACAGTCTGCCGGGAATGTAGCTCCATGAACGTGCTCGCCAGCTCCTCCCGTTTGAAAGCGTAGCGTTTTCGCGGCACGTAGATGCTGTTGGGACAATACGCGCAGTCCATCATGGAAAAGTCGGTGAACATCACCCGCATCAGGTTGATGCGCTTCCCATTGGGCAGACTGGAGCGGTACACGCCGGCCGTTGGGTTTTTGCGTGGGTCGGAATATGCCACCCGGTCAGGCCCCGTAGTGACCTTTCCACCGGTCAATATGTCGTCGGTGGCCATGCCGCCCAGGATGTGAAGTTTCTCGTAACGGTCGGGGGTTTTCTTGATAAGCATAACGTTCGTCCTCCGCTCCGGCGCGCAGCCTTGGGCGCACTGATGTAACGAACGTATGTTCTTATACCGCGGCTCCGGACGTCAACCGGTAACTGTCACCGGAACGCCCCACCCCGGCTAGGAACTTGTCTGACTGATCAGGCGATGGCGTGAGTCGGGGGTCATTTCGTATCGCCGTGGTTTCTCGCTGGCGATAAGAACACCTTCCCCTTCCATCAACGGCCACAGATGCTCGGCGAACCACATGCCAAACCGTTGCGCCGAAAAGGATGCTGTCATGTGCGCCGGCCAACGCGCTGCGATGGCGGCCTGGGCTTCTGAAGCCTTGAAAACGTCGTCCGGTATGCTGTCCACCACTTCTGCAACCAGCTGTTCCAGCGTAGGTTCTTCACCAGGGCGCTCACGGTTGGGTTGGCGTCGCGGCGACGGGGCAGCCGCTTCGGTCGTTGATCCCGAGGCCGGTTGTTCCGGTTCCACACCGCCGGATTTTGCCGCTACGGTGATCTCGTAAATACGCGGCGTATTGTTGCGGGGCATGGTCACGCCCCGCCGCTGCAGGATCGGCCACAGCTCCTTGGACAGGAACTGGCCGAAATGCGCTGCGGATCCCGCCGACGGATGATTCGGCCATCGCCGGTTCACGACCTTTTGCGCTTCCCCCGCCCGGAATCTGCCCACCGGCAACTGACGGATCAGCTCATCGGCGATTTCGTCGGCGCTGATTTGCGGATTCGACGGCAACGCTGGAGTCGCCGTTCCAGCTGGAGTCGCCGTTCCTATGGTTGGCCCCGGCGTCGGCGACGCGGCGGGCGGTTTTTGAGCCGGCGCCGCTACCTGATTCGCTGTTGTGGATTGAACCGATGCGGTCGTTCGCGTCGGAGCCGTGGTTCGTGTTGGTTGCGCGACGCTACCCGGTGTCGGTGTCCGAGTCGCTGATGGGGCTCGAAACGTTCCCGGGTTTTGTTGGGCCGGCATTGCCAGGTTCCAGCGAAACCGGTCTGGGATGAACCGTTCGATTTCCGGCGAGATTCCGCCGCCACCCGGCGCTGTGATCCACAGGAACGGCAGCTGAGCGCTATCGGTTTCCTGCGCCATCTCACGCACTTTGACGAACAGTGCGCCGAAGTCGCTGTCGTTGCTTATGACCCCTACAAATGTAGCCAAACCGGCGGCCAGATCACCGATGGCGTCGGCAGTTATGGCCAGGTCTGCCGAGTTTTTTGCCATCTCTCGGCTGAAGTGCTGCACCCCGCGCACCCGCACCTTCAGGTCGGGATACGACGCTTCGACCCACATCCGCCACAGCGCCACCTTGTCGGCCCGCACGTACAGAGAAACACTGCTGATCGCGGGATACTCCACCGGCCAGTTGGCAATGGTCTGTTCGATCACGTCCTGCGCCAGGTCAGGCTCGCGCAGATTCTCGGTATCAACGTAAATACCCGTGCCCGTGGATGGGGCGCGATTGCCGTTGGATTTAGTTGTCATGGCGGTGATTCGATGCTGAGATTGTGCGGCCGGAATGATAACGCCCGACTCGCCTGGACTTCAGAGTGTCAGTTCGGCCGGCACGAGGCGTCGGTGCACCGGGTCCGCGGCCAGTGCGAAAGTTTCCAGCGTCATCGCGCCGATGAGGGTTTTGCGTTGGTCGGTTCCAAATACCACGTAAACATATCGCGTTTGTCCGTTCATTTCGATTCTGGCCCACCCAATAGGCAGTTGTTGGACCGAACCATCGGCCAGGCTGAAAAGCAACTCATCATCCCGCGGAATACCCAACTCATCGAGAACAACAGCTGGGATCACCGAGTAAGACGCCCCCGTATCTACCAAACCACTCAGAGTCTGCGAGTTGGCGCTGTCCGGTGCGTACAGCGTGAATTCAGCCTGAAAGGTTCCCAACTGTTTGCCCCCTATCGTCGAACCGGGAACAATCGTCCACTGCGTCATTGCGCCTCGTTATACAAAGGCCGGCTTCTCGAAATTTCCGCCCACCACCGAGTTGGCGTCCAGCCCCAGCCACTGCTCCACCAGCGTGCCGTACACGCCGCGGAAGTCCGTGTTGAACGCCAAGTCGCCCTCCACCAGATCATTGTCCGCCAGGGAGGGATACTCGCCGTACATTCCGCCGCGCACCGGGTCGCCGATGGCAAAGGCCACTCCGCCGCTGCCGTGGTCGGTGCCGCTTCCGTTGTCCTTCACCCGCCGGCCGAATTCCGTAAACGCCAATATCACCACGTTTTCGGCAACGTCGTGCTCCCGCAGGTCCGCGTAGAAATCACTCACGGCACTGCTGAAATCGGTCAACAGCTTGGGATGCACGGTTGCCTCGCTGGCGTGGGTGTCGTAGCCGCCCTGCTGGGTGTAGAACACTCGGGTGCCCAGGTTTGCCGTCAATACTTTGGCGATGCCCTGCAGGTTCCTGGCTATCGACGATTCTGCGTACTCGATGCTGGAGGTGTACATATCGGGAGCCGCCTTCAGGATATCGGCGCCCTTCAGCGCGTCCAGTCCGGTTTGACCCAGATAGTCCATTGTGGCGCCCAAACCCACCGTTGGAGAATACATGCGTGAGAAAATATCCAGCGCCTGCGAACGCTCCGGCTCGCCCGTGATACCCGTAAGCACGCCATACGTCTCCAGAACGGCCACTGACGCCACGGGCACGCCGGTCAGCGCCATCGCCCGCGGTAGACCCCGACCGAAGTTCACCCCGGTCAGCACGTTTTCCGAGTTGGGGTCCAGATCACGGATCACGCGACCCAGCCAACCCTCGGTTCCCACCTTTTCCGGTTCGCAAGTGTGCCAGATATCCATGCTGCGGAAGTGGCTCCGGTTCGGCGTCGGATACCCAACACCGTTTATGATGGCCACCTTGCCGGCGTCGTACAGGCTCTTGATCTCGGCCAGCGCCGGATTCAAACCCAGCCGGCCATCGATGGTCAATACTTCATCCGCCGGTATCCCAACGCTGGGCCGGCTATCGTGATACCGCCCGTCCGTGTAGGGAATAACCGTGTTGAGATAATCGTTGCCCCCGGTAAGCTGGACTACGACGAGAATCGGGTCTTTGTTGGTGCTGGTCATAGCGAAGCGTCTCCGTGCCTTGTTGCGAAAAAATTGCCGGTTTGATGGTGGCCCTAGTTTAGCACAGCCCAATCGGGCGGGCCTATTGGCCGGGCCTACCGAGATGTGAACCCCCGCCCCCGCTCGTCCTGAGCCTGTCGAAGGGCCCGAACCCCCGTCATGGCGAGCGTAGCGCGGCGACGTGGCAATCCCGATGCCAGGGGTGGCGAACCTCCGTCATTCCGGACTTGATCCGGAATCCACCGGGGGAGCAGGGGTGGGTGGATTCCCGCTTTCGCGGGAAAGACGGGGTGGAGGCGGAACCCCCCACTTCCCACGCATCCCGAGCCTGTAGAAAGACCCCCTCTCCCTCGATGGGAGAGGGTTGGAGCCTGCCCCGTACTTGATACGGGGGTGAGGGTGAGCCCCCCGTCATTGCGAGCGAAGTGCCGCGTTTGACATCCCCGGCGTTTCCGGGCATGTTGGCCCCATGCGTGCGTTGCTGGCCGGTACTTCCGGAGTGGACAAGGGCGTTGTCATCTCCAACCTGATCGCCAGGCTGGCCGCCCACGGCGATATCCCCCGCGACCCGGGCGACGCAAATTCCGACGCCAATTCGCGCCATGTGCTGGTGGCCAACGTCGAAGACATCATCGCCGAGCAGGGCGACGATTTGGCCAGCGCCCTGTCATCCTTCCGTCCCCGCTACCAACTGGCGGCCTGGCAGCGGGCTGGCCTGCGCATCTCCCAACAGCTGGAGTCAGCCGATCCTCACCACTGCCTCATTGCCGCCCACCTCACCTACTACACCAGCGGCCGGCAGTTTTCGCTCATCGACGTTCCCACCATCCGCCGCTGGCGACCCGACTGCATCATCACGCTGGTGGACGACATGCTGGACATACACGCCGCCATGCAGCGCCGCGACGCCGACCAGCACACCAACTTCCGCCTCCGCCTCCGCGAGATCCTCGCCTGGCGCTCCGCCGAAATCGCCATGGCCGATCTGCTCGCCCGCAACCTCTACGAAATACGTACGATCCCCCACTACGTGGTGGGGGTCAAGCATCCCGCCGAAATGCTCTACCGGCTCATCTTCCGCCGCCGTCAGTATCCCCTGGTGTATTCCAGCTTTCCCATCACCGCCGTCCGTGACGATCCGGACCTGCGGAGCAGGATCGACGACATACGCAACGAGCTGCACCGCCGTTTCATCGTTTTCGACCCCCTGACTCTCGACGAAGGAACGCCCCAGGTGTTCGCCAGGGCTCAGGCCGCCGTCTCCGACGCAGTCCCCGAGATAACCATCTGCGAGCACGAAGCGCGCTGGCCTATGGAGATAGCCGGTACTCTCAGCGACGGACGCCCTCCAACTTACCCAATGACCCTCGACCCGCAGGAGGCTCTTGAGGTTTGGGACGATCTGGAGAACCAGATTCGTCATCGCGACCTCACCATGGTTGAGCAGGCCCAGTGCATCGCCGCCTACCGCATCACCATGGGCGGTCGGCTATCCACTGGTATGTACTCTGAGTTGATGTATGCCACGCACACCGCCGAGCCGGCCCGTCCCGTGCTGATGTTTGCCGACCCGTCGGATAACGGCCTTGAGCATCCCTTCCTGCGCAACTTCAATCACCGCACCTTCTACTCCGTCGACGATTGGTACGATGCCGTCAGCAGCATCGGGCCTGCCCCTGACCCCGAAGCCCAGCAACCGTTGTTCTAATACCATCTCGGCAGCGCAAAACCCCCTACCCACGCATCCTGAGCCCCCTGTCATTACGAGGAGCGGCAGCGACGTGGCAATCTCGATGCCAGGAATGGGTGGATTCCCGCTTTCGCGGGAAAGACGGGGGTGAGGGCGCAACCCCCAACCCCCCGTTCGTCCTGAGCCTGTCGAAGGACCCCCTCTCCCTTGATGGGAGAGGGCTGCGTGGGGGTAACAATGTCCCCGGTCTTTGCGAGGAGCGCCAGCGACGTGGCAATCCCGATGAGGTTGAACATACATCGGCGGTCCGCTGCTAGCCGGCTGCGTCGCATGTAACTGTTCAGAGTTGAAGGTAGTATTCTGGCCCCAACCGGTCTTTCCCGCGAACGCGGGAATCCAGGAGGCCGAGGATAAGCAACATTGCGGTTAAAAGACGTCTCTGGATTCCGGCTCAAGGCCGGAATGACGGAGTGGTATGGAAATCACACGTCGAGTCTGAACTGTTACCGTCGCATATGTGTTGAGCCAAATTTCTCGCGCAAAATGATCATCATGGTGGTGGGAAGTGTACTGATCACATCCCACACCAGCCATGACTAAGATTCCACTTTAGCTCCCCAAACCATGGCAGGTATCGCAAATTGCTCTGTTATCAGATTCTCACCAGCGAATACGAGCGTGCTTTTTTGCGGCAGTTCAGTCAGGATGAAGAACCCGCGTCCTCAGACGTTAAATGAATTGCCCACCGTCGTATGGCGACAGCGTTCGGGCAAATTTCGGCATCCATGCTACCTGGGTTGCATCCCGCTGCTAGTTCAACTAGCATTCCCAAATTTCCAACCCACTACAGTGAGGTAGTTATTTTATTGACAAAGCATTCGGCCTATTTATCTATTCTCCCTTTGGTCCTGTTCGTACTCGCAACCGCCATCGCCTGTGCGTCAAGCACCCAACCAAATACACCGAGAAGTAACGACGCCCACACACCAACCACACCCGCCGACGCGACGCTAGCGGTCGAGCCTGGCACAACCACGATCACCGCAGATTGGCCACCCGTAATGAACGCCGACACCTACGAAGTCCGCTGGCGTCAAACCGGTGATGACTTCACGGACGCCGCCTCAATGTCCACCACCGAATCCGATGCCGAGTTCGACGTCGGGAGCCAGGGTTTATGGATAGTGCGCGTGGTGGCTTGCAACGCCAGCGGGTGCAGTGATCCCGCAACGTCCTCAGCCCCTGTCATTATTAACATCTTGGGACATCAGGCCGTTCGCGCGTGGGATACCGATGCTGGTATCCATCTCGACTGGGACCCGCTTCCCGGCGGCTACGTGGTCAAGTATCGGCTGAGTACGGATGCCAGCATGTGGAAAAGTTCAACAGTGCTATCCGAGAACGGCTTCACCATCACCGGGGATGACCTGACTGACTTCGAGGGTATCGGCTCTCCGATCATTCGCGTGCACTTCAATTGCGACACCAACGGCGAGCATTGCACGCTCCTTGGCAGGTATCCCAATAACGATATGCAGGAGCTCAGTCGCTTCGCCAATCCCGGCGCACCGGAGAGGACAACTGTTGCCAGGGGCCGCCGCTCAACGCCCAACGAACTACCCGATCCGGTGACCCGCATACTTCGCCCTGTCGGAGACTTCACCGTGACCTACAAAACGGTCGAGGGCTACGATGATCCTTTCCGTTGCCTGGAGCGGGACGCCGAGAACGCGTGGGAGCGGAATTTTTTCGGAGACACTGTCAAGAAATGCTCGGGATCACAATCCGAGATTCTCGATCACTACGTGTATGAGCCCGACACCACCTTCCCGGACGGTGCCATCTGCGGCACCAGAAAGCCGAAAACCGATTACGAACGAGATCAATTCGGTGAGGAGGTCAGGGTCTGCAACAGGCATCCCGATCCAGATGACGATCAGCAAAATTCACCATCATCGACCGACCCATCCACTCGCACCCACATCGCCGACCCGGCCCGTCCCGTGCTGATGTATGCCGACCCGTCGGATAACGGCCTTGAGCATCCCTTCCTGCGCAACTTCAATCACCGCACCTTCTACTCCCTTGACGATTGGAACGATGCCGTCAGCCGCATCGGGCCTGCCCCTGATCCCGAAGCCCAGCAACCGCTGTTCTAATACCACCTTGGTAGGGCCAAATCCCCGGCCACTCATCCGGAGCCCCCTGTCATTACGAGGAGCGGCAGCGACGTGGCAATCTCGATGCCAGGAATGGGTGGATTCCCGCTTTCGCGGGAAAGACGGGGGTGAGGGCGCAACCCCCAACCCCCCCGCTCGTGCTGAGCCTGCAGAACAGACCCTCTCCCTCCATGAGAGAGGGCTGCGTGAGGTTGATCCCCCGTTCGTCCTGAGCCTGTCGAAGGACCCCCGTCATTGCGAACCGCGGCAGCGACGTGGCAATCTCGGGGGAACTGAACGCCCAGTGGAAACCCAATCGCCGCGCTTTCCCAATATGCCGCCGTCGCCCGTGTTGACGCCGGCCCCCGATGTTGCGTAAAATTGTGACAACATCGACTTCCCGTCAGGGGGTGACGAATTTATGCCTATTACGCAGAACGGCGTTGAACTGACCGTTGAGATTTCGGCAAAGGCCGCCGAGAAAATCAAGTATTTCGCCGATAAAGAAGGAATCATGGGTGACGTGGGCCTGCGGGTGGCGGTTAAGGGTGGCGGCTGCTCCGGTCTCACCTACGACCTTACCATCACCGACCAGGAGCGCGAATCCGACAAAATCGTCGAACAGTACGGTGTCAAGGTCATGGTGGACAAGAAGTCCTACATCTACCTCGTTGGCACCCAGCTCGACTTTTCCGACGGGCTGAACGGCAAGGGTTTCGTGTTCGAAAATCCCAACGCCAAAAAGGCTTGTGGCTGCGGCACCTCCTTCGCCGTATAACCCGTTCCCCGAATCTCGGGGTCAAACCAACCGTGGTTCTCTGACGGCCGGGCGGTACAACCCCGGCCGTCAACCTTTCCATACCCACCGCGTTGCCAGACCCACTGCCGCATCCCGGCAACCCGACCCGGCTTCGATTCGCGCCGACACCATCCCGTTCGTTCCCTCCCGATTCCGTCTGTTCCAGGAGGCTCACCTTGGCTACCGTTGGCATAGATGCTCACACCGCCGAAGAATTTCGCGTCGCAACCGACCAGGCCGCCTTCTATCAGTCCAGTTCCGGCCGCCTCAAGCTGGTCGGTGAAGATGCCCGCGACCTGCTCAACCGCCTGTCCACCAACCTGATCGACCCGGATGCCTCACCCGGCTCCGTGAAAGTTACCGTTCTCACCAGCGACCGCGGCCGCATCGTGGATCTCGTTTGCGTAATCCATTGCGGCGACTACCAGCTGATGTTGACCAGCCCCGGCCAGCAGCAAGCCGTCATCGAATTCCTGGATAAGTACACCATCATGGAAGACCTGGAGATCGAGGACGTTACCGGCAAAACCGTAATGCTGAACGTCGCCGGCCCCTCTGCTGCCGAAATCATGCAGAAAACGGTGCCCGAAGCTGTTGCCGACTTCGTGCCCGGTACGTTCCGGCCGGTCACCGTGGGCCCCGAGGCCGCGTCAGCGCTGCTCATCCTCCCGCCGTCCAACCCGGAAACCGACCGGCAACGGCCCGAATACCTCCTGCTGTTCATGGATATTGACGCCGCGCAGTCGATGGAAACCACCCTGCGGGACGCCGGCGCAGTGGGCATCAGCGCCGCCACGGCTGAAACCCTGCGTATTGCCAGACAGCGGCCCCTCTACGGCGCCGAGATGAGCGATACCTATAACCCGTTGGAGGCTGGTCTGATCGGCGCCATCGACTTCCACAAGGGTTGCTACATCGGCCAAGAGGTTATCGCCCGGCTGGACACCTACGAAAAGGTGCAGAAATACCTGGTCGCCCTGCACTTTCAAGCCGATAACGACGGTGTGGACAATCTCGCGGGGACGCTGCCCGGCTCCCGGTTGGTTGACGCGGACGGAAAGGCCATGGGGCTGGTTACATCGGCAACCGTCGTACCCACGGCAAACGGCGCCGGCGTCATCGGCCTCGGTTACGTCCGCACCGCCGCCGCAAAAGTAGGCAACGCGCTCAGCGTCACCACCCCCGACGGCGAGGCCATCAGCGGACTGACAGCTCACATCACGGCGCAACCCCAGCTGTTCGGCGGTGAGCAACCAACCCTCAGCGCCTGACCTGCACACGGCTCCGCAGCCGTGTCCGCCACCTGCTGATGCATGGCATCCCGATCAACCACCTGTTCCGGTGGCTGGGCCATGCCTCGATCACTCCGACGCTGGCTTACCTGGAGCTGGTGCCTGACCCGACAGGTAATCTGGCGGCGGTACCGTGATCGCTAAAGGCCAACCCCGTAAATCTAAATGTTCTGGGGTGGTATGGACCCTGGATTTTTAGTTCATCGTGGCCGCGGTCGTCGCGCCTCTCACTCTTGGGGTGCTGCTGATTTGGCTATGGGACGGGTCGTGGGATTGGGGTAGTGGCGACGATGAATCTGGCAGCACTACCATACGCAACATCGGTCTTGTTATCGCCGGCATAGAAGCTCTGATAATTGCCATGTGGCGGAGCATCGTGTCCGGACGGCAAAATGAAGCGGCTCAGCAGCAATCGGGGACGGGCCGACGAGCCTTACTGAACGACCGCCACGAGAGGGCCGTCGAACTGCTAGCAAATCGTGTGCTCGCTGTCCGACTCGGTGGGATAGAGGCATTACGTCGCCTCGCTGAAGAGGACCCCCAACACTACCATCAGCCTGTGGTGAACCAATTCTGCGCGTTTGTCCGCCACCCAACTCCAGACCCCGACCTGATACAAACATTCGTCCTCGATTCGTCTCAGGGGATGGTGGTACCTATAGTGAGGGATGATGTACAACACGCATTGGTGGCCGTCGGTCGTCGGAGTGAGGCGGGCATCTAACTAGAGCAGACAACAGGCGTACGGTTAGACCTGCGAATGGTGGATCTCCAAAAACTGTTGCTCACAGACTCCAACTTGAACGGGGCAATATTCGAAGGCGCGAACCTCTCACACCCGCGGTTGTATGGCATTGACTTTTCTAACGCGTATTTCAGGTACGCCAATCCGCAAAGCACGTTTTTCCCACGGTCCAGTTTCAAGGATGCCATGTTTGACAGCGCTGATCTTTCGCACTCAGTGTTCAACCTTTGCGGGAGGGAGCCTGCCCAGGACTTGTCGCCCAACCAGTTGATTGATGCGTTGGCAGCACCGGATCATCGCCCTGACCTACGGGGCGTTATCGACCCGGCTACGGACAAACAGATGGAATGGCCTGGTAAAGACCGGCCGCCGCGAACTATTTGAGATACGAACCTACCGATGGTAAAATGGCGCTGTTCATTTCTAAACGTGGGCGGTTAGCTCAGTTGGTTAGAGTACTTGCTCGACACGCAAGAACTCAGTTTGAACCCAACCCGCCAGGCAAGGGTTCAGTTTCCGACTCGCCGACCCCACATCCCCCGATCGCCACCAGGTGGCCGTCACCAACATACTGCTTGAAATGCTCAAATCGGGTCAACCTGTATTCTATGACCTGCGCACCGCGATCCGCGCCGCGCTGGCATCGGGGGTCAGTGAGCGAGACATATTGAGCATGGTTACCGTCACCGCATCTGAGCTAGATACCAACGGCCACGGTGGAAACGGCCACGACCTCCCCGTGTTCACCGACTTGCCTGACGGTCTGATCGACCTTCCGACGGCTGCCGACAGGTACGGCCATAGCCGACAACTCTTGTGGCAATGGGTTACCCAGGGCCGTTTGCCTGAACGCGGCCTGCTCCGACGGCCGGGTAGCACAGTAGCCAACATTGTCGTGGCCGAAGCCGACCTCAAAGAGCCAACGAAGAATGGCCGCCAAGACTTGGACGGAGACCTACCCATCTTCAACGAGTTGCCGGCTGGTCTCATAGACGTCCCTACCGCTGTAAAGCAGTTTGGATGCCAGAATTCCACCTTGCGTAGGTGGATCGCAAAGGGCCTTTTGCCTGCCCGCGGACGGTTGCGTGCGCCAGCACCAGGTGGCGGCTATTTGGTGGTTTCTGAAGAAGAGCTGGTGAAGCATTTATCCGAACCTAGAAAGAAAGGCGGTAGGCCAAGAAAAACTATACCTAACTGTTGACTTTAAGAATACATAGCATATATTATCGCCCAGAGTTTTAGCGCTCTGGGCGATTTTCGTTTAAGGGAGGGCTCGACAGCATGACCGAAATCCCTGAGTTTCATTACTGTGCTCGGTGCGGATTCCTTGCAGAAGGCGGCCCTCAGAAATTGCGATGCCAATGCCGACAGCCACAGCCAGAGCCGTTGAAGGTGACACCGGCCAGCTCTGCTAATGTCGCACGAGTTCGAGAGGCCATCGCTCGCGGCGGACGGGTCAAAGTCTGAAAACATGAACTACACCACACATCAAGGAGGCCAGAACATGCCACCACGGAAGACCAGGAAAACCGCGCCGGCCACCGCCCGCCGGCGACGCAATAAGGCCAACCCGGACGAATACCGTCGGGAGGGCCTGGTGACCGTCGACCACGACAGTTTCAGCGCCATGCTGTTTGCCCCCGGGAAGTTGCAACGCATCCAGGACAGCACGCCCGGCATACTCATGCAGAATCGTTTTGACGTAGTGCAGGAAAAATACATCGCGCAGGTGCGGCGGATCGACCAAACCTGGGAGTACACCGTTGAGGTGAACGGCGTGGAATTCCGGATGCCCGGCAAGGTCTTCGACCGGCTGATGTCCTACCGGGAAGCAATCCTCAAGGAGCAACGGCAGGACCGGGCGCAGAACCGGCTACGTCGAGTCGCCTCCGACGACCAGGCCGCGGCGACCCGGGAACCCGACGACCCCGCCGGCGCCCTGTCGTTCCTGGGCGGGTCGGACCCTGACTTCGAGGAAAGCGACGACGACCTGGTGTAGGGGGTTTCCTATGACTAAAAGTGTGACACCATGTCTGGATTGCGGGGAGCCGACCGAGTTTCCCGAAGGCCGTTGTCTGGACTGCTACCGAGCATGGCTGGAGACGCCCGCCGGTTCACAGGACAAAGAGCGAGTTCGGAAACAGATCTTAGTGATGGAGATGTGGGTCGGCAAGACCGGCCCCGGCGCGGACGTTGCAGCAAGCATTTCCGCCCTGGCCCAGGACATCCCCACCGGCGACGCCGACGGTTTTTCGACGGTCGCCAAGCACGTTATCCACGTCCTGAACCTGGTCGGACAGGGGATAGGACTGCCGGACACGGAGATCGCCCCGTTGTTGAGAGCGGCGGCCAACCACAGCAGTTCCCTCTCCCGCGCCGTAGCGCTGGCGGAAGCCGTACCCGGAGGGAATGCACCGGCTGACCCGGTTGAGGCAGTGGACATGATCGCCGACCAGCTGCGATCGGCAGCTGCCCAGGTCGCCGATTTCTGCGATGACCTGGGCCTGGGAGAGGAAGCCGTGGCAGAGGGGTTGAGGGCCGCCGCTCAGGGCATTCTGGTGGATGTGGCGGGACGGTACCCCGAGAGGTAGTCAATGCAACGGCAACTTGATGTGAGCGGGAGATAGTGTGGCAGACCGCAACGAAGTATTCAGGGCGTTCGAGCGCCATCCTGACATCGCCCAGCGCCCCAACCAGCAGGGTCAGGCGAAAGCATGGTGTCCCTGGCACGAGGACCGGGCAGGCGGTAACCCGTCTCTGGGGATCAACTTCAAGAGGTTCCTGGTCAAGTGCTTCACCTGTGGCAAGGGCGGTTGGATCGACTTGGCCAAAGCCTGGGAAATTCCTCTTGATGACGACCGACCCGGGCCGGTTCGGGAGTTGGAGGCAACTTACGATTACCTGGACAAGGACGGCAACCTTCAGTTCCAGGTGGTGCGATACAAAACGCCAACCGGCAAGACTTTCCTGCAGCGCCGGCCGCACCCGACCAAACCTGACGAATGGGTGTGGAACCTCCAGGGAATCAGGAACCCGGTGCTCTACTATCTCCCCGAGCTGCGGGCCGCTGATCCCGACGAGTGGGTTTGGGTGGTTGAGGGCGAGAAGGACGTTGACCGTCTCCGTAGCTCGGGGCTCATCGCAACCACCAGCGCGGCGGGAGCCGGGAAGTGGCGTGCACACCACACTAGTGAGCTGGCCGGTCGCAAGGTAGCCGTCATTCCCGACGAGGACGACGCCGGCCTGGCTCACGCTGAGCGAGTCGCCACGGTGGCGTGGGACGTGGCCAACGACGTCCGGGTGGTGCGGTTGCCCGGCGTGGGCGAGAAAGGAGACGTGAGCGACTACCTGGACGCCGGCAACGCGATTGCCGATCTGATGGCCCTTCTGAAGTTGGCGCCGTCCTACGAACCCCCACCACCCGACCAAGCGGACATCGACGTGGAACCCGACGATGGTGGCGATGATCCAGCGTGGCGCGGCAGCAACTTTCTGCAGCCCGCAGTCCGGATCACCGAGTTGATGCAGGGACACGGGCACTTCGTGAACGGTGGAGACGATACGTATTTTTTCGATCAACACACCAAGCGCCTGATGAACCTGGATCGGGACGACCGGGCGCTCCGGATACTGCTGAACGGCCGTTATAAGGTCAATCGCCAGGAAGCCCTATTCGGTTACCTCCTGGAGCACCTGCTGATCCAGGCACATCGTTATGGCCATCATTCGCTCGTCAGGAAGTTTAGCTACTACGACCCTGACCGGAACGTCGTCTATCTGGACATGGGTGGGGGCCGGGTGCTCCGCGTCACCGCCCAAACTATCGATGTGCGCGACAACGGTGAGGATGGCGTGTTGTTCCTGCCCATGCCGGATCATCAGCCCTGGGAGTACAACCCCAACCACCAGGAACGGCTGCTGTACGAAAGCATGGTGGCGCCGGTCAATTTCACCGACGAAGGCGGAACCCTCAGCGTGTCGGATCAGCGGGCGTTGTTCCTGTTATGGATGGTCTCGACGGCTTTCGAGAGCATGATGCCGACCAAGGTACTTGCTATGGCCATCGGGCCGGGCGAAAGCGGCAAGAGCAGCCTGTTTCGATACTGCGGCCGGGTCCTGATCGGCCCCGGGTTTGAGGTTGACGGTATATCACAGCAGGACAAGGCCGAGGACGATTTTTGGGTCAACCTCAGCCATTCCTTCTTCGTAACCTATGACAACGTGGACGCGTACGTGAAATGGCTGCCGGACGCCCTGGCGCAGGTGGCCACCGGGATCCGCAGGAGCAAGCGGGTTCTGCACACCACCAACGAGATGCAGCGATTCAAAATCAACTGCATGGTCGCTGCCACTGCACGCACGCCGTCCGGTTCGCTCCGGCGAGAAGACGTGGCCGGCAGGAGCCTGGTGTTCAACCTGAGCCGGCTGGAATCGAAGAGGGCAGAGTTCGAGATGGATGCCGAGGTCGCCCGATTGCGCGACGACCTGCTCTCCGACTACGCGGGCATCGTTCAGAAAACGCTGCGGATTCCGCTGGCCGACGTGGAGGTGGCGGATCCGGGAATGAGAATGGCCGACTTTGCCCGGGTGGCCACGCGGATCGGCATGGGGTTAGGCCCAGCGATGGCGCAAAAGACCCACGACGCCATGACAGCAATCCGCTCGGCCCAGAATCAGTTCGCGACCGAGGAGGACGAGATCACGTCGGTGCTGCGGATCTGGGTAGGCCGGACCAAACCCAGGGTGGACGGCGAGATGGACGTGGGGGAAACACCCAACGGCGGCCGCCAGGTAAGCGCCCAGGAACTGATGCAGGAACTCAATACCATAGCCAGAGAGCTCGACATGAAGCTATACGTCAAGAGCCCAACCAGCTTGGGTCGCCACCTGAAGAACATGGAGCAGGCGCTTTCCGACGTGTTCCTCATCGACCGCGGACGAACCAAATCGGGTAACACCTGGTGCTTCGAATCACGCGACCGGGACACTGAAATATGAGCGGTGCGGTTGTCGCCGCGATTTCAGGAGAAAATATCTGGTTTAACCCTCCACCTTTCAGCGACCACCCTCCACCCAGTGTTTTGTTCTTATTTAGGTTCAAAAAGGGCGAAATTATTAGAACGGGTGGAGGGTGGAGGGTGTTTTGACATTTTCTCTTCCCAAATCGCGGCGACAACCGCAACGCTTTCATGGACCACAGCCGGTTAGTGATCTGAGGGACGGTAGATGAGCGCCAACCATATCTACAACGCCTCCCGCGTCGAAGTGTCCTGCTCCTGCGAACGCGGGGCTGGTTATTGCTGCGCCAGGTGTGGCAAGGTGGTGTGTGGGTTGCCCTGCCGGGCATTTTGCAATCGGTATGACGATTGCCCGGGCAGCCGGCCCACTCTCGACCAGGTGGATGGGATCATCCTAATGAGTTGCGCCCAGGCTCTGACGGACGATGACTGCGGCATCGACGAGGACGACTACTGCGCCTACTGGCGGCGGTGCTACCGGCCGGCCGCCGCGCTGTCCGGAGAGGCCGCTTGCCACAGTCGACGAAAAGATCGAGGCAACGGCTTCGCGTTTGATGACGCCAGATGCGCGACACGCAATACCGATTCCATGTAACAATTAATGAGCTATCACCTGATGGCGCAGGAAACAGCCCAGAACCACATCGTCCAGGTGGGCGGCCGTATCACCACCCTGCTGGGCCAGTCAGAATCTGAATCAGTACGAACGGCAGGTATCATGAGCGAAAACGCACCGCACCGGGAGTTCAAGAACAAACTCCTTCAATTCATTCGAGCCGACGTAGCAGGCCAACAGGCGTTGCGTTGGGTTGACATCGCCTTCCCATGCGATGACCACTTGCACCTCTGGAAGGTGCCATCCCAGGCGTGCTGGGCAGAATCGGAAAGGCAGCGCACGTCGCCGCAGGGCCTGGCATACCGTCCTGACGTGATAATTCTGGACCAACAAGACCTGCCGATAGCCATCCTAGAAGTAACCGCAACCAATCAAAAAAACCACAGCCAACGCGCCGCCGAACAACTGCAGATACCATGGTTCCGGTTCTGGGCACCACCTCCAGAAGCGACTCAGGCAGAACTGACCACCAGAGCATACGCCAGAGGCAACGCCGGTCTCACCAGCAGTTCAAACGAATTCACCGCACGCATAGACGGCTGGCAGGACGAGAAAACCGGGGGTATGAGATACGGTCCCATATACCACACAGAAGTAGCCCCAGGCTCAGTAAGCATAGGCCCCATCCTCTACGCCAACTCCACCAACATATCCTGTGAGCGGGCAGACTGGAACGAGCAGGGTGAGGAATTATGGCAACGCGCCACGCGGCACCGTGACAAACGGCTACAAACAGCCCAAGACATCGGGTCTACGATCCTTCACGAAATGGAGACCATGCACCGAAACCCTCAGACGTTCACGGCCGGCATAGGCGATCGTCAACTCCACGGGGACGTTGGTATCTACCCCCTCAACCCAGATCCGGGCACAAAGAAATACCGGGCCACGGACATCACAACGCTGCTCGAAACGTGGCAAGAGGAGAACCTTGAAATGCACCGGAATCAGGAGGCGTTCCAGCGGCACCGCCGTACTACCCCGCCCCCTTTTCTACCCGATTCCCAGGGTTGAACCCGGATAACTCGTAAGAAGTCGCGTACTAATGATCAACATCCCACCCATTGCCCTGCCACCAGAGCAGCTGTAGGGAGTACCTTGATGTCAAACTTCCGTGATGGCTACGGCGCCGGCGCACAGCCCAATTTGAGGAGGGATCTGAGGTGAAGTGGTTTAGGTCGCGAGGGTGGGGGTTCTGGTGCGGCGCCTGGGCAATTGGCGTAACTGTTGCCGGTGCTGGAACCTTCATCGCGTTCTGGGTCCAGCCGAATACTGGCGAGTCCCTGAGTTCAACCATAAGAAACATCGGGTTGACGAGCGCAGCAGCAATCGCCCTCCCGCTAGCCTTCTGGCGTAGCACGACGGCGGACAGTCAGTCCGACACGGCGCTCAAGCAATCAGCAACAGCCCTCAGTTTGGCCGACGCTGCTCTCCGACAGGCCGACGCTGCTCTCCGACAGGCCGACACCACGAGCCAAGGACTGCTCAACGAGCGTTACCAAAAGGGCGCCGAGATGCTTGGCAGCAGTGTTCTTCCTGTTCGCCTGGGCGGGATCTACGCTCTAAGACGGTTGGCCGAAGAACACCCCGGGGATTACCACATCCAGATTATGAGGTTGTTCTGTGCGTTCGTGCGCCACCCGACGGTACCAAACCATGGTTATCGCAGCCCGGTGGCCCTGGACGTCCAGGAGGCCATCAATGCGATTGGTTATCGTTCCCAAGCTGGCCTCGAGATTGAAAGAGACGCAAAGTATATGTTGGACCTGTCCGCAGCCAACCTCGTCGAGGCACGGCTCGAAGAGGCCGACCTATCCGGCGCAATGCTCGACAGGGCAGACTTGGGCGGTGCATCCGTTGCCGGAATTGACTTGACTGACGCGTCACTGGACGGAGCTGTTTTTTCCTACGAAAATAACGACATTCCGATTTACCGTGCCATCTTCGACAAGGCTGACCTAACCGACGCTAACCTATCCGGAGTGCACCTTGTAAACGTTGACCTTACCCGCGCGCTACTGGACCGCGGGAACCTGTCCGGAGCGCAACTAATACGTACTAAGATGGCCGCTGCATCCCTCACGGGCACCAATCTGACCGGAGCCATTTTTACTGACGTGGATGGTTTAGATCAACGTGAACTCAGCCGGACCGATGTCGACGAGAACAACCCGCCCACGTTTATAGGATGCGTTGATGCTCGGACAGGTGAGGAGCTGGTCTGGCAGCCATGATTCGCTCCCAAGAGCCCGGGAGCATAGGTTCGGTATCTCTACGGTTCCTAGTATTACAACGACGCATTTGGGATGGGACGCTCGCCACTGGCCCATTCCCTTCGTAAATGTACATCGAGCAACTGTCTCAGCAGCCCTTGCGCCACGAAGCTTTCCCGAAGCGGAACATCAACCCGTCGTTGTAATACTAGCACCTTGTGGTCTACTAGATGCTGCCTTGCTAACGGGACATCATTGGTCCCGTGCTTGATCAGATCAACCAAATTGATGTAAACCACCTTGAGGCGGCGACCCCATTCCAAAGGAGGAAATTTCGCTACTCCGATTCTGGGGTAGCTGGAGCGTAGATCGATCAACGGACTGACGATTTCCGCAATCCGATTTGCCCTCAAATTTTGCTTTTCCGGGCAGGTCGGGTCGGTGAAAACTTCCTGTCCGGGTAGCGAGCGACGTTTCCGAGGTGTCGCGATTTTCAAGCCCCGCTGGTGCTAACGATCACCGATTCTAGCATCGGGTGCTGCTAAAGCACGCCCCTCCTTTAATCGAACGGAGTGTGTCAAGCCGCGTCAGTTGGGCGCACGGGAGTCATCGGTTCCACTTAGGTCATGCTGGACGACTGACAGCGATATAGTGAGGCTGTCCGTAATATCCGACCTGGTGGCCTCGGCGGCGCCGCGCTCGGCTGTCTTTTCCAGTGAGGATAGTTTTTCACCGGAGGGCGGAGTTGCCATCTGGACGGTCACGACGATTTCAATGGTGTCGCTGTCGTAATAGGTCACGCTGTCCTGTACACCGTCCTCTGCCATCACCGCGAAATGCGCTCCGACTACCGCTTCATCCGCCTCCCGCCTGGTGAACCCCGGGTCTTTGCCGGTTTGTAGGCTGATTGCAACGTGAGGGTTTTCGGACTTGAATTTGTCGATGGCCTTCCGGGCGTTGCCGGAGATTGAACCCGAAAACTTGATCCAGGCCGACGACCCGCTGGTGCTGGCAGCATCAACGACGCTGTCGGGGTCGTCGTCCTCGATGGCCGTTACCATCATCGAGAAGTCATCGCGAACCAGGATGGCATGACGCGCGATGGTCCATCGAGCGTCATGCCATCCTGGTTCGCGATGAATTGCAGGTCGTTCAATTCGGCGGGGCCGCTGATGCTGGGGTGTTGGCGGATCAGCGCAGCCGCGTCGTGGGGGGTCATCGTCGCCATGTTGTGGTGGCTCACCACCGTTTCGCTGTCGCTGCTGGGGGCGGGCGCCATCGCCACGATTACGACCACGATCGCGATCACGATCAGAACGCCGCCGCCGTAGGCGAGCCACATGTACCAGCGGGTCCAACGATTTTTTGGTGAGGCGCGTCGTTCATTCTCGTTCATCATCGGGAAGCCTCCTACGGAGCCACGGACCATACGGAAAGGCACCGCAGGTCCGAGCAAATTGGTCAGGCTGCCGTTCCATCAACGGGAAGGGTTCCAGCTGGCACCAGACCATCCACCGTCACTAACCTCGTTGACTACCCGACACACCCAATGGACGCAATCTACACCCTGGGGTATTGACAGCCAATCATGTCTCACCAGATAAGCCGCGACGTGAGCGCTGGATCGTAACGAGGAGTACCCAGAAGGATTCTCCCCGCGCTGATGTCAGCCTCCGCTAACGTGACGCCTTGGCGTCCTCGTACAGTTGTCGCAACTGTTGGTCGTTCCCAATAAAAACGCGGCCGTGTGATAGAAATCCGCATGCGCAACTCCTTGTGCCACGCACCGGGCAAACATTGCCCAGTGCGACGAGTGCCGTAGTATCGATTGTTTGCCAGGCCTCCTCCTTCTGGCAGGACAACATCGTCCCGCTCCAGTTGGGTTTTAGCCAGCAATAAGCCCCGCTGCAAAACGGGTGGTGACTCAGTTTGAAATGGGGTATCAGAGAATCCGATAGTAGCCCGGTTACGCCGGCCAGCCAAATCACGGCTCAGCCAACTTACCGACCCACGCACGTGGGGCCTCCGCCTGAGTACTTGGCGGAGCCCTTATCGCGCTGAGCGGTTGTTACTCGCCAACCCAGCGTCCTGAGATGGATCCCTCGACCTCTTCACCTGTGTCCGCGTTGAAAAATACTACCAACTGGTTCTGTTGCCTTTGACCGCTACGGTCGACGGAGCTTCCGGCTGGCCCGGACGGGAACACCATCGGCAGGTTGTCTACCACGACCAGCCACACTTGCATTCTCTCTACCTGTTGGCCTTGGTTGTCTTTCCCTGTGTACAGGCCCACCGTGGCCCTGGTCTCCAAGGTTGAGGTATCCACTGTCTCGAACATCTCGTCTGCTTTCCTTAAGGCCCTTTCCACAACCTCATCCTTGGACACTCCGGGGATGAAAGAGGCTTCATCGAGTCTCTTTTCCGAGGGGTCGATGATGGCATCAATATCCTCGGTGGTCACCGGGTCGGTTCTGGTAAAGGCGAATGTCACCAGCAGAATGGCGGCCAGCGCCCAGGCGACAAGCCCTCCTGTGACAATCCAACGTTTCATATCCTGACCTCATCACGGCAGCGAGCAGGGGTACTATCCGGTTTCCTGATACCCCATTTTAAACTGAGTCACTAGCGGTCATACACCCTTGGGGGCGGAATGCTGCGGAAACGTGCCTGTTTGCTGCTGTGATTGGTGGATGGCCCAGTCGTTGGCCCAACATCCAATGTGGTCCACGGCCGGTCGTCAGCGTACTGATGCTCCATGCTGACGTCCAACTGGTGCGCGCTACGCCGCTTCGCTCCACCGGGCACAACAGCCACAACCGGGGTCCTGGCAGGCCGGCGTCGGCGCCTGTCGCCTGTTTCGGCTTGCGCCCTGCGCTTTGGGCAGCTTGATCCTCATATGCCGCATGTGTGCGTAGTCGTCGGCCTGGAGGTGCGCCAATGCTGTGGCTAAGTAGCTGAGCATGGACATCGCGCCGTGTAGCGACACCTTGCTGATGTTGAGGTACCGGTGTACGTTCATCAAGCGACTGTGCTTGGCGCTGCTGAAGTACCGCTCAATCACGGTCCGCAGCTTGTACTTTGCCTTCCATTCCTCCGAGCAGCGGGGCAGCAGACCCACTATCCTCAGTAGTCTGCCCTCGGGCTTCTCTTAGTGCTCAGAGTCGCAATACCTCGAGAAGTGGATCTTGCCTTTTAGGTGACAGCCCTCAGCAGGGCACCGGAACAGGTGGCCCTTCTCTGGGTCAGTTTCGACGTACTTCATGGACTTGCCGCCGACGCAGGTCGGACGGCCATCTGCGTCGTAGATGCCGTCGTACAACCGTTTGCCGGTCTCCTTGTCCTTTTCGGGCAGCCGGACGGCGACCACCGGTATCAGCCCGAGGCTGACCAGATGCTCGATGTTTTCCAAGCGGCCGTAGCCCTTGTCTCCCAAGAAATACCGCGGCCCCAGCGTCTCGTAAAGAGCCAGACAGTCGTCCAGGTCCTGGACCATCACCACCACATCGCTCGCGTTGGCTGGACGGATCACGCCGAACAGTGGCAGTCCGTAGTTGGCGTCGGCGATAACGTTGACCTTGTAGCCGAAGTAGAACTCGTCCTTGCTTTCCTTTCGGCCTGACTTGGTGTCGTTTCCCGCTTTTTGAGACGTGAGCCCCTGTTCGACCCGCTCCGGGCTACGCTGCCCCGACGCTGCCAGGGACGTCACCAGGCCCTCTGGCGCGGCCCAGAGGGTGAAACGGGCCTGTGCAGACGGTCCAGAGCTTCGGGGCGCCCTTGGGAGGTCGATAAGAGATGACCATCGAAAATCAGAACGGTTTTGAGGTGACACTTGCCTATTGTGCGCCAAAGTCATCCGCGTTTACAATGGTTTACATAGGTTTACATTGCTTTACATTGGGTGATCGGGAATGAGCAAAGTCTATGAATCCACTTCAGAAGCCGCTGCGGCCATCGGCGTGTCTCGTCAGACCATAAGCGACTGGCTAAAATCCCGCAGATTGAAAGGCGAGCGCGTCCCCAGAGCAGGTAGAGCAGGCTGGCGAATTTACCATGATGACCTCATCGCGGCATCTCAGGGCACTATGTTCGAGCAACCGCAAGCAGCTCAACTTAGTCTTGATTCGGCAACACAACCCGACCTGAACGCCTTGAGCTTGCAGGTTGTCTGGCCTGAGGAAGAGCGGGCCGAATTGTTCAGCCCGGACATCCTTACCGGGTACGATACGTTGCGGGCGGTTACGTACAGTGTCAGTATTCCTATGATATTGAGGCTGCTTATGAACGACCTTTACCAGGACTTGGAGGTGATTTTTGGAGATGAACGTCTCGCAAAGGCTGCCACTGCGGACCGCATCTTCGCCTGGCAACGAAGTCTTGAGGAGCATCTAACCAAGGGATTTGTTGGCATGGGCGGATTAGACGATCCCAAAGCCAAAATCATCATGGACCGACAGTCGGCGGGTACCGCCCGGTTTTTTGCTATGTCAGGCAGTGTAGTGCATTCCAAGATTTATCTACTGGAAAATCGCGCTCACCGCCGAGTGCTTGTGGGTTCTGCCAATTTGTCCACTCGGGCAATGTCCGGAAGGCAGGGAGAGGTTCTAGTATGTTACGACGATAACGAGTTCATGTGGTCGACGATGGCGAGAATTTATGCAGCTCTACGCGCCCAAGCTACCACGCCAGTGCGAGTGGAACCTGAGATCAAACCTGCACACCTGGTAGCTGTTGAGGATCTCCCCATCAGCCGGCAGACGCAAGAATCGTTGCCTGTAACGGTGTATGTGGAAGCACCTAGCGACATGCCAGGCGACCCAGATGTTCTGGCGGTCAGGGAAGAGGAGATCATTCGCGTTTTTGGGTTGCCATTCCGAGACCACCTGAAGCCGACTCCGCGGGGGGAGGTTACAGTTACGCCAGCTATCCTGCGCTCAGTGCGGCGTACAGTTTCCGCTACGCGGCCTGTAGACATTGATTTGGCCCACAATTTGACCAGAGCCCTCAATGGGAGGCTCATATACAACGCCAAGCCCATAGAGCGACCTGACGATGTCGACGGCATCGAAACTGACGCATATCTAATCACCCGGTACCTCAACAACTATCGCGAATTCGGCAAAGGTGCGGACGTTCTACAACGCAACTACTTCGCTGTCATGTCTTGGATGTACTTCACTCCATTCATGTCTTGGCTGAGGCGCGAACGATCTAAATTGGGACCAGGCAATTTCGATTGCAAACCGACGGCTCTAATATATGGTCCTTCAAACTGCGGGAAGACCGACCTTGTGACCTTCTTATTCGAGAGCATGTTCGGCCCTCCCAAGGATTTGCGGGACAAGGACTTTACGCCCACACAAGTCTTGGAACGCCAGAAGACCGCAGGGCTTTACCCTTTGTTCTACGACGACATTCGCAGTCAACGTTTCACTAGCAGTGGTCGACGGGGCAGCGATACGTTAGGAGAGGCGATCATCAAGTCCTACGATCGCCTTCATCATGAATTGTCAGAGGTTCCTTGTTTGGTGGCTTCATTGAACAGCGATGCCCGTGAGTTCTCCAATGAGGTGCGAAAACGGGCGCTTTTGGTCTTCACTTCGCCTCCACTGCCGTCCGACAATACCGAATTGGGACAGCGAATGGAACGTGAGGTCAAAGAGTTGCACAACCGAATTGACACGCGTTTATACTCAGAATACCTGTTCCGAATGCAGGACCGCATGGAGGCCGTCACCGAGTGGGGCACGTTTGACTACCTAGCGGAATCCTCTGGGCTGCTGGTCACGATGTTCCGGGAAACCCTGCGTAACGAGGAAACCCTCGCCCTCTGGTGTCGCAGGATCTCCAGTCAAGACTTTGACGATTTCGCCTGGGAACCCAAACGTTTTCAGATGAAGAGCAGATTGGACGCCAAACTCTTCGTCCGGGAATTTCCCCCGAGCAGTGGCCGATGGACCACGCACGGAGATGACATAGTTCTGGGCGTGGAGGACCTCCAGCAAACCATACGAGAGAAGGAAGTGCCGGACCATATCATCCATCGAGAAGCATCGAATGGGACGAACCTACATCTCCGGAAAGATGAGACAGTAGCGTTTATCCGGCGTGGACAGGGTGACGGTGGATATACGTTGCCAGTGCCGCGTGGTGCTTGGTCAAAATTCGTCGATTCCGTCAAAAAGGGATAACCTGTTTCGGAAATCAAGCTGGCGAGATGAGCTAGCAATTGACCTACGTCCGTTTCATTGACCATCGGATGCTGATGCCCCCAACATCGGTGGCACCATACCTGTGTCGCGTACGCCTACTCAACCTGCTGTGCTAACCATTGACCTACGGCCCGCCGTCGGGCAGTACACCGTCGGCCAAAAGCAGCACCCCAGCTCTCTGCGCCGGGCGGTGTCACGTAGGCGGTGGCGATGAGGGCCCGGTGACGCAGCTGGATCCGTTGGGCGGCATCGCTCCACCGGATGGCGTCCAGCATGGCGCGCACTAGGCCGGCGTCGGCGGGGATCGCGGACCTGGAGTTCCCCGCTGCGCCGTCGCGCTGCTCCTGGCCCCGGCTTCATGCGCCCAGGAAGCGCCTCACCGCCGCGTCCGAGGTGGGATCCTCGTTGCCAGTCTCCCCGGTGCGACCAGCGGACGGCGGCGCGGCCCATTTGCAGAGACGAAACCGCGGGGCCGGCGCTCCACCGGCTGGCTAGCCAGAGGGCCACCGTGCGGGGCGTGGCCGGCAGGGAAGCCAGGGTCGATCCTCGCACCAGGTCCGGAAGTAACGCCACTGCCAGCGGTAGGCGACTACGGTGTTGGTGGCCTGGTCCATGGCCGCGTCGGCGAGGACGCCCAGCTCCTCCACCGAGGCGGGTGCCGGGAGCAGGTGGCCCCGGGGGTCAGTCACGTGGTCAGAGGTATTGGCAACGCGTTTACACTTTCTGGTGGCATATACGTGCAATTGTAGGCCCAATTCCGCCGCCGAAAGGACCGCGGCTGCAAAATCAGTCCACCGGCTCGTTGGTTCCCGTCTGTTGTCCTTCAGCTCTCTGGCGCCGGCGTCTCGATATAAAGAACACGACGACGCCGACCAGGAGCATGCGAAAGGGTGCGATTAAGAGGAGGTCGGCGAGCACGTTGATGATCATCAGACACCTCGTAAGGGATGGTGGGTGAGCGCGTCAGCTGACGCGACGTAACGGGCCGGCATCGTCGGCGATTTCCAGCCTCCGAGTCTCATCAGGTCTACCTCCCGCGCGCCCGCCCGGGCGGCATCGCTGGCCGCGCCCCGACGTGTGCTGTGACCACTGAGCCCGGGTTGGCCGGCACGCTGGCCCCAGAGGGCGATCCGACGTGCGAGGCTCTTGGGCGACAGGTCTTTGATCTCCGGACAACTGCCCGATCTGTGCAGCTGGAGGAACAGGGGAGCCTGAGCGACGCTGTAGGGGTGCATGGCCAGCCACCGACGCAACCGGGTGGCGGCTGCTATGGTACGAGTATCGATTACTCCGGCAGTCCTACCTTCGCCGAGCTGGTCAGCCTTGCCTCGCCGGATAGTCAGTCGGTATTCGGCGCCGTCGAGTACTGCGTCAGCGACGACCAGGGCGGCGAGTTCGCCCCGCCGTGCGGCCGTGGTGTACGCGGTGGTTATTAGGGCAGAGTCCCGCGTCCGGATCTCAATGGGAGTGTCGCTGCCGTCAATTGCGTCGAGCATTCCACGCACCAGGTTGGCGTCGGCAGTCAGTGCGGTCCGGGATATCCCAGTATCGGCGTCGGCCTGGCTTTGCACGCGTCCTATACCACGCAGAAAGTCGTGCACCACCGCCGCCGCGGTGGGGTCGGGTTGGGCGGCCTGGATGTGGGCCCACTTGACCGCCGCCTTGCCCAGCCGCAGCGAACCGGCTGCGGCTGCATCATCATACCAACGGCTGGCCAGCCAGCTCACCACCACGTCCGGGGATGTTGGCAGGGACGGCTGGTCATAGCTGCGGCACCAGGCCGTGAAGCGCTGCCACTGCCAGCGGTAGACCTCCAGGGTCCGTGGCGCCAAGGCAAAAGCGCGCGCTCCGGCCACCACGTCGGCCAGGTGGGCAACGCGGCCGTCGGTAGGAATATTGGCCAGCGCGTCGTTGCTGATGTTCTGATGTCCCATAATCATAATTGTCGGCCACCAGTGGCGCGGTCGAAAATGGCTATTTCAGGGCCCCTCCCCTCGGCGTAATCGATGACTCCAGCCCGCGCCAGGGTGTGGTTGAAGTGGGCGCCATACAGCTCTATGTCCTCGTCGATGAGGGCGAGGGTCCATTCCAGGCCCATGCGGTCGACGACCGTGAGGTAATGGCGGGCGTAGTGGCGGCAGATGCGCCGGGCCAGCCAATAGCGGATCCTCATGGCCTCTGGCCCCCAGCTCGGGCAGAGCGTCGGGGTTCTGCGTTAGCCACGCCACGGCCTCGTCCAAGGAGCCAAAGGTGTGCAGGGACCCGTCCAGCTTCAGACGGGGGACTATCGTTCTGCCGTGAGCGGCTGAACCGTTCCTTTGCAAGGTTGGTTATTGATCGCACGATGCTTCAGAGGCGCAGCAGTGACCGTCATGAACCTTTCGACCAAGCAGGTATGGCCCGATTTACTCCGGCGAGGACCATTCCCGACATAGACGACGGCGACGCCTTCACGGGGCGAAATCCACTTGATGGCGGATCTGGAAGCAGCGACCTTAGGTCATGGTAGAACGTGAAGAGCGTAAACAAGACCAAAATTGTCCTGATGATGCCCCGACGGGGAAGGAACTCTGGGGCTAGCAGCATCAGGTAGGCCTCTTCGATGAGATTCATTGTCGTTACTCCTTGCAGAAAGATAAGGATTCGGCACACTCGACGTAAGCGGACCCTCATGGCATCTGGTCCCCCAGCTCCGGCAGCGCGTCCGGGTTCTGAGTAAGCCACGCCACCGCCTCGTCGAGGGACCCGAAGGTGTGGAGCTTCCCGTCGATGTTCCGGAGCAACGCCCGGAAGGGGCGCCGTTCCCGAAACACAAACCAGCGATCGGTATAGCTTGGCTGGTCGCTGCGCTGGATAGTGTAGCCGCGCCACTGGTAGATCTCGTAGACGCCGGCGTCGACCCTGACCAGGTCATTCATGGGATACAGGGTAGCGTCGGAGGGCGCGAGGTCGTAAGGGGCAACTGTCATCAGTCCGCGGAACCTCGCTCAGCCGCGGCTCGATCATGTCGGGACTCCATCTCCTGGAGCGCGCGGATCCGTTCCGCTTTGGTGAACCAGTCGTCGGGGTGTTGGGGCATCGCCTCGATGTCTGCCGCCGTGAATTTGCGGCCCGTCATTTTTACCCTCGCGTCGCAGTGCGCCTGGACCAAATTAAAAAACAGTAACATCACCAGGATCCCCAACGTCGTATTGGCGGTCGTCGCCAGCAGGCTTTGGATGCGCTGCAAAATGGTTGCTGGGATCAGCTCCTGGTCATTATTGTCGTACATAAACAACCCCGTAAATGTTCTATAACTGGCTTTATACAGCTGATGGAGTTCCGATCGCGATAAACAAGGTGTCACCCCGCCGCCGCCCGTCGCCGGACCCTCCACCGGCGGACCTGGTCGCCGGACAACATGGCCACACCGATCCCCGCCAACGCGCCGGCGAACATGGATCCATAGAAGGTCGCCCACTGGGTAGCGCTGGTCGGAATGTCCTTGCCCAGGGTCCAGACGCACACCATGGCGGCGACCATGCCCAGGGCAGCGCCGGGTATTATCCAGCGCCACCTGGCCCTCGACAGTTGCCGGCGCTCCCGCCGTTCCCGTCGACGTCGCGCACGTCCTTTGTTAGCCATCACTGACTCCCGTCGCTATCACCTTGGCCACCCGGCCCCTTCTCTCGCTACTGCAACGCTTTGCCTATGCCTTTCATTGCATAGTAAGGGGTTCTGTTTTCTTAAGTTAGGTTGTTAATTAATATAGACTTCCATCGCGCTCTCTCATCTCTACCGGCCGCTGGCCAACCGGCGTGCCAGGGCCTTATTGGTGCCGCCGGATCCCCGGCCGGTCCCGCCGCCAGGCTGGACCAACTGCACCGTGACCTTCACCGATGGTCGCTTGCTCCTGGTGGCTGGTTGCTTCCCCTTCGCGCTGCTCTTCTTGCGGCCGCTGCCTTGTCCGCCGGCCGGTGGCTGGGTTTGCATCTTAGCCAGCATCTGATCGAGTTCACCTTTGACCTGACGCGCCTTGCCCTGGTAGTCCGCGAACTTTGTCCTCGCCTGTTCCATGCGAGGCTGTGCGGCTTGGTTGGCTTGCTGCAGGCGCGTGCCCGCGGCGCTGAACCTGGCGCGGGCTTCGACGGCGCCGGTGCGAGCAGCCTGGGCCCCCTGGTTTGCTCCAGTACGTACCGCCCGGGCGCCCTGCTGGGCTTTGGCACGCAAACCTGAGAACTTTGATGCCTTTGGTTCCGATGTTGATGTTGCGTTTGCTTCAGCCGGGCGCCGTAGAAAACGGACGGCCGCGGGGACGGCCTTGCCCTGGTCGCTGGTGACCTCCAGGTGGTTCGCCCGCCACTTCTTGCCGCTGGTCGACTCGGCGCCGCGCTCCACGACCTGGAAAGTGCGGACGTTGGTATCGTCGACGACCTCGCTGGTATGGTCACCGGTGCGGTGATCCAGCTGATGTCCTGTGCGAGTCTCCCACCGCGATACGTGGGGATGGCCGCCGGCCTTGGAATCCTGTACCGACCCGGGATCCTCTTGATGCTGAGGCGTGTTGTTGCTGCGGTTCTTGAGGCGCCCTTTTTTGGGCGGCCGCGTCGGCGGCGGATCGATCTGAGTGGTCACCGGGCCGAGGTCAGTTGATGAGCCGGTACTGACTGCGCCCAGGGCGGGTTGTGGTTGTACAGTCTGTGTAACCACCGGATCAGCTGTGGTTCCGGTAGTCGTAGTTGTGGCGGCGGCCGGCGTTGAGACGCGTGTCACGGGGGTATTGATGGGCTCCGATTGCTGCAGCCGGGATGTCGGCGCCTGGGCTTCCACGGGGTCTGCCACGACCAGCCGAGTCGAACTCGTGGCCGCCATGGGCGTCGCGCCGTAGCTCGGCACGATGCTCACCCCCTGTCGGACTCCTGTTGAGAGGGTCACTGGTGGCGTTTGGATCTGGGCCTCGGCGTTGACCCTGGTTGATGTATCGGGCACCGGCTGCGTCACAGTGATCGGACTGGACTGCGGTGATGCCGTAAGGGTTGTGGCCTTGGTGGGCTGTGCTTCTGGGACGACGTCGGGCTGTTGCGCCGGCGTTGTCGCCAGGACGGGGGTCGCGGCAGAAGCCGTCGACGTGGTTGCCACCCGGGATATAACGCCGCTGGTTGTGGCCGGAACCACTTGTGCAGTAGCAGGAGTGGTAGCAGCGGACCAGATGGCCTTCGCGGTGGCGTCGTAGGTTTGGGCGGCCACCGAGGTCGGGTGAGCGCCTTCGGTGACTACATTTCCACGCGAGTCCAGGAGTAGACCGCCTTGGGTACGGTAGGTACCTCCAGGGTCAGTCGTGCCCCCTCCAGACCCTGCTCGGGATCCGGTGAGCGGCTGATTTTTCCAGGGGTACCACGCCGGAGCTACCACCGGCCCGTGGGGGGTGGAATACATGGTGAGGATCATGTTGGGGTTATTCGTCGTGCCGACAAGGGGTGGGGTAGATCCGGGAGGCATCAGGCTGACCTGCCCCTGTGGTGTGGGGTCCACCTGGGACGGTCGTATCCGTTGGGCCTCCAACCTGGCCTGCTTTACGGCCGTTTCGTACGGGACGCCCTGACGCCATAGTTGTTCCATCCTGGTCATGACGGATCGTTCGGTATTGATGTGCCGGACTACCGGCTTTGCGATCACCTTTGCCACATCGACCGTGGTATCCACAACCGTGGGCACGATCCGGGTTGGAACGGCGGCCAGCCTGCCGGCTCTGGCGATCGTCCCACCCGGTACGGGCGCTCCCACTCCACCAATCACATCGAGTGCAGCCAACGGATAGTCATACCACGAAGGGCTCTGCGTCGGGTCCTGGATCTTATCGATCAGGGTACCGGTGGGCGAGAGACCATGGTCTCTAATCCAGTCCGCCCGATCTTCCACTGGGACGACCGGCAGGGCCATTTCGGCGGGAGAGACGGCGAAATCCTGTACTGCCTGCATGCCACCCAACGGCGAGTAGCTACTCAACGCGAGATCCACCAGCGAAGGCTCTTGCCGCGGGGGATCAGGATTGGAGACGAGCTGAGGGGTCGCAACCTGAATTGTGTCATCAGGATTGGAGACGAGCTGAGGGGTCGCAACCTGAATTGTGTCATCAGGATTCAGGATTGGATTGGGGACGAGCTGAGGGGTCGCAACCTGAATTGTGTCGTCAGGAGGCGGTGTTGGCGGCGGGTCGAATGCGCCGGGGCGGATGGACACCAGACCCGACGGGGTCTCCCAGGCCACGACTCTGTCCCCCGGGTAGGCGTATTGCGTCCCCGGGGCTGTTGACTCCTGGACGTACTCACCGCCACTCGTGACCGTCGGGTACACGTATGACGGTTCTGGGATCAGACGTCGGTTAATCGCGATGTCGCCGCGCTCCGTCTGGTATCCCAATTGCTCGCCGGTAGCGGCGTTCACGTATTCGGTCGAGCCGGCAGTCGACTGCTGGACGAACTCTCCACCTGCGGTTACACGGTTATATACCACCCTCGGCGAAGGCGGGGGAGCGACACCCCCTTCCGGATCCTCCAACTGTGTCGCCGGCGTGGCGGCAACCCTTGCCGCTTCCTCATCCTTCTCATCCTTGGAAGCATCACCGGCGATTCGTCGATAAAGTCGTTCCTGGCGCTCAAAATAGGCCTCGGGGGTGAGTGGCTGGACGGACCCAGCCACGGGTATGTGGACGAGATTATTGCCGGTATCCTCCTGCCACGTTTCCTGCAGCTGGGCGTAGGTGTCCGCGACGTGGGCGTAATCTGCGGCTGTAGCGGTACCGTCCTGCAGCCGGGACAGCGCCGAGGCCTCGGCGCTGTCAAACCTGGTCACCGCGTCCTGGGCATCGGCGTTGTGCTGCCCCACCCTGTCCCTTTCGTCAGCGTTCTGCTGGGCAAACTGATGGTTCTGCTCGGCGGTAGCCTCGATGCTCTCGGCCAGAGAGACGTAGTGAGCGCTGGCGGTGATGGCGTTGCCCTTCTCGTCGTTCCAGCCTTCGTCGTGGCCGCTGTCGCGCCAATGCTCGGCGATGGTCCTCATTTGAGCAGCCAGCCCGGTCAGTCGTTCGGACTCTGCAGCGGGGGTATCGGCGGTGGCCTGTATCTCGGCAGCAAAGAGTTGGGACTGCTCGGTCATCAGCTGCCCGGCTTTTTCAGAATCCGCTTGGACGTCTCCGGTCCCTTGGGATAACGGCCCAACTGACCCGACGACCTTGCCATTACGCAGAAGCACGCCGCCCCACGTGGGGATGCTCAACTCGGCGACATTCGTGTCGCCGAGTTGAGGGGGAGCTTCCACTTGAGAGGGACCTTCCTCCTCTTCGTCGGGGCGCCGCTCGCCATCATCCTGCTCCTCGTCGCCGGACGCACCCGCAGATTCCGCGACGGGTGTGGTATCGCGCGTCTCCGCGTGCGGGTTGACCACTGATTCGTCTTTAGTCTCGGTGTTCTGGTCAGTTGCCTGTTGAACGGCGGCGAGGGCGGCCTGCTGTTCCTGTTCCCTCCGCCGGCCCCGTCGGCGTCGCGCGGCGGCATCGGAGCTGCTCGAAGAGCTGGAAGAACTTGATGATGAGCTGCTGCTGGAAGGGTCTGATGATGAATCGCTGCTGGAAGAATCCGATGAGCTGCTCGAGGAGGAGGTTGAATCGCTCCCGGTCTCGGTGCCTTCGGGGATCGAGGGATACTGTTGGTTGGCGGGATGGCCAGGTGAGTTATCGTTGCTGGGCGGGTTCTGGTTGCCGGGGTGAGTTTCCTGATGCGGATTGATGACTGCCATGGTTTAATTCCTATGTGAAAATGGCGCTGCTGACGGCTATGCTGCCGACTATGCCGAGGAACACCAGCACCCAGACATTGCCCAACAGGCCGGACCGGACGCCCTTGTCCAGCAGCCACAAAATGAAGCCCACGGTGCCGATGGTCCCGGCAATCTGGAAGCCGAGGGCGACCCAGGTGTAGGTACCGGTCCCGACGTCGGTGATGATGGGATAACCGAAGATGAACAACCCCGTCATCATCTTCACGACGTCTCCGATCCGGCCGAGCATGGACAGCAGGAAGAACGCGCTATCGGCCGCGTTGTCACCGGGCGTCGTGGTGATGGCGATACGTTCGGTGGCATCGACAAACGGTGAGGCGAACTTGGCCGACGGAAGGAACCCCGCGGCGCCGCCGTAATCGGTCACGCCGGTATTCAGATAGATGAAAATCAGATTGACCAGGGCGCACGCGATGTGAAACGCCAGGTAGCCTTTGAGGGCGGTGATGATGTTCATGCTCTATCTTCCTGGTGACGATAGACGTTGCCAGAGGAACCCGAAGCACATGCTGAGGATGATCAGGATGGCGGCCATGAACCAGCTGCCATATCCGAAGATGGGCAGGACCATGCTGGATACGACCATGGCGGCGACACAGAGCATCGGCCCCGCGGCGACCTTGCGCGTGTAGAAGCAGCTCGTAATGGCCACCATGATGACGAGGGCGAGCTGGGCGGCCACCACGCCGCCGGGGAAGGCCTCAAAGGATTCACCGATCAGGTTGGCCGGCGTGCCGGCCTGCAGGAATATCCACATCATGCGGTCACCTTCTTACCGAATGCGATAAGGCCCAGGCCCACGGTCATCAGGGTGGGGAGCATGGCCCAGTGCCAGGGGAATCCCAGCATGAGCGCCCCCAGCCAGAGAGCCGCCTGGAATAACAGGAATGCCAGCAGTATCGACTGTCCGTTAATTCTGTTGCCGAGTTTGCGATTACCCACCAGGGCCGCGCCAGCCAATACGCCCGCGCCCAGGACGACCAGGAAGTGTCGCATCTTGTCCGGGTCCCAGGTGAGGCCGGTGGGACTGATCATCTGCGTGATGGACGCGTCCACCGCGGCAACCAGTTCGGCGTCTCCGGTGGAGGTGTCATACCCGGTGGGCAGTTGGCCATGATCGGGGGTGGGGATGGCGTCATAGCCGCGGTCGTCGACTGCGACGTCGTTTTCCCCGACGGCGCCCAGAGTGCGGACGGTGGCGGAGTAAAAGCCGGTGCCGTTGGCGTTGACTGCGGCCACCTGATACTGGTAGGTGACGTCGGGATCAAGGCCGGTATCGGTGTAGGTAAGGGTATCGCCGTCGGCAGTTTCAAAGAACGTCTCCTTGCCCCACACGGCCACGCCTGAGGTGCGCTGCAGCTCGGCCCGTTGGATAACGAATTTGGTGAGGGTGCCGTCTGGTGCCGTCCAATCGACGGTTGCCTCGTCGCCGGCGTCGTTGCGGCTTACACTGACCTGCTCCGGAGGGTCGGGTATATCCGCTGGGGTGCGAACCGTCGCCGGGACGGTGTAATAGTTAGAGCCGCCATAAGGTACGATCTGGGCGCGCAAAGTATGCTCAGTGTCAGGAGCCAAGCCGGTAAACACCATATGGATGTAGTAGGTACCGGCAATCGTTTGTTTGACCTTGGAGATAGTGGTTTGGGTAACCCAATTGGCCCCGGACATTCGCTGACCCGTTAACGTGAGCGTGCCGGAGACACTCTCAGTGCGTAAAAACAAGCACGCAACGGTGGTCTTGGTTGCAGTGCAGGAGCTGCCCCCCTGCGCGTGAACCGCACCAGACGACGTCATCATCGTCAGTGGCGAAGCCACGGCCACCACCAGGCAAACCAGCAGGATTCGCAGTAGTCCGGACATCATCCCTCCCTCAGCTGGTGGGCGTCGGCGTGGGCAGCACCAGGACGGTGACGCTCACCTCGTCGGAGAGGACCCCGTGGCCCAGGGCGTTCACCGCGCCCACCCGGTAGAGATAGTCGGCGCCGGGCGTCAGGCTCCGGTCGGTGAAGGCCCTTAGCTCCACGTCCTCGAGGACGTAGGTAACGGCCTCGGTGTCGGTGTAGCGGTGGACCTCGATCCGCACCAACTGGGCGCCGTTGTCGACCGGCGCGTCCCAGGTCAGCGCGACCGCTGCGGGGGACAGAGTCGTCACCGTGAGTCCGGTCACTTGGGCGGGCGCGACAGGTACCGGCGTGGGCTGGATGCCCACGGGCGTCGGTGTCGGCGTGGGCACATCGATGCTATAGGCCGCCAGCTGCACGTCGTCTCCGGAGAGCGTCACGAAGGCCCCAGTAGCCGCCGTACAGGGACCAGGGCCACAATGTCGCCTCTGACACCACCAGGCTCTCCCTGGGCGTCTCCGGCGTGGTCTGCGTATCGCACACGGCCCAGGCCTTCCGCCGGGCGGCGTAGTCCAGCCCAACGTAGCCGCCCAGCTCGTCCACGGCGACGGCAACCGACACGGCCGGCAGGTTGGTGTGGACGGTAAACTCGGCGCCGGCGTCGCCCTCAACCAGGTGGACGGCGGCGGGATCTGGCACCAGGACGGCGTAGGGTTCCTCGGACGTCTGCAGCTGGATGGGCAGGGACGGGTTTACGACGAACACCGCCGCGGCGATGAGCAGCAACAGCGCGACGAGGACGCCGACTGTGATGAGGCGGGCGGGCACTTACCGCTCCTGCAGCCAGGTGGCTTGCCCCGGCGTTTCGGGATACCTGGGCAGCAGGACCCCACACGACTCCCAGGATGTCCACGCTTCATCCCAACGGTGCCCAGGCGGGCGCTGCTGATAGCGCATCTCGTATTTGGAGCCGACGTCGAGCTCGACCGTCACCTCGGCATCAGTTGCTTTCCGGCCCAGGGCACTGACCCTGTCCCCGGAGGGGATGAACGACGCCAGGGTTTCCTGCCCGCCGGCTTTGCGGATCTGCGCCCGCCAGGAGTGGCGATCCGGCCCGAAGTCGGCCGGGCCCGGGTCGATGTGGTCGACGCAGCTGAGGACCTTCTGGTTGTCGTACTCCCAGGTGTAGTCCAGGTTGCTCAGGGCGATCTGGGTTTCGGAGAGGGAAAGCCGGCGGTCCAGATCCTCGAGGAGTTGAAGGGTCGCGGGGTCCGTAGACTTGGCTTCGGCGGCCGGCTGCGCCGTTGCGCCGGTGGCAGACATAGCCACTACCGCTATGAGTCCTCCAAAGACCATGGATATAGCCATGACCGCGACATAGCCGGGTCGCAACCAGGCCAGGGGTATGCGGGCGATCAAAGAGGAGAACATCGCTGTCCCTCCAGAGGTCATCGGCTTGGGTTCGGGTCGCTTGAATATCTTCTTGAACATGGTTCCTCCGCTATTTGGTGGGTATTCGAGGGATCGCCTTCAGAGAAGTACGAGGGCGACGAGGGCGCCGACTGTGATGAGGCGGGCAGGCATCTAACTCACAATCTTGGGCACGGTCGGATCGGCTTTCGTGTCGACCAGGGTGTACCTCGCTTCCACTTTCTGGGTGATCCTATTGAACGCCCACATGAGCCCTACGGCACCGACGAATCCAAAGACGACCAGGAATACGCCGAAAGCCAATGACGGGGATCCTTCCAGATGTCCGGTTGCGGACATCCCCTCGAATATGCCCATTACTATGAACCCGCCGCACAGACCCATCGCCATCCCGACCATGGCCGCCTCTGCCATGACCCTGCTCAGGGTCACCGGCCTTGGCTCCGGTCGCTTGAAGATCTTCTTGATCATGGTTATTCGCCTCTCTCTAGTCCGCAGCGAGCGTGACCAGTGTGGCGCCTGTTGCCGGTGTGTCGACAAGGAAATCCGGACCCAGCCATCCCACCGGTGGACCCAGCTCTATCGCCTGCACTCGGTCAGCTGTCATACCGAGTCCGCGCGACAGCCGGTAACGGCTTGCTCGCTGCCCCAGCCAGCTGGACGCTGCAAGGTTCTGTTCACGATCCCACTCGCGTTCTGCAGACAGAGCCCGACCGCGGGCGGCCGCAGCCTGTTCCATCAGGTCCTCAGCCCGCGTTTCGCACTCGGCCAGGGTCGGATATGTGTGCTGTATGCACAGTGGCTCCAGGTCGTTGAACCGGTGCCGTGTACGATGCGCCGGCGCTTCCCCTGAGCAGGGGCGCATCCCGGCCGGCCGGAGCTGGCCCACGGCGCAGTCGGCCCGGTAGGGCGTGCCGGGGATCCAGGGCACGTCGTCCTCGTCTACCTCATCGATAAGGGCCTGCCCATCATCGTCTGCGACCGACCAGAACCGACCAAGGGATCTGTTGTCCTCGAGATATTCTTCGCGATCCACGTATGCCGACCTCCCCTCCTGACGGATCACCAGGAACGCCAGAACGACGGCCGCAACACCCATGCCCGAAAACAACGGCTGGCTGGCGTAGAGCCCGAGGGCAACGCTGAACATTCCCCCGAAAAGAATCGCCCAGTTCTTGCCGACCGCGACACCATCTTTGTACTGTCGTTCCATCGCTTCATCGAGCGTGGCCGCCGGTTCGCGCGGTTTGAATAGTTTCTTGGTCATATTTGTTCTCCTCATTATTCTCGGCCGACCTTCACGACTGGCAGGAGCGGCCCGGTGAATACCATCGCGGCCGGCACCACCAGGCCCGTGGTGAGCCAGATGGCCGGCCAATACTCGCCCTCCGGCACCAGGCCGGTGAACACCGGCCAGTGCAGTGGATATGCCAGGGTGAAAATGGTGCATCCCAGGAGCGCCAGCACCTTCGAGTGAAACCTTCCGTAGGACCCTGTAATCGACGCCACTCCACAGGCGACGGCAGCGACGATGACGGCCACGAAGGAAATGCTCGTCGGAAGGTGGCCAGCTCGCTGGTCGAGAGCCAGCCCACCAGGAGAAGCACGAGAGATGCGATGAACAGCAGCATTGGATTGTCTCCGTTACGGGCGGAGCCGGCGAACCGACGCCGCCCGCGGCGAAAGAGGATTGGCCCTCAGAGGGCCCCCTGCATCCCCTGCTCGCGCTTCCCGGCGCCCATGCCGGTGTACTGTCCGAAGAGCACCCATCCCAGCCGGACGAGTCCGGCGGCCATGGTTACGCCCATAAAGTTGCCCAGCACACCGGCCAGCGAGCCAATGCCAGTCTCGTACATCGCGTACCTGGCGCCGTCGAGGCTTCGGAACGCCACGTCAAAGAAGGGCACGAACACGCCCAGCAGAGAGCCGGCCATCACCAGGACAACCACGGCTCCAATGGCGACCATCAGCTTGCTGGCGCCGAACGTCTGCTCGACGAACGACGAGCCGAAGCCGACCACGGATATGAGCGCTCCGATGGGCAACCCCAGCGCCATTGCGCTGAAGATGAGCTGCACCAGCACACCGGTGCCGGGGGTATTGAGCGCCGGTGACGGTGGAGACCAGGTGCAGTTCTCACGTAGGCGTCGGTTGTGGTGGTGGCGCCGGCGACGACGGTAATTTCGGTCCCCCGCGGCGTGACGTAGGTGCCGGCCGCGTTGTCGGCGATTGTGCCCACCTTGCACTCGCTGACTTCACCCGAAGCCCCCTCAGTGATGTCCACATGGTCTCCCCAGACGGCGTCGACGTCATCGGCGCTGGTGACCGTGGCGCTCTTCGCGAGAATGCGGTCCACACGTTCCGAACTGACAACGCCCGAATCCAACGTCTGAAGGAAGATGGAGTTGATGCCGCCGCCAACCATGGCGAACACGCTGAACAGCAGGATCAGTCCAAGCGCGCGGCCCAGGGGCCCGACGATTAAATTCTGCAACATATTTGCTACTCCTTTTGCCTGTGAGTGCTGCTACCGGCCGCTGATGTGAATTGCGACCGGCGACGCCAGCGCGATTACCGCCAGCGTGTTGCCGATGATCAGTGCGGCCGGAATAATGTTGGCCGCGGGTAGATAACTGGGTTGCGTCGCGGTGACCCAGGTCACCAGGTCGCCGTGCCATCCGGAGACGGCCGGCACGATGAGGGCCATCAGGACCGCCGCGATCGCCAATACGAAGAGGCCGACTATCCCCGCGTTGGGAGACATCACGCGCCTCCGGCGAAGATGATGATGGCCAACCCGATCACGTACTCGACCCCGCCGGCCAGCCAGGCCCAGATGTCATCGAGGTTGCGCTTCTCAGGCAGGCCCAGGGCGTCGAACTTTGCGCCGTTCTTCTGCAGATCCCGCGACCACTGGCGCGTGGCCACCGCGCCGTTGTCGTCCAGTACGTGGGCGTCCCGGGGCAGGTCCCAGTAGTCGTCCACATCCATGATGTCGCCGATACGCGTCCCCTCCGGAAGCATCAGAACTCCCACGGCATTGGGATCCAAATAGCCACTGCGGCCGTCATTGCCACGCCATATCTCCGGTCGGTAATAGAACGCCAGGCGCGGTAACCACACCGTCTGGATCGCGGTGGCTTGGGAGGCATCGGTGAAGTCCAGCCGCTCCACCACGTAGACCTTGAAAAAGGCCTCCCGGTAGGCTCCGGCGATCATACGCTCGGTCCAGATGGCCATCGCCATCATCACCTCCACCAGAGCGTCGACCCAATAGGGAGTCCAGGGATTGACCACCATAGCTGTGGTCACGCCTCCGGCCAGGAGGAGCATCCAGAGTATGGTCTTGCCGTGGAGCGCCGCACCGGAGAGTCCTCCCACTGCGTCCACGAAACGGTTCCGATGGCGCAGAACCTCGCGCATGTGAAAGTAAGCCCGCCGCGGCTGCAGCAGGTTCACGTCGTGATCCGCCCTGGCCTCGGCAACCTGCTCCTTGAGCCAATGGTTATCCCGCCGCTCTGGGTTCGCCGGGACCGTGTTGAGAGCTTTACCTGGCCGCAGTAGCGGCTTCACCAACAGAGACATCTCCGGTCACTCCTACGTAGATGAGGCACGCGAATACGAAAACCATGCCGCCGACTATCCACGCGGCCTTCAGCCGGTTGTCGGCCAGCAGGTTGCGGCTGTGCTCGGCGACCTGGGCTCCGCCCTTCCAGATCTGGAAGGCGTCGCGAAAGACAAAACGTGCGTCGTGGGACGGGTCCACCGCGGATCCCGACTCGAATACCACCTTGGAACGCGGAACCCCAGCCCGCATCGGCTCCAGGTGGATTAACGTCTGCGTCGGCGCCCGGCGGCGCAGCGCCAGTCCCTTGTCAAAAGCATCTGAGACGATCAGACCCTCGACCTTCTCGGCGCCGGTATCCTGGAGAATGTCGTCATCGTCCCTGAATATCAGCAGGGTCTCTTTACCCTTCCGCCTCATGGTTACTCCTGGTTTCCATTCGGATTGAACTGGTTGACGTTGACCGGGTTCGGATCATCCTTGCGTGAGCCGAAATTGAGCCAGCTGCTCTTCTTCTCCTCGTCGGTGGGGAACGGGATCATGGCGGCGTTCAAACCGAGGACGAGCTGGCGATGCTCCTTGCCGCTGGACATCGAAATCTGGCCCATGCCGTAAACCAGCTGGTACGGCCAGGGCATTTCCTGGACGATGTCCTCGACCTCGAACGTGCCCAGTGCAATGCGCTTTTTCACGTCCGTGTAATCTCGCACCCCAACGCCCCGGGCGTCGTCCATTGCGCTTTCCCGCTGGATCCCGAACTGGCGTACGCGGCACTGGAAATAGCCGTAGGCGTAGGGATCGAGCTGTCCGGCGGCGAACTCGGCGCGGAGTTGGCCCCTGGTCGCGATCTTGTAGGGCTGCCGGTACTGCTCGACAGCATCGAGGCCCAGTTTCAGACGCTGGATCTCCACCTGCAGCTTGAAGGCGGCGTGGGTGTTCCACGTCTTTAACAACGCGTCCGCTTCGTCCATGGCCTCGCGGGTAGCCGCGTTCTTCCGTCCGCCCAGCATCTTGATCCACCGCTGGGCCCGCTCCTCCTCCCGATCGAACCGGCCGTCCCGGTCGGCGCAGGGCGCCATCCACTCCATGCGGAACAATTCCAGCATCCCCTCTGCCACCACCGCCTGTTCCGGCGTCAGGTTCACGTTCCGGATCCAGCCGTACACCTTTCGGGTGGCCGCGACCTCCCGGGCTACGATGGCGCTGTACCCGTACTTCTGCCCGGGGTCAATGTCGCCGTCGCCGCCACCAATGCGGATGGCGCCGGAATCCAGGGGATCCAGTCTGGGCCGCGAGGCGAGGTCCTCAATTTCTCGCATCGAGGCGATCTCATCGTCGTACTCGGTGGGCCCGTGGCCACCTTTCATTGGCGGCGCGCTGGGATTTCCACCGTTGACCGCAGCCGTGATGCGTTCCGTAAGGCGTTGGTGGTTGTCCGTGACCATCAGGCGGCCTCCTCGGTCAGGTATTCGCGAATGCCGTCACGGATATGCTCCATGGAATAGCCCTTGCGCTGTTTGTTCTCGATGCCGCGGAAGAGTTTTTTGACGATCTGACCCACGGTATTGGTCGGGAGGTTGGTGGCGGCGGCAATCTCTCCAGCCTGGATGTAAGCGGGAGGCTCCTCACCCAGCACGTGGTATTCATCCAGCGAATCCAGGTAATCCAAAACGAGCACTTCGCGGTCGTTAAACCCGTCGCCGGCGTCATTCCCCGAAGATCCGCCGTCACGTTGCTCCCGGATCTGCGCCTTGATTTTGTTCCGGTCGGCCAGTAGGGCCTGTCCAACGTCCAGCGGCGCGAAACTGTCAGTGAGGAGGAACGCCTGGCGCACTCCCTCGCCGGAGGCCATGTCCGTCCGCTCCGGTTTGCCCCAGCCCTTGATATCGGATGGACCGTCGATGATGTCGCCCTGGCGGTACGGAAAGTCTTTCCACTGCTCCCAGGCGACGACGAAGTTCGAGGGGTCATTACAGGGTTCGATCACGTCTCCCCACATGTCCACTCCCTCCGTCTCGATCTCGGGAGTGAAGGGTCGCCAGACCTCGCTGCACATCTCCCGAATCTGACGGGCGATGTAACGGTCCTGGGCCGACATGATCAGGGTCCGGCAGTTCCGCTTGCGGTTGTTGTTGCCCAACACCGCGAATGTCGGTACCGCGACCGAAGAAGCCAGGCGGGACGCCAAAGTGGCGGCCGCCTCGTCAATGGCCAGATACGCGCAGGAGGGCAGCCGGCCCAGGCTGGTGAAGATTTCCTCGTCCTCCAGGCGCCAGCCGAACAGGTTGCCGGCGTTGCCGAAGAAGGGATGCCCGAACTGGAAGCCCTTGACGTAGCCGTGCCAGTCACCCAGCACGGTCTTTTTGGCCCCGAGGTCGCCGATGATCATCGCCTGGGCGAAGGGAAACCCGCGGTGAAAGTTGCGCCGCCGTTTGCGCGCGTACTCATACCGCTCCCAGGAATCGTAATGGGCCTGGAGTCGCATTTCGTAGGTGAACCAGTCGCGGGGGTCGCCGCACGACAGGGCCACGTCCTCGGGGGTGACGCGCCGCCCTGGCCACTCGTCCTCCGGCGGATCCCCGCGACCGAAAACGACTTGTGGCGGCGTCAATGGAAGATCGTAGGTTTGTGCTATTACTGGGGCCATCCCACTTCTCCGATGGATGCATTTCCTCAAAAAATAGCGGGTGTTGTAACGGTTGTGTTACGCGTGCGTGGGGTGCGTGGGGTGCGTGCGTGAGGTGCGTGCGCGCGCGCACGCACGCGGTTGACGGTCTGGCCGGGGCGGGGTTAAGGTTGGGAGAACCGACGCATCCGATAATCCAACGAAAGAGGAGCATCATGGATAAACCGAACGTCGATAGCACTATCGATGCCCTAGCGTCGCTGGTCAAAGACGGCCATACCCCGGCGCACGATTTCTCCCTCAATGAGTTAGAAGGGATTTTGGCCTTTAAACTCGGGGTGGACGTGTTGTCCCGCGTCAACTATATTTGCCGGTTGGCGTCAATCAGTTTTGCCGGTTCACCTCCTTGGCCTGGCCCCGTTGCTGGGCAGCATTGGTCCGGTAGCTGGGGACGTCAAACTCCAGGATGACGGAGTGATGCACCACCCGGTCGATGGCGGCGGCGGTGGCCATGGGGTTGGCGAAGATGCGCTCCCACTGGGGGGAGACCAGGTTGGACGTTATCCCCAGGAATCTCCGTTCGTAGCGTTCGGCGATGGAGGTGAAGATGACCTCGGACTCCTCGGCGCCCTGGGGCAGGTAGCCCAGGTCGTCCAGGAGGAGGAAGTCGAAGTTGTCCAGCTTGCGCAGCCGGCGGGGCAGGTCCAGGTCGCGCTTGACGGCCAGCAGTTCCCATGCCTACGCAGGGGCAGGCTCTGTACCAGGCGGTAGGCCAGGGCGAAGAGGATGGAGCGGCCGCCTTCCACCAGGCGGTGGCCCGAGGCGCACAGGGCGTGGGTCTTGCCGGTACCGGGCAGCCCGAAGGCGAGCACGTTGACGCCGCGCTCTACGATGCTGCCCTGGGCCAGGATCGCGCCCACCATTAGGAGTTGGGCCTTCCGCCAGGTCGGGTTGGTGAACAGCGTTGCGAAGGGAGCGAGTATCGGTACAATGGCATCGGGCAGGGTGAGCATGGTCGGGCCTTTAGTGGAATTTGGGTCAGGCCAGCTTACCCTGTCTTTATACTTTTTCTAAATTTTGCGCAAAATCCAGCAAAGCTCTCTCTCTCCCAGGGACCGGATGCGCCGCAAGTTGCAGACCAAACGAGGTCGCAAGAGGTACGCGCTGCGCATGGCGACGGTGGAGCCGGTGTTCGGACAGATCAAGCAGGGTAGAGGATTCCGGGAGTTCCTGCTGCGGGGATTGGAGAAGGTGCAGGGCGAATGGTCCCTGATCTGCACCGGCCACAACTTGCTGAAGCTGTTCCGCCACTGCTGCCCGTTGGCCAATCCCACACCGCCAAGCCCGCTGACCGTGTGAACCATGCCCACCACATGGCCTCATCAGTAGCCACCGCCAATCCTCAGACGGGCTGCTAGGCGGAGGTTCAGGCCGGGCTTGGTCAGGTAGGCGCGCACCGCGTCTCCGCGATGGGCTGGCGAATTGTCCCAGATCACGATCAGCGGTTAAGTGTGCCGCTCTCGCAGCTGACCCAGGAAAGCAGCCGAGGTAACAGAGTTGCTGTTGCCCTCCAGTTCCATCACCTCCACCTCCCCAGTCTCCAGGCACACCGCCGAGTAGTAGCTGACCTTCTCACCCCCGGCGGGGGCTGGTGGAGCCCAACAGAGCTAGTTCGCCCAAAGTGCCCTCAGAGGCCCGATTTATGGTGTTTCTGGCCGGTCTGTGGGTCGAAGTGGTGCCGGTTTTCGAGGCACTGTCTGCCGGTGCCGGAAGCTGGTCGATGTCCCTCTCGTCTGGTGTTCGAGCGATTTCGCGCCGGTTTTCCGATAATGGCCTGAAGCGACGTACGTTGTGCCGACGCCCTTGGCACAGGAGCGAAAGAGGATTGACAAGCAACGAAGACCGGCAATAAGCTCCAACTACCCTGTTCGGAACCTGCTGGTGGGCCGATATGGAGAATGCCGGTTTATAATCGGAAAAATCCCAGAACGTCCTATCCTCAGCGGAATCAGTTAAAACTAGGAAATCCTGGGTTAGAAGACGAAGCGTTTAAGGAGGACCCATGAAATATGACGTTGTTATCGTCGGTGGGGGAGCGGCTGGATCGGTGTTGGCCAGCAGATTGGCTGAAAACGCGAATACCTCCGTTCTGTTGCTGGAAGCCGGGCCAGATTACCCTGATCCAGACTATCTTCCGGACGAGATAAAGTTCGGCCACACAAGTTTCGCAGAATCCCCAGACTCGGAGCATAACTGGGCCCTGCGGGGAACGATCACCGAGGAGCAAGGCGAGATCCACGTAGCGCAGGGCAAGGTGATCGGAGGAGGGTCGTCCATCAACGGTCAGGCAATGCAAAGGGGGTTACCTGAGGATTTCGACTCCTGGTCTGCTATGGGCAACGATGAATGGTCTTATGACAAGGTACTGCCTTACTTTAGAAAGTCTGAGCACGATCTCGACATTCGGGATGATTTTCATGGAGCCGACGGACCGATGCCAGTAAGGCGTCGTCAATCCGGGCCCTGGGCAGACATCCAAAAGGCCTTCCAAGCAGCCTGTTTGGAAGCAGGTTATGGGACAGTCGAGGATACCAATGGCCCGAACCCCGCGGGCGTTGGCGTGTGGCCCTCGAACAACCTGGACGGCTGGAGGATGAGCGCTGCTATCACTCACCTGAATCCCATGCGCCACCGTCTTAACCTTACGGTGAGGGGAGGGGTTTTCGTCAGGAAGGTATTGATCGAGGATCTAAAAGCCGTCGGTGTGGAAGTGGAAAGCGGAGGCGAGATTTTCAACGTTGAAGCAGACCGGGTTGTGTTGAGCGCTGGGGCTATCAAGTCGCCTCACCTGCTGATGCTATCGGGAATCGGCCCCAAAGACCAACTTCAACAATTTGGGATACCTCTCGTTCATGAGCTTCCCGGAGTGGGGCAGAACCTGTTTAACCACCTGAGCGCCCAGATTACCTTCAAAGTCAAAGACGGAATGACCCTGACGTCTGATGCCGACGCGGCACGCTTTTGTTTGCACTACACCTCCCACGGGTCCAGCGAAGTCAATGATATGTTGCTGAGGACCACCCCGATGGTTGACGAACGGCCGGAGCGCGTCCCCGGTTTGCGGACCAAGTTCCTCAACGATGATGTTCCTCCGGACCGGGCGGCGCGAATCTCGTGCACGCTCGGACTACCCGACGGCGCAGGATACGTCAGGCTTGCGTCTGCCGATCCCTCAGTGCAGCCAGAGTTCAACTACCGCTATCTTCAGCATCCAAACGACATTCGTCGGGTGAGGGAAGGCGTGCGGATGGCGATCGGATTCCTTGAATCCGATGCGTATAATGACGTGGCCGATTACCGGCTCCACCCAACGGATGACATTCTGGCCGACGACGACGCTTTGAACGTCTATATACGCCAAACCGTGGGAACAGCCAGGCATGTGTCCGGCACATGCAAGATGGGCCCGGATTCAGACCCAATGGCGGTTGTGGATCAATACTGCAGCGTCAAGGGTGTAAAGGGGTTGTCGGTGGTCGATGCGTCGGTGATGCCGCGGGTTACAAGGTCAGGTGGTAGCCATGCAACGGTTGTCATGATAGGGGAACGTGCCGTCGAATGGATTGCGTCGGCTTAACCCCGCCTTACCGCTGTCTGAAATCTATGGTCTAAGACGGAGGGTTCGTAACGACTGCTTCATCATGTTAAGGTTGCCCGCCGCTTCTCAACTGGACTTTGCGCGATTCAAGCGGCGTAAGCGAGGGAATCCACCATTCGGTGGTACAGGGTGGCGGGGAGTTCCTGAGTGTCGGTGCTGGCTGCGGACAGTGAAAAACCCTCTGAGGCCAGCCACAGGTGCCGCCGCGCCAGGGCGATGGCGTCCACAAAAGTCGGCGACGGTTTGGCGTACCAGGCGGCGGTGCGCTGGGTGATGGGATGATGCTTTTGCAAGGCGTGGGCGGCCAGGGCGGTCCAGGAGAAGAGCCCCAGCAGGGTTGGCGTGGTACGGGCGATGGCAAGGTCTGACCATTGACGCTGGGTCTCCACGCCCAGGTGGGTCCGCACCTCCTGAAAGGTGACCTCGAGTTGCCAGCGCAGCACAAACCATTCCAGGATCTGCGTCGGGTCTGCCGAGGGGTCGGTGCACAGCAAGGCCTGTGGGGTGAAGGCTCCCTGGGGGTCTCGGATCAGCACCCAGCGGATGAGGACCGGGTGCTTACCCGAGCGGTACCAGACCGCGGTCTGGGAGGCGAGTTCCACGGTGCGGGTGGTGTTGTCATACCAGGCCACGGTGGCGGTGGTCCAGGTGGTCTGGGGTTGGTCAAGGACGGCTTTCAGCGTGGGACGCCGCGCGCCCTTCAGCGCTGGGCGGCCATTCTGACCCGGCTGACGGGCGGGTGCTGGTGCATAGAGGGCGGCGTCCAGACGCAAACGGGCGATGAGGGTCACCGGCTGGGCCAGGGATTGGCAGCGGTGCAGGAGGTCGAGGACGGCGTAGCCGTTATCGCCAACCAGCACCAGGGGCCGATGGGGCAGCCAGCGGCGTAGTTGCATGATCATCTGTCTGGCCCAGTCGGTGAGCTGCTTCTGCCGGCGTCCCCGCTGCTGGTAATAGCGCGCCGAAGGCGCCAGCACCGTGAGCACCGGCAGGGCCCAATGGCGTCCGGCCCAGGGTATATGGCCCAGCCACATCAGGGAGATCCAACGCAGGCCACCGGCCTTGACCAATTGCTGGCGACTGGAGCGGACCGCGTCCCGGTAGATGCCCCGAGCCTGGATCTGGGCGCCGCGCCGGCGTTCCAGGGTTTCGTCGATGCCGAAAATCAGAGGGCCGTCGCCCCGATCCAGGTATTGGAGCAGCAGCATCAGCAGGATGTGGGCCGCCTCACGAGACGACCATACCGCTCGGTTCAGCACCTCATGGTAGCGGGCGTAGTCGCGCTGGTCGCTGCGGCCCATGACCCGCAGCGCGGCGGCGACGGTGCGCTGGCCCGGCGCCAGTATCGCGCCGACCAGCAACACCTGGGCTTTTCGCCAGGTTGGGTTGCTGAACAACGTTGCGAAGGGAGCGAGAACGGCTACAATGGCCTCGGGCCGGGTGAGCATGGTCAGACCTTTAGTCACATTTGGTTCAGACCAGTTTACCCAGTCCTTTTACTTTTCTAAAAATGCGTAAAGTCCAGGCAAGTAGAAGCGGGGTAGCGGGTATGCGATAATGGGCCACCACCTTGGACCTGGGTTGTGCTGCCCCGGGAACTGGGCTTCAAGGAGATAACATGAGGCTAGAGGGAAAAGTCGCGCTCATCAGCGGCGGCTCTCGGGGTCAGGGCGCGGTTGAAGCCAAGTTGTTCGCTCAGGAAGGCGCCAAGGTGGTGATTGGCGACATCCTCGACGCCGAGGGGCAGCGGATAGAGGCCGAAATCAACGAGACCGGCGGCGAGTGCGTCTACGTCCACCTCGACGTTACTTCTGAAGAAGACTGGCGCAACGCCATCGGCCAGGCCGTGTCCCGGTTCGGCAAGCTGGACATTCTGGTCAACAACGCCGGAATTTACCCGCCCGCCTCCATCGAAGACACGACGGAAGAGCTATGGGATCGGATCATGGACATCAACGGAAAGGGCGTGTTCCTGGGCACCAAGCTCGCGATCCACGAAATGCGGAAGGCCGGGGGCGGGTCCATCATCAACATCTCTTCCGTGGCGGGCCTTCGCGCCTCCGCCGGAGGAGCCGCCTACGGCGCGTCCAAGGGCGCGGTGAGGCTGCTCACCAAGTCCACGGCCATTCAATACGCTGGGGACAACATTCGCTGCAACTCGGTACATCCCGGCGTTATTGAAACCGACATGACTTTGCCCAACCTTCTCAGGGACGAAGACGCCCGTCAGCGCAGCGCCGACAGGGTCCCCCTGGGCCGCATCGGACAGCCCGAAGACGTCGCCTGGGGCGTGCTTTTTTTGGCGTCCGACGAGTCTTCCTTTATGACCGGCAGCGAACTCGTCATCGACGGCGGCAGGACCGCCAGGTAATCTGGGTCCCTTGCCGCCCCAACCCATCCCCTGCCTGCGAGGGACAACTGAGAAAACTCCAGCACACCCAGGAGGTGAAACCATGCGTCAGAGCGCGGTCAGTTTCGAAACCAGCGGGCTCAGGTTTGAAGGTGTAGTCGCAGTCCCCGACGACATCTCGAACCCGGTGCTTGGGGTTGTCATCTGCCACCCCGGTCCCCTGAACGGCGGCAACATGGACAACAACGTGGTCATAGCCGTGTCCTTCGCCCTGGTGGAAGCGGGTTTCGCCACCATCAGGTTCAACTTTCGCGGCGTCGGCAACAGCCAGGGCGAACACACTCGCGGTGAGTTGGAACACCACGAAGCTCTGGCCGCCGCGGACCTGCTTCGCAACTGGCAGGGCGTTGACGGCGCCAGGATCGGGCTGGCTGGTTACTCCTTCGGCACGGGCATAATCCTCGGCAGCCCCGAGCTTCAGGCCCAAGCCTCGGTCTACGCCCTGGTGTCGCCGGGAATCGCCAGGTTGGAGAATTCTCCCCTCCAGCGCACCGAACACCCCGTCTTCATTATCTCCGGCGATCGGGACCGCCTGATCGAGGCCCCTAACCTGGACGAAGTCCTCAAGTCCTTCGATCGCCCTGTTACCTGTGAATTTGTCCCCGGAGTGGACCACTTTTGGGTTGGACGCGAGCCGGGGTTGGGCGAGAGAGTGGCCGAGTTCTTCACCGAGCACCTTGCCAGCGTGCCCGCGGGGAGCCCGGGTGACTCTTAGCCACGGACAGTCTCCAATGCCTCAAGACCATATCGCATTCACCGTCTCCACAACCAGGGAATACTACGACGGCCCCGCCGACGAGATTTACCGGCTGGTTTGGGGCGACAACCTACACCTGGGAGTGCCGTGCAACCCGGACTGCCCCCACCCCGAGGCGATGGAGCACACCAACGAGATCATGGCCGGTTTCGCCGGCCTGAGTCCCCACGCCAGGGTCCTGGACCTGGGTTGTGGCTACGGCTCCACAGCCCGGTTCCTGGCCCAGAGCCGCGGTTGCAACGTCACTGGGATTAACATAAGTGAAAAGGAACTGGAACTCGCCCGGCAGCGGGCCTCCGAGTCCAGACTGGGTCCCCTGCTAAAATTCGAGACCGGAGATTTCCACTCTCTCAACTACGAGGACAGGTCCTTCGACGTGGTGTGGAGCCAGGAAGCCTTTCTGCACGGCGCGGACAAAGGCCGGATACTCTCCGAAGCCCATCGGGTCCTGGCGGAAGACGGGTTACTGGTGTTCACGGACATAATGGTCACCTCCGGCGCCTCCCTTTCCGACAGGCAACGCATTTACGATCGGATCCGCTCCCCCGGGATGTGGGACGCCAATGAGTACCGCCTGGCCCTGGCGGAACACGGTTTCGACGTCCGTCGGGAAGAGGACTGGTCCTCGCACGTCGCGCGTTCCTACGGATGGGTAAGGGACCGGCTGCTGAGAGAGCGCGGGACGCTTCTGCCCCGGACCGGCGCCGAAACCATAGCCCGGACCCTGGACGGTCTCGCCTTTTGGGTTGAATCGGCCAACGCCGGCAAAATAGGATGGTCCCTATTCGTGGCTTCGAAGATACCCCATGCAACCTGAATCCCGCTCCCAGGTCTACCAGCGTCAGTACACTGACGCGTTCGTCAACCGCTGGGATGAGCTAATCGACTGGGAGAGCCGCCGAAAGTCTGAGAACGGGTTCTTTGAGAGAATCCTCACCGAACGCGGCGCCCATCGTGTGTTGGACATAGCCTGCGGCACAGGCTACCACACCATCACCCTGGCCCAACGAGGGTTCGACGTCACCGGCTCCGATGGCTCCTCAACAATGGTGGCCCGCTCCCGGCAAAACGCCCTATTAGCGGGGTTGCCGCGGGTTTCGTTCATCCAAGCGGATTGGTCGGACCTGGCCGGCGCATTCCCGGATCCCGGTCAGTTTGACGCCGTCATCTGCCTGGGAAACGCTTTCACCCACCTATTTGAGGAAGTGGAGCGTGTGCGCCTCTTCGACAATATCCACCGGGTGTTGCGGCCTGGAGGAATCGCCGTCATCGACCAGCGTAACTACGACGCCATGCTTGACCACGGGTTCAGCAGCAAACACCTCTACTACTATCTGGGTAGCACCGTCCACGTTCATCCAACCTCCATCACCTCCGAAGCCGTCGAACTTAGCTACGACTACACTGACGGCGAGACCCATTATTTGACCGTGTTTCCCCTGCGCCAGGACTACCTGACCGGCTTGCTGGAGGGAGCGGGTTTCACCGAGGTCACCCGCTACGGCGACTTCCAACTCCACTACGACCGATACGCCCCGGACTTCATAGTTCAGGTGGCGAGGAAGCCCTGACCAGGTAGCCCTGTTGAGGAGCCAAAGCGGCAATGAAGGTCTGCTTTATCGACGTTACCCACTGGCACGCGCCCTCCTATTACCGGACTCTGCGCGAGTTGACCGGCGTGGCTGCCCTGACTGCCCGAAACTCCCAAACCGGGAAGGGCGTGGCCGAAGGGCTGGGGGCGAAGTTCTACGAAGACTACCGGGAAATGGTGCAGCGGGAGCGCCCCGATTTCGTATTCGCCCTGGGCCGACACTGCGAGATGGCGGAGACGGCGCGATTCCTCCTGGAGAAAGGGGTACCCTTCGCCATGGAAAAACCCATGGGTCTCAACCTCAAAGAAGCGGAGGAGTTGACCGAGTTGGCCAGAGCCAAGGACGCATTCGTGGCGGTCCCATTCTCCATCCGCCTGAGTCCCTGGGTACGCAAAGTTAGAGAGATGGAAGGGTCAGGCGCCGACTTTTCCCACGCCTCTTTCCGTTTCATGTCAGGTCCGGTTAGCCGTTACTACGAGAACGACAACCCCTGGAATCTGAGATTGGCCGAGGCAGGAGGCGGTTGCCTGATCAACATCGGGATTCACCTGCCCGACCTGTGCCTCCACCTGACCGGCAAGAGCGTCACCAAGGTTTACGCTCGAACCAGCAACGACTCCTTCGGGGAGGAAGTCGAGGACTACGCCCAGGTTTCCATCGAGACCGAAGATGGGGCAGTCTGCTCCATGGAGTCCGCCTACGTGCACGCCGGACCGCCCTGGACCCCGCGGGTGGAATTCTCGCTTCATGGGAAAACCAGGCAATACCATTCCGAAGGAAAAGACCGGATGGTCTGGTTCGATAAGACGGGTCCGGGAGGGAGCCTCGACGGCGCGCTGGACAACAGCCCCTATTATCCGGTCTTCGTTGCGGACACGCTAGACGCCCTGAGGAACAGCCGGCCTCCGGTAGCCGGCATCGAGGACAACCTGAACGCTCTTCGTATCGTCGACGCTGCCTACCGTTCTGCAGCGTTGGGCACCCCTGTGATTCTCGAACCAAACTGAGGTGAGGAAACCATGAACACACTTAAAGACAGGACCGCCATCGTCGGTATCGGCGAGACCAAGTACACCCGCGATTCCGGCAGGACTGAGATGAGCATGGCCGTCGAAGCCGCCAATAACGCCATCGCCGACGCTGGCCTAACTCCCCTGGACATTGACGGTATGTTCCGGTTCACCGCGGATTCCACCGGACATTCCGAGCTGGCCGCCTGCCTGGGAATCCCCTGGCTGCGCTACTACGGCGAGCTGGGGCCGTTGGGAGGGGCTGCCTGCGGACTGGTGGCCCAGGCTGCGATGGCCGTGTCCCACGGTCTCGCCAAAAACGTGCTTGTGTTTCGGTCGGTCAACGGACGCTCCGGGGCCCGCTATGGCTCAGGCGTCGTCACCACCCGCCGGGGGCAGAAAAGCTCGGCCTTTACCGAACCATACGGCCTGCTGGTCCCCGGCCAGTCCAGCGCCCTACGGTTCCGCCGCCACATGCACGAGTTCGGCACCACCGCCAGGCAACTGGGCGAAGTGTGCCTCACCTTCCGCAACCACGCCTGCATGAACCCCAGGGCGATCATGTACGACCGCCCCATTACCATGGAGGACTACGAGACATCCCGGATGTTCTTCGACCCTCTCCGCATCTTTGATTGCGCCCTGGAAGCCGACGGAGCCAATGCCTTCGTGATTACTTCGGCGGAAACCGCCCGGGACATGCCCCATCCTCCCGTATACATCTCCAGCGCGACCCAATGCCTGCCCGCGGAACAGGGCATTTCCAGCCGGTCGTGGGACGACAGCGGCGGCGTGCGAATGGCCCCCGAGCTATTCGGCACGGCGGGGATCACTCCCGCCGACATTGACGTTATCGGGTTTTATGACCACTTCAGTTCGGTGATCATCACCAAGCTGGAAGACTACGGGTTCTGTGGCCGGGGTGAGGGCGGCCCCTTCGTCGAGGAAGGCAGGATCCAGGTGGGTGGCCAGTTGCCGGTGAACACCTCTGGCGGTCACCTCTCCGAAGCCTACATGCAGGGCATGAACCAGATAATAGAGGTGGTGCGGCAGCTTCGCGGCCAGTCCGATGCCCAGGTGCTAGACGCCGAGTTTGGACTCGTTGACAGCGGCGACGGCTCCGGCGCCCTGGTGCTGAGGAGGTAGCCTGGCCATGACCACCGCCAACTTTCCCCTGCCCATCCCCAACTTGGACAATCAGGTCTTTTGGGACAACTGCCGTGAAGGACGCCTGGTCCTCCGCCGTTGTAATGACTGCCGCCAGTTCGCCCATCCCCCCAAGCCCAATTGCTCCTTCTGCGGCTCAGACAATCTTGAATGGGTGGAATCCAAGGGCGAGGGCAAGGTCTACACCTACACCATCACCCTTCAGCCGGTGAACCCAGCCTTCCGTGAGCGGCTTCCCTGGGGCATCGTAGATGTGGAACTCACCGAGGGAGTCCACATGATCAGCAACCTGGTGGACTTCGACCCGGAGCAGATCGAAATAGGCATGAACGTGACCGTCGTCTTCGAACAGGTCAACGAAGAAATCACCCTCCCCAAGTTCCGCGCCGCATAGCCGACGCAGTCGCCAGTCTCCAGTTACCAGTCGCCAGTAACTCTTGCCCACTGGCTACCGGCACTGGCCACTGACTGCGCCCTCCCCTGGTCCGACGCTACCTGGATAGACTCCAACAGCTCGTGGCGGCGCACGGCGAAATCGAAGTCAGGCTCCACCGGCCCGCCCGTGCGTATCGCCCCGGCCAACCGCCGGTACATCTGGGCCACGCTGAACGGAGGTCCCTGCGGCACGTCCGCCGGGACCCAGACCAGGCGGTTCGGGACCGGTATTTCCTGTAGCGCGGACTCGTTGCCCCTCGCCCCCTCCAGCCGGCTGTAGTCGATATGCGAGCCGTGGTAGACCAACGTCCCGTCGCGCCCGAATACCTGTATCGACGGCCCGTCGCTGCTGTGCCAAGGTATGGCGGCGACATGGACCGACACCACCCCTCCATTGCCGAGCCTGCCGCTGACCAGCACGTTGTCGGGCGTGGTGACCCCCATCGTCTCTTCCAGGTCGGTGAAGTACCACTCCTTGACCTGGGTGCTGACCACCCCTGATACCTCCTGGACCTCTCCCACCGCCAGGCACAGGGCATCCACGTAATGCCCAAACTGGATGTTTAGCGTCCCAACTCCCGAACTCTGGTCCTTGGCCCACATCCGGTCGGAGGTCCGGTCCAGCGCGGTCGCGTTGAAGCTACTGAGATGGCAGGAAAGAACGTCGCCCACGTAACCGTCTTCGACCAACTCCCGCATGTATAGCAACGCCGGCGAGCAACGCCCCTGGAGCCCCACCATGGTGCGGACGTCCTTGCTCCTGGCCAGATCGGCCAGTTGCCGCGTCTCCTCCGGGGTCACGCCCAAGGGCCATTCCGTGTACACATGCTTGCCCGCGTTCAGGGCCGCCGACGTAAGTTCCAGGTGGTAGGGCACCCGCACGGCAACGGTAACCAGGTCTACCTCCGGGTGGTTGACCATCTCCTCGTGGTCGTGGAAGGCCATCCGCGCTCCGAATGTCCTAGCCGACTCTTCGGCGGTCTCCTGGTGGGCGGTGCAAACGGCGGTCAGTTCGTATTCCGGCAGGGCCAGAATCGCCGGAATGTGCGCCCCGGAACCCCAGCCGCGCCCGGCGTTGGCCCCAATTATCCCAACTCGAATCTTCTCGTCAGCCATGACAGCCTCCTAACCCGTGCGGACGTACTTGTCCACGCTATGGCGTGTGGTCAAGCCCAGGTAGATATCGCCCCGGGAATCCACCCAGAGGCCGTGGGCGTGCCGCGTCGGCCAACGGGCCAGCACGTTTCCGTCCCCGTCGCGCACGCTGGTATGGGGCGGCTCGCCGTCGGCTTCCTGCTCACAGATGTAGAATATCCCGTCGCTGTCGCGGGATATGTCGTTTGGACCGCCCATGCCGGTCCACATGGTGACGAACTCCCCCTCGGGTGAGAATATCTGCACCCGCCGGTTCGTCCGGTCGCACACGTAGACCTGCCCGTCCGGGTCAACCAGTACGCTGTGCGGCAGGTGGAATTCCCCCGGCGCGGACTTGCCCGGCTGGCCCCAAGACTGCTTCAACTGCCCGTCCGCCCCGAAGCGGTGGACCCTGGCGTTCCGGTAGCCGTCGGACACGTAGATGTCACCCGAGGGGCTGGGCACCATCTCGGTGGGGTAGTTGAAAGGGCCCGCTGCCCTGGGCACCAGGTCTCCCGCCCTTTCGCACCCTGTGTCGGAATAGACGCCCCGGTCCCCAATGACCTGAAGCGGCCTCCCATCCAACGTGAAGCTGACCGCCACCGAGTCGGACCGGTCGGTGATGTATACAATGTCTTCCGCTATGGTCATGCCGTGAGGGTCCGCGATGGCTCCGGTACCCCACCGGCTAAGCTGGGCTTTGCGCATTTCAAGCGGCGTAGGCGAGGGAATCCACCAGTCGGTGGTACAGAGCGGTGGGGAGTTCTTGAATATCGGGGTCGCCGGGCGACCGGGAGAAACCCTCTGACGCCAGCCACAGGTGCCGCCGCGCCAGGGCAATGGCGTCCACGAAGGTCGGCGACGGCTTCTGATACCAGGCCACGGTGCGCTGGGTCATCGGCCGTTGCTGTTGCAACAGGTGGGTGGCCAGGGTGGTCCAGGAGAAGAGCCCCAGCAGGATTGGCGTGGTGCGGGCGATGGCCAGGTCGGACCATTGACGCTGGGTCTCCACGCCCAGGTGGGTCCGCACCTCCTGAAAGGTGACCTCGAGTTGCCAGCGCAGCACAAACCATTCCAGGATCTGCGTCGGGTCTGCCGAGGGGTCGGTGCACAGCAAGGCCTGTGGGGTGAAGGCTCCCTGGGGGTCTCGGATCAGCACCCAGCGGATGAGGACCGGGTGCTTACCCGAGCGGTACCAGACCGCGGTCTGGGAGGCGAGTTCCACGGTGCGGGTGGTGTTGTCATACCAGGCCACGGTGGCGGTGGTCCAGGTGGTCTGGGGTTGGTCAAGGACGGCTTTCAGCGTGGGACGCCGCGCGCCCTTCAGCGCTGGGCGGCCATTCTGACCCGGCTGACGGGCGGGTGCTGGTGCATAGAGGGCGGCGTCCAGACGCAAACGGGCGATGAGGGTCACCGGCTGGGCCAGGGATTGGCAGCGGTGCAGGAGGTCGAGGACGGCGTAGCCGTTATCGCCAACCAGCACCAGGGGCCGATGGGGCAGCCAGCGGCGTAGTTGCATGATCATCTGTCTGGCCCAGTCGGTGAGCTGCTTCTGCCGGCGTCCCCGCTGCTGGTAATAGCGCGCCGAAGGCGCCAGCACCGTGAGCACCGGCAGGGCCCAATGGCGTCCGGCCCAGGGTATATGGCCCAGCCACATCAGGGAGATCCAACGCAGGCCACTGGCCTTGACCAATTGCTGGCGACTGGAGCGGACCGCGTCCCGGTAGATGCCCCGAGCCTGGATCTGGGCGCCGCGCCGGCGTTCCAGGGTTTCGTCGATGCCGAAAATCAGAGGGCCGTCGCCCCGATCCAGGTATTGGAGCAGCAGCATCAGCAGGATGTGGGCCGCCTCACGAGACGACCATACCGCTCGGTTCAGCACCTCATGGTAGCGGGCGTAGTCGCGCTGGTCGCTGCGGCCCATGACCCGCAGCGCGGCGGCGACGGTGCGCTGGCCCGGCGCCAGTATCGCGCCGACCAGCAACACCTGGGCTTTTCGCCAGGTTGGGTTGCTGAACAACGTTGCGAAGGGAGCGAGAACGGCTACAATGGCCTCGGGCCGGGTGAGCATGGTCAGACCTTTAGTCACATTTGGTTCAGACCAGTTTACCCAGTCCTTTTACTTTTCTAAAAATGCGTAAAGTCCAGGCAAGCACCGCGCCCCTCACATGGTAAGAGGGTCGGGTAGATCGAGTGACCATTTGATCTTCCACCATAGAAGCATCCGAATCGAGAGGTGCTTCTATGCGCTTCTACATACTGACCAAGGCCTGCCCAACCTGCAACGCGGCTGTGATAGTCAGGCCGATGCCTCATCGGGTTGAAGTGTCGTGCACGCTGTGCGCCTGGCACGACACCCTCCTGAAACCGCAACGCCGTCCCTCCGTAAAACTAAGCTATCTTGACCAACATGGCTGGGCCGTCCGATTGGGCCAATGCACCAACCGCAGCAAGTGGTGCATTCATCCCTGCCTGGTCGTCACGTAATACCGGACGGCAAGCGCCAGCTGGTCGGCCACCCCCGTTCCGTCGGTCACCATCCAACCGCGTAGCTCACGGTGCAGCTCACTCGGAATGCGGCAATGCACCGATTTAGTATCGGTGGGCTCTTCCAAAGCAGCAGGTCGATCATGTGGCGTAGCCCGCCTGTGGGCCACGTACTCCCGGACCGCCCTCACCACTTGTGGAGTGAACCGCATCCCATCGGCCGCCATCAGGAAGCGGAGTTTTTGATGCAGATCTGCGGATATCTTACCGTGTAATATCGTCACTTCGGGCGTTTCCGAGTGGGCCATTTCTTCTTGAGCCGCCTGGTCGTTATCGATCAGGCCCAGCGTCTTGGCAGGAGAGTGGATGGCGTGATCAGCCAGCACGTCACGCCCTGACAAGTGAACGTAGATCATGGTGGTTTCCAGCTTGCTGTGGCCCATGATGATCCGCAGTTGGCTGACCTGACCTCCGTTCCGAATATAGAAAGTCCCAAAAGTATGCCTTAGGGTATGTGGTCCCGCCTTTGGACCCGTTATCCCGGCACGGCGGAACATCCGTTTGTAAGCCAGTTTTACGCCCGATTTGCTCAGAGGGCCACGCTGGCCCAACCAAATATGCTCTGCATCACCGATCCCTTCCAGTAGGGTCTTTATCTTTGGCGAGATTGGAACTTGGCGGGTACCGACTTTTCCTGTGACCACCAACCAACCGTCCCGCACGTGCTGGCGGCGGATGGAAGCGACCTCGCTGACCCTCAAACCGTTGTCTAAAATGACCAGCAGCAAGGCCCGGTCCCTGGGGGTGTTGGACGCCTTCATGAGGAGGGTAATTTCTTCTTCGGTCAGCACCCTGGGCCAGTTCCGGCGTTGAGGTATCGGACGCAGACCGTCGCAGGGATTCGTCAACGCGTGGGTTTGCACACACCATCCGAAGAAAGTCTTCAGGCATTTGAGGAGGTCCCGCCTGCTCTCCAAAGCCAAAGCATCGTCACCCAACACGGGCAACAGGTCCCTGCCAGTGGATGGATATGCTTCACATTGGTCGGTTAGTCGACCCAACGCCCATGCATATTGGGCCAGGGTCGATGGGGCAAGGCCCCGGGCATTGCAATCGGCCAAAAACTGGATTGTAAGATCGGCGGTGTTTATCAAGAAAGTTGGGCTTGTGTTGAGATTCTGGACTGCTCTCTTACTATTATGGTGCGGTTGGTCGTTTATTCGCCTCGCCACCTGTCGCAGGTGTCGTTCACCGGCTGCGAACCAATGCAGAACGGGAGCGTTGGTCACTTTCCGGCGTCCCCCACCGGTGCATTTCGTGGCCAACGTCGGTTGACCCCGGAAGTCCGGTCTTGCTACACTCCGAAGTGCATTACAAGCACGTGGGCGGTTAGCTCAGTTGGTTAGAGTACTTGCTCGACACGCAAGAGGTCAGTGGTTCGAGTCCACTACCGCCCACCATTCTCCCCGGGCAAACGCCCGGCGCCCCACGATCCAAGATGCTCGATACGACTCGATCAGCAGAGGATCTACGCGCAGGCATCGGCGTAGCGCTTACTTCCGGCGTCAGTGAAAGCGAGATTTTGAGCATGGTGGCCACCGCCACAGCCGATTACTCCGAGCCGGAGTTGCCGGGGTTCGAGGACCCGGGCCTGCCCATCTACACCGAACTACCCCCGGCCTGATTGACCTGGCGAAGGCGGCGAAGAAGTACAACTGTACGGCAGAGGGGTTTCGCAGATGGGTGTACCGTGGGTATTTGGAAGAGCGCGGAAGGCTACGGGGGCCGGGGCCCAACGGCGGATCCATCGTCGTTTGCGAAGCGGATTTAGACGCGCGGGTGAAATCTCCCCCAATAAAGGCGGTCGTCCTAAAAAACCTATTGGAAATAGTTGATAAACCTATTCCGATTAACTATAGAAAAACCCCGCAGTCGTAATTGCGGGGTTTTTTCATTTGCGCCAGGTGCTGGGACGAAACACCACCCGGCGCGGATGGCAACCCAATCCATTAGGGAGGTTTGTGATGCCAACCGTATGTTACCACCAGGCGCAGCGCTGACCTCCTGGCTGCCAACGACATCGAGCGGGAGGGCTTGACGCTGGGTCAGGCCGTCGTCCGGTTCAGAACTACCGAACGCACCATAGCCCGCATCCGGCAAGCGATGCCGACAGGTGGCCAAAGTTCTCACTCCCCAGGACACAGCGGTGTTCACCCGATTGGCGGACGGGCGGTGACGCCGGCGGATAGCGCCACCGCGGAGGGTGCGTAATGCCGGCTTCACGCCTGGGCGAGTTCCTCCTGGTAGGCTACTCGGATTTGCATACTCAGAGCGCGGGTGATGCGCAAAACGGTGGCGAAGCTAGGATTGCCTTCCGGCCCCAGCGCCTTGTACAGCCCCTCACGGGTAATGCCGACTTCCTGGGCCAACTGAGTCATGCCCCGCGCGCGGGCAATGTCGTTCAGCGCGGCCCGAACCACGCTGCCGTCGCCCGGGTCCTCTTCGAAACAGGCCTCCAGGTACAGGCGTGCGTCATCCTCCGCCTTGATGTAGTCAGCCGCGTCCCAGCAGGTGTATTCCTCGGCCATGGTCTAACTCCTCTCCCCGGCCAACTGCCTGGCACGTTCGATGTCCCTGCTCTGGGTGTCTTTGTCGCCGCCACACAGCAGCACCATCACCTCGGCGCCCTCCCGAATGTAGTACGGGCGATAGCCCGGTCCGTAGTCGATGCGCATCTCCCAGAGCCCCTCGCCCAATGCGTGGATATCGCCCGAGTTGCCCAACGACGACCGCCGCAGCCTTGCGTTGATGCGGGCCACGGCGCGGGAGTCTCTCAGGCTCTGGAGCCAGCGCCGGAATGTGGCGCTTTGGATTATCTCCACGACCCATCCATTGTAACCCACGGTGTAAACCAACGTTCACTAGCAGTACGCGAACGGGAGGTGCGATGACGGTCGCACCCTGGGCGCCGCTACGCATGGCCGACCTGCAATAGCTGGCGATACCAGGGCAGAACAAGGTGCCCCGGAACGGTCTCCGGTTCTCCCGGTTCGAGCACACGTCGCCGTCCATGCTGTGGGAGTGGGAAGCGCTCCAGCCCGAGATCTGGCTCCTGCGGACGGGCCGCGTGTTGGTAGAGGGCCACGATATGCTCCTTTGCGTCGTGGACGCTGACTGCGAAGCGGCCGTGGCCATGTGCGAAGAACTGCTGCCGCCCACGTCCTGGACGGTCGATACTCAGCATGGCCGCCACTACTACTACCTCACAACGGAGATCAGTAGCCAGCGGATCATGGGAGGCCTCGACCGCAAGTGCGGCCGAAACGTCTACGTGGTGGCCCCGGACACCCCCGAATACGTCCAATCCGCCGATTGGGGCCACGGTTGGCCACCCACGCTGACCATGCGCCAATGGATGGTGCTGGAACAGACCTGGCTTGACCAACGGCCTGAGCCGGAATCGCACACCGGTAGCGGACGTAGCACTGGTCGGGACAAAAAGCGCCGCCAGCGCCACAACCAGGTCTGCAGCAGCAACTGGCGCAGCAAGGTCCAGCGGTGCGAGATTCACCCCGTCTGCGAGGGTCGCCGCCACACCACACCGCGCCGGTTGTCGTCAACGCATCCCCGCGGCCCTGGTGGCCTAGGATTCTCGGCATCAAATGATGACCGATGGGTTCGCGGCTACAATTCTCCGTCCTGGAGGTCAACGAGTCGGATGCAGTATTACGCAACCTCCAATATGAGAAGAGTAAAGTAAGCTAGCCACAAACGTCTTGGCATGCGGCAGGGGCCGGGTTCATGCCATGCGAGGCAATGAATGGACGTGAATTCAAGAGGGAATTGATGAAACGCAGATCTGAGTCTCTCAGAGCCGATAGTGACATCCGGGATGCAGTCAAAGAGCGATTGCAGGCTATTCGATCCCTTGCGCCCACAGCGACGGAAGAGATAAGGCAAGCACGAGTCCGTATTGAGGAAGCCCTGAGCGAATACTGGCGTGAACCTTTGGATTTGCTGGAACTGTTCATCCAGGCGGTTACGGAGGCGGAGATTGGATTCATCGGGTCATTCCACGACGATGCAGTTGCTTCTAAAGATGAGGTACATAACGCGCTTACGAGGCTCCTGGGAAGAGGGTGCTTGGTTGCTCGTGCGACTTTGACGCTGCTGCGGGGCGGGTACGCAGACGACGCCCACGCTCGGCGGAGAACCCTCCACGAGCTCGCCGTAACCGCCACAGTTATCAGCGCCAACGGTCAAGAATTAGCTGAAAGATACATGCTTCATGCTGCGATCGAGCGCCAAAAGTTGGCGTCCGATCTTCAGAAATTCCAATCATTCAGCGGTGTAAACACGATCCCACCCGAGGATTTTGAAAATATCCAGGCGGAGCGCGGCCGCCTGGTGCAACGGTTCGGTAAATCGTTCGGTAAGGACTTCGGCTGGGCGGCCTGTTTATTTGACGGTACGGCACCTACCATGTGGGACATTGAAGAGCGCATTGGGTTTCACCACCTGAGGGTGCTGTATCGATTGTCCAGCCACAACGTGCATGCGAACGCTCAAGGTACAATTTACAAACTTGGACTGAGTTTGTATCCCGGTGAAGCCCATCTGGTTGCTCCGTCCATTATGGGGTTGGACATCGCAGGACAGTCAAGAGCGATGTCCCTATTCCTAATCGCTCTCGCTTTGCTTAACACCAAGCCAACAGAAGACAATCAGATCGCTATGGGGGTACTCAAGCAGCTGACGATGGAAGTCGGAGAAGCCTTTGGCCTGGCATCAGCCGATTTGGCAGCTTCGGTAAAAGTTGAAACCACCTGGCTACAAACCGCAGTGCCCTTCGAAAGGAGGCTGACCTATGCTAATGTGGGATGAACAGTTTGCGCGGATGGAACGGTATTATCGTTGGTGTCAAAACATCAAAGAACACAGTTCCCTTGCCACTCTGGAAGAAGACAACGACACGATCTGCTCGTTCTTCGTGCACTGCCACCATCTGAAGGATTGGTTCAAGCGAGACCCCTGCTACCAGCACCGGCGAAAGGATGGAGGGGCGTGCGACAACGGGGCCTGCGCCGAGTGCCACGTGAGGAAAACTCCAGCGCTGAAGCTGTGCCAAGAGATCTCCAACGCCATCAAGCATCTCAACTCAAGCGAGATCGCCCCTGTTGCTGGGACGGGCGGCAGTTACGTGGATGGCTCCGTCTGGTTTTTCGTCAGGTGGCCTGACGGGACGCAACGGGACACTTTCGAGGTCATTGACGAGGCTCGATCTGCTTGGCGGGCATTCGAAGTCCAAATCGGCGAAGTGAACTCGGCTGCAGGCTACGACGCCTGGTACGGGCCAGATGGGTTCCTGTCGACCAGGAGAATCGAGTGAACAAGGGTGTGACAGCAGCCTCTTAGGCCGTCGACGCGAAGGGCCGGACTCTACGACGACGTGGCCCTATGCCGGCCGTGGACACCAGACTGCCACCGGCTCCGACCCCGGCGCCTCCGAGGGAACCGGCGGGTGTTTCGGGTTAATCCGACCAGCAACCTCCAATTCCGGGAGGTTGACCATACCCCGAGCTACCGCACTACTGTCCCCGTAGAAACCCCGGTAACCTGGGCCAGCTTTTTCCGTCCAAACCAGCGGTCACGAAGCCGCGGGCGAGGTTTGTCCCTCCCTGGGCAGGGATTCTTCCCAGTTGGGGATGAGGATGCGGGAGGATGATTCCAGCAACAGGATGAAGACGACTCCGGCGAGACTGGCGGCAATGGATATGGTCCAAGCGAGGTCGTAGGAGCCTCCCCCGACGTCGATGAAGCCAAGGAACCGCATCGGAGCTTCGCCATTGCGGAAGTCGTAGATCACGCCGCCGACGAGTCCTCCGAGGGCCATGCCGAAGCCGGAGCCGAGGTGCTGGAATCCAAAAATTGACCGCACCGGACCCATGCCATAGTACTGGCGGTTGGCGATGAGGAAGGCGGACATTTCCCCGCCGAAGCCGATGCCGAAGAGGACGGCGAAGAAGTAGAACTCCCATGCACTCTGGGCCCAGAAGAGCATTATGACCGAAACGCCCTGCAGGCAGTAGGGCAGGATCATCGTTACCTTGGCGCCCCAGCGGTCGGCAAGGATGGGAATGAACAGGCGGCTGCTGACGCTGGCCATGCTGTAGATGGCGACGATCCAGGCTGCCGCCGCGAGGGACAATCCTTGCTCGGTGGCGAAGAAGACGACGTGCCACATGACGACGGCGTGGCCCATGCAGCCGAGGAAGTGGATGAAGGGGAGGTTCCAGAAGGCCCGGGTCCGGCGGGCATGCTGCAGGAAGACCTTGCTGCGCAACCTGGCGGTTTCGGCATTGACCGGTACAGGCGCCGGGTCGTCGTCAGTGGCTCCCAGGGGCTTCATCCCGCGGTCGGCGGGTTCACTGTGGAAGAAGAACAACAGGGAGAACAGGATTGCTCCGCCCACGGCGGCGATTATCCAGAACCCAACCTGCCATCCGGTCAGGGCCACCAGCAGCGCCAAGGCCGGCGCAGTGACTGATGCTCCCATGCCTCCGATGGACTGCTGGATACCGACGGCGATGCCGAGCTTCTTCTTGAACCAGGCGGCGACGGTGGTGGGGATGTTGACGGTGAAGATGGCCTGGGCCAATCCCAACAAAAGGCTGTAATAGATGTAAAGCTGCCAGAGTTGGTCCACGGTGCTTAGGAGCAGCATCCCGGCCACGTAGAGGGTGGCCGCAACAAACAGGGACGGGCGCGCTCCGTAGCGGTCGCCGACCCATCCGGAGACAGGAGAAAGGAGGGCGCTGGCGACGCTGCGGAAGACCTGAGCGAGGACGATGGCGGTGACGCCCCAGGCGAAGTCGGTCTGGAGGAGGACGAGGATGACGGCGAAGGCCTGGCTGACGAAATTGGCGGTGACCCGGAGCATGGTGCCAATTCCGACCACGACCCAGGCATAGTGGTACTGCTTCCGCAAGTAGTTCATCCGGTCCGACGAGTCGATATTCAAACGGAATCACTCTCCATTACCAGAAATCAGGATGGGTCGTTGTGCGCCAGGCCGGAAGTAGTCGGGATGGCGGGGCGTACAACCGGGCATCCGCATTTGGGGCATTGTAACCACGCCAGCGTCGGGTGGCAACTTGACGTAACCGAAGAGACAAGCGCTGAAGTGTCAAACGGGACAAAAGCGGACATTGGCGCGTAGGGAGAGCGGTGCTTGGTCCGGGATTGTCCGGTTATTTTCCGTGTTTTTCCGCCTGGTGTCCTGATTTTGTCCGGTTTTATCCGCCAATGGCAGTGGGTAAAGGGGACGTGGTCCCGAGAGCGGAATGACCTTTCTGTTCCCACTACATTCGTTTGTGTCCCATTGCGCAGGGCGGGGCGCCCGGTAGCCCTTGAAGTGTTACCCGTGGATCTGAACGCCGCCTCTCCCGAGGAACGGCAGGCAGCCCGCCTCGAGGGGTAGCCTGAGCCGTCAATTCGGCGGCTTAAAGGTCGTCGACCTCCCCGGTGCATCGAGCCACACAGTCTTCTCACCCGCGATGTTTTGCTGTTCACTGACCCGAATGCTACGTATGCTGACTGCCCACAACGTATGACCAGCATCAGTTGCCTGACGCCTGAGCTCAGTGGCCACAGCTTCGCTACGGGCCGCCACCTGCTGATGCATGGCATCCCGATCAACCACCTGTTCCGGTGGCTGGGCCATGCCTCGATCACTCCGACGCTGGCTTACCTGGAGCTGGTGCCTGACCCGACAGGTAATCTGGCGGCGGTACCGTGATCGCTAAAGGCCAACCCCGTAAATCTAAATGTTCTGGGGTGGTATGGACCCTGGATTTTTAGTTCATCGTGGCCGCGGTCGTCGCGCCTCTCACTCTTGGGGTGCTGCTGATTTGGCTATGGGACGGGTCGTGGGATTGGGGTAGTGGCGACGATGAATCTGGCAGCACTACCATACGCAACATCGGTCTTGTTATCGCCGGCATAGAAGCTCTGATATTCGCGATGTGGCGGAGCATCGTGTCCGGACGGCAAAATGAAGCGGCTCAGCAGCAATCGGAGACAGGCCGACGAGCCTTACTGAACGACCGCCACGAGAGGGCCGTCGAACTGCTAGCAAATCGTGTGCTCGCTGTCCGACTCGGTGGGATAGAGGCATTACGTCGCCTCGCTGAAGAGGACCCCCAACACTACCATCTGCCTGTGGTGAACCAATTCTGCGCGTTTGTCCGCCACCCAACTCCGGACCCCGAACTGATACAAACATTCGTCCTCGATTCGTCTCAGGGGATGGTGGTACCTATAGTGAGGGATGATGTACAACACGCATTGGTGGCCGTAAGTCGTCGGAGTGAGGCGGGCATCTAACTAGAGCAGACAACGGGCGTGCGGTTAGACCTGCGAATGGCGGATCTCCAAAAACTGTTACTCACAAACTCCAACTTGAACGGGGCAATATTCGAAGGCGCGAACCTCTCACACCCGCGGTTGTACGGCGTTGACTTTTCTAACGCGTATTTCAGGTACGCCAATCCGCAAAGCACGTTTTTCCCACGGTCCAGTTTCAAGGATGCCATGTTTGACAGCGCTGATCTTTCGCACTCAGTGTTCAACCTTTGCGGGAGGGAGCCTGCCCAGGACTTGTCGCCCAACCAGTTGATTGATGCGTTGGCAGCACCGGATCATCGCCCTGACCTACGGGGCGTTATCGACCCGGCTACGGACAAACAGATGGAATGGCCTGGTAAAGACCAGCCGCCGCGAACTATGCCTTCCTAGTTTGCCCCCGGCGACGCCAGATGGTGACAACGCATTCCTTACGAGATGAGATGAGAGGCGATACACTCCGGGTAGAGGGTGAATAAGGCAGTAGGAAGCGATCACCCGAGAGGCACGCGCATGGTTGAACCCCAGCATTTCTACCAACACCGCTGGAAATTCACAGAAGCAGTCATCCACCTGTGTGCACGCTCCGTCGACGATCCAGACTTTGGGGAGACCAAACTGGTCAAGCTCCTCTATTACGCGGATAACGCCGCGTACCAGAGCCGCGGAGCGCCCATCACCGGCACCACATATTTGCGTTTCCCCAACGGTCCATTCCCGGCTAACTGGTACACCATCAAGGACCGGATGGAGAGAAACGGGGATATTGAGTTGCAACTGGAAAACGTCGCCCCGGGCTACGAACGAAAGCGTCCGGTAGCCAAACGCGAAGTCAGGGCTGGCGTTCTTTCTGTCGAAGAGTTAGGCGTACTAGATGAACAGACAGAGCGATTTGTCGGCTTCAACGCCAGTGATATGGTCGCATTCTCGCATCGAGAGTTGGGGTGGCGCATAATCGGCGACCGCGAGCCAATCCCATACGAATCGTCCAGATTCTCGGCTCCCGAACGGGATGATGAGTTGATACAGGAGGCGCGGCGCATAGCCGCCGAAGATGCCCGGCGACGAGTGAACCTATACAGTCATTGAAACCCCGACCGGTCAATTTAGAGACGATTGGAACGAAGCAGTAGCGAGAGGCTATCTAAACCCCGAGCAATCCGACGCTGATTTTGAGTGGCTGAAATTGACTCTAGCCCGCGATCCCTACGAGGGCACGTTGGTGGACGGTGATCTTTGGGCATTGAGCTATCAACAACTGGGTTGGCGAGTCGATTTTGTGTATCACGTCATTGAGGATGACCGCCTGGTGGAATTGATCGCCGTTACTTGGCGATTGCGTTGATATTGGCGCAGGCGGTACAAGATTTAGTCGCGGCGGTTTGCGTAAACACTGGCTACGATAGTCGCAGATTTCCCCGGGGAGATATTCCGGGTTAAGTAGCACCAAACGGAGGATCCGAGATCTATAGGTAACGGATTTAGTAACACCGAGAAGCTGCTGTAGGCGCTTATTCCGGACCTATCACAAGGCCCGACCATTCTGCTAATACGGCCCTGCATCAAAGGCCGAGGGCGAACCGGCTCAACTCTTGCTCGACACGCAAGAGGTCATTGGTTCGAGTCCACTACCGCACACCATTCTCCCCGGGCAAACGCCCGGCGCCTTCGGTCAGAATCCGGCCCTCCTGCCCCAACGCCCGTCGCAGACCCCCTGCATCGCTCCAGTCGATGCGGCCGCCCCGGTCGACACCGCCTCCTTTTTCAACGGGTTGATCCCGTGTCAACGGGTTGATCCCGTGCCAACGGGTTGATCCCGTCCGGTCGTTCGGTGCGCCCGTCGGGCCGGTCAGGACAAGCAACCTCCCGCTACCATCCGGCTCAACGCGGAGCATTGTTCGAGCCCTGAATCCACGCCCCAACGGGACAACCTCCCGACAGGTTGACGTGGCTCCGTAGATTTGAGTATTCTTGCCCCACAGGAATATCCAATTTCGATACCGTTCCGGGCGCCACTAGGTCGGGAACTTGTTACAACGAGGGAGATATATGGTAAAGCAGGGTGTGGTACCCGACGATCTTACGAAACCATTTTTTGACGCCGCCAACGAAGAGCGATTATGCCTCCAGAACTGTAGCGCGTGCAGCCGGCTCCAGCACCCGCCCGCTCCGGTTTGCGCCCAATGCCGCTCCGCCGACAACCTGGAGTGGAAAGACGTGAACGGGCGCGGCACCATCTATAACTACGGTGTCGTCCACGACTGCCCGGTTGGAGCGCTCAAAGAGGACCTTCCCTTCAACCTCGCCGTAGTCATGCTGGAAGAAGACCCCGGTATCCAGTTCTACTCCCACCTTCCCGGAACGCCGGTGGACGACGTACCCGTCGGAGCCGCTGTTCAGGTGGTGTTCGAGGCAACTGCAAACGGCCAGAAAGTACCCGAGTGGCAAGTCATTGGCTAACCACCACGATATTTGCACACTCTAAGCCCTTCGCTACTAGGAGTTAACCATGACCACACAGATGGCTCCAGAATCCATGTACCGGTCCAGAGAGGGCTTGGGAATTTGGGAACACCGCGGCAAAGTCGCGGCCGTCGGTATCGGCCACTCTCCCACCGCCCGCCGCTGGGATGGACGCGCCGAAACTTCGGTGGGCGCCAATAGCATCCTCGCCCTTCGCAAGGCCATCGACGACGCCGGCGTCTCTCCCGACCAGGTTGACGGCCTCGTTCTGGTCCCGGTTACCACCACCGGCGCACATTGGCCGTCGGACACGCCCGTCCCTATGGATGTGGTAAACGCCTTCAATCCCACCGACGACCCGTTGGACGGTATCGGCCAACTCAGCGCCGAGTGGATCCTCAAAAACATGCCCGAGCTCACCAACGTCAAGTTCACCATGTATGCGCCAGGCTGCATGTCCGCCGCCTGCGTGGTTGCGGCTCAGGCCGTCGGCGATGGCCTCACCAGCACCTGTCTGGTGCTCAAAGGCTGGCATAACCTGGATGGCCGCTACAACCACGGCGGTATCAGCGCCGCCGACGAGGTTCCCGGGTCCTTCGCTATCAGCCCGGGCCGCACACTTTGGGGCGCCCCCGGATGTTACGGCACCGCGTTGCAGTTCGCCGAGTACTGCCGCAAATACGGCAAGCACCACGACATGATGGCTCCATTCATGCAGAACTCCCGGCGCAACGGCCTGCTGTTCCCCGAGGGATACTGGGCGCAGCACCGTCCCGAGCAGCTGCTCCCCGAAGACTACCTGGCCGCGCGCTGGATCGCCAAGCCGGCCAACCTCTTTGATAACGACATCCCGATCATGACGTCCGCGGCCTACCTCTTCACCACCGCCGACCGGGCCCAGGACATGAAGCAAAAGCCGGTGTACATCCTCAACCATGCCTCCAGCCGAGGCACCCCCCGAAGTCTCACCCCCACGCTGGAAGAGATACAGGCCGAAACTGGCAGCACGGGACGGAAGATCTATGAGGGCGCCGGCATCACCGCTGACAACCTCTCCTTTGAGAACATGTACGACGGTTTCGCCGAGTTCCACCAGTTCCATATCGAGGGCCTGGGTTACCGGGGCATGAAGTTTGGGGATGCCCTGGACTTCTACCAGACCGACATCAGCATCGAAGGGCCAAACCCCGTCCTGCCCAGTGGCGGCAACATCGGCAGCGGCCGCAGCCGTTTCTGGATGCACACCGATTGCATCCAGCAGATTCAAGGCCGCGCCGGCGCCCGCGCGCTTACCGGCGTAAAACCCGAGATTGGCGTCTCCGGCGGCCCCATGCCCATGGGCGGCAACTATACCGTGTGGAGCGTTTCCCCGGACTAGACCCGACGCTTCTCCACATCCCAGCATCCAACTGAATTCAGATGAGAGCCCGAGCCGGCCATCTTGGTCGCCGGGCCTCATTCGGGAAACGGCGCCCAACCCTGGGGTACACACCATCAACTTCAAGTGAGGAATCAATTTGGCGATACTGATCAGTTTCGATATCGACGGCACTCTGGAGGTGGGAGACCCGCCGGGCGTTTTGACCATGGATATGGTCAGAATGGTCCAGGAAAAGGGATTCCTTATCGGCAGTTGTTCCGACCGACCAATGAGCGGCCAGCAGGCTATCTGGGACCAGCACAACATCCCCGTACATTTCGTCGTCCCCAAACACAGGCTCCCGGAAGTGAAAGCGAAATTCGAAGCGGACGTTTACTACCACATCGGCGATCGGGAAGACCTGGACAAAAAGTACGCGCTGGAAGCGGGATTCGAGTTCCTGTGGCCCGACGAAGCTGCCGAGATGCCGTGGTTCCTCTCCGATACCGGCGCCGGCGACCCTTCCCAAGCCTGATCCCCCCGCCCCCGTTCATCCTGAGCCTGTCGAAGGACCCCCTCTCCCTCGATGGGAGAGGGTTGGGGTGAGGGTGGCCCCCCGCGCATCCTGAGCCCACCGCCCCCGTTCGTCCTGAGCCGGCAAAAAGACCCCTCTCCCCTCGATGGGAGAAGGCTGGGGTGAGGGCGAGCCCCCGTTCATCCTGAGCCCACCGCCCCCGTTCATCCTGAGCCTGTCGAAGGACCCCCTCTCCCTCGTGGGAGAGGGCTGGGGTGAGGGGGCGTATCCCCAACTCACCGCACTGTTTACATCCGATTCCGATCAGAGGTCGTAGGTCGTGTGTACGAATATGACCTCCGGATGAGGACTTACAGTGAAAACTAAAATCGCAGCATCCCTGGTTTTTGTCGGTGTCGCCGTCCTGGTTGCCGTCGCCGCATACCTCACCCAGCTCGCCCCATCCGCTCCGGGCGATAGCGATCCCGACGCCGTCGTCTATTCCGGAAGGCTGGACAGCTACCTGGCAGTAGCCCCGGCCATTTTGCGCGCCGGCCAGACCGAAAACATCTCCGTCTCCCTGTTTGATGGCGCGGAGCCCGCTCAGGGCACCGTCCAGCTGGCACTGATGCAGGATGGCGTCTCCGTGGCGCAAACCACCGAATTTGTCCAGGGCGTCGCTTCGGTTCCTTTCCCCGTGCCCGCATTGCCCGCCGGCGGTTACGACCTCCACATCGTCAGTAGTGGCGACAACGGAACACAGTTTGAGGACACCTCCAGCGTGTCCGTGCAAAACCCGACCATACTGTTCCTGCAGACGGACAAGCCCATCTATCGCCCCGGTCAGCAGATTCACATGCGCGTCCTTCGGCTGGACCCCGATCTCAAACCCTCGCCGGGTCCGGTAACCGTCGAGATACAGGATGCCAAGGGCATCAAGGTGTACCGGCAGGAAACCGAAGCCGATGAGTTCGGCATGGCCAACGTCGACCTGCCCTTGTCCACCGAACCCAACCTCGGCGTCTGGAATATCACCGCGTCATCGGGCGAGCAGACCACCCAGCAGGACGTCCGCGTCGAAGAATACGTCCTGCCCAAATACGAAATCACCCTCGATCTTCCCCGGTCATGGGTGCTGGCCCGCGATCCCGTCATCGGTACCGTTTCTGCCGAATACAGCTTCGGCAAGCCGGTGCGCGGCGAGGTCGAAATCGTCGCCTCCCGTTACGTGGGCGATTGGGAACAGTACGCCGTCTTCACCGATGAAATTGACGGCTCCGTCTCCTTCGAGCTGCCCCCGGTCCAGTACGTGGCCGGCGTCCGCGCCGCTGGCGGTCAGGGCAACCTGCGGCTCGACATCACCGTGCGCGAACCATCCACCGGTTACCTGGAACGCACCACCGAGCTGCTCACCGTCGCTGTATCACCGGTGAACCTGCAGTGGATACCGGAAAGCGGAGCGTTCAAACCCGGCCTGCCCTTCTCCCTGCTCATCGTCGCGGAAACTCCCGAAAACCGCCCCGTCGACTCCGACGTGAGTGTCAACCTGCAATTTTTCGATCAAAATTTGAACCGTATCAACCAGGAATCCTTCGATGTAACTGCATCGGACGGTAAGGCCCTGGTCGTAATAGAGCCACCCGATGACGCGGTCACCCTCACCATTAGCGCATCTTCACCCAACGCCAACGCCGCCCTCACCCTCCCGGCCAGCTATTCGCCGACCGGCAACTTCATCCACGTGGAGCAAACCGGCGACGCCCGGCTCGATGTCGGCCAGCCGGCCAGCTTCTTCGTTCACTCCACCGGCGAAGCCAGAAACTTCTACTACGAGGTCGTGTCCCGCGGTCGCGTGGTCTTTTCCGACGTTTCTCAGTCTCCCGACATATCCATTGACCTCACACCGGACATGTCGCCGTCTTCTCGGCTGCTGGTGTACCAGATTCTCGCCGACAACGAGGTGGCCGCCGATTTCATACCCTTCTCCGTATCAGCCAGCTATCCCATGCCCGTTGATGTCGATTTCAGCGTCGCCGAAGCCCGCCCCGGCGATCCGGTGGATATTCAGATGAACACCCAGGGCCCGGCCAAAGTGGGCCTGGTCGCCGTCGATCGCTCCGTTTTCATCCTGGCCGAAAACCGCCTCAACTTGCAGCAGGTGTTCGCGGAACTCGAACGTCTCTATCTGCAACCCCGCGTCGAGCTGCACCAGGCTAACTGGCCCCGCGATGCTAAAACCAGGGGTTCTTCCGAAGCTTTCACCGAGGCCGGCCTGGTGGTAATGACTGACAAAAATGTTCCCGATGGCATCGAGTACCAGCGGCGGGAATCCTGGTTGATCCGCTGGCTGTTCGGTTCTCTGGTCGGCGTGGGCGGTATGTTCGCCGTCGGAAGCATCGGCGCCGGCGTGATGGAGTTCCGGCGTGGCGGACGCAAAATCAGATATGCGTTGTTCGGCCTCGCACTGCTGCTCGGTGTCGGCCTCGTAGTCGGCTGCGGCGGGTATGCGGTCGAAGAGAACACTTTATTATCGGGAAGCGCCGTGGACTTGGAGTCGGCTCCCGCCGCTTCACCCGGTGACCTCGCCGACGTACAGCGCGTGCGCCAGTACTTCCCCGAAACCTGGCTGTGGACCGACGTTATGACCGACGCATCCGGCCAGGCCACCCTGCCGGTGGAAGCCCCCGATAGCATCACCACCTGGATGCTCCGCGCCGTCGCAATGTCCCCCGAACACGGCCTGGGTGTGGCCGAAACCGAGCTCACGGTGTTCCAGCCCTTCTTCCTTCAGGTCGACCTGCCCTACTCCGCCATCCGTGGCGAGGAATTCCCCGTCAAGGTCGCCCTCTATAACTACCTGGAAACCCCGCAGGACTTCTTCGTCGAACTCGACGAATCGGAAGATTATGAACTGCAGGGCGAACGTACGCAGGTGGTTGCCGTCGCGCCCAACGAGGTCGGCGGCGTTGAATTCAACATCCGCCTTACCCAGCTGGGCAGCCTGCCCATCAAGGTAACCGCCCGCAGCAGCGATTCAGCCGATGCCGTTATCCAGACCCTGCTCGTCGAACCGGAAGGTGTCGCCAGGGAATCGGTGGACAACGCCATCCTGTCCGGCGGTGACCGGCGCGATTTCCAGATCATTGCGCCGCCCGACGCCATCCCCGGCTCCGACCGCGCCTACGTTGTCCTCACCGGCAGTTACCTGAGCCAAACGCTGGAAGGACTCGAGAACCTGCTCCAGATGCCCTACGGCTGCGGCGAGCAGAACATGATCCTGTTTGCCCCCAACATCTTTGTGGCCCGCTACCTCCAGCAAACCGGTCAGCTCAAACCCGAGGTGATGGCCACCGCCGAACATTTCATGACCACCGGATACCAGAGGGAATTGACCTACCGCCGCAACGATGGCAGTTTCTCGGCCTTCGGCCAGTCAGATCCCGAAGGCAGCCTGTGGCTTACGGCGTTCGTTCTCAAGTCCTTCGCCCAGGCCGACGGACTCATCTACATCGATACCGCCGTGCTGGATGAGGCCATGCAGTGGATTCTCTCCCACCGGCGCGGGAACGGATCATTTGAGCCCGTCGGTTTCGTGCATAATCGGGATCTGCTGGGCGGCTTGCAGGGCAACACGGCCCTCACCGCCTACATCGCCATCGCCCTCCGGGAGGCCGGCGATACCAGCCAGTCTGCAAGCGCTCTGCGATACCTGGAAGGTCAACTGCCGGGCATCGACGACCCCTACACCATGGCCATCGTCGCCTACGCCCTGGCCCTGGGTAACAGCCCGCGCGCCGGCGATGCCTACCAACAGTTGATGTCCATGGCGACCAGCGACGCCAACGGCCTGCACTGGCAGCATTCCGCCGGCGTCGAAACCACCGGATATGCCACCATGGCCCTCCTGGAGAACGGCGACCTCATCAGCGCCTCCAACGCTGCCCGTTGGCTGGTCTACCAGCGCAACGCTTTTGGAGGTTACAGCTCTACCCAGGACACCGTCGTTGGGCTGCAAGCCCTCATCCAGTTCGCCGCCCAATCCAAATTCGACGTCGATATGACCATCGAACTGTCCGCGGGAGACTGGAACCATCGCGTCGTTGTCGATGAATCCAACGCCGACATCGTCCAGACTCTGCAGCTGCCCCGGGGAACCGACCTGAGAGTCGCCACAACAGGCGCCGGGCAGGTCGTCGCCCAGGTAGTGCACCGCTTCAATCTCCCCGAGGTTCAATCTGCCTCCTTCGAGATGTTCCACGTCGACGTTACCTACAACGCCGACCACGTCCAGGTCGACGATATTATCGAGATTACTGCCGATCTGGCGTTTGTCCCGACGACGTCGCTGGACGCCGGCATGATCGTGCTCGACGTTGCGGTTCCCACCGGTTTCGCCGCGGAGGTGGACTCGGTGCGGCAGTTGGTGCAAGCCTATCCGCGGGTGAAACGCTACGAGATCGCCGGTCGCAAGGTAATCCTGTACATCGAAGACCTCAACGCTGGTCACGGGATGCAACTGCGTTTCAACGCCCGCGCCCAGTATCCCGTGCGTGCCCAGCCTGTACCATCCGAGGCCTATTCGTACTACAACCCCGCCTGGCGCGGCGAAACCCTTGGCGTCAGCGTAACCGTATCCAACTCACCACCGCCGCCGCCCCCATTGTCAGAGGCTACTCCCACATCGCCGGGGGCCGCGCTGCCGCCAATACCCGGCTACCTGATGTGGTACCTGAACATCGGCGATGAAATCTACTCTTCGCCAGCCATCTCAGACGGCCTGGTTTACCTGACGGCCGGCAATAACCTCTATGCCTTCGATGCGAACAACGGCGACGTCCGGTGGGACTTCGATGCCCAGCACGGCATTTCGGCATCCGCCGTTGTTGACCAGGGTATGGTCTACCTTCCGGTTGGTTCTGATTTCTACGCCCTCGACGCCATCACCGGCGAATACTTGTGGCATCGTGAAATCGATGATACGTGGTCCAATCCGGTCTTGGCCGGCGACACCCTGTACATCGGGACCCTCGGAGATCAAATGTATGCTCTAGATGCTGCTACCGGAGAAATACGGTGGCAGTATCCCACCGGTTGGACTGCGCTGGCGCCTGTGTTCGCAGATGGCGCGGTGTACCTCGCTGCGGGGCCCGGCTTGCTCTCCGCACTGGACGCTGCAACCGGCGACTTTTTGTGGAGTTACCAAACGGCGTTCGGCATGGACACGCCAATCGCGGTGGCCAATGGAACGGTCTATGTCGTTGCCGGCAACATCCTGTACGCCCTGGATGCGGCGACCGGCCGGCTGCATTGGCAATACTTTACCGGTAGCCAGCGTGCTTCCGCCCTCGCGGTGGCCGACGGAATTGTCTATGTGGGCACGAAGGAACCGCTCTTGTTCGCCATCGATGCCGCCACTTCAGAATTGCTGAGGGAGTACCAAACTGCGGACAACGGCGCCGTGGCGACCCTGGCGATTGTCGACGACGTGGTTTACATGGGTTCCGACGACGGCCACCTGTACGCCCGGGATGCGGCAACCGGAAACTCCCTTTGGCGGTATCAGACCGGCGGCCCAATATCTTCGGTACTTACCGCCGCCGCCGGCGTTGGCTACTTCGGTTCCCAGGACGGCCACCTCTACGCCGTCTACCTCGAACCACCGCAATAGATTTCCCAGCTCATCCATGTTGGATTCGGCTCCCCCTCTCCCTCGATGGGAGAGGGTTGGAGCCTTCCCCGTACTTGATACGGGGGTTAGGGTGAGCCCCCGTTCGTCCTGAGCCCGTCGAAGGATGGCCCCCGTCATCGCGGACTTGATCCGGAATCCACCGGGGGCAGGGGTGGGTGGATTCCCGCGTTCGCGGGAAAGACGGGCGTGAGGTCGGAGCCCCCGTTCGTCCTGAGCCCGTCGAAGGATGGCCCCCCGTCATCGCGAAGGGCGCAGCGACGTGGCAATCCCGTAGCCTCACCCGTTCGTCCTGAGCCCGTCGAAGGATGGCGCACCGTTCCCCCGGGCCAGCTCCTCTCCAAATCACAGTATCCCTCCGTTGTCAGTCCGTTTGGTGCAGTCATCAAATCAGAGTATAATTGCGATAGTAACCCACCGCCCGACGAAACCCTTTACGGTCATGGTGTAAACATATTGAACGGTATTCGTCGGTGTCCGGATTTAGGCAGGTGAAGGCGTGCGCGACGTAATTCAGGAAGCAGTAAATCAGCTCGACACGGGCAAGCCCTGTGTGTTGGCCACCGTGGTCCGCACCAAGGGATCAACCCCCCAGAAGGCCGGCGCCATGCTCCTCGTGCGCGAAGACGGCACTGCCGTCGGCACCCTGGGCGGCGGATGCGTTGAGGGCGATATCTGGTTTGCCGCCCGCGAAATCCTGCGTAACGAGGGTGGCCCCGAGTTCAAGGACTATTACCTCAACGAGGATATCGCCGCCCGCGACGGCCTGGTCTGTGGCGGCACCATGTACTTCTACCTTGAACCTTTCCGGGAACCCGACGACTTCTCTGACATCGGCCATGAATTGCTGAGCGCCTATGACGGCGGTGAGCCGGCCGCTCTCGCCACCGTGGTCAGGTCCGAAGGCGACACCGTGCAGCTGGGCGCAAAACTGCTGCTCCGCTCCGATGGCTCCATCGTCGGCAGCATCGGAACCGCCGAGCTGGACGAAACCGCCCTGGAGGTTGCCGCCAGGGTTGCCTCCGTCGGCGCCAACGAGGCCGTCACCCTCGACGACAAAACCGAGCTTTTCGTCGAGGGATTCACCACCCCTCCAACATTGGTCATGGTGGGCGGCGGTCATGTGGGCAAAGCCACCGCAGACCTGGCCCATCGGCTCGGCTACCGAGTCTACATCGTCGACGACCGCGAAGACTTCGCCAACCCCGAACGCTTCCCCTACGCCCAGGAAACCATCGTTACGCCCTACACCGATTGGGCCACCCACCTGGACGTCAACGTCAACAGCTTCATCGTTGTCGCCTCCCGCGGCCACTGGTTCGACGATGTCGCCCTGGAATCCGCGCTCACCACTCGCGCCCGCTACATCGGGTTGCTGGGCAGCCGCCGCAAGACCCTCATGATCTACCAGCGTCTGTTGCAGCTGGGTATCCCCCGCGAGCGATTGGCCGACGTGCGCGCCCCCATCGGCCTGGACATCGGCGCACTGGAACCCGAGGAACTGGCCGTCAGCATCATGTCCGAAATCATCATGGCTCGCCGTGGTGGCAAGGGCAGTCCCATGACCATGGACGACTGGTACCTGGAACGCGCCGAACGCCGCGCCAACCGCGCCATGAGTGTGCCGGCGGATTAGCTCGCCGCGCTTGCCCCGTCCCCAGACCGTTCCCGCCATGACTCAAGAGGGGCCAGACTCGGCCGCCACCGCAGCGCCCTTCACGTCTGCCATACTGCTCGCCGCCGGCGTTTCCCGTCGCATGGGCACGCTCAAAGCACTGCTGGACTGGGATGGCCGGCCCCTCATCATCCATCAGATCGTGGCCCTGCGTGCCGCCGGCGCTGACGAGGTCGTGGTTGTCCTGGGCCATCGTTCCGACGAACTGCGTGCCCGCATCGGAGCCAACCGCGATGTCTATGCCGTCGGCAACGTCCGGTGTGCCGAAAACCCCGATTATGGCCTGGGCAAAACCACCTCCATCAAGGTCGGACTGCAGGCCCTCGATGCTGCTGACGACCCCCAGGGCTCAATCCTCATGCTCAACGTCGACCAGCCCCGTAGCGCCGCCGTCATCGGCCAGGTGCTGCGCGCCCACTACGACAACCGCGACGCATTGATAACCATTCCCACCTGCCAGGGCAAAGGCGGCCACCCTATGGTGGTAAGTCGCACCCTGCTGCCGGAACTGTTGACCATCGACGAAGCCACCCTGGGGATGCGCGCTGTTACGCAGCGACACCAGCCGGCCACCCGGCGGGTGGAACTGGGCGCTCCGGAACTACTCTGGGACGTCAACACGCCGGAGCAATACCAGGCTGCTTTGGCGGCCGCCGGCCTGCCCGTGCCGGACGACAGCCCTCCCACGCGTTAACGCTTCCTGCCGGGGCCAACCCCCCGCGAAATCTTCCTGCGGCCTGCCCGTAACCGGATTTATGCCGGCCACAATATAATTGATTAGTCAATAATAGACTTGACAATCATTGTTTAGTCAATTATTATTGCCTTATGAACACGCCAGAACGAATCACCGCGCAGGATGGATTGGGGTTTTGGCTCGGATCATTGGGGTCGGCATTGAAGAACAGCCTCAACCGACGCCTGGCGCCGTTTGGAATCACCACGCCGCAATGGGCCATCATGGAGACTTGCTACAACGGCGAGGCTGACTCCGTATCCACTCTGTGCCGATGTATCCCGGTGGACGCCGCCGCCATCAGCCGCCAGGTCGACCGTCTGGTTGCCCGGGGTTTGGTCCAGCGTCGGCGCAGCACCCGCGATCGTCGCAACGTCCGCATCACCCTTACCGCAGCCGGGCGGGAGCTGGTGCCACGGTTGGCGCACCTGGTGTACGCCAATAACGACCATTTCGCCAGCCGTCTCGACAGCGCGGAGCAGGCGGAATTCGTGCGGATGCTGAAAAAGATACTGGCCCACGAACCAATCGGGGAGGATCCAATATGAGCGCCATCTGATCAGCGTGAACGTAAACGATATCGGCCGGTTCGCTGGCCTCAAAGCCCACAAAATCCGGAGGTCGCTATGACTACGCAAATCGCACGGGACCCCAAAACCGATCATCTGCTCACTCCCGAAAATTCGGCATTGATTCTGATTGACTTTCAACCAGGTTTGATTGACGGCACCAGGTCCGTTAGCCGCGAGATTCTGGTCAACAACGTCCTGGCGTTGGCCAAGACCGGCAGCCTGTTCAAGTTGCCCATCGTGCTCACCACCGTTGCTGTCAGCGCTGGCTACCAGGAGGATACGATTGCCGAGCTAAAGTCGGCGCTGCCCGGCGTTTCCACCGTCGATCGATCCAGGGTGAATGCCTGGGAAGAGCCCGCCTTCCGCGAGGCCGTGATCGCCACCGGACGCCGCAAGCTGATAATGGCTGGCCTCTGGACGGAAGTGTGCCTCGTGTTTCCCGCCCTGGACCTGCTCAACGAAGGTTATGAGGTGTACGCCGTGTCCGACGCATCGGGCGGCACCAGCGTCGATGCCCACGAGCGCGGTATGCAGCGCATCATCCAGGCCGGAGCGATTCCCGTCACCTGGGAAGCGGTGATGGCCGAATTGGCCCGGCTGAATATGGCCGACTATGACATGAGTGGATTTATGGAACTCATGAACGTGCACCTGCCCCGGAGCGTTTAGCCAGGCCGGCGGAGAGGGGCATGGTTAACACCCCTCTCCCAACGCTAACAACCGGATGTCACATACGGGAGAGCCCACCATGAGCGCAAGTGTCAGTGCAGGACATCGATCCGCCATCCTGCCAATTATCTGCGTTGCCCTATTCCTGAGTGTACTGAACGCATCCGCCCTGGGAGTCATGCTTCCCGACATCGCCGCCGAGTTGTCCGTGGACTCAGGACAGCTCGGTTGGGTCATGACCGGCTTCCTTCTGGTCTTTGGTATCGCGATCCCGTTCTACGGCCGGTTGGCCGACCGCCACGGCGCGAAACCGCTGTTCATCCTGGGATTGAGTCTTTTCGCGCTCGGTTCACTGGTGTGTGCGTTGGCGCCGGGCTTTGAAATACTGCTCCTCGGCAGAATTATCCAGGCCAGCGGCGGCGCCGCCGTTCCCGGCCTCGGGATGACACTGGCCAGCCGAGCCTACGGGCCGGATTCCAGCGGCAAGGCCCTCGGGATTCTGGCGGCAACGATCGGCGGAGCCTCCGCCATCGGTCCCCTGCTGGGCGGCGTACTGTCAGGATCATTGGGCTGGCAATCCATCTTCTTCATCAACGCCGCATCGGTTCTGCTGGTTCCGTTGGCGTTGCGAATCCTGCCATCGGACGAAACTCGTTCTGCAGGCAGCCTCGACATTTGGGGAGGCATGGCGTTGGGTCTGGTGGTGGTGGGCGCGTTACTGGCGCCGTCGGCCTGGGCGCGATCAGGCTGGAATTCCTACCCTGTTCTCATCGGCGTTTCGGCGTTCGTCATCGGTCTCGTCGCGCTGTATTATCGGCAGACTCGGGCCGGTTCCCCGTTCATCCCCAGAGCGCTCCTGCAGAATCGTCGATACGTAGCGTTGGTCGGTATCAGCTTCACGGTGATGGCTGCCAATTTGGCTACGCTGATCGGCGTCCCCATCATGGCCGCGGCAACCCACGGCCTCACCGCAACGCAGGTGGGTTTGGTGATGTTGCCCGGCGCAGTTTGCAGCGCGGCATTCGGTGTGTTGGCGGGACGCGCCACGGATCGCTGGGGAGGACGCCGGCCCATGCTGCTGGGCGCACCGGTAATGTTGCTTGCCGTGCTGGGTCTATCCACCTATGCCGGAGCGTCGGTCTGGGGAGTTGCCGCTTGCGCCGGGTTGCTCGGTGCAGGGTTCGGTCTCACCAACACACCGTTGGCGGCGATGATATCCAGCGCGATGCGGGGCCCGCTGCTGGCCTCGGCGCTCAGCATAAACTCTATGCTGTTTTTCCTGGGTGGAAGTTTCGGCGCGACAACGCTGATCGCGGCGGCAGGTATCCGCAGTACACCGCTCAGCAATCCGCTCAACCCTTTTTACATCGGCGCCGCGCCGGGTTTCAGCGACGGCTTCCTGATCCTGGCCTTCCCGGTTATCGCGGCCATCGTCCTTTCCTTGATAATTTTTCGTCCTGTTCACCCAGCCGTCGAAATGCCTGCCCCAAACGCCGGCCAACCCGAAGCCAACGGCGGTGAAACACCCGGATGGACTCCCGACTGTTCAGTCCCCTGGATGCCTCAGTGTGCCGAATACCTGGACGCGAGGCGGGCGGAGGCTGCGTAAACTCCCGGGTCTGGCGGTAAATACGTCCCGCATCGCCGACCACTCATCGCACGGGCCTGATTATTCAGAATGACGGAATGAATGGTCGAAAACCGAAGCGCCAGGTTGTTTGCAACAACAAGAAAGGCCAGGACCCCGTTACGGTATCCTGGCCTTATGTTTTCCATCGGCGTTGGCCGCCCGCTGGTCGGTCTTTCGACCGATATGCCCGTCTTACCGATGGCGCCAACCTGCGCCCGGTCAGGCGTGTGGCCTTTGCGTATTTACCAACGGCTCGCCCGATGCTTCTGGTTTCCCCATCGGCGGCGGCGATTCATCGAATCGCGATGCCCTGGCCGACAGGGCGTTTACAGGGGCAATGCCACTTATGGTTTAGCGTTATCAGCGAAACCATTTCAAACCTCCTGTGCTGACGACGGATCATTTCCATCGGGTTCGGGTGGGTGGGATTTCCCTGTAACCCCAGCACCTTGAATACATATTATATCTATGAACGATACTTGTCAATACACCGGTGGCCACCAATTCCAGACATTTTGCATCGCCGCGCCCCCCGTCGCCGCGCATCCTGAACCTGTCGAAGGACCCCTCGCCCTTGATGGGAGAGGGCTGGGTGAGGGTGGTCACATCCCCCGTCCCCGCGCATCCTGAGCCTGTCGAAGGACCCCTCGCCCTCGATGGGAGAGGGCAGCGTGAGGGTGGTCATCCCCCGTCCCCGCGCATCCTGAGCCTGTCGAAGGACCCCTCTCCCTTGATGGGAGAGGGCAGCGTGAGGGTGGTCATCCCCCGTCCCCGCGCATCCTGAGCCTGTCGAAGGACCGTACGCCGGGGAGGTTGCTAAGGGGCTGTCAAAGCGTACACGGTGTTGTCCATGGAAGCGATGTAAACCACCCCATCAGCTACCGTGGGGAAAGAAAAAATATCGGCGCCGGTGAGGTAGTGCCACAGCAGCTCGCCGGTGTCGGTATCCAATGCGTACACATAGCCCTCGGTTGAACCGAAATAGACCACGCCATCCACCACCACCGGAGGGGTCACCGGTTCGCCGCCGATTTGGTAACGTTTCACCAAATTACCGGAGTCCGCCTCCAGCAAGTTCAGGAATCCGTCGCTGGAGCCGAAGTGCACGCCGCCGCCGACCACTGCCGGGGAAAGGCCCAATGCGCCATTGGTCTCGTGGCTCCAGATGGTGTTGCCGGTAGCGGTATCTAGCGCGGAGACAGCGCCTTCAAACGTATTGCCGTATAGAGTTCCATTGACCAGAGTTGGGAGGGATATATCAACGTCAGATTCATACCGCGACAGCAACTCACCGGCCGCGGCGTCCAGCGCCAGCAAATTCTCTCCGGTGACGACGTAGACCACGCCGTCCGCCAGGGTCAGGAAGAAGACATCATACTCGCTGCCATAACGCCAGAGCAGAGTTCCGTTTTGAGCATCCACCGCGTAAACGTGGCGGCCGTAGGGACCGAAATACACTATCCCGCCCGACAGCGCCGCCTCGCTCCACAAATAACCCGTTTCAGTTTCGTAGCGCCAACGGAGTTGCCCGCTGATGGCATCAAACGCATTCATGCGGCTTTCGGTGCCGACGTACACAACCCCGTCCACGACTATCGGTGAGGAAAATCCGGCCAGCTCGGCCTCGTAGCTCCAGATCAGTTGGGTGGACGGACTGTCGCCCGAATCGGGAGTTGACTCCGGCGTCAGTCCGAGAGGCGTGGGCGGCCGGGGCGTGTAAGTCGGCAACGGAGTCAACACGAGTGATGTTGGAGTTAGCGTAAACCTCGGTGTAACGCCTTCCGTCGCTGGCCGAGCCGGCGTCGTCGGATCCGTTGATGGCTGGGTCGATTTCTCAGCGGCCCCAGGCGTCGTTGGTCCAGGGACCGGCGGCGCGGTGGACAGATCAGCGTTGTCGCACGCCAACGCCATCACCGACGCTACCAGTACACTAATTAACAACATCCCGACTGCGCGGTAGGGTCGACGAATTGACATTGGTGGCGCGCTCTCGTCTCTACCTCTCAGGTGTCCGGCTGACAGCCGGCGGTCAGTATGCTACCATCGAATGCGGAGCACGCGCCGCCGTTGCAAGCCGCGCGGTTGGATCGAATCCGCTTCAGATCACACCACCAACTACGATTCACCGAAAGGTTCGGCCCGAATTCCGTCTCCGCCGAACTATATTTTCTGATTGATTACTCCACCTAGAGGTGCCGATTACCCATGCCCAAGGTATTAATAACTGACAACATTGCCTCCGAAGGCATCGAGTTGCTCCAGAAAAACGTCCCCACCGACATCAAGCGCGGCCTCACGCCGGAAGAACTCGTTGACATCATCGGCGATTACGACGCCCTGGTCGTGCGTAGCGAAACCAAGGTAACCAGCCCGGTGATCGAGGCCGGCCGTAACCTCAAGGTCGTCGCCCGCGCCGGTATTGGCGTTGACAATATCGACCTCGACGCCGCCACCCGGGCCGGCATCGCCGTGGTCAACGCTCCCATTGGCAACACCGTGGCCGCCGCCGAACACACCCTCGCCCTCATGCTCTCCCTTGCCCGCAACGTGCCGCAGGCCTACGCCTCCATGAAGGAAGGACAGTGGCAGCGTTCGGCGTTTATGGGCATCGAGGTTCGCAACAAGACCCTGGGCATCATCGGGCTCGGACGCGTTGGTTCGGAAGTGGCCCGCCGCGCCAGTAGTTTCGGCATGAGGCTGATTGCCTTCGATCCCTTCGTGGCCCCAGACTTCGCGGCTCGCCTGGGCGTAACCACCATGACGCTGGATGAGTTGCTGCCCCAGGCAGATTTCATCACATTGCACACCCCGCTGACACCGGGAACCACCAAAATGATCAACAAAGAGCAACTGGCGAAGATGAAACCCGGCGCCCGGCTCATCAACGTCGCTCGCGGAGAGCTGGTGGATGAAGACGCCCTGCTGCAAGCCCTGGAAAACGAACAGCTCGCCGGTGTTGCCCTCGACGTGTTCACCAACGAACCCCCCGGCGACCTTCCCCTGCTGCGCCATCCACGCCTGATGGCAACGCCCCATCTGGGCGCGTCCACGCAGGAAGCCCAGCGCGAAGTCGCTATCGAAGCCGCCGAGCAGGTAATCGCCGTGCTCAACGGACAGCCGGCCCGCAACACCGTCAACGCCCCCTTCGTCCCGCCCGAGGTTCACGCCATCCTGGCGCCCTACGTGCCGGTGGCCTCCATGGTGGGCCGCCTGCTCACCAACATGGCCCGCGGGCAATTCATCGGCGTAACGCTGCGCTATCAGGGCGAAATCGCCACCCACAACACGGCCATCCTCAAGGCTGCTGCCCTCGTCGGTCTGTTGTCGCCTGTCAGTGGCGAAGTCGTCAACATGATCAACGCGCCGGTGCTGGCCCAGCAGCGCGGCCTGCAAATAACCGAACAGACTTCATCCGATGGACTCGAATACGCCAGCCTCATATCGGCCACGCTTCACACCACCGGCGACGACATCACCATCGCCGGCACTTCCCTCCGCGACGAGCCCCACCTGGTTCGCGTCAACGACTACTGGATGGACGTTGCGCCGTCCACGCCCTACCTGCTGTTTGTGGACAACCAGGACCAGCCCGGCACAATCGGCGCGGTGGGCACGGTGGCCGGCCGACGCAACATCAACATCAGCTTCATGGAAGTTGGCCGGATCGCGCCGCGTGGTCAGGCAATGATGGTTCTCGGCGTCGACGACCCGATCTCCGCCGATGCCCTCGACGAAATCATGGCCTTGCCGCAAATCGACAACGCCCGGGTCGTTGCGATGTAAGTCAGAATTAGGATTTTCGCGGTGTCAGGATTCACCTGCAAAGTATCGATCCCAAACTGGTGGAAGCGGAGATATTCGCGACAGTGCGTCCGGGAAATAACGCAAAGCTGCGCAAAGAAATCAAGAAGCTAGAAGAGGAATCAACCGCCAAAAATCGGTTTGTGTCCTTCTACTCTCCTAAATACAGTCATAGCCGACAACCTTCGCTAGAACAAACAGATTCAAAAGTTTAGGTTTGGGCGCTAGGGCGAGAAGAAGTAATGTGAAACTATCGACGACGCCCGCGTAGTGGGGATGTAGAAAGGGCGGAATTGCAGTATCATGGCAAGGGATGGATCAATCAACTTGGCCCCGCTGGAACGGGCCAATGCCCGGTTGGGCGAGTTTCTGGAAGCTTACGTAGCTTTGGAAGAAAACCATCCACATCACGGCATATATCGAACTGCGGTGGTCAAAGGCTACGAATTCACTCACGAGCTAGCTTACGGATTCATACGGCGTAGCCTGGAAGATGCCACGTTGTTGAAAACCGATGTTGATAGGATGACTGTGGGAGATGTATTGAGGGCCGCTGCCGACTACGGAATAATCGCTTCCGCGGAGCAGTGGTTCTATTTTAGAGAACGCAGGAACGATTCTGCTCATGATTATTTTGACACGGTGGCAAGCAGAACCGCCGAAGCCGCTCCTGAGTTGCATCAGGCAGTTGAAGCGCTGATTACAGTGTTGAACGAGAGGAAGTAATGCTTACCCAATCCGTCATCGACGTCCTGCCGGAGCACATGAAAATGCTGGCAGATATTCTGGCGAAACATCTACCAGATCGAGAAGTATGGGCCTACGGCTCCCGCGTAAATGGACGGGCCCGCAGGTATTCCGACCTCGACTTGGTGATCATCGGGAATGAACCCCTTAGCGAAATTACCAGGTTCCTGTTGAAGGAAGATCTGTCCGAATCAAGGCTGCCGTTCATCGTACAGGTGAAAGACTGGCAGCTCATTCCCCCGGAATTCCGCGACGAAATCTGCCGCTGCTACGCTGTTCTCCATTCACCATCGTACTCTGCGGCAGCCTCTGCCGCCGGCGCAGATCACCCCAACTAAGGAGAAGAAACTATGGCAGATCGCATCGCAATCATGGGACCCGGAGCCGTGGGCAGCTATGTCGGCGCTTTCCTGGTCCAGGCTGGCGACGACGACATCACTTTTATTGATATGTGGCCCGAGCACGTTGAAAAAATGCGCACCGTGGGTCTGCGCGCCAGTGGCAGTCAGGGCGACTTCACCGTCCCCGTCAACGCCATGCACCTCACCGAGGCGCAAAACATCACCGAACCATTCGACTACGCGTTCATCACCGTCAAGTCGTACGACACCGAATGGGCCACCCATTTCATCAAGCGCTACGTCAAGGACGATGGAGCCTTCGTTTCTATCCAGAACTGCTGGAACGACCCGACCATTGCTTCCATCGTGGGTCCAGAGCGCCAGTTGGGTTGTATCGCCTCTCACATCGAGGTTGCCCTCTGGGAGCCCGGCCACGTCAATCGGGGCGGAGAACCCGGACGCGAACAAGGCCACACCGTGTTTCGCGTGGGTGAAAACAGCGGGCAGGTTACAGAGCGTGCCAAGGCCATCGTCGCCAAGCTTGACAATATCGATGCCGCCTACGCCACCGATAACCTGTGGGGGGAGCGGTGGGCCAAACTCTGCCAGAACGGCATGGGTAACGCCATCTCTGCCATGAGCAAACTGGGCAGCCAGGAAATGGCCGAAGATGCTCGCATTCGACGCATCCGCATCCAGCTGGCCAAAGAAGGCACTCAGGTCGGCCTCGCCCAGGGCCTCAAGGTCGTGGACATCAACGGCATCCCCGCCGAATTCTGGGCTGACGCCGACAAGGGCGACGTTTTCGAAGAACTGGATGGGAGACTGTCGGAGTCCGGCGGGCGGGTTAACTGGCTGGCTTCCATGGCCCAGGACGTCCACAAGGGCCGCAAGTCCGAAGTAGACTTTATGAACGGTCTCATCTGCGACAAGGGCCGTGAAACCGGCGTCGCCACCCCTTACCACGACGCCATCGTCGAAGCCATGCGGTTGGTGGACAACAAATCCATTGTCGCCGGTCCCGAAAACGTTGACCGTGTCGTTCGCGCCATCGGAGATCAATAGGCTCGCGACCCTCGCTCCCTCCCGATGCGACCAGGTCTGAGGGAGAACTGACATACTCCCTCTCCCAGCGGGAGAGGGTCGGAGCGCCGGAGAGGACTCGCCCCGTCTCTACAGGAGGTCAAAATGTACATCGCAGTTGAACCAGCGGGCCTCATGATGAACACCATAAAGCTCGTGTTCGATCCCACGGATCCTGCCGCCGAGGATCAGGAAGTACGCGACTACCTCAGCCAGCACGAACTTGAACCGCGCTATCACTGGTTTGCAGAGATCGAGGGACTGGAAGGCCGCGAGTGCGAGATTATGCAGTTTGGCGGGTGTTATCTCGGACGCAACCTCCAGAATATCGGGGTCATCCAGCGTCGGGTCGTGGAAACCGAGCTGCTCACCGCCGAGATTGGACGCCAGATCGATAGCGGCGCGCTGACCGCCCTGGCCCATGCCATCGAGAGCGAACGGAACGTTGCCATCGCCGCGCTGATCGACGAGTTCAGACAGGAAGAAAACTTCGGTCAGGACGAATTCGGCGAACTGATTGCCACCCTCGACGCCGCGGCCGTGCAGCAAGCGGCCGTCCGCGCCCTCGCTACCGTGCGCCAGCAGGTTGCCGCCAGCGCGTCGCAGCCCCTGTGCCGGTTCGAAGAATAAAAAAGCGCCCGATCGGACGCGTTGTGGAGCGGGCGATGGGGATCGAACCCACGTAACTAGCTTGGAAGGCTAGAGCTTTACCACTAAGCTACGCCCGCGCAGGTCAATATTATAGCGCATGACCGCCCCCTGTCATCGCGCGAAACATACCCCCGTTCGTCCTAAGCCCGTCGAAGGCCGTCCCCTGTCATCGCGAGGAACATACCCCCGTCCGTCCTGAGCCCGTCGAAGGCCGTCCCCTGTCATCGCGAGAAACATACCCCCGTTCGTCCTGAGCCCGTCGAAGGCCGCCCCCTGTCATCGCGCGAAACATACCCCCGTTCGTCCTAAGCCCGTCGAAGGCCGTCCCCTGTCATCGCGAGGAACATACCCCCGTCCGTCCTGAGCCCGTCGAAGGCCGTCCCCTGTCATCGCGAGAAACATACCCCCGTTCGTCCTGAGCCCGTCGAAGGCCGCCCCCTGTCATCGCGCGAAACATACCCCCGTTCGTCCTGAGCCCGTCGAAGGGCCGCCCCCTGTCATCGCGCGAAACATACCCCCGTTCGTCCTGAGCCCGTCGAAGGGCCGCCCCTGTCATCGCGCGAAACATACCCCCGTTCGTCCTGAGCCCGTCGAAGGGCCGCCCCCTGTAATTGCGAGGAGCGCCAGCAACGTGGCAGTCCTGGCGAATTCGACCAACCCCTTTTGCATACCCGCGAACGGTCACGCAATTACTTCCAGGCGTTCTCCGACGGTCGCAGCCGCCAGTCGGGAATCCAAAGTCGCCAGAGCCACGTGTTTCCGCATCGCCAATTCAAGATATATGGCGTCATAGATCGTGAGTTCGTAAACTCTGGCCAACCCATAAGCCCCTTCCAGGTCCGGCGCAGTATCGGTTTGGATCGGCAACCTGGCCAGCGCGTTTAAGTGTTGAGTCGCCTCTCCCGGGGCAACACGGCCCCTTCTTTCGGCAACCAACAGCACATTGCGAATTTCCAAATGCCATAGCTGCGGTACGTATGCCTCGCCCGATTCGAGGCGGTCCAACGCAGCGCCCGCAGTCGTATCAGGTTCGTCGGCCAGAAACCATGCCGCCGCCACTGAAGCGTCCAGTACGTAGGCGCTCATCGCGCATGACCGTCGTGTCGCATTTCCAGGATTTCACTGGTGGGCGTGCCAGCGGCGCGTGGCATGTGAAGATACTGCCGGAATCGCATCACCGCTTCCTTGTGATTAGCGGCGCCTGGCTCTGCTGGAGGCGTCAAATATGCCACCACTTTACCGTGACGCGTTATGGCGATGGTTTCTCCCCTCTCTACGGTCCGCAGCAATTCCGCCAAGCGGGCTTTGGCTTCAGTTGACTGGACTTCTCGCACGGCAGTTGACTCACTTACGATAGATTCGCGTATACTACCGGTCTTTCTGACTGGTTATATGCTACCACGACTTACGGAGGTGCAATATCGTACGAAGCGATCGGCTGCGGAGGACACATCAAGAGGAAACATTGAGATATGAAGACTGGCGCCGGCCCGATTTGGCATCCGTCAATCCATTGCGGCAGTCCCGGTTGCCGGCCCGACCAACCTATCCCGTCAGCCCGGTCTCTCGCAACACCTGCTGCGCCGTTGCGCCGATGTCCGCCGGCGTGGGAATAATAACCGCCCCCGCCTTTTCCAGGGCGGCGGTTTTAGACGCGGCCGTAGCGCTCTCGCCGGTTATGATGGCTCCAGCATGTCCCATGCGCTTTCCGGGCGGCGCCGTCGCCCCCACGATCAGCGAGCAGATGGGCTTGGTAAACTCGGCAGAACCGATGTATTCGGCTGCCTCCTGCTCCATCGTCCCCCCGATCTCGCCGATAAACACCACCATGTCGGTATCGGGATCATCGTTGTACAGTTGCAGTATCTCGACAAAGCTGCTGCCGATTATCGGGTCGCCGCCGATTCCCACGCACGACGACTGACCGATCCCCAGATCGGTCAACTGCCCCACTGCCTCATAGGTCAGGGTTCCGCTGCGGGAAACCACCCCAACCCTGCCTGGCATGTGGATATCTCCGGGCATTATTCCAACCTTGCATCTTGCCCCGGGATTGATCAGGCCCGGGCAATTGGGGCCAATCAGCCGCGTGGGACTCGCGTGTACGTAGCGATACAGGCCCACCATCTCCTGCACCGGTATGCCCTCGGTGATGCAGGCGATCAGCGGTATGCCGGCGTCCACGGATTCAGCGACCGCATCGGCGGCAAAAGCCGGCGGCACGAAAACCAGGGCCACGTTGGCGCCGGTAGAATCGACAGCTTCTCCCACGGAATCGAACACCGGCACCGAGTCGTCGAACAGCTGCCCGCCCCGACCGGGGGTCACGCCCGACACCAGTTGCGTACCGTATTCTTTGCAGGAACGGGCGTGGAAACTACCCTCACGCCCGGTGATGCCCTGCACCAGAACCCTGGACTGCTCGTTTAACAGAATGCCCATCGGATTATGCCGCCGGTTCGGCGCTCAAAGCCGCCGCAGCCTCGGTAAGCGTGTCGGTGAAGGTTACGTTCAGTCCCGACTGGGCCAGAATGTTTTTGCCCTCAGCCAGGTTGGTTCCCAGCATCCTCACCACCAGCGGTTGCTGGGCAAGATGTTCTTCAAAGGCCATCACTATCCCGCGGGCCGCCACATCGCAACGCAAAATGCCGCCGAAAATATTGACCAGAACCCGGTCAACCTTGGGATCCGACAGGATGATGCTCACCGCCGCCGCCACTTTTTCTTCGGACGCGCCGCCGCCCACGTCCAGAAAGTTGGCCGGCGCCGCGCCCGCTGCGTTGGCCACATCCAGCGTTGCCATCGCCAGCCCGGCGCCGTTCACCAGGCAACCCACCCTGCCGTCCAGGCTCACGTAGGCGATATCGTCGTCCGCCGCCTGTGCCTCCAGTGGGTCCTCCTGACTGCGGTCCCGAAGTTCGTGCAAATCGGGGTGACGGAACATCGCATCATCTTCCAGGTTTACCTTGGCATCCAGGGCCACCACCGAACCATCGCCCGTTACGATCAGGGGGTTCACCTCAACCAGCGTGCAATCGTTCTCGGTGAAAATGCGATACAGGGCGTCGAAGATGTTGGCTGCCTGCCGCGCCGTTGGTCCGGTCAATTCCAGCCGGGCTGCCAGACGCCGGCATTGAAACGGCATCAGCCCCAGCAGCGGGTCCACGTTTTCAGTGATGATGGCGTCAGGGTCGGTAGCCGCAACCTCTTCTATGGACGTTCCCCCGGCGGCGCTGGCGATGAAAACCACGCCCCGAAAATTCCGGTCGATGGTTAGGGCCACGTACATCTCCGTGGCGATGTCCGCCAATTCCTCCACCAGAACACCGTCGACGGGCACGCCGTTGGCATCGGTTTGATGGGTAACCAGCCGAGTGCCGAGCAGGCTGCCGGCAAATTCGCGCGCCTCATCCGGAGATCTGACCACCTTCACACCGCCCACCAGCCCCCGGCCACCGGCGTGTACCTGCGCCTTGATCGCCGCCCGTCCGCCGAACCCTGCCGTCGCCTGTGCCGCCTCATCCGGAGTACCTGCCACCTGCCCGTTGGGCACTGGAATCCCGTAACGGGCGAAAATCGCTTTGGCCTGATACTCATGCAAATTCATGGCGTCAACCATTGTGCAGTACCACGGCCCAACCGTCAACGGAATATTCTCCCACGCCCCCTTTCCCCGCCCATCCTGAGCCCACCGTCCCCGTTCGTCCTGAGCCTGTCGAAGGCCCCCTCTCCCTCGATGGGAGAGGGCTGGGGTAAGGGTGGCCCGCCCGTTCGTCCTGAGCCCACCGTCCCCGTTCATCCTGAGCCTGTCGAAGGACCCCCCTCTCCCTCGATGGGAGAGGGCTGGGGTGAGGGTGACCCGCCCGTTCGTCCTGAGCCCACCGTCCCCGTTCATCCTGAGCCTGTCGGACCCCCTCTCCCTTGATGGGAGAGGGCTGGGGTGAGGGTGGCCCGCCCGTTCGTCCTGAGCCTGTCGAAGGACCCCCTCTCCCTCGATGGGAGAGGGCTGGAGCCTGCCCCGTACTTGATACGGGGGCGAGGGTGATATCCCCATCGCCGGCGAAAGTCAGCGGCGGCGGTGTGGTAAACTTGGCCGCGACTTTGATAGGGTGCCGGTTCACCATTCCGGCAGCTCCTGAACAGGGCGATATATGGTTCCTCCCGAGAATTTGTTCGGCGTCATTCCGGTTTGGGTTGGAGTGTACCTGCTCACTGCCCTTACCCTGGCGGTGGCCGGTTTTGCCGTTTACCACCGCGTGTTTCGTCTGGTGCTGCAGGGACTTCCCGTGGCCCGCTTCGACCGACCTCTCACCCGCATGACGGGCGCCATTGTCATCGTCCTGGGACAGCGCAAAGTGCTGCAGCGCGTGGGCAGCATTGATCCCCGGTCCCGCCGCCTCGACCTGGCCGGCATCAGCCACGCCGCCATTTTCTGGGGGTTCCTGTCCTTCAGCCTTTCCTACCTCATATTCATCTTCGGCGGCTCCATCTGGCATCCCCTCGGCGAAACAATCCTGACTCCGACCGGCGTGCTGGTGTACAGCATCTATCTGGACATCCTGGCCGTAGTCGTGCTGGCCGCCCTCGTTTGGGCCCTGGCTCGCCGCTGGATCGCCCAACCCCATCGACTCAGCTTCGACCTCACCCGCAAGGGCGAATCCGTCATCATCGTCGCACTCACCGCGGGCTTGATGATTGCGACGCTGCTGGTCCATTCTTTCTACGTTGCTTCAGCCGGCTCCGGCCCCGAGGCGGGCGTGTTCATCGGTGGAGCCATCAGCGGGTGGTTCGTCGCATTGGGAATGACGGAAGCATTTGCCGGCAACTTGCAGGCCGTCTTCTGGTGGGTTCACCTGATCATCATCCTGGCGTTTTCACTTTATATCCCCTTTTCCAAGCACATACACATGGTGGCCGCTCCACTCAACGCCTTCTTCCGCAACCTTGAACCCCGCGGGACACTGGCCGCTATCGACCTCGAAAACGTGGAGCGTTTCGGAGCCTCCCGGGTCCAGGACTTCACCTGGAAAGAACTGCTCGACGGTTACGCCTGCGCCGTTTGCGGACGCTGCACCGACGCCTGCCCTGCCCACACCACCGGTAAAGTGCTGTCCCCCATGCACATCGTGGAGAACATCAAAGAGCACATGATCGCCATCGGACACCAGGGGCAGCGGGATGCCGAACACGTCGAGCCCATGCCCCTGATCGACGGCGCCATCCCCGAACAGGCCATCTGGGATTGCGTTTCCTGCGGCGCCTGCATGGAGGAATGCCCCGTGGTGGTGGAGCACGTGCCAACCATCATGGACATGCGCCGGAGCCTGGTGCTCGAGGAATCCCGCATCCCCGAAAGCGGTATGAACGCCCTGCTCAGCATGGAACAGCGCGGCCATCCCTGGCGCGGCACCACGTATTCCCGCACCGACTGGGCAGAGGGCCTCAACGTGCCAACCATCGCCGACCATCCCGATGCTGAGGTTCTGTTCTGGGTCGGATGCACCGCCGCACTGGAACAGCGCAGCCAGGGCGTCGCCCGTTCCATGGTCAAGGTGCTCAAGTCCGCCGGCGTCGATTTCGCCATCCTGGGCGACGAGGAGACCTGCACCGGCGACCCGGCCCGGCGCATGGGCAACGAATATCTCTACCAGATCATGGCCCAACAGAACGTCGAGGTTCTCAACTCCTACAACATCAAAACCATCGTCACCATCTGCCCCCACTGCTTCAACACCATGCGTAATGAATACCCCCAGTTTGGCGGCAACTACGAAGTGCTGCACTATAGTCAGTTCGTAGACGGCCTTATACGCGAGGGGCGCATCAAGCCCATCAAGGTCATGGATGTGTCGGTCGCCTACCATGACTCCTGCTTCCTGGGACGGCACAATGGTGTCTACGACGAACCCCGCAACGTGGCCAAAGCAATCCCCGGGCTCAAGCTCGTGGAGATGTCGCCCCGGTGTCGCGAGCGCGGTTTCTGCTGTGGCGCTGGCGGCGGCCACATGTGGATCGAGGAGAGCCAGGGTGACCGCATCAATCACGTACGCACCGACCACTTCCTGGAAACCGGAGCCGATACGGTGGGGGTTTCCTGCCCGTTCTGCCTGCAAATGATGACCGAGGGTATCCAGGCCAAAGGTCAATCTGATACCAAAGAAGCCAGGGATGTCCTGGAAATCCTCGCTGACAGTATCGGAGACGTCTAACCCGACGTTGTAACTTGACGCCATGCTGGATTCGTTACTGCCAACCGTAATGTTGAATTACCTGGAACAGCGTCTGCTGTTTCGGCCCAGACCGTTGAGTGACACTACTCCGAATGACCTGGGCCTGGATTTTGAATCGACGATAACAAACACTGCCGATGGCCGATCTTTGGTCTGCTGGTACATCCCGGGGCATCCGCAAACCGACCTCACCTGGCTCTGGTTTGGCGGTGTCGGCGCAAACCTAAGCCTGCGCATCGGCGAGTTCGCCTCTGTGCGACATCATACCGGAGGCAACATCCTCGCCTTCGATTACGGCGGTTTTGGCCTCAGCGACGGTCGGTCGTCAGTCCGGAATACGGCCTTTGATGCCAGGGCGGTCCTGACCCATCTTCGCCGGCGCTATGGTGTCCCACCCGAGTCGGCACATTATTTCGGGGTCTCCATGGGTTCGGCCGTGGCGACACGTCTGGCCGCCGAAGGTTTCCACCCCCGGGGACTGGCTTTGGTGGCTCCGTTCGCCTCGTTGCGTGAAATGGCAAAGTTATCCTACCCGATGGTTACGTTGAACGGATTGGTGGTCGGCGACCGTTTCAATACGTTGGCTCACATCAGCAAAATCGGCTGCCCGCTGCTGGTCGTTCACGGTACCGACGATGAACTCGTGCCGGTGTGGCAGGGACGCAAGCTGTACGACGCAGCCCGCCAACCCAAGCAGTACCTCGAACTGGAAGGCAAGGGGCATCTGGACATCGGCGAATCCCGCGAATTTTGGGAAACCCTCATCGATTGGCTCCAAACCACCGCGCCGCCACCCCCCGCTCATCCAGGCCCCCTCTCCCTTGATGGGAGAGGGTTGGGGTGAGGGTGATCATCCCCTCTCCCCGTCGAAGGACCGCCTCCACCGTCGCCGCTCATCCTGAGCCTGTCGAAGGGCCGCCTCCACCGTCGCCGTTCATCCTGAGCCCGTCGAAGGACGTCCATACCGGCCCCCTCTCCCTCGATGGGAGAGGGTTGGGGTGAGGGTGATCATCCCCTCTCCCTGTCGAAGGGCCGCCTCCACCGTCGCCGCTCATCCTGAGCCCGTCGAAGGGCCGGCTGTACCGTCGCCGCTCATCCTGAGCCTGTCGAAGGACGTCCATCCCGGCCCCCTCTCCCTTGATGGGAGAGGGTTGGGGTGAGGGTGATCATCCTCTCTCCCTGTCGAAGGACCGCCGCCGCCCCCCGTTCATCCTGAGCCCGTCGAAGGACACCCCGTCGTTGCATACTGCGGCGCATTCGCATATCATCGGCTGAAACAAAATCATTGGCATTCTATGCCAAGCAGGAGTTACCCAATGGCACAGCGACCTGATATGAAACGCCTGGAAATCGAGATCGTCTATTGTTGGGATTGAGGGCACGCAGGACGCGCGGCCTGGATGGCCAGCGAAGCCCTTACTCGCACCGGCGACAATATATCCACGTTCAAACTGACACCCGGTGAACACGGCAAGTTCGATATCATCATCGACGGCGATCTGATCGGCGAACACAAGCACACTCCCGACGCCCATCTTTTCCCCGACCTTCAGGACCTGATGCACGCTATTAACGATCGAATCTGATCAACCTGGCATTCCGCCAGCCGATTCCCGCGCCCCTGGTGCCCAACCGCCCGGGGCGTTTGCTTTTCCCGGCGCCATCCATCATCAAACCCCGCTGATTATCTCGGTGCCATATTCCAGCAGCTCCAGATCCGGTCGGGTGTTGGCGATATAGTCCACCACGTTGGCCAGGATGGAATCGGCGTGTCCGCTATCGTTGCTGACGCAGGACACCAACAGCGTTAGCCGCTGCCAGGCGTTGCCGTCCTCCTCCGAGTCCTCGGCTACCGCCACGTTGAAGCGGCCCCGTATCCGGTTGGTAAGGCTGCGGGCTACCTGTCGACGGGTTTTCAGGCTTTGGCTGTCGTGCAGGCGTAGTGCAATACGCACCAGTCCAACGTGCATGGTATCCCTCCAGGTTTGTGGGTGCGCTCATGTCCGTGCGTTACCGACATCGTCTATCCGCATTAATCTGTCATTGTGAAGAGCATCACCCCCTGTCATTGCCAGGAGCGTCAGCGACGTGGCAATCTCGATGAGGTTGAACATACGTGGGCAAACCGCCTTTGCTACGTCGACGAGATTACCAACCCCCGCATCGAGTACGGGGTCGCAATGACAAAGTGGGTACGTGTGAGAGTATGGTGGCTATTGACGCCAGCAAGTCCGGGGGATAGATTATAGCCGGCAGGGGTAATTACTTTACCTTGTGGTTCATATAAGTTGCGGTCCTTATATCGACAGACCGCACGTCTTCGCTTACGGTTTAGGGCTTGCTTATTGTCATGGTGTCCAACCCAAGTGATACTCCCGGGGGGATCAATCCTGCTATTGGACCGGTCGAAGTACCGGAGGTCGTCATTTCCCGCCTCCCCCAATACGTTCGCATCCTCTCGCAACTACTGGACGACGGCGAGGAAGTAACCAATTCACAGCAACTCGGCGCCATGCTTCAAATAACCTCCGCCCAGATCCGGAAAGACCTTTCCTATTTCGGGCGGTTTGGCAAGCAGGGCCGCGGCTACCGCGTACGTCATCTGCTGACCGAGTTGAAGCAGATTCTGGGGTTGGACGCCGAATGGAACGTCGCCGTGGTCGGCGTGGGCCGATTGGGAAACGCGATCCTCAACTACCCGGGTTTCAATCCCGACGGGTTTCATCTGGTGGCCGCGTTCGATAACAACCCCAGGCATCTGGGCGAGGATGTGGGCGGCGTTTCCGTGGAGCCCATGAGCGCAATGGCCGAGACGGTGGCCAGCCGCAACATCACCATCGCCATTGTCGCCGTACCCAGCGTTCATACCCAGTCGGTTGTCGACCAGTTGGTTGAGTGCGGCGTGCGCGCTATCCTCAACTACGCGCCCATCACCGCCCAGGTCCCGGCCGGTGTGTGGGTACGCAACATCGATCCAGTGCTGGCCCTGCAGTCCATGACCTACTATCTAACCGAATCCGCACCCGGGGTAAACGGCAAAGGCCCTCCAGGTCAGGTTCCCGCGCAGCGCACCTGACGCGCGACTAAACCCGCGTCGTACAACCCCAGGCGCCGGCGCCCCGACTAGCCGCCGCCCCCGGAATCCAGCCGACGTTGCGCCATGGACCGATGCGGGCTGGTTCGCCGCCGCCGCGACACGGTCAGCCGCACCTGCGCCCGGCGCAACGATGCCACTGCACGCTCCAGCTCCACGTCCGATTCACGATTGGCGATGCGTTCCTGTGCCTGGTCGATGGCTTCCTGCGCCCTCGCTTCGTCGATTTCGTCCACGTCTTCAGCGGCGTCAGCCAGGATGGTTACCCGGTTGCCCAGCACTTCCAGATAACCGCCGGATAGCGCCAGGTACGATTCTTCCCCATCGGCCCGCACCATCAGCTCGCCGGGTTGCAGCGACGTCATCAGAGGAGCATGGCGCGGCAGGATGCCCAGCTGGCCGGCGATTCCCGGCGCTACCAGTGCATCGACTTCACCCGAGAACAACTCGCGCTCTGCGGTGATTATTTGCAGTTGCATGGGCATGGGGAGAACTCCTGCACGCTAGGCGGCGGCCTGCATCTGTTCTGCCTTCTCCACCGCTTCTTCGATCGTCCCCACCATGTAGAAGGCCTGCTCGGGTAGGTCGTCGTGCTGACCGTCCAGAATTTCAGCGAACCCGCGCACGGTGTCGCGCAACGCCACGTATTTCCCAGGCTGGTTGGTGAACGTCTCAGCGACGAAGAAGGGTTGAGTCAGGAAGCGCTGGATCTTGCGGGCCCGGAAAACCGCCTGGCGGTCCTCTTCCGACAGCTCTTCAATTCCCAGAATCGCGATGATGTCCTGCAGGTCGCGATAGCGCTGCAATACCTGCTGCACGCCACGGGCGACCCGGTAGTGTTCCTCCCCAACGATGCGGGGTTCCAGGATTCGGGCAAACGATGCCAGCGGGTCCACCGCCGGATACAACGCCTGCGCCGCCAGCGACCGTTCCAGCGACACCACGGCGTCCAGGTGACCAAACGTGGTCACGATGCCAGGGTCGGTGTAGTCGTCGGCCGGTACGTAGATGGCCTGGAATGACGTGATGGAACCGCTCTTGGTCGAGGTGATCCGCTCCTGCAGGGCGCCCATCTCGGTGCTGAGCGTGGGCTGGTATCCCACTGCGGACGGCATCCGTCCCAACAGCGCCGATACTTCCATGCCGGCCAGGATGTAGCGGTAAATGTTGTCGATGAACAGCAGCACGTCCTGGTTCTCTTCTTCCCGGAAGTATTCCGCCATGGTCAGGCCGGTCAGGCCGATGCGGGCGCGCACCCCGGGGGTTTCGTTCATTTGACCGAACACCAGCACCGTGGTGCCCAACACGCCGGAGTCCTGCATTTCGTGCCACAGGTCGTTGCCCTCGCGGGAGCGTTCTCCCACTCCGGCGAATACCGACACGCCACTGTGCACCGCACCGATGTTGCGGATAAGTTCCTGAATGATTACCGTTTTCCCAACTCCGGCGCCGCCGTAGGCTCCCACCTTGCCGCCCTTGGGGAAGGGCGTAATGAGGTCGAACACCTTGATGCCGGTCTCGAGAATGTCCACCGTTGAGCTTTGGTCGTCAAATGCCGGCGGGTCTCGGTGAATGGGCCAGTGTTGCCCGGCTTCCACCGCGCCCAGGTTGTCCAGGGGCGTGCCCGTAACGTCAAACAGCCGTCCCAAAGTTTCGGGGCCCACCGGAACCATAACCTTCGACCCGGTGTCGGTAACTTCGCTGCCCCGGGCCACGCCGTCGGTTGAACCCAACGCCAGGCATCGGGCCCAGTGGTTGCCGATGTGCTGCTGTACTTCCAGCACCAGCCGTTCGCCAGAGTTATCAACTTCCAGCGCGTCGAACAGATTCGGCATTTGGTCGGCGGGAAACTCCACGTCCACCACTGTGCCGATAACTTGGGCAATTTTACCGGGCATCTTGTATGTCCTCCGGATTCGTCTGCGGGAGATTCTTTAGGCGTAGTTTCAGTTGGTTAGTGGGACAGCGGTTAGCCGAATGGATCGCGGCCAGCCGGCTTGCCGGCCTTGCTTCGGCGCGGCCTATCCTTCTTGGGCAATCTGGCCACCCACTAGGTCGAGCAGTTCGTTGGTAATGCTGTCCTGGCGAAGTTTGTTCATCACCAGCGTGAGGTCAGAGGACAACTGGTTGGCATTGTCGGTGGCGCTGCGCATGGCAACCATTCGGGCCGATTGCTCGCTGGCTATGCTCTCCAGCACCGCGTGATAAACCTGCATTTCCACGAACTGGGGCAACAGCGCCGACAGCACCGTGTTCGCGTCTGGCTCATAGATATAACCCACCCTCTGGGTACTATCCAGTTCGGCCGGTTCCACCGGCAGGATGCGTTCCATCACCGCTTGCTGCTGCATGGTGGACAAAAAACGCGTGTACGCAACGTACACCTCGTCCACCTCGCCCTCCGAATACCCCTCGATCACCAGGCGGGATATCGCGGTGGTGTCGGCCAGCGATATCCGGTCGCCCAGGTCGGTGAATATCGCCTGTACTCCCTCGGTATAGCGCACCAGAAAATCGCGCCCCTTGCGACCAACCACAATACTCCGTACGGGGGCTGCGCTGTTCAAAATGAACTGGGCTACTCTCCGGTTAATCGTCGCGTGCATCCCGCCGGCCAATCCCCGATCGGGCGTAATCACCACCAGGCCAACGCGATTCACCGGCCGCACCTGCAGCAACGGATGGACCGTGTCCTCGTCGCCGGCCGGTTGCGCCGCCAGCGTTGCGATCACATCGTGAATCTTTTCGGCGTAAGGGCGGCCTTCAATAACAGCCATCTGCGCCCGCCGCATCTTGGAGGCGGCGATCAACGACATGGCATTGGTCACCTTGCCGGTGTTCTCCACGCTGCGGATGCGTCGTCGTATGTCTCTAACGCTGGGCATAATTTAACCTTACGGTCTGGGAGGCACGATTAATCATTGGTTTTTGGGACCGTTACCGTTCAGCCGAACGTCGGCTTGAAATCGTTTATTGCCGTAGTCAACTGATTTCCCACCTCGTCAGAGATGTTCCCGGCCTCGCCGATGGTCCGCCCCAGATCGGGCTGCGTCGCGTTGAGATGGCGCAGCAACTGCTCCTCAAACGCCCCCACCCGTTCCAGCGGCACATCCTGCATCAACCCGGAATTCACCGCGAATAGTATCATCACCTCGTCACCGAGATTCAACGGCTGATACTGACCCTGCTTGAGGGCTTCGGTGGCCAACTGACCCCTTGCCAGTTGCGCCCGCGTCGAAGCGTCCAGGTCGGCCGTGCCGAACTGGGCAAACGTTGCCAGCTCGCGATACTGGGCCAGGTCCATCCGCAGGCTGCCCGCCACTTGCCGGATGGCCCGCGTCTGGGCGGCTCCACCCACGCGCGAAACCGACAAACCCACGTTGATGGCTGGGCGGATTCCCACGTTGAACAACTCCGGCTCCAGGTAAATCTGGCCGTCGGTAATGGAAATCACGTTGGTCGGAATATATGCCGACACGTCGCCAGCCTGAGTTTCGATGATCGGCAGCGCTGTCAGCGAACCGCCGCCCAGGCTGTCGTCCAGGCGAGCCGCCCGCTCCAGCAACCGGCTGTGCAGGTAGAAAACGTCGCCGGGATACGCCTCGCGACCCGCGGGGCGGCGCAGCAGCAGCGACATCTGGCGGTAGGCCCAGGCGTGCTTGGTCAGGTCGTCGTAAACGATCAGTACATCCTTGCCCTGCTCCATGAAAAACTCGCCCATGGCGCAACCGGCGTACGGCGCAATGAATTGCAGGGGAGCCGAATCGGCCGACCCCGCGTTGACCACAATCGTGTGGTCCATGGCCCCGTATTCTTCCAGGATCCCCACCACTTGCGAAACCTTGCCCTGCTTCTGGCCGATGGCCACGTAGATGCAGATCAGGTCGGTATCGCGCTGATTGATAATCGTATCGATGGCGATGGCCGACTTGCCGGTGGAGCGGTCGCCGATGATGAGTTCACGTTGGCCGCGACCGATCGGAATCATGGCGTCAATGGCCTTGATGCCGGTTTGCACCGGAGTATCCACCGACTTGCGAACCACGACGTTGGGCGCGGTGCGCTCCACCGCCATCGTTTGGTCGGTGATAATCGGGCCCTTGCCGTCCAGCGGCCGGCCCAGAGGGTCCACAACCCGGCCTATCAGGGCATCGCCCACTGGCACTTCAATAATCTGACCGGTGGCCCGCACGCGGTCGCCCTCTTTCACGCCGGTGGGGTCGCCGAGAATGGCTGCTCCCACAACGTCCGATTCCAGGTTCATGGCCAGCCCGAGAATACCGTTGCCAAAGTCCAGCAATTCGTTGGAACGGACGCTTTGCAGGCCCTGAATGCTGGCGATGCCGTCACCCACCTGCAGAACAGTCCCCACGTCAACGAGGGTCAGGTCGCCGCCAAACTCCTCAATTTGCCGCTTGATGAGCGATATTAGCTCTTGTCCTCTGACTGCCATTAGCCAGTCTCCTTATTATCTGAAATTGGCGCCGTCGTCCTCTGGGGGCGTGGCTGCCAACCAGCCGGTGTAGTTTGCGTCAATTAGGCCGCCCGAGCGCGAACACTCAGACGCATTCGGTCCAGAGCCGAACTTGTGCTGCCGTCCAGCAGCTGGTCGCCGATCTGGATGATCAATCCGCCCAGCAAATTCTCGTCCACGTGCGTGGTAATGATGATATCGCGGCCGGCCAGCTGTGACACGAACCGTTCGATGCGCTCCAGCTCGTCGTCTGTTAGCGCAACTGCCGCCGTCACTTCCACGCGCTGCCGACCCAGATGCTCATCGAGCAACTGAGAATAGCCCGCCTGCACGTCGCCAATGGCGTCAACCCCGCTGCGGCTTACCAGCAGCGATATCAGGTTGCGCACCAACGGATGCGTTTCCGTAAGGACGGCCTCGATGGCGGCAACCTTGCGCTCAGCGGGAACTTCGGCGTGTTTCAAAAACAGCGCAAATTCCTCATCCTGAAGCACGTCGGAAGCCAGGCGCAAGTCCTGGTCCCATTGCACCACCTGATCGTTTTCCAGCGCCAACTCAAAGATGGCCTGGGCGTAGCGCTGCCCCGACAATCGATTTGCCACGGCTGTGCTGCCTCCCTCTAACTCTCTCGCCGGCGCCGAAGCGCGGTCACGGATGACTGCGCCAACTTGCGCCGACGGACGTGTTGTTGACGGATCGACTAACTCCGGCGGAGCGCCTGCTCGCCTTCAGCCAAAACCTGGTCAATGATTTCCTGATGGGCTTGCCGGTCCACCGTGCGGCGAATAATCCGTTCGGCGGCGGTGATTGCCAGGTCGCCAAAGGCTGAGCGTACCTCGTCGATGGCGGCGTCCCTTTCCCGTGCAATGTCGGAGCGGGCGCGCTCGCCAAACTCTTCTGCTGACTGGCGCGCCCGAGCCATCTCTTCTTCCCGGAAACGGTCGGCTGCTTCCCGGGCCTGGTCCAGCAGGCGCTGGCCCTCCCGGCGAGCTTCGTTAATCTCATCTTCGATGGCCGAACGCGATGTTGCGGCTTCTTCGCGCGCTCGGTCTGCCGCCGCCAGACTCTCCCGGATGGTATCCACCCGGGTGTCCAGCGCGTTGAGCAAAGGACGATAGGCGAAAACGCCGAGCAGAATCAGCAGGACGATGTAGTTGATCAGATAACTGATCAACGAGGGCACATTCAAGCCCAGTTCTGCCATGTTACTACACCACGAAGAGCAGGATTACAGCGACAATTAGCGAATAAATACCCAACGCTTCTGCGAAGGCGATGGCCAGAATCATGTTGGTGGTAACCGCACCGGCGGCTTCCGGGTTGCGCCCGATGGCTCCCATCGCTCCCGAGCCCAGGATGCCGATGCCAACGCCCGGGCCGATGACGCCGATGCCGATCGCCAAGCCGGCCGCCAGGAACTTGGCGCCTTCATCGGTCAGCGCCTGCGCGCCCAACGACATGATTGTCGTGATCATTGAAAGATCAATTGCCATTGTTGAGAATCCTCCGTTTTTATTGTGGCCCGATTTTTCTAGCCGCTCGCTGGTCGCCCTCCGGGCATGGGAGCGGATCTGCGCGGGTTTCAGACGCGGTTGCTGTTCGCCGTCTAATGCTCCTCGTGGCTAACCGCAACCGACAGGAATATGAGTGTCAATCCGGCGAAGATAACCGACTGGACCAGGCCCACCAGCAACTCCAGACCGAATACGAACTGCGTCGCCACGAACGGCACCAGGAAGGTGATCATCACCACCAGAATCTCGCCAGCCGTCATATTTCCAAACAGCCGGAACGTGAACGAAACGATTCGCACCATCTCGGAGATCAACTCCAGGAGACCCACAAACACGTTGATTATTCCAGACGGCCTCCCTCGAAGAATATCGCCGAAGGCGAAGAACTTTTTGAGGTAACCAAAACTGTGGGTGCGAAAACCCCAGTATTCTACGAAAACAAACGATATCAGCGCCAGCGCCAGCGGCAGGTTCAGGTCGGTGCCAGCGGGACGCAGCAGGTGCGCCTTGATTTCAAAGCCGTGATCGCCGCCAACCCCATAGCCGATTGCCTGGTAAATGGGAATCAGGAAAATGGCCAGCCACGCGTTGAACAGCACAAAAAAGAAGATGGTGGCCACGATGGGGAATGTCCGGCGGGCCATGGTGGGGCCCAGAATGCTCACCGAGAAACTGAGCACCCCTTCAAAGATTATCTCCACCAGGGCCTGCAGGCGGCTGGGTACTACCTTCGGTTTGCGTGCCGCACCGATAAAGAACATCAGCATAACCAGGCTCACCAGCCAGGCTGACATTAGCGTGTTGGTAACGGCAAACTGCATGATGCCCAGCGGTTCACCGTGGGCTTCTTCATCAGCGTGGTCGGCTTCCATGCTGCTGGACTCGGCGCCGGTCGATTCTGTTCGCTCCGGCTCGGCGTGGGCGGCATCGCCCGACCCCACCTCCAGCCCCAACGCGCTGTAACGAAGCGTTTTCGGGAAAATGGGCTGCGGGGGCAGGTGGATTTCGGGTTGCGGGACAAAAGGTTGGCCCGTCTCGCCGCCAAACATGCGCGAGCCGATGGCGCCTACCACAAACCCAACCACCAGTAGCACCGCCATCCCGATGCCAAAGAGCATGAATGCCCGTTTACGCGTCACGAGTGCCTAATAGCCTCCGTCAGTGTCCCGAGGGTCTCGCCGCAGCGGGGTGGAACCCGGCTGGTTGGATCCGTAAACGGCGCGGAGCACCATCCGGTACACACCATAAAAGGCGATGACGCTGCCCAGCACGGTTCCAATCAATACAAACAATGCTACCTGGCCGCTGAGTTTCCCCAGCCATAGCCCTCCGAGAATCCCTATGACAATGCACAGCGCGACGTACCATCCCAGTCCGGTCAACCGGAGGGCAACAATCAGCCAGGGCGGCATGAGTTGGTGTGCGCTTGCCATTCATGGGCGGCAGGCATGGTAGCATCGGTATTCGAGCGTGTCAATGAGTCAGGCGTACAGAATGCGTAATTGCGTTTACGATAACGCCCCGGCGTTGGACGTGTCGGGGCGTTATCTTATCAATCCTGCTGGCAAATTCCGCTTCCGAGGCTACTTGCGCTCGAAGTCCTCCATGTCCAGCTCGTTGATGAGGTCGGTGAAAGCAGAAAGTTTCTGCAATTCCTCTTCCGTTACGTTGGTTTCAGCGGCTTCCTCGCCAGGAGCGGGTTGCGTTACCGGCGCACCGGTTTCCTGGTCCATGGAGATTGCGGCTTTTTCCATCACCTCGTCGGCTACGTAGATGGGGACCTCGGCCCGCACCGCAACCGCCATGGCGTCGCTGGGGCGGGAATCGATCTCATGGGTCTGTTCCCCCACCCGGATCACCACTTTGGCGTAGAAAGTTTCGTTCTGCAGGTCGTTCACCAGGATATGATCAAATGACCCGCCCACCGACTTTACCAAATCCACCAGAAGGTCGTGCGTAAGGGGTCGAGGAACCGTCATCCCCTGCATCTTGACAGCGATGGCCTCGGCTTCAGTTGGCCCAATCCATATCAGCAGGAACAGGTCGGTTTCCAGCTCCTTAAGCACCACCACACGTTGGTAGTTCATCTGACTCATCCGGATGCTGTCAATTACAAGTTCCCGCATCTCGCTGCATCACTCCAATGACCACGTCCGGCACCGATTGACCGCCTGGCCCGCAATGGCGCCTGCCGGTCGGCTGCGCCAATTCTACACCCCGGAGACGTAGCGGTGTCAAGCACGAACGCTACTTGCCAGACCCGATAATCGGGCAGTTCGGCAACCGGGCTTGGGGAGGTTTCGCCCCATGTGCGACTCTTTCCGCAGCAATGATTAACCGGTCTCTCAATTACCGGAAACGGACCTGTTCGGTCACGTCATCCGGCGCGAAATCCCGCGGTGAAGGAACATCGTTGTTGGCCGTCGACGCCAGCGCCGATCCGGCCAGGGCGTCGATGCCCTTTCGAATCGAACCGGTGGCTGCCGCCAGATCACGCTCCAGGTTACGCAGCGTACGCAAAGCATAGGCGTCGGCCTGATTCCGGCGGTTTTCCGCATCCTGCTCAGCCGTCTCGATAATACGCTTGTACTTGATCTCGGCCTCGCGCAGCATTTCCTCGGCTTTACGGCCCAGTTCGTGTTCACTCACCCGGCTGCGAAATTCGTGCTCCATGTGCTGGCGGGCCTGCTGGGCCTCCGACATCGCCGATGACATGATGTCGTCCTTGCGGGACAGCATCTCCTCGGCCCGGCGAACTTCTTGCGGCACGGCCATGCGCAGCTGTCCTACCAGCTCGTTCAGCTTCACCCTGTCCACCATCACGCTGCCGCTGAGCGGAACCGATTTGCTGGAATCTACCAGCAGTTCAATGCGATCAATAATGCTCGTAATATCGATGATGTCCCCCTGACGCCGGTGGTTAAGACTTGCCTCGGTTGGCTATTTAACCGGCGATCCAAATTTTTCACGGAGAGCGCCGACCACGTTGGGCGGCACCATGCCCGAAATTTCCCCGCCCAAACGGGCAACTTCCTTCAACAGGCTGGAACTGATAAACGTGTGCGCCTGGTCGCTCATCAGTGCCACCATGTCCACTTCCGGTTCCAGCCGGCGATTCATGAAGAACATTTGCGATTCATACTCAAAATCCGGGCTGCTCCGCAGTCCCCGGATGATGGTCGCCGCACCCTGATCCCGGGCGTAATTCACCACCAGCCCAGTGAATGGCTGCACCACGATGTTACCGACGTGGGCAACGGCTCCACGCATCAGGGCGACGCGTTCTTCCGTGGTGAATAGCAGGCTCTTGGACGGCGTATCGTAAACCGCCACGATAACGGTTCCAAAAAGCCGCGCCGACCTCTCTGCCACGTCCAGGTGTCCCATCGTGACCGGATCGAACGTACCCGGATATAGAGCGGTTACCATTCGGTGATACTCCAAATATTTTGATTTTTACCGGTCAGGGGGACCGATGCCGGTAGAAAGCCACCCCATTGTCACCGTATTTGCGGCTGTCGTACAACTGCAAACCCGGCAACTCCACAGGCAACTCCCTCCTGCTGCTGTAACCTACCACCAGAGTGGCGTCCGGAGCCAGCAACCGTGATGCCCCCATCGCTTCCAGCACAGGTGTCGGGTCTCCGAGACGGTACGGAGGATCCAGAAGAACCAGACCGTAAGTCTCGTCCTGCTGGTTCAGCCAACGCAAAACGTCGGCGCAGAATACCTGCCCGGCTGCAGCGTACCCGGTGGTTTCCAGGTTTTGCTGCAGGTTCTGGCACTGGCGACGATTCCGTTCCACGAAATCCGCCCAGGTTGCCCCACGACTGAGGGCTTCGATACCCAGGCTGCCCGTACCGGCGAACAGGTCCACCGCACGTTGACCGTTAACCTGATTGGTTTCCAGAATGTTAAATATCGCCAACCGCACCCGCTCGGTAGTGGGCCGTACGCCCTCCACCGCTGCTCCCTTAAGTCGCAGTCCGCGAGCGTCGCCGCCGGCAACGCGCATGGTCAATGAATTGCGTGGACGCATTTTATTGCCAGTGGGCGGAAAGTGGACAATTGTTGGGGCTGCAGGTTTCGGTCAATTTTGCACTGGGCCAATGCGTAGCGCCTCAGATTCCTGGCCCGCCGGGGGCCCCGGACATCGCCAGTATAACGTCGAGTACTGCCCGTGGCGACATAACACCGTCCCACCGGGCCGTTCGTCCTGAGCCCGCTCAAAGCCCCCTCTCCCTCGATGGGAGAGGGCTGGGGTGAGGGTGAGCCCCCGTTCGTCCTGAACCTTCTGTCATTGCGAGGAGCGCAGCGCCGTGGCAATCCCGGCCGGCCAAATCGCCCCCGTTCATCCTGAGCCAGTCGAAGGATCGTCCTGCCTCCTGCCCGCCCCGGCAACCCGCCATCGAAACGCCCGGCCGCGAGTACAACCACGCTTGCCCGGCTGCCGGGCCGTGTGCTACCATCGTCCACGGTATCCAAACGGCAGCAGATCAACCGACCGTGCCATAATCCGGTGTACCTGCCCGGCATCCGCTGCCCGTCCGTAAATCCAAAAAGTCTGCCAGCCGGCAGTCAATACTGATTCTGGAAAACGTAAACCCGATGAGTTTTCGTCAGACGCTGGCCGACGCTGCTCCCCCGCCCAACAGTGAGACCGTCATCACCATTGGCGTCTTCGATGGCGTGCATCGTGGCCACCTTCACCTGCTGCGTCGGCTGTTTGACCTGGCCCCGCAGCCGCTGATCCCAACGGTCATCACCTTCCGGAACCACCCCGCAGAGGTCGTGAATCCCGACCGCGTGGTCAACAAGATCATCACCCCGGAAGAAAAGATTGAGTTGTTGTACAAGGCCGGCGTGGGCCAGGTGATCAGCCTCGAGTTTACCAACGATCTGGCCAACGTCGATGCCAACGAATTTACCAATCTGCTGGTCGATTGCCTCAAAATGCGCGGCATCGTAACCGGACCCGACTTCGCCCTTGGCCGCAACCGCAGCGGCAACCTGGATTACCTCCGTCGCCGGGGCTCTTCATTGGGCTTCTGGGTGGAAACCGTGCCCCCCCTCGAGCTCGATGGCGCCGCCGTCCGCAGCCGCCGGGTTCGCAACGCCCTGGCCGATGGCGACGTGGACGGCGCCGAGTACCTGCTGGGTCGGCCCTACGCCACCGACGGCATCGTTGTCCACGGCGCCAAAATGGGTCGTCAGCTCGGCTTCCCCACCGCCAACATCGTGCCCACGCAAAACTTCGTCATCCCCGCCGACGGCGTCTACGCAACCTACGCCACGGTGAACGGGGTGCGCCACATGGCGGCCACCAGCATCGGGGTTCGTCCCACGTTCGGCCTGAGTCAGCGACTCATCGAAGCCCACCTGCTGGATTTCTCCGACGACATCTACGACAAGAACCTGCGGCTGGAGTTCGTGTCCCGCCTGCGGGGTCAGGAAACCTTCGACGGCATCGACGCTCTCATTACTCAGATGAATCGGGATGTCGACCTGGCGCGTTCCACACTGGAAAAGCATGACGAGCTGGAACGCAAGGGCGAGGTAATCAGTGACTAGCCCGGTGCGCCTTCCCGACGATCCGTCTCTAATCACCAAACGGGGCGTCAGCCGAATAATTTCCGAAGAGCAGTTTGTCGCCATGCTAAACGGCGGCAAACCCCTGCGACTGAAGATGGGCTTCGACCCCAGCCGTCCCGACATCCACCTTGGCCACGTGGTGGGACTTCGCAAGCTGCGTCAGCTGCAGGATCTGGGGCATCAGGTGATCCTGATCGTGGGTGACTGGACGGCGCAAATCGGCGATCCATCGGGCCGTTCCGCCACCCGCACCATGCTCACCCACGCCGACGTGCTGGAAAACGCCGAATCCTACATGCGCCAGTTCTTCAAAGTCGTCGACCGCGAGCGCACGCGGGTGGAATGGCAAAGCCAGTGGTTCGGCGATTTTACCCTTGCCAACGTGATCGAACTCACCAGCCGCTTCACCGTCGCGCAATTCCTGGAGCGCGACGACTTCGCCCACCGCTTCGCCCAGCATCAGCCCATCGCCATCACCGAGTTGCTGTACCCCCTGCTGCAGGCCTACGACTCAGTGGCCATCGAGTCCGACGTGGAATTCGGCGGCACCGACCAGATGTTCAACTTGCTGGTGGGGCGCGAGCTGCAGGGCATGATGGGCCAAACTCCCCAGCAGTGCTTCCTGATGCCCATCCTCGTCGGCACCGACGGCGTTCAGAAAATGAGCAAGAGTCTGGGTAATTACGTAGCGCTGGAAGAACCGCCCGGCGACATGTACGGCAAAATAATGTCGCTGCCCGACGAACTGCTGCTGCAATACTTCCAATATCTGACCGACGTGCCAGACGACGAGATATCGGCGATGGACGTTTCCATAGCGAACGAAGAATCCAATCCCATGGACTTCAAAAAGCAGTTGGCGCGGATCATTACCGAAACCTTCCACGACGCCCAGGCCGCCCGGGCTGCCGAAGCCCAATTCGAACAGGTGGTCCAGCGACGCGACCTGCCCGGCGAGATGCCCGAATACAGCCTCGCGCAGGCCGGAGACATGGCCATCAACCGGTTGCTCGTGCAGGCCGAACTGGTCGCCAGCAACGGAGAGGCGCGGCGTTTGGTGGGTCAGGGTGCGGTGGAAATCATACGGCCCGGCGGAGACCGCGTAACGATAGTGGCCGGAGACCCGACGCCACCGCTCGCCCCCGGAGACGTCATCCGCGCCGGCCGCCGCCGATTCGTGCGACTGGTGCAGTGACCCCCCAGGAATTCATCGCCAAGTGGCATAATACCGGTTTCGGCGAGAGTCAGGCCGCCCAGTCCTTCTTCAACGACATTTGCGCCCTGGTCGGCCATCCCAACCCCGGCGAATACGGCAACCCCGAGGTATTCACCTTTGAAAAATGGGTTCCCGGCGGTTTTGCGGACGCTTACCTGGAGGAGCGTTTCGGCTGGGAATTCAAGGGTTCTGACGACCAACTGACCGGTGCCTTCGATCAGCTGCTTCGGTACCAGGTCTATCTGAAGACGCCTCCGCTTCTCATCGTGTCGTCCTTCCGCACCATCCTGATCCGCACCAACTTCCCGGGTATGGAGACGGTGCTGCACGAAATTCCGGTGCCCAGCCTCACTCTGGTCGAGCAGTTGGAGAAGCTCCGCAACGCCTTCTTCAATCCAGATCTGTTCCGGCCCCTGCGCACCGTCGAAGACGTTACCCGAGAAACTGCCACGCTTTTCAGCGATATCGTGGCCGACATGGAGGGCCATGACGTGGACCCGGAGAAGCTGGCCCGCTACCTCAACCAGATCATCTTCTGCCTGTACGCAGAAGACGCCGGTCTCCTCCCTGATGGGCTCTTCACCAACATTGTGAAGCAGCAGTACCGGAACCCGAGTCGGTTTGACCAGGTCGTGAGCAACTTGTTCGACCAGCTGGCCGGCGGCGGACTCTTTGGGGCCGACGACATCGCCCACTTCAACGGCGACCTGTTCCACGACGCCGACACTATCCACCTCGGCACCAACGCGCTGCAGCGTCTCGTGGAAGCCACGGACAGGAACTGGAGCAACATCGAACCCTCTGTGTTTGGCACACTTTTCGAGCGGGCCATAGATGCTTCCAAACGCGCCCAGGCCGGTGCCCACTACACTAGCGCCGCCGACATCATGCTGGTCATCGAACCCGTGATACTTGACTCGTTGGGACGGGAGTGGGACACGGTGAGGCAGGAGGTTGGCGACCTGCTTGATGAGGAAGATCGAGACAGCGCCCTCGCCCGTCTGGTCGCCTTCCAGGAGCGGCTGGCGGCGGTTAACGTGCTGGACCCGGCCAGCGGCAGCGGTAACTTTCTGTACCTCTCCCTGCGCTCGTTGCTGGACCTGGAGAAGCGGGTGATAGACTTTGCCGCCGCCAACGGTTGGTACTACCTGACGCCTACCGTCAAGCCCGACCAGATGCTGGGCCTGGAGATCAACCCCTACGCAGCCGAACTGGCTCGCACCGCCCTGTGGATTGGCTATATCCAGTGGCACCAGACCAACGGCTTCCCCTACAACAACACACCCATCCTGACCCCGCTGGACACGATCCAGCAAACCGACGCCATCCTGGACTTGTCCGACCCCAACAACCCGTTAGAACCGGAGTGGCCCCCTGCAGAGTTCATCGTGGGCAACCCGCCGTTTTTGGGCGGCAAGCTACTTCGCACCAACCTGAACGACGAGTACGTGGACGCACTGCTCGGTTGGTATTCGGGGCGCGTCCCTGGGGAGGCGGACCTGGTTTGCTACTGGTTCGAGAAAGCGAGGGCAATGCTGGAATCGGGCCATGCCAGTCGCATAGGGTTGCTGGCGACCCAAGGCATTCGAGGCGGTGTCAATCGCCGGGTGCTACGGCGCATCAAGCAGACCGGCGACATATTCATGGCGTGGTCAGACCACCCTTGGATATTGGACGGCGCGGCAGTGCATATATCCATCGTGGGGTTCGACGACGGTTCAGAACCGACGCGCCAGTTGGACGGTAACCAGGTTGAGTCAATCAACGCTAACCTCTCTGCCGGGGTCGACCTCACCCTCGCGATGCGCCTTAAAGAGAATGCCGGGATTGCGTTTATGGGCGATACTAAAGGTGGACCGTTTGACATTCCGGCTTCTTTGGCCCAGGAGATGATCGCCTCGCCCAACCCTCACAACAAAAGCAATTCGGAGGTAGTTAAGCCATGGGTCAACGGCCGGGATATTACCGACCGTCCCAGAGGGATGAGGATCATCGACTTCGGAGACATGCCCTTAGAACAGGCAGCGCTTTATGAGGCTCCTTTCGAATACGTAAATGCCCACGTAAAACCGATGCGCGCGAACAATCGGCGTCCGCTATATGCAAATCAATGGTGGTGGCATATGGAGCCGCGTCCAGGGATGCACAAAGCCCTCGGTGATCTTGAACGGTATATGGCGACTCCCACCATCGCCAAGCACCGTTTGTTTACCTGGCTACGAAGTGACATGGTGCCAGACCATGCGTTGATTGTTATTGCAGGCGACGACGACTACACCTTCGGAATTCTCCATTCCCGAATCCACGAAACCTGGGCGCTGGCAATGGGCACGCAGCTTGAGTCCCGTCCCCGCTACACCCCCACCACCTGCTTCGAGACGTTTCCCTTCCCCCGGCCTACAAACGCGCAGCGCAAGGCCATCGCTGATGCTGCAGCCGAGTTGAACCGGTTGCGTGAAAACTGGCTCAATCCGGTGGACATGTTCGGCAACCCGTCGTTGACCGCTCCGGAGCGCCGCCGCCGCACGCTGACCAACCTGTACAACCAGCGCCCCACCTGGCTTGCCAACGCCCACCTCACCCTCGATGCCGCCGTCGCCGACGCCTACGGATGGCCTCCAGACCTGCCCGCCGCCGAAGTGCTGGAACGGCTGCTGGCGCTCAACCTGGAGCGGTCGGCTGCGGAAACCACTGCGTAGGCTACTGGTTTTGCCAAAAAGTCCTGTACATCCTTGTAAGGAATCAACGTCGTAAGGAACGAACGGGTAGGCTGGTATGTTATTGGTGGCAGGTGGAATCAGTGGATGTGCCCCCAGTTGGCAGAATCCATTCCCCTGCCTCACGATATGCAGAACGAATGGTGGAAGGATGTTCCGGGTAACGTCTCCGTTGCCGGTCAATTGGACCCAAACGGCTTCGTATGGCCCTCGCAAATCTTTACGCCTCACGAGCACCTGGACCTGATGGCCCATCCTTACGACATATTCAATGCGCCGGACCCTGCCAAGATTCCGGCGGCCCGCACCCTGTTGACCAAATACCCAAATAACATCATCATGGCTATCGACATACACGACTAGCCTGGAGCATCCGATGGTTCTCTCCAACGACGACGACAAGTCGCAACAGCGCAACGATGCCTGGCGTCAGCGGGCCGATTCCGCTCCCCGGCGCAAGGCAGCCTACAAAACCCTCAGTCAGATTCCCCTGCAGCCCGTCTACGGCCCCTCGGACGTTTCAGATGACCGCAACGGCCCCGATGTCGGATTGCCGGGCGAGTATCCCTATCTTCGCGGCGTCCATCCCACCGGCTACCGTTCCCGGCTGTGGACCATGCGCATGTTCGCCGGATTTGGCGAACCCCGCGAAACCAACGAGCGTTTCCGCTTCCTCATGGACCAGGGCGAAACCGGCCTCAGCGTCGCCTTCGATATGCCCACGCTCTACGGCTACGACCACGACGACCACCGGGCCCGCGGCGAGTTCGGGAAGTGTGGTGTCGCCGTCTCGTGCCTCGAGGATATGCAAACGGTATTCGATGGCATCCCCCTGGATCAGGTTACCACCTCAATGACCATCAACAGCCCGGCTGCCATCATCTGGGCAATGTACATCGCCGCCGCCGAAAAACAGGGCGCGCCCCCCGCGTCGTTGGGCGGCACCCTTCAGAACGATATTCTCAAAGAGTACATCGCCCAGAACGAATACATCTTCCCGCCCCATCCGTCCATGCGCCTGGTCGTCGACACCGTCGAATTCGCCACCAACCACATGCCCCGGTTCAACCCCATCAGCATCAGCGGATACCACATCCGCGAAGCCGGCAGCAACGCGGTGCAGGAGCTGGCCTTCACCCTGGCCGACGGCTTCGAATACGTCCGGCATTGCATTGAGCGCGGCATGGCGGTGGACGATTTCGCGCCCCGGCTCAGCTTCTTCTTCAACGTCCATAACGACTTCTTTGAAGAGATCGCCAAGTTCCGGTCGGCCCGCCGCATCTGGGCCCGTGAGCTGACAGAAACCTTCGGCGCCGAGTCCGACCGCTCCGCCTGGATGCGTTTTCACGCCCAGACATCCGGCGCGTCCCTCACGGCCCAGCAACCGGAAAACAACGTCGTGCGCGTGTCCCTGCAGGCGTTGGCCGCCGTCCTGGGCGGTTGCCAGTCGCTCCACACCAACGGCAAAGACGAGGCCTGGGCGCTGCCATCCGCCCAAGCCGCCCTGCAGGCCCTTCGCACCCAGCAGATCATCGCCCACGAAACTGGCGTCGTGGACACCGTGGACCCGTTGGGCGGCAGTTATTTCGTGGAGGCGCTCACGAACCAGGTGGAGGCAGGCGCCTACGATTATTTCAAACGTGTCGATCAGTACGGTGGCGTGATTCCAGCGTTGGAATCCGGCTTCTTTCAGCGAGAAATCGCCGACGCCGCCTACCTGTATCAACAGGAAGAAGACCGCAAAGAGCGGATCACCGTGGGGGTCAACGAATTCGTCGCTCAGGATGAGAGTCTGGCCATTCCCATCCTCAGGGTGGACGAAGCCGGTGAACAACGCCATATCAACCACCTCAATGAGGTGCGTCGCCGCCGGGATAACCACGAAGTGGCGACTCGCCTGCGCGCCCTCGAATCTGCCGCCCGGGCCAGCGGCAGCGACGCCAACCTCATGTACCCCCTCATCGAGGCGGTAAAGGCCGAGGCCACGCTGGGCGAGATGATGGGCGTGTTTCGGGACGTCTTCGGCGAATACCAGCCCACCTGGGGCTTCTAGCGCACCGGCCTTCCCCCGTCATTCCGGCCTTGAGCCGGAATCCAGACGTTCAGCGCTTAAAAAGCAGCGGCCCGGTCAATGACCGGGCCGCCCTCGTTTGGTAAGTGCGTGCCGACCGGGCCGGAACCCGTGCAACGTCAGGCGCGGCTTTCGGCCTTGGCCTGCCGGGCAGTCTCGATAACCCTCTGCTCGATATTCTGCGGCACCTGCTCGTAATGGTCGAACTCGTACCGATAAGAGCCCCGGCCTGCGGTCATCGAACGCAAATCCTGCGAGTACCGCTGCACTTCGGCGTGGGGAACCTCGGCCTCTATCACCGTGTAACGGGGTTCGGGGCTCATCCCCAGTATCCGACCCCGCTTGCTGTTCATGTCGCTGATGATGTCGCCGGTGTAGTTCTCCGGGACCGTAATGTACAACCTGACCACCGGTTCCAGCAGAACCGGTGCGGCCTTGGACATTCCCTGACGAAGCGCCTGGCTGCCGGCGATTTCGAACGCAATTGGTTTGCCATCCACCGGATGGGTGCTTCCGTCGTAGATGATCGCCTTCATGTCAACCACCGGGAAGCCGGCCAGTACGCCTTCTTTCAACGTGTTGACGACACCCTTTTCCACGGCCGGAATCAGCTCCCTCGGCACGCGTCCACCCACCACTTCATTGCCAAACTCAAACCCTTCATCCCGATTCTTGGGCTCCAGCCGGAGCACCACGTGGCCGTACTGGCCGCTGCCGCCCGTCTGCTTCTTGTGTCGATACTCCGAGCTCGTCACCTGTGTGATGGTTTCCCGGTAGGGCACCACTGGCAGCCGCACGTTCAGGTTGGCCCCAAACTTGCGCCTGATCCGGTCCAGGGCAACCTCAATCTGTACTTCGCCCAGTCCGGTCAGCAGGCTCTCGCTGGTTTCCGGATTGCGGGTGAACTGGAGGCTCGGGTCGTCTTCCACGATCCTGGCCAGCGAGGTTGACATCTTGTCCAGGTCAGCCTGGGATGCCGGAACCACCGCCAGCGAGTAGAAACCCTTGGGGAAGTCGATCCCGGGAAGGGTAACCCTGGCATCATTGGCGCACAGCGTATCTCCAGTCAAAGCCGAATTCAGCTTGCCCACGGATCCAATGTCGCCCGCCCCTACTTCCGATACGTTTTCCTGGCTGTTGCCCAGTGGGAGATACAGTTGCCCCAGGCGTTCCGACTGGCTCTTGTTGTTGTTGTACGCTTCGCCGTTGGATTTGGCAGTACCCCGGAACACGCGGAACATGGACAATTTGCCCACGAACGGGTCGGCAGTGGTTTTGAATACCAGCGTCGCCAATGGCCCGGATGCGTCGGGTTCTACCGAATCATCACCCGCCGTCGCGGGAATGTCGGCCGGCGATGGCATGAAATCGAACATCATCTGCACGAATTCATCGACCCCCATGTTTTCCGTGGCAGAAGTAAACAGGATCGGAACCAAAGAGCCATTGCGTATCGCTATCCGCGCTCCGGCGGTAACCTCGGCGGCCGTAATGTCCTCACCTTCCAGGTACTTGTCTGCCAGGGCGTCGTCAGACTCCGCTACCGCTTCGATCAATCGCTCGCGGGCGGCATCGAAATCTCCAACGACGTCGGCGGGAATGTCTGCGGGGGGGTCGATTACGCTGACTACCCCGGAGAAGGTTTGGGCTTCACCAATCGGCAGCTGGAAGGGAACGCAGTGATTTCCAAATACGTTCTGGATTTCCGCCACGTTGCGGTCGAAGCTGGCGTTCTCCCGGTCCATCTTGTTCAGCACGAAGGCAACGGGCATAGTCCTGGCCCCCGCCAGGTCCCACGATCGTTCGGTTCCAACGTCCACGCCGGTGGGCGCCGACACCAGGATAACTGCCGACTCGACGACCCGCATGGCCCCTATTACCTCACCCATGAACTCATCGTAGCCCGGGGTATCGAGCGCGTTGAGTTTGTTATCGCCTTCGGTCACGCGGATCAGGCTGGTCTGAACGCTGGCGGCCCGCCGAATCTCCTCCGGCTCATAGTCAGAGGTGGTATTGCCGTCGGCCACATTCCCCAGGCGGGTGATGGCCTTGGCGTTAAACAAGATCATTTCGGCCAGGGAAGTTTTGCCAGCGCCGCTATGAGACAACAGCGCGACGTTGCGGATGGTACTGGCTGATATTGCCATTGTGATACCCCTTTAGGCGATCCAAAATGTTGAGTATTTGCGTGATTGTAACGAAACTAACCTTGCGCTTGCAACCGACCCCTGCCGGCGATACAATCGGTGGTCAGCGACCGGCAGTGAGCCGCTCCTTCAGCGACTCCCCTTCGGGGCCGGCCGCTCCTCTATTGCCCAATCGACCGCCGCGTTGGCCGGCGCCATCTGTAGCCCGGATCCGCCGGCAGGTCGGGTTGTTTTGCGGCATCTCTCGCCAACTGGTCGCACCGTTCGTTGTTCATGTCTCCGCTGTGCCCGCGTACCCACCGGAACTCCACTGCGTGCTTCTGGCAGATGTCCAGCAGGCGTTCCCACAGATCCGGATTCACGGCCGCCTCGCGCTTGTTGCGCATCCAGCCATTTTCCCGCCAGCGCACCGCCCAGCCTTTGTCGATGGCGTCAACCACGTAACGCGAATCGGAATACAGCACCACCTGACACGGGCGGTTGAGCGCCTCCAGCCCGATGATGGCCGCCAGCAGCTCCATGCGGTTGTTGGTGGTGCGGGCAAATCCGCCCGACAACTCCATGCGCCGGCCGTTGTAATCCAGAATTACGCCATACCCTCCGGGTCCCGGGTTGCCCAGGCAGGACCCGTCGGTGTGGATGGTTACATCGGTGGCGTCATCGGGCGAGCCGGGTGGCATTGGCGTTACTCCGTCGGCGGCGCCTCAAACGCACATCGCAGACGTGGTCGCATTCTCGCGAATCTGGTGGCCTGTCACGGCGTGGCCCAGGCTAATTGGGGTGCCGTGCCACCCGTTTCATAATCGTGCGGGTCAAACCCGCGCACTTGGCCCGGATCTTTTCCGTCCATTCATCCTGCACCGCCGCTTTCCAGGGTTCCGAGTCGATAACGTCCGGGCTGTCAATTTCGTAAACTGCCATGTATTGCGGGAACCCGTCGGCGTTGGTCGTCTCCAGGCGGTACCGGTAGGCGTTGCGGACGCCGGGCACCTTTCGCAAACCGGGCAGATGCACCGCGTCGTAAAGGCGGTTGAACTCGGCCTCGTCCTCCGCCGGTATGTCGGTCTGCACCATGAACATGTAGTCGGCGGTGGCTGGCGGCCCTCCCACCTCCGCGGCGACGCGACGCAACACGGTGTGCGTGCGGTTGGAGGCGTGCGGCCTTATTTTGGTAATCCAGTCGCCCTTTTCCGCCTCGGCCTGCCAGCCATCGGACTGCGGGACACCAGGGTCGTCCATCTCGTACAGGGCTGCGTACCTGGCCACCTGCTTCGCATCGGTCGATTCCAGACGGTATCGCGTGCAGGAGTGGACGCCGGCAGCGTTGCAGATGTATTTGGCGTGTTCTGTATCGTAAACGCGATTGAACTCATCCTCCCAATCGTCGGCAATGTCCATTTGTACCAGATAGGCGAAATCGGCCATGCTAAAACCTCCGGGTTCGGGTTTGCGAATGGGTAGACAGATTGGGCAGGTGTGGATTGTCAGGGTTGTTGGCGGTGGCAGCGCCGGGTAGGATTACCCTGATATTTTTTACCGGGATTCCGTAGATTATGCAAGAATATGCAAATGGATGCTATTGAAATGGCGAGGCAGCGAGTAAGTTGGGCATATCAGCCATTACGCCTTGGACAGTTCTTATCTTGATGATTGGGATGCCCCATCGGTGCAAGCCAGGATAGAAGCTTGGAAGTCGGATTTCGCCGAGCAGAAATGTCCCGAGATAAATGAGATTATCGTTCAGATCCTCCAGGAATACGAGGCCGGGTAGGTATAGGGGTTACGGCATCCTTCGACAGGCTCAGGATGTGCGGCGTGGGTAGTGCGGGATGTGCGGGACGCTGATAGCGCGTCAAAGATGCACGATGTCCAGTGGGTGGTTCCACGCCCGCGCCAGGTGCTCCAGCGCGAGGCGTCGGTGACACTGCTCGGCGGTAGGCTCGGCGCACAGCAGCACGGTCGGAACCGAAAAATCGGCCGGCACTATCGTCAACTCGGGGCGGCGTCGCGCCATTATGTCCGCATAAACCTGCTCGTATTGCTGCCAGGTAATGCGCTTGCCACGCCAGTCGTCCAGCAACTCGGGCGTCGGCGACAACATCGGTTGATGTTCGTAGTCCATGCCGTTCAATTCACGCAGAAAATAAGGCAGGTCCTGACGACGGGCGAAGATGGCCATTTGCGAAGTGTTCCGCAGCCGAACATCCAGCAACCGTTTGACACCGGCGCGTCGCAGCGTCTCGAAGAAATCTTCCGCCGTGCGACGCGTGAATCCGATGGTGTAAACCGTGGTCATTGGCCGATTGAGAGTAGCATTCGGTCAACTCCAACGCCGAACAATCAACTCTAAACCCATCAGTAGGTGAGAGCGTCTGCGGTGCCGTCCGGCAACTCCACCTGGAGCGCCTGCAGACTGTGAGCCAGGCCGTGGTAATAGGCGACGATCACCAGCATATCCACTATCCCGGCATCTCCGATGATGCCGCGCACCGCCTCGAACGTGGAATCCGACACTCGATGCTGGCGTAGCAGTTCGATAACAAACCCCGATACCGCGGCGTCATCACCCGACAACCCGTTCGGGGACCGGTACTCGTGGATTGCAGCAATCTCGGCGTCGGTGAGACCGGCATTGCGGGCGGCAGGTTGGTTCACCGTCCAAACGTAATGGCCACAGGCTTCGCGCGCTGCCGTCAGGACGGCCACGGCCTTGACCCGGGGTGGCAGCGGAGTTTCAAAGCGGACATAGCCGCCCAGGTGGGCAAAGTTTCCGGCGGCCTGAGGGTTATTGAGCAGGGCAGCATAATTCCGCTGCACCCCCCCGCGAGAGGTTTCTATCTCGTCCCATACCGCTTGGCCGGCAGCGTCCATGTTATCTCGGGTAGCGAAAGGCACTCGGGTCATTTTGGTTGTCCTCCTGGCGTATTTCGCAGAAGCTTGGCACGGGTGTCGTCGGCAGTCAACACCCAGCCTACCGCTGCCCCCGCTCGTCCTGAGCCTGTCAGATTCAGTCTTGCCTATTACACCTAATTCGACATCTTCCCCTCTACAAGGAGAAAGGCGATATTCTCGCCATCAATTTCCGTGAAGGATGGGGAAAATTATAGCAGCCATTGTCCCTCCATGATTTCGTATTCAAGGCGTTCGTAACCTCCCCAATGGCTTCAACTAGCTCGTCGTGGGGTATCAGAAACCAAGCCTCATTTACTGGGAAACACATGTGGAGGTCTTTGCCCACGTATTTCTTGTCGATAGTTGTACGACCCTTCAGTTGGACTTTCAGTGTCTGGTATCCGTCTTTGTGATACGCTAGGAAGTCGGCCCCTTGGCAATCATCAGCGAGCTTGATGCAATTGAATCCATATTCGGCGAGCTTCGCGGCTGCTTGATGGAAGTTAAAGATTTTCCGTTGTTTGGCGGTTAAGTCTTCGTAATTGACCTTTCTAAGTTCCATATATTTTCCTTTCCAATTTCACCCACGACCCCTTCGTAGCAGCTCTATTTCCGCCGCGGTCCTTCCCGGTGGCCGGTTATTGCAACGGTCCGATGAGGCCGCCTTCTCCCATTCTCAAAAATACCCGACACTGACCACGCCGGTCTAAAGGGCGTAACTGTTCAAAGTTGTAGGTAGTAACCTGGCCCCTACCTGTCTTTCCCGCGAATGCGGGAAACCACGCACCTCCTGGCATTCCCCGAAGCCTGCCACGGCCCGAAATCCTGTTCATCCCGGCCAACCCCGTTCGTCCTGAGCCTGTCGAAGGACATCCCCTCTCCCTCGTGGGAGAGGGCTAGAGCCTGCCCCGTACTTGATACGGGGGTGAGGGTGATCAACCTCCTCGTCATCGCCAGGAGCGTCACCCTCGTCTTTCCCGCGAAAGCGGGAAACCACGCACCTCCCGGCATTCCCCACAGCCTGCCACGGCCCGAAATCCTGTTCATCCCGGCCACCTCCGTTCGTCCTGAGCCTGTCGAAGGACCCTCTGTCATTGCGAGGAGCGTCAGCGACGTGGCAATCCCGCCGCCTCAACACCGACCACGCCGGTCGCACGGGGCTGTGAGAAAGTCTTGGCTGGTCCGGCAACTCAAATTACAGGGCCCCGCCACTTCGTTTCATCACCCGGTGATGATAGGAAGCCAGCGGGGCCTTGATAGATTCGGCGGTGCGGAGTTGTCAGGCTGTCGCGACTGCCGGTTCATGGGTCTTCAGGAAGCGCCGGGCGTGGGCCACGACCTCGTCGATGTGCGCCTGCGAGTCTTTCCAGGGATAAATAGTCACCTCGGAGTTCGGGGCGAGGTTGGCTACCTCCATCGCGCACTCGTAGGGGTGCGCCGGCACATCGTCGGGCGCTGTCAGCAGTGGCGTCTGCAGGGCACGCACGAAATCGCGGGAAACGGTGAAAACGAAGTCGGCGCGGTCGGTGTACATACTGGTCAGGAAATCATGGACCATGTCCATGGTGATTTCAGGACGCTTCTCGCAAAGGGGCGGCCCCCACCCCGTTATATTGTTCTGGTAGAAAATATCCGGCGTCTCCGGCCTGAACCCGCTGGGTTGCATCAACGCCGCCGCCACGATGCGATCCGAGGCCAGCCTCAGCAGGTTGTGGATCAGCGGCCCGCCGATGCAGAAACCCATCACCAGGAACTCCCTGATGCCGAGATGATCCATCAGCCCAAGTTGGTCATCAGAGTGGGCATCCCAGGGGCGGTCGATCTCCAGTGGGCCGGTGGACTGGCCCCCATTGGCATTGCGTAAGTCGGCGGCGATACAGCGGAAGTCGTCCTTGTAGGTCTCCATAGGGTTGAAGGGCACCGACCTCTGCAAGGATGCCACGGTGGAATTGAGTCCGCCTCCCGGAATGATCAGCAGGGGGAATCCGGAACCGACCTCTTCGTAATAGATACGGGTGGAGCCTCTTTCGTAGAACGGCATGGCGATTGTCCTCTACCAGCGAGTTGTAAAACTCGCTTGATGTCTAACGGGCCGGCAGGCCGGATCTGCGGCACAACATCCGGATGCGGCGTGTTGTACGGGATTATGCTTCGTCTGCCTTTTCTGACGCCGACTCTAACCCAGGATGGCTCAGGCGGTCAAGATAACGACCCCCTCGCCCGGAGCTGTCGCATGCAGCGGTAGTCCGGTATGAACCGGACACATGGGGAAACCAAAGCCAGGGCGCGGCTATATAGCGCCGCCCACTTTTGCCCAAGGGCCCGTGGAGGCCCGTAATTGCCCTACTCTACCACCACTTCATCATGCAGCAGTACGCCCCCGTTTCGGTATGCGATCGTAATCGGATCACGCTGAAGCGCAGCTTGAACCACCTCCAGCGGAGTGGTGCGCGGGCTTCCAGGCACGATTACCCGACGCAAAGCGCTGCGATGCCCAACCACCCCCGCGGCAGCGTCGCCCTGCGCCTGACCCCTGCCGCCACGGGCAGCCATTGCCAGCTCCACGCTGATGCTATCGGCGCCCTCGGCTCCCTGGCCCAGCAGCTGACTCAAAGTAGCCGCAGACGACGCGGCCCAGGCAGCTTGAGACAGTGGAAAAGGCCCCGGAACCCATCCGTCGGAGCTATGGCCGGCCAGGACAGTCCAAAGGCTTGAGTGAGTCAGATTCTCGCAGGTAACGGCAACCTTGACCTCACCTTCGTGGGCCATTCCCCCCTCCTCGTCATATTCCTTGGTATCGCGGAGGTACCGTCCGTGCACCGATCCGGTGGGCACCATGGCGATATCCCCCGCCAAAGGCAGGATGCTTTCCGGATTTGGTGATGCCGCTGCTACATCGCCTGAGCTCCATTGGACCTCATCCTCAAACTGCATTGAACCCTTGGTGAGCGCTTGCCCCACCGGACAATATTGGGAAGCACGCTGCAACCGGATACGTTCCGATTCTGAGATTTGGCCTTTCAATGTGACCATCTCCTTGACGCCAAACCCAATGCCGGTGGGAAGCTCAATAGGCTCCACCTCAAAATCTACCCTGATGTCCTCCAGCGCTATCCGGCCACGGTAGGCAACGCCCACCACTGTGACCACCGTTCAAGCAGCCCAGGCGGCTACTGCCAGATATTGTGGAGGGGGACCCACCATGTCAAAATCAAGATTCGGGATCCCGGTCACATAAGGCCATGGCCCCCTTTGTCCGGGCCCGCCACCGATAACCGAAAGTACTGCTTGGTCCCCAATGGTGCGGGCGACTATGCTCCGCTGAAGCTGGTCAGTCATGGTGTTACTCGCATCTTCGGTCATTGGTCCCCCCAACGTTGTTTACCATTTTCAGTTTCTTGATCGGAGTCCCCAATCCTATCACTATGCTGGATGTAGCCATCAACGCGCCCGCGACGATGAAGACCCACTCCAGGCTCAGCTTTATCAGGGGGCCCGAAGCCGCTATCGAGATGGGCGACACAGCGACCGACGCAACCAGCAATAGGCTCATCACTCTGCCCAACATCGCCTGCGGCGTGCGGACCTGAATCCACGAAATGATCATAATCCCCACATAGCCGCCCATTACTCCGATTGTCAGCGTTATTGCCGCCGCCAGCCACGTCGCGTCAAGCAGGCCGAAAGGCGCCATAAGGATGCCAGACAGGGTGAAGACTGCAATCAAAATTGGGCCCATTCCACGCTTGGGCGCGGGCAGCGCTCCCGCGAGAACCGTGCCTAGCACCGAACCCCCAGCGTACGCGGATGTGACTATCCCCAGTGCGAGGGCGCCTTCCGTCAGCCGCGTATGGGCCAGCACGGGCATCCCTACCGTCACCGGTCCCCGCATGAGAAGTTCCATCTGCACGATCAGCAGGAAAATTGCGAGCATCGCCCCGTCCACGCGCACATACTGGATCCCCTCTCTAATGGATGAAAATAGGCCGAACTCTTTCGTATCTTCGCCCGCCAGCCGGGGGCCGGAATCGTCCATTCGCATCAGCAAAAGCATTAACGAGGAGACCAATAGCGTCAAGGCTACCACCATGAACGCCAACCCTATTCCTGTCTTATCCGTGCCACCCGCTGAGGACACCCCATCGCTGAAGAACGCTATGAGACCGCCAGCCAGAGCGGGGCCTATGAAACCGCCCAGCTGGGTTGTCGTACGTACTGCCGCATTGGACTGTCGAAGTAGTTGGACTGGTACGACGCGCGGTAGCAACGCCAATTGGGCGGGATAATAGAACGAGTCCGCGATCCCCTTGAGCAACGCGAACACGTAGATCAGCCACAGGTCTGCCAGCTCGGTCAGAATCAGGACTGCCAGAGTCGCCACAAGAGCAATACGTATGCCGTTGCTGGTCAGCATGATCACGCGAGGCGAATATCTGTCTGCCAGCGACCCGCCGATGAGGATGAAGAAGATGGTGGGAATGTTGCCTACCGCCAGGACTATGCCCACGGCCACCGGATCGCCGGAGACCATCAACACCAGCCATGGGAACGCTATCAGGTCGAACTGGTCTCCGATGGCAGATAAACCACCGGCTCCCCATAACAACCCGAAGTTCCGTGTCCTGATCAGTTTCCAGAATGAAGGGTTGGCAGATTGCTCACTCATGTCCGGCAATACCCGGCTGAAACGATGCGTTGGGGGTGGGATTTTATTGTCTGTAAATTTAAGGGAATTGTGTTCAAAAACTGGCGACGCCATCGGCGTAATCCAACGTGGCGGATTGGCTAAGCAATGATACCGTACACGCTAAGAATGGAGGGTGTTTTTCCGATCAGGACGACGCGGTGGCCAGCTTCGCGCCAGCCGGTTCTTGTTGCGCCACCGCCGGGTACTCCAAATTGACAGCCCTCCACGCGTGCACCTACAATCTCAATAACTCAAAAATCACGCCAGGGTTCAAGCTCGACAGGAGGACAAAATGGCCGAATTACTGGGGCTAGGATGTTCCCACGGCCCAATCATTCTCACCCCGCCCGAGGTGTGGGCCAGGGGCAGAGACCGGATATTTGCCCGCGTACCGGGCTACGAACCGCCCGCCCAACTGCTGGAAGAGCTGGGGCCGGACAACGGACTGAGCCAGAACATCAGCGACCAGCAGAAGGTCGTCGAGTCGTTTAACATCCTCCGCGACCGCCTCCATGAATGGGTGCCGGATGTTCTGATGGTCATCGGCGACGACCAGGCAGAGAACTTTCTCCAGGACAACCTGCCCCCCTTCTGCCTGTACACCGGCGCCGAAGTCGACGGCTATCCCTTTCAGCGTCCCGCGGCCCGCACCAACCTGTGGAACGCCGCCCCGGAGACGAAATTCTCCTTCCAGTGCCCCCAGGAGTTTTCCAGGGGCCTGCGCAACCACCTGATCCGGGACGGGTTCGACATGGCCTCTTCCAGCGCTCTCAAGGGTTGGGACTGGGGCCTGGCCCACGCCATCATCAACCCGCTGGTGTTTCTGGACCCCGACGGCAGATTCCCGCTGCTGCCACTATTCGTCAATTGCTACGGTGAAGAGGCCGGACCCGATTACCCGCCGCGGCCCACGCCCAAACGATGCTACGAACTGGGGCGCGGCATCCGAAGGTTCTTGGACACCAGGGACGAACGGGTCGCCGTGGTAGCCTCTTCCAGCTGGTCCCACAGCTTCCTGGCCCACAAGTTCCAGTGCCGGTCCATCGACATCGAGACCGACCGGCGCAACCTGGAACTGGTGCGGGCGGGCCAGGGGAGCAAGTTGGCGGAACTTACTCCGGAGGAGATACAGGATTCGGGAGACCACGAAATCCTGAACTGGATCATCGCCCTGGGAATACTCGGCGACGTTCCCGCGGAGATCGTCGACGTGCGTGAGTCCCACACCCAACTGGCGTACCGCGTAGCGGCGATCTGGAACTGACCGCTTCCGCTTCCGCACTCCATAACCCTCAGCAGCCCTCAGTCTGCCGCATCGGATTCCCTTGCCGGTGCGGCGACTAACGAGGACTGAACCGGAGGAGAAGGAATCAGTTCATGGTCACATCACTCGAGCCGCGAACCCAGACCGGGAAGGGCACCGGTCACAGAAGTTGCGACGGCTGTCCCCGTTGCGCACGCCCCGACAGCCCAACGTGCAACATCCCCCATCCAAAATTCGCCAACCGGCACCCGGTGTGCAAGGTTTGTGGGCACTGCGTGCTTCGCGGGCAGCACCAGGACGATGCGTCGGACCTGGACGACCACCCGGGATTCAGCGCCGGTGGCGCAGGGTCCGTAGGGAAACCCAGCCTCAATTGAACCGGATGATGCTCAACCGGCGTTCCTGCTCATCCTGAGCCAGGCGAAGCGCCGCTCCTTTCTCTTGATGGGAGAGGGATAGAGCCTGCCCCGTACTTGATATGGGGGTGAGGACGACGATCCCGGAGCATGTGAATCGTCTGATTACCAGGTCTGCTCCCTCCACTACGATGGCGGCTCCAGCCATCGATGCTGCTGCGGCCCGGGTGGCCTGGTTTATTGCCACCCGTGTGATCTCGTGCCGTGTGCCCCATCCCCCACCGTCACCGCGGACCAGGTACCGTTGGTTGTCAATGATATGGCGCCTACACTGAATATTCCTCGTACTCAGGCCGCAGAGTAGGATCGTTGGGGTCGGGCGGCTCGCCCCAGAAGTCCTCGTAGGTCGGGTACTTGGTTAGCAGCTCCGGATTCTTCAGTTGGATACAGTGCTGTCCGTGTCGCCACTACTCGGACTCCTCGTTCCACTTGGCGATTGTCTGCGCGTAGGTACGTTTTTCCATAGGCAGGCAGTCTCCGTCATCTCCTGTTGGATGTTCCCGCCGGGGTGGTACCCCTCTGATTTCGCGTCCTAATTTCGTGCTCCTTTTGGAGTTGGGGCGGCTTCTGGGCTTTGTTGCTCTAAACTTGGTTGCTGGCCGCCAGTGCCGGGCGTTTCCTGAGAACGGACGAGACCTCGTGCATGTGGGTCAGTATCTCGCGGTAGGACCGCAGCGAACTGGTTTCGTAGTATGGGATTCCCCGTTCGCGGCAAAACTCCCTGACGATGGGACGGGCCCTGCCGAGCTGGTTGCGAGGCATCATCGTGAACAGATGGTGTTCGATTTGGTAGTTGAGGCCGCCGTATAGGAAGTCGGACACCGGGTTGGGCCTGACGTTGCGGGTGGTCAGCACCTGGGTGCGCACGAAGTCCAGTGGGTTGTCGTCATCCAGGATCAGCATACCTTTGTGGTTCGGCGCGAATATCATGCCGTAGTAGATGCCGAATATCGCCTGGTGGACAAGTGCGAAGGCCAGTGCCTGCCAGGGGCCAAGCGCGTATATCAACAGGCTGCAGTACAGTGTGGTGTGCAGGGCCATGAACGTGCCTTCGATTGGCCAGCTGCTGGGGCGGTGCCTTCCGGCCAGGAACAGTGTGCTGGCCCACCGCATGCTCATGGCCTCCATGGTCAGGAGCGGTATGAAGTAGAAGGCCTGGTAGGCGGTGGTCCGCCTGATGATGCCCCTCAGGCGTTTGGCTCGTTCTTCGGAGAAGACGAGCACCGGGATGAGCGTGTGGGGGTCTTCGTCCAGGTTGTTGGGAGTGCGGTGATGCTGGTTGTGCTGGTTTATCCACCACGACTGGCTGACGTTGATGAGTGCGCTGGCTGCGTAGCCGATGATCCGGTTGTTGCGAGCCGTCCGGTAGATGGCCAGGTGTCCGGCGTCGTGGCCGATGTAGCCGATCTGTCCGAACACAAAGGCCAGGAAAGCCGCGTTTGCCAGCTGGAGCCACGTGTTGTCCACGGTTAGGAGGACCGTGATGCTCAGGGCCAGCATGGCGCCGGTGGACACCATCTTCAGCGCGTAGTAGCCTGGCTGGCGCTCCAGCAGGCCCCGTTCGCGTATTCGCTGGGTCAGCTCAGCGAAGTCGGCGACTTCGTTGCTCTTTTTCCCATTCTGTCTGATGTTGTTCGCTGTTTCCGTTTGCAAGGTCATGTTTCGGTTTTCTCTTTTGTAGTGCGGGTGTGGTTCTTCGGCCGGCTGGCCGGTCTCTCGTTGATGGGGTCGGTGTCAATGGGTTGTATTTCCATTGCCTCCGTGCCGGGCATTTTTCTCTCCTGCTGGTCTTTTGTTCTTCGGTGGGGGGCCGTGGGATGCTGCTCCCGTAGGGAGAGGCGGTCCGTTCCCTGTTTTCTAGCGCAGGATGAAGAACTCTTCCGGTAGTACGCCGGCTTCTTCCAGGATGGTGACGGCGGCGGTATCGTCCAGCTGGTCGAAGTCAGTGTCGTGGTTGAGGTGGTTCTGGATGGTGGTGAGCGGGTTTGCCAGGTGGTTTGTTTGGACCAGGTCGGTGGTCTGGTGGTGGGAGCGGGTGGTGAGTTTCAGGGTGTGCTGAGTCATTTGTTTGGGGTGTTCCTCGTGGTTTGATGTGATGTTTCGTGGGGATGTGCTACCGGTTGATCCCCGTAGCGGGGCGTTTTGGGTTTCTACGGTTGTTCGGTTCGTTCGTCGGCTTCTCGGTGCGCATGTGGTATTTGCCGCATGGCTGTTTGAGATCGTTGTGGTACACGTTTTCGGTGGGGTCCTTGTATCTCGCCTACCGACCATGATTTATGGTGTTTGACCAGGGCGGCTGCGGCGATGATTTTGTCCTTCTATTTGAGCAGGTGGATACGTTTGTTGCCCTTTTGGCAGGGGTAGTCCTGGCTGCCCAGGCAGTCGTGCATGATTAGGCCGGCGTCGTTGATCTGGCTGAAAGTGGTAAGGGGGTGATGGTGGTGCCGTCGATGTTGGTTTAGGGTATCAGGGAAACCCAGGATAGTCCTTTTTAGGCCCCTGGTTTTTTTCCTTGATTTGTTGGCGCCAGCTGTGTGAGCGGCGGGAGTAAGCTTCCCAGTCGGTCATGGGCCACGGCAGTTGGTGTTCTCGTCTGTAGTAACGATCTTCGGTGGTTATCTCTTGGGAGAGGAACTGGTTGATTATGTGTACCCGGTGTCGCCGTGGGTCTCCCCAGTTCCACTGGGCTGTTTTGACCCGATGGTATTGTACTGCCAGCTGGCCTGGCGATGCAGTGCCAATGGAACTTGGCCACGTTGGGCAGATTGGCCAGCAGGTAGTCCCGGGCGTCTTGGTTGAGAACGACATGGTTGTAGAGGTCGGTGGTGAGGACGGTTTGTTGAGGGGGGTTGTACAACGAGCTGTACGGCTATTTGCACGAGATCCCTGCGTATGATCCTGGTGCGAATCTGTTTGTTGATCTTGCTGGTGGCGTGGCTGAGGATAGTTTCCTCACGGCCTGAGCCGTTCTGGATGTGGTTGTAGATATTATTCAGAATTTTCTCGGTGCGGTCATCGATGTCCGTAAGTATGATGTCCGTAAGTATATGGGAGCCGTTGGTCAGGAAGGACTGGTCGATGATGCGTTGACCGTGGGATTTGACAAGGCACTTGAGGATGAGTTCCTTGAGACGCAGGCGTTGGGGTTCAAGTGACTGGCGGGCCCAGTGACTGCTGATGATGCCGTCGGAACGCGGCTCGCTCAGACCGTTGGCGCGTTGGTTGCCCAGGTGGAGGGCGATGGTGTCATCCCTGCGTCGGGTGAGTGTTACCAGTGCGTTGACCCGCGGGTCAACGAAGATTTTTAGTGTTTTCTGTTTGATTGCCTGGTCGAGTGAGTAGATGGCGTGGTCGTCTAGCTGGGATTCCGTGCTTCGTGCAGCGTGTTCGACGGCTCTGTAGATATCGACGATGGATAGGGGTTGGCTTGCCATTGATTGGGCTAATCCGTTGGGCAGTGTTCGATGGGGTCGTTTTCGTGGCTGGTTCTTGTTGTCTCGGTGATGTTCTGCTGGGTATCGGGCAGGTTGATGAATTGTTGTAGTTCAGTGTTCATGGAGTCGTTTGGGGAGGGAGCTCGCTATCATAGCGGCGGCGCTGGGCGGTATGCCGCTTTGGTTGTGGCCGTTGCCGGAGAGGTGGTGTGGCGGGACATCGAAGAGCTGGTGGTGGAAATTGATCGGGGAGAGTACGTGCAGCACGTTAGTATCCGTGGAGCGGCGGATGTCTTCGAGGGAATTTCAGTAGGCGAGAAAGTTTACGTGGCCGGACGGGTCGAGGAGCATGAGGACGGGGGACACGTGGTCCATCACGGAGTTGACCGCGGGTGGTGGGGGAATCTCCGGGAGAACCTTCCGGGGGGCGTTCTCACGCGTTAGAGCCGTACAACCGCCCTAATCCCACATCGCCTGACGACGCCCTGATGGTCGGTCGCGATGATACTCACAGCGCGGACTCACCGCAACTTTTGTCTGGTCAGCGAAAGGCTGGCCAAAAGCCGGTGCCCTCGCTGCCCAAATTCTGTCCATTCATATTGCATTAGGCTCACCCCCCAGGGCAGCGTGAGGGTGATTACCCCCCTCTCCCTGGATGGGAGAGGGCTGGGGTGAGGGTGATTACCCCTCTCAGTCAAAATGAGAGAGCGTTAGGGCCTGCCCCGAACTTAAATACGGGGGACAGGGGTGACGATCCCGCTGCCTGATCATCGCCCCGATTACCATGTCAGCTCCCTCCACTAGGATGGCGGCTCCCGCTATCGATGCCGCCGCGGCCCGGGTGGCCTGGTCTATTGCCACGCGTGTGATCTCGTGCCATGTGCCCACATCCCCCACCGTCACCGCGGACCACGTTCTTATGGTTGTCAATGAGATGGCGCCTACACTGAATATACCTTAGAACCACGGAATAGTCCGCGATGCAATGCTGGGAACGCCGATGCGAACGCCCGAATTTTGCCCTGTTGTTGCCATGCCCATCGACTATTGTGCATATTGGCGTCCCCGCGGGCAACCGTCTGCTGTCACCACTGGCTGCTGCCGGCGCCGGCCTCTGACTCCAGGTTGCTGACTCCAAAAGAAAACGGCCCCGTCCGTAGTCGGGGCCGCCTGCTTGAGTCTGCCGTACTGCCGGGTTAGCCGCCGTTCTGGTTCCAGAGTTCTTGCAGCACCGCGCCCGGGGACATGGGCAGCGAACCCATACGGACTCCCAGAGCAGCGTGAATAGCGTTGGCAATGGCAGCCATCGGTGGCACAATCGGCACCTCGCCGACCCCGCGAACGCCAAACGGATGACCCGGATTGGCCTTTTCCACGATCACAGTCTCAATCATTGGCAAGTCCAGGCTGGTGGGCATCCGGTAGTCCAGGAAGCTCGAGTTCACCATGTTGCCGTCGTCGCTCATGAAGTATTCTTCATTCAGAGCCCAGCCGATTCCCTGTACGGCTCCGCCCTGCATCTGCCCCTCAACGTAGCTGGGGTGAACGGCTTTACCGGCATCCTGCACGGCTGTGTACCGCAGAATCTCCACCTTACCCGTTTCGGGATCAACCTCGACGTCCACAACATGGGTTCCGAACGCGCTGCCCACGCCGGGCGGGTTCACGCTCACCTGCGCGGAGATCGGGCCGCCGGTGCGGCCCAGCTGCGAGGCCAGCTCCCTGAAGGACATCTGCAAGTCCTCGTCGGAGTTGTGCTTGAAGACACCGTCAGCCAGGTCGATCTCGTTGGGATCTTTATCCCAAATTTGCGCGGCGCGATCAATCATCTTGCTTTTGATTTCCTGGGCGCAGTCATGCACCGCCCAGCCGGTGGCAAACGTCGTGCGGCTGCCGCCAGTCAGGAAGGTAAAGCCGACGGAATCGGTGTCCCCGACGCTGGGACGAACGTCCTCAGCGGGTATGCCCAGCACCTCTGCGGCCTGCATGCTCAGCGATGCCCGGGTGCCGCCGATGTCGGTCGATCCCTCCACCAGGCCAATGGTGCCGTCCGAATGCACGCTGATGCTGGCGCTGGACGCGAGGCCCACGTTAAACCAGAATCCGGTGGCGACGCCGCGACCACGGTTGGGTCCGGACAACTCCGACTTGTAGTGGTCGGTGTCCCGGGCGGCCTCCAGGGTTTCGATGTTGCCGATCACCGGAAACTCGGGACCGTCCACCCGGCGCGTTCCCTCCTTGCTGGCGTTCTTGAGGCGAAATTCCAGCGGGTCCATGCCGCACTTGCGCGCCAGTTCATCAACGATCTGCTCGCCGCCAAAGGCGGATATCGGGGCTCCTGGAGCCCGGTAAGCGGCGACGCGCGGTTTGTTGGTAACTACGTCGTAGCCCTCTGCGCGCTGATTGGGAATTTCATAGGGAGCGAACACACACTGTGCGCCGGCCGTAACCTGCGAGCCCGGATATGCGCCCGCTTCATAACAGAGCACAGCGTCCGCTGCCACGATGGCACCGTCGCTCTTGGCGCCCATCTTCACCTTGAACCAGGAACCGGACGTGGGGCCGGTCGACTCGAACGTCTCGGTGCGGGTCATCAGCATCTTCACGGGACTACCGGTTTTCCTGGACAACAGCGCGGCCAGCGGTTCAAGGTACAGCGGAATCTTGCCGCCAAACCCGCCGCCAATCTCCATGGGTACGACCTTGATCTGCGAAACGGGGATTTCCAGCACACCGGCGAGAGCGTCGCGGGTCGTGAAAGCGCCCTGCGTGCTGGTCCACACGGTCAGATAGCCATCAGTGTTCCACAGCGCCGCGGCGTTCTGCGGCTCGATGTAACCCTGGTGGACGGTTCGGGTGCTGAATTCCCGCTCCACCACATGATCGGCGTCGGCAAACCCCTGCTCAATATCACCCTGCTCGTAAACGAAGCGAGTGGCGATGTTGCTGTGCTTGTCTGTGGCCTCTCCGAATTCGGTGGTGGTCAGATCGTCGTGGAGCAGCTCGGCATCATCCTTCATCGCTTCCAAAACGTTGGAGTTGGCTCGCAGTACCTCGTACTCCACCCTGATGAGATCAACCGCTTCCTCAGCCACGTGTACCGAGTCGGCCGCTACGGCCGCGATGGGATGGCCGCGGTACAGCGCCTTCGACCCCGCCAGTACGTTATCGCTGTTGGCTCGAGCCGACAGCGAAGGACTGTCCTTGCCGGCGATGGGCAGGTCGGCCCCGGTAACCACCGCACGCACGCCGGGCAAAGCCTCGGCTGCTGAAGTGTCGATGGACTTGATGCGCGCGTGGGCGTGGGGACTGCGGAGCACCTTGCCGTGGAGCATCCCGGTCATGGCAAAGTCGCCGCCGTATTTGGCGCGCCCGGTTACTTTATCGGCGCCGTCGTGGCGGATCGGCCGCGTCCCGACGACGTTGTAGTTGGTATTGGAGAGCACGACATTCGCCATAAAGCACCTCGCGATGTGTCAGGTTAGCGTGGCATTGTGAGCTAGCGGCATGTGACCGGCAGCAGTCCCGCCGTGTCAGGCAGTTTCGCTATTCTTGAGGCCCGATTTTAGCACACACTTCGCCGCTATCCCAACCCCCGCCCCCTGTCATTGCGAGCGTAGCGTGGCAATCTCGTCCCCCATCCCGTCATTGCGAGCGCAACGTGGCAATCGCGTCCCGCCTCCCGTCATTGCGAGAATTATCGCTCTGCAGCAATGCGGTTCCCTGCCGCGGCCCAAATCCTTCCATCCCACCCACCCCCGTTCGTCCTGAGCCCAATCTCCTCCGTTCGTCCTGAGCCCGTCGAAGGACCCCCTCTCCCTCGATGGGAGAGGGTTGGGTTGAGGGTGGAACGCCCCGCCATCGCGAGGAGGGCAGCCACGCCTCCCCCGAGCCGCACACGGTTCTGGCGTATCGTTCAGGTCAGCGGAAGTGGCGGCTGCCACAGTTTTCCAGTGTCATTGACCGTAATGGAGTCCACCCACTTGACCCAATCGTAGCCCCGTTTGTGGGGCTCCACCATCCGCGCCGGAAAACCGTGGCCCGGTGAGAGCGGTGCGCCACCCACTCGGCCGGCCAGAATACTGCGGCGTGCTTCATCCAGCGAATAGCGGCGAAAATATCCGGTGCGAGAGCGTATGGTAATGCTGCCTGCGCCGGGTTTCAGCCGGGCGCGATCCAGCAACTCCGTAACCGGCACCCCCTGCCAATCGCGGGTGGTATACCAGCCTCCCGTGCAGTCCAGCGTTGCCGTAAGGCTGCGCTGCCGCAGGCCCTGAAACTCGTCGATGTCCAGCTCGTACGGATTTTCCACGTGGCCGTCAACGCGCAGGCGCCATTGGTCGCGGTCAACGTATGGGACCCGGTCGTTCAGCCACATGGTAACCGGAAAGTCAGCGCCGTCTTCAGGATACGAACCGGTGTAACGCCGGGATGCTCCCGGGCCGGCCGTCAGAATGTTGGTCACCTCGGATGTCCGCCACAGCATGAACCCGGCCAGCGCCAGCCCGACGATCCTCAGCGCGTTGCGCCGGTCGGCAATATACCGGCTGCGAAGACTGATGCGATGCTGCAGCGCATGCCAGACCAGCAACGGCAGCAGCAGCAGCGCCAGGTTCATGTGGATGGTCGTTCCTGAGAATCCCAACCACTGGAAATGACCGAAATGGCTCCAGGCCAAACCCAGACTCAACACGGCAAGCAGTCCCGCCAGCAACGCAGCTGAGCCCAGCATCATGGAACGCGAACTCTGCCAGTTGCGCCGGGTCCTGATGGAACCGAGAATGTTGCGCGACTTCCAGATGAACAGGGCCAGGATCGCAAAACCAAAAATCCGGTGCAGATGCATGGCGGCAATCCACTCCGGATTGGAATGCGTCAGCCCCAGGTATCCGGTAACCAGCTCGGCGGCCACCAGGACGATGAGCAGTATGTTAGCCCAGGGGTAACGCATCAGGAACGGGGACGCCGCAATCCAGGGCAGGTCATGCGGAGGGGCGACGCTTCAAGACTACGGCCAGGCCAACCAATACAACCAGGGCCAACGCTACGATCAGGCTAGGCAACAGGGTCGTCCGTTGCGAGGCCGTCCCGTTTTCCGCGGCGGGCGCAGACGACGTATCCGTCGGCGTATCCGTAGTCGATGTCGTAGTATCGTTTCCTGCATCACCGGGGCCTCCGGGCGAAACGGTTCGGGCGGATCCGTCGCCTGCGCCCTGACTGACAGCCTCCCCGGATGTGGGCTGGGCAGATACCTCATGCTCACAGTCGTACACGCCGGTCAGTTCGGAAAGGTCGTGAATGTTGGAAACGTCCGCGAGTTCCTGGTCGTAATCGAACACCGGGTCCACGGTCATCTCCTCCGGGGAAATTACCGTGTTCAGGCGGGTTACATAAGGATGGCGACTGCGCAACTCTCGCAGCAGGGGATGGGTTACCGCCAATTGGCTGCTGGGAGCGGCATATTCGGTGATGAAAGCCTGGCCGCCATTCCTATCGGCTTTTGCGCTCATCAATTGGCGGTAGTTGCTTCCTCCGAAGGTGGGAAATCTCAACTCCTGGTCCGCGATTTCCATTTTGGTGTAGTTCACCGGAACGGCCTGATTGTCGGCGTAAAACCACACCATAACAGCCATATCCGGGTTGGCCGCTACCGCGGTGAGACGGAGTGGGATCATGGGCCGTTCCGCCGGGTAGGTCACCTTGACCGGGTCCACGTCCTGGTCGTTGGATTCGGGCAGAAGCCGCATGGCAAGGAAGGCGAACCCCTCCTCTACATACACTTGAATCAGCGGTTCCATCTCGGGGGTAACCCGGTACTCGTTTTCCCGGAGCCAGGCAATCAGCGCCTCCGGGTCCTCTGAGCCGATGACATCCGACCAGTACGGCCCCACTGCGCCACTGGCAAAAACCTCCACCTCTGCGCTGGCAGCCATCGGGACTTGGGTCCCGATGAGCGACAGTAAAGCGCATTCGGGTAGTGGAGGCGGAATGAATACCGGATCGGTGGCGACCTCCAGTTCGGTGAAGGCGGCCATGCCATCTTCGGGCACTGCTATATCATCCAGGGTTATGGCCTGGGGCAGCGGTAGAATCCAGGAAAAGTCGGGCGCCGAGCCGGTGTACTGAATCTGGATATAGGCGGAGACGGTGCCATCCCCGTTTTGAGTGAATATTATCCGTTCCGCGTTCTGGTCGATGGGCGAGTTCTGACAGAAGAATCCCCCGCAGGCCCACGCCGGTTGAGCCATGCCGACCAACGGGATCGCAACGCCCACTGCCAGGACCAACGCCGCCGTAAGCCATTTCCATGTTCCCATGCTCATACCTCCTGTCTATCTATCCGATTTATCTACCCGACACCGGTCATTGCGAGCGTAGCGTGGCAATCTCGTCGCCGTAGCAATGCCGGTCGCTGCTGCGGCCCAAAATCCTATCCATCCCGCCCACCTCCGTTCGTCCTGAGCCTGTCGAAGGACCCCCTCGCCCTTGATGGGAGAGGGTTGGAGCCTGCCCCGTAGTTGATACGGGGGTGAGGGTGACCCCCCGCTCATCCTGAGCCTGTCCAAGGACCCCCGGTCATTGCAAGGAGCGCAGCGACGTGGCTTTCCCGTTCCCCCCGCTCGTGCTGAGCCTGTCGAAGCATCATCCTGAGCCTGCCTGAATACCGTCAACACCCATCCTACGCCGGAGCCAGGGGATCGGATGTTCGCCCGTGTTACACTCGGCGGCGAGCGGCGGAGGGTTGGCGAGTCCGGTCCGGCGGTCGCATCAGAGTATAGACGGGAGTTTGCAATGCAGCCGCTCAACGATTTGCGTGTACTGGCCGTTACGGTGTTTTTGGCCGGCCCCTTTTTGAGCATGACACTGGCCCGGTTTGGCGCCGAGGTTATCAAGGTCGAGATACCGGGCCGCGGCGATCCGGTGCGAGGCAATGGCCCCTTCGCCGGACCCGACGGTATCCACAGCGAACAGCTCTCCGAGCAGTACATCGCCACCCGGTTCCTCAAGCGCAGCCAGGGCGTCAAGAGCATCACCCTCGACCTGAAAAATCCCCAGGGACGGGAGCTGTTTCTTCAGATGGCACGGCAGTCGGATGTGGTGCTGGAAAATCTGGCGCCCGGCTCCATGACCCGCCTCGGATTGGGTTACGACGACGTTGCGGCAATTAATCCCGGCATCATCTACGCCAGCATCTCGGGCTACGGACAAACCGGTCCCTACGCTAATCAGCCGGCCCACGATCCTCAAATCCAGGGCATGAGCGGCCTCATGGACATCAACGGCGAACCCGACGGCCCGCCCACCCGCGTCGGTTTCTACATCGGCGACCTGGTTACTCCCATGTTTGCCGCCACCAGCATCCTGGCCGCCCTCCGCGAGAAGGAACGCACCGGCAGGGGTTGTTACCTGGACGTCTCCATGATGGACACCCTGGCGTCCATGATGCTGATGGAGAATCTGGAGGAAGACATGGCGGCCGGTATACCCCTGCGCACCGGCAACAACAGCCGCAGCGGCCCCACCGGCCAGTACCACGCCAGCGACGGAGCAGTCATCATCACCGCCGCCAGCGATGACCAGTGGCGCCGATTGTGCAACGCCATCGGCACGCCCGAGTTGATCGAAGACGAACGGTTTGCCCGCTATCAGGTTCGGTCGGAGAACGCCGCGCCGGCACGGGCCGAAGTGCAGGCTCGCATCGGCGCCATGACCCGAGACGAGGCGCTGGCATGTCTGTCTGCCGGCGATGTGCCCTGCGCTCCCGTGCGCACCGTCCCTGAAATTCTGGCCGACCCGCACTTCCGCGACCGGGGGGCGCTGCGACCCATGCGCAACGCCGCGTTCGACGGCGAGGTGGACGAGGTCGTTGCCGGATTTCCGGTGCTGTTCGATGGAAAACCGCTGCCCGATGTTCCCGGCGCCCCGTCGCTCGGAATGCACAACGCCGAAGTCCTGGCCCAGCTGTGCGGCATCGACGACGACGGCCTCACCCGGTTGCACTCCGAAGGAGTCATCTAGGCCCATCCGCCCCCACCATCCCGACCCGTGCACCGGCCCAAAACCCTGTTCATCCTGTCCATCCATGTCGCATTCGGCTCCCCTCTCCCGCCGGAGACTTTTGCATAAATGGAGGCTATGGTTAAAAATAGAGGTTAGAGACAGGTGGGAGGGAGCGGACATGCATCGGATGACAAATCGGGCGTCGTTGGTGGAAGTGTTATTGCCGGCAGGGTTGGGACGCAATGATCGATTGGAAAGGATCAGTAATCTGCTGGACTGGAGTGCGTTGGAGGGGATGCTCTCTGGGGTGTATGCGGCACCGAAAGGACGGCCCAGCTATCCGCCGTTGCTGATGGTGAAGGTGCTGTTGTTGGAGCAATGGTACAACCTGTCGGATCCGGAGATGGAGGCAGCCCTGGGAGACCGGCTATCATTCCGTCGGTTCGTGGGGTTGGGGCTTGAGGATGCCACGCCGGATCATTCCACCATCAGCCGGTTCCGCAAGGAGTTGACCCAGCGGGGGCTTGGGGAGGCGCTGTTTGGGGAGGCGGGGCGCCAGTTGGAGGTGCGGGGCATGGTGTTGAAGGAAGGGACTCTGCTGGACGCCACCCTGGTAGAAGCTCAAGTGCGCAAGCCCCCCGCTGGGTCGGGGTTGGGGAGCCGCAGCGATCAGGACCCGGACGCGGACTGGACCCGCAAGTACGGGCGCTCCTATTTTGGTTACAAGGTGCACCTGGGGGTGGATGAAGGCTCGGGGCTAATCCGCCAGGCCGTACTGACCTCGGCCAAGGTGTCGGACAGCGAGATCGCCGACAGCCTGGTGGCAGGAGATGAGCGGGCGGTGTACGCCGACCGAGGCTACGAATCGAAACGCCGCCGCCGGTGGTTGCAGCCCCAGGGCATCAAGGACCGGATCATGCACCGCTCCCACAAGCATCAGGCAGCGTTACCCTATTGGCAACAGCGGCGCAATCGGTTGATCGCACCGCGACGGGCGGCGGTGGAAAGGGTGTTCGGCACCCTGAAACGGACTTACCACTACACCCGGGTCCGCTACCTGGGACTCAGCAGCAACACCACCGAGTTGTGGTTCAAGTGTCTGGCCTACAACCTGCGGCGCGCCTGCCAACTGGCGGGCACCACTCCATAAACCAGACCCAAGGCAAACTAGACCCAAGACCACGCCACTCCCCATCCCCAAATCCAGCGGCAGGCGCTCCATTCCCCATCAGGCAATCGAAAACCATCACCACCCACAAAAACTCACCCCCTTTCGACCACCCCTTCCCTAAAATCCGCTTTACGCAAAGGCCTCCCGTGGGAGAGGGTTGGAGCCTGCCCCGTACTTGATACGGGGGTGAGGGTGAACCCCCCCGCATCCTGAGCCCAACCTCCCCCGTTCATCCTGAGCTTGTCGAAGGACCCCTTCTCCCGCCGGGAGAGGAGCCGGGGGTGAGGGCCGTACCCTCTCATCCCGAGCCTGGTGAGGGTTGTATACTCACTATAACGACTGCACGACCCACAACCCACAGGAAGGAGGCGCTCGACATGTCCGCTGCTGCTGACGCCCTGATCTCCGCTCTGGAAAATAACTTCGCCACCATCGACCTGGCGCTCAAAGACCTGACCGATGATGAGTTCCATCGCATCCCGGCTGACGACTGCAACTCCGTCGCCTGGATTCTCTGGCACCTGTCCCGCGTCATCGATTCCTTTATCCATACCCGCCTGCGTGACCTTCCGCAGACTTGGGATTCGCAGAATTGGGAACGGCATTTCAGCCTGCCGGCAGACGCCGAAAATCGTGGCCTGGGCTGGACGCATCAAATGGTTCGCGACTGGCAGCCGCCGGCCCGTTCCGTCCAGATGGACTACTTCGAACATGTGCGCACCGCCCTCCGCGAATACCTGCCATCGCTGACCGAAGCCCAAATGCAGCAGGCAAAAGTCATCCCGCCGGTTTCAGAGCCCCGCACCGTCGCCGCCGCTCTCGGCCAGATGACGTGGGATTGCATCTCGCATGGCGGCCAGATTGCCTTCCTGCGCGGCATGTACAAGGGTATGGGCTGGCACCGCTAACCCCCGGTCATCGACCGTCTCCTCGTGCCTGCGAGAATGATGACGTGAGCGCGTGACCCCCGGCTCACGTCGTCATCATCCCCGCCGTGGCCGGTTGCGATCCTCACTATCCAGCATCAGCGTAACCGGCCCATCGTTCTGCAACCGCACCTGCATGTACGCCTGGAACTCCCCGGTCGCCACCGTCAACCCCGTCTCACGGAACATTTCCACCGCTCGCCCGTAGAGTCTCCGGGCGTCATCGGGTTCAGCGGCCCGCGTGAAATCGGGCCTCCTGCCGCGCCGTGTGTCCGCGTACAGCGTAAATTGCGACACCACCAGCAACTCGGCGGCCACGTCCAGCGCTGACCGGTTGAACCGTCCTTCATCGTCGGCAAAGATGCGAAGATTCGCCGTCTTGTCCACCAGATACCGTGCGTCTGCCTCGTCGTCGCTGGCGGCCACGCCCAGCAGGACCACCAATCCCGCTCCGATGCTGCCGACCGTCTCTCCGTCGATGCGTACCGACGCGCAAGTAACCCTCTGAATCAACGCTCGCATACCGAGAACCTGCCCTGCTGTCTGGCTGTGTCCCAACTGGCTCCAATTGCTATTGGACCGAGACCGCAAAGAAAAAGCCGCACCCAAACGGGGCGGCCTTTATCGGAAGAGTGTGATCGAGGCCGGAACCCGCTACGCCGAATCTCCGCCGCTGGCTGCCGCCGGGGCTGCCGATTCCGATCCTGACGATGATTCGCTCTTTTCCGTGCTGCTGCTGCCGCTGGAAGAGGAATCGCCGCCCTCGCTGCTGCCGTTGGACGATGCCCCTGAATCGGCTTCCTTGCCCTCTGCCGGGCGCTTCGGCCGGCCATAATCGGTGGTATAAAAGCCACTGCCCTTGTAGATCACGGGCACCGCGTGAAACACCCGCTGACCAGCGCCACCGCACGATGGGCACTCGCCCTTGCCGGCCTCGCTGAACTTTTGCACCAGTTCAAACTCCGTCTCGCAATGGGTACACCGATAATCGTAGCGAGGCAAGGCTGCCCTCCTTCATTGAACGGGGCGCTGCCTGCGGCTTGATGGCCGGGCTAGCGCTCCCTGAAAATCTGCCAACAGACCCGATTCTAGCATCCGGCCATGCGCCGGTCAATTTGACGCAGGCGTTCGGAATTCTGCCCTCGCGCCGGCGTTCGGCCACAGCATCCCGCCAACCCTCGGCGCCACTCCCTCTGCGTCGACTCCGGATCAGGGGTACATCCCACCGACCCAAACCGGTCGGCCTAGCGGCGTTGCCGGCGCCGACGTCGGGCCGCACGCTGAGCGGCCAGTCGTTCCTTCTGGGCCTTCGACCGGAAAAATCGCCGGTCCTTCAACTCGCGCAGTATGCCGGCGTGCTGCACCGATGCGCGAAAACGGTTAACCAAACTCTCTGGGGTTTCCCCTTCACGTGGGGTTACGTAAGCCATTCAAATCTCCAGAAATATCCACTTGGCTGATACTTTGTTTACATCCGAAATATAACATGCCTCACCATTTACGGCAATCTGACGCGCGTACCCACCCCCAACATCCCGCTAATCCCGTACCCGCAGCGTCCCCGTTCATCCTGAGCCCGTCGAAGGACATCCCCTCTCCCTTGATGGGAGAGGGCTGGGGTGAGGGCGGAACCCCGGCAGTTATTCTTCAGGGCGGTTATTCGTCAGGGAGAATGCGCCCGTCGGCCATTTGCAGCCGCCGGTCCGCCATATCTCCCAGCATCAGGTCGTGGGTGGCCGTTACCACCGTAACGCCGCGGCTGGCGCCTATATCCCGCATGATCCCGCCGATGGTTTGGGCGGTAACGCTGTCCAGCTCACCGGTCGGCTCGTCGGCGAAAAGCACCGCGGGGCCGGCCACCAATGCCCGGGCAATCGCCACGCGCTGTTGTTCGCCGCCCGACAGTTCATAGGGACGATGCCTCACCCGGCCGGTCAATCCCACCATGTCCAGGGCCTCGTTCGCCTTGCGCCGCCGTTCCCGCCACGACACCCCGCTAATGTGCAGGGGCAGCTCCACGTTCTCAAACGCCGATAGCAGGGGTATCAATCCGAATGACTGAAACACAAACCCCAGTCGTTCCCGGCGCAGCTTCACCAGTTCTTTGTCCGGCAATTGGGATATCTCGCGGCCTTCGAACCAAACCTTGCCTTCAGAGGGCCGGTCCAGCCCGGCCAGCAGGTTCAGCAGCGTCGTCTTTCCCGATCCCGAACGGCCCACCAGCGCCACGAATTCGCCGCTGCCGATGCTCAACGACACGCTGTCCACCGCACGCACCGCGCTGTCGCCCTGGCCGAAATCGCGACTCACTGCCTCGGTAACCAACGCCGCGTTCTCGTCATTGCCGCCTGCGTTCCGGTTGGCGTTCGACTGCAACTCAACCATTTCGCCTCGCCATTCTCAGGGCTATCACTCTTCACTCACTCCGCGACTCCGGTGAGGAGCCGACGCCGGCGTAAGCGTCATACCCGACCCATCTTCTGCCAAACCCGCGGTGGCTAATCCGTCCAGCGACAACCGCTCGACGTACTCCCGGGGCAGCTGCAACCGTCCGGCCCGATCAATCACCAGGAACTCTTCCTCCTGGCCGTCGCCCCCGCGGTACGATGACCGCAGGTACGACTCCGAACCGATCCTGCCGTCCCGTATCCGCACTAACCGGTCCACCCACCTGGCGATCCCCGCGTAGTGCGTAACGATGATAACCGTTACCCCAAACTGCCGGTTGATGCGTTGCAGCATCCGAAACACCTCCTCGGCCATGTTGGTGTCCAGTTCACCGGTTGGCTCGTCTGCCAGGAGCAGCGGCGGATTGTTGGCCAGCGCCACGGCAATCGAAACCCGTTGCTGTTCGCCTCCCGATAGTTCCGAAGGATACCGCCGTCCCTTGTCCGACATCTGCAGCGCGTCCAGCAGCTCCGTGGCCCGTTCGCGCCGCTCCTTGCGCCCCGTGCCGGCGATGGCTTGCGGCAGTTCGATGTTGTCGCGCACGTTCAGATATGGCACCAGATTGCGGCCCGTCGCCTGCCACACGAACCCCACTTCCCGCCGCCGGTAGGCCACCAGTTCGCTCTCGCTGATGTCCAGCAAGTCGCGGTCGCCCACCCGGATACGCCCGGCGGATGGACGCTCCAGGCCGGCGAGTATATTGAGCAGCGTGGTCTTGCCCGATCCGCTGGCGCCCACGATGCCGGTCAGTTCGCCGCCGGCTACCTCGAGATCCACACCGCGCAGGGCGACCACTTCCAGGTCGGCGGGTTTGTAAATCTTGAACAGGTCGTTTGCCTCAACGTAGGCCGGCGCACCCGGCTCTGCTGCGTCAACGTCAACGTGGATCGGGATTTCGGTTGTAGGCGCTAATACCGGCCGTCGTCCGTTACCCTCGTTGGCCCGGGGTTGGGTCGCCTCAGCTATCTGGCCGGAGTCGGCGTCGGGTGGGTCGGCCACCGCCGCACCGGCGGCCGCGCTGGAGTCCCCGGCGGCCATTGATTCCCGGGCGCCGTTCGGGGAATCAGGATGCACACCGTCCGTGGCAGCGTCGGCTGAGGTTGCCTCGTCGATTACCGTAGTGTCGCTGCTCGCCGCCGGCTGCGGTTCCGCCTCCTGGTCGAGAGCGCTGGTATCCGGGTCAGACGCTGTTCCCGCGTCTGCGCTGCCTGCCCGACGTTCCGGCGGCATGAACTGTCGCACGTACTCTTCGCTATGCTGGTTTCGTTCGGTATCCGCCATATCGTTGAAAAATCCGTTCCGTTGTGCTTTTGTCGCGAGGCAACAGCCGAGAGGTGTCACCACTCAGACAAATCCCCGCCATTATAACCCGTATGTTCCCATTCCTGCCGCTGCTGTTACCCGCCTTCTCCGGCGCGCAGCACACGCTGAACGTCCAGCCGGTTCATGATCAGAGCCAGCCACACCACCGTAACCGCTGAGACCACGCCCAGCACGGCGTAGGCGAGGGCCAGCATCCGCCAGTCGGTTTCGAACGTCAGCGGTGGAGTCGCCCGCACACCACCCTCGGCCACTTCCAGCACTGGCAGCAGGGCCGCCCCGATCTGCGCGCCTGCCCACGTACCAACCGCCACGCCGGACAGCACCACCGTTGCCAGATTGAACCAGACCACGCCGTTGAGCTGTCCTCGCGTGCTGCCCAGTGTACGCAGCAGCGCAAATTCGGTTTGCCGCTCCCGGGTATCAAGCCAGCAGAAAAGCGCGATCCCCGACGCACTGGCCAACGCCAGCGCCAGGAACATTATCACCAGCAGGCCTCCCCAGCCCGCGTTGGCCAGCGGTTGGTTGCCACGCAGGGCCACCTCTTCTTCTGCGATCAGCGCTTCGCCGGCGGATAACCCGATTCCCTCAATGTACGATTCGGCTGCAGTCGCTGCTTCAAGGGCAATGGTCGGGTCACCCAGTAATACGTCCCGGTCCATCCAGGCTTCGCCGGCCCCGCCGAAAACGCGCCGACTGTGCCGGTTGGCATAATCGACAAATTCCCCCAGATCTGCGATCACCAGCGGTTGCTTCCGGGGATCGAGGGTCGGGAAAAAACCGGTTACCGCCACAATCTCCACCGGCAGCGCAAACGTCGACATACCCAGGCTGATGCGGTCGCCCACCTCCGAGCCGGTAGCTTTCAGGACACCCGGGTCGACCACCACGCGCAGTGGCGGTGGAGATTCACCCGGACTGATCCCCGGCACACCCACGCCGCCCGGCGCCCAGCTGAATACCACCGAACCGGAGCTTTCCGGGCGCGTTACGCTGCGGCTCGTCTCCAGGGCATACAAACCGGGCCGCACGTAGTCTTCGATGACGTTCCACCCTTCGGTGTCGGTAAATGCTGCCACTACCGCCTCTCCCTGTGGAGTGATGGCGGTCAGACCTTCCAGGAACAGCACCCCGGGGCGGTTGCTGCTCGTGCGCCCCAGAACCTGCAGACTAACCAGCGTGTGCGGGGGCTTATCCACGCGGGGCAAACTGTCGTCTACGCTGGGACGCCCGGACCGGCCCACCCGAAGCGGGAGTTGTCCCTCCATTCGCACCCATTCGTTGCCGCTAACGTCCCCCAATTTCACATCGTAATGTCGCCCCGTGGAGTCACGCACCCGGGCCCCCACGGTCATAAACCGGTTTTGCAATCCACCCGTACGCGCCCACAGCGCCAGCCCCGTGGTTCCTTCGGGCAACCGGATGCCTTCGGGAGCATCCGGATTGGGCGCGATTGCTGCCATCAACTCGGGCAGTGTGTTTCCGTCTCCAAAATCCTCTCGCCACCAGGCCACGTCTGCCAGGCGGTCCGACTCCACCGCCAGCACCGAAACCCGTTGTGATCCAAACCCTTCGGTCAGCAGACTGCCCTCGGTTCGCAATACTTCTGCGGTACCCGACAACGCATCCGAAACCCCGGTGTCCTTGCGCCCCGTTCTGCTGCCGTCGTGGTGAATTCGGATATCTGCCCCCACGTCGTAGCGGACCCGGTCGTCCTGGCTGCGGGACAGTGTCGCTGAAAACGCGCTGCCCACCACGCCTAGCGAGGTTGCCAGCATCAGCAGCGCCACCAGGCTCCCCGGCGCGATGGGGTCTCTGGCGATACGTCTCAGGCCCTGAACCAGCCAGCCGGGTCCCACCGCTCCCACCAGCCGCGCCGAAATTGCGGCCACCAGGGGGAACAACCGCATCACCAGCAATCCCAGCGCAATGAGCGCCAATGCTGGCCCCAGCAGCAGCGCAAAATCTATCTCGAGATCGCGGCTGCCCAGGCTGCGCGTTAACACCGTACCGCGGCTCGATATCTGCCACCACAAAAACGCGATCACCACCAGCGCCAGCAGGTCCAGATAGTATCGGTGGATAAACGGCGTGCGGGCTGGCCGCGCCCCGGATTGCCGAAATTCCACGATCCCCTTGCCGGCCGCTGCCAGCGTCGCCACCGACAGCACCACCACCGCCAGCAACGCTCCCGCGGCGCCCATGCCGAATGCTTGCCACGACAGCGAAACCGGCGCGCCGGCTGATGCGGTGTCGAACACCAGTCCGCCCAGGCCCCGCGCCAAAACCGGCGACAACAGCGCGCCCGCTATTAATGCCGGCCCGGCCAGCAGCAAACCCTCCACCAGGGTGAGTATCCCGATCTGCGGAGTGGTCGCGCCCCGGCTCTTCAGCATGGCGATCTCTGCCGCCCGCGCCCGGATGACCATCCCGGCGGTGATGCTCAGGTAGTAGGCCAGGATGCCGGTTACCAGGAACACCATCAGGAACAGCGGGATGCGGGCCAGCAGTAGCTGCTCCTCATGCGCTTCCAGAATCCTCGCCAGGCCGGTTGACGTACTGCCGTTGGGCAGGTGGTTGGTAACATTGCGCCGCACCTCCCGCAACGTTTGCTGCAGTTCGTTAACCTGCTTGGCGGGAATGCCATTCCGGTCAATCTGCAAAAACCACGCCGAGCTGATATAGATTCCCGGATACCGGCGGCCAACCTGTTGTCGTATCGCCTGCTCCGACGTGAACAGCGGCACCAGCGTCCAGTCGTCGTCGTGGTAGGTCAGCAACTTCTGACGGCGATACCAGTACTCCTCATCAGGATCAGTCGGCTCTATGACCCCCACCACCGCGACGCGCGTGGGCGCCTGTCCCTCCCCGCCCGTGGCCGGCAATACGTAAAACGTGCCGCCCAGCTCCATATTCAGGAATTCAAACCCGGGCGGGTCCACCGCGACCTCTATCACGATATCGTCCGTGTCGCCGGTCGTGTCGTCGTACCCACCGTCCTCCGCCAATTGGGGCCAGCGCCCATCCACCAGCGTGGCCTTGCCCTCCTGCAGTCCCGATAAATACTGCAATCGTCCCCGGGGGCGTTCGCTGTTGGGCAGGTCAAGGTGAGGTCGCCCCGAAAAATAGAAGGTGGCGGTTTCGACCTGGAAAGATGCTGCGCCAATAGAGTCGGCCAACGGCGCGATTACGCGCTGGTTCACGAACTGTCTGGACAGCGCGTAACGATCGCTGGCCGCCGTGGCGGTGCGCGGGTCGTCGAGGTCGTTGAACACCCTGGTCCAGATGTTCACATCGTCAGAATCTGCCTCGGCCAAAGCCCGCCGCAGCGCTGTTTCCGCCAGCAGGTCGTTGAAGACCACGGCGCTGGACAGCAGAACCACCGACAGCGTTACGCCCAGCAAAACCGTCAGCTCAATGCGAAATGAAGACATCAGCCGGCGACGCGCCAGCACATAGCCCAAATGCAATATCGCCATCATGGTCTACTCAGTCTCCCGCAATATTTCGGGTGGCCGCAACCGCCCCGCGGTGAACCCCGCCAGCGTGATGGCCGTGATGGCAGCCACCGCCAGGCATACGAACGTGGCGATTAACCACGGCCCTTCAGCCACAAAGACCAGCGGCGGAGTAACCGGGCCGCCGGCTGCGTTGGTGGTCAACTGGCCCAGCGTCCACTGCGCCAGAGCCCAGCCCGCCAGGCCGCCCACGACTATCCCCAGCACGGCGATAATCAGTCGTTCCAGCGCCAGGCCGGCAAAACGCTGCCACCGGGCAACTCCCAGGGCAGCGCCCACCGACATGTCAACCCGCTGCTCGCGAACGGCCACCACCCCGTGGGCGCACAGAGCCAGCCCAACCGCCAGCGCCAGCGCTGCCAGCCCGATACCCGTCAGGGCGTTCCAGGCTCCGCCGGCCAGTGGGTTGCGCGTGGCCACATCGACGGCGGCAGCGCGGTCCCTGATGAACGACAGGCCGTACCCTTCGGCCCGTATCGCCGCGGAAACCGCCTCCCGATCTGCGTCCTCGGCTATGTCGAACCACCATTCGTCGGGTATCACCGGCTGCGCGCCCGGAGCCTGCTGCAACCACGCCCTGAATTCAGGCGCCGACACCACCAGGAAACTCCGCCGGTGGTCCAGGGTGGGGAAGTAATCGACTACCGATGCGATGCGCGTGGGGACAATGTATCCATCCACGGTAACCCGCACCAGTTGGCCGCTGGTATAGCCCGGACCGCCGATGGCCGGCACCGGCACCGGCCCGGGCGGGATTATGATGCCGCGTGGCGACCGGCCCAACGGTTCCTGCCATCGGATGGCCAATCCCAAGTCCCCCGAGTGGGCAGAGTTGGCGGTCCTCTCGATGTTGTCGGGAGTGGAGCCTCCCTGGGGCAGCACCACCCAGGGCCCCAGATCCTCAAATCCCTCCAGAATCTCGCCCCCGGCGCGCAGCCCCCGCCCATACGCAGTCAGGTCGTCGAATGACAGGCCGCCGGGCGGTGTTCGGGAGAACGAATCCCCCGAGATATACAGCGCCACCACTCGCCGGTTGCCGCCGTCCTGCGATCCGGTGCTGGTTTCGGGGAGTGGAATCCGATAGTGCCGCCATGCCACGGCCTCTTCGAATTCCGGCTCTAAAGTACCCAATTCCACATTGCGATAAAACCCGCGTTCGTCCCCTATCCGGAGCCACAGCCGGTAGGTTGGCAATGGCACGGCCGCTCCCAGTTCCAGACTGTCGTCCCGGCGCACCCACATCCCGACGCTCTCGGCTTCCTCGGGCAAGGCGATCCCCGCCGTATTCACAGACAGCGTGCGACGCAACGGCGCCAACAACGTGTCAAGCGTGGCCGGCGCATCCGCCGCGAAGTCATCACGCCACCACGCTGCCCGCGGCATGGTGATCGGATCCACCCCCATCAGGGCACCCCGCTGGGTCGGCCCGTCCACGAAGCTCACCGATTGACGGATCACCTGGGATACCGCCTCCACACCTTCGATATCATTCAGCGCCGCCACTTTCTGCGCTTCCCGTACGCCCAGGAATCGCGCCGCGTTCAGCGTAATATCGCCCCCGATACGGTGGCTGGCCTGTTCTGCCTCGCTGCGGGCAAGGGTGGTCTGGAACGATCCTGCAAACACCCCCAACGCCGCGGCCAGCGTTACCACCACGGTCAGGGCGGCGTAGGGCAGTGGACGCCGGGCCATCTGCCGCAACGCCAGCGCGACCCAGGCCGGCGCGGTGTGGCGTGAGGTCCAGGCAGCCACGGTCATTGCCCAGGGCAGCACACGCAGCATCAGGAATGCCAGCGTGAGGAGCGCCGCCGATGGAGCCAGTAACAACAGCGGGTCCAGCGCCGGCCCGCGTCCGGTCAGGGTGCCTTCCACAAACCCGCCCCGCTGCCGAATCTGCCACACCAGGACCATCAGCGCGACCACGGCCAGCACGTCAATGTAATACCTTTGCAGCCACGGCGCGGATGGCGGTCGCGCCCGGGCCCGCAGGAAGTCCAGGATGCCCAGTCGGGCCAGACTGCCGCCGGCCACGGCCAGCACACCCAGGCTCAGCAGACCGCCCACCACTCCCATGGCGTACATCTGCCACGACAGCCCCACCTCGATGGGAGTATCCCCGATGCCGGCGCGATCGGCGGGATTGATGGTCCCCAGCAGCAGCGCGCTGCCGATTCCCCAAGCCAGCAGCGGACCCAACGCCGTTGCCACCACCACCACCAGACCTTCACCCGATCCCAGCAATCCGCCCACCTGTCCCATGCTCGCGCCCCGGCTGCGCAACATCGACGCCTCCGACGACCTGGCGCCGGCCAGCAGACCCACCGCCAGCGCCAGGAAGTACAGTATCACCACCACCACCAGCGATATGAACAGATACAGCGGCGCCCTGGCCAGGGTCAGCTCTTTTTGATATTTTGCCAGCAGCCCGGTGCCCCGACCGTTTTCCAGGATAGTCAGCACGTACGAGCGGGGGAACTGGCTGTTGATGTTGGTTTCCAGCGCCGTCAGGTCATCGCGGGTTTGCTGCACGGTGTCGGCAGTAATCACGTCCGCATTGATGTAGAGAAACCATCCGTAATCTCCAACCAGCGTCGGGTAGGGTTTTCCGACTCCGTTGAAGTACGCTGTCTCCGTAACGTACAGCGGCACCGTGGGCCGGCCGTCCCAGTCCCCGATGCGGAAATAATCCGTTGCGCCCATCCAGTATTCGGCCCGCGGGTCTATGGGCTCGGCGATGCCAACCACGGTAACCGCAATATACTGCGGAGGCTCTGGCGGCTCCGACGGATACACCACCATCCACGCCCGTTGGCCCACGCCCCAGGACAGTTGCCGGGACGTATCGGGACCAATCACCGCCTCGATGTGGGGGCGTCCGTTCTCGTCAGCCGTAACGGTGTCCTGCGGCCATCGTCCATCCACGATGACAGAGTTCTCGGTAAACCCGGTAACGAACACGGGCCGTCCCAACGGAGCCTCATCCAGAGCGCCCAGGGCAGTTGTGCTCGCCGGATTTATGATCGGTATCGTGGGCAAAACCTTGCCGTACCGGTTCCGGCTCCTCACCAGATAACCCACGTCGCGGTCCATGGTGGCTTCGATGTCGGTGCGCAGCGCCTGATAGTCCTCAGGCCCCAGCGGACGGTTGCGCACCACAACCTGCGTGTTGATGGCTGTCGGTGTGGTGATGGCCAACGCGTGCCGCAATCCCGCCTCGGCCAGCGCCTGCGAATACATCGCGCCCAGCGCCATGATGGTTACCGCCGCCAACACGCCGAAGGCCGTAACCGCCAGCAATCCCCAGGCAGACCGAATCCGCCTGGGCAGCAACCATAATGAAAGGCCGAGGCTATTCTTCACGGTGGACGACTACCTCGGCGCGGACTGGGGCAAGCATAAAATCTGTCAGCTGCGGGCGGCGGCGATGCGGTCGCGCAACCGGGGCAGCAGTTGTTCAGCGGTTCGGTGGCACTCTTCCACGTGAGGAAAACCGCTCAGGATGAATTCGTCGATTCCCAGATGCCAGTAACCCAGCAGCTCATCAGCCACCTGATCGGGTGTACCCACCAGGGCGCTGCCGCAATTTACCCTCACCTCCGAAAGGCCGTTCCACAGGTGCCGAGCCAGCCGGTGATCTTCGGCCTCGCGAGCCTGGGCCTGCTGCCCCACCATCGGCGTCCCCACGATGGCCGTTTGCCGCTGCGCCTTGACCTCCGGAGCGGCGTCGGCGATGAGGCTGCGGGCCGCGCTCCACGCTTCGTCCTCGTCGTCGCGGATCACCAGGTGCGTGCGTAACCCCAGCGACAACGGACGGTTGGCGACTTCAAACTGTTCCCGCAGATCGTCGATCCGCTGTTTCGTGTCGGCCAGTGGTTCAATCCAGCCCAGGTGAACGTCAGCCTGTCGCGACGAAAGGCCGATGGCCCGCGGCGATGCGCCCCCAAGATAGAATCGCGGCGCGTCGTCTCCCGGCGCCGGGGAGCAGTAGGCCCCCTGCAGCCGGTAGAAATCGCCGGCGTAACTGACCGGTTGCGGGTCCTGCCACAACGCGCGGCACGCCTGGATAAACTCCTCGGCGCGTTCGTACCGCGTGGCGTGGTCGCTAACCTCGCCCACCCGCTCAAAATCGTTCTGGATGCCGCCGGGCACGATGTTAATGTCCAGCCGTCCCCCGGATATCTGGTGCAGCGCGGCGGCCATCTGGGCGAACAGGCCCAGCGCCACGAAGCCCGGTCGCACCGCCACCAGGAACCGGATGCGCGACGTTACCGCCGCCAGCGCGGTGGCCGTCGTCCACGTCTCGGCCAGCGGGGCGTCCTCGCTGAACAGCCCGTTGGCGAACCGCGTTGGGATCAGCATGGAGTAAAACCCGCAGTCTTCGGCGGTTTTAGCCACGCTGGTGAGGTAGTCGAAGGTCGGCGGACGCTGCGCCCGCAGAGTGCCGGCCCGGTCGCCATCGCCGTCAATGGGAATGAACCAGTCGAAGCGTGGTTCGGGCCGATGTGTATATCCGTTGTGGTCTGCCATGTTTCACCAGCAGATGCTCAGAGGAAAGCGGTAGCGTGCAACGCCGGAATTTTCGACACTGACCGGCAATTCAACCGGTCGCTATAACCTCTTTTTCCTGCGTCAGATTCGAGAGACTATGTTTTGGGCGGTGGCGGTGGTGGCAGTGGTGGCGGTGGCGGCTTAGTGGCCCTTACCGGCTTGACCGATTTCGATTTGTCTACCTCTCTGCGTTGGCTGGGTGGCGGGTTAGCGACTCTCGTCATAACTCTACTCCTCCGAGACTTGGTCTCCATCAATTCTAACAAATTCCACCATTGCGATGTCCCTCTGCGAAATCAGGAGAATTTCCCCTGCAGGAACGGGATCATCCGAATCGTATGGCAGCCATTCACCTTCGGCCATTACGAAATGCCCTTGGTCTGGTCTCCCGGGCCACTCTTGCGGCCATCCATACAGGCGTCGGCCGTCGTGAAAGTACAATACAACGTAACAATCATCGTTTTCTGCGAAAGCGGAATACCATTCTGATGGATAGGATGTTTCGCGAGTCGCTTTACCGTATCGCAGCAACCGGTGTACCGTGTCGTGATTGGAGCAGTACACTGCGACTAACGCAATAACAGCCGCCACCAATACGGGAAAGACAAACTCCCAACCCTCCGGTCCAATGAACTCCGGCCACATCGCTTGTATCGTCAAATAGACAACCCACGCCGCTGCCTGGCTCAAAATCGTGAATATTAACGCTTGCACAACCTGCCCGAACTCGTTCGGCTTGGGATGCGCTGTCAGCGAATAGAACATCGCGGACGCTACCAACCCCGGCAACAGAAAAACCAGTACCCCCACCACTTCGTTGGTAGTCCAAATCATTGCATATCCCTATGCCCGGTCTGTTGCCCTTCGTTTCCATACCTACTCGACCTACTCGCTACCTTCTCGCTTCCGTCCCTACTCGTCAGACGCGCTGTCATCCTCTTCCGGCGCCGCTGGCACGGGCATGGGAGGGTTGGGGTTTTCGGCCATCTCGCGCTGGTACCACATCATCATCACTATGCCCGCCGACAGCACGCTCATCATGTCGCCGGGCACCCACAGCATCAGGCCGCCCAACCGCTGGTCGGTGATCGACGACAACCCCTCCCACGGTCGCGGCACGTCCTGGTACGCCAGGTAGATGACCTCCTCACGGAAGGTTATGGCAGCGCCCAGCAGGGTGTTGGGCAGCACGATCAGGCCCAGGTACAGGATGCGCAGCCCGGGGTGCAGCCGGGATCGGTGCGGTTTGGGATCGATGACAATCCACCAGAACAGGAACCCGCTGGTGAGCATGGTCGCGTGCATCAGCACGTGAATCCAGCCGTTGTGCACCGCCAGGTCGTGGGGACCCGGCACCTGCCAAAAGTACAACAGTCCCAGGAACATGCCAGTGGTCAGTATCGGGTTGGTAATTTTGCCGTACAACCAGCGCGCAATCCGCAACCGCACGATGCGCCGCACCACCTGCTGCCGCAGCCAGGTGGGCATCCCTCGCAGGATAGGTGTCAGCGGCGCGCCCAGCAGAATCAGCAGCGGCCCCACCATTCGCACCAGCAGATGCTGCACCTGGTGGATGGAGAAATAGTGCTCGGCCAGGGGTTCCACGGGCGATTGCAACGCGACGAACAGCACCAGGATGCCGGCGTAGTAGCTGGCCTGTTGCCATCGCGTGACGGGGTGGGTGCGGTTGGGCCAGTTGTTCAGGCCGTTGACATACAGGTACAGCGCGGCCAGCAGGACCAGGCTGGGCACCGGGTTGGTGGTGAACCCCCAGGCGGTGGCGGGAGTTTGTCCCGGCGGTATTCCCTGGTGGGCCGATACCAGGTTTATCCCGCCCAGCGCCAGCGCGGCGACGGCTCCGATGGCTCCCGCCGCTGCCCAGCGGCCGGCTGGTCCCGACGGTATCAGCTTCATGCCGACGGTTCGTCGGACGCCAGTCGCCGACGTTGCTGATTCCGACGAATCTGCAAAACCAGATAGCTGGCGCCGAGCATCAGGACAACGGCTACTCCCAGGAAAACGAAGCCGGCGGAGCGTTCCGCCGTGGGCGTTGCAACCTCGAACGTGAAGGAACCCACCCCGAACTCACCACCTTCGGGCTGTTCGATCAGCAGCGTGGTTTCCCAAATGCCCGGTTCTCCCAGCTCCACGGTGGCCGAATAGAGCCCCGGAACGTTGGGACTGATGGCATGGGCCCAACCGGCTTTGTCGCTCCCGCGCAGCGACATCAACACCTTTACGCGGGCATCGTCCACCGGCAATCCCGTGGCGGCGTCGGAAACCCTGACGATGTGGATGGCGGCCTGCCGCGATGGGAGCAGGCGGGCCTCACCTTCGACGGTGTACGGTCCGGCGCCGCCGCTGGTGTACTGCGTGGTGGCGCCGATGATGTCCTGGGCTTCCGCCGGGGACAAACCGCCGGGCATCGCCGGGATGACGATAATCTGAATTACGCAAAACAGGAGCGCCACCCCCGCTGCAACGGCGGCGGGAGCGCTCCTGTAGATGAAACCGATGGCGGTTGTCATACGCGCCCGTCTTTGCGAGGAACGATAGCCTCACGGCATTTCCGTTCCAGCGACGGGCGAGGTGTCATGTGCAGTCGGTCAGCTAAATCTGAAAGGTCTTGCGCCAGATGCCCGGCGAACCGGCGGCGTGGGTCATGACCTCGCGCATCCTGACGTTGTCGGGATGGATATCGCGCTGCTCCAGCCAGGGAGCGGTGGACGACACTTCCGGATTCGCAAACTCGTAGACGGTGGCGTAGGACGGCTCGCCGCGGACGGCCTTCCAGCGTCGGCCACGGGTGCAGCCGTCCACCTTTTCGTAGTTGGGTACGTACACGGTGGAATACCAGTTGTTCCACTCGGCGTCGGCCTCGGCGGGAACGTCCATGCGGCCAATCTGCAAAGCCGGCGACATGTCGGCGTTGGTCAGTTCATCGCTGAGACTGGTGGGATGGATCATCTGGTAGACGTTGTTGATCAGCGTGGTCGCCACCGCGCGCGGGCCGGCTTTCTGGCCCCAGGGAGTGGGTGGGCGGTTCTTGAATGCGTCGGTGTCCACCACGGCAACGCTATCCAGTTCATACATCGCCAGATGCTTGGGGCCGCTGCTGGTGGCCTCGTAGCGGGCGGCGTTCAGCACGCCCGGCACCGACAGCAGTTCCTGCAGGTGCTCGGTGTTATACCAGTGATTGAACTCTTCTTCGGCTTCGGCGGGAACATCGCACCAGACCATCATCAAGCCGGTGCCGCGCTTATTGGGCATTACGAGCCTCCTTGGAAACGGGAGCGGGAAAATTGAATTTTAGGTAACGGTGGGCCGAACAACGGCCATCACGTCAGTTTAGCACACGCCGGCCTCACCCGAAGGCCCCGAAAACGCTCCCGGCGACGCGTGCCATTCGCTTCTGTGGGATGACAATGGGGAATGCCTCGAACGGCGGGGCGGGCGGGTGCGATATGGGGAGCCGGAGGGCGAACCGGAGAGTGGGACAACGGTTCCGCTGGCTACCTTTGGACGAGACACAAGCAGCCATCTGCAGCCTCACCCGGTGAGTAAACTTCCAAGTACTGCAGCAATTGTTGAGCACGGGCAAGTGCCTCCAACATCAATTGCTGTGAAGTCAACGTCCGATTTCGGAAGCGTAGCCGGGTCAAGTCATAGTCGGCCGACCCTCGGAGGTTCTTCAAGTCGCGCAGGTAATTGCTGATGCCCACAGCCGTTGGATTCGTGGGATCATTGAACCTGCGGCCCAACTCCAGGTGACGGTTTGTGAACTTTAGGTGGCTGGCGTTCTGGTTCACTCGGAAGTACCTACAACAAGCCTCATGATGCAGCCCGTAGTACAAACGACTTACCACGGTGCGGTGCTCCGCTTCTGATACCGCGGTGGATGCGCTGGCAACCGCGAAGTTATAGAACGCGATGGGTTTCACAGTTCCTTAGGTATTAGACCAAAATAGATATGTTGGCTGTAGTCTGCCCTCTCCTGGGCCGCCCATTCCTGTGCCCATTGGCTGAGCCAGGTAAGTACTTTCTGCTGTAACGCCTGGACGAACGCCCAATCCCCGTCCACTACCAGCGTGAGGTCCAGAACAGGCCCGTCATCTTCGTCCGACATCGCCACCGATGCGGATGTCAAAGTCCCCTCGGAATAGTCGCGCGCGGTCAAGTAAATGTAGTTAATGACCTTTTCTCTAAAATCGGTCAGAAGTGGATATGTCTCCTTTGGGAAATGAAGCGCGTCGCGGTCCGCCTGGCGGGGGTCAACGAGCGGGTGTGCCCAGCGATCCACGGGAGGGGGACTGGGGCGAAGGGTAGGTTGTGATGCCATCCTGGGGCTCCTTCACTTCAGCGGTGGGAGATGAAATCGGTCAACGCGCTCGTGAACTGGATCAGGCGCTCTTCCTCTTGGGCCGTAACCGCTACCCAATAAGGCCCGGCATTGGACTCTCCTACCAACCTTGTACTGACAGCCAGCGACGCGCTTTCGGCGCGCTTGTATCCTTCAATGGGAGCCGCACGCAAGTGGACAGCGGCTATCGATGACAAGTCTCGGATGGTTACGGACCCGCTTCCATCACTGTCATCGCCTTCAACGTCTATCACTTTGCCGTTTGTGATGATGGCGACGTTACCATATTTTGGTTCGGCGGTAGCGAAGCAATAGAATGCCTCCACGTCTTTCATGCGTTCCGCTTGGTTGCAAAGTTTCCAGTACCTGCTAAATGTGCTAAGTCCATATTGACCCAGCATCTCCGAAACGCTCGCGTGGAGGGACTGAGATTTGGTATTCACCTTGTTATCTCCGGGTCTCCGGAGAGGGGACTCCACGGGAACCCACATGTCTGTATGGCGGGTTGATTAACTATCACCAAGGGCTGACTCCCTGTCAACCCACACTACCCGAAATAGCACGACGATTGCAAAGTCGTTGGGCGGCCTGTCCTCTCCGCTCATGGTGAGCTCGTCGAAGGAGGTTGATCGTGGTTCGACAAGCTCACCATGAGCGGGTGTCAAGGGCCTTTGCAATTGCCCTGAGCGCTGACACCCGCCCCTTGCGCCTCCCGATTTCACCCCTCTAATATCAACCTTGTCAGGCAAACCTACCAATTGGAACATCAAATCGGAGCAGGGGCCGGGTTCTCACGGCCAACCCCGTCAGCATAAAATCACAACACGTCGGGCCTCGGGTGCAGCAGCCTCATTCCACTGCGCTGCCGAGCCTGTACAGCGGCGACAGCCCAGCGCCTCGTCTCGCAGCAGTCCCCGCGACTGCCGATTAACGGCGAAAAAGTAAGCAAAAATGCGTTGTGTACTCTGGCCGTACGCTGACACGAAACTCGAACCCCTGCTCCGTAAACTACCGACCCACCGCCTGAAAACCACCGAACCATCGTCATCACCACCTGACCCAAAGGAACCACCATCCCCAACACCCCCCGTTCGTCCTGAGCCTGTCGATCGTCATCACCACCTGACCCAAAGGAACCGCCATCCCCAATACCCCCCGTTCGTCCTGAGCCTGTCGAAGGATCGTCCGGTGCCCTTCCTGTCATTGCGAGGGGCGTAGCGACGTGGCAATCTCGACCCGCTTGCAACACCGTCATACCGGCGCCCGCCGGTTTCCAGCCACGGCACCCAGCCAACGATCCACCCCAATCGGAGGCTCAATCATTCATGGGTACCGTAGCACACCATCGAAACCGCAGTCGTCACTTCCTGTCCCGCTGTGCTTCACAAACCGACGCCGGCCAAACGCGCTTAGCCGTCGAATCCCTTCGTCGGGCCGCCAGTCACGCCGCAACTGCCGCTGCCGTCCATTGGCATTTCCGGTATCACTCAAAACGTCGGCTGAACACTGTCATCTATAACCTGGTCATCGAGGGGAGGATCCCTTACTCCTGCGTGCTTAACTTCCGGGAAATTTATAGCCTCCCCAGTCTGATCGATAACGCTTCCGACCACCTCGCCACCAGGATCTTGCGCCGCCACTACCGGCGTGTCCTTCGCCTCATCAACACTCTCGACACCGCCATGACGCGCCAACCCAATCCTCCAACCTTAGAACAGGTCATTGCCGCCGCCTTAGCCGGAAATGATAATGAGCCATCGCAAGCGAAACCCGTCAATCCCGCTGTCCCGAACATATTCTCCCCTCTTGATCCGGCCCAGATGAATAGGCCCGGCATTGAAGGCTAACTCCGCGATGCCCCATTGCCAGATGCACCGCAACGTGGCAACCTAGTGGCCCTCGTGTCTTTGCTTCGCATACGACACGTACGACAGTTGACCGCCACGCCAATTTGCGAACTGTATGACCTACTCCCTCCTTTCCGACCTGCGCGTGCTGGAAATCGGCTCGATGCTCTCTGCGCCCTACTGCGGAAAGCTGCTGGCCGACGCCGGCGCTTCGGTGGTCAAGCTGGAGCCGCCGTCGGTGGGCGACGCCGCCCGACGTTACGGGCCGTGGCCCGATGACGTTCCCCATCCCGAACGCAGCGGCCTATTCCTCTATCTGAACTCAAACAAACAGGGCATCACCGCCAACCTGGAAACTCCCACGGGCCGCAGCATCCTGCGCCGCCTGGCCGCCGAATCCGACGTGGTGGTACACAACGTGCCGCCGTCCGACATGGACCGCGTCGGCCTGGATTACGATGCCCTGGCCGCCGATAACCCGGCGCTGGTAATGGCGTCGATCAGCCCCTACGGACTGTCCGGCCCGTGGCGGGACTACCGGGCCTACGACATCAACCTGGCCGCCGCCGGCGGTATCAACGAAGGACTGGGCGAACCCGACCGGGAACCGCTGACTTTCGGCACACTGGAGGTCGGATACTTCGCCGGCATGGCGGCGGCATCCTCCATCGTGATGGCCGTCCTGGGACGGGAGCGGCACGGCGGGCAGCACATCGACATCGCCGAGGCAGAGACCATGGCCGGCCTCTACAACGGGCCGGAGGCGCTGATGGCCGTGTACCAGTGGCGCGTCACCCGCCGCACCGGTCACCACGCCCTGGACTTTCCCTACCCCAACTGCATCCTGCGCTGCAAGGACGGACATATCTTCGTGGGTTCGCCCGAGGGCCGGCAGTGGCGTCGCCTGCTGGAGATTATGGGTATGCCCAAGTGGTCGCAGGAAGACCGACTGCGCAACCGCACCACCATGAACAACCTCTATGCCGACGAGGTGGATGGCTACGTGGAGGAATGGCTGGCCGACTACACCAAGGCCGAGCTGCTGGAAATCGCCCTGGAGCATCGCATCCCGCTGGCGCCCGTCCGCACCTACGAGGAAGTCCGCAACGACCCGTCACTGGCCGACCTGTTCGTCGAGATCGACCGCGCCGACACCGGCCCGGTGGCCTATCCGGGACTGCCGTATCGTCTGGCCAACGCCGAAACCGCGCCGCCGACGCCGGCTCCAACGCTGGGTCAGCACAACCGGGAGATTCTGTGCGACCGGCTGGGTTTCTCGGCCGATGAACTGGTAAAGCTGTATCAAACGGGAATCATCTGATGATAAGCCGCCCTCACCCTGGCCCTCTCCCGGCGGGAGAGGGGATAGTTCTCAAGACCGAATGCGATTGCCACTCTCTCAGAGGACAGGGATTGGAGTGAGGGCCGTAAGTTGCTAATCCGGGTTACAGTAATCGCCGTGGTGGTATTTCTGGGCAGCTGTTTAATCGCCCGGCAGATTGCCCTCCGCAAGAACCACCGGCCCGATATCATCATCATCGCCGGCATGATCGTGGGAGCGGCGGCCTTCGCGGGATTGTGGGCCGTCAGCCTGGTCTACGGAGGCATGTACACCAGGATCGTTGCGGCGGGCGTCCTCGCCGTGATGCCGGCGGTTGCGGCATTCATCGTCCCCCCCAGAAAGTAACCATCGGCAAATGCAGGCTACCTAACATGAACACCCCAGTGAACACACCGGAAAACCCTCCGACAAACGACGGCGCCCTGTCGGGTTACCGGGTGCTGGATTTTGGATGGGTGCTGGCCGGCGCCATTCCCGGCATGGTGCTGGCGGACATGGGCGCCGAGGTAATCAAGGTGGAAACCCGCCAGCGTCTGGACTACATGCGCCTGGGTCGGCCCATCGTTGGCGACCAACCCGATCCGGAGCAGAACCCCATGTTCCACAACGTCAACCGGGGCAAGCTTAGCGTTACCCTCAACATCGCCGAACCGGATGCCGTCGAACTGGCCAAACGCCTCGTGGCACGCTGCGACGTGGTCATCGAGAATTTTTCGCCCGGCGTGATGGACCGGCTGGGCCTGGGCTACGAAACGCTGCGGGCAATCAAGCCCGACATCGTCATGGCGTCCATATCGTCCACCGGGCAGGACGGGCCGCTGCGGGACCTGCGCGCCTACGCTCCGTCCATCGGCGCCCTGTCCGGCCTCGACAGCACCATGGGGTATGAGGGTGGTGGGCCGCTGGGACTCAAGCACGCTTTTGGCGATATCTGCGGTGCGCTCCATGCCGTATTTGCCATCGTGTCCGCGCTGCACAACCGCAACCGGACCGGCGCCGGCCAGTACATCGACGTGTCCATGCTGCGGGCAACGGTGGTTACCCAAGGCGTCGGCCTGATGGAACACGCCCTGACCGGACGCTCCCTGCAACCCCGCGGCAACTACGACCCGACCATGACGCCCTACGGCCACTACGCCTGCGCCGGAGAAGACCGGTGGGTGTCCATCGCGGTGGGATCGCAACAGGAATGGCGGGGGCTGGTGGAAGCGATGGGGAGTCCCGACTGGGCCGACGACGACCGGTTCGGCAGTCAGTATCGCCGGCAGCGACACCGGCAGGAACTGGATGAATTGCTGGGGGCATGGACGGCCCAGCGCGACGCGGATGCCATCACCGGGCTGCTGCAGTCCCACGGCGTGGCCGCCGCGCCGGTGCTGGGCGCCGAGGAACGGCTGTTTCATCCGCACTTCATGGAGCGCGGCCTCTATGCCGACATCGACCACCCGGCTCTGGGCGCCGAGCCGATATTCAACCTGATGTGGGGCCTCAGCAAGACGCCGTCGGCGGTACGCCGCCACGCCCCGCTGATGGGCGAACACAACCGGCAGGTGCTGTGTGATACGCTGGGGCTGGGCGTGGACGAGCTGGCCGAGTTGGAAGAGCGGCAGGTGGTGTATTAACGGGAATGGTTCCGGGGGAAAAGCGACCTGCAGATGTCTGGACGTTCCCAGGTGACGGGGTATCCGAAATGAAATTTTCTTACTCCAGGGTTTCAAAAGAGAGCAACCTTTGGATGTTGGGCAATTTGGGCATAGCGCCCCTCATCATCGGGGCGATTATGACTCCATTGATCATCATTACTTTGATCCGCCGAGAGGACCTAAGGGATAATGGGGGCATCGGATTAGCATTGGCATTCGGCATCGCGTTTCTATTAATAGGAATCGGAACTATTGTTTATGGTTGGTGGTGCGACCGGCGCGAATCTCTCAAATTTGATGAGGATGGACCATCAACCCAGTAGCATGGATTTTGTTATAAACGGTTCCCGTCCATCACTGGCGGCGATTGTCCCCGATGCCACCTGACCGCCATCAGTTGGCAATTGCAATCCTGGCCATTGCAACGGCGGCGATAGGGTTTGGTTTATTCGGAACGGATGTGAAATTGGGCATAGACCTTTCGGATGCAGGCACCACAGCCACGCTGCGCTGGTTTCGGTTTGGATTGGTGGTTGTTGCTTTGGTGTGTTATGCCGGGGTAATGGTAACTGTCGGGAGAATATTATTCCGCGAAGACAACGCAACCGGTAGGGAATTGGTACTCGGGCCGATGAGATGGATGGTTTTAGAGATGCTGTCGTTGGCCCTGGTTTTTGTAATTGGTAAATCCCTGGACGATGTTTCTATCTGAAAACGAGGACGAGCAATGACCCAACAGGAAACGCATCAGCAAGTAGTTGACACCCTGCCTGAAGTGGAGGGCGGAATATCCGACGAGGCCCTGGCCGCCGCCCGCGCCATGATCGGCGTGCGGATGCGCACCGAGCAATACGTGAGACAGGCCACCCTGGATACCATGATCAATTTCGCCAACGGCATCGGCGACGCCAATCCGCTGTTTCGCGATCAGGAGTACGCCGCCTATTCCAAGTATGGCAGCATCATCGGGCACCCCTGCGCGCCTTATATGCGCCACTGGTCGGGTCGTACCCGCTGGGGCCTGCCCGGCGTCCACGGCTTCTTTGCCGGCAACGACTGGGAGTTCTTTCGCGTGCTGCGTCCCGGCGACGCCGTCAACTGCGTGGAAAGGGTGCTGGACGTTCAGGAGAAGCAGAGCGCCTACTCGGGTCGGCTGGTGATCCAGTACGTGGAGACAACCTACTCCAACCAGCGGGACGAGGTGGTGGCCCGCGTCGTGGGCTGGTGCACCCGCCACCAGCGAAGGGCCTCACGGGAGCGGGGCAAGTACGCGGATGTCCCCAGGCGCCACGAGTATACCGACGCCGAGTTGACCGCCATAGACGAGCAGGTGCTGGGTGAAACCGCCCGTGGTGGTCAGCCGCGCTACTGGGAGGATACCCAGCTGGGCGAAGAGCTGACTCCCGTGGTGCGTGGGCCGCTGTCTTTGCAGGACGTCAGCGCGTTCCTGGTGGGCACCGGACGCTCCAGCGCCCACGGCGTGCTGCTGCGCGAGGCGATGCGGCATCCGGACCACTTCTTCCGCAATCCGGAGTCCGGCGGCGGCCTGGAATACACCGGCATTGGGCACCTGCGCGATTCCGTCGCCGAGGCGGTGGGAGTGCCGGGCGCCTACGATTACGGCCCGCAGCGCGTGTCGTGGCTGGCCACGCTGATGACCAACTGGATGGGCGACGATGCCTTCCTGAAGCGCCTGCGGGTGGAGACGCGGCGGTTCAACGTGTACGGCGATACCCAGTTCTGCAAGGGGCGAGTGGCGCGCAAGTACATCCACAACGGCAACGCGCTGGTCGACGTCGATATCTGGACTGAAAACCAGAGAGGCGAGATAACCGCCCCCGGCATGGCCACGGTGCAGCTGCCGTCCCGCGATCCGCACAACCCCTGGTTCACCGACGGCAGTCACCTGTCCCTGCGAGACATGACGCTTCCGGAGGAGGCGCCGCCCATCCTGCCGGTATAGGTCGTCGTCTTACGAAAAGGATTGAATCATGGGGATTACCTTCGCCAGAGGCAGCATCGCCGGAAAAACCGAAGCCAGGGAGTACGATTTCCTGGTGGACACCGGGGCGACCTGGATCGGGTTGCCGCCAGCGGATATCGACGCGCTGGAACTGGATATCGTTCCCAACGCGACGGACCGGATAATGACAGGCAACGGCGTGATTGATACTCCGATCTACGTCGCGGTGGGTATGCTGGAGGGGACCGGTTTCGTGAACGGAGCGGTCCCGGCGCCCATGCCCGTGGTAGGGTATCGTTTGCTGCAGGACCTGGGTTTCAACGTAGACCTGGTGAATGAGCGGATCGAAAAACGGCCGGATGGCGAATTCGGTCCGCCGATCATGCTGTAACCCGACATTGATGTGACGAGCCTCCATGACCACCGACAATCCCATTCCACCCACTGCGTTGGCGAACCTTCGGGTGCTGGAGGTTGCGTCGCTGATCGCCGGGCCGTATTGCGGCAAGCTTTTGGCTTCGCTGGGGGCGCGGGTGATCAAGGTGGAGCCTGTTACCGGTGACGGTTCCCGCCGGCGGGGGCCGTTTCCGGAGGATGACCCTCATCCCGAACGCAGCGGGTTGTACCTGTATCTGAACACGGGCAAGCAGAGCGTAACGCTCAATCTGGATGACGCCTCGGGGCGCGACCTGCTGCATCGGTTGGTCGCAGACGTTGATATGGTCGTCCATGACTACAGCCCGGCGGCTGCCGTCGCGGTGGGTCTGGACGGCGATTCGCTGCTGGCGGTCAATCCGGACATCATTGTCACCGCCGTAACGCCATTTGGCTCCAGCGGAGCGTATGCCAACTACCGCGCCGGGCATCTGGCAACGTTCCACGCTGGCGGCGAGGGCTGGCTTCTGCCCAACGGGGTGGCGCTGGATACCTTCCCCGACCGGCCACCGATCGTAGCCGGGGCCAACATGGGGGACTACCAGGCTGGCCTCACGGCCGCGGTGGGCGCAGTTGCCGCCGTGTACCACCGACTGAACGCTGACGGCGACGCACGCGGTCAGGTGGTTGATGCTTCGGGTCAGGAAGCCCAGCTGTCGGTGGGCTACATGCCCATCCAACGCCACGAATCGGAGGGCATCACCGAAACCCGATTCTCGCGGTATTTTCGAGTCGGCGGCGTACTGCCGGCGTCCGATGGATTCGTGGAGCTGCTGACGCTGGAACCGCGCCAGTTCGAGAGTTTGCTGGCGTTTATGGGGAATCCCGAGTGGGCGTCGGCGGATATGTTCAGCGACCCGGCAACCCACGGGCCGGAGCTGAACCGCCACATGCGCGATTGGTTCTCGCAGCACTCCAGGGAGTGGCTATATGCCGAGGGGCAGGCCCACGGGGTTCCGATCGCGCCCTACTACACGCCGTCCGAGGTGTTTACGAGTCCGCAGCAGCGGGAACGCGGCTATTTCGCCGCCGTTGATCATCCCGAAACCGGCGCCCTGGAATATGCCGGCGCACCTTTCCAACTGGACGGCACACCCACCGTGCTGACCCGCGCGCCGCTGCTTGGGGAACACAACGCGACGGTGTACGGGGGTTTGCTCGGTTACTCCCCGGCGGAGCTGACGGCCCTGGCCCGGGCCGGCGCGATTTAATTCGGCGTCTACGGTTTCCGGCTGGGCGGGGGTTTCACCCTCACCCCCGTATCAAGTACGGGGCAGGCTCCAACCCTCTCACATCAAGGGATGGGGGGCCGCATCCGACATGGATGGACAGGGGGTCCTTCGACAGGCTCAGGACGAGCGGGGGGATTGCCCTCACCCATCAAGGGATGGGGGGCCGTACCCTACATGGATAGACAGGGGGTCCTTCGACAGGCTCAGGACGAACGGGGGGGTTCACCCTCACCCCCGTATCAAGTACGGGGCAGGCTCCAACCCTCTCCCATCAAGGGATAGGGGGCCGCATCCGACATGGATGGGCAGGATGCGCGGGGCGGGGCAAAGTGGTGTGGCTGATCATGGTAAAATGCCGCCGTTACCGATGAGAATACTGCGGTGCCGCGCGTACCGAGCGATCAGATACCGAAGAATGACAACAGGGAGGCTATCCAATGGATTTTGGTTTGGAAGGTAAACAGGCTTTTGTGGGCGGGGCCAGCCGTGGCATCGGCAAGGCCATCGCGCTGGAACTGGCCCGCGAGGGCGCGGACGTGGTGGTGGCGTCGCGGTCGATGGCCGACCTGGAGAAGGCTGCTGCCGAAATCAGTGAGCTTACGGGTCGCCGCATAATTCCGATGTCATTCGACGCCACGCAGCGCGACCAGGTTGACCGGGTCATCAACGACGCCGCCCAGGCGTTGGGCGGTTTGCAGATACTGGTCAACAGCGCGTCCCTGCCCGGCGGCTCACCGTCCGCCACGGGACCAATCGAAGGGCTGGTTGATGAAGACCTGATGAGCGACTTCGACGTGAAATTCATGGGCGCCCTGCGCTGTGCACGGGCCGCGATTCCCCTGCTGAAAGAACAGGGCTACGGCCGCATCATCAACATCAGCGGGCTAAACGCCCGCAACGCCGGCAACCTGAGCGGCGGCGCGCGCAACGTCTCGATGGTTCACATGACCAAGACGCTGGCAACCCAGCTGGGGCAGTTCGGGATTACGGTCAACTGCATCCATCCGGGCACGACGCGCACCGAGCGAACGCCGAGCCTGCTGGCCGCCCGCGCCGAGCAGTTGGGAGTGTCTCCCGAAGAGGCCGAACAGCAGGACTTCTTGCCCGGTTCAGGCCGCGGCAACCACATCTGCCGCATGGTCGACGCCTCCGAGATTGGCTACCTCACCGCGTTCCTGGCCTCTGACAAGGCCTGGGCCATCACGGGCGAGTTGATCGCAGCGGGAGGCGGCACCGGCGCCGCCGTCTATTACTGAGGCTTCACCCCTCACCCCCGTATCAAGTACGGGGCAGGCTCCAACCCTCTCCCACCAGGGGAGAGGGAGTCCACCCCTCAACCCCAACCCTCCCTTCCGGGAGGAGATTGCCAACCGGCCCTCTCCCACCAGGGGAGAGGGGGAACCAAATGTCAGGGAAACCAGGAATATGACAACTAACACCGCTCCCCTCTCCGGTGTTCGCGTCGCCGACTTTTCGGTTCACGCCGCCGGCCCCTTCGCCGGCATGATCCTGGCGTCGCTGGGCGCCGACGTCATCAAGGTGGAATCTGCGGCGCGCCTGGACATTACGCGGCGGCCCCATGCCATGTACGGAAAGCCGCCGTCGTCCTTCGAGCAGGTCAACGCCTGCAAGCGTTCGGTTACGCTGAATCTCAAGGAACCGCGGGCGCTGGAACTTGCCTACGACCTGGTTCGCATCTCCGATGTCGTGCTGGAGAATTTTCGTCCCGGCGTGATGGATCGTTTAGGGTTGGGCTATCCGCAGCTGCGTGAGATCAAACCCGACGTTATCATGGTGTCGTTGTCCTCCAACGGGCAGACGGGGCCAGAAGCGCGGTATGCCGGCTACGCTCCCATGTTTGCCGCCCTGGGTGGCCTGGGATACGTGACCGGATACCCGGACGGCCCGCCGGTAGAGTTGCGCCACGCCATGGATCACACGGGCGGCATGATGGCGGCATTCTCCGCCGTCGCCGCCCTGTGCGCTCATCGCAGCCACCAGATTGGACAGCGCGCTGACGTCGCCGTGCGGGATATCGCCACCGCCTTCATGGGCCACGCCCTGATGGATATCACCATGAACCAGCGCGACGCCGTACGCCAGGGCAATCGGGACGACGCGATGGCTCCTCACGGCGTGTTCCCGTGCCGCGGCGACGATGCGTGGGTGACGATTGCGGTGGGCGGCGACTCCGAATGGAGGGCGCTGAAAGGGGCGATGGGTAATCCCGCCTGGGCCGATGCCGACGACTACGGCGATGCGTTTTTGCGCTGGCGGAACCAGGACGCGCTGGAGCAGCATTTGTCGGAATGGACCCGAAACCTGACCGCCGAATCGGTCACCGGGTTGCTGCAGGCGGCGGGCATTGCCGCTTTCCCGTCCCTGTCCGCCGATCAGTTGCTGGACGACCCACATCTGACCGAACGCAACGCCTTTCCGGTAGTTACGCACGTCACCAAGGGCGAGCAGCGGGCGGTGGCTCCGCCCTGGCGGTTTTCGCGAACGCCGGCCGCAGTCGACCGCTGGACGCCCGACCTGGGGGAGCACAACCGCGAGGTGTTCTGCGGCCTGCTGGGCATGGACGAGGCGGAATTGAACAACCTGCAAGAGGCTCAAGTTGTTTGGTAGCCGACTCGTTGACGAAGGGAGTATGCCCCTCACCCCCGTATCAAGTACGGGGCAGGCTCCAACCCTCTCCCACCCGGGGAGAGGGGGCAGCTTGGCAATCGCAAGGGCGGGCCGCGACCCATGGGGGTATCGCGGCGACCGCCCTCATGCTCAAGCCGGGATTGCCACATCGTTACGCTCCTCGCAATCACAGGGGGCGTCCTTCGACAAGCTCAGGATGAGCGGGGGGATCACGCTGACCCAGCCCTTTTCCCGCGAGGGGAGAGGGAGTAAGGAATTTATATGACTGACTATTCTTCATACCAACATCTGCTGATCGAGAAGGCCGACGGCATCATGACGCTTACGATGAACCGCCCCGAGTCGCTGAACTCCGCCAATTTTCGCCTGCACAACGAGCTGAGCCGTATTTGGCTGGACATTGCGGCGGATCCCGAAGTGCGGGTGGCCGTCGTTACCGGCGCCGGCGATGCGTTTTCCGCCGGCGGCGACTTCGAGATGATCGAGCAGGCCATCGACAACCCGGCTATTATTGCCCAGAACACCCAGGAAGCCAGCGATATCGTCTATAACATCCTGAATCTGGACAAGCCCATCATCTCGGCCATCAACGGCGTTGCAGTGGGTGCGGGTCTGGCGGTTGCGCTGATGGCAGACATCTCCATTGCCGCCGAAGACGCCCGCATTACCGACGGCCACATCCGGCTGGGCGTTGCAGCGGGAGACCACGCGGCAATCATCTGGCCCCTGCTATGCGGAATGGCCAAGGCCAAGTACTACCTGCTGACCTGCGAGTTTCTGGATGGCAAGGAGGCGGAGCGAATCGGCCTGGTCAGCATGTGCGTGCCGCGGACCGAACTGATGGAAACCGCCATGCGGATCGCCCGGCGACTGGCCGACGGCCCGCAGCCGGCTATCCGCTTCACCAAGAGGGCATTGAACCAGTGGCTGCGACAGGCGGGTCACACGTCCTTCGATTATTCACTGCTCGCAGAGGCGCTGGGTTTCTTCGGCGACGACGTGAAGGAGGGGCTGGCCGCCCTGCGTGAACGGCGCCGTCCCGAGTATCCGTCTGCTTCGGCATAGTCCTGCTTCCGAATACCACCCTGGAGAGTAAGCAATTGATGAGAGAACCGCACATATTTGCCGATAACCCGCTGAACCGGGGTGAGGTGGAACGCCGGGACGAAGAATGGATCAACGTTCAGGCAGTTGACGCCCGCAGCAAGTTCCTGCCGTTTCGGAATCTGAACGTATTATTGACCGACGACGTGCCCCCGGAGCTGGGTTGGGTCCGCACTCAGCAGATTCAACCGCTGCCGCCGGATGCGGAGTGGATCTTCCTGGGTTTGCTGGATGACGTGGCGCACTTCGCCGTTGATCTGTCCAGGTCTGAGTCCGACGCCGACCGGGTGCAGGATGCCACGGGCTGGCATTTCGAGGACTGCCGGACGGCCGGCGAATCGATGTCGGGTCCCAACACTGGGATGCTGTCTCAGGCCCGCGCCCAACTGGACTGGAACCTGCGGCACGGCTTCTGCTCGATTTGCGGACATGCCACCAACAAGGGGCGCGGCGGTCAGGTGCGCCAGTGTCCAGGCTGCAACGCCAGCCACTTCCCCCGCACCGATCCGGTTATCATCACGGTGGTGGTGGACGTGGCGCGCGACCGGTGCCTGCTGGGGCAGTCTCGCGGGCGTCTGGCACGGTTGCGGACGTACTCGGCGCTGGCCGGCTTTATGGATCAGGGCGAGTGCATCGAGGAAGCGGTGGCGCGGGAAGTGATGGAAGAAGCCGGCATTCGGGTCAAGAACGTGCGTTATCACTCGTCGCAACCGTGGCCGTTTCCGTCATCCCTGATGATCGGTTGCATCGCCGAAGCCGACACCACGGACATCAACATGGACGACGTGGAGATGACCGACGTGAAGTGGTTTGATCGCGCGGAGGTGTTGAAGGCTCTGGACGGTGAGAGCGACCAGCTGACGGTGCCCGGCCGGATCGCCATCGCCCACCACCTGATCAAATCCTGGGCGAACGGAGAGGAGTTTTAGGGGTGGTTTCCCCCTCTCCCTCGATGGGAGAGGGGCTGGGGTGAGGGTGAAAAATGGCGAGTCCCAGCCAACGCGCCAGAGAACTGCGACGCAATTCCACCGACGCCGAGCGTGTGCTGTGGCGTTTGCTCCGCTCCCGCGATACGACTGCCCACAAGTTCCGCCGTCAAGCTCCTATAGGGCGGTACATCGTCGATTTTGTTTGTTTTGATCAGCAGATCGTCATCGAGGTGGATGGAGGGCAACATCAGCTCCGTATCCAATACGACCGTGCCCGAACTGAGTGGTTGGAATCCCAAGGATCCCAAGTTTTGCGGTTCTGGAACAACGAAGTTATGACGAATGAGGATGGCGTGATGGACAAAATCCTGGCAGTGTTGCAGGGAAGGGGTTCACCCTCACCCTAGCCCTCTCCCATCAAGGGAGAGGGGATGATCACCCTCGCCCCCGTATCAAGTACGGGGCAGGCTCTAGCCCTCTCCCATCAAGGGAGAGGGGACTCTTCTATACCAGCTCCAGGCGGCGGCACATTTCCAGCATGGCCTTGGCCGTTTCCTCGTGGGCCACATCGACCATGTCGCCGGCGTAGGTGACGGCAGCGGTGCCTTCCCGACGGCTCTGCTCCATTGCTTCGAGCAGACCCTGCCAGTGGGCGATCTCCTCGGCGGTGGGGGTGAAAATCTCATTGACCACCGGCACGTGGGATGGATGGATCAGGTTCATTCCGGTGTAACCGAGGGCCTTCAGGTTGTTGGCCCAGAAGCGCAGGCCGTCCAGATCGCGGATGTCGAACCAGCCGCCGCTAATCGGCCACTGGATGCCGGCTGCCCGGCTGTCGACGAGGACCTTGCTGCGAAGATACAGCGTTTCCGCTCCCTGGAGCGTCCAGCGATACCCGACGCTGCGGGCGGTGTCGCCGCCCTTGCCGCCACTGCCGCCCATGTGGGCCACGCGATCGGACGCCATCGCGATCTCATAGGCCATGCGGATGCCCTGCGCGGTTTCCAGTCCCGGATCGATACACACGGTGTTGAGTTCCATGCCAGCCTTGCGCTCGAAGTACCGCAGCAGTACGTCCGCCTCAACCACGTCCGCCGGCGTCTCCACCTTGGGAAGCAGGATGCCGTAGAGACCGGGACGGGTGACGGCTTCCAGATCGAATCCGGTGAGGCCGGTTTCCAGACGGTTGACACGCACGAACAAGGTTTGCCCCCGGGCGGCCAGCTCGTCGATCATCTTGCCCACCAGCGGTCGCGCCGATTCCTTGTCGTACTCGGGAACCGAGTCCTCCAGGTCAAGGATCAGCGCATCGGGGCCATATTGAGGAGCCTTGCGCATCCAGTCTTCCTTGTTGCCGGGCACAAACATGACGGATCGTAGCGGTTTGGTATTAATGCGAGCCATCGGTGGCTTCCTCCTGTGGGTTGGGGCGGGTTAGCTGATGTAGTTGTGTTACGGGATTGCCACGTTGCTGCGCTCCTCGCAATGACAGACGGGTGGGTACGTCCCTCACCCCCGGCGGGAGAGGGGAGCCGAATGCGACATGGATGGACAGGATGGACAGGATTTTGGGCCGGTGCAGGGAACGGGATGGTGGGGGCGGGTGGGCCTAGATGACTCCTTCGGAGTGCAACCGGGTGAGGCCGTCGTCGTCGATGCCGCACAGCTGGGCCAGGACTTCGGCGTTGTGCATTCCGAGCGACGGGGCGCCGGGAACATCGGGCAGCGGTTTTCCATCGAACAGCACCGGAAATCCGGCAACGACCTCGTCCACCTCGCCGTCGAACGCGGCGTTGCGCATGGGTCGCAGCGCCCCCCGGTCGCGGAAGTGCGGGTCGGCCAGAATTTCAGGGACGGTGCGCACCGGAGCGCAGGGCACATCGCCGGCAGACAGACATGCCAGCGCCTCGTCTCGGGTCATGGCGCCGATGCGAGCCTGCACTTCGGCCCGTGCCGGCGCGGCGATCTCGCTGTCCGACACCTTGGCCGAGGTCAGTACGGCCTGGCGGATTAGCCCCGAGCCTTTATCCACCCCCAGGTGCACCTTGTAACCAAAATAGGAGCGCCCGTACTTGCGGGTCCAGTCCGCGTCCGGGTCCTGATCGCTGCGCCTCCCCAACCCCGACCCAGCGGGGGGCTTGCGCACTTGAGCTTCTACCAGGGTGGCGTCCAGCAGGGTCCCTTCCTTCAACACCATCCCCCGCACCTCCAACTGGCGCCCCGCCTCCCCAAACAGCGCCTCCCCAAGCCCCCGCTGGGTCAACTCCTTGCGGAACCGGCTGATGGTGGAATGATCCGGCGTGGCATCCTCAAGCCCCAACCCCACGAACCGACGGAATGATAGCCGGTCTCCCAGGGCTGCCTCCATCTCCGGATCCGACAGGTTGTACCATTGCTCCAACAACAGCACCTTCACCATCAGCAACGGCGGATAGCTGGGCCGTCCTTTCGGTGCCGCATACACCCCAGAGAGCATCCCCTCCAACGCACTCCAGTCCAGCAGATTACTGATCCTTTCCAATCGATCATTGCGTCCCAACCCTGCCGGCAATAACACTTCCACCAACGACGCCCGATTCGTTATCCGATGCATTTCCGCTCCCTCCCACCTGTCTCTAACCTCTATTTTTAACCATAGCCTCCATTTATGCAAAAGTCTCCATCAAGGGAGGGGGTCCTTCGACAGGCTCAGGATGAACGGGAGGTTGGCTAGGTGATTTCGGGTTGGACGCCCTCGGGAAGTTCGACTTCGAAGGCCGAGAGGACTTGGCCCACCAACAGGTAATGGCCCATCAGGGCGGTGATGCCGATTGTCCTTTCGGTTCCGAAATGATCTGAAACGGCGTTGAAGGTTTCGTCGCTGATTTTGTGGTTGCGGAAGAGTTCCTGCACGTATTGGACCAGGGACTCCTCGATGCCGGTCATGCCCTCAGGGGCTTTGCCGGTAGCGATGGCCCGCACAGTTTCATCGGATACACCGGCCTGGCGAGCCAGGCGCGCGTGGGCAGAAAACTCATACTGCTGGCCAATTTCACGGGCGGTTGCGCAGATGATTATTTCGCGCTGGGCTTCGGTGATATCAAGGTCGAAGCGGACGAAGGCGCCGGTATGGGCGACCCGGGCGGCCAGGTCGGGGCTATGCAGGAGCACACCGTAGGGTCCGCGGACGCTGCCGCGGCTGCTGGCGATAGAATCGAAGAACTGCTGATGCTCGGCCGGCAGTTGATCTCGGGTAACGTCGGTAAGTCGGGCCATGATTGCTCGCTCCTTGGTATTTGGGTTGGATGGGTGGATATGGACGCTGCGCGAAGAAATATACCGCTAGCGCTGGTCGGTGTCCAATTGAACCGATAGAGGGCAGGGCAATCGCATCATAAATTGCACCGTCGTCGTTGCGGCTTTCGCCGGGAAAGACGATCCTTCGACAAGCTCAGGATGAGCCGGGGGTTCACCCTCACCCCAACCCTCTCCCATCAAGGGAGAGGGTGCCTTGGACAGGCTCAGGATGAACCGGGGCGGTAGGCTCAGGATGGACGGGGGTGTGGGCGGCTATTGCGGGAATTCGAGATCGAGGGAAATGTCGAGGGCGTCGGGGGAATGGGTGAGGCCGCCGATGCTGATGAGGTCGACGCCCGTTTCGGCGACTTCGCGCACGGTTTCCAGGGTGATACCGCCGGATGCTTCAATGGATGCGCGGCCGGCGATGATGCCAACGGCTTCCTGCATCATGGTGACGGGCATGTTGTCGAGCATGATGATATGTGCGCCGGCTGCCACCGCTTCATGCACCTGTTCCAGGGACTCGACCTCAACTTCGACGCGGATGGTATGGGACGCCAGGGATATGGCCCGGCGAACCACGTCGCCAAGCGGTTCCTCCAACGATGCGCGGGCCGCCAGGTGGTTGTCTTTGATGAGGATTCCATCGGCCAGATTGAGGCGATGGTTGTATCCGCCACCCATGCGGACGCTGTACTTGTCGAGATAGCGATGGCCGGGGGCGGTTTTGCGGGTGTCGACGATGCGGGCGTTGGTGCCAACCACGGCGTTTACGTAATGGTTGGTGGCGGTTGCGATGCCGCTCATCCGCTGGATGAAGTTGAGGGCGGTGCGTTCGGCGCGCAGGATGGAAGCGGCCGGGCCGTAAACGGTGGCGATATCCTGTCCGGGATCCAGGGCGGCGCCGTCATCCAGCAGGAACTCTATGTCCAGCTGTGGGTCGATGCGGTGGAAGACGGCGGCGGCGACCTGCCCGCCGGCCAGTACTCCGATGGCCTTGGCGCGGAGGACGCCGCTACCGACTACGTGGCCGGGAATGAGGGTTTGGGTGGTTGGATCGTTGAACGCCTGGTCTTCAGTGAGTGCAGAATCGATGAGGTTCAGAACCTCGGGGGGAAGCTGCTGGGTCATGTTGTCCTCGTGGTGGCTGACAGGATGCGCTGGTTGGCAATGATGCATGAGTTTGCCACGTCAGGGCGTCAGTGGCAACGGCTCAGGATGCGCGGGACGTTGGAGGTGGGTACGCCCCTCACCCCCGGCCCCTCTCCCACCGGGAGAGGGGTGGTCCTTCGACAGGCCCAGGATGATCCTTCGACAGGCTCAGGATGCGCGGGGGTTCACCCTTGTATGTTAAGTAGAGGCGCGGCAGACCGAAACACCCTGGGTTGCTGGAAACCGTGGGTGAGCGGGGTCGCCGCGCCGGAGCCCTGGAGAGTCCGAACAGTTGCTTGGGGTAAGACCCCGCATCTACAAGGCTGGACCAAGCCAGGACAAGAGGAGGATAAGGGATGAACTCGGTGAAGACAAGGGTAGGGATCGACGTGAGTAAGGCGGTACTGGACCTGTACGCCCACCCCACGGGGGTGAGTCAGCAGGTGAGCTACGACCCAGTAGGAGTTGGGGGATTGGTAGCGGAGTTGCAGGCGCTGGAGCCGGACATCGTAGTGCTGGAAGCCACTGGGGGGTTGGAAGTGTCGGTGGTGTCGGAGTTGGCGGCGGCCCAGTTGCCGGTGGTAGTGGTGAATCCGCGCCAGGTGCGGGACTTCGCCCGTGCCACGGGACGGTTGGCGAAGACGGACCGGTTGGACGCCAGAGTGTTGGCCGAGTTTGGGGCCGGAGTGAACCCGCCGCTGCGGGAGTTGCCCGATGCCGCGCAAAGGGAGTTGCAGGAGTTGGTGACGCGTCGACACCAGCTGGTGAAGATGCTGACCATGGAGAAGAACCAGTTGCAGCGGGCTGGTGGTCGGGTACGATCGGGCATAGCAGCCCATGTCGAGTGGTTGGGAGAGCAATTGGGGGAGGTGGAGCAGGAGATTAGCCAGTTGCTGCGCGCCAACCCAGCGTGGCAGGAGCGGGCCAAGATGTTGCAGAGCGTACCCGGGGTTGGGCCGGTAGCCTGCGCCACCGTCATCGCCCGATTGCCCGAGTTGGGGCGGTTGAACGGGAAGGAGATCGCGGCCCTGGTGGGGGTGGCGCCGTTCAACCGAGACAGCGGAACCCTGCGGGGCAGACGTAGCGTATGGGGCGGCAGAAGAGAGGTGCGCAGTGTGCTCTACCTGGCAGCCCTGTCGGCCAGCCGGCACAACCCACCGATCCGGAACTTCTATCAGCGACTGGTGGCGGCTGGGAAGGCAAAAAAAGTGGCCCTCACCGCGTGTATGCGCAAGCTACTTACCATCCTCAACAGCATGGCCAAGTCGGGCCAACACTGGAACCCTCAAACCACTACACCCTGACATTGAACACAGTTGCTCACCCCAACCCTCTCCCCTCAAGGGAGAGGGTGCCTTGGACAGGCTCGGGATGCGCGGGAAAGACGAGAGCAATAGAATCAAAACGCGATTGCCCTGAGATTGACGGCAGTTCAATTGACGGTTTGACTCGCCGCATGTTAGTCTGAGCCATTATGAAATGCTGGGAATCAGGCAAATGGTTCCCGGGACGAAAAACGCCATCAGGAGCATCCACAATGAACGTTACGCCTCTGGCTATCGAGAAACTCCAGGAAGTGATGGAGGGCGAAGATGAAAGCGGTTCCGCCCTGCGGGTAGTGGCGATGCCGGCCGGCCAGGGTTTGCAGTACATGCTAACCATGGAAAAGGAACACCAGCCTGACGACACCGTCGTTCGCATGAGCGGCGTGGAGTTTCTGCTGGATTCTGACAGCGCTCCATTCCTGGAAGAAGCCACGATCGACTACGTGGAAGAGTTCGGTGGCCGCGTTGGGTTCGTGATCAACAATCCGATGTACTCCGGCGGTGGCTGTGGTTCGGGAAGCTGCGGCTGCGGAAGCGGTGGTGGTGGAGGCTGTGGATGTGGCAGCGGCGGCGGTGGCTGCGGCTGCGGCGGTCATTAGAACCTGCCCGGGCTGAGCCTCAATCTGGCGGCTGGCCCACCCAAATAAGCGAACTATCTGGCATCGGCTCAACCGCCGAACCCGGTTATCAAATGGTAATCGGGAAAGTGGTTGGGCCGCTAGCGCGATGACGGCCAACGGTGCGGTGGTTGGTGGATTGAGCTGGCCAGCGGAGTTAAAATCAACCAGGAGTCCGTTTATGCAATTTTGGCGCAAGATGATGGCGCGGCGGCATCTTGATCGCTTGCGGAGCAACGTGGTGGCGTGGAACGAGTGGCGAGCGACCGAGGATGTATCGGGTTTGTCATTCGCCTACTCGCAGATGCGTGGCGCCGACCTGACCTGGAGTAACCTGGACAACCTGGACTTCAGCGGGTCGGATTTCAGCAACGCCGATCTGCGCGGCGCCGACCTCCACCACTGCAATCTCACCGGGGCCAACTTCCAGAACGCCGACCTGCGGGGCGCAAACCTGCAGGGGGCCACCATCCAGGAAACCAATATGGCCCGCGCCCAACTGCAGGGAGCCAACCTGACCCGCGCAGACCTGAATCAGATAAACCTGCGCGGGGCCAACCTGGGGCAGGCGGTGTTGCGAGGGACGTACTGCTATTTTTCGGATTTCTCGGAAGCCAACCTGGCCTGGGCCGATATCCAGTTCGCGAATTTGTCGAATACCACGTTTTACAAATCCGACCTCACCGAAGCAAACCTGACCCATTCCAATTTGTCCCACGCCAATCTGAACCAGACGGTGTTGAACAACACGAACTTCAGAGACGCCCTGGTGTACGACACCATATTCGCGGCGCTGGACTTGACCGGAGCGCATAATCTGGCGTCGGTCCGCCATCAGGCCCAGTCAGAATTGAGCATCGGGACCGATACGCTGATCAGCACGCTGCGCGGCTCTGGCGGGCAACTGACCGACGAGCAGGAGGAATTCTTCGCCAAGGCGGGAGTTTCGCAGGCGATGATAGCAACGATTCGATCGGCCGCGATTCCTCCGCCCACGCGGTAGCGCCGGGGGGTTCCGCCCTCACCCCCGTATCAAGTACGGGGCAGGCTCTTGCCCTTTCCCGGTGGGAGAGGGGATTCGCCCGACGTACGGGTCGGAGAAGGATTTTGGTTTTGCCACCTCGGAATAGTGGCGCGTCTCACCCGTACTCACTTTGTCATTGCGACCCCGTACCCGATGCGGGGGGTTGGCAATCTCGATGAGGCTGAACACACGTAGACGATCCTTCGACAAGCTCAGGACGAACGGCCCGGTGGGGCCGGCCCTTCGACGGGCTCAGGACCAGCGGGGGGATTGCCACGTCGCTGGCGCTCCTCGTGATGACAGGGGGTCCTTCGACAAGCTCAGGATGAATGGGGGCGGTGGGAGAGGGGTTGACCACCCTCACCCCAGCCCTCTCCCATCAAGGGAGAGGGTGCCTTCGACAAGCTCAGGACGAGCGGGGGCCGGTGGGCGCAGCGAGGTTGCCACGTCGCTGTGCTCCTCGCAATGACAGAGGGTCCTTCGACGGGCTCAGGACGAACGGGGGCTGATGGGAGAGGGGATTGACCACCCTCACCCCAGCCCTCTCCCATCAAGGGAGAGGGTGCCGTCGAAGGGCTCAGGATGAACGGGGGCCGAGGGCAGCGAGATTGCCATGTCGCTGCGCTCCTCGCCATGACAGGGGGCGCGTGGTTTCCCGCGTTCGCGGGAATGACGGGAGCGCTGGGTTGGTGGTGTGCCGGTGGCCATCGGGCGGTGATATTATTGGGGTGGAAACTGTCTTACTCATATTCGAGGAGCAATCGCCGTATGTCTGCAACACCCCACGGTATCCGTCACAGCGCTCACCGACCCGTAGTGATGGGACGCAACGGTATGGTCTGCGCCGGTCAACCACTGGCGGCACAGGCCGGAATATCCATTCTGCAACGGGGAGGCAACGCCGTCGACGCCGCGATCGCCACGGCCGCCGCGCTGGGCGTCGTGGAGCCGCTGATGTCGGGCCTCGGCGGGGACGGCTTCATCATGACCTACCGGGCCGAGGACGACCGCCTGCGCATCAGCAACGGAACCGGGGCGGCTCCCTATGCGGCCACGCTGGAGCGCTATCGGAACGGCATACCCATGAAGGGCATTTTGAGCGTGTCGGTTCCCGGAATACTCAACGCATGGCTGGATACGCACGCCGAATTCGGAACCATGCCACTGGACGAGGTACTGGCGCCGGCCATCGCGCTCGCCAGCGACGGCATTCCGGTTACGCATTATCTTGCTGCCGCCATCGCGGGCGATGCGTTGTTGTGTGAGTTTCCGACCAGTCGGGCGGTGTTCACTCGGGAAGGGTCGGGGGCGCCACTACAAGTAGGAGACATCCTGCGGCAAACCGATCTGGCGCGCACGCTGACGACCATTGCAGAACAGGGGCGGGACGTTTTCTACCGCGGGTCCATCGGAGAAGAGATCATCCGGTTCAGCGAGGAGCAGGGCGGACTGCTAACGATGGCTGATCTGGCGGACTGTTCGGCCCGGTGGCAGGAACCGATCTCCGCCAACTACCGGGACTATACGGTTTACGAGGCTCCACCCAATTCCAGCGGCCATATTTTGCTGCAGGAACTCAATATGATCGACGGGCATGACATGACGGCGCTGGGATTCGGCTCCGCGGAGTCGATACATCTGATGGTGGAGGCGAAGAAAATGGCCTTCGCCGACCGGGAAGCGTTCGTGGCCGATCCCGACTATATTGACGTACCGCTGGAAGGGATGCTGTCTCGAGAGTACGCCCGGGAACGAGCCGGCAGCATAGACCCCGATCGGGCATCTGAAAACGTAATCGCCGGCGACCCGTGGCGTCACCAGACCGAGGGGCGCAAAGCCGCCGCCGCGGGCGCCGGTCGGCGGGGTCCCCGCACGGAGCGGGAAGACACCACCTGTTTCGTGGTGGCCGACCGGGCCGGCAACGCGGTTTGCCAGTTGCAAAGCATTCAGAGCGGCTGGGGTTCTTCGCTGATTGCAGGGAACACCGGAATCCTGCTGAACAACCGAATGACGTACTGGCATCTGGACCCGAACCACGTCGATTGCCTGCAACCAGGCAAGCGGGTGCGCCACACGATGAATCCGGTGATGGTTTTCCGTCGCGACCAGGCGTCGGGGAATGGAAACGGAAGCGCGGGCCAAGGCAGGCGGCTGGCGTACGTGCTGGGAACACCCGGCGCCGATTGCCAGGTGCAGAGCAACATGCAGATCATAACCAACCTGGTGGACTACGATATGACGGTTCAGGAAGCGGTGGAGGCTCCCCGTTGGAAACACGTGGGGGACGGCACAGAATCGACCATACCTCACACCGCCGAAGACCGATTGCTGATGGAGGGACGTTTCGATCCAACTACCACGCGCCGGCTGCGGGCGATGGGTCATCCGGTGCACGAGCTGGATGCTTGGGACGGGGTTACCGGTAGGGAAATGGCTTTATACATCGATCAGGACAACGGGGCGATCCATGGGGCGGCTGACCCACGCTACGACGGGTATGCCATCGGATATTAGGGAGAGGAGTCCTTCGACAGGCTCAGGATGAACGGGGGAGGTTGGGCTCAGGATGAACGGGGGAGGTTTGGTTCAGGATGAACGGGGGTTCCAACCCTCACCCCAACCCTCTCCCATCAATGGAGAGGGGGTCCCTCGACAGGCTCAGGATGAACGGGGGGTTTACCCTCACTCCAACCCTCTCCCATCAAGGGAGAGGGGGTCCTTCGACAGGCTCAGGATGAACGGGGGAGGTTGGGCTCAGGATGAACGGGGATTCCACCCTCACCCCAACCCTCTCCCAGCAATGGCAGGGGGCTGGGAAGGCCCGGTGGCTGTTTGCCTCAGGGTGCTGCAGGCCATACAATGACGACAGCCTCCGGGACTTGCGCCCAAGCCGCTTGAACACCACCTGGAGCACAGGTGGTTAGAAATGAGAATTCCCGGGAATCGGCGCAGTCAGGAACCGGACGAGGTTGGTCAACGGGCCGGCCTGTTCGCCGAGTCGATACGCGACGGTGACATGGACCTGGCATGGTCCATGCTGTCCAAAGAGACGCGAGGTATGCGGATGGGGGTTTGGGCGACGCGCAACAGCATCGACATGCAGGTGGCATACCGGGCGGCCTACGATGCCGACCACCCAATGAGACCGTCGCTGCTGGACGATTTTCGTACGACGGTGTTGCGGTTGTGGCCGCTGGAAGATCTGACCGACCTGGCCGCCGCGCCGACCCGGTACGTTGACGACGTGCACGCTTTCGTGTTTTTGCCATTCGGCGTTACGGATGAGACGGTGGTGCAACACAGCACGTTGATGTCTGGTTTGGTGATTCCGATGCTGCTGGAAGAGTCGTTGTGGCAGGTGGACCTGCCCGGCTGGCGATTTCTGGACGACTCAAAACGGGGCGGCGATGGCTAGACGGTCGAGCCCCACCCGGTCACGAGGACGCGGGAGCGCTGAGACACGGAACAATTCGCAGGCCGGGGCACACCGGCGCGCCGTGTCGGTGGAATGGCCCAGGGCAGCGCCGGACTCGGGAGACAGGATTTGCGAATTGTGCCGGAGAGATGTGGAGCGGTTCACCGTGCATCATCTGGTGCCACGGGCGCGTGGCGGCAACCACGGACCGAAGGCGCGATTGTGTCCGACGTGCCACCGTCAGGTACACGCGATGTTTTCGGTAACGACGCTGGCTGAAGAGTTGTACAGCGTGGAGCTGCTGCGGGCCAACCCGCGGGTCGGGTCGTTTTTGCGATGGATGCGAAAGCAACGGGGCACAACGCACCCGGTGAGGCGGGCACGGGAGCGGCAATAGATTTCGACCGCATTCGCGAGCTCACGGGTACCCGCTTTAATCTGGGATCGCGACCAGCACAGCTTTATTCTGTAATTGCGAGGAGCATAGCGACGTGGCAATCGCGGCCGGCCCCACCGGGCCGTTCGTCCTGAGCTTGTCGAAGGATCGTCTACGTGTGTTCAGCCTCATCGAGATTGGCAACCCCCGCATCGATTACGGGGGCGCATTGACAAAGTGGTTACGGGTGAGGCTTCGAGTGACGGTAGCGGCATCCGGCGCCGGGTTATAATGGATTTGTCATGAGTTCCACACCACCACCATTTGCCATGCAGCAAGTTGCCGACGCCATTCGCGCGGGGCTGAACGGGCGAGCAGACCCCGAGGCGTCGCCCGGTGAGTTAGAGGAGTTGTCGGCGACCTACCGGGGTAACCTGGATCATTATCGGGAGCACGTGCAGAAGAGCCTGGCCGAAGGTGATTACCTGCAGGCAGCCGAGAAGTCTTGGGGCGCTTATGCCCAGGCCATCAAGATCATCGGAGCCGACCACGGACTGCACATCGCCAGCCACCGCAGCATCCTGCGCGTTGCCGACCGGCTAACTGCCCTGGTTGGTCAACAAGACGAGGTTGCCACTCAAACGCTGATCGCCGGTTTGGGACTGGCTCGTAGTTTGCATACTCATTTCTACGAAAATGACCTTCCAGATACGACCGTTACCGCATCGGTCGACAGGGTATTCTCCACGATAGACCTGCTGCAGCAGTTGTTCCAGGGGAACGGGATTGGCGGCGGGAACCACGGCGATGCAGAAACGTAGGCATCCGGTGTTCGTGGCATGACCGACACCGCCGACGCCGTGATCATCGGGGGCGGGGTGATGGGTTGCAGCATTGCGTGCAACCTGGCGCTCACCGCCGCCGACCACGGAATCCGGCGCATCCTGGTACTGGAGCGCGATACGCTGGGAAGTGGTTCCACCGGTCGCAGCAGCGCGGCGATCCGCATGCACTACTCCACCGTAGTTAACGCTGAGATGGCGTGGCGGAGCCTGCAAATATTTCGCAATTTTGCGGATATCATCGGCGGCGAATGCGGATATACCCGCACGGGTTACCTGGTGTTCGCCGGCGCGGACGAGGTGGAAGCGTTCCGGGGCAACGTTGCAATGCAGCAGTCGGTGGGCGTGATTACCGATATCATCAGCAAAACCGACGCAGCCAACCTGGCTCCCGGGTTTGCGGTCGATGACGCCGCGGGGATCGCTTACGAACCTTATTCGGGACACGCCGACGCATCGGGCACCGCCCTGGCCTACGCCGCGCGGGCCCGTGCAGAGGGAGTGACGATTCGCCTGCAATGTCCGGTGTCCACCGTCGAAACAAGCAGCGACGGGAGCCGGGTTGAGGCAGTGCATACTGCGGCAGGCGAACGAATCTCAACCAGGATAGCGGTAGTGGCCACCGGGCCCTGGACGGCGCGGCTCATGGCTGCCCAGGGATTGGAAGTGCCGCTGGTAGCGACGCGCCACGAAGTATTGCATTTTCGGCGGCCCACGGATGCGGTGCCGTACCACCCCGGAGGAGCGGACATCAGCAACCGGATTTACTTCCGGCCTGAGGGTCAGGACCTGACGCTGGTGGGCAATGGCAACCACTCGGACGTGGTGGAGGATCCCGAGGTATTCGCACAACGAGCCAGCCCGGCCTTTATCGAAGATGTCTGGCAGCGTTTGGCCCGCCGCATTCCGGCAATGGTCGATGCCGAGCTGGCTACAGGGTACGCCGGGCTGTACACCAACAGTCCCGACTCTCACCCAATCATGGATCGGGTTGCAGGTATCGATGGCCTGTATCTATGCAGCGGTTTCAGCGGGCACGGATTCAAGTTGTCGCCGATGGTGGGCGTGCTGATGGCGGAATTGATCGGATACGGCGCTGCCGCCACGGTGGACATCAACCCGCTGCGCCTGTCCCGCTTCGCTGAAAACGACCTCAACCATGCTGGCTACGGGTTCGATGTGTTGACCTGATGAGAGGCCTGATGCGCAGATATGATGATTAACGCGGCTGATCGGACGCCGGCTGTGGAGACAGCGGGAGTTTCCAAACGATTCGGTCGGGTGCTGGCAGTGGACGACGTCAGCGTCGCCATACAGTCGGGCGGAGTGTACGGATTGCTGGGGCCAAACGGCTCTGGGAAAACTACCCTGCTATCCATGCTGGCCGGTTTCCTTCGCCCCAACGCCGGGGAGATCACGGTGTTGGGGCGAACCGGTGATGCGGGTCTGCGGGAATCCAGGGCCGCGTTGGGTACTCTGGTTGACCGCCCGGTGTTCTGGCCGTACCTGTCCTGCCGAGACAACCTGAAGTGTTTGCAGGGTGTCTATGGTTCCGCCGGCGGCGACGCAGAGATCGACGATTTGTTGGCTACGGTGGGATTGCTGGACGATGCGGCGCAACGCAAATTCCGCGCCTGTTCTACCGGCATGAAAGCGCGGTTGGGCATCGCCGGAGCATTGCTGGGCAATCCGTCGCTGCTGATACTGGATGAGCCCACCAACGGCCTGGACCCGGTCGGTATCATCGAAGTGCGGCAGATTATCCGTAACCTGGCCAGCAATGGAGAGCGTACGATCATCCTGGCCAGCCATCTGCTGAACGAGGTTGAGCAGGTATGCGATCAGGTGGGCGTTATGGCGCGGGGGCGGTTACTGTACTCGGGAGCGGTTTCGGGAATGGGTGCGACGTCGCGGGTGGCGATCCGCACGACGGACGACGAAAAGGCGGTCGAGTTGTTGCGGCAGGGCGGTTGGCAGGTGAACGGCGAGCCGCCTGAAGGGATCACCATCGATGTAGAACCTGGGTTGGAGTGGGAAATAACGAAGGCCCTCGCAAATTCGGATGTTTACGTGGCCGAGATGCGATCCCTGGTGAGTTCGCTGGAGGCAGGGTTCATGGAAGTCACCGGAGAAGAGAACCCGCATGACGACTAGCAACGTATCCTTCGAAATCCGGCCGGTTTGGTCAGCGTTTCGCTGGGAGTGGTTCAGATACTGCCGCCGCGTATCGGTGTGGCTATTGGCGGGGATGTTTGCCGGCGCAATAGTTATCGTTACAGGTGGAGTGGTCCTGTTCGATAATCTGGGTCAGCGATTCGGCGAGACGTTGTCGCCGGCTGATTTCCCCAATGCGGTGCTGGAACTTCCGGTTCGGGCTGGGCCCATCCTGGCGATCGCCCTGATAAGCATCGCTTTCGGCGGAGAATTCCAATGGGGAACGATACGTTCGGTAACTGCCAGGGGCGCGCCACGCTGGCATACTGCGGTAGCCAAGCTGGCGTTGGTGAGCATTTTCATCACAGTTTTATGGGCATTCGCTTACGCGCTGTCCGCACTGGTGGGACTGGCGGCCGGGGGCTCGAACCCGGATAGCCAGTTCGGATTTGGTGAGACGTCACCCTGGGGAGGTACGATAGTCAAACTGTTCGCGGTGTGGCTGACCGCTTTGGCTTACGCTGGGTTGGGAGCGTTGTTCACCGTGCTGGGACGTTCAACGGCGTTCGGGCTGGGATTAGCGGTGGGATTTTTGCTGTTTGAGAGCGTCGTTTACCCAATTGCCAACGTGGTTGCCGCGGTGGCCGGGTCATCGGTAAGCGAATACACGGCCTGGACGCTGCGGGGCGCGACGACGGAACTGATCCGGGGGAATGGAGACCTGAATCGGTGGGTGTTTCTGCCGGCGGTACTTGCGTACATTGGTGTGCTGTGGGGTTTGACTCTGGTCGTACTGCACCGTCGGGATTTGGGCAGCGGAAACGGATAGGTACGCCGTGAATCTGACAGGTATCGCGAGGTAGTTCACCCTAATGCTGACCCTCCGTCGAGGGAGTGGTTATGATCCAGGGGTTGCTCCCTGTGAAGCGGGTCTGGGAAGCGGCCTTGGGAAGTGGAGTAAACCCGGTTCCGGGCGACGTTAAGCGCAACTAAAGAGGACGGAAAGAATATGTCAACATCCATGCCGGCTGGCTCCCTGGGCATCAATGCATCCCGCCTGAACGACAATCTGGACGCCCTGGGCCGAATTGGGCACACCGACGAGGGGATGCAGCGGGTGGCGTTCTCCGCCTTCGACATCACCGGGCGCAATTACGTGATTGAGCTGATGCAGTCGGCGGGGTTATCGGTGCGTATCGACGCCGCCGGCAACATCATTGGCCGCATCGAGGGAACCGACCCGTCGCTGCCGGCCATCGTGTTGGGGTCCCACACGGACACCGTCCCGGCCGGCGGTCGGTATGACGGGGCGCTGGGGGTGATAGCCGCTATCGAGGTGGTTCAGGCGATAAAAGACTCAGGACGAACATCGCGGCATCCGGTGGAGGTGGTGGTGTTTACCAACGAGGAGGGCACCGGGTTTCACCGCTGGCTGCTGGGGAGCCGAGCCGTGGCCGGGCTGTGGGAGCCGGAGGATTTTTCGGCGGTGGGCGACGATGGGGTCGCGCTGGCATCGCGTTTGCCCGACCTGGGCGGCAACATCTCGCGAATCGACGAGGCCCGGCGGCGTCCGGACGAACTTGCCTGTTACCTGGAACTGCATATCGAGCAGGGCCCGACGCTGCACCGGGGCGGTTTTCCGATTGGCGTGGTTACAGGCATAACGGGCCGATCCGTGTATCACATCGACATAGTGGGCGAGGCTAACCATGCCGGGACGACGCCGATGTCGCTACGGCGCGACGCGATGTCGGCGGCGGCGCAGGTTGCCCTGGCGGTGCGGCACATCGCCGGCGAGATGGAGGTGTGCCGGGTTGGCACCGTGGGCAGCATGGAGGTGCACCCGAACGCCGCCAACGTGATTCCGGGACGGGTGGTTCTGGGTTGCGAGTTTCGGGATGAACGGATGGAATCGCTGGCGGCGGCGGAAGTGGAGCTGCGACGCACTGCCGAGGAGGTGGCCCACGCCGAGCAGGTGGCGATAACGGTTACCGCCCAACGGAACACGCCGTCGGTGCCCATATCAAGCAACATGCAGCAACTCATAGCCGACGCAACGGGTTTGGCCGGCCTGGAGCACATCAGCCTGCCCAGCGGAGCCGGCCATGACGCCCAGGCAATCGCCACCGTTACGCCGTCGGCGATGGTGTTCGTTCCCAGCGTGGGCGGGATCAGTCACGCCCCGGCGGAATATACGACGCCGGAGGACTGCGCCAACGGGGCGCAGGTGCTCCTGAACGCAATGGCGTTGGCGGACGAGCGGTAGGAAAGTGCGGATCGCGTCCTGGCCCCTCTCGCCGGGAGGTTATCTCGGCGGTACGTCGCGGGGAACGGGTTACCTGTTCAAGAGGTTTTGGATGCTTTCGCCGGCGTTTTCGACAGCGCCGCGATTCTTTTCGACCTGGCGAAGGGCGTCTTCAGCCTGCTGGAGAGCACCCTCTCCCTGACGGATGATTTCTTCGCTTTGACTACCCAGGTTGCGAATGGAATCTCCGGCGCCACCCAAATCGATACCAGCTATTGACGCTGAAGATAAGTCGGGTTGTGAAAAGGTGACTTCCGCGTCATCAGTATCAATTTCGAGATTAAAGGGCAGCGTGATGGTAACGGTTTCGTCCATCACAAACGGGATATTGATGTCCACTTCGCTTTTGGCGGTGGCAGTAATGGTGCAATCACCGTCACTGGAGCAACGCGGAGTTCCGTAGGTCCATGTCACGCGATCTGCGATCTCGTCAACCAGCGCGCCGCCAGCGATTTGGGAAACAATCGGTGCGTTGCCCGTCAGATAACTCATCACGTCTTCCGTTACGTGGCGGATGCTGGATGTTGTCCAATCCTCGGCGACCTGGAGGGCGATTTCCTCGTCGGACATACCGGAGTAGCCGGCGACCAGAAACGCGAGAAAGGAAACCAGAAGCAAAGGAGCTATGAACCTATACATGAACAACCTCCATTTCAAATAGACATGACAGAGTACCGAGCAGGATCATGCTGTAATCTGTCGCGCGCCGGGTGCTGTGGAATATCATAGGGGCAGTGTACCGGAGGTGTCTGTACCAGGGAAGCACACTCCATGCGTAATAGCAGGGCAATCGCATTATAAATTGCACTTGCGTGGTTCAGGCGCACTACGGAACACAGATTCGGCACTGGATTCCCGCCGGCGCGGGAATGACGAGGGGAACTGCCCAGGAACGGCAGCTGAATACCCTGCTATAATCCCCGCACTATGGAACTCTCTGCCGAATACACTTTCGCCCAACCGCCCGAGGTGGTGTGGGACGCGCTGATGAATCCCGATGTGCTGGCCGGCTGCATTCCCGGCTGCCGGAGCATGGAGCCGGATGGAGAGAATCGGTACCGCGCGGCGGTGAACATCCGGGTGGGGCCAATTGGGGGCCAATACTCAGCGGTGGTCGCCCTGTCTGAACTGAACCCGCCGAACTCGTATCACATGTCAATTGAGGGCTCGGGCAACATCGGGTTCGCGAACGGGACGGTTGCCGTTGCCCTGACACCGTCGGACAACGGTGGGACTGTGGTGCATGTGGATGCCGATACGCAGGTGGGCGGAGCGGTGGCCCGGGTGGGCCAACGGATGATGGGTTCGGTGGCCAAAGGGATGATGGACCGGTTTTTCGGGTGCCTGGCAGAATCGGTCGCCAACTCGTCATCATCCACGGCCTGACTGCCGTCTGACCACCCGATCTTCGCTTGAAAGACCGGAGTGCGTCGCTCGCTCCAATCCTTAAGCGAGCGGCGGGGGAATCAAGCGATACATACTGGGAGATAATGCCATGCCATTCGCCGATGATTTGAGAGTGAAGTACCATGCACAATGGGAGGCTATGGTGACGCATCCCTTTGTGCTGGAGATGGGCGACGGAAGCCTGGACATTGACAAGTTTCGCAGTTATTTTCGGCAGGACTATGTTTTTTGCGAAGACCTGGTGAAGCTGACGGCCATTGCCATCGCCAAAGCCGCTCCGGATTACGACGCCGGCACGCGACTGAACGGATTTTTGGCAAACTTTCTGTCGGCAGAGAACGATCTGTTCCTGAACGGTTTTCAGGAATTGGGGGTTTCTGGCGACGAGTATCGGGAAACCGTGAAAAATCCGATCACCCAGGCATTTGGCGATTTCATGGTGCGCACGGCGCTGGAAGGCGATATCGACGATATTATTTCCCTGTTTTACGTAACCGAGGGAACGTATCTGGACTGGGCCGCGCGAGCGATAAATTCGGGGGTGAAACCCAACAATCCGGTATACCAGGGCTGGATAGACATCCATAGTCCCGCAGTGCTGAGCGACGTGGTGGAGTGGTTTACGATACGCCTGAACGAGGCCGGAGCGCGGGCTGACGCTGGGAAGGCGGCGAAGCTGGAACGCATTTTTGTCACCACGCTGCGTTATGAGCATCTGTTTTGGGACGTGAATTACTACCCTGAAGGGCGGGGTCACATCTGGCCGGACGCAGGGTAGGGTTCGCCGTGCGCGGCCGGTTTTGCGGTGTGGGGACGCCGGGAATCGCAGCTCACAATGACCGCATGAGCGTTCCTCGCGATGGCGGGGGGAGGTGGTATCAACCCTTGCCCTTGTCAGGATGGGAGAGGGGGCCCTTCGACAGGCTCAGGACGCGCGGGGCCCATCGACAAGCTCAGGACGCGCGGGGCCCTTCGACAGGCTCAGGACGAACGGGGCCCTTCGACAGGCTCAGGACGAACGGGGCCCTTCGACAGGCTCAGGACGAACGGGGCCCTTCGACAGGCTCAGGACGAACGGGGCCCTTCGACAGGCTCAGGACGAACGGGGCCCTTCGACAGGCTCAGGACGAACGGGGCCCTTCGACAGGCTCAGGACGAACGGGGCCCTTCGACAGGCTCAGGACGAACGGGGCCCTTCGACAGGCTCAGGACGAACGGGGCCCTTCGACAGGCTCAGGACGAACGGGGCCCTTCGACAGGCTCAGGACGAACGGGGCCCTTCGACAGGCGGGGCCCTTCGACAGGCTCAGGACGAACGGGGCCTTTCGACAGGCTCAGGACGAACGGGGCCCTTCGACAGGCTCAGGACGAACGGGCCCTTCGACAGGCTCAGGACGAACGGGGCCCTTCGACAGGCTCAGGACGAACGGGGCCCTTCGACAGGCTCAGGACGAACGGGGCCCTTCGACAGGCTCAGGACGAACGGGGCCCTTCGACAGGCTCAGGACGAACGGGGCCCTTCGACAGGCTCAGGATGAACGGGGCCCTTCGACAGGCTCAGGACGCGCGGGGCCCTTCGACAGGCTCAGGACGCGCGGGGCCCTTCGACAGGCTCAGGACGCGCGGGGCCCTTCGACAGGCTCAGGACGAACGGGGGGTCACCCTTGCCCTTGTCAGGAGGGCAGGGGATAATTGGCGCAAATACAACCAGACACGGAGGATACGACATGACGACGAGCCGTGAGATACCGAGCCGAGAGGAAGTGCTGGGCTATCTGAAAGACGATGTTAACTGGGGCCGTTGGGGTCCGGACGACCAGAAGGGCGCGGTCAATATGGTGGACGACGCCAAGCGACTGCGGGCCGCAGGTTTGGTCAAGAGCGGGCGCGCCGTGTCGCTAAGCCGGGAGTTTCCGGTTACGCCAGCGCCCAACAACCCGTCGCCGGCCATCCATTACATGCGAAAGGGTCCGCGAGAGCCGGGCGGTGGAATGTCCACGGACTACTACGGCATCTCGTATCACGGCACCGCTACGACGCACCTGGACGCACTTTGCCACGTTTGGGACGGCAACGGGATGTGGAACGGCAAGAATCCGGACGAGATGATTCAGTTCGACGGAGCCAAGTATGGGTCGGTGGAGCACTGGAAAGAAGGCATCATCACACGGGGCGTCCTGCTGGACGTGCCGCGGCACCGGGGGACGGACTACGTTACCCAGGAGACACCCATTCACGCCTGGGAGCTGGATGATATCTGCGCCGCCCAGGGTGTGCAGATGGAGCCGGGCGACGCGCTGATCGTGTATGGCGGACGGGAGAAGTGGAACGCGGACGGAAACGCGATGTGGGGCAGCGACCCCGCGGAACGTCCGGGACTGCACGCATCATGCCTGAAGTTCATTCGCCAGAGCGACTGCTGCGTGCTGGTGTGGGACATGATGGATCACACGCCCAACGGCTACGACCTGCCGTGGTCGGTTCACGGCAGCATATTCGCCTACGGAATCGGGCTGCTGGACAATGCGCTGCTGCAGCCACTAGCCGAAGCCTGCGCCGAAGAAGGGCGGTACGAATTCATGCTGACCATCAACCCGCTAAGGGTCGTGGGTGGCACCGGATCTCCCGTGAATCCGGTAGCGATTTTGTAATCGGCAACTGGCGGGGTGGGGACGACCCCTCACCCCAACCCCTCACCCTCAGGGAGAGGGGTTCTTCGTTCCCGGAACGGCTGCTAACGGGAAGGCCGCTTGTCCGAGACGATGCGGCCTTCCTTGATCACAAGCTGGAGTTGCCGCAGGTTGTTGATTTCTTCCAGAGGGTTGGAACCAACCACAATCAGGTCTGCCAATTTTCCGGATTCCACCGTGCCCAACTGATCGCCCACACCGCACAATGAGGCGGCATTGCGGGTGGCGGCAAGGAGGGTTTGCCAGGCGGTTGCGCCGTCGCGGACCCACAATCCCATCTCAAGCAATGTGGCTTCCCGCAGCGGTCGGATATCTGAACCCAAGGCCATGGGCACGCCGGCATCCAGAGCTCGGCGGAACCAGCGAGCGTGCTCCCCGGCGGCGGCATCGGCGCGGCACTGGAGCTCCACGGCGATGTTGCGTTCGGACAGCCACCGCTTCTCGTGCTCGTTCTGCGCCTGCCCTTCGGTGAGATGTGAAATCGCCAGCGTGGGAACGTACCAGGTCTGCGAGTCGGTCAGCGCGAAAATGCAATCTTCATCCATGATGTAGCCGTGTTCCACGCTGTGCGCCCCCAGCCTGACCGCCGACTTGACCGCGTCGGGGTTGGCGGCGTGAGCCATAACGGGAAATTCCCGCTGACGGGAGATCGCAAACGCGGCGGCCAGCTCGTCTTCCAGCAGGAACGAATGCCAATGCCGGTCCCAGTCGGGGCCCATGATACCGCCGGTGAGGTTCAGCTTGATGTGGTCGACGCCGTTCTTGATTTGCTCACGGATGGCCTGCACGAACCCATACGGCCCATCGCATTCCCGCGCCTGGCCCGAGGTGAGAAAGTGGCCGCCGGTGGTGGTCAGGAAATAGCCGGAAGCGAACACCCGTGGCCCAATCAGACCGCCGGCGGCAAACGCGCGTTTCCAGGCCACGTCCATAAAGTGAGCCGCCCCTCCGCAACGCACCGATGTAACCCCAGCTTCGGTCAGGGCCAACGACAGCTGCCGGCCGAAGTTGGCCGTCTCCTGGGCCACCGTCATGCCCGGCGGCACTGGGTACTCGGGGTGGATGTGTACGTCCCACAACCCGGGGAGCAGGAATGCGCCCCGCAGGTCGACCACCCTGGTGTCATTGCCCGGCGAGGTTGAGCCGCCACCGCCAATCTCGACGATGCGGCCGGCGTCGATAACAACGTCGGTGTCGGCGGTCACGCCTGGGTTCACGCAGTCGATGAGGTTGGCGTTGGTGAGGACTAACGGCACAATTGGCGTCTCCGAGACAGTGCAACGGGCGACGCAGAACGCCGCAATACGGGTGGATGGGACATTATACATACGACGGAGGAACGTTGGCCCACTCCGTTGAAGGGGAGTAACTGTTCAGAGTTGAAGGTAGTATCCTGCCCCAACCTGTCTTTCCCGCGAACGCGGGAATCCAGGAAGCCCAGGATAAGCAACATTGCGGTTTAAAGAGTTCTCTGGATTCCGGCTCAAGGCCGGAATGACGGAGTGATAAGGCCGGAATGACGGAGTGGTCCGGAATGACGGAGGGCTGGGAGCGACGGGATGCTATCATTATCAGGCAATGGTTGCCGCATCAGGCAATCGCTACCGTGGCGCGTACGGCGCGTGATCGCCCAAGCCGCGGTCCGACGACACAATCTTCTGGTGGTGAAACTAACATGGCCACTCTGCGTCCCTTCCGAGGCTGCCGTTTTGATCCCGCCGTGGTGGGAGACCTGTCGGCGGTGGTGTGCCCGCCCTACGATATGATCGGAGCCGACCTGAAGCTCCAGTTGCAGCAGCGCAGCCCATACAATGCGGTGCACCTGGAGGGGGGCGAGCAGCCCGACCCGGTGGATCCGCAGGCGGGTTACCAACAGGCGGCCCGGCTGTTCCAGCAATGGATGGAGGAAGGCGCGGTGCTGCGGGATGAACGGCCGTGTTTTTATCTAATGCGCCACAGCTACGAATTTGCCGGCGCCCGCTATCAGCACCTTGGGTTTTTTGCCGATGTTCTGGTGGAGGATTACGACGCCGGAGCGGTGTTTCCGCACGAGTATACGCGAGAGCCTTCGGTGCTGGACCGGGTGGCGCTGCTGAACGAGTGCCAGGCGCAGTTCAGCCCCATTATGTCGCTGTATCGGGACGCTGACGGCGCACTGCAAAGGATTTTCGACGGCATAGTCGGTAGCCCCGCCGATGCCCAGGCATACACTCCGGCAGGTGGGGAGGCCTGGATTTGGCGGATCGCGGACGAGGACACTCAAAAGGCGCTGACGGACACCTTTGCCAATCGACCGGTGTTCCTGGCCGACGGACACCATCGTTACGAAGCGGCGTTGCGCTACCGGCGCAGCCAGTCTGACACGCAACAATCGGATCCCGATGCGGCATCGAATTACGTGATGATGGCGTTGATCGAGTTCGACGACCCGGGTTTGCTGCTGCTGCCGTACCACCGCGTGATGGGCGGTCTGTCTCCCGAACAACTGACCACTGTGCGGCGTCATCTGGATGAGTTGTTCGAGGCGAGTCCACTGGACGCGGGCACGTCGGCCGCTGATGTTGTGGCGAAGGTGGAACGGTTGGGCGCCGATCGCCACTGCTTCGCCATGTTTGCGTCCGACGGTACGGCGACGATGCACACGCTGAGACCCGGCGTAGACTGGTCGGCCTGGGGTTCGCTGGCGGTGTCGGAGGCGTGGTTGTTGCAGGAACGGGTGCTCACGCCGGCGTTGGGGGATGCGTTGGGTCAGCATATCGACTACAGTCCCGACCACGATTCCATCGTGGAGCAGGTAAATCGCGGCGAACAACAGTTGGCGATCCTGCTGAAACCCTTCCCGCTGGAACCGTTCCGGGAGATCGTGAGCGCCGGACAACGGTTGCCACCCAAATCGACTTTTTTCTATCCGAAGCTACCGACCGGCCTGGTGGTGAATCAGTTGGCGGGTAGGGTTTAGGGACCGTACCGCTTTCTCCGTGTACGACCACGAATCAACGCATGTGTTGTTCCGGAACGACGCTGGCAACGGCCGGATGGCTCGCGGTGGTTGGTACGGTGTGAGAGGGGAGGAGCAGGGGAGTCGGGGCGATGCGCGTCGCGAATGCGACGCCCGCCCGTGAAACGGGCAACCAGCGGTAATACCGCTGGGCATCGCCCCGAGCTGCGTCCCTGGCGCGCCCTTTGACGTCGGTGCTTGGTGAGCGCCGGACGGCGGCAGTGTCGACGCAGACCGACAGATTTCGTAAAATCCTGCTATAATTGGTGTGTTGTGTTTGGGTACACGAGGCACCGCAACAGTGCCGTGTACACCCTGAATTTACCGATAAAGAGCGCCGCCGCGCCGGTTACGATGACCGGCCGGAGCGCCCGAGCTGAGGAGCCTGTCCGATGCCCCTGACCAAGATTGCCCAACAGAACTTGCGAACTCCCGGACCGACACCGATTCCGGACGACATCATGGAAGAGATGTCGTTGCCGATGATCAATCACCGGGGACCTGAGTTCAAGGAGTTGATTGAGGCTACGACCGACGGTTTGAAGCAGGTTTTCATGACTACGAATGACCTGTATATCCTGACCGCCAGCGGCACCGGGGCCCTTGAATCCTCGGTGGTTAATACGCTGTCACCAGGCGACCGCGTCATTGCCTGCACGGCGGGGTCGTTCGGCGACCGGTACGTCCAGATTGCCCAGACCTACGGCGCGGACGTGTTGCGGATGGATTTTGAATGGGGCGATGCCATTGACCCGGAGGCGATTCGCGCCGAGTTGCGGAAGGATCCATCCATCAAGGCTGTGCTGGTAACGCATAACGAAACGTCAACGGGCGTTACGCATGACCTGGAAGCCATATCGCGAATCGTAAAATCCGAGTTCGACAAGCTGCTGCTGGTCGACGCGGTGAGCAGCCTGGGCTGTTTGCCCCTGCCAGTGGACGGGTGGAATTGCGACGTGGTGGCGACCGGATCCCAGAAGGGGTTTATGATTCCGCCGGGGCTGGCGTTCATCAGCATCAGCGCCCGTGGATGGGAAGCGTACCAGGACGCCAAGATGCCGCGATTCTATTTCGACCTGATGGCTGCGGAGCGTTCGCTGCAACGGGGACAAACTCCCTGGACGCCCAACGTGGCGCTGCTTTACGGTTTGCGGCTGGGCCTCGACCGAATTATCAGCGAAGGGTTAGAGTCGGTGTACGGCCGCCACGCGAGCATCGGCGAATATTGCCGGGCCGGGGTGAAGAATCTGGGATTGCAACTGCTGGCGACGGACGAATCCCGCGCATCGAATACCGTTACGGCCATCAAGATGCCGGATGAAATCGACGGCGGCAAGTTTATGGCGATGATGCGTGAGGACGAAGGCGTGGTGCTGGCCGGAGGCCAGGGCAAGCTGACCGGTCATTGTTTCCGGATTGGTCACCTGGGTTGGGTTACCAAAGAGGACATTACGGAAGTGCTGGAGGCGCTGGAGCGGGTGCTGCCCAAGGTAGGGTTCAGTGGGTAGCCAACCGGGGAGCAGGTTCCGGTAGCTACGGTTGCCGGCCAGGTCCCGTTTCCAGATGATTTTGTTGTTGGCGGCTGCCACAAGACCATAACAGCGTAGTCGGGATACCGGTATGTCAACCAATTCTCAATTGCAACTGGCAATGGCGGCATTACGAATGTCGCTGGCGGAAATACGTCATAAAGAGGAGCAGCTGGACGCCTCCATTGGGCAGTTTCGCACGCAGTTGCGGCGGTTGCCGCGGCAGACGATTTACGGCATGGCGCCCATAGATACTGCGCTGTCGGCGATGGGAGAGATCGAGGAGCGGTTGCAGGATGCCGAAGACAACCGGCGGAGATTGCTGACGATCAAGAAGGCGGCGGTGGAAGAGTTGGCGGCGCTGGAATCGGTGCAGCAGGTGGACGAGGCGCGCAAGGGTCTGGCGCAGTTGAAGCAACAGGCCGCCCGGCAGCCTGAGTTGGAGGAAACAACCCGCGAAATACGCCGGTTGGAGCAGTTTATCGCCGAACACAGCCGCCGCGCCGAACAGGCCATCACCGCCAGTTTTATGGAGCGCCGCCAGCAGGGGTAACATCGTTGCGAACACTGGCGCCGAACGTTGGCGCCGATGGGCGATCAGTTCGATGTCGGCAGTTGGCAGGACAATCGCATTATAGATTGCACTTGCGTGGTTACGGCACCAGCGGGAAAGACGAGAGCCATAGAATCAGAATGCGCTTGCCCTGCGGCAGTCGGCCTGTGCACCGGTTGAGCAGCCAGTTTGTGGTATATTGAACCGTCATTTTGACCGCTGATTTTTGGCTAGCAGGAGCGCTCTATAATGCCCGGCAACTCGTCTCACATTGCAGAAATCACCGCCGTTTCCGGCGGCACAGTCACGTCGCCGCAAGGGTTTTCGGCCGGCGGTGTGTACATCGGTCTCAAATCCCGGGGCGAGGACAAGCTGGACCTGGCGCTATTGGTCTCGGATACGCCGTGCTCCATAGGTGGCGTGTTCACGACGTCGGCGATCCGTTCGGCAACGGTTGATCTGGACCGGGAACGGGTGGCCAGCGGACAGGCTCGCGCTCTGATCGTCAATGCGGGCATCGCCAACACCTGCGTGGGCGCACAGGGATACAAGGACGCCGAGGAAATGACTCGCCTGGCCGCCGATTGCCTGGGGATGGCCGCGGAGGACGTTCTGGTTTGCAGCACGGGAGTCATCGGGGTTGAACTGCCCATGTCCCTGATCCGATCCGGTGTGACCGAGATCGTGCTGGACGACCAGGGTGGCAATCAGTTGGCCCGGGCGATGATGACCACTGATACGCATACCAAAGAAACGGCAGTGTCTTTTATGGCATCCACGGGCCAGGAGATAACAATCGGCGGAGTGGCCAAGGGCTCGGGGATGATTCACCCCAACATGGCGACGATGCTGTCCTTTGCGACAACCGACGCCGCCGTCGATCCCGGATTTTTGCAGATGACGGTGAAGGCCGTGGCCGACGAGACGTACAATATGCTGACGGTGGACGGCGACACCAGCACCAACGATACGTTTTTGGCCTTCGCCAACGGACAGGCGGGCAATCCGGTTATTGACGAACGTTCACCCGATGCCGAATCGTTCCGCAACGCCCTGCATCAGGTTTGCAACGCCCTGACCCGAATGCTGGCCAGGGATGGAGAGGGCGCGTCGCACCTCATTACGGTGCGGGTTGATGGCGCGCGCGACGTAGCCGACGCGCGAAAGGCAGCCAAGACGATTGCGGGCAGCAATCTGGTGAAGTCGGCGGTGTACGGTGCAGACCCCAACTGGGGACGCCTGATGATGGCGTTGGGCCGCAGCGGAGCCGAGGCGCAGGAAGAGCACGTGGACTTGTTCGTAAACGGGGTTTGCATCATGGAGGCCGGTACGCCGATACCCTTCCACCGGGATGCCGTGATCGCCCTGATGTCGGGGGAGCAGGTGGACTTCCGAGTGAGCCTGAACCTGGCCGACGGAGTCGCAACCGCCTTCGGGTGCGACCTGACCGAGCAGTACGTCATCATCAACAGCGCGTACACGACCTGAGCTATGGGACAAGAACCACTGCCCCGCTGATGCCATCGCGCTGTGCGGGAATGGACATCTTGCCGACTGTGCCCCAGCCCGATTGCAGTAACCATTGACCGTGATGAATTCCACTGTGCCTGATCCGCCCATCGTGGTCAAAATCGGTGGCAGCACACTGGGAGGCAACGATACCTCCCTTCAGGATCTGGTGTCGCTGCACGCTGCGGGCCGGGCGATCGTGATTGTGCACGGGGGCGGCAATGTCATCAGCGAGTGGATGCGGCGGCAGAATCTGGCCCCCAATTTCGTCAACGGCCTGCGGGTAACCGATGGACCTTCATTGGAGATCGTGGTGGCCGTGCTGGGCGGTTTGGTGAACAAGGAGTTGACGGCCCTGATGCAAAAGCTGGGCGGCCCTACCATCGGCATCAGTGGAATGGACGGGTGCCTGCTGCAAGCCCACGTGGCGAACCCCGATCTTGGGTACGTGGGTGAGATAGTGCGCGTTGACCCGACTCCGGTGAACGCTATAGTCGCCGCCGGTTATATCCCCATGATTTCGCCGATAGCGATGGACGTTACCGAAAACAGCGACCACGCCGGGCAACCTTTGAACGTGAACGGCGATACGGCCGCCGGCGCTTTGGCTCACGCTATGGGAGCAGAGCGGGTTATTTTTCTGACCGACGTGACGGGCGTGATGGATAACGGCGGCAGAGTAATTCCGCGATTGAACGCTAGCACCGCGGTGTCGCTGCGCAACTCAGGTGTGGCGCGGGGTGGGATGTTGCCCAAGCTGGATGCGTGCCTCGCTGCCATCGCGGACCGGGCGGTGGCCAGCGCTCACATTATCGACGGGCGGGAGCAGGGAGCGCTGATGGATTGTGTGAACGGCAACCCCATCGGCACGCGGATTACTCCGTAACGAAACCCCCCTCCTACCAAGGGAGAGGGGCGTTGTCTTCTGGGGCAGCTATGTATCGTCGTCGCCGTTGGATTGTGTGATTCGCTTGGGGTTTTTGGGCGACAGCGGGTAACGTGATTCCAGGCTGTCCAGCTCTTCCAACACCTTGACTAATTGCCGACGGGTCTCGGGTTGGCATCCAATCAGGGCGTGAATCAGTTCTTGGACCATACCGTCCGCGCCTCGCTGTGTCCCGCGGATCTGTTGCTGACGCGGGATATTGGTTATGCCCACTTGATCGAAGATTGTCGCGTTCCAAGCGTAGGCCCATTTCGGTTTCAGTCCACCATTCGGGGAAGGGATCAAGGCTTTGAGTTCGTCCTCATTGCGGACCGGGACTTGTACTACTTCCACGCCACGATTTTGCAGTTGTTCAAGCTTTGCCATTTTCTCCGACGTGGGCGGAGACGTTACCACGACCTCGATCACCCGCACTGGCCGCAGGTCTTTATCCAGCAACGCTAAATCGGGTATGCAACCACCGATGGGCTGCATCGAATCGGGAATCACCACACGGTAAACGCCCTCCTTCAGGTTGCCGTATGTACTCCCGTCGATCGTTTTAACGGCTACTGCATCGTCGCCGTGCAACGCATCCCATAGCAAGCCCACAGCGTATTCGTGGAGGAACGACACAGGATATGCCGGACTACCGACGTTCCTATCCCATTCGGTTCCCGGCAGCATTTGATTCGACATTACCTTTACCTCGTATAGTAAATGTAATAAACCATCCCCAGGCGAGGGCCAGCCCAAAAAATACCCCTCTCCCATTGGGAGAGGGGCTTGGGGTGAGGGGCGAGGCCCTCTAAGCGGCGATAAGGTCTTTCTGAATCGCCTCGGACATGATGTCGCCGGTGGCATCGAGGTGCTGGACGACGGCGTCCGTGGCGGCCTGGAGCATGTCGGCATCGAGGTTGGCGGCAGCGTCGCCGTAGCCGGCCTCGGCCAGCAACGCGGCGGATTGCTCGCGCACCTGCTCCAGCGACCAGGCAACCTGCGCCTGGCTTTCGATGATGTCCTCTGGGAAGTCGATGTGGGAGCCACCGGCGCCCAGCTTGTCGTAGCCACCCTTGTGCCAATGGCCGCGCGCGCCATGCGGGTCAAAGCGAAGAATCTCAACGCCGTTTACGTCGACGCCGAAGGTCGGGCCGCCGAATTTGGCCTTGAGGCACCGCAGGGGCCAGAGGTACAAGGTAACGTCGCCGGTTTTGCTCAGTGGGCGTACCATCACCTTGCCCAGATAGGACTCGCCATCAATCATTGTCGCCATTCGTAATTCCTCCGTGATGAAATTATTGACTGAGTTTGTCGTCTGAATGTTAACACAAATGTGGTCAATGCCAAAATGCGAACATCGCAATGACAGAAGGCGGGACGGGATTGCCATGTTCCGGCGCTCCCGGCAATGACGCGCGCTGATACTGACGATTGGTGGCGTGGTTGGCGTATAATATGGTTTGCGCTACGGCGCGTAACACACCGAAGGGAGCAGATGTCCAATGCCCAGCAACGCTGAATACATCGCCATCGAGCAGAAATACTACGCCCAGACCGTCCGGCGACGCCCGGTGGTCATCGTGCGCGGTGAAGGCTCCCGAGTGTGGGACGCCGACGGCAAGGAATATGTCGACTTCGTGGCCGGCTGGGCTGTGGATAATTTGGGCCACTGCCCGCCCGTGGTCGTGGAAGCCATCGCGAAGCAGGCCGCCACGCTCATCCAGACGTCCAACCAGTTTTATACGCTGCCACAGCTGGAAATCGCCGAGATGCTGATTGAAAACTCCTGCATGGATCGGGTGTTTTTCTGCAATAGCGGCGCCGAGGCCGTGGAGGGCGCGCTGAAGATAGCCCGTCGCTACGGGAAGCTGCACAAGAACGGAGCCTACGGGGTCATTACCGCGCTGAACTCTTTCCACGGGCGCACAATGAACGCCGTGGCCGCCACCGGGCAGCCTCACTACCACGAGCTTTTTGAGCCCATACCCGAGGGTTTCACCTACGTCGATTTCAACGACGTTGAGGCCGTGATGAACGCCACCACCGAAAACACCGTGGCCGTGATGATCGAGCCGGTGCAGGGCGAGGGCGGAGTGAACATTCCCGACGATGACTATTTCCAACGGCTGCGGGCCTGGTGCGACCAGAACAACATCCTGCTGATCCTGGACGAGGTTCAGACCGGCATGGGTCGCCTGGGAAGTCTGTTCGGTTATGAGGAATTCAACGTCGAGCCGGACGTGATGATTCTGGCCAAGGGGCTGGGCTTCGGCGTTCCCATCGGCGCGTTTCTGGCCAAGGAAGACGCGATGGCGCTGACCTACGGCGATCACGGCAGCACCTTCGGAGGCAATCCCCTGACCACCGCCGCCGCTGCCGCCGGCACTCGCTATCTGCTTGACAACGACATCCTGGGCCACGTCAAGCAGATGGAAGTGGTTCTGAAGGACCGACTGGACGGCCTGAAGTCCAAGTACGGTTTCGTCAACGAAATCCGCTGCAAGGGACTGCTGGCCGCCGTGGCGTTTGACAGCGACATCATGCCGCAGGTTATGGACGCCGCCGAGGCCGCCGGTGTGCTGCTGAACGGTGTGCGACCCAACGCGGTGCGCATCATGCCCGCGCTGAACATTACCGAGGCGGAGATCGACGAGGGCATTGGCCGGCTGGATACGGCGTTAGGGAACGTGTGACCAGTAAGTCGGGTGAACCTGATGGCGGACCTAGACCGAATAACAACCGACCCAGGTATTTGCATGGGAAAAGCTACCGTGCGCGGGAAGCGGATTACGGTTGAATTCGTGCTTAAGCTCATGGGCAACGGGTACACAACGGTGGACATTGTCCAAGCGTACCCGGAACTCGATGACGCCGACGTCCGTCAATGCGCCGCATACGGAGCTTGGCTCGCCAGCGAAAGAACCCTCAGCGTGGGTTGAGCCCGTACGCCAGCGCCCGCACCAGAAGCGGATTTGAACCTGGGCATGACGCAGCGCGCGTCCGAAAGCCTAACTAGCGGGGCCGACTGTGAGCCGCATGCGTACCCGCGTTGTCATTGCGAGCCCGTACTCGATGCGGGGGTTGGCAATCTCGATGAGGCTGAAAACACGTAGACGATCCTTCGACAAGCTCAGGACGAACGGCCCGGTGGGGCCGGCCCTTCGACGGGCTCAGGACCAGCGGGGGATTGCCACGTCGCTATTGCTCCTCGCAATGACAGATTAAAGTTGGTACGCGTGACCCGTGGGCCGGTCTTGCACTGCATCAGCATTAAGGTGGCTACATGAGGCTGTTGGCAGATGTGCACATCTCCCCAATGACCGTTCGGCACTTGAATGAATTGGGGCACGATGTGGTTCGCGTCGGCGAGATTATGCGTAGTAATGCAGCGGACCGGGAGATTGTGGAGCGAGCTGCGGACGATGGGCGCGTTGTGCTAACTCAGGACCTGGACTTCTCGAACATCATTGCCCTGTCCGGAGCGCAGGGGCCATCGTTGATTACACTGCGGTTGTCAGATTCGCGCGTGGGCAACGTGAACCGAGTTCTCCCAACCGTTCTCGTTCAGTTGGAAAGCGAAATCAGCAGCGGTATCGTGGCTACCGTGGAAGACAATCGGGTTCGGATCCGCCCGTTACCAATCCGGTAGTCCCGCTACCCCTGCTGGCGGTTCTGGGTGCGGACGGGCAGGCCGTAGATGTCGATGAAGCCCTTGGCGGCGGTGTGGTCGAACTCGTCGGCGCGGTCGTAGGTGGCGAGGCCGTAGTTGTACAGCGGGCGGTCGGCGCGGCGGCCGGCGACTACGCACGTACCCTTGTGCAACCGGATGCGCACCTCGCCGGTGACGTGGCGCTGGGTGGATGCGACGTAGGCGTCGAGGTCGCGGCGGTGGGCGGTGAACCACAGTCCGTTGTACACCAGTTCGGCGTACTCCTGGGCAACGCGCTCCTTGAAGCGGGTCTGCTCACGGGACAGCGTCATGGTCTCCAGGCCACGGTGGGCAGCGTGCAGGGCGACGGCGGCCGGCGATTCGTACACCTCACGCGATTTGATGCCCACCAGCCGGTTTTCCACGTGGTCGATGCGACCGACGCCGTGGGCTCCGGCCAGGTGGTTCAGATGGGTAATCAGGTCGACGCCGGCCATGTTCTCGCCGTCAACGGCGGTGGGTATCCCCTCGTCGAAGTGAATTTCCACGTAGGCCGGCTCGTCGGGGGCGGCGTTGGGGTTGGCCGTCCACTCGTAGGCGTCCTCGGGCGGTTCGTTCCAGGGGTCTTCCAGCTCGCCGGCCTCGGCGCTGCGGCCCCACAGATTCTCATCGGTGCTGTACTTGTTGTTGGACGGGGCGATGGGCAGGTTGCGCTCGCGAGCGTACTCCACCTCGTCCTCGCGGTTCATGCCCCACTCGCGGATGGGCGCGATGACCTCGACGCCCTGGGTGAGAGCGGCCACGCCGACTTCGATGCGAACCTGGTCGTTGCCCTTGCCGGTGCAGCCGTGGGCGATGGCCTGGGCGCCGTGTTCCTCGGCAACCTCGGCGAGGTAGCGGGCGATGAGGGGGCGGCCCAGGGCGGTGGCCAGGGGATACTGACCCTCGTAGATGGCGCCGGCCCGAAGCGCGGGCCACAGGAACTCGCTGACCAGCGTCTCGCGTCCGTCGACGGTAACGGCCTCGGAGGCGCCGACGGCATAGGCCCGCTGGCGGATGGTTTCCAGGTCCACCATGCCGAGGTCGATGGTGCAGGTGATGATCTCGGCGTCGTAATTCTCCTTGAGCCAGGGCACGGCCACCGAGGTGTCGAGTCCGCCGGAATAGGCCAGGACAATCTTCTTGCGGGGCATTTTTCACCGTCTCCGATAGGGGTGGAGGTAGTATAGCAGGCAACTATCCCGGTTCGGCCTGAGCGTGTCCTTTGTCCTTCGACAGGCTCAGGATGAACGGGGCGGCGGGAACGGGATGCGCGGGGGCTCACCCTCACCCCCGTATCAAGTACGGGGCAGGCTCCAGCCCTCTCCCATCAAGGGAGAGGGTGCCTTCGACAGGCTCAGGATGCGCGGGGTCCTTCGACAGGCTCAGGATGAACGGGGGGTGAGGGCAACACCGTGGGGGATGTGGTAATCTTGGCGGCGGGTTGTGGGGCGGTGTTGGGAACGCTGATTTTGGAGATGCCGAGTATGACTATTGCCACCCGTATGAGCCGTTTGGGGACTGAAAGCGCGTTTGAGGTGCTGGCCAGGGCGCGGGCGCTGGAAGCCCAGGGCCGGGAGATCATCCACTTGGAGATCGGGGAACCGGACTTCGAGACGCCGGCGCACATTGTGGAGGCCGGTGTGAAGGCGCTACAGGACGGCTACACGCACTACGGGCCGACGCCGGGTCTGCCGGAGCTGCGGCAGGCGGTGGCTCGCAACAGCCGGGAGGTGCGCGGCATCGATACCAACTGGGAGCAGGTGGTGGTTACGCCGGGCGCCAAACCAATCATGTTCTACGTCATCATGGCGCTGGCGGAAGCGGGCGTCGAGGTCATATATCCCAATCCCGGTTTCCCGATTTACGAGTCGATGATCCAATTCTGCGGGGCCAAGGCCGTGCCGATGCGGCTGCTGGAGGATCGGGCCTATCATCCCGACCTGACGCAATTGCCGGGGATGGTCAACGAGCGTACGCGGCTCCTCATTGTCAACTCGCCGGAGAATCCGTGCGGCTCTGCGTTCACCGCCGACGAACTGGAAACCATCGCCAACGTGGTGCGAAGCCATCCCGACATGTACGTGATGTCAGACGAGATTTACAAGGATATTCTGTACTCGGGCGAGCACCACAGCATCGCCGCGCTGCCGGGTATGGCGGAACGCACGATCATTCTGGACGGGTTCTCGAAGAGTTACGCGATGACGGGCTGGCGGCTGGGCTACGGCATCATGCCGGAGGAGCTGGTGCCCCATGTGTCGCGACTGGCGACCAACAGTGTGTCGTGCGCGGCATCGTTTAGCCAGATTGCCGGGGTGGCCGCGCTGGACGGTCCACAGGACGCGGTGCAGGAGATGGCCGCCGAGTTTGGCCGCCGTCGCCGTCTCATCGCGGACGGGCTGGCATCCATACCGGGGATCAACTGCCCGGAGCCGGAGGGCGCGTTCTACGCCTTTCCCAGCATCAGGGACACGGGCCTCAGCAGCGCGGATTTCGAGGAGCGGGCGATGCAGGAGGCCGGCGTGGCGCTGCTGTCCGGGGCGGCGTTCGGTGAGTTCGGCGAGGGCTACGTGCGGCTGTCGTACGCCAACAGCCAGGAGAACATCAGCCGGGCGCTGGAGAGTCTGGATGCCATGGTGCGGGGTTTATAAGGCTCTCGCCTCACCCCTCGAACGCCTCTCCAGGGGGCGACAACAGGAGGGTCCTTCGACAGGCTCAGGATGAACGGGGGTCCTTCGACAGGCTCAGGATGCGCGGGGGTCCTTCGACAGGCTCAGGATGCGCGGGGGTCCTTCGACAGGCTCAGGATGCGCGGGGGTCCTTCGACAGGCTCAGGATGCGCGGGGGCGGTGGGCAGCGGGATTGCCACGCTGCGCTCGCAATGACAGAAGGTTGCGATTTTCACCCTCACCCTAGCCCTCTCCCATCAAGGGAGAGGGGTCCTTCGACAAGCTCAGGATGAACGGGGGCCGGGGATTACGGGCGGACTCCTCTACTCCATAAATTTTGGCATCACCTGGTCGCCGAGCATCCGCATGGACTTTTGGACACGGTGGGTGTCCATCTCGCCGACGTTGAGTTTGAACATGAGGTTACGCACGCCGATTTCACGCATGGCGGCGACCTGCTCGGCGGCCTGAGAGGGTGTGCCCAGGATGAAGGAATGCCCCAGGCTTTCTCCGGCCGGGATCGGACGGTTGGGGTCTGGAGGCGGGAAGCCGCCGGGGTTGTAGAGCTCGCGGGCGCGGCGGAAGTGGGTGCGTTCGCGCTCGAAGCCAGCTTCGGCGATTTCCAACGCTTCGCTGTAGGTGTCGGCGATGAACAGGTCGCGGGACGCCCAACACTGGTCCAGCGTAGCCTCGGTTGCATCCTCGGTGAATCCGGAGTCCAGCATGGTTTCGCGGTATCGCTCCAGACGGGCTTGCAACGTCTCCAGCGTCTGGATGCCGATCATGATGGGGCGGCCGATTTTGGCCATATTGACGGCAGATGCCTCGCTGATGCAGGCGCGAATGAGCGGCGGATGAGGCTTTTGATACGGGCGGGGGCGCAGCAGGGGAAATTCGAGGTTCCAGTGTTCGCCGCGGTGCGACAGGTCCTCGCCGGTCCAGGCCTCGACCAGCAACTGTTCCGCTTCATCAAGCCGGGCGATGCCCTGCTCCATGGTGAGGCCGAAGCCCAGGTATTCATAGTGGTTGTAGGCCGATCCGCGCCCGGTTCCGACGATGAGCCGGCCGTGGCTGAGGTTGTCGAGAAGGGAGGTTTGCACGGCGAGGCGCACCGGGTGGTGGAACGCGAGTTCGGCGACGGCGAATCCGATTTTGATGCGGCTGGTGCGGGCGGCGATGGCGGCGCCGAACACCACCGGGTCAGCGTGGGCGGCGGCACCATCGAAGTGGTGCTCGGTGAGCCACACCGAGTCCATGCCGATTTGCTCGGCGAGGAGGACCTCGTCCATAGTGCTGTCGATAACCGCTGAGTCGTTTTCAGGGTGATGGCTGACTGGGAATACGAAAGAACCGAACCGCATACTAGCCTCGCAACGTCATTGGAATGGGTGTGAATAGAAGTGGGTTGATTATAGACCACGACGGCAGTGGCGGTCCTACGGCGGGCTCAGGCCGATCCTTCGACAGGCTCAGGACGAACGGAGGTGGGTGGGGGCTCACCCTCACCCCAACCCTCTCCCATCAAGGGAGAGGGGATTGACGTGTCCTTCGACGGGCTCAGGATGAACGGGGGCGACGGGCTCAGGCCGAACGGAGGTGGGTGGGGCCTTGCCAATATGGGGACATCGTGGCAACCTCAAAGCCATGATGCGTGGAATTTTGGTGAGTTGCCTGGTTGGGGTCTGGTTGTTGCTGGCGATGGGCTGTGCGAGTCAGCTGCCCCAGGACGATGTTTTGAGCCAGCCGCCGGGCGGACCCGCGGTGAGCATGATCGTGTCCAATAGCGACCTGGCCGTGGGCGAGAACCGGTTGTCATTTGGGCTGGTTGACCGGGATTACATGCCGGTGCGTCCGGAGTTGGTGGAGCTGCAGGCGGTGTTTTACGAGGCCGGGGCCCAGAGCGGGCAGGTTCGGTACCGCACGACGGCGCAATACGAGGAATGGCCGCCGGAAGGACGCCGCGGGATATTTGTGGCTCAGGTTACTTTCGACGAGGCCGGGACGGCAACGGCCGAGGCTCCTGGCATCTGGGAGGTTCACGCGACGTTTGAGGACGAAAGCGGAGAGAACCAAACTGCCGCCGCCGCGATAACCGTGTCGGCACAACACCGGGCGCCGTTCATCGGGGACGCGGCGCCGCCGTCAGACACGCCCACGGCGGCACGGGTGGCCGACCTGCGCACCATCAGCAGCAGCGTCGAGCCGGATCCGGCACTGTATCAACTGTCGTTAGCCGATGCGGTCAGGTCGGGTGTGCCGGCGGTCGTAACGTTCTCAACGCCGGCGTTCTGCGTAACGGCGACGTGCGGGCCACAGGTCGAGACGCTGTCTGAACTGGCGGATCGATACGCAGGCCGGGCCAACTTCGTGCACGTGGAGGTTTACAAAGACCCGCATCTGGTGGACCCGGCGCAGGTGGGCAAAGAGCTGGTTCCCGCCGTGGAAGAATGGGGGTTGGTGTCGGAACCGTGGACGTTTGTGATCGGCAGGGACGGACGGATCGCCGCACGATTCGAGCAGTATGTGCCGCCCCAGGTTTTGGAGGCGGCGTTGCAGGCGGCGATATCACCGTAGGGCGTTGGTGGTGGCGGATGCTAAAACCGGTGAGGTAAACTGCGGTTCGTCGACGCGTGTTCAGCCTCATCGAGATTGCCACGCTAGGCTCGCAATGAGACAGTGGGTACGCATGAGAGGGCGTTGGTGGTGGCGGATGCTAAAACCGGTGAGGTAAACTGCGGTTCATACGAGAACAGGCGACGGAGTGTCAGCAGAGTCAATAGCGGAGTACGAGGTGCAGCGTTTTGGTCCGGGTAACAGTAACTATCGAAGGGGACATCGATGAAGTAATGGCGGCGATTCGCCAGATGGCAGGTCGGGGAACCGAGCCGCTTGCCGGCGGCGAAGTCATCGAGGGCGAAGAGGCGGTGGATGCAGCCGCGGGTGGTGCGGAAGGGGCGTCATCACCGGTGGAATTGGCCGCGACCGCTGAACCGGATCGTCCGAAGTGGAATGCCAGCTACGCTACGACTTTTTGGCGCAACCTGTCCGCCACGGCAAGGCAGGCGATGGTGCGCGTTTCGCAGTCGCCGGACTACACGGAGAAGCGGGCGCAGTTGATGGATGAACTGAACCTGACGCAGCGGGAGTTGTCTGGATCGCTGTCAAGCCAGGGCCACAGTATGAACCGGCTGAAGCGCCGCCGGGGAGGCGTGGATTTACCGCGCCCCATGACGTATGACAAGGCGGCGGACGTTTACGTCCTGGACTCCAACTTCGCCGGGGCTCTGCAGCACATGCAGGTGGATTAGCCGGGTTCCTGGTCGACGCCGACCCGCGGGCAGGGGCCGGACCGGTGTTGCCTAGAAATGCACGCCCTTGCCGCCGCCGCCGTCTACGGCGATGGTTTGGCCGGTGATGGCCGACGCCAGATCGGAGCAGAGGAACGCGGCGAGATGGGCGATGTCCTCGGGTTCAACCATGCGACCAATGGGGATTTCGGCGACCGACTGGGCCAGTTCGGCTTCCGGGGTGGTGTTGGCGCGGGCGGCGCGTTCGGCGACGAGTCCCATGTAGCGCTCGGTTCGGGTGCTGCCGGGATGAATGCAGTTGACAAGTATGCCATCCGATGCGACGTCGTCGGCCAGCGCTTTGGAGTAGTTGGACATGGCTGAGTTGGTAACGCCGGACCCGGGGTTGGTTGGGCTGGAATTGCGGGCCGCCATGCCGCCGATGTTGATGATGCGTCCGCCGCCGGCCGCTGTCATGTGGGGGACACATTCGCGGGCGCAACGGATGTATCCCATGATCTTGGTGGTGATGTGGTTGAGGATGACGTCGTCGGGGATGCGGCTGGCGCGGTCGCTGGTGCTGTTGACGGCGTTGTTGACCAGGATGTCCAGCCGACCGAGGCCGGCAACGGTCTGCCGCACCAGGTTTACGATGGCATCGGGGTCGGTCATATCGGCGGGAATGGGGATGACGTTGGCGCCGGTGGCATCGCTGATTTCGGCGGCAGAAGCTTGCAACGTTTCCGGCCCGCGGGCGCAGATGGCGACGGCGCAACCCTCGGCGGCGAGGGCGTAGGCGATGGCCTTACCGATGCCGCGGCTGCCACCGGTGACAAGTGCTGCTTTGCCTTCCAAACCTGGCAACATGATTTTCCTCCTGTCGGGTCTAATTACTGAGATCGTACGCCAGCGAGACAGCCGCGTTGCTGCGTTGCCCGCGACGATGGTGGCGTTGGCGTTACGGCGTTGCAGCGGCTAACAGGGCGCCAAGGTCGGAGGCGTCGGGGATGCTCCGGGATGCCGACACAACGGCTTCGAGTTTGGCGTTGGGCCAGGCGATGTTGTCGAAGAGAGGACGCAGGCGTTCCACCTCTGTGTCGAATCCCCATTCGAGTTCGGCGCCGTTGTATTCGCCCTGGTACACGGTGCCTCCGGCCATTTCGATGGTGATGCGGGGGGCGAAGGCGGTGCGGTCTTTGTGGCCGACGGTTTCCACCTTGTGCATCAGGCTGACGACGGCGTCGTGATTATCGGCGGTGGCGGCATCGGAATCGTCGCCGGGGTCGATGCGAGTGCGCAGGGGCGGGTAGGCTCCGTTGACCGCAACGTAGGCGGCGAAGTAGTGGGTGCTGCCTACCATGGCGCGTCCGCGGGCCGGGTTGGGGAAGGCTGGCGAGGGGTACAGGGTTTCCAGCCAGTTCATGTCGATGGTGATGCGTTCGATGTCTTGGATGGACAAATCATGAGCGCGCCGGATGTCCGCCATCAGGTCGATCACCGGGCAATTATAGCCGGCCGTGGGGTACATCTTGAGTACCGTGTGCAGCAGTTCCCAGCGTTCGCCCAAACCTTCAGTTACGGGATCGAAGGTAACCTGCTGTGGGCCGCTGAAAACATAGGACAACTCGCCGCGGTTGTTGCCGGTGAAGGCGTTATAGAAACCTGCCGGGCCCTCCAGGGATTCTTCGGAACCGCGTACATCTTCGCGGGCCAGCAGGGCGGCCATGATTCCGCTGCGGGTGGCCTGGGGTTCATGGAACATCATTTCGCGCCCGCCGGAACGGGGGCCTTCGTTGGTGCCGGCAGTGAACGTTGCGGCCAGGGCGATGGCAGTTACCATCTGGTCTTCGGTGAGGCCCAACAGTTTGCCGGTGGCGACAGCCGCGCCGAGGGTGCCGTAAACCGGGCTGGAGCGGAAGCCGCGGGCCTGGGTGGATGCGATGAAGTCGCCGGCGATGCGGGACTCGACCTCGTAGGCGGCGGCCATGGCGGTGATCAGATCGGAACCCGACGCCCGGCTCAGTTCGGCGGTAGCCAGGGCCGACGGGATGATGCAGGGGCCGGGATGGGTGAGCATCCGGTACGAGTCGGCCTGGTTGGTGGCGTGCATGAGCTTGCTGTTGGCGAAGGCGGCTCCGCAGCGGGTGGCGCGAGCTGACTGACCGACGATGCTGGCGCCGTGGGACGAGCTTTCCTCGGCCAGCGCGAGGTTTACCGCCGCTTTGCCGTGGTGGGTTTCGGCGCCGATTATCGATACGACCACACCGTGCAGCAGCGAGGTTTGCATCTTGTCGATGACGGCGGGCGGCAGGTCGGCGGGACTGAGGTTTACAGTCCACCGGGCCAACTGACGGGAAATGGAATCGGGCATGAGGGCAATCTCCAATCGGGAATCGAAGGGTCAATGAACGTTCAGCATGTTAGCACACCGCCACGCGGTGCATTGGTGGGGCCGAGGGGCGAGACGGCCCACGTCGCTGACGCTCCTCGCAATGATTGGGGTCCTTCGACAGGCTCAGGATGAACGGGGGCCGAGGGCAGCGGGATTGCCACGTTGCGGCGCTCCTCGCAATGATTGGGGTCCTTCGACAGGCTCAGGATGAACGGGGGGGGCAGCGGGATTGCCACGTCTCTGGCGCTCGTCGCAATGACAGGAGGTCCTTCGACAGGCTCAGGACGAACGGGGGCCGAGGGCAGCGGGATTGCCACGTCGCGGCGCTCCTCGCAATGATTGGGGTCTTCGACAGGCTCAGGATGAACGGGGGGGTGCGCTCAGGACGAACGGGGGCGGTGGGCAGCGGGATTGCCACGTCGCGGCGCTTCTCGCAATGACAGGAGGTCCTTCGACAGGCTCAGGACGAACGGGGGGGTGCCTCAGGATGAACGGGGGCCGAGGGCAGCGGGATTGCCGCGTCGCTATGCTTCTCGAAATAACAGGTGGGCGGGAGAGGGCGCTTTTAATCGATGAGGTCCTGGAGGCGGTTGCGAAGCACGACTTTCACGACGGCCAACACCATCACGGCCCCTCCAAACAGGAAAATGATGGGCCACTCCAAACTCTGCAGCGCGAACCCCAGTGCGGTGGCAGCAGCCGGAGGGTGCTCCGTGTCGGTAGCGGCCATTAGCAGGATTACCAGGCCGAGCACACCGGCGGCGACACCGTCGGCAAACCAATGGGATAGCTCGGCATTAGCGGGGAACCATCCGGTTTGAAACAGGAGCAACGATGCGGCCGCTCCAACCAGCGACCCCAAGATGTGGCCTCCGACCAGGTTGCGCAGGCCGGCGCTGCGCGACGTGGGGTGCAGGAACACGATGACCGTGCTGGACCCCAAACCGGCGGCCAGGGCAGCGTCGGCCACCGAATCGACCAATAGCAGAACGGCCAGGATGGCGAAGACCGCGAGGGAGGATTGCCACAGGTAACCCTTCTGCATCCGGAAGAACCGAACGTCGTACAACAAAATGTACGGAGGGAGTCGGAGCCGTTTGCTGGTGCGGCGCGACAAAACCTGGAATTCGCCGCGGGCAAACAAACGGGACTGGTAGCGGCCCCGCTCATCGCGGACGTGGCGATGGAACAGGCGCGTCAGGAGGCCGGGCGGTGGAACCGTGGTATCGTCGTCAACGGCGTCTGTAGGCAGACGCCGGGATTCCGTAGGCGCTGAGCGGTTTTCGTCGGTAGAATAGTCCACCATGACGAAGGGCTACCCCCAGGTATAAAACTGCGGAGAGGGGCTGGTATCAGACTGTGCGGTTGGACCGTTATCCCAAACTGCGGGCGAAGTCCAGCCAGACGCGGGCGCAGGGAACCGGCAGGACGTGTTGCACGAAACCTGAGACGCCGGGAAACACGACGGAGCGTCCGTTGGGGAACACGTCGGAGGCGCCGCGGAAATCGCCCAACACTTCTTCACGCAAGGCGGCGGCGGCGATGATCAAGGTTGGGGTCTGAACATCCTTGAGAAGCGGGCGCAGATCGCCCGACGCCTGAGCCTGGAAGCCGGCAACGACATGCGGTGTGGTGGCCTTCATCTGCTCGGCGTACCAGCGGGTGTAGTGGGGGTCGACGATCTGCGGGTCAAGGCGGCGACCGATGCTGCTTTCGACCCACGCGCCGATGCCCTCGTTTTCGATCTGGACGGCAGATTCGGCGTGGTGGGCGTCGTTGAAGCTGGTGGGAGAGGTGCAGGCGGTGAGGGAGAGCAACCGCTCCTGGTGCATGGTTGCGTAACGCATGGAAATGCTGCCGCCGACGGTTTCGCCGATGAGGTGGAACTTATCCAGGCCCAGCTTGTCGACAAACTCGGCGAGGTCTTTGGCGAAATTGTCTACTGAAAAGGGAAAGCCGGGTTCGGGGACGTCGGACTGACCCATGCCGCGCATGTCGAAGCGGATCACGCGGTAGTGTCTCGCGATGATGGGGACCCAGCCGAACCAGAGCTTATTGTTTTTGGCCATACCGTGGTGCATTACCACGGTTTGAGGCTCGGTCCACGGGTCGGTAAAGTCGTCTATGGTGTAGAACAGCTCGCAGCCGTCATCGAGTCGAAGCTTCATGGTATTTCCGCCGACCTCCTTACTGCCGATTGTTCAACTGACTATTGGATATTCACCAAGCTGCCGGGCTGGCGACGGGCGAACCCGGCGCGGAGGCCCGTGGGTCAGGAGATTCCGAGTTCGATAAAGACCGACCTGGCGATGCGCATGGCGGTGCGTGTGTTGACGTAACCGCCGTACATGGACAGGTGAATGAACACTTCCATGACTTCGACCGGACTGAGGCCGATGCCGACGGCGCCACGAATCCTGCGTCGCATCTGGGCGTCGTATACGCCCATGATGGTGAGTGAAGCCAGGGAGATGATGGCGCGGGACTTGTCATCGAGGGTGGAGCGGCTGTGAATGGCGCCCCAATGGTATTCGTCGACGATGCGCTCCAGGTCGGCCTCGGGGGAAGTGTCATCGTAGCCGGAGGAGGGAGTGTCGCCCATGTGACGGCGGTGCATTTCCTGACCCAGGGCGTGCAACTCGTCGGAGTGGCGGTTGGTGTCGTATTCGCTGATCGGCTGATACGCGATGCCGCGATCCTCGAAGATTTCCTTGGTAAGGCGGAGGGCGGTTTCAACGGCAGGGACACCAACGTAAAAGGTGGACTGGATGAATATTTCGACCACCTGATGGGGGGTAAGACCGACGTTGAGGGAACGCTCAACGTGGCGGCGCAGGAGGTTGAGTTCTCCGAGGGCCATGAGGGCGGCAACGGTGGCAACACAACGGTAAGAGAGTTCCAGACCGGGGCGCGTCCAGATCATCCCGAAAAGGGCTTCGTCAATGATGCGTTTGAGGTCGGGGGCCAACTGGTCTACGCCCGGCAACGCATAATGTGTATTGTCCCCGCCAGACATGATTCCGCGCATGTTTTGTCCGGCCAGATAGCGGTCATTGAGGGTGGTCAAGGCAGTGTTCCTCCTACCAGGTTATGGTATGCGGCGCTACGCGCTAAGGCGTGGACCCGGACTGTACGGCGGTGAGATTATATCACAGGCTCGACGACGTCTCGGTTTGCCAATCGGCGGTGGCCTGACGGTAGTCGGGCCGGTGCACAATGGGCCGGATCGCTCCGTAAGCCCAACGTCGGTTGGGTGAGGAAATGATCATCTGATGCCGCCTAGCCGGCGTGGGCCATGATGTCGCCGGCAAACCAGTCGAGACGCTCCACCGCCTGGTTCAGATCGCTGCCGCGGATATCGAAGATGATGTGGGACACTCCTATATCCGAGTAAGTCTGTACATCTTCCAGGATGGCATCGGGCGAGCCGGAGAAGCGGCGGCGCGGCCCGGACTGCATGGTGGCGGGATCGTAGAGCGGCGCTTTCATGGATACCTGAATTTCCGACGGGTCGCGCCCGGCCTGCTCGGCGAAGCGGTTGAGCTGCACCAGATCGCCGGCGAGTTCCTCGGGTTCCATGGTGGCGGCCGGTATGGTGCCTACGGGGTGCCAGCCGTCGCCCAGCGTGGCGGCACGGCGGATGGCGGGTCGGCTCTGGCCTCCCACCCAGATGGGCGGATGGGGTTTTTGCACGGGTTTGGGCAGGAACTGGATGCCGGAGAACTGGACGTACTTGCCGTCGAACTCAGGGTTGGGGCTGGTCCACAATTCTTTGTAGGCGCGCAGGTATTCATCGGTCACGGCGCCGCGTTCGGCGAAGGGAGGCGTGCCCAGGGCCTCGAATTCTTCTTCCATCCAGCCGACGCCGACGCCGAGAATCAAGCGGCCCTGAGACAGCACGTCCAGGGTGGCCAGGATTTTGGCGGCCAGGATAGGCGGGCGGTAGGGGACGATCATGACGCTGGGGACCATGCGGATGTTCTCGGTGACGCCGGCCAGGTAGGTGAGCAGGGTTAACTGCTCGAAATATTCGCCGCTTTCACCGGTGGGAAATTCGCCGCTGACGGTATAGGGATAGGTTGAGTCAATGCGGTTGGGCACCAGGACATGGTCGCCGGCAACCATGCAGTAGTAACCGAGCCGGTCGCCGGTTTGTGCGATTTGGGCCAGCGGGCCGGGTTGGGCGTTGGGTCCGTGGTTGGGTAAATAGAATCCGAACTGCATGGTGTTTCTCTCCGTAAACAGGGTTAGGCGTAACAGGGTCAGGCGTGGCGACTCCGATCAGGAGCGGGTGGCGGGTGGCGCCATTGGAATGGTTATGAACCAGGGGGAGCAAAGCGTGGCTATCAGGCGGCGATAGCTCATGCGTACCCAATTTGTCATTGCGACCCCGTACTCGATACGGGTGTTGGCAATCTCGATGAGGCTGAATACACGTAGACGATCCTTCGACAAACTCAGGACGAACGGCCCGGTGGGGCCGGCCGGGATTGCCACGTCGCTATGCTCCTCGCAATGACGGATTAAAGTGGGCACGCTGGTATAATAGCGCAGGCCGATGAAGGCCCTCAACCCGAAAAGAACCCGACTGTTACTAAGGAGATCCACGACTATGCCAAACATCACTCTGGACCAGGCCGAAACAATATTGGCGGGAGCCAAAGCAGCAGCGCTTGAATTGGGGAAGGCATTCAGCTTTTCGGTGGTGGACGCTCGAGGCGACCTGATCACGATGTGCAAGATGGACGGTTCGGCCTGGCGCACGCCCTATGTATCACGGGGGAAGGCGCGGGCAGCAGCGTGCTTTGGCGAGCCCAGCGGCGACCTGACGGAACGTTCCACGACGCCCATCATGCGGGCAGTTATGGAAGTGGAGCGCGGGGAGTTCGTGCCCGGGCAGGGAGCATTGCCGGTCTACATGAATGGGGAGTTGATTGGCGCCGCGGGCGGCAGCGGCGGAACAGCCCAGGAAGACGAGGACTGCTCGCGGGCCGGCATTGGCCGCCTGGCCGGAGCCAGCGCCAGCCGTTAGAGTGTGGCGCCCATGACGATGGTGGGTATCCGCCAACCCTGACCCTTTTGCCGGGGCCTGACCCCTTTGACGGGGGCAGACACTCGTTACAGGCAATTGCGGACAGACGAAAGCCCCGCTGCAAGGTGCAGCGGGGCTTTTCTGTGAGACCACCGTTTCGGGTCAGTCAGTCGAGCTGATCTCGAAGTGTTTCACCCAGTATTCGCCGCGGTAGAGATGCTCCACCTCGCGGGCGATGTTGGCGCGGAAGTCGCTAGTTTCATAGTTGCGCAAGTGGTCGAGGGTTTCCCAAACGCTGACGCTGATGCCCTCGTCGGGGTCCTCGGTGCTGCGGATGAGCTGGCGTTCTCGCAGTCCCTGGGGGCGATGGTTTTCCACGGTCACGCGTTCGTGGTAATGCCTTTCAAATGCTTCCCATGAACCGGCGCGCAGCTTACCCCAAACCATTCTGACAAACATAATCCTTGCTAACCTCCTCGGGTATTGCGGTGGGTGTTGCGGAGATGGATGTTACGGGTCCGGGAACCGCAGGGTGGATCGGCTGCCGCGTCCCGCATTGGAAATGGTGGATTTTTGAAGGCGATGGAGCGGGCCCGGATTGATTGGGCACGCGATGCCAGGCGCTGATTCCGATGCTTAATGCTCCAGGTCGCCGGCGGCGTGGGTGATAATACGAGCCGCGGTGTCTGAAGCCATGTGCCCCATGTCCAGCATAATGTGGTAGAGCGTTGCGTCGAGCGGGGAAACCTTGAAGAATTTCTGGAAGAATTTGACCCTTGCTTCTTCCAGGTCTTCCAGGTAGGAACGAGATTCGGACTCGGTAAGATGCTCGCGCTCCATGATGGTTTCGATTCGTTTTTCCATGGGCGCCATGATGCCCACGTGGAGCACTCCGGGGGTGTCTCCCAGGATGACGTTGGCGCCGCGGCCGATGATGACGACGTGGCCGGCCTGGGCGAGATTGCGGACCACCTCGGTGGTGGTATCAATGAAAACCTGGTCGTTGACGCGCTGAATCCGCGACGAGGCTTCGCCGGCCAATTCAAGATAGGTTTCAGGTAGCGTTTCGATGCCGGCGCCCAGATCGTAATCGCCAGAGACGGCGGCGCGTTCGAGAACACGTCCCAACAGGGCGGTTACCCGATCGCCGAACCGCTCGACCCGCTGCTCTTTGGCGATGAGGTTGGACACCGGAGAACCGATAATCCGGGCTGCCTCAGCAAATACCATGCGGTCGACGTAATTAAGGCTGAGGTCTCGGGCGACCATCTGCCCCACTTCGATTGAACCGGCGCCGATGGGGCCGTTTATGGTGATTACCGGCATAATGCTACCTCCGCGACGGATGTGCGCCCAACGGAATTGCGTTTAACATACTTGGGGTGAATATGGCAACCGATTGGCCAGATTGGCCAGGTGAATGGCATTATAAATTACACTTCCATGGCGCCGGCGGAAGCCGGAACACAGAAAGCACGATTGAGTCGAATTTCGGACGGTCTCCAATCCTTATCGGACACTGGATTCCCGCCGGCGCGGGAAAGACGAGAGCAATAGAATCAAAATGCGATTGCTCTGCCAGATTGGGGGTGCGGGTACAGGGAATGATGCTTTCGAACCCGGATGGTATGATGATAACATACCAACAATTGGCGACCAGAAGCGGGGGTGTACATATTGCCGAAAACCGTGGTAGTGGCGGTGGAAGCGGTGGGAGCGGATGGTGTGATTGATGGGAGATTTGGGATGGATCCGGGGCGCGGATTGCCGTTGAAACAATATTGACAAAGCGGGCTTTCGGCAATACGATTATAAACTGATAACAGTTCCGCAGTTTGACGGGTGTCGCTGACGGCGGTATTGCGGTTAACGTTGCGGAAAAGGCTCATATTGCGGTATATTTCGACCATAATACAGTCTATCGGGACGAACATCCCCAAAGGACAATAAAGGAGGAACCAATGGCAGGAAGCAACGACATCGCACTGATGGCACACCTTCTACGCCGAGCCGGCTTCAACGCCAGCCGCGACGAGATTGAAGCCGCTGCTGCGAAAGGATATGACACGGTGGTTGAGGGTATGCTCAGCCCGGAGCCCGATTCCGGGGTCGAAGACGACCTGATGCTGCGCTACCATCCGACCTACAATCACGCTGGGGCCATCGAGATCAACATCCAGAACTGGATGTATCGCATGGTAAACACCGAATACCAGCTGAAAGAGAAGATGGCGCTGTTCTGGCACATGATCTTCTGCGCCGGCCATTCCAAGATTGACTCGGGCGAAGAAATGGGCCGCATGGTCCAGATGTTCCGGGACAAGGGCATGGGCAATTTCGACGGTTTGCTGCTGGAGCTTTCCACCAGCCCGGCGATGGTTTATTACCTGGACAACTGCGAAAGCCACAAGACGAACATCAACGAGAACTTTGGCCGCGAGCTGCTGGAGTTGTTCTCGTTGGGCGTTGGCATGAACGAAGATTTCAACTACTCGGAAGACGACGTGAAGGCATGCGCCCGCGCGTTTACCGGCTGGAATATTGCGCCGCCCTACCCGCCGTTCCCCTACGGGCGCAGCCCCTGGGAGTTCCGGTTTGACCCGGCTGACCACGACGACACCGAAAAGACGTTCCTGGGCAACACCGGCCACTGGAATGGCGACGACATCCTCAACATGATCGCAGGCGATAAAGCCGCCGCACGGTTCATCTCGCGCCATCTGTACAACTACTTCGTTGCCGACGAGGTACCCGTTCCCAGCTGGCGGCAGACTCCGCCCAAGGACGAGGCTACCCTGGAGGCGCTGGAGAAGGCGTACTTCGACAGTGGATACAACATTACTGAGATGCTGCGCACGCTGTTCAACTCGGAAGGGTTCAAGAACGCCCGCTACGCCAAGGTGAAGAATCCGGCCGAGATGGTGGCCGGCACGCTTCGCATGGTTGGCGACCACCGGGGAGAGATCAAACCCGGGATGTTCGAACTGAGTCAGGAGCCCAAGTACATGGGCATGGACCTGATGAATCCTCCGACGGTGGAGGGTTGGCACACCGGCCACGAGTGGATCGACTCGGGAACGCTGGTGGAGCGGATCAACTTTGCCGCTGACTATCTGGGACGCACGGAACTTCCGGGCGTACGGAGCATGATTTCGAAACTGATGGCGCAGGGCGACAGCATAAGCCCCGATCAGTTCGTGGACAGTTGTGCTGACCTGGTGGGATGCCTGAACCTGACTGAGGACACGAGGACTCAGCTGGTTGAGCACGCCGGTCGCGGCGGAAACCTGACCCATGGGACCGACGCCGAGCGTAGCGAGTTTACCCGCCGCTCCGGTGAAATGTTCCAGATTATCGCGTCAACTTCCGAGTTCCAATTCGAGTAATTCGGCACAACCACAACTGGGCTGACCTCGCTGCGTTGGCGTCAACTGACCGCTTCGTCGCGCAGCGAGTGCCCAAGCCAACTAACAAGGGCAACAGCCCGTCGACATTTCGGAGGATCAAATAATGGTCTCTACCAATAAGGATAACGTTCTGGTAGTTCTTTCCCTCTCCGGTGGGAACGACGGCCTGAACACGGTCATCCCCTACAACGATGGTTACTATCGAGACTTTCGTCCCGCGCTGGGTGTGCCGGCAGACTCGGTGATCGACCTGAACGGCGAAATCGGCATGCACCCCACGATGCTTCCTTTGAAGAAGTATTGGGACGAGGGCAAACTGGCGATTTTCCTGGGCATCGGGTACGCCAACCCGTCGTACAGCCACTTCCGCAGCATGGACATCTGGCACACCTGTGAGCCGGACACCATCGGGACCGAAGGCTGGCTGGGCCAGGTTATCAAGGAACTGGACCCGAACAACGAAGGCCAGGGACTCACGGGCGTGAACTTCGGTCGCGGCCTCCCCCGGGCGCTGGCGAAGGAAGGCGTGCCGGTTGCTTCTGTAGGCAACCTGGAGACGTACGGCCTGCTGACCGGCATCGAGGGCGAAGATCAGCGCGCCGAAGCGCTGGACCTGTTCAGCAAGATCTACGCGCCCACCATTGGCGGCGGGTTCGTAAACGACTATCTGCGCTCCACGGGCACCTACGCCCGCATCGGCGCCGACATCCTGGCCACCGCGCCGCCGATGTACACCTCCAACGTGGAGTATTCGGCCAGCACCGTAGGCCAGTATATGAAGAACATCGCCCAGACTCACCTGGCTGACCTGGGAACCCGCGTGCTCTTCACCACCAGCCCCTACAACGGCTTTGACACCCATGCCAACCAGTCCCAGCTGCACAGCGCGCTGTGGACTGACGTTTCGGGCAACGTCGACACGTTCATAACCGACCTTCGGGACCATAACGCCAGCGACAACGTAACGCTGCTCATGTTCTCCGAGTTCGGTCGTCGCGTGGGCGACAACGGCTCCGGCACCGACCACGGCGCAGCCTCGGTGGCATTCGCCGTCGGCGAGCACGTCAAGGGCGGCATCTACGGCGCCTACCCGTCGCTGGAACCCAGCCAGCAGGAAGCGGGCGGCAACCTCAGGTCCAACATGGACTTCCGGCAGGTTTACGCCACCATCCTGGAAGACTGGATGGGCCTGGACTCCAACCCAATCAACCGCGGCGTCTTCGAGAAGGTTCCCTTCCTGTAGGCCGCACCCACACGATTGCAAAGGCCACGGACGGAGAAACCGTCTGAAACCGGCTTGCCGTGGCTCCCACCACTTAAACGACGCAATGCGAGAGGGAAGTCTATGAGTACCCATTTATTTGGTCTCGTCGACGTGGCCTTCAACTATAGCCATTCCGTGGGGCGAAACGAGTTCAACGGAACCGGGTTCCGCAACCCGGTAGACATGGCGATGGATGAGGAAGGCAAAGTCTACGTACTTAACAGGTCCTATGAAAACCGTCCGGACGGTGTGCACGTAACGGTTGCAACACTGAACGAGGAGTTCGTAGGGGAATTCAGCAAGTTCGGCGAGGATCCTGGTGACATGTACTGGCCGACGTCGTGCGCGCTGGACAGCGAGTCCAACCTGTACATAGCCGACGAGTACCTGAACCGAATCACGATGTATGACGCCGACGGAGAATACCTGCGGCACTGGGGCGAGGCCGGCAGCGGCCCCGGCCAGTTCAATGGGCCGTCTGGCATCGCAATCGCCGGCGACACCATGTGGCTGGTTGACAGCAAGAACAACCGTGTCCAGAGCTACGGCGTGGACGGGACGTTCAAGAGCCAGTTCGGTGAATCCGGGTCGGGTAAAGGGCAGTTCAATCTACCCTGGGGGATCTGCCTGGACAAAAATGGCCTGATCTATGTCGCCGACTGGCGGAACGACCGCATTCAGCAGTTTAACCAGGACGGCGAATGGCAGGCGAGTTTTGGGACGTCTGGGGATGCCCCTGGCCAGTTCAAGCGGCCAAACGCGGTGTCCGTCGACAATGACGGCGACATCTATGTTTGCGACCGGGAGAACGACCGGGTGCAGATTCTGGCTCCCGACGGACGGTTCCGTGCGCAGCTGAGGGGCGACCACCAGATCTCGGGATGGGGCAAGACCAAGTTGAACTCCAACCCGGATATGATTCGCCAGCGGACCATGGCCATCACCAACGATGGCGGTTCGTTCGAGAAGGCGTTTTCGAACCCGTGCGCCGTGCGGGTGAGCGCCTCCGGTCAGATTGCCATTCTGGACCACACCCGTGGCCGGATCCAGGTTTATCAAAAGGAGAAGGAGCCCGTACTGCTGTAAAGCATTACCGGTAACAATCCAGGACTATAAAGGCCGCCGGTGGTAACTCCACCGGCGGCCTTTGATTTGGCAGTTGCGGGCGTCGACTGATTTAATCGTCGGGACCGGTGGGCATACCAGCGTCAATCCAGGCGGCCACTTCCGCTGCCTCAATTCGGGACAGGAACGGCCCGCGCAGGGGCATACGGCCAAAGGTGCCGCAACCCAGCCGCAATGAACGCACCAGATGGGTTTCTGCACCCGGCAAGCCGGGTTCGATAGACGGATAACCATTGAGCACAGAATTGGCCAGGTCTTCCGGCGTTTCCCACCAGTATTCGTGGATGCCGGGGTAGGGATCACGGCCGTGGCGATCTATCCACCGCTCCATGATGTCGTCCAGCAGTTGTTTGACGCGAGGCCAGTAAACGGGAGCGGGTGCGTTGTTGTTTGCGTCGGTGCTCATCTTGCGACAATCTCCGGTTATGTAATTGGATGGTAGTTTGGTGCTGGTATTAGTCTGATGCGAGGGTTGGGTTAGCGGGGATGTTCCTGTACGGATTCGCGCTGCAACAGCTCGATGGAATGGGGCAGCACCGGCAATATGACGTCCAGGCATTCTCCCACACCGCGGGGGCTGCCGGGCAGGGTGATGATGAGGGTGTGCCGGCGGATGCCAACCACCGAACGACTGAGCATTGCCATGGGGGTGAACTGCAGCGTTTGAGCGCGCATCGCCTCGGCCATGCCTGGAACCTCTCGATCCATGGCGCGACGGGCGGCTTCGGGCGTAACGTCGCGACGACCCATGCCGGTGCCGCCGGTGGTTATCACCAAATCGACTTCCCCGGAATCGGCCCATTCGCAGATCCGACTGGTGATGACCTCATCGTCGTCTGACACCACTTCGTACTGCACTTCCTCGTAGTCGGGAGGCGGCAGTTTTTCGCGTATGGCCTGCCCGCCGGAATCTTCCCGCTCACCGCGGGCGCCGGACGTGCTGATAGTGAGAATAGCCAATCGATACATAGAAGAAAGAAAACGGCGACAGCGCTTGACGCATTCCAAAAAGGCTGGCGACCCGTTGGCAATCATACCACACGGCATGGGCGAAGCGATGGTCAGCGGCGCGAATTACCGCCGTCGTTGACACTCCGGAGCGGTGGTTCGTATAGTGGCTCCGGCACTGGGGAACAGCGGTTACCCGTTCATGACAACAGGCAGCGGCGATGGAGTACAATAATCGATGAATCGTGGTACAAAATGATGGCAATGGATCGATGACGACCCAGGCTGCAACGAACGAATTTGCGCGACCGGACTGTGTGTTTTGCGAAATAGTCGCGGGCCGGGAGCCGGCCCGGATTCGGTACCTGGACAACGACCTGATTGCCATCGTCAACCGCCTGACGTGGGTGCCCATCATGCTGCTGGTGATGCCGCGCCGCCACATGTCGCAGCTGGAGATGTGGAGCAGCGGGATTATGGCCAGGCTGGGAGATGTGGCGGCAACGCTGGGGTGCATGTACTGTCCCGACGGGTTTCGCATCCTGTCCAACTTCGGATATGACGGACTGCAAAGCCAATCTCACGGCCACGTCCACGTGATCGGCGGCCAGTATCTGGGCCACTATGCCTGACCGCGCCGCAAGCCGCTGCGGAGTACCCAGCGTCGATCATGACTGATTAGATAGAACGCAAGGAGAACCCACTGAAATGCCTGAAACCATCCTGTATGAAAAGACTGGGATCGACAACCACGTGGCCATCATAACGCTGAACCGGCCCGAGGCGTCGAACGCCATCAACCGGCAGCTGCGGCGTGAGTTGCAGGAAGTGATCAACCACTTTGACCACGAGGACGACGAGGCCTGGGTGGCGGTGGTGACCGGAGCGGGGCGGAATTTCTGCGCCGGCCGGGATCTGAAGGAGCGGGCCTCTGACAACGCCGAGGGCGTGCAGGCCCGGGCTGAGAACAGTATGTCTCCCAACCGGCCCCACATGTGGACGCGCCCCAACAAGCCCCTGGTTGCCGCCGTCAACGGAGCCGCCGCCGCGGGAGGCTGGGCGATTGCCCAGATGTGCGACGTGCGCCTGGCCGCCGACAATGCCCGGCTGGGTATTACGGAAACCAAGTGGAGTTTGATGCCGCCTTTTGCGGTGGAGCTCACCAAGATGATTGGCATTGCCAACGTGCTGGAACTGGTGATGACTGCTGAGCTGCTTCCGGCGCCGCGGGTTCAGGAGATGGGGTTTCTCAATCGGGTGGTGCCGGCCGACGAGCTCCTGCCGGAAGCCATCAAAATGGCGGAGAGCATCGCGCAGAACGCTCCGCTGGCGGTGCGCACCATCAAAGAACTGGCCTATAGCAGTCTGGACAAGTCCATCGCCGAAATCAGCGCCCAAACCTATGTGGCCTACGACTACATACTGACGACCGAAGACAGCAAGGAAGGGCCGCGGGCGTTCGCCGAGAAGCGCCGGCCCAACTGGCAACTCAAGTAGCGCATCGCCGAACGCCCTACGCGCCGCAGGCCGATGCAACACCGCACCAGAGGAGAGAAAGCCATGACCACGCAAGTACAGCCCCAAAGCCGAACCATTACCGCCAATGGCATCAAACTGCACTACCTGGATTGGGGCACCGAAGGCAAACCGCCGCTGGTGCTGCTGCACGGGTTGCGCGGCCACGCCCACGTTTGGGACGACGTTGCCGAATCACTGTATCGCGACTACCACGTTTATGCCCTGGACCAGCGCGGGCGCGGCGACACCGACCATGCCCCCGGGGGCGACTATTCCACCGACGCTTTCGTAGCCGACTTGGTGGGGTTCCTGGACGCGGTTGGCCTGGACAAGTTCATCCTGTTCGGCCACTCGATGGGCGGGCGCAACAGCTTGGCATTCGCCGGCGCGCATCCGGAGCGGCTGGAGCGGTTGTGCATTGTGGACATTGGCCCACGCATCGAACCGGCCGGAGGCAACCGGATCACCAACGAGCTGCGCGACCTGCCGCCCGAATTCAACAATTTCGAGGACGCATTGACCCACGTGCAGAAGGGCAACCGTTTCGCATCGGAACCGGTGATGCGCCGACGCCTGACGGGGCAAACCCAGCAACTGCCCAACGGGAAACTAGGCTGGAAGTTCGATCAGGAGATTCGGGAGCAGCGGATCAACGGGACGGGCGCTCCATCGGTGGACCTGTGGCCGACGCTGGATAACATAACCTGCCCGACCCTGCTGGTGCGCGGTATGGAGACCGACCTGCTGGCCGAGGAGACGGCGCAGCAGATGGTAGCCACGCTGAAACAGGGCACGCTGGCTCAGATAGAGCGAGCGGGACACATGGTGTTTGAGGACAATCCGGCCGACTTCATTGCCGCAGTACACGGCTGGCTGGCCGGCTGACCATGAAACATAGCGGAGTGCGACCGGTGGATTCCCATAATCCCGAGGTCGCAACTCCGCTATGTTACAATCCGGGCAATTGAGACCAGAGCCGAACGCACCCCGAGGAACATCGCCATGAAAGTATCCTTCTTCCACCTGATGCCCTACCAGGATTTGCCCGATGACTTCGCTGAAAAGTATCATTCGGCGTGGGTGGACCTGCCCAACGAGAACTTCGATCCGGAGAAGGGGAACCAGTATTACGCCGAGTACATCGACCAGTTGCGTTACGCTGACGAGGTTGGTTTTGACGGTATCTGCGTGAACGAACACCACAACAACGCCTACGGCATTATGCCGTCGCCCAACCTGATTGCATCGGTGCTGGCGAACACCACCAAGAACGGGGCGTTGATCGTGCTGGGGAACAGCCTGGCGCTGTACAACCCTCCGATTCGGGTGGCGGAAGAGATGGCGATGCTGGATGTGATATCCGGCGGGCGGCTGGTGGCGGGTTTCCCGGTGGGTACGTCGATGGATACTACGTTCTCGTACGGACAGGTGCCCATCACGCTGCGGGAGCGGCATACGGAAGCCCACGACGTGGTGATGCAGGCATGGACTCAGCATCAGCCCACGATTTTCAACGGCAAGTACAACAAGCTGAGGTACATCAGCATCTGGCCGCGCCCGATGCAGCAGCCACATCCGCCGGTGTGGATCCCCGGCTCGGGCAGCCTGGAAACCTGGGACTGGGTGCTGGACCGGGACTACGTTTATTGCTACCTGTCGTACTACGGCTACCTGCGCGGGTACAACATCGTGAAGGGTTACTGGGAAAGGGCCGCCGAGCGTGGGGTTGACGACAACCCGCACCGACTGGGGTTCCTGCAACTGGTGTGTGTGTCGGAGACTGACGAGCAGGCGGAGAAGGACTACGAGCAGCACGTTCAGTATTTCTACGAAAAGATGCTGCGGGTTTATCCACCATACGCCGAATCGCCCGGCTACCGTTCGCTGGAGTCCATCCGCAAGTCGCTGCGGCCGCAGATGGGCGAAGAGGCACGACGGGCCGCCACGGAAAACAGGTGGAAGGATTACGTCGACCAGGGGCACATCATTGCGGGCAGTCCGGAGACCGTGCGCAGGAAGCTGACCGAAGCTGCCGAAATGCTGCGAATCGGCCACCTGATGGTGCTGCTGCAGATTGGCAGTATGCCGCCCGACCTGACCAGGAAGAACACCGAGCTGTTCGCCAAAGAGGTGATGCCGCATATCCAGGGTTTGTTCAGCGACTACGATGATCCCTGGTGGCCGGAGCGCCTAAAGTCCCCCACTGCGGAGGCGGTAGTCGACTAACCTGTTGGCGTGGTGTATACCGACGAAACCATCGCGGCGGCGGTTGCCCAGGGGTTGGCCGCCGCTCGCGATCCCAGCCACCCCGACGACGCAGATCTTGGACCGGAGAAATATGCCCGGCTCAGCTCGGATTTTCGCGCCGGCGCATGGAAGCATCTACGGGAGGATGGCGACCTGCCCCAGGCGTCAAACAAGGCCTGGGGGATGGTAGCCGAAACGGTCAGGGCCGTTAGCGCCCAACACGGCGGCGTCGTCCATCATCATCGCTCAATCTGGCAGGTTCTGCGGGAATTGTCCGACCTGGTGGCGGAGTCTGGCGACCTGGAAACGCGGGACTGGATCAGGAATTCGTTCATGGTGGCACGCTCCCTGCATTCCAACTTCTACGAAGACGAAGCCGCGGCGGAAGACATTACAGCCGGCCTGAGACTGTGCGAAGAGTTGTCGGACCGCCTTTATGAGCTGTTCTGGCCGGAACGACCGACTGCCTGACACCAATCTGGAGACGTTATGGGCGAGAAGCTACAACAGGGCGACCGGTTGCCTGAAATTTCATTGAACCTGATTGATGGCAACACGCTGACCCTGCCGGAAGCTATGTCATCACGCTATCTGGCGCTGCTGTTCTATCGCGGCGTATGGTGACCCTACTGCGCGCGGCAGTTGGCCGCATGGCAGAAGGAAAGTGATGCGCTGTCCCAGATGGGCGTCGAAATTGTCGCTGCCAGCGTTGAACCGAAAGAAGTCGTGGCAGAGATGGCGACCAAGGCCGGCGTTAAATTCCCGATGGCCTACGGGGTAACGCCGGAGGACGCCGAATTGCTGGGCGCGTGGTGGTCCGAGAATCACGACGGACACATCCAGCCGACCGAGTTTCTGCTGGGGCGCGGGGGCACGGTGCTGGGAGCGATGTACGCCAGCGGACCGGTTGGTCGCATCAGCCCGGACGAAGCGGTGCATTTTATCGAGGGTCGCGAACGCCGGGCCTAGGCTGGTCGGGTAAAAGACGGGGCAATTGGATTCCCGCGAAAGCGGGAAAGACTAAGGCAATTGCGGCGGGATTGCCACGTCGCTGACGCTGCGGGCAATGACAAGGGGTCCTTCGACAGGCTCAGGATGCGCGGGGGCGACAGGCTCAGGATGAACGGGGGCGGCGGGAGCGGGGGGTGATTTGCAGCGGGAGTGCCACGTCGCTGACGCTCCTCGCAATGACAAGGGGGTGCGTGGTTTCCCGCTTTCGCGGGAAAGACGGGGGGTGACGCTGCGGGCAATGACAAGGGGGTGCGTAGGGTGAGAGACGTTACGGCTCTATTGGCTCCACCCGGACGGCGCAGACTTTGTATTCGGGGATGTGCGATTCGGGGTCGTAGGCGGCGTTGGTCAGGAAGTTGGCCGCCGAGTCGCCAAGGCGAACGAAGGGAATGAAAATTTCTCCGGTCCTCATGCGGTAGGTGTAGCGTGCCACTCCGGTGAGAGAACCCCGCCGCGAGCGTACCTGCACGTCCGCGCCGTCCCGCAACCCGAATCGTTCGCCGTCCTGGGGGTTGATTGATACTTCCAGCGAAGGTGTGCGGGCCATGAGTCCATCCACGCGGCGGGTGATGGTGCCGCCGTGCCAGTGGTACAGCACCCGCCCCGTGTTCAGCACCAGCGGGAACCGGTCTGAGGGGGTTTCGGCAGCCACCGCGCCCTGCTCGAAGGCCACGAATTTGGCCCGGTCGCCGCGGGGGAAATCGTCGGCGTAGAGATAGGTGGTGCCCGGATGCTCGGGCGAAGGGCAAGGCCACTGGATACCGCCCTCGGCGTCGAGGCGCTGGTAGGAGATGCCGGACATGATGGGAGTCAGTTGGGCCATCTCGTCGAATATTTGCGACGGGTGCTGGTAGGTGAACTGATTCTGCCAGGGGAGGCCCATCTTGTCGCACATGCGGCGGGCCAGGTCGCACACGATGTCCCAGTCGGGGCGGCTGTCGCCCACCGGCGGGATGGCCTGGCGCACGCGCTGCACGCGCCGCTCGCTGTTGGTAAAGGTGCCGTCTTTCTCCGCAAAGCTGGTGGCCGGCAGGATCACATCGGCCAGCTGCGCGGTTTCGTGCACGAAAATATCCTGCACCACCAGGAAGTCCAGACGGCGGAACAGCTCATCGGCGCGATTGAGGTCGGGTTCACTGAGCAGGGGATTCTCGCCGGTGATGTACATGGCGCGAACTCCGTCGTCCCGTTCCATGGATTCCACCATCTCGGTTACGACCAGACCGGCGGCGTCGGGAATACGACCGGGGGCACCCCAGGCGTCGCCGAACCGCACCAGCGTATCGGGACGCAAACCCTGGTAACCGGGCAGCGAGTTGGGCAGACAGCCGGCATCGCCGCAACCCTGGACGTTGTTCTGGCCGCGCAAAGGCGATATTCCTGAGCCGCGTCGACCGAGCTGTCCGGCGACGAGGGCCAGGTTGAGCAGTCCGTGGGCGTTGGCGGTGCCGTTGGTGTGCTGGGTGATGCCCATGCCCCAAATCAGGCATGAACCGCCGTAACCGAGGGTGGCGTCGCCGCCTTTGGGTACCGGAGGGCGGGCGAACATGCGGGCGGCTTCGCGGATGTCGTCAGCGGATACGCCAATGATGGTCGCCGCCCGTTCGGGTGTGTCCGCTTCGATCACGGAGAGCCAGTCCTCGTAACCCTCGGTGCGGTTGGCAACGAAATCGGCGTCGGCCAGGCCCTCGGCCACGATCACCTGAGCCATGGCGTTGAGCAGCGCCACGTCGGTGCCGGGGTAGGAACGCAGCCACAGGTCGGCGTAGTCGCACATGTCGATACGGCGTGGGTTGACTACGATGAGTTTGGCTCCGCGTTCGACGATGGCCCGGCGCATCCGGGAGGCGGCCACCGGGTGGTTGGACGTTGGGTCGCAGCCGATGACAACCAGACAGCCGGCGCCTTCGTAGTCGGTGTAGGAATTGCTGGTTGCGCCGCTGCCCAGCGAGGTCAGCATGGCTTCGACCGATGGGCTGTGGCACAGGCGGGTGCAGTGGTCGATGTTGTTGCTGCTCATTATGAGGCGGGAGAACTTCTGCTGAACGTAACCGTCTTCGTTGGTGGCCTTGGCGGAACAGAGGGTGGCGAAGGCATCGCCGCGATACTCGACGAGTCGGGTGGCGACCAGATCCAGAGCCTCGTCCCAGGTGGCCTTGCGGAAGGGACCGGTGTAGCGTTCGCCGTCGCGGATCAGGGGTGTCTGGATGCGGTCGGGATGTTGGGCGAAGGTATATCCGAAACGGCCCTTGACGCAGAGCATCCCGACGCTGGAGAGATTGTCAGGGTCGTCGTGTGAGGCGACGATGCGGTCGGTGGCGTCGTCAACTTCCAGCTGGATACCACATCCAACGCCGCAATAGGGACAAGTGGTGCTGACGGTGTGCGTGGGGTCTGCGACGGCCGGCGGTTCCTTGACACTGATGGCGCCGGTGGGGCAAACGCTGAGGCACTGGCCGCAGGTGGTGCAGATGCTCTCGGCCAGGGGTTTGTCGGCGGCGGTGGCGATGCGGGCCGATTCGCCGGCTCCCAGCACGTCGATGGCGCCGATGAACTGGTGGCTGGACTGGCAGGCGTTGACGCAGCGGGCACAGAGGATGCAGGCGTCCATCGCGAGGTTGAAAACCGGGTTGGACGCATCGGTGGCCTGACGGGGTCGCGGGTCCCAGCGGCGGGCCGAAATGCCGTGGAGTTCGGCTGCGGCGGACAGTTGACCATATCCGCTGACCCCGATTTCCCTGATGGGGAGCGCCTCAGCGGGAGGGTCAACGCCCCCGTCGCCCAGGCGAAACTCCTTTTCTCCTTCGGGCAGTACCAGGGAGAGGGGAACACGCCTCTCCCGCGTTGAGGGAGCGCCGGGGTCAGGGTTGTTATTGTCGCTGCCGACCATTCCCAGGGTCAGCTGGATCACGCCGGAGCGGATGCGGCGGACGTCCTCAGTGTCGGTGTTGATGACCATGCCGTCGGTGGCCGGCACGGAGCAGGACGCCGGGAATCCGCGGACGCCGTCGATCTGGACGAGGCAGGTGCGGCAGGCGCCGATGGCCGGCATGTCGGGATCTTTGCACAGCTGGGAAATAGGGACGCCGGCGGTGTTGATGGCGTCCAGGGCGGAGGCTCCAGCGGGCACCGACACCGGTTGGCCATCGACGGTTATGGTAATCGTAGGCAGCGCGGCCGGCCGGTTGGCGATGGTCATGGTAGATTCCTTGGGTTAGCCTTCGAAGTAGCCCTCTTCGCGGAACAGTTCGGCGAGGCGGGCGATGCCCTCGTGTATCTCGGTGGGGGAGTTGTGGCTGTAGGTGAGACGGAAGTGGTTGTTGCGATCGCGGTCGGAACGGAACATGCCGCCGGGGTTGTATTTGACATCGCGTTGGGTGGCCTTGACCAACGTGCTCCAGGTGTCCGCGCCCTCGGGCAGGCGCACGAAGATCATCATGCCGCCCTGGGGTTCGGTCCACTCGCAGAAGGCCGGGAAGTTGGCCGTGAGGGCTTCAAGCATGGCATCCCGGCGGACCAGCAACGCCTTGCGCACTGCTTCGATGTGTTCGGCCTCGTGGTCGCGCATGTATTCATACACCAGCATGGTGGCCAGATGGCTGGCGTTGCGCCGGGGCAGGTTTTGGGCGTTGGCCAGGGGCAAGGCGGCCTTGACGGCCGGCGGGAGGACGCCGAACCCGACGCGCAACCCGCAGCCCAGCAACTTGGTAAACGACGAGACGTACATGACATCGGCGTTATCCCTCATGCCGGACATGGCCGGCGGCAGCGGGTCGCCGTCGATGCGGAAGTCGGCGTAGGATTCGTTCTCGAGGATGGGCACACCCCAGCGTTCGGCCACGTCGAGCAGGGCGTTGCGCCGGGCTTCGGACACGGTGTAGCCAAGCGGGTTTTGAAAGACGGGAATGGTCCAGATGAACTTGGCGCGGCGACCGGCGGTATCCAGGGACGACAGGATGTCTTCGACGGCGTCGGGAAGCATACCGTCATCGTCGCTTGGTACATGGATAGGTTCGGCGCCACGTTCCATCATCATGCGGAGGCTGCCCATATAGGTGAATTCTTCCACCAGGACAGGATCGCCGGGGTTGATGAAGGAATCCAGAAGGATGGTGATGGACCCGCCGGCGCCGTCGGCTATGAAGACGTCGTCGGGAGAGGCGTTGAATCCGCGATTGGAAGCCAGCCGCTGGGCGATCAGCTCCCGCAAGCCGACGTGTCCGCCGGCTGGTGGGTAGCCAGCCAGCGAGGCCGCGCCGCCACCCGCGAGACCGGAGGCGATGGCAGTGAGATATTCGTCGGCGTCGATAACCTCGGGCACCGCATTGGTTACGGAGAAGATGTACTTGACCTGTGCGCCGGCACCCTCCGGAGTTGCCACGGAGCGGGGCAGGTTGCGGGAGAACAGGCTGGCGTAGTCCACCATATTAGGGCCTCCGATGGGTGTCGATGTTGGGTGACGGTTGACCAGGTTGGGTCAGGGCGGATCAGTTGCCGTTGGGTTGTATGCCCTGACGACGCAGTTGGTTTTCAAGCGTCTGAATGCGTTGCTGAGCGGATTGCAGGGCCGCTTCTGACTCGGCCAGGTTACGCAGCCACTTGGCCTGTATGGGATCGTACAAACGTAATTGTCCGTTGCGGACGCAGATGTCCAGACCCAGTACGGAGCTGTACCCGCGCAGGATGGCCTGAGTATCTTCGGCCACGGCGATCTGGCGATACGCCTGCTCCACCAGTGTTTCGCCTTCCAGTGGAGGGTTGAAGCACTCGCCCGTGGGATCGTAACGCCAGTATTCGGTGACGCCAAGGTCGGCGTAGAGAGTGCGTTTTTCAGTAAGGTCGTTTACGTAGGCGCTGGTGGACGCGATCTCCATTACGAAATCGGGGGCTTTGCCCTCGCGCCACACGATATACGAGCTGCGGGCGTGGTCATCGACGCCGATGACGGCGAACACATCGGGGGCGACGCGCACGGTGTTGTCGTTCATCCGGTAATAAACGAACATGTTGCCGGCGACGTACACGTCGGGGCGGTCGGCGAAATGCAGCGACAAAGCGTGGACGGTTTCGGTCAACGGGTAGAACTGCAGGTCGGATTCTGCCAATGGGGCACCGTCGGATTCAGGATAGAAGATGCTCAGGTCATCTTCTTCCAGGGGCTGGTTCAGGCCGCTCTTGATAAACTTACTGACCATGGGCGCCGATCTCCGGAACAAGCGTCAGCGGGCGGGGTTGTTCGCCTGAATGATAGCAGGTTGATGCCCGGTCGGATACCGTCAGCTCGGTTTCCCCACTCCGGAACCCCGGCGCTGGGCCACGCCTTCCCGAATCAGCGGGATCAACTCCCGCCCATAGTCGGTGGCGTCGGCGAGGGGATCGAAACCGCGGATTATGAAAGCCGAGCAACCAAGGTCGTAGTAGGCCAGAAGGGAATCGGCGACCTGCTGTGGTGTGCCCACGAGACAGGTAGTGCTGCCTGAGGCCCCGCTGGCGGCGGCAATTGGCATCCACAGGCGTTCGTCGTGCACGTTGCCCTGAGCGGCAAAACGGAGCAGCCGCCAAGCGCCCTCCGATTGGGGACGCGTCGGCACGCCGGGGGTTATGCGACCGGCGGTGGCCTGCTGCACACGGGTCAGGATGGCCTCGGCGCGTTCCCACGCCTTTGCCTCGGTTGCGCCCAGAATCGGGCGGGCGGAGAGGCTGAAACGCATGTTGGACGGGTCGCGACCGGCGGCGCCGACGCGATTGCGAACGTCTGCGATGCGCTCGGCGATTGAGGCTCGGGGCTCTCCCCACAGCGCAAAAAGGTCGGCGCGACGGCTGGCGACGCCAAGCGCCATGTCGGACGCGCCACCGAAAAACAGCGGCACGTGGGGAGCCTGACGGCATCGGGCCTGGCTGAAAGCGCCCTCCAGCTGGTAAAACTCGCCGTCGTGGTCGAAGGGATCGGTTTCCGTCCAGATGCGGCGCATGACGTCGAGATATTCATCGGTGCGCCGGTATCGGGCGTCGTGGTCGAGCCAGTCGCCGTCCTGCCGCTGCTCCAGGTCGTTGCCGCCGGTGATGATGTGCAGGGCGATGCGTCCGTTGGTGAGCTGGTCGAGGGTGGCGGCCTTGCGGGCGGCGAGGGTTGGCGCAACGAATCCGGGGCGGTGAGCGATGAGATAGCCAAGGCGCTGGGTGTGAGCGGCGGCGTAGCCGGCGATTTCGAAGCCGTCGGGTGTGGACGACGAATACCCGGTGAGAACCAGGTCGAAGCCGGCGGCTTCGTGGGTGCGGGCGAAGTCCAGGATGTAGTCGGGGTCGACGCCTGATGGCACCTCGGCGCCGGGATTGATTCCGCCGCCAAAGAGGCTGAGAGTAGCGCCGCGATTCGCGTCTGCCTCTCGCACCACGCCGATCATTCCGATGATGGTTACGCCGTCATCGCTGTACACGCTGGGCGGCGATGCGTCTACATTGTGTCCGTTGTCGCCGGACAATCCGTTGTCCACCATTGTGCCGCGCTCCTGATAACGGAGAATTTGCATCATCAGTTTAGCGCACAACGGGCCGTGATGGCGAGGTAACGGTGACGCTGTGCTGCTTGCGGTGGCGTGCTGACAGGCAGGTGATGGCGGGACGCGGCGGCGTTATTGCGGGGTGGGTCGGTTTACGTTATGGTGAGCGCTGTCCGACGCAAGATGCTCCCAGGGAGGAATTTCCAATGATCCAGACATTTTCTACACTTTACGCCGGCCATGTGCTGGAAGGCGATGGCATCGGATTCGATGGTGTTCCGGCCAATGATCGATGGTATGACAATGACCGGTTGGCCACGGCGATGGACATTGCGCGTCAGGCAGCGGTGTTCCTGGACGATCTGGGTTTTGACATCCTGTGGATGGCGGAGCACCACTTTCAGCGCGAGGGGTACGAGTGCATCCCCAACCTGCTGATCATGAGCCAATACCTGGCCCAGCACACCAAACGCATCAAGTTCGGCTGCGGGTTCAACATCCTTCCCATGTGGCACCCCATCCGGCTGGCCGAAGATTTCGCCATGGTGGACATCCTCACCGAAGGCCGGGTGGTTTTCGGGATCGGGCGCGGCTACCACACGCGCGAGGTAGAGTCATTCGGCGCTCCGATGATCGACGGCGACGCCAACCGCGAGCTGTTCGAGGAACAGTTTGAAATCGTGATGAAAGCCTTTAACAGCGAGGCGTTTTCGCATCAGGGCAAGCATTACACCATCCCGCCCGAAATTCCCTATCGCGGCTATGATCTGAAAGAAGTTACGCTGGTGCCGCGCCCCCGGACTCAACCGGTGGACGTGTGGCAACCCATCGTCAGCGCATCGGACCGGGCGCTGGACTTTATGGCCAAGTGGGGTATCAAGGGCGTCATTCTGGGCACGGGCCAGGAATACGTGGAGGAATGGATTCATCGTTACCAGGCGGCCAACCAGCGGGCGGGACGGGACCTGGCTCTGGGCGAGGGATTGTGCATTGGTCTGTGGGCGATGGTCGACGATTCGGCGGCGGCAGCGCGACGTCAGCTGGAGCCGCTGTTCGAGGAGCACGTGAAGTTCGCCGCGCCGCTGGGGATGCTGCGTTACAGCGACCAGCAGATTGCGGCCACTGGGCCCGGCGGGGTTGCCAGGCACATCGCCGCCGGCAGCAACTTCCAGGACGTGATCGACAACCGGGCGTGGTTCGCCGGCAGCCCGGAGGAAACGGTGGCGTACCTGCAAGAATTGCAGCACAAATATCCTGGGCTGGATCAGGTGATGATCGCCTTCCCCATGGGTGCGACGACGACGCAGTTTCGGGAGCAGATGGGGCGATTCGCCGCCGAGGTGATACCGCATTTCAAGAAGGAAGGAGCGGCAACTGCTTAATGTATCGGTAGAAACGCGAGAGCAACGATGGCCGTTCCGACCAACCCCCTCACCCACCAGGGGGCCCGCCCCCTCACCCCAGCCCTTTCCCACAAGGGGGAGAGGGAGTCCTTCGACAGGCTCAGGACGAGCGGGGGGAATCACCCTCGCCCCAGCCCTCTTCCACAAGGGGGAGAGGGAGTCTACGGCGCGTCCTGATCCTGTTTATTCTGTACATTCATGTTGGTTGGCAGACTCTGGATTCCGGCTCAAGGCCAGAATGACGGCAGTTCGCCACCCTTGGCTACGGGATTGCCACGCTGCGCTCGCAATGACAGGGGGGACGTGTTCACCCTCACCCCAGCCCTCTCCCAATAAGGGGGAGAGGGAGTCCTTCGACAGGCTCAGGACGAGCGGGGTGAGGGTGTTTCGCATGGTGTATTATGTGGCGAAGCGACGGCTTTGCCACTTTTCCAGGTGGCGCCCCCAACGCCCCCCAGCGCCTGAAGGAGGTCAGACATGTTTTTGATGCGGTTTACTGAACGGGCTTACGTGAATTACACGGAGGAGGATGTGCGTAATTCGCCCAATGAGGCGGTTCGGCTCACTTTCTCCAATTCCAATTTTGACCCGCAGGAAGGGCACTACCTCTACAACATGTACCTGGACGAGTACCAGTACTCGGAAGAGGTTGGTTTTGATGGGTTGATGCTGAATGAGCATCATAATACGCCGACCTGCCTGGGCGCGACGATGAACCTGGAAGCAGCGATTCTGGCCCGCACGACCACCAAGCCCAAGATCGTGCTGCTGGGCAATCCGCTGCCCATTTTTGACAACCCCCTGCGACTGGCCGAAGAGCTGGCGGAAATCGACATGATTTCCGGTGGTCGGCTGGTATCCGGATTCGTGCGCGGCACCGGTGTGGAAAGCCTCGCCACCAATACCAACCCGCTGTACAACCGGGAACGATTCGAAGAAGCCCACGACCTGGTTCTGAAGACCTGGACGACTCCGGGGCCCTTCCGCTGGGAGGGCAAGCACTATCAGTTCCGCGTGGTTAATCCGTTCCAGGTGCCGTTGCAGAAGCCGCACCCGCCCATCTGGATCCCGGGCACGGGCAGTCCCGAAACTCTGGTGTGGTGTGCCGAACACAACTACCCGTACATCTTCCTGGAAACCGATCCCCAGGGAACCGAGGATATGAAGTCCATCTACGCCGAGACCGCCCGTGAACACGGCTACGAACCGGGTCCGGAGAACTTCGGCTATCTGGTCCGCATCCACGTGCAGGACACCGACGAGAAGGCTTACGACGTGGGCAAGGGCTACATGGTCGGAAACATTGGTGTGGGTCGCATTCCGCTGCCCCGCGATTACGCATCGCCGGTGGGCTACGGCAGCCGCAGCGACGACCCGCGTTTCCTGCGTTTGCGCGAGCAGATTCGCAGCGACCCGTTCCGTGTGGGTGGCCTCGACTCGGCCCACTACGACGAGATTCTGGATTCCAGGCGCTGGATTATCGGCAGTCCCGACACTGTGGTTTCGCAGTTGCGGGAAGTTTTGAGCTACATGCGTCCCGGCATCCTGGCGGTGTGGACCAACGACGGTTCGATCAGCCACCAGGACACGATGCGCTGCCTGGAACTGATGGGCGAGGAAGTGCTGCCGCGGCTGCGCGAGATCGGCGAAGAGCTGGAGCTGACCGACCCCTTCCAGAAGATGGCACAGCAGCAATCGGGTAGCTAACCCGCCCGGCATATCGGTTATTTGATCAAGGTTTAACGACGTTTATATCGATTCGCAGGATAGACAGGATTGCGCAATGCGTATCCTGAAAATCCTGCTCATCGATGACTGATTCCAGACTCCAGATTTGAGATTCAAGGAGCAATACAAGAATGGCAAATTTCACTGAAGAAACGGTTTCGGTGGCCGGCAGCAACCTGCAGGTTTATAAAGGGGGAACCGGCGATCCGTTGCTGGTGCTGCATGGAGCCGGCGGGAACGCGGGACCGCGCCGGTATGCCCAGGCGTTGGCCGAAAAGTTTACCGTGTACCTGCCGTCCCACCCCGGGTACGGGCTCAGCGACCGTCCCAGCTGGGTTGAGTCGATGCAGGACCTGGCCTGTTTTTATACGTGGTTCCAGGAGCAGGAAGGCCTTGAAAACATACGCGCCATCGGTTTCTCGATGGGTGGCTGGCTGGCTGCCGAGATGCTGTCGATGACGGGTCACGCTTTCAGCAAGGTGATGCTGGTGGGATCCGCCGGCATCAAGCCCGAGGAAGGGGAGATTGCGGACATATTCATCATCAGTCCGGCCCAGGTGCGCGAGCTGGTGTACCACGACCCCTCGCAGGTGCCGGAATGGGAAGAGATGTTTGGTACCCCTCCGACGCCGGAGCAGGCCGATCAGGCGGAGGGCGATCGGGAGATGGCCATCCGGCTTACCTGGCGTCCCTACATGTACAATCCGCGGCTGCCGGCGAAGCTGAGCCGCGTGAGCATCCCAACGCACATCGTGTGGGGCGATCAGGATGCGCTGGTTCCGGTGGAGTGCGCCGGGCTGTTCCAGCAGGCCCTGGCCGGCTCTGAGGTTACGATAATTCCCAACTGCGGTCACTCGCCGCAGATTGAGAAACCCGACGAATTCGTGCAAACCGCGCTGGCGTTTTTGTAAACTGCGGCGGGGAAGATTTTAATACTCCCCCTGTCCCGTCAAAGGAGAGGGGGTTTCGGCCTTAACGCCAGCCCTCTCCCGGTAGGAGGGGGCGGCAATACGCACCTGCTGGAGATGACAGACGATGGACGTGTTCTACTTCACCGAGTTTCCGTACGCGGAGTTTCCGGAGTCGGAAGCGGAGAAATTTCCGTCGATGCGGCTGACTTTCCCCAACACCTACTTTGACCCCCAAACAGCCAGTGGGTTGATGAACCGGTATCTGGACGAATACCAGTACGCCGAGGAAGTGGGCTTCGACGGCCTGATGATCAATGAACACCACAACACGCCGTCGTGCATGGACGTGGAGGTCAACATCACGGGCGGTATTCTGGCGCGGATCACCAATCGGGCCAAAATCCTGATGCTGGGCAACATGCTGCCGACGTCGGATAATCCGGTCCGGCTGGCCGAGGAAATCGCGATGCTGGACGTTATCTCCGGCGGACGCATTATCTCCGGCTTCGTGCGGGGTATTGGCATCGAATCGTGGGCGAACAATACCAACCCGTTGCACAACCGAGAGCGGTTCGAGGAATGCCATGACCTGGTGGTCAAGACGTGGACCACGCCCGGGCCGTTCCGGTGGGAGGGCACTCACTACCACTACCGGGCGGTGAATCCGTGGATGCTGCCCATCCAGAAGCCGCACCCGCCGGTGTGGGTTCCGGGTACGGGTAGTCCGGAGACGGTGGAGTGGACGGCGCGGCACCGCTATACCTACGCCGCCTTCCTGACTCCGCTGGAGGTGGCCAAGAACCTGTTCGCGCGCTACCGGGAATATGCTGCCGCCGACGGTTGGGAACCGGGGCCGGAAAAGTTTGCGTTCATGATCTGCTGTCACGTGAACGACACCGACGAAAAGGCGCAGGAGTCGGGCAAGGCGTTCCTGTGGCGGATGAACTATCCGTTGCGCGGGCCGCGAGAATACTGGTCGCCGCCGGGGTACACGTCGCGGGCTGGGGCAGCGGCAGTGGCGGCGCGGCGTCCGACGCCGTTGCATGAACTGTCGTACCAGGAGTTGCAGGACAGGTATCACCTGGTGGTGGGCAGCCCCGAAACCGTAATCGAGAAGCTGAAGCACATCCGCGATGAGCTGGGCGTGGGTTCGCTGCTGCTGGAAGCCCAGGGCGGGCGGTTGTCCCACGAGGACACCATGCGCTCCATCGAACTGTTCGGCAAAGAGGTCATTCCGGCGCTGAAGGAAGACTGAGAATCAGCGGGTTTGATTGATCATCTTTTGAAGTTGAAGGCGGCTATGGTAATTCCCGACACCAAAATCAGGCCGATGATCCAATACGCTATACCCAGTAACCATTGCGGCGCCTGCCAAGTGTCGCCTACATCAAGGCCCACCACTACGGTTGCTGGGATCCCCAGAATAATTATGGCTTTAATCAGTAAGTCGTTTATCTTGCTCATATTGGTTCGTCAGGTGAGAACCTTGACGCTTGCTCCGTTACGCTTGTGGAAGAGTATGCGCCTTTAACTCAAGCGTTTCCCATGATGGGGATTATCCATTCAGGGACATGGGATTTTGTTAGTGCTTCGGATGAGCACCTCTAAAGCTTTCAAAGTAATCTTCCAATTAGTGTGATGGTATCATGGAGCAAATCGAAGCCGAGGCACTACAAGCATCCGTGGGAAACGGATGCAATCGCTCGTGCTCGAGGTGGTCGCATTGGGCATAGGATTGATCTTCATAGTGTTGGGGAGTGCTGCAGTAATCGTGGGTATCGCGGGTATGTTGCGGTGGCAGCTGCGCCGGGCAGGAGACCCAAAAGCAGAGAAAGCATCCGCGCAACGCCGATAATCCGGGACAGATCTAATGCGTCGACCGCCAACCTCAACCCGGCCAAGCGTTTATGTACCGGTTATCTTATTGGGTGTGGCAATATTGATTTTGGGATTGTTGTCCCAATTCGCCAGCGACGAACCTAATCAAGCCGAATCCGCACTGATAGGGTTAGCCGACTTCACGTGGAAGGCGTCACTGGGGGCGATCTTGGGCACCCGTTTGTAGGAAGTACCGCGCTACCCTAACCAGATGATGGATGGGGCCACGCCCTCACCCTCTCCCGGTGGAGGCCTTTGCGTAAAGCGGATTTTAGGGAAGGGGTGGTCGAAAGGGGGTGAGTTTTTGTGGATGGTGATGGTTTTCGATTGCTTGATGGGGAATGGAGCGCCTGCCGCTGGATTTGGGGATGGGGAGTGGCGTGGTCTTGGGCCTTGTTTATGGAGTGGTGCCCGCCAGTTGGCAGGCGCGCCGCAGGTTGTAGGCCAGACACTTGAACCACAACTCGGTGGTGTTGCTGCTGAGTCCCAGGTAGCGGACCCGGGTGTAGTGGTAAGTCCGTTTCAGGGTGCCGAACACCCTTTCCACCGCCGCCCGTCGCGGTGCGATCAACCGATTGCGCCGCTGTTGCCAATAGGGTAACGCCGCCTGATGCTTGTGGGAGCGGTGCATGATCCGGTCCTTGATGCCCTGGGACTGCAACCACCGGCGGCGGCGTTTCGATTCGTAGCCTCGGTCGGCGTACACCGCTCGCTCATCTCCTGCCACCAGGCTGTCGGCGATCTCGCTGTCCGACACCTTGGCCGAGGTCAGTACGGCCTGGCGGATTAGCCCTGAGCCTTTATCCACCCCCAGGTGCACCTTGTAACCAAAATAGGAGCGCCCGTACTTGCGGGTCCAGTCCGCGTCCGGGTCCTGATCGCTGCGCCTCCCCAACCCCGACCCAGCGGGGGGCTTGCGCACTTGAGCTTCTACCAGGGTGGCGTCCAGCAGGGTCCCTTCCTTCAACACCATCCCCCGCACCTCCAACTGGCGCCCCACCTCCCCAAACAGCGCCTCACCAAGCCCCCGCTGGGTCAACTCCTTGCGGAACCGGCTGATGGTGGAATGATCCGGCGTGGCATCCTCCAGCCCCAACCCCACGAACCGACGGAATGATAGCCGGTCTCCCAGGGCTGCCTCCATCTCCGGATCCGACAGGTTGTACCACTGCTCCAACAACAGCACCTTCACCATCAGCAACGGCGGATAGCTGGGCCGTCCTTTCGGTGCCGCATACACCCCAGAGAGCATCCCCTCCAACGCACTCCAGTCCAGCAGATTACTGATCTTATCCAATCGATCATTGCGTCCCAACCCTGCCGGCAATAACACTTCCACCAACGACGCCCGATTCGTTATCCGATGCATTTCCGCTCCCTCCCACCTGTCTCTAACCTCTATTTTTAACCATAGCCTCCATTTACGCAAAGGTCTCCGGTGGGAGAGGGGATCGAGCGACTAGAACGGGCAGTCGATGCCCAGTTCGCCGCAGGTGTCGTGGAACCAGTCCACCACTTCCTGGTGCAGGGGGATGCCCTCCGCGCGACGGATGATCTCCATTTCGGCCTCGGGCTGGCCGGCCACCATTACCCGTTCTTCGCCCGGAGCGGGGCGGGTGCTTTTCATCATGCGGAGCCACTCGTCCATAGTGTCCTTGAAGTGCTCCGGGTCGTCGAAGCCGGCCACGTTGTAGGCGGCGACGTAGTGCCCGAAGTTGGGACGGCCCGGCACGGCTCCGTAGCCAAAACCGGTGAGCACGCCGGCCAGGATGTCCACCATGCACGATAGGCCGTAGCCCTTGTGGGAACCCAATTCGCGGGTGCTGCCCAGGGTTAGCAGGGTGTAGTTGTCGGGGGCGTCGGTTTCCTCCATGATGGGGGTGCCTTCCGAGTCGGCGAGCCATCCTGGTTCCAGTTTTACGCCGAGGCGACGGGCGATGCCAACCTTGTTGCCGGCGACGGTGCTGGTGGCGGCATCAAAGACGAAGGGCGCTTCGTGACGGGACGGGACGGCGATGGCGATGGGATTGGTGCCCAGCCGCGGTTCGGCGCCAAAGGTTGGCACCACCGACGGCGGGCAGCTGGTCATGCACACGCCGATCATGTCGTGCTCCAGCGCCAACATGGCATGGTAGGAGGCCATGCCCAGGTGCCGGGCGTTGCCCAGGGTAACCATCCCGATACCTACCGCAGCGGCCTTCTCGATAGCGATGTCCATTGCCTTGGGCGTGGTGATGATTCCCAGGCCGCGGTCAGAGTCGATGCTGGCCGTGGCGGGAGTTTCCCGCACGATGGTCATCTGGGGGTTGGGGTTGATCTGCCCGCTGGTGTACCCGTTGACGTAGCTGCGGAGCATGTTGGAGACACCGTGGGAGTCGACGCCGCGCAGGTCGGCGAGAACCAGGACATCTGCGCCCAGCGCCGCATCGTCACGCGGTACTCCCATCTTTTGCAGCACGGCGGCCGTAACAGACTTGAGGTCGTCTCCGGGCACCATGGTGGCCTCGTCCAGATTTACTCGAAACTTGGGCAACATGGCGCACCTCCCGGTTGGCTGTCGTCAGAATTCATGCGTGGCAGTATAGCACCGGATGTGCAAGAGGGTTTCGCGTTCTGGGGCAGTGCTATAATTCGGCGCAGTTTGAATTTGTGCGGCGGCCACCGACTTGAGGAGCGGATTAAATGAGTACCAGCCAGTTGGATTCCGATAGCCGGGCGCTGGATTTTCTGGCCCGGTTGGGAGCGCAGCCGGCGGTTGCTTTTCACGAGAACGGCGTGGCGACGGTGGTGCGCGGGGCGTTGACCGAGATCGGCGTGTCGTGGCGCACCGACGGGTTCGGCAACATCATAGCCCGCATCGCCGGGAGCGACGGCGGTGGCGTGCCGCCGATTGCGTTTATGGCCCACATGGACCATCCGGGTTTTGAGGTGGTGGGTCGGGACGGCGATTATCTGATTGGACGCGCATCCGGCGGGATACCGGCCGGTGCGTTTGAGGCCGGAGTGCCGCTGCACATTGTGTTGCCGGCGGGACGTCGCATCTCTGCGGAGACGGTAGGAAAGCATGGTGAGGAGCGCGAACGTCAGGTGCTCATCCGTCTGGCCGGCGGTGATTCCGGAGAGGTTCCGGTGCCATCAGCGGCGGTTTTTGACCTGCCCGATTTCAGCATCGACGAGGACTATCTGGTGATGCGCGCGGCGGACGACCTGGCTGGCTGCGGCTGTATTCTGGCGGCGCTGGACAGGCTGCACGGCGAACCGCCCACCGGCGATGTATACGGGGTTTTCACCCGCGCCGAGGAGGTTGGGTTGGTTGGGGCGCGGTTGCTGGCCGAGGCTGGCACATTGCCTTTGGACACGCTGGTGGTGTCGCTGGAGTCGTCGCGGACGCTGCCCGGGGCTGAAATTGGAAACGGCCCGGTGATCCGCGCCGGGGACGCGGGCAGTACCTTCAATCACGATGCCGAGTCGGCGTTGATTCGAGCGCGAGAGGTTTTGACGGCCGGCGGCAACGATTTCCGGTGCCAGCGCCAGTTAATGAGCGGCGGCGTATGCGAAGCCAGCGCGTTCCTCGCCTACGGCTATCGCGCCACCGGGGTCGCCTTCCCGCTGGGCAATTACCACAACGGCGCAGCAGATGGCTCGGTGGCCGCCGAATACATCCACCGGGACGATTATTTGAACGGCGCGCGGTTGGTGACCGAGGCGGCGCGACAGGTGGGGATGCGTTGGGACACGGCGTTCAGCAGGCGGATTCGCCAGGTGCCGGACAGCATGAGGGCTCGCCTGGGAGGGTGAAGCGGGCGCCCAGCCCAATACGATCGCCCCATTCTCGGTGTGTAACAACTCCGGTGATTGGTTGGCGCGGCACGGGTCGGCACATCCGCCATTCACATCCGCACCGCCCGGTTTGCTACAATGCGGGTGCATAAGCGGTGGAGGCGGGTTGAATGACCGCCATCACCCCCGTATCAAGTACGGGGCAGGCTATTGCCCTCTCACAGGCGAGAGGGGATCAGTTCAGTTTTGAAATTGACTACCGATTTGAAATGACTACCGGTTTGAATTAACCACCGAGGAGGCGCAGGAATATGCCAGTTCACCATGAAACGCACGGGGCGGGCGATGTTACCGTCCACAAGATTGAAAATATGGGAACCCTGGGCAACAACGGGTATATCGTGGTGTGTCCGGAGACCAACCAGGGGGTTTGTATCGATACGCCCGCCGAGCCGGAAAAGATGATCGACGAGGTTCGGGCCCACGGGATAGACGTGCAGGCGATCCTGATTACCCACGGTCACCAGGACCACCTGGCGGGCTACACCGAAATTACCGGCAGCATAGGCGCGCCGGCGGCCATCGGCGGGCCGGATGCCGGTTTGCCGCCCAGCCCACCGCAGCGCAATCTGAGCGACGGCGACACGGTGGCGTTTGGCAACCAGACGATTCAGTGTTTGAGCACACCGGGGCATACCGAGGGGTCCACCTGTTTCCTGGTGGGGGGTTTTCTTTTCTCGGGGGACACGCTGTTCCCGGGCGGGCCGGGCCGGTCACGGAGTCCGGAGGCTTTGCAGCAGGAGCTGGGCAGCATCAGCAGAAAGCTGCTCACCCTTCCTGATGACACCTATGTGTATCCCGGGCACGGTCCCGACAACACGACCATCGGTGAGGCGCGTCGGCGTTATACGGTGTTCATGTCCAAGTCGCATCCGGCAGACCTGCAGGGCGACGTGGACTGGTTGAACACCTGATCGCCGCAAATTTCGTGTATCGCCGCACAGTTTTGAACAACGGGTTGCGGGTGTTAACGGCAGAGATGCCACACACCCGCAGCGTTTCCATGTTCATATCGGTTGGGGCGGGCTCACGGTACGAACCTTCCGAGCTGGCCGGATTGTCGCACTTTCTGGAGCACCTGCCGTTCAAGGGCACCCGAAGCTGGCCGACCGCTCTGGCCATCTCGGAAGCCGTGGAAGGGGTGGGCGGCATCATGAATGCGGCCACCGACCGGGAAATGACCTCGTTCTGGTGCAAGGTTGCCAGCGTGTACGCCGATCGGGCGTTGCCGGTGATTATCGACCTGGTGCGTCATCCGCTGCTGGATCCGACGGAAATGGAGAAGGAGCGGGACGTCATCCTCGATGAATTGCGGATGACCAATGACTACCCGGCCGAGGTGTGCGCTCTGTTGATCGACCGTGCCATCTGGCCCGGGCAGGCCATGGGACGGGACGTTGGCGGAGAACCGAAGACGGTGAGCGCTATCGGGTTGGAGGACGTGCGCCAGTACATGGAACGGCAGTACCGACCCAACAACACGGTTATCAGTATTGCCGGCGCGCTGGATCATGATACGGCGGTGGGTATGCTGGCCGAGGCTACGGCAGACTGGATGCCCGGGGAACCCCTGGGTTGGGAACCGGTTGTCGCGGCGGCCGACGATGCGCCTACCATTCTTCTGGATACTCGGCCTGCCGAAGACACCAACCTGTGCATCGGGATGCCAGGCTTGATGATGACCGATCCCGACCGCTATGCGGCCACGGTGTTGAACGGTGTGTTGGGAGATGGGATGAGCAGCCGGCTGTTCCAGAACCTGCGTGAGAACCTTGGAATAACGTACGACGTGCACAGCGCCTTGAGCAATTACCGGGACTGCGGCGCGCTGGTGGTGTCCTGCGGGACGGAGCCGGCTCGGGCCGCTGAAGCGGTGCAGGCGACCCGCACGGAGTTGCTGGGAATGCTGGAGCGGGTTCCGGACACCGAGGTGCATAAGGTTCGGGAGTACATCAAGGGCCGGCTGCTGATGCGAATGGAAGACTCGCGGGCGGTGGCGGCCTGGCTGTCCTCGCAGGAATTGTTACTGGGAGAGATAACCACGCCGGATGAAACTGCGTCGCGCATCGACGCGGTGACGCCAACCGACGTATTGCGAACCGCAGAGCGACTGATCTCGCCCCAGGCGTTCCGGCTGGCAGTGGTCGGCCCGCACGAAAACGACACCGAGTTTCGCGCCGCATTATCCGGATAAACGGCGGCCAGTAAAACGCGAACAACTGCAACGGTCTAAACAGGAGGCAGAAAATATGCCCGCCACGACACGTTACAACAAGGCGATTCAGCTGCTGGAAGAGGGCAAACCAGTTTTCGGCACGGGTTTGATCTGGAACGGCAATCTGGATGAAATGACCTATTTTGCCGATTCGGACTATGACCTGGTAATGATCGAGATGGAACACGAGGGGTTGTCATTCAACAACCTGCGAACGTCGCTGCAATTTTTGCTGAATCGCAAACGGGTGATTGACGGCGGTGGTTTGCAGGCCGACCCGACGCCGATTGTGCGTATTCCGCCCAACACCCGGGAGCAGAACCAGTGGGTCATCAAGCAGGCGCTGGACACGGGGGTGTATGGTCTGATACTGCCCCACCTGGATACGGTGGAAGGAGCAATGTCGGCGGTGCGGGCGGCGCGTTATCCGCAGGTTCCCGGTGTGGCCGACTTTGAGCCGCGGGGCGAACGGGGATGGTGGCAGCGGATTGCTCCCCGGTACTGGGGGTTGTCGGCTACAGAGTATTATGACGCCGCCGACATTTGGCCCATCGATCCCGACGGCAACCTGTTGTTGATGGGCATTGTGGAAGAGCCAACGGGAGCCAACAACCTGCCGGACATACTGCGGGAGGTGAAGGGCATCGGCGCGATATGGGCCGGGCCTGGCGATATGTCGGTGGCGATGGGACACCGAGGCAACGCCGGGCATCCGGAGGTTCAGGAGATGCTACTGCGGATTTTGGGAATCTGCCAGAACGCCGGTGTCCCCTGCGCGGTGGGCTGCACGGCGGCGGAAGTGCCGATGCGACTGGAGCAGGGTTTCAGCATCCTGATTACCGCACCCACACGAACCGCCGGGGGACTGGAGGAAGGACGCCGTATCTCTGGAAGGTAGCTTTTTCAACTGAGCCCAGAACTGGCAAATACAGGAGGGGCGACGATTACGTCGCCCCTCCTGTACGTTTGTAAGACGCGGTTGTACCCAATTGGCGGAGTTGTCTTACTCTGTAACGCCATCGGGTCCCGGCAGGTACCGGAACAGGGGGGAATCTGCGGAGAAGACTATGGTGTCCTGACCCTTGATCTGAATCTGGTAGGATAAGAGGCTTCTGCGGAAAGCGAAAAATTCGGGGTCGCTGTTCAAGGCTTCGGCGAGGATGCGGATGGCTTCGGCCTCACCCTCACCGCGAACCCGGTTGGACTCGCGCTGGGCCACTGCCAGGATAACGTCGCGCTCACGGTCAGTGGTGGCTCGAATCTTGCGGTCTTCCTCCTCACCCTGGGCGCGGAAACGGGCAGCGATACGGTTACGCTCGGCGCGCATTCTGGTGAAAATGGATGCGGTAACAGCCTCGGGGAAGTCGGCGCGTTTGATACGCACGTCAATGATCTCGATACCGAAATTGTCGCCACCGGTGGTTTCGCGGACGGCCGCGAGCACTTCGCCCAGGATCTCGGTGCGGGTTTCCTGCCCTTCAACCAACGGCAATCCTTCGACATCCGTTACGGGTACTCCGAGGTCGTCGAGGAGGGGTTTGGCCCCGATGATGTCGGTACGATCACGGAGGGCTACGCGGTCACGCAGGGTGGAGGTGACGATGTCACCCAGGCGGCTGCGGGCATTGAGTTCGTTTTGGAGAGTTTTGCGGAACTGAACGGGATCGACGATTCGGTAGCGGGCGTAGATGTCGATGACCAGGTTCTCTTTGTCCTGGTCGGGCATGGACACCGGAGGGGCGTCAATGCGGAGCACGCGGCGGTCCAGTCTGACGACGGTGTCGACGAAGGGAAGTTTGACGTTGAGTCCGGGAGATTCTTCGGTATTCACCACCTCGCCGAAGCGCAGGATGATGACCTGTTCCGTCACATCAACAACGTAAAGCGTTTGACGCAGCACAACTAAGGCGACGATGATGATGACGGCGGCGATGATGAGTTTGCGCATTGGGGGATTCTCCGAAAGGGTGGACGGTCAGTAGCGGAAACGCGGTGCTAGATTGCTGCTACTGGGGATTGGGGCCGACGGGGGCGGGTATGATGTTTCCGTCCTGTCCCAGAATCAGTACCGGGTTGGTACCGGGGCCAAGGATAACCTTTCTGACGCTGGGCAGCACGTTATCCATGGCTTCCAGGTAAAGGCGTTGACGTGTAACCTCGGGTGAGTTTCGGTACTCTGTGAGCACCGACAGGAAGCGCAGGCTTTCACCGTTGGCGGTTTCGATACGGGATTGGCGGAAAGCTTCTGCCGCTTCAATGATGCGTGCGGCGTCACCGTTGGCTCGGGGAAGAATATCTTCCTGGTAGGCTCGGGCCTGGTTGATGCGGGTTTCCCGTTCCTGGCGGCCTCGCAGCACGTCGTCGAAGGCGTCGCGGACTTCTTCGGGCGCCTTGACGTCCTGGAGCTGGACGGAGATGACCTCGATACCAGCCTCGTACTCGTTGAGGATGGCCTGCAAACGGGTTCTGGTATCGGTTTCCACCAGTTCGCGCCCTCGGACCAACACGTCGTCGATGGAGCGTTGGCCCACGACGAGACGGAGGGCGGCTTCGGCGCCGTCCTTGAGGGTGCGACCGTCGGGGCGACCTTCGGGGACGCCACGAATCTGCTCGCCCGGATCATCGACCTTGAACAGGAAATTGTTGAGGTTGCTGATTCGGTATTGCACCACCATCTGAACGTCAACGATGTTGAGGTCGCCGGAAATCATGAGGGCTTCGTCCAGGAACGGGGTATTGACGGCGGCATCGTTAGACCGGAAACCCAGCTCCATACGACGGGTCTGTGTAACCAGGACAACGTCGTTTTTCCCTATCGGACCGGGCCACCACCAGTGGAGACCTTCCTGAGTAATTGGATCGCCCTGAACCGCGCCAAACAGGCGCAATGAAGCGTTTTCGCCGGGGCTGACGGTGTACACACCTGTGGCAGCCCAGATGACGACGATCAACGCAACGATAGCGACGATAATTACACCGAGGTTGAGGTTGCCGAATCTGCCTCCCGCTCCACCGAAAATGCCCCGGATACGACCGATAATCTGGTCAAAGTCGAACTCGGGTTGTCGAGGTGGCTGCTGGCCTCCGCCGGGGTTGAACATAAATATTCGTTCCTTTCAGCTGTTAGATGCTGCGATGGGTGGAATGGGCAACTTCCGGGAGCGGTGGGAGTGTGGGAGTTGCACCACAGCGAGTGTCCAATTTGGCCCTCGCCGAATGGCTTTGCCAGTATAACACTATTGTCCGGGACGTGGTTTATAATGTCGTTCGCCCGACGTCGGGACATTTTGGCGCCGGTTAACCGCCCGGCGACGACTCCGCATGGACGACTGGACTGGGATCCGTCCGGCGGCACGGATTGCTGGTTGGTGTGGGTTAACAGGATGCCAGGCTCGGGTCGCGTACGGGGTGATTCAACGCACAAGGTGAGGATGTTGAACCGATGACAGCACCACTGGGATTTTCTTCTGGGAGCGCGGACTCCGGGTCGTCGTCGCAGGGTATGACGGTAAAGGTTGGCGAAGACATGGCACGGGTTCAGGTTTCGTGTCCGCACCAAAGCGGCCTTATCTACGCCGTGCCGGGCGATCGGAGCTGGGTATGCAGCGATGAATTGCGGCCGGCCCACGCTATGGCAGGGTTCTTTCGGGAGTTGGTCGCGCTGAAAGACCCGCGGGTGGAGAACCTGATGCACGAGTGGGGGTTGTATTACCGCAGCCTGCCCCTGGAAGAGGACTCGGGCGGCGGCGAGTCGCCCACGTCGTAACGTCGGCGGGGTTTTCACCCTCACCCCCGTATCAAGTACGGGGCAGGCTCCAACCCTCTCCCATCGAGGGAAAGGGGGTCCTTCGACGGGCTCAGGATGAATGGGGGGGTCGCCCAAGTCGTAACGTCGGCGGGGTTTTCACCCTCACCCCAACCCTCTCCCATCAAGGGAGAGGGGGTAATTCGATAGGCTAGTCGGCGGCGGGCGGCACTCCCGATGCTGGATCGTTGGTGGCCGAACTGCCGAATGAAGGGGCCGGATTGGGGAGCGGATCGCCGTGGGTGACCGGCGGGGCCGGCGGTGCGTAAGGCGATGGCGCCGGGATTGGCCGGGCGGGTTCCGATTCGATGCCGGGCGGGTCGTCGTTGAAGAGACGGCGCAAGGCATCTCCGGAGATAGCTTCGTGCTCGATGAGATATTCGGCGATTTGAACCAGCTTGGGTTTGTAATCCATCAGGTGCTGCTGGGCCTGCCGGTAGGCGCTATTGATAAGGTGGCGCACTTCGACGTCAATCTCTTCTGCGATTTTGTCGCCGTAGTCCCGTTCTTCGCTGATTTCGCGTCCCAGGAACACCAGCTCTTCCCGTTTGCCAAAGGTGCGCGGGCCGAGGCTGGAGGACATGCCGTAGCGTTTGACCATACCGAGGGCGGTTTTGGTGGCGCGTTCGATGTCGTTGCTGGCTCCGGTGGTAACTTCGTCAAAGATCAACTCTTCGGCGACGCGACCCCCCATCATGACACCGAGCATGTCCTGGAACTGGTTCTTGGTCCAGAGATACCGGTCTTCATCGGGGAGCAACGTGGTGTGTCCACCCATGTTGCCGCGGGAGACGATGCTGATTTTGTGGACGCGGTCGGCGTGGGGAAGCAACCAGGCGACGAGGGCATGACCGGCTTCGTGGTAGGCGGTCATTTCTTTTTCGCGCTGACTGATGACACGGCTCTTGCGTTCGGGGCCGGCGATCACGCGCTCGATGGCCTCCTCAAAGTCGGCCATGAAGATGCTGGACTGGTTCTTACGGGCGGCGAGGAGCGCGGCCTCATTAACCAGGTTGGACAGGTCGGCGCCGCTGAATCCGGGAGTCTCGCGGGCGACGATCTCAATGCTGATTTCATTGGACAGGGGTTTACCCGCGACGTGCACTTTCAGGATCGCACCGCGACCGACAACGTCGGGCAGGTCCAGCGTTACGCGGCGGTCGAAACGACCGGGGCGGAGCAGGGCGGGGTCCAGGATGTCGGGCCGGTTGGTGGCGGCGATGACGATGATGTTGGTGTTGGTTTCAAAGCCGTCCATTTCAACCAGGATCTGGTTGAGGGTTTGCTCGCGTTCGTCGTGTCCACCGCCCAGGCCGGCGCCGCGGTGGCGACCGACGGCGTCGATCTCGTCTACGAAGAGGATGCACGGAGCGTTGCGCTTGGCCTGTTCGAACAGGTCACGGACGCGGGCCGCGCCGACGCCTACGAACATCTCGACGAATTCGCTCCCGGAAATATGGAAGAACGGTGTGCCGGCTTCGCCAGCGACGGCCCGTGCCAGCAGCGTTTTACCGGTGCCGGGAGGACCCACCAGGAGCACGCCCTTGGGGATGCGGGCGCCGAGGGACAGGAAGCGTTCGGGATATTTGAGGAAATCGACGACTTCTTCGAGCTCGGCTTTGGCTTCGTCGACTCCGGCCACGTCGTTGAATGTAACCGAGGGCCGGTTGAACGGCATCATGCGAGCGCGGCTGCGCCCGAAACTCATGGTCTGATTGTTGGATCCCTGGGCCTGGCGCATCATCAGAAGGATGAGGCCGCCGAAGAATATCAGGGGCAGGAAGTTGAGCAGGATGCCGAAAATGCTGCCGAATCCGCCCGAGCCTTTGTAATCCACTTTGGGCGGGCTGGTGAGGCGGTCAAGGTCGACGGCTTCGTTGAGCAGCGTATAGAAATCAGCGTTTTCGCCGATACGGCTGGTGTACTTGGTGGCCTCGCCACCGATGGTAGTCCGAGGGATGACGGTGAGTTTTTCGCCATCCACGATGATCTGATCGACCTTGCCACTCCGCACATCGTTGAAGACATCGGTAATAGAAAGTTGTTCGCTACTACCGAAGCTCGGAATCAGCGTGTAGAAAACTACTATGACTCCGATAATGATGAGCAGATAGATGAGACTGTTGCGGATCCAGCGATTATTGCCCATAAAGCTCCTGCCGGCGCTTGCCGCGGCTATGGTGAGATGCCGCAGAAAGCCGGGAGATAGGTTAACATACTAGCGGCGCAGCGGATAAATTGCAAAGCGGACTGATGCAGCGGAGCCACCGGGCGCCACAGCAGCGCAGTCCGGGGAGGATTGAATGGTTAATTCAACATACGGTGAACGCAGCCGGGTGTATCTGTTTGGCACGGGAGGGACGATTTCATTCGTGGGGGAGAACCGCACCGATTTCGCCAACTACAGCTACCGGGGGACGCAGCTTACGATCCAGGAGATGCTGGCGCGGGTTCCCGAAGCGGAGGAAGTGGCGGATGTAGTTGCAGAGCAGGTGATCAACGTTGGCAGCACGGAGGTGTATCCGTCCGACTGGCTGACGCTGGCGCGACGCATCAACGAGCGGATGAGCGCGGACGGCGCCGCGTCCGGTGCTGCGGTAACCCACGGCACGGCAACGCTGGAAGAGACCGCGTATTTCCTGAACCTGACGGTGCGCGACCGTAGGCCGGTGGTGGTTACGGGAGCGATGCGTCCCCCGTCGGCGATGGGCACGGACGCCGACAACAATTTGCTGGATGCGGTGCGCATAGCAGCCGCGGAGCAGTCGGCGGGACGGGGCGCTCTGGTGGTTTTGAACAACGAGATTCACTCGGCGCGTGACGTCACCAAGACGGACTCGTACCGCGTGGAGACGTTCCAGTCGGGACACATGGGCTACCTGGGGTATTCAGACTCCGACGGCCAGGTGGTTTATTATCGTCGTCCCGAGCGGAGGCACACCGCAGATTCCGAGTTCGATTTGGCTGGTATCGACGAACTGCCGCGCGTTGATATCGCCTACGCCTACGCCGGCGCGGACGGCACCGTGATCGATGCCCTCACCGACGCGAAGGTGGGGGGAATCGTGGCAGCCGGATTGGGCAGCGGTGGTTCGCCGGCCCCGTTTATGGCCGGATTGCAAAGGGCGATAGCATCGGGTGTGCCGGTGGTCCTGTCGACGCAGGTTGGCACCGGCAGGGTGCTGCAAACCAGGCGGTTCATGGAGCAGGGTTACATCGTCGCGGACAATCTGCACCCCAAGAAGGCGCGAATCCTGCTGATGCTGGGCTTGACACGGACCACTGATCCTTCGGAGTTGCAGCGCATGATGCTGGAATACTGAAAGCACGATTGAGTCGGATTTCGGACGGTCTCCTATCCGTTCGGACACTGGATTCCCGCCTGCGCGAGAATGACGAGAGCAACTGCAGTGGGACTCAGGGTCATTCGACTATCGGAACGTGGCGGTCGAAGGTGAGCTGGCGACAGCGTTGGTCGATACGGCTACGAGATTGCCACGCTGCCCTCGCAATGACATTAGGGGACAATAGAAAGACCCTGAGTGGGGCTGCTCGCGATTGACTGGTAACCGGGGGCGTGTTACCTTTTAGTAATTAACAAACGAATCAAACGTGAATGCCTGCCGGTGGCTCGCGAGTTGCTGCTGATCGGAGTGATCCGATGGCGGCGGCAAACGGGCTAACAAGGAAATCCGGTGCGAATCCGGTGCGGTCCCGCCACTGTAATTGGTGAGACGCCCTCCGGTCGATATCCGTAAGGATGTCGGCTCAAAAGCCACTGCCCGAATGGGTGGGAAGGCGGAGAAGCGTCGTTTGCAGCCATAAGCCAGGAGGCCTGCCGCAGGCATGTTCTGACTGCACTGCGCGGACGAGTGGGCAGAATTGGCGGCTTAGTTCCTGGAATAATTACCGAACACAGTGGCTGCCATTTCCTACCGGTATCAGGCCATGCTCAACCCGATTGCGATAAGTGCAGTCGGGTTTTTCGTTGTTGATGCAGGAACGAACCACTTTTCCTGCGCGGTTCCGGTGGGACGGTTACCTCCTCCTCCGGCCTGCCGGAGCCGCGCTTTTGTAATTGGGAGACAACAAATGGGAACGGAAATCCGCTGGCGATTTGCGTTGCCGTGGCGGCTGGTACATAATCGCCGCAATCGTAAAACGTGCTGAAATAACCCGCGCCTGCACCGGGAGGTGAACTTGATGACCGCACCGAATGATGTTGTCCTCCGCGATATTCTGGAAGAATGCCGCGATGGGGTTGATGGGATCGGTTTCAATGAGGTGGTGGTGATGCTGGAAAGCACTGCCGCATCGGCGGAAGTGTATATGGACTTTGATGATCTGAGGTTCACCCCCAACGGTCGCGTGGTCACGCTGATGGTGCCCGGCGGAACGCACATGCACCTGGACATGTCGAAAATCCGGGAGGCGGAATTCATTCAAACCACCAATGACCAGGGGTTACCGTCGTATCAACTGTGGATGCGCGACGGCGACGGCCATCCGGCGATGCGCGTTTATCTGCGCAAATCGGAAGTGGATGCCACCAACCCGCACCGGCACAATTTCTTCATGGCGCTGCTGGAAAAGTATCCTCAAAAAATCGCGTTGCCCGCCGACGCCTACGATTCGATAGAAGAACACCCGTAGGATGGTATTAGTGCCCAAACTGAAGCTCGGTCCCATCAAACCATGTTGCGGTGGCCGTTGCCCTGCCTCTCTCCCGCCGGGAGACGGAATTATTGCGAGGATGACCTGATATGCCGTCAGCCGTTGTGATTGCAGGGGTGCGTTCCGGCGTGGGGAAAACCACCATCGCCAGCGGCATCATGGGTGCGCTGGCTCGGCGGGGCCTGAAGGTGCAGCCGTTCAAGGCGGGCCCCGATTACATCGACCCCACGTATCACGGGCTCGCGTGCGGCGTGCCCTCCCGCAACCTGGACACCTGGCTGTTGCCGCATCCGGTGGTTACGGAGCTGTTCCACCGGTCGTCGGGCGCGGCCGATATCGCCGTGGTGGAAGGGGTGATGGGCGTGTTCGACGGCCACTCGTCGCTGGATGAAGACGGTTCCACCGCTGAACTGGCCAAGCTGCTGGACGCGCCGGTTATCCTGATTGCCGACGCCGGCAAGGTGGCGCGCAGTGTGGCGGCGGAGGTGCTGGGATACCAGCAGTTTGATCCTGATCTCCGCATCGCCGGCGTCATTCTGAACGGCGTGGGCAGCGAGCGGCACCTGGAGTTTTGCCAGCCGCAGATCGAGGCGACCACAGGACTGCCGGTGGTGGGATGGCTGCCGCGGCGGGATGACCTGGTGCAGCCGGAGCGTCATTTGGGCCTGATTCCAACGGTAGAGGGGACGGTGGTCAACGAATGGTACGAGGCTCTGAACGCGCAGGTGGAGAAGACGATCGACATCGATGCCATCGCCCGCATTGCCGCCGGCGCCGGCAAGCCGGGAACGGGCGCATCGCAGGTGTTTCCGGCGGATGCCCAACCGAAGCGGACGATGATTGCCGTGGCGCAGGATCGGGCGTTCTCCTTTTATTATCAGGACTCGCTGGATTTGCTGGAGGCGTGGGGCGCCGAAGTTGTGCCGTTCTCTCCACTGGATGATGATCGGCTGCCTGAGGGTGTGGGCGGCGTATATCTGGGTGGAGGGTTTCCGGAGCTGTTTGCCGATGATCTGTCGCGCAACCAGGGAATGCTGGAGTCGGTGCGGAAAGCGATAGCCGATGGTGTTCCGGTGTACGCCGAGTGCGGCGGACTGATGTATCTGGGACGCAGTTTGTCCGACCTGGACGGGCAACAATTCCCCATGGTGGGCGCGATCCCGGTGGTGTCATCGATGGACGGGCGGCGGCTGCACCTGGGCTACCGGGAGGTAGCGGCCTGCGGTGACGGGCCATTGTTGCGTTCGGGCGAGCAGGTGCGTGGCCACGAGTTCCACTGGTCGGTATTGCAGGAACCGCCGGATGCCTCCAGCGCGGCCTATCAGGTGGTGAACCAGGATGGGCGGCCAGAGGGGTTTCGGGTGGGTAGCGTTTGGGCGTCGTACATCCACGTGCACCTGGGGAGCCGGCCCGGTCTCGCGCAGCGATTCGTGGACACGTGTGCGGCAGCTCGTTCGCGCCGGTAAAGCCGGACGACGAAAGACGGGAAACTTTTCTACGGGACGGAACGGGCACAGGACGGAACAGGCACAGGACGAAACGGAACGGAGCGGAAATGGCAACGGAAGAGCTTAGGCACGGGCCCCAATCGGTGCGTGGGCCGCGCATCAACAAGGGACTGGTAATTGTTAACACGGGCAACGGCAAGGGTAAAACCACCGCCGCCATGGGTGTGCTGATGCGGGCGTGGGGTCGGGACATGAAGGTGGTGATGCTGCAGTTTATCAAGCACACCACGGCCAATTTCGGCGAGCAGCGGGCTGCGGCCAAGATGGGCATAACGGTTCGGGCCATGGGCGATGGGTTTACTTGGCGCTCTCAGGATCTGGACGCCAGCGCAGACCTGGCCCGGGCACTGTGGGAAGATGCCAAGGAAGTGATCAACGCCGGGGAATACGACCTCGTTATATTGGACGAGTTCACCTACCCCATGCATTACGGTTGGCTGCCGGTGGAGGATGTGGTCGAGGCGTTGACGAATCGTCCCGAAATGCAGCACGTCATTATCACCGGGCGACATGCTCCGGCCGAGCTGGTCGAGTTTGCAGACCTGGTTACCGAGATGAACGTGGTGAAGCATCCCTATGACGCCGGCATCAAAGCCCAGCCCGGCATCGAGTTCTGAAGCCGGATGGTCATATTTAGGTTTATCGGGATTGACGGGTTGGGCGCTACCGGTGCGGTTAGTGGTTGGTCCCGCAACGGGATCGCCGTGCCGCGCCCGCGATGACAGCACGCTGGCAGTGTCACTCCGAGGATCGTCGCTCCAGAGATCGTCACTCAAGGAAGGAATTGTATGAGCATCTCCGAGCTCGTGGATGAAACTATCGCCGCTATCGGCCCGCTGGATCAGGCGGCGGTGTCCGCAGCGGAGGCCCGCCAGGGGGTGTTGACCAAGCCGCCCGGCAGTTTGGGTCGCCTGGAGAGTCTGTCGATCCAGTTGGCGGGTATCTTTGGGCAGGCGATACCGGCGATCACGGGCAAGGCGGTCATTGTCGCGGCGGGCGACCACGGCGTCGCGGCGGAGGGCGTGTCTGCGTATCCGGCCGAGGTAACGCCGCAGATGGTGTTCAACTTCCTGGCTGGCGGCGCGGCCATCAACGTGCTGGCGCGTCAGGCGGGCGCCGACATCGTGGTGATCGACGCCGGGGTGGCGGTTGATCTGGACCCGCATCCGGGGTTAACCATCGCCAAGGTGGGGTACGGCGCGGGCAACATCGCCCGTGGGCCGGCCATGACCCGAGAAGATGCCATCCAGTGTCTGGAGGTGGGCATTGCCGCCGCCATCGAGCGGGCGGACGCTGGCGCCAACGTCATTGCCGGGGGGGACATGGGCATCGGCAACACCACGCCGTCGGCGGCCATCACCGCGGCCATCACCGGCGCGGACGTGGCGAACGTTACGGGCCGGGGCACCGGAGTGGACGACGCGGGGCTGGCTGCCAAGATCGATACCATCCGGCGGGTGCTGGAAACCAACCAGCCCGACGCCAACGATGGACTGGACGTGTTGTGCAAAGTGGGCGGCTACGAGATTGGCGTCTTGGCCGGTGTAATGCTGGGAGCAGCGTCCAGGAATTGCGCGGTGGTGGTGGACGGGTTCATCAGCGGGGCCGCGGCACTGATAGCCTGGCGGTTGTGTCCGGTGGCAGCGGAGCGGTTTATCGGCGGTCACCGCTCGGTTGAGCCGGGTCACAATGTTGCCCTGGACGCAATGGGATTGACTCCGCTGCTGGACATGAACATGCGGCTGGGAGAGGGCACCGGAGCAGCGCTGGCGATGCACATTATTGAAGCAGCGGCGCGTTGTCTGGCCGAGATGGCTACCTTTGCGGAAGCTGGTGTCAGCGACCGGGATGACGGGTAGCAGATTTCGGCGATAACCTGCCGTCGCGTCGACCTCCGGGGTTCGCAGCACCGATGAGATGGTTATTCGGGCCGTTATTGGTGGCGCTGTCGTTCCTGACGCTGGCGCCGGTGGGTTTATCCACGGCCACCGACCGGGAAATCTCGCGCTCCCGGGGTTGGTACCCGTTGGTGGGGCTGCTGTACGGCCTGCTGCTGGTGGGCGTGGCCGAGTTATGCCGCTGGCTTCGCATCGAGGCGCCACTCACGGCGGCGTTGCTGGTGGCTGCTCTGGCAGTATCCAACCGATTTCTGCACCTGGACGGCTTGATGGACGTGTGCGACGGCGTTTGGGGTGGAAGGACCGTGGAGCGACGTCTGGAGATAATGCGGGATTCGCGAGTGGGCGCCTTTGCGGTGGCGGGAGCCGGGTGCGTATTGCTGGTGAAATACGGCGCGCTGACCACGCTGTTGGCAGGCGACGGGACGGTGTGGCCGGCGCTGCTGTTCTTCCCGATCGTTGCGCGCTGGACGATGACGCTGTTGCTCACGGTGTTTCCGTACGGTCGCCAACAGGGGATAGGAACGGCTTTCACTTCGGGGGGAAAGCCGTGGCTGGCGACGGCGTGGGCCTTGGTGTTTGCCGGGTTGATTGCGGCAGGAACCGGCGGCGTAGCCGGACTGGCGGTATGGGCCGGCGTATCGGTTCTTGCTCTCCTGATGGGGATGGTGTTGGCCAAAAAGCTGGGCGGCGGGTTGACTGGCGATTGCTACGGCGCCGTCAACGAGATGGTGGAGTCGGCGGCCCTGATCGTTTTGGTTGCGCTGCTGGCGCGGGGCTGGTTCGGGCCTCCCTTCGCGTGGTTCGGGCTGGTCACGGGTTAAGCGTGTGGACGTAGTAGCCGCAACCCTGCTGTCTTTGCCGGTTCCGCTGGATGTGCTGGCGCTGATCCTGGCGCTGGCGCTGGACGTTGCGTTGGGCGAACCGCCCAACCGGTTGCATCCGACGGTGTGGATCGGCAACACGGTGGCGGCGGCAGAACGGGTCGCGCCGGGTCGGGATGCTGCAACGGCGTGGCAGCTGATATACGGGGCAACGATGGCCGTGGTGATTCCCGCAGCCTGGGGAGCGTTGGCCTGGGCCGTCAGCTTTGGCCTGCTGGAACTGCACCCGCTGGCTTACGTGGTGGTAGTGGCCGCGCTGCTGAAAACCACCTTTTCGGTACGTATGCTGCATCGCGTGGCCGCAGATATCGGGAAAATTCTGGCCGCCGGAGACATCGGAGAGGTACGGCGGCGGATGTCGGCGCTGGTGAGCCGGGACCCATCCGGATTAACGGAGAGGCAAGCGGCGGCGGCGGCCATCGAATCGGTGGCAGAAAACATTACCGACAGCATCGTGGGCCCGTTGCTGGCGTTCGCGATCTTCGGGCTGCCGGGCGCGGTGGCGTATCGCGCGATCAACACACTGGACAGCATGATCGGGTACCGGGGGCGGTACGAATATCTGGGCAAACCGTCGGCGCGTTTGGACGACCTGGTGAACCTGGTCCCGGCGCGGCTGGCGGCGGCGCTGCTGTGGTTGTCCACGGTGGTGTTGCCGGGAATGCGCGGAGGGCCGGCATGGCGCATCATGCTGGCGCACCACGGGCGAACCGAGTCGCCCAACGCCGGCTGGACGATGGCGGCGATGGCCGGAGGGTTGGGCGTGACGCTGGAGAAGGTGGGGCACTACCGATTGGGTGATCCGGCGCCGGAACCGGAGGGGACCCACATCGGGTTGGCCACGCGGGCGCTGTACCTGACCACGGCATTGGCCGGTGGGTTGGCAGTCGGGATCATCTACCTGCGGGTGGCGCTGGTCTGACGGGTGTAGAGGTGTAGAGTAGAATGGTGTCCTAGTCTACGGTGCAATGGTCACGGCCCGAAGAAAGGTAGGAAGGTGATTCGCGTTCGTCACTGCGCGACCCAGCATGAATAGTCTGGATCAATACGACGCTGCCATTGGCGGCGCTACCGGGCGACCGGTTCACGGCGCGATCAAGCTGGCGGAACTGCGCGAGCTGGGGTTGAAGCTGGAGGATTGCCTGGACTTCTCGGCCAGCGTCAGTCCGCTGGGGCCGCCGGAGGGAGTGGCTGAGGCAATCGCCGCCGTGGAACTGGCGGCCTATCCCGATCCGCACAGCCTGGCGCTGACGGAAGCGATTGCGCAGCATCACCGGGGCGACGGCATCGGCATCGGGAATGTCATCGCGGGGAACGGTTCCACCGAGATCATCCATCTGCTGGCCAGAGCCTACGTAGGGTCACCGGTCGGGGGCGTGAATCGCGTCGCCATGCTGCTGACGCCGACTTACAGCGAGTATGCCGGGGCGGTAACCCTGTCGGGGGGAGGCGTCGAGAACCTGGAGGCAAACCGGAGCGAGGCCGGATTCACGTGGGACACGGGGGTCGCCGCAGAACGCATCACTGCCGGACGCCCGGCGCTGGTGTTCATGTGCAATCCCAACAATCCCACCGGCGCATTGATGGATCGGGCAGAACTGCAGATACTATCGGAAGCAGCCGTTGCCGTCGGCAGTTTGCTGGTGGTGGACGAGGCGTACATCAACCTGTCGGAACGACAGTCCGAGGCCAGCGCGACAGCACTGGTAGCGTCGACCGAGGCGGTGGTGGTGCTGCGATCGATGACCAAGGACTACGCGCTGACTGCGTTGCGGTTGGGCTACGCGGTGGCCGCGGAATCGGTTATCACACGCCTGGCAGCATTGCAACCGGACTGGAGCGTGAACGGTCTGGCGCAGGCGGCGGGCGTGGTTGCGCTGGCCGACGATGGTTACCTGCCGCGGGCCCGGGCGGCGGTGCAGGAATCTCGGGTGTGCATCGAACAGGGATTGGGTGAGCTCGGGGTAAAGTGCTACCCGACGGCGGCCAACTTCGTGCTGGCCCAGGTTGGGGATGCCGCTGGACTCCGGAACGAGTTGGCGCGCAGGGGCATTTTCGTGCGGGACTGCACGTCGTTCGGGTTGCCGGACTGCATTCGCATCGGCCTGCGGCCCGTTCCGGACTGCGTACGGTTGGTCGATGCCGTAGCGGACGTTTGGGGCGAAATCAACTATAGGTAAGGACAAGTATGGGGATCATTTACATCACTCGGCACGGCGAAACGGAATGGAACGCCGAGGGACGCATCCAGGGACATACCGACGTGGCGCTGTCGTCGCGGGGCCAGGAACAGGCCCGGATGTTGGCGAGAAGGTTGGCGGGGATACAAATCGATGCGGTTTACTCGTCGGATCTGAAGCGGGCAGCGGAAACGGCCAGGGTCGCAGTGGGTGAAAGGGATGTGCCGCTTTCGTTCACGCCGGACTTGCGGGAGTACAACAAGGGCGTGTTCGAAGGAATGACGGCCGACGAGTATCGGGAAGCATACCCACACCTTTACGAAGCCTCAATGGCCAACGACCTGGATTTTGCGCCGCCGAACGGCGAGACCATCCGTGAAACCAGCGTTCGGCTGGACCGGATATTTCAACAGGTTCGTCAGCAGCACATGGATGAGAATGTGCTGGTTGTTGGGCACGGCGGCAGTCTGCGCGCCGGGCTGGTTTCGCTGCTGGAACTGCCGCTGGAAGCCAACTGGAAATTCGTGATGCACAACTGCTCGTTGACGGTGGTGCGTACCTACCCGAACAACTCGGTGCTGCATCTGTACAACGACACCTCCCACATAACCGGGACTACTCGCGCCTACCTGGGATAGATATAGAGGATAGCCAAACCCAGGAGCCGCTCTCACGCGTACCCACTTTGTCATTGCGAGCGTAGCGTGGCAATCTCGTCGCCGTAGCAACGGCGGTTCGTCGAAGTGTGTTCAGCCTCATCGGGATTGCCACGTCGCTGTGCTCCTCGCAATGACAGATTAAATCGGGTACGCGTGAGGTAGCCGTTGCCTTGAAACAATTTGCACCGGTCGCTATTCTTCCGTTTATCTAAACTTTTGGTATCGTCCTACACTCTTTAGTGAGGGGATAATCATGCAATTCAAAGCACAGGGGAATCCGAAACGCCGGTGGACGCTGGCGTTGTTTTTTACCCTGACGATGGTAGCGATGCTGTCCGTCGGTGTGGCCTGCGGGGGTGAGGACGAGGCGGCAACCGCAGTACCGACGTTCTCGTTGCCCACGGATTTGCCGAGTCAGGAGGCAGTGGGTGACGGAGGTGGAGAGGCGACGGCGGCGGTGGCCGGAAGCGACTACTGGAGCGGGCCGCGCACCTGGGATCCGGAAGACGTGTCTGGCCTGGAACGGGTTACGCAGGAGCTGGTCGCTCCGCCGTTTTTCCCGGAGCACGAGCAGGTGAATACCGGGGATCCACGGGTCGTCGAGATTCGGATGGTGGTGGAAGAGAAGGAGATCGAGGTAACTTCGGGTGTGTTCATGTGGGCGTTCACGTTCAACGGATCGGTACCCGGCCCCATCATCGTGGTGCACGAGGGGGACTACGTGGAGCTGACCCTGGTAAACCCTTCCAGCAATGAGCTGCTGCACAACATAGACCTTCACGCCTCCAGCGGCGCCCTGGGCGGCGGTTCGCTGACCCAGGTTGGGCCGGGGCAGGAGGTGGTGCTGCGGTTCCGGGCGACCAAGGCCGGCGTGTTCATCTACCACTGCGCGCCCGGCGGAACGATGGTGCCGTGGCACGTGGTACACGGAATGAACGGGGCGATCATGGTGTTGCCTCGGGAAGGCCTGAGAGATCCCGCGGGCAATCCGATCTCCTACGACCGCGCCTACTACGTGGGGGAGCAGGATTACTACCTGCCGCGGGACGAAAACGGTGAGTTCAAGCGCTACGAAAGCCCGTCCGCCTCTATGGTGGACGATCTGGCGGCGATGAAGACGTTGATACCGACGCACATTGTGTTCAACGGAGTTACCGGTGCGCTGCAGGGTGACGGCCAACTGACTGCCAACGTGGGCGAAAACGTGCTGATTGTCCACTCACAAGCCAACCGGCAGTCCTATCCGCACCTGATTGGCGGGCACGGCGACTACGTTTGGGAGCGCGGCGGGTTCAACAGTCCGCCGGCGGTGGACCTGGAGACCTGGGTGGTAGCCGCCGGTTCCGCCGGGGCGTCGATTCACACGATTCGGCAACCGGGAACCTATGCCTACCTGTCGCACAACCTCATCGAGGCGTTCGTGTTCGATGCCAAGGCGATACTGGTGGCGGAAGGCGAATGGGACAACGACCTGATGGAACAGATAAAGGAACCCGGCCCAATCCAGTAACCGACGCACGAATTTAAGGAGCGCAGTTGAATAGCAACTGCGCTCCAGGTCATGAATAATGGGTTAGCATACGTTCCCAATATTCTTTGATTCACCAAGGAGAAACGATCAATGTCTACTGCCGCACCGGTGTACACCTATACGTACGACCACATCCATGTACGCACCAAAGACCCGGAAGGGATGGCTAGTTTTTTCGAGACCATGTTTGGGGCGACAGTATTGAACCGCGTCCAAAGCGACGGGGTGCCCCGCGTTGATCTGGACGTGAACGGGTTGGCGATCTTCATCGCAAGCGTGGCTCCCGAGGAGCACATCGACTCCAACCCCAGTGATCCGCACCTTGGCCTGGACCACTTTGGGTTTCGGGTCGATGATATTGACGGGGCGGTGGAAGACCTGCGGAGCAAGGGCGCTGAGATCTACGTGGAGCCCCGCACCATCAGGCCGGGCGTCCGCATCGCCTTCGTGCGGGGGCCGGACGACGTGCGCGTGGAACTGTTGCAACGCGATGGTTCGGGGTTGATGGTGCCGTAGCCAGGCGGTTAGGCAGCCGAGTTCATCGCTGCCTTAACCAACTCCAGATTGCAAGGCCGGCCAGCAGGACGCCCAGGCCGACCAGTACCCACGCTACGCCTTTGATGAGGAGCAGGCCGATGGGCGAAAGCAGGAAAACGCCCAGACAAAACAATACCAATCCGCAGCCGGCTGCTCCGGGAGGTCCAGAGGCGCGACGTATCATCGGACGTTGCGGTCGCATGGCGCGTTTATCCGGGCAGGGTGTAGATGGCTTCCTGCTCATTGACGCGATGCTCATGCCGCAGTTTTTCGAGGTGCGTACGCACGTTGCGGCCGGCGGCGTCGCGCAACGACCTGCGCAGGTTCCGTGGGTAGACGGCGGCCACGATTTCCTCAACGGTGGCAGCGCCCTTGGCAATCGCCGACAGCACCTGGTCTTCGCGACCCTGGCGGTGGGCAATCTGCTGCAGGATGCGGGGTTCGCCGCGCAGGATGGTGCTGCCGTGGCCGGGGCAAACCACCTGCGGGCGGGTTTTGGCCATGCGGTTCAACGAGGACATGTACAGTTTCAGGTTGCGAACGCTGGATGACGAGTTGCCCAGCAGGTTATCGCCGCTGAATAGTACGCGGTCGGGCCGCAGGAAGTAGCAGACGTGATCTTCCTCGTGGCCCGGCGTAAACAGTGGCCTGAGGGTCGCGCCGCCGCCAGTGGCAATAACTTCGGGGGCCGTAAGGGCAACCACTGAGCCGCCGCCGAGGATGTGCTGCAACCTGGGCGCCAGCTTGGGGTGGCAGCGCACCGGGCAATCGAACAGCTCCTGCAACCGGTCGAGGCCGCCGATATGGTCGCCGTGGCCGTGGGTAATCAGGATGGCGTCGATGACGGGGCGGCCCAACTCGTCCCAGTAGGCCGCGATTTGATGACGCCAGGCACGGTAGGGTTCGCCCGAATCGATCATCACCATGTGGCCGGCCGGGTCGCCGACGAAGTATATCTGGGTGCCGCCCGGATGCATTGCGCCGTAAGCGTTTGGGTCTTCCTGGATATGGGTGCTGTACACGTGATCGGTAATCTGCATGACGAGACTCACCACTGCCTGGAGTTGATGTAGCGGAATGCCGCGATGGCAGCGGTTGCGCCGTCGCCGGCCGATGCCACCAGTTGGGACGCTGACTGCTGGCGGATATCACCGGCGGCGAAAAGACCCGGTTTGGGGGTATCCATGGTGAGGCCCACTGGTACGTGGCCTGAGTTGTCCAGCGGAACCAGGTTGGCGATGGGCGCCGAGTTGGGATTCAAACCGACGTACACGAACAGGCCATGCACCGGCTCCACCGTCTCGCCGTCGGCGGAACGTACGCGAATGCCAGTTACCGCGTCTTCGCCCAGCACCTCAACGATTTCGGTGTTGTATCGCACCTCGATCTTGCCGGAGGCGGCGATGCGTTCCTGCAAAACGCTCTGGGAGTCCAGCGCGTCGCCGCGGTGAAACAGGATGACACGGTCGGCGTAGTCGGTGAGGGTGAGGGCTTCGTCGGCTGCGGAGTCGCCGCCGCCCACGACCGCGACGGTTTGCCCCATGTACATTGGGCCATCGCAGGTGGCGCAGTGAGAAACGCCACGTCCGTTGAATTCTTCCTCGCCTGGGATGCCGAGGGTGCGCAAAGAGGAGCCGGCTGCCATGATGACCGCCTTGGCGCGATACGTGCTGCCGCCGTCGCCAACCACCTGCAGGTAGTCACCGTTGGCGTTCACGTCGGTAACCGTGTCCATTAGGATTTCCACGCCGGCGTCCATGGCCTGTTCCTGGGTTGACGGGCCGAGTTCGTAGCCGGCGATGCCCTGGGGGAAGCCGGGGAAATTCTCGATGCGCTCCAGGTTGATAATCTGAGCGCCGGCCATCATTTCTTCAACGATGGCGGTGCTCAGGCCGTGGCGGGCTGAGTAGATGCCGGCGGTGAGACCGGCCATGCCGGCGCCGATGATTATCACGTCGTAGTTCTGTTCAGGCACTGGGAAACCTCACTGGGAGTTGGTCAGGGCGGGTGATGGTTCAGGACTGGGGATCGTTCAGGATTGGGAATTGTTCATGTAATCGAAGATTCGCTCGCGAACAGCAAACTGGAACCCGGGCAGGACATTCTGGTCGCCGTCAACAAATTCGGGATCGCGCAATATCTCTGGATCATGACCGGGACGGAAAATAGATATGGTGCGGGTTGCGGCGTCGATCAACCAGGCCAGGCGCGTACCATGCTCGACGAACAGGTTGATCTTGTCGATCAGCTCGGCATCGCTGTTGGTGGGCGATTTAATCTCGGCAATGAAATCGGGGGCGAACTGCGCGACCGGACGGTTTATCGCCAGCATCAATTCTTGTTGCCGTTCCGAAGCCACCCAGGTAGCGTCCGGCCCGCGCCTTGAACCATCGGGAAATCCGAAACGACCGGTGGGTCCGCCTACGAAGCCGCCGTATTCCCTGGCCCAAATGGTCAGGTCGGTTGATAACTGGGTTTCGTGGTAAAAACCAGGATTTCCGGTGGGTGCCATAATCAGCAAACGTCCTGTGTTGGAAATTTCGTAGGTCTGGCCCTCGTCAGAGTTGCGCTCGGAAAATTCGACGAACCAGTTGTCCAGGTCCGGGTCGGCCAGCGACTTGCCGAATTCGGCAAGGGGGATGGTCACGGTGGACGACCTGGGCTCCTCCGGATGGGATGGAATGGGCTGATTCTGGCGCGTACTGGTGGTGGTCATGGTGTGCCTCGAAACAATGGACTGCCAATGGCTGGTGACGTGCCGGCGCACCTGCTGATTGTACCATCGCCCACCGACGGGATACGGATGGTATCCCAGCGTTCGCCAGTTGGTTAGCGGGCCACCGCCGGCGAGGGTAGCAACGCATCGCGCACGGCCAGCGCATCAGGGACGGCGGGCGACAGTGCGTCGCTGGCGTTATCTGGAGCCCCAGCCGATTCGGCCATTTCGGCCACGCGCTGACGGGCGTATTGACAGTATTCATCGGAGATTTCCAGGCCGATGAAATCCCGTCCTTCCAGGCGGGCCGCGACTCCGGTGGTGCCGCTGCCCATGAATGGGTCCAGCACGACGCGGGCGGTGGTGGCGGCGATGGCGCGTCGGGCCAGATCCAGAGGGAAAGAAGCCGGATGGGGGTTGTTCCGGTCTTGCTGGATGCGCCAGACATCCCCGACGCCGCCGGCCTTGGCAGCCAAGCGGAATTCGGGGTGGGCGATGAGGTATATGACCTCGTAGGTGGGCAGGAAGTAGCCGGGATTATGGTTGAATCCGCCGGAGCGTTGCCAGATGATGATTTGCCGAACCGGGAACCCGTCCATGATGTCGGCCCGGTCCTGGAGCAGGCCACGCTGCACTCGCCATTTGTGGTTGTAGAAGATTGCTCCGTGGGGCCCCAGCACGCGCAGCATGGCTCGCAGGCATTCTCGCTGCCATTCGACGTAGTCTTCGTGGGGCATACAGTCACCGTGATCGGCGTAGCCCTGCATCAACGCGGAACGCGACCACTTGCCGCCGTTGCCGTTCTTCATGCCGTTGCCGCTGCTGTTCAGGAGGTTGTACGGCGGTGAAGTTACCACCAGGTCCACCGAGCCGGCCGGCATCTGGGACATCAGTTGCAGACAGTCCCCCTGGTGGGTTTGGTTTAACCAACGGCTCATAATTTGGTGCAATTTCTAAAAAAGGTAAATAAACTGCGCCTATTGAACCCCAACCGGCGCACGAAGCGCATAGAGATGGGCCTGCAACTTTTGATGGGATGATCGGGATGGGCTGATGGTTGGACAAGGCCAGGTCGTTGCGTCGCCCGTTTGACACGCCTACAATGACGGCGGGAATCATTGATGGCGGGAATCATTGCTTGCGCTGACGAGATCGGCGCTGGGCCGAAAATAATCAGGAGGCGCGAATATGCCCATAGAAAAGTTATCCCCTGCGTTGGACAACATCATCGACAGCGACGCCCCAATAGAGGAACACGGCACCGGATATGGTGGGTCGGAGGGACCGGCGGAGGGGCCGGTGTGGTGGAGTGACGGCGGCTACCTGCTGTTTAGCGATATCCACAACAACCGCCGGATGCGCTACACGCCGGGAAGCGGCGTTACCGTGGACGCCGAACCGGTAAATCGCCACAATGGCCTGACGCGCGACCAGCAGGGTCGCCTTATCGCGGCCGAACACGATGGCCGGCGCGTCAGCCGGCTGGAGCGCGACGGGTCCACCACGGTGTTGGCCAACCAGTTCCAGGGTCGCCAGCTGAACCGCCCCAACGACGTAGTTGTGAAGTCCGACGGCAGCATTTATTTCACCGACCCGTGGACATTCCGCCGCCCCCGCGAGCAGTGGGAACAGACGATTTCTGGCGTATTTCGGCTGTCGGCCGACCTGGGTACGCTCACATTGCTGGCATCCGACTTTGTGGTGCCCAACGGACTGGCTTTCTCTCCCGACGAGAGCATCCTTTACGTGAACGATTCACGCCGGGGAATCATCAGGGCTTTTGAAGTTCAGGACGACGGGAGCGTGTCATTGGCGACGCAGAGGTTGTTCGCCGATATGCGCGGCGAGCGGGAAGGCGTACCCGATGGTATGAAAGTGGACGTTGAAGGCAACGTTTATTGCGGCGGTGCGGGCGGTCTGCACATCATGAATCCTGGGGGAGAGACGTTGGGAATCGTGGTGCATGGTCAGCCGGCCACCACTAACCTTTGCTTTGGCGGCGCGGACTGGAAGACGCTGTACTTCACGAGTCGCAACACGGTAGGCAGCGTGCCGGTGAAAATCGCAGGCTTGCCGGTTCCTGCCAGGTAACCGCCGGCACGCCGACCCGCGTGCTATAGGACAGTAAATTCAACAACCTTACAAATACCCTGCCCATACTCTCTGCCTCCGGGCGGAGGGACCGATGGCAGTACGAGCACTATCAATCAGGAGGAAAAAGATGCGAGTAGTTCGAATAGCCAATGTAGAGCACATACCGTTGGGCCCCGCGGCAGCCGTACCGGGATGGACGGGCGGCGAGGTGCACCGCACGCGTCAACCCATCATCCCAGAGGGAGAGAGTGATTTTTTCAACGCCAGCATCGTCAATTTCCAGACGGGCGCGCAGACGGGATGGCACCGCCACAGCAGCGACCAGATTCTGGTAATCACCACGGGCAACGGGACCGTGGCCGACGAAACCCACGAGGTGGAAGTAGGCGTCGGTGACGTGGTGCAGATCAAGGCCGGCGAAAATCACTGGCACGGCGCCACTGCAAACGGTTACATGGGCCACATCACCATTACCGCCAGCGATAGCACCGCCAGCCGGTAGGGGTTAGGCCCTTACCCCCGGGTCAAGCCCGGGGCAGGCTCTAACCCTCTCCCAGAGAGAGGGAGGGATCTCAGCCGCAACGGCCAAAAAGCCCCTCTTCCAGAGGGAGAGGGGCTGGGGTGAGGGGATTCCAGGAGGAGAAAACATGGACTTGATCGACGAGATACTGGATAACGTAAAGACGATCGCGGTGGTGGGGTTGTCGGACAATCCGGCGCGCGCCAGCCACGGCGTGTCGGCGTATATGCAGGCGCAAGGGTACCGCATTATTCCGGTGAATCCGGCGCTGAAGGGCGCAGCTGTGCTGGGCGAGCAGTCGTACGACGATCTGGAATCGGCGCTGGCAGCCGCGCAGGCGCAGGGCGTTGCCATTGACCTGGTGGACGTATTCCGGCGCAGCGAACTGGCGGGCGAAGTTGCCGACGGCGCGGTACGCATCGGAGCCAGTTACATCTGGATGCAGGACGGTGTGGTGGATGAGGCGGCAGCGGAGCGGGCACGCACCAGGGGCGTGGGCGTAATTATGGACGACTGCATTCTGCGTCAACATAAGCGCCGGCGGGGTTCCGGGATCGCCAGTTAAAACCACAATACCAAGTATGTGATCCGGGGTAACCACGGATTGATTGCCGCCAGCGTGAAATCGTAAACATCGCCGGCGGCAATTATGATGTTCTATCAGTACGGCAGCCCAGTTGGCGTGGAGGCGTGGTGGCGGTTATACGCATAAATCGCACGGGAAATTGCGAAACCCGCAATGGTGGATCGGTATCCGTTGCCTTGACACTTTATCCCGCCGGCGAGTAGTATGCCGCTATCTGAGTGGTGTGACCGCGCGGTTCCGCGTCGGCTACCGGTACCGTTACGGATTGCACCTACCGAATATCCGTATCGAGAAAGAAATCGTCAAAAGGTGAAGCAGGAGGAACACGCTATGCCCAGTAACCAGGATATTGCCCTGATGGCGCACCTGATGCGTCGGGCCGGTTTTGGCGCCACGTACGCCGAGCTGGAAGAACGCGTTGCCCAGGGTTACGAAGCCACAGTTGAAGACCTATTGAATCCGGAAGCCCAGCCAGATCTGGAGATGGACATTCTGGAGCGGCACTTCGTGGACTGGAAGGAAATGAACGCGCTGGAAGTTAACCAGGCGTACTGGACTTACCGGATGATCAACACGCGGCGACCGTTGCAGGAAAAGATAGCCCTGTTCTGGCACGGGATCCTTTGCACCGGCAACTCCAAGTGCGAACACGGCCGGCAGGTAAAACTCCAGCTGGACATGTTCCGCGACATGGGCATGGGCAATTTTGATGCCCTGCTGAAAGGACTGGCTCGCGATCCGGCGATGGTGTTCTATCTGGACAACTGCATGAGCCATAAGGGCGCCATTAACGAAAACTGGGGCCGTGAACTGCTGGAGCTGTTCTCCCTGGGCGTCGGTATGGACGGCCAGGCCAACTACTCTGAAGACGACGTTAAGGAAGCCGCCCGGGCCTTTACCGGCTGGACGATCACCAACGCCGTGCCGCGGTACCCCTACGGCCGCTATGAGGCCAACTTTATCTACAATCCGTACGACCACGACGAGGCAGAGAAGACCTTCCTTGGCGAGACCGGCAATCTCAACGGCGACGACATCGTCGAAATCATTGCCCGTCAGCCGGCGGCGGCCCGCTTTGTTTCCCGCCACCTGTACAATTTCTTCGTAGCCGATGAGGTGCAGGTACCGGCCTGGCAGAACACGGAGCCGCGAGATCCGGAAGCCATTGCCCTGCTGGAGCAGACGTACTTTGACTCCGGCTTCAACCTGACCGCCATGCTGCGGGTGCTGTTCAACTCCGACTTCTTCAAGAACGCCCGATTTGAGAAGGTAAAGAGTCCGGCTGAAGTCGTTATCGGAACGATGCGACTGGTACGCGACTTCACGACGCCGCGGCTGGGTCTGAACCCGCTGTCCAACGTCATTCGCTACATGGGCCAGGATCTGATGAACCCGCCGACGGTTGAAGGCTGGCACACCGGCGCCGAGTGGATTGACTCGGGCACGCTGGTGGAGCGCATCAACTTTGCCGCCGATCAGGTTGGCAACAAGAATCTGCCCGGAGTGCAGGACATCGTGTCTCGCCTGGGCCGGGAAGAGATCTCGGGAGCGGAAAACATCGTGGACCGCTGCCTTGAGATGATGGGAGCCTATGAATTGGCTCCGGAAACGCGAGACCAACTGGTCGCCTTCGCCAGCAGCGGCGGCGATGCCAACGTGGGCACTCCTGAATATTCGGATACGATTGCCCAAACTCTGCAGCTCATCGTGAGCACCCAAGAGTATCAGTTTGCGTAGATCGGGACACTGGGCGCCGGCGGACGGCGATAAGCGCTGCCCGCCGGCATCAGGAACGTCGAACTCCGCTGTCCCGCTCCCGGTTCGACCACAAGGAGAAACGAGATGACCGCAACCAAGAAAGATCCGGTGCTGGTGGTGCTCCAGCTTTCCGGCGGCAACGACGCTCTAAACACCGTCGTTCCCCACGGCGATCCGTTGTATTACGACAATCGCCCGTCTGTGCGCGTCCCCGAAGGGCAGGCGCTGGACCTGAACGGCTATGTTGGCCTGAACCCCAACATGGGGACAATGAAGCGCCTGTACGATGATGGCAAACTGGCTGTCATTCAGGGCGTTGGCTACCCCAACCCGAACCGCAGCCACTTCCGAAGTATGGACATTTGGCACACCTGCGAGCCCGACAAGCAGGGCACGGAAGGTTGGCTGGGCCGGGCCACTCGCGAAATCGACCCCCACAAAGAAAACGTGCTGACGGCCGTTAACTTTGGTCGGGGACTACCCCGGGCGCTGGCCGCCCCGGGCGTTCCGGTTGCCTCGGTAGGCAATCTGGCCACCTACGGCGTTTTGACGGGGATCGAAGAGGAAGACCAGCGCACCGACGCGCTGGACATCTTCTCCAAGATTTACTCGCCTACCATCGGCCGCAGTTCAGTGGTGGATTATCTGTCTCAGACAGGCATGGACGCGCTGAAGGGCGCCGACATCCTGAGCACGGCTCCCGAGATGTACACCTCTACAGTGGAGTACGGCGGGAACGTGGTTGCGCAGTACATGAAGAACATCGCCCAGGTTCACCTGGCCGGTTTCGGTACGCGCATCCTCTACACCACTGCGCCTTACAACAGCTTCGACACGCACGCTGGCGAGCTGGCCGCCCACGCGAAACTGTGGACGGACACCTCCAACGCGATTGCGGACTTCTACGACGACCTGAAGGAACATGATGCCAGTGACAACGTGGTTGTGCTGGTATTCACGGAATTCGGCCGGCGCGTGCATGACAACGGATCCGGCACCGACCACGGCAGCGGCGGAATGGCCTTTGTGGTGGGCGATGCTGTAAACGGTGGAATGTACGGCGAATATCCGTCGCTGGAGGATGACAAGTTGCTGGAAGGCGACCTGCATTTCAGCACCGATTTCCGCAGCATCTACACCGACCTGCTGGAAGGCTTTATGGGTCTGGACGCCCAGCCGTTGGTGAACGGGACATTCGAGAAGTTCAACCTGGTGTAACCAAATGTGGGCGCATCTCAATGGTGCGCCCACGGCAACCCTGTGAGGATTTGCAGGTGCGCCAGATGTTTGTGACACCGTGGTAACGGAGGAGCGTTTATGACTACTACCACCCGACAGACAGGGTTGCCAACCCTGGACATTTCACTGCAGTACAGCCATACAATTGGCCGAGCTGAGTTTTCGGGGCCGGGATTCCGCAACCCGACGGCGATGGCACGAGGCGAAGGCAACGTGATGTACGTGGCCAATCGTTCATACGACTACCGCCCCGACGGAAAGCGGATCACCATGTGCACCGTTGATGAAGAGTTTATCGGCGAGTTTGCCAAGGGCGTGTTCGACCAGGGCGACGGCGAAGCGGTTTCCACCGACGGCGCCATCATCTGGCCGACGGCCATAGTGGTGGGCCCGGACGAAAACGTGTACCTGGCTGACGAGTATCTGGACCGAATCAGCATTTACTCTCCGGACGGAGAGTACTTGTCCAAGTGGGAAAGGCCAGGAACCGGCGACGGTGAATGGAACAATCCCAGCGGCCTGGCATTCGGAGCCGACGGCCGACTGTATGTGGTCGACTCGGCGAACCACCGGGTGCAGATACTTACCAAAGACGGCGAATACCTCTCCCAGTGGGGCGAATTTGGAAGCGGCCCCGGCCAGTTCAACATGCCGTACGGCATTAGTGTTGATCCGGCCGGCAACGTGCTCGTTGCCGACTGGCGCAATGACCGCATTCAGAAGTTCACCGCTGACGGTAAATTCCTGATGGAATTCGGCGAAACCGGTGACGGCCCCGGCCAACTGGCTCGCCCAACGGATGTCGCAGTAGACAAAGAGGGAACCATTTACGTGGCGGACTGGAACAACGACCGGTTGCAGATTTTCCACCCCACCGGCGCCTACGCAGGTATGACCTACGGCGAAGGTTCCATGTCGCAGTGGGGAGTAGGCAAGCTGGACGCGAATCCGGAAATGTGGGAAGAGCGAAAGATGTCTCAGGGCCTGGAACGGGAGAAGCTGTTCTGGGGTCCCATGGCGGTCGAATGCGACGATGACGGCAACATTTTCGTTGTTGAGACAGCCCGTTCGAGGATTCAGGTGTTCCGCAAGCAGGATGCCGTGTTCTTCGGTGTAAACGAGCGCGTGGTCGGTGGTGGCGGCCGCCTGTAAACGGCGTCGTCAATCACGCCGCGGTTGACCTGTTTCGGAGCGCGGCCAACGCGCGAAGGCACAGGAGACCAGCCGTAACGCGAACGTAACGGGCGTGCAACGCCCCAACCCTGCCGGGATGATATACTACCCGGCAGGGATTCATTTGGGATGGAATTGAAGTTTTGACTACTCAGGAAGACTTGGTGGCCCGGTTGAAACCGCTGGGGATCCGCCTGACGCCCCAGAGACTGGCCATTGCCGAGGTGGTGGTTAACTCCGCTGATCACCCAACTGTGCGGCAGGTGTTCGAACGGGTGCGGGATTTCTTCCCGTACGTAACGTTGGCTACCGTGTACTCGACGCTGGGGTTGCTGGAACAGGTGGGGATCGTGCGCGAACTGCCCTTTCAGAAGCAATCGCGCTATGACGCCAATCTGTCGCCACACGCCAACCTGGTGTGCCTGGGATGTGGAGCCGTGGTAGACGCCGATGTCGGCGAAGAACGTGTGGCCGAACTGGAACGGGCCATCAGTCTACGGGGAGACTTTCAGGTTTCTTCTCAGCGCGTCGACCTCTACGGTTATTGCGAAGGATGTGCGCCGGGCGCGGGCAACTGACCGAACAGGCGGGTTGAAGACCCATGGCCATCTACATACTGTATGACGAGCCACAGCGGTCCTGGTGGCGGTTGTTCCTGGGGGTTTTGTTCCTGCTGCTCGCTCTGGCGATATTGGCCGCGCTGGTGATTGGCGTCCTGTGGGCTGTCAACCAGGATTCCGGCCCGAGGACTATCACACCGCCAACGGCCCAGGATTCGATAGGAAATCGGGGCCCCGAGCCGGTAGCGCCGGCGCCGGAAGATGCGGTTCCGTTGCAGGAAGCGGTGCCGTCGCTGTACGAATCCAACACCAACACCATCTTCCTCGTGGACGCCAGCCAGAGCATTTCTGATACGGACAGCCTGGATGTGGTGCGGGAATCGTTGTTGCAGGTGGTATTTCCCTATATAGACCCCAGTGTTGGAACTCAGGCGGAGAACAGTCGGGCTGCGCTGGTGACCTTCACTACCGATACGGTAGAGTTGATACCGTTGACGGCGCTGGATGGTGATCTGGCGGCACAGACTCAATGGCTACAATCGGTTCGGGACCTGGAAACGAAAAACGAAGGGGCTTTTATTCTTGATGCCGTGGACGACGCTCACGAAATGCTGATCACCCTGAATGATTCGACACGGAGAAACGTCATTGTGCTGCTGACTGACGGCGCCGACGGCGGAATTTCAGAATTGGATGGCTCTTTGGTGGTTAGCGAGGTTGACCGGGCGACGTTGGTGGAGAAACTCAAGAACAGCCAAGTGAACGAACTGGCGGTTCACACCATTGGGTTGTGGGAGGAAGCGGATCACGGATCCCTGATGGTGTTGTCTGAGGCCACCGAAAACGGGCGTTATATCTACGCCAGCCGATAAGCAGCGGGTCGCCTGCGCCCCGGTCGATGCCGGCAAAGCCGCATGGCGTCTGGGCTCGAGATGGGGTATTGGCATTCCCAGTGGAGAGGTGATCTGGTGGCCTATCTGTCGCGGCTGATCCTCACTAACTACCGGAATTTTCGCCAACTGGAACTCGATTTGCCTTCAGGCGTTTCGGTTTTTTATGGCGCCAACGCTGAAGGCAAAACCGCCCTGCTGGAGTCGGTTTACACTCTGGCAGTGGGACGGTCATTCCGGGCCGGAAGCGAACGGCAGGTGGTGAATTTCGACGCGGGAAGCAGTGGACAGGCGGCCTACGTAGCGGGAATCGCCTGTCGCGACGGCCAGACCATCAATGCCGTGGTGGGCTATGAGCCTGTCGGCGCTGGCGACGGTTTATCGCAAACCAATACCCAGGAGCCCGGCGCTGCTGACTCTGTTGTTGCCGCCCCGTTCCCGATGGTGCGGAAGCGGATCAGGGTCAATCGGCAGCCATCCACGGCGGCCAATCTGGTCGGGTTGATCGGCGCCACCCTGTTTGTCGCGGATGACCTGGATCTGGTGCTGGGGTCTCCGACCAACCGGCGCCGCTATCTCGACATACTGATCAGCCAGGCGGTGCCTGATTACCTGGCGGCGTTGCAACGTTATCAGGCGGCATTGCGGAGCCGGAACCGCTTGCTGCGTCTGCACCGGGATGGGCGGGTGGAGCCGGACGAGATGGAATACTGGAACGATCAACTGGTGGGATGCGGGTCATTGCTGGTATTGGGTCGGGCCAAAGCGTTGAAACACCTGGCGGTTTCGGCTGACGAGTTGCATCGGGAATTGGCAGGGTCCGGGCGGACGCTGCGACTGGTTTACCAACCGCGGGTCCCGCCGCAGGACTCAATTGAGAATACGGAGCTGGAATTTCGCCGGCAGTTGCAGCAGCAAGCATCGCGGGAGAGGGCGACCGGCGTTACAGCAGTGGGCCCGCATCGCGACGATTTCATCATAGTGTCCAACGGATTGCTGGCCAGCGACTTCGCCTCCAGGGGCGAGTCGCGAACCATCGCGCTGGCGCTGCGGCTGGCAGAGGCCGAATACCTGTCTCGCATACGCGCCGACGATCCCATCATTCTGCTGGACGACGTGTTCTCCGAGATGGATAACGAAAGGCGGCAGCGAGTGCTATACAAGGTGTCAGGATACCGGCAAGCGCTGTTCACCACCACCGACGTGGAACCGGTGCGCGCGCATTTTGGTGCAGCCGCCACCTATTTCCGCGTCGCTGACGGTGCGGTGTCCCTGGACGCGTGAGGGAAGGAGAGCGATGACATCGGGAGCACCTGACGCATGGGATGGCATTGCCGCCGCCGCTGGTGCGCTGGCGGCCTCCAGCCATGCCATCGCCCTGACCGGGGCCGGTCTGTCGGTGGAGAGCGGGATACCGTCGTTCCGGGGGCCGGACGGGTTGTGGACACGGTACGGCCAGCCCAGCAACCTGTCGTACCGGGAGTTTGTGGCCGATCCGCAGGGATGGTGGGAGCAGCGGTTGCATGATGAGGTAACGGCGGGAAACCCTACCTACGACCTCAAGGATGCGGCGGACAATGCCGACCCAAACCCCGGGCATCTGGCGCTGGTGCAACTGGAGCAGGCGGGCGTGCTGAAGGCGACCATCACCCAGAACGTGGATGACCTGCACGGACGCGCCGGGAGCCGGGCGCTGCTGGAAATCCACGGGAACCGAAATTTCATGCGGTGCGTGGGATGCGGTCAGCGGTGGCCCCGGTCGGGTTACGTGATCACCGACGTGCCGCCGGTATGCGATGCGTGTGGCGGCGTGGTCAAGCTGGACACGGTGATGTTCGGGGAGCCGATACCCAGTGCGACGCTGGAAGCTTGCTTCGCTGAAGTACAACGGTGTGACGCCATGTTGCTGGTGGGCACCTCCGGCACGGTTAACCCGGCGGCGCAGTTCCCGTTGCTGGCCAGGGACCTGGGGGCAAAAATCATTGAGGTGAACCCGGGGCCAACGCAACTGACCGATGCTGCCGACATAGCGATCAACGGGCCGGCCGGGGTGGTGCTGCCAGGAATCGTAGAATTGGTGCAGCAACGGCTGGGGCGCAAAGGGGAGGATGAGGGCTAAAATATCCCTCTAAATACAGACGGTACAGCAGGAACGCATGGGACAAGCCATTAACAACTGGTTCCAGTCGGTGGCACAAGGATTTGCCGCCATCAATATCTCGTGGATCGACCTGATAATCGGCGCCGTTATCCTGGTGGCGGCGGTCTTGATCGCGGTGCTGTTCAGCAAGGTGATCTTCAGGTTATTGATGCGGTTGTCACGGGTATCTTCGGGTGATCTGGATGACCGTTTGGTGGCGGCGGCCCGTGGCCCGGTTACGACGTACATCATTCTGCTGGGCGTATACCTAGCGTTAACCGTTCCCCTGTCGCTGCCCCCGACAGTACAGGACGTGGTGAACCGGACGGCAGCGTTCGTGGCCGTGATTAACGGTGCAATCCTGATCAACGCCATTGGATCAGCGACGCTGCGCTGGTTGCAGGGTTACATGCAAAGTACCGATTCGGCCAACACCAGCAGCTGGGCGTTACCCATGGCACGTCGTGGAATTGTGATCGTGGTGTTTGCCATGGCGGGCATGGTGTCGCTGGACATTGTTGGCATCAACATCAGCCCGCTCATCGCAGGACTGGGCATCGGCGGCCTGGCGGTGGCGTTGGCGCTGCAACCGACCCTGAGCAACCTGTTTGCGGGAACCTACGTGATCACCGAAGGCGTGGTAAGTCAGGGCGACTACATCGAGATGGAGGGAGGTGTCAGCGGATACGTGGTTGACGTGAACTGGCGCAGCACACGATTGCGCACCTGGACCAACAACATGGTCATCATACCGAACTCCCGTTTCGCCGAGACGATTATCACCAACTTCAGCAAACCCGACCAGCACGTCAACGTGTACTTGACCTGCGGCGTGGCGTACGAGAGTGATTTGCAACTGGTGGAGGCGGTGAGCCAGGACGTGATGAACCTGGTACTGCGGGAACATCCCGGAGCGGTGCGGGTGTACGGGTCATACTTCGGGTACGATGCTTTCGGAGAGAGCAACATCGACTTCTGGCTGTTCATGCAGGCGCAGAACCGGCTCGCCAGTTTTGAGGTTCGCAGCGAGTTGGTGAAGCAATTGCACGCTCGCCTGAACGCCGAGGGCATCACCATAAATTATCCGGTGCGGACGCTGCACTTCCCAGACGGGTGGAACGGCGCGGACGGATCACCCATGCCGTCGGGAGCGGTGGCGGCGCGGGATGCGGCGATGCCGGCAGTTGGCGGTGCGCCCGTGGCAGCCGATACGCCGGAGGGCGGGAGTGGAGCAGACAGACCTGGTGGGGAGGGACCGGCATAGGGGATCGGCTTCTTACATGGATGGTCCTTCGACAGGCTCAGGATGAACGGGGGTGGGGGGGTCTCGGGGTTTCTAGCGGGAGAGGCCGTAGGCGGTGGCCGTTAGCCTGGCGTCGCCGGTGGCGTTGAGGCGCTGGCTGATGCTATCAATTAGGGCCCCCACGGCGGTTTCGCCCCAGAACCATCGGTGGATGTCTGTTTCGCCATCGGACGGACGCTGGTTCATGCGGGCTTCGTAGCAGAAAGCCTTTAGGTCGTCGGCGCAGTAGCGCACAAACTGCGGAACGGTAACGTCGTCGGGTCGATCGTCGAAGTCGGCGTCGTCGCTTTCAGCGTAGGCTTCCAGGAAGCGGATGATCCCGCGGAATCGGCGCTGGGGCACTCCGGTCAATCCGACTGCGGTGCGCCCGGTCTGCTCAACCCACCGCTCGTAGTAGCTGCGGAGGGCAGTGATCTCATCGGCGGCATCCAAGTGTTGGCGCGCGCCATTGCCGTTAGCGGCAACTTCGGATGCCTGGGGCAATCCGACCGGGCCGGCGTCGTCGGGATAGTCGATCAGGACTGGGCCAGCGTCGGCCTGCAGCGTGTCCAGCGCGGCGGCGAGAACCCGATGCTGGAAGGCTGGGTCGTTGGGCTTGCCCATGGTGTAGCCGAAATAGAAGGGAACCCACAGGGCCCGTGGCGGACGGGTTCGTTCGGCGTGTTCGCGAACGAGGGCCACGGCAACGGTGGTCAGCCCGGCCGCCTCGAACACCCTGGCCAGCACGCTCACGGCGTGGGTGCACAGGGGTCAAGTGGGGGTCAGAAAAACCAGGTTGACGTCTTCGTCCTTGAGCCGCCGGGCTACCTCGGGGCCGGTTTGCTCGGCAACGATGGTGCAATCCCGGAGGGCGCCCATGAATGAGTAGTGGTTGGGAGCCAGGCTGCCGATTGTGCCCTGTTCGACCAACTCGCGCATCCGGTCGATGGGGAAGGTGATGTTGATATCGCGGTAGATGGCGGTGCGGTCGAACCCGATGCTGAAGTGGCTCTGCACAATGTTGACCGGGTCGGAGTCGCTGAGTATGACGCGGTAGGTGGATTCGCCGCCGGGATGGTCGCGGTCGAAGGGCTTGTCATCGCGGAGGTGCAGGCCGGCGGTGGTAACGATGGCCACCGTGCTCTCCGACAGGTCCCGTGCCAACGGCGTCCAGGGGACGTCGTCTGATTCCATGCAGGGGAAGAACTCCAGCATACGGCGCTGCACTTCGGACAATATTTCCAGGCGTGGCATATTCCGCTCCCGGGCAACATGGCCAGATTGCCACGCTGCGCTCGCAATGACGGTGCGTTGTCCCCTCTCCGTCATCGGGAGAGGGGAAGCCTGGATTGCTAGTCGAACATGATGGCGCCGCGGCCAATTTCACCCCGATCGAGGTCGGCGTAGGCTTCGTTGACCTGGTCCAGGGTGTAGTGGCGCACGACCAGGTCATCCAGGTTCAACTTGCCAGACTGGTACAGGTCGACCATGACGGGCATGTCGGTGCGGGAGCGAGCCGAGCCGTAGTAGGAACCACGCAAAGTCTTTTCGTTACGCACCAGGTCGACGGCGTTGATGGAGGCTTCCTGGCCCCAGGGAGCGATACCGACGACCGTTACGACGCCACGTTTGCCGGCCATGTCGTAGGCGGCCTTGGTGGTGTCGGCGCTGCCGAACACCTCGAAGGTATAGTCGGCGCCGCGTCCGCCGGTGAGTTCGCGTACCTGGCGCACCGGATCCTGGTCGGCGGCATTGACCGTGTGGGTGGCTCCGAAGCGCATGGCGAATTCCAACTGGGCCTCGCGGATGTCGACGGCGATAATCTGGCCGGCGCTGGCGAGGGCGGCGCCCATGATGACATTGAGGCCCACACCTCCGCAACCAATGACGGCCACCGTGCTGCCGGCCTTGATCTCGGCACTGTAGAGGGCGGCGCCAACGCCGGTGGTGACCGAGCAGCCGATCATGGCGGCCTTGTCCATTGGCACCGGGCTGGTCATGGGGACGACGCCGGTTTCGGGAATAACGGCGTATTCGGCGAAGCAGGCCACCTTCCCCATGTGGTGGATATCCTTGCCATCGGCATGGAGGCGGGTGGTGCCGTCGAACATGTTGGCGCCGGTGGCTCCGTGGAGATCGCACAGGTTGCTATGCCCCTCAAGACAGGAGCGGCAGCGTCCGCAGGCGGGCACGAAGGACAGGATGACCTGATCTCCCTCCTGGGCGAGGGTAACGCCGGGGCCGGTCTGGACGACGGTACCGGCGCCCTCGTGTCCCAGGACGACCGGAATGGCTATGGGTGCGTCGCCGTGCATGAAATGCCGGTCGCTGCGGCAGATACCGGCGGAACCGACCTTGACCAGAACCTCGCCGACCTTGGGTTCGTCGAGGTCAACTTCGCAGATATCCAATGGCTGGCCAACTTCCCACAAAACAGCAGCTTTTACCTTCAAAATGTTCCCTCCTCACGGGTAGCAGCGCGGTGGATCGTTTCGAAGCCGCGCTGAGTGATTGTCGCCGGCCCATTGTAGATTACCAGGCGCAATACCGCCATAGCCGGTAGGTGGGTGCTTCGATGGAGACTCGGGATTACGACGTAACCCTCCCATCATCGCGTGGGCTGGAGGGTGGCCCACTCAAGCCGAAAAATAGTCCCTCTCCCACCGGGAGGGGGCCGGGGGAGAGGGACTGTGTTGACCTGGAGTCCGCCGACAGGCTCAGGACGAACGGCAATGCCTGGTGAGCGGATTACACCTGCCGTTGCTCCGGGTCCAGGCGGTTAAGCACCCACTCGCCAAACGCGTTGGCGGAGAGGATCACGACCAAAATGACCACAGTAGGAAACAGGGCGAGCCACCAGCCGCGCAAAATAAATTCTCGTGCTTCTATCACCAACCTACTCCAGGTGGGCGTGAAGGGTGTTAGTTGCCAAGCGGCGAAACTCAGCGCGGTTTCCAGCATGATCACCAAACCCAGGTTCAAAGCCGCCAGCACAACGCACCCTTTGGCGATGTGCGGCAGCAAGCTGATGTTTCGACGGCGCGCCGCCAGAGTCTTTTCCCGGGTCAGTTGTGCAAAACGGGGCCACATCCACATGAATATCGCGAATGAAACCGCGACGGTTCCGCCACCGAATCCGGCTAAGACCAACATCATGAGAACCACGGAGGGGAAGAGCAAGTAAATGTGCACCAGGTTCCGGATGACGGTGTCGAGGCGACCGCCTCGGGTGGCCGCCCAGAATCCCACCGGCACGCCTATGGCTGCCGCCAACAACAGGGAACCCAACGACACGGTCATCGTCCAGCGTACGCCATAAATGAGGCGAGACAGCACGTCGCGGCCCTGTCGGTCTGTCCCCAGCGGAAATTCCCAACTCCCTCCAGGCATCGTCTGCACGAACGCCTCTCCCAGATCCGGCTCCCCGTTCCCGTTCCGGTCTTCCAACTCCCCAGCGCCAGATGCCAGCAGGTGCCTCAAGTTGTATATGCTCACCTCCGTCTCATCGTTCTCTACGCGCTGCACTATCTCCTTCGTCAGTACCTGATCCCCCACCCACACCGGCGGCAACAACGTGCTTTCCAGGTCACTGTCCGCCGGTCCATGCGGCGATAGCACGCTTGCGGAAACCGCCGGTATGATCAGCAAAAGCAGTAACAATGCGATGGGCAGGGCGACGGCGTAGCGGCCGAATCCGGAATGACTGGGAACCCTGGCCCGGGGTTGGTACGGGACCGGGTCTCGCGAAGTGATCGACGGCGCCGTCGTTGCTTCGGGTAGGGATGTTTCCTCCCCTCCCACGCCCGGCCATGCTCGCCGATGTCCGATTAAATCCAGGACCAGTTGGCCGACTATATACACGGTTATCAATCCCACCACGGAGGCCATTGCTAGCAACTGGACATCTTCGTAGGTTAGTACCGGGATGGTGGAGGGCAAACCAAGGCCCAGACTCACCCAGAACAACAGCATCCCTACGACCAACGGGTAATTGGCCCGGTGTGCCTGAACGGTTCGCTGCAAAGCATGCATCCATGGATTGGCAAGCCGCTCCGACTCCGGGTCGCGAACTCCGGTGGGAGATGGGGCGGCGCCTGGCGTTGGACGCATGACCCAGACCAACAGCGCCGATTGGAATACGATCAACGGTATCACCGATCGCAGGAGCGCGGTCACCACCGCCGGTGCATCGCGCATACCGGGGCCCAGACCAACGACGATAAACAACGCGAAATATATTCCCACCAGCAGAACGGGCAATGATCTGCCGAAGAGTACGAACGGGTCGCGGAGATAGCGGAACCAGCCGCCGGCAACGCGTTCCGAAACCACCTCCAGCGCGACTGCAACAGCGCCGGCCGCCACCAAGGTGATGACGATTTTGAGCCACTGGAGTAGCAGGTACTGTAATGTGGCCATCGCCAACATTCCCACTCTCGAGACGGCGCAGTCCCGGGAGTGACATCAAACCGCGGCGCCAGGGAAGACGAAGGTCCGACGCCGATGATGTCTGCCACCATGGCAGCTACCAGTAAGAGCACCGGCGCCATGGCCACTGCGGACTGCAAACTGCGGGTGATGGTGTAGCGTCCCATTGCGTGATGATACACCCGGCACGCGCCGAGGGACGCTGTTTCGCCCCCACCTGAACCCTCTCCCAGCAACGGCGAGGGGGCTTGCGGTTATTCAAAAAAAGCCCCTCTCCCGCCAGGAGAGGGGCTGTGTTGACCTTGAGTCCTTCGACAGGCTCAGAGGCGAACCGCTATGTCTGGTGAGCGGATTACACCTGGCGTTGTTTGGGATCGAGGCGGTCGCGTAGCCAGTCGCCCAGCAGGTTCATGCTGAGCACGACGAGCATGATAGCCATTCCCGGCAGCAGGGATACCCACCATCCTCCGGCCGAGGCAACCAGGTCGCGGCCGTCGGCAACCATCAATCCCCAGGCCGGGTTGGGACGGGGTACGCCGGCGCCCAGGAAACTGAGCGTGCTTTCGAGGATGATTACGAAACCCACTTGCAGGGTGGCCAGGACCACCAGACTGTTGAATACGTTGGGCAGTATGTGACGGAACATGATGCGCCGGTGGGTGGACCCGGCCACCTGAGCCCTGGCAACAAAATCCTGCACGCGTACCGACAACGTTTCGCCTCTGGCGAGTCGGGCATAACGGGACCAAAGCAGGACGACGATGACTCCGATTACGGTGGACGTGCGTGGCCCCAGGGCGGCCACCAGGACCAGGCCCAGCAGGATGATGGGGATGGACAGTGAGATGTCCACCAGTCGCATTATGATAGCGTCGACCCAGCCTCCCCAGTAACCGGCGATGATACCCAGAGCGGTGCCTATGACACCGCTGAATGCGATGGCGATGGTAGCGATGATTACGGAAATCCGGCTGCCGTAAATAATGCGGGTGAGGATGTCGCGGCCGACTTTATCCGTACCGAGGATGTATTCGCTGGAACCGCCCTCCTGCCACATCGGCGGTTGCAACCGGTCACCCAAGCTTCCCCGGGTGGGATGGTGAGGGGCGATCTGATTGGCGAAGATGGCAGGGATGACCAGAACAGTGAGAAGGATAAGGATGGGGAAGATCGGCAATCGCCGGGTCTCTCCCCAATAGCGGGAGGCTCGGGATTGCTCCGCCTCGGCGCCTTCAGCCTCGGTCTGTCCCTCCACGATAACTGGTACCGGGCTGGTACGGTCTTCGGTTGCCATATTCTAGGCTCTCCTGTTCAAGCGGTCTGGCTGTGAGATCGTGGATCCGGGCTGATGCCGGTGGACACGGTATGTATGAAAGCGGCGCGGTTTAGCTGTAGCGAATGCGCGGGTCCACGTAGGCATAGCCGATGTCGACCAGCAGGTTGGCAGTAATGTAGACCACGCAGAAGACGATTACCACGGCCTGAATCACTGGGAAATCACGGGCGATTGTGCTGTCGACTGCCAACAAACCCACACCGGGCCAGGCAAACACAAACTCTATGCTGACGCTGCCGACCATGAGGGAACCCAGGATCAGGGCGAAGTAGGTGAAAGGCGCAATCGCTGCATTACGCAGGCAGTGCTTCCACACCACTTTGTGTTCCGGAAGCCCCTTGATACGGGCAAGTTTCACATATTCGCTATCGAGGACATCGAGCATTGATGAGCGTACCAGGCGCATCAGCGCCGCCACCTGGAACCATCCGATAGCGATGGTCGGCAGGATGAACGAATCGATCCCCGATTTGCCCGAGGTGGGCACCCACCCCAGTTTCACGGCAAAAATCCACATCAATACCAAACCCAGCCAGAAGGCCGGCAGGGATTGTCCGGTTAGCGCGATGAGTTTGCCGACGTAATCGAATACGGTGTCTTTTTTGACCGCCGAAAGGACACCTACGGGTATGGCGACGGCGGTGGCAACGATCAGCGCCAGTCCGGCGAGCATCGCCGTGTTGGGGAGCCGGTCGAAAACGAGTTCGATGGCCTGTTGATCGCGGTGTTTGATGGATTCACCGAAATCACCGGTTATGGCGTTGCCCAGGAATTTGAAGTACTGGATGTGGAGCGGGCGATCCAGCCCCCAGGCTGCCCTGACCCGTTCGGCGTCTTCTACGGTGGCTTCCAGCGGGAGTAGTACGTCCAACGGGTCGCCGGCGATCCGGGCCAGGCTGAACACGATAACGGTGAGGACCAGCAATGCGATGATCGATTGCAGAATCCGGATGGCTATGTATCTTTGCATGAACCGCTAATTCTCCTGTCCATGGTCGCTGGCAATGGGGAGCAGCTTGATCAGCGCGCTAGCATGATGTGTAACCGGTTGGGCCCCTCTCGGACAGCGAATTCGTTTCCGAGTTGTCCGAGAGGAGCCAATGAACCACGCCAGATGGCTATGTGGGCCAACGATTACTGACCGTCAGCCGTGGTGATGTACTCGGTGTGGGTGATGGCGGTGTTAATGTTGCCAGGCCACACGAATTCACCAACCTCCTGTGGATTGACGCCGATTTGGCCGGGGAGCCAGACGATGGGCACTTCGGAGTACAGGTCGAATTTGAGGTCTCCGGCTCTCTGCAGGGCATCGTACTTGATCTGGGGGTCCACTGCGGTGATGGCTTCCTGGTAAAGCGTGTCGAGCTCGGGGTCCGGTACGATGCGCTGGAAACCTTCGGGTCCACTCACGTTGTAGAACCGCAATGTAACTTCGGCGGGACGCAAGGTGCCGCGAATGGGGGAGATGGTACCGTGGGTTTTTCCGGGCCGGTAGAAATCAGCGCGGAACCGGGCCCATTCCATCTCTTCGGCCTGAACGTCGATGCCGATGTCTTCCAGGTAGGTGATGGCGGCTTCGGCCATCGGTATCATTTCAGGTACTCCGGAAAGCTGGGTGATGATGAGTTTGAGCGGATAGCCTTCGTGTCCGGATGCGGTGATCAGGTCGCGGGCTCGGTCGGGGTCGAAACCGTATTTGTCGTCGAATTCTTCCGCCCAACGCGGGTTCCAACCGGGCAGACTGGGATGGAAACCCCAAACTGGATGGTCGGAGCCGAATCCGCTGAACAGTTCCTGGTTGATCTCTTCCCGGTTGATGGCGCGGTTGATAGCCTCTCGGACGCGAACGTCGAGATGAGGATCGGATGGGTCGTGGAACGGGCTCAACGGGGAGTAGATGCCGCCCATTATGAACGCGACCTGGATGGAGGGCAGTTGGCTGTTAACAATGGTCATGCCACCGTTGATCGCGTCGGTGTGGTGGTCGCGGTTGATTTCGGCGATTTGCACCTGACCCGTGAGCAGGTTGGCAAGACGGGTTGCCGGCTCTGGGGTGTTGATCTGCTCCAGTTCGGACCAGAAAGGCGTTTGGCGCCAATGGTCGGACACTTGTGAGTACAGGATATTACCGCCGACGCCGAGCTGGCGGCTTTCGTACTGCCAGGGGCCGTTGCCGACTGGCTTGTCGATGTAACCCCGTTCGCCTTCAGCATCCCATTGTGCCTTGCTATAGATGAAGTAGTTACCCTGTTGTGCCGAGACGACAAACTCCATGGAGGCTTCGGGTCGCAACAAGTTGAATTCCACGGTGTAATCATCGATGACGCGGATGTTTTGCAACAGCTCGTCTTCGGTTTGACCAAATAGTCCGCGGAACAATCCGGTGTCGGTGGCGATGGCTTCTTCGCCAATTATCAGAGCCGCGGAATGAGGAACGTCGTGGGCGGTAAATTCACCCCAATCCCCGTGGAAGGGGATATTTTCACGCAAGCGGAATACCCACTGTGTGCCATCGGCTTTGGTGATTTCCCAATCGGTGGCCAGGCCAGGCTGCAGGGAGCCGTCAAAGCGATCGGTGTGTACCAGCGGATCGGAGAACATGCGGACCTGCGCGTTAGCCGATGTTGTGGTTCCCAGCCAGCCGCGCACCAACTCCTGGACCGGAGGGGTAACTGCCATACTGAGGCGACCGCCGACGGATTCGGACTGCTGGGCTGCCGAAGGCGTATTGGTTGCGCTGGGAGTAGCGGTGGATATTATAGAAGTTGAGCCAGGCTGAGGGGGCTGATCGGAACCGGCGCTGCTGCCGGTATCAGGCGCGATCGTGGCCTGTTCGCTGCCGGTATCAGTCTCCTGAGTGGTGCCGCCGCAGGCGATGCCAGTCAACAGGAGCATAGACGCTATTACCGCTAGCAAAATCGTTGGTTTCAACAATTTCGTTCCTCCATTAATGTAAACAGTCTGTAAAGTGCCTTATAATGTAAACAGTCTGTAAAGTGCCTTAATGTCGCATGTTTTTTGGACAGAAACGCCAAAATTCTTTTCAGAGCAGCATTATAAGCGATAACGTCGGCATTTGCACAAGTGCGAAAGTGGCTGCATCGCATCGTCGCATGATCATTACGAATTCCAATAGTAAGTGCGGTGCAGCATTTGTTGGATTGGGAAAGGCGTGCTGCAATGGCCCAGGCGAGCACAAACGAAACTGGCAGCCCGATGTTTAGGGCTGCCAGGGCAATCGTATTATAAATTGCACTTCGTTTGTGAATGCAGGTTCCCGCTAGCGGGGGAAAGCCGGGGGTGCGTGGGTGGTTATCGGGATAAAGCGGATGTGATGTACTCGGTGTGGCTGAAGGGGGCGCGTATGTTGCCGGGCCAGATAAACTGCTCGATAGCCTGCGGGTCGACGACAACCTGGCTGGGCAGCCAGAGTAGTGGCACCTCGGCGTATTGGTCGAACTTGATGTCTCCGGCCTCGCGCAAAGCGTTGTGCTGTGCGCTGGAGTTCCACGAGTTGATGGCTAGGAGGTACAGTTGATCCAGCCTGGAGTCGGGCACGGTTCGAATGAACCCTCCGTCGGTGTGGTTGTACACCCTTAAATTATTTTGGGTTGGTCCGATAAAGGAGCGAATTGGCGCTATGGTGCCGTGGGTTTGCCCCGGTAGGTAGAAGCCAGCGCGATAGCGGGACCATGGCATTTCATCCGTATGTACATCAATGCCGATTTCCCGAAGATAGTCAGCAGCGGCGAGCGCGATGTCCCTCATTTCGGGGACGCCGGTCCGCTCTGTAACTACAACCTTTAAACTGTAGCCGTTCCAGCCGGATTCCAAGAGCAAATGCCTGGCACGCTCAGGATCGTATTGGTACCTGGAATTGAACTGTTCTGACCAACGGGAGTTCCAGCCGGACTGAGTGGGATGATATCCCCAAACCGGGCTGGGTCGCCCTATGCCGTTGAACAGGACCTGGTTGATCTTCTCCCGGTTGATGGCGCGGTTGATGGCCTGGCGGACCCGAATGTCGAGGTGGGGTTCTGAAGGAGTGTGGTTGGGGCTCGACGGGGAATAGATACCGCCCATGATTAAACCGACCTGAATGGACGGGACTTCGCTCGCGAGAATCATCAGGCCGCCATCGGCAGCGTCGGAATGCAGGCCGCGAGGCAATTCGGCGATGAATGTTTCTCTGGCGAGGGCCATAGCTTGCCGGGTGGCGGTTTCCAGGATGCCGTACATTATCATGTGCGACCACAATGGTGACTGCCGCCAGTGGCTGGGGACCCGCGAATACTCGATATCGAAGCCGGAGCCCTCCACGTAGGGCTCCTCCAATTGCCAGGGACCGGTACCAACCGGCAACTCGGCGTATCCGGCTGCACCCTCGACGTCCCATTGTGCCTTGCTGTAGATGAAGAAATTTCCGGTTTGAGCTGAAGCGATCTGGGCCAGATCTGCCGGGCGGGACGGGTTGAACTGCACAGTGTAGTCGTCGATGGCGCTGATGTTTCGCCGGATTTCACCTTGCGTTTGGCCGAACAGGTCTCTGAAAATCTCTCGGTCGGAAGCTAGAGAATCGTCCCCAACCAGCAGGGAAGCAGAGTGGATGACATCCTCAGCGGTGAACTCGCCCCAGCCGCGATGGAAAGAGACGCCTTGACGCAGATTGAACACCCAAGAACGGCCATCACTTGACAATTCCCAACTGGTGGCGAGTCCGGGCACGATCGATCCATCGAAACGAACGGTATGCAACAAAGGCTCGGCAAACGGGCGCACGTGAGTATTAGCCGCGTTAGAGCCAATCCTCCAACTGCGAACGGATTGCTGAGTAAAAGGGGCAATAGCAATTACTAGAGATCTGCTCAATTCCTGGACGGGCTGGGATTGAAGTGGAGTGCTGGTGGGCGCGGCGGTGGCAATAGCGACCATGACCGGGGTGGCGGTGGGCGCGGCGGTGGCAGTAGCGGCCATGACCGGGGTGACGGTGGGCGCGGCGGTGGTAGGGACGGCTATCGCCGGAGCAAAAGTGGCTGTCGGGTTGGGAGCAGGTTCGGGTTCCTCAGATCTACCAAAAATGGGCAGAACCCTGCTCCCTGCGCCCTGATCCTGGCGAGCTTCGGCGCGTTCGGTGCGCAACTGGTCGCGTTCAGCCCTGGCTTCCCGGGTTCCCCGACGATCACGGCTGCTGAGACGATCGTCCTCATCGCCGGAACCTGGCAGGCAGGCGATGCCGAGAGACAGTAGAAATATCACGGTTGCTGAAAGCGATACGAATGGTTTCATCAACATGTCCACCCCGTATTGGGCTGAAGCCCAGATTCGTATGCGGCGGTTTGATTGTACGGGCCAGTGTTTATGTTGGTATCAACCGCGTTCCAGGCGGGCCAACGAAACCAGCAGGCGCTTCAGTCCGGCGCTGCTGAAATTCACGGTGACCTGCTCGTCGTCGCCGACGCCCTGCACGTCCTGAACCACGCCTTCGCCGAATACCGAATGGCGCACGATTTCGCCGACGGTGAGGGGGATGCGCTCGGGCTGGGGGGCTCGCGGGGGGCGGCTGGAGACCCATTCGGTGAGTTTTTCATCGATGTCGCCGCGCAGATGGCCACGGGTGGCGCCGCCGGTGGTTCCTTCGCCGGCCTCGCCCCGGCGGGTGCGGGACTCGCGGCGGGAAGTGGCCCAGGAACCGCCGATCACGGCATCTTCGTTGCGGCTGGGGCGCGAGGGATTGAGTGGGTGAGTGTCGGCGCGCGTGCCGGGGGGTCGTTCCAGGGCCGGCGACGCCAGCAACTCCTCGGGCACGTCCTGGAGGAAGCGCGACGGTATGCCACCGGACGACGGGAAGGGACGGCTGAAGGCTCGCAGCAGGTAAAGACGCTGCATGGCCCGGGTCATTCCCACATAGCACAGGCGTCGCTCTTCTTCGATCTCGCGAATCGTATCCAGGGAGCGGCTGTGGGGCAACAACCCCTCCTCCATGCCGGCAATCATCACGACCGGGAATTCCAGACCCTTGGCCTGGTGGAGCGTGATGAGGGTCAGGGCGTCGTCGGTCTGTTCATAGCTGTCGACGTCGGAGACCAGCGAAACCCGTTCCAGGAATGCGCCGAGGCCGTCGGCCTGTGGGGAGGGGCCATATTCCTCGGCAAGCGCCCGCAGCTCCTGGACGTTGTCCCAGCGATCTTCGCTGTTCTCATCGGCCTGGATGTGACGGGCGAGGCCGGACATGTCCAGCACCCGATCCAGGAGGTCGGCCACCGCAAGCTCGCGGGATGCGTCGCGGAGTCGCTGGAACGTGATGGCAAGATCGGCGATGGATTTGGCCGCCCGGGCGGTAACGCTGATGGGGCAGGGCAGCTGTTCGGTTCGGGCATCGGCGATCTGCTGCATGGCCGCCAGCATGGTGTTTCCCCGGTCGGTGGAGAAACGGGTAAGCAGCTGCGCCGTTTTGGCGCCAATGCCGCGGGGAGGGTTGTTGATCACGCGTCGCAGGCTGACTTCATCGTCGGGGTTGTAGATCACCCGAAGATAGGAAACCGCGTCCTTGATTTCCTTGCGGTGATAGAAACGAACGCCGCCGACGAGCCGATAGGGCATTCCCTGGCGCATACACTGGTCTTCGAAGGCGCGGCTCTGGGCGTTGATGCGGTACATGATGGCACAATCGCCGGCTCTGACCTCCCCTGTTTTGGTGAGACGGGTTACTTCGTCCACTGCCCACGCTGCCTCATCATCGGCGCTGTAGGCTTCGTGGAGGGTGATGGGTCGGCCGGCTGGGTTGCCGGTGAAGAGGGGGCGTTCGATCCGCTCGGTATTGGCGGCGATGACGCTGGAGGCGGCCTGCAGGATGTTTTTGGTGGAGCGGTAATTCTCGCCCAGACTGATGACGGTGGCATCGGGGTAGTCGGACTGGAAGCTGAGGATGTTGCGGATATCGGCGTTGCGCCAGGAATAGATGCTCTGGTCGGGATCGCCCACAACGCAGAGGTTCTGGTGAGTGCCGGTGAGCAGACGGGCTAACTGGTACTGGGCGATGTTGGTGTCCTGGAACTCGTCGATCAGCAGGTAGCGGTACCGTTCGTGGTACTGGGCCCGCACTTCGGGAACATTTTTGAGCAAGCTGGCGGTGCGCATCAGGAGATCGTCGAAATCGAGAGCGTTCTGACGGGAGAGGGCTTCTTCGTAGTAGTGATAAACGCGGGAGCAGGTTTCGATCCAGTTCGCGCCGTATTCGTCCTCGGCAGCGTAGGCGGATTCCCGCATTTGTCTGGATTCCTGGAGTGTGCTCTTGGCTGCCGAGATGCGGGACAGCATGGCGCGGGGAGGGAAGCGCTTGGTGTCAACGTCGGCCAGCTGCATGGACGACTTGATGGCGTCGATCTGGTCGTCCTGATCGTAGATGGTGAAATTGGGATTGAGTCCGATCCGGTCGCCGTGGCGACGCAGGATGCGGGAGCAGACCGCGTGGAAAGTGCCCATCGTCACGGCTTCGCTGCGACTGAGCAGAAGTCGATCGAGGCGGTTCCGCATTTCTCGGGCGGCCTTGTTGGTGAAGGTTACGGCCAGGATTTGCCACGGGTTGACGCCGCATTCCTCAACCAGGTAGGCGATGCGGTGGGTGATGACGCGCGTTTTGCCGGAACCGGGGCCGGCGATGATGAGCAACGGCCCTTCGGTGGAGAGGACGGCCTGCTGCTGCGCTTCGTTGAGTCCCTGCAAAATGGCGGGCGAGGCGTCGGGTTCAGGGCCGTGAACCGATTGGCCGGCGAGGTGCTCGGCCAACTCGGGGGCGTCCCAGTATGGCGATGAAGCGGGCTCTTCCCAGTAGGGAGCGGAGGCTGGGCCGTTTACGTCTCGGGGAGGGCGCTCGGAGAACTGGGGCTGCAACGACATAACGAGCGGATTATAGCATGGGGGTTGTGGGCAACCCTCGAGCGGGGCGGGTACGCAGGGCAATCGCGTTGTAAATAGCGCCTGCGCGGGAGTGACGGAAGCAACTGGATTCCCGCTTTCGCGGGAAAGACGAAAGTAATAGCGCGGGAATGACGGGAGCAACTGGATTCCCGCTTTCGTGGGAAAGACGAAAGTAATAGTGCGGGAATGACGGGAGCAACTGGATTCCCGCTTTCGCGGGAATGACGAAAGTAATAACGCGGGAATGACGGGAGCAACTGTGCGGGAATGACGGGGGCAACTGCGCGGGAGAGACGGGGTTTTCGCCTTCACCCCCCGTATCAAGTACGGGGCAGGCTCCAATCCTTTCCCATAAAGGGAGAGGGGGTTGATGGTAACTTGCCTGGAAATGGCGTCGCCGGGTAAACTGGCGCCATCAGATACCTGTCGAGCGATGGGGAAAAAGCCGCCCGACAAGAGCCATACAAACTCGGGAGGAAACATTATGGTCGCAGTTAAATACTCTCTGGAAGACTTCGTGCAGGAGATGGAAGAGCTGCTGAAGAGTGAGCCCAATCAGGAAAAGATTTTCGACAACGGATCCAGCTACCTGGCTCGGCTGGTTGGCAACCCCGACGCCATTCCGGTTCGGTTCCGCCAACCGGTGGGTGAGGGTCGGCGGGCCAACCACGGATCATGGTTGCTGCACCACAATCCGGACAGTGGGTTGCTGGTGACGTCGGTAGTCTGGGGGCCGGGCGACCACGCCGCTCCTCACGACCATCGCACATGGGGCATGATCGGCGTGATGGACAACCTGCTCACGGAGACCCGATTCCGCCGCGTCGACGACCACAGCAAGGACGACTGGGCGCAGCTGGAACAGGACCGTTCGGCCACGGTCAAGCCCGGTGAAGTCAGCCTGCTGATTCCGGAAGTGGACGAAATCCATCAGATGGACAACTTCACCGACCGGCCCACCGTGGAGGTGCATGTGTACGGGCACGATCTCCGCGGCCTGGAACGGGTGCGCTACGACCTGGAAACCGGCGCCATCAAGCAGATGATCACCGACAAGTATGACAACTGCTAGGTGATGCGTCCTGCCGCCTTCTCTCTCCCCACACGGAGAGGGAGGCGGGGAACCTGATGGAGATGTTCTAATGGCTCAACCGATAACCCCCGCTCAACTGGATGATTTGTTCAACGGCTCCGCTCCGTTCGCGCTGGTGGATGTCCGGGAGGCCGGCGAGTACAACGCCAGCCACATTCCCGGCAGCAGCCTGATGCCACGACGGATGCTGGAATTCGACCTGCCGGTTGCAATCCCCCACATTGATAGCCTCACCGTGCTGTGCGACGACGACGGTCAGCGCGTGGCGAAAGCCGTGGCGACGGTGGAAGCGATGGGGTACTCCAACGTGGGGTGGCTGGACGGCGGAGTGAACCGCTGGATGAGCCTGGACTATCCCACCGAGTGGGGTGTGAATGTGCCCAGCAAGGATTTCGGCGAGAAGGTGGAGGTGGTTCACCACGTGCCGGAGATCGATGCCATCGAGTTGCGTTCCCGCATGGATCTGGGCGAGAAGATGGTGATTCTGGACACGCGGACGCCGGAGGAATACCGCCGATTCTGCATTCCCGGTGGGCAAAGTTTGCCGGGCGGAGAACTGGCGCTGCGGATAACCGACGTTACTGCTGACCTGGACCCGGATACCACGGTGGTCATAAATTGCGCCGGCAGAACACGGAGCATCATTGGAACGCGAATATTGCAGCGGATGGGCCTGGATCGCGATATCGTTGGACTGAAGAACGGCACGTCCGGATGGGTGCTGGCCGGTTACGAGCTGGAATCCGGCGCGGACCGGGACGAACTGCCGCAGGTTTCAGCCGAAGGCCGCGCCGCCGCCGAAGCATACGCCGACCGATGCGCCGCCGAGGATGGCGTAGATTTTCTGGACGTTGTCGGGCTGGAACGGCTGGCTGAACGCAGCCGCAGCGAGACCGTTTACTTCATCGACGTGCGCACCGCCGAGGAATACGCTGCCGGACACATTCCGGGCTTCCGGTGGTTTCCTGGCGGTCAATGCGTGCAGAGGAGCGACGATGTGGCCGTGGTGAAAAATGCTCCCCTAGTGTTCTGCTGCGACGGACGGGCGCGGGCGGCGCTGACCGGGTCGTGGTACCGACAGCTGGGTCACGGAGAGGTTTATGCGCTGAACGGTGGGACTGAGGCATGGGCGGTGGCCGGCAAGTCGCTGGAGTCGGGCCGCAACGTGGGAGCCCGCTTTGATGGGTCCATCGGCGGGGCCGGCGAACCGGAATTGGTAACCGCAGCCCGAAATTCAGTTCCATCCATCACGGCGCAGGAGCTGGAATCGGACCGGCCCGATGCCATCCTGTTTGTAGATACGAGCCAGGACTTCTCCAGGGGCCACGTGCCCGGCGCGCACTGGGTTCCCCGAGGCTGGCTGGAGTGGCAGGTGGCCGAGCATGTGGCGTCTGAGGACGCTCGGGTGGTGGTGACCTGCGGCGATGGCCGGCAATCACTCCTGGCGGCAGCGACGCTGCAGTCGATGGGATTTACCAATGTTGGTGTTCTGGACGGCGGTGTGGCGTCGTGGCGCGCAGCTGGACTGCCGGTGGAAACCGGGCTCTCCGGTGTCATGCGAACGCCGGCCGACGTGGTGTTCAGCGGCCCCGACCGCACGTACGCCGACATGCAGAACTACCTGCGGTGGGAGGAGCAGCTGGGCGACAAGTACGCCGCTGCCGACTGATCAACCGGGCTGGCGTCAGCCTCCCTCCACGGAGGGAATCAGGTCGCTCTCCTCCGGGTTGGCGTCGATTCGGAGGGTCTGGACGATGCGGTTGTAGGTGACCTCGTCTGGGTGAGAGTCGGCAACGTGTCGCGTGGAGGCCATTTCGGCGCGGCCCCGGTCGTCAAAGATGTCGTACCAGTCACATTCGCCGCAGTCCACCCGCCATTCGGTGCGACCGGTGGGCACCCGCTCGGTAATCTCCACGATGATGTGCAGCGTAGTCATGTAAGTCTCCTGGCGCGACGATGTTGGGCTGGGGAGATTGTTGCAGTATCCATCTTATACCGTACGCTCTTATACCGTACGCTGCCCTCCCATCGAGGGAGAGGGGGTCCTTCGACAGGCTCAGGATGAACGGGGGAGGATGGGCTCAGGATGAACGGGGGTTCCACCCTCACCCCAACCCCTTCTCCCGACGGCGCAGGAGGTCCTGTAACTGGCCTCGGTCGGCCTCCTGGGCCAGGGTGGGAGCAGGTTGGAAGACCTGGCCATACCGAGAGAGCACCATGGCGTCCAAACCGTCGGTCTTGGCCTGATAACCACAGGCCCGAGCAAAGGCCCGGACCTGGTTGGGATGGGGAATATGCACCGGCACTCCAACCTGGCGCAACGCCTCCGCCACCAATGCTTCATATCCGCCAGCAGGGGGCCCTGAGACTCCAACCAACCCACCAACTCAGCAACGCCAGCCGCGGTGTTGGCAAAGCGTCGCGCGCGATCTTCGTCCACCGACACGTCCAGTACCCTTTTGCCCACGTCGATCCCTGCTGTCGATTGGTTCATCTGTCGCCTCCCTGGTCCTGGTGTGATAATGGCGGCGCCGGGACCCTCCACACTTGCATTGCGGGACTAACCACCCGTGTATCCGTTCGGAGCAGCCCGGTGCCTTATGGGAGGGGTGTCCTACTGCGAGACGGTGCAACCAAGCTGTCACGCCCGGCCCACCTAATGACAGACGACGCGCCCCTCCCACCTACCCCGCAAATTGGCCCATTCGCGGGACACTTACAACATACAAATGACAGGCGGGTGAGGCATTTCGACAGACTCCGGATGATCCTTCGACAAGCTCAGGACGAGCGGGGGCGAAGGTAGGGAATTTCACCCTCACGCCGACCCGCTCCTGTCAAACATCCTCACGCCAACCCTCTCCTAATAAACACCCGCTTCCCTGCCCTCTCCCATCATAGGCAGAGGGGGGCCGACTCCGACATGGATGGACAGGATTGGGGGGTGGGTACGCCCCTCACCCCTGCCCTCTCCGATCAAGGCGGAAACGGAAATTATGCCGGCCTGATCTGTCCGTCGTCCCCGGCGGCGAGCAGGGAAGCGAAACGGTACCCGCGCTGCCGAATGGCATCACTGCCGCCTTCGTTGCGGTCGAGAATGGCAAGCACCAGGCCCACGGTGCAGCCGGCGTCTTCGGCGGCGGCGATGGCGTGGAACAGGGACCCTCCGGTGGTGCAGGCGTCGTCGACGATGGCAACGGTGGATCCGGCAGTAACCGACCCCTCAATGAGCTGGGCCGTGCCGTGCTCTTTGGCTTCCTTGCGGACGATGAATGCGGGAATGGGTTGTCCCTGCTCCCAGGAAACGGTGGCCACGGCGGCCACAATAGGGTCTGCGCCCAACGTAGGGCCGCCTATGGCGGATACACCGGCATCGGTAAGCAGGGGCAGCAACGCATGGCCCAACCGGTATGAACCTTCGGGGTCGAGGCTGAGCAAACGGCCGTCGAAGTAGTAGGAACTTTTGCGACCTGACGACAACGTGAAATCGCCGTAGCGGAGGGCTCCGCGTTCCAGGGCCAGCTCCAGCAATCGGTCGATGTTGTGGTTGCGGTCCATCGTCATGTTTGGCTCCGTGGCATCGGTTTTGGCGGCATGGGACGTATCGACGCTTTGATACAGCCCATGCTCTCGGATGTAGTCGGTTATGGCGTCGGGCACCTGATAGCGCACCGATATACCCTGGGAAAACAACTGGCGAATTTCTGACGCGCTGAAGTTCACCCGCGGCCCGGATACCGTCAATACTGCACCTGACGCCACTGCATCCGGATACCGTCGTTCCATCAGTTGCACCGGGTTGGACGGCCCCCCGGGGCGCTCAACGACGGCGAGACGGCAAAGCTGCAGGACACGTTCGGGTTCTTTCCACCGGTGAAATTGAGCCAGAACGTCGGAGCCAACGATGAAGTAGAAGACGACATCATCCGGGTAACCGGCACGCAACTGCTCCAGCGTGTCTACGGTGTAAGACGGCCCGCTGCGGCGCAACTCAGTATCGCAAAGGCGGAAATCGGCGTTGTCGGCGATGGCCAGTTCGACCATGCGTCGCCGGTGCCGGGCCGGCGTGATCTGCTGGCCGGACTTGAGCCAGGGCTCACCGGCCGGCAGGAACAGCACGGTTTCCAAATCGAGCGCGGAACGGGCCGATTCGGCGATCAGCAGGTGGCCCAAATGAGGCGGGTCGAAGGTTCCGCCGAGAATGCCGATGCCCCGAATTCCGGATCCGTCTCCGGGCGGCATCCTAGAACCACTCCAACTCAGCTTTGCCGATGCGGATGGTATTGCCGGCTTCGATACCGGCGTTTTCCAGTCGCCTGGCAATTCCCAGGCGGGTCATTTCGCGCCACAACTGGAGCAGTACGCGGTAGTCCCGCATATCGGCGCGGGCGGTGAGCCGTTCCAGACGTTCAGACTCGACAACGAAAACATCGCCGTCCATGTAGAAACCGAGGGGAGGGAGGCGCTGCCGGCCCGGTTGCACCGCGGGAGTTTCGACCTCGACCTCCACCGATTCCCCTTCATCATCGTTCTCATCGAACCCGGGCTTTGGGAGGTCGGTCAAAAGGGTGACCAGCTGGCTCATGAGGCCGTCCACACCCTCACCGGACACCGCGGATATGAAGTGAATATGGGAGTCGGCGCCTCCGAAATTCGACGCCTCTGGTTCCTCCGACATGGCACGGCGCAGTTCCTCTTCGATCACGTCCTGGAGTTCGCGGGTTTCGGTAGTATCCAGCTTGTTGACCGCCACCACCTGGGGTTTGGCAGCCAGCATGGGGCTGAATTCGCGAAGTTCCTTGTTGAGCATGAGATAGTCACCCACCGGGTCGTCTGACAAACCGTCGATAAGGTGTACGTAGACGCGGGCACGCTCGGCATGGCGAAGAAACTGGTGTCCCAAACCAATACCCCGGTGAGCGCCTTCCAGCAATCCAGGGACTTCCATCATCACGAAATCGTGACCGTTTTGGGTCACAACGCCCAGCACCGGTTCGATCGTAGTGAAGGGGTAGCTGGCTACCTTGGGCCGCGCCGCCGAGCACCGGGAGATGAGGGTCGATTTGCCGGCGTTGGGTTTGGCCAACAGGCCCACATCGGCCAGCAGCTTAAGTTCCAGCCACAGCACGATGAACTCGCCCTTGCCGCCGGATTGGGACAGCATGGGTTCCTGGTTGGTAGGTGACACAAACCTGGCGTTGCCCCAACCGCCATCGCCGCCTTTGGCGATCAGCAACGGGGTGTCGTCCACGATATCTGCGATGAAATCCTTACTGCCGTCGCGGTCCAAATGCCAAATCACGGTACCCAACGGGACTAGTATGGTGGTGTCTTTACCGTTGGAGCCGCGTTGATCCTTGCCCTTCCCGTGGACGCCACGCTGCAGGTAGAAAGTACTGTTGAATTTGAGGTGCAACAGAGTATTGATGGAATTATCACCCACAATGTATGCGTTGCCGCCGTCTCCGCCATCGCCACCATCCGGGCCGCCGCGCGGCTGGTACTTGAGGCGCAAGAAACTTACGCACCCGTTACCACCGTCTCCGGCTTTTACGTTAATTCTGACTGTATCAATCATAGGATAGAAATCTCAGGTTAATAACTGTAATACCAATAGCGTTGATAATGCAGTTTGAAGAGTGGGTCAGGTTGGGCCTGCGTGTTGATAACACGTGAATTGTAGCACGGAGAGCGTGGACAACCTATTGATAACCGGAAGGCGAGGACCAGGTGATTTGCACTGTCAACAACTAGTGGGTCAGTATCGGCGGATTTGCAAAGGTTGTGCGGGGTTTGTGAACGGCTGTAAACGGGTTATGAATGAGTTGTGAACTGAAGTGCGACGTTGACCAGATTGCCACGCTGCGCTCGCAATGACAGGAGCGGGCCCTTCGACAGGCTCAGGATGAACGGGGGGTGCGCCCTGACCCCCCCGTCTTTCCCGCGAAAGCGGGAATCCACCGGGGGGGGTGCGCTCAGGATGAACGGGGTGCGCGCCCTGCCCCCCGTCTTTGAATCCACCGGGGGGTGCGCTCAGGATGACCGGGGGTCACCCTCACCCCCGTATCAAGTACGGGGCAGGCTCCAACCATCTCCCATCGAGGGAGAGGGGGTCTTTCTGCAGGCTCAGGACGAGCGGGGACATTGGAAACGCGGGTATGCGGGTCTCTGGGGTCATCGGGGGTTGGTGTCAACCTGCCCGTTGTACCAGTCCAGGATGCCGCTGCCGGTCCAGAAAGAAACGCCGTCCTGCTGAGTTATGTACTCCAGCAGACGCCGGAAGTGCCCGATGCGGTGTGCGGCGCCGGTGATGTAGGGGTGCATGGAGATGGCCATCACGCGGGCGCTTTCTGATCCCTCGTCGAGGAGGGTTTCCAGCGAGTCCTTGGCGCGGCGGAACAGTTCGGGAGCGGAGTGGTGCTGCACCAGGTAGATGGGGATGTCGTTGAGCTCCACGGTGTAGGGCAGGGCGACTATGCGTCCGCTTTTTACCTTCAGCTCGTACGGCTGATCGTCGTTGACCCAGTCTGCGATGTATTCGATGCCCTCCTCAGCGAGGATATCGGGCGTGTCGAAAGTCTCGGCGAGGCCCGGCCCCATCCAGCCGCGGGGCGGGCTGCCGCTGAATTCTCTGATGACTTCGATGGTCTTGCGGATGGTGGCCCGTTCGTCGGGTTCCTTGTGGAGAACCTGCTGGATGTAGCCGTGGCCCAGCAGCTCCCACTGCCGGTCGAGGCAGGATTGCACCAGCTCGGGGTAATATTCGCATACCGAGGCGTTGAGGCTGATGGTGCAGGGCAGGTTGAAATCGCTGAGCGCCCGTTGCAGCCTCCAGAACCCCACACGCATACCGTAGTCGAACCACGAGTAGTTTGGGATGTCCGGGGATACGGCGGCGCCCTGAGGCGAGGGCAAAACGGTGCGAGCCATGGGCTGATTGATGTCCCACTCTTCGACGTTGATGATGAACCAGACGGCGACCCGGGCTCCGTCGGGGAGGGTGAGGGAGGGCCGTCCGAAAATGGGGGAGTATTCGGCGCGTGGATTTGGCATCGGGCGGCCCTCCGGCTTGATGGCTGAAAGTGATGGATGTTGGGACGGAAGATTTACAGGCCCAGGGCGTTCAGTCCGAGGCGGGCGAGGTCTTCGTCTTCCTGGGCGCTGAGTCCGCTGACGCCGATGGCGCCGAGAACCAGGTCTGTTTCAGGATCGCGGACGACCACGGCGCCCTGAACAGCCACCAGCGCCGGGTCGCCGAAGTCGGCAATGTTGCGGCCATCGTTCTTGAGGCGCTGGGCGTAGTCGTTGGAGTCGGCGCCGGACATGGCGGAGGTGTAGGCCTTGCTGATGGCCATGCGCTGCGGAAGGGCGCGGCAGTTGTCCATACGGGCGTAGCTAAGCATCTTGCCGCCGTCGTCGACGACGGCGATGGCCAACGGGCGGTCGGGTTCCTGTTGGGCCTTGTCCAGCATGGCGTTCATGGCGCTGCGGATTTGGGAAAGGCTGAGGGTGGGTTTCTGGTACACGGGGCACCTCCGTTGTGGTGGGCGATGGATGGGTTGTTATGTTTACAAGAGACGCCGGCATTCTACAACGGGCGGTGCTGGCGGGCAACGTGATGGGTGATCCTTCGACAGACCCAGGATGCGCGGGGGTTCACCCTCACCCCAGCCCTCTCCCATCAAGGGAGAGGGGGAGCCGAATCCAACATGGATGAACGGGATGTACAGGATTTTGGGTCGTGGCAGGGTACGGGGGTGGGTTTCGGGATTGCCGCGTTGCTACGCTCTTTGCAATGAGAGCTCGGCCGGTGCGTGGCCGCCGTCACCGGGAAGCGGGTTACAGTTCAGACTCGACGTGTGATTTCCATACCACTCCGTCATTCCGGCCTTGAGCCGGAATCCAGAGACGTCTTTTAACCGCAATGTTGCTTATCCTCGGCTTCCTGGGTTCCCGCTTTCGCGGGAAAGACAGGTTGGGGCCAGGATACTACCTCCAACTCTGAACAGTTACGGAAGCGGGGTTGGATTGCCGCAGTGGGGGCGGTGCGCTATACTCGCTGCGGTTCGCTTTCGCAATTTCTTCGCCAGGGAGGGCCGTTTATGGACATGGGTTTGAGCGAGATTCAGCAGATGCTGAAAAACTCGGCGCGGGAGTTTCTGGCTCAGGAGTGCCCGCTGACGCTGGTGCGCGAAATGGAAGAGGACGCACAGGGATTCACGGAAGAATTGTGGCGTCAGATAACCAGTCTCGGCTGGACGGGTGTCCCCTTCCCGGAGCAATACGGCGGCACCGGCGGTTCTTTCCTGGATCTGGCGGTACTGGTGGAGGAAATGGGCCGGTCGTTGTTGCCGGCGCCGTTTTTCGCGACGGTAGTGCTGGGCGGGCTTACCGTGCTGGACGCCGGCAACGACGATCAGAAACGCGATATCCTGACTGGCGTGTGCGCCGGCACGGTGAGAGTCACGCTGGCGCTGACCGAACCATCGGCCACGACCGAAGCCTGGGGCGTTGAGACCACCGCGAACGCAGCGGGGAATGGGTACAGCATCAATGGAACCAAGCTGTTCGTACCCGATGCCCACGCCGCGGATACGCTGATAGTCGCGGCGCGCACCGCACCGGCTGGCGATGAGCCGTCCCAGGGCATCACGCTGTTTCTGGTTCCGGCGGCCGCTAACGGCGTGGCCGTGGAGCGGATCAACACCATCGGCGACGAACGCCTCTGCGAGGTACGCCTGGACAACGTGGCGGTCGACGGCGACGCCGTGCTGGGAACGGTGGGCGGTGGCTGGCCGATTATCCAGCGGGCGCTGGCCCGGGCGACGGCGGCGCACTGCGTGCAGATGGTGGGCGGCGCGGATGCCGTGCTGGAAATGACGGTTGAATACGTGAAGCAGCGCACCCAGTTCGGGCGTCCGGTGGGGAGTTTCCAGGCGGTGCAGCATCATTGCGCCAACATGGCCACCGACGTGGAAGGCGCGCGCCAAATCGCGTATCAGGCCGCGTGGGCCATCTCGGAGGGCCAGCCGGCCCGACGGGAGGTTGCGATGGCCAAAGCCTGGTGCAGCTCTGCCTATCAGCGGGTGTGCTCGCTGGGGCATCAGTGCCACGGGGCTATCGGATTCACGATGGAACATAACCTGCAACTGTATACCCGACGCGCCAAGGTGCAGGAGTTGTCTTACGGCAACAGTCACGACCACAAAGAGGTTGCGTTGCAGGAGATCGAGGCGGGATAGATTGTTGAGCCGTGAACCTGTCATGGCGAGGAGCGGAGGGCGGTGAGTGCGATGCGCTCATCCTGAGCTTGTCGAAGGATGCGGAACAAGATTGCCACGCTGCGCTCGCAATGACAGTTGTTACACCTCGAAATGACCGGGACAACACCAAGGAGATATAACAGATGACGATGACACCTGCCCGCAGCTCGCCATTCATGGCAATGTCCCGCGACCCGCTGCATCCTGACGTGATCTATCGGGACCAGCGGTGCTTCGTGGTGCGCGACATTGCTCCCAAAGCGCCGGTGCATCTGCTGATCATTCCCAATATGCCGATCAACGGGCTGGCGTACCTTGGCCCGGGGCAGGTTCCGATTATGGGGCATCTGTTCGTGGTGGCCGAGGAGATGGCGCGCCGAGAGGGCGTGGCGTTGAGCGGCTACCGGCTGGTGATCAACAACGGTCCTGATGCCGGGCAGACGATCGCCTGGCCCCACGTTCACCTGCTGGGTGGCCGTGAGCTGGGAGACATGGGTTAGTGGGCACGTCGATATCGGTTCCCGGCGTAGTGGTGGACCGCATCCGCCGCCGGATGAACCGTGTGCCTCCCGGGTTGTGCGATCACTGTAAGCGGGTTGAGCAGATTGCCCGCGAGTTGGCCGAACGCCACGGGGAAGACGCCGACGCGGCCGGCCTGGCCGGTCTGGCTCACGATGCCGCCAAGCATTTCAGCGCCACCGAGCTGCTGCTGAGAGTCGAGGAATACGACCTGCCCGCGAACGATTTTGAGCTGCGCCGGGCTCCGATTTTGCACGGGCCCATCGGCGCCGAAATGCTGCGTCGCGAGGATCGGTTGAATGAGCCGTCATTGTACGATGCGGTGTACTGGCACACGACGGGCAATCCTTCGGGCGGCGACCGGCTGGGTCAGATAGTATTTTTGGCGGATAAGCTGGACCCGATCAAGGTGGACCGATATCCCTGGCAGCAGGAGTTGCGGGAGCTGGCAGACCAGGATCTGAAAGCAGCCAGCGCCATGTTCCTGACCCGGAATATCGGGAGACTGCTGGATGCGGGCGCGCCAGTGCATCCGGCTGCGATTGATGCGCGAAATGCGTTATTATGGGAGGAGTAAGGGGTTCCGCCCTCACCCCTCAACCCTTCTCCCGGAGGGCGAGGGGTCATTCGACACGCTCAGGATGAGCGGGGACGGCAAGGGATATGGATATGGCAACTCAATTAGAAATTACCCCTCAAGCTGCGCGGTTCATCCGGGCCAGGGGAGGCCGGGCCGTCCTTGACGTGTTGTGCTGGCGAAGTTGAGCCGGCGAGTCGGTGGAGGTATCGGTCGATACCAATGTGAGGCGGCGGCGCAACCTGGATGCTTACGACAGCGCCGGATATGAGGAAATCGAATTGCTGCTGGCCCCGGGGCTGGCAGAGATCGCCGATAGGGTTGATCTTTCGATGAGCCGGTTTTTGTGGTTCCACAACCTGAAAGCGATGATAACGCTGCCCGATGGGATGACGCTGGGACGCAGGGCGTCGGTGGCCTAGTCGCTGGACGGTAGCAGGGCCGCGACCGGGCAACTGAATCCCGGCAGGGCCTCGGCGCCGTACACGGTGTCGGCGTCGGCGAGGGTTTGCGGCGCGGCATCCCCGCTGTGGATGGCCACGGTGCGCGCGTCAATATCAACGATCCACACGGCTTTGCCGCCGGCGGCCAGGTATTCGGCGGTTTTTTGCGCTATCTCTGATTCGGTATTGCTTGCCGACAGCACCTCGACAGCTAAATCCGGGGCACCATCGTAAAGCATACCGAACAGGTCGGTTCCAAGGCGCTCGTTGGAGACAAATGACACATCGGGCATCCGGCTGGTCGCGGGAGAATCAGAGCCGGTAACGTAGCCACGGTTGCTGCCATACACCCGGCCCAGGTCGTTGGGGAACACATGGTTGGACAATCTCCAGCTCACCAACGATACCGTGAGTTCGTGTTGTTCCGACGCCGTCATCTGCTCTATCAAAACTCCCTTGACCAGTTCATAACGGGGGTGCTGCGGCAGGGCAGCGTACTCCTGCAGGGTAACCGGCGGAGCGGCGGTAGGGTTACGGGTGGTCATGGTAAACCTCCGGCCAAGGAATATTCGGGTCGGGGGCGGGGATTTAGCGGGCGTAGCGGAATCCACCTCCGGCGGTACGGGCGCAGTTGAGGCGGCGGTTCAGGTGCAGTCCTTCCAGCACGAACTCGACGGCTGATGCGACTACCTCGGGCCGCTGGTCGCCCTGGGTGAGGCTCTCCACGGCGGCGGGCAGTCCTTCGATACGGCTCAGGGAATCCACGTAGGCGGCGGCGGGAACGTCGCTCCCGGTTTCAACGGCGTTGCCGAGATCGAACGCCGTTACGATGTCGTCCAGCTCGTCCACGTTGCAGTAGCGGCCAAAGATGGCCAGCGTGGCACGCTTGGTAAGGTCGTCGACGAGACGATCTTCGCGGCCCTCGCCGAAGGTTTCCAGCTCGATCTTGCCGCCCAGGGATGCGATTAGGAAGGGCAAATCGCTGATGCGCGGGCAGGCGATGGCGTCGCCCAGCCGGATGCTGCGGCGCACTGCATTGCTGATGAGGGTTTCGTAGTCTGAGATCGACACGCGCACGCTGACGCCGGAACGCTGGTTGATTTCGTTGCTGGCGCGGGCGCGGGCCGTGACCTCGGCCACGATTTCAGTCATATAAGTCGGGATCGCCACCTTGTCTTCATCGGGGAAGCGATTGCGCTCCTGCTCCATGATGGCGATTTCTTCTTGGATGGTGCGGGGGTAGTGGGTGTGAATCTGCGCGCCGTAACGGTCTTTGAGGGGAGTGACGATGCGACCGCGATTGGTGTAGTCCTCGGGGTTGGCGGTGGCAAGGACGAACACATCCAAAGGCAAACGGATGCGGTAGCCCTTGATCTGCACGTCGCGTTCTTCCATCAGGTTGAACAGGCCGACCTGGATACGCTCGGCGAGGTCGGGCAGCTCGTTGATGCAAAAGATACCGCGGTTGGTGCGGGGCACCAGGCCGTAGTGGATGGCGGTTTCGTCGGCGAGGTGGCGACCCTCGGCGACCTTGATGGGATCGATTTCACCGATGAGGTCGGCGATGGAGATGTCGGGGGTGGCCAACTTTTCGGAGTAGCGCTGCTCCCGGTCGATCCATTCGATGGGGGCGTCATCGCCCTGCTCGGCTACGATGCGCCTGGAGTCGGGGCTGATGGGATTGTAGGGGTCATCGTTGAGTTCGGAACCGGCGACGACAGGGAGTTTTTCGTCGAGGAGGCCAACCATGGCTCGGATGAGGCGGGTTTTGGCCTGGCCGCGTTCGCCCAGCAGAATGATGTCCTGACCGGCGAGGATGGCGTTTTCCAGCTGCGGGATGACGGTTTGGTCGAAGCCAATGATGCCTGGGAAGGCGGGTTCTTCGGCGCGCATTTTGGCGATGAGGTTGCGACGCACTTCTTCGCGCACCGAGACGGATTCGTAACCGCTGGCTTTGAGTTCGCCGAGGGTCGAGGGCAGGCTGGTGGTGGACATCTGGCACTTCCTTTCTGGGGTTGGTCACGCGGATCGGGATCGGCTGGGACTTCCGCAGTATAACAAAGTGTCTCACGCGTACCCACTTTAATCTGTCATTGGGAGGAGCATGGCACGGCGTCCTTCGACAGGCTCAGGATGATCCTTCGACGGGCTCAGGATGAGCGGGGGGTCACCCTCTCCCCAACCCTCTCCCATCAAGGGAGAGGGTTCCTTCGACAGGCTCAGGATGATGCTTCGACAGGCAGAGGATGAGCGGGGGGTCACCCTCTCCCCAACCCTCTCCCATCAAGGGAGAGGGGGCAGGGCGGTCCGGCGCTGCGGAGCCGCCCTGGTGTGGGCTGTATTCGTTTGCGTAGTATTCGTTTGCGTAGTATTCGTTTGTGTAGTGGTTGCGGTGTTAGCTGGCTTCGTTGATGGTGGCGGGTATCAGGACCGCTGGGCTGCCGTCGCTGTCGTTGTCGCCGTCGCGATCGTGTCCACGTCCGCCGTGGCGCCGTCCGCCGTCGCGATCATGGCCCATCCCGTGTTCGGGCAGGAAGTCGGGGCGCTCGCCATGCCACGCGCTGATGGCGTCGGCCTGATCCTGCGTCAACATCTCTTTTTCCACGGCGCGGTCGAGCATTTCGGTGAGCCGGTCGACGTCGGCGGTGCCCACAGCGATGTAGGCGAAGAAACCGGCGTCGGCGGGGCGGTCGGCAAACCAGTCGACTGCGATATCGCGCTGGTCGGCGGTGATTTCTTCAGACTCAACCAGGGCGTCCATCCTCTCGGCGAACTGTTCATCGGCGAGTTCGTGATAGGCGGTGGCGAAGGCGTCGGTCAACTCTTCCTGTTCGATGCCGAGAATTTCGGCGACCCGTTCGGTAATCCGGCCCTGTATGGCGTGGTGGCCCCCAGCGGCGGGATAGATTTTCGTGGCGGGAATGCCGGCGCCGTCGCCGTCGAAGTGACCGCGGGATGGAGCTGCGGCAAAGATGCTGCCGGCGGTAAGGCCGACGACCAGCAGGGCGACGGTGGCGGAAACGACATACCAGCGTTTGCGGACGGTGCGAACTCTATTGAACATTTGGTCCTCCTGTTTACCGCCTCATGTAACGGGTGGCGGTTGCTTTGAGACCACAATACGCGGGCAGTGTAAAGGAAATATAAAGACTGCGGAGAATACGGGGCGGCAATGATTGTGCTACCATTTCGAGCAGGGGAGTGAGCGTACGTATGTTCAGGTTTCTTTGGCCTATCCTGCTGATGTTCGGGCCACGGTTGGGTCCGCGCATCGTGAAATACGCGCGTGCGCTGTACCGCCTGCACTTTGACTCGCGGGTCAACGTGTTCATCAAGTTCCTGATTCCGCTGGCGGTGGGGTACGCAATCTTCTGGAAGGATTTTATCCCCGACTGGATCCCCTACGGGTTGGGACGGTACGACGACTTAGTCATACTTGGGTTGGCCATCTGGCTGTTCTGGAACCTGTGCCCGCGGGAAGTGGTGCGGGAGCACCTGGGCGATCCGCCGGGCCCGCGGCCCGAGGACCGGGACCCCGACAGCGTGGTGGATGGACAGGCTCGCCCGCCCGGTAGCTCCGAGGACGCGGACTGATGGCGCCGGCCGCCGGACCGACCGGGTTTCGTCGGGGACGTGGCACGAGTTGACCCGTGGCCGCTGAAAGCAAACGCCCGCCGGAAATGCCGCCGTCAATGAACCGCGCCGGTGAGGGCATTTCCCTGTATGTGCACGTCCCCTTTTGTCTGAGCAAGTGTCCGTACTGCGATTTCAACACCTACCAGGGGATTGAGTCGCAGTTCGGCGACTACCTGAGCGCCGTAGTGTCGGAGATGACGGCCTGGTCGCACGCGCTGGGCCGTCCTGCCGTCAACACGGTTTTCCTGGGAGGCGGCACTCCGTCCTACCTGCCCGACGGCGACGTGGGGCGCATCCTGGAGGCCATCGCCGCTAACTATGAGGTGCGCGGCGACGCCGAGATTACCGCCGAATGCAATCCCAACGACCTGACCGCCGAACGGTGCGCCGATTTGAAAGCGGCGGGGATCAATCGCATCAGCATGGGCGTGCAGAGCATGGACAACGGATTGCTGGCGATGCTGGGCCGGCGACACGACGCGGCCGAGGCTGCGGATGCGTTGGAGAAGTGCCGGCACGCCGGGTTCGACAACGTGAACCTGGACCTGATGTACGGTTTGCCTCAGCAGTCGTTGGCACAATGGCGGGACACGGTGGAGCGGACGGTGGCGCTGGAGCCGGAGCATCTGTCGCTGTATGCGTTGACTCTGGAGGAAGGTACTCCGTTGCGCCGATGGGTGGCGGACGGTCGGCTGCCGGAGCCGGATCCGGACCTGGCGGCGGATATGTACGACCTGGCCCGCGCTGAACTGGCAACAGCTGGGTACCAGCATTACGAGATCAGCAACTGGTCGCGGGTGGGTCGGGAGTCGGTGCACAACCTGGCCTACTGGCTGAATCTGGAGTGGCTGGGCGTTGGGCCGGGGGCTCATTCATCACTGGGTCGGTGCCGGTTCTGGACGGTACGCTCGCCCCGGGAGTATGCCAAACGGGCGGAAGAATGGGCGCGGCGGGCGGAGGCCGAAGGCCGCTGGCCGATGGTGTCGTCGGACGGCATCAGGGCGGTGCCGACGGTGGACGACCTGGAGGTTATTGACGGGGACACGTCGGCGGCGGAAACGATGTTCCTGGGACTGCGTCTGCTGGAAGGGATGGACCTGGCCTCCGCGTCGGAGCGGGCCGGGATCGATCTGGCGTTTCGATACGAACGGGAGTTGGCCGATCTGACGGGCGAGGGGTTGTTGGAATGGGGATGTGATGGCCGGCTGCGTCTGTCCGAGGGGGCGTATCTGGTGGCCAACCAGGTGTTTACGCGGTTTTTGTGATGGAAAACCGCCAAGATCGCTGATTATTGGTTCGAATAACCAATACGTTTTGCACTACGTGTGATCTGATACACCAGAGCGGTTTGCATGGACGAGATATGGAAAACTATTGGAGACCTCCCCGAAGGGCTGAAAATGGCCGCGATGCTTATGACAGTGATACACGCTATGGCGATATCCGCATTGGGCACCTTACGTTTATTTCCTGCTGATTGGCGTGATGTAAGATTCTTGAATTTGCGGGTGTATCGTATTTTGGTAATTCTGGCCGTGGCGCCGATCTTGGTGCTGGTGCTGTTATCAATTCCTTATGTCAGTCGGGCCGTTGTCAATGATTTCTTTGCTCCGGACGCGTCGCATTCTGAACCATCGAATCACATCTTTTACTACCAGCAAAGTCATAGCGACGAACGCAAACAACCAAGCAATCAGCACTAGGCTAAATAGCAGTGCCCCAGCGACGAGAACCTGATCCTTGTCCCGGGCATCTCCCCAATAAACCAATATCACTGCGATGATGGTCGTGGTGCCCGTTCCGATCAATAGATAAGTCATCCAGAACGACTTTGCCAACGGATCTCGGCCGCGCGTTTGGCTACTCAAGGGCGTTAGACCGCTGTGATTTTCATCAGCCATCTGACTGTCACACACTATTCGTGGCCCACATTTAGTGTAGTAATCGGATGCGTCGCTCAGCCAACAGGATACCGATGACTCACCATTCAGGCGACGGTAGATTTAGGTCATCTTCATCCCATTATACGCTCAGGGATCGATACTCGCCTATGCTAAACTGCCAGCGGGCCACTGACTGCCCCCCACTGTTCACCGCAGACTCGCCACGGAGGTCCTACTATGGCGGTACAGCCTTACACCATCAGCGTTTCGGACGAGGCGCTGGAAGATTTGCAGCATCGGCTGGCCCACGTGCGCTGGCCCGACGAAATACCGGGCGCCGAGTGGGATTACGGGTCGAATCTCGATTACATCAAGGAGCTGGTTGCCTACTGGCGAGATGGTTTTGACTGGCGGAAAGCGGAGGCCGGCCTGAACGCCTTTGCCAATTTCTACACGACCATCGACGGGCAGGGGATCCACTTCATCCACGAGAAGGGCAAAGGCCCCAATCCAATGCCCATCGTGGTTACCCACGGGTGGCCGGGCACCATCTACGAGATGCATAAAATCATTCCGATGCTGACCGATCCGGCGAGCCACGGCGGCAATCCGGAGGACTCTTTTGACGTGGTGGTGCCGTCGATGCCCGGCTACGGTTTCAGCGCGCAGACGCGTGAGAGGGGAATCAACACGCGGAAGATCGCCGAGCTGTGGGACAAGCTGATGGCCGACGAACTGGGTTACCAGCGATACGCCGCGCAGGGCGGTGACTGGGGCGCCGGTGTTACCGCCCGCCTGGGCTTTCACCACGACAACCACGTGCTGGGTCTGCACACGACATCAGTGACGCAGGCCATTCCGTACCAGGGCGGCAGTCTGGAAGGGTTGGGGATTCGCGAGCGGCTGGAGCAGGTGATCGGTACTACCCAGGGAGGCTATCGCCGGGACTGGACGGCCACGCTGTCTGACGAAGAGATCAACATGATCGACCAGCGGGTGGCATGGCAGGGCGCCGAGGGTGGTTACGCGCATATTCAGGGTACGAAACCGCAGACGCTGGCCTACGGACTGAACGACTCGCCGGTGGGGCTGTGCGCCTGGATCGTGGAGAAGTACCGCACGTGGAGCGATTGCAACGGGGACGTTGAAAGCGTTTACACGAAAGATGATTTGCTGACCACGGTAATGATTTACTGGGTTACCCAGACGATCAATTCCAGCACGCGGCTGTATTACGAAAACAGCCGGACGCCGTGGTACTTTGGCCCCGACGACCAGATCGGCGTGCCCTGCGGCATCGCCGTGTTTCCGAAGGAGCTGTCGATACCGCCGAGGCCGTGGGCGGAACGCACCTACAACATTCAGCGCTGGACCGAGATGGACAGCGGAGGACACTTCGCCGCGCTGGAGAAGCCGACTGAACTGGTGGCCGATATTCGGGAGTTTTTCCGCGGACTGAGGTAGGGAATCGGGCGGCGCAGCAGCCGGGAGGCCGACCGGCCACAATCATGTAACAGTTCAGACTCGGCGGGTTGTTTCCGTCCCAATCCGTCACCACTCCGTCATTCCGGCCTTGAGCCGGAATCCAGAGGCGTATTTAAACCGCAATGTTGCTTATCCTCGGTTTCCTGGATTCCCGCTTTCGCGGGAAAGACAAGATGGGGCCAGGATATTACCTTCAATTCTGAACAGTTGCTCAAATATCGCCGGGCTGACACGACCATCAAAAACCGTTACCATTACGCTCAACCATGAGGCAACGCAAGTCTGGCAAATGGGCCGGACAACAAGGAGGAACCCGTTAGATGATTACCAAGTTTGGCAGCCTTTGGGCCGGCAACGTCGATATGGACAACCCCGGCTACCAGGGGACTCCCGCCAATGATCGTTGGCTGACCGACGAGGAACTGGGCGGCGGCGCAGTCGACAAGGCGGAGCAGCTGGCAACCACCATGGACCGGTTGGGTTACGATAGTTTCTGGGTGGCGGAGCACCACTTCCAGCGGGAAGGCTACGAGTGCATCCCCAACCTGTTGATGCTGTATGTACACCTGGCTCACCTGACCACCAATCTGCGCTACGGCTGCGGTTTCAACATCAACCCCATGTGGAACCCGGTGCGGCTGGCCGAGGACTATGCAACCGCCGACTGGCTGACCGACGGGCGGGTGCGTTTTGGCGTGGGTCGCGGATACCACACCCGCGAGGTGGAGGTGTTCGGATCTCCCATTATGGACCAGAACGCCAACCGCGAGCTGTTCGAGGAGCAGGTGGAGGTGATCTGGAAGGCTTTCAACCAGCGCAGTTTCTCCCACCACGGCAAGCATTTTGACATCCCGCCGCACGTACCCTATCGCGGGTATGAGCTGGAAGAGATTACGCTCGTGCCACGGCCCAAGCACGAGGTGGAATGGTGGCAGCCGGTGGTATCGGCCAGCGACCGGGCTATCAACTTCATGGCCAAGTGGGGAATCAATGGAATTATCGGCGGCGGTGCGGCTACGGGCGGCGCCAGCGACGACGTGATTCAACGCTGGCAGGCCATCCACGCCGAGCACGGCAAGGATTACAAGCTGGGTGAGGGTTTGATCGTTGGTTACTCGGTGCAGCTGGCTAACAGCGAGAAGGAAGCGATGGACCAGGCGCGTTACTGGATGGAAGAGCGGGTGAAGATGTTCGGACCGTTGGGCTTCATAGCCGGCCTGAGCGAGGAGCAGCTGAACGCGCTGAACGCTTTCGGGCGTCCGGTGCCGCAGGGCCTGAAGATGCCGACGATTGAAGAGTCGGTGGCAGCCGGGCAGTACCTGGTTGGTCCGCCGGAACGGGTTACCGAGCAGTTGATGGAAGTGCAGGAGCGCTACCCTGGCCTCCAGGAAGTCAACATCGGGGTTACCAACATGGGTATGCCGACGTCGGCGTCGCTGGACCAGCTGGAATGGTTCGCCAGCGACGTCATGCCGCATTTCAACAAGTAGGGCGCGATAATCCGGCGACGGCGTCGGAGCGCGACGAATCACGAATAGCATGACGGGTTGGCGCTGTTGAGGCGCTGGCCCGTCTTCGATTGGCTATAGGGCCCGGTCGTTAGGGGCGTCCGGTTAGGCCGCTCATGCGTACGGACTTTGTCATTGTGACCCCGTACTCGATGCGGGGGTTGGCAATCTCGATGAGGCCGAACACACGTAGACCATCCTTCGACAAGCTCAGGACGAACGGCCCGGTGGGGCCGGCCGGGATTGCCACGTCGCTGCGCTCCTCTCAATGACAGATTAAAGCGGGTACGCGCTAGGGTTAGGGCCTTTCGATTATCCCGTCATTCCGGCCTTGAGCCGGAATCCATAGGCTTCCGCCAAGGGTTCGATGGCTTCCAATGAGATTGTCCCAGGTTCCCGCTTTTGCGGGAAAGACGAGCCTGTGGACAATCAAAAGACCCTGGCGCCGGTTGTGTGTGGCCTTGATTTTCGATTGGCGGCGGGTTGATAATCTGCACGCTGCGTTCCTGACGGGGACTGAAACTGCGACGGGTGGCAGGAGAAACATTGGCAACTGATTACCAACCTCGGCCCGCCGCCGTGACCACCGTGGTCGGAGCCACCACTTGGGGTACCACGCTGGGGATCATTGCGGCCAGGCTGGGTCATGCGGTGCGGTTGTTGTGCCGCACGGCTGAGGAAGCCGACGGACTGCGAAGGGATGGCGAACATATGCGTCGCCTGCCTGGATACCGATTTCCGCCGGGGCTGACGCTGGAACACGATCCGGCGAGGGGGCTGGATGGCGCTGCCCTGATAATCGTGGCGTCGCCGTCGGACCGATTCCGGCAGAATGTGCAGCGCATCGCTGGGTCGGTGGCCGGCGACGCAGTGGTGCTGAGCGTGACCAAGGGTTTCGACCGGCCCGGCAGTCTACGCATGACCGAGGTGATGGCCCAGGAATTGCCGGGACTGGACGCCGGGCTGTTTGCCGCGCTGTCGGGGCCAAGCCTGGCCGACGAGGTGATCGCCGAAAAACCGGTGTCCATCGTGGCGGCTTCGGAAAGTGATGCCAGCTGCCGGCTGGTTCAGGACACGCTGATGTCGCCAATGTTTCGCATTTACACGAGCGACGACGTGGTGGGGGTAGAACTGGGGGGCGCGTTGAAGAACATTGTGGCGCTGGCCGGGGGCATCGCCGATGGTCTGGATGCGGGAGATAGCGCCAAGGCGGCGCTGGTTACGCGGGGGTTGGCAGAAATCAGCCGGCTGGGTATTGCCGCGGGGGCGCGTCCGCTGACGTTTGCCGGTCTGGCCGGCCTGGGTGACGTGATGGCGACGTGCGCCAGTCCCTACAGCCGCAACCGTCGTGTGGGCGAGGAGCTGGGCAAGGGCCGGCGTCTGGAGGATATTCTGGCCGGCATGGACGCGGTGGCGGAAGGCGTGAATACCACTCTGGGCGCTCTGGAACTTTCGGAGCGGCTGAACGTGGACATGCCGATCACGCGGTTGATGGCACGGGTGTTGTTCGAGGGGTTGCCGGCGTCGGATTGCATTCCTGCGTTGATGGAGAGACCGCCGCGTCCGGAGTGGTAGGGGTTCGCGGCTGCTCGATCCGGCCGTCGTCGGAGGCTGACGGATTAGGCCGCCGCGCAGTCGGAACCCCAACTATCTTTACGAGGAATCGGGCGGATTGGATGGCTGCCCCGCACTGGCCCTGCTCCAACGGTTTCGCGGAGGGCAGGGCTGCGACGGTATTGCCACGTCGCTGCGCTTTTCGCAATGACAGGGGGTCCTTCGACGGGCTCAGGAGGAACGGGGGGTTCGCCCTCACCCCCGTATCAAGTACGGGGCAGGCTCCAGCCCTCTCCCATCAACGGAGAGGGGGTCCTTCGACGGGCTCAGGACGAACGGGGGGTCCAACCCTCACCCCCGTATCAAGTACGGGGCAGGCTCCAACCCTCTCCCATCAAGGGAGAGCGGCCTTTCGACAGGCGCAGGATTAGGGACGAGACAGGGTTAGCGGAGTTCGCGGGGCAGGGTGAAGGTAATGTCCTCGTCGGCGCCGGTGATCAGCGAGACGCGTTCGGGTTTCAGAGCTTCGATTACGGCTTCTACCAGGACCTCGGGGGTGGATGCGCCGGAGGTGATGCCGACGCGGTTTCTGCCGTCCAGCCAGTGGGGTTCGATCTCATCGGGACCGTTGATGAGGTATGCCGGCACTCCGTTGGCTTCGGCGACCTCACGCAGGCGGTTGCAGTTGGACGAGTTTTGGGCTCCGATTACCAGCACGACGTCCACCTGGCCGGCCATTTGCGTAACGGCGTCCTGCCGGTTGGTGGTGGCGTAGCAGATGTCGTTGCGTACGACGGCGGCCGGGAACCGGTCATTGATGGCGGCGATGGCGCTGGCGGTGTCGCCGACGGACAGGGTGGTTTGGGTGATGACGGCCACCTCGGAGTCTGCCGACCAGCCGATGTCGGGATCGGCCACTTCGTCAGGCAGGGGAGACGTATCGTCGACCAGTGTCATGGGAACCTGCCCCATCGTTCCGCGTACTTCCTGATGCCCGTGGTGTCCCACCAGCAGAACGCGTTTTCCTTCGCGGTGGTACTTCTTGGCCTCGTTGTGGACGCGGGTTACCAAAGGGCACACCGCGTCGATTACTCTCAGGTTACGCAGTTCGGCACGCTGGAAATCTTCGGGCGGCGAACCGTGGGCGGAGAATACGACCAAGGCGCCGTCGGGCACTTCGTCGACCTCTTCCACCGTGATGGCTCCCTTGCGCTCCAGTTCGGCCACGACGTAGGGGTTGTGGACGATCTGGTGCTTGACGTATACGGGGGGGCCGAAACGCTCGAGGCATAGCTCCACCACTTCGATGGCCCGCACCACGCCAGCGCAAAATCCGCGGGGTGAGCTCAGTACGACTTCAACCATTTATGACCTCAAGTGCGATCAGGGTGTATTGACGTTGCCCGTAATTCCCGCGCAACCGGGAATGACGGCAAGGTTGTCGGGATGGCTAGGCGCTATCGGGTTCCCAGCCCCAGGGCCGGGGACCCCAACCGGCTTCGTACACCTGACCGCGCTTGACGGACATGACGGGCAGCACGGCGCGTTCCGAGGAGCGTCCGGTTCCCAGCACGTCGTAGACGACCCAGCTGCCGTCGACGATATCGAGGATCGATACATCGGCCTGTTTGCCAACCTCCAGACTGCCCAGGCGGTCGCCTTCGCCGATGGCGCGAGCCGGGTTGATGGTGCACATTTCCACCACGCGATCAAGGGTGAAGCCCATGGCCAGGAACCGGGTCATCATCTCGGTCATGCTGTGGACGGTGCGGATGCGGCCGGGAACCGTGAGGTCGGTGCTGATGCAGTGGGGTTCTACGCCCTGATCGAGCACGCGCTCACCGATGTCGAAGCTGAAGTTGGCGCGACCGTGGGCGGTGTCGAGCCAAACGCCGCGCTCATGGGCCTCCCTGGCTTCGGGAACCAGATTGCCGTCGGTGTCCAGCACGCCGCCGGGGTTGGCGGTGAAGAAGTGGGTAACGATGTCGCCCGGCTCCATGATGGGGAGCAGTTCGCGGATGACCTCGGCGGGATAGCGCTTTTCGGTGTCGCCGATGTGAACCATCAGGGGGACGCCGGCTTCTTTAGCGGCCCGCTTGGCGAGGCGGGGCATCTCCATGCCCATTATTTCGAGAGCCGGCGAAACCATTCGGGCCTTGATGCCGCGGATGACGCCGTTGCTTTCTTCGATGACCTGTATGGTGCGTTCCAGGTCGATGCTGCTGGGCGAGAAAATGTCGGGAGTGGTGGCGAGTCCGGTGCGGCAGATGTGCAGGAAGGGGATGATCTCGGTGGCGTTGCCGGGGATGATGTGGGCCGGGAAACCGCCGTAGGTATCGCATCCGCTGCTGCCAGCATCCACCATGGTGGTTACGCCAGCGCGCACGCCGCCGACATCGGCGTTGACACCGTTGCCGTTCACGCCTTCGTAGACGTGAGTGTGGAGGTCGATGAGGCCGGGGGTGACGTATTTGCCTTTTACTTCGACAACGCGCGATGCCTGATCAGCAGCGATGTCGGCGGCGACGGCGGCGATTTTGCCGTCTTCGATGGCTATGTCGAACGCGCCGTTCAGCCCTTGCGTGGGGTCGACAACAGTGCCGCCCTTGATCAGCAGGTCATACATGAACTGGTGCCCTCCGGTGGTATTGGGGAGTTACGGTTTATTGGTGGATGGTCTGGATACGCGGTGTGGGATTTCTCAGGATGATCCTTCGACAGGCTCAGGATGATCCTTCGACAGGCTCAGGATGATCGGGGATTTGGGCTCAGGATGATCCTTCGACGGGCTCAGGATGAGCGGAGATTTGGGCTCAGGGTAATGTTCCTATTTACTGGAACAGCTCGCCGACGGAGCGGCCCTCGTGGATGCGGCGGATGGCCTCTCCGAGCAGCGGCGCCACCGACAGCACGGTGAGGTTGCTGAAATTCTGCTTTTCGCTGAGGGGAACGGTGTCGGTTACAACCACCTCGGAGTAGGGGCTGTCGGCCAGGAGGCCCGGCGCGACCGATGAAAAAACCGGGTGCGTAGCACAGCAGTACACCTCGGTAACGCCGGCGTCGAGCAGGGCATTGGCGGCGTTGACGATGGTGCCGCCGGTGAGGATTTCGTCGTCGAAGGTTAGGGCGCGTTTGCCACGAACGTCGCCGATGACGTTGAGAGTCTCGGAGCGATCATCGTTGCCGGTGCGGCGCTTTTCGATCACGGCCACGGGAATGCCCAACCGTTCGGCCATGTCGCGGGCCCGCTTGCTGATACCGAAGTCGACAGCCACCAGCACCAGGTCTTCCAGGCCTTTTTCGGCGAAGTAGTTAGACAGGATGGGTTCGGCGGTGAGTTCGTCGACGGGGATGTTGAAGAAGCCCTGGATCTGGCCGGCGTGCAAATCGAGGGTGAGCACGCGGTCGGCGCCGGCGGTTGATATGAGGTCGGCGACAAGGCGGGCGGTGATGGGCACACGGGGCTGGTCTTTCTTGTCGGTTCTGCCGTAGCCGTAGTAGGAGACGACGGCGGTGATTCGCCCGGCGGACGCCCGGCGGCAGGCGTCCATCATGATGAGCAGCTCCATGAGGTTATCGTTGGTGGGAGCTACGGTGGGCTGGATGATGAAAACGTCGCGCTCACGAATGTTTTCCCCGATGCGGACGAACGTGTTGTCATTGGCAAACTTGAATGCCTCGCTTTGGCCCAGCTCGATGCCCAGATATGCGCAAACATCCCGGGCCAGTTTGGGGTGGGCGTTGCCGGAGAACACCTTTAGTTCGTTGAGCATTGACATTGCAGCACCTTTTGATTGCGGAGAATGAGCGGCGCCGGGCACACTCAGGCAGCATACCGGCGGATGTACGGGGTAGCCACGTCATGGTAAAGGGGCGGCCAAGGCTAGTCAACGGTTGGTTGCCGGCGATGGCGGGAGGGAGGTGGTCCTTCGACAGGCTCAGGATGAGCGGGGGATGTTGTGGGTGGGGATTGCCACGCTCACGCCGACCCTTTGCCGGCGATGGCGGGAGGGAGGTGGTCCTTCCACAGGCTCAGGATGCGCGGGGGATGTTGTGGGTGGGGATTTGCCGGGAGATCGTGCGGCGGGTGTGTTCCTCTCGTCGCGAGGCGAGTGATAATATTTGTTCAGGACGGGTGGCGCAGAAAGGGATGGGAAGGGACGGGCTTGGTTGCTGAAGGGTCCGCCTGATGCTGGAGAATCCGTCTGTAACTGGACAATATGGAACAACGTAACTGGCTGAGGGAACTGGTAGAGGCCACGCTGATAGGCGCGTTGGTGTTCGTGGCCATTCAGGTTGCCGTGGTGAATTTTCGCGTGGAAGGTTCAAGCATGAATCCCACGCTGATGCCGGGCCATTACCTGATGGTGAACAAGCTGGTTTATTTTCAGCTGGATACGGGCCGGCTGGGGAGGATAATCCCATTCTGGCGGCCTGCCGAACCCCGGAACGCTTACTTGGGGCGTTCGCCACACCGGGGGGACGTTATCGTGTTCGACTACCCGCGGGATACGGAGCGTCAATTCGTAAAACGCATCATCGGGGCGCCGGGGGACACGGTGGCAATCGCTAACGGGTCGGTGAGCATCAATGACGAAAGGCTGGATGAACCCTATTTGAAGGTGCGGGGCAATACCGACTACGGGCCGTTGACGTTGGCCCGAGACGAGTATTTTGTGCTGGGAGACAACCGAACCGGCAGCCAGGATTCCCGAGATTGGGGCACGTTAACCGCCGACCACATCATCGGAAAGGTATGGGTGGTGTATTGGCCGCAGTCGGCGTGGGGGTTGCTAAGGTAGTGATGGGTCGGGCGCGAAACCAGGGGAGGGTGATGGTCTATTCGGCCTCGATGGCTGGCCCCACCAGGACGTCATCGCCCTCGACGCGAATGGCGAACTTGCGCAATGCCTGGGTGGCAGGGGGAGTAATGGGCTTACCACTGGCCACGTCGAAGACTGCTCCGTGGAGGGGGCAAACCAACTCGCCTTCTTCCAGGTCGCCTTCGGAAAGGTTGGCGTAGGCGTGGGTGCAGATGTCGTCGCAGGCGTGAAGTTCGCCGTCGAGGTTAACCAGCAATATTTCCTCGGGGCCCACCTTGATGGATAGCATGTCGCCGGGGGGAACGTCGCTGAGTGAGGCAACTTTGACAAATTCGTCGGCCATTGAAAAGCTCCTTAATTATCCGTCTGCAATCAGGCGTCTGCGGTCTTGCCGTGCCGGCGCGAACATCGGCAGGCGCCAGTAACCGTCGGCAACTTATTATATGACAAAATAGCAGGATTCCGGGCTGGGAAAGAGGCCAACATTGCGGGTTTCTTCGGGAATGGGTTACGCTTTTCGACAGGTTCAGGACGATCCATCGACGGGCTCAGGACGAACGGGGGTTCACCCTCACCCCCGTATCAAGTACGGGGCGGGCTCCAACCCTCTCCCATCAAGGGGAGAGGGGGTCCTTCTACGGGCTCAGGACGAGCGGGGGGGTGTCACCCTCACCCCCGTATCAAGTACGGGGCGGGCTCCAACCCTCTCCCATCAAGGGAGTGGGGGTCCTTCGACGGGCTCAGGACGAACGGGGGTTCACCCTCACCCCCGTATCAAGTACGGGGCAGGCTCCAACCCTCTCCCATCAAGGGAGACGGGGCGGGATGCGCGCAGACAATCGGGTTGAAAGTGTTGCGGGATTGGTTGCCTATTTGGTCGGCACGTGATAGCCTGTTTGCGAAAGAGATAACGACGCCATAATGAATGGAAGGGTTCTTGTCTGGTAATGATAGACGCAGAAGTTAAGCAGGGGATTATTCAGGAATACCGCACCCACGAGTCGGACACAGGTTCCACCGAGTTGCAAGTAGCGATGCTCACGGAGCGGATTCGGCAGGTGACAGACCACCTTCGCACCCATCGGAAAGACGTCCATTCGCGTCGAGGGCTGGTTACCATGGTGTCGAAACGGCGGCGGTTGCTCAACTATTTGAGCAGCGAGGACGTTGGGCGCTATCAAAGATTGATTGGACGACTTGGGCTGCGCCGCTAAGGCGGCTTCCACGGCGATCAGGCTCGGTGGCTGCCGTTAACCGGCGATCGCAATTGACCGACGCTTAGCCGTTGTATAAAAGCCCCATTGACGCCATTTGTTTTCCGGCATCGGCCAAACCGCGAATCACCCTTGTACGTATATGGTGTAGAGCAGTGCGCCACCGCTGACCGAAAGGTGCGATAACAGCCCGAGAAATGACGGAACCGGATCCCGCCGGGACGCCGGACGTATTGGGCGAGAAACGAAGAAGAACCGGTATGGAAGAACCGGAGGACGGGGTAGAGAAAGTCGGGGGAACCGACGCCACCAATTTCAGCCGACCGGCTGCGCGTCGCCCGATTTTCACACAGGATATCGCCGGCTTGGCATTGATATGAAGCATGGCTGGCCAGCACACCAAATCGCAAGAGAGAGGTAGAGAACACTCTGGTTATGACCACAACTGACACTATTAGCGCACTTATGAATCCGTTTGCCGTAACTGGCGAGATTGGCGGCCATACTATTGTTATGGAAACGGGCCGCCTGGCACAGCAGGCGCATGGCGCCGTAACCATCACGTGCGGCGAGACCATATTGCTGGCGACCGCGGTGATGTCTGAGCAGCGGCGGGAGGGGATCGACTTCCTGCCGTTGACCGTCGAGTTTGAAGAAAGGCTGTACGCGGTGGGCAAAATTCCCGGCAGCTTCTTCCGTCGCGAAGGCCGCCCCGGCACCGAAGCCATTCTGTCGGCGCGCCTTACCGACCGCAGCATACGACCCCTTTTCCCCAAGGGAATGCACAACGAAATCCAGGTAATCATCACCGTATTGTCGGTGGACGAAGAGCATCCGCCGGAAACGCTGGGCATGGTGGCCGCTTCCGCTGCGCTGTCCATCAGCCGCATACCCTTCGAGGGACCCATCGCCTCCTGCCGCGTAACGTGGGATGGCAGCGGGTATTCGATCAACTCCAGTTACCAGCAGATCAGCGCATCGCGTCTGAATATGATTGTGGCCAGCAACCGGGGCGCCATCATGATGGTGGAATCGGGATCACAGGACGTGTCGGAGGAAGTGATCCTGGAGGGCATTCGCCTGGCGCACGAGAGCAACGTGCAGACCATAGAACTGATCGACCAGATGGTGGCAGAACGCGGGGCCGAAAAGCTCACCGTTACTTACGACGCCGAGGCCACGGCAGCCCGCCAGAACAAAGTTGACGCACTGGTCAACGGACGGATCGCCGAAGTTCTGGAGCGCAACGCCTACAAGAGCGAACGTGATTCCAGCCTGGATGCCATCGAGAAAGATATTGCGGCGCAACTGGCCGACGACCTGTCTGCCGGCGAGGTGGCCGAATCGTTCAAGAACCTGGTGAAGTCGGAGGTCCGCAGCCGGATTTTGAACAAAAACGTCAGACCCGACGGGCGCAAGCTCGACGAGATACGCCCCATCACCTGCAGCGTGGGCGAGTTGCCCCGAGTACATGGCAGCGGGTTGTTCACCCGTGGTCAAACGCAGGTGCTGTCGATTGCCACGCTGGCATCGCTGTCGATGCGGCAGACGCTTGACACCGTGGGTCCTGACAACACCAAGCAGTTCATGCACCATTACAACTTCCCGCCGTACAGCGTTGGCGAAGCGCGGCGCGTGGGTTCACCGGGCCGCCGGGAAATCGGACACGGCGCACTGGCCGAACGGGCCATTCAGGCGGCGTTGCCTCCGGAAGCGGAATTTCCGTACACCATTCGCGTCGTCAGCGAGGTTTTGGCCTCCAACGGGTCGACGTCGATGGGTAGTGTGTGTGGTTCGTCAATGGCATTGATGGATGCGGGCGTGCCCCTTAAGGCGCCCGTGGCCGGTATTGCGATGGGCCTGATCACCGACGCCGCTGATGGGCAGTATGCCGTCCTCAGCGACATTCAGGGCATCGAGGACTTCCTCGGCGACATGGACTTCAAGGTTGCCGGTACGGAAGAGGGAATCAACGCCCTGCAGATGGACGTGAAAATTGATGGACTGACCCAGGAGCTTCTGAGTGAGGCGCTGGAGCAGGCCCGGGTGGGTCGGCTGCACATCCTGGACCGCATGTCGGAAGCTATCTCTGAGCCCAGGAACCAGATGAGCAAGTACGCGCCCAAGCTGGTGCGGATGCAGATTCCGGTCGAGAAGATTGGCGCTCTCATTGGCCCGGGAGGCCGGGTAATTCGTGCCATCCAGGAAGAGACCGGTTGCGGAATCGACGTGTCGGACGATGGCTCGGTGATTATTTCTTCCAGCGACCAGACGATGATCGAGCTGGCCAGCAGTCGGGTTGACGGCCTGACCCGTGATCCCGAGGTGGGAGACATCATTACCGGAAAAATCACTCGGACGACCAACTTCGGCGTGTTCGTTGAGTTGACGCCGGGCGGGAAGGACGGACTGGTTCGCAACGAAGACCTGGGCGACCTCGCCTACGATGACGTTGGAATGGGCCAGGAAATTACCGTAATGATCCGGGAGATCGACCACATGGGCCGCATCAATCTGTCGCGGCGCGCCCTGTTGGGCGACGACTCGCCGCCACCGCCGCGTCCAGAACGCAGCAACTTTGGCGGCGACCGTGATCGAGACCGTGGTGGAGATCGAGGCCCGCGAGGCGGCGGCGGTGGAGATCGTGGTGGAGATCGAGGCCCGCGAGGTGGCGGCGGCGGTGGAAACCGTGGCGGTTACGGTGGTGGCGGCGGTGGAAACCGCGGCGGCTACGGCGGAGACCGTGATCGCAACGCACCCGTCGGCGGAGACCGAGACCGCGGCGGAGACCGTGATCGCAACGCACCCGCCGGCGGTGATCGAGACCGTGGCGGTGACCGTGATCGCAACGCACCCGCCGGCGGTGATCGAGACCGTGGCGGTGACCGTGGTCGCAACGCACCCGCCGGCGGTGGAAACCGTGGCGGCTACGGCGGCGGCGGAGACCGTGATCGCAACGCACCCGGCGGCGGTGGAAACCGTGGCGGCTATGGTGGCGGCGGCGGAAACCGTGGCGGATCTGGTGGCGGCGGCGGTGGAAACCGCGGCGGATCTGGTGGCGGCGGCGGTGGAAACCGCGGCGGATCTGGTGGCGGCGACGGCGGAAACCGCGGCGGACCTGGTGGCGGGAGCGGTGGTGAACGAGATCGTGGCGGCGAACGTGATCGCAACACGATTTTGGGGAGCGATCCCAACGACCGTGACCGGGGCGGGCGTCGTCCTCCGGGCCGGCCCCCTGGGCGCGACTCCGGACGAGGCAACCCCTCCGACCGGCGGTTCCTGGGCGGCGGCGGAGCACGGCCTTAAACCGTCCGCACCGACCTTTCCCAATGCAGCCCCTCTCCCAACGGAGAGGGGTTTTTCTTGACGGCGAGCGGGTCGGGATGGGTCAATCATAGTGTGATATATTTGGGCCAACAGGCTCTTGACGGGTTCAAGACAGGCCCCGCCCAGCCTGGTGGCAGGGCAATATTCTTGGTCCAACTCGGCATGTATTTCGGCAGGAGGACGCTATGAGTGATCCAGCAACGGGCGGGAAGATTTCAGTGGTGGTTCACGGCGCAACCGGCAGGATGGGCGCCGAGACGGTGCGGGCGTTGTCTGGCGCCGACGACATGGCTCTGGTGGGTGCGACCTGCAATACGCCACGGGGCGAAACGCTGCCCACCCCGGGTGGCGGCGTTCCGTTGTCAACCGACCTGGCCAGCATGCTGGACGCCACCAGGCCGGACGTGATGGTCGAGTTCACCCACGCCGCGGCCTGCATGGAAGCAGCGCCGCTGGCGGCGGCCCGGGGTATCCACATGGTGCTGGGAGCCAGCGGCCTGAACGCTGAGCAGCTGCAGTCGCTGGATACGATGAGTCGCGAGCACGGCATCGGGGTTATCGTGGCCCCGAATTTTGCCCTGGGAGCGGTGGTGTTGAAGAAGCTGGCCGAACAGGCCGCCGCCTTTTTCGATTACGTGGACGTGGTGGAGGCCCACCATGAGATGAAGATAGACGCTCCCTCGGGGTTTTCGCTCGCCATCGCCCGGGGTATGCGGGAAGAGAGGGGCCGGGACTTTGAGCGCAATCAAACCGAGATTCACCACCTGGACGAAACCCGAGGCGGCGACATCGGCGGCGTGGGTATCCATAGTATGCGATTGCCCGGCCGCAGCGCCCACCACGAGGTGGTATTTGGGGCGGGCGGCCAGACCCTGAGCATCCGCCACGACACGCTGGGCCGCGACTGCTACATGCCGGGTGTGTTGCGCTGCGTGCGCGAGGTCGGTAATCGTCCCGGCCTTACCGTCGGTCTGGAAACCGTGCTGGGGCTGTGAATGTCACCCTCACCCTACCCTCTCCCATCAAGGGAGAGGGGGTACCTCGACGGGTTCAGGATGGGAGGAGAGACGGGTAATCTGGACGATATCGGGCACCGGGTGTAATCTGAATAATGGGCAATATGTCAGTCACGCCAACCGATTCATGAGCCGCGGAGATAACTGCGCCGATTGACCGACCGTCCAGTCTCGGAGCCCCCACACCGCAAACCGCACATCGCCGGGATTTCGGCGGTAAATCCGTTTTTACATCTTCAACGCAAACCACAGGAGCAACATGGACCTACAAGGAATGAACCTCGCCATAGTGGGCGCTACCGGCGCCGTCGGCCAGGTAACCTTGCGCCTCATCGAGGCACGTTACCCGCAGCATCGCAACCTGAAGCTGCTGGCATCCAAGCGCTCCGCCGGTAGGAAGATGAACGTGAACGGCAAGACATTTGTGGTGGAAGAAACCACTGATGACTCCTTCGATGACGTCGATATCGCCTTCATCTCGGTGAGCACCGAGGCGTCGCGTCGGTTTGGTCCGGTGGCGGCGCGGGCCGGCGCGATGGTCATCGATGATTCCAGCGCCTTTCGCATGGAGCAGGCGGTTCCGCTGGTGGTGCCGGAAGTGAATGGTTCTGATCTGTTGTGGCACGACGGCATCGTGTCGATTCCCAACTGCTCGACCACGCCGCTGGTGATGGTGGCGCACCCGTTGCGTCAGGCGAGTCCGATCCGCCGCATCGTTGCCGACACCTACCAGTCTGTTTCCGGGGCCGGCGGCGCGGCGATGGACGAATTGCGCGAGCAGACCCGCACCGTCATGCACGGCGGGCCGGCAGAACCGAACGCGCAGCCCCAACGCATCGCTTTCAACGTGTTTCCCCAAATCGATGGGTTCAACGAAACCGGCTACACTGTGGAAGAACAGAAGATGATCGATGAAAGCCGGAAGATTCTGCACGCACCGGACATAGCGTTGTCGGCGACGTGCGTGCGGGTTCCCGTGCTGGTATCTCACTGCGTGGCGGCACACCTGGAGTTTGAGCAGCCGGTATCGGCGGGAGAAGCGCGTGAGCTACTGAGCCAGATGCCCGGCGTAACCGTCCAGGACGACCCGGCAGCGTCGGTGTATCCGATGCCGGTATCTGCGGCCGGCTGCGACGATGTGTTCGTGGGACGGATTCGCAAGGACGCATCGCATCCCAACGGGTTGGCCATGTGGGTAGTGACGGATAACCTGGTGAAAGGTGCGGCGCTGAACGCTCTGCAAATCGCCGAAGAAGCCGTTGCTCTCGGCGCGGTGCACGGGCAACGTCGCTAACGCTCCTCGCAATGACGGGGGGCGGGTGGGATTTGCTATCGCCCCAAAGTAACCAAATGTGTATAATGCCGGCAAAGTTGCCGGTTTGCAGACGCCGGGCCCCGATTTACGACCAAACGGGCCACCGCGACCGACGAGGAGGGATGCTAAATGCCTACTGAGATTGGCCGACTGATTACCGCTATGGTTACTCCGTTCGATGCTGAAGGCCAGGTTGACTACGAACAGGCCAAGCGTCTCGCAGTGGCGCTGCTGGATTCCGGCTCTGATGGCCTGGTAGTAACCGGAACCACCGGGGAAGGCCCGGCGTTGTCGATGGACGAAAAGGCCCGCCTGTATGGTGAGGTTAAAGATGCTATTGGCGACCGGGGCGCGGTAATCGCCGGCACGAGCGATAACAACACGACTGCATCCATAGAGTTGAGCAAGGAAGCCGAGCGGGTTGGAGCCGATGCGTTGCTGCTAACAGTTCCGGCGTACAACAAGCCGCCCCAGGAAGGATTGTATCGGCATTTCAAGGCACTGGCGGAATGTACGAACCTGCCGGGGATGCTGTACAACGTGCCGAGTCGCACCAGCCTGAACATGACCAACGAGACAACGGTGCGGCTGTCGGGAATAGATAACATCATTGGCATCAAAGAGGCCAGCAGCGACCCGGTTCAGATTGCCCGGGTGATTCGCGACACTCCCGACGATTTTCGCGTCTGGTCGGGCAACGACGACGAAACCTTTGGCATCATGTCGATGGGAGGATTCGGCGTTGTTAGCGTGGCGGCGCACCTGGTGGGGAACCAGATCAAGCAGATGATGGGCTATACGCTGGAGGGCGATGTGGAAGCGGCGGGTGCGGAACACCTGCGTCTGCTCGACATTTTCAAGGGCCTGTTCATTGTGTCCAACCCCATCCCGGTTAAATACGGGTTGAACCGATCGGGATTCAGGGTCGGTGAGCCCCGATTGCCGCTGGTGCCGCCGGACGAGAAAACCGCTGCCCAGTTGGATGCGTTGCTGGATCGCTACGATATAGATATACCGGTACCCACCGGCTAAACCGCCGTTCAGCGTTTACACACGCTTTCCGGATCGGCATGGCCACTGCCGACCGTTCTACGCTATCCCCATAACTGTTTTTTTCTAGCCGGTCGGCCCGCGCACTGGACGGATGATCAATTTGCCTTGGTATCACAAGGAGCATGATAATGTCCCTGAAAACAGTTGTATTTGTGGATGGACAAAACTTTCGTCACAACCTGAGAGATTTTCACTTCCGATCCGATCCGCCGCACCCTAACAATCCCGAGTACCGACTGGATGAAAAACACTTTCGCTGGCAGGAGTTTTTCCAGGACGCGCTGACAAAGTTCGATGATGTTACGGGGTGGGACCACCGGTTGGTGCGCGTGTATTGGTACTACGCCGAGAGCATAACCCCGTGGACGCCCAACCTGTGGCGCGCCCAGCGAATCGTGGAGGAATATGGGCCGCGCATGCCCGAGCTTACATCTGACATAGTGGTGGAGAAGGCGCACGACTGGTACGACCACGAGTTTCGGCGGTTCCACCAACTGCGGAAGTCGGTATTCGAGGAGATCCAGCAGAACACCAACTTCCTGGAGTTCAAGTATGTAGGGCAGTACGTGGTGCAACCCTTCCGTCCGTACCGGCTGGAGTACGACTACGACGGCAACATCATGTACCAGGGCACGCAGGTGGGTGAGAAGGGCGTTGACATCGGCATCGCCGTGGACATGATAGCCAAGATGAACAGCTTCGACGTGGCGATACTGGTGTCGGGCGACAGCGACTTTTTTCCGGTGGTTCGCTATCTGAAAGACAACCTGAAATACGTTTACCACTTCTCGGTTGGGCGCGGCGTAGGGCAGGACACCCAGTACTTCTCGCCGGCGCTGCGGGGGGTGGTGGACTGTTTCCAGGGTTTTGATGAGCTGGAGCTGTTGAGCAATTACGTCAACGACCACTCGGGGATTCCGCCGGCCATCCTGGACACCATTAACACCCGGGCGGCGGAGCTGGAACGGATCCTGGACGAGGAGCCGTTACTCTTCCATTCGGAAATCGAACCTCTGCTGAACTGACTGTTCCGGCAACCGCGTGCGACCCGATGGCCCGGGGGCGGCGGCTCGGGCGTCGCTGCTACGGCTGGCGGACGCGGAATGCGTCGGCGTACACGCCGCGGTAAGACTCGGGAAGCAACGCGGCGATGCGCTCCATGGCCATGTCGGTAACTGCATTCAGCAGATTCCTGGTGATGGGTCCCTCCACCACGGGCGGGGTGAAGGGCGTTCCGATTTTGACCTGCCAGCTGGCCAGGGGAATGGGCAGGTGCCAGGAGGAGAATTTTTCGGAGCCGGCGATGGCCACGGGCAGTATGGGAGCCTGAGTTTTCAACGCCAGCCAAGCGAGACCCGTGCGTCCTTTTTGCAGTCCGCCGGTGGTGCTGATGGAGCCTTCGGGGAACATGAGGATCGCCTTGTCCTGACCCAGCGCCCTCAATGCGTACCGCATCGCCTCGCCACCGCCCCGCTCGCGATCAAGGGGCACTGCTCCCACTGCGTTGCAGTAGAAACGGCTGAGTGGATTGTCCCACAGCTCTTTCTTGGCCAAAAAAGTGACCTGACGGGGGAGCGCCACCACCAGCGTGCCCGGGTCGTTGAGGGACAGGTGGTTGCAGGCGACCAGCAGGGGACCGTGGGGCGGCATGGCCTCCTTCCCGGTTATGGAGAGCCGGGCGGAAACCGACCAGAGGATTTGTCCGAAACGGCGACTGGGTTGGTATAGCCATGCCATAAGATTATCCCGTCTGCTTATGGTTAGTAACCGCGCTGCGGATTGCGTGGATTACCGCGGCAACGGATCGGTCAAAATCGATGCTATCGGTGTCGATTACGATTGCGCCACTGGGAACGACCAGGGGAGAGTCGGCACGCTGGCTATCCAGAAAGTCGCGGCGGCGGGTGTCGGCCAGCACCTGCTGAAAGTCCACCGACGGGTCGGCCTCCTGCAACTGGGCGAAACGGCGGCGGGCCCGCTCTTCGACGGAGGCGTCAATATAGAGCTTTACGTCGGCCTGAGGCAGGACCACCGAGCCGATGTCGCGACCGGCCATGATGATCCCTCCACCGTTGCCGATGGCGCGCTGCTGTTTTACCAGGGAGGTACGCACTCCGGTTATGGCTGCAACCGCCGCCACGTGACGGTCGACGTCGTCGGAAACCAGTTCATCCCGGAGGCGGTGGCCATCTATCGAAATGGCCGCATTGGTGGTTGGCGAACTGGGCGCGATCACCCCGTGGTCGGGCGATTGATCCGCAGTGTCGTCCAGCGACATGCGGTATTTATCGGCGAGCTCAGCGACGGCGGCGGTATCTGCGGCTGCGATGCCCCGGTGCAGGGCCAGCCAGGTTACGGCGCGGTACATAATGCCGGTATCGAGAAAGCGCAGGCGCAATGCCTTGGCAGCCGCCCGACCCACGGAACTTTTGCCCGACGCCACCGGCCCGTCGATGGCGACCGTCGGGCGCTGGCAATCCGGATGGCTCGTCGGGGTAGTCATGGCCGAAATTATAGCACCGGCCCATGTTGGCGTTGGAGAGAACGCGGCGGCAAATTGGGCGGCATTCGTGTCGTGCCATTGAAACTTGGCGGCAGGGGGTATGTTAATCTAAAAGGGATATTCACCAAGGTTGTTTGCCCATGAACTGGATAGACTTGATATTGCTGGTGGTTTGGGGTTTCGCTGCTTTTTGGGGTTTGAAAAACGGAGCCACCGGGATGATCGCCCTGATCGTGGTGCTGGTAGTGGGGTTGTGGATAGCGCGACCGCTGGCAGGCGCGCTGCAGGGACAACTCGGTTTCGTGTCCGAGTCAGAAACGGTGCAACTGGGCGCGGCCTATCTCGTTTTGGTAGTGTTGGCGCTGGTGGCGTCCGCGGCGTTGGGATGGCTGCTGGGCAAGGTTGTGGGATTACTGCCGCTGGGAGATCTGCTGAACCGGATCGTAGGGGTGGGGGTGGGCCTGGTGGCGGCGCTGGTATTGACCGGCGCGGTGGTCTCGGGCATAGCGGAGATCGGCCCCGACAGTGCGGGCGCCTACATCGGCGATTCGACGCTGGGCGGTTTCCTGCTGGGTCCCTTCAACACGATAATTGCCAAGCTGGGTTGGGCTCTTTACTGACGCCGCTCACGGGCGCCCACTTTGTCATTGGGATTGCCACGTCGCTGCGCTCCTCGCAATGACCGGGGGTGCTTCGACAGGCTCAGGACGATCCTTCGACGGGCTCAGGACGATCCTTCGACGGGCTCAGGATGAACGGGGGCGTCAAACGGTATGGGGGACGTGGTGCGTTTCGATGCACCCCGATGCGTCATCTTCCAGCTGGATGGTTACGTGGGACACACCGAACCCGACCGAAACGGTTTCCCGGAGAGTATGCAGGATACTGGCCCTCTGCTGATCTCTGCTAGGCTCCATCGTAACGTGAGCGCTGAAGACATGGTAGCCGGTGGTAACGGTCCACGCGTGGATGTCGTGGATTCCGGTGACTCCCTCCACCTGCTCCAGGCTCCGGCACAACTGTTCCAGGTCCAGGTTTGCGGGAGCGCCCTGGATGAGCACGTGGATAACCTTCCACAACAGCCGGCCGGAACTGAACAGGATCAAAACGCCGATGATCGCTGCGGTAATGGGATCGGCGATGTGCCAACCGAAGGCCATCACCAGGGCGGCGGCGATTATTACGCCTACCGAGCCAACCAGGTCTCCGAGGACGTGAAGCAGGGCGCCCTCCACGTTGATACTCTCGCTCGACGCCCGCTGGAGCACCCAGGCCGCGGCCACGTTGGCAACCAGTCCCACAGCGCCGACGATCAGTGTCAAATTCCCCTGTATCTCGGACGAAGCGGTAAAGCGCTGGTATGCCTCGACGAATATCCAGGCGGCGATTAACCATAGGCTCAGAGCATTGCACAGAGCGGCAATCACCTCGGCCCGATAGTACCCAAAGGTTCGGTGGTAAGAGCCGGGCCGGGCAGCCAGCCACATGGCGAAGAGGGCCAGGCCGATGGCGGCTACATCGGTTGCCATGTGGGCCGCATCAGCGACCAGCGCCAGGCTGTTAGCCAACAACCCGCCGACCAGTTCCGCGGCCATCAACGGGGCGGTAATGGCCATCGCGATCCAAAGGCTGCGATGGCTGGCAGTCCTGAAATGGTGGGAATGGTCGTGGGGGGCTGGCTGTTCCATGTCGTGGGTTCCCATCAACGTGGGCGAATCAGGATTATTGCGGCGCGGGTTTACCGGTCGCGGGGATATTCGCCGGAGGTTGGTGGACGGCAGTTTAACACGTGGGAAAGAATATCACGGCAATCGCGCGGGAAAGACGAGGGGACGGGACGGGATTGCCACGTCGCTGACGCTCCTCGCGATGACGGGGGGTGCGTGGTTTCCCGCTTGCGCGGGGTTGGGGTATAATGGCTTTCAGTGTAACAATATCGGTGTGAAATTCGGCACGAAACCGCAACCAAACCGCTAGCTGCATTGGGGATGAGCAGATGGCAAGTCGGGGACGAACGGGTCGGCGAAAAATTGTGGCCAAAAATTCTGGCCGCCAGTCGAAAGTCGCGCGCGGTTCCGCGGCGGTTGGCGCAGCAGCCGATAGCGAAGAGGGTGGCCGAAAGCGATCCGGCGCTAAACTCCCCGGGAGACTTACCGCCCCGGTCCTGGTGCTAAACCTCAATTACGTGCCAGTCAACGTTTGCACCGTGCGAAGGGCCATCGTGCTGGTAGCCAAGGGCAAGGCTGAACTGCTGGAACAGCGCGCCGACGCCGTTCGCATCCGAACCTTCAATGCGGTGCTGAACGCCCCGTCGATAATCCGGCTGGTGTACCTGGTGAAACGCCCGTTCGCACCGCGCCGATTGTCGAAGAAGGAAGTATTCCTGCGCGACCACTACACCTGCCAATACTGCGGAAAGCGGTCGCAGCACCTGACGCTGGATCACGTGGTACCGCGGCGTCAGCACGGGCCGCATACTTGGGACAACGTGGTGGCTGCCTGCGGGCGGTGCAACCTGCGGAAGGCGGGTCGCACACCGGAAGAAGCGAATATGCTGCTGAACCGCCTGCCCACCGCGCCGCAGCCGAATCCGTACCGCATCCTGGAGAACCGCACCATTCTTGAGGAATGGAGCCCGTACATTCCCTGGCAAACCGTCGACCGAAATCGGAACCAGGATTTCGATTCGTCCGATGAGCAGGCGCCGGCGATGGCGGTGGCCGACTAACCGGTTCGCTCAGGTTTGGGGGTCAGACGCGATGTTAGCGGGGGCTGAAGCAGTATGCCCAGCATAGACTTCCACGGAAAAACCTGGTCGGAATCCCTGGCCGCGTTTATCGACCTTTACAACCGCTCGGTGCACGCGGGCGGGTCCGGCAGCGTGGACGTGGTGCACGGCTATGGGTCGAGCGGAGCCGGCGGTGTGCTGCGTACGCGGATCAGGGCGTTCCTGGAAAAGCATCCGCAACGTCTGCAATTCAAGCCGGGCGAGGAGCTGGACGGGAATCCCGGTCACACGCTGGTTGTGCCGCTGAAACGCCTTCCCGACACGGGTGATCTGCTGGCCGAACAGGTGTGGGAATACTGCGAGCGGCCGCGCACGCTCACCAAGATTACCGGCAGGTTTCGCCGTCACGGTGATCCCCAGGTGCTGCAGGCCATCCGCAGCCTGGAAGCCCAGCGACGGTTGCGCGCGACGAACCGGGGACGGGTGAAGGCGTACGAGGCCGTTTAGCGTCGGCGCGGACTCAAGCTGCCGGGACCGCCAGCATCAGGCATTCCAGGGCCAGGCGGGGGTTGGCGTTGGAGTCCAGCGCCGCCAGCGTTTCCTGGATGCGCCGCAAGAAACGGACGATATCGGCGGAGGACACGGCGCCGGCCTGACCCGTCAGCTGGGCGAGGCGGTCGGTGTTTTGCACGTGATCGCTGGCGTCTTCTTTCACCATCAGCAGGTCGCGCCACCAGCGTTGCCAGAGGAACAGGGTTTGGCGGGCGGTTTCCCGGTCTCGGGAATACACGCCGGCCAGGCTGTTGGCGTAGGCGAAGCGTTCGTCGAGCGGTGTGGTTGCCGACGCGGCGATGAAGTCCAGCGCTTCGGCCCGCTCCTCCAGGATAGTCGGGTCGGCGAGGACGCTGACGGCCCAGCCCGGGCAGCCGCGGGCAAGCCGGGACAACCACCGGGCCTGGTCAGTCTCCACGCCATGCCGGTCTACCAGATATTCGGTGAGCATCGCGCCACCCATGGGTCGCAGCGGGAGAAGGCGACAACGGGAACGGACGGTGGGCAGGATGGCGTCTTCGTTGGCGGTGAGCAGCAGAATCAGCACCTGATCGGGTGGCTCCTCCAGTGTTTTGAGCAGCGCGTTGGCGGCTTCCGGGCTGAAAGTCTCGGCGCCGTCGAAGATGATAACGGTCCAACCGCCTTCCACCGACCGGCGGTTGGTGGCCTGCATCACTTCCCGGACTTCGTCAATCCCGATCCGAGTGCGGGTCGGCTGGCCGGCTTCACTCTGTTGCAACGATATGACTCGGACGTCGGCGTGGACTCCGCGACCAATGCGGGCGCAGGACGTGCACTCTCCGCAGGGGCCGGCTCCGGCATCACCGCCACCAATGCAGTTGACGGCAGCGGCCAGATCGATGGCCAGGGTCATCTTGCCGACGTGGGGTGGGCCGGTGAGCAGGTAGGCGTGGGCCAGCCGACCGGCCTGCAGGCTGGCGGACAGCGGCCGCAGCAAATGATCCTGACCGATTGTTGACCACATTGTGAGTCTACGCCTTCACCCCAACCCTTTGGCATCCAGGGAGAAGGGGAGTGTTACAGGTCGCAGTGCATCAGGTCGGCGTAGGATTCCCGACGGCGAATGAGGCGGCTGGCGCCGTCCTGAACCAGGATGATGGGGGGGCGCGGGTTGAGGTTGTAGTTGCTGGCCATGGACGGGCAGTAGGCTCCGGCGGCGGGGATGGCGATGACGTCGCCGGCAGCAGGTGATGGCAGGAGGATGTCTGAGGCCAGCACGTCTCCCGACTCGCAGTACTTCCCGGCGATGGTAACGGTGGCGTCGGGTTCGGCGGCGGGCCGGTCGGCCGAAAGCACCTCGTAGGACGCCTGGTAGAGGGCGGGACGGATGTTGTCTCCCATGCCGCCGTCCACGCTGACGTAGGTGCGGATGCCGGGGATGTCTTTGATGGCGCCGATGCGGTACAGGGCAACGCCCGCCGGGCCGATGATGGAGCGGCCGGGTTCGATGACGAGGCTGGGTTGATCCATTCCCAGCTCGGCGCAGGTGGCGGTCAGCGTGCTTACGATGGCCTCGGCGTAGTCGTCGGGAGCCGGCGGCTGGTCGTTGCGGGTATAGGCGATGGCAAATCCACCGCCGGGACTGAACTCCTGCAGGTTGAGACCCTGCTCGCGCAGACCGGCGGCGAACCGCAGCACGAGATCGGTGGCGGCCTGGTAGGGTTCCAGTTCGAAAATCGGTGAGCCGAGATGGAAGTGCAGACCGCGCAGGTCGAGATTGGGTGCGGCGATGGCCTGCAGGATGGCGCGTTCGGCATCGCCGGTTTGGATGGAGAAGCCGAATTTGGAGTCGATAATGCCGGTGGTGGTGTAGGCGTGGGTGTGCGGATCGATGCCCGGGGAGACGCGAACCAGAATATCCTGATTTTTACCGGCTTGGGCGCAGATTTGCTGCAGCAGGTTAAGTTCGTGAAAACTGTCAACGACGATACGACCGATGCCAGCGGCGACGGCCTCTTCCAGCTCGGCGGGGGACTTGTTGTTGCCGTGGAAGTAAACGTGATCCAGAGGCATATCGCCGGCCATGGCAACGGCCAGCTCACCGCCGGATACGACGTCGAGTCCCAACCCCTCTTCCGCGAAGATGCGGGCCAACGCCGGGTTGATGTACGCCTTGGAGGCATACACGGCCTGGGAGTTGGGGTAGCGGGAGGCGAAGGCGTCGGAGAACTGTCGACAGCGGGCGCGGAGGGTTGCCTCGTCGAGGACGTAAAGAGGAGTGCCGTATTGCTCCGCCAGGTCCAGCGCGTCACAGCCGCCGATGGTGAGGTGGCCGGCAGCGTTGGTGTCGGTGGTGTCGGGGAAAACGTGGGTGAGGTGAGACGGCAGCATGGCAGGCAGACTCCGGAGGTGGGGATGGATGTAAGCACGGATAATTTAGCACACTGCGAACCATTCGATGCAGAGTTTGGTTTTCAGAAGATGAAACATCGGGCAACCCGTGTAAAAAACTCAGAAAAATAACGGCGCTAAATGCTATAATTTGTGCTCAAACAAGCGAAATCTCCAGCAAATTATCAGGAAAAACATTGGGATATGGTTTCCTTGAGCGCTAGCCCATATCGGCTACCGGAAAGATGGGCGCTGAGCCGGCGGACCGCCCCATCAATGAAGATCTGATTTTCGAAATTCATCGGCGGATCGTGACTGGGTGTGATGACGACCACTGCGAGCCAGGCGCCCTGCGGCGTCCCGACCAAAACGTGAGTTTCGGGATTCCAAGGTGTAGAGGCGTCGAAGGCGGCGATGATTGTCGGTTGGCGTTCCGAACGTTTTGCCGAGCCCTGGCTGGTGATTTCCAACTATATGACCCGATAATCCAGGCTTTGGCTGCTCACTACCACATTGGGGCAATGCACCCGTTCAGCGATGGAAATGGACGTACTGCCCGTGCTGTAGAAGCGTTCATGCTAAGACGCGCCGGCGTCCATGCGCCGGTTATGGTCAGTCTGGCAAACTACTATTACGAGCACCGGGATGGCTACTTTTCATCACTGTCCGAATCCAGGAGCAGACAGCACGATATCACTCCCTTTCTCCGATTCGCGTTGCCCGCGATATCCAATCAATGCGATGCGGTTTCCACGACTATTGTCGCCAACAATCAACGAATCCTGTACAAAGAATTCGCCAGTTCGTTATACGGGCGGTTGATTAGTCCCCGCCGGCGAGTGTTGACGCAACGTCAACTCAACGTTCTCGAGCTTTTGCAAGATAGCGGCGCAATGAGTTTGGATGGCCTGTTGCGGCTGGCCAGAGCCAACTACGGAAACCTCAAGTTCTCTGAAAGGGCACAGATGAGGGACCTGAGCTGGTTGTTGTTTTTGAATGCTATTCGTATTGACGACGAACGAATCGTCATTAATTCGAAATGGCCACAACAATTCTCAGACACCTGGCTATTGTCGGCAATCGAAAACACCCCCCGTGCGGCGTCGTCAAATCATCCAGCGATGACCGAGTTGTCGCAGTTATTGAACCGTCGCCTGTGAGTCGCGCCGATGGCATATTTTCATTTGACCGGGTGCCGGCTGCCGTCTATACTGCCGGCGGGAGTCGGCCACGGTGATATTGGCTGCTTCCGCCACGTTACCTCACCCCTGCCGCGACCGCGTGTTCGCCGGCGTTCCTGACCAGAGGAGGTGTTATTTTGCCCAATAAAGTACCCATCACGATAAACGTGAATGGCCGCTCCCACTCCGCCGAAGTGGAACCCCGCACGCTGCTGGTGCATTTTCTGCGAGAGTCCCTGAACCTCACCGGCACCAAGATCGGATGCGACACCAGTCAGTGCGGCGCCTGCGTCGTAAAGATGAACGGCATGACCGTGAAGTCGTGCACCGCGTTCACAGTGCAGGCAGACGGAGCCGACATTACAACCATCGAAGGACTGGCCCAGAACGGCGATCTGACCACGGTGCAGGAAGCCTTTTGGAACAACCACGGCCTGCAGTGCGGCTATTGCACCGCCGGCATGATTATGTCGGTGACCGAGATTCTGGAACGCAACCCGAACCCGTCGGCTGACGAAGTGCGGGCCGGACTGGAAGGAAACATGTGCCGCTGCACGGGCTACACCAACATTGTCAGGGCCGCTCTGGCCGCCGCTGCTGCCCAGCGAGGAGGCTAAGGACGCACTATGACTACCCGAATTTTTGGCTCCGGTATCCGCCGGCGTGAAGACCCCCGCCTGATCACCGGCCAGGCATCATATACCGACGACATCAAGCTAACGGGCATGGTTCATGCTGCCATCCTGCGCAGCCCCCATGCTCACGCCCGCATCACCAGCATCGACACCTCGGCAGCGCAGGGCGCGCCCGGAGTGCTGGCCGTGTACACGGGCGCCGACACCGCCGGCGTGCTGAATCCCATACCCTGCGCCTGGGCCATCCCCGACTCTGATCTGAAGGCCGTTGCCTACCCGGCGATTGCCACCGAAGTGGTTCGCTATGTTGGCGATGCGGTTGCGGTGGTGGTGGCGGAGAACCGCTATCAGGCCGAGGACGCGATGGAACTGATCGACGTGGCCTACGAGCCACTGCCGGCCATCATCGACCCCGAACGTGCGATGGCCGACGGCGTTCCGCAGCTCCACGAGGATGCTCCCAACAACCAGGCCTTCCACTGGGTGGCCGCCGGTGGCGACACCGATGCCGCCTTTGCCGACGCTCCGATAACCGTGAGTGAGACCATCCGGCAGCAGAAGCTCATACCCACAGCCATGGAGACGCGTTCGGCGATTGCTTCGTACTCCCAGGCCATGGGCGAGTTGACCATCTGGAACACCACGCAGAACCCGCACATCGCCAGATTCGTGACCTGCCTGGTTACCGGCATCGGCGAGCACAAGATTCGCATCATCGCCCCCGAAGTGGGCGGCGGGTTCGGCTCCAAGATTGCCGTCTATCCGTGGGAAATGATTGCAGCCTTCTGTTCGATGCAGCTGGGTGTACCCGTTAAGTGGACGGAAACGCGCACCGAAAACTACATCGCCACGACCCACGGCCGCGACCACGTTGAGTACGTGGAGATGGCCGCCGACAGCAACGGCAAGGTAACCGCCGTCCGGAGCGTGGTTTACGCCGGCATGGGAGCCTACCTATCCACGGCAGCGCCGGGCATCCCAACGATTCTGCACGGCCTGATGTACTCGGGTCCTTATGACATCGCCAACATCAAGGCTGACATTTACGGCGTGTTCACCAACTCCACACCGGTGGAGGCGTACCGCGGCGCCGGGCGTCCGGAGGCCACGTTCCTGCTGGAACGGCTGATGGACAAGGTGGCCGACGCGGTGGGAATCGACACGGTGGAGGCGCGGCGGCGGAACCTGATCGAGCCGTTCGACAACAACCGGGACGTTGCGATCGGCATTACCTACGACAGCGGCAACTATGCCGGCGCGCTGGATCAACTGCTGGGTCATATTGGGTACGACGGCTTCCGGCACGACCAGGAACACGAACGTGAACACGGCACTTTCCGCGGTATCGGGGTAGCCTGCTACTGCGAGATTTGCGGCCTTGGCCCCTCTCAGGTAGCCGGGGCGGTGGGGTTCGGCGGTGGATTGTGGGAGAGCGCAACGGTTCGCATCTACACCACCGGCAAGGTGAACGTGTTTATCGGAACCTCACCCCACGGCCAGGGCGAGGAAACTACCTTTGCCCAGATCGTGTCTGACGAGATCGGGGTGCCGGTGGACGACGTAGAGATCGTTCACGGCGACACCGCCAACACGCCAATGGGATGGGGAACCTACGGTAGCCGCACCACGGCGGTCGGCGGAGCCGCGGTTGCCCTCACTATGCGAAAACTGCGGGACAAGGCGCGGGTAATTGCCGCCCACCTGCTGGAAGCCGATGAGGCTGATATAGAGTACGCAGACGGGCAGTTCTTCGTGCGAGGCGCGCCCGATCGGGCGCAGTCGATACAGGACGTGGCGCTGCAGGCCAACGTGGCCTGGAACCTGCCCGAAGGCATCGAGCCGGGCATGGAAGCCAGCACCTACTACGATCCGCCCAACTTCAGTTATCCGTTCGGCGCCCATGCCGCAATCGTGAGCATTGATACGGACAACGGGCACATTACGCTGGATCGCTACGTGGCCGTAGACGACTGTGGGCCCCAGATCAACCCGATGGTGGTTGAGGGACAGGTTCACGGCGGAGTGGTGCAGGGCGCCGGTCAGGCACTGTGGGAGGGGGCTGTATATGACGACAGCGGCCAACTGCTCACCGGTTCGATGATGGACTACGCCATTCCGCGGGCGCACCTGGTGCCCGACATTGAAGTGCATTCGACCGTTACGCCGTCGCCGCACAACCCGTTGGGCGTGAAGGGCATCGGCGAGACAGGAACCATTGCCTCTACGGCTGCCATTTACAGCGCCGTCATGGACGCTCTGAAACCGCTGGGCGTTACCCAGCTGGACATGCCGCTGACACCCGAAAAGGTGTGGCGGGCCATCCAGGAGGGCGGCCACGGGAACGGTCACGGCCATGGGCATGACCACGGTCATGGACACAACCACTAACCGGCACCGGACAGAGGAGGACTGATTGCAATGTTTGCAGCAGAGTTTGAATACCGGAAGGCCGGTTCGATTGCGGAAGCGGTGCAACTGCTGGCCGACAACCCCGACGCCAAGATACTGGCCGGCGGACACAGCCTGATTCCGCTGATGCGGTTCCGGCTGGCGCGACCCGAAACGGTGATCGACATCGGCGGCATCGCCGGGTTGAAGGGCGTAAGCGTGAGCGACGGCACCATCCGGATCGGCGCGCTGACCACCCACGCCGAGATTGCTAATTCAGCCGAGGTGGAGCACGCCAACGGTTTGCTGGCGGAGGCGGCCCGGGGGATCGGCGACCCGGCGGTTCGCAACCGGGGCACCATCGGCGGCAACCTGGCTCACGCCGACCCGTCGTCGGACTGGGGAACCGTGCTGACGGCTCTGGGAGCCAGCGTACACGTGCAGGGGCCGTCGGGCAGTCGCACCGTGGACGCCAGTGATTTTATAGAAGATGCCTTCGCGACTGCGCTGGCCGACAACGAGATCATCACTACCATTACGGTACCCACGCTGGCCGCTAACCAGCGGGCCGAGTACGCCAAGATGGCCCACCCGGCCAGCTTCTATTCGGTGGTGGGCGGCGCCGTGGTGGTTACGATGGACGGTGACCGATGCACCGCCGCTTCGGTGGCAGTGGGTGGATTGACGCCTCGACCGGTAAAAGCGCCGGCGGTGGAAGCAGCCCTGACGGGGATGCAGTTGACGGCGGACAACATCGCCACGGCCACGGCGCACCTGGGCGAGGATATAACCGCTGCGGGTGTGGACATCATCGGCGACATATACGCTTCGGCGGGCTACCGGTCTGGCGTGGCGCCTGTCGAAGTGAAGCACGCGCTGATGCACGCCATCGGGCTGGCGCACCACTGAAGGCCAACCGGAAATAATCGACAAGTACGGAGAGGCCCGCAATGCCGACAAGTATTGCGGGCCGATTCTAATATAAACGCGGGAGTATATCAGGGCGGGAGCGTATCGAAACGGAACCGTATCGATACGGTTCCGTTTCGACATGGGATACCTGCGGCCGGGGGCCGTTGGTCCGTTCACAGCCAATCTTTGGGCCGGTAACGGCTGATAAATCCGCAGTGGAGCACACTTTGAAAATTCTTCTTACCAATGACGATGGTATTCACGCGCCGGGGCTGTGGGCAGCGGCTCGCACGCTTTCCACGGTGGGCGAGGTGGCCGTGGTCGCGCCCGACCGGGAGCAGTCGGGAGTTGGAGCGTCGATGACGCTGCACTCGCCGCTGTTTGTGCACCAGGTGCCGGCAGAGCAGTATCTGGCCCAGTTCGCGCCCGGCGAATCGACGCCGCCGCTGGCCGCCGACGCCGCGCCGGAATGGGGGCCGGCGGACGTTGCCGCCACGCTGCTCCACGCCGTAACCGCCTGGTCGGTTCAGGGTACGCCGGCGGACTCGTGCATCCTGGCCCTGGAGCAGCTGGTGATGCCGAAGCCGGACCTGGTGGTGAGCGGCATCAATCGGGGGTCCAATCTGGGCTGGGATGTTATCGTGTCGGGAACCGTGGGAGCAGCGGTGCAGGGTTTTGTGCGGGGATATCCCACCATCGCAATATCGGTCGGTTCGGTGCAGTCGCCGCGATACGATGTGGCAGCCGAATTGGTGGCCGACCTGGCCCGGAGTTTGGCCGATGCGCCGGAAATGTCGCCGCCTTATTTTTTGAACGTGAACGTTCCTAATGAACCGGCCGACAGGATCGCCGGCGTGAAGATAACCAGGCTGGGTGGACGCGCCTATGGTGAATCGGTGCGCACCGAGGAGTCGTTCGGCCACAAACGCTACTGGATATCTCGCAACCGACCGGTGTTGGCCGGTGGCGAGGGCAGCGATATAGAATCCCACAAGGCCAATCACATCACCATCACGCCGATGGGGATGGCGTTTTCCACCACGGACGATCGGATTGCGGCGGTGAAGGGACTGGTGGAAGGTTCAATAAGCGTGGGACTGGGGAAGTCCTCACCTTAGCGTTGCGGGCAACGGCCGGTGGTTGGGGCCTCACGCCCCCGTCTTTCCCGCGAAAGCGGGAATCCACCCACCCCAGCCCTCTCCCATCAATGGGAGAGGGGGGTCCTTCGACAGGCTCAGGACGAACGGAGGTGGACAGGATGGACAGGATTTTAGGGCCGTGGCAGGCTGCGGATTAGTGGCGACGGCGACGGCTGCGGGTACCGCCCCGATTGGGTCGACGGCGCGGGCCGGTAGTCTGTTGACGTGGCGGCCGCGGAGACGCGACGGGTTCCGGCGCGCTGGCGTAGTCGGCGAACCCGCCGGCCGCTCTGATGCGTCTGATGCGGGGACGATGGCGGGTGAGCCACATCGATTGCGTGAGGATGGTAAGGAGCAGACCGGGAGCGGCCAATGCCCATAGCGTGGGATCTGCAATGGTGCCGTTGTACTGTATGCGGAGGAAAATCCACATGCCGCCGGCGATTAACCAGGTCCACGACAATATGCCGGTCAGTACGCCATTGTGCCAGGGGGACCGCAGGAGCAGGATGGCGCTGCACGGCCACCAGACGAGGGTGGGGACGAGAAACCACTCCCGGTAGTACCAGGGTCGGAGGGCGTTGGGCGGAACCGGCGGCGGCGGTGGCACCGGCTCGTAGGTGGGTTCGATAAAGGGAGGATCGGTTTCGCTGGCAGGCGGCGGTCCCGCTTCGGGGGCCGAACCGGGACCTTCGTCCGGGTCGGGCGGGATGCCGCGATGCTCGTCATGAGGGAGTGGGCGCTGCATGAACGGTCAGCCGTAGGACGGCAGGTTAGTTGCGGGCCAGCAGCATGTGGAATTCTAGTTCGCCGATATGCCGGCCCTGGATGATGGACGCGGCGGCGTATTCGAGGCACATGCGTGCGAAGCCAGGGTACTCGTAGATGTTCTTGCCCAGCACCACCTGCGGTACCAGGCCGTCGAAGTCCACTTCGAGATAATTGGGATCGTTTTCTTCCACCCGCAACTCAACGTCCCGGTTCGTGATGCGCTCCAATTTCTGTTTCAGCCGCCCGACATATGCCTCATCGTCCATCGTACGAACCCTCCCGGCAGATCTTCTTTGACGCAATTTTACCACTCCCAGTGGGCTTTCGATTGCCGGCAACCAAATGGGGTAGTCGGATAGCGGGGGGCCTTCCATAGGCTCAGGGATGCGGCGGGGGCAACGGGATTGCCACGTCGCTGCGCTCCTCGCCTTGATGGGGGGTCCTTCGACAGGCTCAGGACGAACGGGGGGGTCCACCCTCACCCCAACCCTCTCCCATCGAGGGAGAGGGAGTCTTTCTACAGGCTCGGGATGCGTGGGAAATGGGGGGTTCCGCCTCCACCACGTCTTTCCCGCGAAAGCGGGAATCCACCCACTACTACCCCCGGTGGATTCCGGATCAAGTCCGGAATGACGGGAGTGCGCCAGGCTTGGCGACGGGATTGTCACGTCGCAAACGCTACTCGCCTTGATAGGGGGTCCTTCGACAGGCTCAGGACGAACGGGGGGGCCACCCTCACCCCAACCCTCTCCCATCGAGGGAGAGGGGGAGCCGAATCCAACATGGATGAACAGGATGGACAGGATTGTGGGCCGTTGGGGCAACGGGATTGCCACGTGGCTGCGCTCCTCGCGATGATAGGAGGCATGGTATGATGGCAGCCCGAATCATGACGCCGATTGGTTGATCGGCGCCGTCCCGCTCCCATCGAGGGCCGGCAATGGCCGCCATTCCCGCCGTATTGAAACCGCCTTGGCTACGCACCTATGCCACCGTGATATTGGCGGTATCAATGGCGGTGAACCTGATCACCAGCTTCTCGCTGTATGTTCAGGCGTTGACGATACCAGGCATGAAGTTGGCCTTCAGCCTCACGTACACCCAGGCGTTTGTGCTGGTGGCTGCATTGTCGCTGTCGCGGGTGGTTTCCGGACTGGTGTCCGGAATACTGGCTTCCCGATACGGGGGCCGGTGGTTAATCATCGTCAGCCTGATCGGTTCGACGCTGGCAATGTGGCTGTTGGGATGGTCTCCGAATTATTGGGTCGCCATGGCGGCGATGATAGTGGTGGGGTTCAGTTCGGGGTCGGCGCTGACTCCGATGATGGGGATGCTGTCTCCGTGGTTCCGGGCCACCGATCGGGGCATTGCCGCGGGTTTGGCAGCCGCCGGCGGAAGCCTGGCAATCGTAGTCATCGGATTGATGTTCCCGCCCCTGACCCGGTTTTTTGGGGAGGATGCCTGGCGGTTCGCATGGTACATCCTGGGCGGCTGCAGCCTGCTGATTGGCCTGGCGTGCATGGGTTTCATCCGCGAGGCGCCGTCAACACCCACGCCGGTGGCCCGGACGACCGGGGTGGTGACCCGTCCGCCGGTTCGGAGCAGCCGGTGGCCGATAGCCGTGTATACCAACCGGGCTATATGGCACATCACCGCGATGGCGTTCTGCTCGGGCTGTGTGCAGGGCGTCCTCACATCGTCATTTGGGTCGTACCTGGAGACGGAACACGGTGTCCACGTCAGTACGGTGGGCATCCTGTTCATGGTGATCGGGGTTCTCAGCATCATGAGCGGGGTCGTACCGGGAGCGTTGTCCGACCGGTGGGGGCGCGGAATTGCGTTTGGCGTAACATTTTTGATCCAGGGCGCCAGCCACGCGTTGTTCTGGCTGGTTCCAGAGGTGCCGGCATTTGTGATCGCGTCGATATTGACCGGGTTGGTCATGCGGGCTACCTACACGCTGTGCGCGGCATCGGCGGGGGACTATGTTCCGGTGTACATGGCGCCGGCGGCATTTGGCCTGATGGGGATGGGAGCGGGTATCGGCAGCACGTTGTCGCCGGTTATCGCGGGCCCCATCGCCGACGCAACCAATACGTTACAATGGTCGTTCGCAATGTCAACGGGGATGGCGCTGGCGGGTGCGTTGCTGGGATTTGTGCTGTATTTCAAGAGCCGTCGAACGGCGACGACGCCTCCCGACCCCACGGCTGCGCCGGCGACTGTTTGATGAGGTCAAGGCGGGACGGTTCACGGGGCGAACTGGAGATCACATAATTTGATGCGTGAACAAACAGACGGCGGATTTGCTCGTGGGATGGTGGTGGTGGCCCACGCCGATGATGCCGAGTGGGGTTGCTCGGGCACGGTGGCCCGCTGGTGCGCCGAGGGTTGGGACGTGGTTTACGTTCTGTGCACCGATGGCAGCAAGGGCAGCGAAAATCCGGAGATTACCGGCGAGGAACTGACGAAAATCCGCAAACGCGAGCAGCAGGAAGCCGGTCGGGTTCTGGGTCTGACCGACGTGGTGTTTCTGGGCCATCCCGACGCATACCTGGAGCCCACTCTGGCAGTGCGCAAGGATATTACGCGGGAGATTCGGAGGCAACGGCCCGACGTTTTGATCTGCATGAACCCGGTGCGGCGGCTGACGGGAGACGGTTACATCGGCCATCCGGATCACTTTGCGTCCGGGGAGGCGGCGATGTCGGCGGTGTTTCCGTCGGCGCGGGACCGGCTGACGTTTCCCGAGCTGCTGGAGGGCGAGGGTCTGGAGCCCCACAAGGTGAAGGAACTATGGGTGATGGGGCACGAGGAGCCGGATCGATACGTTGATGTTTCGGATCACATCGACACGGCGGTGGCTGCATTGCAGGCTCACCGCAGCCAGGTTGAACCAGACATTGCAGACCGCTACCTGAGGGAGGGCCGGCGCCGCAACGGGCAGAACATCGGCGTCGAGTATGCCGAGGCGTTCAAGCGGTTCAGGCTGGCCTAGATGTAGGCACAACGCGGCCGGCGGGTGGTCATTCCTCCCGAGCTGGGCGTCGAGGGTGCCGGAATATCGCTCCCAGGGGAATTTCGAGGCCGGGCAGCAAAGGCGTAGATAACGTATCGTCGACGCCCAGGGTGGCTCGTTCGGTGTACTTGCCGCCCTGCAATGCCAGTTGGGAGACGGTATCTGCTGCCGGGTCGATAATCCAGTATTCCTGCACTCCAGATTCGGCGTATATCTGCCGTTTGCGCACCAGGTCTCTCGAGCGGTCTGACGACAGGATTTCGACAACGATGTCGGGTATGCCTTCGACGTGAACCACACCGCCGATATCGGTGCGCCCGGCAAGGATGACAACGATGTCTGGCTCGAGGGCGAGGTGGGACTCCCGGGACAGAACGGTGGTGATTTCGTGGTGAACTTCAAGGGGTGGTTCGGAGAAAGAATCGATGTAGTTTTCCAGGTGTTGGCGAGTCCAGTGTTGCAGGAATTGATGGTCTTTGTTTGGAGTGGGCATTAGATACAGCTTGCCGTAGCCGAGCTCCATCTTCTGGTCGGTTTCGCCGAGGGACAGAAATTCTTCGATGGAGAGCCTGGTTCCGGTGCGTAGTTCTTGTGTAGTCATCCCGATCACCCGTGATTTGGGGCAAGGCCGGACAGGTTGGAAATATGGGTTGGCAGTTGAAGACAGGATAGCATACGGCGCCCGGGGAACCCTGATCGGGCCGCGCCGGACGCCGTGAGAGAGTCGGTTGCCGAAGAGTTAGCGGGGCTTGTGGGCCGATACCTTCACGCTGGCCACGTTTAGAGAGACCTGGTTTTCGTCGCATTTCAGGTCATCTTCCGTGGTGGAGATGTCGGTGAAACCGGCGGCAACCATGCGGGCCAGGTAGGTCTCGCGGTATTCCGCGCCGCCAATGCAGGACGCCCAGGAGTCCGCATCCACCAGGGTGGGGCCTTCGGCGGTGAGGGCCAGCATGTCCGAAACGTGGAGGCGTCCGCCCGGCGTCAACACGCGGTAGGCCTCCCGAAACACGGCGTCTTTATCGGGAGACAGGCAGATGACGCAGTTGCTGATAACCACATCCACGGTGGAATCGGGGAGCGGAATGTCTTCCAGATGGCCTTCGATGAACTCCACGTTGGACAAACCCATGCGGTTGCGGTTGGTGTTGGCCAGCGCCAGCATCTCGGGCGTCATATCCAGTCCGAAAACGCGGCCCGACTCACCCACCTGCTCGGCGGCGATAAAGCAGTCGATGCCGCCACCGGAGCCAAGGTCCAGCACGGTTTCGCCGGGGCGCAGATCGGCCAGCGCGGTAGGATTGCCGCATCCCGCCGAGGCCGCCATTGCCTCTACCGGTAAGCCCTGGAGCTGGGCCTCGTTGTACAGGGCCATCGCGTGTTCCGTATCCGCCGGGCCGCAACAGGCGGCAGCCTCGGTGTGGGCATGAGCTTCGGCGGCGCAGTCGGCGTTGCCGCAATTGCCGTTGCCGCAGTTCTCGGAGCCGCATTCGAATTGGGGGGTTACGTCGGTCAGCTCGATCACCCGGAGGGCGCGTTGGCCGTACTGTTGCTGCACGATGCGCCGGATCTCGCCGGTGTCAGCGTTATTGATGGTCATGGTGTCCGCACCTCCTGAACGTGTTGACTCGATTACGCTCTATGCTACGCAGGTTCGGGGCAAGCGTCAAACCGGTGTTTGTTGCTTACGTTGTACCCCCGTGCTAACCTGCGGAACCGGCGGGGCCGCCGCCCAAAAACGCCATCACGAAACGGAGCGAATCCACCATGAAAATTACTGGCGCCACGACGCGCGTGCTGCAAACCCCCGCCGATAATCCGCTGGTAGTGGGCATTGACCAACCCGGCGTACGGGAGTTTGTTACGCTGGAGCTGAACACGGATGAGGGCATCCAGGGCGTGGGACTCACCTTTTTCGGGGGGCCGCTGTACGGTTCGCTGCGTCAGGCGGTGGAGGATATCGCGGCGCTGGCCACCGGCGAGGACCCGATGAATCCGGAGGCGGTCTGGAACAAACTGATGGGGGCGTGTGCATCCGCCGGGCCGGAGGGTATTGTGTCGCTGGCGCTGGCCGCCGTAGACCTGGCGGTGTGGGATATTAAGGGGAAGGCGCTGGATCAAACCGTGTGTTCGTTGATGGGCGGTTATCGCGACCGGGCGCCCACCTACGCCAGCGGTGCCCTGATGCGACCCATGGGCGTGGAGTACCTGGCCGAGGCCGGCCCCCGCCTGGTGGAACAGGGGTTTCGCCAGATGAAAACCCAGATGGGAGCCGAGCCCACCGCCGCCCGGGAAGTGGCTCGCATCCGTACGCTGCGCGAGGGCATTGGCCCGGACATCGACCTGATGTGCGACATCAACCAGTTGTGGAACGTGAACCAGGCCATCCAGATCGGCACGATGGTTGAGGAATATAACCTGTTCTGGCTGGAGGACGTGGTGGCCCGGGATGACTATCAGGGGTTGGCTCGAGTGGCCGACGCGCTGACGACGCCCATCGCCGCCGGTGAGTACGTGTATGGCATCCGGCCGTTCCGTCACATGCTGGAGCAACGCAGCGTCGATATTGTGATGGTTGACCTGCTGCGGGCGGGCGGTATCACGCCGTTCCGCAAGATAGCCGGCATGGCCGAAGCCTTCAACCTGCCGGTGGTGTCTCATCTCATTCCCGAGGTGCAGGTGCATACTATCTCGGCCATCCCCAACGGTTTGACGGTGGAGTACATGCCATGGACGCTGCGGCTGTTCGACGAGACGCCTGACATTGTGGACGGGGACATTGTGGTGCCGGACCGGCCGGGGCTGGGATTGTCCTTCAGTCAGGACGCCATCGCCCAGTATCAGATTAGCTAACCGACATGCACCCCCTGCCGGCACGAATTGGTTTAGAATAGTCCAACATCCAACACCCACCGCATCATCCGGAGGTACAAATATGGCCGCTTACCAACTTCGCATCTATACCATCAACCGGGGCATGATGGACTCGTGGCTTGGCGTGTTCAACGGACACATCCGCCCGCTGCACGAACGCCTGGGCATTCCGGTGGTATCGAGCTACGTCAATGCCGACCGCACGGAGTTCATCTGGGTGCGCCGGTTTGACAGCGCCGACGATATCGCCTCCAAGGAGGCCGCGTACTTTGCGTCGCCGGAGCGTTCGGCTCTGGGAGACCGACCCACCAGCCACATCGCCAAGATGGAAGTTCGGGTGATGGACGGCGTGGAGGCCACGGCCGGCGTCGCGTAACCGGCAACGCGGGTAAATCGAAGGGCAGGGCGGCCAGTGCGTCACCCTGCCCTTCCTGCTATTACAGGTCTTTCACCATTTCGCGATGGGGGATGTCCACTTCCAGGAACATATCGCCGGCTTCCCGATAGCCGTGGTCAGCGTAGAAGGATTTGACGTATTCCTGAGCGTGCAGCGTGATGCGACCGTAACCCAACTGGCGGGCCTGGTTCTCCAGAAAGTCCAGAACTTGCCCGCCGACTCCGGTGCGTCGCCATTCCTGCAATACGGCCATGCGTCCGATGTGCGGTCCCTTGCCGTCGACGTCGGGGAGCAGACGCCCGGTGGCAATGACCACGCCCTGTCGCAACGCAACGGCGTGGAGGGTGTCGGGCGCGGTGTCGTCGTCGTCGACCTCGACGTTGGCGGGGATGCCCTGTTCACCGACGAACACACGCATCCGGACGGAGATCGCACCTTCCAGTTCGGTGGGCGTTTCGACCAGTTTGAGGGATACCGAAGTCGTGTCGCCAGTGGTGGGCATTGTCGGGCCTAGCCGTCCGAGTGGTCGTGAGCCGGCCCGTCAGATATACCGAGGGCAGCTTCGATGGCGGCCAGGCGACGCAGCAGCTCGGCGTTGTCCACCGCGCCATTTGATGCGGCACGGCGTCCATTGGACTGCGAAGCCAGGATTCCGGCGAGAGCGGTCATCATTTCGGTATGCCGGCGTTCTGCCTCGGCACGTTCTTCCCGGCGGGTGCGCTCCGCTTCCAGGCGTGCTTCGCTCCGGGTGCGTTCCGCCTCCAGGCGTTCTCCGCTCCGGGTGCGTTCCGCCTCCAATCTGTCCTCTCTTTGTGATCGGCGGCGTTCTCTAATGTCGAAATAGCTGGACAGCATTTGCGGGACCCCCAGTACGGCAAGGACGATTGCGATGTATGCCGCACCTTCAAGGTATGGCAATAAGCCGAGGAATGTCAAACCGGTAGTTCTACTCGCCTTCGCTGATGCGGGAGTACATGGCAAGGGGCGTAGCGGCCAACAGTCCGGCATCCACGGGCAGCACCACACCAGACACCCAGCGGGATTCATCGCTGGCGAGAAAGAGGGCGGCGTAGGCGATGTCCCAGGCGTTGCCCTCCACTCCAAGGGGGCCGGCCTTTCGCCGCCGTTCGCGGGTTATGGGCTCCATGGTTCCGCCGACCATGGGGGTGTAGATGTGGCCGGGAGCGATAACGTTGACCCGCACGTTGTCTCGACCCAGGTGCACCGCCATCGTCTCCGACATACCAATGACGCCGGCCTTGGAGGCAGAATAGGGGACGCTGGCCGCGCCGCTGCCGGCGCGGACGCCGGCGATGGAGGACATGTTGATGATGCTGCCGCCGCCGGCGTCCATCATTTTGGGAACGGCGTATTTGGTGGTGAGCATCATGCTCTTGAGGTTGACGTCCAGCACGTTGTCCCAGACGCTTTCTTCGACGTCGGTGGGAGACCCCGGGCCGGTGATGCCCACGTTGTTGAACAGGATATGCAGGGCTCCATAGCGTTCAACCGCCGCATCGGCGATGGCCTGGCAGTCTACGGCCAGGGTAACGTCGGCGCCGATGATGGATGCTTCGCCGCCCTCTTCGCGGATGGTGGCCAGGGTTTCCTCGGCGGCCTGTGGGTTGCGGTCCACCAGCAGCACTCTGGCTCCCTCGCGGGCGAACAGGATGGAGGCGGCCTTTCCAGTTCCCAATCCGGGACCACTGGAGCCGGCGCCCGTGATGACGGCGACTTTTCCTTCGAGGCGCAGGCGGCCGGTCGGCATGAGCGTCATAATTACCTCCGGGTGGTTTGTTTTGGGGTATCAGTCGGTACGGATTCCGATTCCGGTTGCAGCAACCAGGGTCGGGCTTGTTGTGCCTTGGGTGAGAGCCGACGAACCGAATGAGGCGTTGGCGCCGAGGTTTTGCACCGCTGCCATCAGGTTGGGGTTGATGGACATGCACTTGATGACCGCTGGCACTGCGGCGTCGGTTTCGCGAATCCACGACATGGTCAGTTTCCTTTGGAGGGCAAGCAGCCGGATGGTGAGGGAGCAGGCGGTCGGCAGGGTTATTGCGATGCGGCGGCCGGTGGGACGGCAAGCGCCTGGGGGACGATGGCCATTCGGAGCTCCGCGGTGCCCAGCACCAGATCTCCGAGGCGCACCACGACCTCGAACTGCAGCTTGTTGCCGGCAACGTGGCCCAGAGTGGAACGGGCCACGACATCGCTGCCGGCGTCGGCGGGGGCGAGGTGCTTGACGTTGATCTCGTAACCGACGACGGTTTGCTGTTGGTGCAAAAAAGGATACACAGCGCCGTACGAGGCCTGTTCGATGAGCATCACCATGGCAGGGGTGCTGAACTTGGGGGTGTGCGGAGCGAGGTGCTCCGCGCCAACGGTAATGCGTGCTTCGCCGGCCAGCCCGGGCCGAATGGCCGGGTTGAGTGGAGGGCGAGCCGGCGAAGGCTCGGGTGTCGTCATTTAGCGAGGTTAGTCGTCGGAGGCCACCGCTGCTTCCTGACCGGTCAAGATGGACTCAACTTCGTCGGCCAGTTCGGCCGCGCGCTGCTTCACCTCATCGTCGGTGAGGCTGGACAGCGGGTGCTGGGCCACCACGTACCGATAGTCAGGCACGCCCATCATTCGGGTCATGGCCTGGGCGGTGTTCAGGAACACGTGGGTGATGATTGCCGCGGTGGGTACGCCGCGCTTTTCCATATCGATGCCGTCGTGCACACTGCACGAGCTGCAGGACCCTCAATCCCCAACCCCGGTGATGAGGTAGTCGACCTCCCCCAGGATGGAGTCAATCACGTCCTGCCGGGCAGGCAGGCTGGCGTGGTGCTTGGCGAAGTACTTGACCTCGGAGAAGCCGTGACGCTCATTAAGGATGTTGCCCAGCTCATGGAGGAGCTTGTCAGCGTTGGCCTTGGAGTTTTCCATGAGGCCGAGACGCTTGCCGGCCAAACCGCCGGAGCGATCGTTCATGTGAAACTCGGTGGTGGGTAGTTCGGTGCCCCGGGGATTTACCATGCGTAGCCGGGACATGGATTCAGCAGTGGTCATTTTCAACCTCCCTGTTCGGTCTGTGCAGCTGACATTGCTGATTTGTGGTGTGACTGGTGTTTGATAAAGCGTGTTGATCCAGGGTTTTGCCAATCCGGATTAATCGGCGCCGGAGTTGATGATTCGGGTGCGGATGCGGTAGCCGGTAGTGTCGATGATGGCGCTGTAGCGTCCGCCGGTTCCGCCGCCGTGCATGATCAGGATGTCGTTGGGGTCGTTGGCGCAGCGCATGATCAGCTGGTCGTCGCCGGGTTGTTCGGGTCCCTGCTTGGAACCCAGTTGAACCAGCTCGGCCCGCGAGCGTCCGCTGTTTTCGATGAGAAACTCCTGTATGCCCTGGCGTGTCCAGCCGTCGCCCTGCAGGGTAAGGGCATGTTCCGGCCCGATGACGATGACCCACTGGGCGGGGTACCGATGGGCTAGGGCCGTTGACCGCAGGGCGTCGCAGATCCCGAGCAGTATCGAGCGGCCGGTGTGGCCGTAGCTGTTGGGAACGCTCACCGGATTGTACGCAACGGCCACCGTTACGACGCTGTCGGAGGCCTGGAAGCCACGGCTGACGTGGAGCGGTTCCCAGGGGGAATCTTCTTCGTTTTCGGCGATGCAGAAGGTGTACTTGGCCGGCGTGCCGAGGGTGCCGCGGTCGAGCTGACCGGGCCAGGCGTCAAAGCCGTTCATAAAGCAGAGGCGCACGGCTCGACCGATGCTGGCGTTGGCGCGGAAACCGGGCCCGAAAAGACCGTCGCGGCTGTTGATGCCCAGGGCTTCGCGAATCGGCCCGTTGAGAACCATGAGGATGCTGGGGGAACTGGTGGACGACGCCGCCATATTGACGAAGTTTCGTTCTTCTTCCAGTGTGCGCAGGGCGGTGACCAGAACGGGGAAGTAGTCGGACTTGCAGCCGGCCATCACGGCATTGGCGGCGGCGTTTTCGGAGGTGATGACACGGCTGCGCATGTCCAGATTAAGCAGCTCTTCTTCGCCGGTGAGACCGGCCATGGACAGCATCTCGCGAACCTTGTAGTCGGCAGGGGGAACCACGGGCAAGCCATCCGTCCAGCCCAGGCGGAAACATTCCTCGATGGCCTCGATGGTATCGGCGGTTTCAACGTGGCGTTCCGCGCTGCTGGTCATGCTGTCCTCACTTTCGATGGTCGCAGTTTACAATATGGTGGGATTTTACACCCGTTGAGTAATATTATCGAATCGACCAGTTAATTGGGTTGATCTATGTCGGTCAACGGTTCCAGGATGTCGAGGAGGATTGCCATTCGGTCCAGGCCGACGCTTATATCGTCTGGACGAAGGAAACGTTTCCTGGTGTAGAAATAGCCGTGGAGTTCGTTGGCCTCCGCTCTCAACCCACGCAGCCGCGCATCACCGGACAACTGTTGCGCGCGGTGCATCACGTCAACGAATTCGTCGTGACGGGTGTATTTCCAACCCTTGGCTTCGGAGACGGCTTTGGCCATCCAGGCCGCCGCGCCCCAGCCCTTTTCGGAAGCCTGGTGCAGGTCGTCCTCGGCGAGGTATTGGCGGCTTTTGACCAGAAACTCGCGAGCCTGCTGCCGGTAGTCGGCAACGGCGCTGTTCTGGTCGAAAGGTTCGATGGGAGAGGTTTGGGTCATGAGGTAGAGCTCCGGCGTTGTTCCGGTGGGCTGAGCAGGGCTGCCGGTCAGGCGTCGGGTCGGTGTTCGGTCAACGGTTCCAGGATGTCGAGCAGTTGGCTCACATGGTCTAAATCTTCTCGAATGACCGCTGCGTCCAGGAACAGTTTTCGGGTGTAGAAATACCGGTGCAAGTCATTGGCGATTCCTCGCCAACCGGACAGCCTTGGATCGCCGGTGAGTCCTCTGGCGCGATTTAAAACATCGTTGAACTGCTCGTGGTACCTGTATTGCCAGCCCTGAGCTTCGGAGACGGCTTTGGCCATCCAGGCCGCGGCGCCCCAGCCCTTTTCGGAAGCCTGGTGCAGGTCGTCCTCGGCGAGGTATTGGCGGCTTTTGACCAGAAACTCGCGAGCCTGCTGCCGGTAGTCGGCAACGGCGCTGTTCTGGTCGAAAGGTTCGATGGGAGAGGTTTGGGTCATGAGGTAGAGCTCCGAGGGAGAGCGCGATGCAATCTGTATTTTACTTTACTCGCGGAGCTTGCCGGTAACAATCAGGCCATCGGTAACGCTGTAACCGTGTCCCGGAAATTCGCGCTGGCTGTTGGTATCCATGAAGGATGTGCGCCCGCTGACGATGGGAGTGATGAATATGACCTCATAGCCGGCCGCGTCCAAATCGTTGCAGCATCGTTCCAGGTGGTCTGTCATCTGTGCCAGCCGGGTCCTCTCTTCGCTGGTGATGCGGACGCCGCCGGCGCTGCCGCCGTGGGTGGATACGGTGGTGTCGGCGTATATATACCTGGTGATGTAGGTGGGGTTCTTCCCGGAGGTATCAGGCTGGCGGAACATGATGCGCTCTACAAAACCGTTTGCGTTCCCAAAATCAGGCCGACAACCCGGGCGCTGTCATTTCGCCGTCGCGATTGCCACGTCGTCCCTAACTGTTAAGAGTTGAAAGTAGTATCCTGGCCCCAACCTGTCTTTCCCGCGGACGCGGGAAAGACAGGAAGCCGATAGTAAGCAACATTGCGGTTAAAAGACGTCTCTGGATTCCGGCTCAAGGCCGGAATGACGGAATGGTATTGAAATCACACGTCGTGTCTGAACTGTGACCGTCGCCCTGCGCCTCGCAATGACAATGAGCCGAGCGATGGCCGGGGGTGAGTGGGTGGATTCCCGCTTTCGCTGGAATGACAGGGAGTTCGTGGATTCAGCCGCCCATGCCCTGGAAACGAAGCTGAACGCCGGACTTCTCTTCCTGCAGGCGAGCCACCGCGTCTGAGTCTTCGGGACCCCAGCCGCGGAACATCGCCTCGACGTGTCGCTGGTCGACCAGGTTGGAAAGCTCCATGGGGATTCCGTATTCGCGCCCGAGGTCGGTGGCCAGGCGGACGTCCTTGGCGGCCAGCGCGGTGGCGAACCCGGGTTCGAAGTTGCCGCTGAACAGGTAGCGGGGGAATTTTTCGGTGAGGCGGCGGTTGCCTCCGCTGCTGTTGGCAATGACATCGGCCAGCGTTTCGAGGTCCACACCCGCCTTGACTCCCAGCGTCAACGACTCGGCCATCAGCACGCCGATGCCCATGGACAACAGGTTGTTGCAGATTTTGGTTACCATGCCGGCGCCGATGTCGCCGCAGTAGACCACGTGGGCGCCGATGGCATCCAGCATTGGCTTTACCTTTTCGAAGGTTGCCCGGTCGCCGCCGGCCATGACAGCCAGGGTTCCCGCGGCAGCTCCGTACACTCCCCCGCTGACGGGAGCGTCCAGAACGGTGACCCCGCGAACGGCGCACTCGGCATGTAGTCGCCGGATGACGGTGGGCGAATTGGTGGACAGGTCGACGTAAATATCGCCGGGGCTGGCGCCCGACATGATGCCGTTCTCGCCCATAACCACCGCCTCAACATCGCGCGGCACCGGCAGCGAGGTGAACACGGCGTCGCTGCCGCCGACGCATCCGGCCGGGCTGTCAGACCAGGTTGCGCCCATCTCCAGCAGGTTGGTGGCCGACTCGCGGCGCAGGTCGTGCACGGTCAGCTGGTGGCCGGCTTTAATCATGTTAGCAGCCATGGGATTGCCCATATTTCCAACGCCAATGAACCCAGCTTTCATAACGCAAATCTCCTCGAAAACGCCGGCAAATTTCTGCGGGCGATAAGTAGGGGCATTATAGCACCGTGTTGGGCGCGCCCCGGATGGTTGCCGCGTGTGCGTAACCACCCGCCGCCTCTTGCCGGGCGAGGCGTGCCTGCCGACCCATGTATAATGCGGGCAGCAACCGACAATCACCATAAGGAGCAGGCGTATGGCGACCCAGGCAGACCTTGAATCCTTTGTTACCGAGGTTACGTGCCCGGATGATTTTGACGATTTCTGGGATGGCGTCCTGGCCGAACTGGCCGAAATACCGCTGGATGCCAGGGTCGAGATTGACCCGCTGCGCAGCACGGACACGGTGAACGTGTATCAGGTTACCTACCGCAGCATGGACGGGCTGGATATATTTGGATGGTACAGCGTGCCCACCGAGGGGGACGGTCCTTTTCCCGCCGTGCTGATTCTCCCCGGGTACAAGTCGGAACCATCGCTGCGCCGGGACTGGGGACAGAAAGGTGTGGTGGCTCTTTGTGTGGCCGTAAGGGGCAAGTTGCCCAGCAGCGCGCAGTTCAATCCGGGCTACCCGGGCCTGTTGACTCACGGGGTGGAAAGCCGGGATACCTACAGTTATCGGGGTGTAATCTCCGACTGCGTCCGCGGCGTGGACTTCCTGCTGTCGCGTCCGGAGGTGGACCCGGAACGCATCTACGCCTGCGGGAGCAGCCAGGGCGGCGGGTTGACCCTGATCACCACGGCGTTGAGGACGGAAATAAAGGCGGGGGTTTCGGGATACCCGTTCCTGTGCTGTTTCCCGGAATCCATGAAGATGCTGCGCAGTTATCCGTATGACGAGCTGTCGTGCTACAGCCGGGCTTATCCCGACCGGACAGACCAGATGCTGGAGACGCTGCGGTATTTTGACGCGGTGAACTTTGCGCCGCGCATCAAGTGCCCCATGGTGGTGGGTATTGCCCTGGAGGACGAGGTGTGCCCGCCAGGCACGAGCTATGCCGCCTATCGTTTGCTGGGCGGCGAACGGGAGTTGTGGTTGTTCCCCAACTCGGGCCACGGCAACGCCCACGACTATCCGGCGCAGGAGACGGCCTGGCTGGAGCGCAGGATCGGGGTGAGCCAGGCGCAGGCAGCCAACGCCCAGGGCGCGCGTCCGCAGGGTACCGACGCATGACCGAAAACCCAATAACTCCCGAGGTGTTCTGGCAGCAGACCGAGGCGGAACTGTCGGAATGGAATCCGGACGTGGCGGTGGAGGTGGATTCCTTTTACTCGCAGCCGGAGTGGGATGTATATCGGATGCACTACACCAGCACCGGCGGCCAACGGCTGTTCGCCTGGTTTTCGGCGCCAAGGGGTGGTGGACCCTACCCGGCGTTGGTTAGGATGCCCGACTACGCCAGCGTCCACGACATCATCTACACGCCGTTGCGCCACCGAGCGGTGGTGATGAATCCCACCTACCGAGGCCAACGCCATAGCGACGGCATGGTACGGGCGAGTTATCCGGGACTGCTGACGGAGGGGATTGAAGACGCGCGCTCCTGCGTGGTTGTGGGCGCTTTCGCCGATGCCCTGCGCGCCCTGGACGTGCTGGAGGCGCAACAGGTGGCGCAGATCGGGACCGTGGCGTTGACCGGCGCCGGCCTGGGAGCCAGCTTGTCGTTGGCGGCGGCGGCGAGGCGATCGCGGGTGTCGGCGGTGGCGGCCGATACACCGATGCCGTTGGGAAATCGGGCGGCGCTGGAACCGGGGTTGGGTTACCCGTTAGCGGAGCTGGGGGATTACATGCGGTTGTATCCGGATCGCCGAAACCAGGTGGAGGCTATGCTGTCGGTACTCGATCCGCTGCACGTTGCGGCATCGGTGCGGGCGCCGGTGCTGCTCAGCGCCGGAAGATTCGACCGGGGCACGTGTCCGCTGGCGTTCAGCGAGGAACTGGCGGCCGTCCTGCCCAACTGCGATTTCAGGGTCTACGACGGCGGAGCCGAGGGCGGCGGTCACGAACACGCCCAGATACGGGCCGCCTGGCTTGGTGCGATGCTGGGGTTGGACTGAAGGCAATCTTGATGAAGCTGAACACCGGTCGACGAACCGCGGTTGCGACGGCGACGAGATTGCCACACTACGCTCGCAATGACAAAGTGGGTACGCGTAGGGGGATTCGCGCGTTGCCGCCGGATTGAGCCCTATGCTATACTGCCCAAGGTTATAGAAATCTGGCCTAAACAAGGGTCTTTCATCGTGTGTGAGGCCCCACAAATACGAGGCAAAGAATTTTATGGTACAGGCCCCAGAACGTCCGGCAGAGGCTGCGCCCCAGCTGGAACCCATTACGATGAAATCGTTGCTGGAAGCAGGTGTCCACTTTGGTCACCAGACCCGGCGGTGGAACCCTCGCATGCGGCGCTACATATTTACGCAGCGCAACGGCATACACATCATTGATCTGCAACAGACGATGGGGTTGATCACCGACGCCTACCGCGCCATGGTTGAATTGTCTGCCGCGGGGGGCAAGGTCCTGTTTGTCGGCACCAAGAAACAGGCTCAGGATGTTATTGCGTCGGAAGCGGAGGGCGTAGGGCACTGGTACGTCAACCAGCGCTGGCTGGGTGGCACGCTGACCAACTTCCAGACCATCAAGGCCCGCATTGATTATATGAAAGGGCTGCAGGAGCAACGGGATTCCGGCTATCTGAATCGCTTGCCCAAGAAGGAAACCGTGCGGTTGACGCACACCTTGGACAAGCTGGAGAAGTACTTTACCGGATTGCGGGATATGGACCGGCTGCCGAATGCGCTTTTCGTGATTGACATCGGCAAGGAAGACCTGTGCATTGCCGAGGCGCGCCGCCTGAACATACCCATTTTTGCCATCGTCGACACCGACTGCGACCCGGGTCAGGTTACTCACCCGGTGCCCGGCAACGACGACGCCGTACGATCGATCCGGCTGATAACCGGTCGGATGGCCGCCGCCATTGAGGAAGGAAAAGCCCAGCGAGAGGCCATGCAGTTGGCGCAGGCAGAAGCGGAAGGCCTGGAATCTGGCGAAGGCGCCGATGAAGAAATGAGCCCCGAGGAAGCAGCCCGCTTCTCTGGCACCATTACGCTGGAGGAACTGGGCCAGATGATGTCGTCGCGCCCGCTGGAACCCTAAGCAACGCACCGAAACCCGTCCAATATCAGATAAATATACCAGGAGGCTCCAAAGTTGCCAGCAGTTACCGTAGAACTTATCAAATCCCTGCGCGAGCAAACCGGAGCCGGCGTTAGCGACTGTAAAAACGCCCTGGAAACCAACGATGGCGACCTGGACAAGGCCATTGAGGCGTTGCGGCAAAAAGGGTTTGAGCAGGCTGCCAAGCGGTCGGATCGGGAAACGTCGCAGGGGTTGGTCGAATCGTATATCCACACCGGGGGTCGCGTGGGCGCGCTGGTGCAGTTGGGATGCGAAACCGACTTTGTGGCGCGCACCGAGGAGTTTCGCGCGCTGGCCCACGACATCGCCATGCAGGTGGCCGCCATGTCGCCGGTGTACCTGAGCGCAGACGAGATGGAAGAGGGAGACGACCGGCCGGCGGCGCAGGTTTGCCTGCTGCAACAGCCGTTCATTAAAGATGGCTCCCGCACACTGGATGACCTGGTTAAAGAAACCGCCGCGCAAACCGGCGAAAACGTCCGCATCGTGCATTTCCGCCGGCTAGCCCTCGGCGAATAAACGACGCGGGTACGGTTGTGGGTATGCGAGGCCGTGCATGGTTGTTACCGGTAGCGTCAGCAGCGACACCATTTACAGCCGCGTGCTGCTGAAAATCAGCGGCGAATCGTTGCAGGGCGCCGGCCCCGGCGCCATCGACGCCAACGCGGTCGCCTACATCGCCGATCAGATAATAGAGATTCAATCCCGCCACGTGGAGATAGCGGTCGTCATCGGCGGCGGCAATATCTGGCGGGGAGTAACCGCCGAACGGCAGGGCATGGATCGTTCCACCGCGGACTACGCGGGGATGCTGGCTACCATCATCAATGCCCTGGCTCTGCAGGACGCCATTGAACGGCGCGGCGTGAGCGTCCGCACGCAATCTGCCCTATCGATCCAGGCTGTTGCAGAACCGTACATCCGGCGACGCGCCGTACGCCATCTGGAAAAGGGCCGCGTGGTTATCTTTTGCGCCGGGTCGGGAAACCCCTTCATGTCAACTGATACGGCTTCGGCGTTGCGCGCCCTGGAAATCGGCGCCGAGATTTTGCTGATGGCCAAGAACGGGGTGGACGGCGTTTATGACTCGGACCCGCGCACCAATCCCGAGGCGGTTCGATTCGGTCAACTGGAATATCTGGAAGCGGTGAACCGGCGTCTGGAGGTGATGGATTCTACCGCGATGACCCTGTGCATGGACAATCAATTACCCATTGTCGTGTTCGACATATTTGAACAGGGTACGATGAGTCGTATACTGCGCGGAGATGCCGTTGGCACCACCATCAACGGAGGGGAACAAAATGACGCAGCGCAAAGGTAGAGATCGAGACCACGAGGACAACCAGCCAGAGAAAACGGTGGAAGACGTGCTGGCTGAAGCCGAACGCAAAATGGGGCAGTCAATCGAGGCGATGCGGAGGGAAATCGGTACCCTGCGCACGGGTCGGGCGACCCCGGCGTTGATCGAAGATCTGCCGGTTGACTACTATGGCACCCCGACGCCGTTGAAACAGATTGCGTCTATCTCGACGGCCGACGCCCGGGCCATCATGGTGCAACCGTGGGACAAGCAGGCATTGCGGGGTATCGAACGCAGCCTCACCCAATCGGAGATGGGGTTCAATCCCTCCAATGACGGCAACGTCATCACGGTACCCATCCCGCCGTTGACCAAGGAGCGCCGGCAGGAGATTGTGAAGTTGCTGAAGCGCAAGTCGGAGGACAGCAAGGTTGCGGTGCGAAATGTGCGTCGGGACGGCGTTGAGTCGCTGCGCAGGATGGAACGGGACAAGGCCATCTCTCAGGATGAAAATCGTCGCAGCCAGGATACCTTGCAGAAAACCACCGACGCCCACGTTAAGTCCATAGATGAGGTTGCGGCCACCAAGGAAGCGGAGATAATGCAGGTTTAACTGCCCGTCGTTCCTCTATTGGCTGCCTCAAATCGCACAGAACATACCGACGGGAAAGGCCGGGAATTCAATCCCCCGGTCCCGCGGCACGTTGCCATCATCATGGACGGCAACGGACGCTGGGCGGCACAGCGCAAGCTGAACCGATCTGCCGGTCACCGGCAGGGGGTAGCCAACATCCGCAGTGTGGTTCGATCCTTATCCGAACGCGGGGTTGGCGTCGTTACGCTTTACGCCTTTTCGACGGAGAACTGGCACCGCCCGTCGGACGAGGTGGACGGGCTGCTGGCGATTCTGGCCGAAGAGATCGTTCCGCAGACCGAGGAACTGCACCGCGCCGGCGTGCGCCTGGTTCATCTGGGCGATCCGGAGCCGCTGGATCCGGGATTGCAGGACGCCATCGCCGCGGCGCAAAAGCTGACCCGCGATAACGTCGGAGTAACCCTGAACGTGGCGTTTAACTACGGCGGCCGGGGCGAAATCGTGCGGGCGGTGCGGCGCATTCTGGCCGACGGCGTCCCCGAAGACCAGATAGACGAGGCGCTGTTCAGCAGGTATCTCTACACTGCGGGTTGTCCCGACCCCGACCTGATCATTCGCACGGGTGGAGAGCAGCGGATCAGCAATTTCCTGCTGTGGCAGGCCGCCTACAGCGAGTATTACCATACCCCGGTGCTGTGGCCAGACCTGGACAAGGACGAACTTGACCGGGCCCTGGAAGCGTTTCAACAACGCCAACGTCGCTTTGGAACCGTGGTTTCCCCTTACGACACCGCCGTCCAGGAGTAGGCCGTTGCTGCTCCACCGGGTTTTGACCGCCCTGGTGGGCGTACCGATAGTTCTGGCTGCCATCTGGTTTGGCCCGCCCTGGCTTACGATATTGGCCGCAGTGGTGGCCGCGATCGGCGTGTGGGAAGCATACCGCCTGTATCCGCCGCTTGATCCCAACGACGACGGGGAGCCGCCGACGCCGTTGCCGGCGTGGTTGGGGGGTACCTGGGCGGTGGCGCTGGTTCTGGCCGGAGAGATGGCCGTGGGTCCGGCGGATTTCGGAATCGCCGTTGGCGTTATCTGCATCGTTGGCTACATCGGGAGCGGCCTGTGGATGATTGCGGCCTGGCACGGGCGTGGCGTGGCGGCGGCGGCGCTCTATCTGGTGTTGCCACCCGTCTATGTCGGCGGGGCGCTGGCCTGCGCCGTGGCATTGCGGGGAGCGGCCGAGTCGGCGGTGACACTGTCGGCGGCTGAGATGACAGAACTTGGAGAGTGGGGGACGTCTTTGTATGCTGGGGAAGGCGTTTTCGCCGAGATACCCTGGCTGCTCACCGACTACGGGGGCTGGTGGGTATTGCTGGGCATCCTGACGGTGTATGCGGCGGACACCGGGGCTTATGTGGTGGGAAGGTTGATCGGACGTCACTCAATGGCCCCTGGAATCAGCCCAGGCAAAACGTGGGAAGGAACCGTGGGCGGGTTGGCAGGCGCGGTGATGGCCGCGGTGGCGCTGGGCCTTTTGTTTCCGGTGGGCGCGGCGATTTGGCATCTGGCAGGGATTGGTGTTATTTTAGGTTGTGTATCGCCGGCTGGCGATCTTCTGGAATCAAAGATAAAGCGTTTGGCGAACGTTAAGGATTCCGGCAACCTTTTCCCTGGCCACGGTGGGATGCTGGACCGGCTTGACAGTTTGCTCCCATCATTGACCGTGTTGTACATTCTCGTGGCGGTTTCGACTGTCATTCCCTAAACTGGCGCACCGGTTATTATGCGACGCATCGTCATACTAGGTTCCACCGGCTCTATAGGCCGTCAAACTCTCGATATTGTGCGGGCGTTCCGCAACGAGTTTGAGGTTGTTGGACTGGCTGCCGGAAACAATACCGCGCTCCTGATGGAGCAGGTTGCCGAGTTCAACCCCAGGTACATGTGGTGCACAAACCCGCCGTCATCGCTGCCGCCGGGAATATCCCTGATGCCCATGGACGAGATGGCCGGTTTGCCGGAAGTGGATCAGGTGATGGTTGCGCTGATGGGAGCGGTGGGTCTGGAACCCACGATGTGCGCCCTGCGGGCGGGCAAGCAGGTGGCGCTGTCCAACAAGGAACCCATCGTGATGGCGGGGCAGACGCTCAAGGCTGCAGAAGCCAAACACGGCGCCGTGATACTGCCCGTCGACAGCGAACCCAGCGCGATCTGGCAGTGCCTGCAGGGAGAGGACAACCACATTCGCCGCCTGTTGATTACCGCCAGCGGTGGCCCGTTCCGCCGGACACCATTGGCCGAGCTGGAATCGGTTACTCCGGAACAGGCGTTGCGGCATCCCACGTGGCGCATGGGTGACAAAATCACCATAGATTCTGCCACGTTGATGAACAAAGGGTTCGAAGTTATCGAATCACACTGGCTGTTTTCGGTGCCTTGGGATGACATCGCGGTGGTGGTGCATCCTCAGAGCACCATCCACTCCATGGTTGAATTTGACGACGGGTCGGTGAAGGCGCAGATGGGGCCGCCCAGTATGCGTCTGCCCATTCAGTATGCGCTGTTCCATCCGCTGCGGCTGCCCAATGAGGACATTCCGCGCCTGGACATCGGCGTGGCATGGTCGCTGGATTTTGAACCGCTGCAGAAAGATCGGTATCCCTGCTTCGATCTGGCTATCGCCGCCGGACGGGAAGGGGGCACGGCTCCCACGGCGTTGAGCGCAGCGGACGAGGTGGCGGTGGAATCGTTCCTGCAGGGGCGCATCGGATTCACCGACATCTACCGCGTGGTCGAAAAAGTGCTTGGCGAGAATCAAAAGCATCAGGACGCTGACCTGGAAGCCGTGGTGGATGTCGACCGTTGGGCCAGCGCCCGGGCCGGCGAAATCGCCGAGCGGCTGGCCAGGTAGCGGCTGAACCGGTTTCTCCCTCTACCCGCATCAAGCCGACCGACTGACCATGGAAACTTTTGTCATCGCGCTGGCCGCGTTTATTCCCATGCTGCTCCTGCTGGTCGTGGTGCACGAGTTGGGGCACTTCTGGACGGCAAAAGCCTTCGGCGTGAAGGTGCTGGAGTTTGGAATCGGGTATCCGCCGCGGGCGTGGGGCGTTTACACGGGTCGCACCGAAACGCTGCTCACCGGTAACACGGTATGCCTCAATGGCGCGGTGCGGCAGATTCGCCCCGGCATGGTGGTGCGTGTTCTGTCCGGTGAAACCGCCGATGGCCAGCTGGAAGCGCGGTACGTTGAGCTTAGAGATTCGAGGACGGGTGGAAGTATCCTGGGCGCGCTGGGGCGCTTCGCCGGCGTCGGGGGCCAGAATCAGAATGCACACACGCCGGCGCGGGCCTCGCTGGACGAACTGCAATCCGACCAGTATCTGCGCCACGAGGGGCGCGTACGCGAGGTGCAGAGCGATCGCATCGTGCTGGCCGACATGGTCTATTCGGTGAACTGGCTGCCGCTGGGCGGGTTCGTGCGGTTGTCGGGGGAGAACAACCCGGAGGCTCCGCGCAGCCTGGCGCGACGGGGGCTGGGCCAACGGGCGGTGGTGCTGGTGGCCGGCTCGGCGATGAATGCCATCTTCCCCGTAGTTGCCTTCGCCATAATCCTGATGATTCCCCACACCGAGCTGGTTGGCGGGACCGTGCAGATAACCGCCGTTGCTCCGGGTTCGCCGGCAGAGGTTTCCGGTCTGATGGCCGGCGACCGGGTGCTGGCTATCGACGGGCGAACGCTGGAGGCGCCGGATGTCCTGGTGCGTGAAGTGCGTTCCGGGGCGGGCAGCGAGATGCTGTGGTCGGTGGAACGGGACGGCGCCCAACGACTGATCCCCGTTACGCCGCGGGTGAACCCACCCGCCGGGCAGGGCGCTACCGGCATCGCCTTTACCGTGGTTGGCCAGACGGAGGAGCGGCGGGCCGAACCGCCCTGGCGGGCCTTTCCCATGGGCGTTACCAGAACCGTGGACATGGTGCAATTGATAGGCGCCGAGGTACGCGGTTGGTTCGGCGGCGGGCGCGGGCCGGAATTCAGCGGGCCGATCGGGATCGCCCGGATTACCGGGGAGATTACGCAGGAGGGTGGATTCCAGGGTTGGATGCTGGTTGCCATCCTGTTGAGCATCAACCTGGCGGTTCTGAACATACTGCCCATACCGATGCTGGACGGCGGCAGGCTGCTGTTTGTGTTTATCGAGTGGATTCGCGGCGGCAAGCGGGTGCCGTCGGAGAAAGAGGGCCTGGTTCACCTGATCGGGTTTGTGGCGCTGCTGGCTCTGGTAGTCGCAATTAGCGCCAACGACATCATCAAACTGGTGCAGGGGATCTCTCCGTTGGGTGGATAGGCGCTACCGAGGTCACGTTGCGGGGACACAAGAAAGGCCCGGCTCGCTTCACAGCGAGCCGGGCCTTTTATCTGCCGGGGGCAGAAGGCGTTAGCCGAGCTTACTTCAGGTTGCTGTTGAAGAAGGCCACAGTGCGCGCCATTGCGTCGTCAGCAGCCGCCTGGTTGTAGCTGTCGCGGTCGTCGCAGTTGAAACCGTGGCCAGCGCCGTCATACATCTTGAAGTCGAATGACTTGCCGGAAGCGGTTAATGCAGCTTCAATCGTTGAAACATCATCCGGAGTTGGGTTTCCGTCGGTTGCACCGAAGTTACCCATCAGGGGGATGCTGATGTTGGCAGTGCCGTCGACCGGGGTTACGCCGTCGCTGTAGGCAGCGAGGATTGCGCCGCCGTAATAGACGACGCCGGCGCTAAGACCGCTGCAAGCGCTGGCGGCGAGGTAGACAACGCGACCACCCATGCAGTAACCGACGATGCCAATTTTCTGGCCGCGGGTGCGAGGGTACGTACGTTGCAGATAGTCGATGGTACCGTTGATGTCTTGGATGATGCCCTCACCCGTGAGTTCGGGCATGTAGGTATTGACGGCAGCGTCAAAATCTTCGGGAGTGTAACCCAGCATGGGGTTGGGGTTGCGCTCGTTGCGATGGAACAGCGCCGGGGCGACTGCAACATAACCCGCAGCGGCAAACTGGTCGGCCACGCGCTGGATGTGTGCGTTTGCGCCGAAGGCTTCTTGCACCACGATAACGGCTGGCAAGCTGGTCCCGGCGTTGGGGTTGGGGAAGCTCACGTAGGCAGCCATATCGCCGCCTTCAGCGATATTGGCACCCGACTCCCGATCGAGGTCTGGCATTCGAATGTTTTCCCAGAACGACGGCATAGTATATTCCTCCTCCAATTGTTACGCAAAAGACGGATGTACAGCGTGCACCGCCGAAAAAGTGTGGCTGTTTACCAGCCGTACCGCTCGTGCGCTGGAATTGTAACAAAGGTTTACGGCCCAAACAAGCCGGCATTGACTCCGCTACTGGATTGGGCAACTGGGCGGGCTCAGGATTGCTATATGTTAATGCGACGATTGGGATGACGGGCGGTTGGCGGTAGCGCGGACGCGCAGGGATAATCGCACGGCGGCGGTGCGCAAGACGGCGAATGACCGGCGCAAAGTTCGCTGCCGCAAAGTTCGTTGGCGCAAAGTTCCACGTTCTAATGGCGACCGGATTTCGGCGAGAGGTCAGGCCCGTGCTGTCGGCAGAGGTGATAGGCTCCCACGGCGATGGCTTCCCATTCGTGGGCGGACTTTTGCTGACCCACCAGACCCAGGGCAGACATCACGGCGAACGCCAGGTCCGGTTGAGACGCCCTGGGATGGCCCGTTGCGGCGTGCCGCACTTCTGCCGCGGAGTAGGCCCCCATCGGCAGGTGTACGTCCGCAGCCCACTGTTCCAGTTCAAATTCCAGCAACTCGAGGGCTGGCACGTCCCAACTGATGCCGGAGGGCCGGCTCAAAGCAACGCCGGCGGGCTGGTATCGGGTTTTCAGTTTGCCCAGCTCCGTCAACAGCTGGCGGATGCGTGCCGACGCCGGGGCACCCGGTTCCCGACAGGAAATGATCGTGCCGGTGTCCAGCAGTTCCCAATCCGAAAATACCGCCCAACCGGTTTCATGCGTGGCCGCGTCAAGGGCGAGCAACACCGCAGGTTTGTTACGCATCAGCGGCGCCGTTTCCGACGGGGCTGTACGGCCTGCAGCACCACCGGCGGTTCCACCACGGACCGGGAAGACGATGACCGGGAGGGCGATGTGGACTGCGCGCGCCAGTAGTCCCAGAATGCGTTGCCCAGGGGCGGTCGCGACGGGCGATAAAAATAGTGGCCGCATTGCAGGCATTGCCAGTCGCCCTGATTGATAAACAGATCGCCGGCGCAACGGAGGCACCCGCGGAAGATAAACCGAGCCAATGCAAACTCCAAAAAACACAGGGTGGAATGAGCAGCCCACCGATCAGTTTAGGAGCCGCAGTGCTGATTATAGAATATATGTTCTGATTCATGCAAGGCGGCAGCGTCTTTGTAACAGTTTAGACTCGACGGGTTGTTGCCTTACCGCTCCGCCATTCCGGCCTTACCGCTCCGTCATTCCGGCCTTGAGCCGGAATCCAGAGACGTATTTACACCGCAATGTTTCTTATCCTCGGCTTCCTGGATTCCCGCGAAAGCGGGAATGGCAGGTTTGGGCCAGGATACTACCTTCAACTCTGAACAGTTACGAGTCGCTGGATGCGGTGATGGAAGGAGCGGAAACTGAAACTACCGGCGTGGATGCGCGGGGCCACGGGATGCCGAGTTTCGGTCAGGGGTGTGGCGTCAAGCGCGCGAGGCGGGTTTTGCCCCTGGTTCCCACCAGTTGGGCCGCCCACACGGTACAGATGGACGCGAAGGACAGCCCCGCCGACACGAGGAATGCGCCCATGTAGTTGTCCTGCCAGTCGAACATCAAGCCGCCCAGGAGCGGGCCGAGGAGAATTGCCGCGCCGCGTCCCATCTCGATGAATCCCATGATGGTGCCCAGCGCTTCGGGAGGGAACAAATCGGCGGCTTTTGCGCCAACGATGAGGCCGCTGATGCCGTCGCTGATGCCGGCCAGGGCGACGTACACCACCAGGGGCCAGAAGCTGCCATCTCCCAACCAGACGATCAGCACTATCGATATGACGGTTAGCGACGTGCCGACGGTGAACACCAGCTCGCGTCCCCATCGGTCGGAGGCGATGCCCACCAGCGGACGGGCGAATACGCTGACTCCGCCAACCGCCCCCATGGTCGATGCGGCAATCAGGGGCGTGTATCCGGCCAATACGAAGAAGGCTACCAGGTGTACCCGCACCAGCTGGACACCAATCGAGCCGGTAACGCGGGTAAGCACCAGCAGCCACATGGCGGGTTGGGTCACGATTCCAGACATCGGGGGTGGCGCAACCCTGGTTCGGGTCTGGCTGGCCGTTGGCGATGATGGGACCGGTTGGGCGTCGGATGGCGCGGCAGCCTCGCCCCGAGTGATGGGGGCCGGTTGGGCGTCAGTGGGCGCGGAGACAGCGGCCGGGGCCGCTACGGAGGCAGTGGATACGTATGCGGTGACCGGCGGGCGTCGCTGGAAAAGACCGTTGGGGAAGGTAATAAGCGCGAAAAATATGAAACCGAAGTAACGATAAGCCCAACGCCATCCGATGGATTCGGTGAGTATGGCGGCGAGAGGCGCAAAGATGGCCTGGCCGATGGGGTTACCGGAATCGGCCAACCCGAGCATCCGACCTCGGGAATTGGGGAACCACGGGGCCAATGTGGCGGTCATGGAAAAAGACGAGATGGCGGTTTGCCCGATGCCGGCAAAGATGCTGTAGAAAAAGAAGAGCTGCCACAAATCGGTGGCGAAGCTGGAGGAGAACCAGCCAAAGAGGATGCATAAGCCGGCCAGGGGGAAAAGGACACGGGCTCCCCAGCGGTCGAGCAGCACGCCCAGGAAGGGCGCGGCCAACGCTCCGACGAGGCCGGCCGCCGAGAAAACGGCTGCCGTGTACGTGGCGCTGCGCTGGAAATGTACCAGCAGGGCGTTGAAGTAAACCGCTTCGCTGTTTTTGGTGCCGCCCTCTACGGTGAGGTTGCCCAGGGAGAGGACGAAGATTGCCCAACCGTAGTGGAGGCGGGACCTCGCGCCCTTCAACATGAGGGACGCTGGAGCAGACGGCAGGTTGGTGGCGGGCGTAGCACCCGCCGATTATACACGCTGGATAAAGCCTGTTTCCTTGACCGGGTACGTGCGGCCTGCCTATAATTTTTATCGCCACAGCGGAGTTACAATTCACAATCCATCCGGCCCGCTGTATCCGGTTTGACGCCCCATGCCTGAACCCACCACCCAGCAGCCATCGCCTGAGTTTGTCGACGCACTGACGCAGGATGCGCTGCGCCAATTGGCCGCCGTTGGAGATGCAGGTGTGGCTGAGGAATGGCGGGTATCGTATCTGGGCCGGCGGGGTCAGTTGACGCTGCTGCTGCGTGGTTTGTCCGGGCTCGATCCAGACCTGCGGCGGTCGGTGGGTTCGCGGGCTAACCAGGCCAAGAACACGCTGGAAGAGGCCCTGGCCCGTCGCACCCGGGAGATTGCGGAGGCCGAACTGGCGGCCAGCGACCGGCTGGACGTTACCCTGCCGGGACGTCCGGTTGTCTCCGGTCGGTTGCATCCCACCACCCAGATCGTGCGTGAAATTTGCGCTGCGTTCATGGCCATGGGGTTCAGCGTCGTGGAAGGCCCCGAGGTGGAGCTGGATCACTACAATTTTGAGATGCTGAACATCCCGGCCGGCCACCCGGCACGGGACATGTGGAATTCGCTGTGGGTGGACTACGTGAACGAAGAGGGACAGCAACCGATGCTGTTGCGAACCCATACGTCGCCCATGCAGGCTCGGGTGATGGAATCACAGGAGCCGCCGGTGCGGGTTGTGGTGCCGGGCAAGTGTTACCGCTACGAGGCGACCGACGCCACCCACGAATGGCATTTCTACCAGGTTGAAGGTTTGGCGGTGGCCGAGGGAATCACCTTTGCCGATTTGAAGGGTACGCTGTACGAATTTGCGCGCCGGGTGTTCGGCGAAGGCCGGCAGATTCGGTTCCGCTGCGATTACTTCCCGTTTGTGGAGCCTGGCGTGGATATGTCGATTTCCAACTTCCGCGACCCGGCCACGGGCAAACGACCCATCAACCGTGACGAAGACTGGATCGAGATTATGGGCGCCGGCATGGTGCATCCCAAGGTGTTGGCCGGCGTGGGTTATGATCCGGACAGGTACACCGGTTTCGCGTTCGGTATGGGGCCGGAGCGCATCGGTATGCTGAAGTACGGCATCGATGACATCCGCCATTTTTACAGCAACGACGTGCGTTTTTTGCGCCAGTTTTGATACTGTGAATAGAGCCTTGCGTCATGGTGATCCCCTTTAGCGTAATCGCATTGATCATCGCACCCACGAACGCCACGCCCATCAGGAGGGCAAAGTAGTACAGTCCGGTTGATTCGGACCGTGCGCCACCGACAACTATGTTCATCCCATTCTCCTGGCTGTCCCAGTACGTTGAAATCTCCCTGGCGCCCGATGAGCTGGCCCATTGGTTGACGATGGCCGGCATCGAGGTGGGCGACGTGATAACCCGAGGTGGCTGGGAAAATTGCTTCGTTGGTCACGTGCGCTCCACCCGACCGCATCCGGACGCCGACAGCCTGACGCTGTGCCTGGTGGATCCCGGCGATGGCGACCCCGTGGAGGTGGTGTGCGGAGCCCCCAACGTGGCGGCCGGACAGAACATCTGCTTCGCCCGTCCCGGCGCTCTTCTGCTCAACATGCACACCGGGAGGCGCGAAGAGCTGAAACCCGCGCGCATCCGGGGCGTGGTATCCGAAGGAATGATCTGCTCGGAGGCCGAGTTGGGTATCAGCGATGAGCACGACGGCATCATTGTGTTGCCCGAATCTGCCCGGCCGGGCGCTCCCCTAGACGAGGCGCTGGGCGACACGATGCTGGAGCTGGAATTGACGCCCAACCGGGGCGATTGCCTGTCCATCCTGGGGGTGGCCCGTGAGATTGGCGCAATTACCGGAAAACCCGTCAGCGTGCCCGATGTTTCCTACCCCGAAACCGGACCTCCCATTGATACCGTGGCGCAGGTTTCCATATCCGATCCCGACCTTTGTCCCCGGTACACGGCGTCGGTTATCACCGGGATAAAGATCGGGCCCTCACCGGAGTGGATGCAGGATCGACTGGTGCGGGCTGGGCTGCGTCCCATCAACAACGTGGTGGACGTTACCAACTACGTTATGCTGGAGTTCAACCAGCCGCTGCACGCCTTTGACCTGGACACCGTAACGGACAAGCACGTGGTGGTGCGGCGCGCCGGAGACGGCGAAAGGTTCACCACGCTGGACGGCATTGAACGCACGCTGACCAGCGACAACCTGATGATCGCCGATCCGGTTCGCGCCATTGGCATCGGCGGCGTTATGGGCGGCGCCAACAGCGAGATTACGGCGAATACGAGGACCATGCTGCTGGAATCGGCCACGTTCCACAACCTGAACAACCGGCGCACCGCCTCTGAATTGAATCTTCGCACCGAGGCCAGCCTGCGGTTTGAGAAAGGATTGAGCGCCGATCTGGCGCCGATAGCGCTGCGCCGGGCCACGCAACTGATTCTGCTGACTGCCGGAGGGGAGGCCGCGACCGGGATAATAGACGTGTATCCGGGCGGGAACCAGACGACGCCGGTTCCCCTGACCGAGAGCCGCCTGCGCCAGGTGTTGGGCATGGATCTGGATATAGCCCGCGCCGAAACGGTGTTGGCCAGCCTGGGAATAGCCACGCGCCGCACCGGACCCGACAGCCTGGAGGCCGATCCGCCCTACTGGCGCAGCGACATCGCCATCGAGGAAGATTTGATCGAAGAGGTGGTGCGGATCATTGGTTACGATGACGTGCCCACGACGATGCTGTCTTCCCCGATTCCCTATCATCGCCCCAACCCGGATGCCGAGCTGAAGGACGGGTTGCGAGATGCCCTGGTGGCTGCCGGCATGGATGAAACCATCAGCTACCCGCTCGTGAGCGCCGCCGATCTGGAGCGGCTGGAAATGCTCGAGGATGAAACGTCCCCGTGGGTGCGTGTTGCCAATCCGATGTCGGCGGAGCAGAACATCATGCGGCCCACGCTGGTGGCGAGCATTCTCCATACGCTGGCCTACAACCAGGGCCACAACGATGGCGGGTTCCGTTTGTTTGAGGTTGGACGCACCTTTGATTACCGGGGCAGCGATCTGCCGCAGGAGAGTGAGTGGGTGGCCGGCGTGATGACGGGTCCGCGGTACGGCGACAACTGGCACACGACGGAAGAGCTGATGGATTTTTACGACGCATCCGGCGCCGTGTCCACCTCTCTGGAACGGGTGGGACTGTCGGCGGTGTTCGAGGCCGTGGGTGGCCAGCTCTGGCACCCCGGACGGGCGGCGACTATTTCGGTGAGTGGGCCGTCTGCGGAGGCTGCCGAAATTGGGACGGTGGCCCAATTGCATCCCGATGTTTGCGACCGGTTCGGCCTGCGTCCGGAACCTGTGCTGTATTTCCAGATGTCGCTGGCCGGGTTGTCGGCGGCAGCACAGGGAGGCGAGGGAGCGGCCAACCGGTTCCAGTCCCTGTCCCGTTTCCCGGGGGCCAACCGGGATCTGGCCCTGCTGGTGCCGTCGGATGTGCCGTCAGCGCGGGTGCAGCAACTGATCCAGCGGGTGCGCCTGGTGGAGACAGCCGAGCTGTTCGACGTTTATGCCGGGGAGAACCTGCCGGAAGGAATGCGGTCGCTGGCGTATCGCATCTGGTTCCGCGCCGCTGACCGTACGCTCACCGCAGACGAAGTAAACCGCGCCCTGAACGGGTTGACCCGAGTTCTGGAACGGGAAGTGGGGGCAACAGTACGGGGATAGTGGTTATAATACTGTATCGGCGAATGATACATAACGGCATTTTCAAATTTGTTGACCCAACTGGATATCCGGTATGTGAATCCGGGAATACGCTCAGGCGGCGCCGGGTTTTTCGATGACAGCTGATCGGGAGTTGGCGGTCGAAGAAGCGCTCCGGAATGTTTCGAGTTTGAGGATTACCTGCCCGTTATCCATCGGCGGCGCAACCGCATGTCGGGTCTATTGCCCTGATTGCCGCCCTGCCCTGCACCTGCAACCGCCCAATCATTGGAGGCCAACACCATGACCACACACGAACATACCAGTCGCCTCCACGCCCATGATGCTCACGGGGACGGCGACCACGAGAGCATTCACGACCATGCGGGCGGCCACGACGAGCAACGACATCATGGCAGCCAGCACCGGGGGCACGATGGTGGCCACGGCCACGAGGATATGCTGGAAGTGGAGCAGGCTTTCGAGCGCATCATGTCTCACTTTGAACCGCTGGATGCGGTGGATCTGCCGGTGCTCGAAACACTGGGCATGGCGCTGGCCGAGGATATAACCTCGCCCCTCGATCTGCCGCCGCTGGCCAATTCAGCGATGGATGGTTACGCGGTGTTGCACGCCGATATTGCCGGCTCCGGAGAGACACCGCCCACGCTTTCGGTCATCTCCGCGGTGGCCGCCGGGCAGGTTTCTGCTGATACGGTAACTCGCGGCAAGGCCATCCGGATTATGACGGGCGCGCCGGTGCCCAACGGCGCCGATACCGTGGTGCCGTTCGAGGAAACCGATGAGATCGACCGGCGTAGAGCCGGAAAGCCCCTCGATGAAATCGTAATCCGCAAGGCGCTCCCGCTGGGCAGCAACGTGCGTCCGGCCGGCGAGGACGTGTCCGCGGGCGAACTGGTGTTGTCAGCAGGAACGGTCGTTCGCCCCGCCGAGGCCGGAGTGATGGCATCCCTGGGGCTGGCAACCGCGCGCGTTATCCGACGCCCGGTGGTTGCGGTGCTGTCGACCGGCGACGAGCTGACGCGCACTGGCGAATCGCTGACGCCGGGACACATCTACGACAGCAACAGCAGCAGCATCGCCGCCGCCGTGATCGCTGCCGGTGGTACTCCGCGAATGATTGGCATCGCGCGGGATAACCTGGATGATCTGCATCGCTGCATCGACGAAGCGTGTGACGCCGACCTGCTGGTAACGTCGGCGGGGGTTTCCAAGGGCGACTACGACATGGTAAAAGACGTGCTGGAGCAGCGCGGGGACATGAACTTCTGGTCGGTGCGGATGCGCCCGGCCAAGCCCCTGGCCTTCGGTTTGATACACACTCAGCAGAGTCGGTCGCTGCCGTTGCTGGGCCTGCCCGGAAACCCGGTAAGCGCGTTGCTGGCCTTCGAGATGTTCGGACGGCCGGCCATCCGGCGGATGCTGGGTCGCGACCTGCTGGCTCGCCCGGTTGTGGAAGGCGTGCTGACCGGGCCGATATTCAACAGCGATGGCCGGCGAGTGTACGCCCGGGTGGAGGTGGAGCGGAAGAACGGCGGCTGGTACGCCACGCCCACCGGCCCCCAGGGTTCCAATATTCTCACCTCGCTATCCCGGGCGAACGGCCTGGCCATTTGCCCTGCCGACCTGCCCCGCAAGAATGCCGGGCAAGCCGTAAAAATAATCATGCTGGACTGGAATGAAGAGGTTAACCTATGACCACCACTGTTGTCTCGAGTAGCCGGACGGCCGGCATAGAATACTGCATAAGTCTGGAACGCCTGACCGAACTGAACCGGTCGGCGGTCCCGCTGCTGCTGGCCCGGCTTGACTCGGCCTGCCCTTCCTTTGGGAAGTCGGCCGGAGACATCGACGATCCGGTGGGGCTGATGGACGAAATCCGCTCCCACTGCGCCGCCGACCCGGAATTCATCCGCCAATCGTTTCCGTTGCAGGAAATAGTTTTCAGGACGCTATTGCTGCGGGACGAACCTGTGATGACCCTGGGCGAAATCCATAACGAGCTGTCCGAGCGCTGGTCATCGCCGATCCGGCCCATAACGGTGACGTTGGGCGGGTTGGCGCGCATCCTGGATAGCGATACGTTCTACGGATTTTTGGCTCTGCCCACCGATGAAGGTGACACGGGTGAGGCAGAAGTTGCCATGCTGAACGCCGGGCAACCTGGTGGCGCCCTTTCTCTGGCCGAGGTGGTTGCCGCCATTGCCGAGAACCTGGACGATGATGACGAGGGCCTGGAGGGGGACGACGATGACCTCTTTGAAGACTCGGATGACGTCGAAGAGGAAGATGACGAATTTGATGATCCATTCGAGGAAGAAATTGCCGAAGAGGATGAATAGTAGTGGATAACGAGGCTTTCGGGTATCATGGGGAGGATGCCGGGGTCGATGGGAAGGCCGTTATCGTTAACCTGAATATTCTTTATGCCTGGCGTCGAATTCAGCAAAAGAGGCTTCGGATAGCGACAATGTCTCTCGCCATACCGTCAAACCCAACGGAATCTGTCCCACGGCGACGGTGAAATCGTTGACGGGTATTTAGCCCGACGCTAGAATAGGCCAAACCAGTACGGTTGCCGAATCGCTAACATTGGGTGCGGCGACCAGAGCACAAATACCACACGGAGGTGTCGTTATCGCCAGACAATACAGGGTCAACGAGCAAATTCGCGTGCCACAGGTTAGAGTGATCGGGGAGGATGGCGAACAGCTTGGAGTAATGACCATGCCCGATGCCTTGGCCCGGGCGCGGAACAGTGAGCTTGACCTCGTGGAGGTGGCGCCTAACGCAGACCCGCCGGTGGCCCGGTTGCTGGATTACGGCAAGCTGCGGTATCTGACATCCAAGAAAGAACGTGAGACACGCAAGTCGCAGAAGAGCAATGAGCTGAAGGAAGTTCGGTTCAGGCCAAATATTGGCGTGCACGACTTTGAAGCAAAACTGCGCAAAGTTCGCCAATTCATCGGAAATGGTGATAAAGTTAAACTTACAGTGCGTTTCCGAGGCCGTGAGGCCGTGCATCAGAATCTTGGCCTTTCGCTCTTGAAACGGGTTGCCGACGATATGAAGGACGACGTTCGCCTGGAACATGCTCCCTCCATGGAGGGCCGCGCAATGTTCATGGTGCTCATTCCCAGCGCAACCCGCGTCGAACGCAACGACGCAAATGCTGCTACCGCAGTAAATACGGAATAACGATAACATGCCTAAACTAAAGACCCATAAAGGCGCAAAAGCCCGAATCCACGTAACTGGATCGGGCAAATTGATGCGCCGCAAGCGTATGAGCAGCCACCTGCGCCGCAAGAAGCCCAAGAAGGTGACCCGCAAATTCGCGCAGAAGGTGCCCTTCGCTCACGCGGACGTCAAGCGGCTGAGCCGTTTGGTGCCATACGATCTTTAATACCGGAGAATAGTACACCGTGCCCAGAGTAAAACGAGGCGTTACCAAGCGCGCCCGCCACAAGAAAATCCTCAAGGCCGCCAAGGGTTACCAAGCCTCGTCGGGTCGTAACTATAAATGGGCCAAAGAAGCGGTTATGCACGCGTGGAGCCACGCGTACCGCCACCGCCGCCAGCGCAAGGGTGAGTTCCGCCGTTTGTGGATTATCCGTATCGGCGCGGCGTGCCGTCAGCATGACACCACCTACAGCCAGTTTATGCACGGGCTGAGCACGGTCGGCGTGGAGATCGACCGCAAGATGCTGGCCGATATGGCGGTCCGCGATCCCGATGCGTTCGAGCGCCTGGTGAAGATCGCCCGGCAGGATTAGATTCTGGCGTCGGCCCTCACCCCAAACCCCTCTCCCTCGGGAGAGGGGGCTATTTTTGTAACTACGACCCCTTAACCCCAGGACGCAACCTCTCTGGGCGGCGGCATGGCGTGGCATCCATTACCGTTTTGTAACGACGCGCGTTGCCGGATAATGGGCTTCAGGCGTGGAACCGTTGCAACAGTTGGTGTAACGCCTGTGCGCCGAACTCCAGCGCCGACACCGGGACTCGTTCGTTGGCCGCGTGGATGGTTTTCAGGAAGTCGAAGTCGGCGGGCAGGTTCATGGGCATCCACCCGTAGGTCTGTATGCCCAGGCGGGCGAAGTGGCGCCCATCGGTGCCGGCTGGCATGAGCATGGGAACCGATACGCCGTCCGGATCCTGCTCCTCCACTATTTTGGCCAGCGTATCGAACAGGCCCATATTCAGCGCCCAGGGTTTGGGTTCGAAACGCAGCACCTCGAACTCGATGGTGGGGCCGGCGATGTCCTGCAACTCGCCAACCAGGTCTTCGGCGTTGTACCCAGGAAGCATCCGGCAATCGAGGTTTACCGTTACCTCACTGGGGATGACGTTGGTTTTTTCGCCGCCAGCGATGACGGTTGCGTTGGAGGTGTGACGGAAGAGCGGTTCCATTTCCTGCCCGATGGTACCCATGCGGCGCAGAATACGCCCGGTGAACATGGGGTTGAGCAACAGGCGCAGGAAAGTACTGTCGGGAAGCGGCAGCCGACTGCTCATCGCCTCGATCATCATCCGGGTTACCGGGTGGATGTGATACGGCAGGGGCGACGCATCGAGCTTGACGAGAAATTTGGCCATGCGAGTGGGTGCGGTGTCGTGGTGCACCAGAGAGCCGTGGCCGCCAAGGCCCCGGGCGACGGCCTGCACGCGGCAGCCCTGTTTTTCGGCCACCTGCACCATGTAAAACTTGCGGCCGCGGTAGGTTTTGCTGAAACCGCCAAACTCCCCGATGCCGTAGCTGACACCCTCAAACAGCTGCGGGTGGTTGTCGACCAGCCAGCCCGCGCCGGTGAAACCGCCGGCCTCCTCATCGGTAACCAGAGCCAGAATAACGTCGCCAGGCAGGTCTGCGCCTTCCAGATGGGCGCGCATGAAGGCGTCCATCATCATGGCGACGCCGCCCTTCATATCCAGGGCGCCGCGTCCCCAAACGTAGTTGTCCTGCAAACGGCCCTCGAAGGGTGGCACGTCCCACGGTTGCGCGGCGGTTGGCACAACGTCGATGTGACCGTACAGCAGCAGGGGCGGTGCATCGCCGCGGCCGGGCAATCTGCTGATGACGTTGGGGCGATCGTGATCGTCGCCCAGGAGCTGGGATGCTATGCCGACGGACCCTAGGACTTCCTGGCTGTACTGGGCGCAGGCGCGTTCGTTGCCCGGCGGGTTGGTGGTGTCGTGCCGGATCAGGGCCTGCAACAGTTCAGCGACGGGCGGCCTGGAATCGGCGCCGTTTGGTACGGTCGTCATTCACCGACCGTCAGGAGGGGCTGCTTACTGGCGAGCGTCATCGCCGTCATCGTCCAGGTCGGTGCCTTCCAGGTCGACGTTCAATCCCTGCAAAAATTCCTCGATGCTGGACGAAAGGGCGGCGGCGCTGGGCGTTTCAGCGCCTCCGGCGGCGCCATACTCGGCGTCGTAGAGGTCCTCGATGCGGGTCAGCACGTCGCCCTCGGGGATTTGTCCGTCGCGGGAGGTCAATTCATCGTATTGCTTTTGACCCCGTTCTTGCTGGGCGATGTGTTCGGGCAAGTCGTACAGGCGGCAGAGCAACTGCATCAGGCGAGCCCCGCCCTGGTGGTCGTCGTCCAAAGTCAGGTATTGGGGCAAGTGCACAACGTAGCCCCGGGTCTCCAGCCCCATGTTGGTGGCTGCCTCGGTGACCGTGTAAGTGATGGTGGTTGGCCCCTCGTAACTGCTGGGACGGGCCACGGCAATTTCGTAGTCACGCTCAACATTTTCTCCGGTGCCCAATCCCGATACCACCAGCGGGCGGGTATGAGGAACCATGTCGTACATGGCGCCCACCAGAGTGTATTGCTTGACGCCGAAATACTTGATGATTTCCACCAGCGCTTCGGAGTAATCCTCGCCGTACAGATGGGGCTCCAGCAGATGGGCCGTGAGCAGGTGAGGTCCGTTCTCGGGGTTGGCGTAACGGATGATGGTATTGGGAATGGTTACTTCGCGGTGGCCGTTGACCAGATAGCTGCGGGGGCGGTAACGGGTGAAGTCATAGAAGTGGCCGGGGCGGTGCAAACGACCCAGCTCGTGGCTGCGCAGGTGCCGTTCGATGCGCCCCAACGCCAGACTGCCCACGTTACCCACGTCTATCCAGGGCCGCAGGACGGCCAACAGGTGGGGGTCGCGAAGCTCGGGCAGCGGTTCTGCGATGTCAAATTCGCCGATACGCATAGGACTCCCTCACGTTAACACCCGCGCCGGGGAGCGTCAAGGTAACGCTCACCAGGGTAACAGTTCAGACTCGACGTGTGATTTCCATACCACTCCGTCATTCCGGCCTTGAGCCGGAATCCAGAGACGTCTTTTAACCGCAATGTTGCTTATCCTCGGCCTCCTGGATTCCCGCGTTCGCGGGAAAGACAGGTTGGGGCCAGAATACTACCTTCAACTCTGAACAGTTACTCACCAGGGGCTGATTGGTTGATAGATATGATCGGCACTTTGCCGGATTAGTTTTTGCGCTGGATGGCGTCACCGCCAAAGGTTGGTGGAGGCTCATCAAACGATTCGCCGCGCTCGGCAGCGGCCAGCCGACGCCGGTTCCATTCGCGCCAGGCGGCATCGGCGGTGGCCAGGCCCCGGTTGATTCCTTCCTGCCGATTTTTATGACGGACCATTGCGGCAAGTACCATATTGATTCCTTCTACGAGATTTGCACCGAAGACCAGCCAGAAACCGATAGCGGGTACGGTATCAGCGATTATGGCGGCCGGCAACTCGCGCCTGGCCATGTTTTCGGCTGAAGTCAGGTTCGCATAGATATTATAGGCGATGTGGAGGGTCAGACCAACGCTGAATGTCCAAAAGTGCGGTTTGATCCGGCTGGCCGGCGCACTGAGTATGGAAACTCGATCTCCTGTTTCGCCGTCGGTCGCTCCAAAATCATCCATTAGCCGGCGGTGTTGCCGGCCTTGCTATTGAACCCAGCCCGTCAACCGAGCTGGTCAACCGGGCCGGCTGGCCGCGACTGGAACAGAATGTGATCCGGTAATGCTGGGGCGCCGGGAGCGCTGAAGGTCCTGGAGTCGTGCTAACACTCACCCATCTGGGTTAGGCGGCCTTCGCGCCAGGCGACGGATCCCGCCTTTACGGTGGCAAAGGTATCGAGACGGAGGGCTCCATCCACGTTGTGCCCGGCCATATCGTGCCAGACGAACCTCCCCTGACGCTGCTCCCATACCGCGGCGTCCCCCTCCATGCCCACGGCCAGCGAACCGATGCTGTCCTGGAGACCCAGCACCTGCGCGGGACGGCTGGTGCTGGCGGCGATGGCGTCTGATAGCGTCATTCCCATGGCGTGGAATTTGCTCACCAGGTCGTTCATCAGGTAAACGGTGCGGCCGGGCGGTGCGATGTGAACGTCGGTGCTGATGGTATCGGGCATGACTCCCTGATCCATGGCCGCCCGGACCACCTCGACGTCGCAGTGGACGCCGGCATGAGCCACGTCCATGATTACGCCGCGCTGCACTGCGTCGCGAACTTCCGGGCGCACCTTGCCGGCGTTGTCCAATATGCTTTCGGGATTTCCGTTGAAGGCGTGGGTGGAGATGTCTCCGGGTCCCAGGTGTTCCAGCACGTCGGGCAGCGGAATGGGCGTGCCGCTGACGTGAACCATGAGTCGGACGCCGGCTTCAGATGCGGCTTCCCTGGCTTTGGCCATGGCTTCGTGAGCATTCCAGCGGGCCACGGCATCGTAGTGCATCCGCACCTTTACGCCGAACACGAAACCGGGATTGTCGCGGATGGCCTGCACCGTTCGGGCCACGTCGATGATACGCATATCGTGCAGACCGCCGCCCAGAGCGCCGTTGGCAGCCAGCCCCACGCCCCCGATATGCAGAAACGCAATGAGGCGGGTGCGGTGGGCAGGGAACACGTAGTCGCGCATGGCGCCGTAGTTGAGGAAACCAGCGCTGCCAGCATCGACGCCGGTGGTGGTTCCGCTGCTGAGGCAGGTTTGGTCGGCGTGGACGGCGCTGCCGCTGCCGCCGTGGTAGAAATGGCCATGCAGGTCGATGAGGCCCGGCGTGATGAGTTTGCCCGCAACGTCGATGCTCTGGGTTCCCTGGTCGGGCGAGATGCTGTCGGTGACGGCGGCAACCTTGCCGTCTTTGAACGCCACGTCGCGCCGCTCATTGTTGATGCCCTGGGCCGGGTCCAGCAGGTTGCCGCCGGTCAACACCAGATCATAAGCTGCGGTAGTCATTGGTAAAACCTCCGGGGGATGCCGGGCTGCTCACTGAAATGGGGCGACCCTTATTCCTCGTCCCAGTAGAAATCTTCGGTGGTAAGGTTTTCCTGCCACCACCGGCGCAATCGGGGAAGCACCATTTCCTTGGGCTTGCGGAAGTCGGATTCCACGAAGTCCAGGGAATCGGGCAGGGGTTTGGCTTCCCACTTCTGGATGGCTTCCAGAATGAAGCGATGCACCATGTCAGTAGAGCCGGACTCGAGACGGCCCAACTGGTAGGCCAGGGTAACGGCCATCTGCATCTGGCAAATCAGGGCATGAGCGTCCTCATCCCGCAGGTTTTCCGGCATGGCGCCCGCCTGGTCGATGAAATCGTCGAGCACCTGGCCGATAATCAGGGGCGGGTCGTCAACGTCCTGCTCGGGCAGAAATTCGGTTAGCCGGTCGGTAAGGTCGGCCACGCCTTCTTCGGGGAGGGCATACTGGCTCCACTCATTGGCGGCGGGTTCCGGGTTGGGGTTGTTCTGGTCGTCGCTCATCACATAATCCTGCGGGGCAAAGTTGGTGGGCCGGGCGTCGGCGACTGCCAATGTCAGCAGCCACCCTGCCGCCGCCGCATCCGCTCTGCGAGTTCAATAATTGTATCACGATGGGTATGATTCGGGCTTGAAGCGGGGGTTGATGCGAGGGCTCCAGGGTGTGTTATGGTGCGGGCGGATCCGATATGTCAGTGCAATACGATCACATTGACGTCGAAGTGCTGTTCGACCTGCCCAACGGCTGGCTGGATGGCGTTTGCGCGTCGGACGGTGATCTGGTGATCGGCGATGCCCGGTGGTTGGCCGACGTCGTCCGGCGTGGCCTGGCTCAGGTGTTGCCAGCCGAAGCGACCGGCGAGGTCAGTTTGCTGCTGACGGACGACCACACGGTACGCGCGTTAAATCGCGAGTTTCGCGGGTTGGACGAGACCACCGATGTGCTCTCTTTTTCGGCAGAACACGCTGGCGAGTGGCAGGGGGCCGATGAATGGCCCGATGCCAGTTCCGGCGCCGACTGGCCGACTCACTGGCCCCAACCCGAAGGTGAGCCGCTACCGCTGGGTGACATCATAATCTCGGTGCCGCAAGCGGCGCGGCAGTCCAGGGAGCAGGGAGTGGCGCTGCATCGGGAGGTCGCGCTGCTGCTGGTTCACGGGGCGTTGCATCTGCTGGGCCACGACCACCTGGACGCGGAACCGAGGGAAGAAATGCAGGCGCTGGAGCAGGGGGCGTTGACCGGCCTCTTCGAGGGCAACTGATGCAGATGCCGGATCATTGCAGATGCCGGATCGCGGGCGTAAATGATTACACTACGAACCAGACCAATCCGACGTGTAACAACGACATGATCACCAGGGTGATCGACCCTGCCGCCACATCGTCCAGCATGATGCCCCATCCGCCGTGCAGTCGTTCCAATTGCCGGCAGGGCCAGGGTTTCCACACGTCCATACACCTAAAAATGACGAAGGAAACCAAAATCCCGAAGCCCCAAAAAAGCCACCCGAACCCCAATATCCAGCCCATGCAGACCGTGGCCAAACCGCCAATCCACATCCCTACATATTCGTCCCAGACGGCTGTCCCCGGATCGGGCGCTTCCGGGGTGGACATTTTGCCCGTAGCCCAGACCCCTACGAACAATCCAACGACGATCACCATCAATGACGCGACCAGGAGCGCGACCAACGCCGCGATCGGGAAAACTGGTGAGTCGATGAGTTGCCACGATACGAAATACAGAATCAGCGCCGCCGCCAGCGAACCGGCGGTGCCGGGCGCGATGGGCGAGAAGCCGGCGCCGAACCCGCTGCCAATGATCCACGCCAGTTTGTCTGCCAACGACAGTTGACGCCAGTCAGGCATAACCCAGGCGGTCCAGATCGTGTTCGTTCAGTCCCAGGTAGTGACCGATCTCGTGCAGCAACGTGGTGCGAATTTCATGGGTAACATCGTGGTGGGAGTCGCACATGGACAAGATGGGCAGGCGGTAAAGGTAGATGCAGTCGGGAAGCAGAGGGTCGGCCAGATGGCGTTCGGGCAGTGGGACGCCCACGTACAGGCCAAGCAGCGTATCCCCGTGGTCGTGAGGGTCAATGGCGCCCTCTGACTCCGGCCCGGGCGTGTCCTCGACAACAATATCGAGATTTTGCAGCGCCGACCGCACCGAGTCGGGCAGTTGCCAGTAAGCCTGCTGAACCAGTTGCTCGAACTCTGCCAGCGGTATCTGCATGTTATTGGGTTTGGTTTGCTATCGTCGCGATGGCAGGGGCGCTGCTTTAGCCACTAACCCGAGCCCGGATGGCCTTGAGGATGTCGACGTTGGGCTTGTCGGGGCCACGGCTGTCCGGATCGAAGCCTGGAACTTCGAGGAAGAAGGGGACGTCGGCAAAGGCCGGATGGGACATGATGTTGGTAAAGCCCTCTTCCCCGATCAATCCTTCTCCGATGTTGTCGTGGCGGTCGACGCCGGAACCGCAGGGTCGCTTGGAATCGTTGGCGTGCACCGCCGACAACCGGTCCAGGCCGATGTCGCGGTCGAACTCGTCAATCATGCCGGCAACGCCTTCAGGGTTGGTGAGGTCGTAGCCCGCGGCAAAGGCGTGTTGAGTATCCAGGCAAATACCGAGCCGGGCGCTGTCCACGCCGCGCAGGATATCGCCCAGCTCGCTGAACTTGGCCCCGATGTGCTGGCCCATGCCGGCCATGTTTTCCAGGCACAACAGCGGCCCCTCGGGGGATTGGTCGAGCACCACGTTGATGCTGTCCACCACCTGCTGGAAGATGGCGTCGTATCCGGCCCCGCCGTGACTGCCCGGATGGAATATGACCCCACCGGCGCCGATCTGGTGGGCCAGGTTCATGTAATTGACCAGCGATGTTACCGACTTCTCGATGTTTTCGGGGTTGGGGTTGCCCAGGTTGATGAGGTAGATGGCGTGCAGAAACGGCGGAGCCATTCCGGCCTCGGCGCTCTTGGTGCGGAAACCCTCCGCCTCGGCGTCGGTGAGGGCCTTGAACCGCCAGGAGCGGGTTGACGACCCGAATATCTGCACCGCCTCAGCGCCAATGTCGGCGCCGCGGTCGATGGCGTTGGCGATTCCGCCGGCCGCGGAAACATGCGCTCCGATAATCATTTTGTTCACTCCTGAAGAGGTGGTCCGAATCCGTCCGCTGTCCCAATCGTGTTGCCGCGACGCTGTGGGCTGGTGCAGTTCAGACTCGACGCTTGACTTCCATACCGTTCCGTCATTCCGGCCTTGAGCCGGAATCCAGAGATGGCGTTAAACCGAAATGTTTCTTATCCTCGGCTTCCTGGATTCCCGCTTTCGCGGGAAAGACAGGTTGGGGCCAGGATACTACCTTCAACTCTGAACACTTACTGTGGGCTGGTGCAGCGGGCCGGAGCAATAATACTCCCTTATACTGTGAGACGACGCCAGTATCGCAAATTCTCCGCGTTCCGGTAACCCTATGGCAACTTCACAAGAACGGAATCCGCTGGAACCCGATTCGCGCCAGCCGAATCCGGGCCAACCGATTCCCGACGGCCAGATCCCCGACACGATGACGGCCATCGTGGTGAGCGAAGCCGGACGACCGCCGACGTTGAAACTGGCGGCCCGGCCCACTCCCATCCCGGCCGCCGGCGAGGCGTTGCTCCGGGTGGACGCTTGCGGGTTCTGCCACCACGACTATCTGGTAATGGCCGGAACGCTGCGGCGCGGGGTCATACCCGGAGTTGCGCTGGGTCACGAAATCGCCGGCACCGTGATGTCAGTTGCCGATGATGTGGGAAAGCTGCAGCCCGGCGACCGTGTAGTTAGCCTGCTGACTGCTTCGTGCGGCCGGTGTGTCCGTTGTCGTTCGGGACGCGAACACCGCTGCATTGACGGCTCAGGCATCGGACACGGGCGCGATGGCGGATTCGCGCAATACGTGGCCCTTCCCGCCACGGCGCTGGTTCCAATCCCGCCGCATCTGCCCGCGGAATCGGCGGCGCTGCTGGCCTGCCCGGCCGGCGTGGCGCTGGAGGGTTTGGGCGCGGTGGAGGTACGGGCGGGCGAAACGGTGGTGATCACCGGGGCTGGCGGCGGTTTGGGCGCCCACGCGGTGCAGGTTGCCGCGATGCTGGGCGCACTGGTCATTGCGGTTACCACCTCTCCGGACAAGATGGACGTCCTCGAGACGCTGGGGGCAACGCACGTTATACCCGCCGATGACGATCTGGATTTTGCTGAATTGGTGATGGCCCTGACCGACGACGCCGGCGCTGACGCCGTGGTCGACACCGTAGGGCCTCCGCTGTGGCCGACAACGCTGCGTTGCCTGGGTCAGTACGGGCGGCTGGCGTTGCTGGGCGACCTGACCGGGGAGGAAGTGTCCATCCGTTTGGCCGAAGCCATCTTTCGCGACCTGCGCATCATTGGGCACTCGGGTGTATCACGGGCCACGCTGGATCGCGCGGTGGCAATGGCGGCGGCTGGAGAACTGCGACCGGTGGTTGCCCAATCCTTGCCGTTGACTCTGGAGGGCGCACTCGACGCCTGGAGGATGGTTGCCGAGCGTAAACCACTGGGCAGGCTGGTGCTGGCGCGACGGGATCAGGGATGCGCCGAGTAGGAGAACGGACGCTCGGAGGAGGGGACGAGGGGCAGGGGCCGTTACGCAGCAGCCGGTCTCCGGCGGCCCAGGGTGAAGATCCGTCCGAATTCCCGACGATCCCAGATGACCAGGAATTGCGCCGCGATGAAAATGGAGCTGTAGGTTCCGATTACCACGCCCAGGGCCACCACCAGGAGCAACTCACGGATGGCCGTGCCGCCGATGAGGAGCATCGCCACCAGGACCAGCAACGTCGTGAAGCTGGTGTTGATCGACCGGCCAATGCTTTCTATGATGCTGAGGTTTACGGTGTCTGCCAAGGCTCGGTCGGGTACGCGAATGGTGTTTTCCCTGATGCGGTCGAAAACCACGATGGTATCGTTGACTGAGTAGCCGGCCACGGTCAGGATGCCGACGATGAACATGGCGTTAACCTCCATGCCCAACACCCGTCCCAAAATTGAAAACGCGCCCAGAACGATTAGCGTGTCGTGAACCAGCGTTACCACCGCCGCCACACCGAAGCGATAGGCTCGCGGCACCCGCCGGAAGGCGTACCAGATGTAGATGAGGATGAACACCGACGCCACGGCCAAAGCCAGGAAGGTGTTTCGAATGGTCTCCTGGGCCACGATGGGCGACACGGTGTCGACGCCGGAGGCCTCGATGGGGCCCACCGATTCGTCCAGCGCATCCTGAATCCGCTGACGCTCTGAAACCTGGTCGCCCGACGCTTCTTCCAGTACCCGGGTGCGAATCAGGACCGAACTGCCCCCCAGGACCTGAACGAGGGCTTCGGGATGGCCGAGGGCGGACAACTCGTCGCGAACCAGTTGAGGGTTAATCGGTTCCTTGAACGCGATGTTGAGGACCGAGCCGCTGGTGAAGTCGATGCCCGGTTGCAATCCCGAACCGCCGCTCAGCCAGCCGGGCGGGGCCAACATGGAAAGCAGCCCGGGAATGATCAATATCGCCGAGAAGATGAAATACCAGCCGCGTTTGCTGACAATGTTGTACATGCTCTGATCTACCCAGTCCCGTTGGCAGTGTTGTTACGAGGATGCCGGAAGCAATCCTGAAAGTGTTCATCTGGTTTGGACGATGCGACACCGCCTGGGGTGTGTTGACAAATACCGTCATTCTCACGAAAGCGGGAATCCAGTTCTGTACGCCGGCGGGGTTGACCTGCCGGTGCGTTGAAACAGATGGATATGGCGGAGTGGTGAGACATTATCCGCCGCCTCTGCCGGCCGACTGCGGGCGTTGACCGGTGTCGCGGGGCCGGAGTTTTTCTGGTGTGAACAGATGAACCGATCGCCGCAGGCCCATGGCGAGCAATGCCTGTAGCAGGTTGCGGCTGACGAAGACGGCAGTGAACATGCTGACCAGGACTCCCACCATCAGGGTGAGAGCGAATCCGTTGATCAGTCCGCCGCCGAGACGGTTGCCGAACCACAGCAGCACCACGCAGGTTATCAATGTGCTGACGTTGCCGTCGCGGATGGCCGGCCAGGCGCGGTTGAACCCGACTTCCAGCGCGGATGCGAGGCTGCGGCCCAGCCGGATTTCCTCTTTGATGCGTTCGAAAATCAGGATGTTGGCGTCAACAGCCAGGCCGATGGACAGGATGAACCCGCCGATGTGGGGCAACGTGAGGGTTATGGGAACCAACTTGAAAATCGCCAGGGTCACGGCGGCGTAATAGATCAGAGCCAACGCTGCCACGACGCCAGCGGCGCGGTAGTAGGCAATGATGAAAACAATCACGAGCGCGAGTCCGACCAGGCCGGCCAGGAGGCTGAGCTGCAGGGATTCGGCTCCGAGCAGCGAGTCCACCTCGGATTCCTGTATCAATTGCAGGGGCACGGGCAGCCGGCCGGATTTCAACTGGATGGCCAGGGTGCGGGCGGATTCGCGGTTGAAGTTACCGGAAATCTGGCTGCGACCGTCGCGGATATGCGCTTGGGCCACCGGGGCAATCAACTGCTGGCCGTCGAGGTACACGGCGATTAACTCCGTAGAGTCTGGGTTGGTCCGGACGTTGATGTCACCCGTCATCTGGCCGAAGAGATCAGCGCCACGGTCGTTGAACTGGATGTTGACCACCCATGCGTCCAGCTGGTCGGTGCCAACGAAGGCGTCGATCAGATCGTCGCCGGTGAGGCCGATCCTGCTGTCGGTAAACGGAGGGCGGCAGGGGTTGTCTTTAACCGGTAAGGTGCATTGGCGGCGCAGGAATTCCAGTTGGGCCGTTGTACCGATGACGCGTTTGGCGTCTTCAATGCCACCGGTTACCTCCAAACTGATCACCGGGCCGAATTCGTCGGCGAAGAAGGTTTGCAGGTTGCGCCGCTCGTCGACGCCTATAGTTGAGTCGATGGCGATGCGGAAAGTGTTGTTATCCACGCCGGTAACTTGGAAACCTGAATAACCCCGTTCGGAGAGGAAATCGCGTATGCCGCCGGCGTTGGCCGCGACTTCCGCGTTGAACTGGACGTTGATTACCGAGCCGCTGGTACCGGGGAGTTGCACGATGATGCGGTCGTCGCCGAAAAGCTGCACGATGGGTTCTTCGGTTCCGAAGAGATTGACCCGCCGACTGATGATGCTCAGAACGCCTTCCATTTGTTCGGCGGTCGGTGGCGGAACGTCATCGTTGACGAAATCGACCGGTTCGGCGATGGCATCGGTTATGGCCTGCAGGACCGTGGCGCGTCGTTCGGGGGTCAGGAACTCGCCGACCATAACGAACTGCAGTTCCTGGCCGACCTGAGTCACGTCGGCCTCGTATTCGGCGTCGGCCAATGCGTCAAGGATTGAGTCGGCGTCAACCTCGGTACCCTCTTCAAAGGATACGCCCAGCGTGGTGCCGGTTTCGGCCTGATAGACCAGGTGGGCGCCGCCCTGCAGGTCCAGCCCCAGCTTGAGGCCCAGGGGTCCGGTGGCCGAGCGATCGATGCGTGGCAGGCCGGGTATTCCGATGTGGATTTCAGGCAGCGCCAGCGCGACGACCGAAATGCCCAACACCCCCACAATCAGAACAGTCAACAATACGGTGCGTCGTCGCATAGGGTATCAGTCACACCTCGATGTGGTTGGGGGCAAGGTCAAGCAACGCCAGCAGACGGGCAACCAGCTGATGCACGACGGGGCGCTCCCCTTCGATTTCGTAGGGTTCCATGGTGTCATGAAAAAAATGCCGGTGAAACATTTCAGCCGTGGAAAATCCCGACACGAGCGAGAGGTCGTCAGATTCTCGGGCCAACTGGTAGATGGCATTTTTCATGGCGCGGTGGCTTTCGTGCTGCCATCCGCGTTGTTGGGCAAGGGCAGTGACGGCGTGGTTGGCGGCCCCGTATAGCTTTTCGGCGGCCTGCAGGTGGTCGCCGGCAGCGAATTCCAGGTCGGACGCTTCCAGGAACTGGCGTGCGGTGTCGGCGTGTTCCCGAACCGTCATTTGTCTGGTGGTCATAGGGCTTCCGTGCCGTTCAACATTTGGGCGGCGAAAGCCAGGGCTTCCTCGCGGTTCGTAATCTCGCCGGTGGCCGTGGCTTCGCGCAGGGATTCGAGCAGCTCACCGACCCTGGGGCCGGGGGGAATTTTCAATGCGTCCATCAGTTCGTTGCCGTTGATTAAACCGCGGACGCCGCCTTCTCGCTGGGGTGGATCCGCTCCCGCTTCGAGCACAGTGGCGACCATTCTAGCATAGTTGGCCCACCGTTCCGGAGACAATTCCGGACCACGTGCGGCCAAAAAATCGGCCATGGCCAGGTACAGCGTATCCACGGCGGCCGGGCCCAGGTCCCGGTAGTAGCGATAGATGGCTCGGGGCGACGGCATCTCGTCGCCGTGGCGCAGCTGGCTGGGACGCAAATGGTGCAGCACCATCGTTGAAACCAGCGAGATAACCCGGCGAGACATCCGCAACGTCCCAAGGCGAGATTGGGCAATCTCAGCCCCCTGCTCGCTGTGCCCCAGGAACCGGATGCGGCCGGTGGCGTCGGGGCCGCGGGTTTGCGGCTTGGCGATGTCGTGGAGCAGTGCAGCCAGCTTAAGCATGGTGCGCCGCCGGTGTCCGTCTCCGACCAACTCATTGAAATGGGCGTCCTCAGCGGCGGTCCAGGGAGCCATGGTGTAGATGGCGTTGTTGCGGTTGCCGGCGGTAATCTCCTCGGCAAACTCCACGCAGTGCAGCGAGTGTCCCCACACGTCCCAGTAATGGTGAGCGCGGGGTTGTTCGCAGTTTCGGGCGGCTTCCAGTTCGGGAATCACCCGGCAGAGCAAGTCCAGCCGGTCCAGAATCTCCAGCTGGGTGCGCGCCCCTTTGGTTTCCAAAATGGCCATGAACTCGTCGCGGACGCGCTCGCCGGACACCCGCTGGATGAGGGGAGCATTGCGGCGGATCAGGCCGGCGGTTTCGGGTTCGATGCGAAACGCCAGCTGGCTGGCGAGGCGCACGCCACGCAGCATCCGGGCCGGATCGTCTTCATATATGCCGTCTCCGGTGGCCCGCAAGGTACGCCGGGCCAGGTCGGCACGCCCGTTCAGAGGGTCGATGATGCCGTCCATTGGCTCGCCAGCGTCCCAGCTGCCGATGGGCAGTCCCATGGCGTCCACGGTATAATCCCGCGATCGCAGATTGTCTTCGAAGGCGCCGCTGAAACCTGCGATATCAATGAAAAAGGGCTTCTGGCCGTCCTGCGTAACGGGCAGGGCGACGCGGACGATGTTCCACGGTTCCAGGTGAACCGGAGAGCCGCCGACCAGGTCGGCAACCGCCCGGGCGATGGGCGCGGGATCGCCGGCAACCGCCAGGTCGATGTCGCGGATCTGCCGGCCGACGATAACGTCGCGCACGGCGCCGCCCACCAGCCACACATCGGCGGCAACGCTACCAACGCTACCGGAGAGAGACCTGGACAGGATCGTGAGCAGGTTAACAGCGTCGACCGACCCGTCGCCATCGGGATAGATGTCCACCTGATCCACCACCGCCACAGCGCCGAACCGTAAAGCTAGTCGGCTGGGGTACCGGCGCCGGCGGTATCCGTTTGTGGGGCGCCAGTCGCCGGGCGACCGTTGGTTGGGTCGAACTGGGGTATGTTAGGGCGGTTGTTCATGCGCCAGGCGGCGGCTTCCAGCTCGGCGGCGTCGGGTTCGCCGGTGGGCAGGTATTCCACCTCGCCTTCATCGTTCACCCTGATTCGGAAAAACTGGTCGTGGGCGATGAGGTGGTCGATGTACAGGATGCCGTTGAGGTGATCGGTTTCGTGCTCGATGGCCTGGGCCAGCATACAGTCGGCCTTGAGACGCACCAGATTTCCGGTCAGGTCCTGATAACGCACCCGAATACGCACCGCCCGGTTCACCATGCCGCGGTAGCCGGGCAGGCTGAGGCATCCTTCTTCCACTTCCCGCTCTCCCTCGCGCCGCATGATGTCGGGATTGACCAAAACCATTGCCTCCTCCCAGTCCTGCATCTTAATGACGCACATGCGCTGCAGCACACCGACCTGGTTGGCGGCGAGGCCCACGCCGTGGTGGGCGTTCATGGTTTCGATCATGTCGCTGGCCAGCTGCTTCAACCTGGCGTCGAACTGCGTTACCTTGCGCGCCCGCTGCCGCAGGATCGGATCGGGGAATACCCGCATTTCCAGCACGGACACAATAGCACCCCTGGGCGACGGCCTGGACAGTACCGTCGGCATTCGTTGCGAAATTCGTAAATCAAATCGATTATATGACGACGCCGGGGAACGTGTAAAGCGGAGAAGCAGACCGCGCGTACCCGCTTTGCCACGTCACTGCGCTCCTCGCAATGACACGGGTCCTTCGACGGGCTCAGGATGAACGGGCGGTCGCCCTCACCCCCGGCCCCTCTCCCGCCGGGAGAGGGGAGGTCCTTCGACAGGCTCAGGATGAACGAGGGGCGGCAGGGAACGGGATTGCCATGTCGCTGGCGCTCCTCGCAATGGCAGGTGGGTGGCGCAATGGCAGGGGCGGGCGGTTAATCCAGGCGGATCGGATCGATTTCCACGCGGCAGTTGTGGGCGATGTTCTCTCCCTCCAGCAGTTGCCATAAACGACGACCGCGCAGAATCAACCGCCACCGGTAACGACCACGGACGCGTTCCGGCATACACGGCGTTGGTCCCACAACGTCGACGTCGCAGTCGCCCAGCCGCCGCACCTTGACTCGCCAGCGTTCCGCCAGCTCGTTCAGCGTCTGCTGCACCCGGTTGACGCTGGAGTCGGCGCACACCACCTGGGCCAGGCGATTGAACGGCGGGTAGCCGTACTGCCGACGGGAAGCGATTTCGACCCGATAGAAGGAATCGTAATCCTGCGCCGCTGCCGCCTCGATGGCGTAGTGGTCGGGTTGGTAGGTTTGGATGATTGCCTGGGATGGCGCTCCGGAACGTCCGGCGCGACCGGCAACCTGGCACAAAAGGGAGAAGGCGCGCTCACCGGCGCGAAAGTCGGGCAGGTTCAATCCCAAATCGGCCAGCAACACCGCCGACAGCGTTACGTTGGGCAGGTCCAGACCGCGGGCGACCATCTGAGTGCCCACCAGAATTTGGGATCTGCCCTCGGCCAGACGGGTCATTGCCTGCTCCAGCGCCACCGGATCTCGCACCGAGTCCGAATCCCATCGTTCTACGGTAACTCCCGGGTAGCGCTGCTCCAGGTCGGCGGCCACCGACTCCGTCCCGGAACCCATTTCGCGAATGCGCCCACCGCGACATTGCGGGCACGCCCGTGGACGCCGGCGGCTGCGGTTGCAATAGTGACACATCAGGCGTCCGGTGTCGGCGTGATACGCCTGGGCCACCGAACAGCGGCTGCAAGTCAGCACGTAACCGCACTCCCGGCACTGCATGAACGACGCAGTACCCCGCCGGTTCAGGAACAAAAGGGCCTGGTTGTCGGCGGCAATTGTGTCGTCCAGAGCCGACGCCAGGCGTTGGCTGAACACGCTGAAGTTTCCCTGTCTCAATTCGGCGCGCATGTCGACGATTTCTGCCGGGGGCAAAGGGATCGGCGAACCGGTTGGTCCGGGAATCCGTTCGGGAAGGACCAGGAACCGGTGGCGTCCGCGCTGCGCCTCGTGGTAGGTGCTGACATCAGGGGTGGCCGAACCCATCACCACCACGGCGCGGGATCGGCGGGCCAGCGCCAGGGCGGTGTCTCGCGCGTGATACAGGGGCGGGTTTTCAACCTGTTTATACGCTGGCTCGTGCTCCTCGTCCACGATGATGATGCCGGGATTGGGGACTGGAGCGAACACTGCGCTACGGGGTCCCACCACCACGTCTGCCTGGCCGTCCCGAATGCGCCACCACTGGTCGAACCGCTGCCGGTCGGTCAACCGATGGTGGAGAACCGCGGTGCGGCCGGGAAACCGCTCGTTGACCAGTCCGACCGTTTGAGGCGTCAGCGCAATCTCCGGAACCATATAGATTGCCTGTTTCCCCCGGGCGATCGCGTGGGCAATGGCGTGCAGGTAGACTTCGGTTTTGCCGCTGCCGGTTATCCCGTGCAACAGGAAGCTGCGCGGTTCGGCGTCGGGGTCGTCCAGCGCGGCGATGATTCGCTGGGCGGCATCTTGCTGGGTGGGAGTCAGGTTGACCGCCGGCGGGTTGACGGGATTCGTTCCGGCGGGAATGGCCGGCTCGATGCGCTGCCAGTCCTCTCCGATGAGACCGCGCCGCAACAGAGCGTCCGCCGCCGAGCCGAACCGGACGCCCACCCCGGTGGCGTTGTAGGGCGTGTCAGACTCGTGGATGGCGGCCGACAGGTCGGTCTGTCGTTTGCTGGTGAGGACGACGGGAGCTCCGGTATCGTCGTTGGGCAGAGTGTCGGGGCCTGGAACCAGAAACCGTTGGTAACGATGGGTGCGGGGCCGGGGCAGGCTCACTCTCTTGAGGATCATCCCCCGGTCTACCAAACGCTGCAATTCGCGTCGCGCCACGCTGGGACGATCCGGGTCGACCTGTTTCAGAAATGCGGTTTCCTCGATGACTTTTCCAGATGCGGCCAATTGCTCCCAGGCGAGGCGGGTGGACGCACGCACCGACTGCAGATCGGCGGCGTCGGTGGCGCCGGAAACCGGGGTGAGCCTCGAGAGTTGGTGAGCGTGGAAACCGGCCGGTAGGAACGGTTGCAATGCCTCAAATGGGGAGCAGCGGTAGGTGTGCCCGATCCATTCGGCCAGCTCCAACCCCAGGGCGCTGATGAGGGGCGAGGGTTCGACGGGATGCAGGATGTCTCGCGTGGCTTCTTCGGGCACCGCCGACCGATCGGCAAGGCTGGCCACGATGCCCTGGACGTAGTTTCTGCCGAATTGCACCCACACGAGTTGACCGGGTTCCACGGCCAGATGGCGAGGGATGCGGTATGAAAAGGTTTGCTCCGGCTGAATCCAGTCGGCGTCAATGGCGACGTCGGCATAGTCCACGGTGCAGCCTCCGGTGCAGAGGGTTTCCGTCCCAACGGTTGGCAAAGTATAACCGCCGTCTCGACGCCAGGTGTGGCAACGAGCGGCGGCTATCGGTTCGAGAGATGTGGAGCAGTAGCGGAGGAGTTAACCTCCGCCGGGCTACCGGTTGGTGCGGTAGGTGTTGCGTTCCTTGATACGGGCGGCGCGACCCTGGAGGCCGCGCAGGTAATACAGCTTGGCCCGCCGCACTTTGCCCTGCCGGGTTACTTCCAGAGAATCAATCAATGGCGAATGGAGAGGGAACACCCTCTCGATGCCGATGCCGGCGGTGATGCGCCGCACGGTGAAGTTGGCCGCCGGCCCGAGGCCGTGGCTGCGGCGGATACAAACCCCCTGGAACGCCTGCACGCGCTCACGGGCGCCCTCACGGATGCGGAAGTTGACGCGCACGGTGTCGCCGGGGCCGAATTCGGGTATGTGTTCGTTTATTTCGGGTGGAACAAGTTCAGATGCTTTCATATTCGTGCTGCCGTATTGTTGAGTAAACCGGTTGGAAGTCAAAGAAACCGCCCGCCAGTGACGGCGGACCGTGAACGGCAGTATAGCACAATGGGGATACCCTGGTGGTTTCAAAACATTAACCCGGGCAACGACGGTTGATTTGGCTGGATAAGCTCGACCGCTATCAGATAGACCTGCAAATCGTCTTCTACTACTTCGTACCAGATTTCCACTCCAGGGTTGGAATCAGGTTGGAAGTTTACCCAGTGTAGGTCAATGGCTTCACCAGGGGCTTCAAATGCCGGAAAGTAGTGCGGGTCCCGGCTGAGTAGTAATATCAGGCCATCCAACTTCGCCTGACTCGACGCAGGTTCGATCGCACTTATCTCGACAGCGGCCTCCCGCAATTCATCAAATTGAGTAGTGGTGAAAACTCGATAGCGCAGATCACCCCGGTGTAACATCACGCGCTGTGGTACGGCCCTCTTTTTTCATGCGTTCCAAAATGCGCAACCCCCTGGCTCGAGTTTCTTCGTCAGGTGGGCCGGGCCGCCTGATGCCGGACAGCTCGTAAGGCATCAGGCACCGGCGGGCGGTGGCGTGCCAGGCCAAATCATCATGGGAGTATGCTTCGATTTGGCCGGCGGTATGCTCCCAGAATCGATGCACCTGCTCATCCAGAAAACGGCGATCGTTCTCAGTGAGGGCAGTAGGATCCGCATTCTCGTTCGGCAACCACCGTTTGCGGACGGCCCCCGTTGTTTCAAATACCTCTTCCTGTACACGCACGATGCCGCCCTCTTCCATCTCTTGGATAACAGCCTGCCACCCGTCGGGGTATGGGCCATGATCCATGCGGATGTAGGTCGTGCCCGTGATCGGCTCGCCGGTATGCTGGTAGGCGGCGCAATCGGCGTAATACAACAGTTTGACCAACTTGGTTTCCCCAAAGTGGTCGTCATGCAGTGACTGTTGGGCCAAATAAACGATGGCAGCGGAGAGTTTATCCGGATTGGTGAAGAACCTGATGTATTCAGCCATGCTGGTTCTCCTCGTTAGTCCAGGTGGATGCCGGTGGCTCATCATACAACCGCCGGCAACGCGTCAACAATGGGCCGGCCGTCAGCATAGCGTTCACCGGCCCAACCCGACTCGTGTGTGCTTTTACTGCCGAACGTATTTGTCCACGCGCTCCTGAGCGCCGAGGGCCATGTAGATATTGCCGTGGGCGTCAACCCAACTACCGTGGGCCGACTCTGAATCCCAGCGGGCCAGCACATTGCCATCGGTGTCCATGATGCTGACGCGGGACGCCAGTCCGGGGACGCCGCCCTCGCTGATTACGAAGGCGCCATCGCTGTCTATCGAAATGTCCAGCGGGCGACGCAAATCGTCCCACATGGTGATGTATTCGCCGTCCGGCGAGTAAACCTGGATCCGGCTGTTCTCGCGGTCGCACAGGTACAGGTTTCCGTTGGCGTGTGCCACGATGCTGTGGGGCAGGTGGAATTCGCCGGGGCCGCCCTTGCCGGGCTCGCCCCAGGATTGCTTGAGCTGGCCGTCGGCCGAGAAACGATGCACGCGGGCGTTGCGGTAGCCGTCCGAGACGTACAGATCGCCGTTGGGCGCCGGCACCAGCTCGGTGGGATAGTTGAAGGGGCCGGCGGAACGGGGGCAAAGCTCGCCGGGAATCTCGCATCCGGTGTCGGAATGGACGCCGCGCTCACCGATGACCTGCAGCGGCTTGCCGTCCAGGGTGTAGATGACACACACCGAGTCGGTGCGGTCGGTGATATAGACGATGTCGTTCTGAATAAAGATGCCGTGGGCTTCGTCGATGGCGCGCAGTCCCCAGGAACCCAGATAGTTGCCGCCGGAGCCGAATATCAGCACCGGTGGATCCTTGCGCTGGAACACGTAGACGCGGTCCTGTGAATCGGTGGCCACCGCCGAGGCGTTGCCCATGGTCATGCCGTCGGGCAGCTGGGCCCAATTCTGTTCCAGTACGTAACTGTATTTCCCGGAGCCAATGGTCGTCATGATGAAGCCTCCTGTGGAGTGCTGGTGCTGATTGTGCGGTGGGAGGGTGAGAAGGATGGTTGGTGGGATGGCGGGTTTGCCAGTGTGCGGTTAATGATCAAAAAAGCCGTTTTGCAGGTGTTCGCGGATGGTATCCGCAACCAGCTGTGGCCGTTGCAGCGGCACGTCGTGGATGCTGTCTTCCATCCAGACGGTTTTGCTGCGAGGGAGCAACGACGCAGCGCGGGCGATGGACTCCTCGCGGCGGAAGCGTCGGTCATTGGCGTCGGGGGTGGACTGGCGCGCTGGCAGCATCAGCACGGGACACTGCAGCGTGGGGTACAGCTGCGACGGTTTGTGATCCCATAGCGCGTCGATGATGCGGAGGTGGTTTTCGCGGCGCAGGTTGGACTGGATCGTACCGTCATCGAGGGTGCGGAAGTTGGCCAGCACCGCATTGATTACGGTTTCCGATGGGTCGGGGCCGAAGCGGCCGTTGGATTCCACACGTTGCCGCATCATTTCGGACGTGAATCCGGTGAAGATGGGCGGAGCCATATCCTGACGGGCCTGTTCCAATGTCCAGCCCGGACGAGCGGTCGGTTCGATGGTGCCGCCGTCGACGAATATCAGGCCACTGACGAGGTCGGGTTTGGCCGCCGCCAGCTCCAGCGCCACGTCCGCGCCCCAGGAGTGACCGACGACCACCGGCCGTTGCCATCCCATGTCCCGTATGAAAGCGGCCGCGTCCTCAGAGACGGTGGCGAAATCGAAGCCATCGTCCACCTGAGCGGACTGGCCGTGTCCCCGCTGGTCGAGAGCGGCGACGCGGAAATCGGCGGCCAGCGCCGGAGCCACCAGGTCCCAGATGTGGCAGGTGGACGCCAGCCCATGCAGCAAAAGCACCGGCTGGCCCTGGCCGCCCCAGTCCCGGTAGTGGAACGGGAGGCCGCGCAGGTCGATATGGCAATCTTGGGGGTTGTTCATGGGTAAATCAATCCAATACAGTAGCCTGGCGTCATTGTAGCAACCCAACGGCCGCGCCGATAGGTCACCGGGATGCAGCGGCCGATATGGTGCCTGCTATAATGCGCCGGGCGGCCACGCCTGATGCCCCTATGCCGCCTCAACACACAGGAGGACACCAGTCATGTACGCTCTTTTCGTTACCGTCAACATCAAGGATGGCTACGCCGACGAGTTTGCCAAGGCCAGCCTGGGCGACGGTCAGGGTTCCGTGCGCGACGAGGAAAACTGTTTCCGCTTCGACATCCTGCGCAACCCCGACAACCCCAACCAGTTCTACCTGTACGAGGTCTACACCGACCGCGCCGGCCACGCCACCCACCGCGAACAGCCTCATTACACCGCCTGGCGCTCCGCGGTGGAGCACATGTTCGACGGCGACCTGGGCCGCGTCGAGATGGAAACTGTCTTCCCCTCCGACGCCGGCTGGAAAACTCAAAAACCCGGCCTCGTCAACTGGTAAGGCGTAATAGTAGCTTCCGCGCTGCAACTTAGGGGCAACCACAAGGGTTGCCCTGGCACGCCGACTTTCTCTCCCTGGCGGAGAATCAGGAAGGCAATCCGGAGTCATCCTTATGCGTAAATTGTTAGCGCAATGCGGAGACCTGAACCCGGTCGCATCGATCGCCGCCATCGCTTTTGTGGCGGTGGCCGTGTTCGCCTGGGCCGAAAAGACCTCTATCCTTGACGACGGGATGGATGCTAACCAATGGCTCTGGTGGGCCTGGCAGCTGGGAGCGCTGATTATCGCCGTGGCCGGCGTGTGGATGGCCTGGCTCGGCACCCGCCGCGCGGCCTGGGTACTCAGCCTGGCGTTGGGTATTTTCGCCCTGGTGGTCTTTGCCAACACTTACAGCGACGCCTGGTTCGGTGATTACTCAGGCGAGGTGTGGCTGACGACCAATCCCCTGTTCATCGCGTTTTGCAGCGTGGCGGCTGTGGCTCTCTGGCGATGCGGCTGCGCTGTCGGCCGCATCGGCGCGGCGAAGGCGGTCGTCCTCGGCGTGGCGGTTGCCGTCAACGCGTACTTTACCAACAATAGTATCGTGTGGCAGATTTTGGACCCGCTGATGATACTGGCAGCACTGGCCTGGGCCGCCGGGGCGCTCAAAGCGGAGGTGGCCGAACCCAAGGACGCAGCGTAACTGCCAGATAACATGGTTGCCCTGGGTAGGGGTGATGGTGGCAGCCTTTACACCCTCACCCCCATATCAAGTACGGGGCAGGCTCCGGCCCTTTCCCGTCAAGGGACAGGGGAGGGATCTGACGAACCTAACTGGCCGGTTGCACCAACTCGATAAGGACGTCGTCGGGGCCTTCGATATAGGCCAGGCGACTGCCGGTGGGGGTCTCGGTGTAGGGCAGCACGACGCGGATGCCGGCTTCCTGCAGGCGGTCGAGTTCGGCGCGCAGGTCTTCAACGTCGAAACCAAAGTGCTCCAGCCCCAGGCGGTTGAGCTCGGCGACGCTGCGCTCGTCGGACGACCCCGGGGGTTTGGAGGATACGTTCAGGCGGCACTGTCCGCCCATTTCCATTCCGATGGTGATGGTGTTGGGCATCACCTGCCGCTCCGATACGATCTTTGCCCCAAAATACTGTTCGTACCAGGCAGCGGTAGTATGGGGATCCGAAGCCCTGATGTGCACGTGATTGATTCGATATTCCATTAGGTTTCCTCCCGTGGTATTAGCATGATGCGTCTGGCGCCGATGATACCGGATGGCGGGCTACGGGGGAACCGAACGCAGCAAAAATGCTAAACTGGAGCCAGCGCGTCATTGGGACAAATACCGTATCGGAGGCCGTGTGGCGTACCTGTTAGACCTATTCACTCCTGAAACATGGCGAGCTTTCCGTGAGGCTGGTGCAGGGGTTACTGGTTTTCGACAGAGAAACAGGCGTTTAGCCGGCGAACGTGTGAAGCCGGGTGACGTGTTCTTATGTTACTTAACTCGTTTATCTCGGTGGTGTGGTGTGCTGGAGGTTCAGTCAGGGGTGTACGACGACGAAACTCCGTTGCTTGACTACCCCGACCCATTCACGGTCCGTTTCAAGGTCAAACCTATCGTCGTGCTAGAGCCGGAATCGGCGATTCCCATACATGAGGACGAAGTTTGGAACAATCTGTCTATCACGAATCAATACGAAAAAGGGCATCCGTATTGGACGGGATTTTTCGCGGTTCGTTGAATGTGTTCAATGAAACCGACGGCATTTATTTGAAGAATCTGCTGAAACAGCAAGCAATTGCTCCTGGCAGTTACCCGCTCACCGAAAAAGACAAGCGCCAACTCGCCGGCAAAACAGTAGTTCGTACTCTCGACCGTGAGGTCGAGGTCGAGATTCCAGACGAATTCGATCGAAGCACTGAATTCGAATCGACCCTGGATGATTCTTCACCTACGACGGTCGGTCGGGAATCAACTCGAATGCAGGCGAAGGTGGCCCAGATGGGTGCCGAGATGGGATTCCACATTTGGGTGCCTCGAAACGACAAAGCTCGAGTCCTGGAACACATCCCTGAGCGCATCCACGGGAATTTTTTGGATATTTTACCCTTGAACTATGACGACACCACCCTCAGGACCATCGAGCAAATCGACGTTCTATGGCTCAGGCGCAGGTCTATGGCCCGTGCATTTGAAATAGAACATACCACCGCAATCTATTCCGGGTTGCTCCGAATGGCTGATCTGCTGGCCCTTCAACCTAACATGGACATTGACCTGCACATCGTTGCACCTGATGACAAACGGGAACGGGTCCTACGCGAAATCAGAAGGCCGGTGTTTTCCCTGCTCGACAGGGGACCTTTATATGAGCGATGTTCTTATCTGTCTTATCACTCGATCGACTCCCTCAGCAATACGCCACATCTTTCGCATACGAACGATACAATCATCGAGGAATATGAGGAGTCTGCCGAGGTTTAATGTTTGGTATCACCGTTCCAACGGTAATGTGCGAAAGTAAGTAAGCAATACCGTTGCTACCGGAAAATAGAATCTCGGCGTTTCACTAATGCGAATACCCAGGATACAAACTGCTGCTACGCGATTGGACGCGACTGAAAGACCGGACGACGTTATCCCGGTGTATGCGCGCGTGCTGGATATGGTGCGGGAGATTCCCTGCGGCCAGGTGGCGACCTACGGTCAGATCGCCATGATTGTGGGCGATTGCACTCCCCGCATGGTGGGCTACTGCCTGGCGTCGCTGGATCGGGACAACGACGTGCCTTGGCACCGGGTCATCAATCACCAGGGCAGAATCAGTCCGCGCGGCGTTGGCCTGGGCGCTCAACTGCAACGCGAGTTGCTGGAGCAGGAAGGGGTTGAGTTCAGCGATGCGGATCGCGTCAGTTTCCGCCGGTTCGGATGGATGGACCCCCATCAGGAGAGCAGCAACTAGATGCCCGAAGCCCCCGAAATGCAGGTGGTGGCCGAGTTCCTGCAATCGCAGTTGCCGGGTCTTCCCATCGACAGCGTTCAGATTCTGAAACCCAGCGTGGTGCGATCATTGGCCGGCGATCTGGCCGAGGACGCGGTTGGCCGGAAGTTTCGCCGCATCGAACGGAGAGGCAAGTTTCTGCTGCTGTGTCTGTCTGGCGAGCGCACGGTGGTCATCAACCCCAAACTGACGGGCGGTTTGCAATTCGCTCCCGGCAAGCAGCGGGTACTCAAAAAGACGTGCGTGAGGTTCCAGCTTCGGGGCGAAGTAGATCTCCGGTACGTGGATGACCGGCAGATGGGACAGTTCTACTACGTGCCCGACGACCAGGTGGACACGGTGCCCGGGTTGGCCGAGCAGGGGCCGGACGTGTTGGCCGAAACCAGTTTCGAGGATTTTAAGAACAGTCTGAAGGGGTTTTCGGGTGAGATCAAGGGCGTGCTGACGCGAGGCCGCGTCGTATCCGGGATCGGCAACGCCTACGCCGATGAAATCCTGTTCCACGCCGGGGTGTATCCGTTCAAGCGTCGCAAGGCGCTATCCGAGGACGAACTGCGCCGCATCCATCATTCCTGCCGACAGGTGGTTGTCGATGCCATCGAAACGGTGAGGGAGCGCATGGGCGTCGATATCGATCATAAGGTGCGGGACTTTCTGGCCGTCCACAACAAGGGGGGTGAGCCCTGTCCACGGTGCGGTAACGCGATTACCGAGTTGCGGGCGAACCAGCGCATCACCAGCTACTGCCGCCACTGCCAGCCCGGGATGCTGCTGCGAAACTGACGCCCTCACGGGGCCAAATGAGCCGCGGCAGGCCTAGCGCATAACCAGAATCGGAACGTTGGCGTGCCGAACCACCCGGTCGGTGACGCTGCCCAGAACCATGCGACCTACACCGCCGCGCCCGTGAGTCGTCATCGCCACCAACGACGGTTGGGCACCGGACTGGTCGATGATTGCCTGCGCAACATTCTGATGGACGATGTGCTCGCTGGTGACAGCGTGGCTGTGGTCGGTGGCCAGCCGGTTCTTCACGTCTTCCAGATAGATAGCGACGTCATTGGCGTCGGCTTCCACCAGTTCTTCGGCGGAAACCGGATTGTATTCGGGTATGCCACTCATGTCCGAGGTGGATGCCAGGAGCTGTTGACGATAGCGGTCCGGCGTGGGAGTTATGCGGACGATATGGATTCCAGCAGACAGCGCGGTGGCAATGGTGGCGGCGTGGGGTAGCGCCGACTCGGCGAGTGGCGAGCCGTCCAGAGGCGCCACGACTCTTTGCAGCGAGGATCCCGGCGATGCCGGGCCGGTTACGGTGGATCGGACGATGAGCATCGGGTTGGGTATGGTGTGCAATACTCGGTCGGTAACGCTGCCCAGTACCCAGCGGGCAATACCACCCCGTCCGTGGGTGCACATTACTACCAGCGCGGTGGGATCTGTGCTGGCCTGGGCGCCGATGGCCTCGGCGGCAGAGCCTCGCTGGACGAACGCGCTGACCGAATGGCCGTCGGCGGCGAGTGACTCCCGAACCGGTTCCAGAGAACCTGCCGCGCGATCACGGGCGGAATCGGTTATCTGGTCGATAACGCTCTGGGACTGGGTTCCCAACATGCCAGGCGGGAGTATGTCATAGGCCTGCACCAGCTCGATGGGCACCGAAAGAGAGCGGGCGACCAACTGCGCGTAGGGCAATGCCTGTGAGGATAGTTCTGAACCATCCAGCGGGACGATCACTTTGGAGTACATGGTTGTTGCATCCTCCGGTATGGATGACGTTGAACACGCGGCCGGGCGAGCAATGATGTCTGGCGCCCTATTTTATTCTAACACCGGCGGCGTGATGGAACGGCCCGATGATCCAAACGACTACACCGCTGCTGCGATGTCAGTGCGAGCGAAGTCATCGCCCTTGAATAGAAGCGGCAAACCGCGGATGCTGGCAAGCGCGTATGCGAATGTGTCACCGAAATTCAACCCGGCAGGATGGCGGCCCCTGCCGTAGGTTTGGTGAGCGCTTGCGGCTACCCAGATCTCTGCATCCCCAGGTGGTACCAGCGTGATGAACAGTTGTTCGAGCAGGTTCGTTGCGTTTTGATAAACGGCATTACCTCTTCCGAATGCGACGATTAAAAACTCGACGGCATTGGCAGTAGATACGAGTACTTCTCCGTCGACAAGCATGGCGTCGTGAAACGCCGAACGTTCCGGTTCGTTGGTGACTATCGCGACCAGTGCTGAAGTATCGGCAACTATCATTTAGGCAAGCCATGTTCGTCATACAATTCCTCCTGCCAGACTTTGGACGGAGGATTGGCGTCGTCGTATGGGTGTTCTTTGCGCCAACGAATTCCAGCTTCGATTATCGGGGCGAGCATGGTACGCATCTCTTCCTCCGAAAACCTTCGCCTTTCCGCCGGCGTTTTCGCGTCCAGGTCGTCTAACGCTTTCTCGAGCACCTTTTCTACCGCGTCGGGTCCGGCATACCCTAACCGTTTGGCCAAATCGGCGATTCGGGCTGCTATGACTGGGCAAATGGTAGTGGCCATGGTGTTCTCCACAACGGGGCGTATTCGCTATTCCCCTACCTGCAATTGTACGTTTTCGGGATTAATGCCGCAGTGCTCCAGCAACTTTCTGGTGTTCGATCTAACCTGCGCAGCGTTGAGATTCGTGTTTACTACCAGCGACGTCCCGGGGATGTTCTGATAGTTGCCAAAAGAATTGCCGGTGGGATGTACTGGAGCATTGTTGACCAAATAGGTCCTGAGGTTGAATTGCACCGGAACGTTGTGGTGTGAAAGGAGCTCCTTAGAAACCAGCCAGCCTACGGTCAGCACTAACACTGCATTCCAACGCCCTACGGTCTGTTGCTCTCCGTCGGAAAACCGGATCGTGATTGGTGGACTCGCCCCGGCGGGAGGATTGAATTCGGACAAAGGAACCCAACCGTCACCACTGGTTGGGAACGCGACAGGCGGGAGTGGCGCTGGACTCGGCTCAGAGGTTTCTTGCGGTTCCGTAAACGCTGGGTTGTTGACCGAGATCGGCTCGTTGGCAGGTATCGGCTGGCCGGACGCCAGGTTGGGCCGCCATAGCAACAGCAATTGCAGGGCGCTTTCGTGAGCGGGAGCATCCATAATAGTCAGATCCAAAACGCGGCGATCCTCCAACTGGCCCCGCTTGAACACTTCGTAGAGTTCCCATTGATTGCCGTCGGTCAATCCAGCGTAATCTACGCCCGACGCATTGGAGTAGTTGAGCATCTGCATACGGTGTGACGCCAGCGACTCCCCCAGCTTTTTGGCCTCTAATGTGGCAGCCGGCCCGCCATCCGACCCCAACAGAGCGTAATCGGCCCATCGACCGCTCACGTTGTATTCCGGAGTAACCACCGCGGGGTTGGCCACGTCCCATCCCAGAGCCGTCAACAGTGGATCAATCAACGCCATGCGCGTGCGCGTTTCGTTCTCTCGTAGAACAGCGCCGTGTTCCCGGATGCGCTGCTTTAGCGTTTCGATAACTTGCACTAAATCTTCTAGCATTGTAAACGCCCAATCCTATCCATCCTGTGCATCATTGTTCGACCCTGATACCCTTAGTCCTCCAGGGTGGTGATGTCGCCGGGGTCGAGGCCCAGTTCCTGGGCTTTGAGCAGGCGGCGCATAATTTTGCCGGAGCGGGTCTTGGGCAGGGTGGGTGTGAATTCGATTTCCGACGGCACCGCAATCGGCCCCAACTCCCTTCGTACGTGCTGCTGAAGTTCGTTGACCATCAGGTCGGAACCTTCGCTGCCCATGCGAAGGGTTACGAAGGCCTTTATTACCTCGCCGCGCAGTTCGTCGGGTTTGCCGATGACTGCCGACTCGGCAACCTGCGGGTGCGACACCAGGGCGCTTTCAACCTCGGCAGAGCCGATGCGGTGTCCGGCCACATTGAGCACGTCGTCGGCGCGGCCCACCACCATGTAGTAACCGTCAGCGTCGCGCAGGGCCACGTCGCCGGAGAAATAGACGCCGGGTATCTGGTTCCAGGTCTCGGCAAAACGGTCGTGGTCGCCCCACACCGTGCGCGAGAAATGGGGGAAGGGGCGCCGGATCACCAGCATCCCACCCTTGTCCGGCTCCTCGATGGGCTGGCCTTCCCGGTCCACGATGTCCATGACCGCGCCGGGCAGCGCGCGGCCCACCCGACCCGGGCGGGATGCCATGGTTGCCGTTGTTCCCAGACACGGGCCTCCGGTTTCGGTCTGCCACCAGTTGTCCACCATGTGCGCCCATTCGCCGCCGCCGCAGATGTGCTGGTGGGCCCAGCGCAGGGCCTCGGGGTTCAGCGGCTCGCCGGCGCAGGTCAGGAAGCGCAGAGAGCGCAGGTTGTAGCGGCTGGCTGGCTCTTCGCCGTAACGCATCAGCATCCGCACGGCGGTGGGAGCAGTGAATATGACGTTGACGCCGTACTTCTCGATCACCTCGTAGAACACCGCGTTGTGGGGGTAGTCGGGAGCGCCCTCCCGGAACACGGTGGTCGCTCCGGCCACGAGGGGGGCGTAGACGATGTAGCTGTGGCCCACCACCCATCCGATGTCCGACATGCACCAGAACACGTCGTTGTCCTTCACGTCCCAGAAGTTCTTGAAATGATAATGAGTGCCCACCATGTAGCCGCCGTGGACGTGGACGACACCCTTGGGCTTGCCGGTGGTGCCGCTGGTGTACAGGATGTAGAGCGGGTCTTCGGAGTCCATGACTTCGGCGGGACAGTCTATGGAGTTGCTGGCCAGCAACTCTGCGAAGTCCACTTCGTCGGCGCCCAGTTCTTCGCGGGCAATCTCCCGGCGCCAGACGATGACGTGAGTCAGGCTGTCGCAACCAACCACGGCCTCGTCGGCAATGCCCTTCAGGTCAACGCGATTGCCACGGCGGTATCCGTAGTCGCCGGTTATGAGCACCTTGGCGGTGGCATCCTGGATGCGACCCCGCAGAGAACCCACGCTGAAGCCGGCATAAACCACGCTGTGAATTGCCCCGATGCGGGCGCAGGCCAGCATGCTGATGGCGCCTTCCGGAGTTAGCGGCATATAGATGACCACGCGGTCGCCCTTGCCCACGCCCAGCGATTTCAATCCGTTGGCCAGGCGATTCACCTGCTGGGCCAGTCGCGCGTAGGTATAGACCTGCTCGGCGCCATCCTCGCCCAGCCAGATGAGGGCGGCCTTGTTGCGGCGTTCGGTGGTGAGGTGGCGGTCGAGGGCGTTGTAGACGATGTTGGTCTGGCCGCCCACGAACCAGCGGAAATTGGGATATTCCCACTGAAAGACCTCATCCCAGCGGCGGAACCAGTGGAGCTCGTCGGCGGCCTCGGCCCAGAACCCCTCCGGGTCGGCTACGGAACGGGCGTAGACAGCGTCGTAGTCAGTGAGCGTCGCCTGAGCCGACACATGGGGCGGCGGTGGAATCTCGCCGGATTCCTGCAACAAATGGTCGATCTGTCCCTGCTGAACCATGGGGTAAAGCCTCCTGTCATTGCTTGCCAACGTATTGTACAGCCATCACCGACACCATGTGCCGGAGGATCCCGCCGTCTGGTCAGCGTCCCAAACCCGATCTACGACCAGCCTCCGCGCCCTCGATGAAAAAGAGCCGGCGTGAAAGCGCAACCGATTGCGGACCGACGCTTGGGTCTGTCCCAAAAAACGGAATGACGCCGCTATGAGGATTGAGAGGCGATGCTACTCACCCCGCGAATAACCCAGGCTACAGGACTGGCGCTACGAGCCGGTGAGAGTCGAAACCGACGGTTCGCCGCTAACGGAACTTGGGAATCACTTCTTCCGCAAAGAGCTTCATCGCCCGCATCACCTTCTCATGGGCGATGCCGCCGAACGCCATGTCCAGCCCGAAGTACTCCATCTGATACTGATCCCGCAAGCCGCGCAGCCATCCGCACATCTCGTCCGGAGTACCGAAGTAGGCGGTGGTCTGCAGGTCGTCCTCGTAGCTGGGAGGAGGCGTGGCGCGGGTCTGACGCCAGTGATCCAGATCCATGTAAATTTCGCTGCCGCCGGTGAGAGTGCGGCGCAATCCGTTGAGGTCGCGCACCCAGGACAGGGCTTCGCGCGGGTCTTCGCGGGCGGTTTTGGCGTCCTCGGCCACGTAGGCCAGACGGAAGAAAGGCATGTCATGCACAGGCGGCTCTCTGCCGGCCTGTTTGCAGGCGTTGAGGTACAGGGTGCGGATGCCGAGGACGTCCTCGTCGGGGGTGTTGGCGCCGGTCAGCACGGGCAGGTCGCGGGAAACGGCCACGTCCACGCTGGCTGCCGTCCGGGACACGGCCAGGTACAGCGGCGGATGGGGTCGCTGCACCGGAGACGGCGTGATGGTCATGTCCTCGACCTGGTAGTAGCGGCCGCGGTAGGTGAAACCGGGCGTTGACCACAACCCCAGGATGATGTCGACAATCTCGGCGAACCGCTGGGTCCGCGATTCGTAGTCCACGCCAAAGTTGTTGTACTCGTAAACGACCTGCCCCCGGCCCACGCCAAAGTCCAGCCGGCCACCGGACAGCACATCGAGCATGGCGGTTTGTTCGGCGACGAAAATGGGGTTGTGGAAAGTCAGTACGCTGACCCCGGTGCCGATGCGGATGGTTTTGGTCTTGCCGGCGACGTAGTGGGCGAAGGACAGGGCCTGGGGCACGATGCCGAAGCGGGTGAAGTGGTGTTCGGCCAGCCACACCGAATCAAATCCCAGCTCCTCGGCGTACTGGATTTGCTCGATGGTTTCGCCAAAGATGCGGGCCTGCTCGGAAGCGTCGGGATCAGGCCATGAGGGCAATATGAACAGCCCAAATTTCATAACGACTGGACTCCTGCGGGTGGTGGGACTGTGGGCATTATAGCGCAGGAATCGCCCGGACCGGCGAGGAGTCATGCGTACCCACTTTGTCATTGTGACCCCGTACTCGATGCGGGGGTTGGCAATCTCGATGAGGCTGAACACACGTAGACGATCCTTCGACAAGCTCAGGATGAGCGGGGGCGGTGGGCTCAGGATGAACGGGGGAGGTGGGCTCGGGATGAACGGGGGCGGTGGGCTCGGGATGAACGGGGGAGGTGGGGCCGGCCCTTCGACGGGCTCAGGACCAGCGGGGGGATTGCCACGTCGCTATGCTTCTCGCAATGACAGATTGTCGCTGTGCTCCTCGCGATGACAAATTAAAGTGGGTAGGCGTGAGCCGGCAGGGAGTGTTGACAATTCTTCCTCTGGTCGATGATAATTAACCAAATGGTTAACTATCTTGAAACCGACACATTGGATGCGACCTTCGGGGCGCTATCAGATCCAACGCGAAGGGCAATGCTGGAGCGGCTGGCCCGCGGCGAATCGACGGTTACAGCACTGGCGGAACCCTTTGAGATTTCGCTGCCCGCCATATCCAAACACCTGCGGGTTCTGGAACGGGCCGGCCTGGTGCTTCAGGAGAAAGACGGCCGCTTGCGGCGGTGCCGGCTGCAAACCGGGCCGATGCAACACGCGTCGGAATGGATTGCCCAGTACCGCAGATTCTGGGAGCAACAACTGGACGCTCTGGCCGGCTATCTGGAAGACCTGGAACCAGACGAATCGCAACCGGATTCAACAATCGGCTGAGGATATCAAGCCTCGTCGGGTATCTGGATTTATTGACTGGATTTATTGAGAGGTAAACGCACCATGGTTCAATCCCAACCTGACACCACATTCGGGCTCACCGTCACCCGCATTATCAATGCCCCACGGGAACGGGTGTTCCAGGCGTGGACCGACCCGGCGCACCTGCAAAAATGGTGGGCGGCCCAGGAGGAATTTACCGCCAGTATCGCGGAGGTTGATCTGCGGGTTGGCGGACGGTACCGCCTGGGTATGCAAAACCCGGAGCAGGAACATCCCTACGTGGTGGGCGGCGTTTACCTGGAGGTGAATCCTCCGGAACGGCTGGTGTTCACCTGGACTTGGGAAAAGATGCCGACGGATGATGCGGACTGGATACCGCCGGAAACGGTGGTTACGGTGGAATTTATCGATAGGGACGGAGCAACGGAAGTTGTGCTGACCCACGAGCAGTTCCCCGACAAGAACATGAGGGACGAGCACGACAACGGTTGGGGCGGCGTTCTGGCGCAGCTGGGCAAATACCTGGCCGCTGCCTGACGCCCGGCGACTCAACCAACAAGGTATCAAAATATGACACTACACAGGAGTATGTAGTTATGGCTCTGGCGATTCATTGCAGCGACATGGGTTCCGACTGCGAATTCGTAGCCCGCGGCGAGACACTGGAAGAACTGATGGCGGTGGCCGCGGCCCACGGCACGGAAGTACACGAGCTCGACGAGATAACCCCGGAGATAATGGAAATGGCGAAACAGGTCATCAGGGAAGAGTAGCCGGTTCAGCCGGCACATTTTGCGACCAGGGCGCGGCGGCTCCGTAACCGGGGCCGCTTTGTCATTGCGACCCCGTACTTGATGCGGGGGGTTGGCAATCTCGATGAGGCTGAACACACGTAGACGATCCTTCGACAGGCTCAGGATGAGCGGGGGTGGTAACGGGATTGCCACGTCGCTGTGCTCCTAGCAATGACAGATTAAAGCGGGTACGCGTGAGGGTGCGGCCCCGATTGACCCACCAACCCGCCGACGCCTACAATCCAGATAACGCCAGCCAAGTAACACCAGCCGGCAAACACCATTTAATAAATGCTGGTTGACCTGAGGAGCCACGCCATGACAACCGCCGCCGACACCTACGCGCACCCGGAATATCTCACCGACCCCGATTGGGTAGCCGCCCACCTGGATGATCCCAACGTGGTGGTACTGGATTGCAACAATAACGACGCCTGGCAACGGGGCCACATCCCCGGCGCGGTGGTGGTTCCGGACAATTGGGCCAAGAACCCCGATACCAATCGGCAGCACGTGATGACTCCGGAGCAGTTCAAGGCGATGGCCGAAGGGATGGGCGTTGGCGACGACACCACCGTGGTTACCTACGACCACGCCCAGGGACTGACGTCGGCGCGGATGTGGTGGGTGTTCAACTACTATGGTCACCGCAACGTGATGGTGCTCAACGGCGGCTGGCGAAGTTGGGTCGCCGACGGCCAGACGGTCAGCTTCGACCGGTCACGTCCCGCGGGTAACGTAACCTTCACGCCGCGCGCCGACGATTCGTTCATCGCCAGCGGCGACGAACTGAATGCGGCCTGTACCCTGGACAACGTGGTGGTGTGGGATGTGCGCAGCGACCCCGAATGGGACGGCACCGCCGAGAACTACCGTAACCAGCGGCCCGGTCACGTGACCGGAGCGGTGCATCTGGAGTGGTTCAATTTGATGGACCGGCACACGCACATGTTCAAGCCGGCCGCCGAGATTCGGCGCATACTCACCGAGCATGGCATTACGCCGGACAAAACTGCCTATTCCTATTGACAGGCCGGCATCCGTGCGGCGCACGGAAACTTTGTGCTCCGGCTGGTGGGGTTCGAAAATTCCAAAAACTACGACGCCTCGATGGGCGAATGGGCCAACCGCAGCGATACACCGATGACGGTGTGATACCCGTTCGTCCCTGCATCCGAGTTTCGTAATCTCCCGCTGGCGAACTAGCAGTCGCCGGGTCCTCACGCATACCCACTCGGTCATTGCGACCCCGTACTCGATGCGGGGGTTGGCAATCTCGATGAGGCCGAACACACGTAGACGATCCTTCGACAGGCTCAGGATGAGCGGGGGTGGTAACGGGATTGCCACTTCGCTATGCTCCTCGCAATGACAGATTAAAGCGGGTACGCTAAAAACACACTATAAACACACTTGTTTTCAGGCAGATAATCCGTGACCCGCGCTACGTCGATGTTCCCCGGTGATAACCCGTAATGCGCCGCCGTAATTCACGCCGCTCGCGCCGGGTGCTGGTGCAATCGGTGGTGGACGGCGACTCCCTACACGTGAAATACGCCGGTTTTTTCAGCTTCATGAGACGTCCCTTTCCGGTGCGGCTGTACGCCATCGATGCCCCGGAACTGGCCCAACCCTATGGAGCGGAGGCGCGGGATGAGCTGGCCTCGCTGGTGCGCCGCGGTCGCATCAACATGGAGGTAATTACCACCGACCGCTACGGACGGACGGTTGGTTTGCTGTACCGGTCGCGGCGCGGACGTCAGCAGTCGGTAAACCTGATGATGGTGCGCTCGGGCATGGCTTACTGGTATCGCCGCTACGGTGGAAGGGAGTTGGGTTTCCCCGAAGCTGAGGATGATGCCAAAAGGCGGCGCCGGGGTGTGTGGCGGGATGGCCGTGGTCGTCGGCGCCCCTGGGACTACCGACTTGACCTACGCCGGGCCCGTCGCCGTCTGGGCCGTTGGCGCAGTTTGTTGATCTGGTCGCTGGCGCTGGCCGTGGCGGTAGCGGTGGCGTGGGCGATGGGCACGTGGGGGTAGGGTGCGCCGTCTCCGCGAGAGATTCGGGTCAGGTTGTCATGCCACGGGTTCTACGGGGTTAAGGGTTGGCCCACCAGGTTCCAGTAAGGTACGACCAGGGCAAAAAGCACCCCGATGGCAACTGCCGTCATGGTAATGCCGAAGCGGAATATCTCGGGGTTGGGTATTTTGGCGCGGCTGTAAATGAACACTCCCGACATTCCGCCCGCTCCGTAGTACACCACGGAGTCGCCCACCACCACGGCGGCCATGCCGCATACCAGTGGGTTCAGCCCCAATGACTGGCCAGTGGCCATGGCGACCGGGATAACCAACGCCAGGTATCCAGCGATGTTGGGCAGCAACATGCGCACGCCGGCGAAACACACGCAGAGCGCCAGCAGCACCAGCAACGGGTGATCCTGAAATTGGCTGGCGCCGCCCACCAGAGTTTCCGAGAACCAGGCGGCGGCTCCGGTGGTAACCAGGGCGTGAGCCAACGACAGGGAAGTGGCGATGACGAAGAAATTGCTCCAGCCGACGTTGCGTTCGAATTCCTGCCAGGTCAGGATGCCAATGCGTGGCATCAATATTACGCTGAGGGCGATCAGGGCCGGTATCGCCGGATGCAGTCCATGAGCGAAGTCGGTGAACCACAGCAGGGCGGTCAACATGACGATCACACCGGCTCTAATCTCAACTCCGCTGATTGGCCCGACCGACATGGGAGCGGCTTCCTTGACTCCCTCCAGCCTGAATCCGGACCGGTAGAAAACGTAGAGGATGGTTCCGCCGACGATCAGGTTGGCATAAAAGGGAAAACTCATCAGCACGAACCAGTGGGTCCAGGAGAAATCGCCGAGCAACCCCGATGCAACCACCGGCGTAATGCCACCGGCCAGCAGCGCCGTGGATCCGAGTCGATTCAGGCTGCCCATGGCGATCATCAGCGCGGTGTAGTAGCGGTGACCGCGCGGGATGCTCCAGTGGGCCAACACCTGCTCGTATACGTGCACCATGATGGCGCCCCTGGTGCTGGCTGAAGGCAGGGCGAAGGTGAGGGCGGCGAAGGAGAACAGCATCTGGACGTACAGCAGGTGGGGGCGTCCGCCGGAGCCCCGAATGAGGAAGGTTGCCATCCTTTCGGCCAAACCGGAATGCTGGACGGCCAGGCCCAGAGTCAGAATACCGATGAGGAAGTAGGCGACCGGTTGCGAGAAACCGTGCAGTGCGGCTCCCATATCCGGGGTTGCCCTCAACAGGACCAGCAACACCACGCCAAGGATGCCGGCCACCGGGACCGGTATGGCCTCGGTGGCCCACAACACAACGGCCAGCGTCATTACCGCCAGCGCCCGTTGACCCTCAGCGGTGAGGCCGTCGGGCGTGGGCATTAACAGGATCGCGGCAAACGCCACCGCCGCCACGACCAGTTTCAACGCCGCCTGCCGGTTGGGGACGATGCGGGAAATGGATTGAAGCGTTGATGGACTGACTTCAGCCATTATTCTGCACAACGGGTTGCGCCGGGTTCGGGCGCGTTAACAAAATGCGAAACCCCGGATCACATATCCGGGGCACGTTTGGAGTTGGCACAGATTACTACCGCCTGTCGACCGGCGCAACCCACGTTGGTCACTCGTAATCGTTCAGAGTCGAAGGTAGTATCCTGGCCCCAACCTGTCTTTCCCGCGAAAGCGGGAATCCAGGAAGCCGAGGACAAGAAACATTTCGGTTTAGCGCCATCTCTGGATTCCGGCTCAAGGCCGGAATGACGAAGCGGTATGGAAACAACCCGCCGAGTGTGAACTGTTACTCGCCGACGTATGTTCAAACTCATCGAGATTGCCACGTCGCTATGCTCCTCACAATGAAAGATTAAAGTGGGTTCGCGTGAGATATTGGTCAGGACTGAATTACGTTTATGGGCAGGGTTGGTCTGCCGCGCGCGCTTTGGGCCGTGCTTTGGGCATGGGAACGCAACCGTGCCAACACCGCGAACGATCACTCCTGGGCAGGCCGACGGGGAGCTACGGGGTGGTTTGGCGCAGCGGGCTGCTGGTGACGCGGTTTACCGAGGTTACGCCCCGGATCCCTTCCACGCGCGAGAAGACCCGATTCAATTCTGCCAGCCCGGCGACATGGATGGTCAGCTCCATGCTGACGGTGGCGTCGTCGTTTTCCCGGGTGACCACCCAGGCAATGTTGATTTTATCCTCGGACAGCTTGGTGGTAACGTCGCGCAGCAGCCCGACCCGATCGATGGCCTCGATACGAATACGCAGGGGGTACAGTTCCTGTTTTTGCCCCCATGCAACCGGCACCAACCGCTCCTGTTCGTCCTCGTTGAGCACATTGATGCAGTCGGTTTTGTGTACGCTGACGCCGCGCGAGCGGGTGACGAAGCCGATAATGGGGTCGCCCTGAATGGGATTGCAACAAACGGCGATGCGAGTCAGCAGGTCGCCCACACCAAGCACCGATATTCCAGATGACGGGCTGGCCAGCGGAACGACGCCTTTGGTCCTGGGCATCCACGCCGCTTCGTCGACGCCGTCAACGCGGAGCTGAGTCAGGCGGTGGTCCAGGGCGGTGTCGCTAAGCTCGCCGGAGCCCAGGGCGGCCAGCAAGTCTTCCATCGTTTCGTAACGGCACAGCGCCACCACATCGCGGTCGGCGATCTTCAGGCCCATGCGGTTCATTTCGCGGCGCAGCAACTCTCGTCCCCGATTGATGTTGGCGCTGCGGGCCTGGCGATTGAACCACGAGCGGATTCGCTGGCGGGCGGTATTGGTGGCAACGTAACCGCGGGAAGGATTCAGCCAGTCGGGGGATGGCCCTCGTCCCGTTTTACCGGCGACCACCTCGACCGTGTCTCCGTTCTGCAGGGGAGTGTCCAGAGAAACCAGGCGGCCGTTGATTTTGGCTCCCGAAATTCGGTGGCCGAGATCGGTGTGAATCTTGTATGCGAAATCGATGGGCGTGGCGCCGGCGGTCAGCTCCATGATGTCGCCCTTGGGGGTGTAGACGAAAACCTGATCGCGGAACAGGTCTTCGCGCACCGACTCCAGGAATTCGTTGGTATCCGGAGTTTCGCGCTGCCATTCGAGCAACTGGCGCAGCCACGTCATGCGTTCTTCGAACCGGCCGCTACTGCCGTTGGGGCCAGCGCCTTCCTTGTATCGCCAGTGCGCCGCCACGCCGTACTCGGCGATACGGTGCATTTCGTCGGTTTTGATCTGCACTTCCAGCGGATGCCCGCCGTCGCAGATTACGGTGGTGTGCAGCGACTGATACAGGTTCTTCTTGGGCGTGGCGATGTAGTCGTCGAACTGCCCGGGGATGGGGCTCCACAACCGATGGGCAATTCCCAGGGCATTGTAGCAATCTGCCACGTCGTCAACGATGACGCGGAGGGCGTAAAGGTCGTATATATCGCTGAGCTCTTTGCCCTCGAGGGCGTATTTTTCGATCTTGTTGTGGATGGAGTAAATGCCCTTGGGTCGGCCGCTGACTTCGGACCGCAGCCCGTTGACGGCGAGCTCATCGCGCAGGTGGTCAGCCACTTCGGCAACGTAGGCTTCACGCTGGGAACGGCGAGCGGCCAGCATCCGGGATATCTCCCGGTAGGTGGGCTCGTTCAGGTGTCGAAAAGCCAGGTCGTCAAGCTGCCATTTTAGCTCCCAGATGCCGAGGCGATGGGCCAGGGGAGAGTAAACGTCCAGCGTTTCCTGGGCGATGCGACGCCGTTTATCTTCGGGCAGGGCCCCCAGCGTCTGCATGTTGTGCATGCGGTCGGCGAGTTTGATGAGAACCACGCGGATGTCTTCTGCCATTGCCACCAGCATCTTGCGCAGGCTTTCGGCGTAGAGACTCTCGGCATCGGACGTGGTGTTGCCGTTGGCGTCGGGGGGTCGATAATCGACGCGGGCGAGTTTGGTTACGCCGTCGACCAGGCGCGCCACGTCGGGGCCAAACCGTTCGGTAAGCTGGTCTACGGTGACGCCGCAATCCTCCAGAACATCATGCAGGAGGGCTGCCATGATGGTATCAGGGTCGAGATGCAGGTCGGCCAGGATGGTGGCGGCGGCCAACGGATGCACGATGTAGGGATCGCCGGAGAGCCGCATCTGCCCGTTGTGGCATTGTGCCGCGAAATCGTAGGCACGCTGAATCGAGTCAAGCTGGACTTCGTCGTCCAGATACTCTGATACTCGGGCGATGAGATTCGTAGAGTCGCTAACCACTGCGACCATCGACGCCCTCCTGTTGCAACAAACCCTTTACCCCTGGGCACGCTGCGGCGCTAATAACCTGTGCCGCGATGATACCCACCCCACAGGCCAATGTCCAGCCTTGGGACTGTCAGGTCTGTGGCATTGTGGCGCGAGATTCCAGCTGCCACTTGTTGCGGCGTAACTGTTCAGAGTTGAAGTTAGTATCCTGGCCCCAACCTGTCTTTCCCGCGAACGCGGGAATCCAGCAAGCCGAGGATAAGCAACATAGCGGTTAAAAGACGCCTCTGGATTCCGGCTCAAGGCCGGAATGACCGGAATGACGGAATGGTATGGCCGGAATGACGGAATGGTATGGAAATCACAAGTCGAGTCTGAACTGTTACGTTGCGGCGTGCGGCTTGTGTCGATAACCGTATGATGGTAGCCTGCCCGATTATCGTAGCCCAAAACTCTTTAGTGCCGTTACCTTGCGTATCTGGACGCGTGAAGAGTCGATGCCGCAATTGGCGAAGGCGCTTGTTAAAAGGGGTGTTGTGATGTGGAAATCCAGCCGACAATACATCCGGTGGATAGCGGGTTTGACGCTGCTGGCAACCATTCTCTCCGGTGGCTTGGTGGCCTGTGGGGCAGCCGACGATAGCGGGGATGACCGTTTGAGCAGACTGGACCGCAGGGAAACACGGGAAGCGAGGGCGGAGCGGGACGACCGGCGTACTACCGAGGCGGAGTCGGCAGGCGACCGGTCGGAACGCATTGGCTCATTGTTCCAGCGGCGGTCATTAGAAGAACCGGTGGAGGCTCCCGCGGCGACCGCAGCTTTGCCGGCTCCCGCGGCGACCGCAGCGCCAGCACGACGGGAGTTAATCGGCAGGGACGACCACGGCAACGATATTGGTGGGGCAACGGAGTTTTCCAGTGCCCGGCCGGCGCGGGGCGACCTGGAAACCGAAGGTGATTCAGATTACTTTTCCTTCCGGGCAGGACGAGGGGTTCGCTATGTGATAGAAGCCCGGCTGCTTTCACATCCGGATACGTTCATGGAGCTGCGGGACAGCACTGGCTACCAGATTGAATTCGACGATGACGGTGGAGTGGGCGGTGGTTCTCGCATTGAATGGACGGCGCCGGATGGCGGTACTTACTATGTGGTGGTGATGGGTTTCGGCGGTGAGACCACCGGTACGTATGAGCTGTCGTTGGGGGATCTTCGCGAGCGACTCCGATCGGCGTCCCGCATTTCGCCGGGTACAAGTATGGAGGGCCGACTGGTCGACGTCGGTGACGCAGATTACTATTCGTTCCGGGCGGAGCGCGGTGTTTATTACGACATAGAAGCGCATCTGCTCACGCATCCGGACACGGTTATGCGACTTCTTGACAGCGATGGATACGAAATCGCTCACAATTATGACGGTGGTTCGGGCGGTGGGTCGCGGATCGGGTGGGAAGCAAGCGAGGATGGCACGTATTACATCGTGGTTAGCGCGTTCGATAGCGACTATACCGGCAGTTACCGGCTTACGCTGGAACGCTAAACCGGGGCCAGCCCTCGCCAGGACGGGGGAGCCCGGGAAGACGGTTTCTCCAGCGCCGGCTCAAGGCCGGAATGACGGAGTGGTATGGAAACAACCCGGCGAGTCTGAACAGTTATGATCCCAGGGGATGGGTTGACAAGTATTGCGATCTCATATATTATTTATCGTGAGCGCTGGGGTGTCCGGGACACCCCACCCGCAAACCAGATGGCCAAATGGCCCATCAGCACAGGAGGTACGAAGTGGTTTCGCTAATTACGCTGAACCATAGATGGCAATTTCCGCTATTCCGCCCTGTCGGTGGGACTGCTGCGGCCTGATTCATCTCCGGTAATTGAGCCGCCCAGAGGTTTGGTAGAACCACCGACAGGGCCGTAAATCCGCATCGGGTTCTGTGCCAGGAAACAGGCGCCTAATCGCGGCCGAAACCTGGTAGAGAAATAGCCTGCAAGCGAGGGGCCATCCCGATGTGTGGAACTAGCCAGGAAACCGACTGTCTATCGGGTCCTGGCTTTTTCATGGCTGCACCCCTGGCAATGACAGGTGGGTGAGGCAGGACGCAGGACGATCCTTCGACAGGCTCAGGATGAACGGGGGCGTTGGTGTCAGGAATAGCGGGGTGTTGGGGCTTGTCATTGCCAGCGCAGCGTGGCAATCCCGATGAGGCGGCCTGACCCCGTTTGTTATGCGAATCAGGCGTCAACCAGGCGGTCGCCGTAGAAATGGAGCAGACTGCTGACGGGATTGCCGGCCATCTGTCCCAAACCGCACAGGGAAGCGGCGCCCACGATCTCTGCCAAATCCTGCAGGTCGGACACGTCGGTGGGGGCTAATTCGCCCGCTGCCATGCGTTGCAACGCTGCCGCGATGCGGGGTGTTCCCTCGCGACACGGAGTGCATTTGCCACACGACTCGGCAGCATTATAGGCGGCGAGCCGGGCCGTTACGTCCACCGGGGAAGCCCGGTCATCAAACACCGTGATTCCACCGGCGCCCATGACCACGCCGCTGGCGTGCAGCATCCCCGGTCGCAGCGGGACGTTGAGCTCGGCGGCGGGCAGGATTCCGCTGGATGGTCCACCCACGGCGGCAAATCCCACCGGTCGCCCGCCGGCCACGCCGCCACCGACCAGCTCAATGACCTGGAGCACCGTGGTTCCCATCGGAACCTCTGCCATTCCGGGGCGACGCACCGCACCGCTCAGCGATACCAGGCGGGTGCCGCGGGCATCGTTCAGGCCAATGGAGGCGAACCGGCGCACGCCGCCGGTGAGGATGGCCGGTACGTTGCAGAGGGTTTCGGCATTGTTGATGACGGTGGGTTCGCCGTACAGTCCGGCATCGGTGGGGAACGGCGGCCGCAGCCTGGGCTCCCTACGCCGGCCCTCGATGGTGTTCAGCAGGGTGGTTTCCTCGCCGCAAACGTAGCCGCCCGCGCCGCGCCGGACGGTTACCGTGCATCCCCAGCCGGCGCCCAGGATGTTGTCGCCGATCAGGTTGGCAGTGGTGGCATCGGCGACGGCGCGGGACATTCGCGCCGCCGACAGGTTGGCCTCGGCGTTGACGTAGATGACAACGCTGTCAGCGCCGGCAGCGTGGGCGGCGATGAGCGCTCCCTCGATGATGCGGTGGGGGTTGCCTTCCATCAGATGCCGGTCTTTGAAAACGCCGGGTTCGCCTTCCTCGGCGTTGACCACCACGTGTCGGCGGCGGGCGTTCACGCTGCGGGCAGCCTGCCACTTGCGCGCCGCCGGGAAGAATGCCCCACCCCGCCCGAGCAGGCCAGCTTCCAGCACCAGCGCGCATATTGCATCGGGGGACAGGGACAACGCCGTCGCCAACCCGTTGTAGCCTCCGCCAGCCACGTATTCGTCCAACGAAAGAGGGTCGATGTTGCCCAATCCTTCAGCTACCGCAAGGTGTTGAGGATTGAAGAAGGCTTCCAAGTCCGGCGATGGATGTGAGGTCGCCACATCGGCGGCGACGCCACGGATGGCAGCCAACACGCCGGCCAGGTCGTCGTCCGGCCCGAGGTGGTCAAAATAACTATCAGCGCCGTCGGGTCGCTGGACGACCACCTGGGTTGCGGCGAAACACGCGCCGTCGCAGCCGGTCGCAACGAGGGACACGTCAGGTTGACCGGCCAACGCTTCGGCGAGTCGGCGATAGATCAGGTCGGCGCCCACCGCCTGGCTGCAATGACCCCACTGCACCAGCACGCGGGTTGCGTTGCGGGCCGCGGTGCGTGCTTCGAGAGCCTGTTGACTCAGGTCTGACAGCCGCTCGCCGGGATCAGTGGATTGCGTGGGAGAAGTCATGATCCGCCGCCCGGAATGGCAGCAAGCAGTTGGACGGCATCCAGGCGGCCCAGCCAGCGCCCGTCGACGCTGGCGGCCGGCGCAACACCGCAGATGAAGGCGCAGGCCGTGGTCTCCACCCTGGCGTCATTGCGGCCGGCCAGTTGTTCCTGAGTGCCCGCCAACAGCTCCTCTCCGCCAGCCATCCAACAGGCCAGGCCCGTGCAGACGGTTACTGTGTGTGTAGATGGCGTCTCGATGCGCAATTCGGAGTACGACGTTGCCGCCCCGTAGAGCTCGGACGCGGGCACCCGCAGGTGCCATCCCACGACCTGCAACGCCCACTCGGGGAGGTGGCCGTGCTCATGCTGGAGGGAGTGCAGGATGGGCAGCAGGGAATCGCGCCGGCGATCCGGGAATTGCTCGCGCAGGATTCTTCGCAACTCCGATTGCCGGTCGCGCCGCCCGGCGTCTGCCGTTCCGTCGGTGGCCGGGTCGGGGGCAGAATCCCGCCTGCCGCCACGCCCGCGTCGCCGGGTAATTTCTCCGTCAGCCACCATGCGAGGGATTATAGCAGGGGGCAGGGAACTGCAACGGGTGGCGGTCCGGTTTGACCTGTCGCCGGGCCGTTGCTACCATCGGCCAGCATCAGAGTTTACCAACTGGAGGGACAGTATGACGGTTATTGACGTAAAGATTGTGCGGCGCGAGCCGCTGGCCCACGGCGAGGGATTCGGGGAGGTCGGTGGGTATGAGCGCATCGACGGGGTGCTGACCTATGCCGTCGATCCCAACAACCCGGCCAACGAAAGTATCGTCGATTTGCAATACGCGCCGGTTGATGCCGCCGGGCGGGTCCGGTTCGAATCTGACTTCACGCTGGTGACGCCGATGGACGGCAGCCGGGGCAACGGCCGTTTGATTGTGGAGGTGGTGAACCGGGGACGAAGGCGTACGGTAACGTTTTTCAACCGGGGGCCGACGCCTCCCATCGAATCCGACGAGATCCCGGTGGGCGACGGTTTTTTGCTGAGGCACGGCTATTCGGTGCTGTCGGTGGGTTGGCAGTGGGACGTGTATCGGAGCGACGCCCTGCTGGGTCTGGATGCGCCCGAAATACAGATTGGCGGCAAACCGGTTACGGGCCAGGCCTGCGTCGAGATGCGCCCCAACACAAAGGAGACCACCCGCCTGCTGGCCAACCGCGCCCACCGTCCCTACCCGGCGGCGAATCTGAACGATCCGGATGCCATGCTGCTGGTGCGGGATTGGGAAGACGGCCCGGATTCGCGCATCGACCGCTCTGAATGGCAGTTCGCTCGCGAAACGGGTGGAGCCGTGATGCCCAGCGACGAGCACGTCTATATGGCATCGGGGTTTGAGCCGGGCAAGATTTACAACGTGATCTACACGGCGGCGCGCCCGGTGGTCGTGGGCTGTGGGATGCTGGCAATTCGCGAGGCTGCCGCCTGGATGCGTGAAGCGTCTGCGACCAACCCGGTGGCCGGCGGGTTTGCGAAGATATACGGGCACGGCGTATCGCAATCGGGTCGGCTGCTGCGCACGATGGTGTACTGCGGGCTGAACGTCGACGAGAGAGGACGGCCTGTGTTCGACGGCCTGCTGCCCCACGTGGCCGGCGGCCGGCGCGGCGAGTTCAATCATCGTTTTGCCCAGCCGTCATGCCAGTCTGCGCCCAGCTTCGGGCACCAGTTTCCGTTTGCCGACAACGAGCTCACCGATCCGCTCACCGAACAGACCGGCGGTTTGCTCAGTCGGTTGCGTCGACTGAACGCGGTTCCGAAAATCATCTATACCAACTCGGCGGCCGAGTACTGGCGCGGCGATGCCAGCCTGGCCCACATCGACAGCACGGGAAAAGTTGACCTGGAACCCGCCGAAGAAACCCGCCACTATCTGTTTGCGGGGACTCAGCACCTGCCCGGCGCTCCTGACCAGATGCAAGGCATTGGTCCTGACGGCTCCACCGGCGCGCATCCCTACAACGTGGTGGACTATATTCCCCTGCTGCGGGCGGCGCTGGTGAATCTTGACCGCTGGGCGACCGACGGGATTGCACCCCCGCCCAGTCAGCATCCCAGGCTGGATGAGTGCACCGCCGTAGTACAGGACTGGTACTTGGATAAGGTGGTGCAAGTTCCAAAACGGAGCGTGCCCGACCCGGCACGGCTCTGGCGGATTCGCGAGGTGGACATGGGAGCCGCCGCCGCCGAGGGCGTGGGGGCGTATCCGGTGCGGGAAGGCCGGGAATATCCGCACCTGGTTCCCGCCGTTGATGCCGATGGCAACGACATTGCCGGCATCCGGCTGCCCGACCTGGAGGCGCCGGTGGGGACGCATACGGGCTGGAACCTGCGCCATCCCGACACCGGAGCGCCGGAGCAGCTGATGTCGATGCAGGGTTCCACTTACTGGTTCGCTCCGACGTCGGCGCTGCGGCAGGTCAACGGGGACCCAAGGCCATCGCTGGAAGACCGGTATGAGAGCCGGGGAGACTATGCCGAGCAGGTCAAGGCGTCTGCCTCCAGCCTGGTGGAAGCCGGATACCTGCTGGCCGAAGACGTTGATACCGTGGTGCAGTCATGCCTGGCTCGCTACGACTACGCGTTGGGACCGGCGTAACGCAGGGTGGCACAGCGGATGTCTGGCTCCAGGTAGGTGAGGACACTGCCCGTTGTGGTCGTCGTCATGGTGATGGTTGCCATGATTGCAGCCTGCGGGGGTGAAAATCCACCGGTGGCTCAGGTGCAGGAATTACCGGCGGCCACTGCCACGGTGATGGCTCTAACGGCAACGGCCACCCAGCCGCCGCCGGCCGTAACAGTGACGCTGCTGCCGTCGACGCCCACTGTAATGCCAACTATGGAGCCAACCGCGACGCTGGTTCCCACCGCGACGACGCCACCTCCCACGTACACGCCGCGTCCGCTGCCGACCGAGACTCCGCCGCCACAACCGACGAATACGCCGCGCCCGACCTACACGCCACGGCCACCGCCACCGACTCCCGCTCCGCCCACCGTGTTGGCCGGGGTTCAGTACGGAACGAACCTGGAGCGCAGTAAGCCAGAACTGGCCCGTGCAATCATAGAGTTGCCCTGGGCCGCGGACGGTTTAGACGACCTGGAACACGGCGCAGCAGAGGCGCTGGTTGCGATGGGGAGGTGGGAACCGGATGTGCTGGAGGCTGTGTTGCAACGGGATTGGGTCAATGATTCCGTGAGCAAACCCGAGGTTTTGGCGCTCACCTATCTCGGATGGCTGGCGTCGTATCGGGAATCCGACGCGATGCGGATACTGGGCATGGAATTTTTGGACTCAGTAGAACCGGCGGACGCCGTGGCCGTCTGGTCTCTGTATCGGCTGGCACGGGTGGATGCCGCAGCTTTCGACCGCATACTGGCGCATCGTAACCTGAAGGACGGCATATCGGACGACGAGGCTAAAATCGTTGCGGTGTTGCACGGCGTCAACCATTACCGCCCCAGATCGGTGGATTTCCTGATCGGAGGCATCGGGGTTTACCTGGAAGAGCGCACAATAGAATTGCCCCATTCCGGGGAGGCGCTGCTGACCATCATCCGCATCAGGGACCAGATCACCAGCAGCATGGATTTGCTGGAACACAGCGTGCGTACGCTGGAGGAGTACATTGCCGCGCCATTGCCGATCAATTACATAGCCCTGATTTATGAGGACGCGACCCGAAGCGGCACCGGCGGCGGGAACAATTTCGGCACGCACATGACCTTGGCCCTGAGATACGACGTTGATACAGGGCGCGATGCTCAATACAACGCGCACACGATCGGGCACGAAGTCGCCCACTATTATTGGGGCGGCAGCAACGCGGACTGGATCGACGAGGGTATTGCAGACACACTTGGTTCCATTTCCGAACACGCCCGAATCGGGACGGCAGTGGGGATAACCAACAACCCCTGCGCCGCCGCGACATCGATTTCCCAGGTGGTGGAAGCCGACGCTGAGCAAGATTCTCGGTTATTTCGATGCAACTATTCGTTGGGCGAGGCATTGATGTTGGATCTGCTCAACGAACTGGGTGAGGAAACATTCAGGCAGGGATTGCAGAACCTGTATCAGAAATCGCTGGTGGACGATCGATCTGATAACTGTTTGGGTCTGGATCTGGGCATCTGTCATTTCGAAGCTGCGTTCAAGTCGGTGGCGCCGCCTGAAAGAATGGCCAGCGTGGACGAGATCATCGGTCGGTGGTACTACGGGAATTAGCCCTATGCCCTGAACAGGCGTCCTGACCCCTGCCGGAGGGAGCGTAGCGTGATGTGGAGGAGCGCCGTCCAAGCGGCCATACCGGAGGCTGCAAATTGTTCCTGTGGCGGCGAGATTGCCACGTCGCTATGCTCCTCGCAATGACAGGTAGGTGAGGCAGGACGAACGGGGGTTTACCCTCACCCCCGTATCAAGTACGGGGCAGGCTCCAACCCCCTCCCATCAAGGGAGAGGGGATGTCCTTCGACAGGCTCAGGACGAACGGCCCGGTGGGGCCGGGCGAGATTGCCACGTCGCTATGCTCCTCGCAATGACAGGTAGGTGAGGCAGGACGAACGGGGGTTTACCCTCACCCCCGTATCAAGTACGGGGCAGGCTCCAACCCCCTCCCATCAAGGGAGAGGGGATGTCCTTCGACAGGCTCAGGACGAACGGCCCGGTGGGGCCGGGCGAGATTGCCACGTCGCTATGCTCCTCGCAATGACAGGTAGGTGAGGCAGGACGAACGGGGGTTTACCCTCACCCCCGTATCAAGTACGGGGCAGGCTCCAACCCCCTCCCATCAAGGGAGAGGGGATGTCCTTCGACAGGCTCAGGACGAACGGCCCGGTGGGGCCGGACGGAATTGCCACGTTGCTATGCTCCTCGCAATGACAGATTAAAGTGGGTGCGCGTGAGGACAGGGGAGACTTGACGTTGCCGAACATTAGGTCTAATATGAACAGTACCTAATCAGAACATCCGTTTGCTAACCGAAGCGATTCGGCCACGAGATTCTACGGAGGATTCACCGATGGTTGCTGCCGAAGTTACCGAAATCAATTGCAAGTCCCTCATCAATCACGTCAATGCTCCTGATTTCCCCTTCAACTGGACCATCAACACCTATCGGGGCTGCCGGCACGCCTGCCGTTATTGCTACGCCCGTTCCACGCATCAGTACTGGGGGATGGACGCCGGCGCCGATTTCGACCGGCAGATTTTCGCCAAGGTCAACGCGGCCGCCGTGCTGCGGAACGAACTGTCGCGCCCGAAGTGGGCCGGCGAGGCCATCGCAATTGGAACCGCATCTGACCCATACGAACCGGCGGAGGCTCAGTACGCCCTGACCCGACAGGTGCTGGAGGTTCTGGTTGAGTTTCGCAATCCGGCATCGGTCACAACCAAGGGGACCCTGGTGCGTCGGGACGTCGACCTGCTGCGCCGGCTGAACGAGGTTGCCGGGACGCAGGTGGTGTTCAGCGTGGGCACTATCGACGAAACAATCTGGCGGCAAACTGAGCCGGGAGCGCCTCACCCGATGGCGCGGCTGGAAGCGATGCAGTACCTGGTGGAACAAGGCGTGCCGGCCGGGGTGCTGGCCGCGCCCCTGCTGCCAGGGTTGTCTGACTCGGCGCAAAGCATCAACGAGCTGGTGGAGGCGGTGGCCGCGCACCGGGCCCAATTCCTGTCCAGTAACCTGCTGTTCCTGCGACCGGGCAGCCGGGAGTGGTTTATGCCGTTCATCCGGGAGGCCTACCCGCACCTGGCGCCCGGATACGCCCGGTTGTATCGCAGCTCACACGCTCCCCGCGATTACACCAGCGCCGTGCTGCGCCTGGTGGACGACGCGCGGCTACGTTGGGAACTGCCCCGTATGCCATCCATCAAAGGATTGCAACCGTCCACCTTGCCGGGATTTTCAGACGCAATGGAGGCGAGGCCGGCCCGCGGGGTGGCGGGTCCAACGGACTTCGCAACGCAGTTGGAGTTGCCGCTGGCTGCGTGAATGAGAGCTGGTTCAGCCGGACGTTGGTTTCCACATCTGGCCGCGCTGTCGCACCGGTTCCAGCAACGACTCGTCCAACGGTTCGGGGTTGTAATCTTCCCGGTTGGGAGCGCGGTACTTCAGCAGGTCGAATACGGATTCGTTGGTGTAATAACCGCGGTAGGTCTGCGTAACCAGCAGCTGGAAAAACTCAGGGGCGGATGACTCTATGGCCCGCAGCGTGGCGTCCTGAGACTGCTGGGACAAAGCCGCAAAAGAACCGCCGAGTTCCTGGGCGGCCAACTCGATCTGGACCAGACCATCCAGAAACAGCCGGCGACGCTGACTGTTGCCGGCAACCACATCCTCTACGAAAGCGCCTACGCCCAGGTCGCCGGCTCCGGGCATTTCGCCGTCCGACGGGACGATGCGGTTTAGCGCCGCGATGAGAAGGTCGCGTTGCGTTGCGTCGAGGATGGCGTTGGAAGAAGTCATGGTCGGATTTCCTGCATGTGGATGATGGCGCTGATGATATCACGGAACCGGCGCGGCTGGTGACGAGATATCGCGTCAACTGGCAACGGGCGGCGCTGCATCCTCTGGAGGACAATCACCTGGGTCAACCCTAGAAAATGATGCTGAGCGCGCCGTGGTCGGACAGGGATTCCTGGTCCAGGATGGCCCGTTTGTAACACAGGCGCAGGAGGCCATCGACGCGGCGCATACGGACGTCATACCGGCCCACGTAGGGCGCAGACTCCCCGGCGCGAAATCGCCAGACCGCAACCGATGCCGTGGCGGAAACTTCATCGCCGTCCAAGCCGGTGACCATCACGTTGGCGATGAAGCGGCGGGTGCGGGACCAGGGGTATTCCCGGTGAGCATGGCGACTTTTGAGACGGGTTATGCGACCCGCCATGCGGCTGTAATCGTCGTCAATGAACACCAGGTCGGTTTCCGGATTGCCGTCGGGCAGGTCGGTGGTGGGCACAATATAGCGGGCGTCGGGGGTGTAAAGCGTCAGCCAGGCGTCCAGATTCCAGTCATCGAGGATGCGGGCTTCCTGGTAGAGCAGCTGTTCCACCTCGTGCTGCAGCATCAAGGATTCGGCGCTGGCGGGCAGACTGGAGACCGGAGCCGGGAACGGCGGGATTGGCTCAGATACCATGTTGGCGGGGCTCCTGTTGGTGGGCTAGTCGTCGGCAGAAGCGGTAATTTCCGGCGTAGGGATGACTTCGGGTATTTCGCCGGGGAGAAGACCATGTTCGTACGACTCTGTGTAGGGCAGGTCGGCAACCAGCGACTGCCAACGTCGCCAGAAAGTCCGTATCTGCAATTCGTCGTTACCCCGGGGCGAACGGGTCATGCCGCGGGAAAGATCTGACCATTCGACGCCACCGGAGCCGAACCCGAGTTGGCATGACTCCAGCGCTTCGGTGTCGTCGGGGGTGGCGAACCCGCCGGGGCCAAGGAAAGTAAGGAAAGAGTCCAACCGGCGGTGCAGCATGCTGCCGGTCTCGCCGGCGGGGGCCATCTCCCACGCCGTCACATCCATGCCATCGGGACCGGTGGGCTGGTACGCCCGTATGGTAACCGCCATGATGTCGTTGATGATCAGGTTGGGGAATATCAGCAGGTTGCGGCTCTTTTCGCACATACGCAGGGCCTTGGTGCGACCGAAACGGGCGATCAGATCATCCTTGGTGCTCTGAATCTCGGGTCTGGCCTCTTCCCCGAAATACGGATGCCACATTGCGATGGGGCGGCCGTAAATGGAGTCGTTTTCGATGACGCCGTGGCCGTTGCCCAACGCCCGGCCAAAGCCCTTGCGATTGCTCATCATGTTGGCGGAGCCGCTGGCCATATAGTCGAAGTAAGTCTGGTGTGTTGGGATGGCGTGGTAACCGTCGATGCTGTTCTCGCCCAGCAGCTTCCAGTTCGCCTTGATGGAGTAGCGGTTGGAACCGGGGATGACCTTCATACCGGCGGCGGACTGGTCGGCCACCAGGTCGAGGTATTCGGCGGCGCCGGCCAGGTATTCGGTCAGGGACACGGTCTCTTCGTCGAAACACACGAAGATGAAACCGCGGTAGCTTTCGAAGCGGGGCGAACGCAACCCCAACTCGGAGCGGTCAAAGTCCGGCCCGTAGCCTTCTATGTCGGGCATGCCGATCAGTTCGCCGGTGGTGTTGAAGCTCCAGGCGTGATAGAAGCACTGGAACACCTGGGCGTTGCCCTGGTCGGTGCGGCAGATGAGCGCGCCGCGGTGGGGACAGGTGTTGTGGAACACCTTGAGGCTGCCGTCGCGGTCACGGGCGAAGAACAGGGGTCGTTCGGCCACCACGCGCCGCACGTAGTCGCCCGGGCCGGGTATTTCCGACTCGTGGCCAAGGTACAGCCAGCACCGGTCGAAGATGTTGCGTCGCTCCAGCTCGTAGATTTCCTGGGACACCATGCTGGAACGGTGTACGTTGAACTTGCTCAGGTTGGGTCGGTCGTAAACCAGATTGCCGATGTCCATGTTGTGTCTCCCTTTGGCGCGAGTGAACCGGAAATCGTCAGGTTGCAGTGTGGTTACTCGCCAATATTATCAAACCAGCAGGATGATCCGGCCGTAGTCGCCGCGAAGCTAGCGCGGGATCACCGGAAGCGTGATGTGAGAGGGGTATTGCGCGGAGTGATGGACGGTTTGCCGGGCGGTTTCCAGGCGAGCGTCCGCGCCCAGCGCCGCCCCGGTATTGGGATTGCGGTCGAACCGGGGGAAGTTGCTGCTGGAGATATCAACGCGGACGCGGTGGCCCGCCTTGACGACGTGGCTGGTGGCCCACAGGTCGATGGTGTACTGGTACACGCGCCCCGGGATGATCGGTGATGGCTCTCGCACCGACGTGCGGTAGCGGGCGCGGACGATTCCGTCCTGCAGGATGTGGGCGTACCCGTCGGGCCGCACGTCCACCAGCTTGGCCGTGAAGTCGGTGTCCGCTGCGGAGGTGGCCGCGTAGAGCGTTACCGAGATTGGTCCGGTCAGCTCCAGATCGGACGGCAGCGCATCGGATGTGTACACCAGGACATCGGGCCGGTTCTCCGCCGGACTTTGGTCGAACACGCCGTAGTCGATGATGAGGGTGTTGCCGCCCAGGGTGGGCGCTGGATCGGCGGGGTCGTAGACGAACTCGTCCTGGGGTTCGTTCGTATCGGGAGGGACGGTGGACAGGGCGCCGTCGCCGGAGCGGGTGTTGGCTCCGCCGGCGGAGTGGAGATACCACCGCGTGTAGTGGGTACGGGCGAGGGGCCATTCCTGCTCGTCGCGCCAGCGGTTGTCGCCCATAACGAATATGCGCACGGGAGCATCGTCCATGATGCCGGTTTCGATGTCCTTCAACCAGTAGTCATACCACCGCAGCATGTCTTCGTGCAGCTCGACCGCGGCTTCGGCGCCGAAGTCGATATCGCCGGCGCCGCCCGTGGTGGGCTGGGTGAACGGTCGCAGGTGTGCCCACGGGCCGATGAGGAGTTTCTGGTTGCGGCGGGCCAGTTCACTGCCGCCGTGCTGCTGGATGGACTGGAAAGCGTTGATGGCTCCTTCCATGAAGATGTCATACCAGGCGGTGATGTGGTACATGGGAATGGTAACGTTGCTGGCCTGGCGCATCATGTTGATCGGCCACCAGTAGGGACCATCCAGTTCCTCGTCGAAGTATTCGTGGAAGTAGGGCGCGGCTTCTTTGAGGCGGTCGATCCAGTCGCGCAGGGGAAGGTGGCGATACCACTGGTCGGACAGGGGCTGCCCGAAATTGCCGGGTTCGATGACGTATTCGTCCATCCTGGCGATCAGGTCTTCCCGGCCGGCCCGGGCCAACGTGTTGCGGCCTTTGAGGATGGCGTAGGGAACCGTCCAGCCCCATTCCATGACTCCGCCGGTGTGATACACCCAGGACTGGTGAAAGTCGGACGAGGCGGAAACCGGCATGAGGGTTTGCAAGTGTGGCGGTAGCGGGTGTCCGCCGGCCAAGGTGTACTGGGTCGCCCCCAGGTAGCTCTGGCCCGTGGTGGCAACGCGGCCGTTGGACCAGGGCTGCCGAGCCGCCCACTCCACGGTATCGTAGCCGTCGTGCGCTTCCTGGAAGAGCGGGTTGTACTCTCCTTCGGATTCAAACCTGCCGCGTACGTCCTGGCTAAGCAGCACGTAGCCGTTGCGGGGGAAGAACCAGATGGAATGGTCGGGGTTATTCAGGTAGCTGTCTTTGCCGTAGGGGCCCCGGTTGATGATCACGGGGAAACGTCCTGGTGCGTCGGGCCGCACCACATCGGTGGCGAGATGCACGCCGTCGCGCATGGGAACCATGACGCTGGGCTCGCGGATTACCTGGTACTCACGTCGTTGGGCAGTCATGGGGCAACCTCCCTGGATGGCCGACATCTGGGCGACCTCAACTATCCGCAACGATACCTATCTAACTGAATAGCGTCAACAAATTCTGGCGGGCCGCGGCAATTCGGTTACGTCGCGAAATCGATCATCTCCGGAATTTGGCGAATGAGACCGGGCAGGTCATCGATTTGGCGCACCGTGCCGGCGCGCATAAACAGGAACCGGACGGCCTTGACCGGCATGTTGGTGGCAGTTGCGACAGCGACCGCGTAGGCTGCGCCCTGGTATTGGTAGTAGGCCATTTTGGAGTCCACGTCGGCATCGTTCCGGACGGCATCCGATTTGTAATCGAGGATCACGAGCTGCCCGCCGGCGTCTTCGTACAGCAGGTCGATGATGCCTTCTATGACCACCGGGCCGCGCGAGGTTTGCACCGGAGCCGCCACCGATATTTCCGTCCAGCGTCGTGACGCCTGCAGGGCGTTGAGCATTTCCGGATGGCGCAACGCATCCCGCACCAGGTTGGCGACTTCATCCTGTTGGGCAGACAATCCTTCGGCGCTGGCGTGGAGGGCCGCCAACCGCGTGATGTGCGGGTCGGCGAGGAAAGACAGGTCGTCTGCGCTGGCGCCGAAGGACAACGGCAATTGAGGCGACAGACGATTCACCACGTCCTGCATCACACCGTGAACCGCGCGTCCGAAGGCGGTGCCGCCGCGGCCCGTTTTCCAGGGTTGCTCCTGATCGGGTTCGGCCTCTTTGTCATCCACCGACGGTGCGATCACCGCTGCGGCTTCGTCGGCGGGCGTCGGGATGGGCGCGGAGTCGCCGGCGGCGACGCGGGCCAGCCAGGTTGCGGTAACCGCCTGCTGTACCGAGCGATGGCGTATCGACCCGGAGCGGTTCTCCTGCCATTGTTGCGGGACGTAGGCCGGCGCAGTGGGCGGGGGAATGGTCGGCGTTGAATCCTGATGGGTAAGGATCACGTCGGTGGTGACTGCGGCCGTGGTGTGGGGAAGATCATCCGGCATGTTGGCGAACGCGATCTCCGATTCATAGGGGCTGGCTGGCCTCGACACGGTGGAATAGCGGCTCATGAACAGGTGATCGCGGGCGCGGGTGGTCGCCACGTATTGCAGTCGCGCGGCCTCAGCATCGGCGTGCCTCGCTTCCAGGGCGAATATGTCCCCGTAACCAACAGACTCCATCCTCGTGTCACCGCTGCCGACGGCGCATTCTGCGGTTCCTTTGTCCACGTCGAAAAGTACGGGCGGCCGCCCCCGGTTGTTTTGGGGCCGCGTCGAGTCGGGCAAAATGACGATGGGGAATTCGAGGCCCTTGGCGGCGTGCACCGTCATGATCCTGACGGCGTCATCATCGGTTTCGGGGGTGGTGGTTTCGGCGATGCGGGCGTTTTCCTCCTGCTGGCTCGCCGCCCACCGCAGGAACTGGTGGAGGTTCCAGAATGAATTGCCAGTGTCTTCGGGATTGGCGGCCTCGAAACTGCGGGCCTGGTCGATCAGAAATTGCCGGCGCCGCCAAATTTCCCGGGCGCGATATTCGGCCAAATCCAGCTGCTCCAGCCGACGCTCGCGGATGAACTGGCTGATGAAACGAGACACCGGCGCCGAGTGCCGCTGCTGGTGGTATTGACGCAGGGTTGTCATGGCCTGCCACACCGGGGCCACGGCCCGCAGCTTCTGTTGCCGCTCGCTGCCGGCATCCGAGTCGTTGAGCAGCTCTGAGGTGTAGTCCCAGGGACCGCGGGCAGCGGCCCATCGCAGCAAGTCTTCGTCGGAGCAGGCGAAGGCCAGGGACCGTAAGGCCGCCACAACGGGTACCTGGTTGGTGGGATCGTCGATGGCGTGCAGGCAGTTCAACAAGTCCTGCACCTCCTGGGTGTCGAACAGCAACGAACCGCCCTCGATCCGGAAGGGTACCCTGGCGTCTTCCAACGCCCGCAGGAGGCCGTCCAGGTTGGTGCGAAACCGTAGCAGGATGCACACGTCGCGAAAATTCGCCGGGCGGATTTCCTGTTGGTCTTTGTCATATACGTGCCGGCGTTGGGCGGAATCACTGGCGTGGGCAACGATGAGGTTGGCGATGTGCCGCGACTGTAGTTCGAGGGCGGTGCCGTCTTCCGACGGGTCCGGCGACGGCTCCGGATCACCAAACACCTGCACCGAGCCCAGCCCGGGACGCTGGATACCGGCGTTGGGATTCAGCGGCAGATATTCGGCCTGAACTGGAGGCCTATCTGGGTTGTCGTCGACCATGATTTCGGGGAACCGGGCGTTGACCCAATCCAGAATGGGTTGCTGGGACCGGCGGTTTTCGGTGAGAGTGAGTACCTGGAGCTGGCCTCCGGACTTGACCTGATTGGTGACGCTGATGTCGGCGCCGCGAAAACGATAGATGGATTGTTTGGAATCGCCGACGAGGAACAGCTTGCCCGCAGACAGCGGCAGGGATGACCACGGGTGTTGCTGAATGTCGGCGTCGGGGTGGCTGGCCAGGTAGAAGGCGATTTCGGCCTGCAGGGGGTCGGTGTCCTGAAATTCGTCGATGAGGATGTGGGAATACTGGCGCTGGAAGTGTCGCCGCGCGCCGTCATTGAGCAGCAGATCGCGTCCCCACACCAGCAGGTCGTTAAACGTGCATACGCCGTCGCTCTTGCGTTCCGCCTCGAAGGCGACAACAAAATGACGGCGCAATTCCTGCAGGAGTTCGATCAGGTGAGGCGAACGGGCTGCAATCTGAAATGCCTGACCGATCTTGCGAAAATCAGCCCGGACCTCCGTGGGCGACACAGGCCAGTTTTTCGCTGCCCCGGGACTGCCTCGAGGAACAATTGGCGCACCTTCTTCCAGCGCCTGCGCCACGGCATTGGGGTCGTTGCCGGCGGCGGCTGCCGCATCGAGCGTGGCGATTGCGTCGTAGATTTGTGCCCGGAGCAGATCGGTAGGGTCGCTGCACCCGGCAGCCAACGCTCGCAGTTCCTCCGCGGAGTTCGCCGCCAGCTCCGGCAGGTCTATGCTTCCGATGCTGCTGTCGCTCCGGAGGTGATGGTAGCGGTCGCTGAAAATGCGGGCGAGATCCCGCCATCGTTGCACGCCGACCCTGGCTCCGATCATGGCGCGGAGGACGTTCTGCAGGTCGGGGGAAACACCGGTGTCCGACCCGAGGGACCGTTCCAGCCAACGCTCCCAGGATTCGTTGAAGCGCTGGGTCGCGGCCAGATCGTCCAGTTGCAGCCAGCCTGGGGGAAGGCCGACGTCCGTGGGCCGTTCGCGGAGCAGCTGTCCGGCGAAGCTATGGATGGTCTGGATGGTTGCCTGGTCTATATTCTGGATAGCCGCTTCGATCCGCGCCCTTTCATCTGCCGACACCGAACCGAGGACATCGTGGGCATCACCGGGGTGGTGGTCAGCGAGGAGTTGTTCCATTCGGGAACGGATGCGGTCGGACAGTTCGGCGGCAGCGGCCTCGGTGAAGGTGATGGCCACCAGCCGGTCCATGGTTGCGCCGCCGTTCGCGGGGCCGGCTTTGATCAGAGATACGACCCGGGTGACCAGGGAATAGGTTTTTCCGGTTCCGGCGCTGGCCTCCACCAGAAAATTGGAATACAGGTCGTTAGCAATCCTCTGCTCGGTGGACCAGTCTGCGCCGGCAGTGGCCTGATTGTGCTGGACTGTCACGGTTCAACGTCCTGCGCGGATGAGTCTACACAGCCGCGTCGCCGCCCAGGTCGTTGAATCCCTGGACGGTGGGGTCACGGCGGCCTTTGTTCAACCAGATGTACCGTCGGCGAGTCGGGCAAAGCTGTCGGAAGTCGCACCAGCCGCAGTTACCGTGACTGCCTTTTCCGTCCGGGGTTGCCGGAAAGATTCCCTGGCGAACCGAACCCACGATGGTGGTTAGCGCGTGGTGGAAAGCATCGCGCATTTCCTCGTCCGTGTCGGAGTACTCGGCAACGTCGTAGGTCGCCGGGTCGTGCAACGGAAAGCAGTAGCTGGCGGTTACCGGCAAATCCGGGTGTGCGGTTTTGGCCGCTGCCAGATAAATCGGCAACTGCAGCGCCCGACCGTTGGACACGGAATTTTGGGGAATAGCGTTAGCGCCCCGGGCACGGTAGGAATCAGGGCTACCAGTTTTAAAGTCCCGCACCCGCACTTCTTCATCGCCAACGTCGATGCGGTCTATTTTGCCGCGGAACCACACGGGACCCACTCCAGCCGCCAAAACGCTTACATCCTGCCATTGGGCATGGGGGCCGAATGCAATCTCCGCGGCAGATTTGGCGGGATCAGCATCGGGGAACCAATCAACCTCGGCGTCCATGAACCGCTTGAGGCTGTCCCTCATGTTCTCCTTTTCAATCTCCCAGAGCAGGTAGTAGCCCGTAGCGCCCTGCTGTTCTGCGGCGGCAAATTCCTGTTCGGCGATGGCGAGCAGCTCATCGAGGGTGGGGACGGGGGCGGCAGCATACCGTTCGAGTATGGTGTGGACCAGGCTTCCGCGATCCAGTGCGGAGATTTCGTCCGATTCTTCCATCGGGGGAGCTTCCAGGCGCAGGATGCGGGAAGCGAAGAACTGGAAGGGACAGCGGGCCCACCTTTCCAGCGCGCTGGCCGAAACCGGGTATTCCTGGGTGCCGATTCGACCGGTGAGGTCGGTGAGGCCGGCCCCCACCAGGCCGTCCCATCGGGAGTAGGTGGACGCGCGCCGGGCATCGCGGGCGACCAGGGCGGTCAGCAACCGCTGGTTGGAGAACAGCGCCGGATGTGCCGACAGGTGGGGACGCGGCCACTGCCGCACATAGGCAGCCAGGTAGGACAGGTCATAGTCCATCGGGTCGGCGGCGTCAATTCGGGCCGGTTGGTACGATCCTGGCGATGTGGGCGACGGGTGAGAGATGAGCCGCGCCAGACCGGCTTCCCGCGAGGGAACCACGGTGAGCCAGGGTTTTATCTCGGCGCGGTGGGCGAGGTTTTCGTGGGATAGCCGTTCAACGTTGCCGCCAGCCCGGTGGATCAGGTTGGCCGCCTCGATCAGCCAGCGCGAGGGGTAGGTGGCGTTGCGTCCGGTTCCCGCGGTGGGATAGCTGAGCACGGCCCGTTGGGCGGAGGCGATCGCGCCCAGAAAATCGTACCGTTCCAGCGCCTCGTCCAGCTGAAAGGTCGACGCCAGGTTGGATAGCCAGGGATTGACCCGTGGCGTCGGCGGGAACTGCCGCTCCACCATCCCGACGGCGAAAATGGCCTGGTAGGCTGCGCCCACGATGCCTGAGGGCGGGCCGACGTAAATGCCGTCACCAACCGGGCGGCCACGGTCGGACGTAGGGCTCTGCAGAGCCTGGACCACGGCATCCCGCAGCGTGGGCACGCCGTAGGGAGAGCCCCATTGTTGCAAGTCGGCAATGTCGGCCAGCAGGTCATCCATTCGCTGGCGGTGGGATTCGTCTCCGGGAGTGGGCCACTGAAAATCCCGAATGATACCGCGCACCAGGTCAATTGCTGAATCCCACTGCGGCTGGGGTGGAGCGCCCAAGTCGGCCAACCGCTGGCAGAGGCGGTCGATGAATTGCAACAGTGCGTCGGTCTGTGACCGTTCGCGCATTAACCAGGGGTGTTCGGCCACGGGCGCATCGTCGTTGGCGCTGGTGTCCTGCTCGACCAGCCGGCGTTGCAGTCGATCGAGGTGGGCGTTCAGCCGGGATTTCCAACCCTGCAGCGTACCGTTGGCGCGGGATTCGCGAGCCAGCGTCGCCCAACGCGCGGCAGGAACGGTTGCCGTTGATCCGGGGTGGTGGTTAGGTGGCAGTGGCAACCCGTCGGTTACACCCGTGCTGTTCAGCCAGTTGATAAGACGATCCCGGTCCACGGTGGGAGGGTCGGCATCGGCGACGCCCATCGCCAGGTCGATCATGCCGCGCAAAAATCTCCCGGGTGGGGTGTCGGCCAGGCGGTGGTAGGGCACGCCGGTGTGGGGAATGCCGGCGAAATCCAGTTCCTGGCGCAACAGGCTGGCGTACGGCAAATCCTGACGATGGATCACCGCGATTTCGTGAAAGGGCATTTCATCCGTCGCGCCCACAATCTGGCGGATGACCATCCTGACCTCTTCGCCCGGGTCGGGAGCGATCACCACCGAGAGGGAATCGCTCGCGGCGCGCTGACTCAGGGGATCAGGGACCTGACCGGGCGCAGCGGCAGCGGGATGTAGTTTCTCCAGCAGACGGAGGAACGGCAGGTCTGCGGCGGGATCACCGGTTACGCCCAGTATGACCTGACACTGGCCCCTTTCCAGCAGCTTTTGCGCCAACCGCAGCTCACCTTCGGAAAGTCTCCGGGGAAGGTAGTAGATGACGGACGGTTCCCCATTGGACTGGTCTGGCGCGATTGATTCCTGGGAAGTCAGCGCCTCAACGGCCATGTCGGGGAGTTGGCTGCGAGTATAGAACCCGTTGTCCCGTAGAGATTTCACGTAACCCTGGAACAACCCTTCGATTGCGGAAGATACGGCCCCGGAAGATGCGGCTTCGAAAGGTACGGCAGGCGGCGGTTCCGGGCTGTATCCAGCGGGACGCTCAGCCATTTGCCTGAAGGTGGCGGCCAGCGCACCGTAAAAACGCCGTCGACCGGTGTCCGACAGGTGCGAAATGTCGGAAGCAGACCACGATTGGGCTGCATCTCGCACCGCCTGCGATTCTAGCAGTCGTGACAGGGGACGGCGGAGGGCGGAGCCACTGACTCCCGCTGACCTGAGGATGGGTTCTGCCAGTTCGGCGGCCAGGCGGTGGCCCACCTGCACCGTGACGTTGATGGTTCCGCTGGAGCCGAGATGATGCCTCACCGCGCGGGCCACGTCGCTGTGGTCGGTCACCACCACCACGCGGGCAAACGGGTCGGTGGATTTGGCGTGCTTCACCGCACCAATCAGGGATTGGAGCGACGCATTCCCGATGGGCGCGGTGGTGACGCAGGTCGTGTCAGGAGGCATCGGCAGGGTTCCTGGCGAATTGCTGCGGGTATTCGAAGCAGATGCTACATTATCGCAGTAATCGGGCGGGTTGGCCTTCGGTGCATGTCATCTCCGTTATTCCGGCCTTGAGCCGGAATCCAGAGACATCTTTTAACCGCAATGTTGCTTATCCTTGGCTTCCTGGATTCCCGCGTTCGCGGGAATGACAGGTTGGGGCCAGGATTCTACCTTCAACTCCGAACAGTTACATGAGACGTGGTCGGTAATGGCGCGCGACGTGATTGTGGTTATAATGTCGCTGCTAACAGGAGGCAACGGCAATGACGCAGCAGAATACGACCGAGACTGAAAGGCTTTGGACTTACGACACGGTGAGGGTTGGGCAGGCCGGTGGCGCCACCGAAGTAACGATATCGGATGCCGACGTAGCCGAGTACGCGGCCTGTGCCCAGAATCCCGACCCTCGCTACCGGATGCCACTCGTGGGAAGCGCCGCGCCGCCATTGCTGGCGATGCCCACCATGGCGTTGACCTACGCTCCGCTGTTGCGCGAAGAGATCGCCGAAGCCAACGGATTCGTGGCGCAGGAACGATCCACCACGGCGCGGCGACAAACGCCGTTCGCCAAGGGTGAGGTTCGCTGGTATCGTCCGGTGCATGCCGGAGAAACTATCACGAGCACCCGGCGGGTGTACGAGAAATACGAGCGGCGGGGCAGTAAGTTCGTTACGTTTCGGGTGTCGGCGTTCGGCGAGTCGGGCGCGGTGGTCGCCAGCAGCGACTATACGTGCATCTTCGAGTACGTTGCCGGCCAGCGGGAGGTTCCACCGGAGGCCAGCGCCGCCGCAGTGACGCCGGACACCGACGCCGTGCCGGATCAGTCCCGATTCCTGACGTGGAGCGACGCCCGGGTCGGCACACCACTGCCGAGGACATTGGCCGTTGCCGAGTCTACCGAGAATATCCTGCGCAAGAACGCCCAACGGCTCGCCGGGCGACCCAGTCCCAGCAACATACACACTGATGAGGAGTTTGCCCGGCAGAACATATTTGGCGGTGCGGTGAACGCCGGCCCGGCCACCCTCTCCTACGTTGACCGTTTCCTGGGCCTCAATTTCCCGGTCGAAGCGCTTTACAACGGCGGCAATCTGCTGATGCGCGCCATAACGCCGTTCCGCGCGGGCGACGTGGTGACCTTCGCCGGCGAGGTAACGGGCGCTGGCGGCAACCTGTACGGCCAACGCAAGGTGCAGTGCCGTATCCGGGGCACCAACCAGCGCGATGAGCTGGTGTGTCTCGCCGACGCCACGGTGACACTGTAGTAACCACCATGAGTACTCTGGATAGCGCCCAGATCGAAGCGAGGGTTCGGGAGGCGCTGGCGGCTTTATCCATTGTGGATTGGGAGTGGATTCCCATCGACCCACAGTTTGGCGACACCGCCGATTTCTGCGCCGAATACGGGTTCGACCTGCCGCACTGCGCCAATACCATCGTGGTGGGCAGCAGACGGGGCGCTGCCTCGTACGCGGCATGCCTGGTCAGGGGCTGCGACCGCCTGGATGTGAACCGAACCGTGCGACGGTTGATGGGCGTTTCCAGGGCATCCTTCGCGTCTGCAGAAGACACCAGTGAACTAACCGGTATGCAGATTGGCGGGGTTACGGCGCTGGCGCTGCCGGCCGATTTGACCATCTATGCCGACCAACGCCTGCTGGAGATGGATTACGTGATACTGGGCGCGGGCAGCCGCTCGGCGAAGCTGAAAGTGCCGCCGGCCGAATTGTCCAAGCTGCCCAACCTGCAGTTCGTCGATGGTCTGTCGATGGCGTCGGAATGATGCGATGATCGCCGGGTGCAGCGCGTAATCCGTACCAACACCACCCCGCTGGTGCGCGCTTCAAGCGGGTGAAGGCCGTTTTTTAATCCCCGGCAAACGGGCGGCAAACCCGGTATAATGGCGACCACCCGCGCCAATGCACTTGCAGGCCGCCCAGCCGGAGGAATCATGCCCATCATACAGCGCCCCTACGTTCCACCTGAAGACAAGCCGCCGCAGGAGGACGCATTCCTGAATCCCGGCGATGTTACGCCGCTGCAGATCAACACCGGCACGGCCGCCGCTGCTGCTCCGGCAGAAGCAGCCGGAACACTCGACGCGGTTACCTTCTACAGCGACTCGTTCCATATCTTCAGCAGCCTGTATTCGGCGGTGCTGTTTTTCGGCGAACAGCTGGAGGAACGTGAGCCCATCCTGAGGACCCGCATCAAGGTGAGCCCGCAGATGCTGAAGGCGATCGCCGTGCTTGCCAGCAAGCATGTGAAGGATTATGAGGCGGCTGTCGGACCGATTACCCTGCCGGATCAGGTGTATACCGCCTGGGAAATCGACCTGGAAAATCACGACCACTAGAACGCGCTGGAGCCTGCCATGACGACTCCTGAGAATTCTGGCGACGATTCCGGTCGCCGGCACGACCTTCGCCCGGCGGATGATCCCGGAGGCGACGGCAGGCCCTTGGCAGAGGATCTGGCGCTGCCGGTCGTAGTCGAACCGAACGCCAGCACCTCGGAATTGGGTGAGGATTGGAACTGGAAAAATACCTCTGCCAGCCAGCCTAACGCGGCTGTTTTCCACATCAACCACAGCGATGTAACCCGATCGTTCGCCGACGTGCTGACGCCCGAAGACAGCCCACCCGAGGCGCTGTTTGTCGTCTCCCACGAGATTCCCATCGTCATCATCGACAGCCTGGACAAATACTGGGCTGGGGAATCACGGCAGACGTTGCCCCTGAACGGGTTGCGGGTTCCGGTGGAAGGCGACACCGTGGCCGAGGCGAAATCCAAGTTGGCCGGTGACCTTTCGGCGCAGATACGGCTGCTGCTGCTGCTCACCGCCGGCGGCACCGAGCTGGCGCCGCAGCTGCAGGACAACATGGCGATGCTGGGTCAGTTCCTGTCGCCGCGCTAGAGCCTGGTGACGATTAGCAGACCAGCCCGTCACTCCTGCGGAAGCTGGAGTCCAAAGAGCGTACGGTGAAAGAATCAAAACCGGTGTTGACGACTTCGGCCACTGGATTCCCGCTTACGCGGGAATGACGGTATTTGTCAACGCGCGCTAACCCTCCAGCTGCAGATTACGCACCGTATCAACCACCGATTCCACGGCGACCATCTGGGCTTCCGACTCGGTGCGGCGGCGCACTTCCACCATCCCCTGGCGCAGGTTGCGCGGGCTTACCACCAGGCGCAGGGGCAGGCCGATAAGGTCGGCGTCGTTGAACTTTACGCCGGCTGCCGCATCCTCCCGATCGTCAAACAGGGTCTCCACGCCAGCGGCCCAGAGCTGGTCGTACAGTTTGGTGGCGGCGGCGGCCACGCTCTCGTCTGACATGTTCAGGCCCACCAGATAAACCTGGTACGGGGCGATGGGGGACGGGAATATGATGCCGTTTTCATCGTGGTTTTGCTCGATGGCAGCGGCCAGGACCCGGCTGACGCCGATGCCGTAGCACCCCATAACGATGGGCTGATGCTGACCATCCTGATCCAGGTAGTTGGCGCCCAGGGCCTCGCTGAAGAACGTGCCCAGCTTGAAGATGTGGCCGACCTCCACGCCGCGGGTGGCCTGCAACTCGGACCCGCAGACGGTGCAGAGATGGCCGGGTTGGGCGAGGGCGATGTCGGTGAGCAGGTCGGTTTCGAAGTCCCGTGGGTGGTTGGCGTTCCGGTAGTGGGTGTCGGGCTGGTTGGCGCCGACCACAAAGTTGCCGCCGTTGTGGATGGACGGGTCGGCGATGCGGCGAATGTTGCTGATGCCGATGGCCGAAGCTGAACCGGCCACCAGGCCCGCCGCCGCCACTTCATCATCGTCGGCGAGGCGCAGGTCGTTGCAGTGCAGGGCGTTCTTGAGCTTGACCTCGTTGACCTCCAGATCACCGCGAATCGTCACGAACACAACCTCATCGTCAGCGTGATAGAACACGGCTTTCAGGGTTTGAGATTCGGTCACACCCAGGAAATCGGCCAGGCCGGCGATGGTCTTGATGCCGGGGGTGCTGACGGCTTCCAGGGGCAGCGGGTCGGGAATGTCCTGCGTGGGGTAGACGCCGGCGGCCTTCTCGGCGTTGGCGGTGTAGCCGCAGCCGGGGCAGGTGATGACGGTATCCTCGCCGGTATGGGTGGGCAGCAGGAACTCGTGGGAGTCCTTGCCGCCGATGGCGCCGCTGTCGGCTTCGGCCATGAGCACCGGCACGCTGCAGCGGCGGAAGACGTTGCGGTAGGCTTGGGCCATGGCCTGATACGACACATCCAGCGCATCCTCGTCGGTGTCGAAGGAGTAGGCGTCCTTCATGGTGAACTCGCGGACGCGCACCAGGCCGGCGCGGGGTCGAGGTTCGTCGCGGAATTTGGTCTGCATCTGGTACAGGATGACGGGCAGGTCCCGGTAAGACTGCACGTTGCTTTTAACCACGTTGGTGATCACTTCCTCGTGGGTGGGCGCGATGACCATGGGCCGACCACGGCGGTCTTCGAGGGAAAACAGGTTGTCGCCAAAAGCGGCGGCGCGATTGGTCTGCTCCCACAGCTCCATCGGCTGCAGGGCGGGCAGGCGCAGTTCCTGGCTGCCGGCGGCGTCCATCTCCTCGCGGACGATCTGCTCGATTTTGAGCAGGGAGCGCCAGGCCAGGGGGAGGTAGGCGTAGACGCCGGCGGCGACCTGCTGGATCAGGCCGGCGCGGAGCATCAAACGATGGCTGGCGGTTTCGGCCTCGGGCGGGTCGTCGCGCAGGGTGCGGGTAACGAGTCGGGACATGCGCATGGGGAGCCTCGGGGGAAGGGTTGGGCGGATCGGGTGGGTGACGTTCAATATACACTTTATCACCCTCACGCCTGCCCTCTCCCGCCCGGAAGGCACGGTGTCATACACCGATGGACAGTGTTAAGGTAGGGGAATGGATTCCGGATCAAATCCGGAATGACGGGTTGGGGCTTGGGATGCGGAGGCGTTAACCCATTGCGTCGACGTTGGGGATGGGCGCTGCATCGGCGCGATTCGCACGTCGATGACGCAACCACACAACAACGAAACCGGCCAGCGCCAACACCACCGCCACGGTTCCGGCTGGTACCATCCAAGCCAAAACGGGCGATCGCGAGTCCAGCTCCAGCCAGCTGATGATGCGCAGGCCGCCGGCTTCCCAACCTGCGTCGAGTGTGCCCCCTCGCTCAGTTGTGGCCAAATCAGTGGGCGCTATCACTCCCACTGCATCGGTTGGAATCCCAAGTTGAGGCAGAAGCTCGGGCAGGGCATCAGCTACCATTTGTGGGTCAACGGCCCACACCAGTATGGTATCTCGAAGTAGGGAATCCCTGTCCACCGATGGCGGCAATTCGTCCGGTATTTGTGGCGCGCTGCCCGAAACGTGCAAAACCCCGGGCCAACCGTGATTGGTGCTTACCTGAGCGCCCATAATGCCGATTGTGTTGCCTGAGACATACGCGAAGCGGTCCAAGATAACCGACCACCGTAACAGTTCTCCAAAGCCATGCTTTACGGGTATGGTTACCAGTAGCTCGCCGTTGTCGAAACCGTACCTCTGGATCAGCCTCTGGCGTGCCGCCGCCTCGGCGTTGGGGTCATCACCAGTTACCTTTACCTGAACATAGTGCGTACTCCAGCTACCTTCTCCCCCGTGCCAACCCCCAATACCCAATCCTGGGTTTCGTAGCCAGTTCCTGCATGAACTGTGGCTATTCTGGGAACCACACGTCACCTCGGGGAAATTCGTCACGTCCACTTCTGAAACGTCGAAATTACCCGGTCCTCGTGCTATTTGCGCTTGTCGAGCCACTCGGTGTGGCCACACCTGCCGGTACGTGGCCCATCCGCGGGTTTGGCGCCGCATTGCATCCCCACCTGGCCGAAACGAAACACTCCGATTCGGGTCTGACCATAAGACGACGCCACCACGCGAACCCTGAAACGTGGACTCCAAGATGCAAGTCAAAGCCACCTCTAGTGCAACTCCATGACAATACTCGAACCACCCTGGAACGATGGACAAGTCCGGATATCCGTCCAGTTTTACACGGGCTTGTTCGATCAAAAACTGGCGCTGTTCCTCGGTGACGAAATCTGCCTGGCTCAGCTGGAAGTACAGCACCTCACCCACTTCGTAGACCGCTTCAACGTTGATGATGCCCTCATTGTGGGCCTGTTCAAGTGCGTGACACTGCACCGGATCGTCCGACAGCGTTCCGGAGAAGCAGTCTGGGAAATAGGTTCGCAAGAGCACGAATGCCGTGACATACAGTGCAACGGAGATGGCAATGAACATCAACATCCGCCGCCGCCGATTGGGGGGAGCGCCAGGTTGTGATGCGTTCACGTCGTTACCACCCTCACCCCAGCCCTCTCCCATCGAGGGAGGGGGAGCGTCACCCCATTGCGTCGACGTTGGGGATGCCCAGGCGGAATTGCCCGAGGTTGTCGTAGGCGCTGGTGTTGACCATGAAGTGCTGGGCGGCGGCGTTGACGTCGCGCATACAGCGCTGCAAGACCCGATCGTTGTAGATGGCGTTGCCGCCGCCGTAGCGGAACGCCGTAGTTGCCACCTGGCAGGCCACGTCGGTGGCATAGGCGCAGGAGCCCCGCAACCTCAACTGGCGTTCCAGGTCGGGCCGCTCCTGACGCAGGCAGAATTCCCAGGCGTTTTCCAGAGCTTCGCGGCACAGCGCCCGCGCCGCCCGCAGTTGCTGGTCGCACTTGCCCAGGTCGTGTTGCAATGCGCCACGATTTGCGATGGGTGAGGTCAGGTATCCGCGCTGGTAAGAGCCGGCCTGTAGCGAGATTTCGTCCAGGGCGCGCCGGGCGACACCCAGGGCGAAGGCGGCGTGGTCGGTGGTGACGAATCCGGGCCGGCCCAGCCAGAACATGGGACCGCCGCATCGCGGGTCGGTGGTCAGCAGGTCGAAGGCGAAATCGTGGGAAATGAAGCAGTTATCCAGGACGAAATCGCGACTGCCGGTGCCTTTCAGTCCCATCACCTGCCAGTTGTCCAGAAACTGCACGTCCTCGATGGGCACTGCCATCACCATGTGCTCCGGCCCGGTTTGACCGTCCCGAACGATGCGAAAGCCGGCAGACATCCAGGAAGAATGCCCGGAACCGCTGGCAAAGGGCCACCGCCCGCTGACCCGCCATCCGCCCTCCACGGGAGTGCCCAACCCGCGGGGAATGATGGACCCCGAAGCGATGGGCATTCGCCCGTTGGCAAAGATGCGTTCGACGCCAGCATCGGGAAGGAAAGCGCCCTTCCACGCGGTGCTGGTGCTGTTGATGAAGGTGCACCAGCCGGCTGAGGGGTTGAGGTAGCTGATCTCGTCGATGAGTTCCAGGTAGAGCAGGGGGTCGACTTCGGGGCCGCCGAGTTCCCGGGGCACTTTGAGGGATAGCAATCCTTCCCGATAGAGAGCGACCACGGACGGCCAGGCCAGGGTTTCGCCGGCGTCGTTGGCTTCGGCATCGGCTTCCAGCGTGGGACGGATGCGGGCGATGGCGTCCAGCAGGTGGCGGCGCAGCGGTTCGCGTTCGCTGGGCAGGGTCGGGATGCCGGCATCTTCCAGGGCGGTGACGTCGAAGGGTGCAAAGGTGGTGGCGGACATGGGGATCCTCGGGTGTTCACGTTTTTGGAATGGGGGTTCGGAGCGTGGCCCAAGGTAAGGATATCACCCTCACCTGTCCCCTCTCCAATCAAGGGAGAGGGGACAGGTCCGATTCCCGGCCACCCGTAGGGCGAGGGCAGGCATCCGTCGGCGCCAAAAAAAGCCCCTCTCCCACCGGGAGAGGGGTTGGGGTGAGGGGCGCACTGACGGGGATGTTTACGTGTGGGCGGGCGTATTCTCGATTTCTTCCATGAGAGCGGTGAGCATTTCGGCTTCGGGCACTACCCGCACCTTCTCGCCCTTGCGGAAGATAATCGCCCGGCCGGCGCCAGCGGCGATGCCCACGTCGGCGTCCTTGGCCTCGCCGGGTCCGTTGACCTCGCAGCCCATTACGGCCACCTTGATTTTCTTGTCGCTGCGTTTGACCAGTGCGTCCACATCGTTGGCCAGTTTCACCACGTCTACGTCGGCGCGGCCGCAGCTGGGGCAGGCGACCAGCGTGGTGCCCTTGTCCCGCAGGTTCAGTGACTTGAGAATCTCGTAGCCGGCGGTAACTTCCTCAACGCTGTCGCCGCTGAGGGAGACGCGGATGGTGTCGCCGATGCCCTCGTAGAGCAGCACGCCCAGGCCAACGGCGGTGCGGATGGAGCCGGACTGCACGGTGCCGGCCTCGGTGATGCCAAGGTGCAGAGGATAGGGCACCATCTCGCCGAGACGGCGGTACGCCTCCACGGTGGTGGGAACGTCAAAGGCCTTCATGGAAATCTTGATCTGTTCGAAGTCCTGTTCTTCCAGCAGGCTGATTTCCCAAAGGGCGGTGGCCACCATGTGATCGACGACGCTGTAGTCGCCGGATTGGGCCTCGCCGGCTTTGGGCAGGCGGTTGACCAGGTCCATGTGGCGGGAGAATCCGCGGGTGCGACCGATGCCGCCCACCGGGGGGAGACTGCCGAAGTTCACGCCGATGCGGATGGGGATGTTGCGTTCCTTGGCGGACTGGACCACTTCGCGCACCTGGTCGGCGTTGCGAAGGTTGCCGGGATTGAGGCGCAGGCAGTCCACGCCGCCGGCGGCGCACTCCAGGGCCAGCTGGTAATGGAAGTGGATATCGGCAATCAGGGGAATGTGAATCTGCTTCTTGATCTCGGCCATTGCCTGGGCGGCTTCCATGTCGGGCACCGCCGACCGGATGATTTCGCAACCCGCCTCTTCCAGCTCGTGAATCTGGCGCACGGTGGCCTTCACGTCGCGGGTGTCGGTTTTAGTCATGGACTGGACGGTAACGTCGGCGCCACCGCCAACTTTCACACCGCCAACGTACACGGGTTTGGTAACTCGCCGTTTGTTGTAAGTCATGGTCAACACCGCCGTTCAGTTGGGTGGTCGGAGGATAGCTCGATAGGTCGAACCGACGGGGCAATGATACACGACGGGCCGGGGGCGACGCCACATCGTCGGGCCGCGATGTTAAGGAGTACGGGCCGACACGGATGGTCAGGATTTTACGGCGGGGATACGGTCAATGCGGGGGTGGCGGTGACGGTGGTGGAGGAATGTTGGGGATGGTGGTTCCTTTGGGTCAGGTGGTGATGACGGTGGTTCGGTGGTTCTCAGGCGGTGGGTTGGTAGATTATGGAGCAGGGGTTCGAGTTCCGAGTCAGCGTACGGCCAGGGTACACAACGCATTTATGCTTACTTTTTCGCCGTTAATCGGCAGTCGCGGGGACTGCTGCAAGACGAGGCGCTGGGCTGTCGCCGCTGTACAGGCTCGGCAGCGCAGTGGAATGAGGCTGCTGCACCCGAGGCCCGACGTGTTGTGATTTTATGCTGACGGGGTTGGCCGTGAGAACCCGGCCCCTGCTCCGATGTGATGTTCCAATTGGTAGGTTTGCCTGACAAGGTAGATGTTAGAGGGGTGAAATCGGGAGGCGCAAGGGGCGGGTGTCAGCGCTCAGGGCAATTGCAAAGGCCCTTGGCACCCGCTCATGGTGAGCTTGTCGAACCACGGTCAACCTCCTTCGACAGGTTCAGGATGAGCGGAGCGGTCAACCTCCTTCGACAGGCTCAGGATGAGCGGAGAGGACAGGCCGCCCAACGACCAGGATGAGCGGAGCGGTCAACCTCCTTCGACAGGCTCAGGACGAACGGCCCGGTGGGGCCGGACGGGATTGCCGCGTCGCTAACGCTCCTCGCAATGACAGGCGGGTGCGTGGTTTCCCGTTTTCGCGGGAAGGACGAGAGGAACTGCGCGGGAATGGCGGCATTTATCAACACACCCTAGTTTTCTCCCAGCGTGGGAGCGGGGACTGCTACGGTTGGCTGGCGCGCGAACACGGCGAACAGGCCGGCGCCGATGACCGCGGTGGTTCCCCCGATGCGGAAAGCATCCCGGTCGGCCCGGGAAACGGGTCGCCGGGTGATCTCCCACGAGAGCATCTACCGCTTCATCTACACCCAGATCAGGCGCAATAAGGCATATTCCTGGCGACATTACCTGCCTCGGGCCAAGTCTAAACGGGGCTACCGAGGTCGCCGGGGCGGTAGCCCAGCCTCCTTCATCAAGTTGCGGCGGCCCCTGTCCCAGCGCCCCCAGGAGGTTGTCCATCGCCAGAGTCCCGGCCACTGGGAAGCCGACCTGATGATGTTCCGCATCCGCAAACAGGTGGTCCTCACCCTCCACGAGCGCCACTCCCGCCTCATCACCGCCGCCCGGCCACCCACCAAAGCCGCCCGGCCCATCGCCCAGACCCTGGCCAACATCCTGGCCCAGATGCCGCCACACTGGCGCCGCAGCGTAACCTTCGACAACGGCACCGAGTTCGCCCACCACTACCGGCTCCACGCCCTGGGTCTGGAAACCTTCTTCTGCGATACCCACTCCCCCTGGCAGAAAGGTGGGGTGGAGAACGCCATTGGTCGTCTGCGTCGTAACCTGCCTCGCAAGACCGACCTGGCCACCCTGTCGCCGCGTCGGTTTACCCGACTGGTACAGGCGTACAATAATACCCCTCGCAAATGCCTCGATTACCTAACCCCAGCCGAAGTCTTCCACAGCCAACTGTTGCACTTCAAATGTGAATCCATCTTCCCGCTTTCGCGGGAAAGACGAGAGGGATTGTGCAGAAAGGACTGGTATGTGTGGCTACGCACCCTCACCCCCGTATCAAGTACGGGGCAGGCTCCAACCCCCTCCCATCAAGGGAGAGGGGGTTGGATTCTCGGCCTGCGCGGGAAAGACGAGAGAATGGATTGGGGACGGGGGGATGGGCTCAGGATGATCCTTAGGCTGTTTGGTGCTTGCCCACTTTGCGCCGGCGTGGGAAACTGGCGTAACTCGCCCGGCGGTTGTCGGGCTCAAACTTCACAGGGAGCGATGACGCCATGACTACTCCGCAAAACCCGTCGGAAACGCAAGCAGACGATGCCGCCCGGCCCGATTTCCTGCAGATGGATGGTGCCAATTCCGATGGCGCTGGCAGCACAGAAGGAGAGAATTGGTACGGATGGCCCCATAAGAAGGTCGAGCCCATCACGTTGTTGCGACCCGACGGCAAGACGGAGCGCGTGCGAACTCCGGTGATGGAACTGGAAGGATTAATCACGCCGACCGAGCTGCACTATGTTGTGCAGCACTTCGGGATTCCGGAACCGGTGGCCGCGGCAGACTGGTCGTTGTCGGTGGACGGGGAAGTGAAAAATACGCTGCACCTGAATTACGCCGAGTTGCGGCGCTTCCCTTCCCGTTCGGTGCGTACCGTGATGGAGTGTTCGGGCAGCGACGCGACGTATTTTGAATACTTCAAGGGTGAAGGACCCCGTCCGTCGCGAACACAGGAGCGGATGATACTTTCTGGCAGCGAGTGGACGGGTGTGCCGCTGGCCGCAGTGCTGAATGCCGCGGGGCTCACCGGACGGGCGACGCACATCCGCGCCGAGGGTTGGGACGAAGGCGTGCCAGCCTCTGCCGCCGAGGGGACCGAACCTTTCTTTTACGACAAGGGGTTCCCGCTGCAGAAGGCGCTGCATCCGGACACGATACTGGCGTACGCTCAAAACGGGCAGTTGCTGGAACACCTGCACGGCGCCCCCATCCGATTGCTGGTTCCGGGCTGGTCGGGCAACTGGTCGGTGAAGTGGCTGCGGCGGCTGGAGGTGATGGATCACGAGCCGGATTGCTGGTATCACTACAACTTCTACTACTACGCCGATTCTGCCGACGACCCAAACAAAGAGCTGATCACCACCATCGGGGTGAAGTCGCTGGTGACACGGCCCAACGACGACACGAAGACCCTGGCGGCGGGACCGCACGTGGTGCGCGGTTACGCCTGGAGCGGCGGCGGAGCCATCATTCAGGTTGAGGTCAGCGTGGACGGCGGCAAATCATGGCACCCGGCCCGGCTGGAAGAACCGTCGGAGCGGTTCATGTGGCGGCGGTGGTCGTGGGTTTGGGACGCTGCGCCAGGCGAGTACACGGTAATGTCCCGGGCGACGGACAGCGTGGGAAACGTGCAATCTCACGAACCGCGCTACAACAACATGCGCAAGAACTTCAGCGCAATTGTAGGCTACGATATTAGCATCGAATAGATTACCGGTGAGCAGAATACCGGGCAGGATGACCATTTTCGCGGGCGTCGGAGCACCCTGGTCGGCATGGATCGGGTGGGCCCGGCGTCTGTAGGAGAGTTGGATCAATGACTACCATCGCTAGCATTCTGGAGCAGGCCCCCGTGGTGGCGGCCGAATGGGCCGCCGACCTGGCCGACCGTCAGCAGCGGACCAAAGGCGATCCCGCCGACTACGCTCGCCTCGCCGAGATAGGTGTGCCTCTGATGGCCGTGCCCACCGACTTGGGGGGCACGTGGGAGAGTATCGAGCAGTCGGCGCGGCCCATCTGTTCGCTGCTGCGCAAGCTGGCGACCGGCGATCCGTCCATCACGCTGGCCAGCGCGATGCACCATCTGGTGTTGGCCTCGTGGCGGTTGCCCACGGTTCCCGAACCATACACGTCGGGATGGATTAAACAGCGCAACGAGGTGTTCGACAGCGTGCACAGTGGATGCTGGTGGGGCACTATCGTCAGCGAACCCGGATCTGGGGGAGACACGGCCCTGACATCGAGCGTGTGCGAGCCGGATGGCGTGAGCGAATTCGGCTACCGGATTTCCGGTATGAAACACTTTGGGAGCGGGTCTGGGTTGACGTCCTTCATGACCACCCGCGCGCTGGCGGCGGGGGAAACGGTTCCCGACCTGTTTTTCATGGAGGTACGCAACCAACCGTGGGACGGTTCCAGCGGCCTGAAGCTCACCGCCGAGTGGCGGGGGCACGGGATGAAATCGACCAACAGCCATGCTTTCGAGTTTGCGAAATTCCCGGCGACGCGAGTGGCATGGCCCAACCATCAGGCCGAATTGATGGGCGCAAACGGGGGCTTGGGCGCAGCGGCGTTTCTGTCGGTGATTGTTGGTGTGGTGGACGCCGCGATGGATTACGTACGTCCCCGCATCAGGAACGGAATGGCATCGGAGCCGGGGCTGCGGGCGTTTCAGCAGGTGGAGTGGGCCCACGCCGAACAGGAGGCCTGGCTGATCGGCCAAGCCTGGGAGGGCGCGATTCGCTGCCTGGAGACGAACACCGGCCGGCGCGAATTGCTGCTGGCCAAGGAAAGCGTGGCCCGGCTGTCGGACGACTGCCTGGGGAGGCTGTGCAAGCTCACGGGCGGCAGCGCTTACACTCGCTACTCGCCGCTGTCGGTGTGGTACGACGACGTGCGGGCATTGGGCTATCTGCGTCCGCCGTGGGCGCTGGCGTGGGATCAGGTGTTTCAGCAAAGCCTGGCCGGGTAGGGCTGCTCGCCGGGGGTTCACCCTCTCCCAACGATCCTTCGACAGGCTCAGGATGAACGGGGGGTTCACCCTCACCCCAACCCTCTCCCATCAAGGGCGAAGGGGTAGGGTTGGTGGTCGGGAGGCTGTCAATGGGGCGCATTGAAGAGTACAATATGCGCGCTATGGTATCGTACGCGAGGCGCAATTTGGCCATGCTCACGTCCGTGGGGGCGATGGTGGTTACGTTGCTGTTGATCATCTTTTTTGGCGCATGGGCCGTGTCGGCCAGCACCGAGGCCGGTCTTGGCAGCGTGCTAACCACCGCCACATCCGGGTTCACTTCCGGATACGGGCAGACAGCGTCAACGTCGGGGCCGGTCGATCCCAATGCTGTTCCACGACTGGCCACGGCTGCAATCCCCGGGGGCGGTGGAGCCGGAGCGACGGCTTCCGACACCTGGTGGGGCAAGGCTTTCCTGACCGCGTGTCCATTGCACTGAACGCGACATCCGGGGCGCACTCGCGTCTCCAAGGTTGCGAAATAAGATGAAGAATTAGGAAGTTATCCTGAATGGCTGCTTTACCGGTGAAACTCCGACCCACGGGTCGAATCCACTACAGCTGGGTCATCATTGCGATCCTGGCCGTGGTGCAAATTTTTGGGCAGTCGATTTCGATGTCGGCCGGCATCATGGTGCCGGAGTTGAGGGCGCCGTTGGAAGAAGGCGGTCGATTCGGGTGGCCGCCGGCGTTTATAGGATTTGCGCTGGCGGGTTACTACCTGGTCGGGTCGCTGACATCGCCGTTCAGCGGACGGTTTGGCGACCTGCTGGGGCCCCGCAAGTTGATCATAGCGGGCGGGCTGTTGTTCGGCGTCAGCATGGTCCTGATCGGTTTCATTACGTCGGTGTGGCAGTTCTTCATAGTTTACAGCGTGATGCTGGCCCTCACCTCGTCCATCTCAATGGTTCCCCTGATGGCGGCGGTGAATCCGTGGTTCCGCAAGCGGCTGGGCCTGGGGATCGGGATAATGTGGGCTGCCGGAGGGGTGGGCGCCGCGGTGCTGGCTCCGGTTTATTCGATGCTGCTGGTGCGGTTTGGCTGGGAGACGACGTTCGTTGTCATCGGATTGGTTGGAGCGGGAGCGATCCTGGGGTTGATGCCGTTTTTCCGCAATGTGCCGGCGGATAAGGGCCTGCTACCCTACGGCGCCACCGAGAACGATCCGGTTCCGGCCAAATTTGATCCTGATATGGCCAAGCTGCGGTTGCGAATTTTCCAACGGCAGATGAAGCACACGCGGGCGTTCTGGAACCTGCCGGTGATCCACGGCATGGGCTGCGCCGGCCACGGCATAGTGTTGATTTTCGTGGTGGACTACGCGGTTACGCAGGGTATCAACTTCACCACGGGCGCAGTGATCCTGACGCTGATCAACGTATTCAGCATCATGGGGCGGTTTGCGGTGCCGATCATCACCGAAAGGGTGGGCGGCAAGCTGATAATGGCGACGGCGCTGAGCATCCAGGCCGGGGCGGTGGTGCTGCTGTTTTTCGCTCAAGATGTGTGGGCCTTCTACCTCTTCGGGTGCGCGTTCGGGATTGGATTCGGCGGCGAGATGTCGGCGTATCCGGTGGTGAACCGCCAATACTTTGGCACCGGGCCGGTGGCAACCATCTATGGGTTCCAAATCTCTGGAGCGATGATGGGGCATTTTGTCTCGACGCTGGTGGCGGGTCTGGTGATTCAGTTCGTGGGATATGTGCCGGCGTTCGCGCTGTCCATGGCGTTCAGCAGCCTGGGCGTAATCGTCGTATTGACGCTGGAGACAACCAAGCGTCAGCTCATACCGAACTGGGAGGACCAGTTGCCACCGGCGGCTCGCTCGGGGGTATTCCCGTCAGTGGTGCCGCCCGCTGCCGCTGCTGCGGGGGTGGCGTTCGGGAACGTTGGGGGCGACGGCGACGGTTAGCCGTTTCGGATGAACACCGAACTGTCTTTTCTGTGCGACTCTGCGCTGGAGGACCGGGGTAAGCTGCACGCTCTGGGGATAGGGATCGACAGTGTGAGTGGCAATGCGCTGCCGATGACCCACGCCCGATTCGTGGTGGTTTGCATTCTGCGTCATTCGACCCTGGAAGCGGGACAGAAACGGCTGGACGTGCGGCTGCTGGATCCGGACGCGCAGGACGCCATGCCGCCGATCCAGCGCACCATGCAATTCACCAGCCCCGACGGCGTGGTGGATTCACGGGCACGCATCATCGTTGAGGTGAACGGCGTAACGTTCCGTAAGCACGGCCCTCACGCCTTTCACGTCGCAATCGACGGCAACGAGATGGCCAGGCTCCCCGTCAACGTCCGTTCGCGCGCCTGAAGGAAGGGCCGACGTGTCGACACCGACCATCCTCCTGGCCACCGGCAACGCCGACAAGCAGCGGATGCTGCGCTGGCTGCTGGAAGGGCTGGACGTGCAGGCGGTTACGCCGGCGGAGCTGGGAGTGAGGGCCGATCCGGACGAATCAGGCGATACCCACGAGGTGATCGCCCGCACCAAGGCGGAAGAATGGTCGCGCTTGGCCGGCGTGCCCGCGATCGCCAGCGACGGGGGACTGGTGGTGCCGGCGCTGGGAGCAAACTGGGAGAGCCGGTACACGCGCCGGTTTGCCGGACCGGCGGCCAACGATGCCGAACGACAGCGCCGGTTGCTGCAACTGCTGGATCCGTACACTGACGCTGACCGGGACGCCGCGTTCGTGGAAGGACTGGCCATTGCAGACGGGGGGCAGACCGTTGCATCGTGGGAGGTGAGCGGCGCGACCGGAAGAATCGTGGCGACGCTGCCGGAACGGGCTACAAGGGTGGATGAGGGATTCTGGGTGTTTCCGATTTGGTATTTCGCCGCGTACGGGCGCACCTACGACTGCCTGACCGAATCAGAACGGGCGGCCCTGGGGGACCACTGGGATACGTTACGCGGGTTGGTGCGGGGGTTTGTATCGGGTTGGCTGGGGTGACGGCGAGGAACGGGTAAATGGTCTACAATGGTTTCAGTTGCCTGAATCCCGAACCCGGAGTTGCCCAGTGACGATTTCCCCTACCGACCACACTGTTCCCGAAGCGAGCCCGACGTCTCCTGATTCCGTGGAGGCAGTGCAGAACCTGCTGCGCGACCAGGCATACATCACCGACCGGGGGCTGGCCATCGCCATCTTTCTGGCGTTGAAACTGCAACGACCGCTGTTCCTGGAGGGCGAGGCCGGAGTCGGGAAAACGGAGATCGCCCGCGCGCTGGCAGCGGGATTGCAAACCGACCTGATACGCCTGCAATGCTACGAGGGCCTGGACGTAAACCACGCCGTGTACGAGTGGAACCACACTCGTCAACTGCTGGAAATTCGTTTAATGGAGGCTCGTCGCGGCGACGTGGACGGCAACGATGCCGGCATTGACCTGTTCAGCCAGCAATTTTTGATCAAGCGGCCCCTGCTGGAAGCCATCGACCAGGGACGCGACCGGGCGCCGGTGCTGCTGATTGACGAGCTGGACCGGGCGGACGAAGAATTTGAGGGATTTCTGCTGGAACTGCTGGGCGATTACCAGATCACCATTCCTGAGTTGGGCACATTCAAGGCGGCTCACCCGCCGGTGGTCGTGATCACCTCAAACCGGACGCGGGAGGTGCACGACGCGCTGAAGCGACGGTGCCTGTACTACTGGGTGGACTACCCAGACTACCAAAAGGAATTGCAGATAGTATCGGCGCGCCTGCCCGATGCGCCGCGCCAATTGGCCCAGCAGGTGACGTCGTTCATCCAGGAGCTGCGGGATACCGAGCTGTACAAAATCCCCGGTGTTTCCGAGACGCTGGACTGGACCTCGGCGCTGATGGCGCTGAACATGCGTGAACTGGAACCGGAGGTCATAGACGATACGCTGGGCATCATGCTGAAGTATCAGGATGACATCGAGGCGGTAAGGGGCGAGCCGGTGCGAACGCTGCTGGAACGTTCTCGGAACCGTGGCCCGCGCCGGGGCGGTCGTCGCGGCTGACGCGCACGCCGACACAAGGCAGGGGAGGCCGCCAGTGATCAGCACCAACCAACCGCGTCACGTTGCCGTCATCGGCGCTGGCATTCTGGGGGCAACCATTGCCTGGCGACTCGCCGCCCGAGGCGTCAAAGTGTCCATCATCGACCGAGCCGAACCGGGAAGCGGCGCGTCCAGCCACAGTTTTGCGTGGATCAACGCCGGCGCCAAGGAACCCATCGGCTACCACAACCTGAACCGGCGCTCGCTGGAAATGTGGTCGCGATTCGCCGTCGGCCTGGCTCCAGATGGAGGAGCCAATGAGATCGGGCTGCGTTGGGGTGGCAAGATATCCTGGGAGTCGGACCCGGTGGCAGCGGAGAACCTGGTGGCCCGGGTGCGGCAATTGCAGTCCTGGGGTTATCCCAGCCGTTTGGTGGACGCCGCCGAGCTGGCGGAGCTTGAGCCCTCTCTAAATATTGGCCCCGTGAACGTAGCCGAGTACAGCGAAAACGAGGGACAGGTGGAGCCCCAACTGGTGGTGGATGCCTGTTTGCGGCGCATTGCCGAGGTCGAGTCGTCCATTTACATCGGCACCGCAGTACTAGGGTTTGCGTCGGGGGACGACGGGCGAATCGCGGCGGTGCAGACCACCGGCGGCGACATTGTGTGCGACGCGGTGGTGCTGGCTGCCGGGACCGACACGACGGCCTTGGCCGCACTGGCTGACGTGCATGTTCCACAGGCCGAGAGCCCCGGGGTGGTCATTCGAACGAGTCCGATGCCCAGATTGCTCCACAACGTGCCGGTGGTATATGCGCCGCCGCTGGGCGACGGCCGGCGCGAGATTCATTTGCGTCAGTGCGCCGACGGACGTTTTATGATTGGCGAGGGTGACCAGGAGAGTTTGGCCGAAGACGACAGCCAGACCCACGCCAACGACCTGCTGGCTCGGGCCGGTCAGTATCTGTCGGGGTTGGCGGGAGCGGAGGCGACGCCGGTGCCCGTGGGTTGGCGTCCCATGCCGCTGGATGGCTACCCGGTGATGGGATTTGCCATCGAGGCGCCCAATCTTTACGTTGCGCTGACCCATAGCGGAGTTACGCTGGCGCCGGTTTTGAGTCAACTGGCCGCCCTGGAGATTTGCGACGGAGTCTCGGCGGATGCCGTCCTGGGGCCATACCGACCGGAGCGGTTCGCCGGGATGACTGCGGAGCAGGCGGCGGCATTGGCGCACCCACGGTCGGGTCACCGGTAGCCGGGCGAATTGATCGAGACAGGAATCCCCGGGTTTCATGACTTGCGGGATTGTCCTGGAAGGTGTTGGGGATGTTGTTTCCTTACCCTGGTTTTCTTCCGTCGACCGGTTCTTTTGGGTTGAGAGGAGAGCGAGTGTTTGTGCGGTAGATGTTGACACAGCCCGGCAACTCCTCCAGCGCTGAAGCGGCCGCCACCACATCTCCACGGGGGTGGGCGGCGCTGATGCTGAACCGGCTGCACTACAGTTCGGTGGTGCTGTCGTCCTTTGCCTTTGGGTTGTTTCTGCCCTTCGTGCGCGAAGACCTGCACCTGTCCTATCTGCAAATCGGGTTGTTGCAGGGGGTGTGGTGGATTACGTCCGCCGTGGCGCTGGTACCGCTGAGCGTGGTCTTCAGCAGGATGAACCCAAACCGGCGCGTGATGAGAGCGCTGGCCGTAATTACGCCGATGGTGTTCTGCCAGGGGCTGGCCGTGGGGTTCTGGACGCTGCTGGCGGCTCGATTCTTTACCGTGCTGACCTATGCGGCGCTGGCTCCGGTGCGCCCGCTGCTGCTGCGACGTTGGGTGGCTCCGAAAGACTACTCAATCGTAACAGCAGTCGGATTGTCGGTTCATTCGACGCTGATGGCGGGGGTGTTAACCTTCAGTCCACTGATTATCGTCGCCCTGGGCAGCTGGCGATTGGCGTATTTCATCCAGGGCGGGCTGATGGCGGCGCATTTTTTGATCTGGACGACGCTGACGTCCACGGCCAAAGCCGGGCCATCGGTACGGTCGGCGAACGACGGAACGGAGCAATCCAACGACGGAGCACGAGCTAAGGACGCTGCCACCGCGCTGATGCAGGACGGAGGGGTGTCGCCCATCGGCGCTCTCCGGCGCTATCCGCACGCCTGGCTGTTGGGAACAGTGATGCTTTGCCTGGCGGCGTCGTGGACTACGGCGCTGACGTTCTTGCCCGTGATCCTGGAAACCGAACGTAACATCGCTATAACTTCGGGCAGCATTCTGTTTGGTTTTCTCTACTATGCCCTGATTCCGGGAGCGCCGCTGGGTGGTCAGATTTTCAAACGCATAACCGACCGTCGCTTGATGATTCTGATTCCCGCCGTATTCAACACCGGGTTCACGTTTGCAGCGCTGCTGGCCGGCAATCAGGCGTTGGTGGCCATCGGGTTGACCGGCTTGGGGCTGGTATGGGTCTTTGTGCCGGCGATGGAGGTGCTGCCGTTCGATTTCAAGGATATCCACGAACGGGAGGTGTCGGTGATAGCGGCGCTGGTGTTGACGTTCAGCGCGGTGGGATTCGCCGCCGGGCCCCTGGCAGCCGGGATCATCGCTGAGTTGTCGGGTTCGCTGATGACGGGAGTGCTGTGCGTGGCAGCCGGCACTAGCGTGGGGGTGATTGCCGCCTTGTTGTTCCCACGCGACCCAGCGGCGGTGACGCTGCGTCATCGACCCGCCGCGGTTGCCAACACGTAAACCGGGATGCAGTGTGATACCATCCTGTTTGCCGGTCGATCTGCCGACTGACCGATGCATCGACGGGCGTGCCGGCGCACCGGAGTGATCCGAGAGAATGGCTACCAACATCAACATGCACACCGCACCGGCTGACGTCGGGGACGGAACCATACTGCCCAACCTGCTGATGTTCGGCGAGGTGCTGCGACGGCTGGGGCTGGATTTTGGGTCGGCGAACATGCTGGATCTGGTACGGGCCACGGAGTTTGTGCCGCTGGGGGGAAACCGCAACGATTTTCGTTTGGCGGCGCGGGCATTGCTGGTGCATCGCCGCAGTGATTTGCCCCTGTTTGATGAGGCATTCCAGGTTTTCTGGAGACCACAGGCTCGCGGCGCAAGCATGAGGGATCTGCGGTCAATGGGAGAGGAACGGCGATATCGGACGCCGCGTGTCATGCCCCACCGGGAGGATACCTCGGATGGTCCGCCCGGCGAGGACATGCCGCCCGACGACGCGGGAGACCGTCAGCCGGTGGTGGACCTGCAGCGATCATTCAGCGCCCGCGAAGTGCTGCGCCAACGAGATTTCGCCGAATACACCGCCAACGAGGTGGCGGCAGCTCGGGGGATGATGGCAGACCTGGTGTGGGATTTGGGCAGCCGGCGGACACGTCGCCTGATGTGGGGAGACGGGTCAGATATCGACCTGCGCAGGAGTATGCGCCGGAGTCTGGCCTACGGCGGCGAAATGCTGGATATCGCCTACCGCCGGAGGAAGACCAAGCCGCGACCACTGGTGCTGATTTGCGATGTGAGCGGCTCCATGGAGCGGTACACCAGAATGCTGTTGCACTTCGTGCACACGGTGGCGGTGAGCGGGCAGCAGCTGGAGGCGTTTTTGTTCGCCACCCGATTGACCCGCGTGACCCGTCATCTGGCGCACCGGGGAGTCGATCAGGCGGTGGCCGATGTGGCCCATGCGGTTCCCGACTGGGCGGGTGGGACGCGCATCGGCGAGGCGATTAAGGGTTTCAATTACCAGTGGGCGCGCCGGGTGCTGCGTGGCGGCGCGGTGGTGCTGGTGATTTCGGACGGCTGGGACCGGGGCGAGCCGGAGCTGTTGTCGCGGGAGATGGCGCGATTGCAACGCAGCTGCCACCGCTTGATCTGGCTGAATCCATTGCTGGGGTCGCCGACCTACGAACCACTAACCCGCGGGATGCAGGCGGCGTTGCCGTACATCGACGATTTCATGCCGGCCCACAACCTGCACAGCCTGGATGAGTTGGCGCGGCATCTGAACCAGTTAACGTCGCGACGGAAGGCTCCGCGCAGCAACCGCCGGGTCGCCACCGACGAATCGGGCGAGACAGCCGCAGTTACGACCCACGACGGCGGGGCTGCGGCCAATGTGAGACGCCAGTTGAACCCCGCCCTGGCGCCCACGTTCAGGCATCCGCTGTGGGGACACCCCAACATGCCGGGCGGCGGCTGAAGGCGCGGCGAGCCGGTTAGGTCAGTACCCGTAGGGTCAGCGCCGTCGGGGTCAGTATTGGAAGTCGGTTTCGGCGGCCCAGGCCTGAACACCGCGGCGGAAAGCCAGGGCTCCCATGGGTGCGATAACAGCCTGCATGGCTTCCAGTATCTCCCGTGGAGTGGCTCCCTCGCTGAGCGCCACGCGCATGTGCGCCTGAATTTGCTCCTGGTCGGCGCGCAATGCGACCTCCACGCAGATTTGCAGCAGCTCTTTCGTCTTGCGATCCAGCAACCGTTGGCCGGTGTAGGTCGCCTCGATGAACTCGCCGTATTTCTGCGTCCACTCGGGGTCGGCGAGGGCGTTGATACGGTGCATTTCCAGGGTGTAGCCGCGGGTTCGGGCGGCTTCTTCGATCAGACGTTGGGCTTCGGTGTTGTCGGGCATTGGTTCAGTCCTCTGGTTGGTGAGATTGCGGTGGGGAAAGTGTGGTGTTCATCAGGGGGATTGCCACGTCGCTATGCTCCTCGCAATTGCAATGAGTTGTGCGTGCCGGGCAATGACTTCGGAAACGTTTTCGATTCATTGGCGCATTGACGGATTACAGGTCGTAATGAGTGCGGGCAGCCGCCTGGAGGGGGTCGTCCTGCTGGAACAGGTCGGGGTGTTTACCCCGGGCCAGCGCCAGGTGATAGGTAAAGAGCTGGAGGGGGGCCACGCTGATGATGGGCATCAGATTGGGCGGGCAAGCGGGCAACGGGAAGATGCGGGCCCCCGTGGCAAGCACCGACGGGTCCGGTTCGCCCATCAACGCCCATACCGGTGCGCCCAGTTCGCGGGCGGCCAGGGACAGGTTGAGGGTGCGGCCACGGTCGTCACCGGGCGGCGCGATGAGGGTCAGAAGGCAATCTGAGTCAAGGGAGCAGAAGGGGCCGTGAAGCAACTGCTCCATCTGGAAGCCCTCGCAGTCGGCGCGGCTGGTCTCCTTGATTTTGAGGGCGACCTCGTAGGCGTTGGCGCGGTGGGCACCCCAGCCGGCGGAGATGAAGCGGCGGCGCGATTGATTGTCCAGCGCAACTCCCCTGATATCGTCCTCGGCGGCCAGGACTTGCGACATTAGGTTGGGCAGTGCATCCACCTGGTTATAGGCGGGGTCGCTGGCGTCCCGGCCGGTTTGGGCAGCGATGGCCCGGTTGAGCATGGCGATGACGGTGAGGGCGGTGGTGTAGCTGACGGTGAACGCCGACGATATCTCGGGGGATACAGTGTGAATCAACCGGTTGGCAGCCTGAATGCGCGGGCCGGGCGCGGTTGAGGTGATGGCTACGGTGAATGCGCCGGTGGACCGGGCATAGTCCAGCGCGTCGTAGGAGGAGCGCTTGGTTCCCCGGTGGCTGAAGATGATCACGGCGTCGTCCGGTGTTACGCGCGGAGGAGCGGTGCAGAATTCGAACGAGTTGCAGGCGAAGGTTTCGGGGCCGGCGGTGAGCATGTGCTGGGCGGCCAGCGCGGCGTGCCAGGATGTGCCGATACCGACCAGATAGATCCGGCGGCGGGCGGCCAGCGCAGGACCCAGGTCATCGCAGATGGCAGATTGGCTGGCCAACACCGATGCGATTGCGTCGGGTTGCGACACGATCGCGTCGTACATGTAGTAGGGGTGGGACTGTCGGAGTGCGGGTGTGGTCATGGTTATTAGGTTCCCCTGATTATCCGCGTAGACGGGCGTTCGACGGCGGGCGAGTCTGGATGACATGATAGCAGGGAGCCGCGCGGCGGGGACGGGGGCTGGCAACTGCTGTGTTATGATTGCGCTGCCGGCGGAGCAGGTTACATAACCGAGGCCGACCGGCGCTATGATACGCACAGGAGGCTCGATTATGCCATTCGGAGGCAATGACTGGCTCGCCACCCGGCCGGAAGAAACGCTGGAGCCAGAGATACCAATTTGCGACCCGCACCATCATTTTTGGGATTACCGCACCGAGCGGATTCCCTACCAGCGCTACCTGCTGCACGAGCTGGCCGAAGATATCAACAGCGGTCATAACGTACGCTCCACGGTGTTTGTGGAGGCACGGTCGATGTATCGCAGCACGGGCCCGGAGGAAATGCGTCCGGTGGGCGAGGTGGAATTTGTGCAGGGCCTGGCGGCGGCATCGGCCAACGGACTCTACGGGCCGGGTCGGGCGGCAGCATCCATCGTGGGACATGCGAATCTGCACCTGGGCGATGGCGTGAAACCGGTGCTGGAGGCGTTGCAGGCAGCCAGCCCCAACCGGTTCCGCGGTATCCGCCACTCGGTTACCTGGGACCCGCATCCAGAGATTGAGAATACCGCGGCGCACAACCAGCAGGGTCAGCTGGCCAGCGACAACTTCATGGCCGGCGCCAGGGTCCTGGCAAGCATGGGCCTAACGCTGGAAGGCTGGATGTATTTCCCGCAGCTGCCGGAACTGGCCGATTTCGCCAAAGCCGTACCCGACCTGACCATCATCCTGAACCACATCGGCGGTCTGCTGCGCACCGGCCCGTATGGAAACAACCAGGAAGAAGTGCTGGACACGTGGCGCAAGGGCATCACCGCCGCTGCGTCGGCTCCCAACGTGGTGATCAAGCTGGGCGGCATCGGGATGCCCCGCACCGGCTTTGACTGGCACGAGCGGACCGTCCCCATCGGCTCCGAGGAACTGGCGGAAGGCATGGCGCCGTTCATGCAGCACTGTATCGAACAGTTCGGGCCGGATCGCTGCATGTTCGAGAGCAACTTCCCGGTGGACAAGGTGTCCTATTCGTACAACGTGATGTACAACGCCTTCAAGCGTCTGTCCAGCGGATACTCGGCCACGGAGCGCGCTGCCATGTTCCATGACACCGCCGCCCGCGTGTACCGCGTGGAGATCTAAGCAACACACAGTCCCAACGCCCGATGCACCGCCGTTCCCAACGGATTCGACCAAGGAGGCAGGATTATGGCAGCACCGATCAACGACTGGCTGGCTCAAACGGTTGAGCCGACCCTGGAACCTGATTTGTCCATCTGCGACCCGCATCACCATTTTTGGGATCAGCGACCCGACCGGGTTGAGCCACGCTACATGCTGGACCAGCTCATGGCCGACACCGGCAGCGGCCACAACATTGTGTCCACGGTGTTTGTGGAGGCGCGGTCGATGTACCGGGACGGGGCATCGGACGAGATGCGCCCCGTCGGCGAGATGGAATTCGTGCAGGGCATCGCTGCCCAGAGCGCCAGCGGCATCTACGGCAACACCCGCGCGGCTCACGGGATTGTGGGCCATGCGAATCTGCACCTGGGGAGCAATGTGCGCCCGGTGCTGGAAGCGTTGCGCGCGGCCAGCCCCAACCGGTTCAGCGGCATCCGCCACGGCGTGGGATGGGACCCTCATCCGGAGATTGCCAGCCCCGGCGCGTATCCGTTCCCGAATCAACTTGCCAGTGACCACTACCGGGCCGGCGCCCGGGTGCTGGCCGAAATGAACCTGTCGCTGGATGTGTCGTGTTTGCATCCGCAACTGCCCGAGGTGGCCGATTTCGCCCGGGCCGTTCCCGACCTGACCATCGTGCTGAACCATGTGGGCGGCCTGATGCGTACGGGACCGTATGCCAGTAATCCGGACGAAACGATGGCCAACTGGCGCGCCGGGATCGCGGCGGCAGCCTCGGCTCCCAACGTGGTGCTCAAGCTGGGCGGCGTCGGGATGGCTCGCACGGGGTTCGACTGGCATCAACGCTCGACACCGGTTGGCTCAGAAGAGGTGGCGACGTCGATCGACCCGATTATGCGTTACTGCATCGAACAATTCGGGCCGAGCCGCTGTATGTTCGAGAGCAACTTCCCGGTGGACAAGGAATCGTTCTCGTATCATGTGATGTGGAACGCCTTCAAGCGAATGTCGGCGGACTTTTCGGCCAGCGAGCGGGCGGATATGTTCCACGATTGCGCGGCGCGGGCGTATCGTTTGGGGTAGGAAGGTTGCGTGTCATTGCGGAGGGTGTTCAGACGTATCATTCCGGTTACCGCATAAAGTTCTGTCCCCGTAGCGAGATTGCCGCGCTTCGCTCGCAATGACAGTAGCGGGAGGATGGGTTGCCCGCGCACCCCTCCCCTCTACCGGCGAGAGGGAATAATTGAGCTTGAATTTTTCAGAACGCGAGCGGGCCATTTTCCCGGAGCGGACCGGCAGCATGGATCTCATCAGGAGGTTGAACTTGGCAATGGATCCCAGGAGTTTCCCACCGGAGTTTTTCCAGCGGGAAGACGAGAGCAATGACGCCGAGTTTTACACCATGCCGCGGCTGGTGGTTCACATTGACGATGGGGCCATTGACGCGGTGGGCAAGCTGTTTCGGCGGTTGATACCGGAGCAGGCCGAAGTGCTGGACCTGATGACCAGTTGGCGGACCCACTGGCCCGACGATCACCCGCGCAAACGGATCGTGGGTCTGGGTATGAATGCTGCCGAGATGGCCGACAACCCGCAACTGACCGAATACGTCCTGCGGGACATCAACGCCGATCCATCACTGCCCTTCGATGATGAGTCTTTCGATGCCGTGGTGATCACGGTGTCGGTGCAGTACCTGACCCACCCACTGGATGTGTTCTCGGAAGTTTCCAGGATACTGCGGCCGGGTGGGGTATTTGTGGTTTCGTTTTCCAACCGGTGCTTCCCCACCAAGGCGGTGCGGGTGTGGAGAGGGACCAACGACGAAGACCACATCGAGCTGGTAGCGTCATATATGCACCACGCCGGAGGATTGGCTGGGGTGCGGGGCGGGTTGTCCAACGCTGACGACTCGCCGCCCTCGGATCCGCTGTTCGCGGTATTTTCGTACAAGGGGCTGGAAACCACGGAGCCGGAGACCGCCGCCGGCTGAACCCGGGCCGAACCGCCTGGCGGTGATCAGTCGGCTACTTCCAGAATCATCTCCACTTCCACGGGTGCGCCCCTGGGAAGGGCGGCCATACCGACTGCGGAACGGGCGTGGCGTCCGGATTCGCCGTAGAGCTCCACGAGCAGGTCGGATGCACCGTTGCCCACAAGGGGTTGCTGGTCGAAGGATGGGTCGCTGTTGACCATCACCAGCAGCTTGACGACACGCTGCACCTTGTCCAGATCGCCGATTATGCTTTTGGCAGCGGAGAGGCAATTGACGGCGCTCTGGCGGGCGGCGGCAGCGCCCTCTTCGACGCTGACCTCGCTTCCCAGCTTGCCGGTGTGAGGCATGGTGCCGTCGGGTAATCGGGGCAGGTTGCCGGATACAAACACCAGGTTGCCGGTGCGGACTGCCGGCACGAAGTTGCCAATGGCCGGATTGGGTTCGGTAACGGTAAGACCCATCTCGGCCAGTTTGCGTTCGATTTCCATTTGGGGACTCTCCTGTAAATGTATTGGGGGACGCAGCGGCGTGAACAATATAGATTGGTTCTATGCTATCGGGGTTTTCAAACCGGGGGCAATGGCCGGAAACGGTTTACGATGGGCAGGCGGCGGTCTTTGCCGAAGGCGCGGGGCGTAATTTTCACACCGGGCGGAGCCTGACGCCGTTTGTACTCGTTGCGATCAACAAAGGTTACGACCTGCCGCACCCAGTCGGGGTTGTGTCCCATAGCCACCATGTCGGCATAGCTAAAGTCGTCTTCAACGTAGGCTTTGATGATGGGGTCGAGCTGCTCGTAGGGAGGCAGGGTGTCCTGGTCAGTTTGGTCGGGGCGCAGTTCGGCGCTGGGAGGTTTGACCAGCACGGAAATGGGTATGAGGGGTCGTCCGTTGGGGGTGCCGGCGTTACGCCATCGGCTCAGGGCGTAAACCAGGGTTTTGGGCACGTCTTTCAGCACGGCAAACCCGCCGGCCATGTCGCCGTAGAGCGTGGCGTAGCCCATCGCCATTTCGCTCTTGTTGCCGGTGGTCAGCACGATCCAGCCGAATTTGTTGGATATGGTCATTAGCACATTGCCGCGGATACGGGCCTGGACGTTCTCCTCGGCGACGTTGGGCTCGGCGCCGGCGAACCGGTCGGCCAGCATGTCGGTGAAGGCCACGTGGGCCGGCTCGATGGGGATGCGCCACAGCTTGATGCCGAGGTTGTCGGCAAGTTCCTGGGAATCGGAGACGCTGCCCTCCGACGAGTAGCGGGACGGCATGGTTACTCCCACCACGTTCTCGGCGCCGAGGGCATCTGCTGCTATGGTGGCGGTGAGCGCGGAATCAATACCGCCGGAGAGGCCGATCAGCGCGCCGCGAAATCCTGACTTGTGGACGTAGTCGCGTGTACCCACGACCAGGGCCTGGTACACCTCTTCCTCGTCGGTGAGGTTGGGGAACAGAGGCGATTCGACGGGGATGCGGCGATTGGCAAACTGGTGTTCAGAAATTGGCGTTACCTGGGCCCGCCCCACCTCGTGCAGGATGTTGGGGTTTTCTTTGCGGGGTTTGGGGTCGCGGAGACGCTGGCGAAACACGGACTCAACGTCCAGATCGGCGACGATGAGCTTGTCCTCGAAGGCTGGCCCGCGGGAAATCACGGAGCCGTCGGGAGCGCACACGATGCTGGCGCCGTCGAAAACGAGCTCATCCTGCCCTCCGACAGTATTCAGGTAGGCTACGAACACGCCGTTGTCAGCAGCGCGGGTGGAGATCATGCGCTCGCGCTGGGCGGATTTGCCGGCGTGGAATGGTGATGCGTTGATGTTGACGATGATTTCGGCGCCGGCATCGCGCTGCACGGCGATGGGTCCGACGGGGTACCAAATATCTTCGCAGATATTGACGCCCACCGTGGCGCCGTTGATGATGTACACGGGGCAAACTTCGCCGCGACGGAAATAGCGGTCTTCATCGAACACGCCATAGTTGGGCAAGTACATCTTGCGATACCAGTCCACCAGGCGTCGGTCGTCGATGATGGCGGCGGCGTTGGCGATGTCGGAGCCCACCTCGACACAACCGACGACGGCCGCGATGCCTCGGGCGGCGGCAGCGATGCGTTCTACGGCGGCGGTGTTCTCGGAGAGGAAAGAGGGCTTGAACAGCAGGTCTTCGGGCGGGTAGCCGGTTACGGCCAGTTCAGGGAACGCCACCAGATCGGCGTGGGACGCCCGCGCCTGGTCGATCAGCTCGATGATGCGGGTTGTGTTGCCGGCAATGTCGCCCACGGTGGGGTTGAATTGGGCCAGAGCCAACCGGAAGGAACGTTTCATAGAATTTACTGTGCTATGTGGGGAATTGCGCCGATGGTGTCTGTGCTGTCGCGGCTATTATAGCCTAGCCGGGAAGCCGGTCGCCGGCGCGGTGAATCTGACGACCGGAAGGCAACTGGGCTGCGATGGTTGAGATGATCGCGGAGGGGACGGTTGGCACCTGCTATAATTTGCGACACTGGCAGCGGGCGTTTCATAGCTTCCGAATTTATCCCGTTATAAACCACTGGACTGCGTCATCATTTCATCCAACTGCCAAAAGGAATTGGTGGACGGCCGGCGTCGGAATCGCGCCCTATAATGCGTGGTCTGCAATCCCGGGTGGCCCGGATCACCCCCTTTTACTATGGGTGGGTAATACTGGGGTTGACCGGCGTGGCATCGTATTCGGCGCGGCCGCTGATGGCGGTGGCGGTGTTGACGGTGTTCGTGGTTCCCATGGGGGACGAGTTTGGCTGGACGAGAGCGCAGATGTCCGGCGCGGTTAGTTTGGGCGGAGCATTCGCGGTGGTGCTGTCGCCGGTGGTGGGGCCGCTGATCGACCGGTACGGTTCGGGTATGGTGGTGGGCATATCGTCGGCGATTGCGGGCGTGTGCGCTCTTGGCCTGGGGATGGTGAACACCATCTGGCTGTTTTACCTGGTGTATGTGCCCGGGCGGGCGGCGTTTGCCAGCCCACTGGAGATGGGGACGTCCACTGCGGTAAGCAACTGGTTCATCCGCCGCCGGCCGTTCGCCCTGGCGATGAACCACGTGGTGCAGGGATCGGGACTGGCTGTCATGCCGCTGGTGGCCCAGATGATAATTGGTGTGTCGGGGAATTGGCCGGCGGCGTGGTATGCCCTGGGTATCTGGACGCTGGTGGTGGGGGCGGCGCCGGCCGTTCTGTTGATGGGTCGGCGGCCAGAGGATTTGGGTCTGTTGCCGGATGGCGATACCGAGGCGTCGATTCGGCGCCGGGTGGCGTCAGGACGCCGCCCGCAAACGACGTCGGACGAAATCAATTTTACGTTGCGCCAGGCCATGCGTACCCGCGCTTTCTGGTTGATGATGCTGTTTGCGTTTGCCGGTTTTATCGTGCAGGCTGGGGTTTCGCTGCACCAGGTTCCTCACTTTATTGACCAGGGAGTGCCCGCTTCGGTGGCGGTGTGGACGGCCAGTATTTTTGCAATCTCCCAGGTGCCGGCGAGTCTGCTATGGTCGGCGTTGAGCCAGCGGTTCGCGATGCGGTTTATCATGCCAGTGGCCGGTTTGGTGGTGAGCGGCGGAGCCATCATCACCGCGTTCTCCGACGGTATCGCGCTGGGATTAGTGGGGGGATTTGTCCTCGGGTTCGGCGTCGCCGGTTTGCACATAATCAGCCGGTTAACCTGGGCCGACTATTTCGGGCGTCTCCACCTTGGAAAGATATGGGCCTGGGGGCTGGCAGCACAGGTGGGGGGGCAGGCGCTGGGACCAATCGCGGCTGGTATCGCCGTGGACCAAATGAATAGCTACCTGCCGGTGTTCACAGCGTTTGGGATCAATCTGGGTGCGGTATCCATTTTGATGCTTGCTGCGACGCGGCCGACACGAGATCAAGCAGCGGGAGGGCAGAGGATACCCGTTCCCGGCGAGGATCAGGCGCAGTTGAACTCCCCGCATGTATAATTGCGGGCATGGGGCTGCACCATGCCCGGCAACCGGCGCCGCTCGATAGCGCGGCAACCTGATACGATCGACCATACCGATATGCGAACCACGATATTGTCCCGGATAGTATTTTTGCCGGCGTTTCTGGTGTTGGTCGTTTTGTTGGCTGCCTGCGGCAACGGTTTGCCCACGCCAACGGGAACGCCGGCCCCAACGCCCACAGCTCAGGCGGTGGTGGAGCTTTACGAGTTTTTTCAGGCGGAAAAGGAGCGAAATCCCGTTCGTTTCGACAGGATCATGGAAGACGAAGATCTGTTCGGCTTCACGGGCATTGTCAGCAAGATAGACGGATCAACGATTCGGTTTCACATCGCGGAACGACGCCTGAGAAGGGACCTGTTCGTGGAGTGCGAATTCCGGGAATCCCAGGATATGCTGAGCCTCAGCGTGGGCGAAAGGGCGACGCTGTACGGAAAAATAGACAAGGCCAAACGCGTAGTGCGATTTGAGGAGTGCCGGCTCGCCGGATCACCGATGCCGGAACGGTAGGCTCGCCTTCCCTCACGCGCACCAGCTTTATTCCTCACAATGACAGATGCCACTGCGGCGAGATTGCCACGCTGCGTTCGCAATGACAGGAGCTGCGGCGGTCGGCGGGATCGGACGGCTAATCGGCGCTGACGGCGGCGATGGTCTCCAGGCCCAGGCTGCGGCGCAGGTAACGGCCCGTGTGCGACTGCTCGCACTCCGCCAGCATCTCGGGAGTGCCACATGCCAGCAGGTTGCCGCCCTCGTGGCCCGCACCGGGACCTAGGTCGATGACCCAGTCGGCGTTCTTGATCAGGTCCAGGTTGTGCTCGATGAGCAACACCGAATTGCCCTGATCGACGAGCCGGTGCAGCACTCGCAACAGAGCGGCGCAGTCTTCGAAGGACAGTCCGGTGGTGGGCTCATCCAAAAGGTACAGGGTGCGACCGGTGGCGCGGCGCGACAGTTCGGTGGCCAGCTTGACCCGTTGCGCCTCGCCGCCGGACAGGGTGGTTGCCGGCTGGCCGAGGCGAATGTAACCCAAACCCACGTCGCGCAGCGTTTCCAGCCGGTTGCGGATGCGGGCGAAGTTCCAGAAAAAATCCAGGGCGGTTTCCACGGTCATGGACAGCACGTCGGCGATGGACTGGTCGCGCAGAGTAACTTCCAGGGCCTCCCGGTTGTAGCGCCGGCCCTGACAAATTTCGCAGGGGACGGTTACGTCGGGGAGGAACTGCATCTCGATCTGGATGTAGCCCTCGCCCTGACAGGCTTCGCATCGGCCACCCTTGACGTTGAACGAGAAACGGCCAGGCTTGTAACCGCGTATGCGTGCTTCGGGCAGGGTTGCGAACAACTCCCGGATGGGTGTGAATGCGCCGGTGTAGGTTGCCGGATTGCTGCGAGGCGTGCGTCCGATGGGCGACTGGTCGATGTTGACCACCTTGTCGATGTGGTGGATGCCGGTTACGTCGTCGTGGTCGCCGGGACGGTCGCGACCCTGGGCCACGGCCTGCGCGAGGCGTTTGTACAGAATGTCATATACCAACGTGCTTTTGCCGCTGCCCGACACACCGGTGACGCAGCCCAGCAATCCGAGGGGGAACTCCACGTCGATGCCCTTGAGGTTGTTTTCGCGGGCTCCGGTGACGGAGATGGCCAGGCCGTTGCCGGTGCGGCGTTCTTCGGGAACCGGGATGCTTTTGCGACCGCTGAGGTAAGCGCCGGTGAGCGAATTGACGTTATTCATGACGGCGGCCACGTCGCCGGTGGCCACGATTTCGCCACCGTGTTCGCCGGCCCCTGGCCCCAAATCCACGATATAGTCGGCGGCGCGCATCATGGCGTCGTCGTGCTCAACAACAATGACGGTGTTGCCCATGTCGCGCAGGCGGGTGAGGGTGCCAATGAGTCGATGGTCGTCGTGGGGGTGCAGGCCAACGGTGGGCTCATCGCAGACGTAGAGCACGCCGGTCAATCCGCTGCCGATCTGCGTGGCCAGCCGAACCCGCTGCGCCTCGCCGCCGGAGAGCGTGCGGGCCGTGCGGCTCATGGTCACGTAGTCGAGACCGATGCTGTCGAGGAAATGCAGACGACCTTCGATTTCTTTGAGAATCTGGTCGGCGATGGTCATATCCCGCTCGGTAAGCGTGGCGGGCGCCGGTGTTGCGGGTAGCGCGTTGCGACGGGTGCGCCGGCGCCGGGTCGCGGTTCCGTTGGTGGGAGCGGCTTCGGCGGGTACCAGGGTTGCGGTGGGCTCGTGTCCGTTGGTTTCGCTGTGCCCGTTTACCGAACCATTTTCCGATGGGTCAGCGCCCGGTTTGATGCTGCGGATCCAGCGCAGGCCCTGGCCGATGGTAAGGCCGGTTACCTCCATGATGTTTTGGCCGCAGACCAGAACGCCCAGCGCTTCGGGCCGCAGGCGGGCGCCGTCGCAGGATCGGCAGGCCCGTTGGGCCATATAACGCTCGATCTCGCTGCGGGTGTGGTCTGACTCGGTGTCGCGGTAACGGCGCTGCAGGTTAGGGATTACACCCTCGTAGGTGGTGTTCCAGGCGTAGGTGCGGCCGCGACCGGTGCGATGGCGCACCTGCACCTTGAGCTTGCCGGCGCCGTAGAGGATGACGTTCATCTGATCGTCGGTGAGTTCGCGCACGGGAATCTGGGGAGAGAAGTCGAACTCGCTGGCCACGGCTTCCATCATGCTGGCGTACCAGGCATTGGCAGCGCCGGAGCGGGCCCAGGGAACGATGGCGCCTTCCAGCAGGGACAGGGAGCGGTTTTGAATCACCAGGCCGGGGTCCACTTCTAACTGGTAGCCCAGGCCGGTGCAGGTCGAGCAGGCTCCGTGGGGGCTGTTGAAGCTGAAGGTGCGCGGCTCGATCTCGGGCAGGCTGACACCGCAGGCGACGCAGGCGAACTGTTCACTGAACACGATATCGTCGTCGCCCTCCCGGGCCACGGTGAGGACACCTTCGCCCTCGCGCAGGGCGGTTTCCACCGACTCGGTAACCCGGCTGGTTTCGGTGTCGCTGCGGATGATCAGGCGGTCGACCACGATGTCGATGTAGTGCCACTTCTGCTTGTCGAGGGTGAGGGCGTCGGTTTCTTCGACCAGCATCACATCGCCATTGACGCGCACGCGGACGAAACCTCCGCGACGGGTGGCTTCGAACACCTCGCGATGCTCGCCCTTCTTGCGGCGAATCTTGGGAGCCAGCAGGGTGATGCGTGACGATTCGGGCAGATTCAGGATGGCATCGACAATCTGCTGTACGGTTTGGCGGGCCACCGGGTTGCCGCACTTGGGGCAGTGGGGCTTGCCGATGCGGGCGAACAGGAGCCGGAGGTAGTCGTAAATCTCAGTAACCGTCCCAACCGTGGAACGGGGGTTGTGGGAAACTCCCTTCTGGTCGATGGAGATGGCAGGCGACAATCCCTCGATGTAGTCGACATCGGGTTTATCCATGCGACCAAGGAACTGACGGGCATAGGCCGACAGGGATTCGACGTAACGCCGTTGTCCCTCGGCGTAGATGGTGTCGAAGGCGAGGCTGCTTTTGCCCGATCCGGAGACGCCGGTGATAACCACCAAGCGGTCTCTGGGGATGGTTACGTCGATGTTCTTGAGGTTGTGCTCGCGGGCACCCTTGATGTAGATGACGTCCTGAGGCATAACAGCCCCAATTTTACCACCTGTTGCGGCGCGTTGCCTTCACGCCAATTCTTGCCCCGGAGCACGGGTTGGATAATAGTTGCGGGTCTACTCCAGTTCGACGAGGGGATCGTTGGCGCTGACTGAGTCGAGGGGCTGTACGAACACGGTTTTAACCACGCCGTCCCGGTGGGCCAGAATGCTCTGTTCCATTTTCATCGCTTCGACCACGCACACTTCATCCCCGGCGGACACCGCGTCACCCGGACGCACCATCACCGACATGACGCGGCCCGGCATGGGTGAACGCAGGATGTCGTCATTGACGGGGGCTGCTGCGCCGGGGCCGCCAGGCGTTGGGGCGTCAGGTACGGAGAGTCCGCCAGACGGACGGCCCCGGCGCGGCGGAGTGGGTGCGTCGGCCACTCCGATGTCGATAAGAAAGGTTTCGCCATCTACGGTAACCTCGACCGGCGACTGGCCAAGGTCGCCAACCTCTACGGTGTACCACTGGTCGCCGATGCGTACCCTTATCGTTGCCACGCTACCAGGTTGCGCTCCCCAAACGCGAATGGAATAGTTCCCGGCGACCCTGCATCCGCCAGCGCGAGCCAGGGGCCTGTGCGCCCGCCGGGTCCTGCTGTCCGGCCTGAGCAGCCAGAACCGCGGCCCCGATGGCGGCGGCCAGCGCCCGAGGGTTCTGGGCGAGGCCGGGATCATATCCGTTGTGGTGTCCGTTGGTGGACACTGCCGAACTGTGGCCGTTCATGGCGGCCCGGCGGGATTGCTGTCGCCGGTCCAAAATATCGGCCAGGCTGCCGGTATTGTATGTCCCGGACGTGAATTCGGGACTGGCAAGAACATCGCGCAGCAGCGGTATGTTGGTGGTGACGCCTTCAATGGTGAAATCGGCCAGTGCAGTGTCCAATGCGGCGATGGCGGCGTCACGGTCGGGAGCCCAAACCATGACCTTGGCCAACAGCGGTTCGTAGTGTAGCGAAACCTCGTAACCGATGCAAAGCGCGGTATCCACGCGGACGTTGTCTCCGTGGGGCAGGAGGAGATCGGTGACGACGCCGGTGTTGGGCAGGCAGGTGTCGGGGTCTTCCGGATATACGCGGGCCTCGATGGCGTGGCCGTTGGCCGTGATGTCACCCTGGCGCTGGGAGAAGGCGATGCAGGCAGCCGACTGGAGCTGCATCTCAACGATGTCCTGTCCGGTGAGCAGCTCGGTTACGCCGTGCTCGACCTGCAACCGGGGGTTCATCTCGAGGAAGAAGAAATGGCCGTCGGGGGTAACCAGGAATTCGACAGTGCCGGCGTTGGTGTAACCAACCTCGCGGCCCAACTGGCGGGACAGGCGACCGATTTGTTCCCGTACGTCTGCGGGCAGTTTGGCCGATGCCGGCGTTTCTTCGATGAGTTTCTGGTTGCGACGCTGGATGGAACAGTCGCGCTCGTAGAGGTGCAACACGTTGCCATACTGGTCGGCGATGAGCTGGACTTCGACATGGGACGCGCCCTGAAGGTAACGTTCGTAGAACAGGCTGGGGTCGGCAAAGGCGGCCTGGGCGGTTTTGCGGGTCCGCTCGATGATGGGCTCCAGTTCCGCCATGGTGTGCACCACGTGGATGCCGATGCCGCCGCCACCGGAGATGGCTTTTACCATCATGGGGAAGCCCAGTTCCCTCGCCCTGGTAATTGCCTCATCGTCTTTGACGGGTTCTTCGGTGCCGGGCATCACCGGCAAGCCGGACTTGCGGGCGACGCGGCGGGCGGAGAGTTTGTCGCCCATCTGGTTGAGCACCTCTTCGCCGGGGCCGATGAAGACGATGCCATTGGATTTGCACCGGCGGGCGAGCTCGGAGTTTTCCGAAAGGAACCCGTATCCCGGATGGATGGCCTCAGCGCCGGTGTCCCGGCAGGCCGCCAGCACGGCGTCGATGTTCAGGTAGGAATCGGTGGCTGCCGCGCCGCCGATGCAAACTGACTCGTCGGCCATGCGGGTGTGCATGGTTCCCCGGTCGGCCTCGGAATACACGGCGACGGTTGCGACGCCCATGCGCTGGCAGGTACGAATGATGCGGGCGGCTATCTCGCCCCGGTTAGCAACCAATACTTTGCTGAACATTTGATGTCCCTCGGTATCGAACCGTATGGGTTACCCGGCCGCGGTTCCTGTTGTGGCAAGAATGATCGCAGCGGCGGACCCGGCGGGCCTGTTGGTGTTTACGCAGGATCGCGACAACACCGTGGTGATAACCGACTTTTTAATCCATTTGGTGTTAACCGTTCAACAGCGGCGGGGGCGAGTTTGAGACTAAATCGAAGCCGTGCCGGTTTTTTCGATGAATGCGACCGAGTTGATTCTCCCGTCCAACCAGTACTGGAGGCAGGACGACAGCACTTCGTTGACCTCTCTCTGCACGAGCGAGGGCACCCGCAAATCGGGGAGCGCGGATACCAGCGGCGTACGGTGCAGCAGACGCAGTACCTTGAGGGCGGGTAAAGACAGGGGACGCGACAACGCTTCGGTTGGAACGCAATCCAGGCACATGGTTCCGCCGGCCCCGGCTGCGAAGCGGTGGCGTTCCGGTTCCAGCGGCGAGCCGCAGTCGATGCAGGAGAACAACTCGGGCATGAAACCCGACAGCCGCAGCAGCCGGATTTCGAAGTACCGCAGGTGCAAATCGGTGGCCGACCCGGATTCCATGACGTTGAGGGTTTGCAGGGTGAGATCGAAAAGTTCCGCGTTGGGTTCGGAAAGAGCGCTGAAGCCATCCACCAGTTCGACCACGTACAGGGCGCGGGATAGCAAGTGGTAGTCGGCCTTCACGGCCGCGAATACGCTGCGGTCTTCCGCTTCGGCGACGGTGTCCAGCGTGCGACCGCGAGCCAGGGCGAGGTTGAGCAGCGTGAGGGGCTCGAAATGGCCGACCAGCTTGCCGTTGATGCGGCGGGCGCCGCGGGCGACGACTTCGAGTTTGCCGTGCTCGCGGGTGAGCAGGGTCGAAAGGACGTCGGCCTCGCCGATGGGTCTCTTGCGCAGGGTGAGTCCCAGAGCCCGGTAGGTGCGCGGCAGAGTCATGGCGCTATTCCAGCTCGCTGCGGCCCGAGAAGGCGCGGCTGAGGGTGAGCTCGTCGGCGAATTCCAGGGTGCCGCCGACCGGTAATCCGCGGGCGAGGCGGGTGATGCGAATACCGGATCCGTTCAGGCGGCGATGGATGAAATCGGCGGTGGCGTCGCCTTCCAGCGTGGAGTTGGTGGCGATGATCAGCTCACGGAAGGGGTTATCTTCGCGCTGCAATCTGCCAAACAACTGGGGCAGGTGAATGTCTTCGGGGCCAATTCCGTTGAGGGGCGACAGGACGCCATGCAGGACGTGATACAGGCCGCGAAACGCTCGGGTGCGTTCCAGCGCAACGAGGTCGCGGCTTTCTTCGACCACGCAGATCTGGTCCTGGTTGCGCTGTGGGTTGGAGCAGATATCGCAAGGGGAGGCATCGGTGAGGTTGCGACATTCGGCACAGAAAAGGATGAGGTCTTTGACGCTGGTGATGGCGTCGGTCAGCGTCCGGGCGTCTTCGGCCGGCATCTGCGCGATGTGGTAGGCGATGCGCTGGGCGCTCTTCGGCCCGATGCCGGGCAGCCGGTGCAACTCGGAGATAAGTTGTCCGAGCGAACGGGTGGTCCCGGGGCCGGGATCATTCAGCATGGCGCTTCAGGCGTAGTGTGGTTAGTTGCGAAAGGGACGGGCGTACCGTGTGATGCTGGCAACCCACTGGATCAGGTCAGGCCGGGAATGTTGAGCCCTCCGGTAACCTCACCCATCTTTTCGGCGGCCAACTGCTGGGTGCGGGCGGAGGCGTCGTTGACGGCGGCGGCGACCAGGTCCTGCAGCAGGTCGATGTCCTCGGCTGCTTCGGGCTCGATGATGACTTCGGACACTTCCTGTTTGCCGTTCATGGTGACGCGCACCACGCCACCGCCGGCGGAGCCCTGGACGGTGAGTTCTTCGAGTTCCTGCTGCACCTTGGCCAACCGGTTTTGCAACTGCTGGGCCTGGCGCATCATCTTTCGGTTCATCATAGTTGGTTCGGAGCCTCCTGTTGGTCTTCTACGATACGCGCGCCCAAGCCAATGGCGGTGCGTAGCAAATGGCTGTCTTGAGCGGAATTGCGCGCCGGGCGGTTGTTTTCGCCGTTACCTCCGACCAGTGTAACCTCAAATGGATGATGGGTACCGAAACACTGCTCGATGGCCTGCTCGATGGTATCACGAACTTTGGGGTCGGCCAGTTCTTCCTGCATACGGTCCAGGTTGGCCACGTTACGAAACGGCAGCATCAAGGTGGCGCCGTCGTCGGAGAGGTGCACGCTTTCGGTACGACAATCGCGCAGCAGCGCGCCCAGGCTGTATTTGTTTCCCTTGGTTCGGCTCAGCTGGCGTACAGTGTCTTCCCATAGGCCCTGGATTCCACCCGCGACGCCCGGGGTTGGCGATGGAGCCGCAGCGGGGGTTCGGGAAGGTTGCATCGGGGGAGCGCCGGTTGGCGGCGGCGAAGTCGGGATTGCGGCAGGTGGCCGGTCGGCGGGCTGGGGCGTGGCGGGCCGCTGTGGGGGCGGGCGTCGGGAGACGGCTGGCTGTTGGGTACGCGCCGGCTGGGGTACCGAGGTTTCCGGGACGGCGGCGGGTTCGCTGCGGCCGATCTCGGCGGCGGCGACTTCCAAGGGTAGCGAGGCGGGTGCGTCGTAACGGAGGTTGGCCTCGGCCCAGATGCGCACGGCGCGCAGGATGCGGGATTGGTCGGATTGCTGCACCGCAGAGCGCAGGGTTGATAGCGTATCGTCGGCCAGGTCCAGCGTATCGTCAGCGTTCCATGCGATCAGGAGCGCCGATCGCAGCAGATCGAGGGTCTGGCGCTGCATCTGGCGGGGATCGGCGCCCTCCCAAACGGCTGCGTTGATGGCGGCCAGCGCCCCGGGCGTGTCGCCGGACATTAACGCCTGGGCCAGGATAAGGTAGGTGTCGCTGCGGCCCAGGCCCAGCAGCTGTTCCACGTCCTGAAGGCTGATTTCGCCACCGGAGGATACTACCAGCTGCTCCAGAATGTTTTCGGCATCCCGCAGAGAGCCGCCGGCGTTGCGCGCCACCAGACGGAGCGCGTCGGGCTGGATGGCGACGGCTTCCTGGTCGGTGATGTGAGCCAGCCGATCGTAAATCGTTTGACCGGGCAGGCGTCGGAAGTCGTAGCGCTGGCAGCGGGAGATGATGGTGGGCAGGATGTTGTGCGCTTCGGTGGTACACAGGATGAAGATGACGTGCTGTGGGGGTTCCTCCAGGGTTTTGAGGAAGGCGTTGGACGCCTGGGCGGTGAGCATGTGCGCTTCGTCGATGATGTAGACCTTGCGTGCGCTCTCGGCCGGCATGAAGTGGACCCGGTCGCGGATGTCGCGAATTTCGTCGATGCCCCGGTTGCTGGCAGCGTCCAGCTCGATGATGTCCATGTTGCGGCCATCGTTGATGGAGACGCAAAGGTGGCATTCGTTGCAAGGGTCGCCCTGTTGGGGATTGGTGCAATTGACCGCTTTGGCCAGCACGCGGGCGGTGGTGGTTTTGCCGGTGCCCCGCGGCCCGCAGAACAGATAGCTGTGGCTAACCCGGTTTTGGATGATGGCCTGGCGCAGGGTGTTGGTTACATGCTCCTGCCCGGCCAGGTCGCTAAAGCGGCTGGGTCGCCATTTACGGTAGAACACCTGAGAGGACATATTGGCGATGGCCACCCTGGGCGCTGCCGGCGGTTCGCCGGGCGCGGTGATTGGTGATTAATATAAACCTTACCGACCTGTGACGCCATAGCGCGCCGGTCGCTGCCGGGGCATTTCGATAGGCGGCTGTTATCCGAGCATCACGGTAATGGCGATTCTTCGGCGGGCTCAGGATGGTCAGCCGGTGGATGTCAGGCGGAAATGTTGAGGGCGCGGCGGGCGTTTTCGATGAGGACTTTGGGGATGACGTGGTCGCGAATCTCCAGGCTCTGGAAGTCGTGTAGCCAACGGTCGGGCTGGATGAAGGGGTAATCGGAGCCGAACATCACCTTGTCCTGCAGGCGCGTGTTGGTTTCGCGAATGAGGGTCTCGGGGATGAAGCGCGGCATCCAGCCCGACAGGTCGAGGTACACGTTGGATTTGTGCAGGGCCACTGCAATTTGCTCGTCGATCCACGGCCAGGCGGGGTGGGCCATGATGATGGTGAGGTTGGGGAAGTCAGCGGCCACATCGTCAAAACAGGGAATGGGCTGGCTGTACTTCAGCTTAAGTCCGCTACCGCCGGGAGTGCCGGAACCGGCGCCAGCGAATCCGGAGTGAAACAGCACCGGGATGCCGAGGTTGTCTGCCACTTCGTAAAGAGGATAGAAACGGGTGTCGTTGGGGAAAAAGGCCTGGTGGATGGGGTGCAGTTTCAACCCCTTGAGGCCCAGTTCCCTGATGGAACGCTCCAACTCGTAGCAGGCAGCCTTGCCCATCCACGGGTCGACGGTCGCAAAGCCCATGAATTGCTCGGGATGGTCTCGCACGATGCTGGCGACCCAGTCGTTGCTATCGGGCTTTTCGCCGGTGTTGGTGGTGGTATCAACGGAGAAAATCACGCCGAAGAGGTCGGACTCGCGGAACTTGGCGGCCATATCGGCCGGGTCGGCCGGTGGAGGCGGCGCACGGAAATATCGCAGCAGCTCGGCTTCGATCTCGATCTCGGGCAGGCCCGGCTCGCGGGGCACGTGGACGTGCATATCAATGGCTTGCATAGGAGTCTCCTTGTTCGACTGGATTGCTGGGTGACTGGTTCGAACCGTGGGATATCGCGCCGCGGGCCGTAGCGAGGAGACTGGCGAGCCGGCGAACTCGCCGCAACAACTTGTCTATATCTGGAACCAGCTCGTCGTAATCGGCGGTCGTAATCGGCATGGGAATACAACCCGGCGGCGGGCCCGGGGATTTACTTCGGCGGGAGCGTGGCGACAAAGGCCAGCCCGCGATTTAACCAGGTAGTGAGGTCGTCATCGGATTTCAGTCCTGCGGCTTCGACCAGCACCGAGCCTTTCATGGGACGCCCGGTGAAGTTCAACAGGCCGGCGTGGGGTAGTTCCAGGGCGTCCCCGTAGGCGTGGGGGCCGACGCGCACCATGAGACGGTCGTCCATCACGCCGCAGCACATATTGCCGTTAACCATAAAGGCGAGGCCACCGAACATTTTTCGTTCCACCACGCCGGCGTGGACATCCAGGGCTTCCCGAATTCGCAGCGCTAGGGTTTCGTCGTAAGCCATTGCCCATCATCCCTATGGTTGGCGTCCCATGTAGGCGATCATCTGGTCCTGCAGGCTGGCGTCGTCCGGGACGTCGACAGCCATGCCGATGAATCCACTCTCCCGTCCCATGTCGGCGAACCCGGACGCCAGCAACGGGAAAGCGAATTCCACCAGGTCGGTGTCCAGCGTGGTGTCCTGGCCGGTAGCTTTGGCCAAATCCCAACCGTGGATAAACTGGTCCATCAACGTGCCCACCAGAAACTGGCCGAAGGGTATTTCGCCGAAGGGTGTGGTCGTAATCTTTTCCAGCGTACCGGGTTGGCTGGCGAGTTCCAGTACCCGGTCCACCTCGGTGCGGTACGCGAGGGAGAGGCTTGAGGCGTCGTGATCGTTGACGTGGGTGCTGTCGGCGCCGGTGAGCTGGATGTTCGGGGGGTTGCCGACCAGGCAGCCGGCGGCATATTCGACTCCGCCGATGAGATGGTTAATCAGTCCGTGTACATTCCATTCGGCGCAGGGCGTTGGGTCGGAGAGCTGCGATTGCTGAACACTGCCCACCACCTCTTTGACGCGATCGGTGACTGCGGCCAGGAGCTCTGCCGGGTTTGGGCTAGGCGCATCGTTGCTCATACCTGTTCTCCAGAAAATAAGATTGCCGAGAAGAGTGTATCAGCGTGATGAAAGGGGTCGCCAGTGGCGGGTGACACTGGAACGTGCGAAGCATCCGGCGATCCGAAGCGGTTCAGCGCCTGTCGGCGGGCCGGCGCCGCGTGGCGGCAACAAGGTCTCTACGTTCCCCCGCACCGGCAGGCGGCGACTCTGGGTTGTGGCTTTGGCTAAAACGATGTGGTGAACGTCGGAGGGAAGGGTTGACGGGGTTCGGCTAGAACACCTGGGGACAGGGGCGTGTGAACACATCCCAGGTTTCCTGCTGTGGGTCGTAGCGGGAATTTACGAACACACGCCAGTTGGCTTCGTCCATCTCCGGATAGTCGCTACGGTAATAGAAACCGGGCCACCGCGTTTCCTTGCGGTGCAGCATGTGGCGCAGGTGAGCCTCGCCGACCCAGGCCCGGTGGATGAGTTCATGGCAGCGCAGCAGTTCGTGACGGCTGCGGGCGGCCAGTTTTTGCAGGTCTTCGCGGAACATGCCCATCAATTCGAGGCCACGCAGCAGGGTCGATTCGTTGGTGGTGAAACCGGCAGAAACGCCGGCCACGTACTCGTCCATCAACTTTTGCAGGCGGAACAGACCCTGACGGGGAGACAGGTAATTGGGATTCACGTCGGGATTGGTGGAAGCGTATTGATTCGTCTCGAAGGTTACCATGGGCGCCCATATCTGCTGCTTGAGCCGGTCAATCTGACGGTCGTCGGCCTTGGGCAGGGTCTGGTGGTCAAGGGCGTAGGCCACGGCGGATTTACCGGCCAAGCGCCCTTCGGTAAACGATCCTGAGGAGAATTTATGCGGACACGCGCCAACGCCATCGCCGGCGGCGAAAAGGCCGCTTACGGTGGTCATCTTGCTGTATCCCCAATGATAACCGTCGGGCGCGACGTCCTCGGGGCCGCTGACCCAGGCGCCGGCTTCACCGCTGTGGCTGCCCATGATGTAGGGCTCGGCCAGGACTACTTCGGAGGGGCGCTCTTCGGGGGCGATGTTGTGGGCGGCCCACAGGATGGCCTGGGAGATGGTCATGTCCAGGAAGTCTTCCCAGGCTTCCCCGATAATTTCCCGCCGTCGCACCGGGTCGCCGGCAGCCAGCGCCTCGATGGCTTCGGGGGTTTTGAGCTGGATGGGGCCGTTGCCGGCCTGGATTTCGGTCCAGAGCAGGTGGTTACGAAGCGGGGTTGGCGTTGGGAAGGCGGAACCATAGGGATCGTATTTTTTGAGTTCGGGCAGGCGGTTGATGAAGTAGTTTTCGCCGGCGGCGTTGGTGAGGTCGGCACGGAACAGTTGCGACCAGGCGCCAACCGGGCCGTAGGAATCCTTGAACCGGCTGGGCACGAAGCGGTGTTCCATCTGGGTCATCTCGCCGCCGATGGGAATGATGAGCCCGTACACCGAGCCGGTGTCGAAGATGGAGTACCAGGTGCGTCCCATGCCTTCGCCCACGCTGCGGGGACGGAACAGGGCGGTGGCTCCGCCGGCGCCGCATACGACGGCGTTGGCCTTGAAAACGTAGATCACATCCTCGCGAACGCCGAACCCGATGGCGCCGGCGATGCGATTGGGGTCGTCGGCATCGGTGAACAGGTGGGAGATGAATACGCGTTCGTAGTGGTTATCCGGGCCGAGGGCTTTTTTGGTGGCTTCCGAGACGATGGGCTTGTAGGCCTCGCCGTGAATCATCACCTGCCAGCGACCCTCACGGACGTACTGTTCGTTGTCGTCGTACCAGAAGGGCAACCCCCACTCCTCGAACATGTGGACGCTGCTGTCCACGTGGCGGGCGATGTCGTACACCAGGTCTTCCCGGGAAACGCCCATCATGTCATTGCGGACGTACTCAACGTAATCTTCGGGCTGGTTCCATCCCCAGCGACCGCCCATGTACATGTTGATGGCGGACAATCCCTCGCCAACAGCGCCGCTCCGGTCGGTGGCGGCCTTGTCGACCATGACAATCCGGAGGTCGTCGCCGGCCCAGTAGCGGGCTTCGATAGCGGCGCCGCAGCCGGACATACCGCCGCCGACGATCAACACATCACATTCAACAATACGGGTGGTAGGTTCAGCCATGATGGGGTGTTGCTCCTGGATGGGAATGGGTGGGAGAAGGGACAGCGCTGCGCGAGGTCTGGCCTGGAGTGGACTTAACCCAGGCTTTCCAAGGTCTGGATGAATTCCGCGATGACTTCCTTGCCGGCGCGAATGCCGGCGGCGGGCGGCGCGCCACCATAAAACCGCTGGTGGTAAGCGGAAGCCATCATGTATTGCCCGAACAGGTGCTGCGGTGCGCCCTCTTCCTGGATAAGCCTCATCACCCCCTCTTCAAGCAGCGCGTGGGCATGGTGCTGCCAGCCCCTGCGTTCGGCCACGGCTTTGATGGCGTGGGCAGCGGCGCCCCAAACCTTGTTGCTGGCTTCCTCGTCGCTGGCTTCCTCGTTGCTGGCTGCATCGTTGCTGGCTTCCTCGTTGTGGGCTGCATCGAGTTCGCCACGGGTCAGCTCGTCGTCAACGAGGCTCAGGAAATGCCGGCTACGTTCCCGGTGATAATCCACGGTGGCGCTGACCATGTTCTACTCCGTAGTTTCCGGCAGCAGCAGGTATTTGGGTTCGCCGAAAAGGGCCTGGGAACGCAGCGCATCGCGGTCAGCAGGCTGCACACCTGCGTAGGGATCGATGCTGCCCCATTCGGAGGTGCGGGAGGCAAAGCGGAAATGCTCGGTTCGGCCGTCGCGAAACGTAATGTCCCACACGATGTCCTGCCCTTCGTAATGGGGCTGAACCTCGGCGCCAAGGGGCACGAAGTCAGCGTAGCCGCGCACGTGCACGGCGTTTTCGGGGCACAACTTCACGCAGGCGTAGCATTCGGAGCACATTTCCGGCTCCTGATTGGTGCCCTTGTTTATCAAGTCGTCCAACACCATGAGGTCGTTGGGACAGATGTATACGCACTGCGGGCCGCCGTGAACTCCGGCGCAGGCGTTGCAGGCGGTAGGGTCAACGTAGGTTGGCACTGTCGTCCACTCCATTTCGGTTAAAAAATACCGGGCGGATAATAATGTCAGCCCGGCCAGAAACGCTGCAAAGCATTGTACCATACAGTCATTGCGAATTGCCTATTGACTCCCCGACGCTGGCGATTGACCGCCAGGACGGTGGCGATCTGCCCCTCACCCCCGGGTCAAGCCCGGGGCATGCTCTAACTCCGTCCGATCGGGGAGATCACCCTCACCCCAGCCCTCTCCCATCAAGGGAGAGGGGGGTCCTTCGACAGGCTCAGGATGCGCTGGCGCGGGACAGAAGGGAAGAATGGCGCGGGAAAGGCGGGAGCACCAGCATCAAAATGCGATTGCCCTGGGAGGGGTTGCCGTTTCATTGCCGCTCCAATCGCCACCGTGATACCATGAAAGGGTTATGGAGCAACAGCGCATCCGAAACTTTTGCATCATCGCCCATATCGACCACGGGAAATCCACCCTGGCCGATCGTTTTCTGGAAATTACCGGCACGGTTCGGCCCGGCGAGATGAAAGAGCAGTTTCTCGACCAGATGGACCTGGAGCGCGAGCGGGGCATTACCATCAAGGGCAAGGCGGTGACCATGAAACACCGCACCCCAGACGGTGTTGACTACCAACTGAACCTGATCGATACGCCGGGCCACGTTGATTTCTCTTACGAGGTATCGCGGGCGCTGGCTGCGTGCGAGGGCGCGTTGCTGGTGGTGGACGCGACCCAGGGTGTGGAGGCGCAGACTATCGCCAACACGCTGCTCGCTCTGCAGTACGACATGGAGATGATCCCGGTCATCAACAAGGTTGACCTGCCTTCGGCCGAACCGGAGCGGGTGGCTGCCGAGATGGAACAGTTTTTTGGGTTCCGCCGCGACGAGGTGATGTTCGTGTCGGCGAAATCCGGCATTGGGATGCAGGAGCTGCTGAACTGCATTGTCGAGCGGGTGCCGGCGCCCAAAGGCGCTGCTGATAAGCCGTTCCGCGCCCTGGTGTTTGACTCTACTTACGATTCCTACAAGGGCATCATCGCCTACGTGCGGGTGGCCGACGGCAGCATGTCGAAACACGACCGCCTGCAGGTCATGTCATCCGGCCGGTCGGTGGAGGTGATTGAGGTTGGCGTGTTCTCTCCGGAACCCACGCCCATCGATGTCCTGAACGCCGGTCAGGTGGGGTACGTGGCCACGGGATTCAAGGATGTGCAGGAGTGTGCTGTCGGGGACACGCTGACCAACCAAAGCAATCCGTCCACCGAGCCGCTGCCAGGGTACGTGGAGCTGAAATCCATGGTTTTTGCCGGTCTGTATCCGGCGGATGGCGAGGACTACACGCGTCTGCGCGCGGCGTTGGAGAAGCTGAAGCTGAATGATGCTTCACTTTCTATCGAACCGGAAAACAGCGGGGCGCTTGGGTTCGGGTTCCGCTGCGGTTTTCTGGGTCTGATGCACCTGGAAATCGTGCAAGAACGGCTGGAACGGGAATACGACCTGGCCCTGATCGTAACTGCGCCCAGCGTGGCTTACGAGGTATTGTTGACCAATGGCGAAGTGATGCGCGTGGACAATCCGTCCCGTCTGCCGTCGCCCACCACCATTTCGGAGATCCGCGAACCCATCCTGGGGATTACCATCGTTACGCCCAATAGTTCGGTGGGCGCGGTGATGGAGCTGATGCACGGCCGCCGCTCCGAATTCCGGCGGATGGAATATATTCAGGGACTGGGCGACGCCGAGCAGGCGCGGGTCGTGATGGAATACACGATGCCGCTGGCCGAGATGCTGGCTGATTTCTACAATCAGCTGAAATCACGCACGCAGGGATATGCGTCGCTGGACTACACCTTTGAGGGATACCGGGCGGCGCCGCTGGTGCGGGTGGACATTCTGGTGAACCAGACTCCGGTGGAGGCGCTGAGCATAATCAGCCACCGGGACAACGCGGTAGTCCACGGTCGCACGCTGGTGGAAAAACTCCGTTCCGCCATCCCCAGGCAGATGTTCGAGGTACCTATCCAGGCGTCCATCGGCACGCGCATCGTGGCCCGCGAGACGGTGCGGGCGATGCGGAAGGACGTGCTGGCGAAGTGCTACGGCGGCGACATTACCCGCAAGCGCAAGCTGCTGGAAAAGCAGAAGGAAGGCAAGAAGCGCATGAAGATGGTGGGCCGGGTGGAAGTGCCCCAGGAAGCCTTTTTGAGTCTGCTGAAGATAGGGGACGAGGGCTAGCTGATTCATCCTGTGGATGCCGGGTTCGCTTACTCTCGATCTCCCATCGCGTCAACGATGGCCATGGTCTGGACGCTTACGGTGCAGACGCGCTGCAACAGGTCGATGACGCGCTCCTTGTAGTCGGCGAAACGATAGGTGTTGAACTTCGCGGCGACTGGCACGCGCATCGTGGCCCGCGAGACGGTGCGGGCGATGCGGAAGGACGTGCTGGCGAAGTACTATGCAAGGGACATTACCCGCAAGCGCAAGCTGTTGGAAAAGCAGAAGGAAGGCAAATGCGCGGAGCGCGTGGGCCGAGTGGAAGTGCGCCAGGAAGCCTTTTTGAGGCTGCTGAAGATAGGGGACGAGGGTTGAGTATTCCGAGAATCCTAGAATAGGCCTCGTATCGCCGCCCTGATTTCCTCCATTTTTTGCGCCGTCATTTGGCCTACCGTGCGGCCTAATAGACTCCCGTTCAACGTGTGTAGGCGGCCGGGGCGTACCCAACTGGCGGCACGTAGCCTTCCGGTTTGCATGTCCTGCTGGGTTACGGTGATGTCATCGAGGCGGCGGTTACGTCGGCTGGTCATCTGACACAGAATCCAATCATCCATCCCGACATCGGCGACCACGACCGCCGGCCGGACTTTCCTGGCAGCCAAGTCAGTAAATGGGAACTGTACAAGGACTAAGAGCCTATCCTAATAATCCAGCAGCTCTGAGGGCGGTGAGGGCGCAGGCGAAGTGAAGGAAGGCGATGTAGTTGTCGGGAGACTTATCCCAGCGGACCAGGATGCGCCGGAAGCGGTTCAGCCAGCTGTGCGAGCGTTCCACCACCCAGCGCCTGGCTTTGAACCCAGCTTCTCTTTTGATGGCCTTGGCCTCCTCGCCCCGGCTGCGGATGTGAGCGGTGAAGCCAAACTCGTCCAACGTGCGTCGCACCTCGTCAAAGTCGTAGCCTTTATCCAGGCACATACCCTGGGGTTGGTCTGGACTGGGCGCCGGTCGCGGCACGGGCAGGCTGTCCACCGTGGCCCGCACCAGTTTCATGTCATGACGGTTGGCCCCGTCCACCGCCAGACCCACCGGAACGCCCTGGGCTTCGGTCAACAGGCTACGCTTGACCCCGCCTTTGCCGCGGTCAGTGGGGTTGGGGCCGGTTTTTCCCCCCGCCCAAGGGCGATTTGGTCATGGCGCCGTCCATACTCAGCCAACTCCAGTCCAGCCCCTTCAGTTCGTCATAGCGTTCCAGTCCCACCCGCCACAGCTCCAGGAACACCCCAGCGGCAACCCATTCCTGAAAGCGCAGGTGGGCGGTGGACCCGGAGCAGATGCCCGTGGCGTCCAGCGCCTTCCACTGGCAGCCAGTGCGCAGCACGTAGAAGATGCCATTGGCGCAGGTGCGGTCAGGGACCCGGGGCCGACCGCCGCCGAAACGATGGGTGTTCACATGCTTGGGGATCAACGGCGCCAGCACCTCCCAGAGCTCGTCGGAGATCTGGAACGCGCCGGTGGTGGGATTGGTCTTGGTGGCTGGGCCAGCACGCTTCGGACGTGGCGGCTTGGGGTCTTTCACTTTGGTCATTGCCCCAGTCTAGACGCAACCCTAACTTCGCGTCCCCCAATGGGTAGGCACGTTTCCGCCAGTTATTAGGATAGGCTCTTAGTCTCCGACCAAGCGGCCTCCCAATCTGGGTCTTCCGGTTCATCGAACCATTGGGATATGGTGAGCTGAGTCCATTGGTCAGATTCGCGATCAATGTTGGCGATTGGAGGTATTTCACCCCGGTCGCCGTTCCCTTCGATGCCCATGTCGTCGTGGACCTGTTCACGCCCTGAAGCTGCATCGATAGTGCGGGGAATCGCAACCAGGCGGGGATCATCGCCGACCCCTAGCCACAACACTACTCCGTCCGGCAATGTCCGAGTGGCGGTCCGAAGTTTTTCGGTGATAGTAGACGGCAATGGCGGACTACCAGAGGAAAAATATCCAATTAGATCTTCGATAGCTTGTGCCCCAGGCGAATGCGGATAAGATTCCGTTTCGGGAAATTGCCGCAAAATACATCGGGCTGTGATACACCACGGGCCAGTCGGGAGGAACCTCCAAGTCGGATTGCGGATCCATGTGGGTATTTCGCTACGGGCAGGTTGATGACTGCCGATGTAAACAGCGGTGGCCTGCAGCGTTTCCTCAATACGACTCAAAACATCGGGTGCGCCAAACGCTTGAACAATGAGCGCGAGGGGCACTCCAGATTCAGCGACGGTAATCCCGTCGAGGGTCACAACTAATTGATTCGTCACTGTTCACCTTGCAGCTGTTCCGCTACCATAAGGAAACGTTGATGCCGCCCGATGTTGGCCAATGTTTTTGCTGGCACGCCGGATTCCCGCAATAACCACAACACCAGTAAGTAGTACAACGATTCGGATAGTAGAAACAGTGGAGGACGTTCGAAATCCCGTAGCCCGCGATGTATGACGTTACCGACCCTAACGTCTCTTATTCGCTTAGCCCATTGCTTGATGTCTCCTACCAGCGGCTGGAATGATAGCGCAACATCGTTGCCAAGCGATTCTAGTTCTGCTTTTAGATTCACTCGTTGAGACTGCTTTCGTATCCTCGCTAACGTCTCCGCAGCAGTGACGCAGTGAAAGAAACGATCTTCAGCGTAATATTCGGGTCTGTACCAATTGCTGGTCAACAACCCAATAACCGTGTGGTATTTGTCCGCGACTCCGAGCCAATTGCCAACCTTGGTAAGTCCACCCATTCCATCGAAAGTGAAGAGCATTTGCTGAGGGTGAGGCGTCTTTACTTTGCCGGTACTGTTCGGTCCTAGTAACGGCGCATAAAACTTGGTCGGTACGGAAATATCGGTATGGGAGAGCGAAATCGTTTCGATAGACGAGGGGGCACCGACACCTATCGTAACGAGATGCTGTAACGCCGAGCATATTCTAAGCGCGTTTTCGAGCGGTTCGGGGTTCGGAAATCGGCATTCAATTAAGCAGTTTTGTTCGATCCTGCTTTGAATGATGTGGTCTCCCCCAAGGCGGTAGTCAAAGGATAGCTCCAGCTCACCTAAATCCGTGCTGGTGGTAATAGGGTCTGTCGGTGTGTTTACGATTCTGACTTGAGCGAATTCCCCGTTATCCGCTTTGTAATCCAACTCGATCACGGTTGAAGGTTTGGCTATCCACGCCTCCAAGTTACTTATCCCAGTCCGAACAGCGGTGATTTCGATAGGTTGTTGTTCTATATAATCGCCCAGAAAAGCACTTGTGCTGGTGTAATGTTCGCGGCTGTTGGCGCGCGGGCCGAATAGAGAAAAGGTAGCGGTATCTCGGTAGCAGTTGGCAAGCGTTAGATGGCCTTTAAGAGTTTCCCCTAATATCCGGGCCGCATTGGGATTCGCACCGAATAATTCGTCTAACGACAACCTCACATCATTCCCAGATTGGCTGGCCAAGACATCGAGTGGGTCGTGCAAGGAACCAATCAAGTCCAACTGCAGTCCATCTACTTCATCAAAAACCAGACGCCCCGCAACTTTACGATCTGGTTTGCCGGCAATCCAAAATTGTCCGTCCGTTTCCCAACTCTCCATTTTAGGTCCCCAGCAAATCACTACCCATTGGCGAATATGGCATTCGTACGTATAACCGATCCGGTTGTGTCGATGGTGTTTGGGCTATTATAAACTACATTACCAGGCGCAACTTTTCGCGGTGGTCGCGGCAATATGCGTCCAGGCAGCGTTCGAAAGCGTTGCGGATGCTGGATTCATTATCCGAGCCGCCATAGTCAATCATTTCCTGCAGGTCCTGGCGGTAGCGGTCAATGTGTAGGTAGTCAGGCATGGGCGAATTCTATGGCAAGTGGCATCCCACGGCAACACGCAGCCGTCACCACACTTGGGAGGCTGGGCGACGGGATTGCCACGTTGCTAACGCTCCTCGCAATGACAGTGGGATGGGCGGCGGGACGAAAAAGCCGCCGCAGGGTGGTTGCCCCGCGGCGGCTTGGCCGGTTGAGTTGTTTGCCGGGTGTCGGGGTTAGCGCACCAGGTTGGGGGTAACCTCGGCGGGGATGCCGCTGTCCTGCATTTCGCGAGCGCGAGCCGCAACCTTCGGCATAAGATTAGCGATCAGGTCTTCGTCCAGGTCGGCGGCTACACCGGGGTAGCCGGCGCGTTCCAGCATCGCCTTGAGCTTGCCGCTCCTGAACTGGTCCAAACACCAGTCCAGCGGGTCGGGAACCAGGGTCTTGTCCCAGAAAATCCGGTGGTTCTTGTTGCGCGGGCCGTAGTGATAGTGCGGGTCATCGCGGAAGCAGTCGAAGGCCAGCAGCTCGGTCTCTTCGGTGAAGACGCGACCGGTGTTTCCGGACAGTTCACTGAGCACGTGGATGGCCAACCCGCCATCGCCGGACCCCTGGCGGCGCATCTCCAGACCGAAGCGGATGTTGCCGGCCTCGATGATGTCGGTGCCGCGGTTGTGCTTGACGGTGTTGCGCTCGGCGGCGAACTTGGCGCGCGCGGTGCCTTCCACTTCTTCCAGCGCCGAGGACACGGCATTCATGTCTACGGCGGCGGCGGCGTCGGCATGGCCGGCCGTGGTCAGCATGGCGCCCAGGCTGTTTTTGATGGTTTTTACCGTCCAGCCGATGGGGTTGCCATCGACAGTGTGATCCATGCGGTACATGAGGTTCTTGCCATCGGGGGCATAAACGTAGCTGCGCTCGATGTCGAAACAGTTGAAGCGCAGGGCAGTATCTCCGCCCACTTCGACCAGAATGACCACGCCCTGGTCGGAGTGGTCCTGAATGTTACCGTCCCACAGTTCATGCTGGACAATGAACGTAACGTTACCAGCTTCTACGCTTGCTCGTCCTTTCGGTGTTACCATGTTGACTCTCCTCCAATATGAAATGGCATATTACTCGAAATATAACCACACGGCCGTGCAGTGTCAATCGTGTCGATGGCCCGTAACAGTTCAGACTCGACGGGTTGTTTCCATACCACTCCGTCATTCCGGCCTTGAGCCGGAATCCAGAGACGCTTTAAACTTCAATGTTGCTTATCTTGGGCTTCCCGGATTCCCGCCTTCGCGGGAAAGACAGGTTGGGGCCAGGATATTACCTTCAACTCTGAACACTTAAGATGGCCCGCCCAGCGTCATTCGGTTGTTGGAACGTAGCGGTCAAAGGTGGACTGGCGACTGCGTTGGTCGATACGGTTACGAGATTGCCACGCTGCGCTCGCAATGACAGGTGGTGCGTGGTTTCCCGCTTTCGCGGGAAAGACGAGAGCAATCGCATCAACATGCGATTGCTCACATGGCCCGCCCTCCCGCCAGCCTCTCCGGCTGGGTAACGATCTGCCCTCACCTCCGGGTCAAGCCCGGGGCAGGCTATAACCCTCTCGCCGAGGGCGAGGCGACCTGACTGTAAGCTCCTCAAAGCCCCTCTTACACCGGGATAGGCGTTGGGGTGAGGTGAGGGTTACATGCCCAGGGCGTCGCGAATTTCACGCAGTTGTGACAGGTGCTCTCCCCAATGGCGGGCGAAGATCCCGTCGACCAATGACTGGGCGGTGCGGGTTTCGTCGATGCCGCGGGCCGGCAGGTGGGCGAGCGTGGTGCGCTGCTCGAAGTCGTCGTCGGCGACGGCGGCAATGGCTTCCTCGACGGTTTGCAGGATAGCCAGCACACCGGCCAGGGCCTCGGCCGGTTCGGCGGCCATTCGCTCCGGGTTCATGTTGTTGATGTCGGGCAGGATGGTGATCTCGGGACGGCTGCCGTCCAGCACGCCGGCGATGATGCTGCCCACGCCACCCTCCGGCGTGTCGACCAGGTGGTACAGAATCTCGCGGGCGCACCAGCCGTCGCCGTCCTTCCAGTCCAGGCAGTAGTCCATGCCGTCGAGCAGGGCGGTCAGCTCCGCCCGGATGCGGGAAACAGTGGCCAGATTGTCGTCGCGCGTTGCCATGGTTCCTCCGAGATGGTAGTTCGATACGGTAGTGTTAAGGATTATAGCGGCTGTCCCGGAGCGGTCGGAGGAGTCGGCCCTCACTTTGACCCGCTACCATTGGGGAGTCGGCCCTCACCCTAAGCCTCTCCCAGAGGGAGAGGGGACCTGATTGTAAGCCCCAAAATCCTGCTCCCATCAAGGGAGAGGGGATTGTCGTGGTGATTTCAGCCCGCCGGCGACCAGCCAGATGCCGCTGATGATGAGCCAGAGCAGGAAGGCGATGCCAGAGATCCGGTGCACCAGGGTGGCGGCGTCCACCCAGATGAACAGCATGGCTACGCCGATTACCACGCCGGCAGCGGCTGATACTTTGAGGATCCCGCCGATGCGCCACTGCGCCGGGCCCAGGGCAATCAGTCCCACGCCGGCCAGGGTGAATCCCACCGTGCCCGTTATCCAGCGGGCGTCGGCCCAGAGTCGCAGCGATTCTTCCCAGCCGTCTCGAATTAGAACTGCCATCGGACCCACTTCGGGCACCGATGTTGCCAGTACCACGGCGCAGAGTCCGGAGATTGCCGTGACTAAACCGGATGCAGCGAGCACGGTGGCGGCAATGCAAATTGCGGTGGGATGGTGGGGGCGGAGAGATCGCCACAGCAACCACGCCGCGCCCAGCAACGCCAGTCCGGATACCAACCGCGCCACGCCGCCGATGAGGTACGGTGTGTTGTTAAGCGCGATGGCCCAAAGGGACTCCGACAGCGTGGGTTGATCGGCATCGGCCAGGAGCCGGGCCGGCACGGATATAGCGGTAGCCAACGCGGTAAGAAGCAGAAACAGGCCAGCGGTGCGCGCAGCGGTCATCATATCAATCCGGGTTCAAATCGGTTAGCGGTTCTGGAGCCGGTAGTCTCGAGGTGTTGCGGTTCGGTTCCCGGGGCGGTGTGGACCCATCCCTTCGACAACGCGAAACCGAATACAGTGAACCACACCAAAAGGATGATACCAGCAACCGTGCCCCACGACTCGAAGGCCAGCGTCGAAATCAGCAACACCGCCAGGCTGACTGCGGCGGTAACGGCTCCCGTCGAAATTATCAGATTCTTTTTCGAGTCATACGAATGGTACGCGGTACGCAGTTGAACAATTCCGATGCAAAGCAGGCTCAGGCCAGCGGCGGCCAACAGGGTACAATCGATGCCCGACGGTATGGGACGGTAGGCCGAGATTTCGCGCCACAAGCAATATGCGGCCACCATCAAGGATGCGCCGGCGCCAGCCCACATGACTCCACCAACGCCATGTAGCGCCCGGCTCACCGCCAGGTTTTCGGCTGGATCGGGCGAGACGCTGCGGACGATTACCGACAGAACGACCGTGATGACGACGAGGAACATGGAGATTCCGCCGATCTTTTGGAACGGTGAGGTTTCCGACTGAGAGGTTTCGGTTGGAAATCGACTGGCGTCGGCAGCGTCATCTGCGTCGCCCAGGGACTTCCAGGCAATCAATACCACACCGGTCAGAATCAACCAGATGGGAACAGCCGATCCAATCAGCGGGAACAATACCAGAAGGGTGGCCTCCCGCAAGGGCCACGGCTGATGTAAGAAAAGGAACAATCCATTGGCAACAGACATGTGGACCATGACAACCAGAGCAACGCTGACCATGGCGGTCGTTTTGAGGCCGCCGCCGAGTCGCCGCTGTAACGGGATCAGGGCGGCAATAGCCAAGCCATAGCAGGCGTGCTTCAACATGGGCAACGCCATTACGTAAAGGATAATTGGGGACTCCAGGAAACGCAGAGCCAGGCCAGAGATCTGCCGATCCTGCACCACCTGGTTGATCGCCCATTGGGAGCCCACCGCCAGCAACGATATTACGGCGCCGGCGATCAATAACGCTGGGACGAGGTTGGACTCGGTTGATGTGGAGAATCTGGCAGCCAATATCCGGCGCAGCAGGATCGCTCCGGCGATAAGGGCCACGGCCGCAACCACGAAAATCAGGGGCAAATTGGCGCTCAGCAACCACGGATAGAACCCGCCACGTATGATAAGCAGGCGCGCGACGCTTGGATAAACTGAGAATATTCCGGAAACTAAGAACAGCAGTCCGCATGCGCGCGCAGCGGTCACGGCGCTTCAGTCATTGGATCAGGTAGACCATGGGACCAAATCGGCCTTTCGATCAGGCCGGTACGGCCACAGCTTCCGGCGCGCGTGGGTTGCCGGGAATCATCAGCGAGGCCAGCAAGCCCACAAAGTAAATGGCCGCTGAGATGAAGAATCCATATTGCCAACCCAGCCATTCCAGCGGGCCGAAGATCACCAGGGCGGCCACGGCTCCAAAGAGCACGTTGTTGCCCCACATCAGCCCCAGGAAGCTGGACTCCAGCCCATACTGCGCGGCAACGTCGGCGGCGGCTGCGGACGTGAGGTTGATGACGGTGAAATGCTGCAGGCCGTACAGCGCGATACATACGGTCAGCCAGATGGAATAACCCTGACCGGTCAGGGGAATGGCCAGCGTCAGCGCAGTGGTAAAGGCCATCAGGAACACGATCAGGGGCTTGCGACCCACCCGATCCGACAGCGCTCCGATGAGTGGGCCGGTTACGATGGCCGGTCCCACCACCAGCGCCAGGTGTACCGCCGCCACGAATGAGTTGACTCCCAGAGCCTGGGTCATGTACAGGGGTACCAGGAACAGCAGCGAACCGTCGGCCATGCCCCGCACCGCCGACACCGCGAATATGGCCCACATTCCAGTGCCCCGGAACGCTACCCTGGTGCCCTGCACCTGCGCCCGGATTCGTTGCGCCAGGTCCAGGTTGATGGGCGGGGCGTTGCCGACGTGGCGCAGCAGTCCATAGATGATAAAGGCGGCAAACAGCATGACGGGTGCGCTGCACCCCAGTATCCAGCGCCAGCCGATGGGTTCCCAAGCGAGTTCCCGGCCGATGACGATTCCGTCGGTGGCCTCCCACTGCAGGGCTCCCAGCAGTAATATGCCGGCGGCCATTGGGCCCAGGACATCCCCGACTCCGCCGGTGGCGCGGTGCATTGAGATGAACAATCCCCGTCGGGTGGGAAACCGCTGGGCTAACAATCCCAGCGCGGGCGGATGCCACAGCGCGGCGCCCGATGATGCCAGCGCCAGCGCCATCAGAATCAGCGCGTATGAAGGCGACCAGGCCATCAACAGCAACCCTACTCCGCTGAGGAAGGCGCTGGCGGACAGCACCCAGGCCACTCGATGATGGAACAGATCGGAAAGGAATCCACCGGATACGCTGGTGATGCCGGCGAAGGCCGAACGCACGGCGACGATGGCCCCCACCTGCAGGCTGGTCAATTCCAGGTCAAGGGCGATTTGCGTGGTGAGCAGCGGGATGGTGTTGGAAAATAGATGCTCGAAACCGTGGGCAGTGATGATGGTGGTGGCCATCACACCGTTTTTGGTGCGGCGGGTTGCTGTTTCCGGCGCCGCTGGAGCCGTTGCCTGTACCATGGCTGAGCCTGGAATCTCTGGCCGCTATGCGGGTACCGCCACCGCCTCGGGGGCGGGCGGCTTGCCGGGGATCAACAGCGAGACCAGGAAGCCCGCGAAGTAGATTCCGGCGGCGATGAAGAAACCGTATTGCCAGTCGAACCATTCCACCGGGCCGAAAATCATGATGGCAGCGATAGCGCCGAACAGGGTGTTGTTGCCCCACATCAGGCCCAGGAAGCTGGATTCCAGCCGACGGCCGGCGGCGATGTCGGCGGCGGCGGCCTGAGTGAGATTGTTGACGGAGAAGTTGAGCGTTCCGTAGATCGCTACGAAGATGGTGATCCAGTAGCTATATCCGTTGCTGCCGCTCAGGATAATGGCCACAGTCAGGACCGTCGTAACGGCCATGATGAAAATGATCAGGGGACGGCGGCCAATGCGATCCGACAGCGCTCCAATCAAGGGGCCGAAGAGGATACCCGGCAACACCATCAGCATCACGTGGACGGCGGCCTGAAACTCCTTGAGTCCCAATTCCTGCATCAAATACAGGGGCACCAGGAACACCAGCGACCGGTCGGCCATGCCGCGCACTGCCGAAACGGTGAAAATGGCCCACATTCCAGTGCCACGGAAAGCGGCCTTCATGCCGGCCCAGTTGGTCCGGATGCGCTGGCCAACATCCACCTCGGTGGGACGCTCACTGCCGGCATTGCGGAGCAGGAAGTAAATTGCGACGGTGGCAATAAACATCACCGGCGTACTGAATCCCAGGATATAACGCCAGTCGATCTTGCCCCACGGCAGTGCCCAGGATACTTCTACCGAGCCCTCGGCAGCCCCGCCGCTCCAGGTGATGGCGCCGAGCACCAGCGCTCCGGCCGCCAGCGGGCCGATCACGTCGCCGATGCTTCCGGTGGAACGGTGCATGGAGATGAACAGGCCGCGACGATCGGGGAACCGGCGGGCCAGCAGCCCCAACGCGGGCGGATGCCACAGGGCGCTTCCCATCGAACCCAACGCCAACGCGCACAGGATCAATGCGTAGGACGGGGCGATGGACATCAGCAGGTATCCCAAACCGATCATGAAGGTGCTGATGGACAGGACCCAAGCCACCCGGTGGTGGAAAATGTCAACCAGGAACCCGCCGGAGGTGCTGGTAAGCCCCCCGAAGATGGATCGCACGGCGACGACCACACCCACTTGCAGCGCTCCCAGTCCCAGTTCGGTTGAAATCGCCAGGATCAGCACGGGGATGCTGTGGGCATACAGGTGCTCGAAGGCGTGGGCTCCGATGACCGTGGTTGCCATCACGGAGCCTTTGGTGCGTGGTTGAGATTCCTGTGCGCCGGTATCAGTAGGACTGACCCCTGCCGCCTGTGCCATCGGGTGCTCTCCTCAAAATCGCCGTGGTGGAAGTGTGGCCATCCACAGTTAGCGGAACGCCGCGTTTACCGATGGGCCGCATTATACACGACGTTGCAACGGCGGACGGGAAGCGTTAGCGATGGCGGAAGGCTAGAATTCGTAGAACATCTGCTGCAGCTCGGCGCGGTCGGTGGTCACAGTCAGGCCCAGCATGAGCAGGAGGCGGGCTTTCTGCGGCATCAGGTTGTCGGAGACAATGAACCCCTGTTCCTCTTTGCGCGGCGTCATCACCACGCGGCCGGCGCTGGAACGGCTGGCCAGCACCACCGGCATCCCGTCGGACACGGCTCTCTCGGCGGCGTCGATGACTGCCGGCGGGAACGTGCCGGCGCCGAATCCGGCCAGCACCAGGCCTGCCGAACCGTGGGCTCTTACGGCGTCGATCAGCATCCCGTCGGCGCCGGCGTAGGCGTACACAATGTCCACCCGAGGCAGGTCGGCACGCCCATCCACCGCGAACGGGGTATCGGTGGTGTGCCTGCGGACGGGTCGCCGGTAGAAAACAACGCGGTGGTCGGAATCGGCATAGCCCAGGAAACCCAGCTCATTGGGCTTGAACGTCTCCACTCTCAGGGTGTTGGTCTTGTACACCTCACGTGCGCAGTGTATCTCGTTGTTCAACACCGTCAGCACACCCATGCCGGTTGATTCGGCTGTGGCGGCGATACGCACGGCGTCCAGCAGGTTCAGGTCGGCGTCGGTGCTGATGGAAGTGGGTGGTCGCATGGCGCCGGTTATCACAACGGGTCGGTCGGTTTTGACGGTCAGGTGCAGGAAGTAGGCGGTTTCTTCCAGGGTGGCGGTACCGTGGGTGATTACGATGCCGGCGGTATCGGGTTCGTCGCGTACGATGGCATGAATCCGCTCGGCCAGGGCGATCCAGTTGGCCGGGCCGATGGCGGTGCTGCCCACGCTGACCATGTCCTCGGCGATGACGTTGAAGTTATCGCCGATCTCGGGAACACGGGCCAGGTTTTGTTCGATGGTCAGATGGTCGCCGATTTCCGGATAGCGGGTGTAGTCCATGCGGTCGGGACCCACACCGGCGATGCTCCCGCCGGTGGCGATGATGTGGACGGTGGGAGCGTTACTGCTGATGGTCACGGGTGAGCCTCCGGTGCGTTCCGAGGCTTACGTCGTTTGTCGACGTGGAACGACGCCACATTATAGCAACGCCGGTATGCTAGGATGCCTTTGATGCGCGCCCTGATAGTATCCGACATCCACTCCAACCTGGAGGCGTTCGAAGCGGTATTGGCCGACGCGGAACGGCAGGGCGGTTTTGACGTCGTGTGGTTCCTGGGGGATCTGGTGGGTTACAACGCCGACCCGTCGGCGTGCATCTCGCTGCTGCGCGAGCTGCCCGGCGTGGCCATCGCGGGTAATCACGACCACGCGGTCGTGGGCAAACTGAATCCCGACCTCTTCAACGGCGCGGCGCGGGAGGCCGCATTGTGGACCACCGACAAATTGTCATCTGAAGAGTTGGAATATCTGTCGGGTCTGCCGGAGGTAGTGCAGGAGGGGACGTTCACGTTGGTGCACGGTAGTCTGCGCGACCCGGTGATGGAATATCTGCTGAATCCCGACGCGGCGATGGCCACATTTGCCCTGCTGGAAACACAGTTTTGCCTGGTGGGGCACTCGCACTATCCCCTGGTGTGGACGGAAACCGGAGACCGGCCCGTTGGTGCGTTGCTGGACCCGGACAACCTGCCAGCATTCGAACCGGATCAGCGGTTGATCTTGAATCCGGGCAGTGTGGGGCAACCACGGGACGGCGACTGGCGAGCGTCGTACCTGCTCTACGATGACGCGGTGAGCCCGCTGGGAATGCTGGAGTACAGGCGCGTGGAGTATGACGTCGCGAAGGCACAGGCCAGGATACGGGAGGCGGGACTGCCGGAATCGCTGGCTGCGCGGTTGTCGGACGGGCGGTAGCCGGAGAGGCTTGCAACCTGGCGCCGGCGGGAAGGCGATTCGCCGGGCGGTTAATCCGGTGATTCGCGGTTGTGTCGGCGGGCGTAATTCTTGACACCAATATGAGTCATTGGTAGCCTTACTATGCGTATTTGCGCGGTTGACGGGATGGCCCGCTAGCTCAACTGGCAGAGCAGCTGACTCTTAATCAGCAGGTTCTCGGTTCGACCCCGAGGCGGGTCACCAACCCAAACGATTGGCGGTACGCGTGGCTTCCGGGGGAGTGTCGGAATTGGTAGACGAGCATGACTTAGGATCATGTGCCTTCGGGCGTGTGAGTTCGAGTCTCACCTTCCCCACCACCTAACCATTTCAACACCGTTTCGTGCGGGGCAATGGTTTGAATCGACGCCGCTGACCAGGCTATCGCCACAATCCTCGGATAGGCGCGCGGCGTATGCGCCGCGGGTGTTCTGGGATTTCGGCCGGGGCGCCAACCGCCCGCGTCGGCGTGTATACCCGGACGTGTCTATGTCCTCACACGGGCCACCTCAGGTATTTGCAGCGTACGTTCTCTCGTCCGGTGCGATCGCGACCCAATGCCCTCCACACCAACTCAGGGAAGATCGTGTCCCCACGCTTCGACCAGCGACCGAAGGCCCGTTCAAGACACAAAGAGCCGGCCAATTCGTGATATTTTGTGGCTGCAGTTCCAATGGGCGCTGTGTCAGGACCGTGTGAGATGGGCCGAAATTTGTCGAAAGATATAGGGTGGTGGGTGTATGCCGATACTGGACGTTAGTGGTTCGCAGTTTCATTACCACGTGGATGACTTTTCCGATCCCTGGCTGGAGCCGGCGCCGGTGTTGTTGCACCACGCCGCCGGGGGCAATCTGCACCGCTGGCGCGCCTGGGTACCGACCCTGGCCCGGCGCCATCCGGTGGTTCGCTTCGATATGAGAGGACACGCCGGCACGTCGCCCCCAGCGGGTTTGAGGTTCATTCTGCCGGAGTTGGCCGCCGACATCGCAAGGGTTCTGGATGGACTGGGCATCGACAAAGCGCACCTGGTGGGCGCTTCCGCAGGCGGGATCGTGAGCCTGCGTTTCGCCCACGATTTCCCGGAGCGTTTGCACAGCCTGACGTTGGTTGCCTCTACTCCCCGGCTGTCCCAGATGGGCGCCGATATGGACGCCGGAGCGTGGCGTAGGATTCTTGAAGGGGAGGGCACGCGAGCCTGGCTGTTGTCGGACACCGCCAAGCGGTTCGGGCCGCAGGCCGGGCGTGAGGTGATCGAGTGGTATGCCGACGAAGGTGCGAAGACTCCGGCGCCGGTGGTGCTGGCCCTGCAAGGATGCCTGCTAGCGGAGGACCTGACGCCGCTGCTGACTGAGATCGATGTACCCACGCTGATACTGGCCGCATCGCAGGACGAGATTACGCCTTTAGACGTGCAGCAATTGATGGCTCGGCGGATGCCTGGCGCTACGTTGGAAGTCTTTCACGGAGTGGGGCACAACATGAAGGTTGAGATTCCCGAAATCCTGGCTGCAAGGACCCTGGATTTCATAGAACAGTTGCCGCTTTGATTGGACGGCAGCTACGGAGAACCCCCCGGTTATGCTAGTGGTTGACATTGACGTGCATTGGGACGACGAAGCTCGCTGTTCAGATCGCCGTTTATTCGGTCGTAAGACGAACGCTTAATCCGCCGATTGAATCCGGAAGAACCGAGGATAACCTTTTGCACGGACCTCGCCGAGGGTCGTGCCAGGAGCCATAGGACTCGATGCGCCGAATCGACTACCGTTGGGTGATCTTAGCTACCGGGTTCGGAGTACTCTTTTTCAACGGTGGGTCGCGTTCCGCATTGGCGTTGATGCTGAAACCTATGGGGGACGACCTTACCTGGAGCCGCACTACCCTGTCCCTCAGCATCACTGTGTACATGTTGGTATCGGCCCTGGCCATGCCATTTGTCGGCAGGCTGGCAGACCGTTTCCAGCTCCGGTGGATCATGGGGACCGGAGTAGTGATCGGTGCGGTGGGCATCGGATTAATGAGCGTGATAACCGCCCCGTGGCATCTATTCGTGGTGTACGGGTTGGTCTTCGCGTTAGGCAACTCCGCAATCTCGAACCCCATTGTAAGCGTCATGATTGTGCGATGGTTTCCGGAACGCCGCGGTGTCGCCAACAGCACGGCTGTATCGGGAAACGCCATCGGTCAGTTGGTGATTGTCGGCTTGCTTGCCCAGTCGCTGGTGCAATTCGGGTGGCGAGTGTCCTACGCCGCGCTGGGGTTGGCCAACATGGCGATTCTCGCGCCCCTCGCGTTGGTCGCCGTGAGGTCTGCGCCGCCCATCCCAAGGGTGACCGGGGATTCGGCGGCCCGCGATCCGGTAACGGCGGCTGCGCCGGCGTTGGGGTATCAGGGTTCGCTGCTGATGTCGCGACAACTGTGGCTCCTGACTGGTATCTATGCGATCTGCGGATTCCAGGACTATTTCGTAGCGACCCACGCCGTGGCGTTTGCCCTGGACTTGAACATAAGCACCCTGATAGCGGGTAACCTGCTCGCACTGATGGGGTTGATGGGTCTTTTGGGGGTGTTGGTTTCCGGGTTCCTGTCGGACGCCGTCGGGCCGGTGAAACCTACTTTGCTCTGCTTTGTCATGAGGATCGCGATTTTCGCATTGGTATTGGTGTCTCAGGCTAAATCCGTGGCAGTGGCCTTCGCTCTCCTTTACGGTTTCACCTTCCTGATGACCGCGCCGCTGACGGTGGTGTTTTCCGGCAACATTTTCGGATCGGCCAGGCTGGGCAGGATTAGCGGCACTATATCGATGGTCCATCAAATCAGCGGCGGGTTGGGAGCGCTGGCGGGAGCGCTGGCGTTTGACATTTGGGGGGATTACGGCCGTGCATTCATTCTAATGCTGGTGTTATCTGTGGTGGCTACAGTCTGGGTTCTCATGGTCCGCGACCGTACGGTGGGCAATCCTGGTCTGGGAGGCAGCGCCGCCCACTAATCCTGACGCTCCTTACCAGGCCGGCCAGCTTTATTGCCAGTGATTTGTGACCGCATCAGTGCCATACAACCGGACGAATTCGCTACGGCGACGTGGGTTACGGCGCGACCCACGGCAGAGAGATATGCAGCGGTCGCGGATGCCTGGAGCGCCCATAGGCGGAATGTTGTGAGTTGATATGCAGGTTTCCACCGGATCAGGCGGAGATTCAATCCCTGGGGATGATTATCGAGTTGGCGTTTCCCGAAATTGGGTTCCCAGGCACATTCCCAAGAGAAGATCACGGGCAACGGAACGTCAGCGGCGCGTTGGTAACTGTTCAGAGTTGAAGATAGTATCCTGCCCCAAACTGTCTTTCCCGCGAACGCGGGAATCCAGGAAGCCCAGGATAAGCAACATTGCGGTTTAAAGACTTCTCTGGATTCCGGCTCAAGGCCGGAATGACGGAGTGATATGGAAACAACCCGTCGAGTCTGAACTGTTACGCGCGTTGTGGGGATTTGCCACCGGCGGCCGGGGAATCTACAATGTTGGGCACCAGGTTGGAGGTAATAAATTATGAGGCTTTTGGTAGTGTCCGGCGGTCGTCATCCTTACGAGGAATCGACGCCAATTTTAGAGTCTTTTCTCACCGGAGCGGGTCACGAGGTCACGGTGACCGAGGATGCTTCGGCACTGGCCGACAGCTCGGCAATGAGCGGATACGACGTGTTGGTTTTCAACACCCGTCGGGAGAACGTTCCGGACTTTGGCGACTGGACGCTGTCCACGCCGCAACAGGAGGGCCTGCGGGACTTCGTGAGCGGCGGCAAGGGATTCGTGTGCATTCATATTTCCAACTGCCTGTCCGCAGCGTGGCCCGAGTACCACGACATCACAGGCGGCGGCTGGATTTCCGGCACCAGCTTCCATCCCCCTTACGGGCAGTTCACGGTCAATATTAGCGATGCCGGCCACCCCGGGGTCGATGGCATTGCGGACTTTTCCACCAACGACGAGTTGTACATGGGACTGGCGATAAAAGACGGGAACGACGTTTTCATCACGGGCGTAGCCGAAGACGGGACGTATCCCTGGGGCCCAGACCGGAACCCCCAGTTTATGCCCGGCGGCACCTATCCCCTGGGATGGACCCGCCGGTACGGCGACGGCAACGTCTTCGTTCTGCTACTGGGGCACGATGGCCGGAGTTTTGAGACGCCCGAGTTCCAGAAGATAGTCCTCAACGGGGTGGAATGGGCTGCGGTGGGAGTGGCGGTCTAACCGATAATTCGGGAAGCAACTTGCCCCCAACTCGGGAGTAAGCTGATAGCGACACGGGGGTACGCGCTTTTGCGGCGCAGTACTCCCACGTCGGAAAACGATCCGTTCCGGGATAGCGGTGGGTTTCCCCGGCGACACGACCTGTTGCGTTACAGCCCAGGTGTTCGTACGCCGGGCGTCTATTATTGACCGGTGCAGGGGCAGCCGCGAGGGTTGCCCCTGCCCATTTCGGCATTTGGACCGTTTTAAGCGGAACAGCGCCGCCAGGATGCGTAAATTGCCCGATGTTCAGGGGCTGACCGGCGTTATGCGGGGCGTTCGGCGTAAGCCTGCCTGGCTCGATCGATTGCGCGAACCCGGCCGCTGACCAAGTCATCCTGCCGCTCCTTGGCCCACTGATTCGAAGCCGTAGTGCTGAGGACACTGCCCTGGAAGTGTGGCATGACGTAGCGGGCCATCAGTTCATAGCTGTGCAGCATCTTCTCCCGAGGCGCCCAGTCTATGGTCTGGACCAGGAAAGCGCCGAAGCCGCCGCTCTGCTCGCCCAGCTTCTCGATGGCTTCGATACAGTCGTCTGGAGTGCCAATAATCCAGCTTCCGTTATCGGCCATGTGGTCGATCACCTTATCCAGCGGGCCATCGAAAACCGCCTTGCGGCCGTTGGTTCCCTCACTGTAATCCCGCAGGTAGCGGCCGGCGCCGATGCGGGCATCGTTGCGAGCTTCTTCCCGTGTCTCGGCCAGATGGCAGGGCAGCACCAGCCGCCAGTCATCGCGGTTCATGGTCTGGCCATGCTCGGCGGCGGACTCTTCGGCTATGTTCCACAGCCCCTGCAAGTCGGAGGGGCCGGCGGAGGGATCTCTGGGCACGGTGATGGTCAAGACCGAACAGCCGTGTTTGCCAGCGAGGGTTACTCCGGCCGGAGACTGCACCGAGGCCACGGCAGTGTGCATGTAGGGGCGCTGGTAGGGCCGCAGCTGGAGCAGGCCCTCCTTCAGCTCGAACCAGTCGCTCTTGTAGGTGATAGGCTCGGTTTCGGTAAACAGGCGCAGGATGATGCCCAGGGATTCGTCCATGCGCTCCCGCTGTGACTCGTGAGGAATGCCCATCATGTATGCGTCGCCGGGGAGGGCGCCCGGTCCGACTCCGAAGAGTACCCGCCCGTAGGTCATGTGGTCCAGTTGGACCATACGGTTGGCCACCATCAGAGGGTGGTGGTATGGCAGGCTGACGACGCCGGTGCCCAGCTTGATGCGGCTGGTGCGCTGTGCGGCGGCGGCGATGAAAACCTCCGGGGAAGAGATAATCTCCCAGCCGGCGCTGTGGTGCTCACCAATCCAGGCCTCATCGAACCCCAGCTTGTCCAGCCATTCAACCAGCTCCAGATCGCGTTCGATGGCCAGGGTGGGGTTTTCGCCAACACGGTGGAATGGGCCGAGGAAGATACCAAACTTCATTCGGTCGGGAAACGCCATATCAGGACCTCCTCCAGGGCGGGAGCGCAGGTGTTGCATTCCCGTTCAAGTAGCAACGGACGGGGCCTTTGTTCGCCCCAATTTTCGGACATTTTGCGCCAGGCAGTATGTCCTGTCAATCAACCGGCCGCCGAAGCCGGGGTCTCTGGGTTCTCAAAAACTGATCCTGTATTCCGCGCTGTCGGGGGAATCCTGGGCGTCTTCCAGCATAAGACGGCGCATCCCCGGGAAAGGCGGGATGACGGGATCGCGGAGGCTGAGGAAAACAGATGGCTCCGAGTGAGGGGAATGATGGGATCGTAAAGCTACCCGGACGGCGCGAAGAAATTGGAAGGTGTCCAGCGGGGCGTTGTTGGATCGTCTCACCCGCTACCTTACGTTCCCTACGTTCCGTCGGTTTGGCCGGCGCTCTCGCCGAACTGCCGGCCGAAGAGGCTCGTCAACAGCGCGCTTACGATCGTTGCGCCAAGGCACATGTAGCCTATTCCTCCGTAGCCTGCGTTCGCCAGCATCGCGCCAGCGATCGCGGCTCCCAGCGCCCCTCCAGACTGGTTGCTGACGCCCATAATACTGGCCCCCGAGGACTTGGATTCTCCCGAATACTCGGTGCTGATCGCGACCATAGCAGGCATTGCTACGCTCAGCAATCCCGTGCCAACGGTGGCCACCGCCACTGATACCCAGAGATCGAGGTCGAAAGAGAAGAAGAGGAACGCGCAGACCCCTCCCACGGCTGAAGTACCAGCGAGGAGGGCGGCGCGGTACCTTCGTTTTGCTACGAATGCTGCGGAATAGCTGCCGATCACCTGCCCCGTGGCGGTTATTGCCAACGGCAGAGCTACGAATCCTACGCTGATTCCGTAGGTGTGTATCAAGTAGGCGGGGAAAAAGCTGATCGTCCCCCAGAAAGCTATGCGTTGTGTCAAGCCAACCGCTATGGCCACGCGGAAAAAACGTAAGGATAGCAACGAACGATATCTGGAGAAGAATACCCACCTGCGAACTCGCCCCTGGCGGTCCCGCGGAAACCAGACCCAATTCGACAGCAACGCTATGGCCAGCAGCAGCCCCACAACCACGAAGGGAACCCGCCAGCCGCCCCAGTCTGCCAACACGGCGACTATTGGGACGGTGATGGCCGAAGCCAGCCCGTTGAGGGCCAACAGGGCGGTAACCGCCTGAGCCCGTCGGCCGGGGGAAATTACATCGGATACTACCCCGACGGAGGTGGGCGGAAGCGTTCCCCCAGCCAGGCCGGTCAACACCCTGAGGGCCAACAGCACCTGGATATTGGGCGCGAAAGCCGACGCAATGACAGACACGGAAAGCACCAGCAGACCAGTTAGGGCGACCGGGCGGCGTCCGAAGGAATCGGACAACGGGCCCACGGTCACCAAGGAAACGGCCCAGGCCGCGAAGGTCGCGGTACTCAACTGACCGGCAACCGCCACCGAGATATCCATTTCGGATGCGATATCCACCAGGAGAGGCGGAACAATGTAAACCGCGCTTAAACCGGAAAAAACGGCCAGCGCGAGCACGGCAAAAAACCAGGCCTTGTTGATCTGCCTGTCGAGTGCTGGCGCCGTTTGCGTGCTGATGTGATTTATTTCCTTTCCGGATTGGTGGCCATCATCGCTTCCAGTTGGTCGCAGCTGACTGAGCCGGCCCGGACCCGCAATGCGCGGCGCTGGAAAATCGTGTACACGGTGGCGGGCGTCGCGTGAACCTGGTGATTGTACACAACGAGCGCGCCATCACGCGTACACACTTTGTCATTGCGACCCCGTACTCGATGCGGGGGGTTGGCAATCTCGATGAGGCTGAACACACGTCGACGATCCTTCGACAAGCTCAGGACGATCCTTCGACAGGCTCAGGATGAACGGGGGCCGAGGGCAGCGAGATTGCCACGTCGCTGCGCTCCTCGCAATGACGGAATAAAGCTGCGCTCCTCGCAATGACGGAATAAAGCGGGTACGCGTGAGCGCGTGCGCCTGACGCCACGGGGCGGCGACATCGGCCCCGATTCCGTACGCCCCGCCACATCGCCAACTTTTGAGGCTTTATGCAGCCGTCAGGGACCAGGGTTCGCTCATCTGCCGCGACTGGCGAACTCGTCTTTGGCGGCCTCAACCAACGGGGCATCACAGAGCAGGTCGCTTGCCGTCAGGCTGAGCGCCTTGGCTACTGACAGAGCATTGGAGAGGGCCAGATCGGTAACGGCGGTCGCACACATCTCCCGGGTGTGGGAGGCCACGGGCTCCTCGCTGACCGCATACCTCAACTCGAAGGCGGGCATCACCTGGCTGACGTTGCCGAAATCGGTGGATGCGCCGCTGCCCGGCCGGCCGGCTACCGGTTCATCCAGTTTGATTCCCAGCGCCTGGGCGTTGGCCCGAACCGCCTGGGCCAGCACCACGTTGGGCTGTACGTTCTCGTAGAAGGGATAAAATTCCTGGACTTCCAGGCGGGCGCCGGTCATGGAGGCCGCTCCTTCCGCCACCTGTTTTACCTTACCGACTACCACGTCGCTCAGGTACCGTCGGTCCCGGCACCGCAGCATGAAATTGGCGGCGGCGAATTCGGGCACGACGTTGGGCGCCATTCCGCCGTCGGTGATCACTCCGTGAATGCGGACGTCGTCTCTCAGGTGCTGGCGCAAGGCGTCGATGCCGGTGAACAGGTGGATGACCGCGTTCAACGCATTGATGCCGGCCTCCGGCGCGGCGGCAGCGTGAGCGGCTTTGCCGTGGAACATGTACCGGTAGCCCACCATTGCCAGACTCCAGCTCTCCCCCACGGGTGCGGCTGCGGGAATAATGGTGCGGTTGGAGAATGGATGGGAAGAAAGGGTAGCGTCCACGCTGTCGAAAACGCCAGCCTCCAGCAATCGTATCTTGCCGCCGCCTCCCTCTTCAGCCGGTGTTCCGATGATTACCACGCGACCGGGCAAATCTTTGGCGTTGGCCTGCAACCCGAGGGCAGCGCCCATGGCGGCCATGGCAATGAGATTGTGCCCGCAACCGTGGCCAATCTCTGGCAAAGCGTCGTATTCTGCCAGGACGGCGATGGTCGGGCCTTCGCCGGCGCCGCCGGGGATAGTGGCGCGGAACGCAGTTTCCACACCGCCGATACCACGTTCCACCGGGAGGTTATGCTTTTCCAGGAACCCGGCGAGGGCGTCGGACGAATAGTATTCCTGGTAGTTCAATTCCGGGTGGGAGTGTACGTCCTTGGAGAGGTCGAACAGGGCTTGCCTGGAGGCTTCGATTGCCGAGTTGGAACTGGCGGCGAGCTCGTGTTTTGGGCCGGCGGATTGGCGAGTCATGATATTCGCTCTCCTGTACACGGTCGGGTGGGGAAGGTCGCGGCTGGAACGTGAATGTTGGTAGGTGGCACCCGGCGTCGGCGTAAGAAATTGGCCAGCGACGGGAAGAACTGCGCTTAATCCAGAACCGGCCAGAGGCCACGGCTGGGCGAAACATCCTCGTACGCCTGACCGATCCGGAACAATGTGCTCTCTTCCCACGGGCGTCCGATGAACTGGAGTCCGATGGGAAGGCCGGCTGCGCTGAAGCCGCAGGGAACGGTTATGGCCGGGAATCCCGTGGCGTTCATCGGGCTGGTGTTGCGGGATATTAACCCGGAGCCGGGTCCTCGAACCTTCTGACGCTCATCGCCGATCATGATGGTATCGGCGTCGATGCGCGGGGCCGGCAGGGGAGTGGTTGGGGTTACCAGGAAATCTACGTCCTGGAGCACCCGGGCGTGTTCTTCCTTGATGATGCGCTGGACCTTCATGGCTTTGGAATAGTCCCGGCCCAGCACGAACTGCCCGGCCAGAGTGCGGTAAAGGGTGTCGGGGCTATAGTCCTCGCGGTTGGACGCGATCAATGGCTCATGGGTTACCACGCTATCGGCCATGCTGGAGAACCGAAGGGCTCCGGCGTACTGCATGCTGGGAACGCTGACCTCCCGGCTGGCGATGCCCAATTCTTCGAGGGCGGCGATGGCCCGGCGGACGGCTGCTTCCACCTCCGGGTCGAGCAGATCGAAGTAGTAATTGGACGGAATTCCCATGGTCAACCCGCGGGCTCCGCGCTCCAGTACCAGGGCGTAATCGTCCACCGGAACGGGAACGGTGCTGGGGTCGAGCGGGTCGTACCCGGCGATGGCCTGCAGGACCAATGCGCTGTCGCGAACCGACCGGGTCATGGGTCCGATGTGATCGCCGTTGAAACTGGTTACGAGGAGTCCGCGTTGGCTCACTCTGCCGAAGGTCTGCTTCAGGCCGACGACGCCGCAGAAAGCTCCGGGCAGCCTCACCGACCCTCCCAGGTCGGTGCCGAGGGACGCGAAGGTAACACCGGCGGCCACGTTGGCGCCGCCGCCGCCGCTGGAGCCTCCCGGGATGTGATCCAGGCCCCAGGGGTTGTGCACGGCCCCGTAATGCGGGTTGTTGGATGTGGCCCCGGCGGCGAATTCTTCCAGGTTCTCTTTGCCCAGGATGATCGCGCCGGCTTGCTTGCAGCGGCGGACCACCTCGGCGTCTTCATCGGGTACGTGATCCTTCAGCACCTTGCTGCCGACGGTGGTGGTTATTCCACCGGTGGCGATGTTGTCCTTGATGCCGATGGGGATTCCGTGCAGGGGGCCGAGATATTCCCCACGAGACAGGGCCTCTTCTGCCTGTTCGGCCTGGGCCATCGCCTGCTCGTGCATGATGTATATGAAGGAGTTCAATGTCGGCTGCCGCCGTTCCGCTTCGGCCAGCGCCGCTTCAGTCAGATCCACGGGAGACACCTCCCGCGCCTGGATCATGGGCGCGATCTCGGAAATGGTCAGCTTGAGCAGTTCGGAGTCAGGCATCTTCGTTTCCTCCTTCCGCCGCTCTGATCAAGCGTGCGGACACAACCGAAGACAGGTCCAGGTCGCGCAGGTTCTGCAACTCGTTCAGGTAGCTTTCCAGCTCCGGCCTGACCAATTCCAGTTCCGCGTCAGACAACTCGAACCCGCCGTATTCGGCGATCATTCTCTTCAGGGTGGCATCGGATATTGGCATTTGCTACATCTCCCAACAGAGGCCCAAGTGAAACCGAGTGTACATGCCGAGTATGGCCGGGGCAATAGCGAGCGGCCGGTTGACCCTTTGCCCATTGACTGAACGGGAAGAGACGAAGCTACCGTGTGCTACCGTGAATTCCCATATCTCTGATGCGGGGCCAAGGGATCGGTAACTGTTCAGAGTTGAAGTTAGTATCCCGGCCCCAACCTGTCTTTCCCGCGAACGCGGGAATCCAGGAAGCCGAGGATAAGCAACATAGCGGTTAAAAGACGCCTCTGGATTCCGGCTCAAGGCCGGAATGACGGAGTGGTATGGCCGGAATGATGGAATGGTATGGCTGGAATGACGGAGTGGTATGGCCGGAATGACGGAATGGTATGGCTGGAATGATGGAATGGTATGGCTGGAATGATGGAATGGTATGGCTGGAATGATGGAATGGTATGGCTGGAATGATGGAATGGTATGGCTGGAATGATGGAATGGTATGGCTGGAATGATGGAATGGTATGGCTGGAATGACGGAGTGGTATGGAAATCACAAGTCGAGTCTGAACTGTTACGGGGATCGGCCCGGTACTTCTGGAAACCATAATCTCAGGCCGGCGCCGCAATTTTTTAGTTATAATACCGTTGATGTCAATCAAATCATTTGGAACCGGAAAATATAGGGAGGGTTCATGAAATACGACGTTATTGTCGTTGGCGGGGGTGCGGCTGGATCGGTGTTGGCCAGCAGATTGGCTGAAGACCCGAATACCTCCGTTCTATTGCTTGAAGCCGGGTCGGATTACCCCGATCCCGCCAACCTTCCGGACGAAATAAAGTTCGGTGGCACCAGGTACGCGGAATCCCCAGACTCGGAACACAACTGGGCCCTGCGGGGAACCGTAACCGAGGAGCAGGGTGAGATCCACGTGGCGCAGGGCAAGGTGATCGGTGGTGGTTCGTCCATCAACGGTCAGGCAATGCAACGGGGATTGCCCGAGGATTTCGACTCGTGGGCTGCGCTTGGCAATGATGAATGGTCTTATGACAAGGTGCTGCCGTTCTACAGGAAAATGGAGCACGACCTCGATATCCAGGACGATTTCCATGGGACGAACGGGCCGATGCCGGTGCGACGCCGTCAGGCCGGCGCCTGGCCCGACATCCAAAAGGCTTTCCACGCTACCTGTTTGAAGGCCGGGTTCGGCCCCACTGAGGATACCAACGGCGCAAATCCCTCTGGCATCGGCGTGGCCCCGACCAACAACCTGGGCGGCATAAGAATGAGCGCCGCCCTGACGCATCTCAATCCCATGCGGCACCGTCTGAACCTTACTGTCAGGGGCGGCGTTTACGTCCAGAAGGTATTGTTTGACGGGCTAAAGGCCGTGGGCGTGCAAGCCGAAAGCGGAGGCGAGGTTTTCACCCTCGACGCAGAGCGAGTTGTCCTCTGCTCGGGTGCTCTCAGATCACCCCAGCTGCTCATGCTGTCGGGAATAGGCCCCAGGGACCAGCTGGAGCAATTCGGTATTCCCGTGATCCGCGAACTCCCCGGAGTAGGACAGAGCCTTTGGAACCACCTCAGCGCGCATGTTACCTACAAGGTCAAAGACGGGATGACCCTCATTACTGAACCCGACGCGCCCCACTTCAGCCTGCATTACACGTCGCAGGGTTCCAGTGAGATCAACGACATGGTGCTAAGAACCAGCACCGTCGTCGACGAAAGGGAGGAGCGGGTCCGCGGCGTGCGTACCAGGTACCTGACCGGTGATGTGCCGCCGGAGCGGGCGGCGCGCATGTCTTGTACCCTCGGGTTGCCAAAGGGATCCGGATACGTCCGGTTGGCATCTGCCGATCCCGGAGTACAGCCTTCCTTCAACTATCGCTATCTCCAGCATCCGGACGACATTCGACGGGTGAGGGAAGGACTGCGGTTTGGGGTCAGCCTGTTGGAATCAGACGAATACAAGGACGTGTTTGATTTCATCGTCAGCCCATCGGCTGAAATTCTGGCCGACGACGACGCCATGGATCTCTGGATACGCCAAACCGTGGGAACTGCGAGGCATGTGTCGGGGACCTGCAAGATGGGACCGGATTCCGACCCTACGGCGGTGGTTGATCAATATTGCCGGGTCAAGGGGGTGCAAGGGTTGTGGGTGGCTGATGCTTCGGTAGCGCCACGTATTCCCAGGTCTGGCGGTCTGCATCCCACGGCGCTCATGATCGGAGAACGGGTCGTCGACTGGGTTGCGGCGGGTTAGCCCCGTTTTACCGATGCCCGAAATATGTGCCTTTGGTTGGATGACAGGGCACGATGAAATTCGCCCGCTGTTCGCAGAGACAGTGGGCGAATTTTTACCATCCGGGCCATTTCTTGCGGCGGCGCCGATCCGTGGCTATGGCGCCGGCCGGATCGGGCTGATCCGGGGAATCAGGAAACCATGGTCGTCTAGTCGCGGGTGCGGGCTCCGTCGCGACGTTGGCGTTTGCGGTCGTGGGCGGAGAGGTCCATCTTGCGCAGGCGGAGATTCAGGGGGGTGACCTCCACCAGTTCGTCATCGGAGATGAACTCCAGCGATTCTTCCAGACTCATGCGCACGGTGGCGTTTAGTCGTTTGGCTACGTCGGCCGTCGACGAACGCATGTTGGTCAGTTTTTTCTCTTTGCAGACGTTGATCTCGATGTCGCCGTCGCGACGGTGGCAACCAACAACCATACCCTCGTACACCCTGGCGCCGGGATCGATGAAGGTGTCGCCTCGGCCCTGGGCATTGAGCAACCCGTAAGTTACGGCCACCCCGCCTTCGGACGCCACCAGCGCCCCGCTGCGCTGGGATTTAATCTCGCCTTGCATCAACTCGTACGACGTGAACATGCTGTTTTTGACGCCGTCGCCGCGCGTGGTGCGCAGGAAAAAAGCGTTGAATCCGATCAGTCCACGGGTGGGTATTTTATATTCCATGTGGACGTAACCGTTCTCGCCGTACCGCATGTCGCGGAGTTGCGCCAGGTGAGCGGCCAGGTATTCGGTGAGCACGCCAACGTACTCTTCGCGGGTGCTGATGTTGAGGATTTCGTAGGGTTCGTAAATCCTGCTGTCGATCTCTTTGGTAACGGGCGTCGGGCGAGAGACCTGAAATTCGTACTGCTCGCGGCGCATCGTTTCCACCAGGATGGACAGGTGCAGCTCGCCCCGGCCGGCTACGACGAACAGGTCGGCGCTGGGGGTGGTTTCGACTCGCAGGCTAACGTTGGTGCGAAGCTCCCTCAACAGCCTTTCGTAAAGGTTGCGGGAGGTGCAATGAAGTCCCTCGCGGCCCATGAAAGGGGAAGTGCTGACGCCAAAGGTCATGCGGACCGTTGGTTCGTTGATGTCAATGGATGGCAGGGCCCGGGGGTTTTCGCGGTCGGCGATGGTGTCGCCGATGGAAACTCCCTCGGGACCGGTGACCGCTACGATGTCGCCGGCGTAGGCTTCGGGTACTTCCACCCGTTCCATCCCGCGGAACACGAAGATGCGCTCAAGGCTATGAGTGGCGGGCTCGCCATCGCGATCCAGCACAAGCACGGCGTCGTTCAACCGCATTGTGCCATTGGTGATTCGCCCGATGGCGACCTGACCCAGGTAGTTATCGTAGTCCAGGGCGGCAACCAGCATTTGCAACGGCGCTTTGGGGTCGCCGGTGGGTGGCGGCACAGAATTGATCACGGCATCGAACAGGGGGTTCATATCGAAACCGGGCGTTTCGGGGTCGTTGGTTGCGTAGCCCTCGCGGGCCGACGTATACAGCACGGGGAAATCCAGCTGATCGGCGTCCGTTGCCAGTTCCAGGAAGAGGTCCTGTACCATGCTGACGACTTCTGCGACGCGGGCCTCGGGACGATCTATCTTGTTGATAACGACCATGGGAATAACGTTCTGCTGGAGGGCCTGACGCAGCACATAGGTGGTTTGGGGCATCGGGCCATCGACCGCATCGACCAGCAGCAGGCAACCGTCGGCCATGTTCATCACCCGTTCCACCTCACCGCTGAAGTCGGCATGGCCCGGTGTGTCGATGATGTTGATCCGCACACCCTTGTATGAGACCGAGGCGTTCTTGGCCAGAATCGTAATGCCACGTTCCCGTTCCAGCGGGTTGGTGTCCATGATCAATTCTCCCACCTGCTGGTGGGCGCGGAAGACCTGGCCCTGCTTCAACAACGCGTCGACCAGCGTGGTTTTGCCGTGGTCGACGTGGGCAATGATGGCCAGGTTACGAATATCGTGGTTAAGGAAGTCGCTCAAATCAGTTCACCCTGCATATCATGATAGCATCAGGGCGGAAATATTGCAGGTTTTCGGGCATCCCAGATTCGCAGCCCGTGGTTATCGTTACGCGGCGCGGAGCATGATTTACCGGGCTGAACCTGTCACGGTTTCAACCCTGCTCCTTCACTCTCCGGATCCGCCTCGGGATCTGCGGTCGGCTGGTGGTGTTGTATCAGACGACCTTGCCCGACTCCCGCCCGCATGCGTCCATATTCCGATGCGAACTCCGCACCCACTATCAGGATCAGGGCAGATACATATGTCCACACCAGCAGGGCAACAACCGAACCAAGGGAACCGTATACTCTCCCATAGTTGGCAAAGTTGTCCAGGTAAAACACGAACAGGGTTTTGCTGACCTCGAAGGCGACGGCGGCCAGCAGTACTCCGGGCCAGATGTACCGCCAGTGCGTGGGAGTATTCGGGACAAATTTGTAGACGAGAACGAAAATAGTGAATGAGAAGACGAAAGGCAGGGGTCGGGCAATTATGTTGATGCCGTCGTTTTCAAGGAACCCAATTCGGCCGACCACCGGCAGGTCGACCCGGCCCAGGAACTGAATTGCAGTGGTGGCTCCGACGGATAGGACGAAGAGCAATCCCACTCCCAGGGCCATGGCGATGTGACGCAGTTTGGCCACCACGAAGGTGCGGTCCTGATGTACATCCCAGGCTCGGTTGACCGCCCTGCTGATAGCGCCGAAAACCGCGCTGGCGCTCCAGAATAACCCGAGGAAGCTGAGGACACCGAGGAAACCACTAACGCTGGTCCCGTTGTTGATGTTGGTTTCCAGCGCATCGTTGACGCCCGGCAGATAGTCCTGGAAGAAGGCCAGCAACTGGGTTTGTACGGAGCTGGAATCGAGGAACACGCTCAGCAAAGCGACCAGGCCGAGGGTCATGGGGAACAGCGAAAGGATGGCGTAGAATGCCACGCCGGCGGCCATGTGCGTGGCGTCGTCGTTGCTGAGCTCGCGAAACGTGCGCAACACCAACATGCAGGCCGGGATGGATAACAACCGGGCCTTGACTCGCTCTACCCGTCCGCGAACATGCGCCACCCGCTCTTGCGGCCGGAGAGTTTCCAGTATCTGGGATCGGGGTCGAAATGGAGATTTCATTTGCTAAACGGTTCTGCCAACTAGGATCATAGCGCCCGGCTCCGGCTGATTATGGTGCGAACCTGAACGACAGGCGCCAACCCTATTATGTACCAGAATTATTTACCAGAAACTTGATGCTTCTGAAGCGCCGGGGTTTCGCCGAAGCAGTTCAGACTCGAAGCTTGATTTCCATACGTCTCCGTCATTCCGGCTCATGGCCGGAATGACGGAGACGTATTTACAACGCAATGTTGCTTATCCTCGGCTTCCTGGATTCCCGCGGACGCGGGAAAACGAGAGGAATAGACGGGTAAGACGAGAGCAACAGAATCCAATGCGATGGTCCGGCTGAACGAGTCAGGGTCCATCGATTATCGGTTACGTAGCGGTCAAAGGTTAGCTGGCGACAGTGTTGGTCGATACGGCTACGAGATTGCCACGCTGCGCTCGCAATGACATTAAGGGACAATCGAAAGGCCCCGCTGAACGAGTACATTCTCTTGCGGCGGTATAGCCCATGTGGTAACTTGCTTTGGATTGACCGTGAGAATTATGCTTGGCTACAATGTTGCCTGGCTACACGTATGTTTGGTCCAATGCAACGGCACAGCCAGAAGCGAAATTCTCAACGTTGCCACACTATCGATCTTATTATAAACAATGATCGAACCCCGCATTTAGGAGCGTTCCAGTGGACCCGCTGCTTGAAGTAAGAAACCTGCAAACGTACTTCTTTACCTATGAAGGTATAGTTAAAGCGGTTGACGACGTAACGTACGAAGTGATGCCCGGCGAAACTCTTGGCCTGGTGGGCGAGAGCGGATGTGGCAAAAGCGTGAGCGCGTTGTCGTTGATGCGTCTTATACCTGACCCACCCGGAAAGACGGTTGGCGGCGAGGTAATCTTCGACGGCGAAGACGTCCTTCAGGTCGGTATGGATGACATGCGACGGATTCGCGGCGCCAAGATGGCCATGGTGTTCCAGGAGCCCATGACGTCGCTGAACCCGGTGCTCACACTGGACCGGCAGCTAACCGAGACCATCCAGTTGCACATGGGAAAGTCTCGCGATGAAGCGCGACGCGACGCCATCGAGTTGCTGGCCAAGGTTGGCATCTCCGACCCGGACAAACGCATTCGACAATACCCGCACCAGTTCAGCGGCGGAATGCGCCAGAGGGTGATGATCGCGATGGCGCTGAGCTGCAATCCGAAGCTCATCATTGCGGACGAGCCCACCACCGCACTGGACGTAACGATTCAGGCGCAAATTCTGGAGCTCATGAAATCTCTGACTCAGGATTTGGGCGTGGCGCTCATCATCATTACGCACAACCTGGGAGTGGTAGCGAGATACGCCGACCGCGTGAACGTGATGTACGCGGGCAAGATTATCGAGCGGGGCTCGGCATACGAGATTTACACCAACCCGCGCCATCCCTACACGGTTGGGCTGCTCGACTCGGTGCCCAGGCTTGACCAGCGCCTGATGGACGACACCGGAAAATCGGCCAAGCTGGTGCCGATTGAAGGCCAACCGCCCGACTTGGGTAATTTGCCGGAGGGGTGCTCGTTCCGGGCGCGCTGCCGTTTTGCGGTTGACAAGTGCGCCACCGATGCACCGCCCCTGATGCCGTTCGAAACGGATAGCGAAGAACCCCATATGTCGGCCTGCTGGAGACCCGAGGTGCTTGGCGCCCAAGCCCTGGCCTACGCGATGGGTCGCAATGCCTAGGAACAAACCTCCTCGGCGTCCGCCCGTTGAATCACTGCCTTTGAATCTACGTGCTCCATATTTCCGTCTACCGAATCTCCGTAAGGAAGTAAGAATATGACCACAGCCGAGATGCCGCAGCCCGCGACGACTGCCGACGCGCAGGAAGATATATTGCTGGATGTTCGCGGCCTGAAAATGTACTTTCCGGTAACGTCGGGCATTCTGTTCCAACGTGCCGTGGCATATATCAAAGCCGTAGATGATTTGAATTTTACAGTCAAAAGGGGGGAAACCCTGGGGTTGGTTGGAGAATCCGGTTGCGGCAAGACGACCACCGGCCGTTGCATCCTGAGACTGTACAAACCCACCGACGGCGAGATTTGGTTCGACGGCGTTGACCTGGCCCAAGCTCGTACGGGTCAGATGCGCACTATGCGCCGGCAGATGCAGATCATTTTCCAGGACCCGTACAGCTCGCTGAACCCGCGGATGACGGCCGGCAACATCATTGGTGAGCCCCTGGCGGTGCACGGTTTGGTAAACAACCGGCGGGAGTATCGGGAGCGGGTTGCCGAGTTGCTGAACAATGTGGGCCTGAACCCGTATATGGCCGACCGGTTCCCTCACGAATTCAGCGGGGGACAACGGCAGCGGATCGGCGTGGCCAGAGCCCTGTCTGTGGACCCTTCATTTATCGTGTGCGACGAGCCCGTATCGGCTTTGGACGTCTCCATACAGGCGCAGATTATCAACCTGTTGGAAGACCTGCAGGAACGTTACAATCTGACCTACCTGTTCATCGCTCACGACCTGTCGGTGGTCAGGCATATCAGCGATCGCGTGGCGGTGATGTACCTGGGGAAGATGGTTGAAATTGCCGACCGCAACGCCATCTACGAAAATCCGCAGCATCCCTATACCCGCGCGCTGCTGTCTGCGGTACCCATTCCCGACCCGGTTCTGGACGCTCAACGGGAACGTATCGTATTGACCGGAGAAGTTCCGAGCCCCCTTAACCCGCCCAGCGGTTGCGTTTTTCATCCGCGCTGCCCCATCGTTACCGACGACTGCAGCCACGTGATGCCAGAGGTGCGGGAGGTTCTGCCGGACCACGTAGCGGCCTGCATCAACGTGCCGGGGTATGGCCCTTACTAAACTCCGTCACAGGCCAGGAGCCGACACGAAATTGGGGGCGACATACTGTCGCCCCCAATTTTCTTGCGACAGGGTGAGGCTGCGGGTTATTCTGTCTTGCGTTTGACCGGTGCCTCGGCAACGGGTGGATAACAACATAATGGGAGCAGCAAACATGCGACTTGAAAACAAAACCGCAATGGTAACTGGCGCCAGCCGCAACATCGGCGCCGAGATCGCCCGAACGTTTGCCCGGGAAGGAGCCAACCTGATTCTGAACACGCGCCAGTCTGCCGATGAGCTTGAAGCGGTGGCCAGCCAATGCCGGGAGCTGGGTGTACGGACTCATACTGTCATCGGCGATGTTTCGGACCCGGAGCGAGTTGCTGACATGGTCGCCGAGGGAATCGCCGCGCTGGGGCCGGTGGATGTGCTGGTGAGCAATGTTGCGGTGCGCCCGCACAAACCGTTGCTGGAAGTGTCGGTGGAAGAATGGCAGAACGTTATCGCCACCAACCTGCACGCCGCCTTCTATCTGATCCGTGGCGTCCTGCCGGGGATGATCGAGCGAGGATCGGGCAGCATCATCGGCCTGGGGGGTCAGGCTGCGATCACGGGACGACCTGAAACTGCCGTTGTAACCACAGCTAAAACCGGTCTGCACGGTTTGATTCGGGCGGTGGCCGCCGAGTACGCCGAGCACGGCGTGCGGGCAAACCTGGTGAATCCAGGCTCCACAGATACGTCCCGAGCCCATCCGGAATGGTATCCGGAGTTTCAGGATGTGGCGCGCGGTTCAAACGAGCATCTGAACGGTATTCCCCTGGGGCGGCAGGCCACGGTTCAGGACATCGCCAACGCCTGCCTGTTCTACGCCAGCGACGAATCGTCTTACATTACCGGCGACCGCATGAATGTGGTGGGTGGACGTTATATCGTGTAGCCGGGCGTCGGTTAGGGTGGGACGCGGAGGCTAACCACCCACCTGCGACCAGACCAGGCTGGCCGCGCCGATCATTCCCTCGTTGTCGCCCAGGCTGCTTGGCGCCAGGCGGAAGGCTCGGTGCGCCGCACTCATCGCCCGGCGGCGCATGCCCTCTTCGATTTGCTCCAGCAGGTTCAGGGAGATCAGGCCCTGAGTTACGCCGCCTCCCATGACCACCACGTCGGGGTTGAACAGGTTGAGAACATTGCTCAGGCCGACGATCATGGCCCCGACGGCCGCGTCGACCACCTCCACGGCCACCACGTCGCCCCGCGCTGCGGCCGCGAACACGGCCTCACCGGTCAAAACGGCGTTGGACTCATAGGCCTGCTGTAGCGGGGAGCCGGGCGTGGCATCGGCCAAACGCCTTTGCGCGGCGCGTCCGATGGCGGTGCCCGAAGTGAGTGATTCGAGGCAGCCACTGTTGCCGCACCCACACGGCGGCGCATCCGCCCGGAGGTCGATAGTCATGTGCCCCACCTCGCCGGCCACTCCTTGGCCGCCCGTGAAAATCCGGCCGCTATCGACGATGCCCGCTCCCACGCCGGTGCTGAACGTTACATACACCAGAGTACCTGTAGGACGGTCCAGGGAATCTGAGGGCGCACCGGCGCCGTAGTGGTATTCGCCCAGGGCGGCGAGGTTGGCGTCGTTGCCCAGCCAAACCGGCGCATCCAGCAGTGGGCTCCACAGGTCGGGCAGCGCGGCTCCGTTGAGCGCGGGCAGATTGGGGGACGAAAGCAACATGCCGGTACGGTATTCGATGGAACCGGCCAGGGCGATTCCGATGCCGGCAATGGGTGCGGCTCCGGCGTTTGCTTTAGCCCGCAGCAGCAGGTCGCCGGCCCCGGCGACGAGTTGATCCTGAGTGGCTCGCGGGGCGTTGGCAACGCGATCCTGCCACAGGACACTGCCCTGCCGGTTGATCACGGCGGCGCGGGCCCAGGTGCCTCCCCAGTCCATGGCCAGCGCCACGTCGGATGAGGTGGGGTCCGGGTTATTGAACGGCGAGGTCATGTTGTGCAGGGTCTCCAGGGGAAATTATGGGCGGGATTGTAACATCCGAAGCGTCGCCGTTCGGCGCAGCGATGCTTCAGCCAGGTGGTTTTTCCGCGCCACCGTCGATTTCGGCCAGCAGGTCATCGAGGGCTGATCTCAGGACGTCCTCGGGCATGGGGCCAACGTACTTTTGGCGGATGATTCCGTTGGCGTCAATAAAGAATTTTTCGGGGATTCCGCGCACACCGTAATTCAGGGCGATTTGCCCGACGGTATCGACGCCCGCGGGATATGCTACGGCGAACTCCACCAGGAAGAGCTCTGCGGCCTCGGTGGTGTCCCAGATGTTGACGCCCACGAACTCCACGGGGAGGCCGGCATAGGACTCGTAAACCCGGTTCAGCACGGCCGATTCCTGGCGGCACGGGCCGCACCACGAAGCCCAAAAATCGACCATCACAACTTTGCCTTTCAGGTTCGACAGTTGCAGCCGGTCGCCGGCCTGAACCTCCAGCGCGAAGTCGGCAGCGGCCGAGGAATCGACAGCGACCTGACCGAAATCCTGGTTGATGCCAGCGCCGGCTGGAAGACCGCGTTGTTGAAGCGAGGCCCAGGCTAACAAGGCGAACAGCGGGACCAGCGCCACCGCCGTACCCAGCAATATCCAGCTTCGTCCAGACATGGCGTCAGGTTCCCGTCGGGTCGCCGGGCTCGGGTGCGTGGGGTCGCAGGGCGCCCCAAACCAGCAGGCCTGCCAACACGATGCCCACCAGCACGGGGAGCGCCAGGTACCAGAAACGTACTTCCCGGAGAGGGTGGCCCAACCGGGTGATCCAGGAGGGTTGGGGAAGTCCGGACAACGTCAGATTGACACCCTCGCCGGACGCAATGGCATCCTGTCCCCAAAGACCGTAGGTTATGGAACCGACGGTTACCGCTTCCAGGGCGGGGAGCCCGCCCACACCGACATTGCCAAACTCCCTGGGTATCAGCAGGCGGAACGACTCAGCGCCCTGCAACGTATTATCCCGCCAGGCTACGGAGTCGTCGGCGTATGGGAATGAAAAAGTGAAGCTGACTTGATGGCGGCCCGGCGGGACCGGGGCGGTGATGGCGAATCCGGTGCCAACCGGGATCACCTCGCCGCCGACCAGGTCGGTGGACACGTTCAGGTCTGACGTTTCGGGCGGCATCGAAAATCTCAGGAAACTGAACTGCCCGATCACTGGGGCAACCGACAGATCAGGCACCAGTGTGGTGTCAGTGCGGTTTTCCAGCGTGAACAACTGTACGGCGGTGATGCGTCGGTTTCCCACGTCGATGCCGGCCACGATGATTGATTGCTCTGTGGTGGACACGACGCCAATGTTCTGCGTGGGTTCGTACACGGTAAGGGTCAGGGCCTGTGATAAGTCTGCGGGCGACAGAACCTGGCTGTATCGGGTTCCTCCGTAAGCGGCCACCAGTGCAATGCTGCCGCCGGGCGGCGGAGGCTGAACTGCTTCAAAACTGAATGTCGCGTCGCCGTTGGTTATTGTTTCCAGCGTGTTCACCGACCCGGAATCCGCGCCGAACAGATGCAGCAGGGTGGGCACTCCGGCGGGCAGGGGGCCGCCCGCGGTTCCGTTGACCAGCGTACCCGAAACCGTCAACGGCGCTTCGTCATTGGACTGACCGAACAGGGTCGCTGGAATCAGCGCCATCGCCATCACGGCAACGAGACTGGCAATCGCAAAGATGGGCCATCTTTTCAAGGCTGAATCCCCGATGCCGGTTCGGACTCGGATTGGTCGATGTCGCGCAGCAATATGGCCGCCCGGCGGCGGTATTCTGATAATTGAGCCTGGTAGTCGTCATCCGCCACACGCCCCAATTGATGTTCAACCTGGAGGGTGCGGATCGCCTCGTACACGGAGGCCAGGGCCGCATTCTGGTTGGGCGCGTCGCCGGCTTTTGAGGGTTGGGTATGGGAGCGGCGATTGGCGAATAACAGGGGCCAGGCCACGATCCCCACGATCAGGACGGCGACGGCGATGATCAGTCCCAGCTGCATACGTACTCTGGCGTCGCTGTCGCTAGTCTGCCGACGGGACGCTAACGGGCGCAGGCGCAGGCGCTGCGACGCGAACGCGCTCGGTGGCCCGCGCTGGCCAGAGGGCCACCACCGTCCCCAGGATAACCACGGCGCCGGCTACCCACATCCACCACACCAATGGATTTATCAGGATACGGAACCCGACCGAGCCGTCATCCCGGTTCTCGCTGGGGACGACGTAAAAATCTTCAACGGGCGTTGAGCGAATGGCGGCCCGCGTCGCAGCCATGTTGTGGTCGGGGTAAAACGACCGGTGAGGCTGCAAAACTTCCAGGAAGGCGCCGTTGCGGTAAACCTCAATGGTGGAGCGAAATTCGGTGCGATCAGAGAAGGCCAGCGTCGTGGTGTCCACGTACTCCAGTCGGTAATCGTCGACGACGACCGACTCCCCGGGCGCGAGTACAACATCCCGCTGGACGCCGTAGAATGATTGGCCCACCACGCCGAGGGCGACCATCACGACAGCCAGATGTACGATGTATCCACCATAGCGGGGCCGGTTGGCGGCGATGAGTCTCAGGAAGCCGATGGCCAGGTTGTCGCCCACGCTGCGGCGGCGAGCCAACACTCCACGTACCCACTCGGTAACGATTCCGGTGGTTACCAGGGCGCACAGAGAGAAGCCGATCACCGCGTAGGGCTTCCACACTCCCACGGCCACCAGCACGATCGCGGTGGCCAACGCCGCTGACCCGGGCAACAGCAGGGCGCGACGCAGGGACCGGAGGTTGGCGCGGCGCCAGGGCAGCAGCGGACCCACGCCCATCAGCAGGATGAGCGCTAGCATCAGGGGGCCGTTCACCTGATCGTAGAATGGTCGGGCGACGGTGATCTCCTGATCTGCGAACAGGCGGGATAGCAGGGGATACACGGTTCCCCACAGCGTCGCGAATGCGACTCCCAGCAACAGCAGGTTGTTGACCAGAAACGCCGACTCACGGGACAGCATGGAGTCCAGATGCTGTGCGCTGCGCATCCGGTCGTATCGCCAGAGGAACACGGCCAACGGCGCCACCACGCCCACAGCGAGGAACAGCAGGAACACCCAACCCAGAGTCGATGCTCCGAAGGAATGCACCGAGGGTACGGGCCCGCCCCGATTCATGAACATGCCATACAACGCCAAGCCGAATGCGACGTTGATGAGCACTATGTTCCACATGCGGAACATGCCACGCCGTTTTTGTACCATGATGGAATGGACGAAGGCGGTGAGGGCAATCCACGGCATGAAAGCGGCGTTTTCCACCGGGTCCCAGAACCAGAATCCGCCCCAACCCAGGATGGTGTAGGCCCACCAGGACCCAAGGAGGAGCCCGGTGGCCAACAACGCCCAGATTCCGACGCCCCAGGCGCGCCCGGCGTCGATCCATTCATCGCCACCGCGACCGCCAATCAGGCCGCCCAGCGAGAAGGCGAAGGGGATGCTGATTCCCACCAGTCCGGCCATCAGCGCCGGCGGATGGAAGAACATGCCGAAGTGGGTTAGCAGAGGGTTGATGCCCTGTCCATCCGGAACGGGGAAGGGCAATCTTTGAAACGGGTTCGCCATGAAGCCCATGACGGCCAGAAAGAACACCTCGATGAACATGAGGACGGCTACGGTCCAGGCCAGGGTGGGCCGGGTCGCCGCGGGGGCCAGCCAGATCGCTACCGCTGCCATCACGGAGAGGATGAAGGCGATGTACAGTAGTGATCCTTCGTTGCCGGCGTAAAAGGCCACCCAGGTGTAGATGTTGGGCATTGCCAGGCTGCTGTGCGCGGCCACGTATGCCAGCGAAAAATCGCGGGTGATGAAACTCTGTACCAGCGACAGGGTCGCCACCAGCAAAACCACCACCAGCGCATACGACGCTTTTCGCCCACTGACCACCAACTGGGGAGCGTGCCGCAGCTGACCGGTAACAGAGGCTGCCAGAGAGTAACTGGCCAACGCCAGCGCCATCCAGAGGCAGGCGGCGCCCAGATCAGCCACGGTCGGGTTCCCCTGATACGGCGGTTTCCCCGGATGCGCCGGATTCTCTGGGTGCGCTGGGTTCCAGGGCCAGTTCCCGATCCACGGCGGCCAGATACGGTTGCAGATCCGATGCGTCAGCGGTGGTGGCCAGAACGACCGCCGGCCGGCGACGCATTGCCCGCAGGGTCAGCAGCCCTCCCGCCAGCGCCAGCGCTAACGCGACGCCGGGCACGATCCAGGCAATCAGGTTGAAACCGGAACGGGGTGGTTCGGCAAGGATGCCGAGTCCGTACCGATCGGAGAACCAGGCCAACACCTGCTCCCGGTCGGCGCCGTCGGCAAGCATCCGTCGAACCTGATTTCGCATCTGGCGGGCCAGCGGCACCTGAGCCTGGTCGATGTTTTCTGCCGGGCACACCGGGCACATGAGCATCCGGTCGATTGCCTGGGCTTCTGCTTCGTCGAAATCCGCGGTGGTGTCGGCGCCACCCGTTTCGCCTGATTGAGCGTGGACAGGATTCACCTGATGGCCAATCACGATGGCGGCGGCCAGGCCGAAAAACAGGCCGGCGATAGTCAAGGTACGCCACATAATTTTACACGGATGAGCGATAGACGGGTCGCCTCGGCCTGCCGGGGCGAACTTTGGGCACAGGTGCGGTTTACGAATCGAGGCCGCCGGACTATGCCAAACTAAACCTGCGGCGGCGGATTTTGGCAGAACCCGCTACTCGCAGGCCGCGGTATCTCTGCCTTGGATGCAACCCTGCACGTAGTCAAGAACGTCTTCTATCTGGTCGCTGGTGAGCAGCTTTGAAAAGTTGGGCATCACGTTGACACCGCCGGTAAGCGCACCGCGCAATTCGTCTCGCCCCAGGCCCATAGCAGCGTCGGAGGTAAGAACCGGGTTCAGCAGGGGCGCATCGGTTGTCTGGTAACCGTAGTGAACGATCATGCGGGCCAGGACGGGGCCATCGCCCTGTCCGGTGTCGCCGTGGCACATGACGCAGTTGACTTCGAAGAGGTGTTTCCCAGAGCCGGCAAAAATGGTGGGTTGCGGGGGAGATGAACCGTAGTAGGGCACCGCGGACTCGGGAGGACTGAGGCGTGGGGGCTCGTGGACTCTGTACGACGGCTGGTAATGCATCTCGTAGAATATGTCCAGAGGATACGCTCCCTGTGAACAGCCGGCAGCCAGTATGCCCACCGAGGCGATGGCTGCGATGAGAATCGCCAGCCTCCACCTACCGGTCAGGGCCGGAGTGATCGCAGTCATCTTGGTAATAATTTGGTTCATCTTTATCAGCGCAGGTCGGCCGTCAGGACCCGGTTAATCATCGTCGGATTTGACGTCGATAGCTCCAGCCCCGTTGAGAATTTGCATCACCTGGGGCCCCCGATCCTGCTCGGCATTTACCAACAGGCCGATGATTCCCTGGGTGATTCGGTTGTCATAAAGGCCCATTTTGAACTTGGGCAATCGTGATTCGAAGATGATACCGATGACGGTGAACAGGATTGCGCCCAGCATGGTGCCTTCGTAGCAGATGATGGCCATGGGAGGTAGCGAGAGGATCGGCTTGCCGCCGGTAACCAGCGGGTATGCCACCTGGGTCATCGCGGTGATCATGATGCCGGAGGTGAGGCCCAGGAGCGCTCCCACGAAAGGATACAGGTACAACCGGTGCTTTTCTTCCCGTTCTCCAAAGGCTCCCTCGGGATACGGAGAGTCGGTCAGGAAATCATACTCGGTGTCCTCAATTCCGGCAGACTTTAGAGCGTCGCCGGCGTTGGCGGCGGACTCGGCGTCCTGGAACAGCCCCAGAATTGCTTGTTTAGCCATGGTGTTAATCCCTGTCCTTTGTCATCGCGAGAAGTGCAGCGAGGTGGCAATACCGCTCGCTAGTCCTCTCTGAAGGTGGCCGGCACGATGCGACGACCCACCCTGATTTCGGTTCTCAAAATGTCTCCCTCCTTGATGTCGTAAAGAGGCACCAACGGGAAGATCCGGCTGAACAGCAGCATCAGCATAGTTACGAAGGCGAAAGTCGCTGCCACGATGATCATTTCGGCAGGTTGCGGAATATAGTCATTCCACGTGAAAGTCAGGAACTGCTTGTTGGCCTGGCCGGGAACGAACAGCAGGTAACGTTCCAGCCACATCCCCACGTTTACCGAGATGCAGGCCGTGGACATTATCCACAGGTTGCGGCGCCAGGCTCTGGGCAACCACAGGATGACCGGCAGGAAGTAGGTAATGCCGACGAACACTATCATCCAGATGTTGTAGGCCACGCCGTTATCGCTGGGAAGGAACTGGAGTTGACGCACCGCGATTTCATCGCCTTCCAGGCCGTATATTCCGAAAATGATCTCCATGACCAGGAAGTAGAACCACCCGGTGGCAACGACGATGAGCAGACGGCCCAGGGCGTCGATGTGTTCGTGGCGGATGTAATCCTGCCACCCGTAGGCCCACCGCAGCAGGATCAAGGCAAATACTACGGCCGACACCCCGGAGTGGACTGCGCCGACCACGAAGTAGGGGGCGAAGACGGTGCTGTGCCACGACTTGATGGCCACTGCCATTCCGAAGTCCCAGGAAACGATGGAGTGCACGGATACGAACACGGGCAGGATGAGCGCCGACAGCAGGACACCGGCGATAATTTGCAGCTTCCACTGGCGCGGATTGCCTTCCCAGCCCATGGCCAGCATGGTGTAGACCCGATGGGGCCATCCCGTGGTGCGGTCGCGGAGAACTGCGAAGTCGGGCACCAGCGCGATCATCACGAACATGGTGGAAGAAGTGAGGTAGGTGAGAATGGCCGAGGGGTCCCAAACCAGGGGGGTGCGAATGTTGGGCCACACGCCACGGGCGAAGTCGTAAGGAAACGCCCAGTACAGGATCCGCCAGGGTCGCCCAGTGTGGATGATGGGCATGATCATGGCGGTCATCAGCGAGAAGATCGTGAGCACTTCGGCGGCGCGGGTCGCCGGGCGGCGCCACTCCGCCTTGGCCAGGCGCAGGATCGCGGAGAGCATGACACCGGCGTGGCTGATACCGATCCAGAACACGAAGTTGGTGATGAAGAAGCCCCAGACCACCTTGTAGTTCAGGCCGGTGATTCCCAATCCGGTATTGATCATCACTCCGATGGTGATGGTGGCCGCCAGCACTACCAGGCCCAGCAGCGACACTACCGGCCAGTACCAGCCTGGCGTTTCCAGTATGGACCGCAGCAGGTCGCGGTTGACTTGCGCTGCGGGTAGGACTTTGCCTTCCTGCATGTTGTCTTACTCTTGGCTGTTGACGTTGTGTGGTGGCGTCTGGTTGGTCATTTCGAATTGGACCCGGTCCCGCAAGGGACAGGATGCCAGCATGTTACTCGGGTTTGGCCAGTACGAGGTAACGGCCGCGGATAAAGGTGTCGACCCGTTGGTACATGGAACCTTCTTTCAGCTCCCACAGCGAGAGCGGCGGGAAGAGCATCATGCCCAGGCGGAACACGAGCATGACGATACCAAAGGCTCCCAGGATCATGAAGATGTCCCCAAGGTCCGGCAGTCTGGCGGGGGGCACCGACAACAGGAAGAAATGATACAGGGATTCCTGGTCGGACGACGCGAAGGCGGCTGCGAATATCCGGATATGGAACAGCATCAAACCGATGATGATGAAGACGGCAGCCAGCGGGGCGCCCCATCCGAGTCGGCGGGCGTGGTTGGAGAGCAGAATCGGGAACGGTATGAAGAAGGTGAATAGCAATTGCACCCAGAAAACGATGGTATAGGAGTCGAACATGAGGTAGTTCAGGATGTTCAGTTCTACTTCCAGCCGGCCATACCAATAGGTGATGAAGAAGGCGAACAGGTGGTAGGTGTGCAAAAGCGTGAGCCCCAGCAGTATCTTGCTGGCTGCCCAGAATGGAGCAATACCGATATAGTCCCGGTAGCCGCCCCATCGGCGCATTGCGTAGGCGACAAGGAGGATGACGGCCAACCCGCTTTGGAAACTGATGACGGTGTAGAAAGGCGGGAGGATCGAGTCCTTCCAGCCCGGTATCATCGACATCGCGAAGTCGCTGACCACCAGGAACTGAACGAACACCAGGAACATGAAGTAGAAGGCGCCCAGTATCGCGAGTCCGGCTTTCTGAATTTGCCATTGACGCTTGGTGCCGTACCAGCTGCGGGATAGTGCTCGGTAAAGGGAGGCTCGGAAACCGGTCATCTGCGCGCGGCTCTGAGCCATGTCGGGCATGGCCGCCAGCCACAGGATGCTCAGCGAGCAGACCGCGACGCCGACCATGGCGGCCATCTGCCATCCGAGGGGGGCTCCGAAAGGCACCCTGAACCAGATGGTGCGGCGAATGTCGAGAGCATCGGCGCTGGCGCCCATGGGGTTGAGGATGTCGGGCAATGCGATGAGGGCTGGTATGAACAACAGTATGTTGACGATGCTTACCAGCGAGAACAACTCGGCCACGCGGGACAGAGGTCGACGCCAGTGGCTCTTGGTGAACCGGAAGGCGCAGGCAGCCAGGGGCGCGGACGAAGTGAGGGTGAAAACGAAGCCGAAGGCAGCGACGTAGTATCCCCAGACACGATGGTCGGAGAAGCCGTCGGCCATCAGGCGCAGCACGAAGCCTATGATTCCCAACACGGTGAGAGCGGCGCCGATTATCAGGACGGCGCGGAACAGGGCGGACGGAGCGCGCTGCTTTTCCGTAACGTCGGCCACCAAACCGGTAGGTTCGGGGATCACCCACATCTCGGGGCCGAAGTGGCCGTGTTCGTGGGCGTCGTGACCGCCGTGGGCTTGCGTTTCGCTGGCCATTTTAGTGGGCCTCTCCAGCCAACGGATACTGATCGACCTTCTTCAGGTAGACGATGCTGGGTCTGGTGTTCATTTCTTCCAGCAGGCGGTAGCCACGGGTTTGCCGCTCGGGTTCGTGGTGACCCGGGTAGGCGTTTACGTCGTCGAAGTAGGGTTTGATGGCGGTTTCGGGGTCCCGCTGGTCGCCAAACACCAGGGCGTTGGTGGGGCAGGCTTGCACGCAGGCCGGGTCGTAGTTGCCGGCCGTGATGCGTTCGGCGTTGAGCCTCTGGCCGTCGCGGGATTCCACCTGCAGTTCACCCCGTCGGATGCGCTGGACGCAGAAGGTGCATTTCTCGGTTATACCGCGGGTGCGTACCGTTACGTCGGGGTTCAGCTGGTTGGTCAGCCGGTCGGGCCAGTTGGGATGCCAGAAATTGAACATCCGCACCTGGTAGGGGCAGTTGTTGATGCAGTAACGGGTACCGACGCAGCGGTTATACACTTGGACGTTGAGACCCTCTTCGTTGTGATAGGTGGCGAACACCGGGCATACCGGTTCGCAGGGAGCGTTTTCGCAATGCTGGCACAGCACCGGCATAAACCGCGCCTTCACGTTGGGGAATTCTCCCTCCCAGTATCGCTCGATGCGAATCCATTCGTACGCGCGGCGCTGCAGGAAATAGTCTTTCGTATTGATGGGGATGTTGTTCTCGGCCTGGCAGGCAACAACGCAGGCCTGACAGCCCGTGCACTTGTCCAGGTCGACGACCATTCCCCATTTGTGCTCGTATTGGGCGTTTGGCATTGTGGTTATGGACACTGATCAGCAGATGTTCGCACACCGCTGTCTAGTGTTGGCCCTCCTCGGTAATGCTCTTGAAAACCTGTTCGGCAGAATGTTCGCCGATTTCGCGGTTGGTGTAGTCTCCCTCCATCTTGGACACAGCCATGCTATCGCCCACGGGAGTTATGGAGCATCGGTTGGCGCTCCAGGCCAGTCCTCCGGCGCCGTTCATCGCCGCGTTGGACAGAATGGACATAACGTTGCCGCTTTCGCGCTGGTCCCGGTCGGTCGCATAGGAAGAACCGGATTGTCGACCGCCGCCCATGGGAACGCCGGCGACGCCCGGAGGCATACCCGGTGTGAGGTACACCAGAGCCTGCATCTCGCCGGCCGAGGTGGAGATTCTAACCACGTCGCCCTCACGCAGGCCCAATTTGCGGCCCTGGACTTCGTTGATGTCAACCCAGGTTTGCCAGGTTACCGTGGTCAACGGGTCGGGAGTGCTTTGCGACCAGGGCAAATGAGCGTGTCGGCCGTCGAGGATAGTGTGGTGCGGGTACGGAAGCAGTTGGAATTCGCCGGAACCGATGGCGTCGGCGGGGGCCGCGCGGCTGGCGATGTCGACCAGCAATCCGTCGGCGGGAGCGGGGCTGTCTGAAGAACCGCTGTCGTCCCACCAACCACCGTTTTTCAAAACCTGGGTGAAGTCCGCGCCGAGACCGTCGACAGCGGCCCGGATCAGCTCTTCGTAACTGCCCCAGGGAAGGTTGGCATTACCACCTAGATCGCTGGCGGAACTCAGCATAACGTCGGCAAAGCTGCGCGGGTCGAGGTCACTGAGGGGATTTACGACAGGCTGCTGGACGGCGTAAACGCGGGCGGCCGGAGACGGCTCGGGCATGTCGTCGCCCCAGTCTTCCAGCGCCGTGCGATCAGGGATCAGCAGGTCGGCCATTGCGGTGGTTTCGTCGATGAAGGAACTGCTGCTGAAAATGCTGATGTTTTCGTTGCTCAGGGCATCGGCGAGGCCAACGCCGGCGGGTAATCCGTAGATTGGGTCGGCATTATGAACGATTACCAGCCCGGTGGAGCCGTTGTTGATATCGGCCGTGGCTTGTTGCCAGTCGCTCAGGGTGCCAACCGGGGCCGCAGCCGCCGTAGCGGAAGTTTGGCTGGGGTTGATCTGCAATCCCCCTGATTTTCCGATGTTGCCGAGCACGTAGTTTAGGGCCAAAACCGCTTCGGCGTTGAATTTCCCGTTGCTGTATGCGCCGGCTGCTCCGCCGCCACCGATGGCCAACCCTCCATCGACGAGACGGGCGGCAAGGTCTCCAAAGAAATGGGCGATGGTATCGTCCAGAGCGCCATCGGGAATTTGCAGAACCGGAGCCACGGCGTCGGGGCTGAAGCTGTCCAGCGCCGCCGGGCCCAGCCCGTTGGTAAGACGGGAAACGTCGCCCGCGGCGGCTCCCGACCTCAGCAATGCCCAGGCCAGGGCGAGGGCAGCGTAGCCTTCGCTGCCGGGAGCGATGGGCACCCACTTGTCGGCGTTGGCGGCGGTGAATGAATAGCGCGGGTCGAAGTGAACGTGGCGTCCACGATGGTCACCGGAGCGGAATTGTCCATAGCCAACGGAGTATGCGGTCGGGTTCCCCCAGGTTGACAGGAAATCGCTGCCGAAGCTCACCAGAGCGCTGGCGTTGGCGATGTCGTGGTAGGGAAGCGCTTCCGTGCCCAGAACGTCGCGGGTTGCCTGACGGTACGCCGAGTCGTCCAGCGCATCGAAGGCCAGATGGCGGCCACCAAACGCCGCGGCGAACGAGCTGCAGATACGGGCAAACCCGCCGTTGCGGGGTTCGGTGACCAGGAGCATCCGATCGCCCTTCTCCCGCAGACCGGCGTCGAAGCGACGGAGGGCTTCTTCCCAGGTTATGGGACGAAACTGGGCGGCTCCGCGCGGGCCGTTTCTCAGCATGGGACCGGCGATGCGGTCGGGATGATACAACGACTGCAGGATGGCATCGGCAGCCGGGGACTGTTTGCCCTGGTTGGTGGGGAAAATCGGGTTGCCGCGCACCTTTTTGGCGCGACCCTCCATTACCCTCACCAGGAGACCCTGGCCCCCGGGCACGGAACTGTCGTAAGTGGCGTACCAGTTGTCGCGGCCGGTTACCAGGTCTTCAGGGATGGCGACCGGGCTCTGGATACGGAGGTCGTCGTCGAACAGATCGCAGGCGATCGCGCCGGTGGCGGCGATGCCGGCCCAGGCCAGGAAGTTGCGACGTGTTAGCTTCATGGTTAGTGTGCGACCTGTTGTTAGTTGGTTACTTGTGGCAAACCGTGCAATCGGTGCTTACGCTGTTTTCGCGGTGACAGTCGAGGCAGGTGCCCATTTTCAGGGATTGACCTTCCTGTGGCTGTATTTCGGTCATTTGGGTGACGTCGCCGTGGCATACCGAACAGGCTTGGGGAACTTCCATAGGCAGGGTCAGCGGCAGCTCATCACCCATTGGCAGGGTTACGGTGCGAGGTTCGCCCTGGGTCAGGAATCTCAGGTGGGCTTCGTGAACGAACCGCACGTGGTCGGGGAGTCGGTGGACGCGTTCCCAGTCGATGGGTCGTTCGTCGGCGTGCCGGTCCAGCACGCGCTGGATGTTGATGAACGTTTCGGGGGCGCGATCGACGGCGGTGACATTGGCGCCATTAACCTGTTTGTGGCAAATCAGGCAGACTTCAACCGCGGGAACCGTGGCGGCAGCGCCGGTGGTTACGTTGCGGTGGCAGAATTCGCACTGGATGGCGTGGCCGCCCTGTTCAACCGGCCCGGCGTGAACTGTATGGGGGAAGGGAATCGGCTGGTCGGGCGCGTTGCCCCAACCGAAAGGTGGATTGGAGAACCAGGAAATGAACAGCACCACCACGATAAAGGCAAAAATGGCAGTGATAATCAACCCTGCCAGCGCGATGGGGATCATTTGTCGAGTTGGCCGCAGTGGCATGGGATTCCGGTGGTCGGTAAAGTGAGTGTTAGGTTACGCTTGGCGAGTTTGTTGGCGATAATGCGTAATGATTCGGACGCAGGTGGCGTCGTACTATACGAACAACCGGTCCCACACGTTGAGCAGGGTGACCGGGGATTGCCTGATAGTGAACACCATCATCACGACCGCGCCGCCCAGAGCCAGGGCACCGATAGCGGTTATAGGCAATCTGAGGCGTGCGAAAATCGCCGGGTACGTTCCGTCGCGGACGCCCGAGGGGATGAGACCATGGGCTATCAGCATGCTGAACGCGAAGATGATGATGAGGGGGAAAAAAATCCAGAGGTAGGTTAGCCAAAGGCTAACGTCGGACCATAAAACCGATGTCATTGAGTTGGGGTCGGTTTGTGGCATTTGGGAAAAGAACCTGCGCTAAGTTTGTGATGCGGCCTGATGACCACCACGGAGAAACCCGCGTCTGTAGCAAAAAGTTCCAGGCCAATTTAAGGCCCGTGAAAATTATCACATTCGATTATCGCTGTCAACAAGTTTTGTAAGCGTGGTTGAACGATTCCGCAGCGGGTTTTTTGGAGGATTTTCGCCGCCACCATCAGCAACGCGATTACAGCCAGTGGGTCTCGTAAGCCCCAGACAGCGGCGTCATGGCGTCCAAATCCCAATCAAACGTGAGTACGGCGGAGTCCTCACCGCAGTAGGTTTCCAGAACCCGCTCGCCACCGCTGGCCACTATGCTCACCGCCTCGGTGAAATCCAGGTCGTCGGCTTCCCAACCGGAGCGGTTGCAAACCATTATGGGCAGGCCGGTATCCAGGGTTCGCTGCTCCCATTCGCCAACCGGGCCGCAGTCTCCCGGCCCCCAGGATGCTGGTGATACCAGCAAACGAGCGCCGCGGTCTTTCAGCAAGCCGGCCACATCGTTGCGGTAAGCATCGGCGCAGATGACGACACCCACGGACGTTCCGCCGCAATCGATGGGGGCAATCTCCTCTCCGGGGGAGGACCAGGATTCGGGCCCTTTAAGGGCCTTCACCTTTCGATGGCGTCCAATCACTTCGCCATCGGGGCCAATAACGAACACCGTGTTGTACATCAACCCGGCCGCCGAATCCCGCTCGGGATGGGACAGGAAAACGGTGACTTTGAAATCAGCGACCTGGCGGCAGAATCTTTGCATCCATTCGTCAGGTTGGGGCAGGATCCAGTCGGTGCCGATCACTTCGGCGAACTTGTAACCGCAGATAAACAACTCTGGGGTAATAATCCACTCTGCTCCTAACTCCACGGCCCGGGCCAAACCGCGTTCGGCGAGTTCGCGGTTATGGGCCACATCGGCGGTTACCGGAGCCAGATGCAGCATTGCGATACGCAAAGGTTTCATTGGTGCACAACCTCCCGCACAACACGGGCGGATCAAGACGTGATTCAGCGGGATTATAGCACGCCGCCCGGTGGTGTCTGCCGGAGATTCGACCAAGAATGCAACCGGGGATTCGAGAGGAGACGCGGGGCGGAGGATACCGGCTTTCTGGCCGATATCAGGGTTGAAAAAGAATACGGCCGCAGGTGCCGCAAGGAACCTGTCTATCCCGGTCGCGCAGTTGGCGAAGCACATTGCTGGGCAGGGTCATGCGGCACGAGAGGCATACCCGGCCATTATCGACAACTGCGACGGCGGTGCCGCTTTTGTTATGCCGCAATCGTTCGTAGCGATGCAAATCAGCGGCGGGAAAGGTGGCGGCCATTGACACGCGGGCGCGGGCGGCTTTTTCCTTCTCTGTTTCCAACTCGGTCAGGCGTCCGTTGAGCGCCGCGATGGTAGATTTCCATTCAGATTCTGCCGTTTGCATGGCATTTAGCGCATCGACGGCCGCAGTTTCGTGGGTTTTTCGTTCTTCTTCCAGTTCCAGCAGCAGCTCATCGACCTGGTTCAGCTGGTATTTGGTGGAGTCGGCTTCGCGCTGAATGGTGGAGAGGTCGCGCCGGGAGGTATTGGCGTTGTAGAGACGGTTCTCCAACCCGGAAAGTCGTTCCCTGAGCCGCTCCGCGTCGTCTCGCCGGACTCCCAGGTTGGTCTGAATGGCGGCGACGCGGGAATGGTGGTGGTCAGCGTCGGTGGATAGATCAGGTCGGTTGACGCCGGCCGCCAAACGGTTTTCAACTCGTGAATGTTCCGAATCAATCTGGTCGATTCGGTGGTCGATCTCTTGCAACTCGTAGAGCATCTGAGGCGTTGTCATGCTAGAGCACGCTCCGGTCGGAATAAAGCCGACAATGTAGTCTAGCAGGCATAATGCTCGTGTCAACGTAGGCCGGCTGCTCACACGTACCCACTTTAATCTGTCATGGCGACGAGCATAGCGACTTGCCAATCTCGATGAGGTTGAACATACGTCGGCGAACCGCCGTTGCTACGGCGACGAGATTGCGAACCGCCGCATCGAGTACGGGGTCGCAATGAAAAAGTAGGTACGCATTAGAGGCCGGCGGCAGCGCACGGAGTGCAATACCGTTGTTGGGTGAATGCCATCAGTTGCCGGTTCCCCGCCGGAGAGCCCTCGGCAGGAGATCGCTCAGTACGAGAGCCCTCAGCAAATGATGACGTGTATAGTTGCGGGAAACCCCCAACGGAAACACTTTTTGATTAACGCGCGATGAACCTGGCGCTCAACATTCTGAACAAGAACTGAAAGAACGGCCTGAACACGAACGCAAATGAGAATTCTTCACTTTTCTGACCTGCACATCGGGGTCGAGAACTACGGCCGGGTGGATCCCAATACGGGGTTGTCCACGCGATTGGGCGATTTTTTGGGTTCGCTGGACGAAGTGGTGGAATTTGCGCTTTCCAACAGCGTCGACCTGGTGCTGCTGGCGGGGGACGCCTACAAGGGCCGCGACCCTTCACAAACGCACCAGAGAGAGCTGGCAATCCGGCTGCGGCGGCTGTCGGAGGCTGGGGTACCCGCGTTCCTGCTGGCCGGCAACCACGATCTGCCGGCAGTGGCCAGCCGTGCCCATGCGGTCGAAATATTCTCTACGCTGGATGTTTCCAACGTGCATGTGGGCGCTCGGCTGCAAAACCATTTAATCAACACACCCGCGGGACCACTGCAGATTCTGGCGGTGCCGTGGCCTTCCCGAGGCGCGATGCTGGCCCGGGACGAATCTCGCGGCCTGACCATCGAGCAGATTCGGCAGGAGATCGAGAGCCGAATGACCAGAACCATCATGCAGCGTGCCCGCGAACTGGATGCGGATTACCCCGCGATTCTGGCCGGCCACGTTACGGTCAGCGGAGCCACCACCGGGTCCGAACGCTCCATGATGCTGGGGAACGACCACGTGTTGAACGTGAGTGATTTACAACAACCACAGCTGGAATACGTTGCACTGGGTCATATTCACAAGCACCAGATACTGCGTAACGATGCTCCGCGCGTGGCCTATTCGGGCAGCCTGCAACGGGTCGACTTTTCTGAAGAGAATGACGACAAGGGGTTCTGCGTGGTCGACATTGACCCGAAAGCGCCGCAAGGCCAACGGCTGATGGATTTCCGTTTTGAACCCATCAACGCGCGGCCATTTGTAACTATCGATGTCGCGGTTCCTGACGGGGAGGAAAACCCCACTGCATTCGTAGTGAGGGCGATTGAACGGCGCAACGTTGACGGTGCAGTAGCCAGGGTTCGCCTCAAGTTGTCTTCCGGCCAGTCGGTCCAGCTCGGCGACGCCGACCTGCGCCAGGCATTGTCTTCGGCTCATTACATTGCCAGCATTTTCAGGGAGGTCACTGACACCGAGCGTCGGCGGATCGTTGCCGAACCGGCGGACCTGCAGCCAATGACGGCGTTGCGGCTGTACCTGCAAAGCCGGGACGTTAGCGCCGAACGGCAGGAACTCATGCTGCAACGAGCTGAACAAATTTTGACGTCCATTGATATGAATGAGTGATTATACTGTTGAGTGCATTGTTGCCCGAATAATCGGCTGTCGATAGAATGGCAATCCACCGACATCGCAAACCGGAAGTTCGACCGACGTTCCGCTTCTCTGGCGCGCGGTATGTGGGAGTATGCAGGAGCGAGGGCAACACACCGCCCCCCAAATGAATCAGATAGATTGCACCGGATCCATTACCACCGTACCCGGCATTACGGCCGGACACTGGACGAATCTGGACGCCGCCACCGGATGCACGGCCATATTGTGTCAGGACGGCGCTGTTGGGGGAGTGGCAGTGCGAGGTGGCTCGCCGGGAACTCATGAAACCGACCTGCTGAATCCGGTACGTCGGGTCGACCGCGTACACGCCGTCATGCTCAGCGGGGGCAGCGCCTTCGGGTTGGCAACGGCGATCGGGGCGCAGCGGTGGCTCGAAGAACACGGCATCGGATTCGAAACACCCCACGGGTACGTGCCCATCGTGCCGGCGGCGATTCTATACGATCTCGGTATTGGCAGCCCAGCGGTGCGTCCCGATGCTGATGCCGGTTATGCGGCGTGTGCCGCAGCGTCTTCGGGACCACTGGCGGCGGGCACGGTAGGAGCGGGAACCGGGGCAACCGTGGCAAAGGCTCTGGGAGCCGATGGAGCAGTGAAGGGCGGGATTGGCTCGGCCAGTTGCACCCTTTCGGATGGCGTAACGGTAGGCGCCGTGGTGGCCGTTAACGCATGGGGGGCAATCTACGACCCCGGTGACGGAAATTGTATCGCCGGGCCGCGCCGCGCGGACGGGCTGGTGGAAAATGCAACGGCCCTGTTGATGGAAGGTCGAACGGCCGGGCAAGCGCGGCCGCTTACCAACACCACGATAGGAGTCGTGGCAACTGATGCCACGCTGGACAAGATGCAGGCCAATTTTATTGCATCTTCGGCTCACGACGGTTTGGCGCTCACCATTCGCCCGTGCCATACGCCCAGCGACGGTGACACGCTGTTCTGCATGTCAACCCGGAAGCACTCTGCCACCGCGGACTTGATGGCCATCGTGGCTGCGGCAACACACGTTACTGCCATGGCGGTAATCAATGCCGTGCAGGCGGCAACCGGATTGGCCGGCGTTCCTGGCGCGGGGGATTTGGCTGATGCCACCGGATAGCGAAGTACGGGTCGGTTTTATTGGGGTCGGAACCTTGGGAAGGGGCCTTGCCCTGGCGATGCACGGTGTCGGCTGCGAAGTAACCGGGGCGGCCAGCCGCCGTCGGGAGAGCGCCGAATGGTTGGCCGACCGGATCGAGGGTTGTCGCGCGCTGGAATCGGCCCAGGCCGTTGTAGATGCCTGTGATCTGGTGTTCATCACAACCCCTGACGGAGCCATAACCGAGGTTGCGACCTCGGTGAGCTGGCGGGGCGACCAGGGCGTTGCCCATTGTTGCGGGGCTGCGTCCCTGGAGTTGTTGTCGGCGGCGTCGGAATCCGGCGCATCGGTGGGTGCGATGCACCCATTCCAAACCTTTGCCGGTCTGGCGGAACCCTCCGATGCGGCTAACCGCCTGACGGGAGTAACCTTTGCCATCACCGCAACCGGATGGCTGGAAACCTACTTGCCGGCCCTGGCGAACAAGCTTGGTGGCCGGGCAATATCGGTGCCCGACGAAATGCGTCCTCTCTATCATGCCAGCGCGGTGCTGGGTTGCGGATATGTGGCGACTCTGCTGGACGCGGCCATCAGCATCTGGCCGGAGCTGGGGCTGAACGCGGAAGACGGAACCAACGCCGTCGGACCGCTGGTTCGTGCGACCATCGAAGCGATAGCCAATGTCGGACTCACGCGGGCCGTAACGGGGCCGGCTGTGCGGGGAGACACCGCCACCGTGCAGGCGCATTTCGAAGCATTGTTACGTCATGCACCGCAGCTCGCCCCGTTGTACCGCGAGCTGACTTTGGCGTCAGCGCAGCTGGCTCGCAGCAAAGGGGTCGACGATGCGACCCTGGCCCGGCTGGGCGATGTGGTCGCCGGCAGTCCGCCGGCCTGATACAATCGCAGAATCATGCCGACCACCATTAGAAAACTGGCCGAAATGAAACGCGCTGGGGAGAAGATCCCCATGGTGACCGCCTACGATTACACCGCAGCGCGCATCGCCGACGCCGCCGGGATCCCGATCCTGCTGGTGGGAGACAGCCTGGGCATGGTGGTGCTTGGCTACGATTCAACAATCCCGGTTACTATGGACGATATGGTGCGCCACTCGCGAATGGTGAGTCGGGGCGCTGTGGAAGCGTTGGTGGTGACCGACCTGCCCTTCATGTCATATCAGGTAGATGCCGATGCAGCCATGCGGAATGCCGGACGCCTGATGCAGGAAGGCGGCGCCCACACCGTAAAACTGGAAGGCGGTGTGGCGGTGGCCGGAACCGTAAGGCGAATCGTGGACGCCGGTGTACCGGTGATGGGTCACATCGGGTTGACTCCGCAATCGGTGAACGCATTGGGGGGCTACCGGGTACAGGGGCGCACCAAAGCCGCGGCGCGGCGGGTTTGGGACGACGCCAAGGCCCTGCAGGACGCCGGCGCCTACGCGGTGGTACTGGAATGTGTGCCCAGCCCACTGGCCAGGGTCATTACCGAGCGTCTAACCATACCAACGATAGGCATCGGGGCTGGCCCCAACTGCGACGGGCAGGTGCAGGTATTCCACGACATGCTGGGATTGTATTCGGAGTTTGTGCCTAAGCACGCGCGCCGTTACGCCAACCTTGGGGAAGACATGGGGACGGCGTTTGGGCGCTACGCGGAAGACGTTCGCGATGGTTCCTTCCCGAACGAATCGGAAAGTTTCACCATGAACGAAGAATTATTGGCCGACCTGATGGACGCGTGAATTGCGTCTCCAAACACGCGAGCAATCGACAGGGCGGGGAAACCCATTCGATATATTGAGCCAGCGTGTTGGCCGATTCCTGGCAATTTTCCTGGCGCTATGGATTGGCCTCACCGGTTTGGTTGCCTATTCCCGCATCGTGGCGGAAGCGCCAGCATCTCTTGCATGGCACGAAACTGCTACAATTTGCATAACCGCTGCCGCGGTAACCGTGGCGATAGCGTTCCCGGTCTCGATCGCGCTAATTGAGGGTATACCAATGGTCTTCGCACATTTCATCCGTCAACGTCACCGTGAGGAAGGGCTTCAGGAAGGCAGGAAAATCGGCATGGAATCGGGGCTTCAGGAAGGCAGGAAAATCGGCATGGAATCGGGGCTGAAGGAAGGGCTGAAGGAAGGGCTGAAAGAAGGAGATCAACGGACGCAACAGTTGTGGGAAGAGTGGAATCAGCGCCGGCTGGAGGCACAGGAAAATGGACGGGCATTCGACGAGCCTCCCCCGAGCCTCAACAGCAACAATGGTTCAGCCAGCAACGATACCGGGGGTGGTTCAAAGGATTAGCCGCAGATACTGACATCGAAACATTCGAACGAGGAATTACCTGATATGCCCAGACTGGAAGGGAAGACTGCCATCGTCACCGGAGCGAGCCGAGGCATAGGAGCCGAAGTGAGCCGAATCTTTGCCGCCGAGGGCGCTCGGGTCATCTGTGCTGCCCGCACCGTGAACGAAGGTGATCATCCGTTGGAAGGATCATTGGCGAAAACCATCGCTGACATAAAGGATGCCGGGGGTGAAGCCACCGCGGTGGCTACCAATATTTCCCTGCCCGAAGACTGCCAAATGCTGGTTGAGGAAACTCGCCGCATCTACGGTCCGGTGGATGTGCTGGTGAACAACGCAGCGCTGACTTATTACCTGCCGATAAAGGATTTCCCGGTCAACCGCTGGATGCGTTCGTGGGCGGTTAACTTCCATGCCCCGTTTATCCTTAGCCAGTTGGTTTTAACTGACATGATTCGCCGCAAGTCGGGCAGCATCGTCAACATATCCTCCGGCGCCGCTGTTGGTCCGGGTCGAGGGCCGTATACGACGCCAACCAATAATGGGACGTGCTACGGAGCCGAAAAGGCGGCGCTGGAGCGCTTTTCCCAGGGCCTGGCGCAGGAGGTGTACGAGTACGGCATTTCGGTAACTGCGGTGGCCCCATCCCTGGTAGTGCCCACTCCGGGCACTGTCTTCCACCACCTTGTGGATGGGATGGACGACCCCAGGGGAGAGTCCCCGGAACTGCTGGCGCGGGCCACGTTGCTGTTGGCTTCGGAACCGGCGGAAAAAGTAACCGGCCGGGTGTGTTATAGCCAACAGATTCTTTTGGAATTCGGATGGATCGACGAAGGCCGGGGTTGGGGTGTAGACGACACCAGGGGCCCCGGCAGCGGCTACAGCCAAATCTGAGCAGCGTGATAAGATAGCCGAAATCCCCAGCACAGGAGACCCACGATGGAATTCCAGTTTGGTAACGAGGATGCCGCGTTCCAGAGGGACTTGCGCCAGTTCATCGCTGACGAGCACGTTCCCGAGTGGGAAATGGGTGAACGGGGTTCAGGCGAGGAGAACTGGGACCGAACCCTGGATGTGCGCCGTAAGCTGGCCGAACGAGGTTGGCTCACGATGCACTGGCCGGAGGAATACGGGGGTCAGGCCGCATCGCCGGTACGCACTGCCATATTCAACGAGGCCATGACCTACCACCGGGCCCCTGGCCGCGACAACTTTGGTGTCCGGATGATGGGCGCCACCCTGATGATTCACGGCACTGACGAGCAGAAAGCCCAACACCTGCCTCCCGTGGCCAAGGGAGAGGTGCAATGGTGCCAGGGATACAGCGAGCCGGAATCGGGTTCTGATCTGGCGTCGCTGAGCACCCGGGCCATCCGGGACGGCGACGACTTCGTCATCAACGGCAGCAAAATCTGGACGTCAATGGGGCATCGGGGCGACTGGATCATGCTGCTTACCCGCACCGACACCGACGCGCCCAAGCATCGGGGCATCAGCTTCTTCCTGGTTGACATGAAAACACCCGGAATTGAAGTGCGGCCGATCATCAACATGGGCGGACGACACGAATTCAACCAGGTGATTTTCGACAACGTTCGAGTGCCGGCGCAAAACATCGTGGGTGAGGAAAACCGGGGTTGGTACGTGGCGGTTACACTGCTGGACTTTGAGCGTTCCGGCATCGATTACTCGGCTGCCGCCCGGCGCCATCTGGACGACACACGGCAGTGGGCCGATGGGATTCAACGCAACGGCAAACCACTCAGCCAGGAATCATGGGTTCGCAACCTGCTGGCCGACCGCTACATCGAGACTGAGGTGGCGCGTCTCATCGCGTACAACGTGGCGTGGATGCAGGGCGAGGGTCTGGTCCCCAACAAAGAGGCGTCGATGTCCAAGGTGTTCGGTAGCGAAACCGTGCAACGCACCACCGCCGCGTGCCTGGAAATCATGGGGATGTACGGGGGCCTGCGCGATACAAAGTGGACGCCCATGGAAGCCGATATGCAGGAGCACTGGCTGCGGGCCTTCTCACACACCATCGCCGCTGGCACCAGCGAAGTGCAACGGAACATCATCGCGAGCCGCGGCCTGGGCCTGCCGCGGGGGTAGAAGGCGGAGCGGGAGGATCAGTTATATCGTTGATGTGCTGTGTCGAGCCAGTCCGTGAACAGATTGGCAATCGCCCTCACATGGCAGGTCTTTACCGATTGATTGGCATGAAAAACGATCGTCCACATTTATTCGGACGGCGAAGCAGCCGACGTAGAGTTTATTTCTCTTGATGGTTCCACTGCGGCAGCCGCCACCGGACTGCTTTCAAAATTGCGAGCCGTCACGAATCAGGACCTGACCCTTGCTCGTACTGCGCAATTCGCAGTGTGAAAATCCTCAGCATAGGAGTGGCGAGATGCCCAGCGAAACAGTGCTCTACGAACTTACCGACCACGGCGTCGCCATCCTGACGTTGAACAACCCGGAACGGCGCAACGCGCTGTCATCCGAAACGTTGGCAGCGCTTGAACGGCTGTTGGCACAGTTGGCGAATGATTCGGACGTACGGGTGGTAGTCATCCGTTCGCATGGGCCAGTGTTCAGCTCCGGACACGACCTCAACGAGCTGGTCAACGGAGACGCTGAAGATTACGCTACCGTTTTCGCCGCCTGCACCCGGGTAATGGAAGCGATTCGGTTGCTGCCTAAACCCGTCATAGCACAGGTTCAGGGATTGGCGACCGCCGCCGGCTGCCAGCTGGTGGCCACCTGTGACATCGCCGTGGCTGCTGATACCGCGGCATTCGCGACCCCAGGCGTACAAATTGGGCTGTTCTGCACCACTCCTGGCGTGGCGGTGGCCCGGTCGGTAATGCCAAAGAAAGCCATGGAGATGCTGCTCACCGGGCGTGCCATATCGGCGCAAGAGGCGCTGGAATTTGGCCTGATAAGCCGCATCGCGCCGCCCGGCGATTTGGAAGAGGAGGTTATGACCCTGGCAATGCAGATTTCCTCAACCAGCGCGCACACGCTGGCGTTGGGCAAGGCCGCCTTCTACCAGCAAATCGAGATGGATCGTCCTGCGGCCTACCAGTTCGCCGGCCAGGTGATGGTCGACAATCTGCTGGCTGATGATGCCAAAGAGGGTATCTCGGCGTTCCTCGAAAAGCGTCCACCGGTTTGGACGACGTGAACAAGGACAGAGACCAGTATGTCTGAAGCGCTGGAACTGGGACAAATTTTTCCGCAACGGCTTGCTGGAAATGAGTGTTTGCCATCGGGCACCACGGTGCTTGATTTCTGGCAGTGGATGGGTTCGGACTTGGTGAGCAATGCGTTGCGGGGCACGTTTGCAGAGTATCTGGTCTCCTTGGCGGTTGGCGTAGCGGATGGAGTGCAGGAAGAATGGGCTGATTATGATGTAAGGACACCAGACGGCATCAAAATTGAAGTCAAGACGTCCGGTTATATCCAGACTTGGCATCAAACCAAACCATCTGATCCGCGGTTTGACATCGCCCCAAAGTACGCATGGGACCCGGCAACTAACGAGTTCTCCTACAACAAAAGACGGTCGGCAGATGTGTACGTGTTTTGCCTGCACCATCACTTGGACCAGCCCACCATCAATCCACTGGATATGACTCAATGGATGTTCTACATACTGCCCACCGTCGCCCTTGAGCGCGAAGCTGTGGAACAGAAAAGCATTTCCTTAAACCGGCTGCGACAGATGGGCGCTGTAGAAGTCCGGTTCGACGGGATGGCTGACGCCGTCCGAAACGCACTTGCCTAGATGCAGAACTTGATAGTGAATACCTCTGGAGGCTGTAATGGCGCTGCAAGAGTTCATTAAGGGATCCTTTGACAGCAACTGGGAATGGATGGAGCGCTACGTTGACGGTCTGACCCAGGCTGAGATCGAGTACCGGCCCAACGACCAGTGCCATTCCATCGGGTTCATCCTGTGGCATTACGGGCGGGCGCTGGACATGTGGGTGCAGTCGCTGGCTCGTCGGGGCACCCAACTTTATGAAACGGAGTGGGCAGCCCGCCTGGGGTTCTCCCCCGAGCCAATGGACGTGGGATTCGGCTATACTGCGGAAGATCTGAGTAACTGGCGCTGTCCCGGCAAGGCGCTGCTCATCGAGTACGCCAACGCGGCCCGCACCAATTTGCTGGGGTTCCTGGAAGAACACGACGACGCGTCGTTGATTACCACCACCATGACCAACCGGAGGGGCGAAACCATCGCGGTGGCCGATATGTTCCGGTTGTTGATTTGGGAAGTCAACCAACACGGCGGTCAGGCTGGGTACCTGAGAGGGATGCAGCGAGGACTGGGACAATAACAGCATCTGATCTTTCCCTTACAAACGGGGAAAGGCCGGGTGACCAATGGGGTCGCAACACAAGGAGTTACCATCATGGCTGACCGCACAATGCAATATCGTTACAACCCCCTGCATCAGGACATCATCTGCTCCGATACGGCGATCGACGCGCTGCCGGCCACGGTGGACGCTTTGGGAGCGAGCCGGGCGTTGATCACGTGCGGCCCAACCATCTTGCGAGCCTGCAACGTAGTCCCTCGGGTACAAGAAGCCCTGGGCTCGCGTTACGTGGGTACCTATTCGGGGGTTGCGCCACACTCTCCGGTGCAAACCGTGGAAGAGGGCGTGGCAATGGCGAAGGAAGTGCAGCCCGATGTCTTCATCAGCGTGGGCGGGGGCAGCACCCATGACACCACCAAGGCAATCGCCACTCTGCTGGCCGAGGGCGGAGACATCCGCGACTATGCCGTCATCTTCGAACCGCCGGACAAAATAATAGTGCCGCCCACGCCGTCGCCCAAGCTCCCCATCCTCAGCGTGCCCACCACCATGGGGTGCGCCGAGTTCAGTCGCGGTGGCGGCGGTATCACTGACCACGAGCAGGGCCGCAAACTGAGCATCGCCGGCGACGGCGTAACCCACCGCACCGTCATCATCGACGGGCAGGCCCTGGCCACCACTCCGTTGCGCATACTGGTTTCTACGGCGATTGGGCAACTGCGCATTGCCATCGAAACCGTGTATTCCACTGGCCGCAACCCTATCGGGGACGGTATGGCGCTGCATGCCATCCGCCTGCTGTTCGAGAACCTTCCCCGTTGCAAGGATGGAGACATCGACACCCTGCTCACCACCAAGACCGCCTGCGCCATGGCTTCACTGGCATCCTTCGGCGGCCTGGGCCTGAATACCGCAACCTGCCATCACGTGGGTGGGCTGTACGACGTGCCGCACGGCGAGGCCAATGCGATACTGTTGCCTCATACGATGCGCTACAACCTGGATGCCTGCGCCGACCGTCAGCGCCTGATCGCTGAGGCGATCGGTGTGGCCAGCAGCAGCATGTCCGATGAGGACGCGGGCCTGGCGGCGGCGGATGCCGTGGACGGGCTGTGCCGAGACCTGGAACTGCCGCGCACACTCCGCGAGGTTGGTGTCCCTGAGGATGGCCTGGAGTACATCGCCACAGCCACCCTCCAGGACCGCAGCCTGAGCACCAACCCGAAACCCATCCTGGATGCTGGTCCCATCATGGAAGTGCTGCGGGCCGCCTACTGAACCGCCCTACCGCGCAGGTCGATTCAGTCGGCCGCCAAGTATTTGACGTTGGCTGCCTCTGCCCGCAAGGTGTCTCTGGGATCGATTCGATTACCGGCAACGACGGCAATAGTCTCGATACCGAACACGGTTGCCAGCGCGTCAGCTGAATCTCGTGCTCGTTGTATGTCGTGAGCGTCGATGGTCATCGACGCTTCCACGGCCACCAGAACCGGGGCGTGATTGTCGGATATGTGCGCACGCATGATAAAGTCGGTACGCTCAACTCTGACGTATTGCTCCCGATTGATCCGACCTTCACGATAGGCGTCATAGACCTGATCGGCGAACTCGCTGATTGGTTCCAGCAACTGGCTTTGCATAATGCGCGGTCGTATTAGATCCAGCCTCTGGCTGACGACTGACCTGAGATTCCGATGCAGTCGGTTCTCCAGATCGCTGCCTTTCAGGTAGCCCACGTCGGTCTTCAGTACCGCCACATCGGTCTTCAGTACCGCCACATCGGTCTTCAGTACCGCCACATCGGTCTTCAGTACCGCCACATCGGTCTTCAGTACCGCCACGTCCGTCTTCAGTACCGCCACATCGGCTTTCAACTCTGCGATGTCTTTCTCAATACGCTCGAGGCGGGCGGGCATTCCCAAAAACTCGTTGGTCAGCAGGGCACGCAACAACAGCCGCTGAGCGTCCGGGTTGGCTTGCAACTCGGCAATGATGCGAGCGACTAACGATTCTGGGTCGATTTGCGGTTCAGTGGCCACCCTTATAGTTTACCATCTGCCAGAGTTCAACCTGGACGACTGGTGTCACAAATTCTCGATCGTTACTGGTTCTATTGCGTCGGTCAGCTCGAAGTCGAACACGCGTGAGTAAAAATACAGCTCAGCCTCCAGCGCCCGTTTGATGTTCTGAGCGCGACGGAATCCGTGCTGTTCGCCCGCAAAGGGCAGATAGGCGCAGGGTATCCCCTTCTCCCGGACGGCGTCGAACATCATCTCGGCCTGGTTGGGCGGAACGATGCGGTCTTCCAGACCCTGCAGCAGGATGATTGGGCAGGACAACCCCTCCACATGGCGGATGGGCGAACGCTGCCGGTACGTCTCCGCCCCTTCCGGATACGGCGCAACCAGCCGGTCCAGGTAGCGCGACTCAAACTTGTGCGTATCCGACGCCAACGCTTCCAGGTCGGAGATGCCATAGTAGCTGGCGCCGGCTGCGAACACGTTGCGGAACGTCAACGCAGCCAGGGTCGTGTAACCGCCGGCGCTTCCGCCGCGAATCGCCAGTCGTCCGCCGTCGGCCAGGCCTTGATGTACCAGATGCAACGCGGCATTGGCGCAGTCGTCCACGTCCACAACGCCCCAATTGCCGTTGAGCAGCTGACGGTACGCCCGGCCGTAACCCACGCTCCCGCCGTAATTGACGTCCATGACGGCGAACCCACGGGTTGTCCAGAACTGGATGGACATATCCAGCACTCCCGACGCCGCCCCCGTCGGCCCGCCGTGACTCGACACCAGGAGGGGTGGTTTCTCGCCGTCGGGCGGCACAAACTCGGGATTGCGGGGCGCGTAATACAGCGCGTAAGCCGGCCGGCCGTCATTGGATGGAAACTCGATGCTCTGCGCCGGGGATATGTAGCCCGCATCCACCGCAGTTGACGAGGACTGCCGCAGGGTGTCCCAGTAGCCGTCGCTCAGGTTTACCCTTATGACAGACAGGTGCCGGTCGGCCGCGCCGGCAATCACGATGGCCGTCCGGCCTGATACCGCCAAGTCGCCGCGGCCGGCTTCTGTAGCCGGCACGTCCAGAGCCGTCATTGTGCCGACAGATGGGTTCAGCAAGTTCAGCGACCATACACCACGCCGGTTCACCGAGCATACAACGTTGCCGTTGCCAGCAAATCCGTAGGTGCGGGTGCCGAACATCCATTGAGGCCGGGCATATTCAGCGTCATCCGGATACAGGGCTTCGTTCTCGCCATCCTGGTAGCGGTACAAGTTCCACCAACCCGTCTGATCGGCCACGTAGTGCAGCACGCCGTCGGGCGACCATTCGGGCTGAAACACCGAGACACTCTCGCCGCCAGCCATCAGCGTCGCCTCGCCCAGCGAACCGTCCGCCAGCACCGACGCCGTCCAGAGATGCGTACCGTCCCAGGGCATGTTGGGATGATTCCAGGACAGCCAGGCCAGCGTACTTCCGTCCGGACTCAACCGGGGTGTTGAGACAAAATCCCAGCCCGACGCCAGTACCGTCTGTTCGCCATTGCCGCCAGCCGGTACGGCGGCGATGGTGTTGACGATGTTGTCGGGGTCGGTGTGATCCTCCCGGACACAGATGAGGCGGTTGCGGGCGCTGTCCAGTACGGCGTCGGCGTAGCGCAGCGGGCCATAGGGCGTGACGGCCACGGGCCCGCTGCCAGGATCCACCCGGTAGATGCGCTGGTCATCGAAGTTCGAGAACCAGATCACGCCGCCGCTGGCCAGCCACGCTCCGCCGCCGTACTCGTGGACGCGGGTGCGCGCGTTGAAGGGCGGCGGGTTCACTTCGGTAACGTGCCCATCGGGCGTCATTCGCACGACGACGTAGCGCCCGCCTTCGGAGAGGCGCGATTCCGTCCAGAGCGCAGCATCTCCATCGATGGTCACTTGACCCAACCCCACCGCCTCGGCCACGATGGCATCGGCGGTGATGGGCGAGCGCCAGGAACCATAGGGTGCAGTGGTGGGGGTGGTGGTCGTCATGGTGGCATCTCCCATTAGCGGGCTATCGACCTTGTCGTTGCAAACGCGTCCTCAATTTGCGTCGTGCGAGCGCCGGCTCTTTGAGCTGGGTGTAATTCATGGTGTGCCGTGAAAACCGGCACAATGAAAGATGACGGCCCAGTGGGAACCAAGTGGCCGCTTTATGAATGGTTTGATTCCCAGTAGGCGCCACGGCTCCGACCCGGGACTCAGGAAGCGCGGCCGGCGGCGTAGGGCCTTGAAACATTTCCGCAGGATCACCCATGCCACGGCCCATCAACAGGACGAAGCACGCGGCGCCACCAACCACAACAGCGGTAAGCGCAATGTAGATTAACAGCAGGTTGATTGACATCTCTGGCTACCCTCATCGGTGGTGTTTCGGGGTGTCCCGTGATTGAGTCCAGGTTAGATGAATTTGGCCAGTGGGATACGCGGCCAGAACGAATTCCCATCAGAACTACCGCGTCCTTACGCCACGGCCGGCATCACTTCGCTGGCAATGATTTCCATGGCGGGAAATACCTCCGCCGGGTCGCCGGAGTAGGGTGATACTACGATGCGGGATACTCCCACGTCGGCGAAAGCCTGGGCATTGGCGCGCATCTCGTCCGGCGTGGTGCCAAGGGTGAAACGGCCCGGCCTCCCGCCTTGCAACGGCACGCTGACCGACACCGGAATGGTGGCCGGGTCCCGGTCGGCGCGCTCGGCCTGCTCGTGGAGGTAGCGAATGCCCTGGGCCAGGTCTTCCGGGGGCATGGCGGTTGGATGCCATCCGTCTCCGTGGCGTGCGGCCCGGCGGATGGCGGCCCGGCTGGTGCCTCCAATTAGCAGCGGAACCCCCGTGGGACGCACCGTCCGGGGAGAAAACACCATGTCAGAGAACTGGAAGAACCGACCGGAATGCTGGGGGTTGTCCTCGCACCACAGCTTTTTCATTATCTCGATGGATTCGTCGGAGTACGCGCCACGCTCCGCAAACGGTACACCCATTGCCTCCAGCTCGGTGTCGATCACGCCGACTCCGACACCCAGCACCAACCGGCCGTTGGACAGTTGATCCACTGTTGACGCCTGTTTGGCCAGGCGCATCGGGTTGTGGTAGGGCAGAACCAGAACACTGGTGCCCAACGTGACGCGCTCGGTTCGGGCGGCGGCAAAGGCGAGAATCGTCATCGGATCGTAGTAGGGTCGCTCGCCGATGCGTTCGTACACATAACTCACGTTGAAAACATGGTCACTGGCCCACACCGAATCGTAGCCCAATTCTTCAGCGCGTACGGCGGTTTGCACCACGTCCTGCACGTTGGTCAAACCCTGGTTGTTGGATAACGAAAAACCGATGTTCATAGTTCATCTCCCGTGATGATGTTCACCCTCAGCTGCTGGCCTTCCCTCACCCCAACCCTCTCCCATCAAGGGAGAGGGAGATTCTGATCTGTCATTGCTGCGTTGCCTCGCAATGACACTGCCTGAACTAATTAATCCGTAAAGAAGTTGCGTGGGTTGTCCACCATAATGGCGTCCACGTCGGCCTGGGTTGCGCCCAACTCCAGCAGGCGAGGCAGTACGTTGCGCGTGATGAACAGGTAGCCGTCGGGATTGAACGCCTCCCGCTCGCGCCGCAGTTCCTCGGACGGTTGAACCACCGGGGTGGAATGGTCGTGGGAGAGCATCAACCGGTGAGCCCAACCCGCGTCGATGAGCTGTTTGACGACCTCGGTGCGCGATTCCCAACGGGGGGTCTCCGGAGTGCGGCCACCGGGATAACGATCCAGACCCAGCCAAACACCCTCATCGAGCAAACCTGTCAGGTAGCCGACGTCGGTGTCGTCGTTGCTGTGGCCAATGTATACCAGGTTCAGGTCTACGCCTTCCTCTTTGAGGATGCGCACCTGCTGCTCACCCACGCGGTCGGGGGACCAGGTGTGGGTGCTGATGCGAGCGCCGGTGGCGTTGCAGGCCCGGGCAGCGGCGCGCAACACTATTTCCTCGTTTTCGGTAACGCCGCCACGGTCGCTGGCGACTTTGATGATGCCGGCCTTCACGCCGGTGTCTTCGATGCCCTGCTCGATTTCCTTGATGAACAGGGCGGCGACACTGTCAACGGGAGCGCCCCAAAAGATGCGGGGTACGGCCAGATGGTTACCGGTGCATCCGATGACATGGACACCCGACCGGCGGCTGACGTCCTGCATCACGGCAACATCGCGCCCCAGGTCCAGGGTTGTAACGTCGATGATGGTTCGGACGCCGCCCGCGTAGGCTTCGGTAAGTGCAGCGGTGGCGGCGTCGGCGATGGCCTGCAGATCCTGGAAACCGGGATAGGTGGCCGCGGCGCCAGCGGCTCCCAGCGTTATGTGCTCGTGGCTCAGGGTGAACCCAAGATCGGCGGAATCCACCGGGCCCAGCACCGTGTTGACTGCTGACATTTTGATCCCTCCCGTGGCGCCCGCACCGTCGCGGCGAGCGAAGAGTGGCAATCTGGATAAGACAACGGCCAGATTGCCACATTGCTACGTAACAATCAATGCGGCCGTTGAGTTAGGCGGGGGTTGAACAGGCGGGTGGTAGCGCACGGCGGCGGCGGAGCACGCGCCCCACGCCGTCAGGTCAGGGGAGGGTCTCCCAGCGTTTCCATCGCCGCAACGACGTAGGCGCCGGCGGAGGCGGGCATCAGCCGGTCGTCATCGTCCCTCAAGCGTCCTTCGGCATCAACGCTGACGTTGCTCCACTTGGGCAGCAGGGGAGATAGCAGTTTGGCGATGTTATCGGCGCACAAACCACCGGCGACGACCAGGCCCAACCCGGGCGCTGCCAATGCGATGGCATCCAGATGGCGGGCAGACACGACGGCGTCCAGCGGCCGGCCGAGTCCTTCCGAGGCATCTACCAGCACGTCGGTTACGATGCCGGAATACCCGGCGCACCGCCTTGCGACCTCCGACGGCTCGTGATTCACCGACGCCATCGCCTCCCGGCCCACCTGGAGGACGACGCGATTGGGGCTGCAACGTCTTCGGTACTCAACCAGTGCCTCGGGGTCGGGCCAGGGCACGCCACGGGTCGCGTTGATTTGAACTCCGTGGCAATTCTCGCCGCCGACTTCATTGGCGTGGGCGAGCACGTTGGCCAAGTTTTCTCCGACCCGTGGCCGATAGTGAACCAGGTTAAGACAACGGAGGTCGTTGGAAAATATGCCGCCGATGAAATCGGGCGCCGGGCAGCGCTCCGGCGCTCCGCTGGGTCGGCCCGACAACAGCGCGTTGCTGAGAAGCACGCCGCACATCAGCAACCGTGAAGGGTTCGGCGGCAGTCCCTCCAGTACCGTTGCGACCTCGTTGGCGTTGGCGAATCCGGTAACGCCGATATAGGGAGTCATCAACCGGTGGTGAGTCCCAGGGACTCGGCTGCCATCTGACGCAGCAGGTATTTTTGCACTTTGCCGCTGGACGTCATCGGGTAGTCGTCCACCACGACCAGATGCCGGGGTATCTTGAAGGTTGCCATCTTGCCGCGGCAATAGCTGTCCAGATCCGATTCGGTGATGGCCTGACCCGGCTCGACAACCACGCAGGCACAGGCGACTTCGCTGAGCCGGGGATCGGGTACACCCACCACCTGCACCTTGTTGACGGCGGGATGGGCGAGCAGGAATGCTTCAACCTCGGTGGGGTCGACGTTCTCGCCGCCCACCTTGAGCAGGTCCTTGTACCGACCCATGAAGCGTACGCTGTTGTCGTCGCGGATGGTTGCCACGTCGCCGGTGTGGAACCAGCCATCATCGTCGATTGCCTCAGCGGTGGCCTCGGGACGCTTGTAGTACCCCTGCATCATGGCATAGCCACGGACGCATAACTCTCCCATAGCGCTGGGCGGCAGAGTTTCGCCGGTGTCGGGATCGATTACCTTGAACTCATAGCCGGGAAGTGGGTGGCCGCTTTCCGTGCACCGGTCGTCGATGGGCGCGTCCAGGTAGGAGCGCGTTGCGCCCACGCCCACTTCGGTCATGCCCCAGGCCGACAGCGTGGGACAGAGCTTCTCCTGAGCCAGGCGGGCGGTGGGCTCACTGCTGGCCATGCCGGCAGCAAACAGAATCGTTCGCAAACTACTCTTGTCCACGCGGTCGATGTCGGGATGGTTGACGAGGTCAAAAAAGTGGGAGTCGAAGCCGTTCATGACCGTGGCCCGCTCGGATTCCAGCAGGCGCAGGGTCTCGCCGGCGTCGAACAGGGTGGTCAGTATCATTCGAGCGCCGGTGATCCACGACATCAACGGCCCCTCGTAGATACCGAAACAGTGGAAGAGGGGCAGATACATCAGAATGGTATCGCGGGGCGAAAAACCCATGCGGTTGGCGGCGTCCACGACGGTGCGGATTGGGTTGTGGCAGTGCATGACCCCCTTGGGGAACCCAGTGGTGCCGCTGGTATACATCAGAAGGAACGTATCGTCGGGGCTGACGGCGGCTTCCCGATGGGTCAGTTCCTCGACGGGTACCTCATCGGCGCCGGCCAGCATCGCATCCCAACCGATTGCGCCGGCGGGACGGCTGTCACCCAGCATTATCACGTTGCGCAACGCGGGGAATGCGGCGGGTTGGAGGTTGGCCGGATCTCCGTCGGCTATCTCCGGCACGACCTCGCCCAGCATCGCCGAGAAATCAACGGGCCCGGAGCGATCCATGAGTATCAGGACGGCAGAATCAGAATGGTTGACCAGGTATTCCATGTCGGTGGTGCGGAAGCGGGTATTAATGGGCACCAGCACGGCGCCGATCTTTGCCACCGCGCCGAACAGGAACAGCCATTCCGCCCGGTTGGGTATCCACAGGGATACTTTGTCGCCGGGCTGAACGCCCAGGCCGATCAGCGCGCGAGCGACGCGGTCAATCTCGTCTCGAAACTCATCAAACGTCCAGCGCTGACCCTCATAAACCAGCGCCTCTCGCGAGCCGAAACGCTCAGCAGCCTGATTGATAAGTTCACCTATGGTCTGCTTGTCAAACCACTCGGCCATGGGATTCTCTCCTCCTTGGGTCAGGTAAACGACAACGGCAAATTCGCAATGAGAATATGGCGGTCAATTGGGTCATCATGGCACAACCGGGTTGCGACCTCGCGGCTGCTTAGAACACCTGGCTCAAGTCAATCCTCAGGCCGGGAAACAGCGGCGAAGTCAAAACGTCCGAAGTCCCGTAGGACCCATCGACGACGAATTGGCCGCCTACTAAAGTGCGGCGTTCGAGAGTCCCGTTAGTAGGGTGGGTTGTCCAGTATTCGAGGACGCCGAATCGGGCATACAGCTCCAGCTTGACGGTCAGGTCTCGTTCCTCGGTGGACGGGGAGGCTATCTCGACCACCAGGTCCGGCGCTCCGTGTATGTTGGGCTCGGTAATGATCTCGGCTCGGCCCGCCGAAACGAATAGCAAATCGGGCTGCACAACGTTCGTATCGGACAGGTAGACATCAGTCGGGGCAACGAATACCTCGCCCAGGGCATTGTCCCTGACGAATGACGCCAACGATACGGCCAAATTAAGCAGAACTCTCTGATGAGGTGTGGTGGGCGCCGGAGCCAAAATCAAGTCCCCATCTATCAGTTCGTAGCGGACATCATCCGGAGTATTCAGATAATCCTGGTACGTGAATTTGACACCGGGTTTGCGGGTAACCACAACCTGCGCTCCTCTTCGTGCGATACCTTATCTCCCTGGGCTGCATGTTACATCTTCTGCCCACTCATGCAATCAATTTGCCGCAACCGGGGCCAGCGCCTTCAGCTCGGGCATCACTTCGGCGGCGAACAGGCGCATATTGGCTTCGGCCTCCGCGTAGGGCATGGCAGCGTAGCTGAAAGCTCCCACGTAGGTGTCGTGTCCGGTGCGCGCCTGGATGTGGCGGATTTTTTCGTAGCACTGCTCCGGCGTTCCCCACACCTGCAGGTTGACGAAAAAGTCCACAACCTCGTCATCTCCGTAGTCGAACATCTTCTCGGCCACTTTGCCGTAGTATTCGTAGCCCTTGATGTCCTTGTGGTGATCCTGCTTGAACTCGTAGTGGTCCATCACGGTGTTCCAGTAACCGCCGATGTAGCGTCGCGCCATCTCGCGCGCGTAGTCCTCATCCTGATGGCAAAAAGTCCAGCAGGCGACCACCGGAGCCGGCGGATCTCCGACGTTGCTTTCGCGATAGGCGGTGCGGTAGTTGGACAGATCGCGCTCGACCTCGTCCCACGGCTTTTGCGGGATCACCAGCATACCCACGCCTAGTTGCGCCATGATGCGGCTGCTCTCCGGCGAGATGGCGGCGGCGAAGGTGCGACCGTGGAAGGTTCGGAACGGATTCGGCCGTATCTCGCGACGCGGCTGCTTGATGTATTCGCCGTCAAACTCGCAATACCCGGTTTCCAGGCCGCTGAGGATGCACTCGGCGGATTCGATGAACCGGGTGCGGGACTCATTCATATCGACGCGAAAACCGTCGTATTCAACCTTGGCCAGACCGCGCCCCACGCCGAATATCATCCGGCCGTCGCTCAGGTTGTCCAGCATGCAAACCTGTTCGGCGACACGGACCGGGTCGTGCCACGGCAGTACGCACACCATGCTGCCCAGTTTCATGCTGGTGGTGCGCCCAGCCATGTAGGTGAGGAACTGCAGCACGTCGGGGCACATTGTGTAGTCGGTGAAGTGGTGCTCAACTCCCCAGATGGACTCGAAGCCCAGAGGTTCGGCCAGGTCGGCCAGCCGCAGCTCGTCCCGGTAGACCCGGTAGTCGCTGGTAAACTTGCCTGGATTCTGAAAAATCGTGGCGGTGCCTACGTGCATGTCGTCTCCATAACCTCCGGTTGTTCCTGAACGGACAAGTAACCCTGCCGCCGAAGCAAACGCCGTAACGTCAAAACACCCTACAGGGCTGCTCTCACCTTCTCCGGGGCGCAGGCCCGCATCACGGCCTGAGTGGAGCCGATTTGCGGACGGGCGGCGATTACGCGCACCAGCGCAACGTCCAGTCCCTCGGCCAGCGTTGCGAAGGCGGCGGCGGCCCCCTCCGGCTTACCGTAATAACCAACGGCCTGCAGGGCATCAGACGGATAGGCATCGACCACCTCGTCCATGTCGCCGCCCCGACTGCGGATGGCATCAGAGCCGGCCAGTTCTTCGGTGTAACCCATGCGCTCAAAGTGAGCGCGGTAGCCGAAGTCGCGTTCACGCTCGGTCGGGACGCTGGGGCCCAGGGGGTAGCCGAGGCAGTTCCTGGCGAAGGCGCGGCGGGCAACGTCTTCATCTTCGTCAACGCAGATCCGGATGTATTCCACGACCTTGACCTCGGAGGGGTCGCGCCCGATGCGTTCCGCACCCTCGGCGATGCGCGCACGACTCCAGGCGATTTGCTCGGGAGTGCACCAGTTCAGGCAGACGCCGTCGGCCAGCTCACCGGCCAACCTCAGCATCTCGGGGCCCAGGGTTCCGAGATATACCGGCGTGTTTGGCGGTGGATTGATGGCGATCCCGATGTCGCGATAGTTGATGTGGACACCCTGATAATTCACCGATTCGCCACGCACCAGGCCGCGAACGGTGGTCAGGTAGTCGCGCATCAGCCCGAGGGCCGACATGCGGGGGAATCCCAGGGCGCGCCGGTTGGCGGGACGATAGGCGCTGCCGGAGCCGATGCCCATGATGAACTTGCCGCCGGTTTGCTGGCTCATGGTGCCGCCCGACATGGCAAACCCGATGGGAGTGCGGTACATGACCGGTGAGACGCCGATGCCGGTGATAAGACCACCGGGAACCACTTCGGCGCTGGCCTGCCAGCGGCGGGCACAGACCTGGAAGGAATCGGTGCCGATGTTTTCCGGTGTCCAGATGCTCTCGTAACCGAGCTGAGCAGCCTCGCGGGCGAGATTGGCCTGGTCGTCCCAGTTCATGCCCAAGGTGTGGTCAAGTCCAACGCCAATTTCCATCTAAAAACCTCTCCAGCGATGCGCCGAGGCACTCAAAATCGTCAAACGGATTGTACCACCACCCGCCCCGACGGGCACGACGGGCGTCGGTCGTTTGGAGGAACGGAGTGGCCAGCATCTCCCCACGCCGCCGATGTTATAATCGGCGCCGGTTTCGCAGGAGAGGGTATTTGGCCACATTGATCGGCTCCCGCGCGACGGAAACCTTCCAGGCCTTCCGCCGCCGCGATTTCACCCTGGTTTGGGTATCCGCCAACATCGCGATGGTAGGGCGGCAGATGGAGGTTATCGCCGTTTCCTGGCTGGTGGTGCAGCTGACCGGCGGCAACGAGGTGCTGGTCAGCCTGGCCGGGGCTGCCGCGCTGGGACTGGCGTTTCTTTCGGTATTTGCCGGCGCGGTGGTCGACCGGCTGCCGCGGCGTCTTTTGATGGGAACGATGCAGTTCATCGCGGCGGGACTGGCTGTCCTGATGATGGTGTTGCTGCTGTCGGGCATCCTGAAGGTGTGGATGATCTTCGTGATCGTGATCGGCGGCGGCGCCTTTCGAACCTTCGAACTGCCGGTCTCGAACGCCCTGATCATCGACACGGTTCCCCGGGACAGACTGAACAACGCGGTGGCGCTGCTGGGTTTGGGACAGAACCTCACGCAGTTCGTGGGGCCGATTGTGGCAGGATTCCTTTACACGCCGCTGACCCCCGCGGGCCTGTACGCCTTGATAGCCACCCTGTATGCCCTGGGCGGAATTTGCGTGCTGATAGTCAGGACGCGGAACACCACCATCGGCCACACGACACCGAGGGAAATCCTGATTGGGGTCGCCGCTGGTTTGTCTCACGTGTGGGAGCGCAAGGAACTGTTGATGGCGCTGGTAATCGCAGCCATGTACAACGTAACCGGTTTCCCGTTTACGACCGCGTTGATGCCAATCATCACGGAAAAAGTCCTGAATGCCGGGCCGGAAGTTTTGGGCCTGCTCAACGGGTCGATGGGCGCGGGGGCTGTGATCGGCGCGCTGGTGGTTGCCAGCATCGGCAATTTCAGGCGTCAGGGATGGTGGATGGTTTGGGCGGTCAACAGCTGGCACGGCTCGATGATCCTGTTCGCCGTGGTGGTGATGACGCTGCCGGGACTGCTGCCCCTGAAACTGGTGATTGTGGCAGCAATGGCGGTAAAAGTGCTAACGGGCATTGCTCGCGCCTGTTCGCTGCTGCTGGTGATGACGGTTCTGATGGGCAGGTCTGACCCGGAATTTCGAGGACGCATGGGCGGGTTGAGAGTGTTGTCGATTCAGGCCCACTTCCCGGCCAGCGCCCTCAACGGCTGGATGGCGCGGGAGATCGGAGCGCCCATGACCGCACTGACGCTTGGGGTCGCCGGAATTGCCGCCGTGTTGCTGTGCCTCCTGTCCCGCCGCCTCCGCGAAGCCTGATGCCAGATGGTATCTTGCGCCGGGATTCGGCATAATGTGGCCGAACTGTGACGACGACGCGAACGGATAAGTTGCGCCAACACCGCCAGAACCGAGGAGACAACAATGACTACACCGACGATTCCAACCGAACAGGAAGTATTGGGCTGGTTCGATTCGCTGAGCAACTGGGGTCGCTGGGGCGACGATGATGAACTGGGCACGCTGAACCTCATTACCGACGCCAAACGGAAGCAGGCGGCCGGGTTGGTATCGGAGGGGATTACGGTAACCTGCTCCCGCCTGCTGGTGCCTGAAATCGCCCCCGACGTTACCAGCATCCCGCCGTTGCACTACATGGTCAACACCGGAGAGACTGCCCCGTCGGAAGGCGGCGGCGGCTCCAGCGATTTCCTGGGGGTGTCTTACCACGGATTGACGATTACGCACCTGGACAGCCTTTGCCATCAGTTCTGGAACGGCAAGATGTACAACGGCAAGGCAGCCAGCCTGGTCACCTCGGCGGAAAAAGCCACCGCGGGAGCCATCGACAACGCGAAGAATGGCGTCATCACTCGCGGCGTTTTGCTGGATATTGCCGCCGTCAAGGGCAAGGACTGGCTGGATGCCGGTGAGCCGGTATTTACCGCTGACCTGGAGGCTGCCGAGGAAGCGCAGGGCGTGCGCGTTACCGAGGGCGACGCGCTGTTGATCCGGCTCGGCTGGTACAAACGCCGGCAGGAGGTCGGGGCGCCGTCCGCCGCTGAAGGCCGGCCCGGTCTGCACGCCGAGACGCTGCCGTGGCTGCGCGAGCGCGGCGTATCCATTGGCGCATGTGACGCCTCCTGGGACGTTGCGCCCAGTGAGTACCCATACGTGGGGCTGCCCATCCACAAGGTTGGAATTGTTGGCATGGGGTTGTGGCTGATCGATGCCGCCAACTTCGACGAACTGGCGCCGATCTGCCGCCGACTGAATCGGTGGGAGTTCATGTTCACGGTAGCCCCCCTTCGCTGGCATAACGCCACCGGCTCCCCGGTGAACCCGTTGGCCACGTTCTGAGTAAACCGGATGCCCCTCGCCAAAACCCCTCTCCCCAGTGAGAGGGGCCGGCGAGTTACGCTGGTGGAATCCCTTTCCAGTCAAACGAGAAAACTGGCGTTAGGGTGATTCCCTCAACAATATGATCGACCCGACTGACAACACCTACCCCGGCCTGCTGGCGCCCTACCGGGTGCTGGACCTTACCGACAGCCGGGGTCTGCTCTGCGGCAAGATGCTGGCCGACATGGGCGCAGACGTGGTGCAGGTGGAGCCACCCTCCGGCAGCGACGGGCGACGCATCGGGCCGTTCTACAAGGACGAACCGGGCGTGGAGCGCAGTCTGTTCTGGTGGGCATCGTGCGCCAACAAACGCGGGGTGACACTGGATTGCTCCACTGCCGACGGTGGCGCCCTGTTGCGTCGTTTGATCGCCGATGCCGACTTCCTCATCGAGTCGTTTGACCCGGGGTTTATGGCCGCCAATGGACTCGCCTACGCTGATTTGCAGGCGATCAATCCCAGGCTGGTGATGGTGTCCATCACCGCCTTCGGGCAGGATGGGCCATACGCCGATTATGTCGCATCGGACATTGTGGGTATGGCGCTGGGTGGATTCATGCACCTGACCGGCGACGGCGACCGCCCTCCGCTGCGGGTGAGCATGCCCCAGTTTTACCAGCACGGGAGCGCTGCGGGGGCGGCCGGCGCCATGATCGCTCACACCCACCGCGCCCTCACCGGTGAGGGTCAACACGTGGATGTGTCCTGCCAGCAGGCGGTGGCCCGCACTCTGGCCCACGCTCCCCAGTATTGGGACCTGGAGGGCATCGTACTGAGACGCATGGGTGCGTACCGCGAGTCGGCGGGCGGCACCTTCACGCGCATCAACTGGCCCTGCAAGGATGGATTCGTCAATTTCCAGCCCGGTGGCGGCACGGCGGGATCAGCGCGGAGCGTGCGTTCGCTACTGGCGTGGATGGATGAGGAAGGCATGGGCAGCGCCGCCCTGGATGCGGTCAACTGGGAAGAGCTGGGCTACGGCACGGCTCGTGCCGAGATAATGGAGCAGACCGTGGATGCCGTGGCTCCTTTCTTTATGACGCACACCCGCAACGAGTTGGCCGACGGCGCACTGGAGCGACGCATCCTGCTGTTCCCGGTTGCTACCCCGGGAGACATTCTGGAGCACCGCCAACTGGAGGCCCGCGGATATTACGATCACATCGAACACCCGGATATTGGCGAGACGGTTACCTATCCTGGTCACTTCGTCAAAGACCTCACCGACCCGGCTCGTGTCGGCATACGCCGACCTCCACCCCGCGTCGGTGAGCACAACCGGGAAATCTATTGCGGGGAGCTGGGATTGCGGGATGCGGACCTCGCCCGCCTCACCGAGCTTGGAGCGATCTGAATGGTCACGTTGCCGCTGGAAGGACTGAAGGTGTTGGACTTCTGCTGGGTTGCCGTGGGTCCGATGACCACCAAATACCTGGCCGAGTACGGCGCCACCGTGCTGCGCGTGGAGTCGAACAAGCGCCCCGAAACACTGCGACGCGCCGGACCATTTGCCGGCGGTCAATCCGGTATCAACCGGTCTGGATATTTCGCGAATTACAACGCTAACAAGTATGGCCTGTCCATCGACATGGGTCACCCCAGGGCGCCGGAGCTGATCCTGCGGATTGCACGATGGGCCGACGTGATTACCGAGAACTTTACGCCGGGCACCCTGGAGCGCTGGGGGTTGAGTTACGAGCAGTTGAGCGAAGTGAACCCGGGGGTTGTGCTGTTCAGCGCGTCCATGCTGGGGCGCGGCGGCCCCATGCAGACGCAGCCCGGTTTCGGCGCCGTGCTGTCGTCCTTGGCCGGTTACACCAATATCATCGGCTGGCCCGACCGCGGCCCGGTGAATCCCTACGGTGCGTACACCGATTTTGTTTGCCCCAAGTTCGCCATCGCCGCGATTCTTGCCGCCGTAGACCGGCAGCGGCGCACCGGACAGGGCACGCACCTGGACATGTCTCAACTGGAGGCCAGCCTGCATTTTGGCGGTTCCATGCTGCTTGATCGCGGCGTGAACGGACGGGACCCGGAACTGGTGGGCAACCGTCATCCGGCTGCTTCGCCTCATGGGGCCTACCCCTGCATTCCGGATGACGGCGGGGAGACGGAACGCTGGATTGCCGTGGCCGTGTTCACCGATCAGCAATGGGCGGCGCTGCGCGATGAGATGACGGCCGACGGGTTCGCCGACGCAGCATCCGGCGAGTTTCGTACTTTTCGCGTTCGTAAGGCCCATGAGGACAAGCTGGAGGAGTTGGTGGCAAGGTGGACGTCCACGCAGGAACGACACGCCCTGATGCGCCGTTTGCAGGCGGCGGGCGTGCCCGCCGGTGTGGTGAATGACACCCACGACCTGTTCGACGACCCCCAACTGCAACACCGCAATCATTTCACGTGGCTGGACCACCCCGAGATGGGTTCTTACGCCACCGACTACAGCGAGATGGCATTGTCGGCTACCCCGGGTCGGCTCGATAGGGCGGCGCCGCTGCTGGGACAGGACACGGAGCACGGCCTGGTGCAGATCGTCGGACTGACCGCGGCCGAATACCGGTCTCTGGCCGATGATGGCGTGCTGGATTAACCGCCGACACATCCCCGGCCCGGCTCTGAGCCTCCATAAAACAACTGGACGACAGGGACAGGATGATCCTTCGACGGGTTCAGGATGAGCGGCCCGGTTTGGCCGGCCGGGATTGCCACGTCGCGGGGCTCCTCGCAATGATTGGGGTCCTTCGACAGGCTCAGGACGAACGGGGGCCGAGGGCAGCGAGATTGCCACGTCGCTACGTTCTTCGCAATGACAGTAGTGTGCGATCGTTCGGCGGGCGCATTATGAATTTCACTTGCGTGGCTTCGGCGCACTTCGGAACACAGAAAGCACGATTGAGTTGGATTTCGGACGGTCTCAAATCCTTTCGGACACTGGATTCCCGCCAGCGCGGGAAAGACGGGGTGCGTGGGTACGCACCTTCGGTCTCAAATCCTTTCGGACACTGGATTCCCGCCAGCGCGGGAAAGACGAGTGCAATAGAATCAAGATGCGATTGCTCTACGGGAAACATCCCCAGCGTTGACATCCGCCAGCGCGTGCGTCTACATTGGCTGAAAACCCAGGCTGAAAACCTACCCGTTGAAATTGCGTGCGAGGCTTATAAAGATGCTTAAGGACCGTATCCACGACGAGTTGCTATCCCCTGAGATTCTGCGGAATCCGTATCCGTACTACGCTTTGCTTCGCGAGGAAGCGCCGGTGTACTGGAATTCCAAATTCGATACGTGGGTGGTAACTTCCTACGAGGCAGTGGTGTGGACGCTGCGTCACCAGGAATATTTTTCTTCGGAGGTGTTCCTGCGCGACGACAATCCGCCCAGCCCGCCGATTTCCGAAGAAGATTTCTCCAAGTACAAATACAACCTGGACTACATGAACAACTGGTTCATCCGGCGGGACCGACCGGATCACCTGAGGATGCGCAAAACCGTGCATCCGGTGTTCAATCCCAAGTACATTGACAACCGCTTTCGCGCTATGGTGCAGGGCATCGTGCAGGATTTGCTCAAGGACTTCGATCCGGAGAGCGGGTCAATGGACGTTCTGAGGGATTTCGCCAACGCCATGCCGGTGCTGGTCATCGCCAGTTGGTTGGGGATGCCGGCCGATGATCGGGAGTTCATTCGCACACTTTCGCGGCAACTGTTGTCCGTCGATCAGGAAACACCAGACCGGCACACCCGCGTTCACCACGCGATTACCACCCTCAATGACTACGTGAATCCCCTGGTGGAACGCCGCGTGAGCGAGCCGTCGGACGACCTGCTTTCGGTGCTGGCCATCGGCGAGCGTGAGGGTGAGCTAACTCGCGAGGAAGTTTTGGGCAACACCCTTTTGCTGCTAATCGCCGGGCACCAGACGACGATTAACCTGGTGGGCAACGGCGCCATGGCGCTGATGCGCAATCCGGAGCAGTGGAACATGCTCAAAGAGGACGATACCCTGCTGGTGCGGGCCACCGAAGAGTTGTTGCGGTATGACTCTCCGGTAAAGCGCGCCCCGCGCATTGCGCTGGAGGACATAGAGCTGGCGGGGCAGAAGATTCGCGAGGGCGAAAAGGTGATGGCAATCATCAATGCAGCCAACCGGGACCCGATGGCGTTCGAGCACCCGGAGGATCTGGACATCACCCGCTACCCGAATCCCCATGTGGCCTTTGGCGGCGGCATCCACCATTGCCTGGGCGCCAACTTGGCCCGGCTGGAGGGTCAGGAGGCGTTTCGCGCCCTGACTCAAAAGTTCCCGCCGCTGCGTTTCGCCACCGATCCCAACGAGCTGGAGTACCAGGACCTGCTGAATATCCGCGGTGTGGTGAGCCTGCCCGCAGAGTGGTAACAGCCCAAACCGAGCGCAGGGCAATAAAGAAGGGGCGACACCAACGTCGCCCCTTCTTTGTTGCATGATCCACATTATTGCTTGACCGACATTGCGTGCCCAACGTGATTGGACAGCCGCCCGGGCTCGCAATTACGACTATGGCTCCATCATTCCGTATCCGACGTTTTTGACGGTGCGGAAGTAGGCAGTGCCGCTGGTTTCCAGTTTGTAGCGCAACCGGCGGATATGCACGTCAACGGTGCGGGTGCCGCCAATGTTCTCCACGCCCCAGACGTTGGCCAGCAATTGATCGCGGGTAAAGACGCGGCCCACGTTCACCATCAGGAACTGCAACAGTTGAAACTCCAGCCAGGCCAGATCCACTGCCCGGCCGTTGGAGGTGACTTGGTACGTGGAAGGATTTACGGTGATCGTACCCACACGGATCAAATCTGCTGCGTTGGCTCCGTTATATTTCTGAGCCAGACGCAGGATGCGTTTGATCAATTCGGTGGCGGCACAGGGCACGGTGACGAAATCGTCGGAATCCTGGTACAGGTCGGGAGCGTCAAGGTCTTCATCGGAGACGCACCGGAGAACGGGCGGCGCTTCGTCGTCGTGTCCGAGGTTCGCTTCGTCCACATCCGGGGCCAGCAGAACTACACTGGGGAAGTCGCCGTCGTAATCGCCGACGGCATCAACGTTGGGTTCGGGTCCCAGTAGCTCTATGTAGCCGGTGTCGGTAAGAGCGGCCAGGGTGCCGTTCATCAGTTCCCATCCGCGTCCCAACAGGAGAACGCGAGTAGGTGGAGGCGGTTGAGGATTTGGTGATCTGACCATGTGGGTTATCAATAGGGGCCTTTTATCCTGATCCTATATTGCCGTCAATGCGTTAACGGGGGATTACGAACCGGTTACGCTTTTGTTACAAACGTCGGGAAACTGACTAGGGCATTAGGTATCGGGCTGCCTGCCGGCATTGCTACCTGCCGGCATTGCTACCTGCCAGCATTGCTACCGGCCGGCGTGACGCGACCAGCGATATGATGACCAACGATATCACGACGCAATCAACTTGTTACAAATACTTAACGCCGCCGCAATATTCGTATGCGAAGTTGGACTTCCTCCGGCAAAGTCTGGACAAGGGATGAATGAATGATATGTTGACCGATTCTGTTTCGATAAACCACGCGCTTTGCGAATGCATCAATCCCGATGGATCCGTCAAATCGGTGTACCAGAAATTGATGGCAAGCCTGGGAAGCCTGGGTGTACCCGAATTGCAGAATCGGTGGCGGCGGGCCAAGGACAGTTCGGCCCTGGACGCGTTAACGTTTTTGCTGGACCCCAAGGAGTTTCGAACGGTTCCCACCGACTGGATTCCGCGGCTGATACCCGCCGAGGACTGGGATACGATATCGCGCGGCGTGGCGTAGCGACTCAAGGCCATCAACCGGTTTTTGATGGATCTGTATTGTGGCCAACAGAACATAGTTCCCGCGGACGTAATGTTCTCATGCCAGTACTACAATCCCGACCTGCAGGATTTCCGGCCGCCGCGCGACGTGTTCGTTCACGTTTACGGCATCGATCTGGTGCACATGGGAGAGGGACGGTACGTGATCCTGGAGGACAACCTGCGCATCCCATCCGGTATCACTTACCAGATGAAAACCACTGAGACGGCCCGGAGCGTGATGCCGGAATTGTCGGCCGGATATGACATTATTCCGTACGACATCAGGGCCGCATACCAGGAGATGTTCGTTTCCCTGTGCGACAAGGATTCGCCCAATTGTGTGCTGCTTACCGATAGCAAATACGGGGCTGCGTTCTTTGAGCACCGTTACCTGTCCGAGCTTTTCAGCATACCCCTGGTGGAAGGTTCTGACCTGTACATTGGCCCGGACGGACACGTTTGGGCGCGGGCGATGGGCGGCGACTTTCAGGTCGATCTGATCTACCGGCGGGTGGAAGACCTGGAGCTTTTCGTGCCGGGCCTGACCGAAGCCTATCTGAACCACAAAGTGGTGCTGGTGAACGCTTTGGGCACCGGCGCCTGTGATGATAAGCTGGTGTTCCTGTGGGTGCAGGACATGATCAAGGGGTATCTGGGTGAAACTCCGATCCTGGAGCAGGCGGTTAGCTACGACCTGCGATCTGCCGAAAACCGACAGTACGTCCTACAAAACCTGGAGAGGCTCGTTCTGAAAACGCGGCAGGGTTACGGCGGTTTGGGGGTGTTCATCATGCCCGATCTTGGCCTGATGTATCGCAACCGGCTGGCGCAGCAACTCATCGAACAGCCCCAGGTGTTTATTGCCCAGGAAACGCTGGACTTCTCGCGACACCTGGTGTTTGATGACGCCGTGGCAGAGTTGCAGGAGCGCTATATAGATCTGCGCGTCTTCGCCATTCAGAACGGAAATGGCGAGGTAACGGTGTTCCCGGGCGGCCTGACCAGGGTTTCTGATTCATCGGGCCGGATCACCAACAACTCTTCAGGTGGGGCATGCAAGCCGACTTGGGTAGTCCGGTAACCGGAGAATCAATCCCGGTGCATTACGCCTACGTCGCCCGCCATCAGTACACTGACGTAGTGGTGCGCAACGATAACTTTCTGCGGCTGTCCGCGTTTACCGACCGCTACCAAACTGCCGGGGCGTGTTATATCGGGAGCTCGCCCATTGGCAGTATGATCGGGTATCTAGACCGGCTGGGCAATCAGATCCACCGCATCCGTATCACCGAGCCGCACGAGCAGTTGATATTGACTGCCGTTGGGGAGGTGCATCTCAGCACCGACGCGCCGAGCGTCGCCGATATTCCCCTGAAGTCGGTGACCTACGGTCTGGAAGCCGATGAGTATCTGACGCCGTCGCCGCTGGTAAATCCCAGCAGCGTATTGACTGCCGCCACCATCGCCGGCAACCACGCTGATACCCTGCTGGATACCGTGGGCAACGTGAACGAATGGGTTTACCGGCAGGTGCGATACCAGAGGGGCGCAACGTCCGTATTCACCACGGCTGCCGATGTGCTGGAATCCTTGGTGGGCGTGTGTCAGGACAAGACTCACCTGGCGCTGGGCATGATGCGGGCGCTGGGGATTCCTGCTCGATATGTCAGCGGCCTGTTGACCCGTCAACCCGGTGAAACTCACGCCTGGCTGGAGTTTCTGCATCCCGATTGCGGCTGGTTGGCTGCCGATCCCACGCGCGGAGTTGTGATTGATACCGCCACCGACTACCTTAAGTTTGCGGTTGGGCGCGATTATTCGGAGGTTCCACCGGTTACCGGTTCATTCGTTTCCAGAGGCGATGGCCACCTGGATTTCGCCACGTCGGAGGTGTACTTCGACCGCGAAAGCATCTCGCTGGTGGATGCGTTCATGCTGATGGGATCTACTCTGTTATGACCAGGATTACGCTCGCGCCCATGCCTAAGCCCAGGACCAGGATTACGCTCAGGATGAGGAATATACGCAGATGGTAGAACCAAGGGCATTATCGTTTAATAACGACCGGTGGCTCACTGACTCCCGGGTCTACAACCTGATCTGACTGGGCCGGTGGCTGGAGAGGGCGGACAACATCACACGGGTGGTGAACACCTTTGCCGGCATGGCCGTTAATCAGGGTAGCGACATGGTTACCTTCCAGCGCTCTCTCAACAACGCGGCGGTAATACGGGGGATCATGGTTGACGGTTCGTATCAGGCGTTGACCATGCTGCTCAAAGACCACGGCACATCCTCGGTCTATCACAGCCTGGTGACGGCCCGCAGCAACGCCACACAGGTGGGCACGCTGGAATTGATTCGAGCGATTCACGACACCCTGCTAAAGCTGGAAGACTCCTCTACACCGCTCAATACTCCTCAGGATGCCCTGATGCTGACCACTGATCTGCTGGATGGTCTGGGCAGAATTTACCAGGTAATAGACGACAGCTGGTTCCATCAGGAAGCCCTCTCGGAAGAAGAGGTGTTCCATCGGTTCGTGCAGCAGTAGACGTGGGATAGTCTGACCCACTGGGACGGTGGTGGCCCTGCCGTCCGACGGCTCACACGTTCAATGTACCCGACGGAAAACGTAGGCTGCCGCTGACCTGGTGTATGCAATGCCTTTGCCGGTTCCCCGGATGGTCGCGGGGATAACGGGCGTACCAGACTTGGGTACAAAGAAGGCGCTCAAATCCATCCGGTCCCAGGAATGCCGTCCCGCTGCCCTGGAGACGGTGGCCACCAGCTCATAATCTGCGTCGAGCGATGCTAGGCTCGCGTCTCCGTGGCTGTCATTAACCAACAGGAGACCGCCGGCGGCGAGATAGCGTTTGCATACCTGAGACACCGGGCCAGCCCACTGTGAAACGAGAAGATCGTGGGTTTCATCTTCCAATGGCAGGGTCGCACCATAGTCAGCGGAATGGAACGTGATGTCAGGTTCACCGTCGTAGTGTTTCCTGTCCTGGACCATTTTTCGCATCGCCGGATCAGCGAAGAAACCTGGGCAGCGGCGATCGCTGTCGACGTAGGTGACAGAGGGGATTGCGAACGAGGGGGTGATGTGCACGAAGCTACCAGGATAGAGAGCTTGTTTGGATCCGAACTGATCCACCAGCATCTCGAACAGATCGGCACGTTCAAACCCGTTGGATGTGTAGTATTTTTCGTATAGACGAGAGTTTTTGTTCACTGTTCCTCTTTTCGCGGTGCCTGACTGGCTGCCGGTCGATCCTGATCAATTTCAATGGGAGTGTTCCGCGGATTGCCATCTGACGGATGACCGCCTGTCCCGAGGAAACTGGGGAAGGCCAGCATTTGCCGTGGGGTGCCGTGGGGTATGGTAGCGGCGGCGCCGTTTTGCGCTTACCCCGATCGTTCCCTTCTGCTGGCCCTCAAACCGATTCGCACGTTCCACCAGACGATTAGCGGCGTGATGACAATGGTGGGTAAATTCCAGGGCAGCCATACCGGGTCGAGGTCGACGTTTACCACTGCCACCGCGGTTACGGTGGCAATCGTGCCGGCCAGCATATTGGTGAGATGTCGTTGGATCCGCTGGGCACCACCTCGCATCCGACCCCTGGTCAGGCCGAAGTAATACGCGCCGTCAACGAGGCTGAGCGCCACCGCGATGGCTCCGAAAATGAGCATGGTGACCCATTGCCCGTCCCCGGCGCTTCCCAAAAGGACGCCGTAACCCCACATGGCCAGGCCGGTGATCCCCATGATACCGGCGGCACACCAGTCGAACAGCTGTGGAAGACCCCTGCGGTTGCGGGCAAACCGCCAGCCGGCAAAAACCAGATAGAAACTGAACACTGCGATGAACAGCAGGAATACGCTGGAACCGAGTATCGCCAGTGGCAGCGCCGTAAGAAATATCACCGTCATTGCCATGGCGTATATCCTGCCCGCCAATACGTGATAGCGTCCGCCCTTTGCGGTGATTACGGCTACAAAAGCAGTCAGCAGGGCCATTGACCCGGCGGCAATGTGTACGAGGAGCAAAATTGCGCCGACCATGAGGTCCACTTGCGTAGAGGGAAGCGGTCGCGGCGGTTGGGTAAATTTGGTGGAGGTGAGGGGATTCGAACCCCTGACCCCCTGCTTGCAAAGCAGGTGCTCTCCCGGCTGAGCTACACCCCCACATATAGTGTTTGTGATTATAGCAGGGTGGCCCTCACCGATGCCCGTTCCCACGGGGAGAGGATGGATTCCCGCGTTCGCGGGAATGACAGTTTGATACCCGACGAGATTGCCACGCTTCGCTCGCAATGACAGTTTTGCACGATGCTCTCGTTTTACATAGCGGGTGGCAGCGGGTATGATACGCCCACCAATTTACGTTGAATTTGCCTGCCGTTGTCCGCAGAACAAGGAGCCCTATAATGCGAGGAGTAGCCATCGTTTCCCCAGTCCGCACCGCCGTCGGTAACTTCGGCGGGGGCCTGCGCGACATAACCGCCGCCGAGCTGGCTTCCACGGTGATCAGCGCTGCTCTGGAACGGAGCGGCATCGACCCAGCCCTGGTTGACGACGTCATTCTCGGCCACGGTTATCCCTCCGGCGAGAACCCCGCAATCGGGCGGTTGGCCGGTCTGAAGGCGGGCCTGCCAATTGAGGTGCCCGGCTACCAGCTGGACCGGCGTTGCTCCTCCGGACTGCAAGCGATTCTCAACGCCTCTATGCTGGTGCAGACCGACAACGCCGACGTGGTAATAGCCGGCGGCGTGGAGAGCATGAGCGGCGCCGAGTTCTACAACAACGAATCGCGTTGGGGCGCCCGGTTTGGATCGGTTACATTCCATGATCGCCTGGCCCGCGCCCGGGTTACCATCGCCCCCGAAGAGCGTTTCGGACCCATACCCGGCGGCATGGTCGAAACGGCGGAAAATCTGGCGAAACAGTACGAAATCCCACGGCAGGAACAGGATGAATTCGCGCTTCGGAGTCACCAGCGCGCGGTGGCAGCCCGGGACGCCGGCAAGTTCAATGCTGAAATAGTGCCGGTTAGCATTCCGCAGCGACGCGGCGACCCCAAAATCTTCGACACCGACGAGGGTCCCCGCGGCGATACCACGATAGACGTTCTGGGACGCCTGCGTCCGGTGATGCAGGATGGCTGCGTTACCGCCGGCAACGCCAGCAGCCAGAATGATGCTGCCTCAGTGTGCCTGGTGGTGGCGGAGGATAAGCTCGAGGAGCTGGGTCTGACTCCCATGGCCTATCTGCGAGGTTGGGCCGTAACCGGTTGCCATCCGGCCACCATGGGTATCGGACCGGTAGCGTCCGTCAACAAGGTTATGAACAAGATCGGCATGACGCTGGGGGATATGGACATCATTGAACTCAACGAAGCCTTCGCCGCCCAGGTGCTCGCCGTGCTCCGCGAGTGGAACCTGCCCCACGAAGATAACCTCAACGTCAACGGCTCCGGCATATCACTGGGCCATCCCATCGCCGCCACCGGCGCGCGTATTCTGGCGACCATGCTCCACGAGATGGAGAGGCAGGATTTGCAGTGGGGTCTGGAAACCATGTGCGTAGGCGGGGGACAGGGCGTAGCCGCAGTTTTCGAGCGTAAATAGGCTCAACTCCGCAGGATGGCCAGGATCAGGATCGACAGGATCAGGATCGACGGAACGATGGCGTGAGCGGGGCAGGTTGGCTGTTTTCACCGTAATCCGCGATCCCCAAATCTCAAGAGCATCGGAATATTGTTCCCGACATAGGCACTTTCCCTTGACGGGTGCAGGGGCAACAGCTTCCACCCATTCATACACTGAACAAAGGACCATCCACATGGGCAGCAAGCAGGCAGTAGCAGACGTTTTGGTAATCGGGGCCGGCGCGTCCGGCGCGGCATTCACCTGGAGCCTTACGCAGGCGGGGGTAAAGGTCGTTTGCCTGGAGCAGGGTGGTTGGGTTCCACAGAACGCGTTTCCGGTGAGCGATCCCCAGGCTCAGTTGCATTGGCAGACTGACTTCCATCCAAATCCCAACTTCCGCGGGCTGCCCGAAGATTATCCGGTCAACGAGGATGACACTCCCATCGCTCCGTATATGTACAACGCGGTGGGTGGCAGCACGATTCACTGGGGTTCTCACTTCCCCCGTTTCCATCCTTCTGACTTTCGCCTGAAGTCGCTGGACGGTGTGGCCGATGACTGGCCGATGGACTACTTTGAGCTGGAACCCTATTACGATCTGAATGACCGTATGCATGGCGTGAGCGGCTTGCAGGGCGACCCGGCGTATCCGCCGAAACCGGTGCGACCCACGCCTCCCCTCCCGATCGGACGGGGTGGTGAACTGCTGGGGCAGGCTTTCAACAAGTTGGGGTGGCACTGGTGGTCATCGGACAACGCCGTGCACTCCGCTGCGTGGGATGGTCGGCAACCCGACGTCGGCGAATACCTGCGTTCTCCTTCGGGAAGCGACATAATCTTTTGGCCGCAAGCCCTGAAACAGGGCGCCCGCCTGATCACCCACGCGCGTGTCCGCGAGATTCTGGTGGACGCATCCGGGCGAGCCACCGGCGCTTCGTACTACGATCGCAACGGCGACCTGCAGGCGCAATACGCCAACGTGGTGGTGCTGGCGTGCAACGGCATAGGCACGTCGCGGTTGCTGCTCAACTCGCGCAGCGCTCTGTTCCCTGATGGTCTGGCCAACAGTAGCGGACAGGTGGGCCGCAACCTGATGCACCATCCGTGTGGATATGTTCTGGGGCTATTTGACGAGGATCTGGGATCCGACGAGGGACCTCGCGGTTCGTCGATGCTGAGCCAGGAATTCTACGAAACCGACGTGCGGCGCGGTTTTGTGAGAGGGTACGACATGCAGGTTTCCAACGTCGGCGGGGCTCCCCTGCAGATCGCCCTGGGCGGACTGGTTGGCGAGACCGTGGCGTGGGGCGACGCTCACCATCGCGATTTCGCGGAACGCATCCGCCGGCAGATGGGCATCGTGGTAATGACCGAAGACCTGCCCGAGCAACACAACCGGGTTACGCTGGACCCTCAATTGACCGATAGCCACGGCATCCCCGCTCCCAAGATCGATTACACGGTGAGCGAGAATACGTGGTCCATTCTTGACCACGGCATCGCCCGCGCAACCGAGGCGCTGGAGGCCGCGGGAGCCAAGCGAGTAGTCGCGTCGAGGCTGCGCCGCAACGCCGGTTGGCACCTGCTGGGAACCGCACGGATGGGGTCCGACCCGGATACGTCGGTGGTCGACCGGTGGGGTCGGGCCCACGACGTGCCCAACCTGTTCATCATCGACGGGAGCATATTCACCACCGGGGCCTGCATAAATCCGACAACGACCATTCAGGCGCTGGCGCTGCGGACTGCCGATTACCTGTCCGGTGAAGGGGCGTCGGCCATCTCCTGACGTGGTGAAACACGCCACCGGGTATAACGAATAGAATACGGGCTGGCGGCAAATTCCAGGCGGAGAGCAATTGCTGATTCGAGGGCTAATCTCGCGAAAATGCAAGTGATCACCGAACGCCTCCGGCTGCGGGAGTTTGCATCAGACGACTGGCCGGATGTGTTGGCCTACCAGAAGGACCCGCGTTACCTCCGTTTCTACCCCTGGAGCCATCGCACGCCGTCTGATGCGCAGGCGTTCGTAGCCATGTTCCTGGATCAGCAACGAGAACAACCTCGGCGCCGCTTCCAGCTGGTTATCGCCCGCCGGCAGGATGACCGACTGATTGGCAATTGCGGGATACGCCGTAAACCGGACAATGATTGGGAAGCTGACATCGGCTATGAATTGGCTCACGATTGCTGGGGGCTGGGGTATGCTACCGAGGCGGCGGGGGCGATGGTCGACTTTGGGTTCCTGGAATTGGGTCTGCACCGCATTTCCTCGTGGTGCATTGCCGAAAACACTGCATCTGCCCGCGTGCTGGAACGGCTGGGTTTCCGACTGGAGGGACGCCTGCGTCAAAACCAATACTTCAAGGACCAATGGTGGGATACACTGTTATACGCCATGCTGGCGGAAGAGTGGAAAGTGTTGCCGTGAAAACGTCCGGCGAGCCACCTTTGCCTGATTGCTACACCACCTATTGGAGGAAATATGCCTAAGGTTGTTCACTTCGAGTTGCCTTTTGATGATGCCGCACGCGCCAACAAATTCTACGCCGACGTATTCGGCTGGGAATCCAGCAAATTTGAAAGCGGGCCTGAGGATTATTACCTGCAGCAGACCGGTGGCGACGACGAACCATACGGGATCGGCGGGGCGTTGATCGAACGGGCCGCGGCCGTGAACCGGGGCGGCACACTCGTCATTCTGGGTGTGGACAACCTGGACGCTTACATCGGCAAAGTAACCGCCGCCGGGGCTGAAATCGTCACTCCCCGTACTGCCATACCGGGCATTGGGTACTTTGCCAACTTCCGGGACACCGAGGGCAACGTGGTGGGGATGTTCCAGGACGATAACAGCGCGAGTTAGGCTGATGCGTTCGTAAAGGTACAATGGCCGCTCGCATCGAAATTCCTGGTGACGCCATCGTCGAATTCTGCCGCCGGAACCATATTAGAAGGCTGGCATTGTTCGGCTCCGTCATTCGCGACGATTTCACTCCGCAGAGCGACATTGATGTGCTGGTGGAGTTTGAACCGGGTTGCACACCAGGATTTGCATTTTTCGATATGCGGCGCGAATTGATCGACATGCTGGGGCGCGAAGTCGACCTGAAAACGGCGGCGGCGCTGAGTCCCTACTTCCGCCAGGAGGTGCTCGACGAAGCCGAGGAGATCTATGTCGCGTCGTGAACCCCTGGTGGCCGTACGCCAAATGCTCGATCATGGTTCCGAGGCGGTGCAGATGGCGCAAGACCGTTCGCGCGCGGATCTCGATCTCGATAGAATGCTCAATCTCTCGTTGGTCCGTTTGCTGGAAGTTCTCGGTGAAGCTGAGCGGCGTGTTCCCGATGATTTTCGTTCCCGTTACCCCAACGTACCCTGGCGTCAGACCACTGACCTTCGCAACGTGCTGATCCACGACTACGACACAGTTGATTTTGATGCCTTGTGGCGTATCATCCAGGACGACCTTCCTCCGTTGATTCAACAACTTCACGGGATTATCAGCGACCACGCCGGGCCGGCCTGACTACCTGGCACGCAAAGCAGATAGGAGCGAAATGGGTAGAGTTGATGGAAAGGTAGTTTTGATAAGCGGGGGCGCTCGAGGTATGGGCGCAGAAGAGGTGGGCCTGTTTGGCCGGGAAGGTGCAAACGTGGTATTCGGCGACATCCTGGACGACCTGGGCCGGCAGGTGGAAGAGGAACAACGGGCCGCCGGCCACGACTGCACCTACACTCACCTGGACGTTACCAGTGAGTCTGACTGGCAGGCAATTGTGGCGCTGGCGGAAGCGCGATACGGACGGCTGGATGCGCTGGTGAACAACGCTGGCATCAGCATCTCGGTCGTCGGAGGAGCCGGGAACATCGCGCTGGAAGACACCAGCGAAGCCGACTGGGATCGCGTGATGGACGTCAACTCCAAGGGCGTTTTCCTTGGTACCAAAACGGCGATACCCGCGATGCGCCGGGCCGGCGGTGGGTCCATCGTGAATATCTCGTCAATCGCCGGCATGACGGGAGCATGGTCTCGCTCGCACCCCTACAATGCTTCCAAGGGAGCCGTACGTCTGTTCACCAAGGCGACCGCCATTCAGTATGCTGCCGAGGGTATCCGGGCCAACTCGGTGCATCCGGGCCCCATAATTACCCCCATGAGTTCGGCAACCTACGATGATCCTGAAGTGGCGGCCCAGCGGCTGGCGCTTATACCACTGGGTCGCCGGGCCCATCCCATTGAGGTGGCCTACGGGGTATTGTATCTTGCCTCCGACGAGGCATCGTTCGTAACCGGAGCCGAATTGGTTATCGACGGGGGCTGCATTGCCCAGTAGTATAGTCCTGTATCGATTAACCACCGTAACGATCACTTATAACCTGAAGCACCGACAAGGAGGAAACTATGCCTGACACCTACGGACAAGGCGATTTGCAGTACACGTTTGTTGACAACTGGCTCAAGATACCCGACGGGATGCGGCTGCTGGAGTGCCCCGGGGTCGCCGTTGACGGCGAAGACCGGGTATTCATCCTGACCCGTGGCGAGCACCCGATCATGGTGTTCGACAAGGATGGCAACTTCCTGCGGACGTTTGGGGAAGGCCATTTCAGCGATAACCGCACGCACGGCCTCTACTACAGCGCAGCCGACGATTCCCTGCTGATCGCTGACGATGGAATCCATACCATCCAGAAGTTCAGCGTAACCGGCGAGAAGCTGATGGAAATCGGCGAGAAGAACCATCCCGCCCCCCGCTGGAGTGGCCAGCCGTTCAACCGGCCCACCTCGGCGGCCATCCGCCCCAGCAACGGCGACATCTACGTCTCTGATGGCTACGGCAACTCGCGGATTCACGTGTACACCGCAGAGGGAGGGTACAAATTCTCCTGGGGCGAACCGGGGATAGACGCCGGTCAATTCATCCGCCCTCACAACATCGCGTTTGATGAAGATGAGCGGGTCTACGTTGTTGACCGTGAGTGCCACCGCATCCAGCTGTTCGACACGGAAGGCAAATACCTGACCATGTGGAGCAACATCCACCGACCCGACGCCATGGTTTATTGGAACGGCCACATCTACGTGGGCGAACTTAACGGCATGGGCGGCGTCGATGACGCGCCGGGTCTGGGCCATCGCGTTTCCGTGTACGACCGGGACGGAAACCGGGTCTGCGTATTTGGTTCCCCCGACGAGGGTGAAGGGGCGGGCGAGTTTATCGCTCCCCACGGGATCGCCGTCGACGGTACCGGAGCAATCTACGTGTCCGAGGTGTCGTACACCATTCGGGGCAGCCACATGGACCCGCCGCGGGAACTCCGCAGCTTCTCCAAGTACGCGCGCGCATAACCCGACACCTACCGATTACCCACATACTCCGCTCCCGTTCGCCCAATCGCTGACCGGGAGCGGAAGTGTGTCAATAGAGGCGACCGAATTGACGACATTCAGCGAAACAACCGCCGCCAGTTGGGATGATATTTTCGGCGCGGTAGAGCGGTGCTACGAGCTTGGCTGGACCGACGGGCTTCCCGTGATACCGCCCACCGCCGAACGGGTGGCAGAATTCATCGGCTACGCCGGGCGTGCCCTGGATGATGTGGTGGGAGAACTGCCGGAACGCCGCCGGATCATCACGGTAGAAAAAGCAGCGGCGAACGCGGTGATGGCGGGTTGTTTGCCCGAGTATTTCCCCGTGGTCCTCACCGCCACCGAAGCAATGCTCGATCCGGTTTTCAACCTGGTTGGCCCATCATCCAGTATGGGAGGCGCGGCCGTATTGTGCATTGTCAACGGGCCGATAGTGCAGCAGATCGGGCTCAACAGCCGGAACAACCTGTTCGGTCCCGGGAATCGGGCCAACGGGACAATCGGGCGGGCGGTGCGGTTGATACTGATGAATGCCTGTGCCGCGATTCCGGGTCTGTTCGACCGCAGCGTGATCGGCCATCCGGGCAAGTATACCTACTGCATAGCAGAGGCCGAGAGCGAAACCCATTGGACGCCCCTGCATGTCGACCGGGGCTTCAATGCGTCGGACAGTACGGTTACGGTGTTCGCCGGAGAAAGTCCCCGTCAGACCCGCTCCGTAGGCAGGCCCGAAGCCATCCTGTACGCCCTGGCCGACGTGGCCTCGTCGCTGGGCACTTCGTTGTCCACCTCTGGATCGGTGGGCGACCTGTCGGTTGGCATCAGGCAGGGCCAGATTGTGGTTACCTTCGCCGGCAACAGCAGGTTGTGGCAGAACTGGACCAAAGCCGACATTCGAGCGTACCTGCACGCCAACATCCAGCGATCCGTAGCCGATCTCAAACGCGGGCAGGTGCTGCGCGGCGAAGTGGAACCGGGCGACGAAGCAACGATGATCTCGTTGATCCCGGAGCCGGAGGACATTCTGGTGGTGTTCGCCGGCGGTGAGGAATCCAACATGTCGTCGGTGATACCCAGTTGGGGGCCGAAAGTAGGCTCAACCGCCGTAACCAAAGCCGTAAGGATGCCCTGACGCTCTGCAATTGTGGCAGCCAACGCAGCGTGGCAATCCGGGTGTCAACCTGATATAACAGCACCAATGACTCTTATTTGTAGAGGGGTGAACATGGCAACTCAGAACTATACCCTGGTCAATCCGACCACCGAGCCCATCATCGCGCCGTTTGATGGCGCACCGCGTCTGCCCTCGCTGGCTGGGACCCGATTGGGTTTGATTGACGATAGCAAGCGCAATGCCGACGTTCTGCTGGAAGAGCTGGCCGAAGTGCTGCGGAACCGTTACGAAATCCGTGAGGTGCGCTGGCTCCGCAAGCCCAGTGCATCGCGGCCCGCCGACCCGCAGGAATTGCAAGAGCTGGTGGCCAACGTCGATTCGGTGGTGGTGGCCATCGGCGATTGAGGAAGCTGTAGTGCGTGCAGTGTGCACGACGGAATCCATGTTGAGAAGGCTGGCCTCCCATCCGCCACGATTTGCACCGATCGGTTCATCCCGACTGCCAACGCCATGGCCAGGATGTGGGGAGCGGAAGATTACCCCACCATTTTCACGGCGCATCCCATAGAGAACCTGGATCGGCAATCCCTTCGTGAGCGCGCCGAGGGACTCGCATCAGAGGTAGTGGCCATTATCACCGGCGGTTAATACTCCGGCATTACCGTGATAGAGCAGGGGCGGGTTTGAACCCGCCCCTCATTAAATTTACCGTAACAGGTGACGTAGCCATGTACGTCATCAACGTTGTGTGGAGAGAGCAATGACTGAAAGCCCCTTAAACAACCGCTCTTTGCTGGAGAAAATCAGAGATGTCGTCGTTATCGTGATGTCTGTTTCTGTACTCGCGGTGTGCATTGCGGTGGTGGTAGTTGTCTTCATGCTGTACAGTCCGTTACGGCAGGCCGTGAACAATATTGAATCGGCGACGGCGTCATTCGGGGGTGTAGCCGAAGGGTTGACCACATTATCAGAAGACGTGAGCGCCGAAATCACCGCGATATCGGACGGTTTTGACACCATCACGGGGAGCGTGCAAACGGCAGCTCAAGATATTGCCGAATTGGCCGACGACCTGGCCGACATAGCCGGAAGGTTGGAGAATTAGTGCGGAGAGTCGAGCGAATCTCCGGTGGGCGGTAGGTCCGGCAACTGGGTCAGGCGACTGAAGCCGCAGGTTAACGTCCAGCCCCTGCCTCGGCGTCGCGCATGTCCGGCGGAAGCAGGTTGGGGATGCCCTCGGCGATGGGGTAGCGCTCGTTGCATTCGGAGCAGGTAAGCGTGCCGGTGAGGACTTCGCCCGCGTCGGGGGCGTCATCCGGGGCAACGGAGTCGCCGTGCAGCGTCAACGGCCCCTTGCACACCGGGCACGCGATAATGTCGAGCAAATCGGTCTTCATAGGTCCTCCAGAGTCATTGTCATCCAACCAGGCCCAGTTCGAACAACCAGTCCAGCACGTCAGCCAATCCAATCACGATAACACCCACCGCCGTCAGAGCGACCGGGCTGGTCAGGGTGGTGGAAACCCGTTGCAACAAGCCCGGAGAGCGCACTGAGCCGTCGACGGCGGGAGGGCTGCGCCGGCGTCGGCGGGGCAGCAGCCAGGCGATGGCGAATGCGTACATCGCCAGGGCGATTTTAGCAACCAGAACCGCGATATACCCGATGCTGGCGGCGTCCGACGTAAGCCGGCTTACAGCCAGCACCACGCCGGTGACGATCAACACACCAATGGCGGTTGCCACGATGGGACGAAACTCGGCAGCCAACGCCCGACCAAGCAGGGGGCCTGATTCTGATGAACTCAAAGCCGGCCGGGCCGCGAACAGCAAAAACAAACTTCCACCTATCCAGGTAACGGCGGCCAGCGCGTGGGCCCACCGAATGATCAACAGGATGACATCCAGGACGGGCATGGCAAACGCAGCCTAATCTAACCCAGCAGGTCTTCGACGATCTGTGCCAACAGGTCAGCGTCCATGCGGCTGATTTCCTGCCGAGCGATGCGACCTGCCTGGTCGATGAAATAGGTGGTGGGGAAGTACTTGATCCCGTATTCTAGGGCGATGGTCGCTTGGGTGTCGGTGGCAACCTGGAAGGTCAGTCCGAAATCATCCACGAACTGTCGGGCATCCGCTTCGGTATCAATCCCCTGGGGCACGAATAATCCAATGAACTGAACATTGCGCCCCCGATATTTTTCCCAGACTTCCTGGAAGGCTGGCATTTCCTCCCGGCACGGGGGGCAGGAGGGATACCAGAAATTGATTACAATAGCCTGACCTCGCTGTTGTGACAGTCGGAACTGTTCGCCGGAGAAGGTGGTGACGTTGAAGTCGGCGGCAGGATCGCCCGGCGCGCATGCAACGGCAAGGGCGAGGATCACCAGCGTGGCCAACAGGGGCACGATGCGTTGACGATGTGGCGGCGCAGTTGGATTGTGTGACATTGGCATGGTTTCGGCTATCAGGAGTTTTGGCGTCGGCCCATTGTATGGTGCCCACCTGACACGGTCAAACTGCGGGCTGCCCTGGGATGCTTATGCCGTAACTTGACGAGCGAAGCCGCCGGGTTACAATCGTAGCCAATGTTTTGTACACAAACTCATCCTGGCTGCGGTGATCGCGGCTTTTTTGCCAGAACAATACGGGAGGTATAGCGATGCGCCTGGAGAACAAAGTTGCCCTGATCAGTGGAGGCTCCCGAGGCCAGGGCGCTGCCGAAGCCCGCCTCTTCGCCGGTGAAGGCTGCAAGGTCGTTATCGCCGATGTGCTGGAGGACGAAGGCCGTCAGCTGGAGGCGGAGATAAACGAGACCGGCGGCGAATGCGTTTTTGTCAGGCTGGACGTTACCAGAGAGGAGGAATGGAAGGCTGCGGTGAGTACCGCCGTGGACCGGTTCGGCAAGCTGGATATCCTGGTCAACAACGCCGGTATCTACCGGCAGGTCGGCATCGAGGAAACCACCGAAGAGCTGTGGGACAACATCTTCGACATCAACGCCAAGGGCGTGTTTCTGGGCACCAAAACGGCCATACCGGAGATGCGGAAGGCCGGCGGCGGTTCCATCATCAACATCTCCAGCGTTGCCGGCCTGATTGGCAGCTGGCGGGCGCCGGCCTACGGAGCCACCAAAGGCGCGGTGCGCCTGTTCTCCAAGTCCACCGCCATCCAGTACGCCGGGGAGGGCATCCGCTGCAACTCGGTGCACCCGGGCATCATCGAAACGCCGATGACCATCCCAACACTGCTGCGGGACGAAAACGCGCGCCAGGCATCGTTGAGTCGTACGCCCATTGGCAGAATCGGCCAAGCCGAAGATGTAGCCTACGGCGTCCTGTTCCTGGCTTCAGATGAATCGTCATTTATGACCGGGAGCGAGCTGGTCATCGACGGCGGCCTGTTTGCCCAGTAGAGATGATGGGTTCCCAACAAACGGTATCGGTGAACCCCCTCATCCCAACCCTCTCCCGCAAGGGGAGAGGGAGTCGGTTACGCCTGCGTCCTTCGACAGGCTCAGGACTAACGGGGACTGTCTCCCGCTGCATTGACCGGAGAGGGGCCGGGGTGAGGGTGACAGGCATCGATCTGGCATTGCGAGGAGCGTAGCGACGTGGCAATCGCGTTGACCAAATTGACCATGTGCGCGGTCGTCATATTCGCCGTGTATGCCGTCTGGCTGTTCGCCGATCCCGGCACAACCCACGCCTGCTCGTGCGCGAATTCCGGTTCCCCCTCCGAGGCGCTGGGTCGAGCCGACGCGGTGTTCGCTGGGGAGGCAACTGCTGTGCAAGTGTGGAGCAGATCCTGGCCAATGATCTCCAGCGCTGATCGAGTTAGCGTGAGGTTCGACGTGAACCGGATCTGGAAAGGGCCGCGCTCCGATACCATCACCATCAAGACCGTGCGCAGCGAAGTATCGTGCGGGTACGAGTTTGAGGAAGGCCGGAAGTACATTGTTTACGTCCGCAACGGCGAAACCGGCCTGTGCAGTAGAACCGCATCTGCAGCGCTCGCGATGCAAGATTTCGCCGAGTTGGCGGAAGGCTGGCAACCCGAATCCCCCGCCGACCCGGTGGGTCGACCGGGTGGATGTGGGCTGTTTTGTACCTTGATACGCCTCGTTGGGAGCTTGCGGTTTTGGAACTGACATCAGGGCTGTTATGCTGAGCGGCACGACGGCCAAGTTCCTCCTGTCCAGCGGTGGAGCAAAAGTTAGGGTGAGGGAGAAACTCCCACTAAACTGGCCATCCGATGAACTGATTATTCGAGAGGGAAATCATGCGTCTGGAAAATAAAGTAGCATTCATCAGTGGAGGCGCGCGGGGTATGGGCGCCACCGAGGCCCGGCTCTTCTCTCGCGAGGGGTGCAAGGTCGTGATCGGCGATCTGCGCGATGACCTGGGTCGTCAGGTTGAAGCCGAAATCAACGAGCTGGGCGGCGAGTGTCTGTTTCTGCACCTGGACGTGACCGATGAGAAGTCCTGGCAGGATGCGATGGCCGCCGCAGTTGCCCGTTTTGGCAGGCTGGACATTCTCGTCAACAATGCCGGCATTTACCGGCCCGAAACTGTGGAGAACACCACAATTGAGAACTGGGATACCACCATGTCAGTTAACGCCAAGGGGGTGTTTCTGGGCACCAAAACCGCTATTCCTGAGCTGCGCAAGGCCGGCGGCGGTTCCATCGTCAACATCTCCAGCGTGGCCGGTTTGGTGGGCAACCACATCTCATCGGCTTACACCGCATCCAAGGGGGCGGTGCGACTGTTCACCAAGTCCACCGCCATCCAGCACGCCGCCGATGGCATCCGGTGCAACAGCGTCCACCCCGGCACCATCGAGACCGACATGACCGCCGACCTGCTGGCCGGCGAGGGTCGAGAAGACCGCCTGAGCCGCACCCCGCTGGGACGGTTGGGTCAGCCCGAGGACATTGCCTACGGCGTGCTGTTCCTGGCGTCGGACGAGGCGTCCTTTATGACGGGCAGCGAGCTGGTCATCGACGGCGGGCGCACCGCGATGTAGAAATCAGGAAGGCCGTTCCTTGCGCTCCTGCTCCCGTTCCTCGGCTTTGTTCCGAAGGGGTCGACCCTTGTCCGGATTTGGATCTTTCACCAAGCCATAGATTGCACGACCTTCGTGGTCTTCCGGAAGGTATTCGGTGATGGGCAACCCGTCTTTGTCCACAAACAGCAGGCAGTGGCAGTATTTGTAAATCTGCATGTCGTCGCAGGCGCAGATCCACGTGCGGTGCTGGATCTCTTCTTTCTTGTCGGGATAAAAGCGGCAGGGACAGAGCGGCCGGCCGATGTCATCAACGTTTTGGGCCAGTCCCAAGACTACCGCTTCGGTGATGCCTTCTCCCGGGTGTGTGTATGTGCCTGATTTTTCGCAGTAGCGGTCGATAAACAGGCGCATTCGTTGGATGGCTTTTTCGCTGGGCAATTCTGCCAATTCAATTCACCTTAATGTGTGCGGATGTGAAATTTCAGGTTGCTCCGATGGCAATCCGATACCAGTTGCATATCCTATAGGAAATTGCAAATTCTGCAATGGGATGTGGTTAAGCGGCAATCGTGGGGTGTGTTGTTCCTGGCCTCCGACGGAGCGTCCTTCATGACCGGCAGCGAACTGGTCATCGACGGCGGTCGCACCGCGTCGTAGCCGTTGGCGCCAACACAGGATAGCACCCCGCCCATCGAGGGAGAGAGGTTGGGTATAGGCGATCTCAAATCCTGTAAATCCTGCCGATCCGTGTAAAAACGGTACTCTACCGTCCCATTGCATAGCCGTCGCGCCGAAGGTCGGCGCCGCCCGAGAGGGTGCCCCGTTCCCGGTCGATTTCGATAGCTGACAGGGAACCCATCCTTGGGGTCCATTCGTTCCACACGTCCACGTCGTGGCCGCGCTTGCGGAGTTCGTCGACCACGCCCGAATCGATGCGCGACTCGATGCCCACGAGACCAGGGCGATAGGCATGTGGGAAGAAGGAGTTGGGGAAGCTCCACGTTGAGGCCCGTGGCGCTTCAATCGCACGCTGCACGTCCATGCCGAACTCGACGATGTTGAGGAACAGCTGCACCATGGACTGGGGCTGGACGTCTCCGCCTGGCGTGCCGAATGGGAGCCACGGTTTGCCGTCTTTGAACGCCATGGCCGGGTTTGGCGTCAGGCGGGGGCGCTTGCCGGGAGCAAGGCTGCTGGGGTGGTCTTCGTCCAGCCAGTTCTGCGCCCCGCGGGCCGACACCATGAATCCCAAACCGGGAGCAATTGGCGCGCCGCCAAAGCCATCGCTTGGCGTGGCCGAGAAGGCGTTACCCCATCGGTCGACGGCGCAGATGTACGATGTGTCGGCCGACAGCGGGCCGGCTACCGGTTCGGGCTTGCTGGCGGCGCGGCCAGTCCCGGCCTGGTGCGCCCAGGGATTGCCGGCGTCCGGCATCTCGGGATTTGCCCGGTTGGGATCGATCTCGCGGCGGCGGAGATCCGCGTACTCGCGGGACAGCAGGCCGTCCATTGGTACGTCAACGAAGTCGGGGTCGCCGTAGTAGGCGTGGCGGTCTGAGAACGCGAGTTTCAGCGCCTCCAGCACGGTGTGGATGTAATCGGCCGAATTGTGCCCCATCCCCTGCAGGTCGCATCCTTCCAGGATTCGCAGGGCGTGGAGGTTCATCGGACCCTGGCACCACGGGCCGCAGGCGTACACATCGATGCCCTTGTAGTCGATCATGGGCGGCACGTTCACGCCCACCGAGAAATCAGCCAAGTCCTGCATCGACAGCCAGCCGCCCTGGCCGCGGATAAACGCCACCATTTCCTCGGCAATTTCGCCCTGGTAGAACAGATCGCGCGCGGCCTGCAGCCCCGCCTCTCGACCCTGGCCGGCGCTAGCGCGCTCGACATCGATCAGGCGTTGGAATGTGCGCGCCAGGTCGGATTGAACCAGCAGATCGCCTATCCCCAGGGGCTTGCCGCGAGGATAAAAAATCTGCATGGTGCTGGCCCATTGGCTGGTGTCGCCCTCGTCCAGGATGACATTGTCGCCGCCGCTCACCAGGGCCCGATGCAGGGATGCCGGGACGGGGAAGCCGCCCGCGGCCAACTCCAGGGCTGGGGTTACCACCTGCTCAAAGGTCATGGTGCCGTAGTGGGACAAGGATGTGATCCAGGCATCGACAGCCGCCGGAGTGACCGTTCGCATGACGCCGTGGGGCATATCGCCACCGTGCTCACGAATGAAGTAGTCAATGCTGGCCTCGGCCGGCCAACGACCCAGGCCGCTGATTTCGCGGGTTTCACCGCTGGCAGCGTGGTGGATGATGATGGGCGCAACGCCGCCGAAGCTGGTGTACTGGGGGAGGGTGACGTTGATCACGATGCCGGCTGCGACGCCGGCATCGATGGCGTTGCCGCCCTGTTCCAGGATGCGGTAGCCGGCTGCCGTCGCCAGATAATGGCCGGTGCTGATCATGTGGGTGGCGCCGCCAATCAGCGGACGGTAACTCGTGAGTCCGATTGCCATCAAGTTCTCCATTCCGGCCCGAGAATCCCTCCCGAACCCATGCAAATTATGATTTTCTCCTATGGCCGCAGTATAACCGCCAGACATCGAACTGTCATCGCCGGGGCGGGTTTCCGCCGTTGACCGAGCTTGAAACCTTCGCTAAAATTTCGGTGCGGCCCTGCGCATCGGCATCACCCGACAGTGGCCGTCGCTTATTGTAATGCCAGGTGCCAACCGACCGGTGCGTCAGTTCAGGGGGTTAAGTTGACTATCCCGATCTGCTTCAAATCGGCGCTCCCGCATTTCTCAAAGGGCGGAACTATCCGCCTTGTTTTTTGGGCCGGCTGATGTACTCACTTGGGCAACGGCTGGTCGCCGAAGGGGTGGGTACGGCGTTTCTGCTGATGTCCGTGATAGGCAGTGGAATAGCGGCCGAGACCCTCAGCCCCAACGATATTGGCCTGCAGCTATTCGAAAATGCCGTGGCAACCGCGTTTGCGCTGATGGCGCTCATTTGGGCGTTTGGGCCGATCTCGGGCGGGAATTTCAATCCGGCGGTAACGTGGGCCGACGTTGTCCTGAAGAACCGATCCGTCAAAGATGGGCTGGCATATACCGCGGCGCAGATTACCGGCGGGATCACAGGCACCGTGCTGGCCAACGTGATGTTCGCCTTGCCTCCCGTTACGTGGTCGCAAAAAGCGCGCGGCGGTCCCGGTCAATGGCTCGGCGAAGTTATTGCCACCCTCGGCTTGCTGCTGATTATTTCCCTGATTTCCCGCACGCGAGGCGGAGTGGTTGCCGTGGCGGTTGGGGCGTATATCGGAGCGGCCTATTTTTTCACTTCATCGACCAGCTTTGCCAATCCGGCCGTAACTATCGCCCGGATGTTTTCGGACACCTTTGCCGGTATACTCCCCGCGTCCGCGCCGCTGTTCATAGTGATGCAGATCGTCGGGGCTGCCATGGCCGTGGGTCTCATCCACTTCCTTCGCCGCCGCACCTCCTGACCAACCCGCGCCCTGGCGCTAACCGATTGACTCGTACATCTGACGCCCCTACCATACACACCCATGCTTTATGAAGTAGAAGTAGTTGCCGATGGCAATAGCCCAATGGACCTGAACCGGGTGTTCGATTTGCTGACCGACGCGAAGCAAGTGGTGCACTTGCTGGCGCCGGATCCGATGGGGTCGGATGTGTGGTGCGACGTTACCGGCTGGGAGAACGGACGACCTTGCCCGGCGATGGCGGCGTTATCCGAGGATTCCGGCGAGGGTGTGGTGATGCTGATCTACGGCGGCGAGGACGGCATCCGTCTCAAAGCGGCGAGCGCAGAAACCGATTGGGACGTGAACGCGGTCGACCAATGGGGAGAGGCGTGTTTGATGCTGGGCAGTGACGTACAGATCGAATACGTTCCGCCCGAATGGGATTTCAGCGAGCATCCACATTGAAATCAGCGCGTCTGAAGTCAGTGCGACTGAAATCAGCGTGCTGACCTGACCTGGGTGCTGGAGTTCAGTCCGGTTCCGGGTCGGTATCCACCAGTGGCGGTGGGTCAGCGTTGAGCACGTCCATCACGCCGGAAACATCACGTCGGTAACCGCCGCGCCGGTCTTTGCGAGGTCGCAGGATGGTGGTGGGACTGTAACGCAAGAACCCGCGCAAATCGTCATCGTCGTCGTAGAGGCAGTCGTCCATCCTGAGCGAGGCCAGGTATACCCGGCGGGCGTTGGACGCCGTTTGCCGTTGCATGATGTCGGTGTACAGGCGCCAGCAGGCGGGGCTTTCCAGCGCCTCTCTGGAGCACAGGAGCGCAACGCGATCGAAGTTGCGGAACCTGCTCATGGGCGGAAACACCTGGGCGTTGTAAATGGTTTCTTCATCATCGGCCAGCAAGCTCCAGCACTGCAGTCCCCGTGTGCGCAACTCAGCCTCAAGCCAGCCAAGGATGGTGTAATCCGCCATAGACCCAATGAGCAGGATACGGCGGTGGGAGACCGTAGTTTTGTGCAAAGAATTTTGACCGGTAATGAAGTTGGCGGGAACACCAGCCGACCGGAGAAATTCTTCGGCAAGGTACTCCCCGGAGCGGGCCAGGGTATCAGCTCCCACGATGCTGGGGCCCTGGTGCCGGATCGACTTGAGCGCTAACGCCGAACTCAAGTCGCAGTCGCCAAACAGCGTCATATCGACGATGCAATCCTGCAGCAGCGTGCGGTCCAGTCGTGTGCGTACCAGAGAGGTGCGCCGCAGGTCGCACCCGGAAAGGTTGGCGACATCGAGGCAGGCTGAATTCAGGCGAGCGCCGCTCAGGTTGGCGTCGGTCAGGTCGGCCATGGTCAGGTCAATCTCGGTGAGATTGGCGCCGGCGAGGTTAGCGCCGACCAGGGTGGCGAAGGCGGCGTCGCAGTTGGAGAGATCGGCGCCACGGAGGTCGGCATTGTCGAGGTTGCATCCTCGCAGATCAGAACGGGTGAAGAAGGCGCCCACGGCTCGGGAATCGGTAAAGATGGAGCGGCTCAGGTTGCAGCGCGACAGGTGCGCGTCGCGGAGGGCCGCGCCGGTGAAGTTACCATTGTGCAGGTCGGCGGAGGTGAGGTCGATCTCGGTCAGGTCGTCGTAGGCCAGGTCAACGCCGGGCATTTTGACTCCGCTGAGATAGGCGCCGGACAGGTCAAGCCGTTCGCGGGACTGGAAGAACCGGGCTCTCCAGCGAGCGATGGCATAAGTGCGCCTTTTGGCGACAGCGACGTGCTCCGGGTTTGCCAATACGCTACTCCAAACGCGCCAAACCGCGGCTCTACTAAAAGCCTCTCCCCCACAAGGAGAGGAGTTGAGGCCGGGTACTTACGATGTAGCGAAACGGACTAGTCATCGCCGTCGTTCCCTGCCGAGTAAACGGCTTCACTTCCGACGAATGACGGCATAACGTCGGCGGCAAATATCGATAGCTGCTGCTTGAATTCGTGCCACGGCATCCCCTCGGGCCACTGGAGCACTATGTCTTCCATCCCGGGGTATTTGTCCTCAATCTCCCGCAGAAATGCGACGAACTCAGAGGGGGAGCCGCAGAACCAGGCCTTTTGGTCGACTCCGTCTTCGATGCGGGGAGTACGGGCCGGCGCGCCCGGAGTGCCCCAGGGCCGGCCGTGCTCGTCGGTGTAGCGCACGAACCCGAAGGGTGCAAACCACTTGTAGCGTTCGTCGTGGAAGGGGCGAACCCCTTCGATGGCTTCTTCGCGGCTGCCGGCGATATAGAAGCCAAAACCCAGCGCCATGTCGCCACCGAGGGGAATGTCTCGGCCAGCCTGAACCGCGGCGTCGTGATACTGGGTGATCATCTGCTCGGCGTACAGTTCGCCGGTAAGCGCCACCATCGCCTTGATGCCGTGTTCAGCGACGTAGTTCAGGGTACGTCCGCTGGCGATGGGTTGCCATATCTCCACCGGGCGGTTCAGCGGTCGCGGGACCATGGTGATTTCTTTGAGGTCGTAACCGCGATAGGGAACTTCCGGCGGGATGGTGTAGTACTTGCCGTGATGACTCCAGCTCTCCTCATTAAAGGCTTTCTGGATGACCTCCATCTGTTCCAGATAGAGTTCACGGTTGGCGTCATTGTCAATTACCGGCGAGCCGAATGTTTCCACTTCGCGGGAGTGGTAACCGCGACCCACCCCAAAGATCAGCCGGCCGCCGGTGAGAATGTCGGCCAAGGCGAAATCCTCTGCGATGCGAAGGGGGTGCCACATGGGGATGATGTTGAACGCCGAACCAAACTTCAGGTTTTTGGTCTGTCCGGCCAGGTGAACGCCCATCAGGATGAGGTTGGGAATGCACTCGTAGCCTTCGTGCTGAAAGTGATGCTCGGCCATCCACATGCAGTAGAAACCGAGTTCATCCATGTGTTTGGCCAACTGGACGGCGTGGTCGTACGCCTGGGACAATTGCTCGTTGGAATAGCGACGCTCATCGGCTGGCGTACCGTCGGCGCCCACATTGTCCAAGTCAATCTGGCCGACGTACAGGACTGAAAAACGCTTGATCATCTAGTGGATTCTCCGAATCAAAACTAGGCGGCATTATAGCACGCAGCAGCATGGATACCCGAACCGCCGCGACGACGGCACCGTCGACGCCAACCCGCTATAATCCCACCATTCTATTGATACCAACGGAGGCAATCCCATGGATTTGAGCCTGAATGGAAAGGTCGCGATGATTACGGGCGGCAGCCGTGGTTTGGGACGTCAGTGCGCTTTGGCCCTGGGACGCGAGGGTTGTGCCGTCGCCATTTGCGGGCGGGACGGCGAGCAAGTGCAGAAGACGGCTGCCGAACTGGAAGGCATGGGCATCAAGGTTAACGGCAGCCAGGCCGACGTAACCAATCCTGACGACGCGGCGCGCTTTTTGCAAGAAACCACCGACGCCCTGGGCGCCCCGGACATTCTCGTCAATAACGTGGGCGGACGCCGCGGTTCGCTCCTCTTTGCGGAGACCACCATCGAGCAGTTCGTGGAGGGTCTGGAGGTGAATCTCCTGTCGGCGGTGCGGCTCACCAAGCTGGCGTTGCCCCACATGCAGGTGCAGGGCTGGGGTCGGGTGATCAACATTGCGTCGATATACGGCCGGGAGCATGGCGGCTCGGTGGACTACATGACGGGTAAAGCGGGAATGATTGCCTTCTCCAAGCATCTGGCGCTGCAACTGGCGCCGACCGGCGTGCTGGTCAACTGCGTGGCTCCGGGCAGCATTGATTTCCCCGGCAGCACCTGGGACCGTTTTCAGCAGAACAACACCCCGGAGGTAGTCGACGAGTTTATCGACCGCAACCTTCCGATGGGGAAGTTTGGCTGGCCGGAACCAATTGGAGAAACGGTCGCATTCCTGGCTTCAGACCGGGCGAACCTGATCACGGGCGCCTGCATCAACGTGGACGGCGGGCAGTCCAAGTCCCTGTTCTAACCACGAATCCCGCTACGATCAAAGCCCTCGCCCGTCACGGGCGAGGGCTTTGGTAACGAATCTGCCGGGGCCAACGTTACGCTGGTTGGTGAACCGTTCCGACGAACTCCTGCCAGGCCAGCACGCACTTTTCCGGCGCCGAGTGCTGAACATAACCCCCGGCTCCGGGAACCCGCGCCAGCGTGCAGTTGGGCATACGGTCGACCTGGCCCTGGGCGCGGTCAGGGATATCGCCTTCGCTGAGCGCACCGACCATCGCCAGGGCGGGGGTTGTGATGCTGGCGAGTTTCTCGGAAAGGTCCTGGGTTGCCAGATAAGCGAGTGTTTCCAGCACCACGTGGCGGGACGTTTGGCCCATCTGCTGGATATACCATTCGTGATGCTCGGGCGCTTCGTCGGCGCTGACGCGCCGCCCGCCCGTGGCGCGGGCCCAGCCTTCGACGCCCTCCTGTTCCACCAGGCGATAGTAATTCTGGTACGTATCCACGCCGACGAAGTTGTACGGCGACGTGCAGGTGGTGACGGTGTGGAGGCGCTCGGGGTACTGGTAGGCGAATTGCAGGGCGATGGTGCCGCCGATGGTTTCGCCGATCAAGTGCACTTTGTCCAGAGACAAATAGTCCAGCAGGTTGCGCAAGTCGGTGGCAAACCCCTCCAGGGACCAGTTGTAGCCCGGCTCGGGCACCGATGAGCGCCCGAAACCTCGAGCGTCCACTCGAATCACCCGATACTGGCGGGTCAACAGCGGAGGCCAGGCGTACCACAACCGCCCGCTCTTGGAGTTGCCGTGGTGGAGGACGATGGTCTCCACCGTGTCCGGGTCGCGCCAGGGGTCGGTGAAATTATCGTCGTCGTAGTACATTTCCAGGTTGTCGGCGAGTTGTGCTACCGGCATGGCAACCTCCTGTTGCGAAACTGATAAGTGGCTTTTGTGTTTGCGAGCGAAGCGTTGGCATCCCGCTGCGGAACTGTTGTCGGCATGCTTCCGGTACTCCAGTCAGCCCCAACCGGCAAGCAGGTGGTGACGCGGCAGTGATACCGGCATCACGCAATGAACCATCCACATCCGGGCGCGGAACTAAACGCTGAATCCGCCGCCGGGAGTCTGGTCGACCAGGGGGATCTGCACGCTCACCCGATCGGCGTTGCCGACGCTGCGGGTGGTGTGTCCACGGCCGGAAAGGTCTTCGCAAAGCTCAATATCGCCGACGTTGAAGATGCGCTTGGTGCCGTCGCCCAATCCAATCTCCACCTGGCCCTGCAACGTGATGACGTACTGCCGGCGCGGCGCGGTGTGGAACTCGACGAGTTGCCCGGGCGTGAGACTGCTGAACTGCAATCCGGTGGCAGCCTGGGTCCCCGTGCGCATGGCGTGACCCACCTGCTCGTAGGGCAGTTCAAGATCCTCGATGTGCGATTCGCCGTCCTCTCCGGTGTAAATCCTGACTACCTGCATCTGATGCAACCTCCGGCGCAATTTTGGATGGGCTCATGATAGCACCTCCGCCAGCTGCCCGCCGATTCAAACCCGGCGTCGCACACGGGCAGGAAAAAGGGGCAACGGAAACGCTGCCCCCGATTGGGTAAGGGTTGGTTTGATGCGCGTCAGTCCGCCGCGGCTTGAGCCGGGGCTCCTGAAGGCATACCGGACCGAATCGCCAGAGCGTTGTTGAGGACCATCTGCTCTGCCCGCTCGGTTTCCCGGGAGAACCGGACGGCGAACACCATACCCGATGCCAACACCACCGCAATCCCCACGATGAACAGCGCTCCAGCGGTGCTGAGGCTTTCGGACCGGAACAGGAACCCGAGTAACAGTTCAGGCCTGAGAGGAAGTGAGCAGTTGTCGGCAGGCGGTGAGGGGGTTGAAGCCTTGTACGCGCCAGGTGCCGAAGATTGAGGCCAGCGTCATCTTGGTGTCAGTGCCCGCTGCAGAGCGTGTGCCACCGCTGATTTTACGGCTGATTACCACCGGTCGCAGGCTGCGCTCGGCGGCGTTGTTGTCCGGCGGGACTTCTGGTTCAGCCACAAAGAGGAAGAGTTCCTTGATGTGGTTCTCCATGCGTCGGCACAGCCTGGTTGGGGCGGCCGATGGGTCATCCTGGTAGGTACGGCAGAGGGCCAGCAGGCGCTGTTCCAAGGCCAGTTGGGCGGTGCGCCGTTGCTGCTCTGGCCGTTGCTGCTCTGAGGGATGGGTGAAGGCGGTCGCCTGACGGTAGAGTTGGTGGATGGCGTCAGCCCATTGGGCCAGCCGGTCATCATACCGGTCATCATCGGGGTAGAGTGCGGGCAGGTCGTGGATGTCCCGCAACAGGTGGGCCCAACAGCGTTGCTTGGGGCCGTCGTAATGGTGATAGGCGGCGTAGAAGTTTCTGACCAGCACGCCAGCGAACTGATCGCCCAGGACCTCATCCACCACGGCCTTGCCGCCGCCCAGGTTGCCCCACCCGGCGGTGGTGGCGTTGGCCGCGTTGGCCGTGCCCACCACGTTGGGGGCGAACATTACCGAGGTGTGGTACTGGGTGATCACGGAAGGATGCGCCGATTACGCCGATCGCCAGCCGGAACAGCAGGAAGGTTTCGTAGCTGTTGGCAAAGCCGATGCACATCACCGGGATGGATCCCACCGCCAGCAACCAGCTGTAGGCCAGCCGTGGCCCGATGCGGTCGCACAGCCACCCGAATATCAGCCGGGCGATGATGGTGATGGCCACTGAGGCGATGATGGTGTTGCCGATTTGGGCTTTGGAGAGCAGCAGGTCGTCCCGCACCACTGCCATCAGCGGCGCAATGCCGAACCAGCCGAAGAAGCACAGAAAAAAGGCGAACCAGGTGAGGTGGAAAGTCCGCATCTGGGGAGTGGCCAAGCTGAACAGGTTGATACGTGTAGCTTTGGCGCTTTCCAACGCGGAACTTAACATTGTCATTATCTCGACTCCGTAGCGATTTGATGACGTTCGTTGCCCTAAGAGGGGTGCGGGTTGATGGGGCAACGCGGGGTATGTCCGATGGCCTTGACGTTTCCCCGCATCGAGCTGCGCGATTACAGACTGATCAGAATCTCGCCAGCTTCGCTAACCGATACGGGGAAAGTCTGCAACGATCCACAGTCGTTGCCCACCGGATCTCCGGTACTCAGGTCGAACCTGAAATTGTGCAGCGGACAAACAAGGGCGCCGCCGCCGATGAGACTGTCGGCCAGGGGGCCCGCCTGATGGGGGCACCACGCCTGCGTCGCGTAAAACTCTCCGTGCCGCGCGCGGAAGACGGCGACCGACAGATTGCCGGGCTGGAACAACCGACCCTCTCCAAGGGGGATCTGTTCCTTGTTGCCGAGGTTGTAGGTGGTTTTCATATTTGCCTCTGCGTTGATGATGACCATGGCGCTACCTCACCAGTTCAACAGGGGCGGGAGCGGTTACGAATTGGTTGGGGTGGATGGGCGCTTCGGATTCCTCTTTCCAGGGGTCCTGATACGCATCCACCGCCGCCTGCATCTCGGATTCGAGACGTCCGCAGATTCCCTCGCTGTCTTCCACCAGGATCTGGCGCAGCTTTTCGATTCCCAAACGCTCGACGAAATCGTAGGTGCGTTCCAGATACTTGGCGTTTTCCCGGTAGTACTGCATGAAGATGCCCATGTACCTGAGCACGTCGTCGTGGGAATCCACGGTGCAGAGGGTGTCGCCCTTGCGGACGCGAGAACCGGCCGCTCCGCCGACGTGGACTTCCCACTTGCCGCCTTCGATGGCGGTTGCGCCGACGTCCTTGGTGGTGGATTCCGCGCAGTTGCGAGGGCAACCGGATACGGCGAGTTTCATCTTGTGGGGGGACTCGATGCCCTGGAACCGCTTTTCGATCTTTACACCCAGGGTCGTGCTATCGCCGAGGCCGAAGCGGCAGAAATCGGTGCCGACGCAGGTTTTGCAGGTTCGGAACGCTTTGGTGTAGGCGTGGCCCGAAGGCATACCGATCTCCCGCCAAACGTCGGGGAGGTGTTCCTTGGGGATACCCAGCAGGTCGATACGCTGACCGCCGGTGATCTTCACCATCTTGGCTTCGTACTTTTCGGCAGCGTCGGCGATGCGTCGCAGCTCGTCGGGCGAGGTGATACCGCCATAGATGCGCGGCACCACGCCGAACGTCCCGTTCTTCTGGATGTTGGCGTGCACCCGGTCGTTGATGTAGCGGGCGTCGCGTTCGTCTTCGTAGTCTGCGCCCCAGATTGTGCGCAGCAGCGATGCCAAACCCAGCTTGCTGCCGGCGTCTTCCTTGCCTCCGGACAACCCATCGAACACCGCCGAAACGCTCTTCAGGCTCATTGCCTTGATGGCGCCGATCAGCTCGGGCTTGGTGAGGGCGATGCCGGGTACGTAGTAATGCGCCGAAGGATCGTCAGCGACCAGGCCATCGGCGGCCAGTTCCAGGACAGCCTGAACCTGCATCTTGCAGGACCCGCAGCCGGTTCCGGCGCGGGTGGCGTCGCATACTGCCTTGAGGCTGCGATGCCCACCGTCAACGGCAGCGACGATCCTGGCCTTGGTGACGCCGTTGCAGTTGCATATCTGGGCGTCGTCGGGCAGATCCTCAACGTTCAAACTCGCTACGGCGTCGGCGGCCAGGGGAAAGAGCAATTCAGAGCGGTTTTCGGGCAGCGCTTCCTGGCGGTCAAAGGCTTGCAAAATCCGGGGGACAGTGAGGCCATCCCCCAGCAGAATAGCGCCGGTGACCTTGCCATCGCGAACGATGACCTTCTTGTAAACGTTGCGGTTGGGTTCGATGTAGGTTACAACCTCGTCGTCTTCGCTCATCGGGTCTTTGTCGCCGGCTACGGCCAGCTCCACGCCCATTACCTTCAGCTTGGTTGATACGCGCGAACCGGTGTATACGGCATCGGCGTTGCGTCCAGCGAGCCGTTCGGCCAGTACGCGAGCCTGTTCCCACAGTGGGGCAACGAGACCGTAAACCTGGGTGCGGTGTTCGGCGCATTCTCCGATGGCGTAGATGTCCTGATCGTTGCGGCACGCCAGGCTGTCATTGACCAGGATGCCGCGGCGGACGTGCAGCCCGGCCATGCGAGCCAGATCGACGTTGGCCCGGATGCCCGCTGAGATCACGACCATCTCGCAATCCAGCATTCCCCCGTCTTTGAACTGCAATCCGGTGACGTGGCCGTCGCCGAGCACTGTGGTGGTGAGCTTTTCCAGATGGAACCTGACGCCCAGACCCTCCAGGCTTTGCTTCAGCAGCTGGCCCGATTGGGAGTCGAGCTGGGTATCCATGAGCCAACCCATGAGGTGGATGACGTCGACTTCGAGGCCGCGGTTCATCAGGCCGCGAGCGGCTTCCAAACCGAGCAAACCGCCGCCGATGACGGCGGCTTTTTTGGCGTTATCGGCGTAATTGATGATCTCGGTGCAATCGTCGAGAGTGCGAAACACGAAAGCGCCTGATTTGTAGCCGCCGTCGTCGTCCATCAACCCCTCCATGGGAGGGACGAAGGCGCTGCTGCCGGTGGCGATTACCAACTTGTCATAGGGCAACAGGAGCCCGCCGGCTCCGTAGGCCATCTTCCCTTTGCGGTCGATGCCGATGACGCGGGTGCCGGCGTGGAGAGTTACGCCGTTTTCCTCGTACCAGCTGAGGGGGTTGATAAAGATGTCGTCGGGGTCGTGGGAACCCGAGAGAACGCCAGAGAGCAGGATACGGTTGTAATTGCCCCAGGTTTCCTCGCCGATGACGGTGATGTCGTAGAATTCCTGGCCCCCTAGCGACACCATTTCTTCGACGAATCTGGCGCCGGCCATGCCGTTGCCGATGACCACGAGCTGTTTTTTCTCTGCCAAGGTTATCTATCTCCCTAAGGGCGATTTCCCGCTTCCCCGGTGGGGGAGGCTGGATGTGGAGTACTTTGGATGCGCACGGCGCACACTTTGAATTCGGGCATTTTGCTGATTGGGTCCAGGGCCGGGTTGGTGAGCCGATTGGCCGCCTGCATCCCACCCCAGTGGAAAGGCACGAAGATCGTATCTTCGCGAATGTTGCGCGAGATGTTGGTTTTGAAATTCGCCGAACCCCGCCGGGTCTGCAACGTTACCGGCCCACCGTCTTCCAGTTGATGGCGGCGCGCCGTCGACGGGTGTATCTCGGCCAGAGGCGCCGGCATCATCTCCTGAAGTTCGGGGATGCGACGAGTTTGGGTGCCAGACTGATAGTGCGCCAGGTTCCGCCCGGTGGTCAGGAAGAGCGGGTAGTCGGCGTCGGGTTGTTCCGCAGGGGCTTCGTGCCGCACCGCGTGGAACGAGGCCCTGCCGGTGGCGGTGGGGAAGCCATCGGTGAACATGCGGGGTGTGCCGGGATGGGTCAGGCTGGGGCAGGGCCAAAAGACGCCCTGACTGGCGTCGATCTTTTCGTAGGTGATTCCGGAATAATCGGCCGGGCCACCCGCCGATGCTCGGCCCAGTTCAGTAAATATCTCGCCCGTGTTCTTGTAGGCGAAGAAGGCTCCCTTGCCCAGGCGGGACGCCAATTCGCAGATCACGTCAATGTCGTCCTTTACACCGACGGGACGTTCGCACGCCAACTGGCGGCGGATGACGCGCCCTTCCAGGTTGGTCATGGTGCCTTCCTCTTCGGCCCACTGCGCCGATGGCAGCACCACGTCGGCCAGTTCGGCGGTTTCGGACAGGAAGAAATCGCTGACCACTAGGAAGTCCAGGGCCTTGATTCGGTCGACAACATGGTTGGCATTGGGCGCGGACACAACGACGTTGGAACCCATTACCATCAGGGAACGCACACCGCCATCCTGTCCCAGCGAGTCCAGGAGCTCGTAGGCAGATATACCCGGCCCGGGGATGCTCGTTTCCGGAACGCCCCAAACGGATGCCACGTACTGGCGCGCGGCTGGATCGTCGATGCGGCGATATCCGGGCAGTTGGTCGGCTTTTTGGCCATGCTCGCGTCCGCCCTGTCCGGTGAGGCAGCCGTAGCCGCTGTTGGGTTTGCCGATCAGGCCCAATGCCAGGGCCGCGTCGGTGCCCGGTATGAGCCTGAAGTGCAGGTCGGCGCGGGCGGCGGTCGGAGTGTGGCGGGGATCGGCGATGATGAGTTTGCCGCCGGCGGCTTTCTGCTCCTCGAAATACTGCATCATCGGGGGCATGGTTTCAGCGGAGTTGCTGCCCATCATGAGGATGGCCTGGGCGCCGGCGATGTCTTGCAAAGCGAAGGGCAGGCCGCGGTCCAGCCCGAGGGAACGGATGCTGGCCCCGGCCGCCGATGACATGCAAAAGCGCCCGTTGTAATCGATGTTGGCAGTCTGCAAGGCAACACGGGCGAACTTGCCGAGCAGGTAGCTCTTCTCGTTGGTGAGAGACCCGCCGCCGAAAATACCCACGGCATCGGGGCCGTATTGTTCGCGCGTGCCTTTGAAAGCGCTGGCGATCCTGTCCAGGGCTTCTTCCCAGCCAACCGGAACCAGAACGCCGTTGGGGTCACGCGCCAGGGGAGTCGTAAGGCGGTCTGGATGAGACAGCGCGGCGGCGGCGGTCCAACCCTTGATGCACAGCGCACCCTTGTTCACGGGGAAGGCCGCATCCCCGGCGATACGAACGTCAGCGCCAGTTCCGGAAATCTCAATCCCGCACTGGAATGCACAATAAGGGCAGTGCGTGGCGGTGGCTGCCCCAAATTCTATGTTGCGCTGTTGCTCGAGTAACAAAATGTCCATGCCTCCAACCGGGTAAGCATGGTCATCGTACGGCGATTGTTTTACAACGCCGTTGCGCTTCCGTTACGTATCCGTTGCGATACGGTTAATTACCAATGACGGACAGGTAAACGCCCTGTTACCGGAACACGTTCGGGCTCCATCACGCTGATGGATTGGGCGTTAACTGACCCTCGTGCTTCCGTCGCAACCCGGTGGCGCAGATTTCGTTCAGGCAACATCCATTGCATTGGGGGTCGTTTCTGGTGCAGGCGGCTTTATGGTGGTGGTCCAACAGGGCGTGGAATTCGTTATACACCGCTACGTCCGGGACGACGCTGGCGTGGAATAACGCTTGCCAACCGGCGTAATCAGAACCGCCTTCAGGTGTAATGCCGATACGCTCCATGATGCGGATGGTGTAGGCGTCAATTACGAATGACGGTTTGCCAGCGGCGTACACCAGGATATCGTCGGCGGTTTCTGGCCCGATGCCGTATATGCTCAACAGCTCGCGGCGCAAATTGACGGTATCGGATGCGAACATGGCGTCCAGATCGCCGCCGTATTGTTCGCACACGTGGCTGGCGAACGCCTTGAGCTTGCGGGCCTTGACGTTGTAGTAACCGGACGGCCGTATAATCTGCGCCAGGATTTCCGAGTCGGTGCGGTGCAGTATATGCCAGTCCGATATCGCCTCCCGCCGCAGGTTGGCGAGGGCGTGTTCCACATTGCGCCACGCCGCCGCCTGCGTGAGGATGGCGCCGGCGATCATCTCAAAACGGCTGTCGCCAGGCCACCAGCCCTGTGGTCCGTAGGCGGTTAGCAACCGGTGGTATATCAGCATCATGGCCGCCGGCGTTTCGTTGGGCGACCATTGCGGATGGCGTCCCGGCATTACAGTCGCACCGGTATGCTGTCGGCCAGAACGATGCTGGTATCGTCCAGGTGACAACGATATGCCCATGCCTGTACACCTCTGGCCACGGCCTGTCGCAGGGTTTGTCCCAGCAATGGATCGGCGGTATCGTGGGGAGCGAAGGCGTTGGCGTCGGAGCGCTGGATGACGAAAATGACCGACGCCTGATGGCCCTGGTCGATAGCGCTCATCAGGCTGCGCAGGTGCTTGACGCCGCGGATGGTGGGCGCGTCCGGGAACAGCCCGACTCCATCAACTACCAGGGTTACCGATTTGGTTTCCACGTAGCAGGTTCCCGTGGGGCCGTCGAGGCGAAAGTCCAGCCGGCTCTCGCCGAACGTGGATTCGGGGCGCAGCACCGGATAGCCGGCGAATTGGGGCAGGCGACCCTCGGCGATGGCCTCGGCAACCAGACGGTTGGGCAATCGGGCATCGGCGGATGAGAGGGTACTGCCGGTATCAACGATTGCGAGATCGTGGGTGGTTTTTCGGGCGGACGGCTGGGGCGCTGGAGCCAGCAGGACGCGGAAGCCCGGCACCAGCAGCTCTTCCATGCGTCCGGAGTTGGCCACGTGGACCAGGTGCTCGCGATGATCGATGTCGACGAGAGCGGCGAAACGGTTCAGGCGCTTTATGAAGCGGCCTTCGACCAGCGGAGGGTAACGCAACGAATTGTCTCCGTGCAGTCCAACGCCTGCGTAAGATGTGATAATCGTATCGCGACCCGTTCCGCCATGACAACCCCGGGAGACCGCTCACGCGTACCCACTTTGATCTGTCTTTGCGAGGAGCACAGTGACGTGGCAATCTCGGGCGGCCCCACCGGGCCGTTCGTCCTGAGCTTGTCGAAGGATCGTCTACGTGTGTTCAGCCTCATTGAGATTGCCACCCCCGCATCAAGTACGGGGTCGCAATGACAAGGTGGTACGCGTGAAAGGTGGGTACGCATGAGCGGGAGATTGGGTTTATAATGCCGTAATCGTTTTCCGCCGTTTTTGCCAGGTACAGATGACCAGTTTCGTTGACCGGCTGCGCGCCGCTTCCGAAGAATCCCAAAGCCTTGTTAGCGTGGGTTTGGACGTTAATCCCGAGATGATGCCGGTTACCGACGTGGCTGAATTCAATCGGGCCATCGTGAACGAAACCGCCGACCTGGTTTGCGCCTATAAGCCCAATCTGGCATTTTATGAGGCATTGGGCCTGCCCGGATTCCGGGCGCTGGAATCTACCATCGGACACATCCGGAAGGTTGCGCCGCGCTGCGTGATAATTGGTGATTGCAAGCGCGGCGACATGGACTCTTCGGCGAAAGCGTACGTTAAAGCCATGTTTGATGTTTGGGGATTCGACGCCGCTACCATCAACCCCTGGGGCGGCAGCGATTCGATCGAACCGTGGCTCGGCGCACCGGATCGCGGTGTTTTCATCTGGTGTCGAGGCTCAAATCCGGGATCAGCCGACCTGCAGGACCTTGCGGTGGGCGCCGATGGACAGGGTACAGAGCCGTTGTTTCTGCGGCTGGCCCGCCGGTCTAACCAATGGTCTGCGAAGGGAAATGTCGGGTTGGTGGTGGGCGCCACGGTTCCCGAACAACTGGCAGCGGTGAGGGAAGTTTGTCCAGACCTGCCGTTGCTGATCCCCGGCGTCGGCGCGCAGGGCGGCGACCTGGAGTCAGCCGTGGTGCGTGGCGTGGACGCCGCGGGTCGGTTGGCGATCATCAACTCATCCCGAGGAATTATTTACGCTTCGCGGGGCGAAGATTTTGCCAGCGCGGCGCGTGTTGCGGCTTCCAATCTGCGGAACAATATCAACGGGATACTGCAGGCGGCGGGGTTGGGATGGGGCTAGACCTGAAGCCCGGCGACATCGTCCGCCTGAAGAAAGCTCACCCGTGTGGGGGGGACCGTTGGCGAGTGAATCGGGTGGGTGGAGATATCGGCCTATTCTGCCAAACCTGTGACCACTACATCATGGCGCCGCGTTTCCGAATCGAACGGCGAATCAGGGAAATAATACGCCCGCCTTCCGGCTCGGTCGAAGACAGCGAGCTTTCCCCATCGTGATATCCAGCGTAAGAAGGACGCTGTTCACCCGGTATCGCAGTATCACATTACTAAGCATCACCGTGGCTCTTAATAGTTTCGGGATGGGAACCGTGGCGCCGGTGCTGCCCCTCTTTACCCAGCAGGAGTATCACGTCAACGCGGCACAGGTTGGCATTGCCATCGGGCTTTTCGGCGCGGGACGCCTGATTACTGGAGTTCCAGCCGGGTATTTGACCCAGGTGTACGGACGCCGCCCGGTGCTGGCCCTGGGAGCGGCTTTGAACCTGTTTGGCGCTGCCATGGTGTCCGTATCATTCCATTTTTGGTGGCTCACCGGATGGCGGTTCGTGTCCGGTTTGGGAGCAAACGCATTCTCGACTGTGTCAACGGTGTACCTGCGCGACGAGTCGACCGCCGAAACCAGGGGACGCATACTCAGCACGCATGAGATGAGCATTCTTTCCGGCCAGATTCTGGGGCCGTTGCTGGGTGGATATCTGGCTTCGTGGTTCGGGCTCCGCATTCCCCTCTTTGTCCAGGTTGGGCTGATGTCGTTGTCCCTGTTGGTGATCCTGTTCGTACTGCCTGAGTCACGGTGGCGCGAGCAGCAGGCCGACCCCCGGCGCCGACCGACGCAGCAAACTGCACAGGAGAACCCGCCGGGGGAGGACCTGCCGGTGGAGAGGCGGCGTGGGGCGTTTCTGAGGCTCATGTTAAGCCCGGCGTTCATCTTTGTGGGCTTGTTTGCCATTATGATAGTGGCCAACCGCCAGGGCGCCCGGTTCAGCGTTATGCCCCTGTTCGGCAAGCTCAAGGGATTCGGGCCGGATCAACTGGGGTTGTGGCTCAGCTTAACCCATTTTCCACAATTCTTTTTTACCCTGGCGTCGGGGTACCTTTCCGACCGGTTCGGCAGGAAATCACCGATAGTGCCATCGGTAATCCTGATGTGCGCCGGCATCGCTGCCTTCGTGTGGGCCGATGGCCTGTGGCAACTGCTGCTATCCGGCGTGCTGTTGGGCATGGGTGAAGGACTTGGAAGTCCAGCCGGCACCGTTTTCTTCGCAGATATAGCACCCGCCGGCATGGAAGGTGTGACCTTGGGCCTCTTCCGCAGTTTCGCCGGTTTGGGCACCGTGTCCGGAGCGATGGCGTTCGGCGCCATTGCCGACGCTGCCGGCTTCCCGTGGGCCTTGTGGGTGGATGCCATCCTGTTCGCCGCGGCGGGTATCGGAGTAATGCTCTTCGTGCGGGAAACGTTGCAGCGGCGCAACAGTTAGAGACCACTCACCGGAAGGCGGCGCATCCGGCTGCGGTCCGCCACGGTGTGGGATTTGCGTCAGTCTCTGGTGACGCTCGCCGGCTGCGCCCGCAACGCGGGGTGGTCGATGCGCACCTTGAGCAGTGTGGCGGCCCCAATGATGAACAGCAGGACACTGGCTCCCAAAAGGGCGGTGTAGCCAAAACCGGGACCGAACCAGACTGTAATCAAGTCTGGCAATGGGCCCATGAGCTTGGCGCCGGCGGCGCCCATCAGTGTGCCCAAGTTAACGATGCCCATGTGCTGGGCTTCTCGGCCGGGAGTTCCCAGGTCGTTGGCCATTGCCCAGTGGGCAGTCAATATGACCCCCACCGCGCCGCCGATGAAACTGGCAACCAGTACTGTCAACAGGTAGGTGCTGACCCACATCATGATCAGCGTCGATCCCACTGCGATCACGAAGCCTGTCATCAGCACCGGTTTTCGACCAACGCGGTCTGATATCCACCCGGCCGGGTAGGTTGTGAGAACAAGCATACCGCCAACGCCGATGATCGCAACACCCAAAGCTTCTGCCGGGTTGTCCACCTGCACCTTGTCGCGCAGGAAGAAGAGGCCGTAGGTGGTGAATATCACCACGGCAGCCAATATGGCCGCGCGCGATACTACGAACCACGCCAGATCCGGGTGCAGCCGCGTCATATTGGCCGTTTCCGGGAACGACATTTCAGAGCGGTGAAATGCCGCCGAAGCTATGCCGCGCGATCCGCCCGAGCGAAGGAAGATAGTGGCGCAACTGGCGCTGGTGGAGCCAACCATGATGATGGCAAACACGCCCAGGGTGACCCATAACCAGTAAACGGTGTCTGGACCGGTATATCTCCCCACCATCATGCCAGACAGGAACAGCATGGAAGCGCCGCCCAGAGCCTCCAGAAGGGTTTTGATGGACGCCGATACTCCCAGGCGGTCTGTTGGAACCAGTTCTCTGACGGAAGCCAGATAAGGGGTATAAGCGATACCGGAGTTGATCTGGATGAATAGCCAGGAAATGAGGAGGCTGCCGTAACTGAGGGGCATCGCCAGGGCTCCCATACCCACCGAAATGAATACCGAGCCCCAAATGAGATACGGCAAGCGGCGACCGATGCGGGAGCGGGTGCGGTCGCTGGCCCATCCCACGGGTACCTGCACCACTGCTCCAGCGAGCAGGCCGCCCAAACCCACGGCTCCAAGCAAAGTGTTCTTGGCGGCTTCCGGTGCAACCTGCAGCACCAGGATGGGCACGATGATGGTGTCCATCGTCAAGATAAAACCCGCCAATCCGAAACTGTATGCGTTGAGTCGAACTAACGCGAACTTGCCCCACTGTTGGGTTGATGCGAGACTCACGGTTTCGGCGGCAGGGTTGTTCATGATGGAGCTATTAACCCCTGGAATCGAGCGTCCACGCGGAGAGTATATGCTACAATGCCGCCGTTGTACTACCCTGAAATACGCGGGGATCCGCGTCCGCGTTACCGGCGAGGTTGATGACCGTGCGTGTTTGCTCGTTGCTTCCCAGTGGCACTGAAATCCTGTTCGCGCTGGGATTGGGCGAACAGATTATAGGTGTAACCGACCTGTGCGATTACCCTCCGGCTGCGGCCACCAAACGAGTTGTTTGTCGTAGCCGCATTGATCCCTCCAGGCTGTCCAGTGCAGAGGTCGAAGCCGAAATGCACCGGATATTGTCCGCCGGTGAAAGCCCGTACGAGCTCGATGTCGAGTGGCTGGAACAAGCGGCTCCGGAAGTCGTGCTGACTCAGGACTTGTGCTACTTTTGCGAGATCGATGCTGGCACCGTTAACAACGCCGTACAACCTTTGGCGATTCCTCCCCAGGTTTTGAATTTGAATCCACGGACGGTTAGCGAGATTTTGGAGAGTGTTATTGAGGTTGGCACGGCATGCGGATCTGCGGACCAGGCCCGAGCGCTTCAGGCCTCGATGCAATCCCGCATTGACGCGGTTGCCGAAGCCATTGGTGACGTGTCACGCCGTCCGGCCGTTTTCTCACTGGAGGGCGTGAATCCGCTGGTTATCGGTGGCCATTGGGTCACTGATCTGCTGCTGCGGGCCGGCGGTCGCCTGCCAGAAAGATTTGCGCCCGGTTGTCCGGCGGAACGAATATCGTGGGATGACGTGCTGGAGGCGCAACCAGAAAAATTGTTTGTCGATCTGTGCTCGTCGGACCTGGCCCGGAGTGTGCGCGAGATTCCCTGGTTGGCGGCGCAGCACGGGTGGAACAGTTTGCCGGCGGTACGAAATGGCGAAGTGTACCTGATCGACCACAGTACGCTGAGCCGTCCCGGCCCCAGGATAGTCGATGGGCTGGAGGTGCTGGCGCAGCTGACACATCCCGACCGTATCACCGGAAAGATTCCCGCCGATACGGTGCTCAAGCTGGATGCTGATATCGCCTGCGATCTGCCACCCGAACGTGTTGGTGACGCCTTTCGGGCCTGGCCGGATGGTCAAGCGCAGTCTGCAGACTGTCCGGGCAGCGGTTTGGCGGCGTCTGGCGTTAGTGATACTAGCCGAGTATAATCATCGGAAAATTGCCAGAGGGGTGAATCCGCCGTGGTTGATTCAGTCGTATTTCGCACCGCGATGTCCAAATTTGCTACCGGCGTTACCGTAATAACTACGCTGGACTCTCAGGGTTTTCCTCACGCCATGACCGCCAACGCCTTTACGTCGGTGTGTCTGGAACCGCCAACCTTGCTGGTGTGCGTGGCCCACAGCACAATTACCTACGGGTACGTGGAACAGCAATTGCGTATTGGCGTGAACGTGCTGCGCGAGGAACAGGAAGAGCTTGGTCGTTATTTCGCGCGCCCGCCGGCCCGGCGTGAAGGCAACCCGGAATACTCCTACACTGCCGGAGCCCACGGAGTTCCCGCCTTGGACGGCTCAATGGTGTTCTTCAACTGCGACATCATCGGCTCCCACGTCTACGGCGACCACACCATCTACGTCGGCGAAGTCAAAGAGATGCTGCAAAGCGACCAGAATGCCAATCCGCTCATGTTTTACGACAGCCATTGGTATCATCCGGGGCAGGAATAACCGGGCAACCGGATCGCAACAGCCAGGGCGCCCGCGACTTTAACGCCGACCTCGCCCGGATACGACGCTCCCGATCGGCATACGTGGGGGCATCAAGGATTGGAAATGCCGGCTGGTTACTTATCCAGCCGCTCCAGGAATTGGGCAACCGCGGCGTTTACCGCTTCCGGCTGCTCCAGAGTCACGAAGTGGCCCGAGTTGGCAACCACCACGACTTCGGCATTTTTTAACTCCCGACCCAGGTATTCTGCATACCGCACGGGTGTCATCACGTCGTCCTGCCCCACGATAACCAGCGACGGCAGATCGATCTCTTTGATACGCTCCATCACGTCAAACTGATCACAGGCTGACAGGTCGTTGTGCTCAACCATCGGCCCGGATTGTAATGCCCGCGCCGCCAGTTGGGGCGCGAGTTCGCTGTTGATGGCCTCATAGTAGGCCGGCGCTTCCGAGCGCCATTGGGCGTCATTCAGGCAACGGTTCAGATAATCGGGGTGGACCCGCAGCCGACCTCCGGTGCCAATCAGCACCAGGCCCGCCAAGTCCTGGGGAAACCGCAGTGCATAATCCAACGCAATGGCGCCGCCCATCGAATGACCGAACAGTACGAACGGCGCGTAACCTCGGTCCAACGCATACTCCCGCAGCCAATCGACGTACCCGCCGATGGAGTCCAGCGGTTCCCCGTCCGGATGCCCGGGCAGGTTGATTGCGTCAACCTCGGGGAACCTGGCTTTCTGATAGTAGTAGGTGAGCTCGTTCTGACCCGAGCCGTGTACCATTACCAGCCGCATGGTTTTCTAACCTTGCTCGGGGTCGTATTCGTCTTCATCTGTTTCGTCAGCGTCTTCATCAAAGTCGGAGGCTTCGTCCTCGTCAGAGCCCAGAGGGAACAGCGAAGCCTGACCGTTGGCTGAACCGTTCAGCGGCATGTCTCCATCTTCCGCAGCAATGTCCTCGGTTTCCACCGCTTCAGCATCCGGATCATCGGGCTCGTACTGCAGATCGGCTTCGGCGGCGATTTCTTCGGCCTGTTCCAGCACCGACGTGGCCTGGCCGTCGGTACGGGTGGGGTCTGCCTGGCTATAGTCATTGGCGCGGAAGCAGGCGATTGACACTACGCTGTCGTCGCCGCCGCGTTCTCGCCACACGATTACACCCTTGGTTTGGCGGGTGTTGACCACCTTCACCGCGGCGAGGTTGATCCTTACGACCTGGCCGCGAGCCGAGATGATAAACACCTCGTGGCCTTCCTCGTCGTTCATTTCAGCTGAGGTTACGATCTTGGCGTCTACCAATGGGCCGGTTGCCCGGTCGCCCTTGTCTTCCACGTTGAACGTTTTGACGCCCTTACCGCCCCGACCGCGTTCTCGGTAGATGACCTCATTCTTGGTTTTGTTGTATAGCGGGGTCGCCTTGCCGTAGCCCTTTTCGCTGACCACCAGGAGGAATTCGTCCTCCGGATTGTTGACGACGTCAAGGGCGATGATCCGGTCGTGGGGTTCGGGTCGCATCCCGATTACGCCGGTGGCGTTCCGGTTGCGAAGGGGAATACTGCTTACCGGGCACAGCAGGGCTTGCCCCTGCTCGGTAACCAGGAGAATCGAAGTATCGGGGGCTGCCGGGCGTACTCCGATCAGTTCGTCACCGTCCGGAATCTTCATCGCCAACAGCCCGGACGCGCGCAGGTTGCGCAACTGGCCGGGGCGCAGAGCGTTTACGCGTCCGCGTCTGGTGGCAAAGATATAGAGATGGCTGTATTCGCCGCGGCGAGCCGGCAGCATAGTTTGCACCTGTTCGCCGGGCTGCAGATTGATCAGGTTCACCAGCAGTACACCGCGACCGGTGCGGCTGGTGTCGTTGGGCGTTTTGTAGACATCGAGGGGGTAAACGCGCCCCTTGTTGGTGAAGAACAGCAGCTGATCGTGGGTGTTGACCACCTCCAACTGCATCAGGGCATCGTCGTCGCGATTGCTGGCGCCGCGCACGCCCTTGCCACCACGCTTTTGATTCCGGTAGGTGCTGATGGGCACACGCTTGATGTATCCGCGCTGGCTCAGGGTAACCACGACATCTTCCTGGACGATGAACTGCTCGATGGACTGCTCCTGGAGCTCGGCCAGTTCAATTACGGTGCGGCGCTCGTTGGCGTGTTTGCGCTTGAGTTCGCGAGTTTCCCGCTTGATCTCCGCCCGAATTTGCTGCGGGTTTTGCAGCAAATCTTCCAACTGGGAGATGGTGGCGAGCAGGTCGTTGTATTCTTCGTCCAGACGCTGCCTTTCCAATGCGGCCAGCCGGCGCAGCTGCATGTCCAGGATGGCCTGTGCCTGAATTTCGGAGAGGTCGAACTGCTGCACCAGGTTGTTGCGGGCCGTTTCCACGTCCTGGCTGTTGCGGATAGTCTCGATGATGGCGTCGATGGCGTCGAGCGCCTTCAGCAAACCTTCAACGATGTGCGCGCGATCCCGCGCCCGACCCAGCTGGTACTCGGTGCGTCGACGGATCACTTCTTCCCGGTGGGTGATGAAGTGGGTGATGAGATCCTTGAGCGAGAGCTCCTGGGGCTGGCCGTCCACCAATGCCAGCATGATGGCATTGAAGGAGGAACGCAGTGCGGTTCGTTTGTAGAGGTTGTTCAGAATGACGGTGGCCTGGGCGTTTCGGCTCAGTTCGATCACCACACGGATACCCCGGCGGTCCGATTCATCCCGGATTTCCGTAATGCCAACCAGTGTCTTGTCACGCACCAGCCCAGCGATTTTCTCGACCAGGTTGGCTTTGTTGACCTGATACGGCAGCTGACTCACGATGATTCGTTGCCGGTTCTGACGGGTTTCCTCGATCTCGGTAACCGCCTCCATGATGATGCGGCCGCGTCCGGTCGCGTACATGTCACGCACGCCGGTTACTCCGCGTATCACGGCGGCCGTGGGAAAATCGGGACCCGGCACAATTGCTATCAACTGGTCCACGTCGCAGGCGGGGTTGTCGATAACGTAGTTGACGGCATCGCAAATCTCGCCCAGGTTGTGGGGCGGCATGTTGGTCGCCATGCCCACCGCGATTCCGGACGACCCGTTGACCAGCAGGTTGGGCATACGGGCGGGGAGAACCCGGGGTTCCTTGAGCGAATCGTCAAAGTTGTCGCTCACGTCCACCGTTTGCTGGTCGATGTCTGCCAGCATCTCTTCCGCGATGGTCGCCAGCCGCGCTTCGGTGTATCGCATTGCTGCGGGCGGGTCGCCGTCGATGCTGCCGAAGTTGCCCTGGCCGTCGATAAGCGGCGCCCGCATGGAGAAGGTTTGTGCCATGCGAACCAATGCGTCGTAAACCGATGAGTCTCCGTGCGGGTGGAACTTGCCGAGCACCTCGCCCACGATGCGAGCGCTTTTGCGGTACTGGCTGCCGGGGCGGATACCCATGTCGTGCATGGCGTAAAGAATCCGGCGATGCACCGGTTTCAGGCCGTCGCGGACGTCGGGCAGCGCCCGGGACACTATCACGCTCATCGCATACGACAGATACGACGTGCGCATCTCGTCTTCGATGGCGATATCGGTGAATCGACCGTTGGGATCTAATGGTGGGGCAGAGGTCATCGAGAATGTCTCCTTGGATTATCCGGTTGCCGGCTCGTTGCTGCTGTTGATGTTCAGCACAACGGGCTGGTAGTCGGAACGTTGCCGGCGAATTCGCCAGCCCGTTCGACCAGGCCCAGAAATAAATTGTTGAAATTGGCGGGTACTTCGTCGGCGCGTTCGGGTAAAAACTGCACGCCGATCACCCAACTGTGTTCTTTGCTTTCCAGGCCCTCAATCACGCCGTCGTCCAGATGGTATGCGATGGACATGAGACGCGGCGATCTGTGCCGTTCACGCAAGCCGAGGCGGTGGCGACTGTTGACCCGGAACATGCCGGCGCTGCCAATGATCGCCGCCACCTTGGAACCAGGTGACAAGTAAATCTGATGGCGTTGAAAGTCGGAATCGGAGTTGACGTCGTGCCCGTCCAGCGGGACCGGCGCGTCGCCCCCGAAGCAGGTGTTGAGCAGGTGCATTCCGCTCCCGGTCGATAGCACCGGCATGTCGACGGCCAAAGCCGCCGACAGCAGATCAAGACCTGACGATGCGGCGCTTGAGTCAGGGATCAGCAATCCGCCAACCCCGGCGAGCGCATCGGGCGCTGGAGTATCGGGTGTGATGATGCGGACGTGCCCTCCAGCCGTTTCAACGGCTTGAAGGGAGGGATACGGACTGCTGCCGTTCCGGTCGGATGCAACTACGGCGATTGTTGTCAAAAGACAGTAGACCTACAAGATATTGAGGTAGAGGCGGACATGATTCCACGTCTACAATTGTACTAAATTTCCTGTCGCCGCGCTCTAAACGGGCGTGCGGATTTGGGCAAGGATTGGGCACAGGTATGCTTGAATCGGCTGGAGCGAAACCCCAATGCCCAAACTGTTGCGCGGGCAGGGCCAGACTGGCCGGTAGGGTCAGAGCGGGCTATCCCGCCTGTGCATCAGGTGGGAGGAACGCAGCCAGGCGGAGATTGTTTGGCTATAACGCTTCGCCGGCGTCCTGGAGAACCATCCGGGCCACCTGCCGGCCCATCCTTACCGAGTAGTTGGTCCCCCGATCTTCGGGGTAAATCTGGGTGGTATTGGCGAGGTACAAATGGTCGATGGGAGTACGGTGGTCCGGGATTTGGTCGGTATATCCCACGCCGATGATAGGTTGCGCTCCGTCCACCCGGTGATGGTGGTACTCAACGATCCAGTCGCGGGAGAATTGGGGGTTGATGCGCTGCAGGTGGGGGATAAACTCTTCCAGCAGGTCCGCCGGTTCTTTCCGGTAAAGCTCGCTATTGCGGTCGGGGTAGTTGGTGAGATAGACGATGTGATGTCCACCGTACAGGTTGCGATCGATCATGTTGGTGTGTTCGATGATGCCGACGAAGGGCAGCGACCGGTCGGCCACGTTGAGCCAATACTTGGACGACAGGGGTTTGTCGAGCACGAGGATCATCAACACCGCCGACAGGTAGCGTGCCGATTCCAGCACGGTCCGATAGTCGTCAGGTAATTCGGGAACCAACCGGGTGAATACATAGGACGGCGTGGTCGCGATAATCGCGTCGTAGTCGTAATTGCGTTCCGGCTCGTTGTCCACGGAGGCGACGAGTCCCTGGGCTACGCCGCCCTCGACAGCCACCCGGCGAACCGCAGCGCTGGTGTGTACCAGACCGCCCTGCTGCGTGATTCGCTCGCCGCAGACGTCGAACACGGTACCGAAACTGCACATGGGATATCCCAGGCGTTCCTTCTCCCACCGCTTGCGCGAGGACACGCGAAGAAATATCTTGCCCCACAGCCAGGTCATGCTGACTTGGTCGTAGTAATCGCCGAACTTGCCCCGCAGCATGGGTTCCCAAATGACTCGCCAGGCCGCCTCGCCCATGTGGTCGCGCACCCAATCCGCTGCGGTGATGCCTTCGAACTTGCGCCAATTGCGGGTTTTCTGGAGGATGAAGGTCCACGCTCCCAGCCTGATGCGCTGGGTCAGGGTCAGGGGAGCAAACCGCAGCAGGTCCATGGGAGTGGCAAAATCCCAGATACGGCCTCCGTGGAATAAACCCACCCGAGACTCCAGCCATTGCAGAGAATCTCCCAGGCCGAGCTCTTCGATCAGCTGCACCATATCGGTATCGCTGACGAACAGATGGTGGTATCCGCGCTCCAGGTTGCCGCCGCCCACGGGGAACGTAGAAGCCTGTCCACCCAAAAATGGAGCAGCCTCAAACACTTCGGCGAAGTGTCCCCTCGTGGTCAACTCGTATGCCGCCGCCAGTCCGGCTGCACCGCCGCCGATGATTCCTATCCGCATACGCTAATCGTCCACTTCCGCGCCAGCGCCGGATGGCGCCGCGGGGTCATTGCCGCCGGGGGGTTCAGGCGAATTGGCCGGCATCGTAGTGAGTCCGCGCAGGGACACGTGGTTAATCCACAACAAAGCCAGGCCCACCAGGTTTACCGGCAGCCACAATGCCACCAGATGCACTGCCACCGAGTAGGATGCTGCCGTGGCGTGCGCGACGGCCAGGCCGGTGAGCGTTTGCTGAGCCACCACCTCGAAGGGGCCGATGCCTCCTATGGACGTTGGAATTGCCGTTACCAGGTTGGAAGTAACGGTGACCAGCACTATCGCTAAACCGAAGAGCAACCATGTGTCGAAATACTCGTGCAGGTTGAACGAATAGGCCACCACGATGTAGACGCCGGCTTCGGCCAGCCACACGGGCAACGAGGCCAGAAACAACGTTACGTGCTTGCGCGGGGAATTGAGCGTGGCCAGTCCTTCGACGAACCGAAGGATAATGTCTGTTGCCGTTGCACGGAACCGCAGCGGGAGCAGGCCGGTTAGCAGGACAGCCCAACCAACCGCCCGTTTGCTTACCGACAGCGTCGTGAGCACGACCAGGGCGAAGGCGAAGGTGAACACCACCCCCGCCGCCAGCACAAAAGCCGTGGTTTGGTAGGCAATGCTGGCGCCGTCGAAAAGACCCGCTGTCAGCAGGATGGGTGCCGATATGGCTCCCATAGCGAGCAGGGTCAGTCCGTCGTAGAGGCGCTCCACGCTGATGGTGGCAATGGACGATGGAACGCCGACTTTCTCTTCCCGCTGAGCCAGGTATACGGCTCGCACCAGTTCGCCGAGTCGCGCGGGGAGGATGTTATTTGCCATGTAACCGATGACTACCACCGGGAACAATCGCCTGACCGGAATGTTGGCGACCGGAGACAGCAGGAACTTCCAGCGGGCGGAACGGAAGTAAACCGACAGGAAATACAGCGCGATGGCGGGCGCCAGAAACCGATAATCAGCGGAACGCAAGGCGTGCAACAGTTCCTGCCTGTCGACCAGCAGGACCAGCAGCGCCAGCGTAACGACGCTGACCAGAACTCCCGCCCAAAATCGCCAGTTACCCAGCACAAAGGTCATGTTTTACGGCCTGGAATCATACAACTACCCGGTCGACAAGCCCGGTCGGGGCGGTGGGTGAGCGCCGCGCGTGCCCTAATCACGGGCGGAATTGGCCGGGGTAGCGGATAACGGTGCGACGACCAGCTGGTAATTGCACGCAGTAAGCGCTGTAGCGCGCAGTCCCGATCTGAAAGCGGTGAGGCAGGGGCGACGTGGTTTATTCATTTCGGGTGTACTGGAAGTATTCGGCTTTGTACCAGTCGCTGTCCTGTCGTCGCGCGACCACGAAAGTGATGGCTTCGCGCCATTTGGAAGGATCGACGGCAGAATTCCGGAAGAACCCGACGTCGGCGGACAATTGCGCCCAGAAGTTAGTGTCCTGACGATTTTCACCGGGTCGGCGGTAGGTTTCAGGATACCATAGCAGATTGCGCATCGGGCCGTCTTTGCGATACACCGCCGGGGTTTCTTCGGTTACCTCGTGCCCCGCCTCGGCCAGGTACACCAACGGACCGGTATCTTCGCCCACCGTGCGGCAATCCTCGGTTTCGTCCTCGCTGTCTTCGGTGCAGAACCGGTCGAACTGAAGGATGGCGGCTTGCGTCTCGTTGCGGACGTACCATTGGAACGGGTACCACATGTCATAGTCGACCTTCACGCTGCCGGAGGAGTTTCCGTCAGCCAAAGCCTGCTGTTGCAACTCGCGGTACGTGGTCGGCAAGTCGGCCGAGCCCTGGGCGTACACCAGGACCTCCAGGTTGGAATCATCGTAGGTGTAGGCGGCCCGAAAACCGGCGACACCGCCGCACAACAGCAGCAACCCGGCGATGCCCACGGCAGCGACGCGGACGCTATGAGGTCGACCCCGCATCATAAGTGCAATCAGTACCGCCAGGGGCAGCAGGATCGCAGCCGCCAACCAGGCCGCTATGTTGATACCCACATCGCCGGTGGCCAACCAGCCGACCCACACGGCGAGCACGATCCCGGCCGGCGACAGAATCAGCAACCAAATATTGCGACGACCCAGATTTGCCCACGGTATCCCCTGGGCGAGATGCCCCACCAACGCGCCGGCCGACAGCGCCAACGGCAAGGTGATGTTCACCAGCAACCAGGGCATCTTTTCGCCGGCGGTGGTGTAGGCGGCGAGAGTCGCAACCGTCCAGGCGGCCAGCACCAACCCGAAAGGCTCCCGGCGCCGGATGAGCCACACAACCGCTGCCAGCCCGAACACCAGAGCCAGCATTTCGTAAACGCTCAGTCCGATCGCGTAGTAATACCAGGGCTGGTTGCCGCGGGCTTCTTCCTGCTGCACCAGCCAATATCCCAGGCTTTGCCACGATCCGGTGAATAACCCGGTTGCGTTGGAAAAAAATGTGGTGTACAGGGTTGTCCAAACCAGGTAGAAAATGCCGGCGCAAGTGAGCCAGACGCCGCCACCCCAGGTAACGCCCACGCCGAGGCTGATGACCAGTAATATCAACAACACCAGCACGGGAACCAGGTAGTGCAACGCGACCCGACCCTCGGCGAGGTCGGCAGTCGCCGCCACTTCGGGGAAGGGATTGCCCAGCATCGCCAGATCAGGTAGCTGGGTTGCCATCCAAGCGCCACCAATGACCAGCGGCACGCCGACTACGAGAGCAGTGCGTCGCCAGGAACCGCTGCCGTAACGGCCGGCCACCGCTGCAGCAATCAGAACGGCGGCAACGACGGCGCTCGCGCTGGCCGCCAGGGAGCCGTTTTCGGCTGGCGACAGCCCCAACCAGGCCAGGGTCAACGGTTGCATTAAAACCGCCGACGCGACAGCAATGCTTCCGACCACCGCCAGGGCAACAAGGGCGATCTTGATGACGCTGCGGAGTCGCCAGGCCCAGAGGGCCAGGATCAGCGCCGCCACGATCAGGATCAGCGCCGCCGTTGCGTTCAACCATGAGGGCGCAGCCCAAAGCGGCAAGGAAACAAACGGTTCTGCCCAGATGGGCGCGCCGGTTTCTCCCGTGGAACCGGTGTCGGGGGCCGCCATGGTCAGTCCCAACGGAGTTTGCAAGAAGGAGATCATCGCAGCGGCCTGTGGCAGCGTGAGCGCAACCAAAAACACAAAGAAGCCGGCGGCTCCGCGCAGTGCGCTGAAGCTTTGCTGCCGTCTGAGCAGGAGCGCGATCTGCCGCCATCCGAAAACCAGCGCAGCGACACCGACGAAGAAAATGACGAAATATGCCGTCTCCTTGGTTGCGAGCATCAGGGCGACCACAAGGGCAGACCAGTACAGGTAGCGGTTGCGGCTGGTTTCTGTGTATCGCCACATCAATATCAGCAGCAGCAAAGCCCAAACCGCCATCAACATGTCGTTGCGTCCGAACCGGCTGAAATACAACATGGTTGGCGATAGAGTGAGGAAAATTGCGGCGCAGACGGCTCCGATTTGGCCGATGTTTCTCCGTAACAAGTAGGGCAGCACCACCAGAACAACGCCGAATGCAGCGTAAGGAAGACGCGCCAGGAAATCGGTATCCCCGATCCACCTGATGGTCGCCGCCACCATCTCGATTTGCAACGGCCCGTGCATCCAGGGGGAATGTATAAAAGGGACGCCCTGGGCCAATTTCCACGCGAAATGCAGATGGATCGCCTCGTCGTAGTGCATGGTGCGGCCGTCGAGTTCCCAAAGGCGCAGCGCCGCCGCGACGATGGCGACGATCAGGAACGCCCACTCCAACCGGCCCATGCTGGCGCGGCGCAGCGCGGGGCCAAACCATGTGGTCGGTGGCCCAATTCGGGGAAGTCTGGTGACTCGGTGCAGCATCTAGACAGGTTAACGCTGGAAATCAGATTTCGGATTACCCGGTGGCGGAACAATCTACCACGGATACCGCCTAGGATGCCGGCGATTCGGATAATGGTGTTAGGGGAAATGGTGTTAGGGGAACGGGAGGCGCCGTTACAGGATGTAGCCTGTCAGGGCACCGTTGGATCGTCGCCCAGGCTGCGAGCCAGGTTTCGCCGGCTGGCATCGGTGGATGGATGTTCTACGCCCAACACTCTTTCCCGGTCGCCCAGATTGCGGTGATGCAAGGCGGCGGCTTCGATGAACCGGCCGGCGGAGTGGAGGGCGTTGCCCAAACTTCCCTGGCTGCGCAGAGTGTCGGGGTGGTTTTCGCCGAGAACGGTTCGCCTGGCCTTCAGGAGTTCTGCGAATATTTCGATGGCGCGGTTGGTGTCGCCGGCGGCGAAGTGGCAATTGGCGAGGCTGCTGCGGTAACGGAGTGTTTGCGCGTCATTCGGGCCGTGAACCTGGATGCTGGCGTTTACCGCGGAATCGAACCCGCCCAACGCCTCGTTGAACTTGCGGGCCGCCCGGAAAGCGTGGGCCAATCGATGCTGCGCCCGAACCGTCTCCGGATGCAGATCGCCGTGAGCAGACCGGGCCTGCTTCAGCTCGGCTTCGCGTCGCATGATGAAATCCTCCGGGCGACGGCTCTCAGGGGGCGGTGGCTGCTGGAATTTCATGGCGACCTACGGAGACGTTGTCCGCACCGAACCCATAACCGATACATCGTAGCCTCCCATGTCGTGTACCGCCGCACGAAACTCCAGGTCGTTCAGCAAAGCCAGCAGCGGCTGCAACTGTGGGCTCTGGTGATGCTCCACCGGCACGATCAGGTCGTATTCTTCGTCGAAGAGCGGAACGAAATCCAATTCCAGAGCGCGAGCCGCCGACAATATTCCCAGGCCGGCATTCGCTGATCCACCGGACACCGCCGCGGCCACTGCCAGGTGGCTGTATTCTTCGCGCTCGTAGCCAGTCACCGCCGACGGCGGGATGGCGTAGTTGCCAAGGTGGTAGTCCAGCAGGACCCGGGTGCCCGAGCCACGCTGCCGGTTGACGAATCGAACCTCGGGTTTTATCAGGTCTTCCAGGGAGTGGAGTCCAACCGGGTTGCCCGGCGCAACCATCAAGCCCTGGGTTCGCCCTACCAGGCGGATGATCACCACCGGCGTGTTTGGCAGATAGCGAAGAACGTACGCGATGTTGTACTCCCCGCTGTCGGCATCAAGCAAGTGGCAGCCAGCAAGGTGAGCCTCGCCCCGACGCAGGGCCGCCAACCCGCCCAGGCTACCAACGTGAGCCGATGCCAGGTTCACAGCCGGCCGCTGACGACGCAGGAAACTTTGCATCAGGTCCAGCGTGAGGTCATGGCTGCCGATGGCAACGATGGTGTTTTCCACCTCGGAGACGGAGCGCAACAGCTCAACGTCCACGGCGGCTCCGGCGTCCAGCCCCTCTGACAAACGGGGAATGCGCACGATGCCATCGGCGCGCACCAGGGACATAACGACGCCCGCTCCGTGCTGCACCGGGGTCGCGGTCATTTTGTCGCCCACGCGCCCCAGCTTCACACGGAGGAATTCGTCCTCGCCGATGGGCGAAAGAACCTTGCGGGTGATGTTCGCCGGCATGCGTTGGCGCTCCGGCATCTGGACACCCAGCATCCGCTCCAAAACGGGTTTCAACAGCAGCTCCGCCGTCAGCGCTGCCGATACTGGGTAACCGGGTAATCCCAGGATGGCCTTGCCGCGAGCCACTCCCAGCGCCACCGGATGGCCGGGCCTGATGGCGATCCCATGGACTTCCAGAGTCCCTAATGCTTCGATGACCGATGCGGTGTAATCGGCGTCGCCCGCCGACGACCCGGCGTTGATCACCACCACATCACAGGTGGTCAGGGCGGACAGAGCCGCCAGGCGAATAGCCTCCGCATCGTCGGCGATGGGCGTAGAAACCTGAGGCTCGCCACCCCACTGGCGTACGAACCCGGCCAGGATCAGCGAATTGAATTCGGGGATGTCGCCCGGTTGGCGATGGGCCTGGATCGGCACCAGTTCGTTGCCTGTCGGAATGATGGCAACCGTGGGCTTACGGCGTACGGGAATGGAAACCAGCCCGGCAGCGGCGCAGGCCCCCAGATCGACGGGGCTGACGGGGTGGTTCTCGGGAAGCACCAGTTCGGTCGCCACGATGTCCTCGCCAAGAGTCCGGACGTGCTGCCAGGGGGCCACGGGTTCGAGGATACGAACGGTGGTTGTATCAAGGGCATCCCGCTGTACGTTTTCAATCATCACCACCGCGTCGGAAGCGGGAGGCAAGGGGTCGCCGGTGTCCACCCAAATGGCCTGCGTTCCCACCGATAAGGAGACTGGCGCAGTTTCAGTTGCGCCGATGGTATCGGAAGCTAGCACGGCGATCCCGTCCATCGCGGCGGCATCGTAGTGAGGGGATGATGCGATGGCCCAAACCGGCCCAGCCGTAATCCTGCCGACGATTTGCGGATCGTCCAGCGCCACCGGCACAGCATCGGTTGGATGCAGCGCCCCGGCGTTTTCCATCACACCGAACCACCGGGTCAACGCCTCTTCCAGCGGTATGTCCTGCAGGAAGTAACGCCGGTGGCGTGGGTGTGAGTGTGCGTCGTTAGAGGCCATGTTTATCGTTGGCGCTTCGTGCCGGCTGACTGGTTCGGGATTCGCTGGATGGCGCAGAGGGTGTCCGGCTTCTACCAGAACCGCCGCACCCGCACCTGTTCGCCGGCGTAGATTCCGGCATGATCGGGCGGAACCCGCAACAACCCGTCGGCGCGTACCAGGGTGAATATCAACCCGCTCTTTCCCCACACCGGATGGGCAACAGGCAAGCTATCCGGGGATTCATCGTCGCCGGGGGTATCCAGCCGCACGGGCACGAAGTCCTCCCTGCCGGCCGCCGAGGGTATGTCTTGCGCCAGGATGGCCGTGGTCTCGGCGGGAACCGGCGGAACCGGACATCCCGCCAGCCGAAACACCGCCGGTCGAACCAGCAAATCGCATACGACCATCGCGGAGACCGGGTTGCCCGGCAATCCGAATATGGGTTTGCCGTTGCACAACCCGACGATGGCCGGTTTTCCAGGGCGCAGGGAAAGGCCGTGAACCAGAACACCGGGTTCGCCCAGGGCGGCCACGATGTCCACCGTGCGGTCACGCAGACTCACCGAGCTGCCGGCCGACAGCACCAGCATATCCGCTTGCTGCAACCCGCGGCGTGAGGCGTCCAGTTGGGTTTCAAAGTCATCGCCAACCAGACCCAACAGCACGGGTACGCCTCCGGCCTGGGCGACTTGCGACGCGACCGTGTACGAATTCACGTCGCGCACCTGACCGGGGCCGGGCGATTTATGGGGAGGCACAATTTCATCACCTATCGAGAGGATGGCAACACGGGGCCGCCTGGCGACCATGATTTCGGTTATCCCCAGGGCGGTGAGGGCGCCAATGTCCTGGGCCCGCACCACGTGGCCGGCCGGCAACACCATATCGCCGACCGATACATCCTCACCGGGCTGCACGACGTTCTCGCCGGGTGCAACCGAACGGACCACCTCGACGGTAACGTCGTCGATTTGCTGCGTTCGTTCGACCATGACCACCGCGTCGGCGTTGCCGGCCAGCATCCCCCCGGTGTAGGCGACCGCTGCGTCGCCAATTGCCAACGAAACGCCGGATTCGCGCCCCATCGGCACCTCGCCGACCAGGTTGAACCAGGCCGGCAGTCCGTCCGTGGCGCCGTAGGTGTCGGACGCACGAACGCTGTAGCCGTCCATGGACGAGCGGGCAAATGCCGGCAAGGACTCTCCGGCAGTGATGACTTCTGCCGTAACGCGACCCAGTGCATCCACGGAGGCAACGGTTTCCCGGCCGACCAAAGGGCCATCGGGCAGTCGGTCGATCAGCAAAGCCAACGCTTCGGCGGGCGGCAAAACATTGAAAAACTCGGGCATGGTAATTGGGATGCTAGCGGTCGACGGCCCCAGTGTCAAAACCTGGCATGGCTGACGAACTACGGTTCCCCCGGGTGGTGGCGGGATTGCCGCGCCGGGCTCGCGATGATATGGCCGGCGGTCCCGTACCGTTGGCGGAGGCGCAGGGTAGGACACATCCCGTTTGCCGCCCAGCGGCGCGGCCTGCTACAATCCCGGCGGGCGCGACCCGTCACTGCTCCAGGGCTGGTAATTGTCCGGCGGGCTGGCGTCATGACAACTTGGCAAGGAGTTGGCCGACATGAGCTGGCGTTTCAACCTCATCAACCGGTTTGAAGACCCACCAGGAGGCATTACCGAAGGTCCCGCGTGGAATGGCGAGCAAGTATTATTCACCCATATCCATGCCAGCCGAATCTACGGGTATAACCCCAAGTCTGGCGAGTTTTCGGTCTACCGCGAAAATACCAATCGCACCAACGGCCTGGCCTTCGACGCGCAGGGAAGGCTGTATGGCTGTTGTCAGAATGGGCGGGCGATCGTGCGTTTCGACGCGGACGGCGGCACGACCACCATTGCGGACAACCTGGACGGCGTACCATTGAACACGCCGAACGACCTGGCCATCGACGCCAAGGGCCGCATCTGGTTCACGAATCCCTGGAATGCCGGCAACATTGACCCGCCCGAAGTGGAACAGCTGGACCACCGTTCCGTGTTGTGCGCGGTACCGCAGGCGGACGGTTCCTACCGGACGGTTCGTTCCACCACCGATACAACCATGCCGAACGGTATTCTGGTGTCCCCGGACGGAAACACGCTGTATGTGGCGGAGAGCAACAGCGATCGAATGGACATCGACCGGGAGCTGCGGGCCTACCCGATCACCGGGGACGGCACGGTTGGCACGTACACCACCCTGCATACGTTCGGCCGGGACGCCAGCCAGGTACACCGGGGCATTGACGGCATGTGTCTGGACGCTGACGGGAACATCATTGCGACGGCAGGTTGGCCTTCGGGCGGGCCGGGTCCGATGCTCTACGTCTTTTCTCCGACCGGACGGATCCTGGAGACCCACCCGGTCGCGGCTACCCGACCCACCAACGTGTGTTTCGGCGGCCCGGATCTGACCGACGTGTTCGTGACCTCCACCGACGGCCACTTTTTCCACGCCAAAACCGAACGGGTCGGTTGGGCTATTTACCCGTAACGGGACTTCGGCCCCGGGTACGACAGGCGGTGTGAGATGCAGCAACGAAGGCTGAGCAACTATGGAATCGGGCGCGAGCAGATCCGGCAGGGTGGAGGCCGAGGCAACGGCAACGATCATTTCGATGAGCTGGTGGGCAGTACCGAATTCTACGTGTATCAAACGCCGGGACGTCGGGTAAAGGGCTTCGACACCCTGAAGCTGTATGTCCAGGCCGAGGGATGCGAAGTGCTGTACACCGCCGATGCGCCGCCGGAACTGTCTGACCACGAGACCCTCCGCATCACCCATCGCAGCGCTGAGCCGATACCCGATGCGGTACTCAAGCGGACGCATTCGTGGGCGCACCGCAACAACTTTCTGCACAGTTTCTTCAAACCGCTCTATCGTTAGTGCGCGGCGCGGCAACCGGTAATTCCGTGGGGAGTGTGCTGCGCGCTTCGGTGTGTTTTCAATCCGGTCGCGAACGCGCGTTCCCGGGACAACCATCAGCGTGACCAACGCGGGATCACACGCGCCCACACGCGCCGAGCGGGCCATTCGCCGCCGTATTGCCCGCCAGGGACGCATCACCTTCGCCGAATACATGGCCCGCGCCCTTTACGGACCGGGAGGATATTACGCTGAAGGGGGCCGAGAAGCCGGCCGAAACTTTCCGGGCGATTACTACACCAGTCCGCAGGTGCACCCGGCCTTCGGCGCCCTGATTTCGGTTCAGTTATTCCAACTCTGGACATTGCTCGACAGGCCAAGTTCGTTTGTGGTGGTGGAGCCCGGCGCCGGAAACGGCCTGCTTTGCCGCGACATCCTCACCGCCGCCGCACACCTGCCGGATGGGTTCGGCGAAGCGATCAGATACGTTGCCTGCGACCTGCGCCCGCTGGCCGGTTGGGAACACGGCACGTCCATTGCTCAACGGATTGTGGGGGATGCACTGCGACTCCCGGTGCGTAATGCGGTCGGGTGTGTGCTGTCCAACGAGTTGCTCGACGCGTTTCCCGTGCATCGCGTCCGCATGGAGCGCAACATCTTGCGGGAGTTGTACGTTGATGTCGGGCCAGACGTGGCCGACGGATATGAAGGTGTGCTGTTTGAACGCGCCGGTACACTATCAACTCCCCGTCTGGAACAATATCTGACCGACGCCGGCATCTCGCTTGCCGAGGGTCAAACCGCCGAGGTGTGCCTGATGCTGGAAGACTGGTCGAAGTCGGTTGCCGCCGTGCTGGAAGCGGGGTTCGTGCTTACCATCGATTACGGGCGATCCGCTGCCGACCTCTACAACCCGGAGCAGCGACCCGATGGAACTTTGGTGACCTACCGCAACCATCTGCAAACCGATTCGCCGCTGGTCGATGCGGGACGCCAGGACATGACTGCCCAGGTGGATTTTACTTCCGTGCAAAGGTCGGGCGAACAGGCGGGATTGACCAGCATCGGCAGCCTGTCTCAGGGTCAATTCCTGCACCGATTGGGACTGCAAACCATGCGCCGCAGTGGACCACCCGATGGGTTGGAAGCCTCGGGGTGGAATTCGTTACAGGTTGGGCCAGACGGGTTGCTCCCAGACGTTTTGCCGGATACGGCGGGCTCGGAAACGGACGGCGGGAGGGCGTGGCTCACGGGGCTCACCCACCTGACACGTCCGGGTGGCCTGGGCGATTTCCGCGTGCTGCTGCAGTCCAAAGGAGTCGCGACCGGCCGGGCCGATCAAGCCCTGTCCTGGCTGGACGATAGCAGCGGGACGGGAGGGTATTCGCCGGATCAGCTGGCGGCCATGATTCCGTCGGAGGCCATCCGGCTGGACGAGGCTCGGCTGCCGTTGTTCGGCTGACCGGGTGCTATAATCGGCGGCACCCGGATCGCTGCATCCGGATGCAGCCCAGTGAACGTCAAAGCATATATTGTGCTCCGAGATTGATCTATGCCCGGCCCACTAGACGGTATAAAGGTTGTCGAATTTTCGACCATGATCGCGACGCCAACGGCAGGGATGCTGCTCGCAGATATGGGAGCCAGCGTCACCAAGGTTGAACCGCCGTGGGGCGACCTGTGGCGGTACGCCCAGGCAGTGCTGCCAACGGAGGGCCGGCCGTTCATGGCGTACAACCGGGGCAAACGGTCGGTGACGCTCAACCTGGCGCAGCCGGAGAGCGGCGACGTGGTGCGGCGGCTGACCGAGCAGGCGGACGTGGTGTTGGCCAACAATCGGCCCGACGTGGCGGCGCGGCTGGGCATCGACTACGAGACGTTGTCGGGCATCAACCCGGGCCTCATCTATTGCGAGGGCTCTGCTTTCGGACACAATGGACCCGACGCCTATCGCCCTGGATACGACATCATCATTCAGGCAATGTCGGGGATCGCGACCAGTGAGGGAAAGGTGCTACGAGGTGTCCCCCAACACATCGTGGCCAGTCCGCTGGTGGATTCGGCCTGCGGGTTGGCCCAGGCCTGGGCGGTCTGCGGCGCGCTGTTCGCCCGTGAGAGAAACGGCGGCAAGGGCCAGAAGCTGGAAGCGTCGCTGCTGGGCACCGGCCTGATGATGCTTGGGATGCGCTTTGTGCGAATCGAATCCATCGACACCGAAACTCATGCCCAGGTTCTGGAGTCGCTGAACGCCATGCGGGCCGGTGGGGTGCCGTATCCGGAGGTACTGGATGCCTACGAGGCGCAGCACTTCCAGTCGCCGGGGAACATCTACTACCGGTTTTTTCAAACTGCCAACGGGATAATCGTCGTAGGTTGCCTGAACACCGCGCTACGTAAACGCCTGCTGGACGTCATCGGCCTGCACGATATCCGGTTCGACGAAGGATACGACCAGTATTCTCAAGAGGCGGCGGAATTCGGAGAACGGCTGATGTCGGGCGCAGAAGCAATATTCGCCGCGAAGACCACTGAAGAATGGCTGGACCTGCTGGACCACGCGGGAGTACCCGCCGGGCCGGTGCGTTTCGTCGAGGAACTATTCGACCATCCTCAAGTGCTGGAAAATAATATGGTTGTTGACGTGCAGCACCGGGATCTGGGTGCAGTGCGGATGGCGGGTCCGGTGGTGGCATTTTCGGATACGCCGCTCCAGGCCGGGCCGCTGGCAGCGTTGGGGGAGCACACGGATGAGGTGTTGGGGGAACTGGGATACAAGCCTGCGGAGATTGACCGCTGGCGTCAGTCGGGGGTGATTTAGTGACAAATGCAACCAATCCGAGCATCACGGTATACGGCGCGTTGTGGTGCCCCGATTGCCGTCGCTCCAAACAGTTTCTGGCCGAGCATCGCGTTCCGTACCAATGGGTCGACATCGAACGGGACGAAGACGCGCAGCTGACCGTTCAGCAACTTAATAACGGTCGCCAGATAATCCCTACGATCGTGTTTGACGACGGTGGGCCGATTCTGGTTGAGCCGAGCAACGCCGAGCTGGCGACACGGCTGGGGATCAACGCCACGGCCAGCCGATCCTACTACGACCTGATCATCGTGGGCGGTGGCCCGGCCGGCTTAACGGCTGCAATCTACGCCGCCAGAGAAAGCATGGAAACGCTGGTTATCGAGCGCAGCGGCATCGGCGGGCAAGCCGGGTCGACGGAGCGCATCGACAACTACCCGGGTTTTGCCCAGGGAATATCGGGCGCGGACCTGGCCGATCAGATGCGAGAACAGGCTGAACGGTTCGGCGTGGAGTTGCTGATAGCGCAGACCGTGGCATCGATAGATGCCGGCGACGAGGATGGCGGTGTCCGCACCGTGGTGACCGAATCCGGCGACCAATACCGTGCTCCGGCTGTCCTGCTGACGCCGGGAACCCGCTACCGTCGACTCAACGTGCCCGGCGAGGACGACTTCATTGGGGCAGGGGTGCATTTTTGCGCGACCTGCGACGGGCCGTTCTACCGCGACATGGATACCCTGGTTGTGGGCGGGGGCAACAGCGGAATCGAGGAGGGCTTGTTCCTGACCCGGTTTGCCTCTCATGTGACCGTGCTGGAGGTTGGCGACAGGCTGCGCGCCAGCCAGGTGTTGCAGGACAAAGCCGCCGCTCATCCGCAAATGGACATCCGGCTGAACACCACGGTGCGCGAATTTCGCGGTGACGGCAAACTATCGTCGGTGCTGGTTGAGGATGTGAACACCGGGCAGCAGGATGAGCTGCACCCGGCCGGAGTGTTTGTGTTCATCGGGCTTGATCCGAATACCGCCTTCCTGGCCGACTCGGTGGAACTGGACGAACGCGGCTTCATCAAAACGGGTACCGGGATGGAAACCAACCGGCACGGCGTATTCGCTGCCGGCGACGTTCGGGCGGGGAGTACCAAGCAGGTGGCGGCAGCCGTGGGTGAAGGAGCCGCGGCGCTCATCAGTATCCGCGGACACATGGAGCAGGAGATACGGAATCGGGGATACGCCGGCGATTAGACAGACGATTGCCCGGTTCGCATGGGTCCGGTACAACACCGAGGGCCGGGCAATTGCCCGGCCCTTGTGTGGTTGCTGGCGCCGTGCGTGAGTGGGTGATGCAGGCGGCTGCCAGCGGTCGAGGAGGCGGTGTTCTGGGGTGTTATCTCTCCGGCAGGAAGGTGTAATAACGCACGCCGGCCATGGGAACGCCGTAGCCGAAGCTGGGCATAGCCCGGTGGGTTACGCGTTCGGGCGCCGAATCTTCCATGCGGGCGCCATACTCAGTCAGGATATCCGACATGTCCTGTTCGACCCATTCGCTAAGCAACCTGGGCCGCTGTTCAATCTGTTTGTTGGTCAGTACTTCGTTAACAGTAACCATCGTTGCTTCCTCCTGTGTGGGGTTCAACCATATACCATATTGCGATTACTGTTATTATATACACCGATGATTGATACGTCAAGGCTCAATGTTAAAATCATATTAAAATTTCCGGGAATTTTTGGGATAATTCCCGTCTCGATGCTACTTTTTTCATCGCACACAGCCAGGGAGTGAACCTGTAATGACGCAACCAATAGGGGCCGACCTGTTCCGACATCTGCGCGCCGTCGGTGATCCCACCATGTCACCGGATGGATCGCGATGCGCCTACGTGCTGTCGTGGATCGACGCAGACACTTCATCCAGCCGCTCTCGCATCTACCAGGCAGGACCGCCAGGGTCGGACGGCGCGTACGATGACCCGGAACCCTTCACTCGCGGAGACGCCGATTCTCACCCGCGGTTTTCTCCGGATGGTGCGACGCTGGCGTTTCTGCGGCCCGGCGGCGACGGACCGGACGGGTCGAAGCAGGTTTGGTCAATGCCGGCGCGGGGCGGGGAGGCTGCTCAGTGCTCCAACCTGCCCAACGGCGTCCGTGAGTTCGCATGGGCTCCCGATTCATCCCGCATGGCGGTGGTGATCGACGTGTGTCCGGATGACGGAGGGGGCGCCGACGCAACGAAAAATGATGAGCCGACGGTGCGGGAAGTAAACCGGATTCGCTACCGGCACGATGCAATCGGCTGGCGGGGCGACTGTCATTTTCACATTTTTATCGTGGACGCCAAAACCGGGGAAGCGACTCAACTTACCGATGGCGATTGGGACGATATGGCTCCGGCCTGGGCCCCGGACGGACGGCGCATCGCGTTCATATCTGGTAGGTCGGAGGCCCGGGACGTAACCGCCAGCAGCGAGGTGTATGTGGTTGGCGTACCGGAGACAGATCCCGATGACTCTCCGATGCCCGAGCCGGCGTTGTGGTCGCAGGGATTGACCGACGCCGCGGCCGTAGCCTGGTCTCCCGACGGGCGCAAATTGTTGACTGCCGGCGCGACCGGGGACGGACTGATGGTGCTGTGGCAGGCGTATCTGTACGTGTTGCAGCCGGACGCACCGCCGCGCCGCATTACGGACGACAGCATCCGCCCCTGCCTGGGATACCCTGGCATATACCCGCCGCTGGATTTGCGCTGGATCCAGGGTGAGTCCGACGCCGCTGATGAGGGCATGGTTCTGTTCCTGGCCGACGCCGGCGGAGAGACCCGGTTGTATTCGCTGCGGGTGACGGCGGACGGCAGCATGGCGGAGCCGGTGGCGCTGACAGAGGGTGGAGAGTTGCTGTCAGGTATTGCCTTTGATGGCTCGGCTGGCCTCGCAGCCCTGGTAGCGTCGGCTCCTGATTCTCCTTCTGAGCTGGAATCAGTGACCCTGAACGGTAATCAGCAGTCAGTGGCGACGCGGCGGCGGGTAACGTCTCATAACGATGAATGGTTGGCAGAACACCCGCCGGCCCCGCTGGAGAAGTTCAGCATCAACCGGGGCGGTTGGGACATCGAATGCCGGCTGTATCACCCGCCGGGGTTCGACGCCAGCAAGCGGTATCCGTTGCTGCTGGAAATTCACGGTGGACCCAACGGCGCATTCTACGATTCATTTGTGCCCTGGCATCAGGTGCCGGCGACGGCTGGGTACCTGGTGCTGGCGGTGAACCCGCGCGGATCATCGACCTACGGCGAGGAGTTCGTCAATTCGGTGTTGGGCGACTGGGGAGGCGAGGATTACCTGGATTTGATGGCAGGCGTGGATGCGGTGTGCGCCCGTCCGTACGTGGATACCGAGCGTCTGTTGATACACGGATATAGTTACGGCGGGTATATGACCACATGGATAATCGGCCACGATGACCGGTTCCGCGCCGCCGTTGCCGGTGCGCCGTGCATCGACCTGTGGAGCATGTATGGCACGTCTGACATTGCCGCGAGTTTTGGCGAAACACAGTGGTCGGCGCGGCCTTCCGGCGGAGCGCCTACGACGGCCCCGATGGTAACTGAGCTTGCTGAGGGGGTGGATGACCTGGCATACCGGCTGCTGCAGCGCTCGCCCATCACGTTCGCCCCGAAGGTGGACACTCCGGTGCTGCTGCTGCACGGAGAAAGCGATGCGCGATGCCCCATCGGTCAGAGCGAGCAATATTTCCAGATGTTGAAACGGTTGGAAAAAGAGGTTGCGATGGTGAGGTTTCCCGGCTGCGGCCACGGGTTTTTGAGGACGGGTCACGTGGCGCTGCGGCAGGCTTACCTGGAGCGGATGATGGGCTGGTTCCAGCGGTGGCTGGAGGAATAGCAGCAGGATCAGATGGGGGGGAGCAGTCGGGTTTGACACCCGTTGAGGCTATCCCGTATCGTACCGCCTGATACGCACCTGGCATCCTGAAGGAGTTGTTCGTTGGCTGACACAAACACACCGGAAGAACAGGTCAGGATGCTGGCCGAACTGGTTGGCATCTCTATCGACGCCGCCGATTTGCCCGAGGTGGCCAATCGCTTCGGCAGTCTGATGCAGGAGTTGGACCGGCTGCGAGAACTGGACTTGGAAGGGCTTGAACCGGTCACCATATTCCCGGATACAGAATTTCCAGGTCCGGAATCTTCCTGAAACGGGTTCTGACGATTAGCCAGCGTATGACCGGTTGCGAGGCCGGTATTACGACACGCCACACATGGGAGCTTACAATTGGTGATGCCCGCCAACTCTGACGAGATAGTTTTCCTGTCTGCCGAGGCCACTGCGGCAGGTATCCGCGCCGGTGAGTTTACGGCTACCGACGCGGTGAACGCATACCTGCGCCGGATCGACGCGATCGACGCAGATATCAAGTCCTACATCACCGTGTGCCGGGAAGAGGCGTTGGGGGCGGCATCGGATGCGGACGACGCGCTGCGCCGTGGCGACGACAGGGTCGCCGGGGCATTGTTCGGAGTGCCGGTGGCCGTCAAAGACCAGTTCAATACGGCTGGCATACTGACGAGCAATGGCTCCAGGGCCTACGCCGACAACATCCCGGAAACGGATGCTACCGTGGTGGCCCGGCTGAAGGAAGCCGGGGCAATTCTGATGGGCAAGCTGAACCTGAGCGAGCTGGCGATGGGAGGCACGGCTGATCCTCCTTACGGGACGCCGCAGAATCCGTGGCGGGCTGGACATACGCCCGGCGAATCGAGCAGTGGGTCCGGGGCGGCGCTGGCGGCGCATCTATGCGCGGCATCGGTGGGTGAGGACACGGGGGGCAGCGGTCGGGGGCCGGCATCCTATTGCAATGGTGTTGGGCTGCGTCCGACTTTCACCCGCATCAGCCGGTACGGGGTTACACCCATGTGCTGGTTCATGGACGCCGCCGCCCCGATGACCAAGACGGTTGAGGATTGTGCACTGGTGCTGGGAGCGGTGGCCGGTTACGACCCGCTGGATCCGACCACCAGCCGCCGGCCAGTGCCCGATTACTACGGGATGCTGGATGGCGTTATCACGGGGATGCGCGTTGGCCGGCTGACCGAGCTGTGCGACTCGCCGGACATGCACGCCGACGTGCGGGCGGCGATTGACCAGGCGTTGGAAACGTTGGCCGGGTTGGGGGCGGAGGTGGTCGATGTGTCGGTGCCGCTGACCGAGATGGCCGGAGCGATTTTTGTGGGCATTGCCGATACTGAGGGCGCCGGCGCCCGGGATGGATTGATGCTTCGCGCACCGGAACAACTGGACCGGGCCTCACGCACCCGATTGCAGAGCGCTTCGCTGGTTCCGGCGAAAGTGCAGAACCGGGCGATGAAAGCAAGGGTTCTGCTGAGGCGGCAATTTGAGGATGCGTTCCGGCGGGTTGACGTGTTGGTGTCGCCAACGGCTCCGTATCCGGCGCCGCGGCACGACGCGCTGACGGCCAGATTCGAAAGCGCCGAAGATGTGCGACAGCGTTTCTTTTTCCGTCGGTCGTACACGGGTTGTTACCCACTTGCAGCGATGCCGGCGATTTCCATACCGGGCGGATTCACCGCAGACGGGTTGCCGATCGGCCTGCAGATTGGCGCGGCGCCGTTCGCGGAAGGAACCATCCTGCGCGCATCGTACGCTTATCAGCAGGCAACTGACTGGCACACGCGCCGAGCGCCCGTGTAGCGATTCCCAAACGGGGGAACATGTTACGGAAAGCCATCATACCCGCTGCCGGTCTGGGGACGCGGTTTTTACCGGTTACCCGGTCGGTGCCGAAGGAACTGCTGCCCATTCTGGACCGCCCGATGTTGCAATACGTGGTCGCGGAGGCTGCAGAGGCTGGGATCACCGAGGTTATAGTCATAACGTCGCCCGGGAAAGAGGGTATCGCCGAGTATTTCCGGCCCCGGCCTGACCTGGAGCAGCGGTTGGCTGATGACGAGCATTTGTTGAGTCGGGTACGCTCGGGCACCGACCTGGCGGACGTGTCATTTGTGATTCAGGAAGAACCGCTGGGCCTGGGCCATGCGGTCCTGACGGCTCGGGACGCCGTGGGGGACGAACCGTTTGCGGTGATACTGCCCGACGACATCATCGCTAATACCCCGGGGGCGCTGGCCCAGATGCTGGCGGCAACCGCCGAGCAGTCGGGCAACGGTGAGTCCGTGGCCGCGGTGGCCGTGGAACGGTTGCCGTGGGAGGTAGTCCACAACTACGGGGTGGTGGATGCTGATCCGGACGGGGAGCGTCGGCACCGGGTGAAGGGGCTGGTGGAGAAACCGCCGCCGGGCACTGCCCCATCCAACCTCTCCATAGTGGGTCGGTACATCCTCCCGCCGCAGGTATTTGAGTGCCTGGAACGCACGCCGCCCGGAGCCAGGGGCGAAATCCAGTTGACGGACGGTCTGGCGCTGTTGATGGAAGACTTTCCCCTGTACGCCTGCGAGTTTGAGGGCATCAGATACGACGGCGGAAACCCGATTGGGTTGTTGAGGGCGTCGCTGGAACACGCCCTGGCGCGCGAGGACACCAAAGCGGCGGCTGCTGAGCTGGTGCGGAAGTTGGCGGCCGGCCTTGATCCGGTGGCATAGGGTCTTTCTACCCTGGGTCTGTGCCGGGTAAGGGCTTGCGCCCCTCACCCCCAGCCCCTCTCCCACGAGGGGAGAGGGGGGCCGATTCCGACATGGATGGACAGGATTTTGGGCCGTGGTTTGGTACGGGATTGCCACGTCGCTGACGCTCCTCGGAATGACAGGAATGGTTCAGGATGATCCTTCGACAGGCTCAGGACGAGCGGAGGAGGTTAGGCTCAGGATGATCCTTCGACAGGCTCAGGACGAGCGGAGGAGGTTAGGCTCAGGATGATCCTTCGACAGGCTCAGGACGAACGGAGGAGGTTAGGCTCAGGATGCGCGGGGCATGGGTTAATTGACATGGCCGGCGGCGTCGCCGTAGAATTGCGTCCGCTACACGCCGGGGTGCAATCGACCGGATGTAGTCTCAGTTTGAACATGCTCTATCCATACGCCCCATGAAAGGAGGCGCCAATCATGGCTACAAAAGCCTTTTTGCTGGTAGAAACCGCGGTCGGTCGAACCAGAGACGTTGCGAACACGCTGCGTGATCTGGACGGGATCGAGTCGGTGGACGTGGTCACTGGCCCTTACGACATCATCGCCGTAATTTCCGGCGACGACATGTCGGTTGTCGGTGGGCTGGTGACGGAAAAAATCCACACGGTTGTTGGAGTGGTACGCACCGTGACCTGCGTGGCAGTGGACGCTTGATCCCGGGTTTCAGGATGACCAATTGATCGCATTAATGGGAGGTCCTGGTGGAGTATCGCTTCACTCCGGGCGACGATAATTTTCGCCGCGAGTTACGCCAGTTCATAGAGGACGAACTACCCCCAGGCTGGGAGGGCGGCGGCCGCTGGCCGGAGGAATACGACTGGGACTTTACGATGCAGATGCGGGGTCGTCTGGCGGACCGGGGCTGGCTGACGATGCACTGGCCCGAAGAGTATGGGGGTCAGGATGCCTCGCCGGTTCGGTCGGCGATCTACAACGAAGAACTGGCCTACCTGCGAGCGCCGGGGCGGGATATTTTCGGCGTGCGGATGCTTGGCCCGACGTTGATGATTCACGGCAGCGAGGAACAGAAACAGACGCACCTACCGTCCATAGCGAAGGGTGAAATCCAGTGGTGCCAGGGTTACAGCGAGCCGGAATCGGGGTCGGACCTGGCCTCGCTAAGCACGCGGGCGGTGCGCGACGGCGACGATTACATCATCAACGGGGCCAAAATCTGGACCACGCTGGCGCACCGGTCGGACTGGATAATGTGCCTGGCCCGTACCGATCCGGAGGCGCCCCGCCACCGTGGGATCAGCTTCATCCTGGTGGACATGAAATCACCGGGGATAGAGGTGCGCCCGGTGATAAACATGGCCGGCGGACATGAGTTCAATCAGGTGATTTTCGACAACGTGCGAGTGCCCAGCAGCAACGTGGTTGGCGAGGAAAACCGGGGCTGGTACGTGGCGGTTACGCTGCTGGACTTCGAGCGGTCTGGCATCGACTACTCGGCGATTGCGCGGCGATTGCTGGACGATACCCGGGAATATGCCGGTGAGATGTCACGTAACGGGAGCAAGATCATCGACGTTCCGTGGGTGCGCAATCTGTTTGCCGACCGATATGTCGAGTGCGAAGTGGCGCGTCTGATGGCGTACAACGTGGCGTGGATGCAGGGCGAAGGGCTGGTGCCGAACAAGGAAGCATCCATGAGCAAGGCTTTCGGCAGTGAAACGCTGCACCGTTCGGCAAACAGCGTGCTGGAGATCGTGGGGATGCCGGGCGCGTTGGGTCGCAATGAATCGCGGGCGCCGCTGAAGGGAAGACTGCCCGAGAACTGGATGATCAGTTTTTCGCACAAGATTGCCGGCGGTACGTCGGAAGTGCAACGGGGGATCGTGGCCGGCCGGGGGCTGGGCCTGCCCCGGGGTTAATCGCGGATGCCGTCATGCCGCCAGCCGGGAGAACACTTCGATCTCCGATGCGGTTAGTTCCCGGATGGCGTTGCGGCAGCGCTGCTGGACGCGGAAAACGGTGCGCTTGGTGACCGCGAACCGGGCGGCTGCATCCTCGATGGACAACTCGTCGCGTTCTATGATGGACATAATGCGCAGGTCGCGGGCCATGCGGCGGTATTTGGAGTACCAGGCCATGTCGTCAAACTTGCAGCGAGGGAGGGGACACTCCAGGCAAACGGGGGCAACTTCGCACCCCGTATCCTCGTAGTGTTCGAACCCTGGCTCGAGTAAATCGTCGCGGCGGGGAGCAACAGCATCACTTGCAAACATGTCATTTCTCCGGAACGTGTGTTCTAATCTATTGAGATTATAGAACTGGAGTTCGGAGAACGTCAACGCAACTCAGAACATATTATCGCAATTTTTGACGATTTTAGCGGGTGTTGATCAGGCTCAATCGGGGTTGATGAAACGACGCAGGATGGCGGCGGCTGCGCCAGCGTCAACGGCGCCCGGTTCCCGGCTGGGTCTGCGCCCTGAGGCTCGGAGTTCGGCCTCGGCGGATGAAGACGTGAACGCTTCGTCCTGAACGAACACGGGGACGGCGGCGGAACGTTCCAGGGCGCGCACCACCGACTGGATCTTGCGGGCCTGCTGGCCGGGCCGGCCCTGGGCATCGTAGGGCATGCCCACCACGATGGCTACCGCCTGACGCTGGGAAACTGCCTCAAGGATGCTGGCTATGTCCGAGCGCAGGTTGCGGCGGTCAATGTGGCCGGCCGGCAGGACGAGGGAGCCGGGAGGGATGCTGACGGCCACACCGATGCGGCGGTCACCGACATCGAGGCCGATCAGGCGACCGGATTCAGCCAGACTTGCCGCGTCAGCCGGGGTGGTCAGTGGGCCAACTCCGTGCGGATGAGATTGGATACGGCGTCGAGGGCAGCGCCGAGCCGATCCGGTTGGCGACCTCCGGCCTGGGCCGCGTCCGGGCGTCCGCCACCACCGCCTCCCATGATCTTGGCGGCGTCGCGGGCGATGTTCCCGGCGTGGAGGCCCCGGTCGACCAGATCCGGGGTTATCATGGTGACGATAACCGGAGAGCCATCGATGACCGCGCCCAGGGCGACGAACACGCTGTCCAGTTTTTGCTTCAGGTAGTCGCCCATTTCGCGCATGGCTTCGACGTTGTGGGCCGAGGTGGTGCTGGCGACCAGATTGACGCCATCTACATCTCGAACATGGCCCAGCAGGGTTTCGGCTTCGGAGCGCAGGCCGGAGCGTTCCGCGTCGGCCAGGCGGCGGCGCAGGGTGTCGGTGTCCGCCATATAGGCGTCGAGGCGGGCTTCCAGCTCGTGGACGGGGGCCTGCAGTTTTTGCGAAATCGCCTGCAGGGTGGCGGCCTGCTGAACAAACAGCTCCTCGGCGGCGCGGCCCGTCATGGCTTCGATGCGACGCATACCGCCGCCGATGCTGGACTCGCCCAGGACCACAAGGGTGCCGACCTGTCCGGTGGCGTGGACGTGGGTGCCGCCGCAAACTTCGAAACTGAAGGGTTCTGGCTCCTCGTGCCCGGCCATGCGGACGACGCGGACGACATCGCCGTAGCGGTCGCCGAAGAAAGCGAGGGCGCCATCGCGGACGGCGTCGGAGTAGGTTGTTTCGTGGGAGGTTACGGCGAGATTGTCGCGAATCCTGCGGTTGGCCAGGTTTTGGACGGACAGTTGCTCGTCGGGAGTGAGCGGGCCGACGTGGTTGAAGTCGAAGCGGAGGCGTCCGGGGGCGCACAGGGAGCCGGCCTGCCGGACGTGTGAACCCAGCACCGACCGCAGGGATGCGTGGAGGAGGTGGGTGCCGCTGTGGTTGCGGGAGGAGTCGAGGCGGCGGTCGAGGTCCACGGCGGCGGTTACCGGATCGCCGAGGGTGATGTCGCCATCGGCGACTACGCCGCGATGGACGATGAGGCCGGCCACGGGGCTCTGGGTGTCCTCGACGCGGAGACGGCCGTTGGGTCCGGTGATGACGCCGTGGTCGCCGACCTGTCCGCCGCCCTCGGCGTAGAAGCAGGTTTCGGCGAGGACGATCTCGACCTGCTGGCCGCGGGAGGCGTGACCGACGGCTTCGCCATCGTGCAGGATGCCGACGATGCGGGATTCGATGGAGGTGAGGTCGTAGCCGGTGAAGGGGGTGCTGCCGGCGCCGAGGTTCTCGTAGGCGGTGACGATTTCCATGCTGCCGGTGACCTGATGACCGGCGCGATCACGGATGCGCTTGGCGTCCATCTCGGCGTTGAAGCCGTCCATGTCGACGGTGAGGCCGTACTCGCGTTGAGCGATCTCGGCGGTGAGCTCAGGGGGAAAGCCGAATGTATCGTAGAGGGTGAATACGTCCTGTCCAGAAATTTGAACCGGTGGGTCGCCGGCTATTGGGTTAGAAATTTGAACCGGTGGGTCGCCGACTATTGGGTTAGATATTTGGATCGGGTTTGTAACGGTGATGGGGTTAGAAATCTCAATCGTATGCGAACCTTGAATCAATGCAGCTAGGATATTCAGGCCTCGTTCGAACGTTAGCGCAAATCGCTCTTCTTCGATCGCGATTACGCGCTGGATGAAGTCGCGGTTTTCGGCGAGCGCCGGGTAGGCGGCGGAGAAGCGGTCCATGACGGCGGCGGTTACGTCGGTCATGAATGCCTGTTCGAGTCCGAGCTGGCGGCCGTAGCGGATGGCGCGGCGGATGATGCGTCGAAGGACGTAGCCACGCTCGCTGTTGGAGGGTATGACGCCGTCACTGATGAGGAAGGCGGCGGCGCGGGCGTGCTCGGCGACCACACGAATTGCGTAGTCGGGTTCGGTGTCGACGCCGTACTGGACGCCGGAGAGGCTGCACACGGCATCGACGATGGGGCGAAACAGGTCGGTTTCGTAGACGTTGGGCTTGTTCTGCAGGATGGCCGCGGCGCGTTCGAGGCCCATGCCGGTGTCGACGCTGGGGGCCGGCAACGGCGTGCGACCGCCCTGGGGGTCCTGGTAGAACTGCATGAACACCAGGTTCCAGAGCTCGACGAAACGCTCGCAATCGCAATTGGGATGGCAACCGCCGGGGTTGGCGTCGGGGCCGCCGCCGGCCTCGGCACGCAGCAGGGCGGTGAGTTCGTCTGGAGGCATGAGGGAGTCGGTTTGGGGATGCTGGCCCAGACCCTTTTCGGCCCCGCCATCATAGTGCAACTCAGAACACGGGCCGGTGGGACCCTCCAGACCGGCGGGTCCCCACCAGTTATCGCTGTTTCCGTAGCGGTAGATGCGCTCGGGCGGGACGCCGATGTCGTTGCGCCAGAGGTCATAGGCGTCATCGTCGTCGAGGTGGATGGTTACGTAGAGGCGTTCGGGATCCAGGCCAAACAGGCCGGTGCAGAGTTCCCAGGCGAAGGCGACGGCGTCCTTCTTGAAGTAGTCGCCGATGCTGAAATTTCCCAGCATTTCGAAGAAGGTGAGGTGCTTATGGTCGCCGACCTCGTCGATGTCGGTGGTGCGGAAGGATTTCTGGCAGCTGGTAAGGCGACGGCGTGGCGGCGTTTGCTCGCCCATGAAGAAGGGTTTGAAGGGAACCATGCCGGCGGAAGTGAAGAGCAGCGTGGGGTCGCCGGCTGGGATCAGAGATGAGGAGGGCATGGGGAGGTGGCCCCGTTCTTCGAAGAATTGCCGATAGGAGTTGCGGATGCTATCGCCGTCCATCGTGGCTTACGACTCCCGTAATTTGTGTTACGAATTAGGGTTATGAGGGTTATCCTGCCGATTGTATGTTACGGCTTCGACAGCGTCAACAATGTAGGTGAGCATGATCCTTCGACAGGCTCAGGATGAGCGGGGGCGTGGGGGTTGGTTGAGGGCAACTGGATTCCGGCTCAAGGCCGGAATGACGGAGTGGTATGGAAATGACACGTCGAGTCTGAACTGTTACGTGAGCATGATCCTTCGACAGGCTCAGGATGAGCGGGGGCGTGGGGGTTGTAATGGGATTGCCGCGCTTCGCTCGCAATGACAACAGGGCGGACGGGATTGCCGCGCTTCGCTCGCGATTACGGGCAATGACAAGGGGAAATTGTCACCCTCACCCTGCCCTCTCCCATCAAGGGAGAGGGGGCCGCTAGGGGCCGGCGTGGCCGGGGGCGATGTCGTTATAGAGGCCCGCCAACGCGGTGGCCAATGCGTGGGGACGTTCGGCGAACTCGGTCGTCGGGTACCATTCGTAGTCAAAGCTCCGCACAACCACGCCGTCGATGCTGGTTCTGAGGTTGGAGACGATGACGCGAAAACCCACCGCGTTGGACGCCTGCTCGGCGAGCTGCTCCAGGATGATATCGGGGCAGTCGATTATCACCATGAAACCGCCCTGACGCCGGCCATCGGTGACGCGCGCGCGAAAGACCTTGCCGAAAAGATCCATCTCGACAATGGTGTACTGGCGCTCCGCGGCTCCGTGATCGGGCCAGCCGATGTGTATGTCTCCGCCCACGGTCCAATGGTGCATGGGTAGGGCTCTCCAGACGGGGTTGGGTTCATCCTAGCGGGGCGGGAGCGGACGCGCAAGGACGGCGCCCGGGGAAGCTGGCAAGGCAGCCGGCTAAGATGACCGCCGCTCTTCCCGCAACGTGATGAGCGCCAGCGGGATCGCAGATACCGCTACCAGCAGGAGGGCCGGGGTCGCCGCCCGAGCGAAAAACGCCTCTTCGGCTGCCGACCAGATTGACGACGCCAGGGTGGTGAATCCGATGGGGCTCAATATGAGGGTTGCCGGCAGTTCTTTCATGGTCAACAGGAACACAAGGGCGGCGCCGGTAAGGATGCCGGGCCGGATCAGGGGTAGGGTTACCGTGAACAACACTGCCAGCGGACGCTTGCCCAAACTGCGCGCCGCCTCTTCGACCTCCGGACGCACCTGAGCGAGCGAGGCACGCAAGGAACCCACAGCGGCCGGCAGGAACAGCGTTACGTAGGCTACGGCCAGCATGGCCAATGATTGATACAGCCATCGCGCGTAGTTGGCGCCGAAGAACACCAGGCCCAGCGCAATGACGATTCCGGGCAAGGCGAACCCGACGAAACCCAACCTTTCCAGCCATCTGCTGAACAATCCCGGATAGCGGATGGCGAGGATGGCGACTGGCGTGGCGCTGATTACGGTAATCGCGGCAGCAAGGACGGAGACTCCTACGGAGTTGGCGGCAGCGCGCCACAGCAGATCCAGGGGTTCACCCGCTGCTACGCCGCGCACCGTCCAGTACACGAGCACGGACAATGGCAGTCCGAGGGAAACGGTAACAACCAGGCCGCAGAATGCCAGGGCAGGCAATCGCCACCGTCCCAAGGGCACCGGATGGTGGGGTCGGGACGCCCCGCCGCCGCTGCTGTAGTATCGCGCACGGCCACGGGCGGCATGCTCTCCCCAAACGACGGCAAGGGCCAGGGCGATTAACGTCAGGGACCAGGCGGCGGCCAGGGTTCGATCAAGGGCTGATCCGTACTGGATGAATATGCTCCAGGTGAATGTTTCGTACCGCATCATGGCAACGGCGCCGAAGTCGCTGAGGGTGTAGAGCGCGGTGAGCAACCCGCCGGCCAGGATCGCCGGACGCAGCAGCGGCAAGGTTACGCTGCGGAAGGTTTGCCAACGGTTCCGTCCCAAAGCGCGGGCCGACTCCTCCAGGGAAATGTCGAGGCTCCACATGGCGGCGCGGACGGTCAACAGGACGTAGGGGAAACTGATGATGACGAGGGTGAACGCAGCGCCGGAGAATCCGTAGATGCTGGGCAGGCGTTCGACGCCGAAAGCGGTTTCCAGCCATCCTTGCAGAATACCGCGCGGCCCCAATCCGACCGCGATGGCGAAACCGACGATGTACGAAGGCAACGCCAGTGGCAGCATGGTGGCGACGCGCCAGAAAGCCCGCCATGGCAGGTTGGTACGCACGGTGAGCCAGGCCAGCGGTGTGGCGATTAGGATGCAGGCGACCATGACGGTTGCCATCAGAATCAGGGTACGGAACACGACCCATAGGGTGCGCGTGCGGAAGATCAACTCGATTGCGTCAGCACCGGCTCCCAGGGTCCGAACGGTGAGGTAAACCGGCGCGACCAACAGCAGCGCTCCGATCAACAAAGCGGGCAGCCAGACCGTGACCGGAGGGCGGGCGGTTCCGGAGAAGAGGTGGCCGAAGGCGGCCCGTGCCGTAACGAGGTTCAGCATGGATGGATGGGGTGTCCTTCGACAGGCTCAGGATGAACGGAGGTGTGTTTTTCGCGATGACAGGTCGATGAACGGAGTGCGGTGCTCGGGGTATTACCGCCGCTATGGCAACGCTCCGACTTTTTGCAACAGTGCCTGAGTCCCGGCCAGGTCGGACAAGTCGGCCAGGGTGATTTCGGGTTGGTTGATGTCTTCGAGCGGCGTAAGAAGAACCGAGGGACGTACGCCATCGACGAGCGGGTATTCAAAGGTGGAGCCGGCGAAATACTGCTGGCCCACCGAACTGAGCAGGAATCGGATGAACTTGTCGGCGTTTTCCGGGTTGTCGGCAGTGTCGAGGATGGCGGCTCCGGAGACCAGGACGATGGAGCCCGGCCCGCCGGCGCGGAGGTGAGCGTTGCGGGCGGGGAAGTCCTCGCCTTCTTCGGCGAGGAAGCGGTGCAGGTAGTAATGGTTGACCAGGCCGACGTCGATCTCACCGGCGGCGGCGGCGGCGACCTGGGGGGTGTTTTTTGGATAGCCCTGCACGTCGTTGTCGATCATGGCACGCAACCATTCTTCGGTTCGTGCTTCACCCCAACCAACCCTCAATGCGGTAACCATCGCCTGGAAGGAGCCGTTAGTAGGAGCCCAACCCACACGACCCTGCCACCGAGCATCGGTGAAGCCCCAGAGGTCATCCGGTAGATCGGCTTCGGTCAGATTATCGGTGCCGTACACCACCACGCGCGCCCGTCCGGTAACGCCGACCCAACGCGCGTCGCTGGAACGGGCCCACTCCGGGGTGAGCTGAATGATGTCGTTGGGCAGGACGGACATCATATCCGACACGGCGGCCAGGCCACCGGGATCCTGAGCGTAGAAAAGGTCGGCCGGGGAGTTGTCGCCTTCTTCCAGCAACGTGGCGGCCAACGCGCTGGTACCGGTATATTTGACCTGCACGTCGATGCCGGTCGTATCCTTGAATTGCTGGATGATGGGATCGACCAGCGAGTCGCTGCGTCCCGAATAAATGACGAGCTTGCCCGGGTCCTGCTCCACGATGCGCGTAACCTCCACCGGGGCAGCGGCGGGGCCGGCGCATGCCATGATGGCGGTTGTCAGAAGCACAATCAGGGCGGCGGTTGGGAAGTGGCAATTTCTACGGCGAATGATGGTTTCCAACTGCATCGTGCTTACCTCCACGTTCTGGGCGGGTTTTCTGGTGAAGAATGCGACTTTCGTTGGCTGACGGTCGGCCTGGCTATGATTCTACGTCAGGCGGACGATAGAAATATGATCGTGGCAGCGCAGAGCAAATATTAGTGTATACTTATTTATCTGTCAAGCGCATGTTGATATTGGAATTTGTCAATGATTACTCAAGCACCAACGGCATATCTGGATACCGGGAATCACAATCGAACCTGCCGGGCGGATGGTGGTGGTCGGGATACGGGGGATGGCTGCTCGCTGCAGCTATATCGCGCTGCCGAACGGTGGCGTTGGGCTGCCATTCTTCGGTCAGAACGTTGCCTGAGAGTATTGACAAGGATATTGCGTGTCGATAGACTGACGCCAGCAATCAATAGCCATTGATTAACTTTACCAATGTGCACTGATAATGTTATTCGCCCGGTCTAATCAACAGGTAAAGGCTACCAGCACCTCGGATGTATCCGAAGGCATTGGCCTTGAGTTGTCTGGCCTGAGAAAATCCTTCGGGGCTACGCAAGCGGTATGCGACGTCAACATTGATCTGCGGCCCGGTGAGATTCTGTGTCTGTTGGGACCCAGCGGGTGCGGCAAAACCACCACTCTGAGGTTGATAGCCGGGTTTGAAACTCCCGACAGCGGCACGATCAGGATTGGCGGACGGTCGGTTTATGGCGAAGGGATAAACGCGAGCCCCGAGAGTCGCCGCGTCGGTATGGTGTTTCAAGAGGGAGCGTTGTTCCCTCATTTGACGGTGGAGCAGAACATCGCCTTCGGTTTGCCGAAGGGACGGCAGCGCAAGCAACAGGTCGCTGAGGCGCTGCGGACGGTGGATCTGGAGGGATTTGGCGACCGCTATCCCCACCAACTGTCGGGCGGGCAACAGCAACGGGTAGCACTGGCCCGGGCATTGGCGCCGGCGCCCGACCTGATCCTGATGGACGAGCCGTTCTCGAGCCTCGATCCGGGTCTGCGCGAACAATTGCGTCAGGACGTTAAGGGTATCCTGCGGCGTCGCAACGCCACGGTGGTGTGCGTTACGCACGACCAGGAAGAGGCGATGCAGCTGGGCGATGTGGTGGCCGTGATGCACGAGGGTCGCGTTGAGCAGTTGGGACCGCCGGAAGAGGTGTTCCATCATCCGGACACCCAGTTCGCTGCGGAGTTTTTCGGTACTGCGGACTTCCTGCCGGCGTGGCGGGATGACGAGTACCTGACCAGTGAGGTTGGTAGAGTGCCCTGGCCGGCGTCGTGTTCCACCGGGCGACAGTTGCAGGTGATGATCCGTCCGGACTGCGTTGACATAGAACCGGCAGACAACGGGGCATGCGTGGTGTTGCAACGGGAATTCAGGGGCGCATTCAACCTGTATACCGTCGGGTTGCCATCGGGCCACAAAGTGCGCGTGCTAAAGTCTCACCTGGTACATCTGGAGCCGGGCGCGCGGGTGGGGTTGTCGATGCGGAAGGGCCACACGATGCAGCCGTTCGTGGACGGCGTAGCACAGGGCTAGCGGGGGGTTCACCCTTACCGAGCCCTCTCTCATCGACGGAGAGGGGATGATCACCTGCACCCCAGTTCATCAGGGGAGCGGGCGTGCTGACGGGATTGCCAGGTCGCTAACGCTCCTCGTAATGACGGGAGAAAAGTGCTGCAACAGGATCAGGATGAGCAGAGGTGGGTGCGTGGTTTCCCGCTTTCGCGGGAAAGACGGGGGTTGGGCTGCTGGCAATGGCCGCGGGGCGCGTCTGCAACCGGTGAGCTATTGCGGTATAATTTTTGCACCGCAGATGGGTAGACCCAAAGTGGTCGGCGATCCCCTGCCCAAGAGTGAAGCGTGCCACGTCCTCGAAAATCTGCCCCTGACACGATTGCCCACGGCCACGATGGGCCGGAACGGCTGTCTCCCGTTACGGAGAACTATCTGCTGTCCCTGTACAAGATGTGGGAAGACGCGGATATTCCGACCCTCACGCAGCTAACCGAGGCGTTGCGGCAGTTGCCGCCCACCGAAGGATTGGGCACGTCGGTGCCGTCGGTGGCCGGGATGCTGCGCCGGATGCAGAAGCAGGGTTTGGTCGACATAGGTACGGACAAGCGAATCAGGTTGACGGGTCGGGGAAAGACAGAGGGCGAGAACATCGCGCGGCGGCACAGGCTGGCGGAGTGGCTGGTGGTAAGTCTGTTGGGCATGGAGCTCCACGAGGCTCACATTGAAGCGCACCAGCTGGAGCACGGTATGTCTCCGGCCATGGAAGCCAAGCTGATGGAACGGCTGGGGAATCCGACGCGCTCGCCGTTCGGATGGCCGATTCCCGGAACCGGGGCGTCGGCTCCGGCGCCCGGGGCGGTTACGCTGGAGAACGCCACCAGCGGCGTGCCGTACGTGGTTGACCGGGTACCGGAAGAAGACGCCGAGCTGCTGAAGTTCCTGGGTGGAGCCAACCTGGTGCCCGAACATCAGATAACCTTGCTGGAAGCGATGCCTTACCTGGGAGTGATGCACGTTGCCACCGAGGTGGACACCATATCAATCGGCTACAACGTAGCGCGGCAAATCGTGGTGCGGCCCTCAGCGGAGAACGCTGGGGTCGACTAATCCGGATCGGCGAGGGCGCGCCGGACCTGGGCCCAGCCTTCGGCCATGGCGCGGTCTGGCAGGGGCGGCTGCTCGGCGTCGGGAATGACCTTGACGGCGACGAGCACGGGCCCGTGGCGCTGCATGATATCTTCCAGTCCGATGAGGAATTCTTCCAGGTTGTCGAACCGGCAGGTGTGGGAATAGCCGGCGCTGCGGGCCATGCCCTCGAAGTCCACGTTGCTGAACCCGGGGATGGGGACGCCGTCGGTGGAAGAGTGAACGGCGTCTTCGAGAACGAAGTGGACCAGGTTGGCAGGGGAGGCTTCGCCGATGGTGGCGAGGCTGCCGAGATCGGTGCGCAGGGTAGCGTCGCAGTCCAGCACGAGCACACGACGGCCGGGCTGGGCGAGGGACAGGCCCAGGCCAACAGCGGGAGCACGATCCATGCAGTCGGTGAGGTCGATGTCCAGCTCACGGCGCTGGGAGACCTGGTGCCAGTTGCGCAGGGCGGCCGACGTGGAGACGACCAGGGCGTCGCTGCGATGGAAATTGATGGCACGGGCGACTTCGTGGGAGGGTATCATCGGGTTCCCTCACTGTTGAAGTCGTCCGGCGATGCGTCATCGCGGTCCTGTATGATTTGCCGGCGGCGGTAGGAAACCATGAGGTAAAGCCCGGTGGGGATGAGGGCTGCACCCGGGATTGCCTTGAAGGCATTGAATTCCACGAAACCCGACCAAAGCAGGTAGAATCCGGCCACGACGATTGCCGAGGACAGGAGCCTGCCGAGGATGCCGCGAAGGGGGTTATTGAGCATGGGGGAGGTTATCCTGCGCCGGCGTTACAAACCCAACCCCCTCCCAAAGGGAGAGGGAGTTTGATGACGGGTGGTGTGCGCCCAACTGTTGGCCATCTCCCACCGGGAGCGGGATGATTTAGTCGGCGGAGAGGTTGGCGGTGACTTCGGTGAAGGCCTGCTGCGCCGAACGGGAAGCGCGCTGGCGGAACTGGACCGGCGTGTTCTCGATTTCGGGTTCCACAGAGAGGTGGATGAATACGGGGCCTTCGGCAGCCAAAACTTCGTCCATGCCGTTGGTCAGGTCTTCCAGGTTGTCGTAGGAGAATACGGCGGCATAGCCGGCGCCGCGGGCCAGTTCAGTCCAGTCGCTGACGCCATCGGAGCCAGGAATTGGCTGTCCGCCGGTAACGGCATACACGCCGTTATTGAAGAGGAAGTGGTAGAAGTTTTTGGGCTGCTTGGTGGAGGTTGTAACCAGCGCTCCGAGATTCATGAGGAGGCTGCCGTCGCCGTCCAGCACGAAGACTTTGCGGCCGGGCTGGGCGAGGGCAACGCCGAGACCGACGTTGCTGGCCTTGCCCATAGCGCCGGAGATGGGCAGGTCCAGGGGTTGGTTGGTGGTAACGGTGGGTAGACCGAAGCGCACGTTGCCGGCGTTCATGGTCGGGATGATGACGGCGTCGTCGCGCTTGCTGTCGATGATGCGGACGGCATCGGTATTGTTAATCATCAGGGTGTACTCCAGAGGATAGTGGTTTGATGAATGGGACTGCGCGATGGTATCTAGGAGCCGAATTCGGTACCGATGAGCACGCCAACGGGCCGATTGAGGCGTTGGGCTTCTTCGAAGGCGATGCTGATGCGGTCGGCGTCATCGTCGGTTTCAACCAGGTAATAATTTATTCCCCAGGCATGAAGGATATGCTCGATAAAACGGCCGGCGGAGTCTGGCGTAGGGCCGCGCCGGGTCCAGCCGCGGTAACCAATCAGCAGAACCAGGGGTTGGTTCAGGTCGAGGCTGAGGCCGCGGATAGAATCGCCGGCCTCAAAGACGCCGGTGTTCTGAATGAGGACGACCGGTTTGGCTCCACCGACCCAGAGTCCGGCGGCGACGGCCATGGTTTCGCCTTCGCGGCAGACCGGGACCAGATCGAGGGTGGGTTCTTCCATCATCATGTTATAGAGGAAGTTAGTTTCGCTGTCGGGAAGCCAAACCACGTGTGAAACATTGTTCTTGATTAGTTCGCCGACGAGGCAAGCCGGGTGCAGAATGGATTCGTGGGCGGCTGTAGTCATTATCGCGGCTCCTTGAATGATGCGCGGTGATTGAAAGTCGGTTGTTATGTGGTCGGCATTATATGGTTTGGCATTTGGGGCGTCAATGAGCGGGGCCGGCGACGGGCTCAGGATGAGCGGGGGTTCACCCTCACCCCAGCCCTCTCCCATGAAGGGAGAGGGGGCCGAATCCAACACGGATGGGCAGGATTGTTGGGTGCGGTGGCGGCGGGATTGCCACGCTTGCCCCGACGCTCACCCATGAAGGGAGAGGGGCATCTTGCGCCTCTCCCAACCGTGCCGGTGAAGGGAGGGGAGTGGTTAGAATTCGGCGTTGCGGGGGGTGCGGGGGAAGGCGATTACGTCGCGGATGTTCTGCATTCCGGTGGCGAATTGGACGGTGCGCTCGAAGCCCAGACCGAAGCCGGCATGGGGCGTGGTTCCGTAGCGACGCAGGTCGAGATACCACCAGTAGGGGGCTTCGTCGAGACCCGACTCGGCCATCCGGGATTGTAGGACGTCGAGACGTTCTTCGCGCTGGCTGCCGCCGATGATTTCGCCGATGCGCGGCACCAGCACGTCCATGGCGCGGACGGTGCGACCATCGTCGCTGAGTCTCATATAGAACGCCTTGATGGAGCTGGGGTAGTCGGTGACGATGACGGGCTTTCCGACCTTGCGTTCGGTAAGGTAGCGTTCGTGTTCGGACTGAAGGTCCAGGCCCCAGTCGACGGGGTACTCGAAGGATTCGCCGGAGGATTTGAGGGCGTTGATGGCCTCGGTGTAGGTCATGCGCTCGAATTCGACGGAGGCGATGCTTTCCAGCGTGGTGATGAGTTCCTTGTCGTAGAATTGGTTGAAGAAGGCCATATCGTCGGGACAGGTTTCGAGGACGTGGGCGAACAGGAAGCGCAGGAAATCCTCGGCCAGATCTGCCAGGCCATCGAGGTCGCAGAAGGCAACCTCGGGTTCAACCATCCAGAACTCGGCCAGGTGACGCGAGGTGTTGGAATTCTCGGCGCGGAAGGTGGGGCCGAAGGTGTACACATCGGTCATGGACTGGGCGAAGATCTCGGCCTCCAGCTGGCCGCTGACGGTCAGGAACGCCGGTCGGCCAAAGAAGTCCTGGCTGTTGTCGACGGAACCGTCCTGGGTGGGCGGGTTGTCGACATCGAGGGTGGTGACGCGGAACATGGCGCCGGCGCCCTCGGCGTCGCTGGCGGTGATGATGGGAGTCTGGATGTAGAGGAATCCGCGTTGCTGGAAGAACTGGTGGATGCCGAAGGCCATTGCGTTGCGGACGCGGGCCATGGCGCCGAAGGTGTTGGTGCGGGGGCGCAGGTGGGCGAGCTCGCGGAGGAATTCGAGGGTGTGCCGTTTTTTCTGGAGGGGGTATTGCTCGGGGTCGGCGCCGCCGAGCTGCTCGATGCTTTGGGCGAGAATCTCGTAGCGCTGGCCGCGGCCCAGGGATTCCTGGAGGGTGCCGGCGACGCTGACGCTGCAACCAGTGCTGAGCTGTCCGACCAATGCCTGGTCGGGGCAGGTGGCGTCGACGACTATCTGGAGGTCGGCAAAGGAGGAGCCGTCGTTGATCTGTACGAAGGCGACTGCGCCAGAGGAACGGACGGTTTTTACCCAACCCTTGACGACGAGGGGGTCGTTGGCATCAGGTAGTTCATCAAGGCTAAGCAGGTCTTTGATGCGAGTGCGCGGCTGCGAGGTTGGCATGGCGTACCTCCGATTTGATTGGGCGGGGACGTTGTCGGCGCCGGTGGATGGGTTAGCCGGCCAGGGTGACCAGGAGTTGAGGGACTGGATTATCTCGTAAAAATGCTTCTATTTCTTGAAAGAGCCCAGCGAAATCATCGGGGTTGTTTTGCTTCGGGGTCAGGTTAACGGAAGGGAGAATATCCGGATGGGTACTGGCGAATTCGTCCCACGCTTCGACGATGTATTCGGCGCGGGCCAAATCGTCCAAATCGGAGAATGAAAAACCGGTGGCTAAGCCTGGGGCAGGGTACCTTTCCAGCACATCAAAGATTTGATTCACTACTGCGGAGATTTCACGCACGCCGGCTTTCGTCTCAACGAAGTCGGCAACTGCAATTGGCACGTTGGGGTTATCGCTTTCAATTTCGTGAGCATAAGGGGCCGGCAAAGTGGCATCAGAGAGCCGTTGAATGAGCCGGTTCAGCCAGATTTTGACAGACGCAATCCGCGGGGAATAATCACTCGCGGCAACCGCGGTTGGGAGGAGGTATTCCGTAAAGGCGCCGATCTGTTGCAGCATAATCCGGAGGGCGCCCAAAAAACCGCGACCCAAGTGTATGACCTCGGAAACCGGAATTGATACGGTGGCCGTATCTGGGTCGTATTGATAAACGGGCGATAGGGCGGCGGGTTCGGCCAGGCGGTACGAGGCCAGTCTGGCGGCCTGCTCCGGGGAGGGCCAGAGTTGACGAGGAACCGGGATGTCGCCAGAGCGTTTTTCGGCTTGGGCGATGTCGTAAGCGGCCTGCATACGATACCAGGAGCCAGGGCTGCTGCCGAATACCTTGCCCACGCGGATGGCCATTTCCGGTGAGAGGCCGGCGCGTCCGGAAACCAATTCAGACAGTTCGCTGGCGGGGACGCCAAGAGATGCCGCGGCTTCCGGGATGGTGAGGCCGAGGGGTTCGATGCACTCGTGAAGGATAATTGGCCCCGGATGGGCCGGGTCTTGCAGCGGCATTTTCCCTGCTCCTGTCCTTTGTTCAGGCTAATGATAGTCTATCAAATCGACATCGCAAGCATTTGGGCCGGTGAATCGAAAGACCACGCGCCAGTTGCGGGACACGGTGACTGCCCAATAGCCGGCAAGGTCGCCCACCAGGGGATGCAAGTCGAACCCCGGTTTGTCCATATCCATGTGATCCCCGGCCTGCTCCAAACTAGTCAAGATGAAATGAATTTTATCGGAGTACTGGGGCGGTACCCGCCGGCGCTCGTTCTTTTCATAGAAACGCCGGAGACCATTGTGCCGGAAATTGACGATCACGAATAACCGCCGTAGCCCGTTAGATGGGCGGGCGTTGCTGGTGCCAGTCGGTGGTTTGCTGATAGGCGTGGGCGATCCGGAGCAGGGTGGGTTCGGACAGGTGCGGGCCGATGAGTTGCAACCCGACGGGCAGGCGTTTGTCTGGATCAGCCTCGTTGGCGAAACCGCAGGGGATGGACATGGCGGGCAGTCCGGCGATGTTGACCGGCAGGGTGTAGATGTCCACCAGGTACATGCGTACCGGATCGTCGGCGCGGTCTCCGATGGGGAAGGCCACGACCGGCGAGACGGGGGCGACCAGGGCGTCCACCTCAGCGAACACACGGTCGAAGTCCTGGCGGATCAGGGTGCGAACCTGCTGAGCCTTGTGGTAGTAGGCGTCGTAGTAACCGGATGAAAGAGCGAACGCGCCGAGCATGATGCGCCGTTTGACCTCGGGACCGAAGCCGTGCTGACGGGTGCGTTCCATCGCCTCCCACATGTTGCCGTCGCCGCGGTGAGAGTAGCCGTATTTCACGCCGTCGTAGCGGGCGAGGTTCGCGGAACACTCCGAAGGGGCGATGATGTAATAGCAAGCTAGGGCGTATTGAGTGCTGGGCAGGGAAACCCGTCGAATCTCAGCGCCCATCGCGGTCAGTTGGTCGATGGCTGCGGTGACGGCGGCGCGGACGTTGGGATCCATGCCGTCAGCAAAGTATTCATCGGGGACGCCGAGACGGAGGCCGGACACCTCGCCGGTGAGGGCGGCGGGATAATCGGGAACGGCATCGGGCAACGAGGTGGCGTCGCGGGGATCATGGCCGGCGATTGCCTGCAGGATGAGGGCGCAATCGGCGGCGTCGCGAGTGAGGGGACCGATTTGATCGAGAGAGGAGGCGTAGGCGATGAGACCGTAACGGCTGACGCGCCCGTAGGTGGGTTTCAGGCCGGTGATGCCGCAGAAGGACGCCGGTTGGCGGATGCTGCCGCCGGTGTCGGTGCCGAGGGCGAAGGCTGCCGCGCCGGCGGCCACCGCTGCTGCCGAGCCGCCGCTGCTTCCGCCCGGGACGCGGTCGGTGTCCCAGGGGTTGCGGGTGGGGAAGAAGGCGGAGTTTTCAGTGGACGACCCCATGCCGAATTCGTCCATGTTGCCCTTGCCCAGCAACACCGCGCCGTGTTCGCGCAGGCGGGCGACGGCGGTGGCATCGTACACGGGTACGAAGTCGGCCAGCATCTGTGAGGCGCAGGTGGTGGGGATCCCAGAGGTGCACAGCAGGTCTTTGATCTGCATGGGAATGCCGGTGAGGGGGTTGGCCAATCTCTCGGAATGAGAACGGGCGGCGATGCGGCGGTCGGCGTCGGCGGCCTGCTGACGGGCGGTATCCGCGGTGACGGTTATATAGGCGGAAAGCTGATCATCCACCTCCGCGGTGCGGGCGAGGTAGGCTTCGGTGAGCTCGACGCTGCTGATCTCACGTTGGGCCAGCAGGCGGGATGCCTCGGCAACGGAGAGTCGCCATAGTTCGGTCATGGGATCTGGCAATGTGTGGGTTACTCGTCGAGCACGGCGCGAACCTGGAAGAAATCGCCGCGCCGGCGGGGAGCGTTGCGGAGGGTGTCTTCGGCCGGCAGACAGTCGTCGGTTTGATCGTCGCGCATCACGTTGTCCAGGTTGGCGACGTGGGCAGTGGCCGGGACGCCGCTGGTGTCCAGGGATTGCAGCACGTCGAATTGCTCCAGAATTTGGGAAAGCTGGGCAGTGAAAGCCTCGATCTCGGTCTCGGAGAGGGAGATGCGGGCGAGGGCTGCGATGTGTTCTACCTGTGATCGGTCGATGGGCATGGTGGATGATCCGGAATCGGTAGAGGGGTTGTCAGATGGTTAGCTCATTTCGGAGCCGCCGGAGACGCTGATGGACAGGCCGGTCATGTAGTCGGATTCGGCGGAGGAGAGGAAGGCCGCCATGCGGGCGATGTCGTCGCCCTGAGCGATGCGACCCATTGGGACGCGCAGTTCACGCTCGCGCACCATGAGAGCGCGATGTTCTTCTCCGGACACGCCTTCGGGGGCCAGGGCGGCGGCGATGAAGTCGACGCGCTCGGTGTCCACCAGGCCGGGGCAGATGGCATTGACGTTGACCTTGTAGGGGGCCATCTCGTGGGCGAGGGACTGGGTGAATCCGATGACGGCAAACTTGCTGGCGCAGTAGGCTCCGTAGCGGGCGATGCCGCGCTTGCCGGCGCCGGATGAGATGTTGATGATTTTGCCGGGGCCGCCGCGATCGACCATGTGGCGGCAGACCTCGCGGCTGACCAGATAGGTGCCACGGACGTTGACGCGCATGACGTCGTCGAAAGCGTCCTCTTCCAGCTCGACGATGAGCACACGGTCGCGGCCGGGGCGGGAGCCGGCGTTGTTGACGAGGATGTCGATCTGGCCGTACTCGCGTAGCACATCGTTGACCATGTTGTTGACCTCGGTGCTGTCGGCGACGTCGTAGTATAGGCCGGTGCTGCGGCGTCCCATGGCCTGGATCTCTTCGACCACGCTGGGCAAACCTCTCCAACCATCGAGGCGATCTTCGGTGCGGATGGCGTCCAGGGATGCTTCGATGTCGGTTACGACGACGTCGGAGCCCTCGGAGGCGAGGCGGGTGGCGATGGCGCGTCCGATGCCGTGGCGTCCGCCGGCGCCGGTAACGAGGGCAACTTTGCCGTTAAGGTCGTACATTTCAGGCTCCTATCGTGTGAGGGCGAACCCGATGGGTCCGGATTTCTCCCTCGCTTGGCGGTCCAAAATCCCATTGATCCCAAACAGTTTACACCGCCGGAGTCGGGCTTCGTGCGGCGTTGCGCTTGCGGATGATCCGCACGGCCAGAAAGCCCAAAGCCACATACACCAGAGGCTCTAACACGGCGACCACAACGGCAACCACGATTCCGAACGTACCGTTAAACCCACGTCCGTCGGCGGTCGTGTCCGTGAAGGTAACCGAGATACCGATCCGGGTGAGGGCGATGACGAGGCAGGCAACGAAGCTGAAGGAGCCGCCTAAGTAGAGCCCCTTCCGGAGGTTGAAGTTGGCATTCCCGGACAACGCCGCGATGACTGCCCCAGCCACTGCGGAGGTAATCGTCGACATTAACGCGAAATCCAAAAATGCGTGCGCTTGATTAAAATTAAGTGGTAACGCGAACGCCAAAAAGAAGATAACGACTCCGATCCCAGTCCCCAGGAAATACCTGCCGGCGTAGAATACCAACCCGATGCCGGCGCCAATCAGAGCGCTGGTTTTGAGGTTGACCCTTTGACCGGCCGCTGTGGTAGTAACGATGCTGGCAATGGCAGGCGCTACCATGGAACTCAGCATGGCGACGAACAAAAACGGGAGATAAACCAGACCCATAGCTAGTCCAATGAAGGTACGAGGGCGGGGCAGTTTCCGGGCATTTTAACAGAAGTCAGGCGGGTTCGGGTGGCGCACTGCGGGCTATCCGGCTACGGACGAAGCGGAAGGCAACGACAGCCAATGCGATGTCGACAACCACCTGCACGGCGGCATACACCAATGGGAATATCAATCCAGGGGGCGTGTCGAGGCCCGCGGCGATTATGGACGGTATGGCGGCGGCCGACAGGCCAAAACTTACGGTTATGTTTGCGATGCCGATGAGCAGCCCGAATCCTCCTCCGACGATTGCGCCCTTGCGGATAGTGAGACTGGACCGACCGTACAGCGTGGCCACGACGGCTCCAGACAGAGTGGCAAGCGCTGTGGTGAGGAGAATTCTGACGAAAATTATGGCGACGGCGGTGGGTAACAGGAAAGAGATTAAGTATGCAACGGCGCTGATGAAGCTGACGAGATAGAACCTCGCGATTGCGAAAGCGACTCCGATGGTGGCGCCGACTAATGCGCTTTTTCGGTAACTCCCAGGTTCGCTCCCCGCTGCCGTGGCGATAACGGCGGCGGCAGCGGAGACGAAAACCTGGACCAGCGTTAAGGCGAAAATGATGGTTAAGAACACGATTGGCACGTCGGAGCAAACTATGGGCTGCGATGGTCGTCGGCCAGGTATCGGTGGCAATTACTGCCGGCGCGGTTATTCGGGGTGGCCGGGCCAGCTGATCTGGTGGTCGTGGTGGTGGAGGGCGTAAGCGCCGCCGGCCGTGTGTACGACGAGCTGGTGGCCGAAGACGTCGGCGAGGACGGATTCCAACAGCACTTCTTCGGGTGGGCCGTAGGCAATGAGGCTCTGGTTGATGAGGGCAACGTCGCTGGCGCGGGCGGAGACGCAGGTAAGGTCGTGGGTGCTCATGATGACGGTAGCGCCCCGGGACCGCAGGTGGTCCAGAATGTCCAGGAAGCTGTGCTGAGCGGTGGGGTCGAGGCCGTTCATGGGTTCATCGAGGAGCAGGACGGATGGATTGGCGGCGATGGCGCGGGCGAGAAGGGCGCGGCGGCGCTGGCCTCCGGAAAGTTCGCCGACGGAGCGTTTCCGCAGGTGGGCCAGGTCAACGGTTTCGAGAGCGGCGGCGGCGGCGTCCCGACTGGATTTGTTGTGCCAGCGGACCAGGCCGCGCCGGGGAGTTAGGCCCATCATCACCACGTCCCAAACTGAGGCGGGAAAGTTCCAGTCCACCTGTTCCAACTGGGGCACGAATCCGATGTCCTTGCGCATGGACACGCTGGGGTGACCGTGAACCAGGACGTTGCCCTGTTTGGGTTTGACCAGGCCAACGACGGATTTGAGCAGCGTGGATTTGCCGCTGCCGTTGGGTCCGACTACGCCGGCGAGACTACTGGTTTCCACGGAGAACGATACGTCATGCAGGGCGACCGTGCTCCCGTAGCGGACGGTTAGGTCCTGGAAGGATACGGCCTGGGGAGCGTGGCCGTCGTGGGTGTGGGTTTGGCCGTCGCGCGAGTGGGTGTGGCTGTGGGCGGCGCGGATGTGCATGGCGCTATTGCCGGTGCCAGTCATCGCCGGCGGGAGGCCAGGGGTTGTCGGGGCTGAGCACCTGGGATAGCTGGGTGAAGGCTCCTTTGAAGGTGGCGGGATGGAGCCAGATGCTGTTGAAACCGAGGTTAGTGTAGTTGTCGGTGCGGCGCGACGTGGTGAACCGGATGTCCTGGTTTTGCAGGTAGGCGTCGGTGGCCAGGGAGTCGGCAATTTCGTAGATAGTGAGGTAGATGCCCTCGCCGTAGCGGGCCAGAAAGCGCCCGGAGGGGGAGTCGTCGCTGGTGGGTTGGGCCAACTCGATGAAGGTATCGCGGCCGGTGAGAGGCAGCACGGCGATCTCCAGGTCGGTGAAGCTGATCTCGAAGCGCCTGGTGGGCTCCAGACCGAACATGCGGCTCCAGTGCTCGATGGCGGCGTCCAGATCGTGGACGATGACGGCCATCTGACGGAGCTGCGTAACGCCGGGTTGATGCGTTGACGCCTGCCAGTCGGGGCCGGCGGCCGGCCAGGGGTTGTTGGGGTCGGTTACCTCGACGATTTCCAGGAACGCGCCGTTGCAGGATGCGGGATGGAGGAACGCAGAGCGGGAACCTTCATGTTGCGTTTCGGCGGTGACCCGCACGTCCATGCTTTTCAGGTGGGGGATGAGGCGGTCGTACTCGGTGGTCTCAAAAATGATGAGATAGGGAGCCTCGCCGCGACGCTGGAGAAAACGGGCGCCGGCCGAGGCGTCGGCGGACGGGGCCAGCAACTCGACGAACGTGCCGTTGCCAGCCGGCAGCACGGCGTTATCGAGGCCGAACTGGGGCAGAGTTCCAGTGCGGGACGGTTCCATCCCAAGGATGCGGCCATAGAGGTCGATGGCCTCGGGGAGGTCGCGCGACATCATGGCGATTTGACGCAGCTTGTGCAGCATGATTCCCGAGACGGGATCGACTCCGGCCAATCAACTGCGGGAGGGCAGGGTCAGCTGGGCGGTGCCGATGATGTAGGGTCGGTCGGGAACCGGCCCGGTCATCGTGATGTCGCACTGAACACGATTGATACCGTCTTCCTGGGTGGTGTCGCTGATCTGGAATCCGACGTGCAACGGCTGGTTATGGGGCACGGACCCGCGGAACACAAGGTCGAGATCGGACACGGTGTTGGCGCCGGCCCAGTCGGTGAGAGCGCGAGAAACGACAGCCATACTCATGATGCCCGGCACGATGGGCGCATCGAGACCGATTTTCTCCGCTTCGGCCTGGTCGGTGAACCGGTTGGGATGCGGGTTGCCCCACAGGGAGCAGAAGTTGACGACCTGCTCGTCGGTGATGACCAGAATGATGGGGCCGATCTCATCGCCGAGTTCGGTGTCTTCGAAGTAGAGTTTGGCGGGCAGGGCCATCAGTGCTTCACTCCCGGACAACCTGGGAACGCTGGACGTCGGCGACAACCACGCCATCCTGATTGCGGAAGGTGGTTTCCCAGACGACATGAACCATGGTTCCGGAGCGACCGGTTTTGGTGTAAACGTCTTTGAGGTGGGAGGAGGCGGTGAGGCGGTCGCCGGCGACAATGGGAGCCCGGGGTTCCACACGCTGGCCGCCGTGGAACTGGCGTCGACCGAACTGGAGCTTGATGTCGGGCAACTCGCCGCGCTCGAAGAGGGCGCAAAGGATGGGCGGCGCAACTACGTTGGCGTACCCGGCGGAGCGGGCGGCGTCGGCGTTGGTGAAAATGGGATTGTCTTCCCCTACGCTGCTGGTGAAAACGCTGATAATCTCCGCGGTAACGTCGAAGGGACCCGATTCGTGCTCGACGCCGTAGAGGGAGTGGTCGTATTCGTAGTCAATTTGAGTAGGCATTGGGACAGGCTCCAAGGATGCTGAATTAGCTGACGGGAGCAGCGGCGGTTTCTTCGATCGAGACGGGGCGAAATTCGCCGGAAATAAGGGCATCAACCAGTTGTTCGCTGGTGGAGATGGTGGCCTGAAACTCGGTAACCGCGCGACATATATGACTGGCAAGGTGGGCATCGCTGCCGCCGGTGCCGAGGTAACCGGTGCGCTGGCAAAGCTCTTCGGCGCGCTGGTTCTCTTCGGGTTTGCTGCCGGCGTTGACGCGTTCGACGATGGACACGCCGGGGAACTGCTCGCCCTGTTCCATGTACTCGACGAGGCCAATGCCGAATCGCCCCGGATGGGCTGGCACGACGTAGCCGCCGTGGTGTCGAGCGGCCTTGATCAACTCTCGTCCGTCCATCCTGACGTTGCCGAAGTCGATGTCCTGGTAGAGGCCCGGAGTGATGTTGTAGACGAGCATGTGGCCGAAGCAGGTGTCCAACTCGGCGCCCTTGAGGACGATCACGCCGTATTCGGCGGCCAGTTGCGAGTAGTCGGCGTCGAAGTCGAACTGCCGGTGCTCGGTGAGCACGATGCCGTCAACAGTGAACCCACGCTTGCGGAGCACGTTGATCCATTTGAGGTACTGTTCGACGGTGGCGCGGGAATCGTCGGAGGCCACGGAATGGCAATGCAGGTCGAGGTAGGTCAAAAGTGTGGTCTCCGAGCGCCAAAGTGTGGGGGTGCCGCCAACGTGTGATTATATTGTGCGGCGCGGCCGGGTGCAACCGGGGGATGCCCTCGCGCCAACCGCTCTCTAATCTGTCGTTGCGAGGAGCATAGCGACGTGGCAATCTCGATTAGGTTGAGCACAGGTCGGCGAACCGCCGTTCCTACGGCGACGAGATTGCCACGTTGAGTTGTGGTCACCGATTTAACAGCCCGAGACAGGTGAAATAATCGCCAAAGTAAACACCGGCTAAGCATCTTACTAGTAGTCCGTCAGTGTCGTATTGATGGGTAAAGAGACTTCAGTTTGGTGCGTGCATCTGCGGTGGTGAACCGCCAGTCCACTCGTATGCCGTCCCGGTTGCGCTGAGCCTGCCACGCTGCTGCCTCCCTCCGCAGGACGCTTCGGTTCGGGATGCGGCGGTCCAGGCATTGCCGGGCCATCACGCCGATCTCGATCTCAGCCATGTTGAGCCAACTCCCGTGCTTCGGTGTGTAATGTATCTCCAGCCGCTCCGCGATGCGCCGCGCCTCCGCCGGCTCAAAGGCCTCGTACAGCGATGACGGATGATGCGTGTTCAGGTTGTCCATTACCAGCACGATCCGTTCCTTGTCAGCATAGTCCTCGTCCACCAGCTTCCGCACCACCTCAGCCCAATCGGTCCGGGTGCGGCGCTCTGTAACCTCCACCCGCCGCCATCCCTCCAAGGGTGCGAACAGCATGAAAAGGTTGCTCACCCCGTTGCGCTCGTATTCATAATCGTAAGAACCCACCGTTCCGGGGCGGGGCGGACGGGCCAGCCGGGTCTCCTTCACCTGCTGCTTGCTGGTCTCATCCAAGCACACCAGGACCTCGTCGTCCCGGTATTGGCGATGATAGACCTCCAGCACGTCCTCCATGGCGCACACAAATTCGGCACTGCCTTGGGGCGGGATGCACCAGCACTCTTTCAGCCAGGGCTTGAGTTCGTTTTTTTCAGCGTCTGGCGCACCGTTTCGGTGCTGATGCTGTCCACTATCTCGCATTCAACCAGTTGGTCCGCCAGCAGTTGCAGGGTCCAACCAGCCCGGTCCTCCGGCGGCAGGGAGCAGGCTAGTAGACCAACATTCTTGAAATGATGGGTGTGTGGAATGCCAGATTGCTCGACGATAGTCTCCATAAAGCCCTGTATGGCCGGGGAAAGGCCCTGTACCAATCAACCCATCATTACAAAGATTTCGGACTACTAGGGCAATCAGGTGAGCCTCCCCTGCACCATCCAGTTTCCTCTGACGCCGATTGAGCTGTTGCCGGCGCCCCAAAGCCGCTTCCAGGCCCTCCTCCACGCAGCGGCGGCGCACCCGCTCCACCGTGGCAGTGCCCACCTTCAGGGCCCGGGCAATCTCCTCGTCCTTCATGGCGCCGCCAACTTGGTTCTCGTCGCAAAGCAGCAGGATGCGAGCATGAGCCTGCCTATAGGCTGCCACCCGCCCTTTGGACACCAGCGACTTCAGTCCCTGGTGCTCCTCCTCCGCCAGCCGTACCCTGTACCTCTTCACCATCATCCACACCCCACGTTCCAGTTCCTTCTTGGCCACTGGCTTTATGGTACACCACTACCCATCAGTTCAACGATGTCCGGCTACTAGTTGCGTTAGGTCATCTGCAGATAGTTCGCCCCGATTGGTGGGTTCTGCGCGCAATTGAATGGAAATTGCCTGGTAAACGTTTTCCGCACGTCGACCGCTGCCTCCAACATCCACATAAACGTGATCGTCCCTATCAAAATAACCTGCGAAATCGCAACCCCAGGCTCCATTATAAGGATAATACAACCCGTCCTGTTCTTTGTAAGCCAGTGCCACACATGGCGTCCCATTTTCTGACGTGTGATGCCACATCTGGCCGTCCCTTGGCCATTCGTAAAATGCAAAAAATATTCCGCTGGGCAACTCTACGTTTGGGGCCGGCGTTGGGGTTGGATAGCGCGTATAGGTTGGTCTTGGCCTGGGTGTTGGACGCCGGGTGGCTGTTGGATACGGAGTATATGTGGGCCGTGGGGTCGCGGTCGGGTTAGGCGTATGCGTGGGCCAAGGCGTCGTCGTTGGATAGGGTGTGTAGGTAGGAAACGCGGTTGCGGTTGGGTATGGGGTTAGGGTTGGCAAAGGTGGTAGTAATGATGAACATCCCAATCCCGCTATCATCGCCAACAGGCTTATAGCCGTCAAAACATGTTTAGGCAATATGATGCCTCCGTAAGTTTCCCTGGATCAGTATCACACCGCCCCCGCGAGCAGCAAGGGTCATGCGGGTGTGATGGCAAGTCACCGAACGCTATCACGAGGAGCGCAATGCGCGGCAATTCTATTGGTTAGCTCACCTGGGCCAACCACTGGGTGAAGGTGTGGCCCAGGGTTACCGGGTCGTCCAACAGTAGCGGGATGCCGGCGGCGTTGCCGGGGGCGATCTTCATGTGGACGAAGCAGGGCCCGGCGGTGGCGGCCGCTTCGGTCAGGGACTGCTGCAGCGTCTCGATATCGTCGGCGCGCCAGACCTTGAGGCGGCAGGATTCGGCGATGTCGGCCAGGTCCAGGTGGGTGGTGAAGGTGGCCTGACCGCCGGTGGAAGCGTACTGCTGGTTGTCCAGCACGACGAGCAGCAGGTTTTCCGGTTGCAGGTAACCGATGCTGGTGAGGGCGTTCAGGTTCATCAGCATGCCGCCGTCGCCCTCGACTCCCACGATTTTTCGGTGTCCGACGGACTCGAGGCCCAGGCTGAGGCCAAGCAGAATACTGCTGACCAATCCCATGGAGTCCACGACGTAGAGATGGTTGGGCTGGCGATCGAGGTCGGCCATCTCGCGGCTGGTGGAACCGCAGGTGAAGACCACGGGTTCGGCGGCGAACTCGGTTGAGATGGTTTGCAGGGCGTCGATGCGGGGAGTGGTCATAATTGACACGTATATACAGGATGTAGAGGGTTTCGAATAATCGGAGCGGGGGTTCTCACCGGGTATTTTGGTTCTCGGGAGCCATTTCGGTGGTGGGTGTTATGGTGAGTTTGATGCTGATCCTTCGACAGGCTCAGGATGAACGGGGGTAACGAGATTGCCACGTCGCTGCGCTGCTCGCAATGACAGAGAGTACGGATTTCACCCCAATCCTCTCCCATCGAGGGAGAGGGGGGTATTTTAGTCTTTCAAATTGAGGAATACCACTATGGGCCGGCGGGTCATGTGGGCGTATTCGTAGGCGGATTTGATTACGCCGGGCCACTGGTCGAAGGGGACGCGGTAATCGAGGGCGGATGCCTTGATTTTCATGGACTCGACCATTTCCAGCGCGGTTTCAGAGTAGTTGTGAACGGCGGCGTTGAACTCGCCGAATCCGCCCCGGCGGATGGCAAGGATGAGCATGGGCATGTGGTAGGCCATGGCGAAGGTGGTGAGCGCGACCATGGAGTTGCCAAGGCCCACATCCTGGATGAACATAACTCCCCGACGATCGGACATGGCGAGGCCGGAGAGGATGCCGATACCCTCTTCCTCGCGGGCGACGGGGAAGCAGCGAACACCTTCGGCGGCTTCGAAGTGGGTGACTACGGGGGCGCCGAAGCTGTCGGGGATGTGGATGACGAACTCGACGCCAATGCCCTCGAGGCCGGCGATGACGGCGGCGCAGGCGTTGTTGCGATAGTCGGTGGCGGGCGAAACCATTGGTGTGCGTCTCCTGCGAGGCTTACCGGATGTCAGCCAGGAATCGGCTGGCGCTCTGGCGCACGAAATCCTGGATGTTGACCGACATGAGGTGTACGCCCCGGGCGGCAAATTCCTGGAAGCGCCCCACGTTGTCGACAGTCATGCCGGCGCCGGCCACACCAATGATTTTGCCCTCGGCCAGAGTGCCGTCGATGACCTGAGTGATGGCGGCATCGACATCGGCCTGGGGCGGCATACCCATGGCCTGGGTGAGGTCGCTGCTGCCGACCAGGATGGCGTCCACGCCGTCGACGCTGGCGATATCGCGCACGTTGGCGACGGCCTCGGGGGTTTCGACCATTGCGATGATGAGCGTTTCGCGGTTGGCGGCCTCATAGTATTCGGCGGGAGGCAATCCGCTGCCGAGGCGGTTGGTGCGTCCGCCGGTGGAGCTGCTGCGGTCGCCCATGGGGTAGTAATGGGACGCCTGGGCGACGGCTTCGGCCTCGGCGCGGTTGTTGACGTGGGGCACGATGAGTCCCTGGGCGCCGCGGTCGAGGAACCGCAGCAGGGTGGACGGCTGGGCGTTGGGAACGCGCACGACGGGGGTGATGTCGTGGAGTTCGGCGGCGCGGATCATGTTTTCGGATTCGGAGTCGTTGGATGATCCGTGTTCGCAATCGATCCAGACCCAATCGAAGCCGAGGACGCCGTACATTTCAACAAGGATGGGGGCATAGAAGTTGATGCTGCCGCCTACGGCGATTTCTCCGGTGAGGAGTTTGGCCTTTGCGCGATTGGTTCTAACCATGATGGGATTGCTCCGTGTGGTGGGGATTATCATAAAGATTGCCAGGTTGCTGCGCTCCTCGCAATGACAGAGTGTCCTTCGACAGGCTCAGGATGCGCGGGGCGCGACGGGATTGCCAGGTTGCTGCGTTCGTCGCAATGACAGAGTGTCCTTCGACAGGCTTCAGGATGCGCGGGGCGCGACGGTATTGCCAGGTCGTTGCGCTCCTCGCAATGACAGGCGGGGTTGATGCAGAGAAAGCCGGACGGCCTGTAAGCCGGGTTCTGTATCCCGCAAAAAAGCGGGACGGTGGCCATCTATCTAGCCCAACAAAGGTGTGAACCGATGTTCCCCTGGACCGGAACGAACCGAACCTGGGGCAGCGTCTCCGCTGGGGTCAAGCAGCCAACCCGGGGACGAGCCGGACACTCATAGTCCCCCTATTTGGCCTTGCTCCAGGTGGGGTTTGGCCGCCGTTGTGTTGCCACGCACGGCCGGGCGCTCTTACCGCCCGATTTCACCCTTGCCGACGGCGACCGAGGTCGCAACCGGCGGTATGTTTCTGTGCCACTTTCCGTCGCCGACGCGCGTTAGCGCTCCAACGCCTGGGAGTTACCCAGCACCCTGTCCGGTGGAGCCCGGACTTTCCTCCCCGAGACCATTACAGTCTCGCGGCGGCCACCCGGCCGTTCCGGCATTCTCCTGGTTCGAGGCTAGCATAGGCGTGGAGGGCGGTCAAGGAATGGCGGATTGCCCTGGGGTGATATTTCGACAGGCTCAGGATAAGCGGGGGATGGGGCCGGGCGGGATTGCGTTACTGGAGCAAGTTTGATAGTTTAACAGGACGTGGGCCTGTAGCTCAGGCGGTTAGAGCGCAGTCCTGATAAGACTGAGGTCGTTGGTTCGAGTCCATCCAGGCCCACCATATAACGTCGAGGTTACGCCAGTACGGGCAGCGCGAGATAATCGATTGACCCGCGTTACTGAGAGCAAGCAGATGAGTATCCATACTGAGCGTGAAGGCAGCACCCTCATCGCCATAGCCGATGAGAGGGTTGACGGGGCAAACGCCCGCGAGTTCCAGAATGAGCTGGAAGCTGCCATTGATGAGAATGATCACACCGTAATTTTGGATCTGCAGCGGTTGTTTTATATCAGCAGCGCCGGCCTGCGGGTGATCCTGCTGACGGCAAAGGCGCTGGGCAGACGGGAAGCGAAACTGGTGGTATGTGCCCTTTCGGAACCGGTACGAGAGATTTTTGCGATCAGCGGTTTTGACAAGATAATCTCGGTCCACCCATCGGTGCCAGAAGCGAAGGCTGCTCTGAAAGGCTGACCGGGGCTGACCGGTACCGAATACCGGTTGCAGCCGTATAGACCCAATTTACCGGGACACTGTGCAGGCGCCAACGAATGACGGATCGGCCTTACAAAATCCTGGTGGTTGACGACGAAGAAGATATTCAACCCCTGTTTTTGCAGCGCATGCGGCGTGACATACGGGCGGGGCGGTACGAGTTTGTATTCGCGGGAACCGGGGTGGAGGCGCTGGAACGGCTGAATGCGGATCCCACGATCGACATGGTCGTGACGGACATCAATATGCCGGAGATGGATGGCCTCACGCTATTGGACCAGATCCCCAGCGTCGATCCCAACATCCGGTCAATCATTATCTCGGCGTACGGAGACATGAAAAACATCCGGACGGCGATGAACCGGGGCGCCTTCGATTTTGTGACCAAGCCACTGGATTTCGCGGATCTGCAGGTGACCATAGACCGTACGCTGCGTCACATGGTGGAGTGGCGCGATGCGCTGTCTTCCCGGGACAAGCTGGTGGCGCTGCAGAACGAACTGGACATTGCCAACCAGATGCAGCAATCCATCCTGCCCACCGTTTTCCCGCAGTCCGCCGAGTACGGGGTTTTCGCCAGCATGGAACCGGCGCGGAACGTGGGCGGCGATTTCTACGACGTGATCAGGCTGGACGACGGGCGCATCGGGCTGGCCGTGGCCGATGTTTCGGACAAAGGCGTGCCGGCCGCCCTGATGATGATGTCCAGCCGCACGCTGTTGAAGGGTGCTGCGATCGGTAACCTGGAGCCGGGCAAGGTGCTGCAAGAGGTCAATGACCTGCTGAACAACGAGAATGAAGCGGCCATGTTCGTTACCGTTTTCTATGTGGTTTATGATCCGGCGACGGGGGAGTTTACGTATGCTAACGGAGGGCACAATCCGCCGCTGGTGGTCCACGCTGACGGAAGTTCCGATCTTTTGCCAATGACCAACGGTATTGCGCTGGGTGTGGCTCCAGGAATCGAGTACGAGCAGAAGACCGTGGTACTGGCTCCGGGCGACACTGCGCTGCTCTACACGGACGGGGTGACCGAGGCCATGAATCGGGACGACGAGGAATTTGGGGTCGAACGTCTGAAAACAACCTTCTCCCAGTCGCCACCGACAGACCCCCGCCAGGCCAACGACGAAGTGTTTCGCGCGGTGCATGAATTCGTGGGTGATACGCTTCAATCGGACGACATTACCTGTTTGACGCTCCACCGGAGCGGGACGGGCTAGTGAGCGAGCAGCTGGCCCTGAAAGTGACCGCCAGTCTGGACGACCTGGTGGTGATCGCCGCAGCAGTCAACGCGATGGGGCAGCGGGAGAAATGGTCGTCGGGGCTGGTGTTCAACGTTAACCTTGTGTTGGAGGAACTGGTGACAAATGTTCACCATCACGGGCACGATGACGGCGTTCACGAGATTGAGATAAAACTGGATTCGGAACCGGAACGGCTCAAAATCGAAGTTATCGATGACGGTCGGCCGTTCGATCCGCTGCGGGATGCTGCGATTCCAGACACCAATCGCCCGCTGGAAGACCGAGCGGTGGGCGGCCTGGGCCTGTATCTGGTGCGCTCGGTGATGGACGAAATGCAGTACAAGCGGGAGCAGGGAAAGAACCGCGTGATCCTGGTCGCGCGCCGGGATCGATGACGCGCGCCTTTCGGTTCGACAGGATAATCCGGTTGCTGGTTGGGCCGGTGTCGGTCCTTATGATGGCTTGGCTGCTGGCGGGTTGTGCTGCTGAGGAAGGTGGCGACGGGCTCGCGGCAATTGCGGCGAACGCAACGGCGGAGAATAGCGAGACGCAGGTGGGGTCGGTGGAGACTGCGGCGTCCGGTGTTACGGCCGACAGCGTACTGTTTGGGCAATCGGCTGCTTTCGGCGGCCCGGCGCGGGAACTCGGCTTCAATATGCGGCTGGGAATCGAGGCGGCCTTCCACGAGGCGAATCAGCAGGGAGGAGTACACGGGCGGCGGTTGCTCCTGGTGACGAAAGACGATGCCTACGAGCCGGAAGCTGCTATCGCGAACACCCACCAGCTGATTGAAGAAGAGGGAGTGTTTGCGCTGATCGGAGCGGTGGGCACTCCGACCTCGCGATCCGCGGTGCCGGTGGCCGCCGAGGCGGGCGTGCCGTACGTTGCACCGTTCACCGGCGCGGGTTTCCTGCGGGATTCCGGTCAGGACTACGTGATCAACCTGCGGGCGTCCTACGACCAGGAAACCGAAAAGATGGTGGCCAGTCTGGAGGGCGATTTGGGCCTGGAACGCATCGCGGTGGTGTACCAGGACGATTCATTTGGCCGGGCTGGATACAACGGTGTGCTGGCGGCTCTGGAGCGCCGGGAGATGAGTCCGGCGGGAATCGGTGTTTATCCGCGGAATACCACTGCCGTGAAAACGGCGCTGCTGGATATACGGTGGGGGTGTCCGGATAGTTGTCCGCAAGCGGTTATCGTGATTGGCGCCTACGAGCCGGTGGCGGAGTTCATATCATGGGCACGTTCGACGGACAATGATCGGCCGCTCCAGTTCATGACCATTTCATTCGTGGGAAGTCACGCACTGGCCGACCAGCTGGGGCCGTGGGGTGAGGGAGTTTTCGTGACTCAAGTGGTGCCGCTGCCAACGGATGACTCGATAGCCGTTTCCGGCGTCTACCGACGGGCGCTGTCGACGATAGACGCCGAAGCCGCTCCCGGGTTCGTATCGTTCGAGGGGTATTTGGCCGGCCGCCTGGCCATTTACGGGCTGGAAGCCTGCGGGAGGGTTGTGACGAGGGCGTGTTTTCTGGAGAGTTTCCGAAGCGTGGAGGTGATCGATATCGACGGGTTTCGGCTGGGCTACGGAGATGGGGACAACCAGGGCTCGGACGACGTTTTTCTGACGGCCATCGGTCCGGACGGCGAGTACCGTCGGGTGAGCACGTTGAGCGATGCCAAGCGCTGAGATGTCAATTGAACCGCCTGTTACAAAAACGCTTCAGGATATCGGTCCAGCTTTACGTTGGAATTGGCGGAGCCGTCGTGCTGACGATAGCCGCCAGCCTGGTGGGGTGGTATTCGTTTGACCGGGTGGGGGATGTTCAAAGCCGGGTTAACGAGGGAACCGTTCCGGCGCTGGCGGCAGCGTTTGAGGTGGCGCGGTACAGCGGAGAACTGGTGGCTGCCGGCCCACGCCTGGCGAGTGCGGTCAGTACGGAGGGCTTCGTCAGCGTCGAGGACGGGATTGACGCTGCGCACGGCGAATTCCGGGAGCAGCTGACCATCCTCGAACAAAGCGACGCCCTGGAACAGAGCGGCCCCGGGGTTGGGGATCTGGAGCTGATGAGGAATCGTGCAGACGACCTGATCGAAAACCTTGATTCCATTTCGGACGACAAACCGGTACTGCTGGCCCTGGCCGATCGCCGGGTGGCGCTGGGGTCAGACCTGGAAAGGCTCCAGCAACGTCTGGATGATATCGTCATACCGGCGATAGATGACCAACTGTTCTACACCATGACGGGGTACCGCGAGCTGGGTGAGCCGCCAACCAGTGAATCTGAACGTCTGTCTGAGGATGAGTTCAACCGCTTCCGCTATCTTTCTGAACTGCAAACGGACGGGAATATAGCCCTGCAGCTGCTGGGCAGCGCGTTCAACGTGTCGGGCGCCTCCGACATCGAGCCGTTGCGGGAGCAATTCGAGTCCGCGGGAGGGCGGATCGAACGCAGTCTGGCAGCGATAGAAGGTTCCGAAGTGCACGGAGAGGTCGCCTCAATATTCTCGGAGTTGTTCCAACTGGGGTTGGGGGTGGACAGCGGCTTTGACATGCTGGCACAGCAGCTGCGTCTGGAGAAGAATCAGCGCGATCTGCTGGCTGAGAATCGGGACATAGCGGTGGCGCTGGTGGGCGAGGTTAACCATCTGGTGGCGGCGGCGGAGAGCAGCGTCGCGGCAGCGACGGAGTCATCGGCGCAGGCTTTCCTTACCGGGCGCACGCTGCTGCTGGGCATCAGCGTGGTCAGCATCGGCGGGGCATTGCTGATTGCTTGGCTGTTCGTGGGTCGGGTATTGCTGCGGCGATTGCAGATGCTGTCGGACCGGATGCGCGGCATGGCAGCGGGCGACCTGGAAACGCAGCTTGAGATTGGCGGTCGGGACGAGATTTCCGACATGGCAGCCGCTCTTGAGGTGTTCCGTCGCCATGCGCTGGAGGTACAGCGGCTCAACCTGGTGGAACAGTTGGCAGAGGAACTGCAAGGCAAGAACGATGAACTGGAATCGGTGTTGGCCGAACTGCACCGGGCCCAGGACCAGATAGTGATCCGGGAGAAGCTGGCGGCGCTGGGCGAGTTGACGGCCGGCGTGGCCCACGAGATCAGGAACCCGCTGAATTTCGTGAAAAACTTCTCGGAAGGGTCGGAAGACCTGTTGCTGGAATTGCAGGAGACACTGGAAGAAAACGCGGACCGGTTGGACGAAAGTCAGCAGGAGTTGATTCGGGACATTTCCACAGAGCTGACCGGTAACATGCAGCGCATCCGTTCGCACGGGGAGAGGGCGAACCGCATCGTTCAGGACATGCTGATGATGGGCAGCGGCTCGGGGCAGCAGCAGTTAACTGACATCAACCGTTTGCTGGATCAGAATACTCGCCTGGCTTATCACAGCGCCCGGGCGTCGGACCCTGATTTTCAGCTTGATTTCCATGAGGACCTAGATTCGGAGTTGGGCGAAATCGCAGTCGTGCCCCAGGACCTGGCGCGAGTCTTTCTGAATATCGTGGGCAATGCGTGCGACGCAACCGCGGAGAAGCGGATGGCCGCCGGCCTTGATGATCCCTACCGGCCGACGCTGTGGCTCACGACTCTACGCGGGGAAGGCCAGATTGAGATACGCATCCGGGACAACGGGAGCGGTATACCCGAGGATTTGGTGGAAAAGGTATTCAACCCGTTTTTCACCACCAAGCCAACCGACCGGGGGACGGGTCTTGGTCTGGCGATATCCAATGACATTGTTCGGCAACACGGCGGCACGATCCGGGTGGATTCGGAGCCCGGCGAATACACCGAGATGATCGTGCGGATACCGGCTTCGCCGGGGGCGATGGGCGCGGCGGCGGCTACCGAGGGGCCGGTAGTCGCGACGGGAGACGACGAGGAATTCTGAACTTGGCCAGTGTCTCCACATGCCGTATGAGTGGGGAACGGCGTGTGGCGATGGGAACGGTTGACCTTATTTGGTGTCGGTTTCGAAACGGCCGTTGAATTCCAGTTCGTTCCGTTGGCGGGGGACGCGGGCCAGGGAAATGGAGCTGGGCAGGATGATGCCGCCGGAAAACACCAGCTTCATGGCGTCTTCCACCGAGAGGTTGGTTTCCATCACGTCGTCTTCCATAACGAATGCCAGGTTCCCGGAGGTGGGATTGGGTACAGTTGGGATGTAGACGACTACCATCGACCGGTCGCCGGATTCGGATTGCGCCCGGCCGGTGAGGAATCCCAGCGCAACCACGCCATCGCGCGGCCATTCGACGAAGACCACACGGGTGAACCTGTATTGCGCGCTGAGAGACGAGGTGGCCTGTTGAGTTACTCCGTATAGGGTTTTGACGACTGGAATACGATTCAGCAGCCAGTCCTTTCCGGTCATAGCGCCACGGCCAACCCGGGTGGCGAGCAGTAATCCGACCAGGTAAAAAATGATGACGGCAACGATCAGGCCGATGCCCGGAAAGTCCCACGGCTGGCCGGCGACTAACGCCAGGGGTCTGACAAACGCGTCGGCATAGCGGATGATGAACAACAGTACAATGGCGGTGACCAGCAGGGGCACCAGTTCCATCAGGCCGCCGAGGGTTCTGCCCTGGATATGTGATTCGATGCGGCTCAAGAAAGCAAACCTGGGCTGGTTCGAATCCCGCCGGTGGGGTTGCTGGTTATTTACGCTGCTCAATGCTGGACCTCGTAGATACGTGACCCTTGGTTCGGTAGAAGCATGTTAGGACTCCAGCGGTTGTGTTTTCAAGCGTTTACCGAATGGCGAACCGGCGGTTGTTCAGGTTAGCCTCGATGCTGCTCATGCGTCCCCACTTTGTCGATGTGGGCGCAGCGTGGCAATTTCGTCCCCGTAGCAACGGCGGTTCGCCGACGTGTGTTCATCCTCATCGAGATTGCCACGTCGCTATGCTCCTCGCAATGACAGATCAAAGCGGGTACGCTTGAGCTCAATGCTTCGATTGACACTGTTAAGTCTGGACTCCTAATAATGCTAGCAACCTGCAGTAGCAGGGATTAAAAATTCAGGCTATGGGCACGTAGGGGAGCTCGGGTAAGCCGGGCTGAGAGGGCGACCAGAATGTCACCGACCCTTGCGAACCTGATCTGGGTAATGCCAGCGTAGGGAGACGGCTCTTGTAGATATGCCATTGCAGGCCGCCATCTTTTTTGTTGGCGGCTCATTTTATTGCGGCCCATTACGAAAACGGAGGCGCTTAATGGTTGTATCTACGGAGTACAAGCAGGCTTTCAAGGGAAAGCCCTCATTTCCAGCCAGCACCAAGGTGTACCAGGAAGGATCTTCGCCATCCATTCGCGTACCCTTTCGCCAAATCGCACTGAACCCGACCACGGGACGGTTCGGACAGGAGGATAACGCTCCACTGTCCATCTACGACACGAGCGGGGCGTATTCCGACGAGACGGCGACTCTGGGTTTGCGGCAGGGGTTGCCGGCGTTGCGCCGCGACTGGATCATGGCGCGCGGGGGCGTGGAAGAATACGGTGGGCATACGATTGCAGTGCGAGGGGATAACCAGGCCCAACCGTTCCCGGGATTGAAACGCCGGCCGCTGCGGGCCATGACCGGTCAGCCCGTTACCTAACTGCACTACGCCCGCCAAGGCATCGTTACTCCGGAGATGGAGTTCGTCGGCATACGGGAGGGCATTGATCCGGAATATGTGCGGCAGGAAGTGGCCCGCGGTCGGGCGATCATCCCCGCCAACATCAACCACCCGGAGTCGGAGCCAATGATCATTGGTCGGAACTTCCTGGTGAAAGTGAACGCCAACATCGGAAACTCGGCCATTACCTCGTCAATCGAGGAAGAAGTGGAAAAGATGTTGTGGGCGACCACGTGGGGCGCTGACACGGTGATGGACCTGTCCACGGGTCGCGATATCCACACAACGCGGGAATGGATACTGCGAAACTCGCCGGTTCCAATCGGCACGGTTCCCATCTACCAGGCGCTGGAAAAGGTGGGTGACAACCCCGAGGAACTGACCTGGGAACTGTATCGGGACACGTTGATCGAGCCGGCCGAGCAGGGTGTTGATTACTTTACGATCCACGCCGGAGTGCTGCTGCGCTACGTGCCGCTGACGGCCAACCGTCTGACGGGCATCGTTTCGCGGGGTGGGTCCATTATGGCCGGCTGGTGCCTGGCGCATCACCAGGAGAATTTCCTGTACACGCACTTCGGCGAAATCTGCGAGATCATGCGGGCCTACGACGTGTCCTTCTCCCTGGGAGACGGATTGCGGCCAGGCTGCATCGCGGACGCCAACGACGAAGCGCAGTTCTCGGAGCTTAAGACGCTGGGCGAGCTGACCCAGTTTGCCTGGGAGCAGGACGTTCAGGTGATGATTGAAGGGCCGGGTCACGTGCCGATGCACAAGATCAAGGAGAACGTGGACCTGCAGATGGAGGTGTGCCACGAAGCGCCCTTCTATACGCTGGGGCCGCTGGTTACCGATATTGCGCCAGCCTACGACCACATCACTTCAGGCATTGGCGCCGCGATGGTGGGGATGTTCGGCACGGCGATGCTTTGCTACGTGACGCCGAAGGAACACCTGGGTCTGCCCAATCGGGAGGACGTGAAAACCGGCGTCATAACCTACAAGATCGCGGCTCATGCCGCCGACGTTGCCAAGGGGCATCCGATGGCCCAACAGTGGGACGACGCTCTGTCCAAGGCACGGTTCGAGTTCCGGTGGGACGACCAATTCAACCTGGCGCTGGATCCGGGAACCGCCCGCGACTACCACGACGAGACATTGCCGGCCCAGGGGGCCAAGGTGGCTCACTTCTGCTCGATGTACGGCCCCAAGTTCTGTGCGATGAAGATCACCCAGGACGTTCGGGAATACGCAGCGCAGCATAGCGTCGAACCCGAGGCGGCTCTGGACGTTGGTATGGAAGAGAAATCGGCGGAATTCCGGGAGGCTGGCAGCAAGATCTACCAGAAGGCGTAGGTACGGCGACAGGCTTCTCTTCCGAAACTAATCCCTCTCCCGTATTGGGAGAGGGATTTTAGATTGCGATGACAGCAGGCAGGGGTTACTCGGAGTCGGGGTGGGTGGTGATGAAACGTCCGGCGCGTGCCGGGTCGACGTGAGGGGCGCGCACCTCGACGCCAGACTGCTCTTCCTGCAGGCGGACGGTTACGCTGCTGTCCATTTCGGCCCAACCGCGATTCATGGCATGCAACGCGATCTGCTCGGCCAGGGTGGACATGGGCATGGGGACATCGTACTCGCGGGCCAGTTCGGTGGCGAGGGAGATGTCCTTGTAGGCCAGATTCAGGGCAAAGCTGGCCGGCTCGAACTCCCCGCGGAACATGGTGCGTACCAGTCCCTCATGCAGCACCCTCATGCGGCCCAACGAACCCCGGCGGATGCACTCCCAAAGGGGTTCGGGGTCGACGCCAGCCTTGACGCCCAGGGTCAGGCCCTCGGCGATGGCCTGGCGGACGCTGTGTCCGATCATGTTGTGGACCAGCTTGGCCACGCTGCCGGCGCCGATCTCGCCGGCATAGAACACCTTGTCGCCGAATGCGTCCAGCACCGGCTTGACCCGATCGAACACCTCGCGGTCGCCGCCGACCATGACGGCCAGGTTGCCCGAGGCGGCCCCGGTCTTGCCGCCGCTGACGGGAGCGTCCAGGACATAGGCGCCCCTGGCGCGGAACTGGGGTTCGATCTCGCGGATCAGGGTGGGTCGGCTGGAGGAGAGGTCGATGTAGACGCTGCCGGGTCGGATGCCCTGCAGGACGCCGTCGCTGCCCAGGGAAACGGCCTCCACCTCGTAGGGACCTGGCAGGGAGGTGAAGGTGATGTCGCTGGCGGCGGCAACCTCGGCGGGGGAGTTGGCGAGACGGGCGCCGCCGTCCAGCAGGGGCAGGGCGGCTTCTTCGCGCAGGTCGTAGACAATCATGGGGTAGCCGGCCCGCTGAATGTTGGCGGACATGCCGCCGCCCATGTTGCCCAGTCCGATGAAACCAACAGTTTCCATGATGTTCAGATGCTCCCTTTCAGGTGGTAATTTTTGGGAGTATACATCAGGCGAGGCCCGATTCAGTGGGTGATCCTTCGGCAGGCTCGGGATGGGCGTTCTTCGACCGGCTCAGGATGCGCGCCCTTCGACCGGCTCAGGATGCTCGGGGAGGTTGGAGGTGGGTACGCCCCTCACCCCCGGCCCTCTCCCATCAAGGGAGAGGGGGGACGAATCCAACATGGATGGACAGGGTGGACAGGGGGGTGCGTGGATTCCCGCGTTCGCGGGAATGCCGAAAGCAATGGCGCGGGAAAGACGGGAGCAATAGAATCAAAATGCGATTGCCCTGGCAGGGAGTGCGGCGGCCTTGACGACGCCGGGAACGGGTCGCACAATATACGGACGGAGATGCACGGCGTACGGTGGAATGACGACGCCATCTCCTGATGCCCTGTGGTGTAGTGGTAGCACGTCAGCCTTTGGAGCTGTAAGCCCTGGTTCGAACCCAGGCGGGGCAGCCACGTTCACTACGACTGACCAACTCACCTGGCGCCGCAGGTCCCGTTTGATGCCGCCCGCTGGCATCTTGATCGGCGGCGACGAGCGTACCGAAGCGTTGTTGTTGGCGTCATTTGTTGGGGATGGGTTCCGACGCCTTCAACACAGCAGTCGACGAATACCATTGGCGGACTCCCTACCGACGCCTGAGAATCGCCGGGAGTCTTGACCGTCTTCAGGGTGTACTATACTGTAACCGGAAGGCTGGAATTGCAAGGCGACCACGATCAGACTCGCGGCGATCAGCACGCTCCGAGCAACGCTAGTGAGGTATCCCAATGGACTTCGGAATTAACATCAACTTCACCATGGGTGGAGCGAAGACACACCAGGAGGCCATCAGGGAATCGATGGAAGAGGTTGACCTGGCGGAGCAATTGGGCCTGGACACCGTGTGGTTGGGGGAGATGCATTTCAATCCGGCTCGGTCGGTGCTGTCGGCGCCGATAGTCATTGCCAGTTCCATCGCGACGCGCACCAAGCGATTGCGCGTGGGAATGGCCGTGCAGGTGTTGCCGCTAATCCATCCGTTGCGTATTGCTGAGGAAGCGGCGACGGTGGACCAGTTGAGCGAGGGACGGTTCGAGTTTGGCGTGGGGCGCAGCGGCAACGTGCGTGCCTATGACATCATGGGCATCGACTACGGGGAGAGCAAGGACAGGTTCCAGGAGGCGCTGGATATCATTCTGATGGCGTGGTCGGGTGAGACGTTCTCTTACGAGGGCAAGTACAACCACATCACGAATGCCAGCATCTCTCCGCTGCCCTACCAGCAACCCCACCCAAAGGTGCGCATCGCCGCGAGCAGCGAGGACAGTTTCGGACGCATTGGCCGGCTGGGCTACCCCATCTTCCTGGGCTTGCGAACGATGGACGTTGAAGACCTGAAGACGAACCTGCAAGAGTACAAGCAGGAGTGGAAGGCGGCCGGGCATCCCGGGGAGGGCGGCGACATCAATGTGCGTTTCCCGGTGTACATTGCCCCCAGCGAGGCCGAGGCCATTGAAGAGCCCAAGGAGAGTATCGAGGCGTTTTTCCAGCGCCAACGGGAACTCTTTGAATATTCGAGGGGTCGGCAAGGCGCCGACGTTTCGGCGGGCCGCCAGGCGCGGTACGAGCGACTGGTCAACTCCACCTACGAGGACCTGCTGGAAACCAGGGTGGTGTTCGGCAGTCCCGAGCAGGTAATCGACCGGCTGCACGAGTTCAAGGAAATGCTGGGAATATCGGGAATTACCGCCGAATTGAACCCCGGCGGGTTCCTGCCGAAAGAAGCGGTGCAGCGGAGCCTGCGGCTGATGACTGAAGAGGTTATGCCAGCCTTCAAGTAGCATCCCGCTTCAGGCGCAGCATCCGTGGAATTCTCTCCAAAGGAGATGAAAGACTATGCCAGCACGAACGGGACAGGAATATATCACCGGACTGAAGGAGCACCCCCGCGAGGTGTGGATCAGGGGGGAGCGCGTCAAGGATGTGACGACGCATCCGGCGCTCCGCAACGGCGTGAAGTCGGTGGCCGCGCTGTACGATATGCAGCATGACGCCACGCTCAGCGAGGCGATGACCTTCGCCTCGCCCGCTACCGGCGATCCGGTGGGTATTTCCTTCATGGTGCCCCGCACCGCGGAAGACCTGCAGCGCCGACGCGAGATGATGTCGCATTGGGCCTGGGCGAGTTGCGGCATGATGGGGCGCTCGCCCGATTTTATGAACACCATATTTACCGCGTGGGCCGGGTCGGCCGACTACTTTGCCCAGGATCGGCCCGAATTTAAAAAGAATGTGCTGGCATACCACGAGTTCATTCGGGAGAACGATGTAACGCTCACCCATGCCCTGGTGAACCTGCAGCGCCGGCGCACTGCTGGTCCGGCCGATACGCTGCACGATAACGTGGCGCTCACGCTGGTCAAGGAGACCGACGCTGGCATCGTGGTGCGGGGCAGCCGCACGCTGGCGACGCTGGGACCCATCTCCGACGAAATCGCCATCTATCCGGTGGCGAGCCATCGGCTGGATGACGAGGCCCGACGTCAGGCATTCTCATTCGCCATTCCGTGCGGTACGGAGGGTGTGAAGTTTTTGTGCCGGGAGAGCTTCGACGCGGGTCGGTCCCACTTCGATCATCCCCTGGGGTCGCGGTTCGAGGAAATGGACTCGGTGGTGTTCTTCGACGACGTGTTCGTGCCATGGGAGCGGGTGTTCCTGCTGGGGGACGTGGAGTTGTGCAACGGATACGCCTCCGGCACTCAATCGGACGCTCACACCGGACACCAGGTTTTGACGCGATGCCTTACCAAGGCCGAGTTTGTGCTGGGTCTGGCGGATTTGATCGTGGATACGCTGGGATCGGGGACGATAACGCACGTGCAGGAGATGGTGGCGGAGTTGATCACCCAGCGGGATATGCTGCGGGCGTGCCTGCGCGCTTCCGAAGCCGATGCCAAACCCAACCAGTGGGGCATGATGTGCCCCGATATCAACTCCATCCGAGCCGGGCGCACCATGTTCGGCCGCACGGTGTTCCCGCGGATGATCGAGATTATCCAGTTGTTGAGCACCGGAAGCCTGATGGCGCTGCCGGCGGAAGCCGATTTCGATGCCGGTATCGCCACCGAGGTGAACCAGTATTTCGCCACGGATTCGGCCACGGCGCGGGATCGCGCCAAACTCTTCCACCTGGCCTGGGACGTGTCGTGCAGTTCGTTCAGCGGCCGTCAGGTACTCTACGAGCGGATGTTTGGCGGCAATCCGGTGCGGAACTCGCTGGCCCTGTACACCAACTACGATAAGGAACCCTATAAACAGAAGGTGCGCGCTTTTCTGGATCAGGATGACTGAGGCGCACCAGGAACACTGACCCGCGAAGTCGCCAATTACACGGAGGTAAGAATATGTCGTACACACCGAAGCATCTGGGGCATCTGGTAATGCGGGTGCGGGACATGGAACGGTCGCTGGACTTTTACACCAGGGTGATGGGTTTGACCATCATGGAGAGGACTGCCAGCGGCACCGTGTTCATGTCCGCGAACACTGAAAAGTCGCACGAGTTGGCAATCCGCGCCATCGGCATGGACGCGCAGGGTCCCGACCACTCCCTGATTGGTCAGGCGCACATGGCGTGGCAGATGGAAACCTTTGAGGACCTGCAGGAACTGCACGCGCGCCTCAAGGACAACAACGTGCGAATCCAGCGGATTGGCGACCACGGGGTTTCGCTGGGCGTGTACCTGCTGGATCCCGACGACAACGAGATCGAAGTATATTACGAGCTGCCGAGTTCCGAGTGGAACCGCTCGGCAGACAAGGGCCTGTTCGAGGGCAACTTCCCCAGACAACTCGAAGAGCCGGCCGGCGTAGCCGACGATTAATCACCTCGACCCTGATCGGATCGGGGTTCGGGTTCAATCCTGTAGCTGCACCCTCTCCCACCGCGGGAGAGGGTGCAGTTTTTACACTGAGGGGATCAGCCTGCCAGAGGCACCGTGGCGGTGAGCCTGGGGCCGTCGCCCACGGCGCGGGTGGTGTGGCCCTGACCGGTGAGGTCTTCGGCGAGCATGGCCTGACCGACGCCAAAGCGGTGCACGGTACCGTCTCCGAGGCCGATCTCCACCGCACCTTCCAGGGTTATGACGAACTGCCGGCGGGGGGCACAGTGCCAGTCGCTGAAATAGCCGGACTCGACCCTGCGAAACACTATTCCGGTGGTGGACTGCATGTCGGCGAGCTCGGGATGAGATTCCAGATTCAGTTCCTCGATGTGAGTTTGTCCGTCGTCTCCGGTGTATAGCCTGGCGATGGGCATGTTATTTCTCCTTGTGTCGGGAACGCATGGTGTAGCGAACGAATGAATGGTTGGTGGGATTTTATCAAATGGGATGAAGCGCGTCAGCGGCGTTCGAGGAACATGGGCATGCCGCCCTTGGGGCGTAGGGAAACGAGAGGAAGCAGGCCAATTTGGTGGCCTGGGTCGTGGTGCATGCGCCAGCGCTGGCCGAGAGTGGCGAGGATGAGCTTGGCTTCCATCCAGGCGAATCCGTCTCCGATGCACTGACGGGGGCCACCGCCGAACGGGTAGTAGGCGAAGCGGTGGAGATTCTGACGAAATTCCGGAGTCCAGCGGTCGGGCCGAAACTGGAGAGGGTCGTCGAACCAACGGGCGTCACGCTGGACGATGAGTTGTGGCGCGGCCAACAGGGCTCCCGCCGGCATCTGGTAGCCACCCAGTTCGAACGGCTGAAACACCATGCGGGACCAGAACCAGATGGGCGGGTATAGTCGCAGAGACTCGGTGAGAATCTGGTCGGTGAAGGTGAGGTTGGACAGGTCGGCGAGAGTCGGGGTTCGTCCGCCGAGCGCCCGGTCCAACTCGGCGTGAAAACGGTCCTGAATGTCGGGATGGGTCGATAGGAGATACCAGGTCCAGGTCAGCGCGACGGCGGTGGTCTCGTGGCCGGCGGCGAACAGCGTGATGGTTTGGTCGCGCACCTCCTCGTCGGTCATCAAATGGCCCTGGCTGGGGTCGTCTTCAGCGGAGATGGGGCCGGCGGCAACGTCGTCAGCGTCGGTATCGTCGAAGCGGGCCTGGAGCAGCAGGGAAAGGAGGTCGTCTGTGTCGTCATCGGCGCTGCGACGCTGATCGATGAGCTGGTAGACCATGCGGTCGAGCCTGGCGTGCGCCCGCTTGAAACGAAGAGTGTAGGGCGTTGGTAACCAGTGGAGCAGCTTGCGTAACTTGGGCGGCTGGTTGGCTCTGGCCACGACGTACCGGTTGCCGAGGGCGAAGGCTTCTCCGATACGGCGAACATCGTCGGGCAGCTCCAGGCCGAACAGCGTTTTGACAACAATGCGAAGGGTCAGCGAGCTCATTTCCCAGGCCATGTCCACGCGCTGACCATCGGCCCAGGCCTGCTGGTGGTGGGCAGCAAAGCCCAGCATGGTTTCGCCGTAACCGTGGATGCGGTCGCGGTGGAAATGTGGCTGGATCAGGCGGCGTTGCTGCAAATGCGCCGTCGGGGAAGCGGTAACCAGGCCGTTGCCCATCACGTATTTGAGGACTTCGGTGTTGGGTCCCCGCCCCAACAATTGATGTTTGTTTACAACGATTTCCCGGATCAGGTCGGGGTGGTTGACCAGCAGCAGCAACGCAGGTTTTACCGACATGGTTACCAGGTCGCCGTACGTAGCGGCTTCCTGCATGAAGCCGATGGGGTCGCGAAGGTAGCGCAAGGTTTGGCCGATGATGCGCCGTTCGGGTGGGCCAGGCGGCAGGGATTCGCGCCGGACCGACGGTTGGGGGGGATATTTGGCGGTTGTAGTCACGATCGTGTTCGGCGGGGAGCGATGGTAGTGGATGGTCGCATTATACGGGATGGCAAGGGACATCCGCCGCTTCCATCCGCCGCATCCAGGGCGCCGTAGCAACGGCGATTCGTCGAGGAGTGTTCAGCCTCATCGAGATTGCCACGTCGCCCTGCTCCCCGCAATCACAGACTAAAGCGGGGACGGCGGCGGTTTGAACTTCCGGGTGGTGTTGAGCATACGGGTAGAGGTCGGCTATAATCAATCTTGCAAACATTTGGTTCGAATGACATTTATGCCTGCTGATTATTACGAAACCCTCGGCGTCGCCAACGGCGCAAACGACGAAGAAATACGCCGGGCCTTCCGCAAGAAGGCGATGGAATTTCATCCCGACCGGAATAAAACACCGGGCGCTGAGGACAAATTTAAAGAGATCAATGAAGCCTACCAGGTACTGGGCGACCAGGAAAAACGCGCCCGGTACGACCGGTTCGGCCATGCCGGCGTGAACGGGGGAGGCGACCGTCCCTTCGACGGATTCGATCCCTTTGGCGGGTTTGGCGACATATTCGATACGTTCTTTGGCGGCAGCGGGCGGACGGCCGCTCAACCGCGTGCCGGGGAAGACATCAGCCAACAGGTTATGTTGACGTTCGAGGAGGCCGTGTTTGGCTGCGAGCGGGACGTAGAAATCACCCGGACCGAAGCCTGCCACCATTGCTCAGGGGCGGGGAATGAGCCGGGAACTGCGGTAAACATGTGCAGCACGTGCAACGGCGCCGGCCAGGTGCGGCGAGCGCAGCGGAGCGTGTTCGGACAGTTTGCCGTCACTACCGCTTGCCCCACCTGCAGCGGTACGGGTCGTACGTTTGAGACGCCCTGCTCCAATTGTCGCGCCAGGGGGTTTGAACGTCGGCGACGTACCCGAACCGTTACGGTGCCCGCTGGAGTCGATGAGGGGATGCAGGTTCGGATAACCGGCGAAGGTGGGGCCGGCAGCAAGGGGGGACCGCCCGGCAATCTGTATGTTCAGGTGAGGGTGCAGGATCATCCGTTGTTCGACAGGCAGGATTTTGATCTGTTGCACCGCGTTTCGATCAACGTGGCCGAGGCTGCGTTGGGTGTGACCAAGCCGGTGCCGACGCTGGAAGGGGACCCGGTGGATCTGGAGATTCCCGCTGGCACGCAGGGCGGGAGTTTTTTCCGGGTCCGGGGACGCGGAGTACCGCATCTGCGACGGAACGGGCGGCCCACCGAACGCCGGGGGGATATCAGGGTGCTGGTGGACGTGGACGTTCCCGAGAAGCTGAACCGGTATCAGCGGCAGTTGCTGGAAGACCTGGAGTATTCGTTCTCCAATAACGGCAAGGCTCGTCCGGCAGCGAAAAAACCGGCAGCTGGCAGAAAGCGGGGCAGCAAGTCGGCAAACGGCAGGAATCCGCGGAACAAGGTTGATGATGAGGAACCGGCTCCGGACCCGGTGGAAACCGAAACGTCTGAACCGGAACGTGACGCCGACGCCGAGAGCGGTGATGATAAGCAGCGTGGTTTGTTCGACCGCCTGAAAGATTCGTTCTCGCCCACCAGCGACTGAGTCGAACGCAATTGATCGCCGCTGCACGCTGACTTGCCCAAAGCACTGGTTTATTGACGATGGCCTGGTACGAACTGACGATAAGAGTTCCCTTTGAGTTCGTCGAACCGGTTTCTTATCTTTTTGAGCGTTACGCTTACGGGCTGAGCATAGAAACGGTACCGATGGACTGCGCGATTATGCGTTCGTACCTGCCCAGTTTGTCCCGCACGCGGCTGGCTCATATCGAGGTTGGCGTAAAGCTGGCGGCCAGCGTGGGCGACCTGGGCGAATTGGACATACGCGAACTGGACGACTCTGAGGACTGGCGCAACAGCTGGAAGCAGCATTTCACGCTGCTGAAAGTGGGCAAGAATCTGGTGGTTAAACCGTCGTGGGTGGACTACGAGCCGATTGAGGGTGACGTGGTAATTGACCTGGACCCGGGCCTGGCGTTTGGCACGGGTTACCATCCGACGACCCACACGTGCCTGGAGGCGTTGGAGCAACTGGTAACCCCCGGGTGTACTGTTCTGGACGTTGGCACCGGCTCGGGGATTCTCACGATAGCCGCCGCCAAATTGGGCGCTGGTCACATTACGGCGGTTGATATTGATGGTCACGCGGTGCGAGCGGCGCGCAAGAACTTCAAACGGACCAGGATTCTGGACCGGGTGAACGCAGAGACCGGCAGCATCCCCGGGGCGGCTACGCGCGGGCGAACATACGACGTGGCCGTGGCCAACATCAGCGCCCGGGGGGTCAGGATCGTGTCCCCCGGGATACCGGAGCTGCTGGCGCCCGGGGGTGTGTTCGTGGCCTCGGGTATAATCGTGGACCAGCACGAGGATGCGGTTGCCGCCATATTAGCGGCGGGGTTGTCGGTGCGCGAAACCGTGCAACGCGAGGATTGGGTTACTATCTTCTGTCATCTGCCCTGATGCGAACAACTTCGGGATGCCAACAACTCCGATGCTTGATAAACGTGCCTGATATTTTGATTAACTCGTGCCTGCAATGGACATAGTTTCGCTGGAACGTTTTGAGATGACCGGCCCGCTGGGTAGCGGCGCCGATTACGACGTGCGCGCGGCCACGGACCGGGAAACCGGATTGCCCGTGGTTCTGAAACGCCCGAGTCCACAGGCGGTGATACGGCAGACGCACGGCGGTATCGAGGAGCGCACCACCCGAACCCTGGAGGCGTATGAGGCCGCGGGGCAATTTTGCGCGACGGTTCCCCGGGTGATCGGCGTGACCGAGGCCGCCATCCATGACGACTACTTCAACGAGGATTTGGGCCAGGAATACCGGGTGCGCGTGGAAGAGCGAGCGACGGGGATTCCGCTGGTGGGAGACCCACGCAGCCGAATTCTAAGAGTGCCCATCGGGCTGGGGCAGAACCTGTTTGCGCTGCATCCGCTGGCCCGGCCTGAGGGTGTTGCCGAATGGCCCATTCAAACGCAACTGGTGGAAGCCCAGGAAATTTTTGCCGCCGCCGGTTATGCGCTGCTGGATTTGGGGCCGCACAATGTATTTTATTCGCCTGGCGAGGGCAAAATCTCGCTAATCGATTCCGGGGCGCTGGTGGGTGTGGACGATAACCGGCCCCAGGGGAATCGGGGACCCCAGGACGTGCACGATTTTTACGTAGAGATGCTGAAATTTTACATCTCACCTTTGTTGCCGCCGGCCGACCCAGCCGGGTATTACGACCCGTATAATCAGAGGCCGGTGATTTCGCTGGAGCAGGAATGCGACGAATTGGCAGCGTCATTTTCCGGAACTGGTGAGGATCTTCGGGAGGTAATTACCGCGTGCATCGGCAAGGTTCGCGGCCGGTCGTACGGCAGCGTAAGCGAGTTCGGAAAAGACTTGCAGGATTGCCTCCACCTGATTACCATCCGTAACAGTAGTTTGTCCGAGGGTGAAACGGCGCGGGGCGCGTGGAATACGGCCTTGCGGCGGTTGACGGAAGACCACTGGACACGCTATCGATTCAACGCAGAGATTGAACTTACCAACCTGTCTGCCTGATTCCAGCAACTCATAACACTGCGAGGACTGAAGAATCATGCTCACGAGTTCGTTGGCTACACTCCACGACAACTCCGCCCACGGCGAAGACAGCTACCTGATTCGCGACCTTGGCGACGGCAACTTTCTGGACGTGGTGCTGGACGGCGTTACCGGCCACGGGGGAAACGAAGCCAGCACGTCGGTTGCGGATGCCCTGCGCGATATCGCCATAACCGGCCCCGAGGACATCGTTGCCGTCCTGAATGAACAGAACGAAGATTTCTTTCAGGTGGGGGGCGGGCGGTTTCTGCTGACCACCTTTTCGGCGTCGCTGTATTTGAATGGGCAACTGCAAATCGTAAGTGTTGGGGACAGCCCGATATACGTGATCCGGCCCGACAGCCATGAACAATTCAGCGGACGGCACGGCGGATTGATACGCCTGGGTGTATCTCAGGCGATTGGAGCGGAGGAGAAACTGACCGTGTTTCAAACCACGGTGGACATCACCCACGCAGATCGGCTGGTTGGCTGCACGGACGGAGTGAGCGACAATCTGCTTGGCGACGAGCTGATGAATATCGTGAGGGGGGCCGCAGACGCTGACGATGCCAGCGGGCAGGTGTCGGCGCTGGTGAATCAGCACATCGAACAGGGTCGGGACATACGATTCAGGGGTGGAAGGTTCCGCCACGACGACGAAACGGCCATCTTCAGGTTTTTTAGCGCTGGTTAGCATTGCGCCATTGCCGGCTTCGCCGCCGGATTGTGATGGGAAGACCCAAAAGGCTCCCGCGGGGAGTGCAACGTTAGCCTGGACTATTAAACGAATCGTTAGCGTGTGGCGTGGGCAGCGCCATATTCTGCATGTGGTAGACTATCCGGCAGGCTGAACTAGCCGCGGTCGTAATGAAAAGTCCACACTCGGGCCAGGGCCCGGATTTTGCCGGGGTGCAAGGAGAGGAAATTGGGCAAGATTAAGGTTGCCATCATTGGCGTGGGTAACTGCGCATCGTCCCTGGTGCAGGGCCTGAGCAAATACGTTGAATTGCCGGATGACGAGATCGTCCCTGGAGTGATGCATAATCGCATCGGGGAATATCGCATCGAGGATATTGAGGTTGTGGCTGCGTTTGACGTGGACCAGAACAAGGTGGGCAAAGACCTGTCGCAGGCCATTTTCACCGAACCCAACAATACGATAAAGTTCTCCGACGTGCCTTACCTGGGTGTGCCGGTGGAACGCGGAATGACTCACGACGGGATCGGGCGCTACCTGGCCGACGTGGTGGTGAAGTCGCCTCACAGCACCGCGGACATTTCGGGAATCCTGAAGGACCGCGAGGTGGACGTGGTCATCAATTACCTGCCGGTGGGCAGTGAGATGGCGACCAAATGGTACGTGGAGCAGATTCTTGACGCGCGCTGTGCCATGATCAACTGCATCCCGGTGTTCATCGCCCGCGAAGATTACTGGCGGGGTCGGTTCGAGGAACGCGGCGTACCCATCATCGGCGACGATATCAAGTCGCAGGTTGGGGCCACCATAGTTCACCGCGTGCTGACGCGCCTGATGGAAAACCGGGGCGCGGAGATCGACAATACGTACCAGCTGAACTTCGGTGGCAATACCGATTTTCTGAACATGCTGGAGCGTGAACGTCTGATATCCAAAAAAATCTCCAAGACCGGGTCGGTTACCAGCCAGATGGATGAAGAGCCAGAAGCCGATATGATCCACATTGGCCCCAGCGACCACGTGCCGTGGCTGAAGGACCGGAAATGGTGTTACATCCATATTGATGGGAAGGTGTTCGGCGGGGCTCCGGTGAAGCTGGAAGTGAAACTGGAGGTTTGGGATAGCCCAAACTCGGCGGGCGTGGTGGTGGATGCCATCCGGTGCGCCAAGCTGGCACTGGACCATGGTCAGAGTGGTGCAGTGATCGGTCCGTCGGCATACTTCATGAAGAGTCCGCCGATCCAGTTTACCGATTCCGAAGCCCACGACATGGTGGAGGAGTTCATCGCCGACCCGGAGGTAGCGGCAGCGAAGATCGTGAAACCCGGAGGCGATGCGTAGGGCCAACAACGTGCGGTAGCTGGGTGATGCTGTGTTGGGAGGGAGATAGCCAGGGCCATGAAAATCGCCATGGTGTCTCCCTACGACTTCACTTGGCCCGGCGGTGTCAACGCCCACGTGGCTCAATTGTCTGCTGAATTAGGGGAACGCGGGCATTGCGTACAGGTTATCGCACCGCAAACGCCGCAACGACCGTTGGCTACTGACATTCACGGCGGGCGATTCATATCGATGGGGCGCACTGTGCGGCTATCGGCCGGCGGTTCCACGGCGCGGGTTTCGATGTCACCCTGGATCTACCCGCGAGTTCGGAACCTGATGGCCCGGGAATCTTTTGACGTGGTACACATTCACGAACCGCTGGCTCCCCTGCTGCCCTGGATGGTACTGCAACACTCCAGGTCGGTGAATATAGGCACCTTTCATGCTTTCTCCGAACGCCACCGACTGTACCGATTCTGGCGGCCTTCGCTGGGGCGCTGGCAGCAGCGATTGCACGGTCGGATAGCGGTATCTCCGGCGGCGCGTTCGTTCGTAGCTCCGCATTTTCCGGGGCACGATTACCGCGTCATTCCCAACGGAATCGACTACGACCATTTTGCCCGTGGCGAGGCTTTCCCGCATCTGCGCGACGGGAGGTTCAACGTACTGTTCGTGGGCCGAAAAGACGATCGGAAAGGATTGCGATACCTGGTAGAGGCCTGCGCCCGATTGCGTGCCGAACGGGACGACCTGCGCCTGATAATCGTGGGTCCCGGCGGGCTGGACAGGGAGAGTCAACGCACTGTCGCCACGCTGACCCGCATGGACGCGGAATCGGTGATGGATGCCGGCACGGTGTCTTACCAGGATTTGCCCCGCTACTACGCCAGCGCCGACGTATTCTGCAGCCCGGCCACCGGCGGGGAGAGTTTCGGGATCGTGCTGCTGGAAGCGATGGCGGCGGGAGCGCCGGTGGTGGCTTCTGATATCGACGGGTACCGGGACGTGGTTGCCCACGAGCAGCAGGGGTTGTTGACGACGCCGCGGGATCCGGCAGCTGTTGCCAGCGCGATCAGGCGCATCGCGGACAGCCCGGACCTGGCAGGGCGATTGTCGGCGGCCGGCCGGGAAACGGCGGCGGACCATCGTTGGCAATTAATCGCCTCCGACGTGGAGGAATATTATTACCAGTGCATCGAGGAGGCCAGTATCCGTGGCATTGCCAGGTAGAGAGCAGTTCAGGGCTGCGGTTTTGCGTTACGTAGAGGTTCCCGGAGCGCGCGGGCTGAACGCGGTGGGACTCACTCCCAATATCGTCACGGTGTTCGGTTTCCTGGTATGCGTTGCCGCAGCGGCGCTGGTTGCCATGGACTGGCCGCTGTACGGCGGGATCGTATTCCTGGTGGGCAGCTTTCTCGACCTGTTTGACGGGGCACTGGCCCGTTTGACCAACCGGGCATCTCCCTTCGGGGCGCTGCTGGATTCGGTGTTCGATCGGTTGGGTGAGGCGGCGTTGTTCGTGGGCCTGGGATTGTATTACCTTTGGGCGGAACTGGAGCCGAATCAGCTGTTGCTGAGCATGCTGGCGGTGCTTTTGGGACTGGTGTTTTCGCAGGGTGTTTCGTACCTGCGGGCCAGGGGTGAAGGGTTGGGAGCGTTCACGCGATCGGGCATCATGACGCGATCGGAGCGGGTTGTTATTCTGGGCGGAGGGTTGATTGCGGAAGGGTTGGCTCCGGTGCCGGTGATGGTGTGGGTGATCTGGTTGATCGCGGCGGTGTCCTGTTTCACGCTGTTCCAGCGCATGTTTACGATTCGGGGGATTTTGGACCAACAGGACAGTTAGCAGACGGACGGGGCGGAATTGCCACGTCGCGGTGCTGCTCGCAATAACTGCGGGTTGGGATGATCCTTCGACAGGGTCAGGACGAACGGGAGGGTTCACCCTCACCCCCGTATCAAGTACGGGGCAGGCTCCAACCCTCTCCCATCGAGGGAGAGGGGGTCTTTCTGAGGGCTCAGTATGAGCGGGGGTTAGCCCTCACCCCCGTATTTCCCGCGAAGGCGGGAATCCACCCACCCCTGCCCCCGGTGGATTCCGGATCAAGTCCGGAATGACTGGGGTACGCCAGGCCTGGCAACGGAATTGCCACGTCGCGGTGCTGCTCGCAATAACTGCGGGTTGGGATGATCCTTCGACAGGCTCAGGACGAACGGCATGGCCCACCCTCACCCCAACCCTCTCCCATCGAGGGAGAGGGGGTCTTTCTGCGGGCTCGGGATGAGCGGGGGTTAGCCCTCATCCCCGTATTTCCCGCGAAGGCGGGAATCCACCCACCCCTGCCTCAGGACGAACGGCATGGCCCACCCTCACCCCAACCCTCTCCCATCGAGGGAGAGGGGGTCTTTCTGCGGGCTCGGGATGAGCGGGGGTTAGCCCTCATCCCCGTATTTCCCGCGAAGGCGGGAATCCACCCACCCCTGCCCCCGGTGGATTCCGGATCAAGTCCGGAATGACTGGGGTACGCCAGGCCTGGCAACGAGATTGCCAACCCCCGCATCGAGTACGGGGTCGCAATGGCATTAGGGGACAATCGAAAGACCGTGGATGATGATAGGTCGGTAATGACATTATTGACGGCTACGTAGTACACTGGCCGGGAAATTGGGTGCCAGATTTTCGCGTCGATTGATTCCGGCCGTCGCACAGGAGATGAGACCTTGCCACGAGATCTTAACGCAGGAATAGATGGTTCGGGGCTCCGCGTGGCCGTTGTAGCCGCCCGGTTCAACAACGTTATCACCAAAAACCTGATGGAAGGGGCGCTGTCTACGTTGGCGCAGTACGGGGTGCGCGATGACGACATAGCCACCGCGTGGGTACCTGGTTCTTTCGAATTGCCGGTGGTGGCAAAGACCCTGGCGGCGTCGGGACAATACGATGCCGTGATCTGCCTGGGGGCCGTAATCCGTGGGGAAACCAGCCATTACGACATGGTGTGCAATCAGGCCGCGTCGGGCATCGCCGCGGTCAGTAGGGAAACGGGGATACCGACGATGTTCGGGGTTTTGACGACGGAAAATCTGGAGCAGGCCATCAACAGATCCGGCGGGAAAGTGGGCAACCTGGGATCGGATTGCGCGGTGGGGGCGATTGAGTCGGTCCGGCTGTTGCAGTCGATCAAAACCGGTTGAGCCGCGCCGCTGCGTTTGGGTAGTCGTTTTACGCCGGGGCAGGTTAGGGGCCCCGGCGTTTCGCTGGATATCTAGAGGTGGGCGGCCAGAGGTCGCCCTGCATATTACGGAGGCACCTGATGGAATTTGGCGTAACCATCCCCAATAACTGGGGTTTGGAGGACCCGCGAACAGTGATCGAGTTTGGCCCGATGGCCGAAGAGCTGGGATACGATTCGGTGTGGGTTATGGACCACCTGTTCAACACCGGGTACATCCGGGAACGGTTGGACGACAAGCCGTACTACCATCCGATGGCCACGCTGTCGCACATATCGGCGTTGACGTCGAAGGTACAACTGGGAACGTCGGTACTGGTGCTGCCGTACCACAATCCGGTTGAGCTGGCGAAGTATGCGGCTACGCTGGATCAGATGTCCGGGGGGCGTGTGGTATTGGGCGTGGGAGTGGGTGCGATGACGCCCGAGTTCGAGGCGTTGGGTATTCCGCTCAGCCAACGGGGTTCCCTGACCAACGAGTCGATGGACGTGATGCGCGAACTGTGGTCAAACGAAGACCCTCGCTATCAGAGCGCCCGCTGGGAGTTCAGCGACCTGAAGTTCTCGCCGAAACCTCGACAGGTGATGAACGGTGCGCCGAACGTGCCCCTGTGGGTGGGTGGGAACAGTCCGGGAGCGCACCGGCGGGCGGCCCGGCGTGGCAACGGGTGGCATCCCTCGGGGGTGACGGCGGAGGAGTTTGCGATTGGTCGCCGCCACATCATGGAACTGGCGGAAGCGGCGGGGCGAAATCCTGACGAACTGGTGATGTCGGTGCGGGTTGAGGTGGAAGCTCACGGGCGTCCGTCCAGTGACCGGGCTGCGGATCGGGCGCGCTTGCCCGGCGACGACGCGGCGGGAATGGCGGCCGGCATAGCGGCATTCCGTGAGGCTGGCGTGTCGCATCTGGTGATGGCCCTGAACACCGGGGATGTGTCCCGGATTCGCGAGTTGATGCAGGTTATCGCCGCCGACGTGATCCCGCAGTTCCGTTAGTCCGGCCGGGTGGGCAGGCGGGGTTAGAGCCGGGGTTCCAGGGAATCCAGGTCTTCCAACAGGGAGGACATGGAATCCGCCGGCGGTTCGGTTTGCTGCCTCCCGTAGTAGTAGTCTTGGAACCCGTCCACGATACGGTGGACCGGCGGTTCGGGGAGGGTTTCGGAGACATCCCGCCGGTGTTCGTGGGGCGTTTGCCCCTCGCGGCGGGGTCGACCCACGGTGGTTGCCACGTCCAGCATCCGGTGGTACACGTCTCGGGGCGTAGCAGGTGGCGGACGGTTACGGCGCAGGTTGGAGGCCCAGTTGGCCCAACCGGAAAAGGCGTCGGATATATCCTGGCCGGCGCCCTGCCAGGTGAACAGGGATTCTCGGACTTCACCTTCGGAGTAGTTGCCGCCAACGAGGCGACGCCGTCGAAACATGCGGAACAAAACCCAAGCGGCCAGGGACACCGCTGAGATGGCCGCCAACCACTTGAGAGCGGTGAGAATCAAGCCGGGCGGGCCGTCGCCTTCGGCGTCCCTGAGGCTGTCGTGGAGTTCCTGAATCTGGGTGCGCGCCAGCTCCAGGCCACTGAGATCGCCGCCGCCGAAAAATCCGGATACCCAGTTGCCCAGGGCGACCATGCCGGCGGCCAATAACCCCAGCAACAGAAGTACGGGCCGCAACACCCACAGGCCCAACCAGCCGAGTCCGCCGGTGACGGCACGGGTCAAGTCGTCGAGTCCGCCCACGCCGGCGGCTCCCAACACCAGAGCCAGGACCAACACAGCGGCGACTCCCAGGCCGATGGACGCCATCCAGCCCCGGCTCATGTGTCCGGTGGCGCCCTCGGAGGTGAATCGACTCATGGCAAGTCCGTACAACCCGACGGCGAAATAACCAAACAGGAGAGGCCATTGGACGATGTTGGCTTCGATCAAGGGGTCGGAGGCAACGGCGACCACGATGGTCACGACGCCACGAACGAAGGCGTTGCGAAGGACGTCCAGGGTTACGTCGTCGCGGGCGATGGCAGTGCCGCGCCACCACATGGCCAGCATGAACGCGATGGATAACGCCAAAGCAGCAATGGCGCGGAGGTCGCCACTGAAGACGCTGCCGAGGGGGAACCAGCCGGCGCCCATGCTGACACCGGCCAGAACCAGTACCGACGCGGCGCTCAGAATCAGGCCGATGATGCCCCGCAGGTTCAGGGAGAATTGTATGGTTTGCACGTACCATGACAGAATGAACGACCAAAACATGGCCAGGGCCATGACCGGAAGAGGGATAGCTGCTTCGGGCAGTTGGAGTACGTTTGCGATTAACCGACAAACGAGGTAAACCGCGCAGCCTTCGAGGAACAGGGCGATGAACACGATCATCGCGGATCGGGTAAACCTACCCACCGGTTACCTCCTCATCCGGCATTTCCTCGGGGGACTGTCGCCAGGCGGCGTCGAGATCGTCGGCGGCCCAGTCGTCGCGCCAAACATCTTCCAAAGCGGCGAGGCTGGAACCGGCGAGAAAGACCGATACCTCTGCGGGCAACGCGGCGGCGGCCGGGCCGGGATCGCCGTCGCCGGCATAGAATATGACGAGGCGGTGGCCCCGCCGGCGGATCTCGTCGGCTTCCTGCACCACGGCTCGGGACAGGATGGCGGTAACCAGCACAACGGTAGACCCGGCCGGTAACCGGCGTGCCTCGGCGCCCAGCACCACCGGCAGTTCGGCGACCCAGAAAGGTCCTGCCATGGCCAGTGACTCCAGGGTTGCCTCCAGCTGCGGTTGACCGGACCCGGAGGGCACCAGGATCCATTTGCTGGAGTATGAAGCGACGGCATTGCTGACCAACCCGAACGTGTAGTCCTGCCGCTCGGCGTGGGCTGCGACGGAAGCCGCAACGGTAACGGCGCGTTCGAAGAGACGCCGGTTGCTCCCCTGCCAGGCGGCGTCGCCGGTGCGAGCATTGAGAGCGATGAGCATGTGCTGGGTTGCGGCCGGCTCGAAAACGCGAGTCTCCAGCTTTCCGTGGCGCGCGGTGGATTTCCAGTCGATATGTTTAAGCGGATCGGTGGGGACGTAGTCGCGGAGGCCGACGAAACGGCTGGGATCGTCCTGGATGCGACGAAGGCCGCGGGTTATGCCCATCGGTTGTTCCCACAGCGTCAGCAACTGGCGCAAGTCTACGATGCGGGGGTAGACCAGCAGGTATTCCACGTCGGGCACGTTCATTTCGGCGGCGCTGAAACCGAAGATATCGCCACTGCGAAGGCGGGCCGGGCCGATGCGGTGGTTGCCCCGGGTGCGGCAGCGTACCCGGTAACGCCAGGTGGTGCGCTGGTACGGCAGCAGGGAGGTGGTGATGCGGTGATCCAGCTCGGCCTCAGCGCCGACGCCGCGTTGGTGGGTGCCGGAGGTTTGCAACCCGATGGGGAAGGCATCGGAGATGTCCAGCCAGATCATGGGAAGCAGCTTGCCGTTGTCAACGGTAATGAAGTAATCGACGACGTCGCCGATGAAAGCGCGCCTTCGCTCAAGGCTTCGACTGTAACTGACGCGACGGAACGCGAATCGGGGCCAATGCTTGCCGGTGAGCCAGATGACGAGCACCAGAACGCCGACGACAATGATCAACGCCTGGCTGGCGAGCAGGCCGGTCAGGATGAGGATACTGGCAACGATTACCCACAGGTCGCTGAGCATTGGGCAAGGATAACCGATTTGAGGGCGGCAGTCATTGTTGTTTTCGCACCGCTGGTTTCCCGCTTCCGCGGGAATGACGACACTTGTCCCCACTTTCTAGCCTTCACGCGTACCAGGTTTAATCTGTCATTGCGAGGAGCATAGCGACGTGGCAATCCCCCCGCTGGTCCTGAGCCCGTCGAAGGGCCGGCCCCACCGGGCCGTTCGTCCTGAGCTTGTCGAAGGGCCGGCCCCACCGGGCCGTTCGTCCTGAGCTTGTCGAAGGATCGTCTACGTGTGTTCAGCCTCATCGAGATTGCCAACCCCCGTATCGAGTACGGGGTCGCAATGACAAAGTGGGCACGCATGAGTCTGCCGAAGAAGTCTCTCCCCCGCCAGCCATACTACCGGAGGGATTGGGCCGACACGGCGGCAACGATTCCGAAATGATCGGACAGCTTTCCGGCTTCCCAAATGTTGCTGATGATGCCGAGGGACTCAGCAGCCAGATCCGGGCTCAACGCGATGTGGTCGATGGTGCGACGCCCCTGGAATCCCAGCCCCGAAGTGGTGATGTCCAGGCGTGATGCCACGGCGGATTGCAGAGCCCAGCGAACACGGTGTGGCGTGGATTTACCCCGCTGGAGCCGCTGATTGAAATCTCCCACCACAATCAAACGCTCCGCGGGTGTTCGATCGAGCACACGGGAGAGACCATCCAGATACTCCTGATGGTCTTCCCACCTTTTGCGCGTTGTTGCAGTCCTGTCCACCCTCGATCCCGCCCAGGGAATACAAACACCCATGATTGTCACCTCGCCCTGGGAAGTTCGGGTAACACCGGACACAAACCGACCGGGTGGCATGGAATCGATTCCGACATCATCAATCTGATGCCAGGGTTCCCTGGACCAGAGCAGAACCTTCCGGCGACCTTCCTTGATCGGGTACCCGTAGTCGGGTTGGGAACAGATCAGGTGGCCCTGATGAGGCAGCAGCGCAACGTGTGTTTCGGTGAGGCAAATGACCTCGGGAAAATGTTCAGCGATGCGAGTGAGGATGTCGGAGCTTCGGCGCGATCTGGGAGTAGCCCATTGAACATTCCAATTCACCAATTTCAGCGACATGGCGCGTTACCTCGGGTTTGCTTTGGCCGGCGGCCGTTCCGTCGCAGGCTAGCCGCAGCCGCGACCAACCGTCAACGCCGGCCCGCCTTCGAGTGGAAAGCTTCGTAACCCGGCACCCGGTTGAGCAGAGAACATCCGGCCGATCCGTTATCGAAAGCGTCGGGGAGCGTGGCGTTATTGGCGGTGGTTGGTGAGGGGTTGGGCGGCCTGTGGTATGCTGGATGGAGTTCAGCCGGAGGAAGATGTCATGGCCCGCGTTCCCTATGTATCTCGCGACGAATTAGACTCAGACGGTCAAACGATCTATGACCGTATCAGGGAGGACCGGGGGGTTGACGAGGTTGGATTGCAGTTCAGGGCGTTGTTGCATAGCCCGCTGGCGGCGGGGTATCTCACCTCGCTGGGCGCTTCGCTTCGGTTCCAGTCCTCGATGCCGGATGATTTGAAAGAATTGGCAATCATACTGGTGGCCCGGGAATGGGATTCGGGGATTGAGTGGACGGGGCATTCGGTGGCGGCGGCGCGCGCCGGTGTATCCGACGAAGCGATAGAAGGCATACGCACCGGCAAGGCGCCGGGGTGTCTGGAAGGCACACAGGCTGCCATTGCCCGGTTCGTGCAGCAGATGACCCGCGAAAAAGACGTTTCAGACGAGAATTTCAAGGCGGTTCATGACGTGCTGGGAGATCGCGGTGTGGTGGACCTGACGATGACCGTTTCTTACTACACGGCACTGGCCCTGGCCCAGATAGCGCTGCGCCCCGAAATGGGCGGCGGGCGCGTCTCCACACTGTAATTCGCCGCTGGGAAAGGATGGCGTTGTTACATCCGTGCCCCCGGGCGCAGGCGCCAAGTTGATGGAATCTGCTGACGAACTACTGAGCCGGCTGGCCGGGATGCTGGAATGGCACGGTCTGGGAACGGGTGTGCTCACGCCGCGACCCAGAGGCGGGCGGCTGCATGGCGAAGACGCCGCTGCCGTCGCTGAGGTGCTGGACGCACTGGCGACCATGGACGACGGAATACCAACCGGTCGGAGTCCGCACAGCCTGATGTTCGGGAATGGTTGTTTTGCAATTGGTCGTTATCCGGAGGCGCTGGCGGTGTATCAGGCGTTGGCCGGCACCCGTCCGGACGACTTCGCGGTACACTTTAACCTGGGTGTGACCAGCCTGCGGCGTCGGCGGGCGGAAGATGCCGACCGGTCGCTGACGATGGCATTGGCGCTGGATGCCGCCTATGCCCCTGCTTATTACCAGCGGGGGAATGCCCGCGACGATCTGGGCGATCCCGCCGGGGCGCTGGATGACTATGCCACCGCCATCGGGCTGGACCCGGAGTATCTGCAAGCCCACTACAACCGTGGAATTGTGCTGAATAACGTGGGGCGATACCAGGATGCGATCGCCGCATTTGACGACGCTCTGGCGTTAAGACCTGACATCTCCAACGCGTACCTGAACCGGGGGCTGGCCTGGGACGAGTTGGGAGACGCGGAGAAGGCGATTGCCGACTACGACCTGGCGCTAAGGAGCAATCCGGATAACGCGGACGCCAGGTTTAACCGGGCGCGCACGTGCTTCCGGGTGGGTCGTCATCAGGATGCCGTCACCGACTATACGGCCGCGATCGGCCTGAGACCTGACGACGTGGAGGCGCTCAATAATCGCGGTCTGGCCTACGACGCACTGGGTCAATACGAGCGCGCCGTAGCAGACTATGATGCTGCGCTGGCGCTTCGTCCCGATTTCGCCGAGGTGTTGAGCAACCGAGGGGCGGCACAAGAGACGTTGGGTGATGCTGACGCCGCGCTGGCAGACTATCTGGCGGCGGAGGCTGCGTTGCCGAATTTTGCGGCGGCCTACTACAACGCCGCCCGGCTTTATGCTGACCGGGGCGACATCGAGGAGTGCGCGCAGCAGTTGGCAGAAGCCATCCGGCTGCAACCGGGGTTATACGCTGAGGCGGAGTCGGACGAGATGCTGGGGTGGGTTCTGGACCTGTCCAAGATTAAGGACAACCGTCGGGAATCTTAGACGGTTATTCCGGGACGGTTATTCCGGGTCAACAGACGGCGTCGCCGCTTTTTTCGTCCGGCGGTATTATCTGATTGAGGATTTGGTCCTCGTTGAGCCTGGCGACTTCGTTCAGGATATCGGGCGTGGCATCCATCAGCAGGTCATCGTCGATAATAGCCAGGACGGTATCGGGGCGATGGTCGGCATGGGTGAGGATGTTGTGGGTAATGACCACCAGAGCCAACGCCGTCAGGCTCAGCATAACTGCCCAATCGGCGCCGTACAGGGTGTTAAACGCCAGTAGGGAGGCGAAGGACCAGATGATCCCCAAAGAGGAACGAAAGGGAGAGCGACGGAACAGTATCACAGCCACCATACCAGCGGCGATACCGACCAGCATGAACCAACTAAGGTATGCGACGGTTACTCCGACCAGAACCACCATACCGTCGCCGCCCTTGAAACCGGTAAAGATACTCTTCCAATGGCCGGCGATCGCTGCACTGCCGGCGAGGACCCCCATCAGTTCGGGCACACCCAGCATCCAGGCGACCACGACCGCCGCGGAGCCTTTGATCACATCGCCGGCGAACACGAGCATTCCTCGGTATCGTCCGACGTGCCAGAAGACGTTTGCAGTACCGGCGCGACGACTACCGGTAGCGAAGATATCCACACCCTTGAGGCGTGCCACGAGGTACGCGAAGGGGATGCTGCCCAACAGATAACCGACGACGATGGCGGCCAACAGACGTGGCGTCAGGTTGATTAATTCTTCAGGCAACATACACGGATTCAGGCCCGGGAAGGTCGTATCTAATGTTATCACACGAGTTGTGATTACCGGCGCGGACGCTCGCCACGGCGCGTTGGGCAGGGAATGGTCCTTCGACTGGCTCAGGACGAACGGGGTGGGGCTTTAGGAGGTCCTTCGACGGGCTCAGGAGGAACGGGGTGGGGGTTAGGATGCGCGGGGGATCAGGAATGTTTGCGTCCTACGTACAACGAGTAACCCAACTGACCCTGCTGAACACGGGTCTGGACGCGGTCCAACAGGTCGGGAGCGGCGGCCAGGTCTGTGGGTACTCCGGGGATGAAACTCCCCAATCCACCCAAAACCGCCAGCTTACCGCGGACATCGGCCAACAGCTGCAGCACTTCGCCGGAAAGGTCCTCGCGGGCCGACATCGTGAAGCCCGCGTCTTCCAACAGGGATTGGTATCCGTCAGACGGCAGGGCATCGGTGAGGCAGAGCATCATACCGACGGTGCTATCGAGCTCCGGGGGCAGGCTGCGGGGTTCCACCGTAACGTCGGAAATGCCGATCACGCCGTCCGGCTTCAGCAAATGGCGCACGTGGTCGATGGCGGCGAGTTTGTCCACAAACAGGCTGGTGGCGCACTCGATGATGACGGCGTCGAAGGCGCCGGGCCGAAAGGGCGGGGCTTCGGCGTCGCCGCGCACGAAGTCCACGTTCGCCGGCACCGGTTGTTCCAGGGCCCGCCGCCGTGAAGCGGATGCGGCATCAGCGCCCAGCTCCAGGCCGGTTACGTGGCATCGAAACACGCGGGAGATGGCGGTTGCGCTGGTACCCATACCGCAGGCAAGGTCCAGAACCCGCCAACCGGCCTGCAAACCCATGGCACGGCCCAGGCGGTTGGTTGCGCGCAAGCCTCCGGGGTGGAGACTGTCCCCGAGAATGAACCGCGCCAGTTCGGATGAATACAGGTCGGCGCAGCAAATTTTTGCGGCGTAGGTTGGGTCTAGCATAGACGCATAGAATCACTCGCCCGTCTCCCTGGGCGGGAGAAGGCTGAGGTGAGGGGGTAGTAGTGGCGGTAAGATTCCACCCTCACCCTAACCCTCTCCCATCAAGGGAGAGGGGACTGTTTAGGGGCCTGGGGCTGTTGCGTGGTGGCAAGGCGGATTTTCTGACGGCCCTGCTCGAGCGTTAGCTGATCACGGATTTGTTCCCGGTAGCCCACGGAATTATAGGCGCAGAAGGGAATGGCGCGCCCGTCGGGAGTGAGGATACCGACGCAACACTTCATGACCTGCTTAACGTTGAAGGTATAGGCGTCCAGGAAATCCTTGATGGCGATCTGAAAGACGTGATTTTTGAGATGGTTCATTTCGTACGGCAGGTCGAGGCCGGGTCCGCAGGCGCACTCGAACTGGCCGGCGGTTTTCTCGGTGCCGGCCACCGCGGAAGCCGACCACAAACCCTCCAGGGCCTGCTGAATGACGGCAGCATCTGGAGCCTTGGGAAGGGCGCGATTGGTGATGTAATCGAGATACTGGTCGATTTCCAGCAACCTGGGGAGTGGCATGACGGTGTCGCCGTCCACGAAGATGTAGGAATTGACCTGGCAGGTTGGAAAACAGCAGGGAACGGGGACGAAATCTTCCAGGATGAAGCGGCCGTCGGTTTGATCAACGATGCCGTGGATGATGTCTGGGATGGTGACGCGGGTCATAGGGTCGAAGGGGATGTGGCGGCCGACGTGGGTTACGGGCTGGAACACCACACCCTTCACGGCCGGATGCTGCAGGCCGAAGTCCACGATGCCACCGACTTCGTCGGTGTTGACGTCGCGCTCGATGGCTGCCACGAGGACGGCGGACATGCCGGCTGCGGCCAGGCGATCCAGGGCGAGCATCTTGGTATCGAGCAAGGGTTCGCCGCGAATGGTCAGGTAGGTATCTTCGCGCAGGCCGTCGAACTGGAAATACACAACGGGGTCGAGAGCGGCCATCTGCGCCAGGAATTTGTCGTCTTTGGCGAGTCGGACGCCGTTGGTGTTGATCATCACCTGACGGATGCCCCGGTCTTTGGCGGCCTGGATCATTTCGGGCAACTGGGGATGGATTGTCGGTTCGCCGCCGCTGAACTGGATGACTTCCGGGTCGCCCTCAATTTCGACAAAGCGGTCGAGCATGGACTCCACCTGCTCCAGGGTCAGGTTGTATCCGATGCCGGCGTTGGCGAAACACACGGGGCAGTTGAGATTGCAGGCGGTGTTGACTTCAATGAGGCCCAGGCAGATGTGCTGCTTGTGTTCGGGACACAGTCCACAGTCCAGCGGGCAGCCGTCTTTGACCTCGGTGCTGAATTCCAGGGGGATGGTGCCGGGCTTGTTGAACCGGACGCTGCCGACGTACATCTCGGCGTCGGAGCTGATGATGCCCTCGAACCAGCCGTGGGTGGGACAACGCTTTCGCATGTAGACCCTGTTGTCGCGGATGATTATCTGGGCGTCGATTACGGTTTTGCATTCGGGACAGATGGAGCGGGTCAGCTCGTGGAAGATGAAATCGGCGTCCTGCTTCGTGCGGTTGGGGGCGGTCAAGTTGGTTCTCCGGTGGAGGTAGTGGCATTGATTGGAACGGCGCCGAGATCTCCCAAGCGCTGGCGCATTACGCTGATCGCTTCGGGTTTATTGTCGATCAGCGTGTAGTTGCGGCCTTCGATGCTGGCGGCCTCGCCAAGGGTGCCGCTGCCGGCGAAGAAATCGAGCAGGTGGTCTCCGGGATTGGAATGGACGCGGACGATGCGGCGGATTATGGCCAAGGGTTTTTGGGTGGCATAGCCGGTTTTCTCGCGGCTGCCGGGACTTACTATGGTATGCCACCAGACGTCAGTTGGGGTTTTGCCTCTTGCTGCTTTCGCCGGGCCGACCAGTCCAGGCGCCAGGTATGGGATTCGGTCGATAGCGTCGTAGTTGAAGGTGAAATGGTCGGGGTCTTTGGCGTACCACAGGATGTTGTCGTGCTTGGCCGACCAGCGCTTTTTGCTGCGTGCGCCGTAGTCGTAGGCCCAGATGATTTCGTTGATGAAGGAATCGCGGCCAAAGATTTCGTCCAGCATCACCTTGCAGTAGTGGACCTCGCGGTAGTCGATGTGGAAGAACAAGCTGCCGCGATCGTCCAGCACGCGATAGGCTTCCTGCAGGCGGGGTCGGAGAAAAGCCAGGTAGTCGTCGAAGGCGTCATCGTATCGGCTCGTGCCGACCACCTGAGTCTTGTAGCGGTGGCCCTGGAAACCGGTGCGGTCGCCGGCGTCGTCGCGGGAAACGCGGATGCGGGTGCGGGATTGGGCTTTGCCGGTGTTGAAGGGTGGGTCGATATAGATCAGTTGGAACGCTGCGCCGGGCAAGGTTCGGAGGACATCAAGATTGTCGCCAAGTATAATATCGCCCATTGCGCCCCTCCGGTTCGAGGCCGCATTATCCGGTTTGCCGGTGAGAGTGTCAAACGGCGACGGCCCTCGCCCCCACCCCTCTCCCAGTGAGAGAGGGGCTTTTCTTCCGCACTTGTCGCCCTACATGCCAGGCACTTTATCTTTAGAAAAGTGGCCTATCGCAAGGAGTTAACGATGAATCAGCATGAGTATCCGACTGGGCCGCTGGCGGGCGTGAAGGTGCTGGATTTGACGCAGATTATGGCCGGGCCGATGTGTACGATGCTGTTGGCCGACATGGGGGCGGATGTAATCAAGATTGAGCGTCCGGGGAGCGGCGACGATACGCGGCGCATGGGCAGCCGGTACAGCAACGGGTTTGCGGCGGGGTTCCTGGCCCTGAACCGGAACAAGCGGAGCATCGCACTGGATCTGCGATCGGATGCGGGCAAGGCTGTATTTCGCAAGATGGCGGAGTCGGCGGACGTTGTGGCGGAGAACTTCCGGCCGGGTGTGATGGATCGGTTGGAGTTGGGCTATGAGGAACTGGCGAAGATCAATCCGCGGCTGGTGTACGCCAGTATATCGGGGTTCGGGGGAAGTGGCCCGTACCGCAACCGGGGCGGGTTTGACCTGGTGGCGCAGGGAATGAGCGGGTTGATGAGCATCACGGGGTTTCCCGACGGGCCGCCGGCAAAAGTGGGTGTTCCCATAACTGACATTGGGGCGGGAAGCTTTACGGCGTTCGGAATCCTGGCGGCCTACATACACGTCCAGCGCACCGGACAGGGTCAGAAAGTGGACGCATCGCTGCTGGAGGCGGGGATCGCCTTCACCGTTTGGGAATCGTCGGAGTATTTTGTCAACGGGGAGATACCGGGCCCGCTGGGCTCGGCGCACCGGGTCAACGCGCCGTACCAGGCGCTGCGCACCAGCGACGGCTACATCAACATCGGAGCGGCGTCACAACCAACGTGGGAGCAGTTTTGTCGAGCCATCGGGCAGGATGCCCTGATTGAGGACCCCAGATACAAAGCATCGAACGACAGGAAGGCGCGGGAAGGCGAGCTGGCGGAGTTGCTGGAAGGTATCCTGGTGGAGCACTCCACGGAATACTGGATGGAGCAATTGCAGTCGGCGGGCGTGGTGGCCGGCCCGATTTACGATATGGCGCAGGTGTACGCCGACGAGCAGGTGTTGGCCCGGGATATGAAGGTGACGTTGGCCGACGATGAGATGGGCGAGTTACAGAACATCGGCATCCCGGTGAAGCTGTCGGCGACGCCGGGAAGCATCCGACACCGAGGGCCGGGACTGGGCGAGCATACGCGGGAGTTGCTGCTGGAGCACGGTTACACGGAGGCCGAGGTGGATGCGCTGGTGGACGGGGGCGTAGTGGGGACCGGCCAGGCGGCGAGGTGACATTTGGTGGTTGATAAGCAGTGTTAAGTGCGATAGCTTTTTGAGCATCCTGTATACCGAGAAAATTGCTCACACCCGCCAGGCAAGGGATCGCCGCCGAAAATGTTGATAAATTGGAAGTGGTTCGATTTCCGCCGCCTGGTGTTGTCGATATCCATGGGGTTGGTGGCCACCATCCTAATAGTTGGCGGCTCGTTGCTGGCATGGTTCAACTTGCCGGAGGAATTGTTCGACGCCGGACGTTCAGAGACGTTGGAAAGTGTGACCCGAGCGGCTCTGGTGCTTCCCGCGGTACTTGCTACCGCCCCGTTGATCCAGTGGTGGTATAGTGTGATTGCCAAGGTGCTTAATGTTCCCCTGATTGACGGAGGAGGCCATGAAAGTAAGGTTTAACCAGAAAACCGTCATCATGACATTCGCTTACGCCGTTGCAATCGCGGCAGCGGTAGCAGTGCTGGTATTCGTGGTCGGTTAGGCTGGACGAACCGCACGAGTTTGCTGCGGCGCCCGGATCGCGGAGCGCCCGTGGTTGCTTGAAACTTACAACCGCCGCCAGGCCGCGCCTTCGGTTAGTTGCAGGAACTGGCTGACGAGGGTTGGGTTGGAGAGGATCAGGCCCGTTGAGAACAGCGTGGCCGGTTCCAGGGTGCGTTGATCGAGAACCTGGGCGCCGGCTTCCTGGGCCAGCAGAATCCCGGAGGCGATGTCCCAGGGCGAGAGGCTGTGGTGGAAGTAGAGGTCGATGCGTCCGCACGCGGTGTAGGCGATGCTGAGGGCGCTGGAACCCATGAGGCGGTAGGCCTGCGTTTGCGGCCACATACTGCTGGCCATTTGAAGCAACTTTCCGGCCTGTTCAAAATTGTAGCCAAGGTCGAATCCAAGGACGGCCTTGCCGATATCCTGCCGGTCTGAAACGTGGAAGGGTTCGCCATTGAGGGTTGCGCCCCGGCCCTTTTGCGCCGCGAACATTTCGTCGCGCACCGGATCGTAAGTTACGCCGGCCACCACCTCATCGCCCCGGGCGATGGCGACGACCACGCAGAAATGAGGGATTCCCTCGGCGAAGTTGCGCGTGCCATCGATGGGGTCTGCCACCAACGTATAGGGAGAGGTTCCGACCACCGGCGCCGATTCTTCCGACAATATTCCGAAGTCCGGATACTCTTCACGTATGTGGTCGAGAATGATGCGCTCTGATGCCAGGTCCACGTCGGTTACGACGTTGGCGCGACCTTTGAAACTGATCTCGATGTCGGTGCTAAAACGGGCGACAGCCAGTTCGCCGGCCCGCCGGGCCGCGGTTTCGCAAACGGACAGCGCCGTGTGGCCGGAGCGGGAAATCGGGAGATCATCAGTCGGGTGGGCCTGGGTCATGGGAAGCGGGCCTCCTGGGGCGAAATGGGTGGATGGGCGTCGTTACGAGACATAACCAGCGGGATCGTGGGGGACAAATGCCGCCGAAGTCTAGCACCAGCCGACGGGCGGCGACAAGCATCGGGGGACGCTCACGCGTACCCACTTTGTCGTTGCGACCCCGTACTCGATACGGGGGTTGGCAATCTCGCCGCCGTAGCAACGGCGGTTCGTCGACGTGTGTTCAGCCTCATTGAGGTTGCCACGTCGCTAACGCTCCTCGCAATGAAAGGGGGTGTTTCGACAGGCTCAGGACTAACGGGCGGTGACCCTCACCCCAACCCTCTCCCATCAAGGGAGAGGGGGGCCGAATCCAACATGGATGGACAGGATTTGGGACGAGATTGCCAGGTCGCTGACGCTCCTCGCAATGACAGATTACAACGGGGACGCGTGAGTCCGGGGACGGATGATTACATAACGCTATGTTATACTGCGGCCGTGGGCGAGCAGGACAAACGGCCTCTGGTTGGGGTGGGAGTGGTGTTCATTCGTGGTGGCGAGGTGTTTCTGGCGCAGCGGCAAGGCGCTCACGGAGAGTCCACCTGGGGTTCGGCTGGCGGGCATCTGGAGTTTAGGGAATCCCTGGAGGATTGCGCGCGGCGAGAAGCTCAGGAGGAACTTGGGGTGAGGGTAGGTGGGCTGCGCGTGTTATGTCTGAGCAACATCATCGAGTATGGACGCCATTACGTGGATGTGGAATTCCTGGGCGAAATAGGCGACCAGACTCCCGCGCCCAGCGCTGCCGACGGTTCGTTCGGAGAGTATGGTTGGTATCCTTTGGGAAGTACTCCGGAACCGTTGTTTGAGCCGATGCGGCTCGCGATCGACAGCCTGAAATCGGGGCAATGGTATTTTCCGGAAGCGAACCCAAGCCCGTAACGTTATTGTGGCAACACATTGCCAGCGACAGGCTGGGACTGACAACACTTCTAAGAACCGGGAGGTGATACTTGGCCGCCAAAAAAAGACAGGGACTGTTGATGGTGTACGTCGATGTGCCCGCCGAGCATGAGGATGAATTCAACCGCTGGTATAACGAAGAGCACATTCCCGAACGGTTGTCCATTCCGGGAGTCCTGAATGCGGCGAGATATGTGGCGGTGCGGGGCGGTCCGAAATACCTGGCGTGCTACGAGATCGAAACGGCGGAAACCTGGTATTCCGACGGCTGGCAGTACCACCTGAACAACCCCACCGAGTGGTCGCAGAGGATGTCGCCGGGCGTGATTGGCATCAACTACGTGCGCAACCTGTACCGGCTGATCTATCCAACGGAAGTGTCGGAGGACACGGCGGTGGCGGAGATGGCGCCGGCGTTGCTGGTAGGGAGAATGGAAATACCGGAACCGCTGGATGAATTGTTCAATGCGGCATATAACGATGAGCGACTGCCTTTGTACTACAGTATCCCGGGATACATACGTGGGCGACGGTGGGAAGTTGTGATGGGAGAGCCTAAATACACTACTGTGCACGAATGTAGTGGTCCGGAAGTTGCAGAGTGTACAGAATGGCAGGCGCTGAGGGATATGGTTACCCCGCAGTGGAACGGGCATGTGCAGCCGTCGATGCGGTTCGCAAACGGGTCTCCGGGAGTATACGAGCGCATCTTTTGATTCTTGAAAATCACCCAATCACGTCGGCAAATTCGTAGCAATCCCGAAGTGGATCGGGTATAATATTGATGTGCTCAGGCAATACCATTTCTGTGCGTAATAAACAAATCGCGTGGCAGGGATTTGCCGTTGGCCTAATCGGTGAAATCTGTGGAGAAATAATCATAATATGACCCAGCAATCTATGGTTTCGGCAACAGATATATCTTCACAGTATACTTCTGATAACATTCAGGTGCTAAAAGGGTTGGAAGCCGTCAGGGTTCGTCCTGGAATGTATATAGGCAGCACCGGGGTTGACGGGCTTCATCATCTTATAAAGGAATTGCTCGACAACGCGGTGGATGAAGCGCTGGCCGGCCATTGCGACCGTATCGATGTGCATCTGGCCAAGGATGGCGCGGTTACTGTCTCTGACAATGGACGCGGGATTCCGGTGGACGTGCACCCTGACACAGGGGTTTCCGGGCTGGAAACGGTGCTGACAACGCTGCACGCCGGGGGCAAATTCGACGGAGCAGCCTACAAGGTATCGGGAGGGCTGCACGGCGTGGGAGCTTCGGTGGTGAATGCGCTGGCGTCACAACTGCACGCTGAAGTTTACCGTGGAGGTCACCGCTACACGCAGGACTATTCGCGGGGAATTCCGTCCACCGAACTGGTGCGCCACCAGCGGGTGAACAAGCACGGCACGATGGTAACGTATTGCGCCGACCCGGACATCTTCCCGGAGATAACCTACGACTTTGGGCGCCTGGTAGCGCAGCTGCGGCAAACCGCGTACCTGAACAAGGGTTTGGAAATCTCCCTGGTGAGCGAGTTCCACGAGGCAGAGCGCAACGGCGACGTGGAGCGCAGCTTCTTCTTTGACACTGGCGTGGCCAGCATGGTGCGAAACATTAACCGCAAGCGCAACGTGGTTATGCCGGAGCCGTTTTACTACCAACGCAACGCGGATGACGCGGACGTGGAAGTGGCGTTCCAGTATCACCACACCGACGGGCACGATAATCTGGCCGCCGACGAGCGCACGTTTGCCAACTGCATCCTGACGTCTGAAGGCGGGACACACCTGGCCGGGTTCCGGTCGGCGTTGACTCGGGTGCTCAACGACCATGCCCGCAAGCAGAACGTGTTCAAAGACCCGAAGGATTCTTTCACCGGCGATGACACCAGGGGCGGACTGGTAGCCATCATCAGCGTGAAGTTGGGGGATCCGCAGTTTGAGGGTCAAACCAAAAACAAGTTGAGCAATCCCGAAATCCGCGGCCGCGTAGAAACCGCCACCGCCGAAGGTTTGACGCGGTTCCTGGAAGAAAACCCAACCGCCGCCAAGAGCATGCTGGATAAGGTGCAAACCAACCATGCTGCCCGCGAAGCGGCTCGCCGCGCCAGGGACCTGGTGTTGCGGAAGAACGCGCTGGACGGCACTTCGCTACCCGGCAAACTGGCTGACTGCGCCGAGCGAGACCCGGCCAAGTCGGAACTGTATATCGTGGAGGGCGAATCGGCTGGGGGTTCGGCGAAGATGGGCCGTGACCGTCAGTTCCAGGCCATCCTGCCGCTGAAGGGCAAGATCCTGAATGTGGAACGGTTCCTGGACAAGGTGGAACGCATCCTGGGCCACGAGGAGATTCGGGCCGTCATCGCGGCAGTCGGAACCGGAGAGGGCGAGGCATTCGACATCTCCAAGCTCCGCTACCACTACATCATCATCATGACCGACGCCGACGTGGATGGATCGCATATCCGCACGCTCATCCTGACGTATTTCTACCGGAGGATGCGACCGCTGATAGATGGCGGGTTCCTGTACATTGCCCAGCCACCGTTGTATCGGGTGCAACGGGGCCGCAACATCGCCTACGCCTACAGCGAGGACGAAAAGGACCAACTGATCAAGAAGATGTCCACGGCGCGAGCCGAACCGGCGGTGCAGCGTTACAAGGGTCTTGGGGAGATGAACGCCGACCAGCTTTGGGACACGACCATGAATCCGGAAACGCGCAAGATGCTGCGGGTTTCGGCGCATGATCTGGCCGAGGCGCACGACGTGTTCGAGATGTTGATGGGTGAGCAGGTTGGCCCCCGCAAGAACTTTATCCAAAGCCACGCTACCGAGGTGCGTAACCTGGACGTGTAGCAATCGGGACGACCACAAGGGTTCGAACCGCCGCCGTGGATCCGACCGATGGCATGCTCCTGCTGTTGTCGGAGGCCGAGCTGCAATGTGAAGTGGCACGGCTGGCGGGAGAGATCGACCGGGATTATGCCGATACGGGTGTGGTGCTGGTCGGTGTATTGAAGGGCGCGGCACTGTTTGTCGCTGACTTGCTGCGGCAGTTACGGGTGGAGGTCATCAGCGTCGAATACCTGAGGGCCAGCAGCTACGGCAGCGGCACCTCGTCGTCGGGGACGGTGAGGATCGAGGGGACGCCCGCCTCCGAAAACATTGCCGGGCGGCATGTGCTGCTGGTGGACGACATTACCGACACGGGCCACACGCTGGTTGCGGTGTCGGAGTACCTGGAGGCGATGCAGCCGGCCTCGCTACGGATATGTACGCTACTGGACAAACCCGACCGCCGCGAAGCCGAAATCGGGTACGACTATGTGGGGTTCAGCATTCCCAACCATTTCGTGGTGGGCTACGGGATGGACCTGGATGAACGATACCGGGGGCTGCCGGCGGTTTACTACTTTCCGTAAGCCTACTGGCCTGGAGAATGAGTAGACTGCGGGTCAGGCGTTGCCACATGGGGATATTCATCCCGTTGCGCTGCCTCAAGCGCCCGTTCGAAGCAGGCGAACAATGATTCATGCGCTCCGTCCATTGCAACCTCTAAGTCCCGCGGGCTGGGAGCTTGGTGGATCGTAGGGAAAAGCGCCTGGTATGATTCGCGGCATACGTCAAAATGAACTTCATACAGCAGTGATGCGATATGCCCGGCGGCCAACAACTGCGAGTCGATAGTGGCGAGGCGTTCGTCCGTCGGCAAGGCGAATAGCTCATGTACTTCCAGATGCGGGAATCGGATTTGCGTCTGTTCGCTGAAACAACTGAACAACTCGCGGGCGGCGATACGGAATCCGTCGCGCAGTTGCGTGGGGTTGGTGGCGCCGGACAAATTCGGCAGGGGGGAGTTAATGACGGTCTCACACTCGGGGAACACCATCTGGTCGCCGACCCGAATCATGTTCGAGAACGCGTTGAGCAGCCTTTCGATCCGGCGCTCGCGGCGCGTGTCGTATAGGCGAAAAAATTGTCGGCATCCAACTGCGGAAACAACTCTTGCACGCAGGTGGAAACTCCAGGGGTGGTAATACGCACATACTGGATAAAATCCAACGGGTCGAACCAGGTGTCCTCCCCCAACTCCGCGACACTGGTTTGCAGTTCGCCGTAGCACGGATTGGCTTCGTCCCACATGGCGAGATATTTCGAGAACTCATCAGGGTCGTCTATCCTCTGACCAACCAGTGGGAACCATACCGAGTCGGCATCAACCCGCCTCGGCTGGATGAAAAAATCAACCATGGTTATATCAGCAGCGGAGTCAGCAATCGGGGCCACGGCATACCCCTGTGCTGTCGTCGGTTGTTGCGTGTTGCCCGAACCTGACCCGGCCGCCGCACCGCGCAGCGGAGTGTTGGTCGGTGACGTGGCACCGTGGGAGACCGGTGGCCCGTCATCCTGGCACCCAAGGCCGATGATGGCCACCCCGAGGGATATGATCAACCACGCTGACAGGCTGGCAATCGGGTTACGGGTGTATTTCACCTAAAAGCCCACGGCCTGGCCGTCGCCGCGGGGGTCGGAGGCGCCGATGAGGACGCCACGGCGTTGGTCGCGGACGATGAGCTGCACCACGCCGTGGTAGGAGCCCAGCGAGTTTTGCACCACGTTGTGACCCATGCGGGTGAGGTCGCGGATGGTGTCATCGGGCATACCCACCTCGACGCGCAGTTCGCCGGGCCGGTTGATGGTGGCGGGATCGGTGCCGGGGAAGCTGTACCAGCGAGGAGACTCCACGGCGTCCTGGGACTGGAGGCCGCCATCGATGAGCTTGGACAGGATTTGTGCGCCGCACTGGGGTTGTAGATCGCCGCCAGGTGTTCCGCCGACGATGGCGACCTGGCCGTTGACGGTGGTGAGGTAGCAGTTGAGGGTGTGCATGGTGCGTTTGCCGGGCTTGATGACGTTGGGGTGGTCGGCTTCCAGGCTGAACCCACGGCCGGCGCGATTGTTGAACAGGACACCGGTGCCGGCGGCCACAACTCCGGAACCGAAACCGTTGGAAAGGCTGTGGATCCAGCTGACGGCGTTGCCGTCGCCGTCGGCGACGCAGAAATAGGTGGTGTCGCCGTGGCCGTCCACGGGAGTCAGCGGCCTTACTTCGCCGCCGGCCTGGAAGGGGTGGATCTGGTCACGGCGCATGTCGGCGTATTCCTGGGACAGCAGGCCGTCCAGGGGCCATTCGACAAAATTGGGGTCGCCGGCGAGACGGTTGCGGTCGGAATAGGCGATTTTCTTGGCCTCGACCAGGAGGTGAATTAAGTCGGCCGAGTTGGGAGTCATGGACGTAAGATCGTGGCCGCTGACGATGTTGAGCATCTGGAGCATCAGGAACCCCTGAGACGGAGGGCGGGTCTGGTAGACACGGTGGCCACGGTATTCGGCGCTGATGGGTTCGCCGACATCGGCGTGATGATTGTTGAAATCGGCGACGGCGAATGCTCCACCAAAGTGGTTGAGCCCGGCTACCATCTGCTCGGTCAGGGGGCCGCGATAGAAAGCATCGGCGCCACCCTCGGAGACGGCGCGGATAGATGCAGCGAGGTCCTGGTTGACCAGCACGTCGCCTTCGCGTGGGGGCCTTCCGCCGGTGAGGTAAACATTAGCGGTGGAGCTGAACCGCGCCAGCAACTCGGCGCTGTTGGCAAACACTCTGGCGATGCGGGGCGGAACCGGGAAACCGTATTGGGCGTATCGGATGGCGGGTTCCAGCAGGTCGGCGAAGGGCAGGGTGCAGAAATCGCGATGGAGCGATTCCCAGGCGGCCACCTCACCGGGGACGGATACCGAGTGGGGGCCGGCGATGGGCATCAGGTCGAGTCCCTGCTGGCGGTAGTAGCTGGCCTCGACGCCCGACGCGGCCGCACCGCTGCTGTTGATGTTGGTTACCTTGCCCGAGGATGCCTCGTAAGCCAGGATGAAAGAGTCGCCGCCGAGACCACACATTGGGACAATGGTTACACATTCTACGGCGGCAACCGCCAGGGCAGCGTCGAAGGCGTTGCCACCGTTTTGCAGCACTCGCAATCCGGCAGCGGCGGCCAACGGAGAATCTGAGGAAACCATGCCGTGCTGACCGTATACTGGGCTGCGGGTCAGGTTAGTGATGGACATAACGAACCTCCGGTGGTTGGGCTGGCCGTTGGCGCCGAGTTCTATTTGGCGAGCTCTATTTGGCGAACTGTGTTTGATGATGCCGGTACATGATGCACCACGCGAGGATTGGAGGCAACCGGAAACGGCAAAACGAGGGGTGCCGTATTGGGCGCATCCTGCAACGGCACAACATGATACATCCTCATGGGTGCCCACTTTGTCATTGCGACCCCGTACTCGATACGGGGGTAGGCAATCTTGTAGCCGTATCGACCAACGCTGTCGCCATCTCACCTTTGACCGCCACGTTCCGAAAATCGAAAGGCCCTGGCAGCGTGATGTAAGTGTCCAGAGTTGAAGGCAATATCCTGGCCCCAACCTGTCTTTCCCGCGAAAGCGGGAATCCGGGAAGCCCAAGATAAGCAACATCGAGGTTTAAAGCGTCTCTGGATTCCGGCTCAAGGCCGGAATGACGGAGTGGTATGGAAACAACCCGTCGAGTCTGAACTGTTACAGCATGATACATCGGGATGACATTTTGGCTTTGATTTGATAGTATCTATGTCTGAAAAGCAAAACATCAGGAGCCAACCAAGTGCCAGCCCAAAAAACCACTCATCGATCCGTAAAACGCTACGCTCGCAACCTGAGCGTACGCCGCACCACTCGCACGGCGATCGTGCAGGCACGGCGGGCATTGGCAGCTGGTGACGCCGACTCGGACGCCGCCGTACACAAGGCGATGAGCCTGCTGGACATTGCCGCCCGCAAGGGTGTGTTCCACAAGAACACCGCATCACGGCGCAAGGCTCGTTTGGCTGCGGCGTTGAACCGATTGCAACAGGAATAACCCGCTCCATCGAAAATTGGTGCGCCCGGCGGTTTTTATCAAGCGCCGGGCGCTATTTTTGTGACCCGGTGGAGTTGACAAAGTACCCGCGCAATAATAGCATATCTGTGCTGAACATAAGTTTTGTTTAATATCGAACACTTGACCCCGGGAGGTAGCTAGCAATGCCACCGCTAAAAAGCCTGCGACCGCGTCAGAAGCGCATTCTGGAATATATAGAACGTTTCATGGACGAAAACGGCATACCGCCCACTGTGCGCGATATCCAAAAGGGATGCGACATCAGCAGCACGTCGGTGGTTGACTATAACCTGCGCCTGATGGAGCGGGACGGCTACCTGAAACGCCGGTCGGAAGTGGCGCGGGGGATTGAGTTGCTGGATGAGACGGGCCAACCGGTCGCCAACGGAGCGGTGAGGGTCCAGATCGTTGGTTATATTGCAGCTGGCGAACCGATTCCGGCGTTTTCTACTGAAGGGGCCTCGGCTGCCGTCGAGTTCGATACGGTAGAGGTGCGACCGGACCTGAAAAAGAAGCACGGGACCCTGTTCGCGCTGACGGTTAAGGGAACATCGATGATCGACGCCCTCATCGACGACGGGGATGTGGTGGTGGTAAAGCCCACCAATACAGCCCGTAACGGCGAGATGGTGGTGGCCTGGCTGCGCGAGGAAGAGGAAGCGACCCTGAAGAAATTCTACCGGGAAGGGTCTCAGGTGCGGCTGCAACCCGCCAACAGCACCATGGAACCCATATACGCCGACGCTGGCAACGTGGAGATTCGCGGGCGGGTGGTCGAGGTGTTGCGCCAGTATTAAAGTGGCGACGGGTTAGTTGCGGCTGTTGGACAATGCCCCGTAGGTTGCTACCAGGAAAGGCACGCAATAGGTTAGCGGTATTTTCCAGGCCAACGCCGCGGTGATCTCACCGGCAAGAATGGTATCGCCCTGATTCAGCGCCGTGAGGGCCGTGCCCACCACCGCGCTGGCGATCAGGGACCGGCGAATCATGGGCCAGTGCCGCAGGGAGCAACGGAAACACTTGGTGACTCCAACTGCGCCGCCACGGGGTCGAAAGGTGTAGGATGAGCCGCTTCGGGTAATCCGGTTGCACCGGGCGCACGGCGGATGAGGGGTGTCCATGCTGAGGTGATGTCTGACAGCGTTGCCAGCAGCGAACCGTATTAGCCCGCGTTACCAGCGAATGGGGATGGTTCCCGGCTGTCGAAAACCCGTGTTGGTTGCCACCTGCCATGCTCGGCGTCGAACCTGGCCAACGCAAGGAACAAACCATTGGGGTCGTACACACGCCTCTGGTCATCGGGGCCGAATGGCTCCGGAGGGTTATCCAGGGTCGGCACCGGCTGACCATTCCGCACTCCGGCAGCTTCGGTTTCGCTGACCGTTAACGTGGATAAAGCGCGAACCGGCCAGTCCAGCGGATGGAGGAGATTCTGCCATTCGGAAGCGGGAGAAAGGTCTTCCAGTTGCTCCAGGGTAACGCTGTCCGTTGCGTCGAAACCGCCACACGATGAGCGGGTCAGGGCGGTCACGTACCCGCCGCACCCCAGCATCTGACCCAGGTCGTGGGCGACGGAACGCATGTAAGTGCCGGGACCACAATCTATCGTTAGATCTAAATCGGGCAGGTTTAGGGAATCTATGGTGATGCTGAAAATCTCGATGGTGCGCGGCCGGCGGGTTATCTCCTTGCCGGCTCGCGCCAAATCGTACAGGCGCTGTCCGTCCACTTTGAGGGCGCTGAACATGGGCGGGATCTGCGGTATCAAGCCGATGAAGCTCTGCAGAGCCTGGTGAATAACCTGGTGGGATAGTCCCGCCGGATCGGCAACCTGAGTGATCACTCCCTCGGCATCGTAGGTAGTGCTTGATTCTCCCAGGCGAACCGTCATTCGGTATTGTTTGCGCCCGGAAACGACCTGTTCCATGAGGCGAGTGGCCTGCCCGAAACAGATGGGCAGAACGCCGCTGGCGAGGGGGTCCATGGTGCCGGCGTGGCCGACTTTTTTCCGTTGCCCGGTGATACGTTTGACCCGACGGAGGGCTTCCATTGAAGTGATGCCAACCGGTTTGTAGAAGTTCAGGAAACCGTTGACCGCCGTCCCGCCGCGTTCGCTACCGGGCATGAGATCAGGTTTGCTTCAGCTGTCGGGATGCGGCCGGGTCAGGGGATGCGGTGGCGTCGCCGAGGTCGTCGATGATGCGCATCAGGCGATTTGCTTCCAGCATGGCGTCGTCCAGCACAAAGGTGAGGAAGGGAACGTAACGCAGGGACACGCGGCTGCGTAACTCCCGGCGCAGGTAGGAGGCGGATGACTGGATACCAGAGAGGGCCTGCTGGCGTACTTCCTCGCTCCCCATGACGCTGACGTAGACCCGTGCACTACGCAAATCGGACGTGGCACTCACCCGGGTGATGCTGATGATGCCGCGCAAACGGGGGTCGTTGAGTTGTGAAGCGATGAGGCCGGAAATTTCCTCGCGCAGGACTCCATTGACCCGTTCAACGCGCCGTCGGTCGGTCATGTGCTGCACCTCCCCGTATACGGGCTTCGGCTGGGTGGAAGCGCCGCGGCGTTTCCACCCAGCCGGTCTGTAAAAAATGCCCGGAGTTAGCTCACGCGCTCCATGCGGTAGGCGACAATGACGTCACCCTCTTGGTAATCGTTGAAACCGTCCAGCACGATGCCGCATTCGGTACCGGCGGTGGCCTGGTTCACTTCGTCGCGGAAATGTCGGAGGCTGTTGATTCCAGTTTCGATAACCGAGTTTTCCTGGCGCATGAGGCGAACGGTACTCTGACGTGCGATACGGCCATCGAGCACTCGACATCCGGCAATCTGAATACTGCGTCGTCCGGAGAATATTTCGCGGACCTCGGCCCTGCCGACCACGATTTCGTGGTATTCCGGTTCCAGCATGCCCTTCAAAGCCTGCTCGATGTCTTCCAGCAGCCGGTAGATTATCTGATAGCTGCGAACTTCCACGCCGAGGCGGTCGGCAGTGCGTTCAGCGCCGATCTCGAACCCGACGTTGAAGGCCAGCACGATCCCGTCGGAAGCCGACGCCAGTTGAATGTCGGAATCGCTGACTGAACCTGAACCAGAGTGGATAACGCGGGCTTTCACTTCGCCTTCCGACAGTTTCTCTATGGACTGGACGATGGCTTCCACACTGCCCTGGACGTCAGCTTTGAGAACAACAATGAGTTCTTTCACGTCGCCGGAGTCGATCTGCTTGACGACGTTGTCCAGCGTGAGCACGGTGTCCAGGTTACCGGTGTGAGAGCGCCGCCCGTGGCGCTCAGCCGTTTGACGGGCGGTGCGCTCGTCGGACACGACCTGCAGGATGTCGCCGGCCTCCGGGGTGGAGTTGAGGCCGGTTACCACGCCAGGGCTGCCGGGTGTGATGCAGTCCATGGACTCGCCGCGCTCGTTGGTGATGGCGCGCACCCGGCCCCAGGCGCCGCCGACCACGATTTGGTTACCAACTCGCAGAGTGCCCGACTGGATCAGCACCGTGGCGGTGGGACCGCGACGCCGGTCGAGGGTTGCCTCGACGACAACGCCGGCGGCCGGGCGCGTTGGATCGGCTTTGAGTTCCATGACTTCGGCCAGAACGGTGAGGTTTTCCAGCAGGTCTCCGACACCATCACCGGTTTGCGCAGATACCGGTACCGCGATGATGTCTCCGCCCCACTCTTCTACGAGCAGGTTGCGTTCGCTGAGCTGGCGTTTTATGACTTCGGGTTGGGCTCCGGGCAAATCCATCTTGTTGATGGCAACGACGATGGGAACTTCCGCGGCGCGGGCGTGGGAAATGGCTTCGTCGGTTTGAGGCATGATGCCGTCGTCGGCGGCGACGACCAGCACAGCGATGTCGGTAACACGGGCTCCGCGGGATCGGATGGCAGTGAATGCGGCATGGCCCGGCGTGTCCAGGAACGTGATTGGCTGACCGTCCAGTTCCACCTGATAGGCGCCGATATGCTGGGTGATACCGCCGGCTTCTTTCTGGACCACGGATGACTCGCGGATGTAATCGAGGAGGCTGGTTTTGCCGTGGTCGACGTGGCCCAGGATAGTGATGACGGGCGGACGAGGTTGCAGCTGCGCATCGATTTGTGCGGTGGAGTCGGCGGTAATCGGCGCGGTTTCGGCATTGGATTCGGCGAGGCGGGTTCGCACGCCATACGCGGCGGCAGCCACGGTGGCCACCTGGTGATCGATTACCTGGTTCACCGATACCATGATACCGTGGCGCATCAGTTGCTTGATTACGTCCACGGGCGTTTGGTCGAGGAGTTCGGACAATTCTTTGAGGGTAAGGGTTTCGGGCAAGGTAAGAGCCCGAGGGCTGGCGCGACGTGGTTCGGCACGTCGGGTCCGGCGCGATGCGTTGTCGCGTTGGTCAGTAGTCATGGTCAAAACCTCCTCTAGCGGAACGGCCCCACCAACGCTCCCAGCGTTGCCGGTTTCATTGGTTTATGTTGGGCACGACGTCGCCAGCCGAAGCCATTCCATTGCTTGCTGCGGCAGATGCGATAGTCTCAAGGTAGAAATTTCTCATTGAATCCAGATCCTGGGAAGAAATTGCGCTGCGCAGGCTCTTCTCCAGGGCGCGTTTGACTAATCCTTTATCCCAACACTCTGGCTGCCGGCACAAGTAGGCGCCACGACCGTTGGCACGGCCCACCACGTCCACGCTGGTAGAACCGTCCGGAGCGCGAACCACGCGAACCAAGTCGCCCTTTGGTCCTTTGCGACCGCAGGCGATGCAACTACGTTCCGGTATGTGACGGGGTTTGGGAATAGGTGTTACCTGAGTGGAGCAGCAGTCCCGCAATGGCGGGTCCACGGCTCCATCCGAAAGATGTCAGAGAGTAGGTGAGAGGACAGTATCACCGGCCCCGGCCACCAGGGCCACGGGCTCCGGGAACGTTACCGCCCCGACGGTTGCCACCGCCGCGACGGCGACGACTGTCGCTGCCACGGAAGTCTCCGACAATGTCTTCAGCGAACCTGATCTTTCCAGCGTCGGGAGCCAGATTGGGCAGACCTGCCAACAGGTCGGCGATATCTTCCTCGACTGGATCGTCGTCTTCGAGTTCTTCGTCATCGTCTTCAACGATCACATCGTCGATAGTAAGATTTCCCAGGGCCTCCACGCTGAGGCCGACTGGCTGCGGTTGCGTTCCTGAAGCGGAGGCGTTGACGGTGGTGGCCTCTTCCTCCGCGATGAGGGCTTCGAGGAGGGCATCTTCATCGAATGCCAGACCCGGGGTTGAAACCTCAGCCTCCGGGGCTTCGGCTACTGCTGCTGATTCCGCTGGCGGTTGGGAGATTACGGCGGCGATGTCGGCGATGACTGCGGCGTCTACGGTTGCCGTCTCGGGGCTGGCTTCAATGGATTCGATGAGTTCAACCGTTTCGGCGACCAGGCCGGTTTCAGCGATTGCGGCTTCTGCGGCCTCGGCAACAGGCATCACGGCTTCTTCCACGGTCGCGGCGGCCTGCTCAGCGGCGGCTTCGGCGGCAGCGGTGGCGGCCAAAGCGGCGCGTTCTGCGGTGACACGGGCGGCTTCAGCGGCTCTGGCTTCGCGCAGGGCTTCCCACTGTTCAACGTTCTTGATGTCCAACCGCCATCCGGAGAGGCGGGCGGCTAAACGAGCGTTTTGACCGTCGCGACCGATGGCCAGCGACATCTGGTTCTCTGGAACCACGACGTAAGCGGTGTTTTCGTCCTGGTCCAGCTCAACGGCGCCAACGTCGGCGGGGCTGAGGGCGCGGGAGATCAGTACCCGGGGGTTGGAATCCCATTCGATTACATCGATCTTTTCGCCCTGTAGTTCGTTGACGATGCTCTGGATGCGATTGCCGCGCAAGCCGATGCAAGAACCGACCGGGTCAACGCCTTCCTGGTGAGACGCGACTGCGACCTTGCTGCGGACTCCGGGGTCGCGCGCGATGCTGCGGATTTCCACCGTACCGTTGCCAATTTCCGGGACTTCCGCCTCCATCAGGCGGCGGAGCAGGTCGCGATGGGTGCGGCTCACCACGACTTCGGGGCCACGGGGAGTTTGCTGTACTTCAACCAGAAGCACCTTGAGGTTCTGGCCCTTGCGGTAACGTTCGTTGCCGACCTGATTGTCGGGGCGCATGACGCCGCGAGCCCGGTTCTGGTTCTGGGCCTGATGGGGATTGAGGTTTACAAAAACAGTCGGTCCCTTTTCGACGCTTTCAATACTGCCGCTGATCAATTCACCTTGGTATGCGGAGTATTCCTCGAAAATCTTTTCGCGTTCGGCTTCGCGAAGGCGTTGCATGATAACCTGGCGGGCGGTTTGAGCCGCGATGCGACTGGCGTCGTGAGGAACCTCTTCAGATTCGGCGATTTCGTCGCCGATCTGGATGTTGGGTCGAATGCTCTGAGCTTCCTGCAGGGAAATTTCGGTTTCGGGGAATTCGACCTCTTCAACCACGGCGCGCAGGGCGAATATGCTGATATCACCAGTGTTGGGGTTCAGTTTAACCGACAGGTTTTGGCCACCGGCCGGATCGTCGCGCCGGAAGGCCGAGGCCAGAGCAACTTCAATGGCTCGCAGTACCTGGTCTTTCGCCAGGCCGCGTTCAGCGGATAACTGATTTAATGCCATCATGAAATCGCTCTTCATCGTCGTCCTCCGCGGTGCGGGCTGTAGTCTGATTTCCGTGGTGTCGCCCGGCAATGTTACAAGAGTAAAGCGGGTACACGCCCCGCTTTCCAAACCCGCAAACCTCTCGCCATAGATGTGCATTGAACCGATGGTATTCATCTATAGCAGGGCGTTATGTGCACGTAGTATAGCACCGGCAACCGTCAGGGGCAACACCGAATCCGGTCGATTAACGGTCGGCGGGCCGGCGAGGTTACGTTGGGGTAACGGGTCCCGCCGTAGCTGATTGGTTGGCGAGAAGGGGCATTAACAACGAAAGCGGCGCAATCTGGCGCCGCCAAGTATGTGTCTGGTCAAGAAAGGGGGCATTACCACCAGATCTTGCCCTGTGCTTCTTTGGCGAGGGTTTCGTAGTCCTTGGTCCACAACTGGCTGCTCAAGTATTTCCATCCGCCGTCTGCCAGTAGGCACACGACGTTGCCGCTTTCCATTCGATCGGCCTGTTTCAACGCTCCGGCGATTACCGATCCGGAGGAGATACCCGCGAAGATGCCTTCTTTGTCCAGCAATTCCTTGGTCATGTGGAAGGAATCGAAGCTATTGACCAGCAAGCGGTTGTCCAGCAGATTGATGTCAAGTATGGGCGGAATGAAACCGTCCTCCAGGCGACGCAAGCCGGAGATGAAGTCGTCGGGTTCCGGGGCTACGGCAATGATCTTGATGTCGCTGCGATGTTCTTTCAGCCGGCGGGCGTTGCCCATGAGGGTACCGCCGGTGCCGAGGCCGGCGACGAAAACGTCCACGTCGGGGAGGGCCTCGACGATTTCCTGACCCGTGCCTTCGTAGTGGGCATCAGGATTTCCGTCGTTGCCGTACTGGTACAGCATGAGGTAATCGTGGGGGTTTTTGGCAACCATCTCCTGAGCCACGACGACGCTGCCGTTGGTGCCCAGGGTGCCATCGGAATAGACTATCTCGGCGCCGTAGGCTTCGAGCAGCTGGGTACGTTCGGCGGAAACATTCTCTGGCATCACCACCTTCACCTTGTATCCCTTGACGCGACCGATCATCGCCAGGGATATGCCGGTGTTGCCAGAGGTGGGTTCCAGGATGATACGGTTGGGAGTGATCTCGCCGTCGGCTTCGGCGCGCTCGATCATTTTGAGCGCGATGCGGTCCTTCACGCTGCCGGTGGGGTTTTGGCCTTCCAGCTTGGCGAAAATGCGTACATTCGGATTGGGTGAAAGTTTTTGCAGCTCCACCAGAGGGGTGTTGCCGATGGTAGCGATGATGCCTTTGTATGTGGAATTGGTGGGCATGATCGGCTGTTGGGCGGCTGGAATGTTAATCCGGCGGGGCTGTTTGTCGTGTCAGCGTCGGTTGGGCTCTGCCTGGCAATCGGGCGACTGTGTTATACCGCTCCGGCGGCGATGGTTGCAGGTTCGGGGATTTCGGCGACGCCACAGAAGACCTCATAGTCGATCAATTCGGTAACGGTGGGGTTGTCGCCGCAGAGGGGGCATTCCGGATTGCGCCGCAAACGTACTTCGCGGAACTGCATGCTCAACGCGTCAATGACCATGAGCCGGGAAGCCAGGCTGTCACCGATGCCGAGGATGTATTTCAATGCTTCGGTGGCCTGAATGGAGCCGACGAGACCGGTCAACGCACCCAAAACGCCGGCTTCGGCGCAGTTGGGAACCATCCCTGGTGGGGGCGGGGCCGGGAAGAGGCAGCGGTAGCAACCCTGGCCGGGCAGGAACACGGTGGCCTGGCCGTCGAAGATGAGGATGCTGCCATCGAACAATGGCTTGTTGAGCAGATAGCAGGCATCGTTGACCAGATATCGGGTGGCAAAGTTGTCGGCGCCGTTGATAACGATGTCGTACTGGCTGATGATATCGAAGGCGTTTTCTGAGGTTAGCCAGGTTTCGTGGAGCACCACGTCGACTTCCGGGTTGTAGGACAGGATGTTGTCCTTGGCGGACTGCACCTTGGGTCGGCCAACATCGGGCGTGTGGTGCAGGATCTGGCGCTGGAGGTTGGACAATTCGACGACATCGAAATCGACGATACCGAGTTTGCCCACTCCGGCAAGGGCCAGGTAAACGGCAGAAGGGGAACCAAGGCCACCAGCGCCGATGATGAGCGCGCTGGACTCCATCATTTTGCGTTGGCCGGCGCTGCCGACATCCTGCATGATGATGTGGCGGCTGTAGCGTTTGACCTGGTCTGGAGTCAGGCGAAGAGGTTGGACCATTACCGATTCCTCCGAGGTTTGCGACGCGCCGGAATCTATGCAATGCCGGCGGATGTTGCTGGCTGAATTCCCTGGATGATGCGGGGGTGAAACACTGCAAAACCTGCACCCGAAATCCCGCAGGCAGCGGTTTCTGATGGGCGCAGGCGCGGCATTGATTGCAAACCGCCTGCCCCCTATGTGTGAGGACAGGCGCAGGCGTAACGTGGCAGTTGCAAACGCATCATTTCAGCGTCAGTTTATCGGCCTGCCCTGAAATTTGTCAATAGATTCGGGTCGGTGGCGTCGTCTCGATCTGGGTGGTGGATTTATTGGGAACCCTGTGAGCGTTATAAACTGAACACGGCGGCGGTACTGACGCATTACATATAATCCAATCTACGATTCGGGGCCAGCCGAGTACGAATCGCATGGTTTTTTGTTTGGGTTCCCGTAGTCGAGGTGAGCGCGCCGGTCGATTCCCTCTAATGTTGGTTGGTTGTCCATGGTTGCCTACTCCCACCGTAACGCACTTTGACACCTGCGCTCCAGGTCCCGGTCATGCCAGACGATTACCGCGTTTGGCCGTAATTCGCCCGGTGGGGCCTTTCGGGCAGCAACATGTTCCTCCTCGGTGGCGTTCACCATGTCTCGCTCAATGATTACAGCCTGTCAGAGTTTGATTTCTCCTACTGTCTTCCCGTATTCGGGGAGCGCGATGTTCTCCCAGTATTCAGCACTATTGGGGTCGAACCCAAGGTGTGTGACAGCTTCGCGACATTCCGCACCGTGCTCCCCCTGCAAATTTCGCGTTGTCGGCGCATATAGTCTTCGGCTTCCGAACGGGTAGGCGTAAGCCACAGCTCGGTCAGTGTCACCGCAGTAGTAACCGCCAAACCCACCTCCATGCTCTTCCGTTATTTTGGCGGTGCACTGGTTTGGGCTTACTATATAGCCATTCTCGTCGAGGAGGTCACGGACCACTTGCTCGGGGATATCGTCCACTCTCCACGACGGCTCACCCGCTGCCCCTGGAATCTCGATCACTATCGACGACGGCTCACCGTCTGGCCAATCAACTATCATCACCCCGACGACGACCGACATAAAAATCATACCAGTAGCAGTCAGACCAATTAGGATGAACAGGGATATTTTCAGAGGAGAGAGGCTAAGCTTACGTACCCGCCTCTGACCATTGGACTTCCGCATCAGCATCAGAACTACGACACACAAGGCCACCAACAAATACACCCCAACCATCGACATCCAAATTATCGTCTCCATCGTGCTTTATCATCCTGCGCATGCTCATATCCCGTGCAATTCCAGTCAAGTTCGCATTCCAGAATTTTTATTATCGTAACGAAGAGAATTCAAACTCAATCTGATCTCGATCCCTGTAATGCGCCGGCATCTCTTCCGCATCAACCATAACCGACGACAACCAAACCGTTTTCTCAGAATTCCAAAACTCCATCATTGATTCCCCGGCTGAGGACCGATACCTGATTTGTTCGGTCGTGATCCATCCCCCGAAGCTCAGATGGACACCATCCCAATCTTGGGACACGGCGCGCCAATCGGGAACCAAAATGTGACGATCCTCTCTGTCCTCTATGCGCCAAGAAGCAGGGTATCGAGCGCACAGGCTATGCCATGACTCCGGGCCATCAATTTCATAGACCTTTGCTTGTGAATCAATTTTCAGTCGCCAACAGCTCAACGGGTATCGCGGTGTTACTCCCCACATGTAATCCAAATCGGTCATTTCCGACGTGGTTTGCTCTCGATATGTAGAAGTGCCGTAAGCACGAGCAGGTGTTTGCCCACCACCGCGTTCATCATCGAATAACCCCCACGTATCAGGTGTAGGTATGGTTTTTGAATGCGATACCCAGATCTGATTATCAAGATCAATCGGGTCGAACCACCAAGATGTCGCATCACAATTGAGCAACCGTTTTGCGTATTCTTCAAGATTGGCGGCGACCCGTTTAGCACGGTTGATCATTATCAATCGGTCGGGATTCGGACGTTCTATGAAACTTGCGCTTTGGGTTGCCAGATGAAAAGAGCGATATGGTTTCGCCAATTCCTCCGTTGTCAGACCCGTATCATGTGCCCCTATAAGAAAAATAGAGCTTATAGGTCCATTCAGCATATTCGCGACGCGTCGTTTTAACATGTTCGTTGTCAATAGCCCATTTCGGTTCCTGCAATCCGGCATCGCAACGCATTGACACAATAAGTCGCCATCGTGCTCACGGAACTTGGCTTGATTGCGGTCGCAATCACGATTATTAGTCGTGTTGGCTGGGGAAGCGCGGATTTAGCGCGGGAGCGCCACGCAGGTTGAAATGGAACCGGCTCGGTTCAGGAAGGCCGGCCAATGGGAATGGGATGCAACATCCGCTCCTGGGCGTCTGCCTGATGATCGGCGGCGCTGATGAGGGCGCTTTGCCGCGTTGCCAGGTGTTCCAGGGTAGTGGCTTCCAGCACCTGCTGAATTGAATCTTCCACCGTTTGCCAGATTTCTTCCTGGGCGCACGAATCGGCTTGGCTGGGGAAGCGCGGATTTAGCGCGGGAGCGCCACGCAGATTGAAACGGCGCCGGCTCGGTTCAGGAAGGCCGGCCAATGGGAATGGGATGCAACATCCGCTCCTGGGCGTCTGCCTGATGATCGGCGGCGCTGATGAGGGCGCTTTGCCGCGTTGCCAGGTGTTCCAGGGTAGTGGCTTCCAGCACCTGCTGAATTGAATCTTCCACCGTTTGCCAGATTTCTTTCTGGGCGCACGAATCGGCGAACATACAGTCGGTGGGGATGGTAAGGCAGTCGAGGGGCGATGCGTTGCCGTCGAGTTCCTGCATGATGTCGTAGAGGTTTACATCGGCCGGGGTGCGGGCGAGCAGGTGTCCTCCCTGCGGCCCCCGACGGCTGTGGACGAAACCGCTTTTGTTCAGGGTGGACATGAGGCGTTCGAGGTAGGGCTCGGGAATACCCTGCCGGTAGGCGATGGTTGCCGTCTGCACGGGACCACCTCCGTAGCGCATGGCTAACTCAACCAATGCGCGGACGCCATAGTCGACTTTCATGGGTATGCGCAAACCGACACCTCCGTATCTGTTGTTATTATACCCACATTGCAGCCGTAATGCCAAATGCCCTGACGGCATTGCGCTGATGGCGGGGCGGCTATTGGGTTGATTCCGTCGATTTAGCGCCGCGTCGGTCGTAAACCGTCATGTATGTACCGATTCCGGTGGCAATCAGCTGCCCTTCCGCGCCGAATATCTCCATATCGCCCACGATGATTCTTCCGCCCCTGCTTTTGATGCTACTTCGGGCGGTCAGCGTCCCGTCTTTGGCCGGGGCGATGAAGTTCAGTTTGAGCTCGATGGTGACGGCATGTTCACCTTCTTTCAGGACCGAACGGCAGGCACGAAAAAAAGCATAGTCGGCGAGGGCGACCAGCAATCCGCCCTGCACCACACCGGCCCGCTGACGGTGTTTGTCAGCTATTGTCATGAAGGCGGTGCCCACGCCGTCTTCCGATACGCCGGGACGTATGCCCAGAAGATCGGCGAAGGGCCCATCCGGACCGGGAGTAGTTTCTTCCTGGCTCATCTGTTCCTCGTTGGCCAACGCGCTGGCGTGGATGCGGTGCATTATACAGACGGCCGCAAACCGGCCGGCCCATACCTGGCGAGACTCGGGGGCCGTCGTCCGACATCAATACGCGGGGGGTCGATGCTGACGCGGTTAAGACGTATGGGAATTGGTGGCTACGGTGCAATATTTGTCGGCTTGTGGATATACTGGTTGGCCAAACACGGAACCAACCAGTCGATCAGTACGGATAACACGGCGCCATGACCAGAGGACTTTTTATCGCACTAGCCATTATGGCGGGCTGCGGCGTGCTGCCGTTGATCCAGGCCTTTGGCCCATTCATCGCCGGATACTTCGGGATACGGTCGGTACCGGCAGACGACGCAACTTCGATGGTGGTGGCGGTGAAATTCGGCGCACTGGTGGGGGCGGCTGCGGCGGCAATCCTGGTGACGGCTGCCCTGATCGTGATGTTGACCATCAACATGCCCAACCACATCGGGGCGCTGATGTGGATCGGTGTTGGTGTGGCAGCGAGTTACGCGGCGAGCATGTGCGGGCTTGGGGCGCTGTACCAGTTGCGAAAGCTGGAGGCGGCCCGGTTAGCCGGTGAGACGGCTGGCTGAATCGTGGACTCGGCAGCGCTGTTCAGTCTTTTGGAAAGGGTTCAAAGCGGCGACGTGTCTGTTTCGGACGCTGCCGGCGAATTGCGAGACCTGCCGTACCAGGATTTAGGATACGCACGGTTGGACCACCACCGTCCGATTCGCACGGGATGGCCGGAGGTGGTGTTCGGCGAAGGGAAAACACCCGAACAGATTGCCGGTATTGTCCACGCGATGGCCGGGCGTGGTTTTCCCGTGTTGGTTACGCGGGCATCAGTCAGGGCGTTTGAAGCCGTCAAGCAATTGTTGCCCGCAGCGGAGTTTCACCGGGAGGCTCGATGCATCGTGGCGCCGGATGGATCGGGTGGGGCCGCAAAGATGGCAGGGGCGCTGGTGATGACCGCCGGCACGGCTGATGCACCGGTGGCCGAGGAAGCCGCGCTAACGGCCACGTTGATGGGATGTGACGTGACACGCATCAACGATGTGGGCGTTGCTGGGTTGCATCGTTTGCTGGACCAGAGGGATCGGCTGGAGGAGGCGCGGGTCATTGTGGTGGCAGCCGGGATGGAGGGCGCGCTGGCAAGCGTTGTTTCCGGATTGGTGTCGGCGCCGGTGATCGCGGTTCCTACGAGCATTGGGTACGGGGCCAGCTTCGATGGCATCGCGGCGCTGCTGGGCATGATGAACGCCTGCGCGCCGGGAGTGGCGGTGGTCAACATAGACAACGGGTTTGGCGCTGGATATCTGGCGGCCCAGATTCTGCACATGCCGGCGCGTGGCGAGGTTGCCGAGGATCACGTCGGCGGTGAATAAGCGTCGGTGGCTGCTTTTGGGGTTGGTTACGGCGTTGGTGTTCGCCGGATTGCTGGGGTACGGAGACGTTCGACAAGTTGGAGCGCTGCTGGCTCGATTTCCGCCGGGATGGTTACTGGCGGCGATGGGTCTGGCCGTACTGAATTACGCTCTGCGGTACGCGCGCTGGATGTTGTATCTCGGTGCGCTGGGGATTCGGGTGGCTCCCCGGGATAGCATACCGGTATTCGCAGCAGGACTGGCGTTGTCAGTCACTCCGGGCAAGGTTGGTGAACTGCTCAAGTGCGTGTGGTTGAGCGAGCGGGCGGGGGCGCCCATTGCCAGGTCTGCGCCGGCGGTGGTGATGGAGCGTCTTACTGACGTAATCTCCATCTCGATGCTGGGGCTGGTGGGCCTCGCGCTGCTGCCGTTGGCAGTTTCAGTTGCCATTGGGGTCGTTCTGGCATTGGGCATCGGAGCGGGATGGCTGGCGGCATCGCGTTACGGGGCAGCGGCGCTGGGACTTCCCGTTCTACGGCGGTGGCGCGAGCCGTTGGCGCACTCTCACGACGGACTGCGCCGGCTGATGTCGCCGGGCATGCTGGCGATGGCGGTTTCGCTGGGAGTGCTGGCGTGGGCGTCGGAGGGAATTGCACTGTGGCTGATCATCATCGGCCTGGGTGAGTACGTTCCGATCACGGTGGCGCTGCCGATATCAGCGGCGGCGGCCCTGGTGGGAGCGGTTACAATATTGCCCGGTGGGCTGATCGGTTTCGAGGGCAGCATGGTGGCCCTGTTGCGCCAGGCCGGCTTGACGGTGGCTGCTGCTTCCACGGCAACCTTGCTGACTCGGCTGGCTACGCTGTGGCTGGCGGTGCTGATTGGCTTGCTGGCTTGGTTGTGGTTATCGCGAACGAACCGGCGAAACGCACTGGGATCGCGGGTTCCGGCGAACCCCTGGTGACGGACTGATGACGCTGCTGAACGGGTTGCTGGCAACCATCCGGCCGCGCCAGTGGGTGAAGAACCTGCTGGTGTTTTTGCCGCTGCTGTTTGCTGTCGACCTGGTGTGGTCGCCGGAGGATCTGTCCACGCTGCGGCCGCACATTGTCGCGTTGCTGATCCTGTTCGCCGGGTTTTGCGCGCTGTCCTCGGCTGTTTACATAATCAATGATCTGGCCGACCGGCCGGCGGATCGGCAGCATCCTGCCAAGCGGAACCGGCCGATCGCATCCGGCGCGGTTACACCTGTTTGGGCGGTGGCAGGGGCCGCGCTGCTGATACTCATGGCGGCGGGGATCATGGTTGGTCTGGAGCGGCTGGTTTTATCGTTGCTGGGGGTGTGGGTCGTGGGAGCGATTTACCTGGCCATCAACGTGGCCTACTCGATGAGGTTGAAGCGCATCGCGCTGGTGGACGTGGTTCTGGTAGCGACCGGATATGTTCTGCGGGCCGCAGCGGGCGCAATCGCGGTGGGGGCCACGCCGTCTCCCTGGCTGTACGCCGTAACGGCATCCGGAGCGCTGTTCATAGTGATCGGGCGCCGTTATGCCGAAGCGAGACTGTCGGGGGAAGACTCCGGGGCACAGCGACCGACGCTGCAACATTACGGGCCGCCCCTGGGAGGGCAACTACTGACGCTCTCCGCCACCGCGGCCCTGGTTAGCTATGCCCTATACACGGTGGAGGCTCCCAACCTGCCCGTCAATCACACGATGCTGTTGACGGTTCCGATGGTGATTCTCGGGCTATTCAGGTACCTGTACCTGTTGAATCATAGCGCGGACGCGGAGTCGCCCGAGCTGCTGATCATGCGCGATGTTCCCATGCTGGTTGCCATCGCTGCCTGGATCGGGACGTCGGCCGCCGTGTTGATGCTGAATTAGGCGTTGCGATCAATCGAACGTGCCGGAAATTCGCCACGCATAAGGGAGTGTTCCGTATGGGGAACACCCCCTGTCACTGTGCGGAGAAACTCTGAATCAGAGTGCGGCCACCGGTGAAGGTTCGGCGGGGGCCAACATTCCTGCTTTGAGGTCCAGACCGTCGCCGGCCGGGTTCAAATCGATAACGATGTGGTCGCCGGCTTTGAAATCGCCGGACAGCACCCCGCGAGAGAGCTGATTCTCCACGTGGCGCTGGATGGCGCGGCGCAGGGGCCGTGCGCCGTAGGTCACGTCAAAGCCTTCGTTTACCAACCAGTTGCAACCGGCTTCGGTGAGTTCACAGGTGATGTCGCGCTCGGTGAGTCGCTCCTGCACCTCGGCAATCATCAGGCCGACGATCTGTCCGATCTGCGACCGGCTGAGCGGATGGAACACGATAATCTCGTCAATGCGGTTGAGGAGTTCGGGACGGAAGGTTCGACGCAATGCGTCATGTACGGAACGGGATAGTTCACTTGAGACCCGCCCGGTTTCCGGCGCGTTGTCGGAACCGGGGTTGAAGCCGAAAGGACGTTGCGACAAATCGCCGGTTCCCAGGTTGCTGGTCATAATGACGACGGTGTTGCGGAAGTCTACCGTGCGGCCGTGGCCGTCAGTGAGGCGTCCATCTTCGAGGATTTGCAACAGGAGGTTGAAAACATCGGGGTGAGCCTTTTCGATTTCGTCGAAGAGGATGACCCGATGGGGGCGGCGCCGGACGGCCTCGGTGAGCTGGCCGGCGTCGTCGTAGCCGACGTAACCCGGAGGCGCGCCGATGAGACGGGAAACCGTATGGCGTTCACCGTATTCGGACATGTCCAGGCGAATCATGCTCTCTTCGTCATCGAAGAGGAACTCGGCCAACGCCCGGCACAGTTCGGTTTTTCCCACGCCGGTGGGTCCGAGGAAGATGAAGTTGCCGAAGGGACGCTTGGGGTCGTTGAGCCCCGACCGGGCGCGGCGGATGGTATCGGACACTGCCCTGATGGCTTCATCCTGGCCAATCACGCGGTGGTGCAGGTCGTCCTCCATGTGAAGGAGGCGCTCCGCCTCGCCTTCCAACAGACGGCCGACGGGAATACCGGTCCAGTTCGAAACCAGCTCGGCAATGTCCTTCTCGTTCACCACAAGGTCGGGTCCAGTAGTGTGTTCAATAGACTCGCGCTCGGTGGTGAGGTCGGACTCGATGCGGATACGTTCGGTGCGGTAGCTGGCGGCGCGCTCGTAATCGCTCATTTGGTTGGCGCGTTCTTCGAGGTCCTGGAGGCGTCGGCGTTCGGTCTCAAGATCCTGCACCCTGGGCGGCAGAGTGCCGGCATCAATACGGACTTTGCTGGCAGCTTCGTCGATGAAGTCGATAGCCTTGTCGGGAAGGCGGCGCTCGGTAATGTACCGGCTGCTCAGGCGGACGGCGGCCTCAAGGGCATCATCGCTGATGGTTACCTTGTGGTGTGCCTCGTAGCGAGGTTTGAGCGCCTGCAGGATGGTAAGGGTCTGTTCTGCGGTGGGCTCATCGACATAAATGGGGTGGAAGCGACGTTCGAGAGCCGGGTCGCGTTCGATGTGCTTGCGATATTCGTCGAGGGTGGTGGCGCCAATGGCCTGGAATTCACCGCGAGCCAGAGGCGGTTTGAGCATGTTGCTGGCATCCAGGCCACCTTCCCCGGCGCCGGCGCCCACGAGGGTGTGCATCTCATCCAGGAAGATGATGATCTCGCCCTTGGCTGATTCGACTTCGTCGATGACTGACTTGAGGCGTTCTTCAAACTCGCCGCGGAATTTGGCGCCGGCAACGAGACGGCCCATGTCCAGAGCCATGACGCGGCGGTTGCGCAGGGAATCGGGAACGTCGTCGTCCAGAATCTTGATGGCGAGTCCCTCGGCGATGGCGGTTTTGCCGACGCCGGCTTCACCGATGAGCACCGGGTTGTTCTTGGTGCGGCGGGTGAGGGTTTGCATTACCTGGCGAATTTCGTTGTCGCGACCGACCACTGGATCGAGTTTGCCGATGCGGGCCAGTTCCGTAAGGTCGACGCTGTATTTTTCCAGCGAGCGGTAACGCTGCTCGGCGTTGGGGTCGTCCACGCGATGGGCGCCGCCACGCAATTTTTGCATGGCCTGGTACACCAACTCCTGATTGATGCCAAATTCCTGGAACAGGCGGGCTGAATCGCCGGAGCTTTCGCGTGCGGCAGCAACCAGCAGGTGTTCGACGCTGATGAACTCGTCTGCGAGGCGTTGGGATTCCTCGCGGGCCGTCTGCAACAGGCGTTGCAACCTGGGGGTAATGAATATCTGTGGGGTATCTGAGACCACTTTGGGAGCTGCTTCCAGAATCTGATGCAAGCGTGTTTTCAGGACCTCGGGGTCCACACCGAGGTCACGAAGGATTTTTTCCGGCAAGCCGTCTTCCAAAGCGATCAGGGCCAGCAGCACGTGCTCGACGTCCCACTGATTGTGCTGGTAGTTGCTTACCAGTTCCTGGGAACGCTGCAGGGCTTCCTGTGCCTGGCGAGTAAATTGTTCCGCGCTAATAACCATGTTCAATCACCTCCGCGCCGGATTTCCGGGCCTGCCCGCGACGCCGGACCGGTTGTTGGTCCGTATCCGTTTCAATTCGCTGGACAGGGCTTCCACCTGAGCTTCCAATTCGTTTATACGGTCGATAAGTTTCAATGCGACCTCAGCGCCGGCGAGGTTAACCCCCATTTCGTCGGTGAACGATTTGATACGGCGCAGTCGGTCTATGTCTTCCATGGAGTACAGACGTTGGCGTCCTGATGATCGGGATGGCAACACCAACCCCACGCGTTCGTAGTACCGCAAGGTTTGGGCGTGCAGTCCCACCATGCGGGCGGCTACGCTGATAACGAAACACGGTTCGGTGGTGAAACTGTTTTGTAGCGTCATATCGGGGCTTCCTTAGCAGTCGTTGTCCCAGTCGTTATCCGAGGAGTGATTGGCCGAAACGGACTCGCGGAACTGTTCGAACAGCTGCCTTTGTTCCTCTGAGAGACCGGTCGGCAGGACTACGTTGATGGTCGCAAATAGATTTCCGCGACGATCGGGATTGCGGAGCTGGGACAGGCCCTGGCCGGCGAGGCGAAAACGTCGACCGTTCTGGGTTTCGGGTGGCAGGGTCAACTCGATCTGCCCGCGAAGGGTGGTGACCTTGGTTGAACCGCCGAGGATAGCGTCGGCCAGGGGAACGTCAACGGAGGTGTAGAGGTCGGGACCATCGCGTTCGAAACGATGGTGAGGCAGCACGGAAACCAGGAGGTTGAATTCGCTGCCGGAAGGATTCCCGGCGCCGATATGCACCCGCCCGCCGTCGGAGATTCCGGGCGGAATGGTTACCTCCAGGCGGCGTCCATCGGGGAGGCTGACGAGGCGGGTGGCGCCGTGGTCGGCTTCCTCCAGCGTGATGTCAACCGGTACGTCGGTGGGCGGGGAGCGAAAAGGTGCGCCGCCCCTGCCGAAACTACCCAAAAGGTCGTCAAGAGAACCGCCGCCGGTGGAGAAGGTAAACGAGCCCCTGCGCCCGCGGCCGAAATCTCCGGATCGGAAGGACTGGCTGAAATCTCGACCGGCGCCGCGCCGCTGTTCGAATTGTTCGGCGTGTTCCCATTGGTCGCCGTATCGGTCGTACTTGGCGCGCTTATCCGAATCGGACAAGACTTCGTAAGCCGCGTTGATGGACTTGAAGCGCTCGGCGGCGTCGGGGTCGCCCGGGTTCACGTCGGGGTGATGCTGGCGAGCCAGCCGCCGATACGCCTGGCGAATTTCCTTTTCGTCGGCGGAGCGTTTCAGTCCCAAAGTTTCGTACAGGTTTGGCATTGCAGCACCATTGCATAGCAAAATAGTGGTAAATTGATACTATATTGGTAGTCGGACTTTGTCAATTCGTTGCGTGTATATCAAGCAGATACTTGACAAGAGCCTATCAACTAACTATAGTGAATCCTGACGGTTGCGCAGGCTTCCGTTGAGACCACGGCCCGATGGCCGACAAGTGGAGGATTACCATGACGAGTACGCAGCGATTCGATCCGTTTCGGGAAATGCACCAACTACGGCGCATGATGCACACTCCGATTTTTGGCGGGCGAGTCTGGGGAGGCCCTTTCGAGCCGGAAGCCGAAACATCGGTGGAGGCCTGGTCGATACCGATGGACGTGCACCGCAGCGACAAGCAGTTAACGGTTGAGGCGTCACTGCCGGGCTTCACGGCGGACGACGTGGACGTTACCATCAGCCCGGACCGAGTGCTGTCGGTGAAAGCCACCCGGCAAACCGAGGTGGATCATCAGTCAGACGAGTACCTGATGCGGGAGAGGCGCTCCGGCAGCTTCCGGCGAGCATTGCGCCTGCCCAGCGACCTCGATCTGGATCAGGCGGCGGTGGCCCTGGACAACGGCGTGCTGACGGTGGCATTGCCGGTCGCCGAGGCGGCGCAGACCCGGAGGTTGTCCATTGTGGATAACACCGTTACGGATCACGCCGTGAAGGACGCAGCCTAAGGTACTCAAAGGGCGTTGCCCAGGATGGTTCCACCCCCGGCCGGTACCGGCCGGGGGTGATTCGTTGGAACTGCGGCAGGCGTCTTGCTGCTAGCGCCAACCGGTGCTAAAATCGAATCACTGTCGGCGGTCCGCTGCGCCGAAGAACTGCATCAATCCCCTGTAGCTCAGCGGTAGAGCGGGCGGCTGTTAACCGCTAGGTCGTAGGTTCGAATCCTACCGGGGGAGCCAAAATTTGCGTTGATGATGGTATGAAACGCCCTTCCACAGGGCGTTTTTTCATGTCCGTCGTTCGGGATTGCCGGTTGCCACAATTCTGTCTATACCGGCGTTGGCCTGGGGTATAATGCGCCCAGAACCGGGCTACCGGTTTGGCAGATGGTGGATTTGCCAGATTGATCGAGTCCCCGACCCGATGGTGAGAGAGGCGACACGCGCCGGATTCGGGCAATCGCATCCAAAAACGAAACAACGGGAGGACATTTATGACGCAGCAGGCTACGCAGATTGATGCCAGCCGTACGGCAGTATTGATCATGGACTTCCAGCAACGGATTATCGCCAACGTGGCCAGCGAACCGGCCGCGGTGGTGGAGAATGCAGCCAGGGCGCTGAGCGGCGCTCGTAGTGCGGGAATTCCGGTGATATACGTGGTGCATCGCGGGGGACCCTTCGCCGACTACGCGCCCGACATCGAGCTGCACCCGGGAGTTACGCCGGCGGAAGGGGAGCTGGTTATCACCAAGGTACGGCCTGGCCCATTCTCGACCACGGCGCTGGATGTGACCCTGCGCGATATGGGGCGGGATACGCTGGTGATCATGGGTGTTGCCACCAGTGGTTGCGTACTGTCGGGGGTTCGGTGGGCCGTGGACGTTAACTACAGCTTCATCGTGTTATCTGACGCCTGCTCCGACGGAGATGCCGAGGTGCACCGGGTGCTGACGGAGAAGGTGTATCCCCGACAGGGTCAGGTGATGTCGGTGGATGATTTCCTGCAGGCGCTGCCGTGATCACCGTGATACGGGCACAAACGCGCATTCATAGAGGGGAGACGCTATGAAGTACGATGTGATTGTCATCGGGGCGGGTTCTGCCGGCGGCACCATGGCTACCCGATTATCCGAGGACCCCAACCGGTCGGTGCTATTGCTGGAGGCCGGACCGGATTACCCCGACCTAGAGCAATTGCCCGACGACCTCAAGTTCGGTTACGCGCCAACGGCGTCTGAGATGGGCGCGCCCCACAACTGGTCGTTCGTGGGCACCGGCACGCCGCGTCAGGCGGAACCGGTGGCGGTTCCCAGGGGCCGGGTGGTGGGCGGAACCAGCGCCATCAACGGCCAGGTTTTTCTGCGCGGGGTTCCGGAAGACTACGATCGGTGGGCATCCTGGGGCAACGACGAGTGGAGTTACATCAACGTGCTGCCGTTCTTCCGCAAACTGGAGACGGACACGGACATCAGGGATGACTTTCACGGGTTCGACGGCCCGATTCCAGTGCGCCGTCACAAACGGGAAGCCTGGCTACCGCTTCAGGAGGCGTTTCATGAGGCGTGCCTGGACGGTGGATACGCCGAGGTTTATGACCATAACCATCCTGATTCCACCGGGGTTGGGCCGTTTCCGATGAACAACCCCAACGGTGTGCGGATGAGCACGGCGCTGACCTACGTGAACCCAAACCGGCACCGGTTGAATCTGACTATCAGGGCCAACGTGCGGGCGCGGCGCATATTGTTCGACGGCACGAGAGCCACCGGGGTGGAGGTTGAGAGCGGCGGCGATACGTTCCAGCTGGAAGCGGACCAGATTGTGCTGTGCAGCGGGGCGATTGCGTCGCCACAACTGTTGATGCTGTCGGGTATTGGGCCGGCAGAACAGTTGGGACGTTTGGGTATCAGGGTGGTGAAGGACGCGCCGGGCGTTGGGAAGAATCTGAGGGACCATCCGCTGGTGCCGGTCAGGGTGCGCGTGAAGGATGATTTTCCGCTGGACCCGGCGGCGCCCAGGATTCAGACGGTGCTGCGTTATACGGCAAACGGGTCGGACGCGCGCAACGACATGCAGATATTCCCGTCTTCGTTCTCCACGCCACTGGGCGGTGATCCCTTCGCTGAGGAGGGAATTCGCATGACCTGCATGATGGAACTGGCCCAAAGCGCCGGTGAGCTTACTCTGCAATCGACCGACCCTGACGTGCAGCCCCACATTGACTGCCGGTATCTGGAAGCGCCGTGGGATCGGGAACGGATGCGAGAATCGGTGCGAATAGTCCTGAAGATGCTGGAGCATGATGCCTTCAAGGACATCTACGACGGCCTTATTTCGCCTGCCGAAGCTGACCTGGTTTCCGACGATGCGCTGGATGACTGGATGTTGCGAGAGGTGTGCATCGGGCAGCACCTCTCGGGTACCTGCAAAATGGGTCCGGCCAGCGACCCCACGGCGGTGGTGGACCAGCGCTGCCGGGTTCATGGTATCGAAGGACTGCGGGTCGCGGACGCATCGGTGATGCCGGACGTGATCAGGGCCAACACCAACTGCACCACGATTATGATCGGCGAGCGCGTGGCCAATTGGATCGCTGAAGGATAGTGGCCCTGGCGTGATTCATGCGGGGTGCGCCGCATAAGACAAACCTCCGTTGTGTCACCACAACGGAGGTTTATTCTTGACCGATACGATGGTAACCGACGCTCGGGTCGGCGGGTTGAATCGACTACAGAGGGTCACCTGCGAAGAGGGCTGACTGTTTTGTGAAGACCTGCAATCGGTGGCGGGCGGTTTCGACAACGAACACGCGGCCATCGTCGTCGACGTCTACGCCAATGGGTCCCTGGAACGGGCCTTCGCGGTCCTGGAGGTGCTGAGCCTTCTCGCGCCCACGCAGGATAACCGGATCCAGATCGACGCGCTCGCGGCCCCACTTGGAGAGCGTGGCCTGCCCCAGCAGCTTGGTAACGAATTTTCCGTCACCGTCGAAAATCTGCACACGGTCGTTTTTGTAATCGGTGACGTAGATGGTGCCTTCGTTGTCCACGGCAACATCGGTGGGCCGATTGAACTCACCGTCGTCCTGGCCGGTGCTTCCGAACTCCATGAGGAACCTGCCGTCGGCGGTGAATTTCTGAATGCGGTCGTTTCGCCAGTCAGCTACGAAAACGTCGCCGTGCTGGTCGATTTCGATACCCCAGGGGAAGTTGAACTCGCCGGCTGCGGTTCCCTGCCGGCCCCACTTGAACAGGAACTCACCGTCTTTTGTGAACACCTGGATGCGGTGGTTGCAGGAATCAACCATATAGAGGTTGTCGTCCTTGTCGAAGGCCAGGCCGGAAGGACGGTTGATCTCTCCGTCGCCTTCGCCCGGGACGCCCCACTTGCCGATCCAGTCGCCGTCCTGGGTGAAAATGGAAATCCGGTTCAGCCATTCGTCGGCGACGTAAGCGTTGCCCTGGCTGTCGAGGGTGACCGAGGTGGGCCAGAAAAAGGCGCCGTCATGGGCGGTGGGTACGGCGTCTTCCGGGCCTACCTTTTCGCCGAACTCCCCGATGTATTCCTCGTCAATGGAGCAGATGGTAACCCGTTTGCAGGGGAAGAACGCCGGAGTTTCGGTGCCGCGGCTGAGCACGTAGATGCGGTCGCCAGGGCCACGGGTCACGGCCACCGGGTTAAAGAACCCGTTGCCGCCCCGGGATTCCTGCCGCCCGATGGTATGGCTGTATTGAAATGTTACCGGAGCAATTTCCGTAACCATATTGCCTCACCTTACTGACCGAGCCCGCCGGATGGACGGGCGCGGATGCTGGTCTATGGAGTGATGTTAATTGGGCGTCTGTTACCTGATGAAGTCGAAGTGCTCGTAGTTGGCGCCCAGAACTTCCTGGGAGTCCACACCCATCCACTTGTCGAGGATGGTGGCATAGGTGTTGCGGAAGTCGTTGTTCCACCTCAGGTCGCCTTCATCCAGCTTGTCCGGCTCGAGCGATGGATACTCGCCGAAGAGCCCGCCCTTTACGCCATCGCCGATTACGAAGGCTACGCTGCCAGAACCGTGGTCGGTTCCGGAGCCGTTCTCCTTGGCGCGGCGACCAAATTCGGTGAACAGTAACATGACGACTTCTTCGCCACTGTTGTGTTCTTTGAGGTCGTAGTAGAAGTCGCTAACAGCGTTGGATACGTCGGACCACAGCCGGTGGAACGCTGCCGGCTGGTTGGCGTGGGTATCGAAAGCGCCGGGGTTGAAACCGGTGTACAAAACCCGCGTGCCGAAGTCGGCCAGGTGAACCTGGGCTACGTTCTTGACCCACTGCGAGAAGTAGTCGCCGTTGTACTCGATGCTGGACGAATACTTCTCCGGCGCCGTCCGCAGGATGTCAGCGCCTCTCAAGGCGTCCAGTCCGGTTTGGGACAGGTAATCGTTGACCGGGCCGCTGCCGATCATGGGGGAATACATGCGCCCGAAGATTTCCAGGGCTTCCGACCGCTTTTCCTCGCTGTCGATGGAGGTCAGCACGCCGTAGGTTTCAAGGCTGCCCACCGAGGCGACTGACACGCCGGGAGACGCGAGGGCGCGGGGGAGGCCGCGACCGAAGTTGACGGCGGTAAGGATGTTTTCTTTGTTGGGGTCGAGGTCGCCGACGGTCTTACCCAACCAGCCTTCGGTTCCCATCTTGGCGGGTTCGGCAGTGTGCCAAATGTCCATGGACCGGAAGTGGGAGCGAATGGGATTGGGATAACCGATGCCCTGAATCACCGCCACCTTGCCGTCGTCGTACAGGTCCTTGATGGGCGCCATTGCCGGGTGAAAACCCACCTGGTCGTTAACGGCCAGGACGTGTTCGGGTTCCACGCGCAGGTGTGGGCGGTAGTCCTGGTACAACGGATCGTTGTAGGGAATGAAGGTGTTGAGAGCGTCAAACGCTCCCGACATTTGCAAAACAACCAGGACGGGGTCTTTCTTGTTAGCGGTCACGATGTTCTCCTCCCCGAGGTGCGGTCTGTAGTTGAGTCGACGGGCCGGGCCACAGGAACCGCCCGCCGTTTTTATTAACCGTAGAGATACTCTTTGGTGGCGACAATCATTTGCAGGGTCTCGCTAACCCGTTCCAGGAACGCGTCAGTGTCGGTGTGCAATGCGCCGCCCTTACCCGCCAATGTGGTGAGCATTTCGCGTGTTTCGCCGGGAAGCTCATAGTGTCCGAGCATTTCCAGGCAGCCATCCACCAATCGCTCTGCGGAGATGGTAGGGCCGGCAGCGGCCAAACGGTCGACAATCTGCCGGACGCCGGGATAGTTGACGTCACCAACGAAATCGGCGGTGAAGTTGATGCGATGCACCAGGGTTCCGCCGTCGATCCATTCCTTGCCGGTGTGCCAACCCTCCACGGACGGCGGGTTGAACAATTCCTGACCCATGTACTTCATTTCGTCGAAGATGAATTCGAAGCCGGGTTTGGGGCTGGTCCAGTCGCCGATGAGGCGCATGGTGCCCATGACGGTTTCGACCGGGCTCTTGACCTTGGCGAACCGAGCGTTTTTGAACGCATCGGAGTGGAACAGGACCCGAAGCATGGAACCGATGTTGTAATCGGAGCGATAGTATTCGTCCTCGAGCATCTGAATGGTTTCCGGATCCTGGGGAGGAGTGTCCATCCAGGCCGGAATCTGGGCCTCGTCGGCCACGAAGTTGCTGTAGAGATGACGAGACACGAACCTGGCGGTGGCCGGCTGCTTCGCAATGATTTCGACGATATCGTCGCCATTGAAGCGCCCGGTTTCGCCCAGGAAAGTTTTTTCGCCGCCGTCGTGGTCGGCCGGATTGAAGAGGAATTTCGCCGAGTACCGGCCGTAGGGTTGGCCCGGCACGTTGTTGGCCAGAGTCCAGCCGGTGAAAGCCCGGGCGCACTCTTTTACGTCGTCTTCGGTGTAGTTGAACTGGCCGTCCATACCGACGCCCATCGAGAATAACTCGAGGAGCTCACGCCCGTAGTTCTCGTTGATCGCGCCCTTGTGGCTAAGGCAGTTGTCCAAATAGAACACCATCGCCGGGTCGCGGGAGATTTCCAGAAGCAGGTCCTTGAAGCTGCCCATTCCCAAACGGCGGAACATTTCCAGTTCGTCGTACGAGGTGGGGTAGCTCTGGGTTTTGCTGTCGGCAGTACACAAAACGCCGTGCCAGAACAGCACCATTTTCTCTTCCAACTGGCGTTTGGAGTTGATCATTCGCCAAGCCCAGTACTCTGGTACGCCACGAGTGAAATGGCTCCACTCAATGAAGTAGCGTTCTGCCAGATCCAGGTCCAGGCCGCTGGGCTGGTCCTCGGGATTTAGCAGAGCTTCTACCGTTGCTTCATATCCCTGGGCCGCCAGCGTTTCCAATTCATGATACTGAGCCCCAAAACCTGCGCGTCGCATCAGGTGGGCCATCAAAGCAATACCATGGTCAGCCATAGAGAAACCTCCTCTATCTAAGCACACCATTAATTGGTGCGAATATTAGCATTAAGCGTGCGCCAACTCAACCCTTTGCGGTTGGCGGGCGCGTCGAATGTCGTCAATCGGCAAAGCGTCCGGGGCGTTGATGCGCGGTGTTCGCTCCGGAAGTGGTTCGGGATTCAGCGTGTTTGTTATCCGAGTGCCGCTGTGCTAATTTGAGCATGATTCGGAGCCTGGCGACACATTGGGAAAATTCCCACAGGGCGAACCGTATCCAGCCGAACGTATGGAGGGAAGGATGTCTGTTGGAATAATAGTGCCGTTGCCGGCTTATACGATAAATCCCGCTTTCATTGCCAAAAAAGCGGAAGACCTGGGGTTCGAGTCGATATGGTACCACGAACATCCGATTTTGCCAGTGACTAGCGAGAGTCCCTTTCCGTCGACGGGAGGGGAGATTCCCTGGACTTACCGGCATTTTTCGGAACCGTATATTTCGTTGGCGATGGCGGCAGCGGTTACCAGCAAGATCAAGCTGGCGACCGGGATTACGCTGGTGCCGGAGCGGAATCCGCTGATATTGGCCAAGGAGATTGCGGTGCTGGATCTGCACAGCAATGGCAGGTTCGTATTCGGGGTTGGCGCCGGCTGGAATCGTGAGGAAACTACGATGATGGGCGGCGACTTCGATCACCGATGGACGCAGACGAGGGAAGCCGTGGCCGCGCTGAAAGAGCTGTGGACCAAGGATGAGGCGGAATTTCACGGCCGTTACTACGATTTCCCGCCGGTATACTCCTACCCCAAGCCCGTACAAAAGCCTCACCCACCGGTGTTGTTGGGCGGTAACGCGCGCAACGTATTGCAGCGGGTCGCCCGTTGGGGAGACGGCTGGTTGCCGAACCGGGCAACCCCCGGTCAGATCGAAGAGAGCCGCAAAATGCTGGACGCGCTGGCGGATGAGCGGGGGCGAGATCCGGTATCGCTGACCATATCGGTGTTTGGGCAACCACCGGAGACCACGAGAGAGTCGGTGGATGCGTTCCTGAACGCCGGCGCCGATCGGGTTTCGGTTTGGCCCACCCATTGCGCCACCGAAACCGAGATGGGTCAGGAATTGGAGAGGATGGCCGAAAATTTGATTCGTTAGCTTTTCAATAAAGAAATTAGAGAAAGAAATTAGAGCAACGGCCCGCGACAGACGGTCGCGAACTAGGAGGTCACCACATGCCCAGTTACGTTTATGTTGCAGCCCAGGATGACAACAAGATTTCGATATTTCAAATGGACGAAGGAACGGGTCAACTGACGGCGGCGGGGGAAACGCCGGTGTCGGGCGGACCGTCGTTGCTTGCGATCAGTCCCAACCGGCAGGTCCTGTACGCCGGTCATCGCGAGGAGCCCGAACTATCCAGTTACAGCATTGACCAGAACACCGGGGGCTTGACGCAGAACGGATCGGTGATCCCCGGCGGGCAGCCGGCGTTTTTGGCCGCAGACCGCACCGGCCGCTACCTGTTGTCTTCCTATTATCAGGGGGGACACGCAGGTGTGTTTCCACTGGGCGAGGACGGCAGTTTGGGTGGGGCTCCCACGGCGTGGGTCGACACCGCGATCGGCGCTCATTCCATGCTGACCGACCGCACCAACCGGTTCGCGTACGTGCCACACATCGCCCGCATCAGCGATAACGTACTGGAACCGCCGCAGAATAATCCGGGCCCCAACGTAATCTATCAGTTCAAATTCGACGAATCCAACGGGCAGCTGACGGCGAACGACCCGCCCACGTTGCCCCAGGATGGCGACCTTGGGCCACGGCACTACTGTTTCCATCCGTCAGTAGACGTCGTTTACTTCTCCAACGAGCAGGGTTGCAGCGTCTCTGCGTACAATATCGACGCCGAAGGCAGACTGTCGCCGATGCAAACGATCTCCAGTCTGCCAGAGGGAGTTACCCTGCGGAATACCTGCTCGCAGATTCAGTTCTCGCCGTCGGGGGATTTTCTCTACGTGCCGAATCGCGGGCACAACAGCATTGCCAGTTTCTCGGTGGACGGTACGGGAAGGCTGACTCCGGTGGGCCACGCTGCCACCGAGGCGGTGCCCAGTGCGTTCAGCCTGGATCCAGCGGGCAAGTTTGTGTTCGCGGCGGGTTCGGCGACCGGGATGTTGGCTTCCTACGCGATTGACCAGGGAACGGGAGCGCTGACGCCGCTACAAACCTATGCGGTGGGTGAACGGCCGATGTGGGTTCTCACGGCTGCGTTGGGCGGTTAGCGCAATAGGTCTGGCTGTGTTTGCGTCGGGCGGTGTGACGAAAACCACCAGCGCAGGGACAGGATGCGGACAAATACCGGAGACGGCGGCGGTGGCGTGAGTCATCGTCGCCGTGCTTCATATACCGAACTTCATTTACGTTGACCAACCTTTACGTTGACCGACCACGTTCCGGCTGACCGGTTGCCGGGCAGCGCATTGGATTCGCCGGTCACGATTGGAGTGGAGGCCGGGATCCAGAGTGTTGCGGCGGTTATGGCGTCGGCATGGGAGCGGGGCGTTTGGCCAGCAAATAGCACAGTCCCGATATCAGTTGCAGGGGAGCCGCGACCATCAGCACGGTCGCATAGGTGTCGGTCTGGACATATACCCATCCAGCGGCAACCGGAGCCACCAACGCGCCGGCCCCAAAGCTCACGGTCATAATCCCGGTAAGAGTGCCAAAGCTGCGGCGACCAAAATACTCTCCAACGGCCAACCATCCAAGGGTGGCGATCCCTTCGGTAGACGACAGAGAGATCACAAAGAAGGCGGCAGCGATATTGCCGGACCACCAGAGCACGGTGGCCGTACCGGCGGCCCCGATGGTCATCCCGGCCACCAACAGCCAACGGGAAGGGATCACAGTAGCCGCGAGACCCATGCCGAACCGGAGCGGGATGATGGCCAGGAAGGTTAGGGAAAGATAATAGGCAGCCTGGTCCTTTGGCACTCCTTTCCACACCAGCAGGGAAATCTGGTTGATTACCAGGGCGTCGGAACAGGCGATGCGAAGGGTTACCGCGACGGTGAGGAGCCAGAAAGCCGGGGTCGACACGGCGCGTTTGAGGGTTAAGTCTTGGGCGGTGTACACCGTTTCCCGGCGGCGACCAGGGATTGTCGGCAGGTCGGTGTCGCTGGGCGGGTCGCCATCGGGGAGTTGTCCGATGTCCTCCGGGCGGCTGCGGATGACGCGGGCGGCCACCACTGTCAGTATCAGCAGAAGCGCTCCAGACCCGAGAATGATGGTGCGCCAACCGTACCATCCTTCCAGGTAAGCCAGGGACGGCACCATGATCGCGGCCCCGGCGGCAAAGGCAGTGTTCAGCAGGGTCATTGCCAAAGCCTTGCGACGCACGAACCACTGGTTGATGATCGTCATCAGATTGGGAACGATCCCGATGCCACGACCGATGGCGGTGACCACCGAATACGCCAGAAACAGCTGCCAGTAGGAATTTACAAAGGCCACCGACGTAAATCCGATGCAGCTGAGCAAACCGCCCACCAGCACCAGTTGGCGTCCGCCATACCGGTCGGCGAGCCAACCGGCGACCAACGACGCCACGTTGCCGATGGCCCAGCCTGCTCCGACGACGAAGGCGAATTGGGCCTCGTTGATGTTTAGCTGATCGCTGATGGGGAGTGCGAATACGAGGAAAGCGGGTATCACAGCGCCAAGGCCCAATGAGCCGAGGGCGCTGGAAGCCGCAAGTACCCACCAGCCATAATAAATGCCGCCCCGATTAGCTGCCGGGACGGCTTCACCGCGGTCGTAGTGTGGCGCGGGCGCGGGCACGGCAATCAGGCAGGGCGATTCAAAGCGGCGAACAGGCAGCGCCGGCGGCGTCTCCGGTTGTCTCTGTCTGGGATCGTTAACTTCCGTGGCGCCATGTCGGAAGTGGAGTATACAGACTTTGGCATTTCGGGAGGCGGTGGTGGTCCGACGCCGATTCACGCTGGAGACACGGCGGGTCGTTTTGCCATGAAGAGGGTGCTGGCGGCGACGAATTGCAGCGGGCCGATTACGAGCAGCACCGGAACGAAACTGTCAAACCGGTCGAATACCGAACCGGCGGCTGCCGGAACGATCAGGCCGCTTACGCCGTAGCAAACCGTCATCATGCCTACCAGCGTGCCGAAGCTGCGGCGTCCGAAATATTCGCCAACCGCTAGCCAGGCCAGCGCGCTCACTCCCTGTCCGATTGCCGATGACAGGATGAGAAACCAGGCCACCCGCTCGCCGGAAAAGATCAGGACGGCGGCGGTACAAAGCATTGCTACAACCATTCCTCCCCCGAGCAACAGACGCGGCGGCAAGAGCGAAGCGGCTATGCCCATGCCGAACCGGAACGGAATCATGGCCAGATAGGTGAGGGACAAATAATATGCGGAGCGGCCTTCGGGTACGCCTTTCCAGATCAATAGGGGGATTTGGTTGATTATCAACACGTCGGAAGTGATGGTGCGGAGGACCGCACCGATTGCCAGCATCCAGAACGACATGGTCACCAGAGCCTGCCGGACGGAAAACTCGTTGCCGGAATACTTGCTGCCGGAATACTTTGTGGCGGTGCCGCCGGAGGTTCCACCGGCTTCGATCCGGTTGGGCGAGACGAGCCGCCGGCTATCGGCATCCGGTTCTGCTCCGTAGGGTTGAAGGCCAATGTCCTCGGGCCGGCTGCGAATTATTGCAACGGCGGGCAGGGTCAGCAGGCACACGAGGGCTCCGCTGGCGAACACGCTGACGCGCCAATCCACCAGCGTGGCCGACCAACTCATGGCCGGCAGCAACGCCGCGGCGCCGGCGGCGAACGAAGTGTTCACGATTGAAATGGCAAGGGCTTTGCGTCGGATAAACCACTGATTGACGACAGTCATCAGTGTTGGGAAAATGCCCAGTCCCCGACCCACGGCTGCCAACCCGGAGTAGGCAAAGACCACCATCCAAAAGGAATCGGCGAAGGCGAGGGCGGCGAATCCGGTTCCGCACATCAAGCCACCGGCCAGCACCAGCCGACGGGCGCCGTAACGATCGGCAAGCCAACCGGCGCCCAGCGACGTGATATCGCCCACACCCCAGGCGGCGCCAACCACGAAGGCCGATTGGCCAGAGGTGATGTGGAGATCGGCGCGGATGGACTCTGAGACCGCCAGAAATCCGGGAATTACGACGCCGAAGGCAGCGAAGCCGAGACCTGCTGCGGCAACCACCACCCACCAACCGTAGAAGTGTGCTGGTTTCCCCTGGTTACGGGACGGGTTTACCGTGGTGGCATCAATAATATGATCGGTTGGAACATGGTCGTCAGGCGAGTTCCGGCTGCCCGCCGATGCCCGCCCATGTTAGAGACCGGCCGGGAGTTTATAGGGCAGGTAGGTCAGTCGCCAAACGGTATCACGAGGTACACGCGCTCTTCGTCACCAATCACCCGGGTGGTATGTCCCTGGCCGGTGAGGTCCTCTGCCATTAGTACATCGCCGGGTCCCACCTGGTACGTGCTGCCGTCTCCAAGGCCGATTTCGGCCTGACCGGCCAGGGTTACGGTGTACTGTTTGCGGGGAGCGCAGTGGAAGCCCAGGAAATAATCCGGAGGAGAAATTCGGATGGTCATTCCGGAGGTCGGCTGCATGGGAGTGCCACGGCCATAGGCTCCTTCGGTATCGATGAAATCCTCGAAGGGCGGTTCGTAAGTTTCCAGATGAGACTGACCATCGGGGCCGCTGTAAACGCGCAGGAATTGGGGCATTGCAGGAACTCCTTGTCGTGCTGCCGGCGGTACAACCACGTCCGGCGTCGGTTATCTGCGGGCATTATACATAACGGTACACGCCTGACAGCACACACTCGGCCCGGCCGCTCGAGGCTGGCTGGGGTTGGAACCGGCGAGCAGACGGGCAGAATCGATGAGGGTCCGCGATCCGATCCAGCGGAAATATCTATGACCACCGTGCCAGGGGATGATCAGTCGCCGCCGGAATTGCGGCGGGTTACCCATGAGCTGTGAGCATTGCCGTCTGCGGAATCGCGGGAGCGCCGCGCATAATCGACGATGCGGATTACGATGGCGGTAACGCCGAGACCTGCTGCTGCTCCTAGTGGAAAAGCAATCAGCGCCGCCGCCGCGCCCAGCACAATCATCACGTGCGGCTCCACGATGGATCGGTCGTTGAGCGCGGCGATGAAGCTGAAACGGGCGAAGATAGACCAGGCAACGTAAACGCCCGCCGCGATTCCGCCGGCTGCGGCTCCCAATATGTAGGGAAGCCTGGTTGAGTTAAACATTGGTGAACCTGTGGGGACCGGGCCAGCGCCGGGGTTGATACACGATGTGTGGCATAAAAATTGCGGTAATTCCAATCATGATTGCTTCAAACGCGGTCGTTTAATAGAGCGATTCTAGCACAGATTCTGCGATTATTCGCACGTTATGTGAACTGAATTCGTAACATAATATTGGCAAAAGCAGTATTACGGCGTATTAATCCGAACTTATCCTACCAAGTTGGCGAGCGGGGAATCCGGTGGCGCCGACGTGACAAAGGAGCGTAGCTCGAATCATGCGATTAGGACGATTATTGGATATCCGGCTGCTGTTGGCAGTTGGTATGGCGGCCGCGCTGATCGGCGCAGTGGCCTGTGGTTCGTCTGGGGAACCGGACACGGCAACCGACGGCGCAGGCGCGGATACGGCGGCTTCTACCGGAGCGACCGATGGGTCTGCCACCGGCGACACGACTGCGTCTCCTGAAACCACCGAAGAGCCGTCGGCTTATGAGATTACCGGCGGACACGTGAACCTGCTGGTTACGAACATCGGCAACGGTAAACTGGACCCGTTCCTGACCGAAGGCGAAGACCTGAAATTCCAGCGAATTTTCCAGGCTCCCCTGGTTGGCGGTCAGGGCGGCAGCGAATTGACTCCATCGGTGGCGACAGAATGGTCGGTCAGCGAAGATGGAAAGGTCTGGACCTTTACCATCAACGACGGCGTGATCAAAGCCCATGATGGAAACGTGATCACCCGTGACGACGTGTTCTTCAACCTGGATTCCAGGTTGGGAGTAGAAGCGCTGCGGTTGCTGGAGACGACCTATTACGAGCCGCGCGACGTTGCTCTGACGGCGCTAATCGATGGTGTAACGAAGGGGCCGGCGGACAATCAGGTCCAGATTACATTCAACACGGTGCGGCTGGACTTCGCCTTCAACTGGTCTGAAAACTCGCAGAGCGCCAATCCCATGATCGTTCCCGAAGCGTCGATGCGGGAGCGGGCCGGCGCCAACGGGTTCGAGGGTTATGAAACTGACCCCGTTGGCATTGGATCCATGCGCGTTACGGATTTCGTGCTGGAGCAGAAATATTCCTTCGAGCGGTTCGATGATTTCTTCTGGACTCCCGAAAACGGGTACGATGAAGACCGCCGAGTAACGTTCGACACGCTAACTATTGAACTGGTGCCCGAACCGGCGGCCCGTCTGGCTGCACTGCGTAGCGGCGATGCACAGTTGATTGAAGCCAATATCAACATGATTGGCGATATCCAGAGTATCGACGGCGCTTCGATCGCCTGGCAAAACGAGTCGTCTTACAACCTGGTGGTGTACGTGGACTGCTGGCAAGAAACGATGTGGTGCTACCGCAAGGAAGCGCGTCAGGCAGCTGAACACGCGATCGACAAGGACCTCATCGTCAACGACCTGTACACGCCGGAAGCGGTAACCGCCAACGGCTTTTCCCATGTAACCCCTAACGCGTTGGGCTGGGGCGAAAACCTGGCGCCACGGCCGTACGACCTGGAGAAGTCTTACGAGCTGCTGAAATCGATCGGATTTGGCGGCCCCAATGGCGACGACGGGACCGACGCCAACGGCGAACAGGTGTCGTTCACCGTTTATACCTGGGAAGCGGGCGACCTTCCGGGATTGCCTGACCTGGCCCAGCTATACAAAGATTTCTGGGTTGACGGCCTGGGTTGGGATGTAAAGGTAGTCGTCGGCGACGCTGCGTCCACTCGCCAGCAATGGAACAACCGTGAGCTGCCGGGCGACGTGCTGGTACGTACCAATGAAGCTCGGTACGACGGAACGTCAATCGCCCAGGGCTCGTACCTGAACAAGGAAATCGCCTGGCGGGTAATCGACGACCCGGCGCTGGAACCCTGGGCCAGCACTACGACTCCCAGGGTGATGGAGGGTCTGTCCGACCTGAACTCCGAGACTCGTCATGCCACGTACAACGCGATGTGGGATTACCTGCAGGAGGAGACCCACTGGGGCGACGGCTTCCATACCAATGTACCGTGGGGGTTGGGCTCTGAGATAGAGTCCTACGAACCGTGGAGCCTGGTACCGTATGTAACCGCCATCTGGACGTTGAAGTTCAAATAGGCGACCCTCTCAACAGGTACTGAAAAATTGCGTCCCGGTTGGAGAACCCCGCGGTTCCGATCGGGACGCACGATGCTACTCGGGTGACTTTTTGGTGGTATGGACGCGGGAATCGCGTTATGCGCGCCAAAGTGTCACCTGAATTTTGGACAAGATCGATTTTTAGATTGGCGGATTAGAAACGATGACCGGCTACATAGGGCGGCGGATAGTAGAAGGTGTGATAACGCTTATCGCACTGAGTTTCGTGGTGTTTGGCAGTGTGCACCTCACCGGCGATCCGGCGCGCTTCCTGCTGCCGATTACCGCGGAACACGACGAATCGGTTTACGAGGCGCAAAAGGCTGCCTACGGCCTGGATAAACCGTTCATTATCCAGTATTGGAATTTTCTCACCAAAGCAGTGCGCCTGGACTTTGGCACTTCCTTTACCGCCCGGCGCCCGGTAAAGGAAATATTGTTGGAGCGGATCCCGGCGACGGTGCATCTGGCAGTGTCGGGAATGATACTGGCGGTCGTGGTTGGTGTGCCGCTGGGAATCATTTCGGCGGTGAAACGGGATACGTTGCTGGACAAGGTATGCAAAGCCTTCGCGATATTCGGCATGGCGGTTCCGCAGTTCTGGATCGCCATCATGCTGATAATTCTGTTTGCCGGCTATTGGGGCTGGCTGCCGGCCTTCGGGCGGGGCGACATAACCGGGTGGATCCCCACGTGGTCGCAAATACCGGACACGATTGCCCACCTGCTTCTGCCGGCTTTTGTGTTGGCGCTGGCGATTATCGCTGCGATCATGAGGCTGGCCCGATCGGCGATGCTGGAGGTTCTGGATACTGACTACGTCAAATTCGCCCAGGTGAAGGGCTTGGGAGACCGGGCTGTCATCTGGAAGCACGCCGCCCGCAATGCGCTGATTCCAGTGATAACCTTTGGCGGCATCAGCCTGGCGGGCCTGCTCAATGGCTCAGTGGTTGTAGAGGTGGTGTTCGCCTGGCCCGGTTTGGGTTTGATGTTGCTGGAAGGGGTTTTGTCGAACAACTTCCCCCAGGTTGAGGGGGCGATCATGGTTTCGGGAGCGGCCTACATTCTCTCCGCCCTGGTTGTTGACATTCTTTACGGTTACGCCGACCCACGGGTTCGGCTGAACTAGGCACATCCGGAGGGCGATATTGGCCGCTGAAACTCCTGCACTGGTGATTGAACAACGGGCCCCCGCCGGGTTGAGGCAGCGGATACGGGAAGCTAGGCTGCCCTGGGTTCCGCTGGCGATTCTGTCGGTGATCCTGTTATGCGCGATCTTTGCCAACCTGATTTCTCCCCACGACCCACGGGAGAACGACGTTCGGAACAAACTGGAACCACCGTTCACCAACACCGAGCACATACTTGGCACCGATCGGTTGGGCAAAGACATGCTGAGCCGGTTGATCTTCGGGGCCCGCACAATGCTGCAGGTTACCGCCCCGTCGATGGTGGTGGCCATTCTCGCCGGCAGCGTGGTGGGTATGATATCTGGTTACGCCGGACGTTGGGCTGACTCAGTACTGATGCGAATAACCGATGCTGTACTGGGGTTTCCGTCGATTCTGGTGGCCCTGCTGATCGTGACTTACCTGGGTACCGGCGTATGGAACGTGATGATAGCCATCGCGGCGACCCAATGGGCGCGGTTTGCCCGCATGCTTCGGGGCGAAGTGCTGTCGATACGCGACCGGGATTTTGTGGTACTGGCACAGATTTACGGCGTTTCACCCGGAATGATCGTGTGGCGGCACCTGTTCCCGAACGTGATCAACACATTGATGGTACTGACCAGCGTTAGCGTGGGGCAGGTTATTCTCCTGGAAGCATCATTGAGCTTTCTGGGATTGGGACTGGCGCCGGGAGACCCGGCATGGGGGATTCTTGTTGCAGAAGGCAGGGAATTTTTGACGCAGGCGTGGTGGATCGCACTGTTCCCCGGTCTCATCATTACCGTGGTTGTTATGGCCTTCAATTTCTTTGGCGACTGGCTGCGAGACTATCTGGACCCGCGGTTGCGCCGGGCAGGCTGAACCGGAAGCTATGTTGTTTCGAACCCGCCGATTGACCGGCGGGGTTTTCCTCCCGCGGGGTAGTCGCCACATCGCAGGACAGATCGTGAAGCGTCGCCGCTAGATGTTCCGGAAGCGATAGCATCCTGGGTTGGAGCCCGCCCAAACGGGCGTGAGTGCGCGGGATGGCCCTGCCGGCCGCCGGGTCCTGGCCCTGAGGGTCCGGCCAATCGCACGATGGTATTGCTGTCACTTCCGTTTTACGTAATACAACACTGTCTTATATATTGTGTTGTTATTCGGTGTATAACTCAATTGCCATGATAGAAATTGACGAAAATTAGCGGGTATGCTATTTCTTCTGTTATCAATTGCTTTTCCCTGAACGTGAACGTGCCAAAGCAGTCACGATCGGCATGGAGGATTTCCTGATGTTGCTACGAAAATTGGGTATCAGGACGATAATGATTGCGCTCGCGGCCTTGCTCCTGGCAGGGTTGGCAGCGTGCGGCAGTCCATCGGAGGATGCTGGCGCCGACGGTGACGCATCGAGCGGGGCTGCTACAACGGATCAACCAGCCGACGGCGGCGGGTCGGCAGCCTCCGCCACCGTAGTGCCTCAGCAAACTGCCGGCGCTCCCAGTAGCACTGTATTCACCGGCGGCAAAGTAACGCTGATGAACGCGGTGTGGGCCAACGAACTGTTCACCCCACGGGACGGCGTTGGGGAGACGGCCACCTACGGTCGGCAGATGCACGCCTTCTGGATCAACGGGAACGAAAACGTTGAGATGCTGCCGGGAGTCATTACGGACTGGCAGGTATCGGAGGACGGGTCGTCGTGGGATTTGACGTTGCGCGAAGGCATTACCTTCCACAACGGTGATCCATTAACCATCGACGACGCGCTGTTCACGATGGAGTTCGTATTCGGGCCGGAGTCGATCGAAAAATCGATCAGCGCAAGCGTGCAGGCGGAGGCGGCGGATACGGACACTATTGAAGCCATTGACTCCACCACGCTGCGGGTGACGCACAAGGCTCCCAAGGCGTTTTTCCCATTCTTCATCTCTGAATTGAGTTTTGGAATCGCCGGTGTGGTGCTGCCGAAGGCATACTTTGAAAGCGTCGGGCAGGAGGCCTACAACGAGGCGCCGGTGGGAGCGGGACCGTTCCGGCTGGAGAACCACGTCATAAGCGAGCAAATGTTGCTGGAACGGTACGATGATTACTTCCTGCCGGAGCGTAGTCCGACGTTCGATACGCTGGATCTGCGATTGGTGCCTGAAGTATCAACGCGCACTGCCGCACTGAGGGCGGGTGACGCTGATGTCATCGAGGCCAATCTGTCAGTAAAGGACCAAATTGAAGACGGCGGCGGGCGGCTGATCTGGTCGCAAGAATCTTCGTATATATGGATTCTCCTTCCTGGTTGTTGGGAAGTGCAGTTCCCGTGCAACAAGAAGGAGGTGCGCCACGCATTGGATTATGCAGTTGACAAAGACCTGATCATCTCCCAGCTGTACGGCACGGAAGCCGGGGCGTCCAAGGGATGGGTATGGGTGACCCCCAACGCCCTGGGATACAGCGCCGACCTGGACCCATTCCCCTATGACCCGGAGCTGGCACAACAGCTTTTGGTCGACGCAGGATATCCCGGCGGCGAAGGCTTTGGAACGTTGGAGATCCATACCTGGAAGGCGGGGGACGTACCGTTCCTACCGGAGCAGGCCCAGTTGATCGCCGACATGTGGCGGCAGAACCTGGGGATCGAGGTGGACGTGCTGGTTGGCGACGCTGCAACCGTTCGGGAGCGGTGGATCGACCGGCAGCTGGACGGCAAAATCATCGTGCGGGCGAACGAGGCCCGCTGGGACGGTGGCAGCATTACGAACGCTGTATACGGCGATCCTGAAGGCGGCGCACACCTGGGCGGGCGGCGCGACGATCTGATCGCGGTGGCCAAGGGTGCGCTGGAGATTGTTGACCCGGCCGCGAGGCAACAGGCGTTCAATGACGCCTACAAGATCCTCTACGAGGAGCATTACGAATTCGGTACGGGATACGTGAATTTGCCCTGGGGCGTTGGCCCGAGAATCGCGGCGTGGGACCCCTGGCCGGTGGTTGCGTACCAGACGGCGATCTGGACGATGCGATTGAACCCGTAATCTGAACCATGCTATTCGGTAGATGAACGATCTGCCTGGGGTGGTTGGGCGAATCGTAATCATAAAGAGTGGCGTGGGGATTATCGCCTCAAGGTGTTCAGCCTGATGCGAAATCGGGTCACCCGGCTACCGGGTGACCCGATACTGTTGCGTTTCCAGCCACGTCGGCGCGAGGACGCGGGAAGGCCCCCGGCCGCCGGGTCCTTGCCGTGAGGGTTCGGCCAATCGCACCATAGTTTTTCTGGGACGGTGATATTACGAAAACCACATAATGATAAATAATGTGATGATTATAGAGTCTAAATACGTAGAAAATAAAGGAAATTGCTCCAATTTGCTGTTTATGTTATTGTTTCGGTTACCCATTGCTTTCTACCTAATGGCCAACGGGCCAAAGCACTAGCGATCGGCGTGGTGGGGTTTCTTATGTTGTTTCGAAAATTGGGTATCAGGACGATAGCGATTATGCTCGCCGCCCTGTTTCTCGCAGGGTTGGCGGCGTGTGGCAGCCCATCCGAGGATGCTGGTACCGACAGTGACGCATCGAGCGGGGCTACTACAACCGATCAACCAGCCGACGGCGGCGGGTCGGCAACTGCCGCCACGGCCGTTCCGCAGCAAACCTCCGGCGCTCCCAGCACCGCTGAATACACCGGCGGCACAGTAACGCTGATGAACGCGGTTTGGGCCACGGAGCTATATACACCTCGTGACGGCGTTGGGGAGACGGCCACCTACGGTCGGCAGATGCACGCCTTCTGGATCAATGGAGACGAAAACCTGGAGATGGGTCCGGGCGTGCTGACGGACTGGAGTGTGTCTGAAGACGGGACGTCCTGGGATCTAACCATCCGCGACGGGATCACATTCCACAATGGCGCTCCTTTTACCATTGATGACGCCAAGTTCACCATGGATTTCACGTTTGGCCCTGAAGCCGTAGTGGCATCGATCAGCCCGGCCATTCAACTCGAGGCTGCCGAAACCGAGAGCATCGAGGTGATCGGTCCCGACTCGCTGCGGATCACGCATTCCGTAGCCAAAGCCTACTTCCCCTTCTTTCTGTCCGACTTGAGTTTTGGCATCGCGGGCGTGGTGCTGCCCAAGGATTATTTCGAAAGTGTCGGGCAGGACGGCTACAACGATGCGCCGATCGGAGCAGGTCCTTTCAGACTGGAAGAGCACATCATAAGCGAAAAGATTCTGCTGGAACGTTTTGATGATTACTTCCTGCCCGAGCGCGGCCCGTCGTTCCAGACGCTGGACCTGCGCCTGGTGCCCGAAGTGTCGACTCGCACTGCTGCCCTGAGGGCCGGTGACGCCGACGTGATCGAGGCAAATCTGGCCGTGCAGGACCAGGTTGAAAGCGGCGGCGGACGTTTCATCTGGGCGCAGGAATCTTCGTACACTTGGATACTGTTACCAGGCTGCTGGGAAGTGCAGTTTCCCTGTAACAAGAAAGAGGTCCGGCAGGCTCTGGGCTACGCAATCAACAAGGATTTGATCATTGACGAACTTTACGGCCCCGATGCTGCCGTATCGCGAGGCTGGGTTCATGCCACACCCAGTTCCCTTGGCTACAGCGAAGACCTGGACCCCTTCCCCTTCGACCCCGAAAAAGCGCAGCAGTTGCTGGCCGACGCGGGCTACCCCGGGGGCGAAGGCTTTGGGACACTGGAGATTCACACCTGGAAGGCGGGGGACGTACCGTTCCTGCCGGAGCAGGCGCAGTTAATCGCCGACATGTGGCGGGAGAATCTGGGGATAGAGGTCGATGTGTTGATTGGAGAGGCCGCCACCGTCCGAGAGCGTTGGTATAGCCGGCAATTGGATGGGAAGATAATCATTCGCGCGAACGAGGCCCGTTGGGATGGTGGCAGCATAACTGCCGGCATATACGGAGACCCGCAAGGCAACGCACATCTGGGCGGCAAAAGGGAAGACTTGATCGCAGTGTCTCAGGAGGCATTGGCGGTGATAGATCCGACCCTTCGGCACGAGGCGTTCAACAAGGCGTACAAGATTTTGCGGGACGAGCACTACGAATTCGGGATTGGTTACGTGAATTTGCCCTGGGGAGTCGGACCCAGAATCGAATCGTGGGAGCCGTGGCCGGTGGTGGCATACCAGACGGCGATCTGGACGATGAAACTGAACCCGTAATCTGCGCCATGCTATTCGGTAGAGGAATTGTTTGTCGGGTGTGGTTGGGCGATGCTTGTCCATGCGAACGGTCAGGGAATTCTCCACCCCGGCAATTATCAGCCTGCCGGGCGCCATTGCCACCTGACAGCCATCCGTGATTACCAAATGTGATCGACTCCGCACCCCGGGAATTGGGTTCACCGGAGGGTAGCTACGAATTCTACTAATATGACTCCACAAATCTGTCATGTATGACCGCAATATCAAAAATATCCAAGATACTGCGAACGTGTTTCGATACCGCCATTGGGGATGTGGATTTCTCCTGTATCCGTACGCAAAACAGGTCGGTAATACGCAATTTGACGTCGCCAGATGTCTGTGCTAATGTCGCCGCCACGCAACTCCGTATTTCATGCGGGGGTGCGATAACTGATTTTGGTGTCCTGATGGAGGGTTTCCACATGCTGGTCGATAAACTGGGTATGAAGACGATAATGGTGGCCGCAGCCGTACTGCTCCTGGCAGCGTTGGCGGCGTGCGGCAGTCCATCCGAGGATGCTGGCGCCGACGGCGATGGTTCGAGCGGAGCCACTACTACGGATCAGACCACTGACGGCGGGGCCACCGCGGTGCCGCAGCAGACGACCGCCGCGCCCAGTGGCGAAACTGTATTCACCGGTGGCAAGGTAACGCTGATGAACGCGGTGTGGGCCAACGAGCTGTTTACTCCACGGGACGGCGTCGGCGAGACGGCCACCTACGGTCGGCAGATGCACGCCTTCTGGATCAACGGGAACGAGAATGTTGAGATGCTGCCGGGAGTCATTACGGACTGGCAGGTATCGGAAGACGGGTTGTCGTGGGACGTGACGTTGCGGGAAGGTATTACCTTCCACAACGGCGACCCGCTAACCATCGACGACGCGTTGTTCACCATGGAGTTCGTTTTCGGCCCGGAGGCGATTGAAACGTCGCTGAGCCCGAGCGTACAAGCCGAGGCAGCGGACACGGAAAGTATCGAAGCAATCGACTCCACCACGCTGCGGGTGACCCACAAATCCCCCAAGGCGTTTTTCCCCTTCTTCATATCTGAGTTGAGTTTTGGCATCGCCGGAGTGGTGTTGCCGAAGGCATACTTTGAAAGCGTCGGACAGGACGGATACAACGCGGCGCCGGTCGGAGCGGGGGCGTTCCGGTTGGAGGACCACGTCATCAGCGAGCAAATGTTGCTGGAACGATACGATGACTACTACCTGCCGGAGCGCAGCCCCACGTTCCAGACACTGGATATGCGATTGGTGCCGGAAGTGTCGACGCGCACAGCCGCGTTGCGAGCCGGCGATGCTGACGTCATCGAGGCGAACCTTTCGGTAAAGGACCAGATTGAAGATGGCGGCGGTCGGTTGATCTGGTCGCAAGAGTCATCGTACATGTGGATTCTGCTGCCGGGATGCTGGGAAGTGCAATTCCCGTGCAACAAGAAGGAAGTACGGCAGGCGCTGGACTACGCGATTGACAAAGACCTGATCATCTCCCAGTTGTATGGGCCGGAGGCGGCGGCGTCGAAAGGCTGGAACTGGGTAACTCCCAATGCGCTGGGATACAGCGAAGATCTGGACCCGTTCCCGTTTGACCCGGAGCTGGCGCAACAGCTGTTGGTCGACGCGGGCTATCCCGGGGGCGAAGGCTTTGGGACGCTGGAGGTTCACACCTGGAAGGCGGGGGACGTACCGTTCCTGCCGGAGCAGGCCCAGTTGATCGCCGACATGTGGCGGCAGAACCTGGGGATCGAGGTAGACGTGCTGGTGGGCGACGCTTCCACCGTGAGGGAACGGTGGTTTGACCGTCAGCTGGACGGAAAGGTCATCGTGCGGGCGAACGAGTCTCGCTGGGACGGTGGCAGCATTACGAATGCCATCTACGGCGACCCCGAAGGCGGCGCACACCTGGGCGGGCGGCGCGACGATCTGATCGCGGTGGCCAAGGGAGCGCTCGCGGTCGTCGACCCGGCCGAGAGGCAACAGGCGTTCAACGATGCCTACAAGATTTTTTACGAGGAGCATTACGAGTTTGGCACGGGATATGTGAATCTGCCCTGGGGAGTCGGGCCGCGGATTGCTTCCTGGGATCCCTGGCCGGTGGTTGCGTACCAGACGGCGATCTGGACGATGCAGCTGAATCCGGAATCTTAGAACCTAGCAGCAGGCTGATGGACGGGCAAAACCAATGTGGCAATTCGTAGCCATACGAGTTATTCAGGGATTCTTTACCCTGGTGGTCATCAGCCTGCTGGTGTTCCTGGCCACCCGGTTAACGGGTGATCCGGCGCTGGTCCTGTTGCCACCCGAGGCGTCGGGGAAGGCTGACTACGAACGGTTGAAGAAACAGCTCGGCCTCGATAAACCGCTGACCGAGCAGTACTACATTTTCCTGCGCGGCGCGGTGGTAGGGGATTTCGGAGTTTCGATCAGAGACCGTAGGCCGACCAGGGATTTGCTGCTGGAACGGTTGCCGGCCACGCTGCAACTGGCGTTGGCCGGAATGTTGCTGGCGATTGTAGTCGGCATACCGTTGGGGATTCTTTCGGCGGTAAGACGCGACTCGATTTTCGATAAAACCGGCAAGTTATTTGCCGTGCTTGGCATGGCAGCCCCCCAATTCTGGGTGGCGATCATGCTCATTCTGCTGTTCGGAGCAATTCTGAAGGTGCTGCCGACCTATGGCCGTGGCGGCCCGGATCATTTTATCCTGCCGGCATTTGTGCTGGCCTGGTCTATCATGGCCGGCATCATGCGGCTGGGGCGATCCAGCATGTTGGAAGTGATGGACAGCGACTACGTGCGTTTCGCGCGCATCAAGGGATTGAAAGACGGGATGGTGGTGTGGAAGCACGCCCTGCGGAACGCGCTGATTCCCATCCTCACGTTCAGTGGGATCAGCCTGGCCGGTCTGCTGAACGGGGCTATCGTGGTTGAGGTCGTGTTTGCCTGGCCTGGCCTGGGCCGATTGTTGCTGGATGGTGTTTTGCAGCGCAATTTCCCGGTAGTGCAGGCAGCCGTGATGGCATCGGCATTTTTCTACATCCTGACTGCGCTCGTCGTTGACATATTGTACGTGTACGCGGATCCCAGGATCAGGCGTTAGGCTAACCGGGGGCAAGGCGCATGGCAACCACGAATGATCTGATTCTGGACACCTCACAACCGCAACTGTCGTTGAGACAGCGGTTGGCTGAAAAAAAGCTGCCGTGGATCCCGATATTTGTATTGGCGCTGCTGGTGTTCTGCGCCGCATTCGCCAACTGGGTAGCGCCCTACGACGCCGAAAAGCTCAATATCCTCGACAGCAACATTGCGCCGTTCGAGAGCACTGAATATATCCTGGGTACCGATGTGTTGGGCCGGGATGTATTGAGCCGCTTGATTTACGGAGCCCGTACCACGGTACAGATCAGCGTGATCGCGTTGGCCCTCACGGCAACTGTGGGTACGCTGGTAGGACTGGTTTCGGGCTACTGGGGAGGTTGGGTGGATGCGCTGTTGATGCGTATTACCGACGCCGCCCTGGGATTTCCGACCATATTGGTCGCGCTGGTGGTGGCGGTGATAATGGACCGCGGCCCAATGACGATTATCCTGGCGGTTCTGCTGACGGTGTGGGCCAGGTTTGCCCGCATGATAAGAGGCGACGTCCTCACAGTGAAAGGATACGACTTCGTGACGCTGGCTCAAATCACCGGTGTACGATCGCCGATCATCCTGCTGCGTCACATTTTCCCCAACGTTGCCAACACCCTGATGGTGATTACGAGCCTGATGGTGGGGCAGATTATCCTGCTGGAAGCGGCGTTGAGCTACCTGGGATTGGGGTTGCCTCCGGGCGCGCCGGCGTGGGGTATAATGGTGGCGGAAGGACAGGATGTAATACTGGATGTGTGGTGGCTTTCGCTGTTCCCCGGGGTTGCGATCACGATTGTCGTATTGGCCTTTAATTTCTTTGGCGACTGGCTGCGTGATTACCTCGACCCCAAACTGAGAAGGGCGCGCTGACGTTCGCCAAAGTGTGTTGAATGACTAACGATTTAATTCTGCGTGTTCAAGATCTGCAGACCCACTTCTTCACTCGCACCGGTGTGGTGAAGGCGGTAGACGGAATCAGCTTCGAACTGCATCGCGGCGAGACGTTGGGCATTGTCGGCGAATCCGGATCCGGTAAGAGCATGACCGCATGGTCGATCCTGGGAATGGTTCCTCATCCGGGTCGAATCGTCGGTGGGAGCATACATTACCTGGGAGAAAACCTGCTGGACAAAAGCAAGGGGGAGATGCAGGACATACGCGGTTCCGGCATTTGTATGGTAATGCAGGACCCGTTGACGTCGTTGAATCCGGTGTTTACGGTGGGCGACCAGCTGACGGAAACCCTGCGCCTTGAGTACAACGAGTCCAGGCGGTCGTTGCGTCAGCGTGCGATCGATTTGCTGGCCAACGTTCGAATACCGGCGCCGGAAGACCGTATGACCAACTTCCCCCATCAGATGAGCGGCGGAATGCGGCAGCGTGTGGTTGGGGCCATCTCAATCTCCAGGTCGCCGAACCTGCTGATCGCCGACGAGCCGACGACTTCGCTCGATGCCACGATCCAGCTACAGTACCTGCGTTTGCTGAAGGATATTCAGGAGCAGACCGGGGCGGCGATCATATTCATTACCCACGACTTCGGGATAGTAGCGCGGATGTGCGATCGGGTGGCGGTGATGTATGCCGGCCGGATTGTCGAGCAGTCGGACGTTGAGGATATGTTCGATCATCCAGGGCATCCTTACACGGAGGCGCTGTTGCAGTCGGTGCCGGATCTGGACACCGACGTGGACATGCTGCCGTCCATTGAAGGGCAACCTCCATCACTGGATTCACTGCCGGTGGGTTGCGCGTTTGCACCCAGGTGTCCTTACGCGTACGAACGATGCGAAGAGTATCCGCCGGAGTTCACGATCGCCGCTAGTCACACCTCGCGGTGCTGGAGGGCAGAATAATGGTAACAGCATCGACGGAGCCCGTGGCCGCCGAGGCCACCGCGAGCGATGAGTCGCTGGTGCGACTGGAAGGCATCAGGAAGCATTTCCCGGTATACAGAGGGAATCTGCTGCGGCGCATGACCGGCACGGTCAAGGCTGTGGATGGCATTTCGATCAAGATAATGCCCGGCCAGACTTACAGCCTGGTCGGCGAATCTGGCTGCGGCAAAACGACGACGAGCCGAATGGTGCTGATGGCCGACCGGCCCACGGAAGGAAGCATCTACTTTGACAATCGGCCGATGAACCGTTTCAGCGGTGCGGAACGGCGGAATTTCAAGGCGTCGGTGCAGGCGGTTTTTCAGGACCCCTGGAGTTCGTTGAATCCCCGCATGAGGGTAGATCAGATAATTTCGGAACCGCTGGTAACGCACCGGAGTCTCAGTCGTGCGGAGGTGCGTTCGCAAGTTCAGGAGCTATTGCAGGTGGTGGGCCTGCATCCGTTTCACGCCGAGCGATATCCCCATGAGTTCAGTGGAGGGCAACGCCAGCGCATCGCCATCGCGCGGGCCCTGTCGACGCGACCCAAGCTGATTGTGCTGGACGAACCGGTATCGGCGTTGGATGTTTCGATCCGGGCGCAGATATTGAACCTGCTGAAGGAGCTCCAATCCACCTATAATCTCAGTTACCTGCTGATCGCCCACAACTTGGCAACGGTGCGGTATATGAGCCATACGGTGGGGGTGATGTACCTTGGCAAGATCGTGGAAGAATCGCCACCGGCGGAGCTTTTCACCAACGCCCAACATCCCTATACCCGAGCGCTGATTTCGGCGTCGCTGCCGGCGCATCCTCGCCAGAGACGTGAGGAGATTGTGTTGGCGGGTGAGGTGCCCTCGCCGCTGAACCCCCCTGGTGGCTGTACATTCCATCCGCGTTGCCCGTTCGTGATGGAACGGTGTTCGGTGGACATACCGCTGTTGAAGGCATACAGCTCGGGCCACATGACCGCCTGCCACCTGTACGAAGATGGTGTGCCGGTGGCCGGATAGCGTCCGCGGCTATATTCCCCGCGTTTTGAATTACATCAAAACCCCGTCTTTTGCAACGGGGTTTTTGATTTTCGTAGAGTTAACATATCACGAACACGTATACACCTGAGATTCGCAGTATAATATCTGGCGTTGTGCTGCCAAAAGTGACGCCAAGCGGAGCGTTTCACGGCAAATAGATAGAAGGAGCATCCATTGCTGCAGGCGCGAGAACTTGTCCATCCCGTGCGACTGGCGAGAGGGCTATTTTACGGCTGGTGGCTGGCCGTTCTCGGCGCCGTAATCATGGTTATCGGTACGGTGCCGCTCTTTCAGGCGCTTTCCTTGTGGATGCCGGTGCTGCAGGGGAACTTCGGCTGGACGGACAGTCAATTGTCGTGGGGATTCGCCCTGACGCGGGCGGAAGGCACGGTGATGGGACCCATAGCCGGTTGGGGAGTGGACAAGCTCGGCCCTCGCAAGATGGTCATAATTGGCCTGATTGTTGTCGGCGTGGGGTTTTTGCTGTTCAGCCGGACGCACACATTGTGGATGTTCTACGTTGCGTTCATGGTGATCAGTCTGGGGTCGGGGTTGGGTTCATGGCTACCGGCCAATAGCGCGTTGAACAACTGGTTCAGGCGGCGGCGGTCTACCGCGATGGCCATACCGATGATTGGTTTCGGCGTGGGCGGGATTTTCATCGTGCCGTTGATGGCGTGGGGGATGGGTTGGGACGCCCAGGCCGGACAGTTGATCGAGGGCCGGCTGGGATGGCAGACGACCGCGTTGGCGGTGGGTTTGGTGGCGCTGATTGGTGCAGTACCGCTGGCGCTGTTCATGCGGAACCGCCCGGAGGACTATAACCAGCACCCCGACGGTATTGAACCGGAAACGGCCGTGGATGCGTCGACGCCGGAAACTCTTGAGGCGACGGAAATTGCTCCGGATTACCAATGGCGGGAGGCCATACGGGCTCGTTCGTTCTGGTTAATTACGATGGGCCACGCCAGCTCGTCCATCATAATCATCAGCGTGATGACCTATTTGGGTCTGTTGATGGTGGAACGGAATTACTCGCTGGTACAAGTGGGCCTGGTGGTGTCGGTGCAGACCACCGCGGCCACCGCCTTCATGCTGATCGGGGGCGTGGTTGGGGACCGCATACCCATCAGGTGGGCTATATTCGCGTTTTCGTTCCTGCAGACGATCGCCGTCGGGATATTGCTGTTTGCCCAAACGATGCCCATGTTCATGCTGTTCGCCATCCTGATGGGAATCGGTTTTGGAGGACGCACGCCTCTGACCACGTCGATTCGGGGAGTATATTTCGGTCGCAGCAACTTCGCGACGATAACCGGCATTTCCATGATTCCGATGAACATCATGTTTATTTTCGTGGTGCCGTACATCGGGATGATGAAAGACTTCGTAACCGGGAACTACACGATCCCGTTCGCCACGGTGGCCGCGGTGAGTGCAATCGGTTCGGTGCTGTTCCTGATGCTGGGGAACCCGCGACTATCTCCGTCGCAGCGCCGCCGCGTCGACGTGCAACGGCTCATCACGCGAGGCGCTACCACGCCGGCCGACGATTAGGTCTCTATTCGGGTCTGTTCGCACACGTTGGGCCGCGCGGTCGTCGCCGTTGCACAGACTGGCGGAGTTGGAAAATCACGGACGCCGCTAGGCGGAGCCGGGTAAAGTGTTGAACTGGTTCATCACTTCATGGGCGAAGAGATCCAGGTCCTCCGAGGGCGCGAAGTCGGGGAAAACGATGAAGAAGTAACAGATGCCGGCCGCCACGTACTCCGAGATTCGTTCGGCGCACTGCTCCGGGGTTCCCGAGATGGTGTTGTTCAAGCGATGTTCGTGGTATTGCTGCATCGTCATGCCAGACTGCCCGGCCAGTTGGGCGACCAGTTGATCGAACCCGCGCCGGGTGGGGGCGATCACCACGTTGGAGTTATGAGTCGTTTCGATGTCTGCGGGGTCACGGCCGGCGCCTTCGGCGGCGCGATCGATAATTGTGCGCCACCGTTGGTGATCGGCCACGGAGCTGTTGGAGCCGGCGTTGCAAATGTCGGCGATGCGACCGACCATCGGTAGTACATGACGCTCGCCGTGGCCGCCGACCAGGACGGGTGGCGCAGGAAATTGGATGGGTTTGGGTTGAATGGATGCGTTGTCAACGTGGTAAAAACGACCGAGGAAATCGACGGAGGGTTCGGTCCATAAAGCGCGGATCAGGTCAACGGCTTCTTCCAGCATCTCGCAGCGTACGCGGGTGGAGGGGAAATTCAGGCCGCTGGCCGTGGTATCCGAACGGCTGCCACCGGCGCCGATGCCAAGCGTGATGCGTCCGCCGCTGATCACGTCCAGGGTGGCCACCATCTTGGCGAGCAACGCTGGGTGCCGGTAGGGGTTGGCCAGCGCCATCGGCACGGCGCGGATCCGTTCGGTTTGCGCCAGCAGCGCGGTCAAAGTCGTCCAGCATTCCAGGGCATCGGAGTTCAGCAGGTCATACAGGCTGGCAGAGTAAAAGCCCAACCGGTCAGCCTCCAGCCAAATGCGCTGGAGGTCCTCGTAGCTGTACCGATGCTGATTGATCCGGACGTTGAATTTCAGCAATGGGCCGTGGGTCGCGTTGGTCATTGTGGATCTCCCGGGGATGTTGGAGATGCGGGTATGAAAAGGCCCTGGACGCAGCCAATATAGGCAGCGCGCCCAGGGCGCAAAAATTCGGCGAGGGGCGAGTTACTTCTTGGAACCGTTGCCCTGGAACGCGGGGATTACTTCCCGCCCGAACTTTTCGATGGAGGCCATCACCTTGTCGTGGGGGATGGTTTCGGTTTGCATGATAAGCATGACCTGGTCGACGCCGATGTCTTCGTACATCTGGCAGGTCTTGATGCAGGACTCGGGGTTGCCGGCGATGATGACGCCGCGGTCGGACAGGGTGTTGCCGTCCAGCTGGGCGATTGCGGCTCGAGCGGCGCCCGGGCCGGCGTCCAGAGAGAGACCAACTTCGGCGGCCAATTGCTTGTGTTCGTCGTCAGACTGGCGGAGCCAGCGACCGAAGTCCGCCTGCAGGTGGTCGGGCACGCCGCCCCAGGCTTCCAGCAACTCTTCGTAGGCGCCGATGCGGCCAGCGATGTAAGGCTTGTCGGGACCGAAGAAGGTCTTCATCGACTCGGCGGCCAGCTCTTTGGCGTACTGGTCATCGTCGTCGCAGAAGGCATGAACGTTGTTGCCCCAGAACTCGGTGATGAATTCGCCCACCGGCTCACAGTCTTTGAGTGAGTCGCGGTAAATCTGCACCTTCTCTTTCAGGACTTCCACAGCGTAGGAAGCGGACGACAGCACGCCGATACCCTTCTGGGCGGCCAGGCGGAAGCTGTCTTCGGAGGTGCAGGCGAGGTACATGCGCGGGTGAGGCTTCTGGAGCGGCTTGGGAAGGACGCGGCGCTTGGGAACACTCCAGTGCTCGCCCTCGTACTCGTACTCATCAGAAGTCCAGATTTTGGGTATCATGCTGAGAGACTCGGCCCACAGGCTGCGAGTTTCGCGCGGGTCAATACCGAGACCGGTCTGTTCGTAGGCGTTGGAGCGGCCGGTGCCGAGTTCGATGCGTCCGTCGGTGAGATGGTCGAGCAACGCGACCCGCTCGGCGACGCGCACCGGATGGTGGTAGGGGAGGATGCAGACGCCGTAGCCGATGCGAATCTGCTTGGTAATTTGGCTAAGTGCGCCGAAGATCGCATCCTGGGCGGGCGAGCCGGAGAAGCCGGTAAGGAAGTGGTGTTCGACGAACCATAGGTTGTTGAAACCAATCTGGTCGGCGAGTTCACACTGCTCGAGTGTTTCCTTGTACAGCGCGTTCCAGTCAATTTCGGTGCCCTCGTACGGGCGCTGGCATTCGTAAAGCAGGCCAAACTGCATGGTTAAACTCCTGTGCGGCAAAATTGGGGCTGTGGGCGCAATCGGTTCATCCTGGTGCGGAACACTCCGACATCCAGCGCCAACATGCCGGGATGCCTATTGGGGCGCAGTATAGCGTAATCTTTAAGGGTTGGGAATGCTGGAAAGTGTGATGAGGCGGTGAATGCCTGGCGGCATCGGCGGAGGCAATCCGCCAACCGCGACCGTTACATCGAAGGGTATGGGGCTCAGGGATTACTCAGCGGTTATCCCGCCATGCGTCGCAGTTTTCCTGCATGAACTGGAGGTGTTCCGGGATGTGGGCTTCGTACACCGCGAGCCAGTCATCCAGCCACATATCGCCGTTTTCGGGGTGATGGCAGGTGTTGGTCCAAACCGCGTCGGGCAGCGATTGGATGAGGGTATAAGTTTGGCTGCGGAGCAGGCGGAAAAGCGCCAGAGCGTCATCGATGCCCTGGTCCGAATAGCTCAGCGAACGGCTCCAGGCGTTTTCATCGTAGGCCATCAACGGTTCACCGGGCTCCGCGATGAGCCGGCGGCAGCGGATGTAACTATTGGCTTCGCTGTCGGCAATATGCACCAGGTGTTGCCGTATGCTCCAGCAGCCGTGCTCGTCGCGATAATCCCACATCTCCTGAGGAAATCGTTGCAGGCCGTTCATGAGCGCATCGTAGCCGTTGCCGTAGGAGTGTATCTTTCTCAATCGCTCTTCCCGCGTCATGTTGGCATCTCCGGGGTTTGCTGGCGCCACCGGCATCCGGTCGAGCTCTGCATTGGAATTCAAGCCAGCATATTGGGGAGGATGCGCCAGTGTCAACGAATTGGGTGGGTACGTAACTGTTCAGAGTTGAAGGTAGTATTCTGGCCCCAACCTGTCTTTCCCGCGAACGCGGGAATCCAGGAGGCCGAGGATAAGCAACATTGCGGTTAAAAGACGTCTCTGGATTCCGGCTCAAGGCCGGAATGACGGAGTGGTATGGAAATCACACGTCGAGTCTGAACTGTTACGTGGGTACGCGTGAGGACTTCATGCGCTTGCCGGCGATTGTTGCAGCCGCTATGATTGGGCGCATAATTTACTGACAATACGTTCGGTTGCGGGCACGGCCACCCCGGGTCCCGCGACCGAGGGCATGTGGCCAGATGAATGACAGCCATGCTAACGGAGGCGTATCGCAATGAAATATGACGTGATCATTATCGGAGCCGGATCAGCCGGATGCACGATGGCAACCCGGCTCAGCGAAGACCCGGAGCGTTCGGTGCTGGTGTTGGAAGCGGGGCCGGATTACCCGGATTTTGAGTTGTACCCCGATGATCTGAAATTTGGTTACGACCAGACTGCGTCGGCGGTTGACGCTCCCCACAACTGGACGTTCTGGGCGCAGAACCCCGGCCAGTCCCAGCCGATGCCGGTCCCGCGGGGCAAGGTGGTGGGTGGTTCCTCGGCAATCAACGGGCAGGTGCTGTTGCGCGGGGTCCCTGAAGACTATGACGCCTGGGCGGCCATGGGCAACGACGAATGGAAGTTCACCGATTGCCTGCCCTACTTCCGCAAGCTGGAGACCGACACGGATATCTCCGACGACTTCCACGGCAACACCGGACCGATTCCGGTGCGGCGACACAAGCAGGAAGACTGGCTGCCGGCTCAGGTGGCGTTTTGGCAAGCCTGCCAGGCGGCGGGACACCCTCACGATCCGGATATGAACCACCCTGATTCGGGAGGGGTTGGTCCGGTGCCGATGAATAACCCCAACGGGGTTCGCATGAGCACTTCCATCACCTATTTGCGGGAAGCGCGCCATCGGCTCAACCTGACCATCAGGCCCAACGTAACGTGCCGTCGGATTATTTTTGAGGGCCAGCGGGCGGTGGGCGTTGAGGTGGAGAGCGGCGGCGATGTATTTACCGTGGAAGGCAACGACATCATCCTGAGTTCGGGATCGATTGGATCACCGCAACTGTTGCTGTTGTCTGGTGTGGGTCCGCCTGAGCACCTGCGCGAGATGGGAATTCCAGTGATCCACGAATTGCCGGGCGTGGGCCAGAACCTGCGCGACCATCCCAACATCCGGGTGCCGGTGAAAGTAAAGGACGATTTTCCGCTGGACCCGCAGGCGCCGCGCACGCAAGTATGTCTGCGCTACACGGCTTCGGGCAGTCACCTGCGCAACGACATCCAGATTATGCAGTCGTCGTTCTCCTCGCCCATTGCCGGTGACCCGCTGGAAGCGGAGGGCATCCGATTCACGTGCATACTGGAATTGGCAATCGGGTCCGGGCATTTGAAGCTGGCAAGCACCGACCCGCACGATCAGGTTGATTTGAATTACAATTACTTCCAGGAAGAATTTGACCTGGCCCGGATGCGGGAGGCAGTGCGTGTTTGCGTCGACCTGCTGAAGACCGAGCAATACGCGGGCATAGTTGATGAGTTGCTGGACCCGCGACCGGAAGACCTGGCCAGTGACGAAGCGCTGAACGATTGGCTGAAGCGAATCGTCAGTACGTCGCAGCACATATCTGGCACCTGCAAGATCGGGCCTGCTGATGACCCCATGGCGGTGGTTGACCAACACTGTCGGGTGCACGGTCTGGAAAACCTGCACGTAGCCGACGCGTCGGTGATGCCGGATTGCATCCGCGCCAATACCAACTGCACCACGATCATGATAGCCGAGCGCAAGTCGGACTGGTTCCGGGCCGGCGAGTAAAACAGGTAATCAAATAACACGTTACCCGTTGCACGCGGACATTCAGAACGCGGCAGCCGGCAGGGAGAGCGACCATGACTACGACACCCAGAGAAGTACACGTATATACCAACCCTGGTTGATTCAGTTGCCGGACGCTGGAGGAATTTCTGGCGTCCAACGGTGTTCAGTATGAGCACCACGACCTGTTGACCGATGACGCTGCCCGTGAGGATTTGAAGTCGCGCGGTGTGCTGTCAGCTCCGGTAACCATTATCGACGGCACCGAGGTGATCATTGGGTATTACCCCAAGAAGCTGATCCCGGCGCTGGGACTGGCAGATGCGCCCATTGACCTGTCGGGCCGTACCGCCTGGCTGGCCGAAAAATATCAGTGCATCCTGGGAGCAGCGGCGACGGTAACGCTGGAGATGACGCAGGAACAGTTGGCACAACCCGTAATGTGGCGTCCGGAGTTGCTCCGTGACTCGCTGGTGCACATCGTGTCATTCCCGGAACTGGCTTACACCAGCAGCACCCGCGGGTCGATGTCCACGGAGGATATGCGGGCGTGCAAGGCGAGCCTGGAGCACCTGGCGAAACCTGAGGAGATCGCTGCCTACGCAAAGCAGGTTTCAGACGGGGTTGTCGCATTCCTGCACAGCGGCAATACCGAAGCGTTTGACCGCGTGGTGCCGGCCCACTACGGTGGCGAGGTTACTGTGCTGGAACTGCTGAATATTATTTTGAGTCACAGCACTCACCACCTGAAGCAGGTTTACTGGTTCATGGGCGACAAACTGGGTCAGCCAGCCAGGCAACCGGCCACCGAGGCAGACATGGAGGGCATCTTTACGCCGACCCAGCTGATTTAGCTGACGGTTACCGAGGTGCGGATCAAATGGCCGAACCACTGATCAGCCTGGACGAAACGCCAACCGCGCGGGTACTGTTGGCCGGCTGGCGACGCCAGTGGTCAGATGGGGGCAACATTTCCAGCGGTATGCCGCGCTGGCTGATCGAAAAATGGTCAGCGCGGCGTATCGGCCAGATGTCCGATGAAATCTCCAGGATGTGCTTTCCCTTCCAGGTTGCCGGAACCCACGACCTGTACCGGCCCCGGGCCTCGTTCACCGATGGCCTTCCGACCCGACCCATGCGTTGGGACAACGGGTTCTGGGATGCGGGCGATGGCGTGGTCATTTTCCTGGGCATAGAACCCTGGTTCCGGTTTGACCTTTACAGCCAGGGCTTCTTTGAAGCCGTAGATGCCATGGGGAGCCCCAAGGTGGTGGCAGTTGAAGGGTACAACGGACCGGCTCCCCCTGAGCTGGAGCGGCGAATTTCGTGCGTGTACAGCAAGGCGTCGATGGCCGATGAGTTGCGGCAGCACGGCATGTTGTTCTCAAGCTACGGTTATCAGCAGCGGCAGGGGCCAACGGTGGGAATGGCTCTGGTGAACGCAGCCCATTATCAACGTCCCGACCTTGAGATGCTGCGAATCGGAGCGATGGCGCCCATGTTCCCGTTCAGCGGGGGCAGCGGCGGCCAACTTGGCATTACCACCGATCACCGGGCCTTTTACGACATCATGCGCCGCCTGCGGGCGTTGTATTCCCTGAATATAGATTTGGCCGATCTTCGCCCGCGATATGAAGAAGAGGCGAGCCGATTGCAGGAATCGCTGGATCGGTTGGCTGAAACCAACGAGGAAGCGCGTAGCTATATTGAACGGGTGCGGAACGAATATCACTTCATGCCCTACGAGGAGCCGGTGGAACTTGATGCGGGCCTCGAGGGGACGCTGGCAGATATTCTGGGGCAGTTTGACTATTCCGACGGAGAGGACGACGAACAGCCCGCAAATTGAGCGCTTCCGAACGATACCTGTATTAAATGGCGGCCCCGGCGTAATAAGTCGGGGCCGAATCTCAAGCACCCGCCGGTGAAACAGAAGAGGGGCGACAATTACGTCGCCCCTCTGGAGATTTCATCCGGCGCCGGCCCGCTCCCCCGACAGTTAGTCCAGGACCAGTACGGTGTTTTCGCGGTCGCTACGCCGCATTTCGGCCAGACCGTCGGCCGGGTTATTGAACTTGTCATAGTAGAATTCGATGCCGTTGCCGTCCGGGTCTTCGAAATAGACGCTGCCCGTCATGCCGTGGTCGGTAGTGCGGTCCACCGCGACGCCGTTGTCCTTGAGAGTGTGGTAGAGGTCGCGCAGTGAGTCAAAGTCATCGACCTGCACGGCGAAGTGATTCAGCCCGACGTTGCCCTTCCGCATGGGTGCAGCATCGTCAGCGGCCTGGAACAGAGCCAGGTCGTGGTGAATGTCGCCACAGGTGAGGAAGGTGGCGGTGGGCCGCTGGACGGCGATCTGGAAGCCAAGGACTTCGGTGTAGAACTTGGTTGATGCCGCAACGTCGGTGACGTTGATTACGAGGTGGCCTACCTGCTTGGGTTTAACCATTTTGGTGCTCCTTTTTGATGAGAGTGGGCGCCTGTTGGCGATAATATACGACAAATTGAGGATGGTGGGCAAGGAAGATGTCGAGACGCGAATCAGCCGGACCGGGCTGTTTCGGTTCGGGCGGCCAGTGTTTACACCTCATCCATGCGGTGGACCATGGGGCGGTAGAGCCAGCCGGCGACGGATATAACCAGGAGGACGGCAGCACCGCTGCTGATGGCCAGGGACCAACTGTAGATTTGCGCCAGCCAGGTGAGGGGGTAGGCGCCGAGGAAGTGAAACACCGGGGCGAGCTGCATCATGGCCATCATCCGCCCGCGCAATTCCGGAGCGGTGGTTAACTGCATCAGCGAGCTGGAGACCGGCCAAAATCCGCCGATGCTGGTGGACCCGACCAGGGCAACCAGGATGCAGCTTACCCAGAACCAGGGAGACCACGCCATTGCGATCAGGCCAATGCAGCAAACAGTAATTTCCGCATACATCAACAGGCCCTTGTACTTACGATCTCTCCAGCCGGCCACAACAATGGAACCTAGGAATGCACCGGCGCCGCGGGACATCATCAATACGCCGGTCTGCACGGGGCTGAGTTTCAGGAACTCCTGGGCGAAGCCGGTAATTACCTGCATGTAAGCCATGCCGAAGAACCCGAATGAGGCGGACATCGTGATGAGGATGGCGGCCATTGGAGTTCGCACCGCGTGGGTGAATCCCCCAATCAAATCGGAGACTGGAGATGCGCCGGTGCGCTGGGTTGGCGGGGGTTTGGACATTGCCAGCAGGAACAGGATACCCAGCAGCACACTGGCGCCATTGAGGACAATTGCTGAACCGGTGTTTGTTTGTTCTATGACCCAACCACCGATCAACGGGCCCACGATATTGCCAATCTGGCTGATGGAAGTGTGAAGCGCCAGGGCATTCATGATGTCTTCCCGGGGTACGAGGTCGGCTGCCAATGCAAACCGGGCCGGCGTCTGCATGGCGCCCAGCCCTCCCAGCAGGAACACTGCCGCGAACACATGCCACATCTTGACCACGTCAAGCAGGGCCAGCATGCCCAGCGCCAAGGTTACCGACCCGATACCCAGCACGCAGACAATGAGAAAAAGACGCCGTTCCACCCGGTCGGCCAGGACGCCGCCTACAAAAACGAATAGCAGATTGGCGGCCCCGAAGATACTGACGGCCAGGCCGAGTTGCGTTTTTTCGCCGGTGATATCCAGGATCAGCCAACCGATGCCGAGAAACTGAATTCCCTGACCGAAAGACTGAACGCCGATGTTGAGGAAAAACCAGCGAAAATCCCGGTGGCGAAGTGCGGAAAAAGTTAGTAACCAGCCGGAATTGCCATCAACGGCGGGCATATTCGATCAGACCGCCGGAGATTGGTCGAGCAGACGTTCAGCTAATTGGTGGAAGTCAGAGACTTCAAAGTCCGGCTGGTATGGAGATTCCTCATTGGGGAGTTGGTAACGGTTTACATAAGCGCCGCGATATCCGCAAGCGCGGGCACCCGTAATGTCGAACGAGTGGGCGGCCACCATCATGATCTCAGCCGGCTCTCTGTTCATGATGCGGGCGGCGGTGCGGTAAACGGCGGGATGAGGTTTGAAGACGCCGGCCTGTTCGACTGATATTACGTGGCTGAACGGGATGCCGATGTTGTGGCGGGCCAGCCTTTCGAGATACGACTGCTCACCGTTAGACAGCGCCACCAGTTGGAACCGGTTGCTGTCGGCCAGTTTTTGCAGGCCCTCAACAGCATCCGGATAGGGACGCAGGTCGTCATAGACGGCCATGAAGCGATCGACCTCGGCGTAGTCAAACGACACGCCGTGGAGACGCAAACAATAGATGAATGCGCGCCGGCAGGTTTCCCGGTACCCGCTGTGCCCCAGCATGAAAAGGTTGTCCTGATATTGTTCGACGCGCTGCCGGTTGCGCCAATCGATCCAGAACTGATCGGGTGGTACCGCAGAGTTATGCTGAGCGAGGAAATCGGCTGCCGGAGCCGTAAGGCTACCGCCCAGGTCAAGCACAGTGCCGAAGATGTCGAAGGTAAGAGTGTTGACCGAGGCGATGTGGTCGGCGGCCATGGCGGGATGCTCCCGGCGCTCAGGCGGGCTTGATATTATCTATGTTGGTCTGGTCGACATTGATCTGGCGCTTAACGCTGTCGAAATAGACTATCAGCCAAGTGGCGGGCCCGACGCTACGCTTTTCGCGCACCTCGCCCGAGTCACCAACTGAGATGCTGCGGACAGACGATCCGACGGGAGAAGCCATGACTTCTCGAACCTGGAAATCGGCGATGGCTTCTACTTTCATGCCTTTTTCAAACTGGTCAAAACTCATTTTGGTTACCTCCAAAAGACGGAGCGCCCAGTGGTTTGATTCAGCGCGGGGACGTTGAGGCAGTGTACGGGTAGCCGGTAGCACTGTCAACGCGATGCTATTGGGCGGCGAATCCACGGGCTCGGAGTGCGTTGCCGCCAATGTCCGATCGGTGCGTCCACTGGACGATAATGACCTGCGCAGGTATGATTGATCCAGGCATTAAAAAGAAGCCATATTGATCCAATAGCTGTGGAATTACGGAGGAGCGATGAAGATTGTAAAGATGTCGGCCGTACCGAAGACCGAAGGTACGGCTCCCCTGTTCACTGGACCTGTGGGCCGCCAGGCGATTCTGGACCCCGACGACAGCAATAACTTTAACTTCGGTATCGTCCATTTTGGGGCCGGCGTGCGGAACAAGTTCCACAAGCACAGCGGCGACCAGATTCTTATCGTGACCGAGGGCACGGGTACCGTTGCTACCAGGGATGAGTCGGTAGTTGTCAGCGAGGGCGATGTTGCCATCATTCCCGCCGGGGAAGACCACTGGCACGGCGCTCCGGACGCCACGGCAATGTCTCATATCACCATCACGGTGAAGGGCAGCCAGACGGAGCAGACTGAAACCTAAACAGCTCGGTCAGACAGGTTTTAACCAAGTAGGGGCGACGCTTGCGTCGCCCCTACGAGTTTTAAGGAGTTAGCTGACTGACGATCAGTGCCGGTGGCCGTGGTCGCCGTGGTCGCCATGAGCGTCGTGGTCGCCATGAGCGCCGTGGTCGCCGTGGTCGCCGTGGTCGCCGCGCCGTGGTCGCCATGAGCGTCGTGGTCGCCATGAGCGCCGTGGTCGCCGTGGTCGCCGTGGTCGCCGTGGTCGCCGTGGTCGCCGTGGTCGCCGTGGTCGCCATGAGCGCCGTGGTCGCCATGAGCGCCGTGGTCACCGTCGGCTACGGGTTCCAGACGAGGTAACCGCACGAGTGCCAGGATGATTGCCGCAGCGAGATACAATGCGGCGGTGTAGTAGAACAGGTAGTCGAAGTTGATGCTGTACAGCAAACCCGCAATGATGGGAGATGCGGCGCTGAGGATGAAACGGGAGGTTGACAGCAGTCCCAGCGTGGTGGCTGCAGTCCCTTCGCGCACTATGTCCATTGCGGCGGCGGTGAGGATGGGCTGGTCGCTGTAGAGGAACAACCCGAGGGCGCCCAGCAAGATGGTTGCCACCAACAGGTCTTCCCGGCCGTTGATCAAAGGGGCCATCAGGAGCGTGACTATCGCGAGGAACAGCATCCCCGGGATTAGCACTATCTTGCGCCCGAACCGGTCGGAGAGGTAGCCCATCACGGGACTGGCGAAGATTCCCACCAGCACGACGAGACCGATGAGGGAGCCCCGGATAAACAGATTTTCAAAACTGCGATGCTCAGTGATGGTAAGTCCCAATTCGTCAACCAGGTAAAGGGGTAGCACGGTGATGAATCCGACGTAGGCCATGCCGCGCAGTCCGGCTACTAGCGTAATCCCCCACACCCGAGGGTTGCGAACCAGCAGCTTCGTTTCATCGAGTTGCATCCGCATTGTGCCCACGGCGCGTTCTTCCACGGCTGCCTGGGCGCGTTGGCCGATGTCGCGAAAGGCCCAGAACACCAGAAAGGCGAGAAAAATCGGCACGGCGGCATAAATGGTGATAATCGCGTGCCAGGCCAGGTAGTACAGCAAGAACCCGGTCAGCACTGGTCCCAGAACGTCCCCAATATTGCCGCCTACGCCATGGAACGACAACACCGCGCCCCGCCGGTGTGTGAAGTGGGATGACAACGCCGCCATGGCCGGCAAATGCCAAACCGATGCGGCGATTGCCACTACCGCCATCCCGATTGTCAGGAGTACGTAACCCAACGGGTTGAATGGCGGAAGGTCGCCGCCGAGGCCGTCCGACGGCGCCGCGGCTACCCAGGAACTGCCCGGCACCTGCCATCCGGCGGCAGACATCAGCAACCACCCGACGCCGAACAAGGCCATACAAACTGCCATTACCCAGCCCCAATAGCGTCGTAAGACATCGGTGAGCACGCCGCCGGGTAACGCAACCACACCGGATGCAATCTCCCGCGTGGTCTGGATGCTGGTGGCGGCAATGATGCTGCCACCGAGGAGCAGGTCACGAACCTCTGGCAGCACCACGATAAAGCTCTGCGCTATCGAGTGGAAAACCCCGTGACCGCTGGACAGGCCGCCAATGATGAAAGCGGCCCCTCTCCGGACGCCAGTGCGACCTTCAATTACCGAAGGCGCGGCGTGTTGATGTGCGTGTGCCATTAGGACCTCCTGTGGCCAGATGAGTCGAGGTTATTCGAGAGCGCTGCCCGAACTCTGCGGCAGTCGGGACAGGCTGCCCTCGCTGTCAGCCGTTCGATTGAGGCGGCTGCGAACTTTGGACCATGCCAGCGCCGTAACGAACAGGGCCGCCGATAGCAATACTACGCTGGCACCTGACGATACGTCTATGAAATAGCTGATGTAAATACCGGTTGCGCCGCAAAAAACGCCTATTGCAGTGGATGCCAGAGCCATTTTACGAAAACTATTGGTGAGCAGGCGGGCGATGATGGGAGGAATGACAATGGCGGCGGCAATCATGGTTACGCCCAGCACCTGCATGGAAACAACAATCGTGCCGGCCAGCAAGAGGGAGAAAAGTGTGTCCACCCAACCGGTGGGCACGCCGTAGAACACCGCCACGTCAGGGTCGAAGGTGGCGAACAGGAAGAGTTTGTAGGCGAGGAAGAACACCGCCGCCACGATACCGGTAACCACCGCGATTGCGATAATTTCGTTATTGTCTACGGCGAGAACACTGCCCCACAGCGAGGCTTCGAAATCGCGGGTAAAACTCTGGTTGCGGCTGATGATCGCGATTCCCAACGCAAAGCTGGCGGTGGTAATGATACCGATGGCAGCGTCGGAACCGATTGGGTTTTTGCGGGTGGTCCAGGTGATGAGTACCGCCGAGAGGAATCCCCAGATGGTGGCTCCAATGAAAAAATTGATGGACATGATCCAACTGACCACCGCTCCGCCAAAGATAGCGTGGGAGAGGCCGTGTCCGATGTAGGACATACCCCGCAGGACGATATAAATTCCCATCAGACCGCACAAGCCGCCCACCAGGCTGGCGGCGATTATGGCCTTGACAAAAAAAGCGAATTCAAAGGGCTCGAAAATCAATCAGGCGTCTCCACCGGCGGCGACGCCTTCGTTGTGGTGGTGGTGCGGCGTCACGTCTTCGGGCGACAAATGGGTGTGAGCCGCGGTATCGTGGTGGGTGTCGTCCGGCACAGTGGACAGTGGTTCACCGCCGTTCTGGTTCACCCAAAAGTGAGCGCTTTCGGCCACCAGCGTCATGCCGTGGAACTGGATTACCGGCATCTGGGCACCGTAAACTTCCTGGAGAATATGGGGGGTGATAACCCGGTGGGGCGGGCCGTCGGCCACGATGGCGCCGTTGAGGCACACGATCCGGGGCAGGTGCACGGCGACGGCATTGATCTCGTGGGTGGTCAGGATGATGGTTACGCCGGCGTGATTCAGGTCGTGCAGCAGGTGCATCACGTCGTCCCGGGTTTTGACGTCCACGCCCGACGTAGGTTCGTCGAGCAGCAGCAGTTCCGGGTTGCTGATGAGAGCGCGGGCCAGAAAGACGCGTTGTTGCTGACCGCCGGACAGTTGCCGGATGTGCCGTTTGGCGAGATCGGCGATGCCCAGACGCTCCATCATGTCGAAGGCCAGCTCGCGTTCGCGCCGGCGGTACCAGGGGAACCAGGCGTTGACCATGGTACGGCCCATCATGACCGTTTCTTCCACGGTGACCGGGAAGTTCCAGTCGATGGTTTCCAGCTGAGGTACATATCCCGCCCGGTTGCGACGGCTGCCGGGTTTGTCGTATACCCGGACGGAACCGGCCATCACCTCGGAAGCGCCGAGAACGGTGCGCAGCAAGGTGGTTTTGCCGGAGCCGCTGGGTCCCAGCAGGCCCACGAAATCGCCGGGCATGACGCGCAGATCGACGTCGCGAAGCACCGCAGCGCCGTTGTAACCCGCGGTTACGTTCTGGAGCTCAACGATGGGACGCGCATCCGGGTCAGGCCGGTGAAGGTGCTCAAGTTCGGGTGGGTGCAGCATAATGGCTACTGCGGGTAAACCGCGGCGGATGGGCCGTCAAAAACGGGGCTGACGTCGATATTTTCCAGGGCGGAGGCGTCGCCGCCCAGCGCGGGAACCATGATTTCGAGGTTGTTGACGACCAAACCGAGGTAGCTGTGGCGCGGGTCTCCGGGCGCGCCGGGCAGGTCGTCGTCGCTCAGCTCGTCGACGTAGGCGGCGCCGGATTCGGCGGCGATGGTTTCCATAACGTCGCTGTCAAAAACTTCCGAGCCAAATACGGCCGGGATCCCCTCGGATCTGATCTGCTGAATCAGGTCGGCCACTTCGCGGGCGGAAGGTTCGGAGAAGTCGGACGGCTGCACTGCCCCAATCACGGTCATGCCGTATCGCCGGGCGAAGTAGGCCCATGAGTCGTGATAGGTCAACAGCTTGCGGTTACCCGACGGCACGGTGGCGATAATGGAAACGATGGCGGCGTCCAGATCGGCGATGCGAACGGCGAATTCGTCATAGTTTCCGGAGTAATAGTCGGCGTTATCAGGGTCGCGCTCCGACATCGTGTCACGCATGACCTCGGCATACTTGAGGGCGAGAATGGGGTCGGGCCAGAGGTGCGGGTTGGGCTGTCCGTTCTCCTCGGGGAACGAAAAATCGAATTGCCACTCATCTTTTGAGGTGGTTTGATCGCCCAGCCTGACGATCATGGAACCGGGTTTCTGGTTGGTGCGGGCCAACTCGAGGGTAGGTTCTTCGAGGAACAGGCCGTTCAGGAACACCACGTCCGCATCGGCCAGTATGGCAGCGACCGACGGGGCCGGCTCGAAAGAGTGGGAGTTGACTCCCTCCGGCACGATTCCCTGCAATCTGATACGGGTGCCGCCAATATTTTCGACGATGCTGGTGATGGGGGACACAGTGGTTACGACCTTCAAAGTTTCAACGGCGGTTGCTTCCTGAGGGATGGCAGGGGAGGGTTCAGCGGCGCAGGCCACGGCGGACGTGATGGCAACCACCACCGCCAGGACGATTATGACCGCACGCAACCTAATACTGTCTACTCGCCTGGCTCCCCAGGGTTGAACCGACTCCACAGTGGATCAACCTGATGCCACCGATTGGCATTTTGAGCACGTGCCTCCGATGGTGAAGTTTTTCAGGTCGGGAGCGAACCCGAATTCCCGTTGCAGACGCTGGTTCAATTCGTCCAGGTAGCCGGGGCTGAGGGTCTGCACGGCGTCGCAATGGGAACAAACCATGTGGTGGTGCCGGTTGTGCTGGTCGGTCAGTTCGAAGTGCAATTTGTTGCCGATGATGACTTCGGTAACAACGCCGACGCGTTTGAGCAGTTGCAGGGTGCGGTACACGGTGGCGAGGTCAACGTAGGGGTGCTGGGTTTTGACCTGAGTCCATACTTCGTCGGCCCCCACGTGGCCGGAACGACCGGCGACAATGTCCAGCACGGATAGACGCTGGGGTGTCATCCGGTAACCCTGGGAGCGCAAGCGATCGACGGCGACTTCATGGCCAGACATGTTGCACCTGCTTTATTGCAATGATTTGCGGGAGCCAATGATAGCACAATACACGGGAGTGTCAATGTATTGACCACGCTCGGCGGGGTGTGAGCCAGTGAAGGGAATGCTAGAATCAGGGTGCTGATGAAGGTGCGGTACAACGGGACGAAATGACCAATTTCAATGCAGATCGGGACGATGCAGACCGGTACGATTCAGACCGGGACGATGCCGGCGGGGGCGACGGCGGCCGAAACAACGCGGTGCGGAAAGATCAAGCAGGTCTGCGGGTTGGCGAAGTGATGGAGTCTCACTCGGAGCGGGTGGTGGTGGAATGTTATGACCTGCACCAATCGCCGCCGTTGGGCACTCTGTTGCGAATCGGTTCGCCGCCGGTGTACGGGGTGGTTCGGGAGATTTGGAACGGTCCGGTTGATCCCGGCCGTCCGCTGACCCCGCGCGGGGCGGCTCTGGAAACCGAAGATGAGGTGTATTCCACCAATCCGCAGTTGACCGCTGTTTTGACCACACGCCTGACGGCGATGGTGGTGGGATACCGGGAAGGATCGGCCATACGCCAGGGTCTTCCGCCGCGCCCGCCAAACCTGCACTCGTTTGCGTTCATCAGCGGCGACGATGAAGGCGCTGAATTTGTCAGAGAATTCCGATTTTTGCCGTTGCTCCTGGCGGATCATTCGCCGGCTGCAGACCAGGCGTTGATTGCGTTTGTGCGCCGGTCGGCGGACGGGTTTGGGGATAAATCGGAGTTTTTGCTGCGGGTTGGTCGGGCGTTGGCCAGCGAACTGTCGCGAGACGGGATGAGGCTGCAGACGCTGTTGCGGGAGATGGCGTGATGGTGTCGAACGACGATGGCAGCAGGATCAACACGGGCCGACGGTTTGATGAGATTGTCGCCGGCGGGAATGGGTCTGGCGCCCCCGGGTCTTTGGCGCGCCGACGCCGTTTGGGTGTCGTGGTGGGAGGTTCGCTGTCGGGTGGACTGGACGTTCGCATGGATGCGGCGGGCGACGCCACCGTGGAAGATGTCGACGTGGGTTCGTTCGTGACGATCCTTGGGAAGCGCAACCGTTACTTCGGAGTCGTTACGGACGTGGAATTGCGTACCGTCGATGATGGCGTGCGTCATTTCCCCCCGGCCAGTTCAGATGGCCTGCTGTTGGAGGTTTTGGCGGGGACAATGGCTTACGGAATGTTGTCGGTCATGCCCAGCATGAGCGCCGCGCTGGATGACGCGGATCATGCGGCGCCGTCATCGGCCACGACGATACCGGAACACTTTTCGCCCGTATTCGCAGCGTCCCAGGCCGACATCGACATGGTGTTCAGAGTGGAGACGGACGCGGGGTTTGACGTGGGTACCCCCCAGGGTATGGAGGCGGCAACGGTGCGGCTGGACCTGGCAACGCTGGCCAGCCGGTCGGTGGGCGTGTTTGGCGCGTCGGGTTCTGGCAAGACGTTTCTGGCGCGGATGCTGCTGGCCGGGCTGGTGAAGCAGGCTGAGTCGGTTTCGCTGGTTTTCGACATGGCGAACGAGTATGGCTGGCAGGGTCAGGACAACGACCGGCACAGCCAGGTGAAGGGGTTGAAGCAACTTTTCCCTGATCGGGTGGTTACTTTCACCCTGGACGAAGAGAGCACCAGGAGGCGCAGGATCCGTCCCGACGGTGTGGTTCGCATTGGGTACGACGAGATCGAACCGGCAGACATAGAGGTGCTGCGCGAGGCAATGGGTCTGTCTGAGCTGGCGGCATCGGCGGCGTACAACCTGGAGCGGCATTTTGCCGGGCAAAGCTGGTTGCAGGCGTTTGTGAATCTGACCGGGGCCGAGGTGAACGATCTGGCGGGCGAGATCGGCGTGAACGTATCGTCGCTGCGGGCGTTGCATCAGCGGCTGAGTGGTTGGCGGCGGTTCCAGTTTTGGGCGGACGGCGTCGGCGGGAACACGGCGGGGAGCATCGTGGAGCATCTGCAGCATGGCAACCATGTTGTCCTGGAATTCGGACGGTACGGGGACAATACGGCGGCATACGTGCTGGTGAGCAATCTGCTGACGCGCCGGATTCATGCCGAGTGGGTGCGTCGGAAAGAACTTGCCGACGGAGGCCAGGGTTCAGAACCGCGCCCGCTGGTGATATTCGTAGAAGAGGCCCACAAATTCCTGACGCCGGCCGTGGCGTCGCAAACGATCTTCGGGACCATTGCCCGTGAACTCAGGAAGTACAATGTGACCCTGATGATCGTCGACCAGCGGCCGAGCGGCATCGATTCTGAGGTGATGAGCCAGTTGGGTACCCGATTTTCGTGCAGCCTCAACGATGAGCGGGACATCAACGCAGTGTTGATGGGAGCGCAGGATTCGAATCAGTTGCGCCATGTGCTGGCGCGGCTGGATGCCAAGCAGCAGGCGCTGGTGTTCGGACATGCCGTTCCCATGCCGGTAGTGGTGAGGCCTCGCAACTACGATCAAAACTTCTACGCCGACATGGCCCTGCCTCCGGATAACCGATCGAGCCTGGTGCTGTCGGAATCTGAAGAGGAACGGATGCAGCGCCAGATTGACGAACTGTTTCCGCCAGAATAGTGCATATCAGGTCAGTCGTCAGCCACTGCCGAGATGGCCCCGGAGAGATGCGGCCGAAATGAAGATAATAAGGACGTGCGCAGAAATGGCGGCGCTTTGCAGGGATGTTCAGCGTCCGCTCGGGCTCGTGCCGACCATGGGCGCCCTGCACGACGGTCACCTGTCGTTGACTCGGCGGGCGCGGGCGGATAGCGCAACGATGGCGGTGTCCATTTTCGTCAATCCAACACAGTTTGGAGCCGGGGAGGATTTCAACAGTTACCCGCGCAGTTTCGAGCGAGACCTGGATTTGCTGGCCGAACAGGGAACCGACCTGGTATTTGCGCCCCCTCCTGAGGAAGTTTATCCCGACGGCTTTGATACCTGGATCGAACCTGGATCAGTTACGGAAGGCCAGGAAGGGGAAGCGCGACCGGGTCATTTCAAAGGCGTGGCGACCGTGGTGGCCAAGTTGTTTTCCATCGTGAGGGCCGACCGGGCGTACTTCGGCCAGAAGGATGGGCAGCAGGTGGCCGTGATCCGGCGCATGGCCCAGGACCTCAATTTGGGTGTAGAGGTGGTTACGATGCCCACGATTCGGGAAGCGGACGGGCTGGCGTTAAGCAGCCGAAACGCCTACCTCACTACCGATCAACGCCAGGCGGCGCCGGTGATTTACCGGGCTCTGTGCGCGGCGCAGGAGCTTTGGCGTGGGGGAGAGCAGGACGCCGGGAGATTGCGGGCAGCGGCGATGGCGGTGTTGCAAGCCGAGCCGATGTTGGAATTGGTAGATTACGTCAGCGTCGTGGATGCAGACAGTATGGCGCCGGTGGAACGGGCGGATACATCTGGCGGACGCCGGGTGATGGTAGCAGTGGCCGCTAAATTGGGGCAACCCCGCCTGATTGATAACATAATATTGGGAGACGGATAACCGGATACCCCGCTCCCAAAGTCATCCCCGCAATGGGATTCAGGACTGGGTAAGTTCGCGGACGGTTTCCATGAGGGCGGGAATAACCTTTTCCCAATCGCCAACAACGCCGTAACGGGCTTCCTTGAAGATGTTGGCGTCGGCGTCGCGGTTGATGGCGACGATGGCTTTGGAACCGCTGCAACCGGCCATGTGCTGGCTGGCTCCGGAGATTGCGACCGTGATGTAGAGATCCGGGGTGATGGTTTTGCCGGTGAGCCCTACCTGTTGATTGGCCGGAACCCAGCCGGAGTCCACGGCGGCGCGAGAGGCGCCAACCGCGCCACCGAGCAGGTTGGCCAGTTCTTCCAGTTGGGAGAAGGGTTCGGGTCCGCCGAGACCGCGCCCGCCGGACACGACTATCCGGGCGTCCTCCAGCTTGATCCCTACCGCTTGTTCCTTGACAACGTCGACGACGCGGGTTTTGGCATCGGAAGGATCGATGTCCACCGGGAACGCGATCACATTCCCGGTCCGTGCGGCATCGGCATCGAGGGGTTCGTAGGTCTTGGGACGCAGCGCGGCGATTTGAGGCGTTTGGGTGCAGCTGACCACCGCAACGGCGCTGCCACCATAGACGGGACGATTTGCCAGCAAGCGACCGGTGCTGGCATCGACGGACACTTCGAGGCAGTCCTGGGCGAGACCCACTCCCAGGCGGAATGCCAGCCGGGGCGCCAACTCGCGTCCCTCGTTATTGCGGGCAATCAGGATGATCCCAGGGTTGCTTTCGTTGGCTACGGTCTGCATCGCAGTGACGTAATGATCTGGATGGTATTCGGCCAGTGTGGGATTTGTCACCGCCAGCACCTTGTCGGCGCCGTGGGCGATGGCCTGTTGGGGAGCGTCGGCAACGTCGGCGCCCAACAGTGCGATGGTGAGTTCCTGGCCCAGGCTGTCGGCCAGGGAGCGGCCGGCGGAAAGCAGTTCCTGCGCGGTAGAAGCCAGCTGTCCCTCGGGGGCGTCCCCGAAAACCAGGATTCCGGTAGCGTCTGCCATTAGTGTCTCCGTAGGATGAATGAGGTTTGGGGACTAGATCAGGCGGTCTTCGCGGAGGCGAAGGGCCAGTTTGCGGGCTGCATCGGCGTCGTCATCGCCCTCTATGAGTTCGCATGCCTGATCGCGCTGGGGGACGAAGAGGTCGTGAAGAGTGATGCGCGGTTCCAAACGATCGGGGGCGATGTCCAGGTCGCCGGCGGTCCACACGGTAGGTCGCTTTCGAGTGGCGGCCATGATGCCCCGCAGAGTGGGGTAACGAGGTTGTCCCAGCTCGTTGCTGACGGTTACCAATGCCGGCAGTTGGGCTTCTACCACGTCGTAACCATCGGGCGCCAGACGCTCCACGATTACCTTGCCGTCCTGAACGTCTACTTTTTTCCCCAGGGTTATGCAGGCCATGCCCAGGGTTTCGGCGACTCCCAGGGGGACCTGAGCGTTGTCCCAATCAGACGCCTGGCGCCCGCAGATGATGAGGTCGAAACCGCCGAGTTTGTTGATGGCGGCGGTCAGCATTTGCACCGTGAGGAATGCGTCAATGGTATTGCTGAAGGAGTCGTCCTGCAGCAGGATGAGTTCGTCGGCTCCCATGGAAAGGGGTTTTTTCATGACGTCGAGGGCGAAGGCCGTACCGGAGGAGATGACGGTGATGTTGGCGCCCTGGGCGTCTTTGATCCGTAGCGCAGCTTCCACGGCGTTTTCGTCGAAACCGTTGACCACCGGCGGTATGTTGGGCGGGGGAACCACCCGCATGGAGTCGGCGTCGATCCGGAACGCAGCGGCTGGCATTTCAGGGTCGACGACCTGTTTGGCGAGCACGCAAATATTGACGGGCATGGGGGAACCAATCTCCTCGTGGGAATCAGGATAAGGCCATGTGAAAGTTATCACTAGCCCATGAGACTGTCAATTGAAGTGTTCTCCGCGCGGCCGTTGTGAACACGCTCCGGCGATCTCGCGGTGCGCGCCGCCGACCGGGACGCGATGGCCGGTTTACACCCGGACGAACGAAGCGTTACGCGGGAAAATATGAAGATTGCGAAAGGGTCAGATTTCGCGAAACACGGGTTCGGGCTCTTCGAGATAGAAGTTGTTGGCCCAGAGATCGTCGATGATGGCCTGGTCGCCTTCGGAGATGGGCGGGGTATCCACCGCGTCGGAGTACTCCTTGAGCTCTTCCAGCGTGGTGAAGTTGGGCAGGACGCTGGTGATGGTGGGTTGGTTCAGCACGAATTGAATGGCGGCCTGGCTCATGGTGCGTCCAACATCTTCGCCGGCGAGGAACTTTACCTGGTCAACCTTTACCAACGCCTCGCTGAGCCATTGGTGCCGTCGAAATGAGCGGTGGTCGGACTCGTCGAACTCGGGTGGAGCATCGTAGCGTCCGGTGAGGGCCTCCGAGGCGTGGGGCACCCGCGACAGGAGTCCCACCTCTTCTTTGGCGGCGATGGGGAAGAAGTCCTTTGCCGGGTCCTGCTCCAGGATGCTGTAGATAATCTGGATGCTGTTGACGTGGCGCTCTTCCATGCTGAGCTGGCCTTCCTCAAACCAGCCGATATCGGGGCCGAGGGCAGAGCCGTAGAATCGTATTTTGCCCTCGTGCTTGAGGTCCTCCAGAGTTTCGAATACTTCGTCGCTTTCGATGGCAGGGACGCGAGGGTTATGCAGCTGGTAGAGGTCGATATAGTCGGTGTTCAGGCGGCGAAGGGACTGCTCGCAGGCGAACCGGATGAACTCGGGCTCGAATTTCTGGGGGCGCTCCTGGTGGCCGATGCGGGGCGTGGTGGTGTCGTAGAAGTCGTAGCCGAACTTGGTGGCGATGATCATTTCATGTCGGCGGTGACCCATGAACTTGGCGAGCACCTCTTCGCCGTAGCCCTCGCCGTAGGTGTCGGCGGTATCGAAGAAGTTGATGCCGAGTTCCAGGGCCTCTTCGAGCAGGCTGCGGCGCGTCTCTTCGGGGATAAGGCCCCACCAGTTGGTGGCCACGGTCCAGACACCAAAGCCAACTTCGGATAGGAGCAGGTCGGTACGGGGAAGGTTGCGGTATTTCATGGTGGGTTTTCCTTGTTGGGGCGTTGCGATGATTCAACCGGGGCATGAAAGCAGGGATTTGCGTTGGTCGTGCAGCGGGTTCGTTCCTACGCTGCGGCTTGCGGCGACTTCCTGGACGGTCAAGATGCGATTTGGTGCGTTTAGGAAGGGCGCCAAATCTCCTGCATTCGTGGAGGTGCCGGGCTGTCGGTGCTTGCTTTGAAACAGGTACACCACCGAGTCGTCATCCGATTCTGGAACGAAATAGCCATCGATCTCAAAATCGTCTGAGCCATCGATGGCTGTGTACTCAACTATGTCGTTCCCTTGGATATCGTGTCCAACGGTGAAAACCGTTGCAAATGCCCAATGCCGGAACCCTCGATCTGGGTTTCCGCCATAATATTCGTTGGCTGCCTCCTGAATGAACGGGAAGATGTGGTCGTAGCGATCCTGGGCTGGTTGTCTCCGGCTGGTCATGGTCAGTTTCCCAGATGGAGCATCACCGCATCTCCGCGGTACGGCAGATTGTCGATCCAATCAAGCAGTTTAGTCCTGTCAGATTGGTCCAGCGCGCGCGCCTCGGCCCAACCGCTGGCTTGCTTGACGAGACCTTCCCGGTAAAACTCGTAAAAGGCGTTGTTGGCCCAGCCGTCGCCCCAACAGGAATCTGCCATATCGTCGTCCGCGCTCATACCCACGTTTGGGTCAGCCATTAATGCTTGCAAGAATCCGTATATCGGCTGCGGCGGCCGCTCCAGATATTCAATGTTGACAACACCGATATCGAGTCCCATAGTGCCTCTCCGTTAGTGCGGTTGAATCCGGTTTACCGGACCTCCGCACAGGCTGTCAACGGGCAAATGGCACCGTTGCGTTGTTTCGCTGAGCCAGCGGGCCATGCCTTCTATGAACTGGTCTCTGACCTGACTGCTGTCGCCGCAGAATTCTTCAATGATTTGCTCCTTGAATGCCTGGGGGTCCTGGCCTTCAGGTACCGGGTAGTGCTCGATGGGGCGGCAGGCGATAGCCATGTCCTTGCCCGCCGTGAAGGTGTGGTTGACGGGCATGCCCAGCGGTTCGGCGCTGGCGGGCCAGGTGGCGTCGACGGTCATCCAACCCCCAGGCGTTGCGACCCGCAGGTAGGTATGGACGTCGGGCACCGAATCGCCGGCAATCAGGTTTTTCAACTCATCCGGAAAGTGGGCCGTATTGTCCGGCGTGAATCGGTGGGTACACATGATCACGCGGGAATCGAGACCCAGCTCGCGGAATATTTCATCTAGGACGTAGTGCTTGCCGGAGCAGGTCCCCCGCCACTCCCGGACGATTGCGTCGGGTTTTCGGGTGCTGGCGCGCTGGTAGGGCATATCGCGGATCAGGGTGAATACCGATTCGATGGTGAGGGAGTCGTGTCCTGGGAGCAGGGATCGCCGCCGCCTTTCATGTTCCAACAACGCCAGTAGGCTTGACATAACTTGGTTCCAACGGTTGCGGAGTGGTGGCGTGACCGCGGGAGTCCCGACTTATCGAGCTAGGCGGTTACGAGGCCGAGGCTACCGCGGACGGCTTCCACCATTTTGGCGAATGTCGCGTCGTCAACCACCGGCGTCATCTGGCCGAGTCGCACGGTGGGGATGATGTCGACCCAGGATTTGCAGCCGCCGTATTCAGGAATGTAGGGAACCGTAACCGGTGATTCCATCTGGTAAACACGCAGCAGCATGATGGTCAGCGGAACCATTGGTTTCCAGTGCAGGCGGGACTCGGCGTACGTGTCGGTCCAGATGTGATGGGGAGCGAGGTCTTCGACTTTGCCCAGCTGGTCGATTTCCAGCAGTTCATGCACCTGCGCCCAATGGGTGAACATCACGTTGTCATCGTCGGCCGGGCTGTCGGACAGCAATTGCCGCAGCGTGGGCTGGTGGCTGTCTTTCAGCAGGTCTTCACGCTGGTGCAGGTAGGTGGGATACAGCAGGAATTCCGGATGCACGACGCGGAAATCCTTGCTCTCCTCGTGGATGCCGCCCTTGCGGAGCATCATTATCTGGTCACCGTCGGCCAGCGCCCGCACGGTTATCGCCCACTCTTTCAGGGCCAGCTGGCAAGTCGTGTTAGTGGTCATGTCTTAACCTCAGTCAGTTTCTACATTGATGGACAGGATGGACGGTACGAGATTGCCACGCGGCGCTCGCAATGACAAGGGGTTGTTCGCCACGCGGCGCTCGCAATGACAAGGGTTTATTTGTTGCGGTTACAGAACTCGCTGTAGTCCGGGACGTCTTCGCCCAGGACGTAGAGCCAGTAGTAGGTACCGGTGTCGCCCATATATTTGAACTGCTTGCGTACGTCTTTCAGCACGGCGTAGAAGTCTCCGTGGGATCGCAGGTAGTTTTGGATGTCGCCGTATTCGTCCTCGATTTCGATCAGGCGCTGGGCGTTTTGCACGGTGGCGGCGATTTTGCGCCGGTTGCGGACGATAGCCGTATCGGTGGCCAGCGTGTCGATGGCAGACTCGTCCATGGCGGCCACGGCGGCAACGTCGAATCCCTGGAATCCAGCCTGAAAACCGGGCCACTTGTTGCTGACGACTTTCCAGGACAAGCCGCTCTGAAAGACGGCTTTGGTCATAACCTCAAGATAGTCGTTTAGACTTTGGGGAACGATTTGTTCCGGGGCTTCGTGATCCGGCGGATGTTCGTGTTGGGTGGTCATGATTATGGCGCTCCAGATTGAAAATGTCTGGCCGGCCCCGTCATTGTCAGGCGGTGGTCGTCCCGGGAGCCGTTGGGGTATCGAGCCGCAGGAGCTGGCTCAGATTGGCCGTGGTGATCTCGGCCACTTCGTCAATCGAAATGCCCTTGATGTCGGCCAGGCATTGGGCAACACCAACCAGGTGGCGCGGTTCCGTCCAGTTGTGGCGATACTTCTTGAACGGTTGTGGGAATGCGTCGGTCTCCAGAACGATGTGCTCCATTGGGATCCGGCGGGCGACTTCCTGCAATTCGGGGAGGCGGGTGAGCGGGCGGGCCAATGAGATGAAGAAGCCGCAATCGATGGCCTCGCGGGCGGTGGCTTCGTCACCCTGGAAGTAGTGCATGGCTCCTCCGACCAGGCCGGCGTTTTCTTCGCGGAGTACTTTGAACACCGCCGGGTGAGACTCCCTGGAGTGGAAGATGACGGGCAGCCCCAGGCTCTTGGCCAGGTGGATGTGCTGACGAAACACCTGATCCTGCACCTCGTGATCGGGAGAGGTGGCGAGGTAGTCGAGGCCCACTTCGGATATGCACACCACCCGCGGGTTGTCCCGAGCCAGGGCTTCGAGTTGAGAGTACGCTTCATCGTCCACCGGCTGGTCGGCCTGCATGGGATGGATGCCCACGCCGGCGTAGAACATGGGGTGTTCGGCGGCGAGGTCGATGCAGGCTCGCGTGGACTCAATGGTGGTGCCAGCCAGTATGATGTAGCCGACGCCGGCCTCTCGGGAGCGTTCCAGGATCTCCGGTATCTCAGCCGGGGCGTGCTGGACGAGGTGGGTATGAGCGTCGCAAAAGACGGGAGTTGCCGGCATCTGTATGCTCCCGGTGTCAGTGGTGTTTTGTTGGGGGGAGAAACCGCCCCGATTATAACATTCTGCCGGGTGCGAGTCGCCGGGTGCGGCCCAACGTGGACCGACATGTCTCGCAGCGTCGCTATCGGAGAGAGTCGTAACTGGCCGTCAGCGCGTTCGCGATTTCCGGGGTGAAATCGTCGCCGATACCTTTCCCGAGAACGAACGTCAACGGTCCGCTGGGGTACGGTCCGTTGGGGTAATGATTTGCGGCGGTTGCCGCGCTCCCGTACATCTGATCGCGACCCGTGTGGTCGCCATCGGGGATCAGTTGGGATAATTTGTGTGACCCAACGATTGGGGAGCGAATGATATGGAACAGCAGGGAGCCGGCCCGTTTGATGTCCAGATTGAATCTGCGTTGTGCCGTGGCATCCGGCCCGAGCCTGCCGACCGGCGGCGCTGACGTTGAAACTCCGGTTTCTGACGTCGCCGGCGGCGTATGCGCCTTGTTGACCATGACTCCAACTCCGCAGCGGTTTTGTGTGTAGCGGGTTCGTGTGAAGCGATCCCGCGCAACGATCCAGGGCGACAATTCCGCGTCTCGTTAACGATTGAGAAATTACCTCCCGAATGGTAGCAGCGACGCACAATGCAAGTGTTTCCCATCGGTTACAGTACGGTAACGAGCGGGTTTTGATTCAAGGGCCGTGGCCACCGCGAAACAGCTCGCGGCGGGGTAGGTCTGCCGTTGACAGATGATGTCTGCTGGGCTACGATGATTGTTGACCACTTTGGTCGGAAATAGGTTAAACCAGTCGCCGGTTTGCCAATAATCCCGTTGAGGAGGATATCCACCCGATGACCACACCATCGCAACGTGTCATCTCCCGCGAGACTACAGCGGAGGAGTTGAACTCCGACTACAAATGGGGATTTACCATCGACATCGAAGAGGACGCCTTCCCGAAGGGCCTCAGCGAAGATGTGGTGCGGATGATTTCGGAGAAGAAGCAGGAACCGGAGTGGATGCTCGATTGGCGTCTCAAAGCGTTCCGGTTCTGGTCACGCCAGACCTACACCGAACCGACGTGGGCAAACATAAAACATCCGGCTATCGACTTCCAGGACATCCATTATTATGCGGCGCCGAAGTCTTCCAGCGATGGGCCGCAGAGCCTGGAAGATGTGGATCCCGAAGTGCTGGAGGCGTTCAGCAAGCTGGGCATACCTCTGGAAGAGCAGGCGCGCCTGGCCGGAGTTGCCGTCGATGCGGTGCTGGACAGCGTGTCGGTGGCCACGACGTATCAGGAGCAGTTGGAGCAAGCTGGCGTTATCTTCTGCTCGATGAGCGAGGCGGTCCGCAAACACCCTGACCTGGTGCAAAAATACCTGGGTTCGGTGGTTCCCTACGCTGATAACTTCTATGCCACGCTGAACTCGGCGGTGTTCTCCGACGGTTCGTTCGCGTACATTCCTCCCGGGGTGCGTTGCCCCATCGAGTTGATGACCTACTTCCGGATCAACCAGGCTGACAGCGGCCAGTTCGAAAGGACGCTCATTGTTGCCGACGAAGGGGCATACGTCAGTTACCTGGAGGGTTGCACGGCGCCGATGCGCAAGACCAACCAATTGCACGCTGCGGTGGTTGAGCTGGTTGCATTGAAGGGTGCGGAGATCAAGTACAGCACCCTGCAAAACTGGTATCCGGGCGATAAGAACGGCGAAGGCGGCGTGTTCAATTTTGTCACCAAGCGTGGCAAATGCGCCGGCGACGATTCGAAGATTTCATGGACTCAGGTTGAAACCGGATCTGCGATTACGTGGAAGTATCCCAGCGTGATCCTGCAGGGTGATAACTCGGTGGGCGAGTTTTATTCGGTTGCGCTGGTGAACAACTGGCAACAGGCCGACACCGGCACGAAAATGATCCACCTGGGCAAAAACACTCGCAGCACAATCGTTGCCAAAGGCATCTCCGCCGGGCAGGGTCAGCAGACCTACCGGGGCCTGGTCAAAATCAACGCGTCGGCCAACGGCGCCAAGAACTTCACGCAGTGCGACTCCCTGCTGGTGGGCGACAAGTGCGGCGCCCATACGGTGCCGTACATCGAAGTGAAGAACCCGACGGCGCAAATGGAGCACGAGGCCACCACGTCCAAAGTGTCAGATGACCAGCTTTTCTACCTGCAGCAGCGGGGGATCGGGGTTGAGGACGCGCACTTCATGATCATTAACGGATTCTGTCGGGGGATTTTCCAGGAGTTGCCGTTCGAGTTTGCGATGGAGGCATCGCAGCTGCTGAAAGTAAGCTTGGAAGGAACCGTTGGGTAAACACCGATCCAGAATCCTTTACACCGGCACAGGATATCAATATCTGCAATGACCACTGCAAACGAATCTAATTTGCCCATTCTGGAGGTGCAAGACCTCCATGTTTCCATCGACGGCCAAGAGATACTGCGGGGGGTTAACCTGATAGTGCGGGCTGGCGAAGTGCACGCCATCATGGGGCCAAACGGCTCCGGCAAGAGCACGCTGGCCAATACCCTGGCCGGCCGGCCCGAATACACCGTAACCAGCGGGAAGGCCATATATAAGGGCCTGGACTTGCTGAAGATGGAGCCGGAAGCGCGCGCCCGCGAGGGTATGTTCCTGGCGTTCCAATACCCGGTTGAGCTCCCCGGCGTACGCGCCTGGCAATTTCTGAAGGCCGCCATGGACGCCAAGCGTGTTCATGCGGGCGAAGAGGAGATGGGCGCACGCGAGTTCGACCAATTGCTCCGTTCCAAGGTGGAAGAGGTAGAAATAGATCCGGAGCTGGTGCGCCGTTCGGTGAACGAGGGGTTCTCGGGTGGCGAAAAGAAGCGCAACGAAGTGCTTCAGATGACCCTGCTGGAACCTACGCTGGCCCTGCTGGACGAAACTGATTCCGGTCTGGATATCGATGCACTGAGGATCGTGTCCGACGGCGTGAATCGATTGCGACGTCCGGACAACGCGGCGGTATTGGTAACTCACTACCAGCGCATTCTCAATTACATAACGCCGGACCAGGTTCATGTCCTGGTGGATGGCCGGATAGCAATGAGCGGCGGCCCGGAACTGGCGGAACAGCTGGAAGCCAGGGGTTATGAATGGGTTCGTGAAGAAACGGGAGCCGTGGTCGAATGACGATCACGCAGCCTTTGCGATTTGGCGCCAGCCGCTGATTTCCCTGAATATTACCCGTCTCACTCCAAATTAGAGCAGTGTGAATGACCACTACCGTTTCTGCCGCTGACACTTATCCCCACTACGCCGCTGCCTACCAGTCTTTGACGGCCGGCGCACCGCAGTCCATGTTAGATCTGCGACACCGGGGATGGAACGCCTTCGTTGGTTTGGGCCTGCCCACGGCGCGCCGCGGCAACGAGCCCTGGAAATATACCAATGTGGCGCCCATTGCGCGGGAGCCGTTTGGCTACGCACAGACTTCCGGAGGCGTAGATGGGGATATTTCGCTGGCCGATGTTAAATCCGTTGCACCGTGGAATGTTGACTGGCGAACGCTGGTTTTTGTCGATGGGGCTTTCGCACCGGGCCTGAGCGCTGATACTGGTTCAGGCGGACCGGCGGGTTCCGCAGCGCCGGCCGGGCTGATAGTCGCCAATCTCCCCGATGCCATGGCGTCGCCAGGGGCGTTCGGTGAAGCGGTTTTGGGTGGCCTCGCCGTGCCCGAAGACGACGGCTTTGCAGCGCTGAATACGGCGTTCGCTGGCGATGGCGTCGGAATAAATGTTCCAGCCGGGCAGGATGCCGGAGTGGTAAACGTCGTTTACCTGACTACCGAGCGCCAACAGTCGAAAGTTACTTACCCGCGTATGCTGATAGCCGCGCAACCCAACTCTCGCCTAAAGGTAATCGAGACCTACATCGGCCCGGATGACACCCGCTATTTTACCAATGCCGTGGTGGAGATTTACGTTGGTGAGGGAGCAAAGGTTGAACATTATCGCCTGCTGATGGACGGCTTGAACGCTTATCACGTTGGTGTCAGCCGGGTGCTGCAGCAGCGCGATTCCAGTTTCTCGTCGGTGGCGATAGCGCAGGGCGCCGAGCTCGGTCGGAATGATTTCGGCATCACACTGGCCGGCCCTGGTGTCGAATGTACGCTGAACGGGCTGTACCTGACGACCGGAAACCAGCACATGGATAATTACATCAACATAGACCATACCGAGCCATACGGTACGAGTCGCCTGTTTTACAAGGGGATTCTGCATGGCCAGTCGCGTGCCGTGTTTGGCGGGAATGTTACCGTCCGCGAGGGCGCCCAGAAAACGGACGCGCAGCAAACCGACAAGAATCTGCTGTTGTCGGAGCAGGCAGAAGTGGACAGTAAACCCAGCCTGCTTATTTACGCCGACGACGTGAAATGCGGTCACGGCGCAACCGCGGGACACATTGACATGGATACCGTCTTTTACATGCGGAGTCGTGGGCTGGATCTGCCGACCGCCAGCCGCCTCCTGATACATGCCTTCGCCAGCGAGATCATCGACACGGTTGCGCTGGAGCCGTTGCGGGGTTACCTGGACGAAAGACTCCAGAAAGCGATCCCCGACGCCGACATTTCGCTACCCATTGGAGGCCGCTAGTGACCACCACATCGGGCCCGGGCCGGATTGCCCCGCCGAATGGACTGGACGCGATAGACGTCGAACTCATTCGGCAGGATTTTCCGATCCTGCGGGAGGAAATCAACGGAAAGCCCCTGGTGTACCTGGACAACGCTGCTACGACGCAGAAGCCCCAGGCGGTTATTGATGCCATCACAAACTACTATGTTCACACCAACGCCAACGTCCACCGTGGGGTTCACACACTGAGCCAACGGGCGACCGATGATTACGAGGCGGCGCGGGAATTGGTGCGCGGCTTCATTAATGCGCCGGACGCCAGCGAAGTGATCTACGTACGGGGAACCACGGAAGGGCTCAACCTGGTGGCCCATAGTTATGGCCGCAAGTACTTCAAGGCCGGAGACGAGGTGATTATCTCGGGCATGGAGCATCATTCGAACATCGTGCCGTGGCAGATTCTGGGCAAAGAAATCGGGATAAAGCTGCGGGTAATTCCTTTCAACGATGCCGGCGAGTTGCTGCTGGATGAGTATGAAGGGATGCTGAATGACCGCACCAGGATGGTGTCGGTAGTGCATCAGTCCAACGCGCTGGGTACGGTGAATCCGATAAGAACCATCGCAGACCTGGCCCATGCCAAGGGCGTACCGGTAATGGTTGATGCGGCGCAGTCGGTGCCGCACATGCCGGTGGACGTGCAGGAAATAGGGGCCGACTTCATGGCCTTCTCGGGCCACAAAATGTACGGACCAACTGGAATTGGCGTGCTGTGGGGCCGCGCGGACTTGTTGAACTCAATGCCGCCATACCAGTCGGGCGGCGAGATGATCCGTTCGGTTACTTTTGAAGAAACCATATACAATACGCTGCCGGCCAAGTTTGAGGCGGGTACACCCGATATCGCCGGCGCGATTGGACTGGGCGCCGCGGTGGAATACCTGGAAGCGATCGGGATGGAACGGATTGCCGCGTATGAACACGCTTTGATGCGTTACGGCACGGAACGCCTGGCCGGGATCGAGGGTGTGCGCCTGATCGGTACTGCGGCGGACAAAGGCGGCGTTTTGTCGTTCATAATGGACGCTGCCCACGCTCACGACATCGGCACGATTCTGGATGCCGAAGGGATTGCGATCCGCACTGGGCACCACTGCGCCCAACCCGTGATGGCACGGTACGAAATTGCGGCCACTGCGAGAGCGTCGGTGGCTTTCTACAACACCACCGGAGAGATTGATGCGCTGGTCAAGGCAATTGACCGGGTTATCGAGGTGTTTGGCTAATGGCTTCAGATTTAGGCGATCTGTATCAGGAAATTTTGTTGGAACATAACCGCCGGCCGCGCAACTTTCGCGAGTTGGCGGATGCCACACATCACGCCGACGGTTTCAACCCTCTGTGCGGCGACCAGATCTCGCTGCAGCTGAAGGTGAACCACGATAGCGGGGTCGTTGACGACGTGGGCTTTCAGGGCCACGGTTGCGCCATCAGCCGGGCGTCGGCGTCGCTGCTCACGCAGGCCGTAAAGGGTGCGTCGGAACCGGATGTAGCCGCGCTCTTTGAGGAGTTTCACCGGATGATGACCGAGCCCGGCGCCAAGCTGGACGTTGATTTGTTGGGCGACCTGGAGATACTGTCCGGCGTGATCGCCTACCCAACTCGCATCAAGTGCGCGATCCTGGCGTGGCATACGCTGAAAGCCGCTCTGGGTGGCGAGGAAATCGCCACCACCGAATAACCTCGGTGCCGTGGAGTTCGGCTGATTACATGGCGCTGCTGCCCGACCAACCCGACGCGCTCTACGGCGACGTCATCATGGATCACTACCGGCGTCCCCGACACCGGTGTCGCATGGAATCTCCGGACGCGGAGGCCGAAGAGTTCAACCCGTTCTGCGGCGACCGGGCCAACATTCAACTGCAGCTGGCCGCGCCAGCCGGCCAACCATTGGTCATTGACCGCGTGAGTGCGATGGCCGAAGGATGCAGCATTATCCAGGCGTCGGCGTCGTTGCTGGCCGAGAACCTGTCCGGGCGTACGGTGGAAGGCGCCTCCGACGTATCCCAATTGTTTCGCGACATGATGCAGGGAAAACCATTGCCACCGGTGGCAATGGTGGAGTTGGGCGAACTGAGCGCCCTGGAAGTGGTTCGGCAGTATCCGGTTCGGATCAAATGCGCCCTGCTGCCTTGGGTTGCGCTGGAAGACGGACTCAGGCAGCTTCGGTAGGAACTGCCCGCAGACACCGTCGGAGGAAAATCCGCGCAGTTCGCGGCGGTGTTGGATTACTTACCCTGCAGGCCGCGCAGGTAGGCGATGTGTCCCAAATGCTGATACATTTCGCCGATGATCTGCCGAAACATGGTGCCCAGCGACATTTCGGGTCGGCGTTCGCGTGGGACGGTTTCCATGTTGGTGGGAGACAGGGTGTTGAGGTACGCCAGGGTGGCGGCCCGAACCGCCGCTCGGTAATCCAGAAACTGCGACAGATCCAACCGCGGGAAGTTGTTGACCTGGTCGGCGGTGTGGCCGAATCCGTTATCTCGAGTGGGCAGCCCGAATTTTTCGTTCCAGGCCCCCGACTCCCAGAGTTCGGGTTGAAACTGGGCGAAAAATTGAACCCACATGTCCTCGACGCGGACCATGTGCCACAGGATCCAGCCGATTGAATTGGCGTCGGCGGCAGGTTGCCAGGCCAACTCAGCAGGGGTCAGTCCGTCCAGCGCCTCCAGCAGGTACCCGTTTTCGTGTTCCAGCGCGTCGGTGATGAATTCGTTCAGAGTCAAGATGACATCTCCGGAGCAGGGTTGAGGAATTGTGACGTGGTTGCGCGAGGGATCAGGCGGGGGTTGCCGCCGCACGAGAACCCATCTCCCGGTCCAACAGCAGCAATGCGTCGCTGCGTCCGTTCACCATCCGCAGCGATGCGATCACGTCCCGCACCGTTTTTTCTTCTTCGACCTGCTCGTTGATGAACCACTGGAGCATTACCTGAGTGGCGTAGTCTCCCTCGGTAACCGCCACGCGATACAGGTCGTTGATAAGGGCGGAAACGTGCTGTTCGTGCGCGAGCGTTTCTTGCATAATATGATCCACCGAATCGAATTCAACGGGTGGTTGCTGGATGGGTAGCAAAGCGACGCGGCCGTCCCGATCTTCGATATAGTCCACGAGCCGGATGGCATGGTTGTATTCTTCGTGGCTCTGTATGCGCATCCAATGGGCGAATCCGGGCAGGTCGGAGGCGTCGCAAAAAATGGACATGGAGAGATACAGGTAGGAAGAATAGAACTCGGCGTTGATGTGATGGTTGATTGAATCGCGCATGGCGTCGCTAATGGCCATGTGAATCTCCTGAATTGTGGCTTGGACGTAGCGGGAACGTGGTGCGGGATAGCAGGAGTCAGCTTTGGAGAAAACCTGCCACGGAGTCAAAGAAAGCGTCGGGCCGCTCCAGTTGAGGGATGTGGCCGCACTCTGGAATTACCGTGAGGGTGGCGTCGGGAAGCAGGTCGCGAAAGGCAGCGCCGTATGCCGGCGGGATTACCTGATCGGAATCACCCCATAGCACGAGGGTCGGCATGGTGATGCGATGGGAGCGCTTGGTCAAACCGCGCTCAGGGATAGGCCAGGTGAACTTGGCGACGGACTGTAAAGTCTGCAACCGGTCCAGCGTGTGTTCCATGCGTTCTTCGATGCCTTCGGGTTGTGCGACGTAGGCATGCGCGAGGTCGCTTTCGGGGTCGAACCACAGCATTTCTCGGCGTTCGTCGGGCGTTAGGATGAAGAAATCGGCGACCGGGTTGTCGTCCAGCCAGAGCCCCAGAGAATTGACCAATACCAGGCGTGAAACCCGTTCCGGTCGGTGGGCTGCCAGTTCTGCCGCGCAGAATCCTCCGTACGAATGGCCTACCACGAAACAATTATCTATGCCGAGTGCATCCAGCAACTCTTCGTAAAATTGCACCAGGTCCCAAAGGTCATCCAGATGGTTCAAGCCGGTTGACTCGGCAACGCCCGGGTGGGCTGGAGCATAAATGTGGTAATGCTGAGCCAGGCGGTCGAGATAATCGGGCCAACCCACGTAGCCGCCGGCTCCGTGCAGGAAGACCAGCGGATGACCGGAGCCACCCTCGGCAACCTGTACATTGAACATACCGCCGCGGACGGAGACCATCCGCTCACTGTGCGCAACCATCGGGGTGTCACCTCTGAAATATTAGAAAAGGATCGCTCAGGCGCCGGGAATGTCAGCAGTAAACCGGCCCCAAATCGTGCAATACGATACCACAAAAACCGAGAATTCGGGTTTGTCTACTGAGCCCGGCGAACTGCCGACACGCCCATAGATTGATCCTGATTCTACGATTGCAAAACTTCATCAGGACCAAGAACGGGAAATACGACACGCTGGTATATTTGACACATGAATTTTTAGCAACTTATAATGTATGCAACGGGGAGCGTGGATACGGCGCATTCTTCAATGAATGCGGGGAAAGGATTCCCAAGGTCCGTAACCGGCAATGCAACGCATGCTCTCTCGTCGTTTTCCTTTTTAGTTATGTGCTCTTCCTAATGACGCAGGTTGATGGCCCAAGGCTTGGTGTGTCTTTGATAAACCGCCTCGCCCCGGCCACGGCATAACCCCATCCGGCAGGTACGCCAGGAAATTATGCCCACCAAGTTTATCTTTGTTACCGGGGGCGTGGTCAGCTCCATTGGAAAAGGCATCTGTGTTGCCTCTATAGGCCGCATCCTGAAAAGTCAGGGTCTCGCGGTAACAGTGATCAAGCTGGACCCATATCTGAACGTCGACCCGGGGACCATGTCTCCTTATCAACACGGTGAGGTGTTCGTAACCAAGGACGGCGGTGAAACCGACTTGGATCTGGGTCACTACGAGCGGTTCATAGACGTGGAACTGACGCGGGACAGCAACGTTACCGCCGGTCAGACCTACCTGACGCTGATCACCAGGGAGCGCCGGGGCGATTTTCTGGGTGGCACCATTCAAACGGTCCCGCACCTTACCAACGAGATCAAGGCCAGGCTCATTGGACTGGCCGAAAAGTCGGCAGCCGACGTGGTGGTGGTTGAAGTTGGGGGAACCGTCGGCGACATCGAAGGGTTGCCATTCCTGGAAGCCATCCGGCAGATGCGGAACGAGGTGGGTCGCGACAACGTATTCTATGTGCACCTGACTTTGTTGCCTTACATCATGGCGTCGGAGGAACTGAAAACCAAACCGACCCAGCACAGCGTCAAGGAACTGCGCAGCATCGGAATTCAACCCGATGCATTGATTTGCCGCAGCGATTCCGAGATTTCCCACGGCATAAGGGACAAACTTTCGTTGTTCTGCGACGTTGATTCACAAGCGATATTCCCCATGCCCACCGTGAAGAACGTTTACGAAGTGCCTTTGATCATGGAGGAGTCCGGAGTCGGCCGCATCCTTTCCCAGGCGTTAGGGCTGAGCGGGCATTGCCAACTGGACGACTGGAGTCGGCTGGTGGACCAGATGAACGCGGCGGACGGAGAGGTGCCCATCGCCATTGTGGGTAAATACGTGGAGTACCCCGATTCGTACATGTCAGTGCGCGAAGCGTTGCGACACGCCGCTGCATCCTGCGGGGTGCGCGCCGACGTGCGGTGGGTTCATTCGGAGGCGGTGGAGCGCGACGGCCCCGATCATCATCTGAAGGACGTGTGCGGTATAGTGGTGCCGGGAGGCTTTGGCCCAAGGGGCGTAGAGGGGATGGTGGATACCAGCCGCTACGCACGGGCAAAAGGAGTTCCCTATCTCGGCCTGTGCCTGGGTATGCAGGTGATGATAATCGACTGGGCGCGGAATGTTACGGGACTGACCGGAGCTAATTCATCGGAACTCGATCCGGATTGCAGGCAGCCGGTCATTGATATCATGCTGGGGCAAAAGGGCGTTACCGACATGGGTGGCACCATGCGGTTGGGGCAATATCCCTGCCGACCGCAGAGCAACACGAGAATGGCGCAAGCGTATGCAGCGCCGGAAGTAATGGAACGGCATCGTCACCGCTACGAAGTGAACAACAAATACCGGGAATCACTGGAAGCATCGGGCATGATAATGAGCGGATTGTCACCTGATGGGGAATTGGTTGAAACGGCGGAAATCCCTGACCACCCCTTTATGGTGGGAGTGCAGTTTCACCCGGAATTTCAGTCCCGGCCCAATCGTCCGCACCCGCTGTTCAGCGCACTGGTTGGACAGGCGTGCGACATTGTCAGGGAAGGAAAGCAATTGCCTTTCCGTCGGTCTGGCTGGTGGACTTTTTAGTTGGTCTGCTCGCCGGGCGCGGCGTGATCCAACAAGACCGGCAGGGACATTGATTCTCTGCGGTCACTCAACACAGGCGGCATTCGTGCAATCGCCGTTCGCAACGGACACGGCAACCGCGTCAATCGCCCGCAGGAGGACGAAACAGTGAAGCTGTTTCTCGACACGGCCAACATCGAAGAGATTCGGCGAGGCGCCGAGCTGGGAGTGATCAGCGGTGTGACCACCAATCCATCACTGGCGGCCAAAGAAGGCATCGGCGGTTCGGCCGGCTACCGCGCCGCGGTTCAGGAGATCGCCGACATCATCGACGGCCCCATCTCGGTGGAAGTGGTCAGCACTGATGCGGACGGAATGATCGCCGAAGGCCGCGATATCGCCGAGTGGATACCCAATCCCTGGGTGAAAATTCCCAGTACCGAAGAGGGTTTCAAGGCGATCAGCGCACTGGCCCGCGACGGCATAAAAATCAACCAGACGCTGGTGTTCTCGGTAAACCAGGCCCTGCTGGGCGCCAACGCCGGCAGCACGGTGGTGAGCCCGTTCGTGGGGCGGCTGGACGATATTGGCCACGACGGTATCGGACTGGTGGGCAACATCGTTGATGTTTACCGAGAGCAGGCGATAGAAACAATGGTGATGGCAGCAAGTATCAGGGGTCCCCGCCATTGCCAACTGGCCGCCGAAATCGGCGCCGATATCTCCACAGTTCCTTATGGGGTGCTGATGCAAATGATGAAGCACCCGTTGACCGACGCCGGTTTGTCGCAGTTTCTGCAAGACTGGCAAAAAGCATCCGGAGGCTGACAATGGTCCGCGCTCGTCCTGTATCTACGGCTACCCGCCGACGCCGTCGTCCCGCAAACGCTGACGATGGAGCTGGCGCCGTTGCCGTCGCTGATCCAACCCAAGATGGCGATCTCGATGGTCGCAATTATGCCAACGAGGCGGTCGTACCCATTCCAGACCGCCAGATAGATATCGCCGACCTGACCGCCATGTCGTTTGACGATTTGATCCAACTGGCGCCCGCCGTGGGTGTGAATGGCGACGTTCCGCTGGACGAACTTACTCGCGATGCCCTGTTCCAGAGGGTGCGGCAGGCAGCCGCGCAGCGGAACATGCTGGTTGCATCTGGCGTGCTGGAGGTGATGGATGCAGGACATGGCCTGCTGCGTTCCCTGCAATACCCGCCGGTCACCGGTGACGTCTTTGTGGGCCAGGCGCAGATCCGGCGATTTAACCTGAAATCCGGCGACACCGTAACCGCCGTAGTGCGACCGCCGAAAGAGGGAGAGCGGCGCTACGGGCTAACGCGCGTTTCGACCATCAACCTCCTTGATCCCGAGCTGCAGAAGGCGGGCTCGCGGCGTATTTTCGAATCGTTGACGCCCATATTCCCTGACGACCATATCGTGCTGGAACACGAGACCGGGGGTCTGTCCTCGCGAATGATCGACCTGTTTGCGCCGATCGGGTTGGGGCAACGCGGGTTGGTGGTTTCGCCGCCCAAGGCTGGCAAGACGACGGTGCTGCGCCAGATTGCGGCGGCAATCACGGAGAACCGGCCCGAAGTGATCTTGATGGTGGTGTTGATCGGTGAGCGGCCCGAAGAGGTTACCGAAATGCGCCGCGCCGTGCACGGCGAAGTTTTTGCATCCACGTTCGACGAATCGGTGGAAGAGCAATGCCGGGTGGCCGAGCTGTCGGTGGAGCGGGCCAAGCGTATGGTAGAGACCGGGTGCGACGTGGTTATCCTGCTGGACAGCATCACGCGGCTGACGCGGGCCTACAACCTGGCGCTACCCACCTCGGGGCGCACGCTGTCGGGCGGTATTGACCCGGCGGCGCTGTACCCGGCCAAGCGGTTCATCGGAGCGGCCCGCAACCTGGAAGAAGGCGGCTCGCTGACCATCATCGCGACGTGCCTGCTGGATACCGGAAGCCGGATGGACGAGGTGATTTACGAAGAGTTCAAGGGCACCGGCAACATGGAACTGCACCTGGACCGGCGGCTGGCCGACCAGCGTTACTTCCCCGCCATCGACGTGGTGCGCAGCGGAACCCGCCGCGAGGAGTTGCTGTACGATACGGAGGCGATGGCGCAGGTGTGGCTGCTGAGGCGCATGGTTACGCTGGCCTCCAGCGGCGACCAGGCCTCCAGCGGCGATGCCACCAAGCGAGTGCTGGAACGGCTGGCCCGTACCCGCACCAACTCCGAGTTCCTGACCAACCTGACGAAGGACGCCTGACCCGGCGTTACATTCTCACCGGTCCTGATGTTGGGAGGCGAATCTGCATTCGCCTCCCATTTTTTACGCCCGTTTTACACGCCATTAGGGATCAGCGTGATCCGGCAGGTGTGTTAGGCGGCGGCCCGCCGGCGGAGGATCAACACCACGACTACCAGCGCAACGATCAGGGCCAGGACGACAGCCAGGCCGACGCTCAACACCAGGGTCGCAGAACCGAAGATGCTCTGGTTCTGTTCGGCGCCGGTGTCGGACTGCCGGGCCGGACGGTCCCTGATATCGGGATCGAGGGTGGGTTGCAGTTGCGCCACCACGGTTTGGCGCACTTCCTCGGCGTCGACGGTTTGCTCCGGCGTTACCGTCGGGAAAGGCGTGGGCGGTTCCGTGGGGGGCACGGGAGTATCCGTCGGCGGCACGGGGGTGTCCGTCGGTGGGATGGGCGTGTCGGTGGGCAAGGGTGTGTTGGTTGGAACGGGTGTGTCGGTAGGAACCGGCGTGTTGGTTGGCAGCGGCGTGTTGGTTGGGACCGGCGTGGGGGTTTGGTACGGTTCCGGTTGGAGAATCACAGTGAAGAATACGCCGGCGACTCTTGCGCCTTGCGAGTCGTTAACTTGCAAGGTGGCAGGCTGGCCGCTTGACGTGGCAAAGGTCCGGTGATAATCCACCGGTATCACCGTGATGCCGGTTTGATTGCCGGCGTCGTCGGTCGTGAACTCGACCACTTCCAGTCGGTCATCGATCTTGATCGCATAGCGAACAAAGCCCTCCAGGCCCGTGACCGTATAGCGGAACGGATTGCCGATTTTCAGTTCTTTGGGGATGACGGCGAGTTCCGCCGGCGTGACCCTTAGGTCGAAACCCCGGATGAGATTGCGGAACGAATAATCGCCGATTCGAACCTCGATGTCCAATCGATCTCCGGAGTTCAAGTTGCGGCGAATGGTGACCTTTTGAGTCCAGGAACCGCTGGAGGATTCTATCCTGGCCTCGCGTCGGTCGTTGACAAAAACTTCGATTTCTTCCCGGTTGTAGTCATCGTGATAGATGGGGAAGTTCTGGCCGGTGATGGTGATCTCGCCGCCACGGGAGACACTGCCCTCGGCGGGATCGATGGTGATTGTGGGTACGGCGACGTTCACTTCGGTGCTGGCGACCACGCCGGCGCTGTCCTCGATTTCCAGCTCCTCGGTGCCGTCGGAGTCCAGAGCCATGCGGATGAGTTGATCGGAAAGGGTTCCGTCGCGGTTGATGGCAATCACGCTGCCGGTGAAACGCCCGTTGCTGGGCACCTGCGGGTACTCGTCGGAGCGGTAAATATCCCCGCCCTGCAAAAACGCCAGTTCGATGTCGTCAATTCGTACGGAGCGGACTTCGGTGCCGGCAAGGCCATCCACCTGGACCAGGAACGATTGCCCGAGGATCAGCCCGGCGGGCCGCAGGCCGGTGACTTCCAGCTCTAGCGAACCTACGGTGATGTTGGCGTTGGCCCGTTGCGCGCCTGGTTGGCCTTGATTTACGAATACCGCGATCTGTACGTTGCCCGACTCGCCGGGCGGCAGGGTGACGACCAGGTCGTCGCCTCTCAAATCCCATTCACTGTCGGCAAGCGCTCGGCCGCCGACATAAATATCAATGTCGGCGGCCGAAATGCTGCCGCCGCCGATGAGGGTAATGCGGACGTCCTCGCCGGGAGTGAATTCCTGGCCAGCGTCGCCGGTTACCTGGATGCCGAATTTGACCGACATGGAGACGGGCATTTCGTTGCGGGTGCCGCCGCCGTCCACGGCGCAGACCTGGTAGGCGCCGGCGGAATCGAACGCGGAATCGTCGACGACGATCGGGATGGAGAAACTGCCCCGGTCGTTCGCGTTTTTGGTCCCGATCTCGTCCCAACCGGAACTGCCAGCGTCGGTGCAGGCTACCTCGGAATCCCCTGACCTGGCATATAGCCGGACGGTGAGGTTGTTGCCGAAGCCGGTGCCGGTGAAGGTGATGGTTTCACCGTAGGCGACCTCGCGGCGGTCGCTGCCGGTGCCGGCGATGTCCAGCGTGGCCGCCACGTCGATAATTTCGGTGAAGAGGGTGCTATCATCCCACTGGATGGTTATCTCGTAGCCTTCGCCGTTTTCAGACGGGCGGCTGGGAAGTTGTATGTCTTCCAGCACGATGCTCGCGGGAAGGCCGGAGCGGTCGCACACGCCGAGGGCGTTCTGGCTGGACGGCCCCCAGGCCTGGCATCCGGGAAGCTCGATTTCGTGGGTGCCGTCTTCGGCTTCGTTGTAGTCGGCCCAATCGGGTTCGAAGCGCCCGCCGGCCCTGATGATGACATCCACCTTGTCGAAATCGTCAGGTACGCCGATGTCCTCGTGGAGGGTGATGGTGAGTTCGGACGTGAGGGCGCCTGGGCCGCAATTGGCCGGGGCGAAGGAGAGGGTGAGGTCAACCGTGTCGCCGGGCGTGGTGCTGTCGTCCTGGTCGATGGCGAGGGCGGTGCATTCTGCTGCTGCGCCCACGGTGATGGTGAACGTTCCAGGAGTGGATTTGGGCGGCGCGCCGTCGTCCGTGACTGTAACCTTGACGGTGATTGCCCCTTCATTTCCTGCCTGGGGAGTACCGCTGAAGGTACGGGTGGCATTGTTGAACCGGAGCCAGGATGGGAGCGCGCTATCATTGCCCAAAGTGGCGGAGTAGGTGACAGTGTTTCCGTCCGAGTCGGTAACGACATCGAATTGGTAGCTAAACCGTGTGCCAGCGGTGGCAGTCTGGTCCGCGAGTGTCGGTGTGGGCGGCGGTTGGTTTTCGGTTACGGCGCCGGTGGTATCGCTCATCGCCGATTTGCCGGCGGCTTCGGCATCGGTGTAGGTTACCGTGGCGCGCAACTGTTTGTCGTCGTCGTTGGATACCGGGGTGTAGGCAGCGGCAGTGGCGCCGCTGATGTCCGCCCAGGCAACAGTACCGTCGGGAGTGGATTCCCATTTCCAGACGTGGTTGGTTTCACCGCCGTCAGGATCGGATAACGTGGCGGTGATTTCTACGCCGACTTTCGGGGCGGTGGCGGGTGCCAGCGTTACCACGCCGTCTTCATCCACATTGGTGACGGTGACGGTGACGGAATAATCGGCGGAAGATAATGGCGCTGGAGCGTCGTCGGTGGCAATTACGTTGACGTTGTAGATGTTGTCTGTGCCGTCATCTGCGGGAGCTTCGTAGTCGGGCGAATCATCAAACGTCACTTCCCCGCTGGCGGAGATGGATAGCAGGGCAGAATCGGCTCCGGTCAAACTCCAGGTTATGTTGTTGCTTTCGGCGTCGGTGGCGGTGTAGGTGGCGACCGTTCCGGTGCCGTTTTCCGCGAACGACGGGTCAGCCTGGGTAGTGACCGTCGGAGCTGTGTTGGGAGTGGCGGTGGCCTGGTTCGACGCCACTCCGTCTCCGGCTCCGTTAACCGCCCGCACTTCGAAGGTGTATGCCGTGCCGTCGGTCAGCCCGGTGACGGTGTGAGTGGTTGCCGTGGCGCCGCCAGTCACATCAGCCCATCCTCTGCTGTCCTGCTGGTATTGATATTTCGTTATGGAGTTGTTGGATGGGTCTGTCCAACCCGGCGTGACCGATTGGTCGCCGCGGGTTGCGGTTAGGCCGAGGGTGCGGCTGGCGCGGCCTGCGCCTGGGCGATGCCGGCGCCGGATAGCAGGACGGCTGTGGCGGCCACGGCGGCGGCCAGGACTAGCCAGGTTAAGGGCTTGGTTAGCCAGGCGGCGGGACGGAGAAGGATCGGTGAGTGTGTGGATGCGCGCACGGTGCTCCTCGGGTAGTTGTTGACGTGAGTCGTCCGGCCGACGGGAATGTTCCGGTATCGGCCAGCATTATATGATACGACGGGAATGGCTCCAAAGATTGGTGGTTTTCGGATTGGGGCCGTTTTGGTTACATAACGTGGTTTTAACGACGCCGTTGGTACTGCCACCGCGCGGGTTGGCCGGTATGGGTCGAAGGGCGTTATGCTAAAATTTGGCTAATATTATGCCGGCACGTTCGGGAAACATCCTTATTGTTGACGACGAGGCGACGTCCGCCATCGTGCGGGCGGTTCGCCGGCGTCTGGAAGAAGAGGGCTGGGGCACGCAGGTGGTGAGCAAGGAGGAACACGGTTCCGCCGACGACATGATGTGGGCCGCGTTACATGCCATCGATGAAGGGCGGCCCGACGGGGTGATCCTGGATGTGCGCCTGGGAGAATACCGGGACGATCAGTTCAAGGGCCTGGACATTCTGAAGCGCATCGTGGGTCAGCATCCCCAGCTGCCGGTGCTGATGTTCACCCAATACAGCCAGGGCGTGGAACGGGACACGGTGGCCCGCAGCGCGCTGAAGGTGAACGCGCCGGTGGAATTCATCGACAAGCTGGCGTCGCCCGAGGAGGTGGCGCTGCGGGTGCGACGGCTGGTGGGCGCGGAGCCGCGGTCGATAGCCATCGGTGGACGCATTGTAATTGATACCGATGTGGACGTGGTGCTGGTGAGGGACGGCGGGGGTCAGTTGACGCCGGTGTCCGACATCAGCGGGCGACGGTTCCGCATTCTGAAGGAACTGGCGCAGGCGTGGTACCGCAGTCCGGGCAACCTGGTGCCCTTCGATCGGCTGGAGCGGTACCTGGAGGGGGACGACACGCGCGCTTCGCTGCGCGTGCGGGTGCGCGAGATCAAGGTTGCCATCGGGAGGGCGCTGGGGGTGTCACTGGGGGCCAACGATTTCATCGTCAGTGTGCGCGACCGGGGATACCGGTTGTCGCCGCCGCGGGAATAGGACGGCAGCATGGCGGTTCTGACGGTGCGGCGCATCGCAGCGCATCCGTGGCCGGCGATTGTTGGCCTGGCGGCGGCGGCGGGCGGCATTGTGCTGATGCTGCTCTCGATGTTTCTGCCGCTGGTCCGGTTGTTCCCCGAACCGTGGCGAATCGAGCCGCTGATGTACATCGGGATGGGCGTGGTCGGCCTGGGTCTGGCGGCGGCAGTGGGATTTTACGCCGTGGCCGGTTTGCGGCATCGCAACGGGAACGGGTACGGCGACGCCGGAGACTGGAGCCGGGTTACCGAGCAGCAGTTTGAAACCTTCCAGCATGACCTGGGGCGGCCGATGCGCCGGATATTGGGCAAGTGCCGGGAGGTGCGCGGCGTGCTGGCGGCCACCGGTGAGGATGTGTCCATCGTGGTTCACGAACTGCTGGACGAAATCGAGGAGCAGGCGCCATCCTTCCGGCTGATGATGGGCAACATGCAGGTGATGATCAACCTGACGACGCCCGACGCCCCGGTGGAACGCTATCCGGTAGAGCCATCCGCAGTGGTCAGTCGCATCGTAGAGCGTTACATGGGTGAGGCGGGCGAACAGGGCAAGGACATTGTCTGGTGGTCGGAACCGGAGGAATTCGGGCTGGTGTATTCCGACGCATCGGCGCTGGAGCATATAATCGCCAACCTGGTGGACAACGCTCTGCGGTACGGCGGCAACTACATCGAGATCACTGTTACACGAGATACCGACAATTTTGCGGTGCGGGTGTCGGATGACGGCCCGGGAATTCCGGCGCACTACCGGAACCACGTGTTCACCCGTGGCTGGACGCCGGAGATGGGTCGCAGCGAAGAGAAGACTTCGTCGGGTCTGGGCCTGTACATCAGCCGGACGCTGGCCAGACGTTACGGGGGCGAACTGACGGTTGAATCGGTTGCGGCGCCGGCGGAAAACCGGCACACGACGTTCACGTTGACCCTCCCGGTGGGCGCTCCCGATGCCTAGGTTCCCAGTCGCACCGTTCCCAGGATCGCGCTGGCGACTGACGCATTGAGACAGGAAATTGTAGTCGGGGTTCTGGTTGGTCTGCTGGCCGCTACGTTTGTGGCGGTGTGGGCGTTGGGATTGCCTGCCACGCCCGACATCGCGCCGGCATCCCGCATTTCGCAGACCGCCACGCCGCCGGTGGACTTCGTGGCGACGCTCACCGCGCTGCCGGCAACATTGACGCCTCGACCCACCGCCACGCCGCCGCCCACCGCGCCGCCGCCGCCCACACCGCCGCCCACCGTCCCGCCGTCTCCCACGCCTACGCCCAGACCCACGCTAACACCGTCGCCCACTCCCGCGCCGATGCTGTTTCTGCAAGTGCGAAGTCCCCGGCCGTTTGAAGTGCTGCGCGGCCTGCCGAGGGTGGAAGTGGAAGGGGTCACGCTGCCCGGGTCGGTTATTCTGATTACCTACACCAGCAGCAGCCAACCGGATCGCGTGGATCGGCTGCCGTCGGATTCAAACGGCGCATTTACGCGGGCGGTGCCATTGAGCCTGGGGTTCAACGTGATCGAAATCGTCAGCGTGCACGGGTCTTCAAACCAGGAGGTGCGCCAGTCCGTACCGGTGGAATATGATCCCACGCCGCTGGAGTTGACGGTCAATATCACGGAGCCGGCGGATGGCGCGGTGGTAACCGGACCGGTGTTGGCGGTATTGGGTAAATCCTCCCCGGGCGCGTTGGTCGTACTTAACAACGTGGTGGCGGCAGTGGACGAAAACGGCAGCTGGCAAACGAACATTCTCCTTCAGCCTGGGCTCAATGAAATCAGGGTCATGGCGAGTCAGGACGGCGACACCGTTGAGGACGCCATAACCGTCACCTACGCTCGGTGATCGGGGAACCCGGTGGTGTGCGCCAATAGAGTCGCGCGGCATTGACGTGGTATAATAACCTTTGACCCAGTCTGCCCAAAAATTAGTGTTTGACGCAAATGACGCAAATAGATGACATAAAAAGCCGGGTAGATATCGTAGAGTTGGTCGCCTCGTATGTAAACCTGCAGCGGTCTGGAAATTCCTACAAGGCCAACTGCCCGTTCCACCAGGAGAGGACGCCATCTTTCTACGTGTTTGCCGACCGTCAATCCTGGCGCTGCTTCGGCGCCTGCGCCGAGGGCGGGGATGCGCTGTCGTTCGTGATGAAGGCGGAACGGCTGGATTTTCGGGAAGCGCTGCACCGTCTGGGCGCCCGGGTGGGAGTGGTTATAGAGGACCGGAACACCAGCGGGGTGGGCGATCAGCTGTATCAGATCAACGACGCCGCCCGGCGATATTTCCAGCGATTGCTGGATGAACCGGAGGGCAAATTCGTCAGGGATTATCTGGCTGACCGCGGCCTCAACGATCAGACGATCCAGATGTTTGAATTGGGGTACAGCCCGCCTCGGGACAATCGCCTGCTGGCGCACCTGACCGAAGTCGGCCACACCAGGGAGCTGGTTGCCCAGGCCGGGTTGGCCCGGGAAACGGATGATGGCCGATACTACGATCTTTTCCGGGGTCGATTGATTATCCCCATACGCGACTGGTCGGGTCGGGTGGCCGGTTTCGGCAGTCGCGCCCTCAACGCGGATGCGGTGGCCAAGTACCTGAACACGCCGCGAACGCCGGTGTTCGACAAGTCAAGGATTCTCTACGCCATGCACCTGGCCAAGGAGCCGGTGAGGCAGAAGGGCGTGGTGGTTGTTGAAGGATACATGGATGCCATCATGGCGCACCAGCATGGGTTCGACAACGTGGTCGCATCGATGGGTACGGCGGTAACTGAGCAGCAGGTGGCGCTGGTGCGCCGGCTCACGACTCACGTTACGATGGCGCTGGACGGCGATCCGGCGGGGCGCAACGCCACGCTGCGCAGCCTGGAATCGTCGTGGGGAGTGTTCCAGCAACGCAATGCCCGGGCATCGCAGGCCGGAGCGGTTTCGGTGCTGCAGCGATCAGAAGCCATGGAGATGCTGGTGGCGGAGTTGCCGTCGGGTCAGGACCCGGATGACTTCATACGCGCTACACCGCAGGAATGGCCGGCGTTCGTGGCCGGGGCGTCCCCGCTGTTTGAGTACTTGCTGGCTTCGTTGTCGGCCCGTGCCGACCTGAACAATGCCGACGACAAGGCGTGGGTGGCTCAAACCATGCTTCGCTTTGTGGCGCAGGTGCCGGATGCGATTCGCCGGGACCTTTACCTGGATGAACTGTCGGTGCGCCTGCGGGTCAACAGCGAGACCTTGCGTTCGGCCATGAGGACGGTGGGCCGAAGTCCGGGTCGCCGGGCAGGTGGCGAAACGCCGCCAGCTACGGCGGACGCGGCAACGCCGGCTCCAAGCCGCACGGAAGACGTAGCCGAGGAATACTGCCTGGCAATGCTGCTGCAGCACTGGGACGAACTGGGACCGGAAGCTGCCATTGCAGTGTCCGCCGACTGGTTCGAGCGCTCAGAGCACCGGGAAATCTATCGCAGCATCCTGAGGGCGCGATCCGGGGGTGAGAATGGGTCCGATGGCGGGGAGATGGCCGAGATACTGGTTGCGCCGGAGGTCGAATCTCATCTGAATCTACTACGCGCACGGGAATTGATGCTGGCGAGCACATCCAGACTGGAACAGGCCTGGAAACAGATTAGACTTGGAATCGAGAAGGAATTCCTGAACAAAGAAATCTCCCAGCTGCTGACAGTGCTTCAGGATGAAGCGGATTGGGAGTCGCCCGCCGCCAGGCAGGTGCAAGCTGGAAAAGAGCGGGTTCGCGAAATCAACCAGGAATTGGCCGGTGTTACCTAGCCGGCGGACGGTCCATGCCGGCTCGCATTGATACGACCTAAACCAACAAGCGCCCATAGTTTGGCCACAAGCAAAACCGGGAGAAAAATATGACCATAATTAACAGTCGCCGCGCCGTGATCGTTGATGACGAGAATGGGGAATACGAAGGGAACGAATCCGTTGTCATAGCCGACGATGACGAAGAGGTCTACGAAACGGCTCGCACGGCAATAGCCGTGAACGATGACGAAGACGAAGACCCGGTTGACGACGACGACACCGCGGAGGACGAGGTGGTGGTGACTGCTGTGGCGGTGGAAGACCCGGACGCGGCGGATGACGAATGGCAGATTCGCCGGGTTGCGGCAGCTCGCACGGTGTTGCCGGATCTTGACGGCCCGTCGCCGCGGGATATCCAGCGGGAGGAGCGCGACTGGGCCGACGTGGATACCAACGAAGGCACCGATGCGCTGGACGACCCGGTGCGGATGTACCTGCGGGAGATCGGTCGGGTTGATTTGCTGACGTCGGCTGATGAACGTCGGTTGGCGCGGGAGTTGGAAGGACTGAACCACCTGAACAAGCTGGAGAAGGAACTGGCAGAGCAGCCGGCCGAAGATCCGGCTGTTAGCTACGTGGCGCTCGGCGACGAAGTTCCTGCCGAAAGCATGGCGTGGGAAGCCGCCATGGTGTTGCTGGCCCGAATTGCAAACTCTGCTGCCCTGGTGCGCTCGATCTCCCGATACCTGGATCTTGAACCCAGCATGTCGCTTCGGGAAGTGCAGGAATCTCCCCCATTGCGGAAGGCGATCGATGCCGAGGTATCCCCGGTAATGGTGGAGCAAATCGCCCGCGACGTGGACATTACGCAAGAAGTTGCGCATCAGCGCGTGGTCCAGCTGTCGTTGGACACCTGGGTGCTGCCTCCGCGGGTGGCCGATGCGGTTACCGCGTACGTGCCGGTGTGGGCCGAACTTCACCCCGAGGGCGTGGGGGGATGTTATACCCCGGAGCAGTGTGTAGACGTGCCGCCGCTTTACGCCGAGGATGACCAGTGCTCGTTGCTGCTGCTGAGTCAGTTGCTTCGGGACCCGGGGCTGAGCGACCTGGTGGAGATGGAGAATTTCAACGCGGCGCTGCATTTCGATCGAATCAAGAGGAACGGCGAGCGTGCTCAAACCCATCTTACCGAAGCGAATTTGCGGCTGGTGGTCAGCGTGGCCAAGAAGTACATCGGCCGCGGAATGGCGCTGCTGGACATGATTCAGGAAGGCAATATCGGTTTGATCCGCGCGGTGGAAAAGTTCGACTACCGCAAGGGTTACAAATTCAGCACCTATGCCACCTGGTGGATTCGCCAGGCGATTACACGGGCGATTGCGGATCAGGCGCGCACGATACGCATACCGGTTCACATGGTGGAGACCATCAACAAGCTGATGCGCCACCACCGGCGTCTTCTGCAGGAAAAGGGGCGTGAACCCACCACCGAAGAGTTGGCCGAAGCCATGGAGATGACACCTGAAAAGGTGGAAGAGATTCAGAAGATATCTCAGGAGCCGGTTTCGCTGGAGACTCCCATTGGGGAAGAAGAAGATTCATTCCTGGGTGACTTTATCGAAGACCGAACTACTCTGGCGCCGGCCGATGCCGCATCAGCCCAACTGTTGCGTGAACAGGTTCAGGAAGTACTGAACTCGCTGACTGATCGGGAAAGCCGTGTGCTGAAGCTGCGCTTCGGCCTGGAAGACGGCCGTACCCGTACGCTGGAAGAGGTCGGTAGAGAATTCGGCGTTACACGGGAAAGGATTCGCCAGATCGAGGCCAAGGCCATTCGCAAATTGCGGCATCCATCGCGCTCCAAAAAGCTGCGCGATTATCTGGAATAACCTTTAATCAACCGGCCGTGGTTCGTGTATAACGGCCGGCAACATATTGGCGTTGGTTAACGCTGCATTGAAGCTGTGGGCTACCCTCTAACCCGCAGCTTCGGCTTTGCTGGATGACGCGCGTTGCCGACATGGCTGACCCAGCCGGACAGTGGCGGCCCCATTCGCCGGGTTTGTCCAGCGTATCCGAGCAAAACGCGAAAAGCCTGCTTGCCGTTGTGCAAGCAGGCGGGCGCAGCGCGTAGATATAATTCTTCGCACGGGCCCGACGACTGCTCGGCGATCTATTGGGAGGTGAATTCTGTGGAGTCTATGGAGATGCCGATCTGCCAACAGTGCAATATTGGTACATTGGTGCCGCTATCGGACTATGGCGCCCAGGGGGCCGCAGTTCACTATAAAGCGTGGACGTGCACCAACCCGGGTTGTGGCTACAACATCAAAATTCGTAACGGCGATATTTTCGTCAACGAACCGATAAGAACGGGTCGCCACTAACGATACTGGATTACGGGCGAAATACGGCTTCCGCCAGTTCCAATCGGCCGGCGGATAATCCCTGAGGCACGGACAATCCCCGTCGGTTGGTAAGCGCAATACATTCAGGTGTGGAAATGGAGATAGGTCTCGATTACATGCAGATGCGCACCCGCGCACAGCACTATGGGATGAGGTGGTCTGGGATTGCCCTGCTGTTGCTGGGAGTGGTTTTGGTGGCAGCGGGGGTGTTTTATTACGGGCACCTGTTTTGGCTGCGTTCTGGCTTGGATGACTACGCTGTACAGAGGCAGGGGGTCGTGGTTGCGGAGCCAAACGAGTCCGTACCGTCTGGCGCCGACGGAGTAACCGTAACCGCTCTGACGTTGCCAGAAGGAGCGTTCGCCGAACAGGCTGCCGAGCTGGGGTTTGAACTGATTCGCGCCGCAGATGCTGCCGCGGTAGGAACGTTGCCGCCGGCCGTGAGCGTGAAAGTACCCGCATTGGGTATAGACGCCAGAATCTCTGAATTTACGGTATCAGAAAGCACCATGGTTAATTTTGCATCAGGTATCAATCCGGTAGGGCACGTTGAGACTTCCGCCTATCCCGGTGAACGGGGAGCGATGTGGCTATTGGGCCCCGCCGGCAAGGGCGCAGCCGGCTTTGGCAGGTTGACCGGCGCGGCCGACGTGCTGAAAGAAAATGAGAACCTGGTAATCACGGTGAAAAGTGGCACCAACGAATACATCTATCTGTCGACACACACGCAAGTGGTCAGCGCTTCAGATCTGCGATTGACCAGCGCCGAACGGTCCACGGTCCATCTGGCGGTACCGGTGCCATCTGGCTTCTACGATCATTTCCTGATATTGAATGGCGAACTGGTGGGCGTGCGGTAAGCGCAGTTCTGCAACGCGAAACACACAAAAGACTACCGGACTATTTCAGTCCGGTAGTCTTTTTTCATGCTGCGCCGGTGGCCGCCTGAAACCCGGCCGTCCCACCGACCGAGTCGGTCACCTAACTGACGGAAGAGGTTGGATCTGGCATTTGTCTGGCATTGTTGTCCCGGGGTATCAAGCGCAGTTGCTGGATGCGGCGGCCCCTGACCTGGGTTACCTCGATGGTGACGCCGCCGGTTTGCACGATGTCACCGACCTCCGGCATCCGGCCCAACTCGGTGTAGACGTAACCGCCGATGGTGTTCACGTCTCCATAACGCAGCTCTGCTCCGGCGATCTGTTCCGCGTATTCGATGGGCACCGTCGCGTTCAAAGTCCAGGTACCGTCTTGATTGGGCACCGGGTCATCGCCGTTGGTGTCGCTGAATTCGTCGTCGATCTCGCCGACGATTTCCTCCAGCACGTCCTCGAGGGTGAGTATGCCCTCGACACCACCATATTCGTCGACAACGATGCCCATCTGCAGCGACTTTTGGCGCATCAACACCAGCAGGTCGTCCACCGCCATGTTTTCAGCGATGAATTCTGGTTCGCGCATGATGCTGGCTAGAGTTGCATCGTGATCCCCTTTTGCCAGGGTCAACAGCACGTCGCTGATGTGCACAATCCCCACCACATCGTCTATAGTGCCGCGGTAAACCGGCAAACGCGTGTGCTTGCTGGCTACCAGCGTGTCGACTACGGTCTTCAACGTAGAAGACAACTCAACAGCGTCAACGTCGAGGCGCGGCACCATAATGTGCACCGCATCGCGGTCGTCCATGCGGCTGATGGAGCGCACCATGTCGATATCGTACTGGTCCAGATTCAACAGTTCGTTGGGAGTTAGCGGTACCGAAGCAAGAAAGTTTCCATCGTCGTCGGCCTGGTATTGGTTAACTCCGTTTCCGTTGGAAGCGGTTGAATTACCATTGCCGTACGGCGCAACAACCATGTCAGCGAACCAGCGTTGGGGTCGCGCCACGCGGCGGGCGATGAGGGGAAACAACCTGACCAGAATCCCTACCGCAATATCGACGATGATGATAACTACGCAGGCGACCAAGGCTGCGATGCTGATAAAGCCTGCCGTCAACCAGGGCGAATTGCTACCCGCGGATTGCCATCCCGGAGCGAGAGACAGGCCCAGGAAAGCCGCAGAGATCCCGGCCAATACAGCCGAGGCGACCCTTATCAATCGCACCATTCGGATCTGGGTCGGAATACCGGCTGCCACCAACTGCATGGCGGACAAAGCCGTGTCGCGGGCCGCAAATACTACACTGGTCCAGCCAAAGAGCACCAGCGAAACGGCCAGAAATAATAACGGTGGTAAGCTACTGTCAGTATCCAAACTGTCGGCCCTTTACCGGCGCAGGGCGCGCGGTGGGGGTCAGTTGCTCTCCTTAATCTCTGTGTGGAACGAGTTTAGCAGGTACGCCTACAGCGAGTCTACCCCTGGGGATGTCTTTAGTGACCACTGCGCCCGCTCCCGTGGCCGCGTCTTCGCCCACGGAGACGGGAGCAATCAGCATCGTATCGCTGCCAATGAAAGCCCCAGCGCCAATGTTGGTAGTGTGCTTGTCAGTTCCATCGTAGTTGCAGGTAACAGTTCCGGCGCCGATGTTCACGCCACGGCCTACGTTGGCGTCGCCCAGATAACAAAAGTGCCCGGCTGCGGTTTCGGAACCGACTCGGCTGGCCTTCACTTCCACGTAGTTGCCAAGGTGAACGCCGGTTTCTATTACCGAATCGGGGCGAAGGTGACTGAAGGGACCTATGGTGACGTCGTTTTCGATTTTGGCGCCTTCCAGGAAAGATGCGACGATGCTGCAGCGGTCGCCGAGGTGCGTGTCCTGCACGACGGAGTTGGGGCCGATTTCGCACTCCTGACCGATGGCCGTTTGGCCGCGCAGCATGGTGTTGGGCAGCAGGACGGTGTCGTTGCCAATTGTAACTTCGGCGTCGATGTAGGTTGTGGCCGGATCGATGATAGTGACGCCGTTTTCCATCCAGCGACGGTTCAAGTGGTCACGCAGGACCGCTTCCACGGTGGCGAGCTGGATTCGATCATTTACGCCGAGGGCCTCATCGGCGTAGGCGATGGGTAATGCCGCGACGTCTTCGCCGGCGTCGGATGCCATGGCGACCAGCGCCGTGAGATAAAGCTCGCCCGACGGTGAAGGAGTCACCTGCTTAATTCGGTGGGCGACCCAGTCTCCGGCAAAACAATAAACGCCCGTATTTACTTCGGCCGGCCCGTGTACGGGTCGGGTGCGATCGGGGGCTTCCACGATTGCGCTGACTGCTCCCACGCGACCATCGCTGGTTACACTGGCCCGCTCGATGCGACCCAGGTCGTCGGCGAACACGTCGGGAGCCGACAGGATTGTCATGCGGCGGCCGGCAACTGCGGTATGTTCGTCGATCAGTGTCCGCAAGGATGTGGCGCGAACCAGCGGGGTGTCGCCGGCCATCACCACGACCGTTTGGGGAATCTCGCCAAGTTGATCCAGGGCAGTGGCCAAAGCGCCGGCGGTGCCATCAGGCTCGGGTTGCATGGCGATTTCAACGTTGTCGCCCAGCAGGTCGCCAATCGCTTCAGCATGATCGGGCGACGTTACCACCACGATACGTTGCATCCCCCATTCGGCCATCAAATCCACCGGATATCTGATGAGTTCTTTGCCGGCCGCCAGATGCAACGGTTTAGGTTTGTTGGAGTGCATTCGGCTGCCCCGGCCGGCGGCCAGGATTACGCCGACAACATCGTGTGAGGGTTGATATGCGCCAGCCATCGCATCGCTCCTATTGCCGTGGTGCGCTTCGGTTTGTGCTATTCCGGAGATTATAGCAGTGTGCTTGAGTTGACAACGCCGGCACCCCCGGCCACAATTGTCCGCGTCGCACCGAGTCCACTCACGAGGCTCAGTATTGAGATAGCATTGCACCTGCGCAGGAGGTTGGATTTTGCCAGATTTGAATGATACCGAGGTGCTGGCTCTGGCCAAAGCATCAGGCATTAATATTCCAGATCACCTGGTGGCAGAAGTACGGGAGTCATTGAATGGTTTGCTGGAGGCTCTGGACGTTATTGTTGAGCCTGATGTGGCCAATATCGAACCGCTACCGATCATCGTATCGGACACTGCCCGGCAACGGGAGGTTCTCTAATGGCAAACCCGGACCTTTGCTATCTTTCCGCAACCGAACTGGGTGAACGCATTGCCGCCGGTGAGATTTCCTCGCTGGAGGCCACGGAAGCGTTCCTGGAGCGCATCGCCCGACTGGACGGCAACTACGCCTCATACATCACGGTAACCGCCGACCGCGCCCGTGAAGACGCTCGCCGCGCTGACGCCGAGATAGCAGCCGGCCAGCGATTGGGTCCGTTGCACGGCGTTCCCGTGGCGGTGAAAGACCAGTTCAATACGGCCGGAATCGTAACCACCAATGGGTCTACGATAATGGCCGAGAACGTGCCGGATGCAGACGCTACGGTGATCGCGCGCCTGAGGGCGGCCGGTACGGTGTTGCTGGGCAAGCTCAACATGAGCGAATACGCCAGCGGCGATGCTTTCCGATATCCCTATGGCCGGCCCCGCAACCCCTGGGATACCGGGCGCAATCCCGGAACCAGCAGCAGCGGTTCGGGAGCAGCCACGGCGGCGTTTTTGTGCGCAACATCCCTGGGGGAAGACACCGGCGGCAGCATTCGAGGGCCGGCGGCCTTTTGCGGTTTGGTGGGCATCCGGCCCACCTTCGGCAGGGTCAGTCGACATGGAGTGTTTGGCGCCAGCTGGTCGATGGACACGGTGGGGCCGATCTCCAGAACGGTTACCGATTGCGCCAATACGCTGGAAGCAATCGCGGGACATGACCCGAACGACCCACAAACCTGGGATGTGCCAGTCCCGAATTATTCAGCCGCACTCGACGGCAACATTGATGGTTTGAAAGTGGGGTTGGTAACCGAGCGGGTCCATACCGATGCCAACGATCCGGAAGTTCGCGACGCGGTTATCAAAGCCGCTGGCGTGCTCGCCGGACTGGGCGCTGAGGTGAGCGAAGTTTCCGTCCCATTGATTGTTAATTCTTCGGAAATTTCTTACGGCATAATCGGCAGCGACGCCGCCATGCTCAACTGGGACATCATATCCACCGAGCGCCTGGAGGAACTGGATCATAATAATCAGGTGCGGTTGCTGATGGGCAGCATCGTTCCCGCCAAGGTGTATCAGAAGGCCACCAGATTGCGCGATGTGCTGCGCCGTCAGATCCTGGCGGCCCTGGGGCAGGTGGACGTGCTGGTAATGCCGGCATCTTCGGTGCCTGCCACGCTGATACCGCAATCGGCCGGCCTGGGAACCAAGGCCGATGTGCTGGCCGGATTCAAAGGCCGGAGGGGGTTCACGGCGCCTTTCAACCTGGCGAACCTGCCGGCATTGTCCATCAACTGCGGGTTTACGAGCAGCGGCTTGCCGATAGGATTGCAGATTGCCGGCCGGGCCTTCGATGAAACTACCCTGTTCCGCGCCGCCTACGCCTACGAGCAGTCCACCGACTGGGGAGAAAGGCGACCTGCCGGAGTGTGACCGCACGGTGGCTCCCGGCCGCCGCAACCTCTGGCGCCGTAACCTCTAGTGCGGTAGAAATGATTGAGTCGATCGCCGGTCAGGCCCGGGGACGGCTAACGATCCACGGAATAGTATGCCCCGCCCACGGCAGACGTCAGTTCGTAGATCGGCGCCAGTATGGGAGTGCCGTAGGCGGCGATGAATTCGCGTTGCGACATACCGTAGTTGCGTTCGACCCAGCGGATTCCCTCCGCAGTCCATGCCGCGGGATCGTCGCCTCCCGCACCCGAAGCTGCGGGTATGCCTTCCAATACTTCGTCTGGGAAGTAGGTGATGGTGGGGTCGAGTCCGTAGCCGATAATGTCGATTCGCAAGTTTGGGATTGGAGAGGTTTGGACTTCTTCCAGCAGGCGGTCGAAATGCAAAAAATGGTCATCTGCGGCGCCGTCGGTTAATACGACAATCCGATTGGGCCGGTCGTAGTCGGCCAGCTTGACCAGTTCGCCGCTCGCCCGTCGGATCCCCAAATACATCATGGTGTTGCCGGAATACCTGCTGTAGGCCGCGGTTTCCAGTGAGTTAACGGCCTTCCTGAAATCCTCGCGGGAGCCGGGGGATTCCATGAAATCGAAATCGAATGCCGTGCCTACTCTGGTGTCGAAGGTCATCAGGCGGATCCGGTTGCGATTGAAATCTCCTTCATCGGTGAGGCTGACCAACGAAGCCTGAACCTCATCCAGGTCAAATTTCATTGAATCGTTGGTATCCACGACATAGATGGTGTTTGTGTCGGCCTCGACGGTGTTGGAGAATGCGGTCCCAATGTCAGGCGCTGCAAAGACGGTGGGTTGTGTGGCGCCCACAGCATTGGATGATGTCAGAACGGCGTCGCCCAGCCGGGTTACGTAATATGCGATAATTGCGGCTGCGACCACCAGTATTAAAACCGCGATAAGACCGCCGATTAAAGCCGATAACTTCCCGGATCTCTGGCCCTCGGTTTCCTGACTGAGATAGTAAACCGGCATTTGGCGATTCCCTTTCAGGCGGTATGTGAAGCGCAATTATATTACCGATTAAAGATCCATCAGTTCGGCAACACCCGACCGGTGTTAATTTCACCGCCTGATTCGACAACAGTGAGGTTTACCGATCATGCCCGTACCAAATGAACTGACGGCGGCGCAAGCCGCTCATGCCATTGCCAATCGGCGAATCACGGCGACCGAATTGGCTGAATCTTGCCTGGACCGCATTGCGTCGCTGGATGACCGGTTGAAAGCCTGGGTCTACGTGGATCGAGCGACGGTACTGGAGGATGCGCGAGCCGCCGACCGGGCGGTGGAGCAAAGGAGGCCACTGGGGCCGCTGCACGGTGTTCCGATCGGCATGAAAGACATTTACTACACTGCCGGTATCCCAACTCGGGCCGGCAGCGAGGTTTACAAGGATTTCGTGCCGGAGTATGACGCGGCTTCTCTTACGCTGTTGAAACACGCGGGGGCTTTGATGCTGGGCAAGGCGGTAACCACCGAGTTTGCCTGCCTGGATCCGTCGCCCACGGTGAATCCGTGGAACGCGGCACACACTCCGGGCGGAAGCAGCAGCGGATCGGCGGTGGCGGTTGCGTCGCGGATGTGTCCTGCGGCGATGGGTTCCCAAACGGTGGGGTCGGTGCTGCGGCCGGCTGCCTACAACGGCGTGGTCGGTTTCAAGCCGACCTTCGGCCGGGTCAGCCGCTACGGCGTGGTACCGGTTAGCTGGAACCTGGATACGGTGGGGTGGCTGGTGCGAAGCGTGGAAGACGCCGCATTGCTTTTGCAGGTAATGTCGGGTCCGGACATCAACGATCCGGTGTCATCCCATGAACCGGTGGGGGACTATCTGTCGGCGGTTGCCTGGCCGGCAGCGCCTCGTATCGGCGTACTGCGCCGGTACTTCTATGATCTGGCAGACGCGGAAACCCGCCGCCACCTCGATGGCATCGTGGAACGGTTGGCCCAGGCCGGGGCCGAAATCGAGGAACTGCCGATGCCTCCCAGCATCGACACGGCGTACGTCGACCAGCGCCTGATAATGTCGGTGGAAGCAGCGGCCTTTCACGAGCCCATGTACCGGGTGCAGGCCGAAGACTATCAGCCCAAGTTGCGTGCGATGCTGGCGGACGGTTTGCAGGTGGACGGCATCGCTTATTCGCGCGCCCTGGAAAACCGGCGGCAGTTTATCGCCGACATGGAACAGCTTTCCCAACAATGCGACGTCCTGCTCACCCCGGCCGCGCCGTCGCCGCCGCAGGCCGACGTCACGAACACCGGCGATCCGGCGTTCCAGGGGCCGTGGACATCATGCGGGTTGCCGGCTATTTCCCTGCCCTCGGGCATTGCCGAATCCGGTTTGCCGCTGGGGATTCAACTGGTGGCGTCGCCCTTCGCCGAAGCCCGCCTGCTGGGGGCCGCGGCCTGGTGCGAGACGGTATTAAACGTTGAACTGAATCCGCCGTTATAATGGCGTAACCAATTACCGAAGGAGTTATTACCATGGCCACTACCCGTCCCCGCCGGCTGGCGCGTCAGGTTTCGATTGTCGGCGCCGGTTTGTCGCAGTTTGGAGCATACCCCGACAAATCCAGTCGTGACCTGTTTGTCGAAGCGTTTCACGACATGCAGGACAATATTGACCAGGGGATTTCGGCGCAGGACATCGAGGCCGGTTATCTGGGTAACTACTCTGCTGATCTTTTCGAGCACCAGGGTCACACCGCCCCCATCATGGCTGACTGGCTGGGGATGACGCCGACCCCCATCACCCGTGTGGAGAATGCCTGCGCCAGTAGCGGCAGCGCACTGCGCGAGGGCGTGATGGCAATAGCCAGCGGCATGTACGACGTGGTGCTGGTGGGAGGCGTGGAGAAGATGACCTCCCTGCCTACCGAAGGGGTTACTGACGTGCTGGCGTCTGCCGCCGACGGGCTCTACGAGGTGCCGGCCGGGCTGACTTTCCCGGGCATCTTCGGGGCCATCGCCAAGGCTCACATGGACCGGTACGAAACCAATCTGAATCACCTGCTGAAGGTTGGAATCAAGAATCACGAAAACGGTAAACTCAATCCCAAAGCACAGTTCCAGGTGACCGTCCGAGACATGATGGACCGACGCCGGGCACGGGCGGAACAACGGGGTGAGACGGTGCCCGAGTGGGCAGACGAGATTGATTTCCTGAATGACCCCCGGGCCAATCCATGGATCGCCTGGCCGCTGCGTCTCTACGACTGCGCTCCAATTACGGACGGGGCATCGTGCGTTTTGCTGGTTGCCAGCGACATCGCGAGCCAGTTTACCGACAAGCCGGTGCATGTGGCCGGTATGGGGCAGGCCACCGGACGTCCACTCCACGACGCCGAGGAGCTGACATCTTTGTCCGCCGCCAAGATTGCTTCGGCAGAAGCCTACGCAATGGCAGGCATTGGCCCGGAAAACGTCGGGGTGGCCGAAGTCCATGACTGTTTTACCATTGCCGAAATCGTGGCGAGTGAGGATTTGGGCTTCTTCGAGCCGGGCGAGGGTCCTCACGCAGTCGACGAGGGCCGTACCGCTCGCACCGGAGACCGGCCCATAAACACCAGCGGCGGCCTGAAGGCCAAGGGCCATCCGGTAGGCGCCAGCGGCGTGGCACAGGTCATCGAAGTGTTCAAGCAGTTGAGGGGCGAAGCGGGCGCGCGTCAACTGACCAGTCCCGACCTGGAGTTCGGATTGACTCACAACGTGGGCGGCACCGGCGGCACGTGCGTCGTCAACGTGCTGCAACGCGGCTAGGAGGCAACTGATGACCACCGACGCCGAATCCAGACCGTTCAATGCCGTGTCTTTCTACGCCTTCCTGAAAGAGGGACGATTCATGGGAGTGCGCTGCCGGGAGAACGGCAACGTTTATGCAGAAGCGCGGCCGATCGATCCGGTGAGCCACAGCCGAGATATGGAGTGGCACGAATTCAGCGGGCGGGCGACATTGAGCACTTTCACGTGTATCTCAGTGGCTCCGGCTTCACTGGAGGCCAAAGGCTACGGGAGGAACAATCCATACTGCACGGGGATAGTGACCCTGGAAGAAGGGCCTCGAATCAGCGCCCGTATCTCAGGAGTGGACGCTTCCAACCCGCAGAACATACCGGTCGATTTGCCGGTGGTACTGGCGCTGGATGAAATCGACGCCGACGACCCGGGGCTGGTGTTTCGCCCAGCGTAGCATCTTCCGGAAATTTGGCATTAAAAATCCGCCCCAGTGTTCGAACACTGGGGCGGATTCTATCAGGGACAGGATTCGCGGCAGTTGGTTACTAATCCAGGCCGCGGGTTCCGACCCAGCCGGTTCCGGAGACGTCGATCATCTCGCCGTTGGGGCCCTCGTACTTGGTCTCTACGTTCTCTGTGCGTGGTCCGCCCATGCCGGCGTGGAGCGCGTTGTTGACATCGTCCATCGGCTTGGAGTTGTTTTCCATCAGCCGCTTCTCGATGTCTTCCAGGTCTTCAACTTCAAAGCCGATGTGATGGATGCCTTCCCAGTCCTTACCGCGCTCGCCGGCTACGGTGTCGTTCTGGAAGTCCAGGATAGCCATGTTGACGTTGCCGTCGCTGAGCATGAAACCCTTGGCGTTCGCGCCGTCGAGTTTGGCGACTTCGCGAAGTCCGAAAACCTCGGAGTAGAACTTGGCGGTCTTTTCGGCGTCGTTGGTGGCAATGGCGATGTGTTTAATCTGGGGCATGTTGTCCTCCGTGATGGTCTGAATGTAGTGCCTGAGATTCGGCGCTCCACGCGGAGCTTATGCCGCCACAATACCATTTTTCGTGCCGGTGGGCTAGGGGAGATTATGCCGGCGTCATGGTCCGGGAGATCGATCTGCAACCCCGACGGTCAGGAAGATTCGGGCACCAGAGCCATGGGCATGTCGGTCAAGCCAATCCAGTTGCCGTCGATGTCCTCCATCGCTGGAATGGTTTGGCTGGATCATAGCGCGAGGCCGGGCCGAAACTCCTTGCGACATGAACTGGGGAACGCGTGTAGTATGCTGGATCAATGACGGGACCAGCGGGCCTGATTATCGCGCCGATGACGCCGGAGGACTGGCCGGAGGTGCGCCGCATCTATGCCGAGGGAATCGCCACCGGCAACGCCACGTTCGAGACCGAGACGCCGACTTGGGACACCTGGGATCGCAACCACCTGTCCGCCTGTCGATTGACCGCGCGGGTCGGAGATGCGGTGGTGGCGTGGGTTGCCATTTCACCGGTTTCTGCTCGCCCGTGCTACGCCGGGGTCGTTGAACACAGCGTTTACGTGGCGGAGGCGATGCGGGGTCGAGGCGTAGGCAAGGCGCTGTTGGCCGAACTCGTGCGGGTATCGGAGGCCTCCGGGTACTGGACGTTGCAGAGCAGTGTGTTCCCGGAAAACCAGGCTAGCCTCGCGATACATTTAGCCTGTGGATTCCGCATTCTCGGACGGCGGAAACGGGTCGCAATGTTGAACGGAAGGTGGCGCGACACAGTGGTCGTGGAGCGGCGAAGCACGGTAGCCGGGGAGTGATTTGCGTGCCGGATCAATCCGGTTGCGGCGAATGGCAACCATGTTAGAATGGCCCAATCCAAACCAACGTAATATCCATCTACCTATGAACCAGGCTACCTATGAATCAGGAGGCACTTAATGACGGCTCCCGCCCGCATGAAATTTGGAATATTTATGGCGCCGTTCCATCGGGTCGGCGAAAACCCGACACTGGCTTTGGAGCGGGACCTTGAACTGCTGCAGTGGCTGGACCAGCTGGGTTTCGACGAAGCATGGATCGGCGAGCACCACAGCGCGGGCTGGGAGACCATTGCCTCGCCTGAAGTGTTCATGGCTACGGCTGCCGAGCGCACCCGCAACCTGCGCCTGGGCACGGGCGTGATCAGCTTGCCTTATCACCACCCCTACATGGTGGCGAACCGTATGGTGCTGCTGGATCACCTGACCCGCGGGCGCGTGATGCTGGGTGTTGGCCCCGGGGCGCTGGCGTCAGATGCCTACATGTTCGGCATCGACCCGGCCCGACAACGGGAGATGATGGACGAATCGCTGGGAGCGATCAAACGGTTGATGGACAGCCCAGAACCGTACACCTATCAAAGCGACTGGTTTGAATTGCACGATGCCCACCTGCAATTGCGTCCGTATCAACAGCCGTTCCCGCTGGTGGTCGCTTCGGTGCAGTCGCCGGCTGGCGTGATGACGGCGGGTAAGTACGGCGCCGGTGTAATATCATTAAGCGTTCCCCGGGATATGGTGCGGTCGACGTCGTTGCAGTCTCAGTGGGCCATTGCCGAGGAATCGGCGGCGGAGCACGGGCAAACGGTGAAACGCGAGGAGTGGCGTCTATCGGTTGGCGTTCACCTGGCTGAGAGCAAGAAGGAAGCGCAGGAGGATATTCGCGAGGGATCGGCGCGGGTGGTTACCGAATATTTCGGCGGTACGCTTGGCCACGAGGTCCCCGATGTTCCCCGCGACCAGATCGTCGATTTTATGACCGACAACAAGCAGTGGATCGTGGGCACGCCCGACGACTGCATCCAGCGAATAAACGAGCTCCAGGAAATGGCTGGCGGTTTTGGCGGGATGCTGGTGCGAGCGGAGGACTGGGCGCCGCGAGATAAGCTGCATCGCTCTTACGAACTCATGGCTCGCTACGTCATGCCCCAGTTCCAGGGCACCCTCACCGGGATCCAGACGTCCCAACAGTGGGCGTCGGGCCTCAAAGACGCGTTGCAGGTTAACCGCCGGGCCGGTTTGGAGCGCGCCACCCAAACTTACGAACAGTCCCGCCAGGGAAGTTAGGAAACCGGCGATTGGCGATTCGGGCGCACCGGCCAAAAACCGGCTGCGCCTGTTTTGTTTGATATTGGGGTAGCGGGGGTAATTGCCCACCATCTCGCCGTTGTGCGTATAATGCCGGGTAGAAACGAAAGCCTAAGCAAAATTATGCGAGAAGAATGCCGCCATCGGGTCGGACGGTTATCGTCAAAGCCGGGGGGAATAATAAATGCGTAAAACCAAGATAATCGCCACAATTGGCCCTGCCTCCCGGTCGCCTGAAACTTTGGACCGGTTGGTGGCGGCAGGCATGGACGTGGCACGCCTGAACTTTTCCCACGGTACGCTTGAGGAGCACGCCGAGGTAATCGCGAATGTGCGAGAGGCGTCCAGGCGAAACAACCGTCCCGTGGCCGTTCTGCAGGATCTGGGGGGCAATAAATTCCGCCTGGGTCGCATGGCAGAAGCGATACAGCTCAATTTTGGCGACCATATTTCCATCACGAATGAACCGGAATCTGATTTACCCGACCGATTGCCATTCCCTGAGCCGGCCATCTTGCAGAGCCTGCGACCCGGGAACCTGGTTTATATATCGGACGGCACGGTGTGTCTGGAAGTGCTGGAAGTTACTCCCGATCTGGAGGTTAAAACCAGTGTGCGAAACGGCGGTAACCTGTCTTCTTTCAAGGGTGTGAACTTGCCGGATGTGCCCATAGACATGCCGGTGATCACCGAAAGCGACAAGATTGCGTTGCAGTTTGGTGTCGAGCAGAACGTCGATTGGGTGGCACTGTCGTTTGTGCGCACCGGAGAAGACGTTCGCTACGCCCGAGCGCATCTGAACCAGTTGAACAGCCAGGCCCCGGTGATGGCCAAGCTGGAGCGTCGTGAGTGTATCGATAACCTGGATGATATTCTGCGCGAAGTCGACGGAATTATGGTGGCCCGCGGTGACCTGGGTGTCGAGATGCCCATGGAAGAGGTGCCGGTCATCCAGAAGAACATGGTGAAAAAGGCGAACGAGGCGGGCAAGATATCGTCTGTCGCGACGCAAATGCTGCGGTCGATGGTGAACTCTCCCACGCCGACGCGCGCCGAAATCTCCGACATCGCCAACGCGGTGCTGGATGGTTGCGACTCGATCCTGTTATCCGATGAAATCGCCGTTGGCGCTTACCCGGTGGAGGCGGTTCGCATCGCTGATGCTGCAATTGTGCAAGCGGAAAAGATGTACAACTACTACACCGAGATTCCGCAACGCGATCAAACCCAATCCGTGGCCTGGGGCGCAACGCAGCTCACCAAGTCACTGAACGCCAAACCCATCGTTATCACCAGCACTGGACGAGCGGCGTTTGAAATGTCGCGTTTCCGCCCGGAGAATGACGTGCTGGTCTTTTCCCATGACGAAGCGGTGCAACGGCGCGTCTGTATGGCATGGGGGCTAGCTCCCAAGGGTGTGATTCCTGCGGAGCCGGATGTGGCGAAGCTGGTGACCCTGCTGGTCGACGAGGCGATAGCGACCGGGCTGGTATCGGAGCGCGATACGGTAACGCTGGTACACGGTTTTATGACTGGAGTTACCGGCACCACCAACACGATCCAGGTGCTGAACATTCGCGAATATCTGAGCCACATTGGCCGCACCGCAGTGCCCCATGCCGCTCAGGAGCAGGTCTAAAAAACCCCGCTGGAATATATTATCCAGCGGGATTACCGGCACTATTTCCGAGTTGGCCGGGTTCTAAGTGGCCGCCTCGGTTCGGGGCAGACGGGAGGATCCCGTCAAGTAGGCGTCAACGCCACGGGCCACGTCACGGCCTTCGGCGATGGCCCAAACGACCAACGACTGGCCACGTACCATGTCGCCGCCCGCAAACACGCCCGGAACCGACGTCATCTTGTTGGCGTCCACTTGAACGTTGCCGCGGCCATCGAGTTCGACTCCCAGCTGTTCAAGCATCCCATCGTGTTCGGGGTGCAGGAAGCCCATAGCCAGCAGGACCAGGTCGGCATCGACGCTGAATTCGCTGTTGGGCACCTCAGACATCTGGAACCGACCGTCTTCGTCCTTTGACCAATCCACGCGGACGGCATTGATAGTTTTGACTTGCCCGCCGTCGCCGCCGAACGATTTGGTGAGAATGTTGTAGTCGCGAATGCCGCCCTCTTCGTGGGCGCCGGACGTACGCAATACCATCGGCCACAGAGGCCAGGGGTTATCGTCGTTGCGTTCTGTGGGAGGTTCGGACAGCAACTCGAACTGGCGGACGATTTCAGCTCCCTGGCGGTGGGCGGTTCCCAGGCAGTCGGCGCCGGTGTCGCCGCCGCCCAGAATAACCACTCGCTTTCCGTCTGCCGAGATCCGATCCGGCACCGTCTCGCCGATCAGCTCCCTGTTTTGCTGGGGGAGATATTCCATTGCCAGGTGTACACCATCTAATTCGCGCCCCGGCACATTCAGATCGCGGGCTTGAGTGGAGCCTCCGGCCAGGCAAATGGCATCATATTCCTGCAGCAACTGTTCGGCAGGGTGATTAACGCCAACGTGGACGCCGGTTCGGAACTCAATGCCTTCCTCTTGCATCAACTGCACCCTACGGGTGACGACCGATTTTTCCAGTTTGAAGTCGGGAATGCCCAGCATCAAAAGTCCACCGATGTGATTGGCGCGTTCCAGCACCGTAACCTGGTGTCCGGCGCGATTCAGCTGCTGCGCGGTGGCCAGGCCGGCGGGTCCGCTGCCAACGACGGCCACCTTTTTGCCGCTGCGTGTGGCGGGCGGCATGGGTTTGATCCAGCCTTGCTCGAAACCCCGGTCGCTAATCTCTTTCTCGATGTACTCGATGGTTACGGGATCGGCGTTAATGCTGAGGACGCATGAAGCTTCGCAGGGCGCCGGGCAGATCCTCCCGGTGAACTCAGGGAAGTTGTTGGTGCTCAGCAGTACGTCCAATGCGGCCTGCCAGTTGCCAAGGTAGACCTGGTGGTTGAAATCGGGGATTACATTCCCGAGAGGGCAACCCATGTGGCAGAAGGGCACGGCGCAATCCATACACCGGGCGCCTTGCTCTTTGGCCTGCTCATCCGACCAACGGCGATAGAATTCGTTGTAATTCTGGATACGTTCGGCTGGGGGTGTCCGTTCCGGCGGTGTGCGGCCAAACTCGATAAATCCGGACGGTTTACCCATCGTGCACCGCCAGCGATTCGGTTTCAGCGCGTAGGCGGCGTTCTTCCAACACACGACGATAGTCCCGCGGCATGGCTTTGCGGAACTTGCCGATGCTATCGTTCCAGTCGGCCAGGATACGTTCGGCCGGACCGCTTCCCGTGCGGTCCAAGTGCTCGGATAGCAGTTGATGCAGCAGGTCGATGTCCTCCGGGGCTTCCAGGTTTTCGAGGTCGGCCATGCCGTCGTTGAACCTGATGTGGAAATCGCGGTCCGGGTCGTAAACGAATGCAACGCCTCCGCTCATGCCAGCCCCGAAGTTGCGTCCGGCGCTGCCGATAACGGCAACCACACCTCCGGTCATGTACTCGCAACCGTGGTCGCCCAATCCTTCCACAACTGCCCGGGCCCCACTGTTGCGAACGGCGAACCGCTCTCCGGCCCTACCGCGGATAAATACATCGCCGCCGGTGGCTCCGTATAATGCGACATTGCCGATGATGATGTTGTCTTCGGGCACGAAACCGGATTCTGCTGGCGGCACGATTACAATGCGACCGCCGCCGATGCCCTTGCCCATGTAGTCGTTGGTGTCGCCCGCCAGGTTAATGGATACGCCGGGTGAGAGGAACGCGCCGAAACTCTGTCCGCCCGAACCCTCCAGGTTGATTTTGATAGTTGCGTCGGGCAAGCCGGCTTCGCCGTATTTCTGAGCGAGGCGACCGCTCAACATGGCGCCAACGGTGCGGTTTGAATTGCTGACCGGCAGGTTGATTTCCACCGGCTCGCCGTGATCGATGGCCGGTTGCGCCTGCGATATGATTTGGTGGTCCAGCGCACGCTCAAGGCCGTGATCCTGGGTGATACAGCAGTAGGTTTGCACCCGTTCGGTACGAGGTGGGATCACCAGCAGACGGGAAAGATCGATGCCGGAGGCTTTCCAGTGATCCACGGCCTGCCGAGTTTCCAGTTTGTCGACCCGGCCCACCATCTCGGCAACCGTGCGGACACCGATCTGAGCCATGATTTCTCGCAATTCTTCGGCTACGAAATAGAAATAGTTGACCAGGTGGCCAGGTTGACCGGCAAATCGTTTCCGCAATTCGGGGTCCTGGGTTGCAATGCCGACCGAGCACGTATTCAGGTGACACTTGCGCAACATGATACAGCCGTTGACGATCAGGGCCGCCGTAGCCATTCCGAATTCTTCTGCGCCCAGCAGCGCTGCGATGGCCACGTCGCGGCCGGTTTTGAGTTGGCCGTCGGTTTGGACGACGATGCGGCTGCGGAGGTCGTTGGCGACCAGCACCTGTTGGGTTTCAGCCACGCCGAGTTCCCAGGGCAGACCGGCGTGTTTGATCGAGGATTCGGGAGAAGCGCCGGTACCGCCGTCGTGGCCGCTGATGAGCACCACGTCGCCGTGGCCTTTAGACACGCCGGCAGCGATGGTTCCCACGCCGACTTCCGACACCAGTTTCACATGTATGCGGGCATCGGGATTGATGTTTTTGAGGTCATGGATCAGTTGGGCGAGGTCTTCGATTGAATAGATGTCGTGGTGGGGTGGCGGCGAGATAAGTTCCACGCCCGGAGTGGTGTTTCGGACCCAACCGATGTATTCGTCGACCTTGTGGCCCGGAAGCTGGCCGCCCTCGCCTGGTTTGGATCCCTGGGCCATCTTGATCTGGAGGTCGGTGGCGTTGACGAGGTAATTCGGTGTTACGCCAAAGCGGCCCGACGCCACCTGTTTGATGGCGCTGGAACGCCTGTCTCCGTTGTCATCCGGCGAGTACCGGTGATAGTCCTCACCGCCCTCTCCGGTGTTGCTGCGAGCGCCCAGGCGGTTCATGGCTATGGCCATTGTCTCGTGGGCTTCGCGGCTGATGGAACCCAGAGAGATGGCTCCGGTGGCAAAACGCTTCACGATATCTACGGCGGGTTCAACCTCGTCGATGGGGATTGAATCGCTGGCTTTGAATTCAAGCAGGCCGCGCAACGTGGCCATGGCTCGGCTCTGGTCGTTCACCTGCGCCGCGAATTCTCGATATGCGTTCTGGTCATTGGAACGGGTGGCGTACTGGAGCTTGGCGATGGCTTCCGGGTTCCACTGGTGGAATTCGCCATGGCGGCGCCATTGGTACTGTCCGCCCATCTCGAGTTCCTGCATCCCGGGGACGTAAGGGTCGTCGAACGCCGAGCGATGCCGCTGCAATGTTTCTTCTTCGATGATATCCAGACCAATACCCTGGATGCGTGACGGCGTGCCGCTGAAGTAACGCTGCACCACCTCATCTTTCAATCCGATGGCTTCAAATATCTGCGCCCCGCGGTACGACTGAACGGTGGAGATGCCCATTTTGGACATCACTTTGAGTACGCCTTTTTCGTTGGCTTTTATGAAGTTATAGGCGGCGTTATCGGGCTCGGTGCCGTTGAGTTCGCCGCGTTCAGCCAGATCGCGCACTGATTCCAGGGCCAGGTATGGGTTGATAGCGCCGGCGCCGTAGCCGATCAGGAGGCAGAAATGCTGGACTTCCCTGGGCTCTCCCGACTCGACCACCAATCCGGCGCGCGTGCGGGTGCCTTCTCTGGTCAGATGGTGGTGAACTGCGCCGGTGGCCAACAGGCTGGGGATGGCGGCGTGTTGCGCATCCACACCACGATCGGACAGCACGATGATTTGGTGGCCGTCAGCAATGGCCTGCGATGCTGCGTCGCACAGTTTGTCCAGCGCGGATTGCAGCGTGCTTTGCCTGGCGTCGAACAGGGTGGAAATGGTGGTTGACGACAACCCGGGCAAATCGAGAGCGCGAACTTGAGCCAATTGCTCGTCGGATAACAGGGGAGTTTGGAGGCGCAATTGACGGCAGTGCTGTGGCGTTTCGTCGAACAGGTTTTGTTCGCTGCCAACGAAGGCTTCGAGAGAGGTAACGAGCTCCTCGCGGATAGCGTCCAGTGGGGGGTTGGACACCTGGGCGAATAGCTGCTTGAAGTAGTCGAAAAGCACGCGGTTCTGCTGGGACAAAACTGCCAGCGATGCATCGTTGCCCATCGATCCGGTGGCTTCGTAACCCGCTGCGGCCATCGGTGTGGTGAGTATCCGCAACTCTTCTATGGTGTACCCAAACGCTCGCTGCTGCTGACGCAAGTCAGGTCCGCCGGCGTGAGGAGCAGCGTCAGCCGAAGGAAGGTCATTCAGCGAGACTTTATTTTCCTGAAGCCACTGTCCATACGGTTGGCGGTTGGACAGAGCTTGTTTCAGTTCCTCATCGCCAATGATTCGACCTTCGTCAAAGCTGACGAGGAACATACGGCCGGGTTGAAGGCGTCCTTTTTCCTTGACGCTGGATGGCGGCAGATCCAGCACACCGGTTTCAGATGCCATCACCAGCTTGCCATCGTGGGTTACGGTGTACCTGAAGGGACGCAGGCCATTGCGATCGAGAACGGCGCAAACATCTTTGCCGTCGGTGGCAAGCATCATGGCGGGACCGTCCCACGGTTCCATCATTCCGGAGTGGAACTCGTAAAAGTCCTTTTTGTCCTGGGGCATGGTTTCGTGCTGGTTCCATGCTTCCGGGATCATCATGAGCATCGAGTGCGCCAGATCGCGGCCGGTCATCACCAGCAGCTCCAGACAATTGTCGAAGCTGGCAGTGTCGCTGGCGGCCGGATTGCAAATGGGCGCCAGCTTGTTGATGTCGTCGCCGTACAGCGCAGACTGGAATTGACGTTCCCGGGCGTGCATCCAGTTGATGTTGCCGCGCAGTGTGTTGATTTCCCCGTTGTGGGCCAGGTACCGGTACGGATGGGCGAGCTTCCAGTGTCCCAGGGTGTTGGTGCTGAAACGGGAGTGCACCAGAGCAAATGCCGACACCAGGGCGGGGTCATTAAGCTCAAGATAAAACTGAGAAAGCTGATGGGATACCAGCAGGCCCTTATAGACCAAGGTGTTGCAACTCAGACTGCAGATGTAGCAGAAATCGGCGTCGTCTTCGCTGATTCCAGTATCGGGCAGCGTGTTCTCGATAACTTTGCGAACGACGTAGAGCTTGCGCTCCAGGGCGGTGCGGTCGGGGGTGTGCGCGGTTCCCTTGCCGACAAAAAACTGGCGGATGGTGGGGCAAACTTCCCGGGCGTCGCTTCCGATGGCTGCCGGGTTCACAGGTACATCGCGCCAGCCCAAATGAGTTAAACCTTCATTGGCTATAACACTCTCAATGTGGGCGACCATGGCCGCGATGGCTGACGGGTCCTGGGGCAAGAACGCCATGCCGACGCCGTATTCCCCTTCCGGGGGAAGGGTTATGCCCAGATACGAAGTTGCCTGTCGGAGAAACGTATCGGGAATCTGCACCAGGATGCCGGCGCCGTCGCCGGTGTCGGGGTCTGATCCGGAAGCGCCACGGTGGCCAAGATTGATGAGCACTTCCAGCGATTCGTCGATAATTGCATGGGTCTTATCGCCATTGATGTTAGCCACCATGCCCACGCCACAGGCGTCGTGCTCCTGTTCCGGGGCGTATAAACCGGATCGGCTTAACTCTTTGAGCGAATTCATGGTTGCACCCTTGCTCACTAACTACGAATAACAAGACTGGCCGCAGGCCGGGCCAGTCGCGACAAAGCCCCCTTGAAATGGGCAATTAATAGCTACAGCATCGCTGGCATGTTGACTTGTGTAATATATCACAAATGATAGGGATTGCAAGGCGACCGGCTCCGCCTCTATACTCGTACCAACCTACAAACAGGCGGATGCGCCCCCAATTGGCGGCCTTTATTGTTCAACCCGAATTATGACAAATCTCAACACCCTTAGCACCACCGACGCGGCTCGCCTGGTGGTAGATGTGGCGGCGGAAAACCTGGCCGGCGACATCGTTATGCTTGACCTGCGAGGGTTGACCGGATTCGCAGATTATTTTGTGGTGATGACCGCGCAATCAGTGCGACAGATTGAGGCGCTGGAAGAAGACTTAGCCAAGGCTATGAAAGAGGCTGCAGTGGCCGTTCATCATCGAGAGGGCACTCCAGCGTCGGGATGGGTTCTGCTTGATTTTGCCGATGTGGTTATCCATATCTTTGGACCCGAAGAGCGCGAGTTTTTTAATCTGGAACGGTTGTGGAACCGGGCTCCGCAGGTAGTCAGGATTCTGTAATCCATTCATCGGTGTTACGGCTGTAATCCAGGCCCGCCCCATCGCCGAAGAACAATTCGATTTCACGGGCTGCCGACTCTGGACTGTCGGAGCCGTGTACGATGTTGCGGCCGATATCGATGCCAAAATCCCCGCGGATAGTGCCGGGAGCGGCCTCGGCCGGATTGGTGGCTCCCATGGATTGCCGGGCCAGGGCCACCGCGTTGTTAGCTTCCCAAATCATGGCCACGATTGGCCTGGATGTGATGAACGACACCAGCCCGGCAAAGAACGGACGGTCCACGTGTTCACCGTAGTGGCGGCGGGCCAGATCATCATCCACCAACATCATGCGGATGGCGACCAATTTCAGACCTCGGCGTTCTAACCGGGTGATCACATCGCCGACGATCCCCCTTTGCACACCGTCCGGTTTGATTGCGACAAACGTTCGTTCCATGGATGTTTAATGCTCCTGTGGCTATTGTTTGGGATTGATGGTCATCATATTAATTTAGCGACTCGCTGAACCGGGTCTGCCCTGCACCACGCGGTCGCGGCGCTTGGGCGTGCCTATGCTTGGCATTCTCAAGTAGTAGGGCTGCAGAGTGGAGAGATCGCTGAACGCTTCTGCGCGGGCATGCTCAGCGGCTGACGCGGACAACTGCCACAATCGGTCCGCCGGTGTCCAGGGCGCCACGACGCCCGGGCTGGCAGGTCCTTGGGATCCGGCGTGGAAGGAGCGGATCGCATCCCGGCGGATGTGGGCGGCTTCCCCGCAATATAGCGTTGAGGGGCGCTCTGACAGGTCTTGAGAAAGCAATTCTTCGGGCGTGGCGATCGCGTCGGCTTTTATCCTGCTTCCAGGGCCGTCAAACCATGCGGCGGCGACTTCGTTTCGCCCGGCTTCCAGCCAGGAGGTTACTACGATTCCGGGCTGCCAGTGTGGCCCGGCTTCCAACGTCAGCGTGTCGATTCCGATAATGGGCAAGTTTGCGGACATTGCCAGACCCTTGGCAGCGCTAACTCCCACTCGCAGGGCGCTGAACGGCCCGGGCCCCAATGCGACCGACACAGCCATGATTTCAACCACCGTGACTTTGTTGTCCTGGAGAATGCGGCTGAGCGCCGGCATCAGTTGCGCGGTGTGATTGGCGCGGGAGCGCCATACGCGAGCGTCGATGACGGCGCCGTCGTCGTCAGCGAGGGCGACGCCGGCGAATCGCGAAGAAGTGTCGATGGCCAGCAGCATTACGGAATCGATCCGGAAATCGCGTCGGGGGCGTATTCAGCCAACCTGCGGAGAAGCTCTGCAAAACGGGGTGGGGTTTGGTCAATGGTGATACTGTGTCGGCTGGGAATAGATCCGTCGTCGTCGGGCACAGTTTCGCAGGCTGGCTCGGCGCCGATAACGTAGTCCAACGCGATCCAGAGTGCATCGTCCGGAAACAAATCGGAGGCACGGTCGGCCCATTCCACGGCTAGCACGTCATCGCCGGCAATGATGACGTCTTCCAGTCCCAGGTCCCAGGCTTCGGCCGGATCGCCGATACGGTAGAGGTCGGCATGATGCAGGGTTAGACGACCCTGGTATCGTGTTGCCAGCACAAAGGTGGGGCTACGAGCATATTCGACGACGCCCAGTCCCTGGGCAATGCCCTGAAGCAGGCAGGTTTTGCCGGCTCCCAGGGGGCCGGTCAGCAAAAACACGTCGCCAGCCCTGGCGAATTCGCCGATCAGATGTCCGGCGGCCCGCGTATCGCTGGCGTTGTTGGTGTAGATAGTGAGGGAGTCCACGATGGCAGGCTAATGTGCTGATGCTTCCGGGTTAGCGAAGTGGTCCCAACCGGATCCGTGACGCGCTATGGATGTCCCATCGGTGTCGATAATAGTGACCTGTCCCGGCGCGCCAGACGTGATTTCTCCGATGATGGCTGCCGACGGTAGACCGTTAACCGCTAATGCCATGACGTCCGGTGGAGCGGTAAAAATAAGAACGTAATCCTCTCCGCCGTACAGCGCCAACCTTTGCCATTGGTCGGGAAAAATCTCTCTGAGAGCCGCGGGAACGGGTACGGATTCTAACAGAATACGTGCGGAAACCCCGCTGGAGGAGCATAGCTTTCCGAGATCATCCGCCAAACCGTCGCTCACGTCCATGGCGACGCCGACTCCCGCTGCAACAAGTACATTGGCCTCGGGGACGTGTGGCCGTGGGCGTCGATGCTGCTGCACGAGAGCGGTGGCGGCCTGACCAACGGTATCTGAGCCGTCCAGCAGCAACTTCAATCCTCCGCCGGAACCACCCACCGGGCCGGTAACTGCAACCTGGTGACCGGGTTTGGCGCCAGATCTGAGCATGGGGGCGGCTTCGGAGATGCCCGTCAGAGCTACGGTAACGAAAACAACCGGGGAGCTGACCATATCTCCACCGATGATTTGAGCCTGATATTCCTGGCAAATGCCGGTCATTCCGCGATATAACTCAGCGATGTCGGCGACCAACGTGTCCGGAGGCAAACCCAGGGTAACCAGCGCCCAGGTTGGGACGCCGCCCATTGCTGCGATATCGCTGATGTTGGACGCCAGCGCCTTCCAGCCAAGGTCCCGCCAGGGGGTTGTGGCCGTGGTGAAATGGATTCCGTCGACCATGGTGTCGGTCGTATAGAACTCGGTAACCGGACCACGGAAGAACGTGGCAGCGGCGGCATCGTCGCCGTTACCAACCGTCAACCGGAAAGCATCATCGCCAGTTAGACCGGCGTTGGCGGCGGGTTTGGTCCATTGTTGGACCAGGTCGATCAGGCCGAATTCGCCCAGTTCGGAAATACGCATAAGCGCTGTTTATGATAGCAAAGAAAAGCGGCAATTACCTGCGCCGCCCGACCGAGCGATTTCGGACCTGGTGAATCTATCTTTGACTGCTAGGATGGCGGCGTTGGCTGGGATCGAGGTCGAAACGGCAAAGATGTTTCCACGTCAGTGGTGATTGCCTACGCGCTGACCGGCCGAGATAGAAACGCCATAGTGCCGGCTGGGTGATGGCGATCCGGCTAAAATGATAAGTGGTCGCTGGATCGTACTGGAAGTATGGGAGGGGAGCGTAGCCAAAGAAAAACGGACCTACAGTGAGAGGTCCGTTTTCAATGATGCTCTTTAGCGGTTGAATAGTGAAAGGAAGTAAAAAATTCGTAGAGAATATGTCCGACTTAGTGTCGGGAAACAGCGGATTTTCTAATGGAACCTGCACTCTGGATCCGGGAGCCTGAAGGGCTCGACCAGACGACCCGAGGAGCAGGGACATCCGCTGATTGACCATAGGAGTGAGTCCGATTGCGGAAGCATACGCAACCTTATCAGACTTGGAGCTCCCTAAAAAGGAGGTGATCCAGCCGCACCTTCCGGTACAGCTACCTTGTTACGACTTCGTCCCAGTTACCGAACCCGACCTCGGCGCCTGCCTCCCAAAAGGGTTAGCTCAGCGACTTCAATCGTTCTCGGCTTCCATGACGTGACGGGCGGTGTGTACAAGGCCCGGGAACGTATTCACCGCAGTATGCTGACCTGCGGTTACTAGCGATTCCGCGTTCATGCAGGCGGGTTTCAGCCTGCAATCCCAACTGGGGCCGGCTTTGTTGGGATTGGCTCCAGCTCGCGCTTTAGCAACCCATTGTACCGGCCATTGTAGCGTGTGTGTAGCCCTGGATATAAGGGCCATGATGACTTGACGTCGTCCCCACCTTCCTCCTCCTTGCGGGAGGCTGTCTCGCTAGAGAGTGTAACTAGCGACGAGGGTTGCGCTCGTTGCGGGACTTAACCCAACACCTCACGGCACGAGCTGACGACAGCCATGCAGCACCTGTGATGGCTCCCCGAGTTACCCCGAGGTCGTTACCCTTTCGGGTTCCTACTACCAACATGTCAAACCCAGGTAAGGTTCTTCGCTTAGCATCGAATTAAACCACACGCTCCACCGCTTGTGCGGGCCCCCGTCAATTCCTTTGAGTTTTAGCCTTGCGGCCGTAGTCCCCAGGCGGGATACTTAACGCGTTAGCTACGGCACGGAGGGGGTCAATACCCCCCATACCTAGTATCCATCGTTTAGGGCGTGGACTACCTGGGTATCTAATCCAGTTTGCTCCCCACGCTCTCGCGCCTCAGCGTCAGAAACAGCCCAGTAAGCCGCTTTCGCCACTGGTATTCCTCCCGATATCTACGCATTCCACCGCTACACCGGGAATTCTGCTTACCTCTGCTGTCCTCAAGTCGAATAGTATCCCTTGACCTCTCCCAGTTGAGCCGGGAGCTTTCACAAGAGACTTATCCAACCGCCTACGCGCACTTTACGCCCAGTAATTCCGGGTAACGCTTGCCCCCTACGTATTACCGCGGCTGCTGGCACGTAGTTAGCCGGGGCTTATTCCCGAGGTACCGTCTTGTATCTTCCCTCGGAAAAGGAGTTTACAACCCGAAGGCCTTCATCCTCCACGCGACGTCGCTGGGTCAGGCTTTCGCCCATTGCCCAAGATTCCCTGCTGCTGCCTCCCGTAGGAGTGGGGGCCGTATCTCAGTCCCCCTCTGGCTGGTCATCCTCTCAGACCAGCTACCCGTCATAGGCTTGGTAGGCCATTACCCCACCAACAACCTGATAGGACGCGAGCTCCTCCTCCGGCGACCGGAGCCTTTCACCAAAGTCCCAAAGGACGATGGTCGTATGCGGGATTATCCTCAGTTTCCCGAGGCTATACCCCACCGGAGGGCAGATTACTCACGCGTTACTCAGCCGTCTGCCGCTTTTCCATTGTGGCCGAAGCCACGGACACGCTCGACTTGCATGCATTAAGCGCGCCGCCAGCGTTCACCCTGAGCCAGGATCAAACTCTCTTACTGTATGAACCTTACTTACTTCCTTCCACTATTCAACTGTTAAAGTGCTTCGGCAAACCGGAAGGCTTTGCCATCAACGGGTGCCGATTGCCAACACAATACTCCAATCGTTCACCCTTGTCAACAACCTATTTACACGCAATTAACACAGCACACGCAATTAACCAGCTTGATCCAGGGGCGTGCCGCAATCGGGTCTCGGGTTCGTTGCCGAGTAGAGCCGCCCAATGCGTCCACGTCCGGTCTCCCCGATGCGACTGTGTCTATCACAACGTCGGCAAACCGGTTTCGTTGCAGGTGGCGCGCTCGCATTGGAGTATTGCGAAAATTGAAAATGGCGGGCGCTCCAGAACCCGTTGGCACGAGATCCCAGGACCAATGCGGTGACTGAGGATCGTGCTACGGGCGACTGCGCTACGGACAATTGTGATATGATTAGGTAAGGTCATAAGGCGATCAACCTTGCGACCGGTTAAGTTGGGGACGCGCGGGTTCGACAGGTGCGGTTTCTGACGGATTGCAAGCCGAGGTTGCTGCTGCCCTCGCTAAAAACAGTGGCAAACAAGTAACTGGCGAACGTGAATTCGCACTAGCCGCTTAAAGGCGGCTACGTTTGCTACCGGGTTGCCCGGAGACTGGGACGCGGACGTACTATATTTTCTGGGATGCAACACCGACGACACCGATGGTCGTGTGCCATAGTTTTTATCGGTTGGCTGCCACGGAATCCGGTCGGCGAGAGTCCGTAGTGGCGAGATCAAAACGCCGAACAAGCTTGTAGCACATCTGCTCAGGGAAGTTTCTGGACGGGGAGTTCGACTCTCCCCCGTCTCCACCAAATTGGACGATAGAACGTACCGCCGAGTACGTCATCCCTCTACCCACCTTCCAAGTCGACCTGAAGAAGGCGTACCCGCCTTATGCTGAGTACGACAGGAAGAATCCTAAAACCGCCGAGCAACGTAAACAAGAACGACGAGATTACGAGAAGCGTTTGCGCGAACGCCGCAAGGAACTCGGGCTCTGCGCCTGTTGCCGAAGTAACGCCATACCCGGCACAGTCCACTGCCCAGCCTGCACGGAAAAACGCCGGCAGATGAAAGCCAGACACAAAGAGCGAGACCGCCGGAGCAAACCTGAAACCCAATATGTCCAAAAGGAAATACCGGACAGAACCGTCGCCACCTAACCCCGGAAAAACGCTCAAGCGATTAAGACCGCGGGCACCTTGATGCCCGCGGTCATTTTTATTCCGACGAGAGCAGACAGTCACCCTACACCAACACCGTTACCCGAACACACCCCACACCAACCCGCACAAGTGGGCGGTAGGCACTACCTTCGAATGGGAATTCGATTTCCCAGTCCACCCAAATTCGGCCTATGACCACGAGCCAGAACCCAAACGCAAAACTAGGAAGTCTGGCAAAACAGCCGCAGCACGCACTCCCGCACGTAAAGTCTCAAAACACGCGACCACCGCCGCAAAGCCGAAAACTTCCAAGAAGCCAAAGCGAGTCAGCCTTACCTCCGAGGAACGGCAGGAACTTGGTCGGGCACGCGCAGTTGAGACCCGCAGCAAACTGAAAGACGCAGGCCTCTGCAGGGATTGCCGGCAACCCGCCATACCCGGGCAAACCCGTTGCCCGGAATGTGTCGAGAAGCACCGCCGAGCGCGGCAGACCCAGCGCAAATAGACCTACGTGGAGCCACCGCCGGGATGTCCGACAACAGCAGTGGGTAAGCTGTTCAATCCATCACCCCGAACCGCCGGCCCCACTTTCAAAAACCAAACCACCGCGGGCGAACGTCGCCCCGGCGGGTTTTGGCATGATGAACTCGAAATAGCGAGACAGGCAGCGGGCTTCGGCAAAGGCCACTACTTAAATCCAAGGAGCAACAACAATGCCGCCGCGAGATACAGAGCCGGCCACGTGGCCCACTTTACCGCCGCCCATTACACCGCGGCGTAGTTGGGTGGTCAAACTGTGTCTCCTTGTGGTGGCATCATGTCCAGGCGACGCCCAGCTCGCGCAGCATTTGGTAAACGTTGATTGATCGGACTTGTAACTGGTCGCACACGTTGGGGATTTTGACCTGAAACGAGTTGTAAGGTACGCGGTTCTCGGATGTCACCACCGTCCCACCGTCCACCCGGGCGTGGGCGATAACCCACGGGTCAGCCCGATCCAAAAACCTGCGTCTAGCCTGGTTGTCAGGATAGTGGGTCGCAACAAGCTGGATTACTTGGGCGGACGCTTCTTGCACCGCAGGGTCGGCTTCGATGAAGAGCCCCGAATTCCTCCTCTCTCTGGCCCATGCCGAAAGGTCATCTTGCCCGTCGAGCAGCTCCCTTAGGACCCGAGTTGGGCACGAAATTCGACCGCCTTCGATCATCTCGTCAATCAATTCCCAGAACCGAGGCGCGATGTCGAACCCATACGGACCCTTCTTCCCCTCGATGAACACGTTGCTGTCCAGCCAGTAGTCAGGCAAGGGTCAACGGGCTACCAAAAAGATGTTCAGCAACGCCGGGCAGACTCTTGACCTTCACCCCCAGTAGGTCCGCCGCCTCGCTGCTGAGCAGAGTGCCACCGGCGGCGCTGGAGACGACGGCTTCCGTAAAAGCCGCACCATTACGCGCCGTAAGGGTGCGGTGGAAATTCCCTCCCCCCTCCCCTCGCCGCTGCCGTTGGCCAACTTGCGCTACCATGCGGGAGAACAGATCGCGATACGTTGCGGCTGAAAGGAATTCCTGGTCATAGGCTTGGCGCAGGATGACCATGGTGCTCACTCTGTAATACTTGCTGAGCACCTGTAGATTAGTGTCTACCTTCTCGCTGTCGGGGTCCCACCGAGATCGAAAATCGTCTCCCGGCACCAAGGTTTCAGCGGCCACGCGATTGCAGAATTGCTCGACGTCGGAATCCTGTTGCCCAAAGTTCAAGCCATAGTTGGGATTACACACTCCTCCCTCAACGGTCCAGATATGAGCCAGCTCGTGGGCCAGGGTGAAAATTTGCGCTGACCTAAAGTCCTTGACGTTGATGAAGATTAGCGGAGCAATGTCGTCGCTAATGGAAAAGCCGCGAAACTCCTCAACGTCAAGGGGGCGATGGTTGTTGTTGCCCACCACGCCGCTCCGCATCACCATGATGCCGCACCCTTCGGCGTTACGGGTGAGAACTCGCATGAACGCTTCCCAGTTGCCCTCCAACTGTCTGGCGCGGTCTACGCCGATGACTTCGCGGATGTTAGCGGCTACTTCCTTCTCAGGATCCGTGGTATTGAAACTGCCGACGAAGGGCAGTTCTTCAACGCCCTCCGACAGACGGTACTCGCGGAACCACTGCTGCTTCCCCAACACATCGTTCAGCAAGTCCAACAGGTCGGGGCTGGGATCCTGGCCCGAGTGCCCTAGCGAAGAACGAAAATCGGCCAGTGGCATCGATTCTGCCGGAGGTTCTAAAAGGTAAAGGTACCCGAAGGGGATGTACAGGGCTTGGGCGAACCCCTCGGCTTGCCGAAAGGTCGGCAACCGGTCACCTGACTCCCAAGCTAATACGGTGTCAGGCTTGACGTTCAGCCTGTTGGCAAGTTCGTCAACGGCTACGCCCCGACGGCGGCGGGCCCAAGACATGACGCTCGGGCTGACCATTGCTTCGCTCATAGGGGTGGTTCTGCCAATTGTGCCTGCGGTAAGGCGGTGAGAATCCTCCGCGGTGGGGCAATTGTACGGGTCGCGCCACACGACCGCAAATAGACCCCAACGCCACCCAACGACGGCCGTCTCCATGGGCCCGGTTGGCGGCCGACTAGCCGTAAGGCAGAGCCTAACGGCGGCGCTCGCCACCGCCGTCTGGGAATAGCTACCCGTGGAATTCCTCCTGGGTATCGCAGTCCCACTGGTCGAAAATTGCCACGGGCGTGTGCCGCCGCCCTTGACACCTCGCAGAGCTGGGATTGTGCCAAGCCTGCTCGAAACCAGCAATACCTGGACAGACTCGCTGCACTAAGTGCCGAGATCGCATGCGCGAGTACAACAGGCAGCGGCCACCCAGAAGAAAATCTAACTGAGGCTACCGCCTAAGTCCCAGTCCACGCGGCAGAACAGCGTCCCTAGCTGGGCAACCCGACGAGACAGTCATCACCGAGGTGAAAACCGGCAGGCAGAGTCCTTCGCACGCCGTCCACGTTCGTCCCGACACCAACGGACATTTCACAAAAAGCCTGGGGACACTGATCCAACGATGGGCAGCCGACGCACCGGCGAAAAAGTTCCCAGCGGACAGGAATGCCGGTTCTGCGACATCACAACCTTGGAATGCCCAGAGCGAATGAATGGAAACGATCGGGCCCCTGAAGTAACTACATCGGACCTCTGACCAACCCTTCAGACCACCTCACAAACCCCAGACGCGGACTGGATTCGCGCTGCCGCTTTACCCATCATCCCTTTCGACTTCTCCATGGGACACCTCCGTGAATACTCAGCCAGTTTTACAGAACCCTGCGCCGGACAGAACGACAGGGAATTGCACGAGCACCCAAAGGGAACTACGAAACGGAGCCAGTCGCTTGACATGCGGTACTCCCACACCATAATGACGACTGCAACAGCACATCAGGGCCAAAACTCAGTGTATCGGGCGGTACAATACCTCCCACACTGGTTTCCCAAAGGAACGTCCCGTGCCTTCGACCTTCGCAGAGCGCCCGATCCTGAACTCCCCTTACGCCTACCCTGGACGGTACTGGGAGCTGGAGAACGGCCTGCCGACCGACCGAATCGTCGAACGGCGACGACAGTCAGAGCACATAGTGCCAGTGCCACCCACGCGACGGGAAGGCACCCAGAGGCCTTACAGTTGGGCATCGCGGGACTTTCGGACGAACGGCAGCAGTACGACCCCACCCCCATCATCAACGAAATCCGCAGGCGAGTTGACGCCTGGCGCCAGCTGCCCAACCCACGTAATTGGGGAGTTACACCAGAGACGGCACGCCTGCTCCAACATTGGCGCAGCTTCGATTTTCCAAACCTGCGCCCCTTCTTCTGCCAAGTCGAAGCAGCCGAAACAATCATCTGGCTGACAGAAGTCGCAGGCCTGTTACAGCCGAGCGCGAACCCGCGCCGCGGATTCGAAACCATCGGAAACCACCTGAAGGGCGGCAACGAGAGCGCCAACCCCGAGCTTTTCCGCCTAGCTCTGAAGCTCGCCACCGGCGCGGGCAAAACCACCGTGATGGCGATGCTAATCGCATGGCAAACCGTCAACGCAATCCGCTACCCTCGCAGAGACCGGTTCACCAAAAGGTTCCTGATCGTAACCCCCGGCATCACCATCAGGGACCGACTACGCGCCCTGGTCCCCAACGATCTGGAAAACTACTACGAGCACCACGACCTGGTGCCGAAAGACATGCTGCCCGCCGTCAAGCAGGCCCAAGTGGTGATCACCAATTTCCACGCCTTCCAGCTTCGAGAGAAGGACAAAGCCTCACCCGTCAACCGCCGACTGAGACAAGGAAAGGGCGGGCCGGCCCTCGACACCCAAGAAACGGAATGGGACATGCTCCGTCGCGTGATACCAGAGTTCACGCGAACGAAAAACGTGCTGGTTATCAACGACGAAGGCCATCACTGCTACCGCGAACGACCGCCCCACGAATCGGAAGAACGCGAACTGGACGCTGACGAAAAGCCTGAGGCTGAAAAGAACACCGAACACGCCCGCGTGTGGATCTCAGGCATCGAGGCAGTAAAACGAAACCTCGGCGTCAACGCCGTCATAGACCTGTCGGCAACGCCCTTCTTCCTGCGAGGCTCTGGTTACCACGAAGGCACACTGTTCCCGTGGACCGTGTGCGACTTTTCTCTCATGGACGCCATAGAGTCAGGTATCGTGAAGATCCCCAGAGTGCCAATCGACGACAACGTTCCCAGCGAAGACCGACCAGTATTGCGCGAGATCTGGAAGCACGTGGGCGCAGTGCTGCCACGCACCGGCCGGCGACGGGCCAACACTGTCCAGGACCCGCTTTCCTTGCCGTCCCAGCTCATCTCAGCACTGGAGGCCACCTACAACGGTTACGAGAAAACCTACCGCGACTGGCAGGCAGCCGGCATTGAAACGCCGCCGGTGTTCATCGTCGTCTGCCAGAACACGGCAATCTCCAAGCTCATCTACGAGTACATCTCCGGCTTTGAACGACGCGACGAAAACGGCGAACAAATTCAACCGTTTTTTGGACGGTTCGAATTATTCCGGAATTACGACGAAAACGGCAATCGCTTACCGATTCCGCCCACGCTGCTCATCGACAGCGAGAACCTGGGCGCCGCGGGCACTCTGCCCGACGACTTTTACGCCGCCGCCGCGCCGGCTCTGGAGCAATTCAAGCGTGAGCGAGTACATCGCTCCGGAGACCGAAGCTCTGCCGAAAACATCACCGACGAGGACATCCTCCGGGAGATGATGAACACCGTCGGCAAGACCCAACGCCTCGGTGCGGACGTCCTCTGCGTGGTGTCAGTGTCAATGCTGACCGAAGGGTGGGACGCCAACACCGTCACCCACATCCTGGGTGTGCGCGCCTTCGGTACTCAACTGCTGTGCGAACAGGTCGTGGGACGCGCCCTGCGCCGTCAGTCCTATGAACTGAACGAAGATGGACTCTTCGACGTCGAGTACGCCGACGTGTTGGGAGTGCCGTTCGACTTCACCGACAGCGACGTCAAACCAACACCGCCCACGCCACCGGCACCGACAATACGTGTCCATGCCGTCAGCCCAGAACGGGACCATCTCGAAATCGAGTTCCCCAACATCACGGCATACCGAGTTGAATTGCCCGATGATGAACTCCGCGCCATTTTCGACGAAGACTCCGTCCTTAGGTTGACCACTGAACGGGTCGGACCAACCCTCACCGACAACCAGGGCATAGTTGGCGAAGGCATACGGCTGACCGCAGAGCGGTTACGGGAAACCAGACGCCAACAAGTCGCCTTTGAGCTGACCGCCCACATACTCCAGAACCAGTTGAGGGAACCCGGTGAACAGCCGAGAATGCACCTGTTCAGAAAGCTGAACGCCATCGTCAACAAATGGATTGACCAATGCCTGGTGTGCGAGGACGGAACTTTCCCGGCCCAGGTGCTCTATCGGGAATTCGCCGACAGAGCCGGCCAAATGATCAAAGCCGCGATTGCCAAGACCATGCAGGGCAACCAAACCGACGCCGTGCAACGCATAAAGGCAGTAGTCGCGCCCTACAACCCCCTGGGTTCCACACGACACGTCAACTTCACCACTGGCGTCAGAAATCGCCTTCCGGTCGCCGGCCGCTTCTACCGGGTCGTCATCGAAACCAGTCCTGACAAGTCCCACGTCAACCGGGCCGTTTGCGACAACAACTGGGAAGCGATGTTCTGCCGGATCATTGACACCCACCCCAGGGTAATCTCCTACGTCAAAAACCACAGCCTCGGTTTTGAAGTGCCTTACCTGATGGGCAACGCGCCGCGGACCTACGTGCCGGATTTCATTGTGCGAGTTGATGATGGGCGGGGTCCAGAGGACCCCCTCAACCTGATTGCCGAGGTCAAGGGCTACCGTCGAGAGGACGCCGTCGCCAAAGCCAGTACGATGGAGTCTTACTGGGTACCAGGCGTCAACAACCTGGGTTGCTACGGAAGGTGGGCATTCCACGAGTTCAAGTCTACCGACCGCATGCGGGCCGAGTTTGAAGCGGCCATCAAGGGCGGGGGAGCCACGTTTCCGGTGGATACACTGACCAACGGCGTTGGTACTGCCCAACCGACTGGCGTGCAAGCATAATCTAAGCCGTTCCACGCCGACAAGGACAACCACCATGCCACGCCCACGCCGCAGTACTGCCCTACCCAAGGAAGTCATTGCCATCGCCCACAAGGACGACTCCCGGCGCAACAACCCTACCGCCGAGATGGAGCCAGTGCTGGACGAAGCCGTGCGCAATCCCGTACAAGTAGCCTACGAGCGACGCAACCAGGATCTGGACCCGCAACTCGTCTGGCGCGGTAAGGACGAACAGGACTTAGGCGACCTAATTGTCGCCGCACCGCCGCTGTTCACCCAGGAAAAGGTACACCCCAAAGTTCTGGTCGACGACCTGATGCGCGTCTCCATGCAGCGCAAGGCAAAGGCAGAAAAGGCTGAACAGCCGTCCCTTGACCTCTTTGCCGACTTCAACGGCCTCGATGATCCCAACACTAGCACCGAGTTCTACGAACACGACCAGCACTGGGCCTAACGGGACGATAGGACGTACCCGTCCGGTCAGGTCGATTTCTCGAGAGATCTTCCCTGAGTTCTGGCTGTCATCGGGAAGCGGAATCTTGTAGTCGATTATGGCTTTGTCGTGGTCGAATCTGACCTGCTTGACGAACTTTCGGATGAGAGTTTTGAGTTGTGCGGGCTCGCATTCCGTGAGGCATAGTTTTAGTTCGGCAGCGAAACGCAATGCCGCGTCCGGGTCTTGTAAGATGCGGAGTTCGTGTCCGACCGCTGCGGTGGCCTGCATTTTCGTGTCGGCAAGCTGTTGCTTTTTCTCGTTAAGGTCGTCGATGCGCTTCTCCCATACTTGCAACGTGAGTTTGCCGGTTTCGTACGCGTCTGTAAGCCGGTTGAAGCGTTGTTCCAGATCGTCGAGCTGTTTGTCGATGGTGTCGATGAGGTCGATGTGAAAGCCGGATTGGTCTCGGACCTCTGCTTCGATGTGAGCTATGAATTCCATCACGTTCGTTGGGGTAAGGATGTCATCTATGATGGCATCCAAGACGATTGGCTCGAATGTCTCGACGTTGCGACGAGGGCAGTCGCAGTACTTGACGCCTTGGGCGTGTCTGGTTTGGCAGACCCAATATACGTAGGCGTTGCCTTTGGAAGGGCGCGGGGCCATGTTTGCTCCGCAGAGGTTGCATTTGGCCAGATTGGAAAGCAGATATTTGCTGCCAGCCTGTCTTGGATGGATGACGTTTGGAGACCTGGCGTCGAGAGTTCTCTGGACGTCCTCGAATGGTACGTCAGGGATTATTGCGGGGTGCATATGGTCGAACCGGAGTTGAACGCGTCCGGGTTGCGGTTCGACGGGGTACATGATCGTTCCGTTGTAGATGCGGTGACGCAGTATCCGATATACGCTTGATTTCGCCCATTTCCCGCCGTTGGGTGCTGGTATGCCTTGCGCGTTCAAGTCTTTGTGGATTTCCTGGCTCGCTAGCCCGCGTTGGTAGATGTTGAAGATCATGCGGATTATTACAGCTTGTTCTTGGTTGATAGCGAGCTTGTAACGGGTCTTGCCGCCGGCTTGGACGGGTTTTTTCTCGTATCCGAATGGTGCTTTCCGGTATGGGTAAAATCCGCTTTTGATTAGGTTTACGATGCCAAAGCGTATGTTGCGGCCAAGGCTGGCCGAGTAGAAGGAGTCAAAGGCTTCGAAGATCCCTTCCATCAATTGGCCTTCGGGACTGCCGTCGTTGGGTTGTTCGATGGAGATAACGCGTATGCCGAGCTTCTTGAGGAGGCCTTTGTAAATCACGCTGTCCTCTTGATTTCGTGCGAACCGGGCAAAGTTGGTTACGACGATGGCGTCGAAAGGTTTTGGATTCTTTCGAGAGTCCGCGATCATTTGAAGGAATCCTGGGCGATCGTCGACTGTTCCGGTTCGTGCCTCGTCCTTGTATATGCAGGACAAACGTGCATTGGGCTGGTTCGCGAAGTCGGAGATACGGGTCGATTGGGTTTGGATCGAATTGGCCACGTCTTGGGCATCGCTGGAGACCCTGGCGTAACCCACTAAACGCGTCGGTATCTCAAATGTGGTCATGCGGTATCCCTCGCTTTGTTTCTGGTCCGGCTTGGGCCGGGGTGGGAGAGTTTTCCTGTCGGTGATGGTGCAGTGGGCAGCGGGGTGTCGGTGTGGCCTTTGTGGGCGGCTCGTCTGTCGGGGGCGAGGTCCTTTTGCCGGGGTTTGTTCCAGTAAGGGCTTTTGCACTTGGGGCAAACTTGGGGCTGATGTTGTGGTAGGTCGTCGGCGCCTTTGTTACGCGGCAACCAACGGTGCAAACATCGCTCGCACTGGAATGCGGGTGTCAAAATAATTGCCATGGGGGGTTCTCCTCTGCGGTAGGTTCCCCCGCTGTCGTTTGTATATTACCACAAGGTATAGTACGATTCAAGCAGATGGGGAGCGCCGTCTAGCGTTTGTTCATGGTAGACCTCTTCTATAGAAAACTGATCCCTTTTGGTGAGGAAATGACATTTAGCGGTTGCGCAAACATCTACCTATAGACTATATTTAAGACTGCTGGAACCATGGAGGCGCGTGGCTTGCGTTTGTGCCTTCCTTTGGTGCCTTCAGGAAACAAAAAAAGAGGTCGCTGGACTATCACTCCAACGACCTCGGTTAGCACGATCCGGACCGTTACGCCTGGTGTGCTCATTATTATTGTATTCGTGGAAGTGGGGGCTAAGCAAGTCGGGTCTCATCCAACACAGGTGCATTGTATGGCGGGCACACCAAGCGGTTCCGAAGGGGGAACCGAGAATGCCAAAGAAATACGTCGAACGGCAGCTGCGGCTGATGCCGCTGGGAGAGATAGAAAACGCATACGATTTGCCCGTTGAGGGGGACTTTGAACCCGTAGGCGACGACCCGTGGCACGAGATCATGCGCGACGTTACGCGCATTTTTGTGCGTTATCGCCTCGAGGCGTCGGACAGTGCTTGCTCAAAGGCAACTGTTGGTAACGGGTGACTGTGTGGGGCGGTTCCATTTTATTGTAGTGAACGCCGGTGCGTTCTGATGTTGAAAACAGGAGGATCTTTCATGGTCAAAAGAAACGAAGGCGAACGGGCTCCCGAGCCGCGGCGAGCGGTGATCTACACCCGTGTGGCGCGCGCAGACCCAGACTCTGCGAAGGTGATGGCCGCCGAAATTGCCGCCATCCGAAAGTACGCTGAGCAGAACAATATCGCGATCGCCGGCTCGCACTCTGACGAGGGCGAAAGCGGCAACGACCCGGATAGACCGGGACTGGCGGGTTTGCTGGCCGAAGCCAGCAAACCCGCCCCGGGTTTCGATACGGTGCTGATCCGTAAATGGGATCGACTGGCCCGGAACCTGGTACTGTGCGCGGCGATTGTCAAGGCGTTGGAAGCCTCTGGCATCCGTGTCGTCGCGACTATCGACAACGATTTGGACAAATCCGGACTGGAGGATATGTTGGCTTTGGCCCGCAAATCCGACCTGGGTTTAGACACTGTGCTGGTCTATTTACACGATCGGCTGGCCCGGGACCGGGTACTGTAAGGCGTCAAAGCATAAAGGCGTTGGCTGCCGTTCGTACTGTCGGGCGTCACGTTTCGGACGTGGCGCCCGTTTCGGTTGGCTCATGCCGGCCCTTGACACTGTGCCCCGGTTTCAGCCACTTGTCTTGGCGACAGTGGTGGATCTTGGCGGGTTCCTGACAAGAACCGGCCGCCCCGTTGGTCGGTGGCGGCCCGGCGTCGCAGCATGGCTGAATGTCTGCCGTGGACGGCCTCTGGGCGTGTTTCAGGGACGCTGGAGTATTTCTCCCTGCCCTTTTGGTACTTGAGAGCGTCCTATGGGCATTTTGAACGCAGGCAGTTGCGGCTGTACCACAGAACCGTCCGCTCGTCCGTCTGTAGTGGGTGGTCAATTAGGATGTGGACCCGTCCGGACTGCGCCGTCAGTAAGTCGGCCAGTTGAGTCAAGCCGGACAGGTAGAAGTAGCCAACGGCGATGTCCACGCTATGGGGCTGGCCGCTGGCCTCGTTGAGGAAGGAACGCAGGTGGTCGGTGAACTGCGTCGCCGTTGGCGTGGAGGATGGTCATGGGTTGTTCGGTCCGAGGGCTAGGGAATCTCGCATTGGATGGTATGTAGAAGGGGCAAAAGTTTCCGGTATGGGGGCATATTCGTAGTACGCTTCCTCTGGTACCGTGAACCCACCTTTGAAAGCCCGGTTCAAGTCTCTAATAAGTGATGCCAAGGGATTCGGCAAAACAGTGGTCATGTATCCGGTGGCTTCAATCGCGGACCACGCAACTTGTCTGATCTGCCCATGGACCGTTATTGGCTTGACCACTAACCCTTCTGTGGTCGTTATAAGATTGGGGGCGAGAATCCTATTCTCTCTTTCGCAATAATCGGCAATCTTTTGAGCCAGTGTCGGTGGTGTGATTGCGGTGTCGCGGGCTATTCCAAACCCCCAGATCTGATGTTCCCCTTTCGAGTTTTGGTCATACGATTTTCCAGCGAGGCCAAGTGCCATCCGAGAACCGTAGGGCCGGAAACATATATTTGTCTTTGGGAAAGCGAACCTATTCAGCTTCCTAACACTGGCGATCTTCTCGATGATGTCCTGCGTTTCCTTGCTGCCAATTGTGCTTTTTACTTCTCCGACTGCAAAAACTCCTTCACACGGGTAAAATGAGCCCTCGTGGCTGTCGTTCAATCGAAAGACGGGGCATATGTCCTCTTCGTACAGTACAATGTCGAGTTGACGGGAGGTGTTCCCGTCCGAGTCTATGACAAAGCCCGAACCGACGCCGATTCCCAAGGGAAGCAGTTGGCGTAGTTTAGCGCGTACCGCTGTTTCCCTAGCCTCCCCTTTTATTCCGGGAGTCGGAGCTAGACCTCCTTGCGCGAAAGCGGATATGAGTTCGTCACCGAGGATTTTCATGTACTCAGTGACGCTAAACTTGCCCGTCATGGTAATTCCTTAGACCAAAATAGACCGAAATGTCTAACGCTGGGTCGTAGAAGGAGCATTTCGGTGCGTCGGTTGCTTGCGAACACTACCGCCCGTCACAGCCGCAACCTCGGCCGTCCGACAGGCCGTAGAGCGAGTATACGCGCCGATTCATTTCCGACTCGAGCGCTGCGGCGTTTGGTCGCCAGATGGTGATGGCGTGTCACGTGTTACGCATTCGGATCGCTGGTCATGTCCAGGTCAGTTGTTGTAGGTGCCGGCGTTACCGCACTGTAAGCACCTTCATTGCTTCGTCGCCCAAGTGGTTGATGACCTTTACGGCGACTCGGCCGGACTCCGGCTTAGGGAACGGTCGCGAGGTGTCGCTCCGCAGCGTGTTCCAGGCTTCCTCGTCGATCTCCGCCTTCAGCGTGGTTTTCAGCGACTTGTAGGGATCGTTGCTGGCTCCCAGAAAGTACGCCTGGCGAACGAAGAAACTTTCCTCGTTGTAGTCCGTGTCCACGAACCAGCAGGCGATGCCGTCAGTGTCATCGCTCTGTACTTGGCCGGTGGCGGGATTGAAGATGTCCACACCGTGGATTTTTATGGATATCAACTCAGCGCCGTTGCTGTCCTGTCCAGCGTCCTCGACTTCTATGTCCGGCTCGCCGAAGACGACGAAAAGGTTGCCTTTGCTGTCTTCCTTCAGTGTGTCGGCCATGTGCAGGTCCGCATTCATCCTAGCCTTCATGACATTGATGACGCCAACCCTGTCCAGTTCCGTAGCGTGGGCGTCGTAGCTAAAAGCGCAGGCGATGAGCAGGTCAAATCCTGCTTCCGCGGCCTCGCGCGCGGCGCCGGTCAGGTTAGCGCGTGTTACGGTGCCGAACTCCGGTCCGATGAATATTCCGGCTCGGCGTTCCACAGCGTCTTCGGCGTCGCCTTCCATGAAAAGGCCTTCGGCACAGATATATTCGCCCGGCCATCCGGTGATGGCGACGAAGTCAATCTTGCCCGACTTCTGTGACTGCTGTACGCCCGAGGTCCGCAGGTTGTCCAGCATCAGCGTGGCGAAGTCCCGTTCGGGAACGTCGCCGTCGTAGCGGTAACCTGATCCTGTTTCGGCAATCTCTCTGTCGTCATCGTCGTCCGACGTGATTATTCGGTGAGGGGACAGGCTTTCTACCGTGAACGGTCCGGCGACCCGTACCTTGCGGTTGTCGGTGTAAGGGCGGTCGAACAGGTACTGGAATTCGGAATTGGCGGCGATTGAGGCGTCAATCTCTTTTTGGCGAGCGATCCGCAACTCCCACCACCGCTCGTGCAGTTCGGTCGCCTGGGGTACCCACGGATCTCGAGGTTGTTCTGGCAAGTCGTCCAGCGTGTAGCTCCTGTCCAGTTCGCTGTTCAAATTGAGCAGCAGCACTGCTTTCTCGTCGTCGTTGGCGCTGTTGCGTAGCTGGTCCCACGTTGCGGTGGCAGCGTCCGGCCACGGATCACCAGGTTCTCGAGGAATTTCCCACTCTTCCCACTCGGTTTGCAAAAGGCTATCCAGCTCAACCCTGATGGGTTCCATCTCTTGTTGGAACTGGTCGTAGATGACGTCGATTTCCGAGTTGTTGGCGATGTCCCGCAGGGTAATGTGGGGAACACGCTCGTACACGAAACCCTGCCGGACGTTGCAGTAGGTGGGGGTCTCGGTGATTTCTCGCCGCAGAACTTCCGCTTCTTTACGTTGTCCCTCTGGACTGTCGGCAATCAGGTAGTACGGGTAGCGTGCGCCCATGATGCGGGTGCGGGCTAGGGCTAGGGCAACGCGGGAGGTGTCTATGGTGACCCACCGTCGTCCCCACTGTTCGGCAACGTAGGCGGTGGTGCCGGAGCCGCAGGTCGGGTCAAGCACTAGGTCGCCCGGGTCGGTGGTCATCAGGATGCAGCGCTGGGCAATTTTTGTGGTAGTTTGCACAACGTAGTATCTTTCGTCTCCATAACCACCTGTCCCTGTGTCCGTCCAAACATTTAGAAGCGGAGACACTGAAAAGTCGCTTAGAAATCGCACGTTGCTCAGAGACCTTCCGGTTCCTGCATGAAGTCTGTCAGCACGGTTCAATCGCTGGATAGACTCCGGGCTAGTAGACCAATACCGATTTCCTGGTAAGAATTCCCGTCCTCTATATGCAATGACCTCCTTACCGCGGCTATATTCGTGGCTTGAAGTTAAGTTATCGGGACGACACAAGTCGTACATCGAATAGTCTGATTGATTTTTTATTCGCTTGAAGTGGCCCCCGTCCAGTCGAATCCAGTTGTATTGTTCAGATCCTGGTTCACCGACATCTTTCGACTGATGAATTTGGCGATATTTCAATTTGTCTTTGTTCTTGCCAAACCACAGAATGTAATCGGACACGCTTGAAATAGCGAAATCTGTCTGAACTGCTGTCTTTTTCACGGTGATCATGGAAACGAAATTTTCGTCACCAAACACCTCATCCATCACCGCTCGTACACGGTGAACATTCTCTTCCCCGATCTGCACGAAGACCGAGCCGGAGTCGGCCAGCAGGTCGCGTGCCAAGGTGAGGCGGTCGCGGAGATAGGTCAGGTAAGAGTGGATGCCGTCGCGCCAGGTGTCGCGGAAGGCCTTGACCTGCTCAGGCTCGCGGGTGATATGCGACGAGTTGGTGTCCCGCACGTCGCGGCTGGTAGTGGACCACTGGAAGTTGGAGTTGAACCGGATTCCGTAGGGCGGGTCAATGTAGATGCACTGCACCTTGCCGCGTAGTCCTTCCCGCTCGGCTAGAGACGCCATCACCTGCAGGCTGTCGCCCAGAATCATCCGGTTGCTCCACCATCCCGTACATTTTCTACATCTAGGTTGGCCGTGATGGTCACCCCGGATCGTTCCTCCATGGCCAGTACCAGCGCCATGAAGGACTCCTTCGGATGCAGGCCCACAATCTCCCGGCTGCCCAAATCGACGTAGATTGCGTCGAGCACCGATCGCAGCAGGCGGTTGCGCTGACCCGCAAAGCCTCTTTCCACAGCATGCCTAGATCGGTCACGAGTTGACTGGCTTTGACGGCATCGTCAATCTCGGGGATGTACATGGTAGCGATCTCCGCGTCGGCGTTTGATTTGATCAGGTCGTAGCGCTCCTTGCTCAGGTCCCCTTCGAGGTACAGCTCTCGGGCACGGTCGATCTTCTGCGCCAGCGCTTGCCGCCTCCTCAAGCCTTCAGCCAGGTCTGATTTGTTGACGTAATTCTCGATGACCCAGTCGATCCAGTCGTCGCGTAGGGTGAAGTAGGCGAAGATCAGATCGGCCTGGTCCTCAATCATCTGGCTTTTGATGGACTTGCCGGCGTAGGCGCACCGGTGATCATGGCCCTTCCTTGGGACGACGTAGTAGGTTCCAGCCGTGCGCCCCTGGTTTTGGGACCAGAGCTTGGCGTCGCACTGGTCGCACCGCAACAGTCCGGTGAGCATGTGCGGGTTTTTGCTGACCCGGCTGTCGCCAGCCGACTTGCGGTGGCGGTTCTGTTGCTTCCGCCTCTGCACCTCGTCGAAGAGTTCCTGGCTGATGAGGGGTTGGTGCAAGCCGCCGAAGTATTCGTCCTTGTGCCGAACCTTGCCCACGTAGAACTGGTTCTCCAGGATGTCCCGCAGAGACCAGTTGGTGAAGCGACCGCCCTTGGATTCGTGGACATCGCCCGTGTCGGGAGACCGGGAGCGACCGTTGGTGCGGAAGCCCTTGGCATTGAGCTCCTTGGCCAGGGTAGACATTGAGTGGGACCCGTAGGCGTACCTTTCGAACAGGGACAGGACCTCCGGGCCGGCTTCCGGGTCGATATGTCAACCCCGGTGTTCATCGTTGGTTCCCAGGCAAACCGCGTCGCAGCGCTGGTAGCCGAAGGGGGTTTCGCCGTTGAACAGTCCCTGCCGCGCCCGCTCCCGCATACCCTTCCTGGTGTGGCCGGAGAGGTTGTCGGAAAAGTATTGGGCGAAGGCCGCCACCATGGTCATGAACAACTTGCCTTCCGGGGTGGAGTAGTCGATTTCCTGGGTGGCCGACACGTAGGTCACGCCGTTGGAAGAAAACGTATGGAAGGCATTCAACGTCACCATCAGATTCCGGGATAGCCGGTCCAGGCTGTGAGTGACGACCACGTCGAATTCGCGGTTGGCGGCATCAATCAGCATCTGGTTGAACTCGGGTCGCTTCGCCGCGGACTCGACCCATGCTGACTTACCTTCGTCGGCGTACTGGCGGGTGATGTCCCAACCCCGGGCCTGGCAGAATTCGGCGATCACCCGACGTTGGGCATCCAGTGAGAACCCTTCGACCTGGACTTCAGAGCTGACTCTCACGTATGTCGCTGCCTTCAAGTTTAGCTCCTTGGTTCCGGCAGTCATCGCTTATTTTATCCTCTTCCGGCCGTTGGGCACGGAGTTGTTCCTGGACGATCTCGCCCACCACCGCCATGAATCCCCGTAGCTCAGGCGGGATCGTGGTTTTCGTTTTGCGGGTAGTCATGGCGATTGGATCGGTTGGTGTCGGTTCCTGGAACAGCGAACGTTCATGGGGGTTCAGATTCAGGTGGAGCCCAGTTTGGTTGTATTGTGGTGCACAGTATGGTCTTCCCGGACGTTGTTGCTGTGCTTGCGTCCTGCCAAGGGCGGATTGAGTAAGGGGCCATGCAAACGGCCGGGAAAACCGGGGGCCGGCCCGACGTGCTGGCCGCATGAACACACTGCGGGATGAGGGTGGTACCCGCTGCCCGCAGCGCGACATCCGCAGGGGATCACGTAGCGGGTTGTCCTCGGTTTGTCCGTGCTGGTTACGCCTATGGTGGCGTCACATTTGGGATCATGGGACAACCCGGATTCCGGGCAACGGCAGGAAGGACTTATAAACTTTGGCGGATGACGAATTATCCAGTTGGTAAGTGGATTTAGCCTTGCCAACAGGTGCCTTGCCAAGTCACTGGCGCCGGGGTCCTGGAGAGACGCAACCATATTTGGGGCCATCGGACCAAGTTGGAGACGTCGCCACCAGGGTCGGCCTTACGGAGGGTGGACTCGACGACAGGCAAGCCCGGGACCGGCGGATCGGTGGTCACCAACTGCGGGGCGCTCGGTTAAAGGCCTCTGGATGAGGCTCGCCGGCGAGGAAGGGTAAGTTTAGAACGAAGCGTTAGAATCGTAGGAGAATACCTGTCCATCACCCCACGTAGCTGCGGTCCGAATTCAATCAGGTCGACCCGCTTGCTGCCCTAACTCATCGAACAATGTGGTCCTCGCAGATTTTAAGCTGCGGACCAGGCTGCGACGGGTGTTGAAAAGACACCCCTATAAGGAGTGTCCAAGGCGCGTGGGGAGGCAGGGCCCCGACTAGCTCTAAATCACTGCCGTCCATGGGAACGAAATCTGCCGCGGTATGGCCGCGAACGTGGGGGAACCGATACCAAGGCCGGGTGCCAGGGGCGGGCGCTGGGTTACTATCGGTGAATCTCGTTTATGGCGCGGTTCCTACCGCTGCAGCGGCGCACACAGCACAACGCCACAAACGGGCAGAGACGCAGGCCCGTGGCTGGACTGCGAATGGCTCCTCGACCTAATCTGTCGCCGACGACGGATCTCACCCGCTTTGCTTCTGTCGCAACGCCACCTACACGGTGGCCATGAGGCGTTTTGGGTTCAGACCGCGGGATGTTTGATCTCGGGTCGTTGCGGGTACCGTGCCGGTCTGGAAAACCGTTTTCGCCAGCCCATTGTGGGTTGGAGTTGATCCTGAATCACTCCCACTGGAATCTTCGTGTCGTGGCAGCGATTTGTTGGAGTAATTGGCCAATGCCACCTTCGCAACCGGGCGGTGGAGTTCCGTAAGTTCCTCGATACCATCGAGGCCCAGGTGCCCGCCGACCTGGACGTACACCTGATCGTGGACAACTACGCTACCCACAAGACGGCGCTCATCCGGAATTGGTTCGCCAAGCGGCCCCGCTTCCATGTTCACTTCACACCCGCCAGCGCCTCCTGGCTCAACCTGGTGGAGCGCTGGTTTGCGATGCTCACCGACAAACAACTGCGCCGGGGAGTGCACCAGAGCAGCAGTGAACTGGAAGCTGCCATCTACCGATACCTGGACGTTACCAACGAAAACCCCAAACCCTTTGTGTGGATCAAGACCGCTGATCAGATTCTGGCCAACGTAGCACGCTTTTGCCAACGTACTTTAGATGCAGGACACTAGATCCAGTCTATAGGTTTAGGAGACCGGCTCGGGCGTGGTCGATTCCAACCCGCCGCAGGCTGCCGGTGCAAGGGACGCCGATCCAAGCGTTATGGATTTCAGAAGTGTCTGCATGCCCTCCACCAATGTCGAAACCATATCCTAACCGACCGCCACCGACCAGCGGGGCGGCCGGTTATTTGCGGTGAACCTGTCGGGACTTAGCCACCGTTTCCGTAGCTGAGAGCCGCCCACGTGGCCCACTTTACCGCCGCCTTTTACACCCTCGTCCAGGACCTCGCTCCACCTGCTCAATCTCTCGGGTTTCCTAATCTCTAATGTGTCCCATTTCGCTGACGGTCCACAGTGGATTCTCAATTGCTCCTCGGGCGAGCGTTGAGCATCTCGACCCGTACCTCCATTGCTCTGGGATATAGCGCCGGGCCAAACTGGTTGAACATCGCCACGTCGGCCGCATCGCGCCCATAACCGACGGCAACTCGCCCTCCACGTGGAACGGCCTGCGTTGCATCGAAGGTGTACCAACGGCCACCTACGTACGCCTCGAACCAAGCGTGAAAATCCATCGGCTCGAGTTCGTGCAGATAGCCTACAACGATACGCGCTGGGATACAGAGACTGCGGGATAACGCGATACCCAAATGAGTGAGCTCGCGGCACACGCCCTCGCGCTGCTGGTTGACCTAGACTGCCGACATCTGAAAATTGCTGGAATCTGGATTGAAGTGCACGGAGGTGCGGATCCACCCTACAATTCTAGCCACTTGATCGTAGCCGGGCTCGACGCCGTCTACGAGTTCCCTACCGAGGTCTATAAACCGGTCGGACTCGCAATAACGGCTGGGAAGAAGATAGGTTAGAACCTCGTCTGGTAGATTATGCACCTCGTCAAATGGCGCACCAGGCGATACGTCAACGCCGTCTGCGGTTGAAACGTCCGCAGATCTACGGATAGAAAACTCACCTGCGGGTGCTATCAATCGCTCGCACAGGTTACCGTAACTGTCCGCATACTTTCTGATCGGTACGCTTGGCGTCAATGTGCATTCTTCATGCCCCACCCACTGTTGTGCTCCGCTTCGAGGGCGGAGCATCAGGATAAAAGGCGTAGGGACGCTCACATCAAAGGTAATATCACAACTTGTACGAAGCCACATTTCGATTCCCTTACTTGTTAAAACCACGTTACGGGCCGGCAATGAACCGGTGTTACAGGGCGCCTTGTCAAGGTGGTGTACTTGTTCAGTACATGTGAGACGGAGCAGGGGCCAGCAGGTCTGGATGGTAGTGGTGAAGATACTCGGTTGGGGTTAGGGCCTGTTCACACTAACGGTGCTGAAATGTTATCATCGCCGCATGGAGATTACAGCAGCTCAGTACGAACGCATTGCACCGGTCCTGCCCGTTCAGCGGGGGAACGTCAAACTGTCGAACTTGCAAGTGCTCAACGCGATTCTGTATGTCGCTGAGCAGGGCTGCAAGTGGCGGGGGTTGCCGGCCCGATTCGGCAACTGGCATACCGTCTACACACGGATGAACCGCTGGTCGAAGAATGGGGTGCTCGACCGGGTGTTTGAACACCTCCAGCGGGAACAGATCGTGCGCATCAAACTCGAAGCGGTAGCGATGGACAGCACCATCGTCAAGGTCCACCCCGATGGCACGGGCGCGTTAACAAAAACGGACCTCAGTCTATCGGCAAGTCCCGGGGCAGCTGGACCACCAAGATTCATATGGTTGCCGCGGATGCTCGAACCGCCATAACGTTCTCGCTTCCCCTGGACAGGCCCACGACGCGCCGGAAGGGCGTAAGCTGCTGACCCGTCTTGACCCGCAACGCCCGGGCCTGTCCAGGTTGATGGACCGGGCATATGAGGGCAATGAGACCCGCCAACTCGCCTTGGCCTTGGGGTTCATGCCGGTGGTGCCACCCCTGAGCACCCGTGTACACCCATGGGCGTATGATCGGAAGATGTACCAGAGGCGGAATGAGATCGAGCGGTTATTCCGTCGGTTGAAGGGATTTCGCCGCGTCTTCTCCCGTTTTGAGAAGCTCGACGTGCTCTTCCTCGGGTTCATCTCATTCGCACTCATTCTCGATGCACTGCGTTAGTGTGAACAGGCCCTAGCCTACGGTTCCCCTTTTTAGACACCCTCTTAGGCATGTCTTATCCCCCATGTTGTCTGGGACCCTAACATTGATCCCGGATCGGTTTTCGGGTGTCAGGTGAACCTACGCCCACACAGTCAAAGCAGGAGATTCGTTGGCCCAGGTGTCGGTGGGAGAAATATGAACCCCCTGAATGTGCAACAAAGTGAGGCGACCCTTCACCACCCCAACTGAAACGCCCTCGCCATTCCCCTGGGACTTGCCCGCAGCCGCTCCAGGCCGTAAAGTATAGGCGCCGTCAACTCTACCCACTGAGAACGCTGCCCCATACCCTCATGCCGGGCAGGGAGCGGCGGGTAGGATCCGTCTCCAAAGGGAGGTCCAGATGCGACTCGACCCCATCAACCTTTACGATTACGAGGAACGTGCCAGGCTGGTCCTGCCCCACGACGATTGGGACACCATCGACGCCGGGGCTATGGACATGTTCACCACCCGGCGCAACCGAACCGCCTTCGAGGAACTGACTCTGCGCCCCAGGTTCCTCCGCGACATCGGGGAAAGGGACCTTTCGACCACCATGCTGGGCAATGAACTCAGTATGCCTGTGTTCGTCAGCCCCGCAGGTTCCCATCACCGAGCCCATCCCGAGGGAGAGGTGGCCACCGCCCGCGGCGCAAGCATGTCCAACACCCTGATGATGCTCAGCACCGGTTCCAACTGCAGCATGGAAGAGGTCGCCGAGGAAGCCACCAGCCCCCTCTTCTTCCAGCTCTACCACCGGGGTTACGACCTCACCGAAATGCTGGTCCGCCGCGCCGAAGAGGCCGGGTTCAAGGCCATCACCCTGACGGTGGACACCCCCACCCCCAGCCCCAAGGAGCGTGACCTGCGCAACCGTTACGACCGGAACTTCGAGCAGGGCAACTTCCGGGGCGTCAACAAGCCGGAGAACGTGCTACGCGGCACCGACGAGTCCGTCGGCTGGAACGTCAACCGCACCGTTCCCCTCACCTGGCAGGAGCTTGAATGGCTCCGCGGCCTCACCGGCCTGCCCCTGGTGCTCAAGGGCATCCGCACCGCCGAGGACGCCCACATCGCCGCCGAGAGCGGTGTCGACGGTATCCTGGTATCGACCCACGGTGGACGCCAACTGGACATGACCATGGGTGCAATCGAGATGCTGCCCGAGGTCGTCGATGCGGTCAAGGGAAATTGCGAAGTCTACGTTGACTCCGGCGTCCGCCGCGGCAGTGACGTCATCAAGGCACTGGCCTTGGGAGCCAAGGCCGTTGGCATCGGGCGTCCCCTCTTTTGGGGGCTGGCCATCAACGGGGCCGAGGGCGTCCACGGCGTCCTGGAACTGCTCCGGGAAGAGATCGATCGGGCCATGGCCTACTGCGGCCAGACCTCCGTCCAGGACCTGGAGCCAAACCTGATTAACGTCCCCCAAGGCTGGGGAGCCCCGCCCCAACCCGACTTCTAAGCTGGACTTTGTACATTCAAGCGGCGTAGGCGAGGGAATCGATGAGCCGGGCACACAACTCGGGGAGGTCTTTTCCCGGTCGTCGTTTGGCGCCGACGTTGAATAATTGTGGGATGCCATCCACAGGTGTCGTCGCGCCAATGCGATGGCGTCGACAAAGGTGGGTGCCGGTTTGATGTACCAGGCCGCGGTGCGCTGTGTTATCGGGTGGTCTTTTTGCAACGAGTGGGCGGCCAATGCCACCCAGGAAAACTGCCCCATCAGTATCGGCGTGGTGCGAGCGATGGCTCGGTCCGACCATTGGCGCTGGGTTTCCAGGCCCAGGTAAGCCCTCACCTCCTGGTAGGTGACTTGCCGTTGCCAGCGCAGCACAAACCACTCCAGGATCTGAGTCGGAGCCGCGGTTTGGTCAGTACAGAGCAGGGCCTGGGTGTCGAGTTCTTCCTGGGGGTCTCGGAGGGGTCTCGGATTAATACCCAGCGGATGGGTACGGGATGTTCGCCATGGTAATACCAGACGCGGTCTGGGAGGCGAGTTCCAGGGTTTGGATGGTGCCGTCGTACCAGGACACCGACGCGGTTAGCCACGGCAGGTCGGGGACATGGAGGAGTTCTTTGAGGGTGGGCCGACGTGATCCCTTCACTCGGGGCCGGCCGCTTTGTCCCGGTTGTCGAGGTGGAGCCGGATCGTAAAGGCCAGCATCCAGGCGCAGTCTGGTGATCAGCGCAACGGGCTCACGGAGGGACTGGCAGCAGTGCAGCAGGTCCAGCACGGCGTAGCCGTGGTCGCCCACGATCACCCGGGAGCGGTTGGGCAGCCAGCGGCGCAGTTGCAAGATCATCTGGCGAGCCCAGTCGGTGAGCTTCTTGTGGCGGCGTCCCTGTCGCTGGCAATTCCGTGTCGATGGCGCCAGCACGGTGAGGAAGGGTAGGCCCCAGTGCCGACCGGCCTAGCGGATGTGTCCCAATCACATCAGGGAAACCCAACGCAAACCACTGGCCTTGACCGTATAGCTCCGATTGGAGCGCACGGCGTCGCGGTAAACGCCCAAGGCACTGATCTGCGACCCCCGACGCCGCTCCAGAGTTTCGTCGATGCCGAACACCAATGGACCGTCGCCGTGGTTGAGGCGCTGTAACAGCAGCCTAAGCAGGACCTGAGATACCTCAAGGGGCGACCACGCGGCCCGGTTCAGCACATGATGGTATCGGGCATAGTTGCCGTCGCCGCTGAGACCCATGACGCGCAGTGCCGCCGCCACCGTGCGCTGGCCCGGGGACAGGACCGCGCCCACCAGCAACACCTGGGCTTTGCGCCAGGTCCGGTTTTGGAACAGCGCGGCGAAGGGGATGAGAACGGCTACAATGGCGTCCGGCAAGGTAAGCATTGGTTGACCTAATGTAAGACGTCGGGTCAACCCAGCTTACCCTGCCTTTTTCATATTTCTAGTTTTTGTACAAAGTCCAGCTGAAGCCTTGCCTGTTCTTATTACGTCAAAATCGCATTACCCATGAGGTGAATTTGACATTTTTGCTGGTCAGTTAGCGAGGACATTTTCGCTGAACGTCGACAACTGTGGCGGAGCAAACTGTACCACCGGCGGAATGCCTGACGGCTCTGACAGGAGGGACGGTACAGCTATGGAGATGGTGGTAAGGCCGGCTTTGGCGGGGCGCTAATCGGCGGCCGGCCGGGCCGAAATGGGGTTGTGGGCGATTGGCGCGTTGACAGCACTATCTACGAGGATTACACTCGCACCGGCCGAACCGCGAATAATCCAACGTCCTTTATGGGCCGATAATGCTTTCCACCGACGTTTCTGATGCCATCGAATTGATGTTCGAGACCGGGTGGACCGATGGCCTGCCGGTCGTGCCGCCGTCTGAACCCTTGGTCCGCCGGTTCGTGGAGAGCACTGGCCGCGGGGGCGACGAACTCATCGCGGAGCTGCCGCCCCTGGGCGGACGGGCCACCGTCGAGCGCATCGCTGTCAACGCTGCCATGGCGGGCTGTCTACCGGAGCACATGCCGGTGGTCATCACCGCCCTTGAAGCGATGATGGACGAGCGGTTCAACCTGCGGGGCGTGATGTGCTCCACCGGCATCCACACTCCGCTGTTGATCGTCAACGGCCCCATCGTCAAGGAGCTGGACATCAACGCCGGCTACAACTGCTTCGGCTCCGGTTGGCGCGCCAATGGCACCATCGGCCGCGCGGTCAAGCTGGCCCTGCTCAACCTGGGCGGCGCCATACCTGGCGAGACCAACAAGGCCACCTTCGGCCACCCCGGCGCCTACACCTACTGCGTTGCCGAGGACGAGGACGCCAACCCTTGGGAGCCGATGCACGTCGAGCTCGGCTTCGCCCCGACCGACAGCACGGTGTCGGTGTTCCCGGCGGAGGCGCCTCACAACATCATGTACCACGCCTCCCACTCGCGGAACTTCCTGACCGTTGTTGCCGACACCATGTGCACCTTGGGCAACGTGCAGATGTACGTCATGGGTGACACCTTCGTGGTCATTGGCCCCGAGCACGCCAAGTTCCTCCACCGCGACGGCTGGAACAAACGGGACATCCGCCAGTTCCTCTTCGAGCACGCCCGCAAGCCGGTACGGAAACTCCGCCAGGGCGGCCCGCCCCAAGGCGACTCCCGCCGCGGCCACTTCTGGCCCAGGTACATCGACGCCGACGACGACGACCAGATGGTGCCGGTGGTCCGCGCCCCGGACCGCATCAACATTTTCGTCGCCGGTGGCGCCGGCGGCCCCCACTCGGCCTACCTGCCGGGCTGGGGCTCTCGCAGGGTCACGCGAAAGATCCAACGTTGATTGGAGAATTGTAGAGGGAACGATGACTGTCACGAACTACCAAGACCGGATGCGGGAACTGGGTTTGGCCCTGCCCATCGACCCGGAGGCGGCGTACCGCTGGCGGCCCGCGCCCCGGTTGGACACGCTACACGACAAGGTCGGTGGCCTTTTGGGCAACCGCAAGGCCAATGCCGAGCTCCTGTTGCAGAACCTGGGCGAGCGGCTGGCCAAGGACCTGGAACTGGGCAACATCGTCGCCGTGGACAAGTACGTCTATTCCCGGCCGGCCGCCGATGAGATAATAAGCGAGCTCTCCGAGCGGTGCGACTTCGTGGTCACCGCGATTGCCGATTGAGGATCCTGCACCGCGTGCAGTATGCACGACGCAATGACCCTGGAGAACCTCGGCATCCCCACGGTGGTGGTCTGCACCGACCCGTTCCTGGACTCGGCCTTCCGCCACGCCCGCACCTTTGGCCGCCGCGACTTCCACCCACTGGGCATTCCCCATCCCTTGGGCAGTCTGACGGCCGACCAGGTCTCGGTCCGCGCCGGGGAGTTGAAACAGGCGGTTATCGATACGCTGACAACCTACTAGAGCGACCAACAACCTACTCCCCGGTGTTACCGGGCGCGATCGAGGACGTGAAGACATGATCACAGTCGGCAACGGCAAGTACACCTACGAGCAAGTGGAGAATTGGGAGAAGCTGCCCGAGGGATGGGAGCTGGGACAGACTGCCATCGTCACCGACTCCGAGGACCGGGTGTATCTCTTCAACCGCGGCGAACACCCGCTGATCGTCCTGGATCGGGACGGCAACTATCTCGCCTCCTGGGGTGAGGGTGTTCTCACCGACGCCCACGGCATGTTCATCGACGCGGACCAGAACCTCTACCTGCCGGTCAAGAACAGCCACGTGGTCCTCAAGTACGACCCCAAGGGCAACCTGCTGATGACCATGGGCGAGTGGGACAAGCCCTCAGACACCGGCTGGTCGGGGAACTACAGCGACCCGGCCGTCAGGGCGGCCGGGCCATTCAACCGCCCCAGCGACATCGCAATTTCCCCAGACGGTCTCCTGTACATCTCCGACGGCTACGGCAACGCCAGGGTGCACCGGTTCACCCCCGACGGCGAGCTGGTGGACTCCTGGGGCGCGCCGGGGAAGACCGGTCCCGGCGAATTCCACGTCCCCCACGGGGTCTGGGTGCACACGGACGGGCGGGTGTTCGTGGCCGACCGCGAGAACAACCGCATCCAGATCTTCGACTCCGAGGGCAGCTACCTTGAGCAGTGGCTGAACCTGGCCCGACCCTGCGACATCTACATCGACGACGACGAGGCGGTGTACGTGCCGGAGCTGGACGGTTTCATGACCATTCTGGACATCGAGGGCGACATCATGGCCCGCTGGGGCAGCCCCTCGGACGCCGGGTGGGGCAACGGCGCCCACGCCGTCTGGGTCGACTCCCACGGCGACATCTATGCGAACCAGAACCTCGAAGGCGAGCGGCTGATCAAGTACCGCCACGTCGGAGGTTGAAGCCCGTTATGCGGGGAAGTTCAAGCCGCCCTTTCTGGAGGGACAGGCTGCCCGCGTTGGGGCGGGTCAGGGTGAGGATATGCGCGTTGGTTATCAGGTTGGGCAGGTGGTGCAGCGGGACAGCATCGACCATCAGCAACAGTGGCGGAACCACCTGGAGCAGTTCCGGGCCTCCCGCGACGCCGGGTTCGACATCTATTGCTGGGCCCACCACTACCTGATCGACCCCTTCCAGCACTTCCAGCCCTGGCCGGTACTGGCGCGGCTGGCCGCCGAGCCGGGAAACATGAAGCTGGCCACCTCGGTCTTATTGCTGCCGTTGCTGAATCCGGTGGACGTCGCCGAGCAGTCGGCGACCCTCGACCAGATCGCGGAAGGGCGCTTCATCCTCGGTATCGGGCTGGGTTACCGCCCGGAGGAGTGTGAAGCCTTCGGAACGAAGATGTCCCAGCGCGGCGCCCGCTGTACCGAGGCTCTCGGCCTGATGCGTCGGCTGTGGAGCGACGAAGAGGTGACCCACCACGGCCGCTACTACAACGTAACCGCGGCGCGGCCCACCGCCCGGCCCTACCAGAAGCCCCACCCCAAGATCTGGCAGGCCGCGATGAGCGATCCGGCGGTGCGCCGGGTCGGCCGGGGCGGCGACATCCTCTACGTCGGACCCGCCCAGTCCAACGCCACCATCCGGCGCCAAATACCGCTGTACCATCAGACCCTCGAGGAAAACGGCTACGACGTTCCCGAGGAGATGGTCATCGTGCGCGAGTTCTTCTGCGCCCCGACCCACGAGGAGGCGCTGGAGCGGGCAAGGGCCAACTTCGCCAAGAAGTACGAAGTCTACGCCTATCACGGTCTCCACGGCACCGACGACGAGCTGACCCGGAAGGTGACTGGCGACCTGGAAACGCTGATGGACGACACCTTCTTGGTGGGCAGCCCCGAGGAATGCGTCGAGCAGATCGCCGCCTACCACGAAATGGGGTTCACCGATGTGGCTCTGCGGTTGTTCTACCCGGAGATGTCCCAGGCCGAGGTGCTGGAGCATATCGACCTGGTGGGCCGAGAGGTCATACCGGCATTGCACGCCCTGTAGTTCCCCCTCGGGGCCCCGCGGGACGGTGGTGAAAATCCGCCCGCTTCCCGGCATGAAACCGCTTCTCCCTTCGCAAAATATCCGGGCTGCTGTTAGAATTGCGTATCATCCGTAGCATGGCCTGGTGAGGAGCGCACGAAAACTATGGGCCCCGGTAGCCATGACGATATGCTTGAAGTAGCCGTATGGATTGGAGTCGTAGTAGTCGGCCTGGCCGTTCTGGCTTTCCTCGAAGTCCTGCGTTCCAACTCCTTCATCGGCGCTCACCGCGGAGAGATCTGGATGGCGCTGCCCACCGTGGCCCTATGCGTGCTGGCTTCCATCGCTGGGGCTGGGGCGGTGCTGTTCTTCTTCCGCTTCTTCCTGGGCCGCATGTCGCACGTTGTTGCCTGGCCCTATCTAGTGCTGGCCCTGGCAGCCATATTCGCTGTTGGCCACTACCTGCTCCGGCAGCGCACCGCCGGGCCGGGCCATCCCAACGGGTTCGGATCGGACTGCTGAAGCCGGCCCGCCACGCCCAACCAACTACGGAGGACGCATGACTACCCAGCCGACCCTACTGACCATTGGCGACTACGAAGCCCGGGCCAAGCAGACCATGCCCCAAGCCCTGTTCGACCGACTGTTCGGCGACCTGGGTGCGCCCGACTGGATAACCAACACCACTAACGTCCAGGCCATGAGCGAAGTCAAGCTGCGTCCCCGGATCCTGGTGGACGTCACCCAGCGGGACATGACCACCACGGTCCTGGGCGAAGAGATAAGCATGCCGGTGATGCTGGCCCCAACCGGCACCCACCAGCGCGCCCACCCCATGGGCGAGTTGGCTTCCACCCGGGCCGCCGGCGACGCGGGGACCATCCTGGGGCTCAGCACCGCCTCCAGCTACAGCATTGAGGAAGTGGCTGAGGTTGCCACCAATTCGCTTTGGTTTCAGCTCTACTTCTTCGAGAACCGGGAACTGACCGAGATCTTGGTGCGCCGGGCGGAACAGGCGGGCTACAAGGCCATGATGCTCACGGTGGACAACCTGGGCGCCAACTCCCGGGAGCGGGAGTACCGTTACGCCTACACCCTGGACCAGGAACGCACCCTGAAGAACTTCGAGGGAATCGAGCTGCCCAACCTGCCCACGCGGGAGAACTTCGCCGAGAGCTTCGAGTCGGGCCTCAACTGGTCCGACCTGGAGTGGCTGCGCTCCATCACCTCGATGCCGCTGGTCATTAAGGGTGTGCAAACGGCCGAGGACGCCCGCCTTTGCGCCGAGTACGGCTGCGAGGCGCTGGTGGTCTCGAACCACGGCGGCCACGCGCTGCAGGGCACCGAAGGCACCATCGAGATGTTGCCCAAGATCGCAGACGCCGTGGGCGACCGGCTGGAGGTCTATGTCGACGGCGGCGTCCGCAAGGGTGCCGACGTGCTGAAGGCGCTGGCCCTGGGCGCCCGGGCGGTCTTCGTGGGCCGGCCCATCTTCTGGGGGCTGTCGGTCAACGGCGAAGCGGGCGTCCGCAACTGCCTGGAGATCCTGCGCACCGAGCTCAGCGTGGCCATGGGCCTCTGCGGCGTGACCGACGTGAAGCGGGTAGATCGCGCCGTTGCCCAGAACCCGGGCCCGGACAGCGCCGGCGGCGTGGTGGGCGAGCTGGAGCGCCTGGCACGTCTGCTGGACCAAGGCTACATAACCCTCGAGGAGTTCGAGTCGCTAAAGGGCCGGCTCCTGTAAGCCTGGACGCTAAAGTCAGTTTCCTTGGCTCCGAAGCATGGCCAAACAATCAACGAGGGAATGATCTGGAGCCCAAGCCACGGCGATACCGCGTTCATTCGCAGTGCCGATATTCGATGAGTTCATGCGTCGCATCATGCCAGGGGACGATTGTCCATCAGCGAGCTGTTATGGGATGCAATCTCTGATCGGCAACGCCTTCGACCTTCCGCAATGAATGAGTTGTTGACGGTACCGAAATGCTGTCCTCACCCGAGAAACGAGGATTGCCGCGAACCTCTGCGGGGATATCACCCCCGACGATACCCGCATGGTGATCTTTGTTTTCTACCGTATTGCTGTTCAGGGCTTCGCCCCGCGGCAGAACGTACACGGTATGCCGGGAGCGGTGATGCGCCTCGTCTAAAACGGTGGCGAGCTCGACTACGAGGTTGCGTGATTCACCTTAGTCGCTCCGGCACCCGGCGCACCGGCTCAGAAATAAGCGTGTCGCCTGACGGGCTGGCTAGTCGCCGTTCCAGCGCCGTGAAGACATCAATGATTTCGGGTGCCTCAAATGCGCGGTTGCGCCTTCCCACGTTGATCTGAACCAGCACATCAGCGCTGACCAGACGGTCAATCGCCTGGTTAGCCGCCTGGAATGAACGGCCAGTGAGTTCGGCCGCCGCAGACACGGTCAGGACTGGAGCCGCAGGCAAAGCTGAGATCAATCGGCTTACCGTCGAGTTCCTGCGAGGATTGCCCGCTCGCTGGCGCCAAGATTCCTGCAGTTGGCGGACTCGCTTTTCAAACCAACCTGCATCCGCAACGGCTCGCCGACAGGCCGAGGCAAACACGGCGATCCAGTGGTTGACGCCGATGTGCGCTGCTTCTGACTCTGATTCTCCCGCGTAACGCGTGGAGGTCAGTCCTGCCTCATAGTCGTCCGCCCATGTGGCCAGAACCAAGGACACGGGCGGCAAGAGGCGCGGCGCCATTCCCCTTCGCCGCAGCACCAGGTGGATCAGGACCCTTCCAGCACGCCCGTTGCCATCAACAAACGGATGAATAGTCTCAAACTGGGCGTGAGCGATGGCCGCCTGAGCCAGAACTGGTAAACCATCGTCGTTTCAGAAAGCAATCAGATCACCCTATAGCAAAGGAACGTACTCCGGAGGCGGCGGGACGAACGCTGCCGAGCAGGGATTGTAGCCACTGCCTCCGATCCAGTTCTGCACCGTGCGGATTTGGCCGCCGTGTTCCTCCCGGCGGGACCCCGCAAGAAGTCGACGATGGACCTCCAACAGGATATCTAGCGTTATCGGACCGTGCTCCTCCACTTCGTCAACGCCCCAGACCATGGCGTCGATGTTGGCCAGCACTTCACCTGCGGTAACGTCTCTAATATCCTCACCCAGTTGCTGAGCCGCATCGGCTCGGAGCAAACGCCGTCCGCCCACAACCAGACCCTCGATGCGTGAGGAGGCCACGGACTCGGCCCGCAGTAACAATCGAGCCAGAGCCTCGGTATCGGCGAAGGCATCCACCGTCCCGTTGAGCCTGACCAGGTCGGCCTCCGCGTCCGCGACGTCTGCGGCCACGTCGCCTTCGAGGGTGAAGCGGCGGACAGCCAGCGGGTCCGGCAGGTAGACTGAGTACCTGCACGACCTGCGGTCGCGTCGGGTAGGACCAGCGAAGTCAGGTTCCCAGATACGCTCTTGCCATTCGGCCATTGCCAATTCCCTTATTCAAGGATGGCACGTAACGTTGAGCAACGGCCGGCGCAATTGAAGTTTCTGAGCGGTCACCACACTAGGGTGGGGATGCGCGATTTGTCCGAGCAGCAGCATCTACAAAAAAACACACTCAACCGAGTTTTTCTCGAGCACTCGCGAATTCTCGAAGTAACGTGGGGAATGCCGGGTTTGCGAAGATCCAGTGGACGGCGGCCACCCGGGTTTCGCTCACAATGATGCTTTCCACCATTCACCAGGGCCAGACCTACACGTGGCGTAGATGGCCCGCAAGCAGTACTCGGCCCCGCTTTACGGCGGTATAGATATTTCTTTATTGTTCCATTTGTCGATTAATCCAATCCAGGGCCAACTGCCCCACGTTTTCGATGCTTGATTCCATCCTGTAACATTCTGGCAGGCTATCCACAAACCGATGGCCGTATGTTGCCGTCTGTATCCTGCGATCTAGGATGATGATGGCTCCCTTCGACAAAGGTGACCTAATCAACCGGCCGCAACCTTGCCTGAACCGCAAGATCGCTGTCGGCAGCATGTATCCCGGAAAGCGCTCTTGATAAAGCCCTGCTCTCGCATTGGTCACAGGATCGGTGGGCACCGGAAAGGGCAACCGGCAAACGACCAAGGCTCGGAGCGTTTCGGGCCCCAAGCGTCCCGCGTCAAGCATTCTTGCCGGTTTGGTGTCAACTAGTTTCGCCGGTTCACCTGTCGCATTGCCTCACCTAAATCGTTACCCAACGAAGGTGGTTGCCTCAGATAAAATGCTACCGAAAATCGGGAGGCGATCGCGTGGGAGGAGGCATCAGCAAGATGGCAAGACAGGAATTATTGGCAACAATACGAGACCGTTACCGGAGCTCCTCCAAGAAGGACAAGAGCCGGATCCTCGACGAGTTCATCGCGGTGACCGGCCACCATCGCAAGCATGGCATCAGGTTGCTTGGGAAACTTGACGACGATGGGGGCACAACGCATTCCGTGCGACGCCGGCGCATCTACGATGAGGCCGTCAGAGCAGCGGTGATCGTGATCTGGGAAGCTGCTGACCGTATTTGTGGAAAACGCCTGAAGGCGGCGCTACCCCATCTGGTGGATTCCATGGAACGCCATGGTCATCTCGATCTTGACCCTTTAGTTCTCGTACCCGAGGTACGAGTCCGGCTGCTGGTCGCCAGTGCAGCCACTCTCGACCGTCTTCTGAAACCGATCCGTCCCGTCGCGGGCAGCCGGCGCAGACGCCGGCGTAAACAGTCGATGGGAAAACGCATTCCGGTACGTACCTACTTGGACGTATACCTACAATGACTGGGACCGGCCGCCGCCGGGTTTTCTGGAAATCGACCTGGTGGCCCACTGTGGCGGTCCTTTGTCTGGGTCATTTATCCACAGCCTGGTAGCCACCGACATCTGTACCGGCTGGACCGAAGCCGTGCCCCTCCTGGCCCGGGAGCAGTCCCTGGTTGTGGAGGGACTGGAAGCCATCGGGCAGCGGTTGCCCTTCCGCATCCGGGGTATCGACTCGGACTAATGCTGAGTGGGTAACGACGGCGCGTTCATCAACGAGACGCTGATCAAGTACTGCGCCGACCATGGCATCGAGTTCACCCGGTCGCGGGCGTACCGCAGCAACGACCAGGCCTGGATCGAGCAGAAGAATGGCTCCGTGGTACGGCGCTTCGTCGGCCATGATCGTTACTCGGGCCAAGTCGCCGGACCGACCATGGCGCACCTTTATGAGGCGTTGCGTCGGTACGTGAACTTCTTCCAACCCTCGTTCAAGCTGATCGACAAGACTTGGGACGGAGCCACCACCGTGAAGCATTACAGCCAGCCCACCACGCCCTGCGACCGGCTGATCCAGCACGACGCAACCAGGGATGAAATGAAAGACGTGCTGAAGGAGTACCAGGCCAGGTTGCAAACGGGACACCCGCACGGTTTCAGCAAAGGCAGCTGCGGACCATGCAGCGCCGAGTGAAAGAGTGGCGCGGTATCATGGCCAAAGAACTGGTTTACGCCGGGACTGCTGCGGCCTCAACGGAACCTGACGGACTGCCGGAACTGGCGCCGATCGGAGTGGATCCCAGGTGCTAAAGTTTCGGTGACATTTTTCGGTGGGGCAACAAGAGAAATCAGGCGGCGATGCCAGACACCCTCTAAGCACGGGCGGAGGAACTAATTGGAAGCGTCCAAACCGATATTCACCACGCCGCGTTTACACTTCCTTGGCTTCAGTTAAGGAAACGGGCCGCCAACCGGCGGCCCGCCCTAGTTCCCTCTGAACAAACTTCCCGCCTACTTGAAGTGGGGGATGACGTCTTCGGAGAGGCACTTTAGGGTTTCCATAACTACTTCCCGGGGGACGGATGATGTCCAGTTGCACTCGAACATAATTTCGTCGGTAGTGAAAGCCTCCCTGAACATGTGGATTTTCTCGACCACCTCTTCCGGCGTTCCGAAGAGGTTGACTTCCTGGGTGGCTTCGGGGCCGGCGCTGCCGGCGTCGGTGCTGCCGATGGCCGTACGGCCCGAGTAATAGATGCGGGCGAGGTCCATGAGGTTTTCGACCCGGCGGTCGGCTTTTTCCTGGGTGTTGGCAACGAGAGTGGGCACCCGTACTACGGTGCTAGGCTCTCCTTCATGCCCGGCGTCTATCCACGCCTTGCGGTAGGCATTGACGTCCTCGCGTAGGATGGCGGAGCCCCGCAGGTTGTGAGGGGAACTGCCGGCGCCGATGGCGATGCGGTACCCCTGCTCGCCCATTGGCACGAAGCTCTCCTGGCTGTCCACGGGTAGCAACATTGGCATGGGCCTCTGCACCGGCTTGGGGATGCTCATGTAGCTCTCGTAGAACGCGGGATAATTGAAGTGCTTGCCCTCGAAACCGGAAAATCTGTCCTCTTCCCACAGCTGCTTGAGCAGTTCGAGGTACTCGAAAAAGTACTCCCGGCGCTCGGCAGAGCCGCGAGTGCGGGCCCCTGCTCCGTAGATGAAGCGTCCCTCGCTGATCTGGTCAACGATGGCAACCTGTTCCGCGACCTGGAAGGGGTCCTCGGGCTGGAGGTTGTCAAAGGCATACCTTTCGTGGGGCAACGCCCGCGGCGACGGTGTTTCACCGGGTAACCGTAGGGTCGGGCGGTGGATGGATGTCCCAATCTTTAAGTTCTTGGTGTGGTTGGCGATAACGGACGACAGCATGAGGGACTGGGGGTCCATGCTGCCCTGGGTGGAGAAATGACCGCCGCCGAACCAGACGTAGTCCCAGCCCGCGTCCTCGATGTGATCGATTTCCCGGAAGTTCTGCTTGTAAGCCTCGGCTTCCAGGAGCTTGCCGCCCTGATATTCGGGGTCCCAAGGGACCATGCCGCCTTCGTAAACAGCGTTCCAAGTAGTAAACAATCCAAAGTCCATGCTCACCCCTCCGTGAAAAGTGTGGGGATACGGTTCCGTGTTACTCCCGATGATATGTCCGCGGGTTGCCAGAGTCAATGTTAAGAGGCGGCAATCGGGGCGATAGATAGGAAACAGCCCCGATCGACTGTTGCGCATCCACAACTAGCCACAGGCAACCCGTTCATCGGAGCGGCCGTGGGAAAGCGCTCTCGGAGCTGGGCCAACATCGGGTTGGCGTAGGCTTGCACATCCTCGGATGAGAGTTGTATGTAGGCAGTGCGGCACCGTTGCCAAGCAGCGTCGGCAGCCAACACCGCGCTGACGTTAACAATGCGACCACCTTCTCCAAACTTCTGAGGTCACGCGTCCACCCACACATAGGGATGAGGACAGCCGTCCACGGGTCGGGCCGGAAATTCTCCACCACCTGGTATAGGTCTCGACAGATGCGAGACACCTGACTTTTGATATGCCATCGCAGCCCATAGCGTTTGTCAGACCGTCCACCCTCCTGGTGGACACCGCCTCCACGCAGGCTTGCTGGACTACACCGAGCAGAGCCTTTTGGCTGCGCCGACCGGCTTCCAACAGGCTTTGGAAATAACTGCCCTTCCGGATCTTGGGGATCCGCAACGCCGTGGTACCTACCCGAGTGTCCCAGGGCCGGTTGGGGTAGCCGTTGCGGTGGGTAACGCGGTCTGGGTTGCGCTCTCCACGCTGGGCGCCGATCTGGGCCGCCACCTCGGCGTCCATGTGCCCTCCACCAGCACCGGCAGGGCTTCCCGCAGGAAGTCTACATCGCCGTCCATGCCGCGCTTGCGAAGTAATTCCAAAAGGCCGATGCTGTTTTTGGTCACCGTAGTCCTCCTTAGTCGGGTTTGTAGCTATTCCGATAAGGATCACGCGGCGACTATTTCATGCCACCTGGTTTCTCTTACGCCACCTCCAGGGACTCTACTGAAAGGCCAGGCCGCCAGTGGTCAATCGCAAGTGGATGAAGCGCCGTTTTACGGGTAGAATGACCAGCACGCAAATCTGCCCAGGAGCAACCAACGCAGCCAGGCGATATCACCCGGGGCAATCCGATGAAGACCCTGCAGGACTCGGTTGGGACCCGTATTCGTTGGTAACGGGGGCGATTGGCTCTTGGTACATGGTTTTTTGTGCTTTCCGGTGGTAGCAACTCTGGCAACTTATCACTACTCCTCGGTCCAGCTTATGCTGCCTTACTTGTGGGGTTGGCGATGTGTACAGGTTCGACTGCATGGATGCTGATTTGGCAAGTCAAACAGGTCCAAACCGACACGGTTCGGACCCGCGAGCATGGGATGAGCCGCAGCAGCCCGCAGTCCCGGTTCTGTAACGGAGTTGCCAAAAACGAAATTGTTGGAGACGAGCGATGCCAAAGATAATCCCGGTACCCGATGAACTCAGCCAGCCCTTCTGGGACGCGGTGAACGAACAGCGCCTAGTCCTCCAGAACTGTACCGCCTGCGACAAGCTCCAGTACCCGCCCCAGGCGGCCTGCCAGGCGTGCGACTCCGCGGATGGGCTGGAACGGAAAGAGGTAGAAGGCAAAGGCCACATCGCCACCTACATCGTCATCGAGGACGGCCGCCTCAACCGTCGGATGCCCGACCAGCCCTACAATCTTGCCCTTGTGACGCTGGACCAGGACCCCACTGTGAACTTCTACTCCAACCTGCCGGGCGTCCCGGCCTACCAGGTGCCGGTGGGCGCGGCCGTGGAGGTTACCTTCGAAGAAGTGGCCCCTGGCCAGTTGATACACGAGTGGCGGGTGGTGGAATAACCATTATTGAAAATTCGCGCTTATTCGCGGATAAGCGATAAAAGGACGGACTATGACCAGCAGCAATAACTTCCAGTGGCGCAGGGACCGGGACGGCCTGGGCGTGTGGGAACACCGGGGCAAGGTGGCCGTCGCCGGTTACGGCCATTCGCCGGTGGACCGGCGGTGGGACGGCGAGGACCTGGATACCTCCCTGGGCGCTTACACCATTATGGCCTGCGAAAAGGCCATGGAGCAGGCCGGAGTCACCATTGACCAGGTGGACGGCATCGTTTGCTGTGACAGCCACATTGCCGGCGGCAGCGGCGGGTCCGCCTCCCAGTGGGCGCCCCGGCCCTACTTCGACCCACCCTACGACTCGGAGTACGGCCTGACTCTGATTAACGCCCAGTGGCTCATCAACACCATGGGCTTCAAGAACGTCAAATTTGCCCCCACCGGGGTGCCGACCATCGGCGAGATGATGGGCATGGCCTCCCAGGCCGTGGGCGACGGTGTTTGCTCTACCTGCCTGGTCATCTATCCCACCGGCAACTTGGACGGCCGCTACCGGCGGGGCGGGGAGAATGCCGACGACTACGCCCGGGGCGCACGCCAGTGGACCGTGCCCTGGGGCAACCACGGTGGCAACGACTTCATCAACATCTTCCCCCACAACCAGTACTGCTTGAAGTACGGCGGCGAACATGACGACCTTGCCCCCTTTGTCATCAACCAGCACAAGAACGGGATGCTCACCCCCTGGGGGTACAACTACAACCACGGCATTGAACTCATAACGGTGGAAGACTACACGACCTCCCGGTACATCTTGAATCCCTTGCGCATCTGGGATTGCGACCGTCCCGTCAACGCCTCAGCGGCCTACCTGTTCACCACCGCCGAGCGGGCGCGGGATATGAAATCCCAGCCCGTGTACGTGCTCAACCATTCCCAGCACAACTTCCGGTTCCGAACCACCCAACCCGACCTGGACGAAGTGGAGATGTGGACCGACCGGCAGGCCGCCCGCATGTACGAAGGCGCCGGCTTGGCCCCCGCTGACGTGGACATCTTCAACCCCTACGACGGCTACTCCATAATGGCCCAGTTCTTCCTGGAAGGCTTCCAGTGGCACGGGGTCAAGCGGGGCGATGCCTTTGCCTTCTACGCCGGCGACATCAGCGTCAAGGGCCCCCACCCCTTCAGTTCAAGCGGCGGCAACCTGGGCAACGGTCGCACCCGCACCCCCATGTACACCGACAGCATCGAGCAACTCCGGGGCACCGCCGGCGACCGCCAGGTAACCGTGCGGGCCGAGACCGCCCTGTGCGCCTTCACCACCCCCAGCAACGGTGGCTGGCTGATGCTGGGCAAGTACCCTTCGTGATGATTCCGGGAACGACGTGAAGATTCAGGGAAGCTCGTAACCACGTCATTCCGGCGCCGGCCGTAATCCAAAAACCCGGGAATGTAGATTCCCTAAGTTCACAAACGAAGTGCAACACCTTGTTAGGGTGTTGCCATGGGACGAAACTATAAACAGATCACGCTTGCAGAACGGTGCCAGATTACCCAGCTACTCGCCGCCGGGTCCAAGGTTCGGGAAATCGCGGCAGCTCTGGATCGCGCGCCATCAACGGTCGCTCGGGAGTTGAAGCGCAATGGGTCTCGCACTAAGGGCTACGACCCCAGCTATGCCCAGCAGCAGGCGCGGGCCCGGAGTTGGAATGCTGGCCTGTCGCGCTGCCTTGCCTCTCATCGGGGAACCTCTCTGCCGCAGATAGCAAATCCGACCACCGGGCGTTCATCCCACTCCAATTTTCAACACCCTGCCAGATAGGGCAATGGCCCTGCCTACCGGCCTGCCTCCGAACCTCATTTGATCTGCAGCGGGCTGTTCCTGCATGGATGGCTCAAGCAGCAGGAGAGATCGTACGTCGATTGGTCGTCCTATTAGAACAACTGATGGGCATACCACTCTGTTCACGCGGTTTGCACGCCGGCGGCTGTTTGCAGGGCCAACTCTTCCACTGCCATCTCGCGCATGCGGAACTTCTGGATCTTGCCGGTTACGGTCATGGGGAACTCGTCGGTGAACTTGACGTAACGGGGGACCTTGTAGTGGGCGATCTGGCCACGGCAGAAGTCGCGGATGGATTCTTCGGTGGCGTCCGCGTCGGGCTTGAGGCGGACCCAGGCCATGACCTCCTCGCCGAACCGCTCGTCGGGCACGCCGATGACCTGCACGTCGTCGATCTGCGGGTGGGTGTACAGGAACTCCTCGATCTCGCGGGGGTAGATGTTCTCGCCGCCGCGGATGATCATGTCCTTTAAGCGGCCAGTTATCTTGTAGTAGTCGTCCTCGTCGACGGTGGCGAGGTCGCCGGTGTGGAGCCAGCCGTCGGCGTCGATGGCGTCTGCGGTAGCCTCGGGCATGTTGAAGTAGCCCTTCATCACCATGGTGCTGCGAGTTTGAAGCTCGCCCTGCTGGCCCGGGCCGACCACGAGGCCGGTCTCCGGGTCGACCAGTCTGACCTCCACGCCCGGCAGAACCTTGCCCACGGTGGAGACACGACGCTCGATACTGTCGTCGGCGAGGGTCTGGGTAACCACCGGCGAAGCCTCGGTTTGGCCGTAGGCGATGGTGATGCGGTCGGCGCCCATGCGGTCGATGACCTCACGCATAACCTCGATGGGACAGGGGGAACCAGCCATGATGCCGGTGCGCAGGGACGAGAGGTCGAGGTTGGTGAACTCGGGATGGCCGAGCTGGGCGATGAACATGGTGGGCACGCCGTGGACGGCGGTGCACCGCTCAGCGGAGATGGCGTGCAGGGTCTGGAGGGGATCAAAGTGCTCGGCGGGAATGATCATGGTGGAGCCGTGGACAACGCAGTTGAGGCTGCCCATGACGCAACCGAAGCAGTGGTAGAAGGGAACCGGGATGCACAGGCGGTCGTGTTCGTCCATCTCCATGGCGTCGCCGACGTGGAGGGCGTTGGATAACAGGTTGTGGTGGGTGAGCATAGCGCCCTTGGGGTTGCCGGTGGTGCCAGAGGTGTACTGGATGTTGACCACGTCGTCGGGGTCGCACTGGGCCTGGCTATTACGGAGGTCGTCCGGGCTCGTCTGCTCGGCGAGGGTCAGCAGGTCGTCCCAGCGCCACATGCCGGGGGGTGTGGGAGTGGAAACGTCGTCGTGGGGCGGGATGAATATGACGTGGCGCAAGTGGGGGAAGCGAGTGGAGTTGAGCTCGCCGGCCGCCGCCGCCGCCAGCTCAGGGACCACTTCGTTGACCATGCCCGCGTAGTCGGAGGTGCGGCCTGTCAGGGACGGGACGCGGAACCGGCCGATAAGGATGAGGGCGCCAATCTGCGCCTGCTCCAACACGTAGGCGAGTTCGCGGGTGCGGTAGGCCGGGTTTACGGTGACGAGGACGGCGCCGATCTTGGCGGTGGCGAACTGGGCGATCACCCACTCGGTGTAGTTGGTGGCCCAGATGCCGACATGCTGGCCTTTTTCGATGCCGATGGACAGGAGGCCACGGGCCACGCGTTCCACCTCGGCATGAAACTCGCGGTAGCTGAGGCGGTCGCCGGTGGCCGTATGGACAAGGGCTTCCCGTTCGGCGAAGCGTTGGGTCTGGATGTCGAGGATGTCGCCGATGGTGCTGCGCGTGTCGATGTTGTGAGTCATGGTCAACCTCCTGCCGGTTTGGTCCAAGCGATTAGGCCGCGGCCAGGTCGTGCTCGATCATAGACCAAGGCGTGACGTCCGTCCCGCGAGTTTCGAGTTCCTGTTCCATTGTAGCGATGCGGGGGCGGTTCAGCGCAAGGGCTCGGCGTAGATCTGTCCGCCATTGGGGCAATCGACAAAGGAGGCGTCGTGCTAGACGACATGCGAGGCTATCTTGTCCGACGAAAAGAATGTCAACGTCGGCACCACAACAGCTGCACAATCAATCCGGCGCAAGCCGGGTGTTCATTGAACTAGATGCTTTTACCCCGAATCCACCGAAGGAGGGCGTTGGGTCAGTTGTAGAGGCCGGCAGTTGGTGTACCCAGCTTTCGGTGGTCCCGGAGGCGGCGTGGAGGAAAATCACCGGTGTGTCGGAGCCGCCGGTGTCCTCGTACCACAAATCGACTCCGGGGAGGGTAAAGTGTGGCATCAGGTCATCCTTGCCAGTGGGGCGGCAGGCTGGGTTCCGACCTGCCGAAGCGACGGGACAACCATTCCTGGTTGCGACGGCCGTCCTCATAGCCTGGGTGTTCCGCCTTGTGGACCTCGGTTTCGCCCGGCATGGACTGTACCAACGGGTCGAGGGCGGCGTCCAGCGCCGACCCGTCCGCGCCTGCCATGAGCAGGGTGGTTGAGTTAACCCGAGGCGCGAACCAGCGCAGATCGAAGTAGGACAGAGTGCCTCGCGCCATCTGCTCCTGTTCCGGATTCAGGCGTAAGTAGTCATTGATCTCCTCCAGCGCGTACGCGCTGGTGCGCCGTGCCAGGTCGGCGGTACCGTATAGGAAAGCCGGCGTGCACACCAGGTGCGTAACCTTTGGACACAGCGCCGCCGTGGTGTACGCCAGGTCGTTGCCGATGGTGGCGATGCGCGCGCCGTCAACTTCGGGCCGGCTGGCCAGTATTCCAGCCCGCGGGCGCAGTCGGCACGAAGCCCAGGTACACCTAGCCCGCCGGGCCATCTATGCCGTCGGTGAGCAGGCCGCGACAACCGGGATTGAATTGCCGGTTGCTCCGGAGCTTGCCCCGTGGGGCTACGCCGAACGCCGCTTAGCCTTTGCGCGCCCAGACCTTGGGCACCGGCGGTTCCATGTTGTAGCCCGGCACCTGCAACAGGCCCGGCAGTTTGCCTTCCCTCTCGCGTAGCGCCGCGTACCAGCCGGCAATTCTGACCCGGTCCAGGCTGGTCAAGAAGACCTCGTACACATGGATCTGTTCGGTGGACCGCAATGGGACGTGGACTACCTCGGGCTCCAGCGGATTCTTGGCGGTTTCTGCCAGACCTTCTCCCCAGAACAAAATCCAACATGGGCGACCCGCGCAGGTCTACGGCGCGCAAGAACGAGTGGGGGCAATCTCAACTTGGCCTAAACTTCCAGGGCAGTCCTAAATCCTGGGGATTTCGTACACACACCGCCATGTTTACTCGATCCGAGATGGCAGGATGGCGGTTTCTCCGAGTCATCGCTCACCATCGTCGTTATCAGGGGCCAGTTCCAAAAGGCGCATGCCCCGCTGCACCTGCTGACCGGGTTCAACCGCCACGCGCCGCACTACTCCGCTGCGGGGAGCCGTGATCACCAACTCCATTTTCATGGACTCCATCAACACTACAGTCTGGTTTTGCTCCACCCGGTCACCCTCGCTGACCAGCACCTCCAACACCGACCCAGGCATGGGGGCCAGGACATCGCCCGGACCTTCGGTGGCCGATGCGCTCCCTCGACGCCTGGCCTCCGCCCGCTGGAACACGAACAAAGAACCATCCAGCCAAAGGTGTAACTCAGGACCCACCCATGCCCAGGCGAAGCGGTAAAAGCGGCCCGACTCAGTTCTGCACAGCGCTCCACCAGCCTCACGGGACTCAATGCTGAGAGCAATCGTGGATTCCAAGCCGGTCGGAACCGAACCTTCCAGATCGAAAATCAGATGACCTTCGCTCTCTTCCAGCCGGTAGCGATAGGGTTCCTGCGTCGCCGGGTACGTCTCCCGCATCTCGCCCTGGCTCTGGGTCATGGGAGCCTCCGCTGTCCGGCGGACTGCCAGGGATTGGCGCTAACCGGCCTATCGCTGCCAGCCTGTTGAGATGCTTGACCAACAGGCTGACGCGACGCCCAGGCCGCCAGCGCGCGGGCCATCATGCGAGAGTCACCCGAAATGAACGGGCTGGTAACCGCCGGGTTCCACTCCAAGAAGCCGGTGTCGTATTCGCCCTGCTGAAACTGGGCATGCCCCACCACCGCCCGCAGCAGCGGAATGTTGGTGACAACTCCCAACACCAGGAACTGGGAAAGGGCGGCCTCCATCCGGCGCAAGGCCAGGTCGCGCTCAGGAGACCAGGCGACGAGCTTCGCCAGCATGGAGTCGTAGTAGATGGACACTTCCTGACCCTCGGACACGCCGCTGTCCAGCCGGAGCCCGGGCCCGCTGGGGGGCCGCCAACGCAGCAGCGTACCGGTGGACGGAACGAAATCGCGATACGGATCCTCGGCGTATATGCGGCACTCGATGGCGTGGCCCCGGGGTTGGATGTCCTCCTGTTGAAGCGTCAGAGGTTCCCCTCCGGCGATGCGGATCTGCCATTCCACCATGTCCAACCCCACGACGGCCTCGGTCACCGGGTGTTCAACCTGGAGCCGGGCGTTCATTTCCAGAAAGTAGAATTCGCCGCTCCTTGGGTCCAGCAGGAATTCAACCGTCCCGGCGTTGACGTATCCGGCCTCGCGGGCCACAGCGATGGCGGCGTCGCCCATGCGCCGGCGCAACTCCGGCGTCAGGGCCGGCGATGGGGTCTCCTCAATGATCTTCTGGTGGCGGCGTTGGATGCTGCACTCGCGTTCGCCCAGGTGGATAGTGTGCCCGGACCCGTCTGCCAGCACCTGGATCTCCACGTGGCGCGGGTTGGCAACGTACCGCTCCAGGAACATCCGGCCGTCGCCGAAAGCAGCCTGCGCTTCCCGGCTGGCCGTCTCCATATCCCCGCCCAAATCGGCCTGGCGGTTGACCTGGCGCATGCCGCGACCGCCTCCCCCGGCGGCCGCCTTGACCATCAGGGGAAACCCCCATCGGTCAGCAAACTCTACGGCCACTGGATCCCCAGGAAGACACGCGGGCGTACTGGGGACCACCGGGACACCCGCGGCCAGCGCGATGTCCTTGGAATGCAGCTTATCCCCCAGCGCGGCCATGCTTTCCGGCGTAGGTCCGATGAAGGTTATGTGCGCGTCCCGGCAGGCCCGGGCAAACTCCGGATTCTCCGACAGGAAACCGTAGCCCGGGTGGATCGCGTCGACCCCGCAATCCCTGGCAGCTTGCACCAGTTTGGAGATGCTCAGGTAAGTCTCCTCGGCAGTGCTGCCGGGCAGGGCCACCGCCTGCTCCGCCATGAGCACGTGGGGAGTTCCGGCGTCAGGGTCGGAATAAACCGCGACCGGCATAATGCCCATAGCGTGCAGCGTCTGGTTAATTCGGACCGCGATTTCTCCGCGATTGGCTACCAGAACTTTGGAGAACATCGGAAAACGTGCTGCGCGGGATCGTGTGGCCCGAGCGGGAACAGGCTGGCCATCACATTCGGTAGACGCCGCGCTTCTGCTCGGGGAACGGGGCATTTATCGAGGCGGCGATTCCCAGGCCCACCACGTCGCGCGTGTCCACCGGGTCGATGATCCCGTCGTCCCACAGGCGGGCGGTGCTGTAATAGGGATCGCCCTCCAACTCGTACTTTTCCAGGATGGGACGTTGCAGGTCGTCCCGCTCCTCCTGCTCCATAGTACGTCCCTGCCGCTCCAACTGCTGCAACCTGATTGTGAGCAGCACCTCCGCTGCCTGCTGCCCGCCCATCACCGAAATGCGGGCGTTGGGCCACGTCCACAGGAACCGCGGCTGGTAGGCCCGCCCGCACATGCCGTAGTTTCCCGCCCCGAAGGAACTGCCGATGATCACGGTGAACTTGGGTACGGCTGCGTTGGACACTGCCATGACCATCTTGGCCCCGTCCTTGGCAATACCACCATGCTCGTACTGGCTGCCCACCATGAAGCCGGTGATGTTCTGCAGAAACAGCAGTGGGATCCCCCGTTGGCTGCACAGATCTATGAAATGGGTACTCTTCAGAGCGCTCTCGGAAAAGAGGACTCCGTTGTTGGCGACCACTCCCACCGGATACCCCCAAATACGCGAGAAGCCGCAGACCAGGGTTCCCCCGTACTCGGCCTTGAACTCGTGGAACCGGCTCCCGTCCACAATGCGGGCGATTACCTCACGCACGTTGTATTGCCGCCGGTTGTCGGGGGACACTATGCCGTAGAGCTCGGCCGGATCGTAGGCTGGCGGTTCCGGGTTGGAGACCTGGAACGGAAGGTCTCGCCTCTTCACGAAGTTCTCGATGATGTCTCGGGTGATGGCCAGGGCGTCTTCATCGTCAACGGCCTGGTGGTCGGCCACGCCGGATATTCGGGTATGCACGTCCGCGCCGCCCAGAGTCTCCGGGTCCACCTCCTCGCCAGTGGCCGCCCTCACCAACGGCGGCCCGCCCAGGAAGATGGTGCCCTGCTCCCGAACCATGACCACCTCATCGCTCATGGCCGGAATATACGCTCCGCCGGCCGTGCAAGACCCCATGACTACCGCCACCTGCGGTATCCCCAAGGCCGACATCTGCGCCTGGTTGTAGAAGATGCGCCCGAAGTGGTCCCGGTCGGGGAATACCTCCGCCTGCAATGGCAAAAAGGCTCCGCCGGAATCCACCAGATAGATGCAGGGCAGGTGGTTTTCTAGGGCAATTTCCTGGGCGCGCAGGTGCTTCTTGACGGTGATCGGATAATACGTTCCGCCCTTGACCGTGGCGTCATTGGCGACAACCACCACCTCTTTTCCCTGGACGACACCGACGCCGGTCACGATTCCGGCGGACGATTCCTCACCATCGTACATGTCCCAGGCCGCCAACGGGCTCAGTTCAAGGAACGGTGTGTTGGCGTCCACGAGAGCATCGATCCGCTCCCTGGCCAGCAGTTTGCCGCGGCTGCGGTGCAACTCCACCTGCCGCTCACCCCCGCCGGCCCGAACTTGGGCCATCCGGTCTTTCATGTCGCGCACCAGGGCCCCCATCCGGGCCTGGTTATCCTGAAAATCAGGGTCAGAGGTTCGCAGGTTGGAGGCGATTATTTCCATCACTATTCCGTGGGCAGCGTCCCCGGGGATTTCCCGACTTATGAACCAAATGGGCGCGGTCTCCCAGCGGAGAGCGCATAGCCAACTCGTTGCACAGGTTGTTCCAGGATCGGACCGATCTTGTAGTCATGCAGGACATGCAATTCCGCCTACCGGTTTGGAGCGGCGGGCCGCACCAATGGGACGGGCTTGTCGATGATAACACGACGCGGATTGTGGCGCGGGGTCGCGGGTGTAGTCTCGGATTCGGGCTCGGCATCGATCGGTATCGTGAGCCACCCCAACTCTGTGTCGGAAGTCCGACGAGCAGAGAGTCTGAGGATTAGTGGCCAAGGCTATGGGATGGATGGCGAGTTGTGGGTTGTGAGACTGGCGGTGTTGAGCGCAGCCAATGGGATGGGTAAACCGTCAGACGTCCAGGCTTCGGACCACCGGTGTTAGCCGGGAGACCGAACCGGAACAGTTTGAGCAGAGCCTGCCCTGAACTTGATTCAGGGTTGTGGCCGGTGCAGATCAGCGACCACTCGCCGTTGACCTTTTCCAAGCCCCGCAGGAGGAATTGCCGGAAGCCCCGTCCCGCCTTGATTTGGCCGAAGACTGGCTCCACCGTCTCCATCCGCAGGGCGTAGCGCTTACGACCACGCCTGGTTTGCAACTTGCGCCGCATCCGGTCCCTGGGGGAGAGATGACGGGGTGTGCGTCCTCGGGGCGCGGGCGGAACCACTCTGCCGTGGCGCGTCTGTTCCGGTGCGACAAACGGGTCCACGCCCAGGGCATGGAGGTCCTCGACTGCCTTTGCCGAGTAGTCACCGGCGTCGGCGGATACTTCCTTTGGTACTGCGCCTTGGTACTGAGCCGGTGTTGCTGATGGTTTCCGCAATCATGACCACGGCCTGCTGCTTGTCCGAGGACTGGCTGGTGGCCCGGGCCGCCACGATCACCTGGTGGGCGTGGTCCACCACCGCCTGTCAGTTGTAGGTCTGCTGGAAGTCCCGTCCGCCCGGCGCCGGCATGATGCGGGACTCAGCAGCGGTGAAATTGCGCTGGGCCTTGTCGTCGGGCACCCCAGGATGGGTCTTACCATCGACCTCGGCCAGCTCCTCCGGCAACTCCGCCGCCAACTGCGCTTCTTTCTCTTTCATCCGCTTATAACTCATCGCCTTTTGCTTCGATACGTTGGCCCTCACCTTGGTGCCGTCCAGCGCCACGTGACCCAACTTCACCAGCCCCGCCCGCTGGCACAATTCCAGCACCCGGAGAAACAGGCCAGTCAACGCCGCCAGGTGGTCCTTGCGAAAGTCGGAGATGGTGCGGAAGTCTGGGGTGCTATTCGCCGCCAGCACCCGAAAGGCGATGTCCTCGTGGAGCCGTTGGGCAATGCTCCGTAATGACGCCACCCCGACGCAGTGGCCGGAGAGCAGCACCTTGACCATCATCCGCGGATTATAGGGCGGCCCGCCACGCCTTTCCTGCTCGTAACTTGCGGTGATGTCCGACAGAGCCTGCCACCGCGAAAGCGGGGGTCCAACTGGTCGACCACTTCGGAGATGAAGTATGCCAGATGGTCGTCGGGCAGCCACTATTGCAGAGCCGCCGGCAGCAGCAACTGCTGGTCGGGGTCGTAGGGAGGGTAGGTCTTGCTCATCGACTGCACCACTGGTTTGATGCTCGACCCATCATACCCTTGACACCTCAACAAACGTGTTTCTCGGACGGGCTGCTAGTCAGGCTCGCAATCCTTCACATATTCCGGTGTTCGAAGTCACAGGCGGCATCGATACGCCGTATCTTAGAACGTCAACTGGTGATGTTTACGAAGGCGGCCGCTGGAGTCAGGTTGACTCGGTCGAACTGGCGTATGTGCGTGGGGACCAACTTGCCAGCCAGGTGGACCGAGATAGATTCAGCTGGAACTTTGCGCTTGCCGAGACGAATCAAACCTCAGATTCCAGTTTGCTGGCCTGGCCCAGGCCGGGCTACGGGATGTTTTGGGGGTTTGACGAAATCAAAATCTCGCCGCACTCCGAGGCCGGCAGTCTCCCTTCCGGCAGTTTACCCGTATCGCTGGGTCTCGACCGAATCTTTGTGGACGGCGTATACAAACCGTTCAGCGCTACGTTTACGTACGGAAACGAACTCACTGGTTATTCCTGGCTCACCCAGCGCATGGAATTTTCGTCGGATGAGTTGGTAACCGCCAGACCTTCCGCCGATCCCACCTACACTCAGCTACCCGACGGTTTGCCCAGCCGAATTCGGGAATTGGCTATGGAGATTACGTCTGTACACGATAGCCCATACGTAAAAGCCAAGGCCATCGAAGCGTACCTCCGCACCAACTACAACTACGCCTACGCTGATGCCGAAACCACCGGGCCCCCTCCCGGCTGGGATCCGGTTGACTGGTTCTTATTCGAACAAAAAGAGGGTACCTGCGGGCAGTTCAGCAGCGCTTTCGTGGTGATGGCTCGCGCCGTGGGTGTGCCGGCCCGCGTGGCGTCCGGCTGGGCAGTCAGGCCTTCCGCGGGGTCGCGCACAGTCTACGCCGACCAGGCCCACCAGTGGGCTGAGGTTGCGTTCAATGACCTGGGGTGGATTGCCTTTGAGCCCACTGCGGCGAACGGAGCCCCGTCCAGGGCTATGGAATCCAGTGTCACCCCTGCGAGTCGTACTGAGGCTGGCAGCCAAAACCCGCCGCAGCAATCCGCGAGGGTGCAGCCTACGATTATCGACATTGCACAATGGCCGTCCGAAACCCGTTTGGGGGTTCCCTTCGATGTCGGTGGCTGGGTGACCACTGCGTCAGGCTATCCGGTGGACACCATGGAAGTGGAATTGTTCATCAACGAAAACAAGGAGAATGGCGGTCTCAAAGTCGGGATCGGGACCACCGATAACGGCCATTTTTCCGTTACCGTAAATCTTCCAGCTCAGTTCGCCAGAGGCGGCTACCAACTGATCGCCCACGCTTTGGGCAACGCAATTTACGGAGAATCGTGGAGCGACCCTGAAATCGAGGTCTACTCAGGCACTGAATTGAAACTCATGGGACCCGCCACGGTTTCAGTAGACACTACCGCAATATTTGCCGGGCAGCTGTCCGAAGAATCCGGAGCGGTGATAACCGATCAGGAGATTCTAATTGCCATTGATGGGCAGTCCCTCCCGCCGGCCTACGCTGATCAAAGTGGCGGTTTCGAATTCGCCCACAGTTTCGTCGAAGAAGGCAAGCACCTCGTGGTAGCGAGGTTCGCAAATTCCGACTTCCTGCTGGGTAATGAGGCGCAGTTATCCTTGGAGGCAACATTACCCAGCGTATTGGATATCACCGTCCCACATCCGTTGAGAATGGGCGAGGAATTCGCCTTGGAGGGTTCTCTGCGCAACGTACGCGGCCAGTCGCTGGCGGGACAGACCGTCACGGTCTCGCTGGCCGACCGAGCTCCACATTCCATAGTCACGGACGGACTCGGTAGTTTCACCACTAAAAATGTAATGGATAGTACCGGAATCCACACTTTGGAAGCCGCATTTGACGGCGATGGCAGCATAGAGCCGGCTTCCTACCGCGAGGCTCTCAAAGTTACGGAGCAGGTTGCAATAACTGTGGACGGCGAAAGAATCGCCCGCCTGGGGCGTCCGTATTCGCTGACCGGAAAGTTAACCGGATCAAACGACAGACCCTTGTCTGGAAAGTCGGTCGCCATCCAATTGGCTGGAGAGGGCGAGACTATTCTGCAAACCGACGCCGAGGGCATTTTTAACTGGGAAACTACATTTGGAACTGCGGCCGAGACTGCCGTCACGGTAAACTTTTACGGAACTCCTGTACTTGAGCCTTCCAGGAGCCTTTGGCCGGTTGAGGCGGCCGCCCCCAACATTGAGGTTGAAGCTCCGGAGGTTATCGCTCGAGGCGACGTGCTGACGCTCCGCGGAACAGTGGCGATTGGAAATTGGGCTGGTGGTGACCTCGAAATCGTGGCTGTGTGGAACGACGAGCGTCGGGTAACCGGTCGTACCAACGGCTCGGGTTCGTTTGTGCTGCAATACCCGGTGGAACGGGACGCAAATATCGGCTTGCTGGAGTTGGAAATAACCGCTGCCAGTCTGGACACGGCCGTTAAGGTGGCAGCAAATGTCGTGTCCACCGCCAGCATCAGCGCCGCTCCCGTGCCACCAGCTAAGGCCGGCGAGTTGATGCAAGTGAAAGTGCAGCTGCTGGACGACCGAGACCAGGGTGTCCCCAACGCCGTGTTGCGCTACGGTCCAGGTGAATCAACAGTCACCGGACCAGATGGAGCTACTGTTGTCTCGTTGCCCATACCGGACGAAGCGAAACTCACGTTGATCCCATTGACCATAGAGTTTGACGGAGACCATTCCCATCTGCCCGTAGCCTACACCGCGGGTTTGCCGGTGATGCCACCTGCCTTCGATTGGCTTCTCTGTGTAGGATTCCCGGCATCGCTGCTGTTGGTATCCGCAGGGGCGTATGTGTACGGATATAAACGGTGGACCTTGATACCCGGGCGCGGAAGGGGTCCAGTCTCAGGCGAAGGGGCAGCCAGGGCGTCGGCGACTCTGGTGGCAATCCCTGACGTTGAGCCCTTCGAGAACGTCGATGAAGCCGACCGTGCGGTGGTGTCGACTGATACACCGGGCTCCCAAACTGCTGCCCCGGATCCGCGTGATCTGATCGCCACGCGGTTATCATTGGTCTTTACGAATTTGCCGCTGAGCGGAGACAAAATTTGGCGAACTGGAGAACCGGTGGACATCGTATTCGTTCTGACTAACGACGCCGGGCAACCGTTGGCCGATGCGACTTTGCAGTTGGAATGGGACGGCTCACCAAACGCAACTCGGTTGAGGACCGACCCTGCCGGACGATGCGCCGCCGGTTTGTCGAACGGTGATCCAGGCACGTATTTGGTCACAGCGCGTTACCCCGGAGACCCAAACCATTTGCCTGTTTCCGTGAGCGAGGAATTCCGACTTCGTGGACCCGAGGCTACAAACCTGGAAGTTGTGGCGCCCAAACCCGCAGAAGACCTCCCGGACGTTTGGGGGATAGAAGAGACCATCAGCATCCGGATTGCGCTGACGGATGCCTCGGGGGTTGGGGTCCATGATCAGCCGATCTGCGTGACCATCGGAGATACAGCGCCGCCAATCGTGCTGATAACCGACGCCCACGGTCGTTGCGAGTTCGACTGGAACGCTGCGGTTGCCGGGCATTATCGGGTTCAAGCCGTCTTCGCGGGCGATCCGGACTATCTACCGTCGTCGCAGGACCGCCTAATCGAACTGGTGGAATTTCGAGCGGAAGTCGTCCGCCGGTACAACCGCTTCCTGGCTTGGGCACGTCAAAGCGTGACCGGCATCCCCGACCAGGCCACTCCGAGGGAAGTAGAGGCGATGGTCGTCGCCAGCGGGTTGCCAGTAAACCAACGATCTCTGGAGGAGGTGATCGCCAGGTTCGAAGAAGCGGATTATAGCCTGCACCAAATCAGCCGGCCGCGGTTTGAATCCATGTATCGAGCCTGCCGCGAATTAATGGGAGGCCCTTCCGGTGAAGAGGACTAATCGCCAATTGGCGCTTTCGTTCCTGATTACCGTTCCCGCGATTGTGGGAGCGGTGATTCTTGCCGGCAACATGCAGGAATTGCCGATCCAGCATGTGAACATCGGGCTGGCGTATCTGGCATGGCCGATTGCACTCGGCGCCTTGATAACGCTTGCAGTAGACCTGCTCTGCTGGGCTTCTGGTGTCCAAAGAATCAGGACGGTGTTGAACGTGCCGGAGGAGTTCAAGCCGCGAGTCACTCTAATTCTGGAAACGGTTCGAAACTCAACAATAGCCGCCGCTTGGTCAATGCTCTTGGCGGTAGCATTGGTTGTCTTGGCGCAGTTCGGGTCTCAACCAACGGTCTACTACAACCTTATGGGCGTCAGTGGCATTGTCCTGGCGTCTAGGGTTTCGCCGATTGGATATGCGGTTCCGTTCGCCATCTGGGCTGCTTTGGTTTGGAGCGGGTTAGCGAGGCTGGCCCAAACGCTCACGGAACCTCAACCCTATGTGTACCTGTTGGTCGGAACGGGGGCTGTCCTGGTTTCGATGGTCACGGTCAAGTGCGTCAGCAATTGGCGCCCTGGAGTCGGGCTGGTCCTGGGATTTCCCCGGTTCCGGCTGTTGGCAGTGGCCGTGACCGCTCTCCTCATGTTCCAGGGTTGGTCTGAAAAGTACGGATTTCTCGGGTCTCCGCTGTTGGCGGGAATATCAGCAGCAATGAGCGTCAGTTATTTTGCCCATGTGGTACGCGAACTCGGCGAACTGGCTCGTCCTCGTTGGCGGCTGGTCGCCGACGGTCTCGGCCTAACCGCTGCTTTGGGCTGGGCCGGCGGCGGGACGTTGGCGATTTGGGCATTATTGGGTGCCCTGCCCAACGTCAGCACGGCGTTCCTGGGGGAGTGGCCGGCGCTAGGGATTGGTCGGGTAACTCTGGCCCATTTCAGCTATGTGTTCGATGCCAGGCACCTGATAGCTGGGTTCACTCTAGCAGCCCGTCCGAGAAATACGACTGGTGAGTCCGTAGGGGTATGATGGGTGGAGTTCATTAGCGAGGAGGCGGCGATGAGCAAGACCTACCTTCCCTACGATCCCGACCAGCAGTTGCTGCTGCCGGCAGCTCTGCGGGAGTGGCTGCCGGATGACCATCTGGCCTACTTCATCTCTGACGTGGTGGACCAACTGGACCCCCGCTTTCGCGGTGGCAGGCTCTGTCGTCAATCACCGCCCGCTACGAGGGAGAAAGGCGGGGTGGCCCGCCCTATCATCCTCGGATGATGGTCAAGGTGCTGATCTACGGCTACTGCGTCGGGGTGGCGTCATCGCGGCGCATTGCCCAACGGCTCCACGAGGACATCGCCTTTCGGGTGTTGGCGGCGAACAACACTCCAGACTTTCGCACCATCTCCGACTTTCGCAAGGACCACCTGGGGTGCGCTGGCGGGGTTATTCCTGCAGGTGCTGGCGTTTTGCCAGCGGGCGGGGCTGGTGAATTTGGGTCACGTGGCACTGGACGGCACCAAGGTGAGGGCCAACGCATCCAGGCACAAGGCGATGAGTTATCGGCGGATGAAAGAGAAAGAGGAGCAGTTGGCGGCGGAGGTGGCGGAGTTGCTGCGGCGGGCTCAGGAGGTGGATGACGAGGAGGATCGCAGGTACGGCAAGGATAAGCGCGGGGATGAGTTACCGGAGGAGCTGGCCTTTCGGGAGGGACGGTTGGAGAAGATACGGGAGGCCATGGCGGCGTTGGAAGCCGAGGCCCAGGCGGCGGCTGAGGCGGAAGGCAAGGAGCATCCCGGGGTGCCCGAGGACAAGGCTCAACGCAACTTCACCGACGCCGAGTCCCGCATCATGCCAGCTCCGGGCGGACGGGACTTCCTGCAAGCGTACAACTGTCAGGCGGTGGTTGACCACGCCCACCAGGTGATCGTGGCGGCTCGCGCCACCAACCAGTCCTCGGACAAGCAGCAGGCTGCGGCGATGATGCGGGAGACCATCGACAACATCGGTGCAGTCCCCCGGGAAGTTTCCGCCGATGCTGGCTATTACTCGGCAAAGGCAGTCGACGACCTCCAGGCCCTGGGCGTGGACCCCTACGTCGCGCCGGAGCAGACCCGCCACGGCAGAGTGGTTCCGCCGGCGCCCCGAGGTCGAATACCCAGTCATCTCTCCCCCAGGGACCGGATGCGGCGGAAGTTGCGGACCAAACGGGGTCGGCAACGCTATGCCCTGCGGATGGAAACGGTGGAGCCGGTCTTCGGCCAGATCAAGGCGGGCCGGGGCTTCCGGCAGTTCCTGCTGCGGGGTCTGGAGAAGGTCAACGGCGAGTGGTCGCTGATCTGCACCGGCCACAATCTGCTCAAGCTGTTCCGCTTCGGCCGACTGGCCCCCGGATGAGCATGGGCCACCCGGCTAACCGAGCGCGCGGGACATCCACCCCACCGGTTGGGAACGACGACCCATGCCCAGAGCCTCCCAGAGTGAGCATCGTCAACCGGCAGGAATCATTGACGCCGATCGATCGCGGCTTGCCCGGGGACACTGGTTAGCCAATATTCGGACTCGCTCCTAGTGGTGGTGCCTCCAACGAATAACGCACTATCACCAAAGTCAACCAAGGCTCCCCCATTCTCCAAACCGGTGACCTCCGCTCCCAGGGCATCCAAGTTCTCCTCCACACTGGCGTCGGCCGTCAAACCTGGTTGCTCATTGTTGGCCAAACGATCCTCGATCATGTTGATCAGGTTTGGATTATCGGCGGCCATGCCCTCCAACTCACTCTTCTCCTCAGGGTTGATGATTGATTCCAGCGGTTCACTACCACCGAGTCCAAAACCTGGCGTGCGTTCGGGCGCCCCATCCGGCGCGGTTGGATCGAACGTCACCCAACCCAACCTATCAAATGCCACCTCAGCCCATTGGTGAGCCTGGTCCGTGTGTATGGTCTGCCAATCGTCCTGCGGAGAAACCACCCAGCCGGACACCACTCGGGCCGGAATTCCGGCCGCCCGGGCCAGGACGACAAAGGCGCTGCTGAACTGCGCGCACGTGCCTCGGCGCTGCTCGAACAGGAACCAATCAACCGGGTCGCGATCGATGGGTGGATGTGGACTATCCGGGTCAGCGAACCCGTAACTATAGTATTCACGAAGAAAAGCCTCTATCGCCTTCGCTTTCAAATAAGCGGTGGCGTGCCCTGCGGTAACGTCTCCCGCCAGTTGCCGGACTCGCGAAGGCAGATTATCTGGGAGTTGAGTAGAGTAGTCGTCGCCAACCGGCTGGGCCTGCATCAGTTGCTCAGTGATAAACACCGACTTCTTCGCCGACCATGAGTATTCTGGCCGCGATGTTTCGCTGCGAAAAGTGGCGCTGAACGGGCGATAGGACCCCGGGGAGAAGATGTAAATCGGATTCAGAGAAATTGGCCATACTCCGGCGGGAATCAAGCCCGAAGCGCTCGCCGGAGCCACCGTGATCCGATCTAGGCCACCCCACGATTGAATCGAATTTACAGGCCACGCCAATGAGGCCGTCTCTGAGTGCAGATTTTGGTCGGGGTCATTTCCAAGATAGGTCGGAAGTTCGCGGTCAACTAATCTTTGCACATGGCTGTTATGACGGAAAGGAATTTCCACCGGAGGCGTTTGACTCCATGAACCATTTTCGTAGATGTCTCCGACCGCAGTTCGCAAATACCTGGTTTCCCCAGCGCCATGTACCCGGAATACGGGATTGTGAGGCGGCTCGGAAGCGTGGGCGGTGGTGACGCCGACCAAGATGGCGCGAATCTCGTCGTCTTCGCGCACCACTCTTCCGCCGGTTTCCAATGCGATAACCTCGGCGCCCAAATCTGCCAACGCTTCTTCGACGGTTTCCAGGACTTCAACGTGAGTATCTAATAAAGACGGGGATATACCGGCTATAGCCCCTTCCCGACCGGTTTTCGCCAGGGCCAATATTGCAGTCATGCGTACCAACGCAGCGGTATCGGAGGTAACCGCACCCGCCAGCGGTCCCATTACCGAGACATCGTCCACCACGCCGAGGGCCCGGGCAGCGGCGGATCGCACCGAATCATCGACGTCTGACCCAAGGGAGCGGGTCAGCGGTTCAGTAACTAACGTAACGGGCAGCGGAGCCTTTCTGCTGAAACGGGCCAAATCTTCAGCAGCTTCGATCCGGCGGTTGGGATACGGATCCGTCAAAAGGATCGCTGATAACCGAGCTAGTTCTGCTTCCCAAACGTCTCTGGAACCTGCTCTGGACAGTGGGCCATCAGGTCCGGTGGGTTCAAACCCGATCCACCCCAGAGCCTCGAACCCTACCTCCGCCCACTGGTGGGCCTGGTCCGAAGCAACCGGCTGCTCGACACCCACCTGCGCGATCGCCCAACCGGAAGCCACCCTGGCGGGAACCCCCACGGACCGCGCCAATAAGACGAAAGCGCTGCTGAACTGGCCGGCCGTACCCTCCCGATGATCAAAGAGGAACCAGTCTATGGGGTCCTGGCCGTCCGGTGGTAGAGAAGTTTGAGCGTCGGCAAACCGGTAAACGTATTCGGTTTGCAGGAAATGCTCAATCGCCCTGGCTTTGTCATAAACGCCGCTGTGATCCGCTGTTATCCGTCGGGCGAGTTCGATGATGCGCGGCGGGAGATTCGACGGAACACCCAGGTACGTTTCGTCCGATATCGGAACGGCCTGCTGCAGTTGTTCCGCGGAGTACTCCGGCACCTCGGAGGTCCAGGTGTAAGTGGGAAATGCGATATCGGAACGGAAAGTCGCGCTGTGTGGGGCGTAAACCCCATCTACACGCACCAAACCGAGGTTCAGTTAAACCGGGAGGTTTCCCGCGGGAAGAGCGGCGTCCGAAGAATGCGGGGATACCGTAATCTCCTGCTTCCTGTTCCCCAGGGCCGGAGTTGTCCAGCTATGGGAAAGCAGTGCAGATGTGGAAGAGGGTGACGGGCCTTCGCCGCTGGAGGAAATACGATCCAGCTCTCCGGCCACCAGGGTGCGAACATCTGTGCCCGCGGAGTAAGAGAGTTCGATCGGACCGGTATCGGTCCATCGCCCATAGGAATAGAATTCACCCACTGCGGTGCGGAGATAACCGGTGTCCACGGCCCCGCTGACAGAGAACACTGGTTCTTTCTCGGGCTCGGCAGTCTGTTGAGTTGTGACGCCCAAAACTGAATGGAGGTGGGAGTCCCACTCGATCAAAAAAACCACCATTCTCAAGGTAGATGATCCTGGCCCCCAGATCGCCGAGGGAAATTACGGCGTTTTCTACGGCATCTGGGTCCCAACTTTCCAGGTCCAGGAATAGGGATTCGACCCCTCCGGGGTCTGGCGCCGGCGACTCCACGACAAGAGGTTCGGCCTCGCCCGTTTTCGGATGTTGGGAGGGTGGGGCAGGGAGGTAGACGTTTACTATCTCCTGGTATGCCGAAACCGGTTGCAATTCACCGGGTCTGCCGAACAAGTCCAATCCGCGGATCGCTGCGGAATCGAACATACCGAATATAAGCGCGACCGCAAGCCAAAGCACGATCGGAACAACCAGTAAGCGAGGTTTTAAGACACCCACCACCGCGACGGAGAGGATAAACGCAGCCAACAGCGCCAATCCCAGTGGTTCAATACCAGTCAGGTCGATGGTGATGGCTGTATGGAATTTCACCGGCCGGGAGGCTGCGGGTTGTCGTCGCAAAAGCCCCTAAATAAACGCCCAGACCCGCAAAGGCCGCCGCGATTAGACTTCCAAGCGCGATTAACAACAGGCGATTCGCGGCACGCAATTTCAGCCGCCGCCAACAAAACCAGATTACTCCGGCCCCAAGGCGAAACACGTCAGGGACGCCAATATGGCGGTCAAGTAAGCTCCGTTCACGACCTCCAGGGTCGGCTCCACGGAATCCCTCCGCGCCAACAGACCCGAACCAACGGTTGGCGACAGAGCCGCGAAAATTTCGAACAGGAAATATAAACAGCCGAGCGCCGCCGCCAAAATGAGCAGTAGCCGGCAACGAGCAACGAACTGGAAAACTGACCCTAACATGGCGCAATGTTAGCAGGATTGGTTTTTTTATGCGTCAGCGCGGGTAACGCCCCGGCAACGTAATGTGAGGCAGCCACCGCTGAATCAGACGCTTCCTGGTAACCAAACCAGCATGCTTCCATAAACGGGGAATGAGGGTCTGAAGAGCACACAGCAAAAAGAGATCATCAACGCAAAGGTGGAATGGTCCAGCAGTCGAAACTGTAGGGCAACGTGTCCCAGTGTCTCGCGTCACCCGTATTTGCCGGTTTGGCGTCAATCAGTTTTGCCGGTTCGCCAAAATAGTTGCTGATCCCGCCAATTTATAGAGCGTGACTGATACGGAAGGGTTCGAGGAGGCCGTCCGATATGAATGAGGTTGACGCGCATCTTCAGTGGGCTGCATACTCGGTCTCGCCAGCTAGCTTGGGCTGCGAACCGGGCAATCCCGAGCCAGGTACGTCCCGCGAACTTGCTGGAAAGACAGTTGTGTACCGAAGGGAATGGTAAGATGCCTTGCCAAACGGGAACCCATACAACTGAAGGGAGAGGTGAACCGTGGCAGGACCATGTACAGGCCTGACCGTCCTGGATTTCTCGTTGGGGATGCCAGGGGCCATCTGCACCTTGGTAATGGCCGACTACGGGGCCGAGGTGATCAAGGTTGAACCGCCCGGCGGGGACCCTTTCCGCTTCCAGCCCGCCTGGATTTCATGGAACCGCGGAAAAAAAGGCATTGTGCTGGATCTCCGCACCACCGAAGGCCGCGAGCAAGCCATCCAGCTAGCCGCCGGTGCTGATGTTCTAGTAGAGTCCTTCCGTCCCGGAGACATGGCCGACTGGGGGTTGGCGTATGACACCCTGTCTCAACTTTACCCGCGGCTGGTCTACTGCTCCATCACGGGCTTTGGGCAAAAGGGCCCACTCCGGCGGGTGAAAGGGTACGAGGGTGTCGTTGCGGCCAAGGCAGGCCGGATGCTCAACTTAGAGGGACAGCCTAACCGGGAAGGCCCAGTGTATTCGGCGCTGCACACCGGTAGCTGGCACGCCAGCCAGGCTGCAGTGCGCGGGATCCTTGGCGCACTCCGCGTGCGGGACCTATGCGGGCGTGGGCAATGGGTCCAGACCAGCATCGTCCAGGCCCTGGCTTCTCCCCACGACAACAATGTCGGTGACGGTGGACTGGTGAATATGCAGCTCCGGCGCAGGGACCCGGAGCGGTTTCCCGGGAGACCCGGTGGCACCCGAGGCCTCTCCTCCATAGGATACGTTCCCGTGCGGACCAAGGATGGCACATGGCTCCAACACGCCAATCAGAGGGTTCCGCACATCCAGGGGCATCTCAAGGCCATTGGCCTTGGGCACCTGCTTGAGGATGAACGGTTCGAGAAAGTTCCCGCCATTGACTTGGAGAACCGAGAGCTCCTGCGCCGGGAGATACTGACGAAGCAGTTGGAGAAGACCGCCGAAGAATGGATGGAGATTTATCTCCAGGATGGCAATATCGCCGCTGAGCCCTATCGTAACAGCGTCCAGGCGATGGATCATCCGGCCGTGGTCTCCAACGGTACAGTGGTAACGATCAATGATCCTCGTGTGGGCCCCATGCGGACCCTGGCCCCCCTCGTGGATTTCAAGGACACCCCGGGAGAGCCAAGCGGACCAGCCCCTGATGTGGGACAGCACAACGCAGAAGTGCTGGGACGTCTGCGGCAGCCGTCCGTGGCCGTAAGCGGTGGCTTGCCTGGGGAGAGTGGCACCGATATGGCGGCCCACCCCCTGTCAGGGGTCACCATCCTGGACCTGGCGACAATCCAGGCCGGTCCCTACGGCGCCGCCCTTTTGGCAGACCTTGGGGCACGGGTCATTAAGATCGACGCCACCGATAGGCGATTGGATGAGGGACGGCGTTCCACTGCACAGGCAGTGGCCGACCCACGAACCTACGCTGGCAAGGAAGGCATTCAGGTTGACCTTCAGACCCCAGAGGGCAAAGAGATCGTGCATAAGCTCATCGCCAGGGCCGATGTTCTGTCGCACAATTTTCGCCTCGGGGTTCCGGAGCGCCTCCAGATCGATTGGGAGACCTGCCTGAAGATCAATCCCCGCCTCGTCCATGTCTGGATGGGGACCTATGGCGAAAACGGCGTACACGCGCGTCGGCCGGGCGCCCATCCAATTCCCGGCGCTATCATGGGCGGCGCGATGCGGCAGATGGGCCGGGGCATGCCGCCGCCGCCGGAACAGGTGATAGATATTGAGGAGACCGTTGAGGCGACACGCTGGCTCATGAAATCCAACTGGGGACCGGACCAAAACACCTCCCCGGCTGTGGCCACTGGCATCATCCTGGGCCTTCGGGCGCGGGACCTTACCGGTAAAGGCCAGCCCGTCCACATCACCATGCTCAACGCCAATGCCTGGACTAATGCCGATGAGTATTTCGACTACGCGAACCGCCCTCCCATTGCCATGCCCGACGAAGAACTTCATGGCCTTAACGCCCTGTACCGTCTCTACCGCTGCCGGGAAGGGTGGGTGTTCCTGGGTTGTCTGTTCCAGGACGAGTGGGAAACATTCTGCCGCACTGTGCAACGGGGAGAGCTCCTGGCCGATCCCCGCTTCTCTACTCGAGAGGCGCGACAGGCCAATGACGAAGCCCTGATTGCCGAGATCTCGGCAATCCTTGCCGGGCGTACCGCTGCCGAATGGGAAGAGTTGCTAATCAAGGCGGACATCGGTTGTGTCCGGGCCGATGAAGCTCTGGAAGGAGAGTTTTATGCGGACCATCCCCACGCCAGGGCGAATGCTCTGAGCGTTGAGGTGGAGCACCCGTATGTCGGAAAGTACCTCCGTTACGGCGGGTTGGTCGAATTGTCCCTGACTCCGGGACTCTACCGGACCTCCATCCAAATTGGCCAGCACACCAAGCCCCTGCTGCGGGAAATCGGGTACGACGACCAGGAGATCGAGGACTTTGGAACGCGAGGAATCGTCCAATGGGCGGACCCCTCGGTGGGTGGGGAGCCGTAGACCAGTACCCCCAACATGCGTCAATCTGCTCCATACCTGGGTAATCTCATCTGCATCCAATTTGCGAAGGGAGGTCATACTTGGCAATACTGGTCAGTTTCGATATAGATGGAACGCTAGAAGCAGGAGACCCACCTGGGCCGATCACCATGAGCATGGTCAGGAAGGCCCAGGCGCACGGGTGCATTATCGGTAGCTCATCTGACCGTCCGCTTCCAGTACAGCAGGCCATTTGGGACAGACACCGCATCGAGGTGAGTTTTGTCTCATCGAAGCAGGGACTCCTGGACCTGAAGTCTCGCTTTTCGGCCGAGGAGTACTATCATATTGGCGATACGGAGTTGGATCGCCAATTTGCCCTGACAGCGGGGTTCCATTTCGTCTCGATGGATGCCGGAAATACCGAGCCGTGGATTAACGGGAGGACCAACCAGGATTAGACGCACTTTACAGCATGCTTTTTCTTTCCCACGGGCTTATCCGGACCTGAACCTGAAGAACGCCACCTATGATATCGGCTCGGGAATCTGGTGGGAACATGGGGGAATTTGACCATGGGCGACAAAAAACTTTGACCAGCGAAAATACTCTACATATAATCCGCTAATCCGCGCCAGATTGTGTCGGTGACGGCAACGCGCGGTGAGCAAGATTCCACAGGAGGGGAAAACCATGTCAATGATTCCAGGGCTAGAGAGACCTGTCCCGGTCCCCAATGATCTGACCAAGCCCTTCTGGGATGCCTGTAACGAGCGGCGGTTGGTCTTGCAGAACTGCACCGCCTGCGCGAGGCTGCATTATCCGGCCACACAGCGATGCAACGAATGTGGCTCGGCCGACAATCTGGAGTGGAAAGAGGTGCAAGGCAAGGGACACATTGACGTGTACCTGGTGATACGCGACTCCCGCATCAGGGGATTTCGGGCGGCGCAGCCGATCAACTTTGCGGTGATAACCCTGGACGAGGACCCTGGCATCAACTTCTTGTCCAACCTTCCGGGTACCCCGCCGGGCGAGGTCCCCGTTGGAGCCCCGGTGGAACTGATATTTGAACAAACGAGTACCGGCCAGTTGGTCCACGAGTGGCGGGTGCTCACCTAGCCCACTTGGGTTCTACGGATACGGTCAATGGCGCAGAGGGCATAAGGGAGCTGAGATGGTTAGTGACACCAGTTGGATGAGAAATCGGGAAGGAATGGGAATCTGGGAGCACCGAGGCAAGGTCGCCGTTGTAGGTTGGGGTCAGTCCCATATGGACCGGCGCTGGGACGGTGTGGCCCTGGACAGGAGCTGCGGCGGCTTAAGCAAGGAGGCATGCCTGAAGGCAATTGCAGACGCGGGCCTGTCGCTGGACGACATTGATGGGCTTATCACCAGCCCGGAGACTCGTGCGGAGCAGACTTGGGCGCCTCGCCCTTATTTTGACCCGCCCTACGACACCGAGGACGGCCTGACCTATGCTTCGGCGGAGTGGATGCAGAGGGAATTGGGGTTGAAGAACGTAAAGTATCTCAAATCCGATGCACCCTACATCGGGCCGATGATGGGCCTGGCCGCTCAGGCGGTCGGTGACGGTCTATGTGAAACCGTCCTGGTATGGTACCCGATGGTTAACCTCGAGGGCCGGTACGGGCACAACAATCCACAGAATATCAATCAGGAGGCCCCCGGAAATAGCGCCTTTTCTCTGCCGTGGGGTTATCAGAGCGGCGCCATGTTCAACAATCTGGTGATCTTCCTGCAATACTGCAAAAAATACGGCAAGTCCCACGACGGGTTGGCCCCTCTCTGTTTGAACTTACGCAGAAACGGCCTGATGACTCCCTGGGGGTACTACGCTCTGCACGAGCCGTATCAGCTCACCCTTGAGGACTACCTGACCGGGCGCGTTATCGAGGAACCGCTGGTGATATATGATTGTGACAGGCCGGTCAATACCTGCGCGGCCTTCATCTTCACCACCGCTGAGCGTGCCAAGGACCTGAGGCAAAAGCCGGTTTACGTCCTTAACCATGCCCAGAACAATGGCAGCGGTAGGAGCACCATGGCAACTCTGGAGGAACATCAGGAGGCGGTCGCCAGCCTGGCACGGAAGATGTGGGAAGGTTCCGGGTTGGGTCCCGAGGACGTTGATATATTCAACCCGTACGACGGCTACCTAACGTTCACGCAGCAATTCCTGGAGGGCTTCCAGTGGCACGGTGTCAAGCTGGGAGAGGCTCACGACTTCTATGCCGACGACATCAGGGTCGAAGGTCCGCATCCCTTCCTTTCAAGTGGTGGAAATAACGGAACGGGGCGCAATCGCGCCGTCCTCTACGCTGATAGCATTCAGCAGCTTCGGGGGACAGCGGGTGCACGGCAGGTGACGGTGCGGGCCGATACTGCCCTGGCGGGCTGCAATACACCCGACAGTAACGGCTTCATCATGTTCAGCAAGCATCCGAGCTAGAATGCAGCCGCGCGGAGCATGTTCGTTGCCCTCGGCTCTGTCGCTATCATCGGCTCTGTCGCCATCAAATGAAGGGACAATCCACTAGGTATTTTTGTCCCCTTTTTCTCTTATTTCCAGGCGGCTTTCGCCCCTTAGCGAAAGCCGCCGTATTTGTAGGTGAGCTGAATGATACGCGTGTTACCTTTCCTGGCCCTCAAACCCCAGGAGATCAACGCCCAACCCGTTCCCTTTAGCTTGGGCAAGCACTTTGAAGTCGCCATATTCGTTCGAGTCCACCAGGGTCATCATGGCCATACGGCTCAGTGCCGTTCGGGCTGCGGATAGGCCTTGCGTTTGGAGGGCATCGAGGAACGGGAAGAAGCCAAGGTTCGTCAGGAACCGGCTCTGTAAGGCGTAGCCCACGGTGGTTAGACCGTGCCGATCACCCATCCGCATGAGGGACGTGAAGTCCACCTGGCAGGTAATGTCCTGTTGCCCGATGTGCTGGTATGGGTCGCTGCTGACGACGTGTCGGTTGTAACAGACCAGCGTGCCCCGGGCATTCTGGGGCGAGTAGAGGTCAGTGGCCAGTTGACCGTAGTCGATATTGAGAATAAACCCGCGGTCCAGGGCTCTGGATAGCTGGCCAGTCCAGTCCTCCATGGCCAGGTTCACCTCACCGCGATACCCTTCAGTCAAGGACAAGCCCAAGCTGGTCAGCCTCTTTTCGATGCGGGGTGAGGATGGCTCGCCCAGGACTTCGGTGAGATTCTCCCCCGCCGAAGTGACGAAGACTTCCTTGACTCTTCCACCTTGGATGGCGAACCGGTGGACCGGGAAGTTGTCGATCAACTCGTTACACAGGATACAACCAACAACATTGCGGAACGCCCTAAGTCCTTCGGTTTTAACTCGTTGGATTCCGAAGATCGTGTCTTGCCCGCTTGAGGATATCCGATCTACAGTCCCGTTGGCCCAGTCAAAGGTGTGGTCAGGTGGTTGAAGCCATCCAGGCTCGTAGTCTGCAGCGACATAGTAAAGCGCCTGAGCGAACCTGGGGGCCATCCGCCGGCAGGCATCCACGATGGATTGAGCCAAGACGCCGTCGCCGGAACCCACCTCGATCAAATGGAAAACGGGAGGGTCTCCGAGGAGGTGCCACATCTGCTCCAGTTGCCGGGCGATCAGGGCACCGAAAACCGGGTGACTCGTGGAAGAGGTCCCGAAATGGGTGCTGATCCTATTGCCCCGGGCAGAGTAAAAGCCTCCACCAGGCGAGTACAGGCAGGCTTGCATGAACCGAGCGAATGTAATTCGCCCATTCTTTTGAATTAGATCTCTGATCTCCTGGTCAACTGTTGAGCGCAACGACATCTCCCAGAACGGCTAATATTCCCTGGCTTTTTCAGCCAGCTTATCGTTGGCAACTGCGTGCGGGCAGTGCATCCGATTATGGCATCATTAGTATCTCTGGAATAGGACGAGGTGTTGATTTGCAGGGACTACAGGGCAGTAGGGCTGGAGGTTTTCAGGGTTGGACCCGTCGAGAAAGTCGCCGCGATCACACTCGTGTTTGCGGAGAGCGGGCGTCGGACTTCTAACCAACCAACCTGGTAGCGGGAACCACAGTGGCCAGATCGGTATTGCGGGGCAGGCCGCGACGCATACGTCCGATGGCGTTCTCCACGCCGCCCTTCTGCCTCGTCGATGCCGGGAAGAAGGGTCAATCAGTCGTTTAGCAGGGCGTAGACCGCAGCCGATGGAGTCAGGTCGTGGTGCGAATGGCCCTTGCCAGTGACGTCCTCCATCAGCCGGATATCCCCGGCTCGCAGCACCCGTTTAGCGCCGTCGCTGGCACCGATCTCAACCTCACCGGACAGGTGGATAATCAGTCTGCGCTCGGGCAGGGGATGAAAGTCCATGTGGCGCGACCCGTCAAACTCCTGGACACGCACCTCGGACACATTGATCAGGGCCCCCAGCTCCGGGTGATCCTCCAGCTTAAGGTCTTCGATGTGGCTTTCGCCGTCGGCGTCCGAAAACACCCGATATATTGCCATTTCGCCTCCCGATACATTTGTGGAAATTTTGCTGCTCGTCCGCGCGCCTCCAGCACTACCAATATCGTCACAACGCTGTCTATTCTCGCACACCGACCGATGTCGCGTTACGACACCGCAGCCGGAGGTTCCGCAACGATATCGCCGGTCGGGTATCGCCGTGATTATCCCACGATCGTTGCATGGAGCGGCCCTTTTTTGAATGGCAATTCGTACTGTTCGCTACAGCAAGCGCGTGATTTGGCGTGCGCAACGGTCAATGTCCCCAACACGGAAAACTGACCGTTGCCCTTGACACACCCCCAAACACACCGCGGCCATCACCGCTTCAAGGCTCAACCTCATGCCCAGCTTCCGACGCAAATTCGTCGACTGGTTACACGCCGTGTGTGAGATCAACATGCGCCGTGGTTGTCCGCTGCGCTGGGAGTACCACGACACTGAACAGCGCGTCGTTGGAAAAGCCGGCGATGTTGCCAATCCATGCAGGATGTCCGGCTACAACGCCCGGACAATCGGGTATTGATGAGGATGACGATGATCCAACCTCCGGACCGCTCCCACAGGGATTCCACACTGTACCGGTCCACCACCAAGCGGTTGCGGGGTTCCATCCACCACGACCACCTGCTGAGCAGATCGGTGAGCGATTGAATCTCAACAAGCTTGTGGCACCTCTGGGAGAGTGCTACTGCCCCGACTTGGAGCACGAAATGGCGCTACGCTTCATGAAGCCGTTTGCTGACGAGGTCATACCCCACCTGAAACAGAAAGCGTTTCCGGCGTTACAATAGAGGCGTCAACCAATGAGATACCATCCAAACAATACGGAGGCCAGAAGCATGACGACGGTAGGAAGCGGCAAGTACACCTATGAAATGGTTGAAAACTGGGCCAAGCTGCCAGAGGGCGAGAACTTCGCCATGGTCAGCGCCATAGCCACCGACTCCCAGGACCGGGTGTTCGCCTTCCAGCGCAAGGACCCGCCCATCCTCATCTTCGACCGGGACGGCAACCTGCTGGACAGCTGGGGGAACGGCGCATTCTCATTCGCCCACGGCATCTACATCGAGGACGACACGGTTTACCTGACCGACCGGGACAGTTCCGTCTGCCTGGTCTACACCATCGACGGCAAGCCCATCCAGATGTTGGGGCGCCACGGCGTCCACTCGGACACCGGCTGCGAAAACCCGGGCGACCTTTGCCCCCGCGCGGCCGGCCCCTTTAACTACCCAAGTGAACTGGTCCCATCCCCCTCGGGCGACCTGTACGTATCCGACGGATACCGCAACGCCCGCATCCACCGGTTCAGCTGGGACGGCCAACTCAAGCAGTCCTGGGGGCAACCAGGGAAGACGGAGCCGGGGCATTTCCACCTTCCCCACAGCCTCCTAATCCACGATGACAGGATATTGCTCTGTGACCGGGAAAATCACCGGATGCAGCTCTTCACCCTGGACGGCGAGTTCATCACCATCTGGGACGATATCCAGCGGCCCATGGACATCTCCGTGGACAGCGAGGGCGTCCTGTACGTCAGTGAGGGCAGCGTCAACGATTCTTCGGCCCGGGTCAGCGTCCTGGACGGTTCCGGAAACGTACTGTCACGCTTCGACTGCCGCGGTCCCGGCCACGGCAGTTGGGTCGACTCCCGCGGCGACATCTACGTCGGCCTCAGCGACGGCACTGGTGTCGACAAGTTCGTTCGCCAAGGGTAGCTCTCGGCCGGAACCCGTGGAACCAGGGAACCGGACCCTCGGAAACACACCGGCCGGAGCAGTCCGCTCCGGCCGGTGTGTTTTTTGGAACGGACACCAGCGCCGCAATTAACGCACCATGCCGCCAATCCTGGGTGCGCGTGCGGCTGTTGGGCTTTTTGACCTCATCGCCTTCTGTGACACAGAGGAACGCATCGGCCTGGTGGACGAGTAGTGCCCGCAGCGACATGGCCATCGTCCACGTCTGCCGCTTCTTGGTGGAGGCCACCCGCACCGTCGCCGAGGGAGGCGACCTGCCCGGCACGGCCACCAGCTACTACAACATCCGCGCCATCGAACGGCTGCTCCGCCCCGGCGTCGAGTGGCGGGAAGCCATTCTGGACGAGATGTACCCTGCAGGGGAAAACGGGGCTTCGACACCCCGCAGGGACTTGCAAGGGCACGGGGCTACGGAGAAAGCTGGGTTTTAGCTGGTCAACCTCGCCCGGACAAACCATAACGGCGGGGAACACTCCACGCCGTCCTGATTTGTTCAGCCATTTTACGGGTATTTACGGTTAACGTTGTTTAGTCGTCAGAGACTACCGGCCTTCTTGTTCATAAAGTCCTTGATGGCGTCGGCGTATTCTGCCCTGGGGAACTGCTCCCCGTTGGGAACCTTCATGCCGTCGCAGAAGATCTCCAGGCGGTTGCCGTCCGGGTCCAGGAAGTAGAAGGAGCGGCTGCCGCTGCCTTCCAGGTTCCCGCCGGACTCGATGCCGTGGGTCAGCGGGCCGCTGACAATCTCTGCGCCGTGGGTGTGGATGTGGGCCAGAGCCTTCATGAATTCGTCGCGGTTTTCCACTTCAAAGGCCACCTGTTGCACCAGACGGGCCCGCCCAGGAACGTTCTCGGAAACGTCCACGCCTTCGGGAGCAGCGGCGATGACGAAATCATGGTGGGTCTCGTCAAACCGCAGGAAGGCTGTCTCGGCCCCGTCGGGCCGGCGGCGGCGGGAAGTCACCTTGCATCCCAGCACCTTGGTGTAAAACTCGAAAGACCGTTCAAAATCGGAAACCAGAATCCCCACATGCCCAACGCGCTTGATCTGGATGCCCATAACAAGTTCCTCCTAGCCCAAACTCGGTAGAGTCCAGGACCGGTGCGGGTTTTCCCACTCCATGGGAACTGAGTGGATTGGTCCAAATTATATACTCTGGGAAGAAGACTTGTCCGCCAGCTTCGCCCGCTGAACCGGAGCTTTCGGTTTTCTAACAAAGTGGCTAATGTGGCGCCCCTGAAGGAGTGCTACCGTCGCGACTTCGGGAGACCAGCCAACCCTTCCGAGGTGATGGTCGGGGCGCTGCTGATCTGCTCGCTGTAAAACGTCGCATCCTTCCGACGGCAGTTCCCGGCGATCTCGGAGAACCTGGCATACCGCTGGTTTTGTTTTCTGACCATCGAGGACCCGGTGGTCTACCATTCCAGCATCAGCCGGTTCATCGACCGGATTGGCCGGGATGGTTTCGCGGCGGTTTCATCCTGACCTGGGGGTTACTCATGCCTCTCTGAGGGAATAGTCGGCCGTAGGCCTGCCGGCATAAACGGCGTTGTCAGCAATAAGCACGCCAGCGCTGGGTTCGGCCGGCCAGGGGCCTAATACCTGCATTGCGCTCCGGGGTGTGGTCATGTTGCCTTGTCTTTCTCTGGACCCCAGGTCACTCCGAATTCTGCTCGTGACACCAACGCGCCCGTCAGGGTTTCGGCGGTCTGCCCTGCCAGCCATACGCCTGGCGGGGCCAGGGCATCGGGCTGGACCATGGGTATGTGGGAGGTTCCCGGCCAGTCCCCGCGCCGGTTCATCCAGGTGTCCACCCGGCCGGGGTCCAGGACGTTGACCGCGATGTTGTGGGGCCTGACCTCCTCTGCCAAGCTGAAAAACATCCTCTCCAGCGCTGCTTTGCTCATCGAATAGCCGACTCGTCCCTGCCGGTATCCCCTGGCGGAGCCGGAGGTCACGCAGTATATGGAGCCTCCCTCGCCTTGGGATATCATGGACGGGAGTGCGTACTTGCAAAGTAGCAGCGGGCCGCGCACATTGACCGCCAGGCATTGGTCCAATAGCTCAACGTCGAGGTCCACCACCGGTGACTCACAGTCCATGCCCGCATTGCTAACGAGAACGTCAATCCGGCCGAAATGGTCGAGCGTGGCGGTCATCAGGTCTTGAATGTCATTGACCTGCGCCACGTCGCAGTGGACCGGTATCGCCGTGCCTCCCCGGGCGGTGATTTGCGCTGCGGTATCACCTATGTCGCCCGACCCGTACTTTTCGTACTGGGTGCCGGCTGACCTGTCTGCTTCAGTACGAGATGTTACGACTACCTTCGCCCCGGCGTCGCCCAGCCCCAGGCAGATGGCGCGTCCAATCCCACGGCTGCCGCCGGTTACAATCGCTACTTTGCCGTCAAGTTTCATTCCAACCGTACCGGGGTCAAATCAATCTGACCAGAATTTCGGCAAGCATATACGGTCGTTCAGGTTGTCGCAAGTCGCCCGTACCAGTATGCCATTCTTGACGTTCGCCGGGTCGGGCACCACCAAGGATATTCCCACCTCAGCGGGGTCGACGGGTGCCAAGCCGTTGATCTTCAGAGCGCGACTGCGTTCGTTGCGCCTGGAGAATGGCTGGCGCCGCACTCCTCGCCTGACCGCGATACGCCAACACCCGACCCTTGGGCATCCTAGATCCGGGGACGGATGTTCTGGTTGTGGCTGAACAGGTTCGTCGGGTCGTACTTCTGCTTCAGATCTGCCAGCCTCTGGAAGTTGTCCCCGAAGGCAGCCTGTATCGCCTCTTCCCCTTCCTCCGCCTCGGTGCCGACCTGATTGATGTAGGCCCCCGAGGAGAAGGGCAACAACGCCGAGGCAAAATCGCGGACCCATCGGATGTGGACCTCTGACTCCCCCGGGTCCAGGAAGACCGCGTTGGTGGCCCATTCGCACAGGGCGCCCCGGTGACCGAAGGCGGCTTCGTTGGCGGGCACACGCCGGGCGGCGTTACCCAGATACTGGAAAAGGACGCTCGAGAGCGGCGAGGTTATCCGGCCAAAAAAGTCGAGCGTGATGTCCAGCGCGTCGTCGCTGACTTGGCTCATGAAATGGGACTTCAGGTAGTTCTGCCGCCATTGGGGGGCCAGCGCCAACGCTTGGGCCTCGGTGTAAGTCATGGGCCTTACATCGTCGGATAATGGAGGGCCGAACTGCCGCAGCGGCCTGATGACCCGCTCTCCCTCTTCAATGGGGCCATAGTAGCAGAGCAGAATGCTACACGCTTTGCCGCCGCCCTCGGGGAGGGTCGTCAGGAAGGTGATGATGTTCATCTCGTCGGGCATATCGGCGGTAAACTCGCCGATCAGGCCGAAGAAGTCCCTCACCCTGTCGTATGGGTAGACGAGGCGGCCCGCCAGCACCATAGGGCCCACGGGATGCAGCCGGTACTCGAGAGAGGTGACGACGCCGAAGTTTCCTCCGCCGCCCCGCAGGGCCCACAACAGGTCGGGGTTCTCGTCGGCGCTGGCAGTGAGCGGCCGGCCGTCGGCGGTTACCACGTCGGCGGAAATCAGGTTGTCGCAACTGAGGCCGTAAGCGCCGGACAGCCAACCGATGCCGCCGCCCAGCGTAAGACCGGCGATGCCGGTGTCCAGGTCGGTCCCTCCGGGCGTGGCGAGTCCGAAGGCCTGGGTTTCGTGGTCGAATGCTCCCCACTTTGTCCCGCCTTGGGCCCGGACCGTTTTGGCCGCCGGATCGACGTGCACGCCGGTCATCCGGGACAGGTCGATCATCAGCCCGTCGTTGCAAACGCTGTTGCCCGGGAAGTTATGGCCGCCGCCGCGCACCGAAATCAGCAGGTCGTTCTCCCTGGCGAAGTTAACCGAGTTGATCACGTCGGCCGTTCCGCTGCAGCGGGCGATAAGGGCGGGCCGTTTGTCGATCATGGCGTTCCAGATCCGTCGGGCGCTGTCGTAGCCCTCGTCGCCGGGGCGCAGCGTCTCCCCGTGCAGGCCGCCCCTGAAGTCCTCGACTGCCGCCTCGCTGATGACAGTGTAATCGCCGGAAAGGGTCGCGAAATTCAGGTCTGTCATACGTTATTCCTCCTGTGTGCTTCTCGACGCCCCTGGAGCCGCTCTGACAATGATGGTCGCTCGCCCCAAACGCATTCGGAGGCCGGTCTTGTCCGCTTTGACCGCTGCCGATTATATGCCCGACGCGAGACCGCCGCCACTGGAACGCCCCATAGAGTCCGCACCGGCGCGGAGTGCAGACAGCCGCTGACCAGGTTCTTTCAATTGTCTCCTAATGTCATTGCGAGCGCAGCGTGGCAATCTCGTAGCCGTATCGATCAACGCTGTCGCCAGCTCACTTCTGACCGCTACGTTCCGATAATTGAAACGCCCTGGCCGCTGACGGCTTCGGCGGACGGCCATCAGACTCTGTGAAATGTTCCCCAATACCGCTGCACCAGCCGGCGCAGGTCCGAGGAGGTCAGGCTGATGGTCGACAAGGAACGGGACTGGGAGTATGGCCAGCCCCGACTGCAACGCACCTTGGTACGTTCGTCCCAAGTCCTCGTCGTGCCAGACGATTGCCGCGTTTTGGCGCAATTCGCCGGGTAGGGCATTTTCGACGGCGATGAGTTCTTCATTGGTGGCGTCCGCCATGTTTTTTCCTTGATTATGGCCTGAAAGAGCTTGATTTCGCCCACCTTCCTTGCGTATTCGGGCAGTACGATGTTTTCCCAATACTCGTTGTCGTTGCGGTTGATTCCGAGGCGCGTGACAGCTTCGTGACATTCCGCACCGTGCTCTCTCATGCAAATGTCACGGTTGCGGCGCATAAAATCTTCGGCTTCCTTGCGGGTGGCGGTGAGTTGCCTGCGTTCGATTTCCGCCTGGGCGATAAACCTGTCAATCACGAGCACGATGCTCTTGTGCGTGGTGTCTTCGCTGGTTGCGGCCATGTTAGTCACTATCCAGAATTCAGCTGCCCGTCGAATATCTCCACGGGTAACGTCTTTGCCCTGGACTGTAGCCACCACTTCTTCGTCCCTGTCTATGGGTTGAAGGGCATCGCTGAGAGTTGTTCCGTTTTGTGCCATGATCGGCTCCGCTACGATGGCCGCAAAAATCACGGTAGCCAGAGCGAGCAGAACGAGAATCAGTGGTTTTTGTCGGATCAAAGTCATGATGTCAGTACGCTATCTTTGGGGCGTTGGTTCACAGGTTTCGGGCGGCACTCTCCAATCAACTCCATAGGAAGTTGATTAGATTGTCTTGGTGGCGCAATAACCCGACGCGCAAATGTAACCTGGGTGATGGGCGATGATATCCACCCGATCGGGCTCGGCATCGATCGGTATCGTGAGCCACCCCCACCTCTGTGTCGGAAATCCAACATCCAACCAAGTCGTCGACCTCAGCAATGCAGTGCAGGAGGCCTCAATGAATACTGCCAGACAGCGTGTAACTGTTGCTAGCGTGGGAGTACGTTATCTCTGGATTGCTGATTGCAAGGCACGACGGATAGTAGGTTAACTTGCACCGAACGGGATATGTATGCTGTTGCCATGCGCGTTGGTGATCATCACTCTTCCGTCCCTTTGTTCAGAAGTGGAGGCCGTACTGTTCATGGACACTAATGCGAGGATACCCCAAGGCCAAGGCATCATCACCGGGTAGTGGTCGTCCGTCGCCGAGATGGAATGGGCGGGAGTGGTCGGGGTCGCGTCCGATAAGGCCCACCCCAAGTACGCAAGTGCCGCCAACGTGCTCAGGGCCACCACCAGTGATGTCATTTTGGTTAAACGGTTCAGTGGCGGTTTGGCGAATGGCATAGATTCCCTCCTGTGTTGTGTGATTCCGGCACCGAGATTGGGGCCGTTCTGTTGTGATAGCCAACAAAAACGGCCCCGCCGGTTGACGGGGCTGGACACAATCGGGAGGTGGACTTTCGCTGGGAGCAGCGCAGCCGCTCCCGCACCAGGGCTGGCCCGGGGCGCGGCAAGTTGTAAAATGACCTGGGTAGGGTAGAACCTATCCGCATGAGAATGGCCTCCTTTCGGTTGTTTGGTTTGACCCAAAAGGCTGGCCCCTTCTCTTTATTTTGGTAACACTATCGTCTCACCTCTATCTGAACTAATACACCCCAGGGCGATTGCATTTGAACCTGAGCCTCGCCGATTGGTATGGTATCCATATTCATAGCTGCCCCTCTGATGTTCAAACCAATGAGTTCAACCTGAGGACAAATACCATGAAATATGATGTGGCAATTGTGGGGGCCGGCTCCGCCGGTTCGGTGCTGGCGGCCCGGCTGTCGGAAGATCCGGGTTGCTCGGTGCTGTTATTGGAAGCCGGGCCGGACTATCCGGATATTGATCGACTGCCCGACGAACTAAGATACGGATTCAACGCCGCTCCCGTACCACCCGCGGCTCGAACGGCCGGCGGCCACCCGGTCTCTTTGACCACCAGTCGCCATAACTGGCAGTTCACGGCAACTGCAACCGACCTGGCGGCGCTTATGTTGGTGCCCCGAGGCAGGGTTACCGGTGGCTCCAGCGCCATTAATTCCTCAGCTTTTTACCGTGGGGTTCCGGAAGATTTTGACGCCTGGGCGTCCCGGGGCAACGACGAGTGGAGTTACGAAAAGGTCCTTCCATTCTTTCGCAAATTGGAAACGGACGTTGACCGGCACGGCGACTATCACGGCTCCGAAGGGCCCATCTTCGTCCACCATGCCAACCCGGATGCTTGGGACGCTGCCCAAAGAGCCTTCTTCAGCGCCTGCCGCGCCAACGGCTTTGCGGAAGCCCACGACCATAACCATCCAGACTCGAACGGGGTCGGCCCAGGCGTGACCAACAACCATGACGGGGTGCGGTTCAGCACCGCCCTGGCCTACTTGAGCCAGGCCCGCCATCGACTTAACCTGACGGTGCGACCCAATTGCCAGGTCCGCCGAGTTGTTTTTCGAGGCAAGCGTGCGATTGGTCTGCAGGTGGAGAGCGGCGGTCAGACCTTCACCGTTGAAGCTGAGCAGCTTATTCTCAGCGCCGGTGCGGTCGGCTCGCCCCACCTGTTGCTGCTCTCCGGCGTAGGCCCGGCCGGGCAACTGGAGAACCTGGGCGTTCCGGTGGTTCAGGACCTCGCGGGCGTGGGGCGGAACCTGAAAGACCACCCGAAGGTGTACGTTACCTGGGAAGTCGGAGACGGGTTTGTTACTCCATCGAACCGGGGGGCCGGCGGCGCGGCGCTGCGGCTAACCGCTCCCGGCTCCCATCTGAGAAACGATCTGGGAATCAGTCTTTCCGCCCTGGTCGCGCCCCGGGTCAAGGGAACCGCGCCGGCGCCCCAGGCTCAATGGCCACGGGCTGAGGGGGAGGACGCCGCCAGCCGGCACATTGAAATGATGGTCGCCCTGCTGCTGCCCGAAAGCCGGGGGGAACTGACGCTAACCTCGTCCGACTACCGGGTGCAGCCGGCCATGCACTACAATTACCTGGCCGAACCCTTTGACAGAGCGCGGCTGAGGGCCGGCGTTTATCTGGCCCTGGATCTGGCCGGGCGACACGAACTGGCCCCACTTTTGGGGAATCGTATTGAACCCGAGGACGACGACCTGGCGAGCGACGACGCGTTGGACCAATGGCTTCTGAGGGAAGCGACTACCTACTCCCACATTTCCTGCACTTGCAAAATGGGACCGTCCGAAGACCCTCTGGCCGTAGTCAATCAATATGGGGAAGTGCATGGCATGGAAGGGTTGCGCATCGTTGATGCGTCGATCATGCCCGACCTGGTACGCGCTCCCATCAACCCGGCGGTGATAATGGTGGCGGAACGGGTAGCGTACTTTGTCCAGGCCAGCCGGTAAGCAATAATGGGTGACAGAGATGGGGAGGGCACCAGGTCGCCGCCAATGGCCGACGGCATTCTCGCAATGACAGCGCAAAGTGGGTACGCATGAGGTCCAGGACGATTGCAAAATGCGAGCGTGAACCTCTGTCCGCTCATCCTGATCTCGCCGAAGGGTGCCAGCTCAACCGACCAGTGTTTCGGCTAGAGCCTGTTGACGAATGCCTTCATTCCCGCGGATGCTGGAATCCAGCAAGCGCAAAACCGGGCCAGGGTTCCTGTCGCAGGGCCTTTTCTGGGTTTCTGCTTGCGCAGGAACGACGGGTTGAATTTCCAATTGTAAACACGCCCTGATTCGTACTCCCAAGGAGGTTACGCCATGAAATTGGATGGTCAGGTAGCAGTCATTACGGGCTCTGGGCGAGGCATTGGGCGGGCCATCGCCCTGGCCTATGCCCGCGAAGGCGCCAAGCTGGCGCTGGCCGCCCGCAATGAATCTGAGCTGCAAGAGGCTGTCACCGCCGCGTCGGAGCTGGGCGCTGAAGCGATTGCCGTCCGCACCGACGTCACCAGCCAGAAAGACACGGAACGGTTGGCCCATAGAGTAGTAGATCGATTTGGGCGGATTGACGTGCTGGTCAACAACGCCGGAAATGCCGGCCCCATCGGCCCGTTGCAGGGCAACGACATCGCCGACTGGGTGAACACCATCAACGTTAACCTCACCGGCACTTTCCTGGTATGTCGAGCCGTTATCCCCGTAATGCTGGGGCAGTCAGGAGGGAAGATTATAAACCTGTCGGGCGCGGGGGCGACCAATGCGTGGAGCAATATGTCGGCCTATTGCTCCAGCAAAGCGGCGGTGGTACGGCTTACCGAAGTGTTGGCCCAGGAACTGGATGGCAAGGGAATTACGGTGAACGCCCTCGGGCCTGGCTCGGTTCATACAAGTATGTGGGACAAAATGACCGAGGAAGCCGCGCAGGCGGGAGCGGACTTTATCCACCAGCTCGGGATGAGGGTAACGTCGGGCGGTGGCGCGTCCATAGACGAGTGCGCAGAGCTGGCAGTATGGCTGGCCTCCGACGAAAGCGGGGCGCTGACCGGAAGATTGATCTCGGCGGCGACCGATGATTTTCGCGGCCTGCCGCCGAGGATTGCGGAGATTATGGCCGGGGACGCATATACGCTGCGGCGGGTTGGGCTGGACTAGCGTGGGTTCACAAATGCCGTCAGTCTCCGCAGATTCGGCGGTGCCTGGCCCGAAGCGCAACTTGGCGTGCATGAATAAACAGCTCGTGCCCCATAGGATTGCGGTGGATATATTCGGCGGATGCGCCACCACAATTCCCCGCGCTGCTACCATCTTGGTGGGAAATCCTGCGCCTTACCCACACAACGGGATGCGTTGCTGACGAAGCTGGTATCGAGGGATTCGAGCGTGGGGTGCCGAACACGCGCTATGGAGGTAGAAAATTGAGTGGTCCATGCCCAACAATTGACTCTCTGATTGCACTTGGCTTTGAGCACCGGACGACTCAAGCCGGACTACAAGGTGTCGGTTACAAGTTCGTTCATCTTGATTTGGATGTTGTCCATGTGATGAACATGTATGCGCGGTACGTGGTGTTGCTGAGTGGTGTTATCAACACCGGCCGCACGGTGGCACTCATAGAATCCCAAATCCCTATCGACTTGGGAAGCGCGTTGGAAGCTGCGGCCTGGGTCAGCTACGCCCTTGCGTCGCACAGGTCCGAACTAGAACCCCTGCCGGATTGGTTTGTCGAAGGAGAACGGCACTGGGACCTGGTGCCGCTGGCGCGCGAGGTGCGCGCGGCCGAGGAAAGGCAGCGGGCCTATCAGGCCTGTCCAAAGTGCTTTATCGACAGGGACTATGCCCGACCCCTTCGGCGCAATCTTATGGAAGAACTCTCTTGGCTCGACGAAGAAACCGAGATGACATTGAGTTTCGACGGGCGCGTTCTCAGCATTTCCCTGTACCAAAGTGTCCATGAGGTCGTTGCATCAGGAGATAGTTGGCCGTCCTCCTATAATGTTATTGTCTCCCCAGAGACGAAGCTGCCAGACCGGTTTATGTCCACGAGTGTGGCGGTAAGTGTGTTCGAGGGGTATGTGCGTTTCGACCGGCTTCGTCTGGGGCCATACCAGGCGGTCGCATGAAATTCTCCGCATCCACCGTAGAAGCCGCCACCCTGCAATAGCTGCCCACTTTGGGTTGACTGACGGCACACGGCCCCGACATCGCCCGTGAAGAAGGTAAACCTTACCTTCTGCCACGCGCATATTCTGGAGATGAACGGCGATAGCTAACGTCTCAAGGGCAGCTGGCAGGGCGTTACCGTACCCACTGCTATCGAGCCGGCTGGGGTTTAGCCCCGCAGAGGCCGCACCAGTAGCGCCTGGAGATCATGACGCCTGTGGTTCCGCATGTCCTGGCGCCCACACAGAGCGGCGAAGTAAGCGTGAAAATCCTGAAGGCCTCGTACTCCCGCTTGAAAACCGCCGCATCCACTTCCCTGCCTCACTTGCCCGGGCCTTCCCGACTACCCAGGCATCCTAACATTCCAGCCGTCGTTGTAGTACTAAGGATCATTCACTGGGACTCAGGTCCAACGATTTCATTGGGTTCACCCCAACCGGATATTTTCGTAAAAAGCACCGTCTGTTGTTGTGGCCGATTACTGGTAGCCGGCAACAAAAACGTTAGTTGATTTTGAACCAAACGACCGTCGAGATCGATCCAATATTCAATCGTTTGGCGAAAGTTTGTATCCACTTTGTCCTCACCAAGCACCAATCCACCGGGCGATTGGGGTCGAGTCACGGCATATTTCTTAACTGTTACGGAGTCCAAGATTTCTTCGCCCAAGAAATTAGCCTCCGTCAAGTGCGAACATATCGCAGATAGATCAGAGAGGTAATAAGCATCATGGAAGCCAAAATCCCTATGGGTTTCCCATTCCCCGTTCCCTTCTCGAGAGTAAGTCGTGTTACCTACCCCAATGATCTCTAATATTTCATCATCTGTGTAGTTATGAGCATTCGGTAATCGTCTCCCGATACCTGAATGTCATACTCCCACCTACCTCCTACCCCTGTGGCAATTCCCAACATATCGAACGACGAAATATCTTGTTGTTCAGCGCACGCATGCTGAATCGTCAAGTGCGCTGAAGCAGGATGGCTTCGAATTGCCGTGACCCAAATCAACCCCACTGCACCAGAAACCACGAGCATTCCTAAACCTGGAATTAACCAATGTCGATGCCTGATCCTATGCATTCAATTCCCCCAAACCTGCTTATGAGAGTTGGTCCTTAAGCCATTCCTTTAACTCGTCGCGCAACTCTTAGGCAATGTCTTCAATTAACCCGTTCACAATAGCTTGAAAGCCCGATGGTGAGAAGCCAGCCGGAGTAACGTACGCGACAGCAGGTCCATCGGCATATCCGGCAGACCAATGCCAATCTCCCACTGAGATTCGATGCGTTCCGAATACGAACGCCGCTTCCTGTTTGATTACAGCGCCAGTCAGAATAAGGTGTTCCGTAAACCCTGTAGCCCATATGCAAGGCGAATTGCATTCGTATTCGGCTGGGGCGTCCGGAGAGTCATTTGGGTCCGGTACGTCCAGCACAAAAAGCTCTAGGAACTCACTCAGATCAAGGTATTCCAAATCGGAAACGTCGAAATCCACGAGTTCACTTCTGGTTTTATGAATGCCACCCGTGAGGACGCTTTGTGTGGCGCCCGGACTGGACTCATTGGTTAACTTGCCGAACACGCACCATCTTGATGCCTCTCCTGCTAGAGTCCCGATATATGGGCCTGCCCATACTTGCGAACGTATAGCATGGAGGTAACCGCCCGGCGATTCCATGGTTTGCTCGTTGGCTTGGTAAAGTATGCTCAGGGCAGGCGCCCACGCCGGTGTTTTCGAATATTGCCTACCTGAAATCGGGAGCCGTCGGGAACATGGAAAGCAGCGGCGAAACGGTATCGATCTGGGCAGTACCGATACTGTCGATCGTGGGGCAGCCACACATGCCCATGGTGGTGTCCAACTCGTCCCGCAGCATATCCAGCACGGCTTTGGCGCCAGCCTCACCGTCAACGGCCAATCCCCAGAACAGCGGGCGGCCGATCAGCACGGAGCGGGCACCCAGCGCCAGCGCTTTGAAAATGTCGGTTCCCCGCCGGATACCGCCGTCCAGGTAAACCTCGGCATTGCCATCCACGGCCTTTACGACCTCGGGAAGCACCTCGATAGTGGCGGGCGTGGTGTCCAGATAGCGGCCGCCGTGGTTGGAAACTATGACTCCCCTGGCGCCGTTCTCCGCAGAAAGTCTGCCGTCCTCACCGGCCATTATCCCCTTGACCACCACCGGAAGCCGGCTGTTCGACGCAAACCAGTCCAGGTCATCCCAAGTGGCGGCCACGTCTCGGATATCGGTGGCGCTGGCCGGAGCCTCAGGAGCGAAATCGGAACTGTGGGCGCCCAGGTCCAGGTGGGCGTAATTGGGCGACGGCGCGAGGACCCATCCGTTGCGAATGTTACGTTCGCGCTTCGGTGTGATCTTGGCGTCCAAAGTCATGCAGATGGCCGAATACCCGGCTTCCTCGGCCCGGGCGGCCATCTCCAGCGTAATGCCTCGGTCCTTGAAGAAATACTGCTGGAACCACAACGGCCCGGTGGCCGACGCCGCCACGTCCTCCAAAGTACGGGAGGCGTGGGAGCTGAGCACCATCAGCGTGCCCGCCGCTCCCGCCGCTTTGACCGATGCGATCTCCGCGTCGGGGTGGGCCGATTCGTGATTTCCCGCAGGGTCCAGCATCACGGGCAGGGCAATCTCATGACCCAGCACCGTGGTGGCCAAGCTCCTCTGGGCCACGTCCACCATCATACGCGGGCGCAGCATGATGGAGTCGTACACCGCCCTGGTACGCCTGACGGTGATTTCGTCGGTGGCGCCGCCGGCGATGTAATCGTAATCACCCTTCTGAATCCGCTCCCTGGCGATCTCTTCGTACTCGAAAATGTTGACGGGTTCCGCAGCCATTTTGGTTACTCCACTGTAAGGATGGGTTTAGCCGGGCCCATTATACATAGCCCTCGTCCTGTTCATTGACGAGGGCGTTTGAGGGATTATCGGGGGACAGTATGGTCGGCAGGTGGGATCTCGAACGCCGCTACGCCGCCCATTCGGGATGCGAAGGGAGCAAATCCGCTGATATCCCGGGGCTCGCAGGAGCCGCCAGCGCACGGCGCGCTCTTTGTAACCTCCATGCCGAGTGGCTCCACCATCCGGTCCGTGGTGACACTGTAGGCGGCGCCGGCAACCATTAGTGCGATGGTAAAGGCGAGGGGTAATAATCGTTTTACGTACATTCTCAAGTGCCTGACCGTCTATCGCGTGTTAAATCGGTTCCCCGTTCATCTGAAGTTGAATCACTGGGAAATCCGCTAGTACTCACTTTTGCGGATTCCCAGCCGTGAGGTTGCCTTCCTCATCAATCCGCACCAAAACCTGCAGGTCGGTGCCGTCCCGGTTGATCGTGGAGAGAAAGATGCTGGGATCCCCAGGGGCATAGGGATTTTTGTGACGGAGTTGCGCTATTTTGGATCCATCTGGTGACCAAACCGCTTGGGTGCCGTGTCCCCCGACTTCACTTAGGTTGGTGCCATCGGGGTTGATGATTGATGGTGGAGCAAAATGGGAGTTTTCTGAATTGGGATGGGAGATCAGGATGTGAGCGCCGTCGGGAGACCACGATAAAACTTGTGGAAGTCCCAATGGTTCAAGTTCGCGGTGAGGGCCGGAAATCACATCCAGTTGTGAGCCGTCAGCCCGGGCGGTATAAAGTGCTACTTCCAGTGCGGTTCCGTCGTTGACTGTTCCAGCGTGAACAAACGCGATGCGCTGGCTGTCGGGAGACCACGCCGGTTCGGTGGTGATCGATTCTTGCAGGCTGTCCTGGACCGCGAACAACTCCCGGGTCTCCGAGCCGTCCACGTTCACGGTGTAGAGAACTTGACCAGTGTAGTCCTTGTGACCTCTTTGCTGATCCGGATTCCTTTCCTGGATGCCCAGCACATAGGCCAGTTTCTTGCCGTCGGGAGACCATGTTGGGCCGGTTTTGCCCCATGAATAAACTGCCAGATCGCCCTCCCCTCCACTACCCGTACGAAACGGGACTACCAGCTGTTGGTCGGAACCGTCAGCTGCTACCGTGTAGATCCCCGGAGATTCAGCATTGCTTCCGTGCCTAACGAACGCGATCCGCGTACCATCTGGCGACCATGCCGGCGCTACGTCCTGACCCGGGTCTTTCGTGATCCGGCGCTTGCCCGAACCATTCAACCGCGATGTCTCAATCTCAAAGTTTCGCCATGGCGCCGACAAAGACCAAGGCGCTGAGCGGTGCCGCGTAGTGGTATAAACCATTCGTTCGCCATCTGGAGAAATGTCCGGTGCGTCGTAGATCACGTATTCGCCTCCAGACAGACGCCTGAAGCGAGAACCGTTCGCCCGCACCGAAATGATCGCTCCCTCTGACGCCGCGACGATGTGCCCACCGTCAGGTGACCATCGGGGCGTGGACCTGGAGATGTTGTACTCCTCGATCCATTGCCAGGACAGACCCGGCTTGTTGGGATTCCGGCAGAAGCCAACGCTAGACCCCATAGACTACGCCAAGAGCAGCACTGCCAGCAAAAATAGTAGCTTGGTACGGGACTTCACGGCGGATTAGCAACAAGTTGGCGATACAGCAATGTCCCCGACCACGGAAGCCTGGGTACCGTTGGAATCTGTAACGACGACGTCAACTGGAAAAACGATAATGCCATCCTCCGGGTCCACATGGGGCAACGTTATATCCACGGAAGCGGCGTTCGGGTGCGGAGCGTACGCGAAAATGCCGCTCGGGTTAGACCAACTGTAAGTGTAACCCGGTAAACCCCTATCCATTCGCCCGCCCCGGCGCATTGCCCAGGTCCCTCGGCTACCAAGGAGACCGTTTCACCGCCCAGGGCTTCTGTGGTGCCCGTAACGGTCAATTTGGGTACACTCTGGTAGAGAGCAAACATCGCCATCACATCAAACGGGTGCGGCGAGCAATCGGGTTCGGCAAAGTCGTCGGAAACAGAGGGATGCCTGATATCACCCGGAATGTCATAGTTCATGACGGAGCCAGGGATCGTGGGATGGGCGGCATGATATCGTTGCCTCAAAATAAAATCATTGATCCCAGACATTCCCAGCGCGTGACCCGCTTCATGCACGGCGGTGTGATATGCCCAGTATCCCGCTTCGGGATTGCTAGAACCAAGGTTCAAATCCGGATTGCAAGTGTCAGAATTAGTCTTGGCTATTGCGTATGAACATGTCAATAGTACGCCTGGCCACCGTTTCGTTGGCATCCGTAACTCGTACCCAACAGCATCAGGCTCCGTGGGGTTAGATGTCTCGTATTCTACAAACTCATAAGAACTCTACGTCCACTCCCGCATTTTGGATGTGCACGTTAGCCGTAGAAGTTAGTACTAAATCTACCACTAGTATGACAACGACGGATGGGATGATAGGATTACCGGGTAGTTGGGAAGGCTTGGGCAAGTGAGGCAGGGAAGTGGATGCGGCGGCTTTCGAGCAGGTGTACGGGGCCTTTCAGGATTTTTCACGCTTACTTCTCTGCGCTGTTTGGGCGTTGGGAGACGCGGGACCGCAGCCGTCATTATCTCCAGGCCCGCTGGTGCAATCAGGCGAGCGGCGCAACGCCGAGAATCTGTCCGAGACGACGCCGGCGATGGCGCCTGTCGTGGCGTCCCATGTGCCGACCATCGGCCGTCAGATTCCCCTGGATCTGCTCGTGTACCATTTTTTGGTACGCCGAGGCGGTTTTGTTAGAACACAACAGACCGCCCCAGAGGATGAAAAAGCCCCGATTCCGCGCAGTTCCCCTTGCGGTTGCGGCGCTGGTCTTCATTGACACTATGCCCAGTATCGAATGCAGTAGGTTCTCAACGCCCCAATGGCTGCGCACGATATTCGTTGCATCTCTTTGGGGTGAAGGAGTGGCTGGGCAAGTAATAGCGGGTTCCCGTACTGGATTGGTTTCGAGTTGTCGGGTAGCGGTAACCTTGGCCGCTGCCGGCAAGTCTGGCCAGCGATGAACCACTTGCAGCGAAGCTACGTTGTCGCTGACGGCGGCGGCTTGGCCCCAACCACCGGTGGCTGGCTCTGAATGGACTGGCTGAATCCGGCTGCGGCTGGGTGCCCGCCTCCGCCGAACTGCTTGGCCAACTGGCTCACGTCGAAGCCGTTGCGGCGGCTGCGCAGGCTCCACTTTCTGACCGTCGACGACACATCAAAGTATATGGCCGCGAACGGCGACTCTGGATGCGTGTTGACCAGGTACTCGCCGATTTCGCTCTGCATGATCGATGAGTTGACCACCGGAACCCGATGTTCTCCCACCTGCCAGAAGTGTGCTGACTGGGCGATCTGTCGGATGTCCTGTTGCTTGCTCCGGAGGATGGCCTTGCCGGCTTCCACCGCTCGCAGGTGGCCCTCGGCAGTCTCAAAGTCCCGGGCGATGTTGTCCCAGGTATCGAAGTCCATCTCGCGTGAGCTCAGGTAAGCGGATAAGGCGCGGCTATCGGGCAACTCCCAAGTCCAAAGGTCCTTGTCCTGGACGTAGAGCAGGAGCGTGGGCACCGCCGACCCGGTGTGAAAGTGTTCCCAGCTCAGGACCGCGCCCGATTTGGAAAGGTCGATATGGCAGTTGGGCAGTTCGGACAGTTCCTGCGCTGCGGTGATGTGGTGGTCCAGCAGGATCACGTTGTCCTGCCCATGCTTACGCTGCAGCTCGCCCATCCGCTCTCGATCAAAGGAGAAATCCAGGATGTAAACCCTGGCGTCGTCATCCATCTGAGGGATTGGGTCGCCGTGATTCATGGGCAGGTACTGGGCCAGTTCTCCCAGAACGCGGTGGGCAGCCCACGCAGCGCCGAACCCGTCGGGGCATGACGCATGGTAAATGACCGCGGTCTTCTCTCTTTGCATGTTTGTCTCCATACCTGTGGCCGGGGCTTTTATGCAACAGCCCCGGCCTGCTCGCGCGTTGCCATCTCGCCTGAGCGGTCGTGATCCGTGTCCGCCTAAGGTGCGGATGCAGAGTCCCAGGCTATGCCCGGCTGGTGGGCATTCCAGCAATTGGTGACGGCTTGCCACGGAGTGTGGATGTTTGACGTACTCATTGCCGGCCGTTCCGCTGGAGGAGATCATTATGACAGCCGTTCGCGGTGGAAATAACATCACCGCAGATCTTCATACCACCGTTTCCAGTATTACAACGATGGTTAGCATCGTAGGACGATGGGGTACTGGGGAAGACATGAGCAGGTGAGGCAGGGAAATGGATGCGGCGGCTTTCGAGCAGGTGGACGGGGCCTTTCAGGTTTTTCACGCTTACTTCGCTGCGCGGTTTGGGCGCCGGGAGACGCGGGACCACAGCCGCCATTATCTCCAGGCCCTGCTGGTGCAGTCGGGCGAGCGGCGCAACGCCGAGAATCTGTCGGAGACGCTTCTGGCGTCAGCCAGGGCGATGCAGCGGTTTCTAACCGAATCACCCTACCAGCCTGTCCGAGAAACACTGGTGAGTTGGTGGGGGTATGATGGGACGAGCATCAAACCAGTGGAGCAGTCGATGAGCAAGACCTATCTTCCCTATGATCCCAACCAGCAGTTGTTGTTGCCGGCGGCTCTCCAAGAGTGGCTGCCTGACGACCATCTGGCCTACTTGATCTCCGACGTGGTGGACCAGTTGGACCCCCGCTTTCGCGGGGGCCGGCCCTATCGGACATCACCGTTCGCTACGAGCAGGAAAGGCGGGCCGGGCCGCCGTATCATCCCTGGATGATGGTCAAGGTGCTGCTCTACGGTTACTGCATCGGGGTGGCTTCTTCACGAAGGATTGCCCAACGGCTCCACGAGGACATTGCCTTTCGGGTGCTGGCGGCGAATAACACTCCAGACTTCCGCAAGGACCATCTGGGTGCGCTGTCGGGCCTGTTTGTGCAGGTGCTGGAGTTGTGCCAGCGGGCGGGGCTGGTGGAGATGGGTGACGTGGCGCTGGAGGGGACCAAGGTCAGGGCCAACGCATCCAGGCGCGAGGCGATGAGTTATAAGCGGATGAAGGAGAAGGAGGAGCAGTTGGCGGCGGAGGTGGCGGAGTTGCTGCGGCGCGCCCAGGAGGTGGATGAGGAAACCAACGATAGTGAACTCTCGGTCACGTCAAACGTCCTGGTCTATCGGTTCCGCAGCGGCGAGGGAGCCCTTACATCGGCATTTTCGACTACCTAAGTTCACAAACGAAGTGCAACACCTTGTTAGGGTGTTGCCATGGGACGAAACTATAAACAGATCACGCTTGCAGAACGGTGCCAGATTACCCAGGTACTCCCCGCCGGGTTCAAGGTTCGGGAAATCGCGGCAGCTTTGGATCGCGCGCCATCAACGATCTCTCGGGAGTTGAAGCGCAATGGGTCGCGCACCAAGGGCTACGACCCCTGCTATGCCCAGCAGAGGCGCGCCTTTGCTGAAGCTCCCCAGCCCGACAAATTATGGAAAGGCTGCGGTCTTCCTGGCATCCGACGACTCCGAAATGATCACCGGATTCGACCTGCGTGTGGATGCCGGCGCCATTTCCAGGTACTGGATTTGGTCTCCTGGAGACGCTTAAACCCGGTCACGAAAGGGAGCCAAAGGGCGGCGGGCCCCAAAGCCGATAATCGTTGCGACGTGCGCCGGGTGTCTATTGTAGCGTGGCGGGTAGGAACACCGGCAGCACCACCTCGGGCTCGTCGACCGCGGGAAAGAAAGTCACCTGCACCGGCATGTTGATGCTGATGTCCTCGGGGGGTACTTGGAGGACGTTGCTGCAAATCCGAAGGCCCTCCTGCTCCTCCAGCTCGATCATGCAGAGGTTATAGGGAGTCTGTTCCTTCTCACGGATCGCCGCGTGCACCGGGTGTCGGACTATTACATAGGAGTAAACAAAACCCCGGCCACTGACCCTGGCCCAGTTGTATTCCAGAGACGAGCATTCTGGACACATGGGCGTTGGCAGGTGCCGGAACACGCTGCAATCCGAGCACCGTTGGATGCGAAGCTCGCCGTGCCGCGGCCCCTCCCAGAACCCCTGCTCATAGTCCGGCAACCGCTCCAGGTCGGGTAGCGGTACGCCTTCCAGCGGCGCGGTCATCGGCCGGGACTTGGCGGGTTGTTCGCTTTCCTGAGTCATCGAAACTCCTCGAAGTCCTTGGACCACCCCGGCGCTATCCCCGGCGAATTATCACGGCGGCGCTCAGTTGGGCCGTGCTACTGCAGGACAGGACCCGGTTAACGGTCTTGTGGGGCGGTTGAGCAGTGGAGGTGCCTCGGATAAGCCGGACAGCCTCCTGGGGATGGGTCAGGCCGTGGATATACGCTTCGGAATGATTGCCGCCGTGGGTATTGGTGGGCAGCATGCCATCAAACCGCAGGTTGCTTCCACCTTCCACGAAGTCCTTTGCCTCGCCTCTAGGCACAAATCCATAGGCTTCCAGGTTCAGCAGGCAGAACGGGGTGAAGTGGTCGTAGAACATCAGCGCATCCATGTCCGAAGCTTGCAAGCGGGCCCGGGCCCAAAGATCTCGGGCGGTGTTCTCCGACTCTGACGCGGCCAGGTCGGGGCGGTAGATTATGCCATCGTTGCGAGGGCCGGAGCCCTGGGCAGCCGCCTCAACCAGGGTCAGGGTGCTGGAGTGGCGCAGTTCCCTGGCGCGCTCCGGGGTCGTGATCACGATGGCAGCAGCGCCGTCGTTTTCCTGGCAGAAGTCCAACACGTGCAGAGGGTCCACAACCATACGGGAATTCTGGTGATCGTCGATGGTGATGGGTTCCCTCCGGAGAGCGCGAGGGTTCCGGGAGGCGTGCTCGCGCAGGGTAACAGCGACCCAACCGAAGTGGCGGCTGGTAGCTCCGTACTCGTGCATGTAACGCCGGACGAACATTCCGAAATGATGCGCCGGAGCCATGCTGCCCCAGGGAGCGGCAAAGCTCTGCGCCCCGCCGGGAATTCGCTCCGGACCTCTGGCCCGGCCCAAGCGCAACCCGGAACGGAGGTTGGCGGCGCGGAAGCACACCACGTAGTTGCAAAACCCGGCAGCAACAGCGGCGGCGGCATGGCCGATCACTGCGTTGCCCGCGCCCCCGCCGTAGGAGACAGATTCCCAGTGACGCAGGTTCTTTATGCCCAACGATTGAATCAGCAGCGTTTCGTGGTTGGACTCCATGTCGTAGCGCACCAGTCCGTCGATATCCTGCGGAGCGATACCGGCATCATCGCAGGCGGCCTTGATCGCCTCGGAGGCCAACTGCAACTCGCTACGACCCGAGTTCCAGGAAAACTCCGTTTCGCCTATGCCGACTATCGCGGCCTTGTCCCTTATGCCATTGGTATCGGCTGGAATCATTGCACCCACCATAGCCTGCTACTCCTCCTCCCAGTCCACTACCTTCCGTTGTTTCAAGTCGCGGATCTGTTCGTCGGTATACCCCAATTCCCTGAGGAGAGGGCGGGTATGCTGACCTTTGAGCGGTCCGGGGCCGGCCCGTCCCGAGGAATCCGGGAAGTCGACCACCGGGGAGTACCGCCAGAATTGACCATAGCGTGGCGCTTCTACCTGGGTACGGAGTTCGTTTTCACGCACGTGGGGATCTTCGTTGAAAAAGAAAAACATTCCCCGATCCTCGGCCTTGACGCATGCCACGTCGGCGGCGGTGAGCAACTGCTCCCAATACAGGGGTTCTTCGCCGGCGAACACCCGGGCCAATTCGTCAGCCAGCGCATGGTCGTATTCCCCCCGCGTCTCGGGAGTGGCAAAGCGGGGATCGTCCAGAAGGTCCGTCCGGTTGATGGTCCGGCACAGGGCCTCCCACTCGTCCTCGAAGGGACAAGCGAGGAACACCCACCCCGATTTTGCCCGGTACAGGCGGTAGAGAGCGTGCAGCCCGTATCCGTCACTGTCCGGCAACGGTCGAGGTTGCTTGCCCTCGTGCCAGTAGAAGTCGTCGACATTGGCATAGGCGTTGGCAGCGATCATGGTGGACTCGACATATTGTGCCTTGCCGGTACGCTCACGGGCATAGAGGCCCAGTACCAGGCCGACGGCATTGACCATGGCAGTGTTGTGATCGGCAGTGCCGTCGTTCGCCCGTTTGAGTTGCCTGGCTACGGCAGCAATGTCATCAATGGACATGGACTGGTCCGGCGGTGGAAAAGCGTCCCGCCCCATCTGAGCCACGCCACCGCCGGACACGGCGCCGGCAATCGGGGCCATAGACGGACGGTGAGAGTAAGGCCCCGTGGAGCCGTAGCCGCCGGCGTAGAGGTAAACCAGGTTGGGATTGATCCTGGATAACTGCTCGTACCCGATGCCCGTGCGCTCGGGGGCTCCTGGGCGCATGCTGTGAAGCAGCAAGTCGGCCTTGGCTGCCAGCTTGCCCATGATCTCCTGACCCTCCGGAGTCTTGAGGTCCAGGCAAATGCCCTCGGAACCTGCCATGGTACGGTGCACCGTCATGGCCATCCCCTGCCGGCCCCAATCGCCGCCGGGGGCTTCGATGCGGATTACCCTGGCGCCCAGCTCGGCTACCAGGGAACAACCCAGGGGGCCGTTGATTACCGTCGCCAGGTCCAGGAGGGTTATGCCGTCCAAAGGATGCTTCGGCATCGGGTAATTGGCGCCGTTGGAATGGCTTCTGGCATCACCGCGCCGGCGGGCGAGTACCTCTGCAGTGTGCTGACCCAGTGCCGGGGCCGGCCCCGGCGTGCCGGCCGGCGTGCCCCTCATGTTTACAATTGGGCCAAGCTGTCGCGTGATGTCCAGCCCCGGAACATCCACGTCCTGAACGTTGCCGTTGTGCACGATCTGGGGATGGTCCAAAGCCTGCTCTGAGGTGAAATAGGGCTCGGCAGCCACGTCGCCAGCCTCACCAAGGAATATGGCCATCCACTCATCAAGAGTCTTTTCCTGGACTTTTTCCAGCATGATACGTTCCAGGGCCGCAACGGCTTCCGGGTCCAGGAAGGGCGCGGTCTTGAATCGCGGGTCCTCGTAGATGAAGTCCATGTCCAGCCAGTGCATCATGGACCTGAACAACCTTTCCACGACGTTCCCCAATTGGATCCAGTGGCCGTCTTTGGTACGGGCGGGCAGATACCCGGTGGGGTTGGGACGCCCGATTCCCACCGATGCGCCCGGCGGGTAGGTGTCCGGCTGCTTCTCAACCATCTGGCCATGGATCCAGGAGACGTGATCGTAGGTGGTCACGGCCTTCAGCATGCTGGTCTCCACCCGCTGGCCGAGGCCGGTCTTTTCCCGCACGTAAAGGGCGGATGTGATGCCTCGAATCAGCGCCGTGGCGGCGGCGTGGCAAACGCCCTGAACCACGACGTAGTTGGGGCCTTCCCTGGGATTCTGCCCAGCAAACATCATCATCCGGCCGCTCTTGGCGGCCACCACGGCGTCGTAACCCTTGTAGTTGGCGTAAGGTCCCCGTGGCCCGAAACTGGTCAGCGTGGCATATACCAGCTCGGGATGGCCCGCGCGAAGGGTGTCGTAGTCGATACCCAGCCGTCGGGTTACTCCTGGCCGGAAGCTTTCGACGACAACGTCGGATAGTCGCGCCAACTCCCGGGCATTCTCCCGGCCGTCCTGGGTCTTCAGGTCGAGGACGACGCTTTTCTTGCCGCGATTCCATTGGATCGACCCCGGCGACCTCCTGAATTTTTCTCCGCCCGGCGGCTCAACTTTGATGACCTCAGCGCCGAAGTCGGACATGACCATGGTGGCGACGCCACCGGCCCGGCCGCTGGTAAAGTCGAGGATGGTGATGCCATCAAGAACCTGTGCCATGGCGCCCCCTTCTTAATCAGGTAGTCTTTTGCCCCAAAGATGCACGGGGCCAGTAGGTTAACGTATCCCATTATTCGCGTCCGTCCCGAGCAATTGGCATTGCATCTTCGATCCGGCCCAGTAATATGCTAAAGCCATAGTACGGCCTTTTCAGGGCCGGCACCATCTCCGGCTCCAGCTCGTAACAGTTCAGACTCGACGGGTTGTTTCTATACCACTCCGTCATTCCGGCCTTGAGCCGGAATCCAGAGACGCTTTAAACCTCAATGTTGCTTATCTTTGGCTTCCCGGATTCCCGCTTTCGCGGGAAAGACAGGTTGGGGCCAGGATATTACCTTCAACTCCGAACACTTACTCCAGCTCCCCCTCTGTTGTGGTCTGACTGTAACGGTGATCTGCCCCCAGGAGGGTGTTGCAAAAGGGGTAGTCCGCGGGGTGATGGTATGATGCGCGGTACCAAAGGTGTGGAGTTGCTCATGCGACGCAAAGCGGCGCGGCGAGCGCTGACGACAAAGTAGATGGAGCGCGTGGCGCAAATGACTGCCGACCGAAGGAATTGGCTCGCCTATCTGCCAGACCGCGCACTCTGGACACCCGCTCTGGTTGAAGTCGTGGAACGGGGGCACTACATTCGCTGGAACCATAACAACGATTGGCTTGTCCTGTTGTTGGTGAAGGACGGTGATGTGGCGCCGGTTCAGGACGGGGGAAGGGTTCAAGCGCGGTTGGCGGTCAACCGCAACACCGGTGAAGTCGTTCACCCGACGCCCGGTATCAGGATTAGCCAATGGGAAGCCGAAATCTATGGTAAATCAGACGAATACCGGGATAACGCGGCACGCCGACGGCTGACCCCGACGTGCCTATCGGACTGGGATCGACTCGGCGACCCCATCGAGGGCACGCCAAGAGACACAGAACATTAGAAAAATCCGAGGATCAAAATGCGACGAGTAATGAAGTTCTGGTTCCTGCCTGTAGCCCTATTGCTCCTGTCGCTGGCGGCGGCGGTGGTTTTGGCCGACGGGACACTGCTTCGGCCACGACGATAGATGAAGCCGGGGCATCGCTGAAGAGCTTTCGGCCTCGGGAGGGAGACCCGCCATCTGGCGACGGCTCAGGTGACCATTTTCGAGCTGACGGTGGCGGTCGCAATCCGGAGGTAGCCTTTCGAGGCCAGCGGCGACGCAACGAGACGCAAGTGTCCACAACGGACCCTGAGGCCCGGCTGGCGAAGAAAGGCTCCGGGAAAGAAGCGGGCCTGTGCTTTGCCGGTCATGTGCTGACGGACAATCGGCAGGGTCTGGTGGTGGACGTGATGCTCACCCCGCGGTCTACCCTTTGCTCCCCGTCAATCCGACAAGGCAGTCATCTGATACCATGCTGACCAGGCAGGCGCCATTCTCGCCGGCCAATTGGCGACGACCTATTGGCTGTATATCAACAGCTGGACTTCAGCCCGCAGGGTAACCCCGCGGAGGAGGACGCTGAGGAGATCGTGGAATTCAGGCTCAGACAACGAAATGGGATCAGCCCCACGGCGCACTCGGAAAACCTCCCCACGGGAATTCGCCGCATTCTCAACAATGGCAGATTGACACGCAACGCCCGCCCCATATCCGGTACAACGAATGGGGCATGACCACCTCTTCCAGACCAAAGAACTAAAATTCCTTAATATGGAGGCCCGAAAATGCCAGTCAAAGGGACCACGCTAACCAGTTTTCGTCCATTGATGCAGGGTGTCAACGGAATGGTTGCAGCCAGCCATCCCAGTGCCGCCATGGCCGGCTTGGAAGTCCTGAAACACGGCGGCAACGCGATTGACGCCGGAGTGGCCGTTGGCTTGGCGTTGAACGTGGTGCATGTCGATGATTGCAGCTTCCTGGGCGTGGCGCCCACGGTCATATACCTGGCTGACCGGAAAGAAGTTACCACCATTGACGGGCTCGGGGTCTGGCCCAGGGCCGCGTCGGTCGAGTACTTTCAGAAAAACCACGGCGGAAAGATACCGACCGGCGTTCTATCGTCCATAACGCCCGCCGCCGCCGATTCGTGGCTAACGTCGCTGTCCAAATTTGGCACGATGACCTTCGGACAGGTGGCGAGTGCGGCCATTGACCTGGCCGGAAGCGGTTTCCCCATGTTCCGTTATCTGGCCGGCCGGTTCAGGACCGCTTTTGACCAGTACAACGCCCACCCGTCAACCGCCGAGATTTATCTCCCCGGCGGCCGCGCGCCCAAACAGGGGGAGATGTTCTATCAAAAGGACCTGGCTGCCACCTTGTGCAAAATCGCGGAGGTGGAGGCTTCCAACACCGGAAAAGGCAGGGAGGCCGCGCTCAAGGCTGCCAGAGACTACATCTACACCGGCGAACTGGGCCACAAAATTGCCGCATTCAACCGGGAGATGGGAGGTCTCCTCACCGAGGAAGACCTGGCCCGGTATCATGTTCAGGTGGGTCCGCCTGTGACGGTAAATTACAAGGGCTACGACGTCTACAGTACGGGGCCGTGGGGCCAGGGACCGACCTTCCCCCAAGCCCTCAAGATTCTGGAGGGGTACGACCTGGCGTCCATGGGCCACAATTCCGCGGAGTACATCCATACGGTAAGCCAGGCCTTGAATTTGGCCTTTGCCGACCGGGAGCGTTACGTGGGAGACCCGGATTTCGTGGACGTGCCAATCAATGAAATGCTGGCGGAGGAATACCTGATCAAGCGCCGTTCCCTAATCGACCCCGACCTGGCCTGGCCGGGCACTCCCCCTGCGGGAGACCCACGGGACGGGAGGTCTACTATCGACGGCGCCCCTCAGTCCCCCAGGGAGGCGGCGGTTCCGGTAGGCACAGCCGGAGTCAGCGGCGGCGGGACTTCCTATTTCGCCGTAATCGACCGGGATGGCAACATCTTCTCCTGCACCCCCAGCGAGGGCACCAAGAACGGCGGGCCAATAATTCCGGGCACCGGCCTGGCGTTCTCATTGCGCGGCTCTCAGTCCAAGCTGACCGAGGGCCATCCGGCATCGGTGGCAGGGGGCAAGCGGCCCAGGCTCACTCCGGCGCCTGCTCTGGTGTTGCGCGACGGCGAGCCCGTGATGGCCCTTGGCGCTCACGGTGGCGACCATATACCGCAGGGAACGCTGCAACTGCTGTTGAACGTCCTGGAATTTGGCCGCGACTCTCAAGAGGCCGTGGAGGAGCCGCGCTTCTACAGCTATAACTTCCCCAGTTCCAACTGGGCGTCAAAATATGAGCCGGGGATGCTGCGGCTGGAAGGCCGTATTTCCGATGATGTGGCCGAGAAGTTAAGGCGGAAGGGTCACACGATAGAACAATACCCAGATTGGTGGGAGGGTTCAGCCTTGTACTGTGTCATCACGCGCAACCCGGAGACCAAGGTGCTGCAGGGCGGCGCAGACCCGAGGTGCGAGGCCTACGCCGTAGGTTTCTAGTCCCTGCGTAAACACTGACGATCAGCAGAGGAGTTGATCAACTGGACACCACGATCCAGCAGCTTGCCGCCGTCGGTTGATTCACCATTGCCAGATTAATCCCTGATTTTCGCACCTAAGAAGATCGTAAACCGAACTTTCGAGTTTTTGGTGGACCTCTGTTCAGCTTGCCGGCGTTGATCGGGGCATTCGACGCGGCGGGTTCTGTACTTCCTGCAAGCTGGTCAGATCCAGGGGTGGCATATCCACGTGGATAAACTCCGATACGCCGTTGGCCAGCTCATTGTAGCTTTCAAACCAGGCCCGCAACCGGCCACGCCATGCCTCCAGACCACCGCTGGCGTGGAGCTCGAAAACCGCCTCCCGTCCGTCCAACCCAGACGAGACTTGGTCCCAGGCAATCTGCAGGAGCGCCGCTCGTTGCAGCGCAGTGTACCCGCCTCCGCCAAAGGCGTCTTCCAGTTCGGCGGCCATCTCCGGGTCAGCAAAGTCGGTGTCGGCGGGGGCATTGACCAACGATGACCCGGGAAGCCCGCGCAGGATCTCAGACATTCGCTGGCGGACTTTTAGGGTGTTTTCCTGCAGCGGCAACATGGATCTGGTTGGGCAGCGCGTGGCCGCTCTCTGTCGTCTCCGGGTCCAGTTCCGCCGCCGCCATGCAGGTGCGAGTGGTCTGGACGTTGACGGTCAATTCGGTCAGCTGCTCAATGGTCTGAGGATTTTCCTTGAGGCCCATGACTTCAGCCAAGGCCAGCGCTATACCCAGTGTCAACTCAGCCTTGGCGAGCCAACCATAGCTATGATGCCAAAGCAGCCAGGACGTCAGCGCATGTCGCCGAGGTCGGTCATTGCGCTCCCCGGTAAAAACGCGAGAGTGGGGGACGAAAACGTTCTCCATCCAGACCATGGAGTCCAGTTCATCAAACCGGCTGCTCAATGGTGACAGGAATGGATTCGTATGCCTGGCAACGGGTCGGCGGGTCACAACTCGGATGCCGTCGCTGTTAACTGGCACGATGAACCACAGCAACCTTCCACTGCCCGGTGGCAACTCATCCCTGCTGGTGATCAGCAGGTCCTCCGCAAACGGTGTACTGGTGTGCATCTGGATCTTTCCACTCACGACGATACCTTCAGCGGATTCGCTAACCAGACGCAGCGCCGCTCGCTCGCTCTCAGCCTGGCGGAGGCGTGTGCCAATTAAGGGACCACCTCCGGCGAAGGTCAAAAACCTGCCGCTGTCAGCCAGAGATTCCAAATACGCCTCGGCCCCCGCAATCTCCTCCGGGGAGTTGTTCAACCTTTTGAGAACGTTCAGCATCCCCAGGGCTATCAAGGCCCCGTAGCCTGGGGTGTGGGTCATGTTGCCACCGGTCAAGAAATGCACCGCGCTAATGGCTTTCCCCAGGCTTTTCAAATCGGTGGACGTCTTCGGAGCAGTGAGCGCAAGAGGATATCGCCGGCCGTTTCCATCGGGCCCGGTCAGTAGGGTGTCCTGCCAGGCGGGGTCGAAGTGGCGGTCATACCACGCGGCGTACTCATTTACCATCGCCGACGTCGCCGGGTGGGTCGTGACGTCTTCCCCCACCACCCATACGTTGCGTCCATCGCGTAAACTCTCTTTGTAATCAGCCCCGGTCCGCATGTTCGCACCATCCACAAGATGATTGGGCCCATTCTACACCGATGACTTGGCACAACTGTGGTAGGGGATGTTGAGCTCACCGGATGGCCCGCGATCATCCCCCAATCCCTCCGAGCCTAGGTGGCTTCGGTCTGGGTCTGCTGCACGCGAGACAGCAGCTCGTCCGCTATTTCGCGGCGGACATGGGTCGAAGGGGCTGCGGTGGTGAAGAAGACCGGCTGGACCACTGTGGATCCGCTCAGCTTGTCCGACGGCCCGGCTCCTGGAGATCGATCTCATCGGCCCCGCTACCGCCGACCGACCCCTATTTCAACATCCTGAGGACACTACTCCGCGAAGGTCGAGTTCATAGAGGCAGACGGTTCCGACGCCGCTCGTGCCTGGCAGTTTAGCCTCTGCCCACCGCCGCCTGACCCAGCACACCCATCAGCTGCCCCACGTCGTCAAGACGTTCCAGGTTCTCCAGCATCTCCAGCACGCGTTCGGTGTCAGCTTGGGAAAGGGCGCGACGGAAGCAGTCTCGTACCTTTTCCAGGCGCTGATCCCGGGACATGGGGTTGCCCACCGAACCGCTGAAAGCGGCGCATTCGGCGCTGACCGTAGTCCCGTCTTTGAGCAAAGCGGTGGCGAGCGTGGCGCCCGATTCGGGGCCTTCCGGCGCCACCCGGATGCGACCCAGCATTCCCTCCATGTCCGGGGAGAAGCGGCGGGCATCGGTGAAAGTGTCGATACCCACCTGCCCGTCCAGCAGGGCTGCGGCGGAGCAGTATTCCACGCTGAACTTGCCGTCCAGGCCGCTGCGGGGAGCCGGCCCCGAATGGCCCCGTCCCCGGCGGTGAATGGTCACCTGCTCGATGTCGTCGGGGTCGAGGCCGTTCTGCTCGCGTAGGTTCAACGCCGCTTCGATGGCGTTTTGCATATAGACCTGGGCGGGGAACCGCTTGATGTCAAAGCCCGGGTCGAGCAGCCGCCACGACGCGCCCAGTCCGCCGGTGGCCGCGTCCCAATTGAAGCTGCCCCCGAACAGGGCGGCCGCATAACCCACGGGAGATTCCAGCACCTCGTCGCTGGCGGTGTAGCCCATGCCGGCCAGGATGGCCGCCTCGGCGCCCATGCGGGCGGCGTTGCCCGGATGCGTGGACTTGACCATGGTGCCCGTGTTGGCGGTGAGGCCGCCGGTGCGAGAGGCGGCAATGCCCAGGGCCATCAGGGTTTGCCCTGCGTCTAGGCCCAGGGTCTTGGTTGCTGCTGCCGCGCCTCCCAGGGGACCCACCAGGCCCGGCGGGTGATAGGCGGGAGTGGTGGCCGGCGCTGAAGCGGCCCGCAACCGCCCCTGGATTTCCCAGCCCAACACGTAGGCGGTGATGACTCGCTCACCTGGGATGTGGTGGTGTTCCGCCAGTGCCAAGGCCGCCGGCAGACAGGATGAGGTGCCGTGGGTGGGCGGAAACCCTTGGATTTCATAGTCCAGGCAGTGGCCGAAGACCCCGTTCGCGAAGGCGGCGGCCGGCGGGTTGGTCTTGTAGCCCCAACCTACCACCGAGGCCTGAGGCGATCCGCCGGCGTCACGCACGTAGCGCCCGATGATGTCGGCCAGTTCCTGGACCGAACCCGCGACCATGTTGGCCACCCCGTCCAGGATGGCGATTTTGGCCGCTTCCACCACCGGAGGCGGCAGGTTTTCAAACTCAGTGTCGGCAATAAAATGGGCCAGGGTTCGTGTTGCGCTCATGGGGTGGGTACCTCGCAGGTCGCTGGGATAACGTCAAAGCAGGAAGTGTCACTAATATTACAACGACAACCGGCAAAGGTGAGACCGAATTTGCCAGGGGTTTTTCGGTTTTCGGTTTCATTGCAACCCCATATTTGATGTGGAGGTGGCAATCACGTCGGGTTAACGGTCACCTTTCCGGGCACGAGATCGCCATGTCCCTGACCTTCTTGCGATGAAAAACTGGATACGGGTGCGCGCCAGATGGAGGATGTCCCAATACATGGGATGCGGGCTATAATGTCCCGAAACCAGTTTGGGGGTGCCCTTATGGCTAAAATCAAGCACATTGCCATCACCTGCGAAGACCCTGATGCGGTGGCTAAGTTCTACAAGGAAGGCTTCGACCTCTTCGAAGTCGCCCGTAACGCCCGACAGATCCAGCTTTCCGACGGCGACATCAACCTGACCATTCTCAAGTGGAAGACCGACGAGGACGCCGACGTCGGCCCCAATGGCGAGAACTACAGCGGTATACACCACATCGGATTCCAGGTCGACAGTCTGGAGGATGCGGGAGCCCGGCTCCGGGAAATTCACGGGGAGGAGATTGTCCGGCGTGAAGTAGCGGGGGACGGCGAACCTCGTTTGCCTCGCGCCGAGGAGAAGTGGTCTGGTCCCAACGGGCAGGTTCTGGATATATCGGAGCCGGGATGGCTCTACAAATTGCCCTTGGATTAGGAAACTATCCCACGAAGTAGTTCGACAAGCCCACCATGAGGGGAACCGTACCATAGCAGGGATAACCCTGGCCATTTCGAAGGGTTCCGTTGATGGTTGTGTCTTTTTCGGAACATTTCTGAGCTCGGTTCGTTTTGCGGGCCTCTCCAACCCATCTATGTCCATTCAGCCGGTAGGGTGGCCCAGGGCTGGTCGCCGGCCGCGCCGCCATCAACCTGAGGGAGTCGAATGTTATGGAAGCAACTTGCGTTACCCACATCGGAATCTGTGTAAGAGACATGGACCGGTCTCTGGCATTCTATCGGGACATACTGGGAATGACGGTCCTGGGCGACCGCATGACCGACCCCACTGAAGGAGGGCGGCTGCACAACTATCGACGACAGCGCCAGGCCCGCCGCTGGGTCAGCCTTGCCTACGGAGATGGAGCCACACCCACGCTGACCCTCACCAGCCATCCCGGCGATGACCCCGATGGGGAACCCATCAAACTGGACATGGTCGGCATCAGCCATATCTCCTTCGGAGTCGCCGACGTGAAGGCGCTAACCGAGGAACTACTCAACAAGGGCGTTGAACTCGCCGGCCCCATCGAGTCCTTTACCGGCTCAAATGGAGATATCCGCAGCATCTACGTCTACGACCCCGACGGCATCCTTGTCCAGTTCAATACTCCGTAGTAGCCGATACGTCGTCCTTCGCCGATCATCGAGATCCTTTATCAGCGAAACGCCCGGGAAACTTTTCCCGGGCGCATTAAATCCAAACCCATTCCTTTAAACCCGTATCACCCCCACCACATCCCCGTCCGCTTCCTCGATGGTAATCTCAGTGCCGAAGGGGCGGGAAACGTCCTGCAGCCACTGCAGGGTTTGGCGGGCCATGGGTTCTTCCGCCAGCACTGGGCGGCCTCGCTGGGGAATGGGACGGCCAAAGCCCATGTCGATGGGGTACAGGATAACTTCTCTCAGATCGCCGCCGGCGTAGTTGCACACCGCCACCACGCTCTGCCAGAACACCGGGTCGGCGGCAAAGGCGCGAGTGCCGCCGCCGGAGCGGGTGTCCAGGTAATCGCCGGGCGTGCTGTTGAAGTCCAGCCCGAAACGGCGGTAGGCCTCGTGGGGTAGCCACAACACGCTTTCATTCTGGAAGATGAAGTTGCCCAGGCTGTAGAAAATGGGCCGGTTCTTGTAAATCTCGATGCCCCGCAGGAAGTGGGGGCCGTGGCCTACGAAGGCGGCGCAGCCCTGGTCGATGGTCCAGCGGGCAAAGTCCATCAGGAAGTGGGGCGGCGACAGGCGGGAATGGCCGTGGAAGTCGCCCGCGGGCCCGCTCTCGTGGCAGTGGACCCCATAGACCTGCCACTCCGACTGCGTCTGCGCTCCCCGGATCCAGTTGCCGATGCCCAGTCGGTCATCCTCGTTCAGAGCGGTGTGGACGGCGAACTCCTCGTCCAGGATGAACTTGTGGTCCAGGAAATCTATTTCGGCGCCGTCGTCCGCCGCATCGTCGTTGCCTCGGAAGCCAAAGTGGCGGTAGAAGGCGTGCTCCTCCTCGTATCCCAGCTCCAGGTTGGCCCGGTGCAGGGCGTCGAACACGTCCTGCTGCACGTGGTGGGTGATGTCGTGGCGCAGGGCGTTGACCCCCGGGCGACCGGCGAAATCGGGTCGGCCGGCGCCGGCCCGGGATTGCTCGCTGAAGGTGCTGGTGGCGCCCATCACTGCCACCCGGCCCCGGGCCGAGTCCACGTAAGTGGGAGAACGGGCCTCGTCCAGGTTGCGGCCGCCGCCGGCGTAGGCCAGGTCGATCTCCCGGCAATGCTCCAGGGTAGTCAGGAAACCGCCCTCGGAATAGTCGAAGGAATGGTTGTTGGCGGTGGTGACGGCGTCGATGCCCATCCACTTCAGCTCATCCAGGTTGCGGGGGTCAGACCGGGTATAGGTGGCGCTGCTCCACTGCCAACTGCTCTCGAAGTCGTGGAACAGCATCTCCAGGTTGACCAGGGACACGTCGGCTCCCCGGAGAATGTCCACCAGCTTGAGGAAACGCGGCTCCTGGAAGGCTCGCATCCGGCGGGTGATCATGGCGTCGCCGCCCACGGCAATGGAAATATCGCGGCGTTCGGCATCATAAATCGTTGTGGTCATGTCGCCTCCTTGTTGCATCGGGACACGGGTGGGTCAGGTGAGGGCATTTTAGCAAATATGGGGTGGTGGATGATTGGCCTGCCATCATACGGCGGTGTACATCATACGGCCGTGTACGGTCCACCATCCCCGGCCGATGCTACAATGCTCCTCAAATGACCGTCCCTGGCGAACAATCGAATTTAGGGCCGTCCCAACCGCTTAGTGGCTACCGGGTGTTGGACCTGGCCGGCCCCATGGGTGTCTACTGCGGCAAGCTGATGGCCGACATGGGCGCCGACGTTATCAAGGTCGAGCCGCCGGGTGGCGATCCCATGCGCGGCATTGGTCCCTTCGTAGGCGGCCAGCCCGGCCCCGGGCGCAGTTTGCATTGGCTCCACTTCAACACCAACAAGCGCAGCGTGACCCTGGATATACGCTCATCAGAAGGGGCGGCCCTACTGCGGATGCTTGCTCTCGCTTCCGACGTGCTGCTGGAGACCTGCCCGCCAGGGCACATGGACGCTCTGGGTTTGGGATACGAGAGCCTGGCGGCGGACTCGCCCGGACTGGTGTACACGTCCATCACGCCCTTCGGGCAGACCGGACCTTATCGCGATTTCAAGGCGTCCGACTTGGTGGGTTTTGCCATGGGCGGGTACATGTACGTCACCGGGTGGCCCCATAACCCGCCCACCCGATTGTGGGGGTCTCAGGCCTACCACACCGCCTCGAACCGTGCCTACATCGCCATACTGTTGGCCTTGTACCATCGCACCATGACCGGTGTAGGACAGTACATCGACGTTTCTATGCAGGAGGCGGTGGCCGCCACCACCGAACACGTCAACACAACCTACAACTACACCGGCGAGTCGGCTGTGCGCTGCGGGTTCCGCCACGGCGGCCAGTTCGTCGCCACCTGGCCGTGCCGGGACGGCTACGCCAGCATCACCACCAACACCCGGCAGGCGTGGGACGACCTGCGGGCCTGGATGGACCGGGACGGCATGGCCGGTGACCTGATGGACGAACAATACAACGACCACTTCATCCTTCGGGGCGAGCATTCGGGCCATATCGAGGGCCTTATCCAGCGGTGGGCCCGGCTTCACACCAGGCAGGAGATTACCGAGTTCGGCCAGTCCAACCACCATCCGTGGGGTCCCGCTGCCACGCCCGATGAAATCCTGGAAAACGAGCAACTATGGAGCAGGGAATACCTGACCACAGTCGAGTCTTCGGACGGCGGCCCGTCCGTGGTATATCCGGGCGACCCGTACCGCCTCACCGATTCCCCACGCCAGACGCGCCGGACGGCTCCCGCCCCTGGGGAACACAACGCTGAGGTCCTGTCCGGCATCCTGGGTCTCTCACCCGAAGATCTGGAACGCCTTTCTGCCTGAGGTTGAATGGACTTGAGCAGTGATTCGCAACAGCCGGCTCTCGCCCTCCAGGGCATCCGAGTGCTGGACTTCACCTGGATTCACGCCGGGCCTTCAGCCACGCGGATTCTCTCCGACCAGGGCGCGGAAGTAATCAAAGTAGAGTCCAACAACGCCCTGTCGGTCATCGGCGGCCCGGCGTCCGCCACCGCCAGGGGATTGGGCCAACGCCACAACTGGAACGCGGGCAAGCTGTCCATTTCCCTAAACATGAAGACCCCCCAAGCCATCGACATAGCCAAACGGCTCGTGGCAGTGTCCGACGTGGTGGCGGAAAACTTCAGCGGGCGGGTGATGCCGTCCTGGGGCCTTGATTACGATTCCATAAGGCCCATCAATCCCAGCATAATCATGCTCAGCATGTCCGGATTCGGCCGCACCGGACCGTGGAAAGACCGGGTCAGCTACGGCCAGACGCTCCAAGCCTGGTCGGGGTTCACCCAGTTGACCGGTTTTCCGGATACCGACCCCAGCGGCCCGGCCAGCGCGTACAGCGACGCCGTGGGCGGCATGGCCGGGGCGCAAGCGGTACTGCTGGCCCTAATTCACCGGGCCAAGACCGGGCGCGGGCAGTGGCTCGACGTTTCCCAGTTTGAGTCCCTGTCGTCTCTGCTGGAGACCCTGGTGTTGGACATGAGCGTCAACGGACCCGCCGCGGCCTCGGCTCGTGCCGGCAATCGCTTGCCGTATGGCGGCGGCGCTCCCCACGGCGCGTACCGCTGTCGGGGAGAGGACCGGTGGGTGGCTATCTCCATCTTCTCCGACGAAGAATGGCGCGCCTTCCTGGACGTCATGGGCGACCCCCAATGGGCTGAAGACCAACGGTTCTCTACCGGCAATGCCCGTTGGCGCAACGGCGACGCGCTGGACTCCTTCGTGGAATCCTGGACCATCCAACACACCGCGGAAGACGTGATGGGCCTCCTTCAAGCTGCGGGCGTCGCTGCCGGCGTGGTCCAGACTGGGGCCGATTTGTCGCACGACCCCCAGTTGAAAGAGCGGGGTTTCTTCAGCTCTGTTCTGGACTACCAGGGAGAGTATCGGACCATCGAGAGTGCGCCCTACAAGCTGTCCCGCACTCCGGGCAGTGTTACCAAGGGTGCGCCGGCCTTTGGAGCAGACATGGACTACGTGCTGCGGGAATTGCTGGGCATGTCCGACGACGAGTTGGCCGATTGCGCCATCGACGGCGTGTTCGACTGAGCGGGACACCGCTTCCGTCCCAATGATGTTCCGTCCCCATGGTGGGCATCTTCAATTGGTTGTACAGCCGGCCGACGCGTTCCGGCATGATGACGGTGTCCATTACATCCCCACTTCACCAGGGCTTTCTGGCTGACTCTTTGACTGGCCGAAGCCGTTAGACGAAGCCTCTAAGATGGGAAGTGCGGGCCACTCGATCCACGGCAATATCGAAGGCTGCCTGCCGCAGCGTTAGACCGCTTGCCCTGGACCTGGCCGCTACGCTCTGATAAGCCGGTACGATTCGGTTGTACAGTTCCTCATTGACCCTATCTTCGCTCCAGTCGAACTGCTGAATGTTTTGCGTCCACTCGAAGTAGGAAACGGTAACGCCGCCCGCGTTCACCAGGAGGTCGGGCAAAACCAGCACACCCCTTTCCTGCAGGATTGTGTCTCCTTCGGGCGTGGTGGGGTGATTGGCGGCCTCCAGGACAACCCGAACGGGCAGACGCCACGCCACTTCCTCCCCAATCACGTTTTCTATGGCGGCGGGAACGAAAACGTCGGCTTCGATTTCCAGAATATCGTTGGGAGCGCACTGCTCCCCGCCAGGAAACCCGTCTACCGAGCCGTTGCGAGACACAAACTCAGCCAGGGCGGGAACGTCCAGGCCCGCGCTGTTATACACCGCTCCCCTAATGTCCGACACCGCTACGATGGGAAACCCTTCCGTGTGCGCCAGGCGGCAGAACCAGGAGCCTACGTTCCCAAATCCCTGGACGGTGATGCGGGCTTGGGTCAGGTCCAGGCCCAAGTCCCTCGCCGCTTCCTGCAATACAAGAAGCGCTCCCCGTCCCGTGGCCGCCTCCCGGCCAGCCGACCCCCCAACTTCCAATGGTTTGCCGGTTACAATGGGCAGTGTATATCCGTGGGTCTGGCTGTATTCGTCCATTATCCAGGCCATGGTTTGGGCGTTGGTGCCAAGGTCGGGAGCGGGGATGTCGCGGTAGGGACCCAGGATGTGTTGAACGTTCTGGGTATAACGGCGGGTTACGGCATTGAGTTCCCGTTCGCTGAGCGCCAGCGGGTCCAGTTGAATGCCTCCCTTGGCTCCGCCGAAGGGCAAATCCAACAGGGCGGTCTTCCAGGTCATCAGGGTTGCCAGAGCCCTCACCTCGTCCTCGTCAGCCAGGGGATGGAACCGCAGGCCGCCTTTGTAGGGGCCACGGGCGCCGTTGTGCTGCACCCGGTATCCGGTGAACACCTCAATGCGTCCGTCGTCCATCCGCACCGGGAGGGAAACCCTTAAGTCCCGCCAGGGTTCACACAGCATTCGGCAGGTTCCAGCGTCCAACCCCAGGCGCGCGGCGGCCCCGTCGAAGTAGCGTTTCACGTCATCTTGGGCGCTTCGCTCTTTGCCTACTATGGTCATCTCTCCCCCGGTTGGGCCTGATTCCAGGGTTTGCCCCTGGATCCCGAGTCATCTGCCGCAGGGCAGGCGAATCCTCTCGTCTACTCTTGCTGACAACCACGAATTTCTCGGCTTGATGAAAACCGTGATGCGCGCTTTCCAAAGCGAGATAGGTCGTTGATGTCCCATTATCGCACAGCCCGTTTATCGCACGGCCCGTCGAACATATCATTCTACTGACTATCGGGGACAGGGCAATCGTGCCTTACCATCCCGCTTGGGTCCAACTCACTCCCCGGCTGGCATGCTTGAATCATGCTAGATTTAACGCATGGCAGACCTCCACGTAAAAGATATCCCCGATCCCCTCCACGATCGGCTCCGCCGCCACGCCCAGGCTCAGAACTCCACGATCAGCGGCGTAGTGCTGATCGCCATCGAACGGGAGTTGGCCCGGTTGGAGTGGCAGGAACGATTGGCCGCCGCACCGCGCCCTGCTGGGCATCACAGGTGGTGATTGACCGGCAAACAGCAACCTGATATTTGTGAAATCATCGCGCTCCCACTGTGGCCTGATGTCCGTGGAAATCCCCGGCCTAATCACCCTGTTAATCGACAGTTTCGCAGAAATTCGCAATGTCCGTTTCCAGGCTTTCCAAATTAACCAACGCCCGTTCTATCTTGGCAAATACGCCGCTTAAGTCTGTATATCTATTTTTCCTTTGGCAGGCTATCGGTTCCACCCTCAGTTCGTTTTGCCGGTTTCCTTCAGCCGTGCCACCAGGTACGCCTGGTCACGGTCGCCCCCGTGTAGTTGCACGGAACGTGCCAGCGGTTCCAACACGCTTGCCGGTATTACCACACTGGCCCCTCCGGGTCAGCGGTGGGCAAGCTCTGGTTCAGTTGCACCGAGATTCCCTCCTCCAGCGCGGGGCATAGGCCCGGCCGGCACTGGCCGATATGTTGGACATCGATGCGGATTGCCCGTTCTTTCTGGCCGGCAGGGTGCCTCAGATCTGCTGGAGTTGCCATCTTACCCTGCCGCCATAGTTCGGGCGGTAAAGACTGCACGACGTACTTTGGAGTCGAGAGAGGCGGCGCTTACCAGATGGTCAGGATAGGAGAAATCAGCATACGGCCCTGGGTTGGTTAGAACAGCTCCCGGCTGGCTATTTCTGCGCCTTCTCGCATGGCCCGCAGCTTCAACCAGACTATGCCCTCGGCCACCCGGTCGGAGCCCGCCGAGGTGTCGAAACCGCAATCGGTGCCGGCCAGCACCCGCGTGGGGTCGCCTCCGGCGGCGGCGACGGCCTGATGCAACCGGTCAGCCACCAATCGGGGATGCTCCACGTAGTTGGTCTTGGTGTCTATGACCCCGGCGATCAAAAGCATCCCGTCGGGAAGCGGGTGGTCGCGGTATACGCGATGCTCGTGGGCGTGGCGCGGGTTAGCCATTTCCATCACCAGCGCTCCGACTTTAGCCCCATAGAGGAGGTCGAGGATGTTCTCCAGCGGCACATCGTAATGGTGCGGCCCTTCGCTGTTGCCCCAGCAGACGTGCAGACGCACCCGGTCGCGAGGGATGTTGGTCAAGGCGTGGTTGATGGCCCGGATATGCAGGTTCACCAGGTCCTGAAAGGCCGATAGCGGTTCGTCCTGATAGGACACGTGCCGCTCCATGGCCAAGTCGGGGCAGTCCAGCTGCAGCGTCAGGCCGTTCGCGACGATTATCTCGTATTCCTTCCTCAGTTCCTCGGCTAAAGCGAATACGTAATCTTCGTGGCTGTCGTAATAGCGGTTGCCCAGGGTCATGGCGACTATGCCGGGCGACGCGGCGGTCATGAACAGTTCTTCCGGTTCGCCGTAGGTAGCATCGACGACGTCGAGCAACTGCCGGCATTCCCGCTCGACCAGGTCCAGCCGCTCGTACGCCAGCGGGCCAACGCAGGTGGGTACGTCGCGCATCAACTGCACCACGCGAGGACGCACCAGCAGGGGAAATTCGTTCTGGTCCCGGTGGCCGCGCCGGGTCCAGGCGCCGCCGAAGCCGGACATCCGCTGGGTAACGTACGTTGAGAAACTGATGCGTGATTGCTCGCCGTTGTTGATGACGTCGACCCCGGCCGCCACCTGCGCCGAGAAAACCCCGGCAGTAGCTTCTCGGGCCGCGGCGTCCAGCGCCGCCTCATCCACCTGCTCGCCCCGCGACGCCGCGCCCAGCATCGCCAGCAGCCCCTCGGGCCGGGGGAGGCTGCCGGTATGGGTGGTCAGGATTCGTGCTTCGCTGCGTTTCATGGGGAACTGCTCTCTAATCGGGATGGTTAAATCACGCTGATGTAGTTGATTCATTGGAGCAATGACCTGGTCGTCGCTGACGGGTTTGTTTTGCTCCATTGTGCGAGTGGCTTGACTTATCGCAAGCGCTTACATACGACCCAACCACCGTCGCGCGCGCTGGGTGCCATCGATCTTGGGAGCCCGCTCCCAAGATCATTTGCTGCCACGGACACGGACTCTCCGGCTGCTTTCGCGGCCGCACCGGACGATTACGGGGAAGCTGGCGGGCGCATCGTTGGTGTCGGCGAGGGTACGGTTGCGCCGACCGACGGCAAGTCAGGCTTTTCGAGCGAAACTACTTCTCCCAACTGGTACCCAAAATTACGAGCGGCCAGCATTTCCTCCAGCGCCAGGCATTCTTCAGGTGCAGCATTGAGGTTCCAAGCGTATTTGATGACCACTGGGTCAATGGCGTACCGGCGTCAACAACCAGCCATAATCGAGCCATTACTACTTCGGTTTCCAATGAAATTGTCAGTGTTTAGTGTACAGGGGAGAGGCCGGCAGGTGTAAGCTGTGATGCGAGCCGGCTCTGATCCCTATTGCACAATCGGGACGCTGTGCATATTATACGTGCGCGCTGCGGTTAATAGAACAAGAGCTACGGTCCGCAGAAGCTAACGGAGCGAAACATGACAACTGGCAGCACTTACAAGGTAGTCGAGCTGGTAGGATCTTCCAGCGAGGGTGTACAACAGGCCATTGACGGCGCCATCGCCCGGGCTGCCCAGACCATCCGCAACCTCGACTGGTTCGAAGTGCGGGAGATCCGCGGCACCATTGACGGAGATCGCGCCAACTGGTACCAAGTCAAGGTGGGCCTGGGTTTCCGAGTGGACTCCGGCGAAGACGTCAGCCAAGGCTAGGTCTGTCGCGCGTTCTTCCCAAATACGGCGCTCAGTACCACCAGCGAAAAGCCCGCGATGAACGCATCCTGGGCCGTTAGCCCAGGGTGTGTTGACAAATGCAGTCATTCCCGCGAAAGCGGGAATCCGGTGGCCTCAGTCGTTAATCACGGTCCAGATTATTTCATCATACCCTCTCTGGACTCCTGCGAAAGCAGGAGTGACGGGTTGGTTTGCTAATTGTCGACAGGCTCTAGGTTAGTCGTTTTACCGGGTTATTACGGCGGCGACTTACACCGATATTCGACCACCCGGGGAGCGCGACGGCGGTTGGCGATGAGTTCGCAGCGGTCGGCTGAATCAGGACGCGGGCATGCCCTGTACAGTGTCGCGCGAAAATGACCAGTTGCAGGGCGATTGTCCGGTAGGCAACTGCCTGCCCATTACGCGGAGCGGCAACGTGATGTGGCTAGCTGGGGTCGGCAGTCCCGGTCGCCCTTACAACGGAATTCGCATCAGTTCTTCTGAAAATACTATCTCGCCGCTGTAGATCCGGCTGATCTCGCCAATGCCCTGCTCCATGGGACCGTGGGCTGAGAGGTGGGGGCCGATGTGAACGAGAACCAGTTTCTCCACCCCGGCGGCCTGGGCCATACGGGCCGCGCCGGTAGTGCCGCACTGGCCGTCGTACTCCCCATTTGCGTCCATCACCGCCTGGTCATCCCAGCACATGCAAAGCATCATGTCGGCGCCGCGAGCCAGCTGGGTCACCGAGTCGCAGGGTTGGGTGTCCCCCGTGAATATTATGCTCCCTTCAGCCGAATCCACCCGGTAGGCCAGCGAGTCGAGCCAGGGCTGGACGTGCTCGGCAGGAGCGGCAGTCACCTCCCAATCCGACCCACTGAACACTTTACCTGGCCCGACATCCCGCGCAGCAACCGAAGGGGCTGGGCGGGGAAGAGTGCCGCCGCGATTGACGAAAACTTGCTGGCTAAGGGGGTGGTTTATCCGCGCCTTCCAGTCGTGAGCGAACAGGCCGTTTTCGCCCAGGATGCCCTCGGTAATCTTCTCCGTCAGGTCGGGGCCGAAAACCTGGAGCTGATTCTCCTTGCCGATGCTCTGGTCCCAGCGGCAGAGGAGGAAGCAGGGATAGTCGATGTCGTGGTCGAAATGGTGGTGAGTAAAGAAGAGGTAGTCGACCTGCGTGGGGAATAATCCAGCCTTGACCAGCTTGTGAGTGGCGGCCGGCCCGCAGTCGAACATCAAGAGCTGGTCGCCGAGTTTGAGCACGTGGGAACTTCCGAAGCGAGTGGGTGTGGGCGTGGGGGTTCCCGCGCCCAGGGTGTAAATTTCAGCCATTTTTGTCCTCACCATTTCCAGACCGATTTTTTTGGAAGGGATGTCGTTCACCTTTCCAGCGAGGCTAATGTTAGGGATGCGGCGCCAAGCTCCGTGGTGTGGCGGGTCGCGACTTGATTAAAACGGCCTTGCGGGAAACTTGCAATCGCCGAATTCTACCAACGAAGGTAACTGGGTGTATCGAATCGTTCTCGGCGGTCATGGCGTCCATTGCACGCGTGGTCTTTGTGCCGTGCTTCTTCAGGGCGTCCAGCACGCGGAAGATACCGATCCGATGCCCGTCTTTCCGAAGGGACACCATGGCGTAGTCCGGGAAGTCCCGGGCGCTCAAACCGCCGGCGAAAGGCGTGGTGAAGCTGTTGGGGATCCCATGCCGGGTGGTCGTTGGCGCGCAGGCCACCTATGACATTGACGTACAGGACGTGGAATATCTCCGACACGGTGAAACTCCCTTGCTGGCGGACGGTGCATTCCCCGCGGCAGCGGGCCTTTTCCAATCATGGTCGAGTTGCATGGCGGAGCCTGGGAGAGGGGAGACCTTCTGAACGGCAACGCGGCCAACGAAGCGTTGGCGAAGAGTGGCGTAATCGTGGCGGCTCTGGATTTTCGGGTGCCTCCGGTTGCATCTTATCCGGCCTCCCTAGCTGACATCCACTACTGAATCCGTTGGCGCAAGGCCCAGGCCGAAGATTGGAACGGCCTCAAGGGCAGCATTGGTGCAATGGGCGCTTCCAGCGGCGCGCACCAGGCCATGTTGCTGGGTATGCGGCCGCACGATCCACGCTGAGCGGCGCTGTCTTTCTCGAATTGCGCCACGGAACTGGATGGCACCCTGGGCTGTGTAATCCTGGTCTCTCCGGTAATCGATCCGCTGGGACACTACCAATATGCCAAGGGTCTTCGGGACGATTGCACACCGCCCGCTGGGATGGCCGAGCGGGTGGCACTCATGCACGATATGTACTGGGTGACCGAGGGGGCAATGGCCGAGGCTGCGCCAGCTCGCTTTCTGGACGGTGGTAAGCGCACCGATGACTTCGTTCATCTATCAACAAATCGGGTAAGCCGGTCGCCATGTAGTCATGTGGTCGAATTCGGGACGTGGCTGAACCTTGCTTCAGCCGCGTCCCGGTGCGGACCCAAGATCACCCGGCGGGGTATCGGACTGCACGGGGGAGTGATCCTCGGGACTGGTGGATCGCCCCAAAATTGACGGGCGTATGTCTTATCCAGCCGACGGGGCCAGCCCACGTCGGGCTGGCGGGCGAAGAGTTCCCGCCTGCGCCTGGCAAGCCAGCCCAGTTACGTCCGGTATCCCAACATGCGATCGCCAGGTGACGCGGCCGCATGCCTGCCGGCTTCGGGTCATCAGAAGTGTCTGCAACCTGCTGGTGTAAAGTGGGGCCAGGGCACAGTTGCCCAGAGCAAACCACAAGCCGAAACTACAGGGGGACAACCATGACAGTGCTGGCAGACTATGCGGACAAATACGAGACGGTTAGCGTTCAACGGGAGGACGGTATTCTCCAGGTGACGTTTCACTCAGGGGACGGGAGCCTGCTTTGGGGTGAGGCGTCTCACCGGGAACTGGGTTACGCTTTCGCCGACATCGGCGCGGACCCGGACAACCGGGTGGTGATCCTAACCGGCACCGGCGACGACTACTGCGCTGATTTCGAGCCCAACCGGCCCACCCGGCGAATGCCCCAGGACTGGGACAAGACCTACTGGGAGGGTAAGCGGCTGTTGACCAACCTGCTGGAGATTGAAGTGCCGATCATCGGCGCGGTCAACGGACCGGCGACCATCCACGCTGAGATTCCTGTGATGTCTGACGTCGTCCTGGCTTCGGAGACCGCCACTTTCCAGGACGCTCCCCACTTCCCGCGCGGCGTTGTGCCCGGCGACGGCGTCCACGTGATCTGGCCCCTGGTGCTGGGACAGAACCGGGGTCGGCACTTCCTGTTGACCGGGCGGACACTATCGGCCCTGGAGGCGCTGGAGCTTGGCGTGGTGGCCGAAGTGCTGCCCCGGGACGAACTTCTGCCCCGGGCTTGGGAACTGGCCCGGCAGTTGACCGAAAGGCCGCCTCTGACGTTGCGTTACACCCGCGTTGCCCTCACCCTGCAACTGAAACGACAGATGCAGGATATGTTGGGATACGGTCTGGCCATCGAGGGCCTTGCCGCAGTCGATGTATCGCTCTCGCAAGGCTAGCGCCGGGCTGACTGGCCGTTACAGGCTCTGCAGCATCCGGGACGACTAGTGGCAGAGTGCTCAGGGAAGTAACTGCCGAAGCCGGGTACTATTCGACTAAGCCGGTTGACGGCCTGCAGGCATTGGGCGTGGACCCGTTCGTGGCGCCGGAGCAAACCTGCCACGGAAGAGTGGTCCCGCCCCGGCCACCGGTGATTCTCAGTCACGCTGATAGTTGCGGATTTAGTACTAATTTCTACGGCTAACGTGCGCATCCAAAATCCGGAAGTGGACGTAGAGTCCTTTGATGAGTTTGTAGAATACGAGACATATCGCCCCTCGGTGCTTGATGCTATTACGTACGGGTTACGGATGCCAACGAAACGGTGGCCAGGCGTACTATTGACATGGTCATATCTGCTCGATGATTCCCACCTCCGGCGGTTACCCACATATCATGGTCAAGTTAAGGCGGAGTTTGTTCCCTCTGTTGTTGGTGTCGGTGGCGTTGTCAACGACTGGCCAAGCTGATTTTTGCTCTGGGTTTGCTCCTCACGACGCCGGGCCCTGGATAAACCTTTTGGAGAGCGCCAATCCCAGAACACCGCCACGGTGGTCGCCCGACGGCGCCTATCTCGTGTTTACCAAGGCATTTGATGTATTCGAGGGAGATACGTACGTGGTATCCGCTGACGGGTCCAGCTTGATGATGATTTCCGCCCGGGAAGGCGGTGGTATGGAAGTCGACTACTCTCCCAGTTTCTCCCCCGATGGCACCCGCATCGTATACTCCACGTCCCGCCATCCGGTAGAGGGGACCGGTTGGCGCTATTTCAACATCGAGACCTCTGCCTGGGACGGCTCCCAGCGTCAGCAACTTACGGCGGGCCGCGGCCATGACTCCGTTCCCGCGTGGTCGCCGGACGGCGAACGTATCGCCTTCCTGAAAGGCGGGTACCCGCGCAACGAGGATAACGGGATATACACCATGGCCCGGGATGGAACAGACCAACGGTTGGTGATGCCGTTTAGTCTGGAAACACCGGGGAATATCAAGGGACCGACCTGGTCACCGGACGGGAAGAAGTTGGCCTACGTGTTATTAACCAGGCAACAGCGGCCGAACCAAAACGACCGCCCCGTATATGATCTTGGTGAAGCGCTGTACACCGTTGACTTGGACGGCTCGAATCTCACTCTTATTTTCACCGTGGAGGACCGGTTGAAAGAATCGATCACCACCGAACCGGCGTGGTCTCTCGACAGCCAGCGCATCGCGTTTGTTCACCAAACTCAACCAAATGAAGGGAGCCGGGGGATGGTGAAGCTGTACACGGTGCGACCCGACGGCACGGATTTGACACTAATTCTCGGGCCGGATCAGGGCTTTCTCGGGTTGGGACACTCCGGAGTTTTGTCTTGGTCGCCGGACGGGACCCGAATCCTGTTATCTCGGACCAGGTACACGGTTCTCGGCCCATTGTCTATCGTCAACGTCCACGGTACTGATTGGCAAGTGATTGGTGGTACCGGCGCCCATGCAGCGTGGTCTCCCGACGGCACAAAGATCGCGACGCTTAACGATTTGGAATACACAGAATCTGATCCCAGCATCTTTCTCCCCACGATCAACCGGGACGGCACCGACCTGCAGGTTTTGGTGCGGATTGATGAGGAAGGCAACCTCACGGCTGGGAATCCGCAAAAGTGAGTACTAGCGAATTCCCACGTGATTCAACTTCAGATGAACGGGGAACCGATTTAACACACGATAGCCTGTCAGGCACTTGAGAATGTACGTAAAACGATTATTACCCCTCGCCTTTACCATCGCACTAATGGTTGCCGGCGCCGCCTACAGTGTCACCACGGACCGGATGGTGGAGCCACTTGACATCGAGGTTACAAAGAGCGCACCGTGAGCTGGCGGTTCGTGCGCAGCCGGTTGATGGGACGGTGGCGGCAGTCCTCGGCCTCCTGCTCCCAGACCTCCGGGAAAGTATGCAGTGCATCGCCATCCGCCCCGCGTATGAGCGCCGCGCGGGCACATCCGGGCCTGTTGCCGTGCCGCCTGTCTACCCTTTGCTTTGGCCGGCAGATTCCCCGAACTGGCGGCCGAAGAGGCTCGTCATCAGCGCGCTGGCTATCGCAACGCCGAGGCACATGTAGCCTATTCCCACATAACCCGTAGTCGCCAACAATGCTCCGGCGATCCCGGCGCCCAGGGCCCCACCGGTCTGGTTGCTGAAACCCATAAGACCCACTCCCGTGGCCTTGGATTCTCCCGAATACTCGGTGCTGGCCGAGACCAGAACCGGAAACGTCACGCTCAGCAAGCCCGTTGCAGCCGTTGCCACGGCTACCGACGCCCAAAGTCCGAGATTTACGGTGAAGAACAGGAAACCGCAGACTCCCCCTGCTGCCGTGGTGGCAGCGAGGAACGCCGCACGGTGCCTCCTGTTTGCCACGGACGCAGCAGAATAGCTTCCAACCATCTGCCCCGTGGCGGCTATGGCCAGCGGCAGGGCCACAAAACCTATGCTCTAACTGAAAGTATGTATCAGGTAGGCGGCGAAAAAGCTGATCGTTCCCCAGAAAGCGATGCGTTGCGTCAGATTGACCGCCACGGCCACGCGGAAAAACCGCATGGACACCAGTGACCTATACCTGGAGAAGAATGCCCGGTTGCGAACTCGCCCCCTGCGGTCTTTTGGAAGCCAGAACCAGTTCGCCAGAAGTCCCGCAGCCAGCACCAAGCCGTAGACAATGAAGGCAAACCGCCAGCCACCCACGTCCGCCAGCACCGCGACCAATGGGACGCTGATGGCCGAAGCCAGCCCCTGAATTGCCAGCAGGGCGCTTACCGCCCGGGCCCGCCTGGCGGGGGAAATCACGTCGGATACTGCCCCCATAATGTTGGGAGGGATCGCTCCCCCGGCCAAACCGGTCAAAACCCGCAACGCCAACAGAATTTTCAGGCTCGGCGCGAAGGCGGACGCCAGGACGGATATCGAAAGGACCGTCAACCCGACCAGGGCCACGGGGCGGCGGCCGAACGAGTCGGACAAGGGACCACCCGAGACCACCATAATCGCCCAACCCGCGAATGTCGCGGTAGCCAACTGGCCCGCGACGGCGACCGATATTTCCAGGTCCGATGAGATTTCCACCAACAGCGGCGGAATGATCAGAGTCGCGCTTATGGTGGCAAACACGGTAAGCGCAAGCACGGCCATAAACCACGCTTTGTTTACCTCACTATGTCCTGCTTGCGCCGTTTGGGTTTCGATGTTGTTTGTTCCCCTTCGGAATGGCGGCCAATATCACTGCCAAGCCATCGGCTTCTGCTGGTGGTACAGATTTCGCCGTCCCATTGGTTTGTTTCCGCGCCGCCCTTGGCAGCCAGCGAGGACGATGAACTCGTTTCGCACCCTGCAATATTTTGTCCTTGAATTTGCCCCTTTTTAAGCGCTGTCCGTCCAGGTTAGCGGATGTTACTACGTTCCGAACTGGGGTCTGTGGGTGGCAGAGACTAACGGTTTGGCCGGCGCGGCTCCATCCATTCAATGCTCGACCCATCATACTTCCCGCCAGCTCACCGGGGTTTCTCAGGTTTGCTGCCCGAGGAGGCCCTCCATCTCCGTGGCGACAACGAAAAGTTAAGGCGGGCGAGACTGTGCGCCCCTACATTTACGTTTGATGTCCTTGAGGCCGTTTACCAGCCGATGCTCTCGGGAATGAGAACCATTGAAATGCGGCCGACTACAGGCTCGTGCTCCATCACGAGATATTTGCCGATGGGAGTGGGAGCTACGCCCCGGCCTTCCAACCAGCGGTCGTGGCGCTCCAGGGTGAACCCGCGGGTGCGGGCCTCGGCGTCGGATAGCGTGGGGCAGATTTTCTGCGTGCCCGCCACTAGGATGACGCGTCGGGCGCCGTAGGAGTAAGCCCCAATCTGGCTGCCGGAGCTGCTGGCGATGACAATCTCGCCGGTCTCGGCAATGGCCTGCACGCTGCCCACGAAGTAGTCGGCGGTGGTGGTTTTGCGGCGGAACTCCCTCTGGGATGCCGGATCGGGCTGGGACATCATCTGGTCGTGCAGGTTGATGTAGCGGTCGTTACCGTGCATATATTCCGTGTAACCGATGGCGTCCAGTGTCTCCGACGTGTTGACGAAAACCTCGCAACCCTCGGGCACCAATTCCCGCAGCTTGGTTAATGCCGCCTCCCGGCTCCCCACCAAAACGGCGTCTACGTTGCGGGCAGCCAGGGCCTCGATGGCCCTGCTGATCGATTCGGCGCTTGGCGGAGCGTAGGGGGTATCCGAGGACATTTTCGCGACTCCTGTATGTGACTCGACTGCGCCCGGGAACTGGAACGAGTGTGTCCCGATCGGTTGGGGACATCCGCTCTCCAACCCTCCCCGGGCAGAAGATGGGACTAGCGGCCGGGCCGCAGGTTGGGCATGACCTCATCGACGAACAGGCGCATAGAGCGCATGACCTGGTCAGGAGTCAGGTCACCCCATGCGAATATGGGGCAAAAGTAGTTGATGCCCGTTTCGTCAATTGCCCGCTGGACCCGCTCCCTGACGTTTGACGGTGAGCCCACGATTACCACATCCCTGGTTTCGAGTTGGTCGAAATCCTTCATAGCGCTCAGTTGGTTGATGCCGGCCTTGGCCCACAGATAGTCGATGTTGTGGAACCATGCCTGATAGGCCGGCCTGGCTTCTGCTCTGGCCTGTTCGTCGGTGGCAGCGATGTATATGTGGCGGACGAGTCCCAGCTTGGGAACGGGCACATGGCTATTCAGCCCGTCGGACATCCGCTCGGCGTTCCAGACCTGCTTGTACAGGTCAAAGTGGGCCTTGATGCCAGCGTTGTCGCCGAACACAGTGCAGGTGTTGAAGCCATGCTGGGCCATCCACGGCACCGTTGCGATGTTGTTGCTGGCGTACCAGAGCGGGGGATAGGGTTTCTGATAGGGCTTGATCCAGAGTTCTATGTCCTCGTAGTTGTAGTGCTTTCCCTGGTGATTGAGCATGCCGGTAGTGAAGCTGCTGGTGAACATGTCCATCTGCTCATTGAACACTTCCCAACTGGTGTCCAGGTCAACGTCAAACTTCTCGGCTTCTATCGGAGAGACTCCCCGGCCCACCCCCAGATCCAGGCGTCCGTTGCTGAGATTATCCAACATGCAGATTTCGTGGAACAGGCGGATGGGGTTGTAGAAGGGCATCAGGAAGACCAGGGGTCCCAGGCGCAGTTTTGAGGTGCGTTGGGCTGCGGCTGCCAGGAACACTGCCGGCGAAGGCGATACGCTCAAGGGGGTTATGTGGTGCTCCGCAAGGTGGTAGCTGTAGAACCCGCTCCGGTCGGCGTATTCCAGCATCTTGAGCCGGTTTTAAGATCTCGTTGGGTGCAGACTTGTCCCATTCGATCCAGTCGAACAGTCCGAATTCAAGGGTATCGTTAAGCGTGGCAGCCTGCGTCATGGCTCACCTCCTGTCTGGCGGCTCGCTGCACCAGATTGTGTTGTCGTACGGTCTCGGCTAGCGTACCACGTCGAATCCGCCGAGGCGCTCAGGCGACCTCCAGCGGCAGCGACGGATCCTCGGCATACTCCGACATCGAGGCATCGTAGACGGCGACATTCTCGTAACCCAACATTGCGAGTACGAAGGCGTCGTTCGACGCCGCGATGCCGCCCCCGCAGTACGTGACCACGCGCTGCGTGCGGTCCGCGCCCGCCTGTTCGAAGAGCAACGCCAGCTCCTCCGCCGGACGATAAAGGCCGGTCTCGGGATCGGTCAGCTCCATCGAGGGTACGTTGGTCGCACCGGGAATGTGCCCGGTGCGACCGTAGTCTCTCCCGCCGTCGGCGCCCGAGTGCTGCTCCCGTCCGAGGGCGTTGATCAGGCAGCTCCCACCCCCATCTCCCGACTCGATGAACTCCTTAACCTCGACAAGGTCAGCGAAGCGCGCCGGATCGGCCCTGGAGGTGAAGGTCGTGGGCGCGTACGTCGCGGGGTCGGTCGAGACGGCACGGCCCTCTGCCGTCCAGCGACGCCAACCGCCGTCCAGCACGACCGCGCCCTCGCAGCCCATCGAGCGGAACATCCACCACAGCCTCGCCGCCCATTGTGAGCCCAGGCGGTCGTAGAGGACCAGCTTTGATGACTCCGAGATGCCTTGCCGTCCCGCCGCCTCGGCGAACGCTCCTGCCGAGGGCATCATGAAGCGCCAGAGTTGGTCGTTGTCGGAAAAATCGGCCTGAAGGTCGAGGAAGCCCGCTCCGGGGACGTGTCCCGACTCATACTCGCTCCGCCCCGACTCGACGCGGCGGCCACCGCCGTCGCGTGGATGCAGGAACACGGTTGTCTCGAAGACGCGGACGTCGTTGTCCGACAGGTGTTCGGCCAGCCAGTCGGTCGAAACGAGGAATTCCGGATGCGCGAATGCCATGGTCAACTCCAGCCGGTACGGCTTGTCTTGAGGTTGTTGGTTTGCGCCCTAGTATCCCCCGGCTCGCGGACTGTTCGCAACCGGCTCCTGCCGGATTGGGTTGGACATTGGACGCGCGAGGAGGTCGGCGTACATGTGCTTGATATAATTACGTTGGGCCTGTAGTCGTCTTGGTTCTCAACGATGCGCATACCGCGTTTCTCACGCCCCAAACCTATTACTATGCTGGCAGGACCCACCGGTGATTCAGCCAGGCTGCTATGCGTCATGTAGAGGCAGAATTGGTACTGATCCTGGACGGCTTTGTGCCGCTGACACTGCAAGTCTTGCGCGAGGCATGACGTTCGGTTGCACTATGGTTGCTGCCGAGGATGTTTGGCCAGGAAGTCGTCGGCTATCTCTTCGAAGGTTACAAACCGGACCCCGTCGTGGGAACGGATGTACTCAGTGAGTCGTTCCAGCATCAGCAACACCTGAGGGCGACCGCTAACGTCGGGGTGGATCGTTATCGGGAAGACTGCTTCGTCGTATTCTCGGTAAACCCAATCGAACTGGTCTCGCCATAGCGACTCGATGTCCCTGGGGTTGGTGAAGCCGTGGCTGTTGGGCGACTTTTTGATGAACATCATCGGAGGCAGGTCGTCCAGGTACCAGTTAGCCGGGATCTCCACCAGGTCGGTCTCCTCGCCCCGTTCCAAAGCCTGCATCCAATGGTCGGCAGGCATGGCATAGTCAATCTTGGTCCAGCGGTCGCCGACTCGGACGTAGTAGCATTCGAAGTCGCGGTGCATCAGGCTGTGATCGTACTTGATGCCGTGCTTCAGGAGCAGCTCGTTGGTTACGTGACTGAACTCCCACCATGGAGCAACGTAACCGCGGGGCCGTTGCCCCGAAAGCTCGGTGACCAGATCGATGCAGCGCACCAGAACGGCCTCTTCCTGTTCCGAGGACATGGAGATGGGGTTCTCGTGGGAGTAACCGTGCAGGCCCACTTCATGCCCCTGTTCCACGATCATCCGGCACTCCTCCGGAAAAGTCTCTATGGAGTGGCCCGGGATAAACCAACTGGTCTTGATATCAAGCCGGTCGAAAAGTTTCAGCAGCCTGGGCGTGCCGACTTCGCCAGCGAACAATCCGCGCGAAATGTCGTCGGGGGAGTCCTCTCCGCCATAGGATCCTAACCAACCGCCAACGGCATCCAGGTCGACGCCAAACGCGCACAAGATTTGCTAAGAGCCTATCCTAATAACCCAGCAGCTCTGAGGGCGGTGAGGGCGCAGGCGAAGTGAAGGAAGGCGATGTAGTTGTCGGGAGACTTATCCCAGCGGACCAGGATGCGCCGGAAGCGGTTCAGCCAGCTGTGCGAGCGTTCCACCACCCAGCGCCTGGCTTTGAACCCAGCTTCTCTTTTGATGGCCTTGGCCTCCTCGCCCCGGCTGCGGATGTGAGCGGTGAAGCCAAACTCGTCCAACGTACGTCGCACCTCGTCAAAGTCGTAGCCTTTATCCAGGCACATACCCTGGGGTTGGTCTGGACTGGGCGCCGGTCGCGGCACGGGCAGGCTGTCCACCGTGGCCCGCACCAGTTTCATGTCATGACGGTTGGCCCCGTCCACCGCCAGACCCACCGGAATGCCCTGGGCTTCGGTCAACAGGCTACGCTTGACCCCGCCTTTGCCGCGGTCAGTGGGGTTGGGGCCGGTTTTCCCCCCGCCCAAGGGCGATTTGGTCATGGCGCCGTCCATACTCAGCCAACTCCAGTCCAGCCCCTTCAGTTCGTCATAGCGTTCCAGTCCCACCCGCCACAGCTCCAGGAACACCCCAGCGGCAACCCATTCCTGAAAGCGCAGGTGGGCGGTGGACCCGGAGCAGATGCCCGTGGCGTCCAGCGCCTTCCACTGGCAGCCAGTGCGCAGCACGTAGAAGATGCCATTGGCGCAGGTGCGGTCAGGGACCCGGGGCCGACCGCCGCCGAAACGATGGGTGTTCACATGCTTGGGGATCAACGGTGCCAGCACCTCCCAGAGCTCGTCGGAGATCTGGAACGCGCCGGTGGTGGGATTGGTCTTGGTGGCTGGGCCAGCACGCTTCGGACGCGGCGGCTTGGGGTCTTTCGCTTTGGTCATTGCCCCAGTCTAGACGCAACCCCCGCTTTCCTTCCCGCAACGCCCCTGCAATCTTCAATCAGTTTTTAGGATAGGCTCTTAGTGGTCATCTCATTGATCTCCTCTTTATGGTGGTCAGGTCACATGGCGGCCCAGGGGCGTGACCGGGCCATTTCCCGAACACCCTCGGGTGTGGTGATGGGGGCCAGGCAGCGGTCTCCCATGCAAGCGTACAGCGCCGGCCCCTTGTGCAGCGGGAAACCAAGTTGGCTGATTTGTTCGGCATCACGCTCCGAGTCCAGGTGCTGCACAACCCGGTGGGGAACGTAGATTCGCAATGCCGACCGGTGCAGCCGGCGATAAATTGGACTGGACGAATCGCCGACCAGGACCAGGCGCACCGGCCCGTGGGACAGCAGGTCCCTCGCCCGTCCCCAGGCCGCGCCCGCCGGCAGGAATAAAGCTTCCTCATCCTCCTCCATGCGGCGGGACGCGTGGGCGCCCAGATAGCTCTTCCCGGGGACCACGGATTCAAAGATTTTGAGGGTTTGGGAGGCCCGATCCGAGTACCCCTCGTCGCCGGTGAGGTGAGACAGGGCCAGCAGCGCCTCGGCCCAGCTGCTGTTCTCCAACACTGGCTGCTCCCGCGGCAGGACCCTTGCCTCGAAGGACTGGGGTGGGGTGGTGTCGTAGTAGCCGCCGTCGGGTGCGCCGAAAAGCCGCTCGACGGTGTCGGCAATTTCAACCGCCCGTTGCAGGCAGTCAGCTTGCCCCGTGGACTGATACAGGGCCAGCCAGGCCGTTAGGAAATCTACCTGGTCGGCCAGGATGGGCGTGGCGTCGTTGAACTCTCCCACGCGGCGGCGCAACCCTCCTGCCGGGGTCCAACTTTCCGCCCGCAGTTTTTCAAGAATATCGGCCCCGAGCCGCCGATGAACCGAATTCCCCAGAACGTTGGCCGCCTGAATCAGGGCATGGGCGGCTAGCGCATTCCACCCGGCGTAGAACGTGCGGTCGACGGGCGGTGGCGCGGCTGAATCGCGGTCCTTCCAGGAGCTCAGGTAGTAGGGTTCGTCAGCGTCCTGGCTGGCGAAGAACAACCCATCGCCGGAACTGAACAGAGTGGTCAGCAGGTAATTCAGGATGCCCTGGGCGGCGGCTTTGTAGTCCCCTTTTCGGGTAATCTGGAACGCTTCCAGGTAGACGATTGCCAGGCTGGCGTTGCTGACCAGCATTTTTTCGTAGTGCGGCACCTTCCAGTCCCGGCTTACAGAGTAACGAAAGAAACCCTGGTCCTTCCGGTCGTAGATGCCGTGCCACATTCCCTTCAGGGTGGCCTCGACCATTCTCAGGATTGTCCGTTCGCCGGTGAGTCCGTACCGGGCGGTAAGGAATTGCAGCGCCTCCCACGGGGGCTGTTTGGGTTCCACCCCAAAGCCGCCGAATTGCTCGTCGCAAAGCTCTGTCAGCCGGCCCAACACCGCACCTACGGAGGCGTTGGGCCCGTCACGATCAGGCGATGCAGTGCGGTCTGCGGCGCGACCACCGCCCGGCCTGACTTCGCCGCTGGATACTTGTGTCAGCAGGGCGACCATCTCGTCAGGAGGAGTGTAGGGCCGGCCGGCCAGGAATTCGCCACTCCCGGTCAGGAACGCCACCGACGGGAAACCACCCTGGTTGTACCGCAGCGATATGTCGGGGCGCTGGTCAACGTCGACCCGCACCGGGATGAACCGGGAGTTGACAATCTCTATGACCCGTTCGTCGGCATAGGCGGTCTCATCCATGACGTGGCACCAGTGACACCAGGTGGCGCCGAGGGTTAGCAGCACCTGCTTGTCCTCAGACCTGGCGGCCTCGAAGGCTTCCTCGCTCCAGTCCCTCCAGTGAATAGTGTTGGCGCCGTCAAGTTGGCTCATCCAGTTAACCCCCGTCCTCGGGCGGCCTTGCAGCTGCCCTGAGAAGATTGTAACGCAGGGTGCAGTTTAGGCTTTCGCAGCCCATTTTTACAGAGCGCTGATCTGTATCGCAGGCGTACAGATCTCAACTGATGGCTACGCCACAAGGGGCCGGCGCCCAGAATGATGATCCGTTTCCGGGTGTACGGCTGCCGATGGCCGAGGCACGAGTCGGCAGGGCCTCATTGGCTGCATATTCGCGCAGCTCGCCTTCGGCCCTCATTTACCGGTAATCTTGGCCGTGGTTTTCCGTTACGTAGTTGATGGCTGACTCCTTCAGTTGGGAATTGCTCATCACGTACCGCTCATCTCCGGGCAGATCGGTAATCTGAATTTTTTTTGGCTTGGGCATGGGGTTCGCCGCTCCCGGCCACGCTTGCTAATTGGAGAGGCGGTAGATTCCCGACTGCTGGGAAAGCAGGTATAGCTCTCCGTTGTTGTCCTGGGCGAAAGACATGATGCTCATGCCGGTGTCGAGGAGTTGCTTGTGTTCCATCACCTCGCCGTCGACGTAGCGCAGGCCGAAGACCTTGCCGGAGCAGAAATCGCCGTAAACGTAAGCGCCGTTCAGCCACCGGATTGTGGAGCCGCGATAGATATAACCACCGATAACCGAGCACGGTTCACCATCCAGCGAGTATTCCCATACCGGCGGCACTGTTCCTGTACGATCGCAACCGTCCCTGGTACGGAAGCAATGGTTGCCCTCCAGCACATTCCAACCGTAGTCGGCTCCCCGCTCGATGAGGTCAATTTCCTCCCAACGGTTCTGCCCCACGTCGCCGGCCCAGAGCTCGGCGGTGTCTCGGTCAAAGGCAAACCGCCACGGGTTACGCAGGCCGTAGGCCCAAATTTCGCCGCGCGCGACGCCGTCTGCGACGAAAGGGTTGTCCGGCGGGATGATGTACGGATGGTCAAATGTGGCCTCGGATACGTCGATTCGCAGGATGGTCCCGAGCAGCGTTGACGTATCCTGACCGTTGCCCAGCGGGTCGCCGGCCGCTCCGCCGTCGCCCAGGCCGATGTACAGGTAGCCGTCCGGCCCGAAGGCGAGTTGCCCGCCGTTGTGGTTGGCGTACGGCTGTTCAACTTCCAGGATCACCATTTCGCTGTCCGGGTCGGCAGAGGAATTGTCAGTCGAAATGGTGAAACGCGAGACCACCGAACGGCGCGGGTTGGCAGCGGAGTAGTAGACGTACAGGTGCCGTTGGTCCTCCGGGTCTAACGCCATACCCAGCAGCCCCTCTTCGGAACCGCGGCTACTCACTCGGTCTGTGATGTCCAGGGCCTCGGGTACGGCGGTGTGGTCAGGATTCGTCTCGTTGAATATCCAGACACGCCCGCCCTGCTCGGATACCCACACCTGCCCATCGTTCGCCTGAACCAGGTTGGTGGGTGATTGAAACGACCTGGCAGTCAACACCGGTTCCAGCCCCAGGGTCTCCAACTGCGGTGCGGGAGATGGCGATGGCGGCGTTGGGAACGTTGTTTGTGCTGGGGCCGTTGTTTGCGCTGGGGCCGTTGTTTGCGCTGGCGCCGTGCTGTAGCATCCAGCAACAAGCGCCATCAGTACGACCGCGAGAACTGTCACTATTAATGCCACGTTCTCAAGATACTACGATCACCTGGCTCTGGAGTCCATTCGTTTCGCGTTGCAACACCCGGTGGAGGGCGCGTGCGAGGTGGCGGTATGTTGCGCCGTCTGCTTTGCAGTTAATATGCTGTGGCCGGCAGATGCTGAGTGTTTCGGGCCATCGAGATCGATATTCAACGGAGAAGCTTACATGAACGCAATTGAAACTTGGGGCGAAATGGTGCGGGTGGAGCACGAGCAGTCGGACCGGATGCGGGGCGTGCGTCCCACCGACCACTGGACCGAATCCGCGCCGCAGTTCAAGGCCGACCCGCACCGGGCGGGAGATGCGTTGGTCGAAGAACTCCGTTCGCGCCTGAGGCCGGGTGAAACCCTGCTGGACGTGGGCGCGGGCGGCGGGCGGCTGGCCCTCCCGCTGGCGCTTACCTGTCCCACGGTGACGGCTGTGGAGCCGTCGCCCAGCATGTGCTCAGTGCTGCGGGAAACCGCCAGCGAATCCAACATCACAAACGTCTCGATTATCGAGGCTGGTTGGCTGGAAGCCTCCGTTGAACCTGCCGACGTAGTGCTGTGCAGCCACGTGGTTTACGTAATAGAGGACATCGGACCCTTCGTCCGAATGATGGACAGACACGCCCGCCGTCTCGTACTGGCCATTCTGTTCCAGTCTCCGCCGCAATCGCAGTTCTACGGCCTTTGGGAGCAAGTTCACGGCGAAAAACGCCACGGGCTGCCTTGTCTGCCGGAGTTCCTTCCGGTTCTGGAGCAGTTGGGCATCAGGCTGGAGGTGACAGAGCTGGACGAACAACCGTCGCGGGGGTTTGGCAGCCGCCAGGAAGCCAGCGAAATGATCGCCCGCCGAATCTATGTTACTCCTGGGACCGACGCCATGACCCGGCTGGAGGGCGCGCTGGATAGTTCGTTGCACGAAGTGGACGGCGCCTGGCACATCAAGGGAGCGCAGCCCCTACGCCCCTGTATCGTAGCCTGGGAAACTGCCGGCCTTTAGCCTGACTCACGAGCTTGTTGTCAGGTCAGCCCTCTCCAGCGCTCACCGTCGGCTGTCCTTCCAGGGGGTTAGGCCATCGCTTTCCAGGTGGTGTGCGACCGGGGGATACAGCGAAGGCAGGTAGCGTTCATACGTCAGGTGTCTCAGATGGCGTCATACCCGGTGGGTTGGCGGTGCGTTGAGGTATCTGGAGACGAGTCGTGGAAGACCGTCGTCGCGGACCCAAGTGTTTCCGCATTGTTCATACGTGGGCATGTTGACCCCAAGGCAGTAAGAAGGGGTATAATTTTCGCCAACCGACGAGAAATCCTATTTGCCATAGTGTTCAGTCCCGATGTCTAACCGAGGAAAAGGGCAAGATGGGTTTGCCTCACAAACCTTGAAGAGGAGATAGATATGTCAGCGAAAGTCAATGGCCTTGGTCATATTGGTTTCTACGTTCATGACCTGGATCTAATGAAAGATTTTTATGCGAATTTCATGGGCATGACGCTGACCAAGGTCGGTGCGCTCGGGGCGTTTTTCAGTGCAGACCCTGAGGCCGTCGACCACGAGATAGCACTGATTAACGGACGGCCTTCGCTCGAAGACCCGCATTGGATTCAGCAGATTTCAATGCGCGTAGACTCCCTCGACGATCTACGCGACTTCAAGCGTCGCATCCAGGCGCACGGGTACCAGCTGGACCGCATCGTGACTCATGCGAGCGCTATCGGTTGCTACTTCCGTGATCCGGAGAACAACCCCACCGAGGTGTTCTGGCTGACGGGCTATCAGTCATGGGCCCAGATTGGCATCCCAATAGACATTGACCAGTCGGACCAGGAGGTTATGGCAGAAGTGCTTCGGTCCTGGGAGACGGTCCAACACGTCGAAATGGGCGAGGTACCCAGCCCTGAAACGCTCAACGCCATCCGCGAGCTGAACTCGGCCGCGGTCCCCAGCCGTTAACCCCGCTTGTCGACCCGCACGTGCCGTTTCAGCTGCGAGTATTTATGGACCGAAGCGTGGACGATGTTTTCTCAAACGTAAAACAGTGCGTCGTAATGTGAGTCTATACCGGCCGGATAGATAGCACCGGCGTCGCGTTGCGCCCCCAGGGTGCTGGCGCTGAGTTGAAGTCGCTGGATTCGTGCCAGATGGAGAGCAGGTTGTGTCATAGTGTGATGCAACGGTCCAGGCACCCTGAATGGCGACGTAATGGATGGCGACGCAGTGCCCGGTGCTCCAGGTGCCTTGATTATCATGGCGGGGGCAAAAATGACCCACTGCCGCCGTCGTTGTCCACCGATTTCGGCAGTCTGATTGTTCAGGGAAAATGTCAGGGGGCGCACTTGCCCAACGGGCGGAGTCACGCCAGGGAATTGGGATTGACTGGAGTGGGCATGGCCTGCACTTCCGGAAGGACATTCTCTGCAAAGAGTCTGAGGCTTTTTTCGGCCTTGTCCCTCGGCATCCCGCCGTAAAACATGTGGATCACGAGCTTTTCAAGGCTGATGGTCTCCTGGAGCGCCCTGATCTTTTCGATAATCTCGTCGGGCGTACCGATGGGTTGAGTGGCGCGCCGAGCGTTGAAGCTGGAATCCGCAGTACCGACGTCGGCATTCTGGCGTAAGAGGTATTCCTCGTAGCCATGTATGCCTTCATAGCCTGGATTGTTCCATTCGAAGTAGTGGTGCTGGGCCGCGATGAGTTGGTTGTGGAAGTAGGTCCACCCCTCTTCGGCTTCCGCCGCGGTCTCGGCGCAGTACATCCACAGTAAAGTGGTAGGCTGGTCGGGCGGAAGGCCAAGTTCATTCCGAATCTTGTTGAACCTTCGCACCTTATCGGTCATCTCTTCGACATCGTCGCCGGCGACAAACATCTGTCCCAGACCGTTTTCGGCAGCCAGTCTTGCTGACGCCTCGGTGGTGAACGCCACCTTGATGTTCTTGGTCAGTTCACCCTTGTGGCGTGCCTGAGGCCGGATGCTGGTCGGTGGGATATCGTAGACCTCGCCCTGGAACTCGAAGCGCTCCGCGCCGTCAGCGGCCCTGATGGCGTTGATCACATCGTAGAAATACTTGTGCGACTGTTCTATCGGGTAGCCTAGAGAAGCGTATTCGTGCGGCGCGATTCCACGGCCGATCCCCAGATGCAGGCGCCGGCCTTTCAGCAAAATGTCGAGCATGGAGATCTCAGACGCCAGCCGGACCGGATTCCACCACGGTGCGACGATGACCGCGGTACCCACATCGACTCGACTGGTGCGGCCCGCCCAATATGCCAGGTATTGCAATGGGTTCGGCTGCATCGAGTAGGCAGAACCGTAGTGTTCGGTAGCCCAGATCGAATCGAACCCCAACGGCTCGACCAGTTCCCCCATATAGAGAGTGTCGTCCATATTCGCGGCGTCCGGTATCGTCGGCGGGCGGTCATAATCGCCCTCCATCAGACGGTCCCAGTCACCTTGGTTGTAACCGGTGACCATCACTCCACAATGCATTGGCGTGTTCCCCCTTCAGGTTCGCCTACCAGGTCCAGGCACGGTTTATCCATCAATACGGCAATTTGCCGTGTCAGTATAACTGTTCCTCCGGGCTGATAACGGGAATCGGCAGCCAAATCACCTGGGCCATCCGTGAGTCTCAATGTCCATCGGCACAAAAACGCCCAGACCCTGAGCAAGCCCGGCGTGGGATCTATCTCGATGTATGAGCGCGATTGCTGTTCAGCGGGATAATTGCCAGATTTGTGACCGCGCCGGACGAGGAAGTTGACGCTACCGTCCCCTTGATAACACCGTGCTGAGTAACAGTTCACACTCGACGTGTGATTTCCATACCACTCCGTCATTCCGGCCTTGAGCCGGAATCCAGAGACGCCATTTAACCGCAATGTTGCTGATCCTCGGCTTCCTGGATTCCCGCGTTCGCGGGAAAGACAGGTTGGGGCCAGGATACTACCTTCAACTCTGAACATTTACCGTGTTGATCGCCCCGTGGAAGCCGGCTATGTATAATGCCACCGGCGCCCAAAGCACGGATAAACGCTCGCCCGGGAGAATCGGACGCGATGGCACTTGTGAAAAACTTCGGGGTCTTGCTACCCACAAGGGGCGTGCTGGTGTACGCCGACAGCGGCGGCCCAAGGGTGGAACTGACGTGGCAGATGGCCGAGACCGCGGAGCGAGCAGGCTATGACTCCGTTTGGGTTGGCGACAGCATCACCTCCAAGCCCCGCCTGGAACCCCTGACGGCCATGGCCGCCATCGCCGCCCGCACCAACCGGGTCAAGGTCGGGACCGCCGTCCTGCTCAACGCCCTGCGCCATCCCGTCCATCTGGCCCACGCCGCGGCCACCATCGACAACATCTCCGGCGGGCGCACCGTCCTGGGACTGGGCGCGGGTCGCAGCAACAACCGGATGTTCGTCGATGAACACAGCGCCGTCGGCGTTCCGATAATGGAACGGGCCTCCCGAATGGAGGAGAGCATCCGCGTAATGCGCGCGCTATGGACTGGAGGCCCGGTCAGCAACTCAGGGGAGTTTTATCCACTACACTATGTCGCGCTGGAACCCCGACCCGTCCAGCCGTCCATTCCCCTCTGGATTTCCAGTAACTGGGTGCGCCGCGGCCTGGACAGGGTCGCCGAGCTGGGCGATGCCTGGATAACCAACGTTCCGTCGGTGGACCTGTTCGATCGCTGCTGGGAAAGGATCGAACAACGCGCTGGGGAAACGGGCCGCGACCCGGCGGGCATAGGCCGCTGCCTGTATATCTCGGTCAATCTGAATGATGATACCGACGCCGCCCTGGCCGAGGGAGATCAATTCATGCGGGCGTACTACAGCGTCCCCTACGACGTCATCAGTAAACAATTGCTGTGCGTGTTCGGACCGCCCCGGAAGTGCATCGACGCGATAGAGGCGTACAAAGAACGGGGGGCTGATTACTTCATCGTCAGGTTCGCTTCTCCGGACCAGATGGGTCAGATGGCGCGGTTCACCGAGGAAGTTCTCCCCTTCGTCACCTGAAGTCTGCGGGTTACAGTCGCTACGTCGAAAGTATCTCGCGACCACGGTCAGCCGACTGCCTCCGCCTCCGGTCAAGTGGGATTAACAGAGATTCCCCTAAGTGCTGTCAGGCCAGCGTAGGTTTGATACAGTCTGTTACAAGCTAATCCAGCCACGGACGCCGGCCGCGTATCTGCTGCAAGACATGCAACACCCCGCTACCGACTCCAAAAATCCGTGTACCGTCTCGACAGGCCAACCCCTGGTTCGACACCCTGCCGGATGACGGTCTCAAAAGGAGATGACCTATGATTTTCTGCCGCTTTCAATTAGACCAAAAGACGAGTTTTGGCATAGTGGAAGGAAACAACGTGACCGAGGTGTGGGGCAACCCGTTGGAGGACTATGCCGTCACCAACCATTCTTATGCCCTGGACCAGGTGAAGCTGCTGCCGCCCATCAAGCCTCCGATGCTGTACGCTGCCGGACCCAATTACCGGGGACACGTGGAAGGTATGGCGGAGCGCCGGGGAGCGCCTCCCTCATATCCAGACCGCCCCTCGCCCAACTATCGATCGGTCCACGCCATCATCGGGACGGAAGAAAATATTGTCGTTCCGGCCAATTGCTCCGGCGCGGTCCAGCCGGAAGGACAACTGGCGGTGGTTATCGGCAAGAAAGCCCGTAACGTTCCGGTAAACGAAGCCCTGGACTACGTCTTCGGTTACACAATAGGCAACGATATCAGCCAGCGGCCCTGGCAGCAGGCCGACCGCACCATGTTCCGAGGGAAAAATTGCGATACCTGGAAGCCCTTGGGCCCGTGGATCGTTACCGATCTGGACCCCAAGGGGTTCCGCATCATCGTGCGCCACAACGGCCAGGTGTGGGAGGACTTCTCGTCGGCCGACCAGATCTGGGACACCGCCACCTGGATTCACGAACTCAGCAGTTACGCAACTCTGTACCCCGGCGACGTACTGTGGATGGGGACCCAGGGAGCCGACGGCGACATGTTTCCCGGAGACACCATCGAGGTGGAGATCAGCGGTATCGGCACACTGAGGAACTACGTGGTGGCGGAGGAATAGGTCAACCGCCGTTCTCGATCCCCACCCAGTCAGATAACCCTGAGCCAGTTACATAACCCTCACCCCGTCACATAACCGTTTTTCAGGTCCCACATCAACGCCTCTTTATCCCGGTCTTCCAGACGGCCGTAACCGCCTCCGCCGGAGGAGAGGCAAATGATGTGGTCTCCGGGATTGACGACGACCCCCACCTCTTTGGACCGCAACACCCGTTCCGCGCCGTCAGAAACGATCGTGTAGTGGTGCGGCAAACCGTCGGTTGCGCCAAACAGCCCGAAGGGTGGCACCACCACGCCGTCGCCCGCGGTGTTGAGCAGGGCTGGGCCATCCCCTTCATAAACCAGGTCGCACACTGCTCCCAGGCCGCCGCGCCACGCGCCGACTCCTCCCGAGTCGGGCCGTAGCTCATGGCGCCTGATGAAGAACGGGAAACGCTCCTCTGTCACCTCGATGCTGGGCGACCGTATGCCTCCGGCCACATTAATCTCACCGACGTTGGACCACCCGTCGTAGCCGTTGGAGGCGCCGCCGCCGCCTCTGGCCAGGAAGAAATGCCAAATAAAGCGTCTCCCGGTCCTCGGGTCTAACCCCGTAATGGCGTAGCGCAACCGGCGGGAGAACCCGGCGGAGACTGAGCCGGGGATGGCGGTGGCCAGTGCCTTGAACACCGCCTCCACCACCTCTTCGGCGCAGTGGTTGGTACTCATGCACACCGGCGCGGGAGGATTGGCGTTGACGACGAGTCCCCTGGGGGCGATTATCTGGACGGGCCGCATGGAACCCTCGTTGCGGGCCACATCGATCGGCGCCAGGTACATGATCGCAGCGTGGGCCAGAGATCGGGTGTTGGCGTAAGCGCTGTTGATGAATCCTTCAACCTGAGGACTGGACTCGCTGAGATCGATAGTCATGGAATCGCCGGCAATGGTTACTTTCGCGCGGATAGGCACCAGCTTGCTGTCGAATCCGTCATCGTCGATCAACGACTCTCCGTAGTACACGCCGTCGGGCCACCCGGAGATGAACTGCCGCACCTGGCGCTCGGTGGCGTCCAGGATCCCGGCTACGACGGCCATCAAACGGTCGGCGCCATAGTCAGCCAGCAGAGATTCGATCCGCTGGGCGGCCAACATCACCGAGCCTATCTGCGCATTGAGGTCACCCAGGAAATTCTCCGATTGCCTGACGTTTGCTGACAGCATTTGGAGCAGGTCGCGGCGGGGGACTCCCCGGTCATAGAGCTTTAGGGGAGGGATGCGAAGGCCCTCCTGGAATATCTCGTTGGCGGCGGGGTTATAACCACCGTGGGTGGCTCCTCCCACGTCGCTGTGGTGGGCTCGGTTCACCCCGTAAAACAGTACCCGTCCCTCGTGAAAAATGGGCTGGATGATGGTAATGTCAGGCAGATGACTGCCCCCAAAGTATGGGTCGTTCAGAATGAAAAGGTCTCCTTCGGAGATGTCCTCCCCAAAGTAGTCCCGGACGGCGGCGCCGGCCACCGGTAGCGCGCTGATGTGCACTGGGATCCCTTCGCCCTGTGCCACCAGCTGGCAGTCACCGTCCAGAATCGCGGTGGAAAAGTCCCGGCTGGAGTTGAGGATCTGGGACATGGCGGTACGTAGCATCGCCTCGGTCATCTCCTGAGCAATGGACTCCAACCGGTGTTCCACCACCGCCATCGTGATGGGATCGTAATCTCCGAGGCTATCTGGACCCTCCGCTCCGACCGAATCGGGAGTGGCATCGGGGACGGCCGCGGCCGTCTCCTGGTTAACACGCAACTCGATGCCGCCCATGGAATCGACCGTGGCGTGATCGCCCGGACATACGAGGATGGTAGTGAAATCTGACTCCAACACCGCCGGCCCGGCGATTTCCGAACCGGTAGGCAGGGCGTCAGTCGCGTAGGTTGGCGCCTGCCGCCATTCACCAAGGAAGATCCAGCGGCTGCCGGACGGACTGGCAGTGCTCTCAGCTTCCGCCCGGTCGAGCTGGGCCATCCTGGGGAGCTTACCGATTGCCGTCGCTCGAATGGTGACCAACCGCACCTCCTGGTCCTGTTGGCTATAGGAGTAGAGCTCCTGATACCGTTGGTGAAAATTAGCCGTCCATCTGGACAGGAACACGGAGTCCGGCAGCGTAGGATCGGGCAGCGGCACGGCGACTTCGTAGATTTGGTCCAGGTACCGCATGTCCGCAGAGTATTGTATTTCCACCGCTTCCGGAGCGACGCCCTGGGCCAGTAGCTTGTCACGTCCCTGGGCCTCCAGTTCTTCAAAAATCGGCCGGAGTTCGCTCAGCTGTAGCCGGTCCAGGCTCACGGGGCAGGACTGGGAAAAATCGTACTTGATGTCGGTGTTCAACATGCCGTAGGCCGACAACACCGGCGCCGACGCCGGTATGTAAACCTTTGTCACCTGTAATTGACGGGCAACCTCCGAGGCGTGAAGGCCCGACGCGCCGCCGAATCCCAGAAGGGTAAATGCTCGCGGGTCGACACCTCGCTGCACCGACATCAGTCTGATGCCTTGGGCAATTGTGGTGCAGATTACCTTGTACACGCCGTAGGCGGCCTCGACATTGGAGAGATTGAGCGGTGCGGCTACGTGATCAGCCACGGATTGCTCGGCGGCTGCCGAGTCGAGCCTGGCCCTGCCGCCCAGAAAATTCGCGGCATCCAGATAGCCCAACACCAGGCTGGCGTCGGTTACGGTGGGATTCACGCCTCCCTTTCCATAGCACGCGGGGCCGGGTTCAGCCCCCGCACTGTCGGGGCCGACATGGAGAATCCCCCCATCGTCCACCCTGGCGATACTGCCCCCGCCGGCGCCCAGCGTGTGGATGTCGATCATCGGGGCGGCGATCTTCCACCCGGCCTCGAACTTCTCGTTGGTGACGTGGGGAGTCCCGTTTTCGATCAGGGAGATGTCGGTGCTGGTGCCGCCCATATCGAAGGCGATTACTTTGGATTCCTCCAACAGCTGGCCGATGTGGGCGGCGGCGCTGACCCCTCCGGCCGGACCGGACAGGATTGCCCGCACCGCCATGCGGCTGGAGTCGTCTATCGGGGCCACACCGCCATTGGACTGCATGATCAGCACGTCCTTCAATTGGGGGTAAGGCTCGAACCGGTTCTTCAGATGCAGCAGATAGCGGCTGAACACCGGTCCCACGTAAGAGTTGATCACCGTAGTACTCAGGCGGTCGAATTCCTTGATCTGGGGAATCACCTCGTGAGAGAGGGAGGTGTACATGTCCGGATAGCGGCGGCGTATGTTTTCCCAGGCCTGCTGTTCGTGGGAGGGGTTGAGGTACGAAAACAGGAAACAGACCGCCAACGCTTCGGCTCCCTCCTGGACCAGCAAGTCCAGGTGTCGGACCAACGCATCCTGGTCCAGGGGGAGTTCCACTAAGCCATTGGAACGAACCCGTTCAGGCACGCCTGCGCGCAGGTGACGGGCCGCCAAGGGCTCGACGGGGGTCATCCTGAGGTTGTACCGGTCCTCTTTCAATCCCTCGCGCATTTCCAGGAGGTCACGGAAGCCGTCGGTGGTGATGAGCCCCACCTTTGCTCCTTTCCGTTCTACCAGCGTGTTGGTGGCTACAGTCGACCCGTGGATCACCAGGTCCGTGTCGCCCAGCAACTGATCCAGGGACAGTCCGCAGGCGGCTGCCGCGTCCTGCAACCCGGTCATGACGCCGATGGACGGGTCGTTGGTGGTGGACTGAGTCTTGAAGAAGCGTGGCGGCTCCCCTTCGCCGGCTACGACGAAATCGGTAAAGGTGCCCCCAACGTCTATCCCGATCTTGTACATGTAGGTCCTCCTAAAACCCTTTGGCAGCAAATGCGCCATATCGTCTGCGCCCGGCGCCATGATACTGGTCGCCAAGGGCTACCGCCGGCTCGCCGGCGACGGGGCGAGCAGCGGCAATCAAGGGATGTTCCCGCCAACGCGGGGCCTGGGCCGGCAACTGCGCCGCATACCGCCAAAGGACGATTTTGCGCGGCGAGATCACCTGATCACAGGATTGGCAATAGTGTTACTCCATCCCATCCGGTCTGATTTGCGATGCTAAATCGCTGGTTGGGTCAACGTCGATTTAATCCTGGGCTGCTTACTCCGGATGGGAATTGACCCACCCCCTGATTCGGTTGCGATGGCGCAGTCTACATCCGGCGATTTGGTCGGTCTGATCGGGGAGCGAAATCGTTGATTGCTCTGAGTCCTCGAAAAATGTCGCGCAACGTTCGGCCCGGGCCAATTTGGCCGGCAACTTTGCCCCAGCCAATGCCTCTCACGACTGATGAACCACCCTGATCCACAGCCGGCCAAGGCCGTTCCGGCCATGAGCCAACCGGCGTCCATCACAAACACCGGCTAACAACGAGTGATCGACGCCGGGAATCTCAGTTCGCCGCTCTCACGCTAACTCTCTGGCAACGGAGGAGGGAATCACGGCCGCCATCCGCGTTTAATTCCCAGCCTTGATGAAGTCGGAGACGCGCTCGGCAATCATCATCGTGGTGACGTTGGTGTTGGCGCGCACTACGTCGGGCATTATAGAGGCGTCGGCAATGCGGAGGCCGGAAACGCCGCGCACACGCAGCTGCGGGTCCACAACGGCCATTGGGTCGTTGTCGGGTCCCATCTTGCAGGTGCCGGAGATGTGGTATGAGGTGCTGATGTTGCGGCGCAGCCAGCCGTCCAGCGCCTCGTTGGTCTCCAGGTCGGCGGGCGTCGGAGCGGTTATCTCTTCGATGATGCCGCCGTAGGCGCTGTGTTGCAATAGCGACACGCAGAGGCGGGCGCTCTCCCGCAAACGTTCCCGGTCCCAGTCCTCTTCCAGGTAGCGGTAGTCCATGCTGGGCGCGGTATGGGGATCGGCGGACTCCAGCCGCAGCTCGCCGTGTCCCGCCGCCAGGTACAGGCCGCAGTTGACGGTGTGGGTGGGGTTTTCGCCGGCCCGCACCACTGTGTTGAGCGACGCGGGCGAAATTATCATATCGTGAGGCGTGGACGAACCGGTCGCAGTGTAGCGCAGGCGCAACGCCCGCATGGCGTCGGGGTCTTCGGATGTGCCTTCCCTGACGCTGAAACGCACCGAAACATTGGGGTGATCGCGCATGTTCTGGCCCACGCCGGGCAGTTCCACCGCTACCGGGATGCCCTGCGCCGCCAACTGTTCGACGGGACCGAGGCCCGACAGCATCAGCAGGTGCGGCGAGGCCACCGCGCCGGCGCACAGGATGATTTCGTCGCCTTCGACCACAAAACTCTCATCACCGCTCTCCACCGCGACGCCAACCGCCCGCTTGCCTTCCGGCCCGTCTTCCAGGACCACGCGGTTGGCCTGGACGTTGGGTCGGATGGTGAGGTTTAGCCGGTGGCGCACCGGGTCAATGTAGGCCAAGGCCATGCTCATCCGCACGCCGTCGATGTTGTTCTCGGCCCGCTGGCTGACGCCGGTGGCCTCCGGGTGGTTCACGTCGGGATGGTAGGGGTATCCGGCGGCGGTGGCGGCCCGGAAAAAGGCTTCCTGCACCACCGGCCAAGTCTCGCGCGGGTGATGCCGCACTGGAACCGGCCCGTCGGTACCGTGGAAGTCGTCGTGGAAGTCGGCGTCGTTTTCCAGCTTGCGGAAGTAGGGCAGGCATTCCAGGTACTCCCAGCCTTCGTTGCCCAAGGAAGCCCAGGTGTCGTAGTCCTCGGGAGCGCCGCGGATGAAAGTCTGGCCGTTGATGGCGCTGGAGCCGCCCAGCACCTTACCACGCGGCACAGGCATCGGCTGTGCCTGCTCCGGCGTGGCCTTGCCGGTGAAGGACCAGTTATAGGGCGAACCGGCGGCGCGGGCCTCCAGATTCACCGTTCCCCAGCCCAGCTTGAGCATATCGGGCAATTGGGCGAAGTCGGGAAAGTCGGGGCCGGCTTCCAGCAGAAGCACCGAACGTTCTGGATCCTCTGACAGCCGCGCCGCCACGATGCACCCGGCCGTGCCGCCGCCGACAACTATGTGGTCGTACTTCATGGGGAAATTTCCCTCCGTCGATTTGCGCCATTGTACACGCTATGTGTTAACGCCCCGCCTCATTCCCGGCTACGTAAGAAACCAGATACGAATGCGACGATTCGCGGGCTTGGGCGCCGATATCGTCAGGCTACTGGATGCGCAGGGCATCGACAAACCCCACCAGGTGGGTGCGTCCGCCGGCGGCATCGTGAAGCTGGTGTCTGACACTCCGGAGACCGACGCGCCCGCAGAACCACCGGAACCGCCAACGTTGATCTGAACCGGAAGCAGCCACCTAAATCCCCAGCAGCAGCTCCAGATTTTGGTGACTGATCTTTTCCTTTTCCTCGTGGGAAAGGCTTTGCAAACCATCCAACCAACCGCCTGGAGACGGGTCCCATTCGACGAAAGGCCAATCGCTGCCCATCACTACACGGTCGGCGCCCACCGCGTCGATGAGGAACCTCAACGCGGGTTCGCTGCTGGTGAGGAAGTCGTAGTACAGCTGCTTTTGATAGGTGCTGGGCGGCCTGGCGATATTGACCCGGGCTTCCGGGCGCACCAACCAGCCGTGATCCATCCGGCCCATACCGAAACAGGCCGGGCCGCCGCCGTGTGCGATACATGCCTTCAGGTTAGGACACTCTTCCAAAATTCCCCCAAAGATCAGCGTCGCCACTACCATGGTGTCCTCCAGCGGCACGCCCACGCTGTTGGGCAGCGAATACTTGCGCGACCGTTCCAGCGCCACGATGTTGGCCTGGGGCTGTGGGTGGAAGAAGAGCAGGGCGTCCATCGCCTCCGCGGCTTTGAACAACGGCAGGAAACGCGGTTCGTCCCAATTCTCGGCGTTCACCACCGCGTCCAGCTCAGCGCCTTTCAATCCCAGCACCTTCACCGCCCGTTCCAGTTCGTCGATGGATGCGGCGACGTCCTGGACCGGCAATGTTGCCATGCCAGCGAACCTTTGGGGATGCTGCCGGACCAGCTCGGCAATTGCATCGTTCACTTCTCGAGCCATCTCCTGCGTCTGAACAGAATCCCAACTGTAACCAAAGAAAGGGGTGTGGATCGACACCACCTGAAGGTCGGTGCCGCTGGCGTCCATGTCGGCCACCCGTTCTGCCGGCGTAAATCGAAGCTTGGGACTGTTGATAACCACCCGGCGACCGTTGGGATCGTCGAATCCAGGGCCGGTTCGGTCCGAATAAACCAGCCCATACCAGTCTTCGCCACCGGCCTCAGCGTTCACGACGCTGGGGGGAATGTAATGGGCGTGAACGTCTATCTTGCGCAAGTTTCGCCTCCGGAGGGCCAACGGAGCTGCATGCTTCGGCTACAGGCCCAGCACGCGCTCCACGTTCTTCCATAGGATCGCTTCCTTCTCTTCGAGGGTAAGGCTCTGAAGGCTTAAAACCCAGGATACCGGCCAATCCTGCGCCATATCGTAAGGCCAGTCAGTGCCGAACAATACCCGGTCCACGCCCACGGTGTCGATCAGGAAGCGTAGCGCTGACTCGGTGTAAACGATGTTGTCGTAGTAAAAACGGGAAAGATAAGCGGAGGGGCGCTCCAGGCTGCGCCTTTCGTCTTCGCTCAGCCCCTGCCAGCCTCTATCCATGCGGCCGGCTCCATAACAGGCGTATCCGCCTCCGTGGGACAGACAGATTTTCAGGTCGGGGCAGGCGTCCATCACCCCGCCGATCACCAGGGACGCGAAGGTCAACGTCCGGTCCGCCAGGTTCCCGATTGTATTGGGAAGGTGGTAGCGACGGATGCGCGGGCTGACTACCGTGTCGCCGCCCTGGTGGAACAGAATCAGCGCGCCCAGCTGCTCGGCTGCCTGCCAGAAGGGGAGGAATTCCGGTTCGTCCAGCAATCTCCCATTGACATGGTCGTTGATAACGGCGCCCTTGAAACCCAGCTGGACCATTACGCGATCCAACTCTGCCACGGCGGCATCCACGTCCTGCATGGGTAGAGTCGCCAGGCCAGCGAAACGGTGTGGCCAGGATTTGGTCATTTGCCCGATTTCGTCGTTGGTGTCACGGGACGTGGCCACGGCCACCGCGGCGTCGAGGTGGTAGTTGTAAAGACCGGCGAACGGTGAAATCACGTGAACGTCCACGCCCAGAGAGTCCATGTCTGCCAGACGCTGCTCCGGCGTCCAACTGGATTTGGGAGGGAGGTGGCCTCTCTCCTGTCCCGACACCAGCAGTTCGTGCCCCGGGCCGTCGCTTTCCCGCCTTAATCCGTGCCAGCTGCCGCCGTCCCTGGTGCCGCGCCAGAAGCATTGAGGAGTGATGTGGGCGTGGATGTCAATTGATCGCATAGCGCATCTCCAGTCCCGGCGTCGCAATCCCCTGAGTCAGACAGTCCGATGTTGCTACCAGGACTTCAGGACCGGCAGCACCTCATCGGCGAAGAGCTTCAGGCCCCGTTCGGCAACGTGGTATGGCGTGCCGCCAAAGCGGAAGGCGACGTTCAACTCGAAATTGCCTAGCAGAGCCCGACGTTCTTCGAGCCCCTTGAGGATCCGGTCCGGAGTGCCCCAGCTGGCCGCCTTCATGAAACCTTCTACCGCTCCTTCCAGGCCAGTGGAACGCGCAATCTCCGCCTTCTGTTGATAGGCGTCGTATCCCTTTACAGACCCGAAGTGATCGCCGAGAAATTCATAGTGATAAAAATTGCTCTCGACAAATTTGCCTTGGTATTGGCGCGCTTCTTCCTCACACTGGACAATGTCAGTGCCGCAGACGACGAATTCCGAGAGCATCAGGGCCGGCGGTTCCGTCCCGTGAAATTCACGGTGCAGGGCTCGGCCACGTTCGATCCCCGGCATCCGCATCTCCCAGGGGCGATCGGCGAACATGATGATGTGTGCGCCAAGCTTGGAGGCCGAAAGAACCGATTCTTCGCTGGCGGCGACCGCGTAGATACGGCCGTCAAAGGAATGCTGCGGACGGGGCCGGATTTCCGTGCGAGCCTGTTTGTAGTAAGTCCCGTCGCCCTCGATGAACCCTGTCCTGAGGGCGTCGACTATCATGGGCGCCGCTTCGTCGAAACGTTCCCGCGACTCATCCATGCTAATGCCGAAGATTTCGAACTCGCGCCGGGCCAGACCTCGCCCGAATCCCAGTCGCAACCGGCCATTGCTCAACAAGTCAAGGACGGCGGCATTTTCCGCCACCCGCAACGGGTCATGCCAGGGAAGGATGACGGCGGCTGTCCCCACGTCGATGTTGGGATGCTTTGCCGCAATGTGCGTCATCAACTGGATATTGTCCGGCACGAAGGAATAATCGTTGAAATGATGTTCCGCAGACCAGAGACAATCGAAGCCCGCATCGGCGGCGATTTCAGCCAGGCGCAGCTCTTCCTCCCACATCTGGCCGTCCGAGCCATCTTCCCAGCCGTAACTCGAGAAGATCATCATCATTCCAACATCCATACGTACACTCCTGCCGATTATTTCGGGTCGTCTACCGCCGCTCGATACCAGATTCTAATCGTCCGGGCCGTGGCAGACAAGGCGAGGCACAGCCACGATAGAGGTTGGGGCTGTGTTCCATGATGACGACGCGCCCCCGCCAGCGACGCGAGCGCCTGGGCGCTCGCGGTTCGCCGCAGGTAGCGCAATCGCTGGTGATTGGAGCCAGTGGACAACGCACATGGTCCGAATAAATTGAAAACGTTGGACCACGCAACGGTGTGGCGTATAGCCGGGCATCGGCTCACGTTTTCCCGCCTGACTTAGGTCTACCGTCTATTCCCCGGAGAGCATTCGGCGCGACGCCGTTGCCGGGGAACCGCTAGTCGCGGAAATCGTTTTCGTACAGTTCGCGCAACCTGTCCAGATGGTCAGGCGGAATGGGCCCCAAGTCCATGCAGCCAGCGATCTCTTCAGCCTCGGCCCGGTTTTTGACGCCCGGGACGGTGGTGTGGATATCCGGGTTCATGAGGCTGAAAACCATGGCGGCCTGCGCCAGAGTCCTGATCGGGCCTTGCACCAAAAACCCCAACTTGCGTGCGCTGACCAGGTCTTTTTCCATCAGCGCGTCATTGGGCCGCGGTGGCCGGTCGAGGGCGTCGGTGAGAGCCCCGGCGGCGTGGGACCGAATTCCGATGACGCCCATGTCCAGGCTCCTGGCCAGCGGGATAATCTGACCGTTGTCGAAAAGGTCGGCCCCTGGAGGCGGCGGTTCCTGGGCGGTCCAGTTGAGCAGGTTGTAGTAGGCCAGGACGGTATCGTACTCACCGCTTTCGAGAATTCGCCTCATGGTGGGAACGTGGTGGTCCATTGCGGACAGCCCGATGAACTGCGTCTTGCCCGCTTGTTGGACGCTCCGGTAGGCTTCCAGCACCGGCCCCAACACGTCATTTCCCGAAAGAGAGTCCAGTACCTCGCCGCGATGCTCGGTGAACCGGTTGTGCACGTGCAGCACGTCCACCGCGTCGCGCCGCAATCGGCTCAGGCTGGCATCGACCGAGCGGCGAACGGCTCCGTCGACATCGTCCATGTCTTCCGCCCGGAGCCGCACTTTGGTGGCAATTACCACCGACTCCGCACGGCCTTCCAGCGCCTTGCCCAGAGCTTCCTCGGCCTTCCCGTCGCCGTAGGACGGGGCCACGTCGAAGAAAGTGACTCCCAGTTCCAGCGCCCGATGGACGGCGGCGATGGCTTCCTGCTCATCGGTGGGTCCCCAAACCTGCCCGATGCCCCCGCCGCCAAAGCCGGCTCTGGAAACGGTCAAACCGGTTCGGCCGAGTTGCGTGTATTCCATCTGCTAACTATGTTCTCCCTCGGCAAGTTGGAAGTATACGCCGTGAGAGCTGCTGGTCTCGATGCTGGCTGTTTTGTAGCCGAAGGGACTGGCGGATGGCGCGTCGCCGCGCATCTCGTTGCCCGCAGCCTTCAGATCATTGAAAAGCTGGTCGATGCCGTCTACACCCCAGGCCACGTGCATGACTCCGGGCCCGGTGGCGCGCAACTGGGCTGCCATGGGTGTGTCGTCCCTCAGGGGCTGGAAGAAGTCGACCAGGGTGTCTCCGATCTGGTAGAGAATTGACTTGAAGCCGCGCTCGGTGAATTCGTCGGCTCGGATGGGCGTGAGTGAAAAGTTGGATTCCAGGTACGCAGCCATGTCATCCACGTTTTCCACAACGTATGTTACGTGATGCACTTTGTTTAGCACGATGTTCCTCCACGCTGTTAGACTTGGTGAGAGCCTAGTGGTTTTAGCACAAGTATTCAACCCTGCAGAGGTACTCGCATGAGCGACCACCAGACCTACGAACTGGGAGATATCGACCTTCAGTGCGGACTGCGGTTGCGGGGCGCCCGGCTGGCTTACAAGACCTATGGGGAGCTGAATGCGCGCAAGGACAACGCCATCGTGTTCCCCACGTTCTTTGGGTCCCAACACCCGGCCAATGAGCCGATGATAGGGCCGGGGATGGCGCTGGACCCGTCGCACTACTTCATTGTAGTACCCAACCTGTTCGGCAACGGCCTGTCATCGTCGCCCAGCAATACGTCAACTCCCTACGACCGGGCCAGGTTCCCCAAAATCACCTATTACGACAACATCAAATGCCAGCACCGCCTGTTGACCGAGCAGTTCGGCGTAGAGCGTATTGCGCTGGTTTGCGGGTTCTCCATGGGAGCGCAACAGACATTCCATTGGGGAGCAATGTTTCCCGATATGGTGGAGAGGATCGCCCCCTGGTGCGGGTCGGCGCGTACTTCCCGGCACAACTTTGTTTTCCTGGAAGGAGTCAAAGCCGCGCTGTGCGCCGACGATGCCTGGAACAATGGCTGGTACGACACGCCGCCACGGAAGGGATTGCGGGCGATGGCGCGCGTGTACGCGGGTTGGGCCCCGTCACAGGCGTTTTACCGAGAAAAGGTGTTTCTGGATCTGGGATTCTCGTCCCTGGAGGACTACCTGATCACCGCCTGGGAAGGACGGTACCTGCAGCAGGACGCCAACGACATCCTGGCGATGGTCGCGACGTGGCAGGCCGGGGACATCAGCGACAACCCCATTTACCGGGGCGACTTTGAGAAGGCTTTGGGGTCGATAAAGGCGCGGGCATTCGTCATGCCGTCCCAGACGGATCAGTATTTCCCACCGGAGGACAACCGGATCGAGGTCGCCCTGATGCCCAACGCCGAGTTGCGCACCATCCCGACGATCTGGGGGCACACCGGTGGGGGACCGGGGCGCAATCCCACCGACACCGCATTCATTGACAGCCAGCTGCGGGAACTTCTGGCGAGTTGATCCCGTTACTGGCGAAGTGAGCACCAGCATTGGGTAAGCCGGATGAGTGGTGGGTCGACTTCTTCTCCGGATTGTGCCTGGACTTTGTCCGGTCGTCGCGGAGCGAGGAGCAGACACGGGCTGAGATGGGATTCATCCAGACCGCGCTGGGGCTGCCGGTGGTTTCGAGAGTGTTGGACGTACCGTGCGGTGGGGGCCGCCTGTCCCTGGAGTTGGCTTCCTTCGGTTATCGGGTCACGGGCGTTGACCAGAGCCCTGCGCTGCTGGGAACCGCCGCGGAGTCTGCCGCTGCGCGCGGTGTGACGGTGCAGTGGGAGCAGAGGGACATGAGGGACCTGCTGTGGGACGCGGAGTTCGACGGAGCCATCTGCTTTTGGAGCAGCTTTGGATATTTCGATGACGAGGGAAACGCCGAATTCCTGGCATCGGTTTCGAGGTCGTTGAAGCCGGGCGCACGTTTTATTCTCGACACTCCGCTGTTTGAAACGCGGCTGTCGGAAATGCTGGACGAACCGCGGGTCTGGCAAGAGGTAGGAGACCTGTTGGCGCTGGAAGAACGTGGGTTCGACCACGAAACCAGCCGGGTCGAGTCGGCCTGGACGTTCATCCGTGATGGCAAGAAGGAATTCAGAGAGTTATCAATGCGGCTCTATACATACCGCGAGCTTGCTGCGATGCTCGAACGGGCAGGCTTCGGGGATTTCCGGGCGTACGGCAGTCTGGATTTGGAATCCTTCGAACCCGGAGACCGCTGGCTTTACCTGGTTGCGACGAAGGTGGGGAACCCTGGGCCGCCTCGATATTAGGTGGATCGGGCCGTAGGCAAATTGCCCGCGCGCCGGTGGCGATGTGGCCCGCATCCGGGCGAATATTCTTATGCAGGACACCCTGGGGCGAATGGTTCTTTCGCCGCTAACCGCCGGCAGACGTGGCGCTATTTTGGTTCCGCAAGGGGATGAACATAACGATGACTGCGGTGATGAGGGTCAGGATGCCCGCATAGTAGAACACGGCGCCGTAGCCTCCCCAATACTCGATAATAGCGGTGGCCAGGAAGGGCGAGCCGATGCCAATTACGCCGTTGATGCCAAAAAGCAGTCCGATGGCCGTGGCCTCGGTACCCTGTCCCACGTAGTCCAGAACCGAGGCCTGAATGATCTGGTGCAGAGCGAAGCTGAAGAGGCCCAGGCCAGCCAATATGGGTATCAGCAGCAGGCTGTCACCCACAACAACCACGGCCATGGACAGCAAACCGGCAATGACAAATCCTGGCGCCAGTACCACCTTCCGCCCCCACTTGTCGGACAACCAGCCCAAAATCGGCGCCGACACTATACCCATGCCGGTGAGCAAAGCGTAATAAACGCCCGCTTCCAGGGCGCTCATTCCCAGGTCTTCCCGAAGGTAAAAAGGAGTCCAGTTGAACAGGGCGTTAAGTCCTATTCCCCGTAGCAACGCTGCCGAGATCAGAGCCATGACGATGGGGTTCTTCAGAAGCGAAAGTGCGCCGCCGAACTGCCTGGAAAGGCTGCTGCCTCCTTCGGAGGCGGTGTCCCTGCCCAGCCCACGCAGCGACCACCATACGAACACGGCCATCAGCAATGCCAGCCCGGCGTAGATGAAATACACGTGCTGCCAGATGAGGAATCCGGTAGCCAACAGCGCACCTGCCAGCACCGGACCGGTGACGTTGCCGATGTTGGAACCGAATCCGTGCATGGATATGGCGAAACCCCGACGCTCCGGGAATCGTTGGGAGATGGCCGCCGCCGCCGGTAGATGCCATAAGGATCCCGGGATGGACAGAAACAGGACAACTACGACCAACAGTGCGAAGGTTGGAGAAGCACCCATCGCGGCGAAGGTGATGGCATGGACCAACATGCATGCCGTCAGGATTAGTCCCCAGTAGGATTTCAGGTGGTCGATTACCGGGCCGCCGCCAAGGCTGGTTGCGCTGGAGCCGCCCTGTTTGACCGAGAGGAGGACAGCGGTGCGAAAGTTACCCAAACCCAACGCCGCCGCAATCTCAGTTAGCAACAGGGGGAAACCCTGGTCAAACATGTGGGACAGCCCGTGGCCCACGGAGAGGCTGGACAGGATGAATACCCGGTTATTCTTAATGCCGGCGGCTTCGGGCGCGACTGGAGTGGCTGCTTGCAACGGGACTCCTAAAGGCGGGGGAGGTGGTGGGGCGATTGTAACGGCGTGCCGGAGTACGGGCAAGGGTGGGCCGGCGGGCTGCATCTGCGTGTCTACAGGACATAACGAGAACCACGCGAAGGCGCAAAAATTCGTAAAGCAATATTCCCGGTATCACCACGGCAACCCCAAAGTGCGGCGGGGTTGTGGGAACGCGAGGCCGGACGGGAACGAACCGTGCAGGATTGCCCGGGACGGGTGACCTCAATCAACGATCACCGGCAAACCAAGTTCCATAGATTCGTACATTTTGAGCACCAGGGAGAGATCGGCAATCCCTTCCCTTCCGGTCATTGCAGGTTCCCTTGACTCCAGAATGCTTTGGTGGAACTCTCGGACCATGGGAACCAGTCCACGGGAGTCATTCTCCAACTCCACTATTGTTTCCGAGTTTGCATCGACAAGCCTCAACCACGGCCTTCCCATCTCGAAATACAGGGTGCCCGTTGTACCTGAAATCGAGACCCAGGCATGTGGTTTTGCGGGCGCTATGCTCCAGGAGTGGTTGATGATACCTACGACGCCGTCCTCCGTCCTGGTCATCACGACGACTCCATCCTCAGCCTCCAGGCCCGGTTGGCCGGGCAGGACTTTCTGGGCGAAGACCTGGTAGGGCCGCCCGGACCAGAACGCCAGCCCACTGACTTTGTGAATCCCTCCGTCGATGAGCACGCCGCCGCCATTCAGGTGCGCCCGGTTGCGCCACCCCGAGGGTTGGAACGGGTATTGCTCCTGCAACTGAATCAACCTGAGTTGCCCCAGACGGCCCTGGTTAATCAATTTCCTGGCTTCCTGCACCGCCGGCAGGAAACGGTAGTTCTCTGCCACCATCAGGTTAATGCCGGATGACCCAGCCAGTTGGACGATTGCTTCGGCGTCGGCAAGGGTGCCGGCGATGGGTTTTTCGACCAGAGCGTGCTTACCCCAGCGGGCGGCCAGCGCGACATGCTCCAAATGCAGATGATGCGGTGTGCAAACGTACAGGGCGTCCACCCTGGGATCGGCGGCAGCGGCGGCGTACGTGCCGAAAGCGTCGAGTCCGGCGAAACGGCCCGCATATTCCCGAGCCCTGGCGAGGTCGCGGCTGGCGAAGTAGAGGTCAATCTCGCCACGTATACCGGCGATAGACTCCGCAAATACCCTTGCAAAAGAACCACAACCCAGGACGCACAAACCAAAACTCAATGGGGCACCGCCGTTGGCAGATTTCAGCAAATCCGGGACTGATCCCGGGTGCAATGTGGGCAGGTTAACTCGATGACTGGCGGAAATCCAGTGCGGATGCTGTGTGGCGGACTATAGCATGGGCCAAATGGAGGAACCCGCCGGCGTTGTTACGGCGACGGGATCGCCAACCCCGGCATCGAGTAAGGGAAGGCAATGACAAAGTGGGTGCGCTTGGGTTCCAGGTTTAAGGGATCGTCCCGAACATAGTCACCATTACCATCCAGACCTGCCGGCCTCTGCTGCGCCTAACAGGTACTGAAGAGTACAACTGATTGACGCGAGACTCCTGCCCAGCAATAATCGCGGCCAAACCGTCTCAACTCTCCGGCCCAGCCGAACCCCGGCCCTGACACAAGAGGCTACGATAGCGACGGGAGGTGAGGCGGGGCATGAAGCCCGAGCGACGGCAAACCGGAATCACACTCACAATGGAGCTTAATTCCGTGACCAAAGCGACGTTGCTAATGGTGGCAGGTATGGTGGTGGCGGCCGCGCTGTTGGCCGTGGCTTGCGATGGACCACCCGCAGGAAACGAGCTGGTTAGCCCCTCAGACCGGGAGTAGCAGGAAAGGCAAAGCGAGACGCCCGAGCCCGAGGCCACCGCGGTTCCCGGCGAAACGCCCTCCGGCCCCTCCAGCCTGACGGGCAGCCCCGGAGGCGTGGAACCTGAGCCATCTTACCTCTCCTTCGCCTCCGTCAGCGCCGGCGGTTTCCACACCTGCGGGGTGACCACCTCCGGCGACGTCTTCTGCTGGGGTCTCTCAAGCTTTTTTGGCCGCGCCGGAGGCGTGGAACCTGAGCCGGCCGGCGTATTCTTCGCCTCCGTCAGCGCGGGCGGTCTTCACACCTGCGGGGTGACGACCTCCGGCGACGCCCTCTGCTGGGGCCATGACGAAGATGGCCAGTCCACGCCGCCGGCCGGTGCATCATTCGTGTCCGTCAGCGCGGGCGGGGAGCACACCTGCGGGGTGACGACCTCCGGCGACGCCCGCTGCTGGGGCAACGACCAAAACGGCCGTGCCACGCCGCCGGCCGGCGTATCCTTCGCGTCCGTCAGCGCGGGCGGGGAGGGAGCACACCTGCGGGGTGACCACGTCCGGCGACGCCCGCTGCTGGGGCAACGACGAATATGGCGAGGCCACGCCGCCGGCCGGCGTATCCTTCGCGTCCGTCAGCGCCGGCGCGGAGCACACCTGCGGGGTGACCACCTCCGGCGCCGCCGTTTGCTGGGGTGAGCGCTTCGCAGTCCGGGCGACGCTGCCCTCCGGCCCCCCCAGCCTGGCGGGCCGCGCCGGCGGCGTGGAACCTAAGCCATCTTACCTCTCCTTCGCGTCCGTCAGCGCCGGCGGGAGCCACACCTGCGGGGTGACGACCTCCGGCGCCGCCGTTTGCTGGGGTGAGCGCTTCGCAGTCCGGGCGACGCTGCCCTCCGGCCCCCCCAGCCTGGCGGGCCGCGCCGGCGGCGTGGAACCTAAGCCATCTTACCTCTCCTTCGCGTCCGTCAGCGCCGGCGGGAGCCACACCTGCGGGGTGACGACATATATGGCCAGGCCACGCCGTCGGCCAGGGAATCCTTCGCATCCATCAGCGCCGGCGGGCGCCACACGTGCGGGGTGACGACCTCCGGCAACGCCCTCTGCTGGGGCGGTGATTACTCTGGCCAGGCCACGCCGCCGGCCGGCGAATCCTTCGCATCCATCAGCGCCGGCGGGGGCCACACGTGCGGGGTGACGACCTCCGGCGACACCCTCTGCTGGGGAAACGACGAGGATGGTCGGGCCACGCCGCCGGCCGGCGTAGCCTTCGCTTCCTTCAGCGCCGGCGGGCAACACACCTGCGGGGTGACGACCTCCGGCGACACCCTCTGCTGGGCTGACAAGATTGCCAACCCCCGCATCGAATACGGAGTAGCAATGACAAAGCGGGTACGCTTGGGGTTCAGGGTGAAAGGGATCGTGCCGGAATCGCTGTCCGCAGCCGGACATACCGAGTTGTTTGATCGCTGGCTGCGCAGAATGACATCTGGTGGGATTAAGTCTAAAATCCAGGTAAAACGATCCAACGGGACTCGCAACAGTAGACGCGACCCTAACCCTGCAATGCGATGCTCAATGTCCAACGAGGAGGTAGCCCAATGGCGATACCCGAGAAGGTAAGTGTGGAAGATGCGCAACAGTATTACGACACGACAGACCGCATCCGTTTGAAGCCGGGCTGGATGCAGGGAGCTGGTGAGCCCCTGCCAGAAATGGAGCCCTACCTTTGGCGTTGGGCCGACGTAGAACCGCTGGTCCTGAAGAGCGGGGAACTGGTTACTCCGGACCGGGACGTGGAACGGCGAACTCTGCGTTTGGCGACGCCGGGCCTGGATCGGGGCACCACTCATACCATCACCGCAGCGCTACAGCTTCTGCTGCCGGGCGAATGCGCTCCTGCCCACCGGCACACGCCCACTGCGATCCGCTGGGTGCTGACGGGCCAGGGGGCGTATACCACCGTGGAAGGCGACAAGTGCTACATGGAGCCGGGCGACCTGATTTTGACGCCCTCCTGGACCTGGCACGACCACAACAATGAAGGCTCCGATCCCATGATCTGGCTGGACGGTCTGGATGTCCCGCTGGTGCGGTACCTGAGGGCCAACTTCTACGAGGCGTATCCCGAAGACCAGCAGCCCATCGTCGGTGTGGCCGAGTCGGAGAAAAAGTTTGCCGCGGGCTCCCTGCGTCCCGCCTGGGAGGACACCAACCTGCCGTATTCCCCGCTGTGGCACTACAAGTGGGACAAGACCTACGATGCTCTCCAGCGATTGGCGGAGGTCGACGCGAGTCCGTTCGACGACGTGGCGATGGAATTCAGCGATCCGGTCACCGGCGGCCCGGTTCTGCGTACCATGACCTGCTGGGCCCAGCTGATTCGACCAGGCATCAACACCCGGGCGCACAGGCAGACCAGTTGCGCCGTTTACCAGGTGTACAAGGGCGAAGGCTACAGCGTAATCGACGGTCAGAGGTTCGACTGGAACGAAGGTGACTTCTTCGTGGTGCCGCCCTGGGTCTGGCATGAACACGCCAACGACTCCGGGGAAGAAGCGATCCTGTTCTCCATCCAGGACATTCCGGTGATGAAGGACATGGCGCTGTACCGAGAGGAACCTTACCAGGAGAACGCCGGCCATCAACCGGTGACCAGTCACTTCAAGGGGTAAGGCTCCCTGGACCCAAATTCAGCGCTGGATGGGATACGGGAGCAGCTGGTTGATGGGCGTCAAACCGCATTACGAACATGATTCTCTGGAGTTCTACCGGACTCACGCCGCGCGGTACGCGGAGTTGTCCCAGAGCTTCTGGGACAACGGTTACACCAATTGCTCCCATCCCAACTTTCGCGGCGACCGCGACCTGTACCAACGCTTGACGCAGCTGGTTCCAGCGGGATGCGGCCTGGACGCCGGCTGCGGCGCCGGGGCTCGCGATGTATTCCTGCTCAGCCGGCTTGGGTACCACATGACTGGACTGGACGCAGTGGAGGAGAACATCCGAGTGGCCCGGCGGGTCCATCCCGAAATTGCCGACCGGTTGTGTACGGCGGATCTATGTGAGCCGCTCCCATTTGAGGATTCCCGATTCGATTTGATTCTCTGCAACGCTGTGATCCAACACATCCCTCGTGAGGTGGTTTTTGATCGGGTGCTGGGCGAATTTGCAAGGGCGCTGAAACCTGGTGGCGTATTGCAGCTGATGTTCAAGCCCGGTCAGGGTGTGGAGACGGTGGTCGACCCGGGCTACGGGGTCGAAGGGGTGTCCCGCAGCTTCCAGTTGTACGGGGAGGAGGAATTGCTGAGCGCGCTCAACAGCAGGGGACTGCGCCTCGTTGAGGAAGGTGACAACGGAGAGTTGGGCGGCCTGCTGTATTTTGACGACAACAAGCCCATGCGCCACTGCGTGTTCTGGGCGCAGAAGGCCTGAGAAACTGGGCCTGACCCCAGAACTCAGAGAATCTCCGGGCGTGCGCCCGACGTGATCGGAGCCACTGACTCCAGTCAGGCAGGTTGCCGTGCGAATGCGCCACGCGGGGGCTACGACTCCCGATCTAACATCCACCAGCACTCATGCCGGCCTGTGCCCCAGGAACGGATGCGAGGCGCCGGCCCGATGCCCTCCCCAGGCCGAACCAGAACGTGACCAGCAGGCAAAGCCCGGCGGCAATGCTGATGGAAGTGGGCCAACCGATCCAACCGGCGGCGGCGGCCAACGGCAGCGCCCCCAGGTGATGGAAGCCCGGCGTGAAGTGGAGAATCCCCATGACCCGGCCGCGTACCTCGGCGGGGGAGGCTAACTGGAGGATGGTGGTGGCCAGCGGCCAAACGGTGCCCAGGCTCGCGACGCCCAGCACCACGAACAATGCCCACGAAACCCAGAAACTGGACGACCACGCGAATAACGTCAGGACGACGCAGAACACCGCCAGGCAGGCCAGCAGCCACCGGTACAGCCAGCGACGACCCATGAAGGTGATGCTGACGTTGCCCACCAGCGAACCGACTCCGGACGCCAATAACAGCAACCCAGCCTCATAAGCGCCGCTGTCCAGTTGGTCTTTGGCAAAGGCGGGAATGGCCGCCAGATGACTCATCCCGAACCCGCCCCACGAACAGGCCAGAACAATGACCGTCAGCAGCACCGGCGAACGCCGGATTTGAACCACGCCATCGACGAAGTTCCGCAGTATCGGTTGGGAGGCCGGTCTTGAAATTCGGGGCGAGGTCTGGATTCTGGAAACGGCGACAACGCTCACCGCGTAACACGATGCGTTGATCACGAGGGCGGCGCTGATACTCCAATGATCGATAACCAACCCAACCAGCGGCGGGCCGATTATCCTCCCGATGTGGACCGCAGCGTTGAAGTGCGCCACCGCATCCAGCAGCGTGCGTTGGTCCACCAGGTCCGCTACCATCGCCACGCGCGCCGGTTGATTCAACGCCTGCAGCGAACCCAGCAAAATAGCCGCCAAATAGATATGCCAAACCGCGATCGCCCCCGTCAACGAAAGCACGGCGAGCACGGCGATTACCGCTCCCACTATGAACTGAATCGCTATCAACAGCCGCTTGCGGTCGATGCTGTCGGCAATCATCCCTCCCACCATCAGCAGGCCTACGTTGGGCACTCCATACAGGAAGAGGACAAATCCAAACTGGGTTTTGGAGCCGGTGACCTCCAGCACCAACCAACCCAGGACGAGGAACTGCATCCCGGCGGCGAAGGCTTGCGTTGCGGAGCTGGTCCAGTACCATCGGAAGTTTGAGGCACGCCAGGGACCCAAAATCCGCCGGACGTAGGACGTAGCACCCCCACCGTCTGGGCGGGCTGCTACCAAAACGAGGCTCCGAGGGCAGTTTTCTTTGACGGTGCAGGGCTGGCCGAGAGGATAGCCCGAAACGGAATTTTGAAAGTGGGGGGAGAATTACTCACCCGTTGATTGTAATAGATTCCAGGATGGCCTGGGTGGGGGTTACCGCCGTGATTCGGACGTCAACTTAGAAACGGCGCGGGGGAACATGTGGCACCAAGTCCTCATTTGAGCCAACAATGTCCTCGCCCAGATACGGGCCGAAGAGCCGCCGGCACTCCAGTACCTGTTGGTCGGGATCCCAATTGTCCCGCGCCTGCGCTTCAACCTCGAATACCTGGCCCACGTCTTCCACGGTGTCCAGGTTGAAAACCACGTTGTCCTTTCGCCATAACTCCCGTTGCTTGTGAACTATGACCCGAACACTCAGGGCAGCGTCGAGAATTTCCCTGACCGGTGCATCAGTGTTTTCCCAGACTTGAAACTGGCTGGTTCTGGTTCCATTTTCCTGGACCTCACAGTAGTAGATGACCTCCGTTTTTCCTTCCTCGACACGGAGCTTGAGCCTCCTTGTGCCAACTGCGTTTACGTCGGGCGGCAGGTGGTAGTAAAAATCGGTCTGGTGTTTGACCTCGATGAAGGCAGCCTCCAAACCCCGCAGCAGACCGCGCACCGGTCTGAAGTCTGGACAATAGGCTTTGATCTCTCGATTCAGTCGAATTCCCAATTGAATATCTCCGACAATTGAAAGGTAGAATCCCATAATACTTCTAAAGTCAGGCGCTTATCCCTCCGATTGCACCCTGCCACCTACGGTGGGTTATTGGACCAGACCGAAGCGGTGACGCTGGCAGGCTCCGATGTTCTACGCAGCATTAATAGTGCGATTGGCTCCCAAGTGATACCATCAGGCCATCTTCATTACGGAGGCATTTACCATGGATATTGGAGTTACGGCCAGGGCTTCCAGCGATTCGGTTGACCCGGCGGAACTGGCGAAACGAGCCGAGGAACTGGGGTTTGAGTCCTTCTGGCTTCCGGAGCACCCGATTGTTCCCGTGCATACCAACTCCCGGTACGGTGGTACGCCGGACGGGTCGATTCCGCCCTCGATGGCGGACATCGGCGACCCACTGATCGCGCTGGCCCGGGCGTCGGGGGCCACGAGTACCATCAAACTGGGAACCAGCATCAGCCTGGTGCCGGAACACAATCCCATAATGCAGGCCAAACAGATCGCCACCCTGGACAAGTTCTCCGGGGGAAGGTTCCTGTTCGGCATCGGGGCTGGTTGGCTACAGGAAGAAACCGAGATAATGGGCGGCGATTTCCAGCATCGTTGGGGGCAAACGAGAGAAGCCATCCTGGCGATGAAAGAGTTGTGGACCAAGGACGAAGCTGAGTTCCACGGGCGCTTTTTCGACTTTCCTCTGGTCAAGTGCTCGCCCAAGCCGGTGCAGAAACCCCACCCGCCGGTATTGCTGGGGGGCTATGCGGCCAACGTGTTCAAGCGGGTGGTGGCATGGGGCGACGGCTGGATGCCGGTGCGCGTGACGGAAGAGCAGGTGAGAGCGGGCCGCGCCGCGATGGATGAGTTGGCAGAGGCTGCGGGCCGAGACCCCAGCACCATCCAGTTAATCGTTTCTAACGTCTCGCCAGACCGGGCTGTCATCGCCGGCTACGAGGCCGCCGGGGCGACCCGTGTAACCGTAGCGCTGCCTCCGGACGCCGGCTCAGAAGGCATAGCAGGGCTGGAGCGTCTGGCGGAACAGGTGCTGGGTTAGTGTCCCTGGGCGCTGATCGAACGCCGGCCGTGGATGTGGCTGCGTGGTGGCTGTTGCGTGGCAAGAACGACGGCGACAACTGGGCAACGAATAACTCTGACACCCAGGAGTTGATTGTCTGGGCCGACATATCCGACTTCGAGCATTACATGGGTCAACTACCATTTCCCTATGACAACGCGGCGGCGGTGGAGTCATACGAAGCCGCCAGATCGGACGCTGCGACTCGCGGCGTCGCTTTCAGCCACCGGCATTACGCCGGAGGGTTTCTGGAAGCGGTGTATGAGGTTTGCCGCAGTCGCCTGGGGCTGGACCGCTGACCGTACCTCGGGAGGCCGGCGCCGTCAGAAAAGACGCCGGCCTTATACCAAATTGGTATCGGCTGGAGCCGGTGGCCGTTCCAACAGCTCCAGCCAGTTGCCGTCGGGGTCTTGCATGTAGCAGCCTTTGGTGGCAGCCGGGTACACCGGGTTGGGACGTATGGCCGGCGGGCTGACAAACCTGACGCCCTGGGCGGACAACTCTCGGTAAAAGGCGTCCAGATCGTCGACGATCACACCCAGGTGAGACGCGCCTACCTGGAAGCGCTGGGGGAGGTCGACGGCAACACCGGGCGGGTTGAGGTACTGGATCAACTCAACTGAGTGGCGCATGTCACCCATGCCAAGGTACACGATGTGTAGTCTGGCGTCTGGATAACCCACCAGTTCGGAGATAAATTCACCTTCCAGGATCTGGTCCCGTTCCTCCCGCAGCCCCAGCAGGTCCCGATAGAAGGTCAGGGAACGCGCCATGTCGCTGACCACGAATCCGGTGTGATTCATCCACTGGACTTCCATTGATGCCAACCTCCCGTGATGCCGACGTTCTCGTGATGAGAACCTTCCCGTGCAGCCTGACCGCTAGCGGCCGTCTTTTATGAAATCGGAGACCTTTTCGCCGATCATTATTGTGGTGGCGTTGGTGTTGGCACGGATGCAGTCCGGCATGACCGAGGCATCGGCCACCCTGAGCCCCTCCACGCCTTTAACCTTCAGGAACTGGTCGACCACGGTCATGGGATCGGAGTCTGGACCCATCTTGCAGGTGCCGGAAATGTGGTGGGATGTTCCTGAGTTGCGCCTGAGCCAGTCGTTCAGCATTTCGTCGGACTGCAACTCTTCGTCGGTGGGCATGATGCGTTCCAACAGGATGTCGGAGTAATCGGGATGCTCGGCAATGCGGACGCCCAGGCGTATTGCCTCCCGCATGCGCCGGAGGTCTTCTTCTTCCTGGTAGTAGTTGTAGTTGAGGCGGGGCTGCACGTGGGGGTCGGTGGACTGCAGGGTCAGCTCACCCTTGCCCAAAGCCAACTGCAAGCTGGCGCCCATGCCGATATAGTTGAGATCATCGTCGATGACTACGTGCGCCGGCCGGTGCTCGCTTGTCAACAGGGTCGGACTGAGCTGCATGTCGTTGCGCAGGTTCGACCCTTCAACGGTGTAGCGCAGTCCAACCTGGATCACGGGGGCCTGAACGTCGGGCCTCTCGCCAACGGCGCGATAGAGGGCGGCGGCGGCGGGATGGTCGCGGAGGTTTTGACCCACTCCGGGCAGGTCGTGGATGACCGGGATGCCCAGGCTCCGGAGGTGTTCGGCGGGCCCAACGCCGGAGAGCATGAGGAGCTGGGGCGAGGCAACGGCGCCACTGCTCACGATAATCTGGCCGCCCTCCACGGTGAAGATTTCTCCGCCGCTCTCGGCTTCGATGCCCACGGCCCGTTGCCCTTCGAACAGGATACGGCGGGCGGTTACGTTGCCCCGGATGGTCAGGTTCAGGCGGTGGCGGGCCAGGTCCAGGTAGTTGATGGCCATGCTCATGCGGACGCCGTCTATGGTATTGCGCGCCCGTGGCGAGACGCCGGTAGATTCGGGATGGTTCTGGTCTTCGTCGATGGGAAAGCCCTCGGCGACACAGGCTTGCTCGAAGGCGACGGCATGGGGCATCCACTCGCTGCGGGGAGCACGCCGTACCGGCACGGGTCCGTCGGTGCCGTGGAAGTCGTCGCCGCCAAAGTCCAGGTCAGTTTCCAGCTTGTTGAAATATGGCAGAACCCTGGTGAACGACCATTCGTCGTTACCCCATTCGGCCCAGCGGTCATAGTCCTCGGGGATGCCCCGGAAAAGGACCTGGCCGTTCACGGCGCTGGAGCCGCCGGTGGCTTTCCCCCGCGGGATCACCAACTCGTCCATTTCTGGGGTTATCTGGGCGGTGTAGCCCCAATTGTGGGGGCCGTAGGCCGACAGCCAGACGTTGTTGCCCAGCTTGAGATCGTCCGGCAGGTGCTCGAATTCCGGATAATCCGGGCCGGCCTCCAGGAGCAGTACAGAACGGTCCGGGTCTTCGGACAGACGGCTGGCGATGGTGCACCCGGCGGATCCACCGCCTACTACGATGACGTCGTACTTCATGATTTACCTCCGTGCTGTTCGGGAACCTGGCAACATATTGTACGAACGATTGGCCGTACACTCCCAATCATAATACAAACGTTGGGTGAGGGGACGGGTTTTTGCAGCGACGGCGAGATTGCCACGTCGCTGCGCTCCTCGCGATGATAAGGATGAGGGTGTCAGCGGATGGAACGCCCCTCACGTCCGGCCCCTCTTACGGCTGGCACAAGCGATGTGTAGATGGCTTCGGGTAGTAGAAAATGTGCTCTTTCCGCTAACCTAAAGCCCGTGCCGCTGCCTCATCCTCAATCGTCATCGTAATTAAATTCCACCTTGCTCTGCGAAACAATCTCTTCTATGACAGGGGCGAGTCTCCCTTCAGCGAATATCTGTTCGAATCGGTTAAGTAGCACGTCAATGTTAATGATTTCTTCGATACAGTCCATATAGCGTGAGACAATCCTGGAGACTGGATACAGACGCTCTGCAGCTTCTTCGATCCGCTTCTTCAACATCTCCGGCGAATCATTGGATTTGATAACAAACGTAAGTGGGAAGTGCTGGACCTTGTCTATGTCGAGGAAATATTTCTTGACATCAACCGACTCCGTCACCTGAAAGAATCGTCCTAACGGTTTCATGACAAAGTCGATACCACCGTCATTCGCATTAGTGCGGCCCGTCTTATAAAGGACAAGCCCTTCCTCGCGAATGTCATCCATTGCCCATCCCCAGAAGATGGAGTGTGCACCGTAATATTCTCTCAGGATAGAGTAGCTGACGATTTCAAAGACGCGGGCGTCTACATTCGGATCCAAACGGTTTCGGATGAAATCGCGGACTTCGTCTGGCGCATTTTGTTGAAGGGACACCATTCTCGCACAGTCTTTTAGAAAGTCTTTAAAAGCGTCCGTCTTTGCGCCAATGTACGCTTCGATTATCTTGAGGACTGTCGGTGCGAGGCTAAAAGTCATCCCACTTACGGTAACGTTCAAGAGGATTTCATTGATCCAGTAACGCTTGGTTTCAACATCTCGCAGGATAGGCTGATATTCGCAGGTGGGAAAGAACTTCGCGAACTCTTGGTTAGCCCTGTGGTTGAGCGCATGATTCTGTAACTTCGACCCGAAAGGAAGCTCACGTTGTCGTCTCAAGAGATTAGAGAATTGAGCGCCATCATATTCGCTGTAGAGGCCATTTGTTGGAAATCCTTGCTTCATATAGTCTTCTACGAGAACGTAAATTGCATAAATATTTCCGAAAGATGAGCGAGACTTTGAGCTGCGTGATACTGAACGAGTCTTCTCGTTTAGATAGCGAAGGAGCTCGCTTCGCTGGTAAAGCTCTTCAGCATGCTCTCCGGCGACTTGGCTGAGGATCGAAATGATAGTTGTCGTAAAACGGTGTTCCATAAAGCATTAGCTATAGGACGTTGCGGATTCTTTGGCCTTATTGGCACCGCCAAGTATCCCATTCGCGTTCCGACGTTCGACGTTCTTTTCAACTGGAAGCAAGCGCTCATCATCCAAAACACACTGGATGTCGCATCGACGAAGCCCGATCTTGATGTAGTCCTTTACGAAGTCGATACCAATGGTCTTTCTGCGCAATCGTTTTCCGACAGCAGAAGTTGTGAATGTTCCAGAGAAGGGGTCGAGAACCACGTCCCCAGGGTTACTGCTCGCCAAAATAATACGTTCCAGCAGCGATTCCGGTTTTTGCGTGGGATGGTCTTCGTACTCGTGCATACGGTAGCGGACACGGGGAAAATACCAGACGTTACCTGGAACCTTCTCTGTATTGTAGCGAGATGGCTTAGTTTTTCGATAGTCGATGAGGTTTCGTTCCGCTCCAGTTCGCGCTTTCACTTTGATGGCGTCGGCGTTGAAGGTGTAATTTTCTTTGTCCTTGACGCAGAACAGTATTGGTTCGTACATCGAGCCGAAGTGCCGTTTCGCCTGGACTCCTGAACTGTCGTAATGCCATACTATTCGAGATGCGATGTATATCCGTTCGCGAAGAAACAAATCAAGATGCGGAGCACACTGTGTACTGGCCATAACGTAGAGGCTGCCAGTTGGCTTTAATTTAGCGATGCACAATTCAAGCCAGCTCTCGCACCACTTCGCGTATTCTGCCTCCGACGGCCATTTATCATGAAAGTTAGCAAATTTCTTACCTATACTGTATGGAGGGTCAGCGAAGATTAGGTCAGCGGATTCGTCCGGAACCTTCTCGTCTAATACGGTTACGGCGTCGCCCCAATAAATAAGATGTCCTTCCTTCCCAAAGGTTCGAATATTTCCGTGATTCATCGGTCCCTTTTTTGTGTCTCCCATCGAGGCATGTCCTCCGCTTCCATATTGCCGGGCAATTGCATCGGCAAGAGCTCATCTAATTCTTTAGTGTGAACACCCTAGGTCACGCCGTTCATAGCCGGGTGAAACCCAAAGGACTCCTCTCCAAGCCCGGTATGATGAGCGACCGGCTTTCCGTTGTCAAGGAGACATGGCCAGGGCCAAGGCAGAACCCCCTATGCTCGTCTCTTTACCCGCTTACATCACAGCCTTGTATTACAACGACGCATTTAGGATGGGACGTTTCCCGCTGGACCATTCCCTTCTTAAAGGTACATCGGGCAACTGTCGCAGCAGTCCTTGCGCTGCGAAACTTTCCCGAAGCGGCACGTAAAGCCATCTTTCTAGGCGGTTCATTATGCTCGCCATTGCGAAGTGGTGTTTAGCACGGATCCACCGAAGGGATGTAGCCATGTTGGTCAGAGAAGGGATGATAGGCCAGGGAAAGAGACGTGAGGGCTTGATTCCGATAGATTTGGCTGAGTGCCGGGTGAGGTAGCCAGGCCAGGGGGAGGGAGGAGCCGAATCCGACATGGGTGGGGCGAGATTGCCACTTCGCCGCGCTCCTTTCGTGGGGCGGCGGGCAGTCGTTTGCTCTATCGAGATAGTCAGGTAGAATTGGCTTCGTAACGCACGGCCTTCTCAGGAGAAACAGCCCATGACCACACCCGATGAGCTGGCCCGAAGGGCCAGGGACTTTCAGGAAAATATCCCGGGCAACATAGGGACCCCTTCCATTCCGCGCGACTACTCGCAGATTCAGACGCCGTTGTCGTGGGGCGGCATCTGGCAAACCCCGGGCCTTGACCCAAAGCTTCGCGGATTCGCTACCCTTGCTGCCCTTTGCATCAACGGTTGGGATTTCGCGCTGCAATACCAGATCAGGGTCGTTCTGTCCTTGGGAATAACGCCCCAGCAAGTTAAGGGCACTTTTATCCAACTGCTCTTCTACGCGGGTATTCCCGCTACGGTAAACGGATTGCTGCAAGCCCAAAAAGTGATAGACGAGCGAGATGAATGGAAAGCCGCGGATGTTCCTCTGGAAGCAGACTGGCTGGAAACCGTCGAGGCCAAGCTGGAGCGGGCCACCGCGATAAGACAACGTCTCTGGGGGGAGGAGGCCAACCGCGAGGTGGAAGAATCGCTGGCGCAACGCATGGCGCCGGAAGCCTCGGACATAGTGGACGGGTACAACTTTGGGGAAGTATGGGCGAGAGACGACCTGTCGCCCAAAGAGCGGATGGTGTGCGTGCTAGCGGCGCTGATGTCCCGCGGGCATTGGAAGCAGCTGAAGCGTTATATCCGATATTCGCTGAACATGGGGTTCAATCAAAAGGAAATCTGCGAGGTGTTTTCCCAGGCCGGCTGGTATCGGGGCTGGCCTCATGTGGAAGATGCCCTGGAGCAGGCCCAGGCAGTGTTTGCGGAAGAACACGCTTAACGCGAGGTCTGATGGACGAGGAGGCAGTCTCAATGACAACCGTAACGGAGTTACAGGAAAAATCGGCGAAACTGCGGCAGGTTTTCGACCAGCATCTGCCTTACGCCAGGCCCACTCCGGTTTTGGCTGATTTCATACGGGTACAGCACGAGCTGATGTGGGGCGGCGTGTGGCTGGTAGACGGGTTGGACTTAAAACTGCGTAGTTTCGCAACCATTACGGCCCAGTGTGTCAACGGGTATGACTTTGGCGTTGAACACCAGGTTCGCACCGGCCTGACCGTCGGGATTACGGCGCAGCAGATCAAGGGGATATTCATACAGCTCCTGTTTTACGCCGGAGTGCCCGCCACCCTGTTCGGCCTTCGTATCGCCCAGGAAGTGATCGACGAGCGGGAGGATTGGAAATCGGGGGACGTGCCGTTGGACGTCGAGTGGTTGGTTTCATTGGAAGAGATGCTGGCAGAGGGCAAGGCCATACGAATTGCGAACTGGGGCGAACACGCCGATGCTGAAATCGAGCATTCGCTGGCTCGGCAGTTGGTTCCGGAGTCCGCAGAGTTGGTGGACGGTTATCACTTCGGAGAAGTGTGGAGGCGAGCCGACCTGGACCCTCGGGAACGCATGGTGTGCATTCTGGCGGCGTTGATGTGTCGCGGGCACATGAGGCAACTGAAACGTCACATTGGATACGCGCTGGACGCGGGGCTTGACGAGAAGCAGATTTGCGAAGTGTTCGCCCAGGCCGGCTGGTACCGGGGGTGGCCCTGCGTCGAGGACGCTCTGGAGCAGGCCAACGAGGTCTTTATCGGTCGGCGCGGCTGACCACCAATTCGAGTTTCTTGCAGCAGGCTCAACATCGGGAGAACGATATATTGGGAGAACGATATATGGACAGTGCAGCCGACCTGGCGCGAAAAGCGGCGAACCTCCATGCGTTTATCGATCAGTACGTGCCCCAGGGCCGTCTGACCGGGGCATTGCCGGACATCAGCAAGGACTATGTGAAGCTGCAGGAAGAAGTGATGTGGGGCGGAGTTTGGCAGGTGCCGGGCCTCGACGTGACGCTGCGAAGCCTGGCAACCATCGCGGCCCAGTGCTGCAACGGCTGGGAATTCGGTTTGCAGCACCAGATCAGGGTGGGCCTATCCTTGGGAATGTCACCGCAAAAGGTCAAGGGAATTTTCCTGCAGCTCATCTTTTACGCGGGAATACCAGCCACAGTGTCCTCGCTGGCCCAGGCGCAGCGGGTGATCAACGAGCAACCCATCTGGCAGCGTGAGGACAGCGAACCCCTGCAAGCAGAGTGGTTGGCGTCGGTGGAAGAAAAGCTGGCGAGAGGACGGCAGATCCGCGGCGAGAATTGGGGTCAGCAAGCCGTTGTAGACCTGGAAAACACGCTTTCCCACGAGCTGGCGCCGGAGACCGCAGCGCTGGTGGATGCTTACAATTACGGTGAGGTGTGGGCGCGCGGTGACCTGACCCCCAAGGAACGCACGGTGTGTATCCTGGTGGCGCTCATGTGCCGGGGCCACATGAAGCAACTGAGGGAGCACATTGGATACGCGCTCAACCTGGGCATGAGTCGGCGGGAGATCTGCGAGGTATTCTCGCAGGCCGGCTGGTATCGCGGATGGCCTTACGTGGAGGAGGCTCTGGAGCAGGCGGACGCGGTGTTCACGGAACGGAGTATCTGACGTTCGATGCAGTGTGGACGCGCCGCGATGCGTTAGGCGGTATGGATAACAGCAAGGTGGCAAAGGCGGCCGCGACCACGTCGCTGTGCTCCTCGCAATGACAGATTAAAGCGGGTACGCGTGAGGGGTGAATCCGGCTATACTCGTGGCCGGGCGGTTGGTTATACTCAGGAAAACCGCGATTGGGGAACACGAACGGTGTCCCCAAATCGGGGCCGCAGAACCGGCGGACTAAAGGAGAATTGTTATGGCGTACAACGGCGCGGGAGCTGTTTTGGATGGCGTGCGGGTTTTGGAGTTGGCCCGCTGGCAGGCGGCGCCGCGGGGCGGGTTGATCCTGCAGGACATGGGCGCGGAAGTGATCAAGCTGGAGTGGCGCAAAGGGGCGGATCTGCGAGATTCCGGGCCATTCGTGGGCAAGATGAGTGTCCAGTTCGCCGCATACAACCGGGGGAAAAAGAGCGTTACGCTGAACACGCGCCACGACAGGGGCAAGGACCTGTTCTTCCGGCTCCTAGAGGTTTCCGATGTGGTGCTGGAAAACTTCCGGCCGGGCACGATGGCCGAAATGGGGTTCGGCTACGACGAGCTATGCAAGGTGAATCCGGGCATCATCCTGGCATCGGTGTCGGGATTCGGGCAGTATGGTCCCTATCGTAACCGGCAGTGTTTCGACCCAATTATCCAGGCGATGAGCGGTTTCGGCGATCAGACCGGGCGGGGGTTTGACCAGCCCATCATGGGTAACGGCCCGGTGATGGACCGCACGGCTGCGCTTCATGCGGTGATCGGAATCCTGGGCGCGCTGCGTCACCGGGACCGGACCGGCGAGGGCCAGTGGCTGGAGGTGGCGATGCTGGACGGGGGGATTACCCTTGAGGAAGTTGCACTGGCCATGTGCTACGAAACCAACACCAACGATTTCCTGCGGGTGGGCACCTTTCTGCGTTGCAAGGATGGCTGGGTAACGACGGGGGCGGCTCGCGCCGGCATGTGGCAACGGATGCTCAAGGTGATGGATTACGACGAGATGTCTGAAGACCCTCAGTTTGCCGCGCCGATGTTTGCTACCGATATGGCAGAGGTACGCATGGAGTTGTTGCGCCTTTGGTGCGAGGAACGCACGGTCAAAGAGGTGGAGGACGCATTGGTGGCCGCCGACATTCCGTTCGGAGCGGTCAAGTCCATTCCGGAGGTTCTGGCCGACAGCCACATGTGGGAGCGTGAAGTGATGATGGAGGCGGAGATCCACGACCCGCCGGGAAAGAAGATGCTGGTTCCGGGTCCCACCATCATCAAGTTCTCCAAAACCCCCACGACCGCAGGACCCATCCCCAGGTATGGTGAGCATAACCAGGAGATTTACGGCGACCTGTTGGGCCTGACGGAGGGCGAGATGACGGACATGGTAGAGCAGGGAATCATAACCTGAGCCGGCGGGTTGGCCTCGGTCAGAAGCCGGCGGTCTAACCCGTAAGTTGTGCCGGTCAGCTTTGGATCGAGACCCTTGGACTGTCCAGTATCGGGACGTCCAATACGGCGCGCAGGGTATCAATGAGGCAGGCTATCCATGTGATCGAAGTGCGCCAATTGCAATGAGTTGCGTGCCGGTGTCGCTGCGCGCTGGCGGATGGATGGTTCACCGGGAGGTTGGTATGGCCAGGCTTGATGGAAAGGTTGCGATCGTGAGCGGCGGATCCCGCGGCATCGGGGAATGCACGGCCCGGCTATTTGCCGCCGAGGGCGCGTCTGTCTTGATCGGTGATGTGCTGGATGCCCTGGGTGACGCAGTTGCCGCCAGCATCGTTGCCGGAGGCGGGCGGTGCATCTACCAACATCTGGATGTTACGTCGGAGGCAGACTGGTCGGCCGGGGTAGCAAGAGCGTTGGCGCAATTTGGCGGATTGAACATTTTGGTCAACAACGCCGGGATCGGCAGCAGTCCGCACGGCATCGCCGACGAGCCGGCCGAGTCCTGGGACAGGACTATGGATGTGAACGCCAAGGGGGTGTTTTTGGGTACGCGGGCGGCCATACCGGCGATGCTGGATGCGGGAGGCGGGTCGATCGTAAACATCTCTTCGCAACTGGGCATCGTGGCGGTGCCGTACAGCGGATCGGCCTACCAGAGTTCCAAGGGAGCGGTGCGTCTTTTCACCAAATCGGCGGCCATCCAGTATGCTGCTGACGGAATCCGCGTGAATTCGGTGCATCCCGGGCCCATCGTTACCGAGATGACCAGGGCCGTTCGCGAGGACACGGACCGTTATCAAATGACGCTGACCCTGGTGCCGATGGGACGATACGGGGAACCGGCGGAGGTTGCTTACGCGATTTTGTACCTGGCGTCTGACGAATCTTCATTTGTAACGGGCAGTGAGGTCGTGGTGGACGGGGGTTGGACGGCGCAGTGACGCCGGCGCAGTACCGAATGATCGGGAATGCGGGAATGGGCGGTGCGTACCGACACCCGGGCCGGTCACGATCCGCGCGACGCCCGGCGATGCCTGATGTGGGCGGTGAGGGAAGACCCTTTGCGGCGATGGCGTGCTGGCTTGTCGAATACGTACACACGGGGATTGCAGCCCCGCGGTGTTATCGGCTTCTACCGATCAGATATTCGATGAGGGAAGGTCAGTTGCGAGAGCCAGCCCGATGTCGTTACGGGCTGGCGAACGATCCGGGAACCTGGATTCTAGTAGTGGCGCAGTTCGACCACGTTGTTGTCGGGATCGTAGATGTACAGGGAGATGCCGTCACCATGGGAACCCCAGCGCTTGCCGGGGCCGGCCTGAATGTCGACACCGAGGTCTTCAAAACGAGTCTTTAACTCTTCCATATCGGTGTAATCAATGACCATACAAAAATGGTCCTGGTTGCGAGCGTCGTCCCTGCTTTCGGGGATGCTGTCAGATGCGAAGAAGTCGATGATGGTGTCGGCGTTTATCCGCGCTGAAGGGAACCGCACTTCGCCGGCCCGCCATTGCTCCACACGCTCGGCCTCAAGGCCAAGCACTTCGGTATAGAAGCGCAGCGATCCTTCCACGTCCTTGGTTCGAAGGACGATGTGATCCATTTCGGTGATTTTCACCAGGGGTTTGGTCAGAATCTCGAACTTTGTTTCGGTAGCCATGGACGGCCTCCTGAAGTGTGGTGCGCTGGGGTCGGCCTTTGTTAGCGGCATTATATGGCGCACCCGGACACTTGTCATCTACACGCGACGGATTGGGCATATTTGACAGGTTCAAGATGATCCTTCGACGGGCTCAGGATGAGCGGGAACAGGTTCAGGATGAGCTGGGACAGGTTCAGGATGGGATCAAGTTTTGGTGAATGTGGACAATCCACACCTTCCGCCGTACCATTGCCAGCGAAACCGAAGGGAAGAAATCGCCGGGCTGGTGGTCAGTAGCTGGTGGTCAGTGTAAGAAGCGGCCGGCACCGGGCGACACATTGGGAACGAAAGGGTGATGGAATGCAGACACGGCAAATGACGGCCAATGCCTCACGGCTCATGGTGGAGCAATTGGCGGCGCTGGGCGTAAAGTACGTATTCAACAATTCGGGCTCCCGGGAGGCCCTGTTCTTCAACGAACTGCACTCCCGGCCGGATATTCACGGCATTCTTGGTCTGCACGAGGGTGCGGTTACGGCAATGGCTGGGGGATACACGCAGGCGAACCTGGCCCCCGCCGTGATGGTGGTGCATCTGGGCGCTGGTCTGGCACAGTGCATGGGGCAGCTCATCAACATTTGGACCGGCAGTCTGCCCGTGGTGGTAATCACATTCGCGGGCGACACCGGCAGCTTTGCCGATCTGATCAGCCTGGACGTGTCCCACAACGCCGGACCTACAGCCATCAGCGCACCGCTGACCAAGGCCAACTGGACGGTTATCGAGCCGGAGGGTCTGCCCGCTGCGGTGGAGCGCGCCATCCGGGTGGCGATGACCCCGCCGGTGGGGCCGGTGCATCTGGCCGTCTACGACCGATTGCTGGGGCCAACCGAGTATTCCGCGAATATTATGGACGGCCCAATCCCGCAGCTACGGAGCGGCTACCCATCGGACGCCGACGTGGAAGCCATCGCCAGGGCTCTTCGGGAAGCCAAGCGACCCCTGCTCTACACCGGAGATGGCATCTGGAAGAGCGGCGCCGACGCGGAAGTAACGGCGCTGGCAGAACGGTTTGGTATCCCCGTAGTGGGAGACCTGCGGGGTGTCCCAATCAAACATCCGCTGCACTGTGGGGGCAGAAGGCTGGAACAGGCGCCGGACATCGACCCGGACCTGATTCTGTGCTGGGGCGTGCGTCATAACGGCGCGGGCACCGCCGACGACTACGCGGCGTTCTTCAATGCCGAACGCACTATCGCGGTGGGTTCGGACGCCGAGAACCTGGAGAACATTCCCGGCCTTGATCTGGCGGTGCTGGCCGACGAAAAACGCGCGGCGCAACGTCTTTTGGAAATGACCGAGTCGTCGCACGACGAACTGTCAGAACGGCGGGCCTGGGCCCGTGAGGAAGCGGCTTCTCTGCGCGCCCGCAGGAGGGACGCGGCCCAGAGGATTTCTGCCCAAGAGGGAAGAGTGCGTCCGTTCGTTCTCGCCGACGCCCTGGACAACACCCTGGAGCGGCGTGGCGGCGGCCTGGTAACGATCGAGCAATTTGCCGTCGGTCAGGACCTTCTCCACAATTCCGGCGAGCTGGGAAACAACCAGTACATCCGCCCCGCCGGGGGTTCGGAGGGCTATGGAGTGGGTGCGGCCATCGGAGCCAAACTGGGCGCCCCCGACAAGCCGGTGGTCGGGCTGGTGGGCGACGGGTCCCTGTACTACTCGGACTCGGCGCTATGGACGGCAGCCAGCCACCACATTCCGGTGCTGTACGTGATCTCCAACAATGGAGCGTATGGCATCGTTGCCAGTTCCTTTGCCAACGCCAACGCCGACATGAAAGAGACCGGGGAGTACCGGGGCGTGGTGCTGGACAACATCGATCCGGTGAAGCTCGCCGAAGGATTCGGCGTGGAGGCGATGGACGCCACCGACGAGGCAACCATTGGCGATGCCATCGAGCAGGGGCTCAGGATTGTGGACGAAGAGAAGCGTCCCTTCCTGCTCAATGTCCACCTGCCCCTGGGGTTGCCGGAGGGCGGCCGGCCGGGCGCGATTTACAGCATGAAGGACGATGTCGCGTAGGTGATGCGGCGAGGGTTCGCCGGACAGCGATTGAGGGCAGTGGTGCAGTCTGAAACCCGACTGCACCGGCCTATCCGGTTTTCAGCGCCGTGAGCTTGCTGTCGATGCTCTCCGCCTCCACAGACAATTTTTCCCACTCGTCCCACAGCGAATCCGCCGCTTCCTTGAGCACGCGGTACTGCTCACCGTAAGCCGCAAGCTGAATGGGATCGCCGAACTCGTCGGGGCTGGAGAACAGGGTTTCCATCTCTGCCATGCGCGCCTCGTGGTTGGTCAACGAAACGTTGATCTCCTCGATTCGCGACGCCAGCCGGCGCGCTTCTCTCCCGAGAGAACGCTGCTGCTCCTCTTCGGCCCGGAGCGGCCTGCCGGTGCGTGTCCTTACGGCGCCCGTCGCTGGCGCAGTGGGGGATGATCCATTGACGGCGGGTTTGGTGTTCCTGATTTCGGATTCTTCCTGCTTGCGGGACAGATAGCTATCGTAGTCGCCGGGGAAAACCGTGGGCCGGCCGCCATCGATTTCGACGATCTTGTTGGCAACCTGCCGGATGAGGGTGCGGTCGTGGGTGATCAGGCATATTGTGCCGTGGTAGTCCCCCAGCGCGTCCGCAAGGATCTCCCTGGAAGCGATGTCAAGGTGGTTGGTTGGTTCGTCCATCAGCAGCAGATTGCTCGGTTGGAGGAGCAGCTTGGCCAGGGCCACGCGCGCCTTTTCCCCACCGGAGATCACCGATATCGGCTTGTTGACGTCGTCGCCGCTGAACAGGAATCCGCCCAGGGTGGTACGCAGGTTCTGCTCCGATTCCCTGGGGGCCGCCTGTTGCAACTCCTCGATGATTGTATTGTTCGGGTTGAGGAGCTCCAGCACGTGCTGGGCGTAATAGGCGGTAACCACGTTGTGGCCGGTTTTGCGTTCCCCCTCGTCAAACGGCAGGACGTCGGCGAGCATTTTCAACATGGTCGTTTTGCCGGCGCCGTTGGGTCCGACCAGGGCGACGCGATCGCCGCGGGTAAGGGAAAGGTTCATGCCGCGGTAGACCACATTGTCGCCGTAGAACTTGCTGACATTGGTGAGTGAGATGACTTCGGCGCCGCTGCGGGGAGGCTGTGGGAACGAGTAATGGATTTTTTTGGTCGCCCGGGGCAACTCGATGGGTTTTATTTTCTCCAGCTGCCTCAAACGGCTTTGCACCTGGCTGGCCTTGGTTGCCTTCGAGCGGAAGCGCTCCACAAAGCGCATCTGCTTCTGTAACTGGCGCTCCTGTCTGGCCGCGGCCGCCTGCTTGATCTGAAGGGAACGCTCGCGAGCGACCAGGTAATCGTCATAGTCGCCCCTGAGGATCACCACCTCAGCGGGCTCGATGGCAAGAATCCGGTTTGCCACCTGGTTCAGAAAAGCGCGGTCGTGGGAGGTGACTATCACCCCACCCTGAAATGCGGCCAGATACTTCTCAAACCAGAGGTTGGCATCGAGATCGAGATGGTTGGTTGGCTCGTCCAACAACAGTAGACCGGGCTTTCGGAACAGCAACCGGGCCAGTCCGGCCCGCATGACCCAGCCACCGCTGAACTCGCCCATTGTCCGGAGGAAGTCGCCCTGCTTAAATCCCAGGCCCGAGAGGATCGCCTTGGCTTCGTGCTCCCGGTCGCCCCCGCCGGCAGCCTCCAGCTCCATGTCAAGCTGGCTCAGTTGTTGCAGCAGATCGCCCTGCTTTTCGGGGTCGGCCTCCGAAGACAGGGCTTCCCGCGTGACGTTGATCCGGTCGGTGAGTTCAATCACCTCGGAGCTGGCGTCCAACACTTCCTGGAGCAGGGATTTGCCGGCAAACGTGGCAGGTTCCTGCCTGAGATAGCCGATAGTGGCGTTGCGTTGCCTGGATATGCTGCCGGTTTCCGGAGACGTATCGCCGGCCAGAATGTCCAAGAGTGTGGTCTTACCGGAACCGTTTGCCCCAATCAGCGCGACGCGGTCTCCGGCGGCCACGCTTATGGTGAGATCGCTGAACAGAGTCCTGTTTGAATAGGCTTTGCTGATGTTGGATGCAAATAGCATGATGTTTATAACAGTCTACTATTATATACACCCAATGCAGCCGGGATTCACATGGATGGACAGGATATTGGGCCGGGGTTTGCGGCGGGATTGCCCGGTGGCAGGCGCTGATCGCAATGACAGGGGTCCTTCGACGGGCTCAGGACGAACGGGCGGGTCACCCCCACGCAGCCCTCTCCCATCAAGGGAGAGGGGTTTTCCTTCGACGGGCTCAGGACGAACGGGCGGGTCACCCTCACCCCCGTATCAAGTACGGGGCAGGCTCCAACCCTCTCCCATCAAGGGAGAGGGGATGTCCTTCGACGGGCTCAGGATGAACGGGGGGGTGGGCGCAGCGAGATTGCCGCGTCGCTGCGCTTCTCGCAATGACAGGGGTCCTTCGACGGGCTCAGGACGAACGGGCGGGTCAGCCTCACCCCAACCCTCTCCCATCAAGGGAGAGGGGATGTCCTTCGACGGGCTCAGGACGAACGGCCCGGTGGGGCCGGACGGGATTGCCACGTCTCAGGGGTTTATTCGCTAGCCACCGCCATTGCGCCTACTGCGACGGTCGTGAGGCTGACTGGCAATGGTTGCCAGCTGAGGCCGCTGTCCTCACTGCAGAACAGCCCGCCGCCATCGGTGCCGGCGTACACCTTGTTTGCCTCCTGGGGGTCCCATTCGAAGGCGACGACCATGTCCTCCGGGTTCTCGCCCTCGCCGAGCCCGGCGACCAGCTGCCAGCTGCGCCCGCCGTCGGTGGAGCGGTAGAACTGGGGACTGCTACGCCTTGCGTTGGACGACACCGTAACCAAGACCAGGTCGGCGTCCTGGGGAGCCGCCGCTATGTGCAGAGTATAGCGACGGTCAAGACCTGAGTTGATCAACTCCCACTCACTGCCGCCATCGTCAGAACGGTAGGGAGCGCTGGCCGTGGCGACGTAAACGCTGCTGGGCCGGTTTTCGCTGAGGTTCACGCAGTGGATATCGTCGTCGAGACCCGGCAACTGCGTCCAACTTGCCCCGCCATCGTGGGAGGACACCATCCCTCCGACTTCGATACCGGCGTAAAGGCAGTTAGGGTCGTTGGGGGCGACGCGGAGGTCGCGAACGTGGGAGTCTCGGGTGGGCGAGTGGAATCCCCATTCGGCAGACTCCGGCACGGCTCGAAAGCCTCCGAATTCATCCCATGTTTTCCCGCCGTCTGATGAGCGGAAAACGGCCGCCGGTTCGCTGCCCACAAAGACGGTGTTGGCCTCGGCGGGATGGGCCAGCACGCTATGGGCGTAGTCGGTAGGGTAAGAGTCCAGATGGGACCACGTCAACCCACCGTCATCGGTTCGATACACGCCGGCCTCATACGCGGCGAGGTACGCCCGTTGAGGAGCAGCGGGACTGGAAGTCAACCGGGCCGCGGCGTGCGCCAGAGGCGTGACCGGTCCCTGTTGCCACGTTTTGCCGCCATCCTGGCTGAAGACGGCGCAAACGCCGTCGTGCATACCGACATAGATTCTCTTTTGCTGGGGCATTTCACTTCTCCTGATTTGAGGGGATAGGGAAGCGGGCGAGGACAGAAACTGAGTCGCAAGCCGGCGCGTTTTCAGACGTCGATGCGGTACACGCGGGTTGCGGTGTCGTGGAACAGATCGGCGCGTTCTGACGCTGAGTACTGTTGGGATAGCCGCTTGAACGCATTGAAGAGTACGTGGTACGAGTACGACACCTTGTCGGGTGGGAAGTTGCTCTCGAACATGCACCGGTTGGGTCCAAACTGCTCAATGCAATAGTTCATGTAGGGGCCGAGCCCGAGAGCCAGATCTTCCGATCCGATGGGAATGTCCCAGGTGTGCCAGTCGAAGCCGTAGCGAGGCTGCCCAATCCCACCCAGCTTGAGAACGATATTGGGGCACTGGGCGACAGCGGCAAGGCCCTCGCGCCAAGCGGGAATAACCTCGTCGTCGCGGTTGCCGTAGGAGCCGGTGCGGTAGAGACCTCCGATGTGGTTCAGCACGATGGTGAGATCGGGCACGGCGTTGGCGAATTCCACGAGTTCGGGCAACTGGGGGAAAAACACTGTACTTTCCAGTGACATGCCCTTGCTGGCCAATACGCGGGCGCCTTCCCTGAACTGGGGGTTGGCAAGGAGACCCCGCTCGGCCCGATCTTCCACGTCGGGATGCGGGTCCCAACCGGCGCCCTGGCGGATGCCACGGAAGCGATTGGGACTGGCGGCCTGGAGGGCATCCAGAACCGGCTCGACAGCGGCGCCGAGTCGCAGGTTGGCGTTGCCAATAATTGCAGCGGCCGCCCGGCACGGCCCATAGAGTCCGCTGGCGCTGGCGGCGGCCAACCCCTGCACAAATTCCACTTCACCCACCGAACGCAGTTCTTCCGGGCCGTCCTGCCGGTACATGGCGCGAGTCTCGATGAACACCGTTGAGCGCAAATTGTGGCCCGTGTTGATGTCGGCGGCGAGTTCGTGGAGCAGGTATCGCTGGTAGGGGATGCGAATGTCGCGAAAGTCCCAAAAATGATGATGCGGATCGCAAATGGGAAGTTCGGGTTCCAGGATTTCTTCCTGGTTCAGGGCCAACCAGTCGTTTCCTCCAAAGGGCATAGCGTCACCTCCGTGAACATCGTGCTGGTTTTGTTGCACATAGTAGCGAGTCCGCACCGGGTACGCTACCAGCGGACGGGTTAATTTCGAGCCGCGGGCGGATACATCGGTAGCGATGCCGGAGAGCAGGCTGGACCACTATCGCGGCGGGGCCTGCTGGGCATGGTCGAAGAGTTTATCGGCCATTGCCACGATTTCGGTGCTCATGGTCAGTATTCGCCGCCATTCTGACGGAATTGCTTCAACGCCGTAATATGCCCCGCCGATTTGGCCGTAGATCGCGCCGGTGGTGTCCGCGTCGTCACCGAGGTTGACGGCCAGCAGCGCCCCTTCGCCGAAGTCCCTGGAAAGGTGGAAGGCCCACAGCGCCGCTTCGAGAGCATCGACGACGTAGCCGGTACCGCGGATTTCCGGAGGATTCCGGCGCTGGAACGACCCGTCGGCGATGGCCGCAATCTTGTCCGCCAACGGGTTTATACTCCACCGGCCGTCCACCGGACAGTACGACGGGGAGAGGAGTAATTCCCGATCCAACCCCTGCAACGCGCCGACCAGCAGGCCAGCACCCAACAACAGTGCCGGTGCGACCCACTCCACCCCAACAATGAACGTAAATTGTCTTGTCGTCATCGAGAGCGGCGTCGATTGCGTCGAGGATGCTGTCCATCTGTTCGGGGCGTTCGGGAACGCTCAGGTCAACGATTGGATGCCGCTCGTAGACAACATCCCGGCCAATGCGGGTGGCTTCCCGCATCGCGATCTCCGCGTAGGGCATCAACTCCCCGGCCTCGGTAAGATCGATGAAATGATCGATGCCGGCGCTGAAAAAGGACTGCAATCTTGCGGCAGCCCGCGCTGGCTGTTTGGCCCCGGGATACTCTCCCGCCGCAAACCGACCGGAGACGACCCAATAGCTGTTGGGCAAGGGCCTCGTTTCGCGGTGTGCCGCGCTCATGCTGCAACGCCTCCTAGCTCTGCGTCGATCTGGTGCGTTGCCTCGTAGAACGCGCAGTCTCGTAGCATTGAATCCACTCATCCACCGAGGTTCGGCCGACCGCCTCTCCGATCAGGTCGAGAGGCAGGTCGTCGAGTTTCCTGAAGCGGACGCATGACTTGCCCATGTTGAGCTTTTTGCCGGTGGCCTGGTAGCTATCAACGAACCACCGTTCGCTGTCGGCGTCCACGTAAATGCCCATAAGATGGACCGATACGTAGTTCTTCTCGGACGAGATTGCCGCATAGCTCAGGGGATGGGCGTTGTAGGTTTTGGGATACCGTTCCAGCGGAACCACGTAGGCGATCATCCCAAAGTCCATCACCTCCTGGTACCCGGCGGGAAGGTTGGCAAGTACAACCTCGCGCACGGTCGAGACAGCGTCACGCCGTTCGGGAGTCAACTCGTCGAGATACTCGTTGACGGTGGCCGCGCTGCTTTTCACGATGCACCTCCTGAGACCCTGGATGCGGGGCGGTGTCCGGCGCCCCCCGGCATGGCGTATTCTACCGCACAGATCGTCGGGTGGGGTCGGTTGCCACGGTCTCCAATAGGCTTGGACACTGGATTCCTGCCTGCGCGGGAAAGACGAGAGCAATAGAATCAATATGCGATTGCCCTGGCGAGATTGCCGAGTGGCTTGACCGTCGTCCGAAGGCCAGCTTATGATGCCGCCATCCCGCCGGGGCTTTGTGTTTGGCTTACGGACATTCCAGACGCAAAGATCGGTGGTCAACGGAGCGCTGCCGCCGGCATGACCCGTGGCCACGGCCCGGGCTGGTTGGAACGGTGGAGTATCGGGCGGGATATGGCCCGCACTGTGTCTGCTACCCGTCTCTGTGAACCAGAGGCGCCACAAACCAAAGTTTCCATGACATTTATACGGCTAATGCCCGCAGGAATCCGCCCATGAACCCGGTGTACCTGGACTACAACGCAACCACCCCCGTCGATCCCAGCGTAGCCGAGGCGATGCTGCCCTACATTTACGAGCACTTCGGCAATCCATCCAGCGGCCACCTTTACGGGCGCAACGCCAACGAGGGTGTCAACGTGGCCCGCAACCAGGTGGCGGAAATGCTGGGATGCCATGCTGATGAGCTCATATTCACCAGCGGCGGCACCGAGTCCAACAACTACGCGATCAAGGGAGCGATGTCCGCCAACCGGAGCCGTGGCGACCACATGATTACCTCGGCGGTGGAACATCCGGCCGTAATCGAAGTGTGCAAATTCCTGGAGGCCCAGGGCTACCGCGTAACCTATCTGCCGGTGGATCAATACGGAATGGTTGACCCAGGGCAGGTTGAAGAGGCTATTACGCCGCAGACAACGCTCATCAGCATCATGCACGCCAACAACGAGGTGGGAACGATAGAGCCCATCGAGGAAATAGCCGAGATAGCCCACCGACACGGGGTGTTGCTACATGCCGATTGCGCCCAGTCAGTGGGCAAGATTCCGGCGCGCGTGGATGATCTTGGAGTGGACCTGCTATCGATAGCGGGACACAAGCTTTACGCCCCGAAGGGTATTGGGGCGCTGTACATCCGGAACGGGATATCGCTGGAGAAGCAGATGCACGGAGCGGGCCATGAAGGAGATTGGCGGGCGGGCACCGAGAACGTCATCCACATGGCGGCGCTGGGGCGAGCGTGCGAATTGATCCAACACAACCTGCCCCAATACCAGCGGCACATGGCAAGTATGCGCGGCCGGTTGGAAGCGGGGTTGACGGCGGTCTTTGGAGAGATACGCATTAACGGGCACCCCAGCAAGCGCTTGCCCAACACCTCCAGCGTCAGCTTCAGGCGGGTGGAGGCGAATACCGTTCTGGCGGAGATGGAAGACCTGGCCGCTTCGGCGGGCGCCGCCTGTCACAGCGACCGGGTGGAGGTTTCCAGCGTGCTGGAGGCGATGGGCATCCCCCTGGAGTACGCGATGGGGACCCTGAGGTTTTCGGTGGGCCGGTTTACCACTGCCGAGGAAATCGACCGGGCCGTGGCCGAGGTTGCAAGAGTAGTGAGTCCCTATCTGGAAACGGCGGCGGTAGGGTGAATATGGCAGGTAACGGTTCACACTCGACGTGTGATTTCCATACCACTCCGTCATTCCGGCCTTGAGCCGGAATCCAGAGACGCCATTTAACCGCAATGTTGCTGATCCTCGGCTTCCTGGATTCCCGCGTTCGCGGGAAAGACAGGTTGGGGCCAGGATACTACCTTCAACTCTGAACATTTACTATGGCAGCGGTTGGGGTCACCCAAGTTTTCGCTTCATGGTAATATCCGTTTGAATTTGAAGCGCCGCGCCTCAAGGGCCGGCGTTTCGCCAAGCCGCCGCGAAACCGCAGCGTTGAGAAGACCGATCGAATATCAGATCGCAAAAGGAGCCGGATAATGGCAGAGCTAGTTTTGGGTTTGGCATCTTCCCACAGTCCCCAACTGAGCACCCCGGCGGACGGATGGGCCGGCCGCGGCGAGCGGGATAAGGGCCACGTTGAGTTGATTGGCACCGACGGCATCACCTCCAACTACGAGGACCTGCTGGCCCGGATCGACACCAACCATATTGCCAAAGAGATCACCCAGGCCAAGTTTGAGCAGCGGCACCGGCAGAACCAGAAGGCCATCGCACATCTGTCGAAAAAGATGTACGACGCCAGACTGGACGTGCTGGTGATGGTTGGCGATGACCAGCACGAGTACCTGCTGGACGACAACATGCCCGCCTTCTGCGTTTATTGGGGCGACCAGGTGAAAGTAGCCGGTCACGAGGCTGGCCCGTCAACCGGCAATCAGCTGCTGATCGGCTATGCCACCGAAGATCGAATTGCGCCCACCGACCCCGCGTTGGCTCGGCATATCATAGATAGCCTGATGGACGATGAGTTCGATGTGGGAGTGTCCAGCTTCCTGGACCCAAACAAGGGAGGACGGGCCAAGGGCGGCATCGGTCATGCCTTTGGATATGTCTACAGCCGCCTGATGACCGAGGCGACGATCCCCACCGTGCCGGTGATGCTCAACACGTACTACCCGCCCAACCAGCCCACGCCGAAACGGTGTTACAACCTGGGACAGGCGCTGAAATCAGCCATCGAGTCTTGGCCACAGGACATCCGGGTGGGCATCCTGGCCTCCGGCGGCCTGAGCCACTTTGTGGTGGACGAGGAGCTGGACCACCAGGCGCTGCAGGGTATGAAGGCCAAGAGCGTTGAGCAGTTGTCCGCACTGCCCCGTGAGAAGATAAACTCCGGCAGCTCCGAAATACGCAACTGGATAGTGGTGACCGGAGCCACCGAGCATCTGGACATGGACATAGTGGACTACGTGCCGTGCTATCGCTCACCGGCTGGCACCGGCTGCGCGATGGGCTTTGCCACCTGGGGATAGTCGGTAAGCGGGCGGTTACACCCTAAGACCGGAGAGGTTTGGAAATCAGGGTTTTGATGCGTTCGGTGATGTCGGTCTGGTCGTAGGTGCGGAGCAGGTTGATCCGGTTGCGGTTGGGGTCACCACCGTGCCAGTACTCGTAAATCTCCTGCCGCATCCCGAACGATGAGACGGCGAGGTCGTGGGCCAAACGGAAGAGGCGAGACTTGTACTCCACGCCGACGCCTTTTCCGGGCATGTACCGGTCCAGGTAGGGACGGAATTCCGGGTTGGCCAGGTCGCCTTCGCTGGGCTGCATGATCATGCCGGATCCGGAAACTTCCCGCAGCAGCTCGACCATGCGGGCCGATGTTTGGGCGAAGTAGATGTTCATGCCCGACATTGAACCCAGGGACATCAGGCCGTTGTCAGCCGGGTAGGCGTTGTGCTCCACGCCGTCCATGGCGTGAGCCCACATTTCGGTGTAGGTGGCCATCTCGCCCAGCTTGGCCGCGACCTCGCGGTACTCGATCACACCGATGGCTTCGGCGATGAGGGTGGCGACAGCGGTCATCAACTTCATGCGCTGGTGGATGCGGCACAGGTTGCTCCAACCGCGAAAGTTGGCTTCGGAGCCGAGCCGCTGGAGCAGTGGGGCCGAGTCGTAGAGCATGAAAATCCGGTCCCAGGGCACCAGCACGTTATCGAAGAAAAGCATGGCGTCCTGTTCGTCGTACACTGCTGCCAATGGATGGCCGTAGCTGCCCGCCCATTGGGACACCGGTTCCCGACATAGGATCTTCAAGCCGGGGCTGTCGGTGGGAATTGAAAAAGCCAGGATGAACCGGGGGTCGGAGCGGCGTACGAAGGTGGCCGACAGGGACACGTAGGTTTCGTTGCTGATGGGGGCGGCGGTGGCCAGCTGCTTGGCGCCGTGAACGATGACGCCATCAGCGGTTTCCTCTACCACATGCAGGGCCACCTCCGTCTCCCCGTCGGCTCGGATTTCGTTCTGGGGCTGCTGACTGCGGTCAACCTGCGGGTCGCCCAGGGCGTGGGTCAGGAACAGGTCATTCTCCGCGCAGTACCGGTAGTAATTGGTGATGTTTTCGCCGAAGTCGCAATTGGGATTCTTCACCTGCCCCAGCGCATCGCGGATGGCGTAGAGGCCAAGGATGTGGGGCGCCAGAATGTCCGGGCTGCGCCCCAACTGGCCCCAGGATTCTTCATTCCAGATCTCGCTGTGGCGCCGCTGGAGCTTCAGGTCATCCGGAGTGCGGGGCAGGAGCCAGGAAAGGCTGCAACGGTTGCCCGTGTCGCGGGAAATGAATGTCATTTGGTCCCGGTATGGCTCACAGTGTTGCAGGTCGTAGATGCGGGAGAGTTCGTGGACCATGCCGGTCATGGCCGGATGACTGGCTACGTCGGTTACTTTGGCGCCGTCCAGCCAGACCTCGCGGTTATCACGCAGGCTTTCAATATATCGCGCGCCGGTCATGGCGCCCTGGGCTGATTCAATCTCCAGAACCATCATTTCCTCCGCGCTATTTTTGCCGCCGGCGAGATTGCCACGCTGGGCTGGCGATCACAAAGTGGTTTTCAGCCACGTGGCCGCGGCGTCCGGGTATCAGGTGCGGCTGTTGAAAACGTAATGGGGAGTACCGGCCGATGGCGGTCCACCGGCGGGCGACATGCTCGTGTAGAACCGCTCGACGTAGGGCGAAAGCCGCCCTGCCATCCTGCGGGTGGCCAGCGTCGCGGGTTCCAGGGGCCGGGACAGTTGTTCGCGCAACTCGCGAGCAACGTCGTCCTGGTTGACCCTCTGGTGCTGGCCGTTTTGCAGCAACACCTCGCCATCAACGATGACGGCAGCCACATCACCCGACCTGGCTCGGCCCATGACCACTTCCAACGGAGGAGTATCGGGGTCCAGGTAGGGGCTTTCCAGCCTGTCTAGACGTATCAGCGCCAGGTCGGCCCGGCGGCCAGGCTCGAGCACGCCGATGTCTCCGGCGAAACCGGTGGGAACCGCGGCGTTGGCGGTCGCCATTGCCAGAACCTGGTCGACGGTTATGGCGGGGGCGCCGATGCCGGGTTGACGGTGCAGTTTGCTGACCAGTCGCATTTCCTGCAGCAGATCGTCATCGTCGTTGATGGCGGTGCTGTCGGTGCCTATGGCTACGTTGATCCCACCGGCCAGCATGGGGTTGACCGGGGCGATGCCGTTCTTGAGGCGCAGATTGGAGCTGGCGTTGTGGCAAACGGTGGAGCCGGCCTCGGACAATATCTCGATGTCGCGTTCGGTGAGCCATACCGCGTGAGCAAAGGAAATCTCAGGGCCCAGGAATTCCAGGTCCCGCAGATGTTCCACCGGCGTTTTTCCCCAGGTTCGAATTCCGTAGTCCTTCTGGTAGGCGCTTTCCACCAGGTGCATGTGAATGCCAGTTTGATAACGGGCGGCGTGTTCTCTGGTGCGCTGGAGAAACTCGTCGGAGTTCCATTGCACGTTGGCTGGGCTGAGCAGCACCCTGATCTTGCCCGATTCGTGATCATGATACTGGTGGTAAGTATCATCAAAGAAGGCAAAGTAATCGTCGTCGGTCATATCGGCAGCGGACAGATAGCGGCGTACGTCGTCGGCCAGGTCTGCCGGCAACCCGGACAGGAAAGCGCCGTCATCGCCATACACCACCCGGTTCTGGTTGCGAAGGTAGCTGGAAAATGCCACGCGCATACCGGCGTCCAGGAAACCCCGTAGCACGGCATCCACATCTTCTTTCAGAGTGGCCGCGGCGGTCTGGGGGTGGTTGTACATCACGGTGGTGGTGCCCGACGCCATCATGTTCAGGGCGGTGTAGAGGGTCATGAGGTAGTGGTCGTAGGGACGACGTCCCCAGCCGGCCAGTATCCACATTTCCAGGCAATCGTCGCAGGTGCCCATCTGAAGAGTGGTTACGCCGCGACCGTGGTGATGGGAGTTGACCAGCCCGGGGATAATGGCGTAGTCCAGGCCGCCGAGTTCAACATCCGGCTGGTACTGGGCCCGGAGTGACTGCCAGGGGCCAACGTCTTTGATAACGCCGTCCTCCTGATACACCGCCGCATCGTAGAGTACGGTGGTTGCGCCGCCGGATCCAGAGGGGCTGAGCAGGTGCTTGCCGCGAATCAGTGAGGAAGCCATCCGATCACTCCGTCAATGGGATTGAGACTGGTACCACTCGATGATTTCAGACCCGGTGGCCGCCCAAACCGCGCCGGAGCCCATGATGTGACCCAGGGCCTGATCGACGCTGGCGATGCGGAAGGGCTGACCGACCAGCCAGGGATGCCAGTTCAGCGCCAGAAGACGGCCATTGGCGGCGCCGTCCTCGCGCAGGGTGTCAAAGCTCTCGGTGAGCATCCCCTGGTAATTTTGCACCGTGACGCGCCGCTGAGCGAGGGCTGCCACGTCGTCCAGCTCGTACAGGATGGGAAGGGCGAAAAAAGGACGGGCGCCGGCTGTCATCGCGTAGGGCTGCTCGTCGTTGGCCCAGTCGCAAACGTATCGCAGGCCAGCTTCGGCCAACAGCTGCGGAGTGCGTTGGGACTCACCGTATTCCGGCCCCAGCCAACCCTGGGGAGCCGTGCCGGTCGCAAGGGTCAGCGCGTCAATGGAGGTCTGGATGTACGCGCGTTCTTCCTCTTCCGGCATATCGCTGGTGATCATCCGGCTCACGGAGATGCCGTGGCCGATTATTTCGCAGCCCCGGTCCAGGCAGTGCCGCACCAGGTACGGATAGTTTTCGGCGGTGATGGCGTCCATGGCGATGGTGGCTGTTATGCCGTGCTTCTCGAGCACATCCAGCAGGCGGAAGATGCCCACCCGGTGTCCGTATTCCCGGTGGGAAATGCGGGCGTAGTCGGGAAATGCTCGAGGCGCGGAACCGCCGGACAGGTTGGCGACCTGAAAGCTGCCGTCCGGCGGCTGCCATTCCATGTGCTCCAACACCAGGATGACGCAGAGTGCGACCGGGGCGTTATTCGGCCAGCGCAGAGTTGGGCGACCGGTTATGGGCGACCATTCATGATGGGGGTGGTCCATGCCGAAGGTGCGTTGAGCGGGCATATTGGCGGTGCTCCTGGTTGGCGGCGCTGGCAGTTATTGAAACTGCGAGAGGAGAAAGACGGCAAATCTGCTGGTTCCGGCAACCCGGTGGGTCACCCGGCCAGTTGCCTGGCGTGGGCCACGGCCTGATCGTGGTAGTTGGCGATGTAGTAGTCGGCGATTTCGTCGGCGGTGGTCTGCCAAACTCCATCGTGGGACATGATGTAGCCAAGGATGTCGTCCAGGTACTTGATCCGGTGGGGCTGGCCGATCAGGAAGGGATGCAGCGCGATGCACATTACGCGGCCGCTTTCCGCACCCTCCGCGTAGAGCTGGTCAAACTGCGCCTTGCAGATGTCGGCGAAGTAGTCGGTGCCGTAATGGTTGTCGCGCAACACCGATGAATCGTTCAGCTCGATGGAATAGGGGACGGACACCAGCTTGCCGGCATTGACTTTGATGGGTGTTGGCTGGTCGTCGTGGAACCAGTCGGTGTGGTAAATCAAACCGGCCTCGGCCATCAGGTCGGGCGTGCTCACGCTGCCGGAAATAGCCGGCCCCAGCATCCCTTTGAGCTGCTTGCCGGTGTGTCGTTTCAGGGTATCGATGCAGTCACGGTAGAATTCCCGTTCCTGGTCTTCGGTGTGCGTGTAGAGGTAGCGAGTGTTGTAGATGCCGTGGCTCATGAAATCGTAGTCGCGCTCCACCATGGCTTCGGCGATCTCAGGGAAATGCTCCAGCACCGCCAGGTTGAGCGACACGCAACAGCGGATGCCGTGCTTGTCCAGTGGCTCCAGCATCCGCCAGAAACCAACGCGGTTGCCGTAGTCCCGGTAGGAATATTGCTGAACGTCTGGGTAGGGGGTGCGAGGCCACGGGTTGCGGACGCCCTCGTTCTCGGGGAGGTACTCGTAGTGTTCCACGTTGGGGGAAATCCAGAGCGCCACCCGGGCGTCGTTGGGCCACTTGATGACGGGCCGGTCGATGATGGGCAGGTAGTCGATGCGGTCGGGTGGTAACGCCATTGGTGATTCCTCCTGAACCTGGATGGGTTGACGGTAGACCGGGCGCCAGTGATCAGATGTTCAACGGCCGGCTGCCACGGTGATGGTTGAAACGGGCCGCGCCGGTTTAGTCCAGGAAACCGGATTCGCGTCGCCATTGTACGTAATCGGTGAGGCCAGCCGCCAGATCGTATTGGGGAGTCCAGCCCAGGTCGTGCCACAGGCGGTAGCCGGACAATGGGCCACGCGTCGGGCCAGGGGCTGCGCCGGCATGTTCCTGAGCATTTGATGCGACCAAGTGAACTTCGGGAAAAAGTTCTGCGAGCTGGCGTTGAATCTGACCGCCGGTTACCGATACGCCGTTGGTGACGTTATAGAGGTCGTGGGGCAGCTCCGGCGCATCGACGACGGCGGCGACGGCGGAACCGGTGTCCACAACGTAGGTCAGGTCCCGCCCGTGATCGGAGTGGTCGATAGTGATGGGCTCCCCCCGCAGCATCTGGGCCGTCCACTGATAGGGCGTGGACATATTGTCGCGATGGCCGGTCACCCGCTCCATGGGGCCGTAGGGAGTACTGACCCGCAGGCTAACGGCGCTGAAACCGTGCAACTGCCCGTAACGCCGGGCGAGGCATTCACTGGCAAACTTGGTAATGCCATACAGATTGCCGGGTTGTGGAGGATCGTCTTCGTTATAGGTCTGATCGGGGTCGCGGGTCAGGCCGTAGGCAGCCCCGGAGCTGATATAGACAAACCGCTCCACGTCGGCCAGGCGCGCCAGTTCCAGCAAGTTGCCGGTTCCGGTAAGGTTGATGTCCAGGATGTCCTTGCTGCGGGCGGTTTCCCGGTCGGTGCGGTTCACGGTGAACACCGCGGCGTGAACCACCTTATCGATGGAGTGGGAAGTCCGGAGCGCATCCAGACCTTCGGTATCCAGGATGTCGCCGTTTAGGAAGGTTACACGGGAGGACAACGCGCCCAGGAAATGCTGGGTCAGCGAGTCAGGCGCCATCACATCCAGGCTGATCACGTCATGGCCGCGCGCGGCCAGTGCCTTGACGATGTTGGCTCCGACGAAGCCGGTGCCACCGGTTACCAGGGTTGCCATACTTTTATCTCCCTGGGTAGTTTCCCCATTTCACATATTCGATGAGATTTACGGTATGCGATGCGCCGCCCCGTCCGATGTACCGGGATCGGTGGTGGAGGGATCGCGGTGCAGCGCTTGGGACAGTCAGGAGTTTAGTCTCACGGGAATTTCCAGTCAAACCGGGGGGTCACCAACCGCGGGGCCTTTCGATTATTGGAACGTAGCGGTCAAAGGTAAACCTGGCGACAGCGTTGGTCGCTACGGCTACGAGATTGCCACGCTGCGCTCGCAATGACAGGGTCCTTCGACAGGCTCAGGACGAACGGGCGTTCACCCTCACCCCAGCCCTCTCCCATCGAGGGAGAGGGGGTCCTTCGACGGGCTCAGGATGAACGGGGGCGGTGGGCGGGGGGTTGCCACGTCGCTGCGCTCCTCGCAACGATAGAGGGGGCGTCTGTTATGATGGGCTCACGAGGCGCACGGGCTAGCGCGGTGGGCAAATTCCACAACTCGGGAGCAGCATACAACGATTTGTGGCAAGTGACGGAAAACGATCTGGATTCCATTGCCATCGGCGCGGGGATACTGGGAACCGGCGGCGGAGGTAACCCCTACATCGGGCAGCTGCGGGCGCGACAGGCCATTCGGCAATGGGGCCCGGTTACCGTCCTGTCGCCTGAAGAATTGCCGGACGATGCTCGTGTAGTTTGCGTCGGGGGGATCGGAGCGCCCACGGTGGGTATCGAAAAGGTGCGCGACCTGCAGTCCTATTATGCCCTGCGCGCAATAGAGGACTACACCGGGGAGAAGGCCACCGCGCTCATCTCCAACGAAATCGGCGGAAGCAACTCGGTGGAGCCGCTGATTCCGGCGGCGCTGGCCGGTCTGCCGGTGGTGGACGCTGACGGAATGGGACGTGCCTTTCCCGAATTCCAAATGAAGACGTTTTTCGTCTACGGCGTGCCCTGCTGCCCCATGGCCATCGCCGACGAAAAGGGTAATTCCGTCGTCATACGCGAGACTATCAGTCCCGTCTGGGCCGAACGGCTGGCACGTTCGCTGACGGTTCAGATGGGCTGCGTCGCCTGTTACGCTGTGGCTCCCATGACCGCGGAGCAGGTGCGGCGCACCGCCGTTCCCCAAACGCTGTCTTTGGCCCGGGAGCTGGGTGACGCCGTGAATCAAGCCCGTCGCCGGGGAGAAGATCCCTTGGGAGCGATTCTGGAAACCTGTCCGGGCAGAGTGCTATTCGGCGGCAAGGTGGTGGATCTGGACCGGCGCACCACGGCGGGGTTCGCCCGAGGGACGTTGACCATCGATGGGCTGGACTCGCACTCCGGCGAGCGCATGGTTATCGAGTTTCAGAACGAGAACCTCATCGCCCGGAGGGATGGCGCAATCGTGTGTACGGTGCCCGATCTGATCTGCGCCGTGACGACCGACCTGGGCGAACCGGTTACAACGGAGCTGATGCGCTACGGGCTGCGGATCACCATCCTGGGATTCCCGGCTCCGAACCTCTGGAGCACGCCTGAAGGTCTGGCCGTCACCGGGCCCCGGGCCTTCGGTTACGACACCGATTACGTCCCCCTCGCGGTGTAGCGGCAGGTTGCGTGTTCATCGGAGTTGACGTCGGAGGCACCAACACCGACGCCGTTCTGATGGACGGTAACAACCTGTTGGGAGCTGCTAAAGTCCCGACCACGGAAGATGTCACCTCGGGCATCTTCCACGCCGTGACGGATCTGTTTGCCCAACTGACACCTGGCGTGGTGGTAGATGCGGTGATGGTTGGGACGACCCATTTCACCAACGCCCTGCTGGAGGGGCGAAACCTGTCTCCCACGGCCGTTCTGCGGCTGGCGCTGCCCGCCACCCAACTGCTGCCCCCGTTGGTCGACTGGCCGACTCCCCTGCGGGACGCCGTGGGCGGTTTCACCTACATGGTACACGGGGGTCACGAGTTCGACGGACGGGAGATCGCGGCTCTGGACCGGGAGGAACTGAAGAACGCCGTTCAGGATATGCGACGCCAGGGTGTCCGCGCGCTGGCGGTCTCGGGAGTGTTCTCCCCGGTGAACCCCTCCCACGAAACCGCGGCGGCAGCGATGATTCGGGAGGAGGCGCCCGAAATGCGGGTCTGCCTCTCTCACGAAAATGGGCGCATGGGGCTGTTGGAACGGGAAAACGCGGCGGCGCTGAACGCTTGCCTGGGCGAAATGGCGACCCGTACGATTGGAGGGATCAAGCAGGCCCTGGCATCGTTGGGGATCGATGCGCCCCTCTTTATGACCCAAAACGACGGGACGCTGATGGACTCCCAGTATGCCGTCCATTATCCGGTGCTCACCATTTCATCGGGGCCGACCAACAGTATGCGGGGCGCCGCCTACCTGTCGGGAGTACGGGACGGCGTCGTGGTGGACGTGGGCGGCACTTCCACGGATGTTGGAGCGTTGGTCAACGGTTTTCCCAGAGAATCGGACGTGGCCATACAATTCGCTGGCGTCCGCACCAATTTCAGGATGCCGGACACGGTGTCCATTCCGCTGGGCGGTGGAACGATCGTGGAATTGGAACCTCTGCGCCTGGGACCTGAAAGCGTCGGGTACCGGCTGACTGAGGATGCGCTGGTTTTCGGCGGCGAAACCCTCACCGCCACCGATCTGGCCGTGGCTGCCGGCCGGGCCAGCGTGGGCGAACCGCGTCGGGTGGAACGGCTCGCATCGTCGCTGGTAGACCGAGCGATGATGGAGATACAGGGTCGGGTGGAAACAGCCATCGACCGCGTGAAACTCAGTTTCGATGATGTGCCCGTGGTCCTGGTGGGTGGCGGCAGCATCCTGCTGGGCGACTCGCTTACCGGCGCGTCCAGGATTTTGAGGCCGGAGCACGCCGGTGTGGCCAACGCCATCGGGGCCGCCATCGCACAGGTGGGCGGTCAGGTGGAGCGGGTCTATTCGCTGGAAAGCATGGGGCGGGAGCAGGCCATTGCCGACTGCTCTGCCGCCGCCGTCAGCAGGGCCGTCGCAGCAGGGGCCGACCCGTCGTCCATCGAGGTGGTCGAGATTGACGAAGTGCCGCTAACCTACGTGCCCAGCAACGCCACGCGGGTCCGCGTCAAGGCGGTCGGCAATCTGACCATAGGGGCGGCTGAGTAAATGGAATCGAATCGGTTAGACTGTGGTGCGACCGGATGGCAGAACAACTGTTGAGGACTTTGCCCGGCATTTTGCCCATTTCGCGATGTTAACGGAGGTGTTTGGACGCTATGAAATATGACGTGATAGTAGTCGGCGGGGGTTCGGCAGGTTCGGTGGTAGCCAGCCGGTTGTCCGAGGATGCCTCGCGCTCGGTGCTGCTGCTGGAAGCGGGACAGGACTATCCCAATCCGGAGTTCCTGCCCGAAGCGGTGCGAAATGGGCACTCCAGTGACGGGGAGCGGCCCGGTTCGCCGGTGTCGTGGTCGCTGCGCGGCATCATCAATGACGAGCAGGGTGAAATCAACATTGCCCAGGGCAAGGTGATCGGCGGGTCGGGTTCGATCAACGGGCAGGTTTACCTCCGGGGACTTCCCGAAGACTTCGAGCGCTGGGCGTCCTTTGGCAACGAGGAATGGAGCTATCTGAAAGTATTGCCCTTCTTCCGCAAAGCCGAGACCGACCTGGACATCCAGGACGACTTTCACGGCAGCGATGGCCCCATACCGATTGTGCGGCGGGAAAACGAGCCGTGGCCCGACGTTCAGAAAGCATTTCACGCCGCTGCCATGGAACGGGGTTACCCGATCAACCCCGACCTGAATGGGCCTGATTCCGCGGGGATCGGCGCTATTCCAATGAACAATCGAGCCGGCGTTCGTATGAGCACTGCGATTACTCATCTGAACCCGGTGCGGCACCGACTCAACCTGAGCATCAAGGGTGACGTTCTGGTTCGAAGGGTGCTGTTCCAGGGGAAGCGAGTGGCGGGCGTGGAAGTGGAAAGCGGCGGGGAGATATTTAATGTCGAGGGCGACCAGGTGGTGTTGTGCGCCGGTGCGCTGAAATCGCCGCATCTTCTGATGTTGTCTGGTATTGGTCCGCGGGACCAGCTGCAGGAATTTGGCATTACCGTAGTACAGGAGCTACCGGGAGTGGGTCAAAACCTGTTCAATCATCCCATGGGTAACGTATCATTCCAGGTCAAGGACAACGTCGAATTACACGCCAACGCCGGGGCGCTGCGTTTCGGCCTGCGCGTAACGTCGCAGCCACCATCGCAACCCAACGACGTGATGCTGCACACGCTGGGCGTATTCAACGTTATGACGGGCGAGCATCTGCCCGACCGAACGGCCCGCATCGCCTGTGCGCTGGAGCTGCCGGAAGGTTCGGGCTGGGTACGATTGGCGTCTGCCGACCCGACGGTGCAGCCGGCCATCAACTATCGTTATTTTCACAACGAGAACGATATGCGGCGGATGCGCGACGCAGTGCGACTGGCGGCAGGTATGCTGGAATCGGAGGCGTATCGGGACGTCATGGATTATCGTATCTCGCCGACGGACGAGGTACTTGTCAGCGACGATTCCCTGGACGGCTGGATTCGCCAGACTGTGGGCACTTCGCGCCACGTTTCCGGCACCTGCAGGATTGGCCCCGACTCCGACCCCATGGCCGTGACGGATCAAAATTGTCGGGTTCGAGGGGTGCAGGGATTGTGGGTCGCCGACTCGTCAATAATGCCGCAGGTTACCCGGGCCAACACCAACGCCACCGCCATCATGATTGGTGAACGGGTGGCCGACTGGATAGCCGGATAGCGGTTGCCCCGGTCTGGTCGGGCCGTTACACTGCTGGTGTTCCAGCCGTTGAACGCAGGACTATTGAACGTGAGACTATGCCGGGCGGCAAGCCCGCGGAGATGGATATGATTTACGAAGTACGTACCTACGACATGAAACCCGGAGCCGTGCCCCAGGCTGAGGAAGCCTTTGCCGAGGCGTTGCCCTACCGCGAGAAGTATTCGCCCATCGCGGCCTTCTGGCACACTGAGATCGGACCGTTGAACCAGATCATTCACGTTTGGGGTTACGACAGCCTGGAAGAGCGGGAACGTATCCGCGCCGAGGCCGGACAGGAACCCAACTGGCCGCCCAAAATCACCCCGGGCAACATCCTGAACATGAACTCTGAGGTGTGGACGCCGGCGCCGTTTATGCGACCGATGGGCGGCGATCAGGCGTTGGGCAACATCTATGAGATGCGGGTTTACACCTACGCAAACGGGTCAATGCCGGAACTGCTGCGGCTCTGGGGCGAATCGCTGCCGTACCGCGAGGAGTTCTCACCGCTGGCCGCCGGTATGTACACCGAGTTCGGCAACCTGAACCGCTGGATGCACGTGTGGCCCTACAAGGACCTGAACCACCGAGCCGAAGTGCGGGCCGAAGCCAGCAAGATTCCCCAATGGCCCTCGGGAGCACCGGGTCGGGTGAGTCAGGAAAACAAGATTATGATCCCGGCCAGTTTCTCCCCGATGCACTGATCGCTCCCGGCTGTCATTGCGAGCGCAGCGTGGCAATCCCGTCGCTACGAGGGCCCTTTTGGTCTTTGGATGCAATGTGCCATCCGCTCATGGTGAACCCGTCGAACCATGAGCAGACATTCTGAGCTTGACGAAGGGCCGCGAAAGAGCGCACCCTCGCAGGCTTGGACAGGGCCAGCGCCGCCAGATCGGGCGTCCACATCGCGGTGAACGAGACTGATGGACGCGTCTAATTCGAGCACGGAGGCAGCACAATGGCAGAGCAGATTATAGCGGGTGTGGACTTCAGTGGGGCAGCAACCGATAACACTACTTGGATAACGACAGCGTCACTGCACGGCGACGTGTTAGAGATTGAGTCCTGCTGTCGTCTGCCCCGGAAGAGAGAGGACGCCCACAAACAACTCGAAAATCGGTTGAAAGAGTTGCTGTCAAACAATGCCGTCACCGCCTTGGATTTCCCTTTCGGCGTACCCAAAGCCTTCGCTGATACAGGATTTTGTCCAAACGCAGCCGAAATGTCGGACTTTTGGAAAGCGGCCGATTCCAAGGGGGACCTGAAGAATTACTTAAATGGTCAGAAAGCCCAGGAAGGCCAGAAAGCCCAGGAAGGTTTGTGGCAAAGACTAGACAGTGGTGATTTGAAAAAATTCAAGAAATGCAAACGTGAATCTGACAAGAATCTCCCTGAAAGTTTTTCTCCATTGAATACTGTTCAACCAAATTTGGTGCCGATGACATTCTACGGGATGCAGATGCTCTATCGTCTTTGGAAAGCAGGTGTTCAGGAAATTTCCTTTCACCCTGCACTTGACAAAAGACGGACTGGGCCTTTGCTGATGGAAGTAATGCCCGGCGCGGCACTTTACGCATTCAATCTACCCCACAAAACCTACAAGCGACACATCAACGCCTTGCGGGAGAGACAGAAAATTGTTGCAAAGTTGTCTACCCGCTCCGGAGTAAAGTTGCCCAATCTCGAAAATTTTCGTGATCACTGCATGTTTAGCGACGACGCCTTAGATTCAGTGGTTGCCGCAGTAGTTGCCGCCAAATGGGCGCGTGGCGACGCATTTAGATATCCGAAGGGCATATCCAAAGCTGCTCGGGTGGAGGGTTGCATTTACGTTCCCTGACATAGTTAGGACTAGCCTGATCAGCCGCCAAATCCGGAGTAAAGTTGCCCAATCTCGAAAATTTTCGTGCACTGCATGTTTAGCGACGGGTAGAGGGTTGCAGTACGTTGCCCCATAGTTAGGATGATCACACCCCGCGTGGCGACGTATCCCAATCTCGCTGGACGCCCGGGCCGTTCACGTCTACCCCACAAAACCAGACAGAAAATTGTTGCAAAGCTGCTAAAGCCCAGCCTGTGTTAGATATCCGAAGGGCATATCCAAAGCTGCTCGGGTGGAGGGTTGCATTTACGTTCCCTGACATAGTTAGGACTAGCCTGATCACACCCCGCGTCGCCGCCTAACCTACGCTGTAGGACAACCCCAAGCACGGAGCAGTAAAACCGCATGGTAGCCACCAATCACGTATCCGCAATCTTCGCTGACGCCCGGGCCGTTCACGCCGACGCGCTACGGCTGCTGGAGTCGGGAGATATACGCGACTCTGCGGAAAAGGCGTGGTGCGCCACCAAGCGCGCCACCGACGGGCTGATTCTGGCCCGCACTGGCGCGGAACCTGAAATTTCCTCGGACACTTCTCGAGGACTGCTCATGCTGGCCGGGGAAGACAGCAACATCAGCTCACTGGTCGGGCGCTATTACTCCCGGCAGGGCATTTTGCACGGTACCTGCTTCTACCTGGGCATCTGTGAACCCGCGTCCGAGGTTCATCGGCGCATTCGTCAGACTTCCGACTATATCAGCGACGCCGCCAGGCTGGCCGGCTATTCCGACGCTGCCTAATCAAAGCGGCGCAATCGAAGAGGAGTTACGACTATGAAACTTCTAACCTACGATCCCGGAACCGGCCCCCGCTGCGGGGTGCTGCAGGACGACGCGGTTGTTGACGTGGCGGCGCTGATCGGCGTAGGCCAGCCGCTGCCGGACGTGCGCGCATTGCTGGAACTGGGGGATTCTGCCGTTGACCGGGTGGGGGACGCTCTGGCCAGCAACGTGGCGGCTCCCAGAGTGGCCCTGGCGGATGTCCGGTTGCGCGCTCCGGTGCTGCAACCGCCAACGGTGCGGGACTACATCGTGTACGAAGAACACGCCACGTCCCAGGGCACTCGGGAAATCGACCCGGTGTGGTACCGGATGCCGGTGTTCTACTTCTCCAACCCGCTGGTCATCTACGGGCCGGATGAGGAAGTCCCTTATCCGTCGGCATCAGATCAACTGGATTACGAGCTGGAGATAGGCTGCATCATCGGTCGTGGCGGAACCAACGTGCCGGCGTCCGAAGCCCTGCAGTACATCGCCGGATTCTGCATCTTCAATGACTGGAGCGCCCGCGATCTTCAGTTTGACGAGATGACGTTTGGACTGGGGCCGGCCAAGGGGAAAGACTCCGCCTCGTCCATCGGCCCGTGGCTGGTAACTACCGACGAACTGGAACCGTACATACGTGACGGCCGGCTCGATGTGGCGTGCCACGTCAAGGTCAATGGCGACGACTGGCTGCGAAACGGGGAAGCGGTAAACGCCTACTACAGCTGGGGCGAGATTATCGAACGAGCGTCGAAGGATAGCCGCATCGCCCCGGGCGACGTGATTGGCAGTGGCACCGTGGGCGGCGGTTCGATCCGGGAGTCGATTCGCAAGGGCTATGAGACCGCCCGTTGGCTGGAACCCGGCGACGTTGTGGAGATGGAAGTGGAGCACATCGGGGTGCTGCGGAACGGGTTGGGCGCCAAATTGGGCGTTGACCCGAACTACGGATACCTTCCCAAAAACCCCACTGCCATCCCGGAGCGCGGTTCGGCGCGGGATTATCGCTACCACAGAACTCGTTAACCAAAAGACACGAGATGCAGAAAAACAAGGGCAACCTACATGGTTGCCCTTGTTTTTTGTGTGCTGCAGTCGGCCAACGGGTCGGTCGGCCGTCCGCAACAGTTGACTATGCGGGTCAGCCGGCCTCCACGGTGGACAAAAACTGGATGACGCGTTTGGTGTACTTCTCGGGTTCCTCTGAGTGGGGGCGCACTTCGGCCCATTCGCAGTTGGGCACCAGTCGGTGGACCATCTCGGCCACGCGCCGAGGATGAACGTCATTGTTTCCCGGCATAACCATCGCCGGGACGCGGATGCTCTGGAGAGTCTGCTTGGTCATGCCCAAAGTCGGATATGAGCCGTCGAAAAAGGCGTAGATGGTGTCGCGCATGACCTGAACGAAATCTTCGGTGTTCATGGATTCCAGGGTTTTGCGGTACTGGGCATCGGTTTGTGCTATCTCGGGACTAAAAGGGGAGAAGCGGTCGTCGGAGTCGAACGCGTCCACCACCGACGAAATGCTGTCGTTCTCGGCCATGTCCATGCTCTTGAACAATTTGCCGGTGAGGTATCCGTCGCAGATCACGCCTCCGGCGATGTTGGAAGGGAAGATGGCGCGGACGCGCTCGGGGCGGCGAAAAGCGCATCCGAAGGATATGGCAGCGCCAAAAGAGCCACCTCCCAGGTATGCCTGGTCCATGCCCAGAGTGTCCATCAGGCCGAAAACGTCATCGCAAACCATTTCCCAGGTCTGGACGACCAACGGGCTGCGGGACTGGCCCCCGAAGCGGCGATCATAAACAACTACTCGGTGCTCCTGTGAGAGAGCCTCGATCACCGGCTGGTAGCTGCTTGCGACACCCTGGAGCCCACCGGGAGAAAGGATGATGGGTGGTCCGCTCCCCGATTCCTCATAATAGATCTCTGCGCCATTAACCTTCGCAGTAGCCATGATCAGACCTCCCACAAGCGTTCCGGTTTGCACCCGATGGAATCACCGGGAGCGATTTACACGGGATTATAGGTGTGCCCAGAGGCCGTGGCAATTCACGAACCCAAACCCGCCAATCGCAATTGGTACTGAAGCGTGTCCGGGATCATCGAGATTACCGCGTCCCTATGCTCTTCGCAATGACAGGTTGAAGCGAGTACGCGTGAGAAGTCGATCACGTTTGCCATCATTCCGGTGGTTTGCGTACTATTCAATAGGAGATGAAATCATTGGTATGACCAATCCGGTGGATGAGCCTCGAAGAGACGGTCTGACCGGTTTGACGCAGGGAGGGCTCTGTTGCGGATTTTGGTTATCGGCGCCAGCGGGTTCATCGGTCAACACCTGGTGCGGCGTTTGGGCGACACGCCTGGCGATGAGGTGGCAGGCACCTTCCTGTCCCGCGCTCCCAGTGACGACGGCAACAACTGGTACCCAGTCGAGCTAACCGACGCCGCGGCCCTGGAGCGGGTATTCCAGTTTACCCAGCCCGACGTGGTGGTGCACCTCGCCGCAATGGCGGACGTGGGAAGGGCGGAACGGGAACCTGCGAGGGCTACGGCCGTCAATGTTGCCGCAACGTCAACAATTGTGCGGCTAAGCGACGCACATCGGGCCAGGCTGGTTTTCGTTTCTACCGAGTATGTTTTCAGCGGCGAGCGTGGCTACTACCGAGAGGAGGAACCTCCGAGCCCCACCACCCACTACGGCCAAACAAAGTGGGAGGCCGAACAGGAAGTGGCCAAGTTGGCGGCCCGCGGCAGCATCCTGCGGACCAGCATAGTGTACGGATGGCCGGAGCCGGGGCAGCGAAATTTCGCGCAGTGGCTGATCGAACGTCTGCGGAGCGGCAATTCTTACGATGGCCCCACCGACGTATATCGAACGCCGGTTTACGTTGGACACCTCGTGGACGGCATCTTGAAGTTGGTGGAGGGAGACTACCCGGGCATCCATCACGTGGCCGGCGACGATTGGGTGAGCATGTATGCCTTCGCGTCCGCGGTCGCCGAAGGGTTTAACCTGGATCGCCGGCTGGTGATCCCGACAGGTAACGCGTCGGGAGAACCTCGTGGCGCTAACGCAGGGGAACATGTCGCGGCGCGCAGGAGCGGTGATTTATTGGGGCTGGATTGCACGCGGACGATGGGCCTGCTGGGGCTGCCCCATCCTGGCCTGAACGACGGGATCGCGGCGATGCGGGAGAGTACCCGTAGCGCCTGACGGCGCGTTCCAGGGGTTCGAATTGGCGGGGCCCTGAACTTGATCAGTCGGTGACCGGCCAGCCTGCAGAAGGGCCACCGTAATCAGACGTGCTGGTCTAGCAGGATCGGATTGCCGTCCGGGTCGGACACTACAAAACTGGCCGGCCCCGCGCTGTTTTCATCGGCTTCGACGGCCGGGTTTATCCCCTCCGCTTTCAGCCTCCGCTGCAGCTCACGGACGTCTGTAAAGGTATCAAGGGGTTGAGCCGAGTCATCCCAACCCGGGTTGAAGGTAAGCATGTTCTTCTCAAACATGCCCTGGAAGAGACCGATGGTGTGGCCGTGGTTCCTGATGATAAGCCAGTTCTCTGAGGCATCGCCTCCAACAACTTCGAATCCGAGTTTCTCGTAAAAAACCCTGGAGGCTTCGATGTCCGCTACCGCCAGGCTGATTGAAAAAGCGCCGAGTTCCATGGTCTGATCCTCCTTTGTGGTCAATTGAATGGCTGAGTTGACTTGCGGATCGTTGTACAGCGGTTGGTTGTACACGGCCAGGTGAGCGCAGGTCAAACTGGCGCGTTGGTTCCATACGCTTGGGTTATTCCATATCTGGGTTGGCACGTCGCTGACGCTCCTCGAAATGACAGAGGCAGCCGTGCGCCGATGTACGGATTGCGGTGACCGCATGCCACTTCAATGGGCACAGTGTTGGAGGCTGCGGGCTGTTTGTTCCCACGCGGGGCGGGGTGAACCGGAGCCGAAGATGGGCAGGCCGGACGGGTCAGAAGTTAACCGGAAACAGGGGCGAATGCTCTAGCTTATTTCGGCGATCGCTTCGATCTCCACGTCCAATCCGTCTTCGGCCAGGGCGGTGATCTCCACCAGCGTGTTGGCGGGATATTCACCCTGAAAATACTCGGCGAACAGCGCCTCCTGTTCTTCCCGGTGCGACCGCCAGTCGGGGACGCTGGTGACGAAGGTAGTGATCTTGACGATGTCGGAGGGGTTCCCGCCCTCTTGTGCCACGATGCGGGTGATTCGGTCCAATGTCACCCTCAGCTGTTCCATTACCGGCTTGCCCTGAGCGTCGGTGCCGCGGGCGGTGCAGCCGGCGATGAAAAGCAGGTTGCCGACTCTGACGCCTCGGCTGAAGGTAGGTCCGGACGGGGCGATATCGGGGTAATTATTCCTGATTTTGTCCACGGTTAGTCTCCTTATATATGGGCGTTCCAAATGGGCGAGCCTGGAAGCGGACTACGCCACAGAGGTTCAGGACAAGGATACAGAGACAAGGATACATGGAAAACCACGACCTGGGCCGCCGTGGATCAGACAATACAGAGGGCCAGAGATTGACCGTGTTTAGTTTGGAAATATTCTCACATGATAAACAATGTTGACGTACGTCAACGTTAGGAATACGATGGTGCCAATAGCAGTACCGGTAGCAGCGCCGGTGCCCGCGCTTGCCCGTCTGAATTGGTGAGCAAAGTGGGAAAAGGTTGGCGCATACGACCTGGGCGTGAAGCATTGCAGCGGGAAACCGTAATCCCAGGTAGTTGCCGGTGAATGACCGAGCACACGTACTCAGGAGGAGAAAGAATGGCAGACAAGGATATCGCATTAATGGCCCACTTGATGCGCCGCGCCGGCTTCGGAGCGACGTACGAAGAACTGGAGGCCCGAGTCGCCAATGGCTACGAGGCCACTGTAGAAGAACTGTTGCATCCGGAGGCGCAGCCCGAGATCGAGCGTGACCTGTTGATGCGCTATCAGCCGCAGTGGGTATCCCAGGCGGGACTTGAGGGTCAGCAGGAAGAATGGACCTTCCGAATGATCAATACCAAGCGCCCGCTGGAAGAGAAAATTGCCCTCTTCTGGCACCAGATCTTCTGCACCGGCCACGCCAAGTGTGAATACCCCAAGCAGCAACAGATCGAGTTCGAAATGTTCCGCACCATGGGAATGGGAAGCTTCCACGACCTGCTGTTGGGACTGTCGATGGACCCGGCAATGATGTTCTACCTTGACAACTGCATGAGCCACAAGGGCGCCATCAATGAGAACTGGGGCCGCGAGCTTCTGGAGCTCTTTTCGTTGGGCGTCGGTATGGACGGTGAGGCTAACTATTCTGAGGATGACGTACAGGAGTGCGCCCGCGCCTTTACCGGCTGGACGGTGACCAACTCGGTCCCCAGGTATCCATACGGCAAATACGAGGCGGCTTTCATCTACGACCCGTCGGACCACGACTATGGCGAAAAGTCGTTCCTGGGCGAGACCGGGACCTGGAACGGCGAAGACGTCGTCAAGATCGTCGCGAGGCAGCCCGGCGCGGCTAGGTTCATCGCCAGGCACCTGTACAACTTCTTCGTCGCCGACGAGCCGCAGGTTCCGGCATGGAAGGACACTCCCCCCAGGGACCCTGAAGCCATCAAGATGCTGGAGGACGAGTACTTCCGCTCCAACTATGACGTCCGCTCGATGCTGCGGGTGCTGTTCAACTCTGGCTTTTTCAAGGATGCCCGTTTCACCAAGGTGAAGAGTCCCACTGAAACCGTGGTAGGGACCATGCGCCTGGTCGGCGACTTCGATATGCCCAAGCCCGGCTTGAACGCCATGACCCTCACCATCCGGTACATGGGTCAGGACCTGCTGAATCCTCCGACGGTTGAGGGTTGGCATACTGGACGGGAGTGGATCGACAGCGGAACGCTGGTAGAGCGCATCAACTTCACGGCGGACGCCGTGGGTAACACGTCGCACCGCGGAGTGCAGGCCATCATCAACCGCCTGGGTTCTGAGGGAGCCACCATTTCACCGGAGCGGCTGGTTGACGGCTGTCTGGACATGCTGGGCGCCTACGAGTTGGCCGATGTGACCCGCAACGAGTTGGTGTCGCTGGCCCGCAGCGAAGGCGAGTTGCAGACCGGCACCGACGAGTTTGGCCAGAGGGTGGGGCAAATGTTGCAGTCCATCGTGGCCACTACCGAGTACCTATTCGCATAAATAGGGAGGACTAAAGAAATGACATCCACCAAAAAAGACCCGGTGCTGGTAGTCCTCCAGCTGTCAGGGGGCAACGACGCTCTGAACACGATCATTCCTTATGGTGATCCCCTGTACCTGGACAACCGGCCCAACGTAAGAATACCCATCGACCAGGTTCTTCCGATCAACGACCAGATCGGCTTCAATCCGGCGATGGCCCCGATTAAACGCCTGTACGATGACGGCAAAGTTGCCATCATTCAGGGCGTAGGATACCCCAGCCCGAGCCGCTCCCACTTCCGTTCCATGGACATCTGGCACACCTGTGAGCCGGACAAGGTGGGCGACGAGGGTTGGCTGGGCCGCGCCGTGCGCGACCTGGACCCGGGGAAGGAAAACGTATTGACAGGCGTCAACTTTGGCCGGGGTCTCCCCAGGTCACTCGTTGCCCCCGGCGTGCCGGTGGCTTCGGTTGGCAACCTTGAAACCTATGGGGTGCTGACAGGAATCGAGCTCGAAGAGCAGCGAACCAAGGCCCTCGATGTGTTCACCAGGGTCTACACGCCGATGATCGGCCAAGGCCCGGTGCTGGACTACTTCGCCCAAACGGGTCTGGACGCCCTGGAAGGGGCCGACATCCTCAGCACCGCCCCCGCCATGTATACCTCGTCTATTGAATACGGCGACGACACCGTCGCTCAGTACATGCGCAACATCGCGCAGGTGCATCTGGCCGGGTTGGGAACCAGGGTGCTGTATACGACGGCGCCCTACAACAGCTTTGACACGCACGCGGGCGAGCTGGCGAACCACACCAGGCTATGGAATGAGACATCTCGCGCGGTGGCCGACTTCTACGACGACCTTAAGGAACACAACGCCGGAGACGACGTGGTGTTGCTGGTCTTCACCGAGTTCGGACGCAGGGTGCACGACAACGGATCTGGCACTGACCATGGTTCGGGCGGCGTGGCTTTCGTAGTAGGCGATGCGGTAAAGGGCGGACTCTACGGCGAATATCCCTCTCTGGAGCAGGAAAAGCTGCTGGAGGGAGACCTGCACTTCAACAACGACTTCCGTGGCCTCTACTCCGCGCTCCTGGAGAAGTGGATGGGCCTGGATGCCAAGCCCATCGTGAACGGAGCGTTCGAGCAGATGGCGTTCATTTAGTCAGACACTGTGAGGTAAGTATGACCCCCACCAGAATATCGCACGTACAACTACAGTACAGCCACACCATCGGGCGGGGCGAGCAGTTCGGACCGGGATTCACGTATCCGGTCAACATGGCCCGGGGCGAGGACGATCTCATGTACGTCCTGTGCCGGTCTCCGGAATATCGGCCCGAGGGCACTCGAATTGCGGTTTGCACCGTAAACGAGGAATACGTCAACGCCTTCGCCCGAGGCGTACCCCAGCAGGGGCCGCACGAGTACAACTTCGACGACGGTTCCCTGGTCTGGCCCGTTACCGTAGCCATCGCCAGTAATGGCAACGTCTATGTTTCTGATGAATGGATGCATCGGATATCCATCTTCAGCGGCGACGGAGAGTACCTGAGCAAATGGGAGGAACGTTTCGGCAGCGGTGACGGCGAGCTCAATCGGCCCGCCGGACTGGCCATCGACAAGGACGACAACGTGTTCGTCGTTGATAGCATGAACCACCGGGTGCAGAAATTTACTCCTGACGGCAAGTTCCTGTCCAACTTCGGATCGTTCGGCGAAGGGGACGGCGAGTTCCACATGCCCTGGGGAATCGACATCGACAAGCAGGGCAACATCTTTATCGCCGACTGGCGGAACGACCGCATCCAGAAGTTTACGGCCGACGGCCAGTTCCTGATGAAGTTCGGTTCTTCCGGCTCGGGTGAAGGCGAATTCAATCGTCCCACCGACGTCGCGGTTGACAGGGACGGCATCATCTACGTCGCTGATTGGCTGAACGACCGCCTACAGGTCTTCGATCCGGATGGCAACTTTGCCGCCCTCAAAACCGGTGATGCGACTGTCTCCAAGTGGGGCAAGGACAAACTGGACGCTAATCCGGAGATGTGGGGCGAGCGGGAGCGTGCGCAGGGAATGGAGCGGGAAAAGGACTTCTGGGCCCCCACCGGGGTTACAGTGGACGATTCCAACACGGTGTTCGTCTGTGAAGGCCCTCGCAACCGTATCCAGGTATATCGCAAGCAATCATCCACCTTTATGGGGCCCAGGCTGTAGCCCCCAGACCGAGTTACACTCATTGGGAAGGCCTCCGACTGAAGCCGACGAAAGCCTCTAATCAGGGCTTCTCCGGCAGAGGGCGGGGGCCTTCCCATGTGCTACATGCCGTAGTAATCGGTTGACATGCACCCATAGAATCCCTGCGGAGCCACGAGTATGCTGTTCCGATGGCGGGACAGCCAATCCCCGGTGCGTGGTGGATGGGATTCGCCGAAGCGTTGTTTTCCGACGCTGACGACTATCACGAGTTGCACTCGATTGATCAGCAGGGTTCTCGAACGAATTCCCACGACCGGCGCGGATGCTTATAGATGCGCCCCATTGCCCTCCTCGATGGTGGCGTCCGGGAACTCCAGACCTGATTCTCGGGAACCTGGCCATCGACCATATAGGAGCTTGTCTTTGTCATGCCCATCACGGTAGCCCATATACCCAATCTGGAATGTGAAGCGTTCTATTTCGACATGGAGCGCCGCGGTATTGAGTTGCGAAATATGGATCTCAACGCGGTGGCCGATGCCCTGGAGAAGGGCGAAATAGACGCGGGGCCGGTTTCCCTGGTGGATACCTTCCGGCTGGCGGACAAGGCCAAATTAATGACCGGATTCTGCGTTGCGTCGGTTGGCTTGGGGATGGCCAGTGTACTCCTGTCTAAAGAGCCCATAGAGACTTTGAGCGAGGGCCGGATTGTCGTGGGCGACGGCGACTCCACATCAGTAAGCCTGCTTAAAGTGCTGCTGAGGTTGAAACACGGCGCTAAAAGTGGGGCATTCGTCGATGAGAACTCCGACCATGATGCCTACCTGTTAACCGGCAACGGGGCTTTGCGCAACCGCCGTGGAGCGCGAGGGTTCCCCCACCGGTACGACTTGGGGGAAGAATGGCAGGCGTGGACCGGGTTGCCGTTCGTTTTCTCCCGGTGGATGGCCAAGGTGGAGATGGAACGGAGGGATTATGTGGTGGTGGAGGATGCCCTTTTTGTTGGGCAAGAGGACTGGATGAACAACCTGTACAAAGTGACGGGTCCCCGCAACGACCTGCGCATGCTCCCAAGGGAAGTTGTCGAGTACGTCCAGGGGCTCAGGTTCTTCATGGGGGTGCCGGAAGAAAAGGCCATCGCCCTGTTCCAGGAGAAGATCGCGATGCTGGATGATATTTCAGGCTAGATTTCTCCGGTGACATTTTCGCCTCGGTGCGAGCATCGGCGATGAGAAACAGGCTTGGCCGCTGGATATAATGACGACCTCTCCCATATCCGGGAGAGGTCGAATCAATGACGAGGGGATGGACAGGATTTAGTCGTCTGCCGCCGGGACTGGCACGGGTGGATTTGCCACGTAGGGTTGACTGGTGGCGGGGTCGACCTCGAAGGGGCCGGGCAGATCCAGATCCTTGGCAATCTCTCGGACGGCGGGGAGCACTTCCTGTCCCATGAGCCGCAGGCTGCGCATGGCGTCGTCGTGGGTCATGGCGCCGTCGCCGTCCCAGAAGAAAATGCTCCCGGGGCGGATGGTTTCCAGGACGTGGCGAATCTTGGGGATCACGCTGTCGGGTGTGCCCGAGATGATTGTATAGTCTGCGATCTGCTGCTCGTAGGGGCGACCCAAGGCTCCGCCAGGACCGGCGTTTCCGCCGCGGGCAGCGGTGGCTACGGATTGGGTTGGCAGCACCCGGCGACGGGAAGTGAGGCCAGGGAGGTTGAGCAACGCCGGGTTGACGGTACCCTCATTTCCGGCCAGGAATGGGTTGCTGGGGCCTTGCACGTACTTGCGGGCGGTTGCTTCGGCCAACTCCTCGGTTTCGTCAACGTGGACCTTCCAGAGGTAACCGATGTTCTGGGGGCCAGACTCATAGCCCAGCTCAGCAGCAGTGTCGTGGTAAAGCTGGAAGGCCTGCTTGGTGGGTTCCATCTCGGTGGCGAGCATGATGTAGGGAATCCGCTGCTCTGCCGCCCACATCAGGGAGTCTCGACTGACCACGCCGGGCAGCCAGATGGGAGGATGAGGCTTCTGGTAGGGTTTCACCCAGGGATTGACGTGGCGAAACTGGTAGTGCTTGCCTTCCCAGCGGAATGGACCGGGAGTAGTCCACGCCTTGACGATCAGTTCGTGGGCTTCCTTGAACCTTTCCCAGTTGTAATGGGGTTCGACGTTGTGGGCCACGCTCTCCCTGCCGGTGCCGCGCACCCAGCCGGATACCAGCCGGCCGCGGGAGATCATGTCGATCATGGATAGCTGTTCCACCAGCCAAAGCGGGTCGTCCCAGATGGGAATGATGTTTCCCAGCAGAACGATCTTGGCCCGCTTGGTGATGCGGGCAAGGATGGAGGCTTCCACGTTCATTGCGCCGCCCATACAGAAGGGGGTGCTGTGGTGCTCGTTGAGCATCAGGCCGTCGAAACCCATTTCTTCGGCGTATATCTTCTCATCGAGGTATCGGTTGTAAAGCGTTGCCCCCAACTCGGAATCGTAAATTTCGTTGCTGACGTTCAGGTCCATAATCGGTTTACCCGTGGCCCCAAAATACCCGGACTTTGGGTCCTGGTACGGCCGTTCAGTGAAGTATCCAATGAACATTTTGATTCTCCTTCCGGCTCGTGCTACAAGGCGGATTCTAACATAGCCAGGGAAGACCTAGGACGACAGAAAGTCCTTCACGAGGCGCACGAAGTCGTCGGTTTTCTCCAACTCCGGGCGATGCCCGCAGTTTTCCAGTATGTCCACGCGGGAGCCGGGGATAGACTCGTGATACAACTGGCTGGCGCTGACAGGCACGATGTTGTCTTGCCTACCCCATATAATCTGAGTAGGAAGGTTCTTGAGGCGGTGGAGCAGGTTGGAGAGGCCAGGGTAGTACATGTAAGGGCGCCAGCTCAACCGGCAAGCTTCCTCGCGAGCCACTTCCCACGCTTCGATTAATTCAGCGCTGGGTTCATCGGGGCAGGCCTGCTGGAATTCGGCGGTGTTTTCCGGGTCATAGAAACCCTCGGTTAGATACTCCGCGGCCACCGCCAGGAACATGTCATAAATCTCGCCGGTGGGGGGTTTGATCCCGGCCGGACCGACCAGCACCAACTTCTTGAACAGATTGGGAGACATGGATGCCATTTCCGCGGCGAGCCAGCCGCCGAGGGAAAAACCAAGCAGATTGACCTGCTGAAGTCCCATGTCCTCGATGGCCTCGAGGTACCATCCCGCCAGATCACGCATGTTCATGATCCATTCTTGCCGCTCGGTTTCACCGAATCCGGGGTGGGAGGGTATGTACAGGGTGTATTCCTGGGCCAGAGCTTCGTGATATCGGTACAAATCATGGTGGCCCAACTCGTCGTGGAGGATCAGCAGCGGGTCGCCGTTACCTCCACGGGCCAATTGGAGCCGGGCGCCTGCGACGTCCACGAATTCCTGGGTCCATGCTGGTCCGACTGTCGCCATTTGCCGAGTCCTCCTTTGGAATTGGGCATGTGGAAAGGGGTATGTAAAAAGGGGCGGCCGCTTTGATCTGGGCGACTCATAATAACATGGCGGTGGGCCAGGGCAGGTGATGCCCAAACAGGTGAGCCTTCGGTTCGCATTGTTCGTCCTGGCGCAACCGCCCTCGACGGGAGGTCCTCCCAAGGGACCACACCGTCAACCGCGCCACTGGACTCCACACTGAACGACGGTGCGCTACTGACCCGCGATGGAGCGAAGGCGGTTTTTGGCATCCTGGAGCAAAGGGGCAGGGAGGGGTCCTTTCAACGCCGCGTCGACGTTATCTCGCAGGTGGGATGGGTTCAGAGTGCCCACGATGGTCGTATGTGCATCCGGGTTCGAAATAGTAGAGCGAAGCAGGAACTCGGTGGCGGTCATACCCTGCAACAGGTCGTCCAGTTCAGCCCGGTCCCATAGATCCCATATCTGGGAAGTACCCTGCCCCTCGCCTGGCTGGCCTCGGGCCACTCCGCCGCGAATGACGATGCCGAGTCCCGCCGAGGCTGCCCGGGCGATTGCTTCGCCGTGTTCCGGTTGCAGAATCGAATACGGTACTTGCAACACGTCGAATACATCCATCTCGATATGATCGAAGATATTGGGAAGGATGGAAGAGCAGCCGATGTACCGGATCTTCCCCTGGCGTTTGAGGCCCTGCAGGGTTTCGATGCCGTCTTCGTGTTCCAAAATCTCCCGCGCCGGACTGAAGTGGAATTGGACGATGTCAAGATAATCGGTCTTCATGCGCCGGAGGCTCTGGTTGACCGCGTCGATGATGCTGTCCCGGCCGTAGTTATGGAACCGTGGCAAGGGGACGCCAAACCTGGTGCGCTCGTCGGGGCTGAACCCGGAGTTGTCCAGAGGGCACCCGCACTTGCTGGCCAGATAGAATTCAGACCTGCGGTGGGAGATATTGTCGCCGATGTGCTGCTCGGCCACGCCGTAGTCCACAGCCGTGTCGATGTAATTGATCCCGGCGTCCAGGACGGCGTTGAGGATTTCAGCCGGTTGATGGGGGAACAACTCCCGCCCTACGCCGGCGACCATGCCTCTTAACTCCAGTGCGCCAAACCCCAGCGTGGTAACTTCCAGACCGGTGCGGCCAAGGATTCGTGTAGGTAGATCAGTCATAGGAGTCGTATGCTAGGTCAGTTTGCCCGTCCTGTCCATTGATAGGCGGATTGCGCGCGCTTTTTTCCGGGATTACCCATGCCGTGGCCCCTGGTTCGTGTTAAGATTCGGGGTGAAATCTGGCAACAACAGGAGTGATCATGGGATCCATACGACTATATTCTGGCGACGATGGCGAATCTCACATTGAAGAGATCGACCCGCCCACCGACCCCGCGTGGAGCCAGTTGCAAAACGCCAAGGGTATCGTATTCCGGGCGTCGCAACCGGGGTACTTCAGCGATTGGCACGTGGCTCCACGCAGACAATACATAATCACACTGTCGGGGGAAGCGGAGATTGGGCTCGCCGACGGGACGGTCTACCGACTGGGCGCCGGAGATGTCAACCTTGCTGAAGACATGACGGGCCATGGTCACACGACTCGGGTCGTGAGCGACGTTCCCAGGGTAACCGCCACGATTCACCTGGACGGTTAGTTCAAGGCCCGGCTCCGGTTGCAGTGACTTCTGCGCCGGAGGCGGGCCTTGACATATTTAGTCAACTCGGGCCCGGTCAAAGGGTGTTTGGTAGCGATATCCCAAGGGGCGGAGTGAGCTCCAACTACAAAATCGGCGCCGTATGACGAAGCCGGCGGCTGGCGTGATGTTGACCGTCGGCAGGGTTGGGTACAGGGTGTCCGACCGTCTGTCGCGGCGGTGCTTCGTAATGGGCACGCCGTCTTTCGTGGTTACGACCCGAATCACGTCGGGCATTGAAACTGCTGATGCGATGCGTTGCCAACGGTCTATGGACTGGTAACTGTTCAGAGTTGAAGATAGTATCCTGCCCCAAACTGTCTTTCCCGCGAACGCGGGAATCTAGGAAGCCCAGGATAAGCAACATTGCGGTTTAAAGACTTCTCTGGATTCCGGCTCAAGGCCGGAATGACGGAGTGATATGGAAACAACCCGTCGAGTCTGAACTGTTACATGGACTGTTGATGATAGGTTTAGTGCGGAAAAAGCAGTATACTTTCGAAAAGCGTGGCTAACGCTTCCTGAGCGGACGATTAAATTATCCTCGGAGGAGATAGTGCTATGGGTAACAACTACAGTATTTGCGTGGGCGCCGTGGGATTCGGCGGCGGTGTTTGGCACAGCCCAGACGGGGGGGATAACTGGAACCGGATCAGAGACCCGTTCCCACTGGGAAGCCAGGTGAGGGCGTTGGCAGCGTACCCCGACGACCCCAGCCGGATACTGGCTGGATCTGATAACGGCATCTATCGCAGTGAAGATAAAGGCGCGACGTGGGAGAAGCTGTGGTCGCCCATGGAGGGTGTTCCCATCTGGTCGATAGCCATCGACCCACAGGATACACAAACGATTTTTGTGGGCATAAAACCGGCGGCTCTTTACCGCTCCCGGGATGATGGCCAAAGTTGGACCCGGTTGTCCGTACAGATGGCCCAGGAATGCCACATAGGGCCTCCCATGGTTACCATGCTGATGGTCGACCCCAAGGATCACCGCACGGTTTGGGCCGGCGTTGAGGTCGACGGTGTGTACCGCAGCCTGGACGGCGGTGACACCTGGACCCACGTGGAAGGTGGCGTGCACCCTGATATCCACGGCATGGCCATCAGCCCCGGGGAGCCAAACAAGGTCTTTGCCAGCACTCCACGAGAGATTTTCTCCACCACAGACATGGGTGAAAGCTGGGAGTCGGTGGTTACAACCGACCGTTTTGTCCTGCCCTACAGCCGAGGCATCGCCATCAAGCCGGACGACCCCAACGTAATTTTCGCGGCGGTAGGCGACACCGCCATCGGCAGCACCGGAGCGATCCAGCGTTCCAAGGATGCCGGCAAAACCTGGGAGACGCGGCCGCTTCCAGTGGAACCCAATTCCAACATCTGGTCGATTGCTACCCACCCGGCAGACCCCGATTTCGTTCTTGCCTCCAGCCTGCTGGGCGAGGTTTACTCCAGCAGCGATGCTGGCGACTCCTGGCAAAAGCTCAAGAGAGAGTTCAGCGAGGTGGGCGCGATGGCGTGGGTTCCAAACTAAGACTTGGAGCAGCGCCGGGCTCGAGAACAACGCGCATCAACAACGTCCGCGATGCCGGGGTGGAAGCACTTTCCACTCCGGCACTATTTTCGGCCTACGCCGGCCAGGGAGAAGGGGGTCCTTCGACGGGCTCAGGATGAGCCGGAGATTACGGGATTGCCACGTCGCTGCGCTCCTCGCAACGACAGGAGGGGTTCAGGATGATCCTTCGACGGGCTCAGGATGAACGGGGAACACCATTGCTGTACACCAGCGATTGTCTCAAGTACCATTAATGTCATGCTGCTCACCATCTCAACCACCTATAAGCCGGCAACCGACCTGGGATTTTTGCTGCACAAGAATCCCAGCCGATATCAGTCGTTCAACCTTCCATTCGGCAGAGCTGACGTTTTTTACCCTGAAGCAGAGCAGGATCGTTGCACTGCAGCACTGCTACTGGATATCGATCCAATCGGCCTGGTGCGTGGCAAACCCGGTGGGCCTAACACCGGGGCCTGGCTCGAGCAATACGTGAACGACCGGCCCTATGTGGCGTCATCACACCTGAGCGTGGCAATCGCTACTGTGTTCCGGAGCGCGCTGGCAGGAACCAGCAAGGATCGCCCGACCCTGGCAGACCAGGCCATCCCGCTCGAGGCGAGGATTGAAGTGGCACCTTCCCGCGAAGGTGCGGACCTCATCCGGAGTTTGTTCCAGCCTCTGGGCTATAGCGTTGAGGTTCAGGGTCATGAACTGGACGACCGGTTCCCAGAATGGGGAGCCAGCCCGTATTTCAGCGTGGAACTCGCCTCGGAAGTACGGCTCCGGGATCTTCTGGCGCACCTCTACGTGCTGCTGCCCGTGCTGGACGACGACAAGCACTACTGGGTTGGCGACGACGAGGTGGACAAGCTGCTGCGCTATGGTGAGGGGTGGCTGAACAACCATCCACAACGGGACCTGATCTCCCGCCGCTACCTGAAGCACCAGCGTGACCTTTGGCGTCAGGCGCTGGCACAACTGCTTGACGCGGGTCAGGCCGACCCGAGCGTAACCACCGTGCGATACGGCCAGGAAGAGGAGCAACTGGAAGCCCCGATCAAGTTGGGTGAACAACGCATCCGGGCCGTGCTGGACACTCTGCGCTCGCTGGGCTCAACTCGTGTGGTCGATCTGGGTTGTGGCGAAGGGAGACTGATCAGTGAGCTGCTCAAGGAGCCGGCAATTCGTTCCATCACGGGTGTCGACGTCTCTCACCGGGCGTTGCAAACGGCCCGTGCGCGTCTACATCTGGATACCATGCCCAACCAGCAGCGGGAACGCATCAACCTACTGCACGGTTCCCTTACCTACCGGGATAAACGACTTTCCGGTTTTGACGCTGCCATCGCCATGGAGGTGATCGAGCACATCGACCCGCTGCGACTCGATGCGTTCGAAGAGGTGGTGTTCGGCTCGGCGAAACCCGGCGCGGTGCTCATCACCACGCCCAACGCTGAATACAACGCACTGTTCAAGGGGTTGCCCGCTGGAGAATTCCGGCACCGGGATCACCGATTCGAGTGGACGCGGGAGCAATTCCAGGCATGGTCTCGCGGCGTCGCCAACCGCCGTAGTTATGAAGTGCGTTTCGACAACATCGGGCCGGAGCATGACACTCTCGGCTCACCGACGCAGCTGGGAGTTTTTACTCGATGAAGATCACCGTTCCGGAGCTTTGTCTGATCGCGTTGATCGGCCCATCAGGGTCGGGGAAATCGACGTTTGCCTCCACGCGATTCAAACCCACCGAGGTAGTGTCGTCTGACGCGTGCCGGGCGATGGTGGCGGACGACGCCAACGACCAGAGCGCCACGCCCAACGCATTCGCGCTGCTCAACTTCATTGCGGCCACACGCCTGCGGGCCGGCCGCCTTACCGTCATAGACGCTACCAGCGTTCAGGTTCAGGCCCGGAAGTCTCTGGTGGAATTGGCCAGGGAGAATGACTGTCTGCCGGTGGCAATCGTCCTGAACATGCCGGAGGCGCTGTGCCTGGCCCGCAACGAAAGCCGCTCCGACCGGCAGTTTGGCGATCGCGTCGTGCGCCAGCAGGCAGCACAGCTTCGTAGATCCATGCGCGGATTGAAACGCGAGGGCTTCCGTTACGTATATGTGCTCAACTCTCCGGAAGAGGTGGGAGCGGCTACCATAGAGCGGATGCCGTTGTGGACCAACCGGCAGGATGAACACGGTCCGTTCGACATTATCGGCGATGTGCACGGGTGCTTCGACGAGCTGGTACTACTCCTGGAACGCCTGGGCTACGCGCTGGCCGACCGGGTTGGCGCTGACGGTGAGGTTGGATATGCGGTGATCCACCCGGAAGGGCGGAAGGCCGTTTTTGTCGGCGACCTGGTAGACCGGGGCCCGGGCGTCACCAAGGTGCTGAAACTTGTGATGAGCATGGTGGAAGATGGCGCGGCGCTGTGCGTGGCGGGTAACCATGAGTCCAAGCTGGTTCGTAAGCTAAAGGGCAGGAACGTTCAGGTATCGCACGGGCTGGCGGAATCACTGGAGCAGCTGGAGAACGAGTCCCCATCATTCCGTGAGGGGGCGGCCAGGTTCCTGGACGGACTGATCAGCCACTATGTGCTGGACGATGGCGAGCTGGTGGTGGCTCACGCCGGCATGAAGGTGGAATACCAGGGCCGGGCGTCGGCGCGGGTTCGGGATTTTTGCCTGTACGGCGAGACCACGGGGGAGACAGACGAGTGGGGTCTGCCGGTTCGTGGCAACTGGGCGGCCGATTATCGTGGCCGGGCGATGGTGGTCTACGGGCACACCCCGGTCGCGGAACCCGCGTGGCTCAACCGTACCATCAACATCGATACGGGGTGCGTGTTCGGCGGCAATCTGACCGCCCTCCGGTATCCGGAACAGGAGCTGGTTTCGGTTCCGGCGGGGCGTGTTTACTACGAACCGGTGAAACCGCTGTCCGAACCCGATCACGCCGAAGGGACACCGGCCAGCGCTGAAGATAGGGGGGCCAACCTCCTCGACATTGACGACGTGATCGGAAAACGGATCGTAGCGACGCGGTTGCGGGGCAACATAACGGTGCGGGAAGAGAACGCGGCGGCAGCCCTGGAGGTGATGAGCCGTTTCGCGCTGGACCCGCGTTGGTTGGTGTACCTGCCGCCCACGATATCGCCGGGCGATACCTCCAGACTCCCCGACTTGCTTGAGCACCCGGCTGAGGTATTCACTTATTACCGCAACAACGGCGTGTCTCGCGTGGTCTGCGAAGAGAAACACATGGGATCCCGAGCAATCGTCGTGGTGGGGCAGGACGCCGAAGTCATAGAGCGGCGGTTCGGCATCACCGGCGAAGGCATTGGAACCTGCTACACCCGTACGGGGCGAAGGTTTTTTGAAGACCGCAATCTTGAGTCGCAATTGCTGGAACGGGTCCGGTCGGCGTTGACTGCGGCCGGGCTCTGGGAAGAACTGAGCACCGATTGGGCGGTGCTGGATTGCGAGCTCATGCCCTGGTCGGTAAAGGCGCAGGAGCTGCTGCGGGCGCAATACGCGGCGGTTGGCGCGGCGGCCCGGGCGAGTCTCGCGTCGGCGAAATCGCTGCTCAAACAGACGGCGAACCGTGGCGTCGGCGTCGGCGCGGCCCTGCCTGGCATCGAAGAGCGGCTGCACCTCGCCGAACTCTACAGCGACGCCTACGCCCGGTATTGCTGGCCCGTAACATCCTTGGCCGACATCCAGCTGGCGCCGTTCCATCTGCTGGCGAGCGAAGGGCACGCGCATACGGATAAGGACCATCTGTGGCACATGAACGTAGCCGCACGATTGAGTCAGGCCGATCCGGCGTTGTTCAAAGAAACCCAGCATCACGTCGTCGACCTGACCGCATCGGATGAGACTGACGCGACACACTGGTGGGAGGAACTGACCGGCAAGGGCGGGGAAGGCATGGTGGTGAAGCCGCTGGATTTTATTGCCACCGGCCAGCGGGGCCTGGTGCAGCCGGCCATGAAGTGCCGGGGCGCCGAGTACCTGCGGATCATATATGGCCCGGAGTACTCCATGCCGGATAACATCGGACGGCTGCGGAATCGGGGTGTCTCCGCCAAGCGGTCCCTGGCCGTTAGGGAGTTTGCGCTGGGAGTGGAGGGTCTCCATCGTTTCGTTGAGGGAGAGCCTCTTTACCGGGTGCATGAGTGTACCTTCGCGGTACTGGCGCTGGAGAGTGAGCCGGTCGATCCGAGGTTATGAGGGAAGGGGTTAGAACCGCCGGCGCGACCACGATTAGCCGGATTAAACATTCGGCACCGGGGCGAAATCCGCCACGACGAAGTTAGCCGGATTGTAGAGGTTCTTACCAGAGTTCCTGAGAAGCCAGCCGGGCGCCTTCCACCATGGATGCCAGCTTTGCCCAGGCAATGTTGGTTTCAACCTTCCTGCCCCAGGCTGAGGTGCCGAAACCGCAATCGCTGCCAGCCATGACGTTTTCCCGTCCCACACAGCGGGCGTAATTGAGGATGCGCTGGGCGATGAGCTCCGGGTGTTCGATGAAATTAGTGGTGGTGTCCAGCACTCCCGGGATCAGCAGCTTCCCTTCGGGTAGCTGGATATCTTCCCACACTTTCCATTCGTGCCCGTGCCTGGGATTGGCTCCTTCAAAGGACAGGCCCAGAGGCCGGGCCTGCAACACCAGCCGTACGATCTCCTTGAGCGGGATGTCGTGGTGGTGGGGGCCTTCGGTATTGCCCCAGCAGAGGTGCATCCGGGTTCGCTCCGGCTCGATATCCTTCAGGGCGTAGTTGATGACCTCGACGTGGAGTTCTACAATTTTCTTGAACTCCTCCTCCGAAAGGTGGGAGAACTGGGAAACTCGGGTCATGGCGAGGTCGGGGCAATCAATCTGGAGGATGAGGCCGGACGCCGCGATGGCGTTGTACTCGTCCTTCATCACTTCGGCCAGAGCGTAGAGGTAGGATTCCTCGGAGGGGTAGTACTCGTTGGGAAGGAAATTGGCGATTACACCCGGCGATGCCGCCGTCATAAACACCTCTTCCACGGGTGCATCCGCCGCTACCGTTCGCAGAGTTTCGATGTCGCGCTCCACCGCTGGCCAATCCTTCCAGGAGATGGGTCCGGTGCAGGCTGGTTGGGGCATATTCCGAGATGACATGGTGGTTTGCGTGGCGGCGTAATCCGGAAAATCGGCATCGTCCAGGCGGGGGCGGCTACGAACGAGGCGTTCGCCCTCGAATCCATTGAGACGTTCTTTGACATAAGTGGCGTACTGTGAGCGGCCCTGCTCCCCATCGTTTACCACGTCCAGCCCGATGTTCTGCTGTCGGGACACCACTTCCGAGATCGCGTTGCGGACACCAGCTTGAAACAGGTTACCGTCGAAACCGCGTTGCTCCTCCCGTTCCCGTAGAAGCTCCTGAAGCTCCGGCGACCTGGGGAGGCTGCCCGTATGGGTGGTCAGGATTCTGGATGTGCTTCTCTTCATGGGACCTCCCTCGGCTAAGAAACAGGATTGGGTAGTGGATGGTATTTTACTCGATTGGCGCCGTGGCCGAGACGCACGAAAAATCGACGACGAACCGTCCCGCACCGGACGGCAAATCTCCCGGTTCAGAAATGTCCCGGTCAAAAACTCGCCCGGGGGAATTGCCAGCCACGTCTTCAAGGCTGGGATTGATGTCCAACTGGTAACGATCTGCTGCCCAGGGCGAGAATGGAGTGAACCGCCAGCTGCTCTCCCCCACGCCAGAATCACCCTTGCCCGGATTCGGGTTTCCGTCGGAATCCCGAATCCGCAGACAGCGTTGCAGCAAAGCATGGTCCAGGGGGCGGCCGAAATCGACCACAAGCGGGTGTGAAGATGCTGGCTCAGGGACGCTCAATTGCCAACGATTTGGGTCGATGCGCGACCTCAGCGCGGGGCCAATGTGGTAGTTCCGTCCGGCGTCGGCCTTCAGGGGCTGTCCCGCGGCGTCGCGGAATTCACGATCGACGCATATCCTGATCGGTACGCCTTCGATCAGTGGGTAGCCAAGTTCGGTGTTGGGAACCAGTCCCCGCTTGATGCGACCCGGATCAAGCAGCATGGTTAGGCGTCGCCGGTCTGAGTCCCACAGCTCGGGGTCCGGCGGGAGAAAGACAGCCTCCAAAACCGCTCCCGTATCCTCCCGGCAAATTTTAATGGCGCGGTTCGCCCATCCCTCGCTCATGGGGCCGGAAAAATGGACGTATATCCGCAACAGGTTGACGGGCAGTTCAGCCGCGGTGGGGTAGATTGCCACTACCTCGGTGGCCGGCGCACGAGGATCGGCCGGACGGAGGATGGCCCAGACCTCCTGGCGGTCAAGACCAATCACCAATGAATAGTCCGTGCCTGCCATGAACGGGAAACGGGGAACGAAAAATACCGCATCCTGTTCTGCGGTAAAGTGGCCGGAGACGGGTGGGACGGCTCGTAAATCGCCGCCGGTTGTCAAAACTTCGCTGGGCAGGAGGGCCAGGCGCCGGCCCATTTCGTCGGCGCCCAACCCTTCCAATTCGCCAAGTTCACATTCGCTCCACCCAGTGACCCTGAGGCAACTTCGCCCCTGGTGTTCTACCCATTCCAGGCGCAAATTGCGGCATTGGGTCACAGTGTGTTGGTGGCGTAGGAGCGCAGGTGAGTGCTACCGTCCTCGTCCTGCTGCAGCATCAATACGCCGCTGCCGTTGAGGTTAGCCATCCGTTTGACACCGGGATGGGGCAGTATCTGCCGGGGCACACCCACGCCTGGGGTGACCGGGTCAGAAGGATTCTCATCCAGGGAATCATCGGGAACTGTCAGCGGCCCCTGCCCGTCGATGTCCTTGCAGGCAATTTTGATCAACGGGTGCCGGTCGTTGCATACCAGCAGGTACTCGCCGCCGTCGTGCTGGTAGGAAATCAGATCCAGGGGCCGGTTGTGAGCGCCCAATTCGGCGACCGTTTTGCCCTTCACCTGTTCGCCCGGCGCAAAATCGGAGATGGAGAATTGCACCACCGGGGTGCAGGTGTAACTGGCCAGGATGCTGCTGTTTCCTTGGTAGGGTATAAAGGCGCGAATGGGGGCTGCCGTTTCGTACTGGCCGTGGGAAACGTGGAATATTTCCAGCGAGTTGGACTCGACATCACCGTTGAACGGGAAGGGAATCCGGCGCAGGGTGGAGGAGAATTCCTCGTTGGAGGTTCCAGCAACCAACAGCAGTCCGTCGACAAATGACATGTCGGTCACGGTTACCGTCCGCAGCTTCTCCCGCGCCACCAGCCTGGGGTCGTCCTCGGCCGCCGCGTCCTCGATCGTGGACTGGGAAAAGGCCACGTTGTCGAGAGACACGTCGCTGATGGTCCCGCCGCCGGAAACCTTGACGATCACGGGGACGGCGGCGTCGCCGCTTCCTCGCATGACGGAGAAGTAAACGTTATCGGAGATGGGGTGCACGGCCATGTCCCGGATGGACACGTCATCCCGGGAACAGCCCAGGTAGGACGCCAGCGACATATCGAAGTTGTCCAGGCTGACCGGCTGGTGTCCGCCACCCGGTTCGGCATCACCGACGTCGACGGCGAATATGGCCGCACCAGCGTTGTCTCCGATGAACAGTATCCCCTCGGGGCCAAAGGCCAGCGGCCCCACTGATTTTATTGACGGTGTACCGACTTTCAAACCAAAATCTTCCAGATTGATTGCAGATACGTACTCAACCATAAGAACCTCCTACGCTTTACGGACTCTAATCATCGCCAGTGTAGCATTGTGCCCATCTTACCGCCACCAACCGTTGGCAACCGGCGGGTCTTTGTTATACTTGGGCCACCTATTACAGGCAGGACTTGAACACGGCGGGGAGGATAATTGCAATGACCACCGAACGTCGAAAAGGTACCGTTTCCCTGCGCCAGGTCAGTGGATCAGCCCGGTCCAAAAAGGTCAGAGTGGACCTGGGCGAAGAAGCATCGTTTGTGTCCTTACCCGCACCGGTGAAGGTGGGCGACGCCCGTTACTTTTTGGTGCGGGGACGCGACGGCTACAAGCTGCTGTCGACGGTATGCCCGCATCAGGGTGGCGAGATCGAAGACGAGGGCGACGAGCTGTTCGTTTGCGATGGGCACGGATGGCAGTACGAGAAGAGCGAAGGAACCTGCGACAACCGACCTGAGTTTCGAATGAAGGCGTTCCTGGTAACCGTCCAGAATGAGCGCCTGGTCGCACTGGTGCCCGACGAATAGCCTGCCATCATGGGGGGGCGGTCTACGTGGATTGACTGACGGCCTCACCCGCGAACCCTCCCCACGGTGGATCGTAAAACCCGCCACGGGAGACGAAGCCCCGGGGCGGGTTGATTTTCCGGAGTGACACTCCGAGAGGAACTAACCCACCATGTCGTAGCTGCGCAAAAGTTTGCCGGGCAGCTCGCCGGTGCATTCGTTTTCCACGAAGGTAACGGTGCCGTTGACCAGAATGTAGCGGATGCCCGTGGGTTTTTGCACCAACCGCTTTTCGCCACCGGGGAAGTCCGTCTCGAACCGTGGCTTGTCGTACAGCAGCCCCAACTCGTCCATGTTGTAGATCATGACATCGGCCCAGTCGCCCACGCGCAGAGTGCCGCGACCCTTCATATCAGAGAACGCGGCGGGTAGCGCGCTCATTTTCTGGTGGGCCTGTTCCAGAGTCATCAGTTCGTTGTCGCGAATCCAGTGACCCAGGAAATAGACGGGCCACACGCTGTTGACCAGGAACCTGGTATGAGCGCCGCCGTCGGACACCGAGATATGCACATAGGGATTGACCAGCCTTTCGGCCCGGGCTTCGTCTCCCTGCCCGCCAGCGGGGTGAGCGAACTCGGTTTCCAGGTCTTCATCCAGAGCGATGTCCAGGAACGTGTCCAGTGGGTGTTTGCCCTCAGCCTCAGCGATGTCGGCAATGGACAAACCTTCGTACTTGAGGTTGCGTTCCAGGGCAACCTCCACCACCTGCACCTGCGCCCAATCGGTCCTGGCATGGGGGCGATCGAGGACATCGCGCTTCATGCCGTCGCGTATGCCGTCTTCAGAAAGCTTGGCGATGCGCTCTTCTTTGGAACCCACGAGCGGTTGGACCCAGTGGGGCATGTAGTCGAACAGGTTGTATTCGGAGAGCTTGAACTCTGCGATGGTAGGCACTGAGCCCTGCTGCGCCAGGACGGGAAGGCCCTCTCGCCGGACTTCTTCCAGCCATTCGTAACCTTCTTCGTCTCCCAGAACCACATGCAAGGGACGTCCGCTCATTCGGACCATTTCTGCCAACATTTCCCGCTGGGCGGGGCGGTCGTCGGAAATGCCGATGGTCCATCCCAGGTGCCCCACGCCGAACTGCCTCAACACCTGGGACAGGGCGTAGAATTCCTCCGGCGATGCCACATGGCTGGGCAACCAGCTGCCATCCTCCGGCCGGTCCTCCAGGTTCTTGTCCGCGGACAACCCGAACGCCCCGGCTTTCATGGAGTCGTGGAGGATCTGTTTCATCTGGTTCAACTCGGCGTCGGTTACGGAGGTTCGTTCCCGGGCCGGTATCATGCCCAGTACGTAGCCACGCAGGGGCGAGAATGGCACCAGCGCGCCAACGTTTACGCCCAGACCCTGTTTGTCCAGGCTGTCCATGTATTCAGGGAAGGTTTCCCAGTCCCATCGCATCCCCAACCGCATGGATTCCAGCGGTATTGCTTCGATGCGGTTCATCATGCGCATATTGAGGTCCCGATCTTCCGGTCGGGTGGGAGCGAAGCCAAATCCGCACTGACCAACGGTGAGGGAGGTTACCCCGAACCATCCGGACAGGGATGCGTACGGGTCCCAATTGAGTTGCGCATCGTAGTGGGTGTGGAGGTCTACGGCCCCCGGCGCCACGATACAGCCGCTGGCGTCCAGCTCTCGGGCGCCTCCGGAGTTGATGCGTCCAGAGATCATGGCCACCCGCCCGTCCTTGATCCCAACATCAGCGCGGAGGCGGGGAAGTCCTGTGCCATCGACCACGGTTCCGCCACGAATCACCAAATCAAATTCTGGCATACAGTTACCTCCAACGGTGATAATCGTCTATTTCAAAAAGCCCATGCAACGACATGGGCAATATTCTCGTCTCTGAGTGTACGTCTACTAGAAAAACATGTCAATTTGATGACTGAAAGGGTCTATGTTTATCCGGTTTATTCTGGCAATCGTCGTTGATATCGGGATACCAACAAACAGCCGTGCCGGGTGTCTACTCCCCGGTGAAAATCGGCGGCCGGCGCTCGCGGAAGGAGGCCGCGGCCTCATCAACGTCGAGGGGCGCTCTCCTGGCGAATACGATGCTGTGCGTCTCGTATTCAAGCTGGTCTTCGAGATCGGCGTCAATGCCACGTTGCAACGCCCGTTTGGACATTTGCATTGCCACCGGCGGCCAGAACGCGATTTGACTGGCCAGCGCTTTGGCCTCTTCCAGCAGATTGTCGGACGTCGTCATTCGATCCACCAAACCGAGCCGCCAAGCTTCTTCGGCGTCTACGCTGCGGCTGGTGAAGATCAGGTCGAACGCGCGGCTGGCGCCCACGATGCGCGGCAGGAAGTAGGACAAACCGGAATCCGGGCTCAAACTTCGCTCGATGAAAACGGTCTTGAACCGGGTGTTTTCGCAACCCACGCGCATGTCGCAGGCCAGCGCCAGTCCCATGCCGGCGCCGGCAGCGACGCCGTTGACCGCGGCGATGGTGGGTTTGTCCAGTCCTCGCGAGACCATCAACGCCTGCCGGCCAACCCAGTTGTATTCGTCGAGGCGGTCGCTCCGGCTGGCGTGTGGATCCGGCGAGCGGTCGGCGGACAAGTCGGCTCCGGAACAAAAGCCCCGCCCGGCCCCGGTGAATATGACCACACGAATGCTGTCGTCGTCCTTAATCTCCCGGCAAGCTTCCATCATCTCCAAATGGAGCTCGCGGTTGATGGCGTTGAGTTTATCCGGACGGTTCAGAGTGATCACGGCGATCTGATCGTCACGTTCCAGGTTCAGGTTGCGGTAGGACATCGGCTATCTCCCGGAGTTTTGTGTAAAGCGGTGTCCCCGACTCTGGGCGGAACCCGGGCATTTTGGCAAGCGAGACTAAAGGCCCTCGCAGATTGCCACGTCGTTGCGCTTCTGACATTCACCAGGGCAAGCTCGCTGCTCGCAATGATGGGGGCGACGGTTGGCGGGCACCCGGCCCATGTTCCGTCACCGTTGACGGACGGGTCTGGTTACTTCACCGCCAGCATGTCACACGCCAGGCCCAGCATAATTTTGGTGCCGCTTACCAGGCTCTTTATGCCCACAGACTCATTGGTGCCGTGGGTGTAGTTCAGCATGGGATCGTCGTCGGGGTGAGAGCCGGAAAACCCATAGGTTACTGTCCCCAGGGGGCGGGTGAACCTGGAGTCGGTGAAACCGTTGCTGATGGCGGGCACCCACTGGATGTCGTCCCGTTCCAGGGCACTGGCGGTGATGGTCCGGATGCTGGTCGCCAACGCAGACTCAATGGGCGAGGAGTTGGGACGAGCCATGTAGTCGATTTCATAAGACACGCCGGGTATACCGGCCAATACCTCATCAAGCTGGTCCCTAACGTATTGCTCGTCCTGGTGAGGCAGGGTGCGCACGTCGCACGTGAGCCGGATGGACTCGGGAACGCTGTTGGACTTGATGCCTCCTCTAACCATGGTGGGAGTCAGAGTCATGCGCGACAGTGCCCGGAGCATGGAGGCGAAACGGGGGTTGGACGGCTCGATCTCGGCGATGATGTCGTCCACATTGGCCGGAGAGGCCTGATGTTCAATCGCGAAAGTCGATAGATGATCGAACAGGTCGGTGGATGTATCGCGATCCGGATCATAGTTTTCTATGGAGCTGAGGGCGCTGCTCAAACGGTATAGCGCGTTGGTTCCCTGCCAGGGCAGCGATGCGTGGGCGCTGACCCCCTTAACGTCGATTTCGACCTGCAGACGTCCTTTTTCTCCGACGCCCAAAACGTAGGTCAGGGCTCCTGCCGCCTGGATGGGCGTGCCGCCACCCTCGTTTACGGCGAATGGAGCGGCCAGCTTCTCCGGATGGTTGTCGGCAAGCCAACCGAACCCGTACCTGCCGCCGTGTTCCTCGTCTGCGCCGGCTGCAAGGATCAACCCGTCTTGCAACTCGATGCCGTTTCGCCTCAGCAGACGGACGGCCATCAGCTGAGCTGTGAGCAGCCCCTTACAGTCTGATGCACCACGACCGAAGATTCGGCCGTCTGCAATGGTGGCGCTGAAGGGCGGGAACCGCCACTTGGAATCGTCTTCCACGGGCACGACGTCGGTGTGGGACATGAACATGAGGCCGGCCTTGCCGGACCTGCCCTCCACCCTGGCGATCAAGTTGCCGCGGTTGGGCGCCGACTCCAGGATCTCAGACTCGACGCCGTCCTGGGCCAGCCAGTCGCGAGCCAATTCGCAGACCGGGGTCTCGTCCCCGGTGGGCATGAAGCCGGTGTTGACCGATGGAATTCGGACGAGAGCCTGCTCCAGCGCGATTATATCGTCCTGAGCAGCTTCGACCTGGGCGAAGAGGTCTTGAAGGTCTGGCATGGCCTGTATCCTCCGACTGGTTTGTAATCGGCGTTGCGTGGCGAGTGTAAACAGGGCTATAGAGGGTGTCAACGCAGTCCGGCTGAAGGACGTTTTGTAACGACGGAAGTTCACGGCAACGACGGAATACGGGCCGCACGTGATGGCAGGATGGGTGGCGGTGCTGGCGAGGATCAGTCTCCCGTGGCCGACGCAGCGGGTTCGGGAGATGGCACCCTCCCGGACAGACCGTGTTTCATCACCAAACCTGCCACGCAAAGGGAGAGGGATGCGAAACTGACGATGGCCAGGGACAGTCCGAGGTCGTCGGTTGCCTGCTGCAGCAGGCCCGTGGCCAACGGGCCGAGAGTTATACCCGCCGAGCTGGACATCTGGATGAAAGCCAGTCCGACGGCGAGCTCCCGGGGGCGGATTCCCGGCAGGTGAAACGGTACGGAGTAGAGTACCGGCCAGAACCCCCAAGCTATGCCGTTCACGAAGGTCAGTACCAGCAGGATGGGGATGGAGCCGGTCAACGTCATTGCCATGAAAGTAGCGGCCATGGTTGCGCCGGTGGTCAGCAGGATGGTCCGGCCCCGGTCGGACACCATTACGACCCACCCGAAGCCCAGTCCGCAGATGCCGCCCATGAAGATACCCAGCGCAAGGATGCCGCCGGACCAGACCAGGGACATCTGGTGGGCCTCCAACATCAGGGTCGGGTAGAAACTGAGGAAACCGGACCAGGCCGTGGTTGCGCCCACGAAACCCAGGCCGCCGATCCACAGGTCCCGATACCGGAGCGTACCCTTCAGGATGCTGGCATCCTGGGATGCCAGGCGCTCGCGGTATTCTGAGGTAACCCTTTCCCGGCCAAATATCATCCAAAGGATGGTCATCACCGCGAATAGCCCAACGAAGGTGAACAGGGTGGAACGCCAACTGTCTCCCAGGGCCATCAGGATGAAAGGCGAGGCAGCCACGCCACCACCCACTACCAAACCAAACATTGCGTTGGAGATGCTGTTGACCAGAACAACCTGGCGGGCCGGGAACCATTGCTGGGTCAGGAAGGCGCGGGCGGGTTGACGGGCAACTACGCTAATACCGAAGGCCACACGGCCCAGGATCAGCACGGCAAACACGGGGGAGACGGCCTGGGCGACCAGAGACAGGGTTCCCAGGATCATGGTAATGGTGGTCAGGATTTTGGGAGCGAAGCGGGAAGTCCACCAGCCCATTGGGATGGCCAAAGCCATATTGCCCCAGTAGGCGGCGGATCCCAGCATTCCCTGCTGGAACGGGGAGAGACTCAACTCGGCGCTGATGGCCGGCAACAGGATGCCGATGGTGGACATAATCATGAAGCCGGAAACGCTGGCGGTGAGCCAGATACCCATGACCACCCAGCGGTATGCCACCACCTGCTCGGGAGAATCTTCTGATGAATCCTGTGCCATTTGGGTTGGTCTCGTAACGATTCCTGAGCGTTTTGGCGCAATTGGTGAACTGCCAACAACCGGTGCAGTGTATTCCCCGCCCTGGGTGTGGTCAACGCTGCGTGGTTGTTCCTTCGGTCCATGAGGATCTGAGCGTCGTTAACGGGTCGCCGGGTGCAAGGGCGATTGTCTGGAGCCTGCTGCGGGAATATGATGAAGTCACATCGGATCGACTGGAGGGACGGCATGGAATACAGACCCCTGGGCAGGACTGGCCTGAACGTATCGGAGATAGGATTCGGCTGCGGCAACGTGGGCGGGTTGATGATCCGGGGCGAGCATGGCGACCAGGTGAAGGCAGTCGCCCGGGCCATGGAGTTGGGGATCAACTACTTCGACACCGCTTCGTCCTACGGTGACGGGCAGTCCGAAACCAACCTGGGGCGGGTACTGAATGAACTGTCGGCGGACGTTTACGTAGGTACCAAGTTCCGCGTGACCACGCACAACGCGGGTGAGATCAAAGGCAACGTCATCGCGTCGGTGGATGCGAGCCTGGGACGAATGCAGCGGGAGCAGGTCGACCTGATTCAAATGCACAATCACGTTGCATCACTTCCGGAGGGTGGGGCAGTTACGCCGGAAGAGGCGCTGGGCGAAGTCGTCGAAGCGCTGCATACGCTGCGGGATGCGGGCAAGGTCCGGTTCTGGGGTATGACGGCGGTAGGGGAGACGGATTCTCTGCTGCGCGTCATCGATTCGGGAGCGCTACAAACTATCCAATCGGTGTACAACCTGGTGAACCCCAGCGCCGGAAATTCGGTTTCGCCTGATTTCGACATGCCGAACTTTGGGAGCCTGATCGATCGGGCATCGGCCAGCGGGATGGGCACGCTGGTGATCCGCGTGCTGGCTGCGGGCGCTCTCAACGGCGAGCCAACGCGACACCCGGTCGCCGTACCGACCGTGGCGCCGATTGGTTCGGGACGGGACTATCAGCAGGACTTGAGCCGGGGGAGCAGGTTCGGTTTCCTGATAGACGACGGTGACGCGAGCAACATGGTGGAAGCGTCGATCCGGTTTGCGCTAAGCAAGCCTGAAGTTTCGACGGTGCTGGTGGGCTATTCCAGCATGGATCATCTGGAGCAGTCGGTGGACTATGCAGCGAAAGGCCTGCTGCCGGCTGAAGCAATGTCCAGGCTGCCAGAGGTATGGAGGGAGTTCGTGGCGTAGCCTGACGACTCGGCCACTACTCAGGAACGCGGGACGCAAGATGACAACACCCAACATGACGATGCCATTGATCACGATCCCGGCCCGCAGCGGCAAGGCAACCGTCGCCGCCAGGGGTCAGCACATTCGAGTCATCAATACCCACGGGCAGCAAGTGGTCGATACGTGGGCGTTCAACCGGGACGACGAGACCGAGTTTATGTCGATGGAGCATACCCGCACGACACTTGGCCGCATCATGCCTTTGGTGGGACAGTCCATGGTGACCAACCACCGCCGGCCAATATTGACGCTGGTTGAGGACACGTCGGGCGGGATACACGATACGCTGCTGGCCGCATGCGACCGCTACCGTTACGAACTTCTGGGCTGTGAGGAATACCATGATAATTGCACCGACAACCTGGCGACCGCCCTGTTGGAAGTTGGTCTCACTCCACCGGAGACGCCCAGTCCCTGGAATCTGTTTATGAACATACCAGTGGCGGCGGATGGCACGGTAGGATTCGAGCCGCCTGTCTCGAAGCCGGGCGATTACGTGGTGCTGCGCGCGGAGATGGACTGCGTGGTTGCGTTCTCCGCATGTCCGCAGGACATGGTTCCCATCAACGGGACCGATTGCGTGCCCACGGAGGCGCATTTTAGGGTGACGTAGATGCGCGTCCTACAAAGGACACCGACACGGACAAATTCGGATTTTCGTTTCGGCCAGTGGTTCAGACCGGGGTGAGGAACCGGTTGCCGATTTGTCTTCGCGACTGTACTCGATGCGGGTATGGCAACCTCGTCGCGGTAGTAACGGCGGTTCGTCGACGTGTGTTCAGCCTCATGGAGATTGCCACGTCGCTGCGTTCCTCGCAATGACAGATTAAAGCGCGTACGCGTGAGAGGAGTCGGGGCGTTGAGTTCTGGCGAAATCATCGGGGCATGTTCTGGTTGACCCACTGGTATTCTTCTTCCTCGGTATTAAAGTAGTTGAACCGGTGGAAAAGTTTGGTGTCTCCCCGCGCGCTCAACATACCCATCCGTTTGGCTTCGGTGCCTGGCGCGTCAAACTGCAATGCCTCGGGGTCTATGACGACGCCGTAACTGGAGAGAGCGGATTCCAGTGATACGAATCCGTCTTTGACATCGTCCAGTACGCGCTCGGCATCTCTTTCCAGCGGGTCTCCCCAACCGCCGCCCCCGGCGGTGCAGATTCTCACCAGATCACCGCACTTCCAACGATTGTCGTCAGAGAACGCCCGGATTTCGCGTTCATCGGGAGTCCCGGGATTCATCACGACCCTTGAAACGCCGCCTCCCATTCCACCGGCAACACCCCACGCCGGGAACAGATTGTTTTCGACCCGGAGACCGAAAGTACCCTCGTCGGCAAGCAAACGTACGTCCCTGACGACCCCACAGCCTCCCCGATACTTGCCCGGGCCGCCGGAGTCGGTGGAAATGGCGTAGCGTTCCAATCGAAGCGGGTATTCCATCTCCATGAATTCACCGGGGTAATTCTCGTTGTGCCGCTGGTAGATGGCGTCGAGGCCGTCGCCGAATGGACGGGCTCCATGGCCGACGGCTATGCCGTCGGTACATAGCAGCCACGCTCCGGTGTTCCGGTCTTTCATCCTCCAGTAAGCGATGACATAGACCGCGGCGCTGGCCATCACCATGCCGTCGGTGGCCTGGGCCAAAACGGCCCGCACGGCGCTTTTGAGCTTGGTGAAGGTGTGGGCACGGCACCCGAGGGCGGCGGGCCATTCAGGCCGCAGGATGCTGCCGGGTCTGAGCTGCACGTCGTCTATCCCTGCCAGCAATCCGTGGTTGGCGAGCAGCGACGAATCAAACTGGTGGAAGTACTGGCCGAAATAGGCTTTTAGGGCTCCGTCGCTGGCGATAAAGTTGATCGATCCCTCGGCCTGGTCGTCGCTGAGGGTGGCGTCGAGGAGCACTTCCTCTCCCCGGCGGCTGAGCTTCAGGTGGAATGAATGCCACTGGTCGCCAACGCCGGCGTGGTCCATGTAATCGCGAACGGCGTATTCGCCCTCGGGGATCATTTCCAGCGTTTTTTCCCGCACCAACCGGGCGGTGTCTGCCTGGTCCTCATCAATGGCAGCTAGCATGGTGTCCTTGCCGAAGCGGTCGAACATCTCGAGCAGCCGTTCCTGAGCACGCCGAGCCGCAGACATCAATGCCCTGGAGTCGCCTTCCAGAAGGTCAGGGTATCTGGAGTTTCGGAGGATGATACGGTATGCCTCGTCGTTTAATGTGCCATTGGCAATGATTTTGATCGGCGGCACCAGGGTTCCGTCATGGAAGATTTCGGTGTTGGCGGGACCGATGCTACCGGGCCGGGAGCCGCCCAGGTCCCAGAAGTGCGCGAAGGAATGGGAATATGCCACCATTTCCCCGTCGTAGAAAACCGGCGCGATAAATACCATGTCAGGGGTGTGAGTGATACTCCCGTTGGAAAGGTAAGGGTCGTTGTACCAGTAAAGGTCTCCGGGGCGCATGGTCTCGGCGGGATAATATTCCCAGACACAGCCGAGGATGTCGCTACCCATCGTTTCGCCGTAGATTTCGTGCCCCCTGGCATCCAGGAAGCTGACGGTGTAGTCCTTTTTCTCCCGGATAAATGCGGACATGGCGGTGCGTTCAATGATCAATTCGCACTCCAGCCGGGCAGCCCGGAGGGAGCCGCGAATCAACTGACGTGTTACCGGATCCACAGGCCCGGCATTTTTCTCCGATTCCGGAGGACTCGTGTAAGCGTGGGTATCGGGTACTGTCATCGTCGGTTTCCTTGGGCTCGCATGATGCAATTGCCGTATTCGTCGACCTGGGTTTCCCAGCCTGGATTGATCACGACCGTGGAGTCCATGCCTTCCAGTATTGCCGGCCCCATCAGTTTTGCTCCCGGTTTCAGGCTATCGCGCGGATAGATGGCGCAGGGGACAAATCCTCGAGATTCCTCGAAATACACTTCGCGACGTTCAATGATGGCCTGATCCGCTCTGGCGCTCCAACCCGGAATCCTGGGCAGGGTGATATTCCCAACCTGGCCTGATGCCGTAACCCTCAAGGTCACTATCTCCACCTGCTGCTCCAGGGCAAAACCGTAGAGCTGTTCATGCTGCTGGTGGAAATCCTGCAGGATCGATTCCAGGCCCTCGCGGTTCACCCGCGAATGGCTGTATTGGAGCGTCAATTCCGAACCCTGGTGGGCGTACCTGAGGTCAGCGGATCGCGTGATGCTGTGGCTGTTGACCGGAACGCCTTCCCTGTGCAACCACGCTCGCCCTTGCGCCTCCAATTCTGACCAAACCGTGTCCATGCCGTCCAGGTCGTAGTCAGGAGGCTGCTGCAGGAAGGTTTTGGCGTAATCATTTTTGAATTTGGCGACCAGCAATCCATAAGCGGACGCGATCCCGGGGTGCGGTGGAACCACGACCTTCTCGATTCCCAACATGTTTGCCACGTCGATTGCGTGCATGGGACCGGCGCCGCCATAGGCCACCAGCGCGAAGTCCCGGGGGTCGTGGCCCCGTTCCACACTGATGTTGCGAATTGTGCCGACCATCACGTTGTTGGCGATTTTCAGGATGCCGTTGGCGGCCGTAGGAATGTCCAGGCCCAGTTGAGACGCGATTGCATCGTTGATCGCTTGTGCGGCGGCATCGGCGTCCAGCGTGAGTTGCCCACCGGCAATCTGTGTATTCACACGTCCCAGCACCAGGTTGGCGTCGGTTACGGTGGGACGGGTGGACCCACGACCGTAACATGCCGGCCCCGGGTCTGCGCCGGCGCTGGCTGGCCCGACCGTAAGGCTGCCGTAGGGCGAGACCTCGGCGATACTTCCACCGCCACATCCGATGGTGGCGATATCAAGCATGGGAAGTTGAATCGGCCAGTCGCCCAGCTTGCCGTTTAGAGTAACGGTCGGCTCGCGCTGTTTTATCAGAGACACGTCGGTGCTGGTACCACCCATGTCAAAGGAGATGCAATCCTGGACGCCGGTGGATTCCGCTATCTGCAACGTGGCCATGACCCCGGCGGCGGGACCGGACAGCGCCGTGTACACCGGTTGTTCCACCGCTACATCAGCGCCGATGATTCCGCCGTTGGACTTCATGATCGAAAACGCCGCATCAGTGCCGAAGGAACGCAGGGACTGCTTCAGGTTGTCGATGTATGTGCTGACTCGGGGTGTGACGTACGCATTGAGGACGGTGGTGATGGTGCGTTCGTACTCCCGGTACACGGGCAATACTTCGGATGACAGGGAAACGGCGACGTTGGGAAGCTCCTGCAACAGAATCTCTCTGGCTCGCCGTTCGTTAGTTGGGTTGGCGTAGGAGTGCAGGAAAGCGATTGCGACGGTGGAAACTCCGGCGCGTTGGAAGTGGCGAGCGCCGTCGCGCACTGCCGGCTCGTCCAGGGGTACTAGAATTTGTCCTTCAAAACTAGTTCGTTCTGCCACCTCCAGACAATCCCGCGGACGAACGGGACGTTCCGGTTTCACCCAGGTGTTGGGGTTGGCAAGGCGCGGCGTGCCGTGGCGGGCAATCTCCAGAACGTATTTGAAGCCGTCGGTTACCAACAAACCAACGGGTGCGCCCTTGTTTTCCAGGACTGAGTTGGTGGCGATGGTGGTGCCATGAAAGATGTGAACCACTTCGGCGGGGGTGACACCGCTGGCTGCCAGAATCTGGGCCAGGCCGGTCATGAATCCCAGGGACGGGTCGTCTGGCGTGGAAGGCGTCTTGTACACCTGCTGGGCGTTGGATTCGAGGTCGCAAAGCACGATGTCGGTAAAGGTGCCGCCAACATCAACGGCCACAGCATAGGTTCCCATATTCTTCCAAGCCCGTCGGTTGGCAGGTATCGAGCCCCCGGGGGATTCAGCTGGTCATCGGTTGGGATGAGCAACGACGTCGGCCAGTATATCAACAAACTATCTGCCGATTGGACGACCCCGTTTGACATGGGCGACGATGGGATCGAATAGGGGTCGCACCGGGGGCAGAGGCAACGGGATTGCCACGTCGCTGACGCTCCTCGCATGACAGGGGGTGAGGTCTTCGTCTGGACATGACGGAAGGCGGTGGCTATCATGCGGGAAAGGTTACTGGCACGTGGTTATTGGGCCAATGGCCCGGTGGGTAAGGAGATAAATAATGGTGACTGCTGATTGGGGCGATATCTACAGGGAGCTGGGTGCAACTCCGGTGATTAACGCGACCGGCAGCGTGACCATGTTGGGGGGTTCAACTCCCATACCTGAAGTCAAAGAGGCCATGGCGCGGGCCGACGGAGCCTATATCCCGCTCATGGAATTGCAGGAGAGGGCTGGAGCGGCCATTGCCGAGATGGTCGACGTACCCGCAGCCTACATCACCTCCGGCGCTGGCTCCGCCCTGATGCTGGCTACTGCGGCGGCCATGGCTGGCGATGACGACGACATGATCCAGCAACTGCCCGACACCGCCGGTATGCGAAACGAAATCCTTATCCAGACCCGTCAGCGCTACTGGTATGACCGTTGCCTGGAACTGGCCGGCGCCAGGCTGGTGATGTTTGGCTCAGAAGAAGGGACCACCGAAGAGGACCTGGAGAAGGCGATCGGTCCCAACACCGCCGCGGTCCACTACTACGCGGTAGAGCAGGCTCAGGATCCAGACGCGCTTTCCCTGGAGAAGACCATTGCCATCGCCCACGCTCGTGGAGTTTTGGTGACAGTGGATGCCGCCGGGCAGATCTATCCGCTGGAAAACTTTGGCAAGTACGTCAGGATGGGGGCGGATTTTCAGTGCATTGCCGCCAAGTATCTCGGTGCGACTCAATCTGTGGGTCTGGCCCTGGGCTCCCAAGAGATGATCCGCAAGATAGGTTTACATTCGTTCGCCAGTTATGAAGGCCGCCGGGTGCGGGGAGTGGGCCGGCCACAAAAGGTTGACCGTCAGGAGATGATCGGCGCTGTGGCCGCGGTCCGGCACTGGATGACCACGAACCACGAAGATCGGCTGGCTGACGCGGAGCGACGGAGCCGGAATATATTGCAAGCAGTGGCGGGCATTCCAGGGCTGAGGGGCGAGTTGATCGACAACGTGATCGGCCATCAGGCCTATGGCCTGAACCTGTGGGTTGACCCGGCCGTTGCGGGCATGACCATTTTCGATTTGCGGGATCGCCTGAAGGATGGAGCGCCACCCATCTGGACTCGGGTTCGAGACGACGAGGACTTCATCACGATCCACGTGTTTGGGCTCAACCCGGGAGAGGACGGCATCGTCGGGGAACGGATTGCGGCGTTGTTCGGGAAGTAACGCCGTTCCTGCCGCCAACTGTGAGAATCGAGGTTTGGCACAGGTGACGGACGCCGCTGGGGTATGCCCGCGGGGATTACCAGCGTTGGCCGGGTACGCGCTCTTGCAAAACCTCTCCGTAAAGACTGAGCACCTGGTCGATCCGCAGCACTACGATGGCCCCCTGGCCGTCCTGCAGATAGCGATCCGTTACCAACCCGGACTGAACGAGGTGGTCGATCATCTCCTCGAACACCTCGCCTTCGCGATGGACCGTAGCGGTGCAACGGAATTTCCATCCGGCATCCCTTTCGGTATTGCGGAAAAGGACGATGACCCTGGGGTTTTCCTCGATGTGGTCGAGGGGGACCCGACCGGTGCGGTCGCGATACATGAGGGAGTCGTCGCCGACTGTCAGCACCGTGCCGATGTATCCGCAGTTTGGAACGCCGTCGCTGGAGGCCGTGCCAACGATGCACGGGTAACCGTCCTCGCGGGCGTGGTTGATCAATCGCGTCATCTCTTGCGTTAGTTGTATCATCCGGCGTCTCCCAGGGCACAGCTGCTGTCCAGCGGCCAGGTCGTGGCGGTGGGGGTTGTCAAATTATCGGCGCGGCGAAGGTCCCAGGTGCGAGCCGGCATCGACCATGATGGTTTCGCCAGTAACTTGCTCCGCCCCTTCCAGCAGCCAGATCACGGGATCGGCGACCGCTTCGGTGGTGCCGGCGGTTTTCAACGGAGCCGATTCTGCGTAGCGGCTGATGAAGGCTTCGTAACCCTCTTCGCCCAGGCCTTCCCGCCACCAACGAGTCTGCATTACGCCGGGACACACCGCGTTCACACGGATTTCCGGCGCCAGCGCTCGGGCGAGCGAGTAGGTCATCACGTTCAACGCCGCCTTGGACGCCGCGTAAGCGATGGAGCTGCCGGTGCCGGTAAATGCCGAACCAGACGAAATGTTGACGATGGCGCCCCGACCCTGCTGTTGCATGGCCGGCGTTACCGCCCGGACCATCTGGTAGGCGCCGATGACATTCACCGCGAAAATGCGCTCGAAGTCCCCGGCAGACAGGCCCTCCAGGTCGGCGTGGGGGACAATCACGGACTGGGCGGCGTTGTTCACCAGGCCGTCGATTCTTCCCCACCGTTCCAACGCTGCCGCTGCCATACGGCGACAATCGTCGTCCACCGACACGTCGGCCTGACACAGGATGGCTTCCGCGCCGAGGTCTTCGCAAACCTGCAGCGTGGCCCTGGCCTCGGTTTCACTCCGAGTGTAGTTGATGACGACCCGGCCGCCTTTTTCGGCCAGGCGTTGGGCAACTGTGGCGCCCAGGCCGGTGGCCGAACCGGTAATGATGAACACCGCGCTGGCAACTTCCATTGCTATTCACCTGTCTCCGTACGTTCCATTTGGCTGAATTATAACGGATGAATCCGGTGCCTCCCACCACGTGCGCGAATGCCATTCACAATGGTAGCCGGCACAGCGAGGCGAGGCATCAGATACGTTCAGGCACTCTGGCTTGGACGGCGCGGAGAAATCGCGTACTAACAAGGGTCCAGTCGGGGACTGTGGGTGTGCTGAAAGACTTACGCAATCAGTCTGCGAGCAGACTGATTCAAGGCGCCAATAATAGGTGCTTTTCTTGACAGTAGTGCGCGGATTTCGTAGCATGGCTGCAACATAGACATGGTATTCTGGCAAGAAGTTTGCCAATGGAGCAATCCCGACAGGAGGGAAACCAATGGCCAGTCGAGAAGATATTGCGCTGATGGGTCACCTGATGCGTCGAGCCGGGTTTGGATCTGCCCGTGGGGAGTTGCAGGAACGGGTCGACAAGGGGTATGAAGCCACGGTCGAAGAGTTATTGCATCCCGAACGGTTTGACCCAATTGACGAAGACCTGTTGTACCGGTTCCATCCAGGATACGAGGGGGCGTTGGGTCCTCCCTTGAACCAGGCGGATTGGGTTTACAGGATGTTAAACACCGAACGGCCGCTGGAAGAAAAGATGGCGCTGTTCTGGCACCAGCTATTCGCAACCGGCAATTCCAAAGTTGACAATCCCCCGGAGTTGACCCAGCAGATCGTGATGTTCCGCGAGTTTGGGCTGGGGAAATTCAGAGACCTGCTGGTTGAACTGGCCCGCAATCCCGCCATGATTTTTTGGCTGGACAATAACGGAAACCATCGCGGCGCGATCAACGAAAACTGGGGCCGGGAGCTTCTGGAACTGTTTTCGATGGGCGTGGGGAACTATTCGGAAGACGATATAAAAGAAGCGTCGCGGGCGTTTACCGGCTGGACGATCGGGCCTAAAATCCCGCGCAACCCGCTGGGCAGGTTCTACTGGAGTTTCGAATATCGTCCGGAAGATCATGACGACGGTGAAAAGACGTTCCTGGGACAAACTGGGAATCTGGATGGACAGGACGTCATTGATATCGTGGTCCAGCAGCCGGCCACGGCCAGATTCCTGGCACGGCATTTGTACAACTTCTTTGTGGCGGACGAGCCGCAGGTTCCGAGCTGGAATATCACGCCGCCCAACGATCCCGATGCGATTGACCAGTTGATAGCAGCCTACGATGAGTCTGACGGCGATATCCGTGCGATGCTCAGGGTGATGTTCAACTCGAAGTTTTTCAAAGACGCCAGGTTCTCGCGGGTAAAGAGTCCTGCTGAACTGGTCATTGGGACGGCGCGGCTGGCGGGCAACTTCGAGGGTCCCAGACCCGGATTCAACTCTCTGGCTTTCGAATGCGCGTACCAGGGGCAGGAGTTGTTGAATCCCCCCAGCGTGGAAAGTTGGCACACCGGCACCGAATGGATCGACGGCGGCGCCCTGGTGCGGCGGGTTAACTTCGCCGCGAACCTGTTGGGTGATGTAACCCTGCCCGGTGTTCAGTCGATCATAAGCGACCTGCGGAACATGGGACCGTTGGATCCCGGTGGCTTCGTTAACGGGTGCCTGGACCTGGTGGGTCCCCTGGAAGTGAGTGAGGCTACTCGGGTGGAACTGCTGGATATGGCCCGCGAAGGCGGAGACCTGCTCTGGGACACCGAAGCCAACATTCGTGAATCGGAAAAAAGAGCCGGAGTGATGTTGGCTCTGATTGCTGCATCCCGAGATTATCAATTCGCCTGATCGCACCGATTGAGTGGGATGCCGGCAAAGTACGGGAGGAATAACATGGCGACGACCAAGAAAGACCCGGTGGTGGTGGTTCTGCAGATGACGGGGGCCAACGACTACCTGAATACGATCATTCCGTATACCAACCCGCACTATCGGGATAACCGTCCCAAGGTTGGTATACCGGAGGACCAGGTGCTGCCAATAGACGGCGAGCTGGGCTTCAACCCCAACATGGGGCCGATAAAGAAGCTATATGACGAAGGGAAAGTGGCCATCATCCACGGTATCGGATACGAAAACTCGCCGCGTTCGCACTTCCGATCCATGGATATCTGGCATACGTGTGAGCCCGATGTGGTGGGTACCGAAGGATGGGCAGGGAAGGTCATTCGCGATCTTGACCCGCGCGGCGAGAACGTGCTGAAAGGCGTGAACTTCGGCCAGGGATTGCCGCGGGCGCTGGCGTTGCGCGGGGTTCCTATAACCTCGGTGTCCGGGCTGGAGTCTTACGGCGTGTTGTCGAGCGTGCCCGGGGTAGCAGCTGAAGAAGACCGGAACAAGATCCTGGACCGGTTTGCCCGCATGTACGCGCCCACCATTGGCACGGGCCCGGTGATGGATTACCTGGGCCAAACCGGTCGCGATGCGCTGGAAGGCGCGGACATCATCCGGTCTGCCCCGGAGCAGTATTCCTCCACGGTGGAATATGCGGAAACTCCGGTGGCCAAATATCTGCGGGATATCGCGCAAGTATATCTGGCTGACCTGGGGACCCAACTTTTCTACACTCAGCACGGCAGTTTCGACACGCATTTCAATCAGCCGCCGATGCACACGAAACTCTGGATCGATATGTCGCGGGCGATCAGCGACTTCTTCGATGATCTGCAAGAGCATGACGCGGGCGACAATCTCATCATGGTGCTGTTCACCGAGTTTGGCCGCCGGGTCAAGGACAACGGCACCGGGACCGACCACGGCGCCGGTGGAGCTGCCTTCGTAATCGGGAACCAGGTGAAGGGCGGGATGTACGGAACCTATCCGTCGCTGAAGCCGGAGGACCTGAGCCAAGGCGATCTGGAACCCAACTACGACTTCCGCGGGCTGTATTCGACGGTCATCGAACAGTGGTTGGGACTGGATGCGGTGCCCATCGTTGGTGGCAAGTTTGAGCAACTGGCTTTTGTGTAGGCCGCACCGACTTAGTTTTTGGGGAGGTCAAAAATGCTTACTACAGTAGCCGCCGGAAGGGTGTTCGACTACAGTTTTTGCCTGGGGATGTACGGCATGTCCGGGCAGGGATTCTGGACGCCGCAAGATTTCGCGCTGGCCGACGACGGGCTGGTTTACGTGATCAATCGGGGCGCGGAAGAATTGGGTCAGCGCATCAGCAAGGTAACGCTGGATCACCAGTTTCTGGGACAGTACGGTTCTTTTGGCCGGGGCGACGGGCAGTTTGTCTGGCCGCGCTCGATTGCGCTGGACCGAGCCGGTAACGTCTACGCCTGCGACGATCATTTGAACCGGATTTCGGTTTTCGGGCCAGATGATGCTTTCCTGTGCAGTTGGGGCGAATCCGGCAGCGTTGAAGGCCAGCTGAGTGGACCGAGCGGATTGGCCTTCGATCCGGACGATAACCTGGTGGTAGTCGATGGCATGAATCACCGGGTGCAGAGGTTTACCAAGGACGGGACGTTCCTGGGCGGCTTCGGGCGACACGGAAATGGCGACGGCGAGTTCAACCTGCCCTGGGGTTTGTGCGTGGACGACGCGGGCAACATCTTTGTGGCCGACTGGAAGAACAACCGTGTGCAGAAATTCGACGCGGACGGCAACTTCCGGCTGAAGCTGGAGGTTTCTGCTTCTGGCGTGGGCGACCTGCATGGGCCAACTGGTGTAGCCGTGGATTCAGAAGGGGATATCTACGTTACGGACTGGGGAAATCACCGGGTCCAGGTATACGCATCCGATGGCAGGTTTATCGCTACCCTGGTGGGAGATGCACAGGACCCGTCGCCCTGGACACAGACCTATATCGACGCCAACCCGGACATCATCAAGGCGCGCCGACGGGTTAATCTGGAACCGGAGTGGAGGTTCCGCAGACCGGTGGCGGTGAAGGTTGATAAACAGGACCGCATATTTGTGCTGGAGGCTGCGCGCCACCGCATACAGGTTTACGACAAGGTTAAGGATTATGAAGAGCATCCGTTGAACCTGTAGCGGTTGAGAGCCATCTGAGGTCATTGATCATCGGGTTTTGCTGGGGGTAGCGTCGTGAAAGCGTCACTACCCCCAAAGCGTGGGAATTGGCAACGCAACGAGGGTCCTAGGCCGGATGGCGTACGGCTGGCAGGATCGCGTGGAACTATTTCCAGGAACGCGGTTCGGGCAAACTCGACGATGGCCAACCCAAAGGCCACGCGCCATGTACTGCAATGTTCAAGGTGTTGTCGCGGCGTGATATTTCACCCTCCACCATTACCAGGCGGTGTCCCAACGCTCCTTTCAGACGCTCCCACTCTGCCGGCCAGACCGCCAGGGGTATCAATCCCGTTTCGTCTTCCAGGGTCATGAAAACTGCCTTGGCCAATGGACGCTGGCGCCGCACCACTCTGCCGGCTACTCGAACAATGTCGCCGTCGCCGTAGTCGCGCAAACGGTCTGCCGGCAAAACTTCTCTTCCCAGGTGCGGCCTGATCAGCTCCATTACCTGCCCGTCCGGGCACAGTCCCAACATCTCATATTCATCAAGCATACGCTCGGTGCGACTTTCCGGCTCCAGTGCGGGCACTGCATCGTCGAAAGAGACCGGCAGCGTTAACTGCCCGCCTCCTGCCGGGCGATAATTTAACCCCACTTCCCACAATGTTCGTCGCCGGTCGGCTCCGCGGGTCAGGGTATCGGTAGCGCCAGCACGGACCAGGTGTTCCAGAGGCTCCCGTTGCAGTCCGGATCGGCTTATCAAATCGCCAAGGCCGGTAAACTCGCCCACCTGACGGGCAAAAAGGAGACGTTCTGCCAGGCGGCTATCAACTCCCTTTACCGAGGTTAGACCCAGGCGCAGGCCGTCAGCGCCTTCGGCAGTGCATTTGTCGCTCGACCGGTTGACGTCAGGATGCAATATACGCAAGTTGAGCCGTCGAGCGTCTTCTTTGAGAGTCTCCAGATCCCAGAATCCCATTGGCTGCTGGTTGAACAGACCGACGAAAAACTCCAACGGCCAGTAATGGCGGAGCCAGGCCATTTGGAAAGCGGTAAACGCGAAGGCGAGGGCGTGGCCTTCGGGGAACATGTAGTGCGGATTGAACTTGCCATAAATCCGCTGGGCCGCCGCTTCATCGGCCCCCTGTGACATTGCTCCATCCCGAAATCGCTCCCAGTATCGCTGCACCAGCCCCTGATTGTTGCGACGACTGAAGGCGCGTCGAAGTTGATCGGCTTCGCGCCCCGTCAAGCCTCCGACGTCCATGCCCAGTTGCACCACCTGGTCCTGAAACAGAATTACGCCGAGGGTTCGCTCTAAAGCCCGCGCCTCCAGAGGGTGGTCATAGTCCCAGGGAGCGCCCTGCCGCCGCCGCAAAAACTCGGCTACGCCATCGTTGGCTCCCACTCCGGGGCGCACTGCTGCCACTTCCAGGGCCAGGTCATAGATGTGATGGGGACGCATGCGGGGGATGGTCTGCATCTGCGCCGCGCTCTCCACCTGAAATACGCCTATCGTGTCGCCGCGAGCGAGATCAGCGTAGACCACAGGGTCATTGAAGTCGATGCGGCTCAGGTCCATTTCCTGTCCGGAACGCCGGGTTATGAGTTGTGCTGCCTCCTGCATTTGGGACAATGCACCCAGCCCCAGCAGATCAATCTTCACAAACCCGGCATCATCAATGCTGTCCTTGTCCCACTGGCAGATGTAGCGGCCATCGATGGCGGCAGGTTGGACCGGCACCATATCGGTGAGAGGCACCGAGCTGATGACCATGCCGCCGGGATGCTGGGCCAGACCCTTGGGGAATCCCGCCAGTTGTCCCGATAGTTCGGCCAGGTCGCGCCAGCCGGATCGTTCGAGCCGGGCCCGAAAAGCCGGCGATGCCGACATCTCTTCGGCCAGGCTGGATGCGGAACGTGATTCAAGCTGGCGGGTCAGCTGGCTCACCTCGCCCGGAGGCAGGCCCAGCGCTTTGCCGAGGTCGCGCATGACGCCGCGGGACTTGTAGGTGGCGAACATACCGGTTAAAGCGGCATGATCCCAGCCCCATTCTTCGATGAGGCGGAGGATCAACCCCTCGCGAATGTCTCGGGGGAAGTCCAGATCGATGTCTGGAACGGACGACATGTCATCGGGCAAGAATCGATCCAGCGAGAGGTCATAAGCCAACGGGTCCACATGGGACAGACCGATGAGATAGCCGGTAAGCATTACGACCGAAGAACCGCGTCCCCGGCCCGGCGGCTGCCATTCCAGGGGGATTTCGGGATTGCCGTGGCCCAGTTCGAGCATCACCTCACGGGCCAGTTCCACCACCCGATGGTAAATCAGAAAAAAGCCAGCCAGGCCGTGGCGACGGATCAGGTCGAACTCCTCGTCCAGGCGTTCCTGCACGCGACGGTCAATGTTACTGTAGCGCCGGTAAGCAGCCTGCCGGCATAACTCTTCCAGCCAGGTTTGAGCGTTGTAGCCGTCGGGAACCGGGCAGTCGGGGAATCGGTAGCGATCAGTCATGTAGCTCGACAGATTGAAGTTTGAGCAGCGTTCGGCGACGGTTCGGGTATTGCGCAGGGCGGGCGGTGCAGACCGGAAGAGGGTTTCCATGCTCTCTGGCGACTTCAGCCAGTATTGATGGTTGGTTTTGAGTTCCTGTTGCATTTCAGACAGGGATTTGTTGTGTCGAATGGCGGTAAGAACATCGTGCAACCGCGCCCGACTGCGACGGTGATACCACACTTCATTGGTGACTACCGCGTTAACATGGCAACGATCCGCAAGCTCGACCAAGCGACGGATTCGGGTGGTGTCGCCGTGTACGAGATGCTGCTGTAACTCTACGAACACTGAACGAGGGCCAAACCAGTCCACATAGTGTTGCAGTGTTGTTTCGGCGTTGGTCCATTCGCGACGGTCGGTGAGGCGGGCCAGACGGCTTCCCGGCGCTCCTGCCAGGAGAATCAGACCGTCGGTATGCTCTGGCAGGAGGGTTGCATCAAACATCGGCGTACGCCGTCCGCCAGAGAGGTGAGCCAGAGAAATTAGTTGGGACAGGTTAGCGTAACCGGCTCCAGATTCGGCCAATAGCGAAATGGGGGCTGTTTCAGCACACTCGGTCAGCATCAGGTCGGCGCCGGTAATGGGCTGAATCCCCAGAGCGGTGGCGGCATTGGCGAACTCCAGCGCACCGCAGAGATTGTTCAAGTCGGTCAGGCCGAGAGCGGGCATCTCCAGATCGATGGCCCGGGCCAGCAGTTCGTCAACTGAGGATGCGCCGTTTAGAAATGAGTACCAGGAGTGGGCGCGAAGTTCTACGTAGTCAGCGGAAGACATGATTATCTCATCCGCTCTGACGGTACCAACCCCCACCACTACGGTCCTGAAAGACCGTCTCCATCCTCCCACCGTCGAGTTCCAGCAAACAATAGCGGCGATGCACGGGTCGCGGACGCCACCACTCGGTTTCCACCTCCCACAAATCCTGCACCCGTTTAACCGGACGCGAATTAACGCGTTGGGGCACACCTGATCCAAGAGCGGCAACCTGGACCGGCTCGGGCATGCTCAACGGACGAAGCGAACCGGCAAAGACGCGGCGGCGTTCGGGCAACGGGGAGTTGGGTTCGAGGGGAACGATTCTATCCACGTTGCCGGCGATATCCGGGAGACGAGACAGTTCCAAACCTCTGCGGTGCTCCGGCCACAATCCGGACTGGATACCGGCATCGCCGCGAAAATCGGCCAGGGTTAGGGACAAATCATCCAGTTCACCAGAGGGATACCGGGATGCTCCGTCCCGACCCACTGCCGCCAGCCCGTTTACCAGTGCGCTGACCGCCGAATCCGGTGAACAGGCTGGTATCCGGAAAGTGCGACCGTAGCGCCAAACGCCGCCCTCGGTCAGCGAACCGGCCAGCTGTACACAGCCAGCGCAGCGATTTCTCAAAGTACTGCGTCCCCAGGCCCGGGCGGTCAGGGCTTCCAGCGCCGGTTTCAGCATCTGCGCCCCAACCAATGGGAACGGAAAAGCCAGACGTTCTGTTACCTGTTCCGGCGCCGAGCGCGGATACAATGGTTCATGGTCAACCCCACGGGCCAGTTCCCAGGCGCGCAGTCCATCCCAGCCCAGTTGAGCCTGCACTGCCGGCAGTGGCAATGCGGCGAGTTGTCCCAAAGTATGGATGCCAAAATTTTGCAGGCGTTCGATAGCTGGAGTTTGCAGGGGTAGCCAGCTGGTGGGGAGCGTTGCAAGCCAGGTTGCAATGGCCGTTGTATCGCCAGACACCCGGTTGGCGCTACCAGCCGTCGCCAGCGCCGCCGCACAAAAAGCCGGGAATTTACCCAGTGCCACTCCCAGGCGGGGCCGCAGCTGGGAATTGCATGTTTCGAGCAGGGCGTTGAGCAGAGGTGTTTCGCCGCCATACATGTCTGCCATGCCATCAAGCCCCAGATAGAAGCGCCCCATGTCCGCAGGTTCGACTCGGTCAACGACTCCGGCCAATCGTTTGTCGATGCCATCGCACACAGCCTGCAGATAGACCAGGTCAGCGGGCAGGGTTACCAGATCGCGGCATCTGGAGAAGGCTTGGGCGAGAGACTGGCCGGGGTGAACATTCACTGCTTCGTGAGAGGCGTCGAGCACTACGGGGCGGCTGTCTGGTCCGTCCAGAAGAGCGACGGGGCGGCTGGCCAGCTCTGGTCGGCGGGCCAGTTCTGCCTTGATGGGGAGGTGGGTAATGAGTAAGCAACCGATAAGCATGGGTATCATCAACGCACCTGAATGGTATACGAACATCAGTTCGGTTTCAACCGGGAAATGTCATCGCTGGGCGAAAAATCTGGTGATACAATTGGCGCAGACGGAGCTAGTGATGCCAATCCGCTTGCGAAAAACGCGGGTTGAAGAGTTACTGATGAGTAGACACCATGTGCGGACGCTTTGGGCTTTTTTCTGAACTTGATGATCTGGCGGAGCAGTTCAACTTCGCTCCCACGGTGGTGCGGGATATTTACCGGCCGCGATGGAATATTCCTCCCACCGAACCGGTACTGACCATCCACGCTGACGATGACAACCGCAGCGCCCGGGTAATGCGCTGGGGACTTATGCCATCGTGGACCAGGCAGCCGAGCGGGTCGCGGCGACCCCTGTTCAATGCCCGGGCCGAAACCGTTAGTCAACGCTCTTCCTTCCGGCAGGCATTTGCCACGCGACGCTGCCTGCTGCCAGCTAACGGGTTTTACGAATGGCGGAAGGATAGTTCTGGTGGAAAGACCCCGGTCTGGTTCCACCACGAGGGCAAGACGCCCATTGCATTCGCGGGGATTTGGTCGGCTGCTCGTGATGGGGACGATGTGACGGAAAGTTGTGCGATCATTACTTGTGCGGCCAACGAACTCGTTGCGCCGGTGCATGACCGAATGCCGGTTATTCTCAATGCAGCACAGTATGGGTTGTGGTTGGATAATGAGGCGAGTTCCGAAGCGTTGCTCCAGTTATTGCTGCCGGACGATTGGCCGGAGATTACTTACTATCCAGTTTCCACCCTGGTTAACCGTGCAAACAATGACGGTCCGGCGTTGGTGGAGCCCAGCCAGCAAGAGGATCCAGCGCGCCCAACCATGTTGATCCCGGAGTAAGGATCGTATTGCGCTATGGCGCCGCGGGGTGTGTCAGGCGCGCATCCGGTTTTATTGGAGGCTCAGCGAAGGAGGCTCCAGCGAAGCGGTTGGTTGCGCTGGCGCGGATTGGCAGCGGGAGATCAGTCGATTGCGTGCAGCTGACCGTCTTCCGTACGGACGAACAGTCGCCCGCCAGCGTAAACAGGATCGGTGCGCACGGCAGCAGTCAGCTGGATGCTCCAGCGTTCTGAACCATCACCGCGGTCGAGAGCGTACACCCAACCTGCGCGGTCGCCGAATACGACCAGGTTACCGATCACCACGGGCGAGGCGACTATGCCGTCTGCTGCCTGGAACCGCCATTCTTCAATACCGGCCGCAGCGTTAACGGCGTAAAAATTACCCACTAGATCACCGACGTAGATCGTGTCCTCGGTGAGGGCTGGCGCCGAGATGATTCCCTTGGTCTTTTCAACGTTGGGAGCGAATCGCCATTTGTCGCCGGGCTGGGTTGGCGGTGGTGGCAGGGGGAATCCCCACAGCCAGAGCTGGGACCAAGTGCTGGTGATGGCGTAGCGTCCGGGAAACTCAACAACACCCGCGTCCATTGCGTACAACTTGCCGGCTGACACAAAGTACACCAAATTGTTCCCGGTTACGGGAGCGTCCACCAGTTGAGCGGTCGTGCGGAACCGTGCCCTTTCCTGACCGGTGCGGGCGTCCAGAGAATACAGGCTGCGATCGGAAGACGCGACGTATGCCACGTCGTTGCCAATGGCGGCCGGAGAGCGAACTTCGCCCAGGGTTTCGTGAGTCCAGATGCGATTCCCAGTCGTTGCGTTGACGGCGTAGGTTACACCGTTCAATGCTCCGGCGTACACGATGCCATTGGACACGGACACCGGGCCCGACGCGGCATCGAGCATCTGAAATTCCCAACGAATGTCGCCCGATTCTGGGTCTCGGGAAACCAGGCGACGATCAACGGTGGCGTAGTACAGATTACCGTCGGCCCATGCCACCGAGTTGATGATGGGTCCCGTGGTTGGTATGGAATCCAGCTCCGCGCCGGTGTCTCGGTCCAATACGGCGATGCGGAAGTAGGAACCCAGGAAGATACGATCGTCTGCGATTACGGGTGGCGCCAGCGTTGGTGAATCTACGTCAACGCCCACGCTCCAGACCAGAGAACCGGCGGGTTCTTTGAGGGCGTCGGCGGAGTAGCGGGTCAGACCGACGTTACGACCGGTCATGGTCCAATTGTTCCCTAATGAAGTGGAATCGAACAGTTTATCGGGTTGGCGGGTGAGCAGGATGATGGGGTCGGGAATGAATGGAAAGTTCAACCAAACCAGGAAACCAAGCAGCAGAACGACCACAATCCCGATGAGGATGTTGCGACGGGACAACCTTCGGCGTCGCCGATCTTGTTGCACCCAATCGGGCAGGATGGGTTCCGATACTGGGTCGATGGCAGAATCGGATGAGTTTTGTGCGTTTGGTGGCATGGTAGACATGGGGTTTGATTGAACCAAAGATTCGGCAGGATACGCAAACCGCACCTGCCGGATAGACGACTCCGTTTGTGTTGGGTTTAGATGTTCCGAAGTTTGGGATCCAGACGATCGCGCAGCCAGTCGCCGAGCAGGTTCATGGCGAGAACAGTAAGCACGATGGCCAGGGTGGGGAAGAAGAAGAGCCACCAGTGCGAAGTGATCAGCGTGCGGCCGTCTGCGACCATCAATCCCCAAGCCGGCGTGGGGGGATTTAAGCCGGCTCCGAGGAATGACAAGCTGGATTCCAGAATGATAACGTGGCCGACTTCAAGGGTTGCGAGTACCACCACCGTATTCACCACGTTGGGGAAGATGTGGCGGGACATGATTCTCATATTGGAGGCGCCGGCTACCTGGGCTCGCGAGATGAAATCCTGAGATTTGATGGCTAGAGCTTCACCCCTGACCATTCTGGCAAATCGCGCCCACAGTAACAGTGCGATTACGAGTATGACGGTGGTGAATCCGGCTCCCAGAACTGCCACTAATACCAATGCCAACAGAATTGAAGGGAAGGCGAGCTTGATGTCCACCACCCTCATTATGAGGTTGTCTACCCAACCACCGTGGTAAGCGGCCATAAGTCCCAGGATAGTACCAACGCCACCACCAATAGCGATGGCCAAAATGGAGATACTAAACGACACGCGGGCACCGTGGATAATGCGACTCAGGATATCGAACCCCTGGCGATCGGTGCCGAGGAAATACCTGGTTTCACCACCTTCCATCCAGGCCGGGGCTTGGAGGCGAGCGGAAAGGTTTACCTTGGTTGGGTTGTGTGGGGAGATGACGTTTGCAAATAAGGCTGGAACAACCAAAAGTATCGCTATCAGCAAGACCGGGATGACCGGGTATTCTCGAAATCTGCCAAAAACTCCGCGAGATTGCCCGGATGTTACATCAGCTATCGGTGCTGGTAGTGTTGATTCCGGCGATGTAGTGACCATGTCAGCGACTCCAGATTTGTCAGACGACCATTGATTGCAGATTCGATGCGCCGGGCGGGTAATTAATATCTGATACGTGGGTTCAGGTAGGCGTAGAGGATATCAACCGCCAGGTTGACGAAGATATAAAAGGTGGCGAATACGATAACTACGCCCTGCACGACCGGGAAGTCCCGCTGCCGTATGGCTCGTATTGCCAGGTCTCCGACGCCGGGCCATGAGAAAACGGTTTCGATTACCACTGAGCCGGTGAGGAGGACGGCGCCGATCAGTCCCATGTAGGTGAGGGGGACAATCAGAGCGTTGCGGAAACAATGTTTCCAGATGACTTTCCACTCGGGCATACCCTTGATGCGAGCGAGCTTCACATACTCGGTATCCAGCACTTCTAGCATGGAAGACCTGGTGAGGCGCATGACGGCCGCCACGTTGTAATAACCGAGGGCGATGCCCGGCAGGAGCATATGGGTTATCCCGCCCTTCCCGGAGGTTGGCAGCCAACCCAGGATAACGGCGAATATCCACATTAGTATCAGCCCGATGGCAAATGAGGGCGCCGATTGTCCGAGCAGGGCAATGATCTTTCCGGCGTAGTCGATACCGGTGTCTTTTTTGACGGCTACGATTACCCCGATGGGGAGGGCGATAGCGGCGCTGATGACCCAGGCGAAAGCGGCAAGCTGCAAAGTGGCCGGCAAGCGCTTGGCCAACAGGGACGCGATGGGAGCACGGCCGAAACTCCAGGCCTCTCCGAAATCTCCGCGGAGTATATTCCCAACATATTTTACATACTGGATATAGATAGGTTGATCTAGGCCCCAATTAATCCGAGTACGTTCAATATCAGATGGCGACGCAGATTCTGGCAACAGGATGGCAACCGGGTCACCCGTAACTCTCGCCAGTGCGAACACGATGGCGCTGATTACGAGAATAGCCACCACGGCCTGGACCAGGCGCAAAAATATGAAGCGTTGCACTACTGTACTCCTCGGTGCCTAAGGGAGCGGAGGTCTTACGTGCGATCCGGGTGGGCGCGGTTTCTTTCAACCACGCCCACCCGTAAATTCCCAGGCTGGGAAAGGACGTTCACGAACCGGTGAAAACGGGCTTTATTGTCGCACCACCTTGGTGTATTCGTGACCCTTCATGCCGCCGAAGTAACTGTTGTTCACTGAATACTCGGCGATGACTTCGGGATTGATACCGAATTCAGCGAACAGGAACCCCATTGGGATGGTGGCGCTCTGGTCGTACATGAAACCGCCCATATCCTTGAGCAACTGGAGGCGTTCGTCAAGATCGATGCTGCTTTGGTATGTAGTGTAGCTATCCTCGACGAACGGATACTCCGTCATGTACACCGCACCGGCCAGCGCGGGACTCACGAAATAAACCCGGAGGTTGCGCCACGACGGCCAGAACCCCGTACGGTGAGTCCAGATAGTGTTTTGCATTTCCCGGGCGCGGTACTTGGTCCGGATCGGCTGGAATTCCCCTACGGTCAGGTCGATGTCAAAACCGACGTCCTTCATCATTTCGGCCATGGGGATGGCGATTTCCTTGAGTTCCGGCACGCCGACCAGGTTTCCGGCCAGGAAAACGGCATGGGGGCCGTTTCCTTCCGAGTACCCAGCCTGGGCGAGCAGCTGCCGCGACAGTTCCGGATCGTACGCCGGGATCTCCCAAGCGGGGTTGTAAGACGGGTCAGTGGGATGCCAACCGGTGTTGGCCATGAGTTCCATTTTGTTGTCGAAGTAAGCTTCGTTGAGGGCATCCCGGTCAATGGCATGGTTCATGGCTCGACGAACCAAAACATTGGTGTTGGGGTCGTTGGGATCACGGACATCGTCCAGATATTGACCGCCAATGGCGACCCATACCATGAACGCCGGCAGGGTGCTTTGCGAAATGGCGAAGCCTTCATCAATGATGCTGCCCTGCAATTCCCGAGGAATTTCGGCGATGTCAGTTTCATTGGTTCGCAACATTGCTACGCGAGTCAGGTCTTCTGGAGCGAAGAAGTAGGTCAGCGTTTCGAAATCCGGGGTTACCCGCCAGTGTTCGTACGGAACCCGCTCGTACTCCAACTTGGTTCCCTGATCGTAGTTGACGAATTGCCACGGGCCGGTGCCGACCGGATCCGCGCCGTAACCCTGCTCTCCCACTTGTTCCCACCAGGCGAGGCTATAAATCAACGGGTCCGTAAAAGCGTCGGATGCGTAGGCCAACAGGTCGAGTTCGGGGCGAGCGAGATGCAGGATCATCTCATTGTCGCTGATGATTTCTACGGTGCTGGCGACGCCCAGCTCTTCTATGATTACGCTGCGTTCGTCACCTTCCGGTCCCAACAAGGAGTCCCACAGGTCGGAATAACCGCCCTGGCTTTCCGGATGGCTCCAGAGTTGCATACTGAATACAAAGTCGGACGCTCCGAATGTGTCGTCGCCTTTGTGGAAAGGAACGTCTTCTCTCAGGGTGAAGGTCCAGTCTTGACCATTGGGAGCCACCGACCATTCGGAGGCCAGCATTGGCAACGGCGCCCAATTTTGGTAATCGCGCTGGATCAAGTTTTCCTGCATGGGTTGGAGGATACCCTGGTTGGTGCCCCCTACACGCCAGCCCAACAAGTTTTCAGCGTACGGAGGAGTAATAGCCACTCTGAGATCGGCTTGAACTGCTATTCCGATTGATTCCGGTGGCGCTTCAGTAGGCTGGGCGGGAGCGGTTGATACGGCGCTGCCGGTACTGTCCCCAGTCATGCCGCTCGGTTGGGCTATGGTGGGTTGGGTGGCGGGCTGATCCTGCTGGGCCGACTGACCCGGCTGATCTTGTGATTGCTGTGCCTGAGAATCGCCAGCAGTGGTTGTGCCGGTCGATTCTTCTTCAGTGGGCGCTCCGCAGGCTAATGCTGCTATCAGGGCCAGCATTACGATGCTGTAAATAGCGTTGCGCACGTTCAGGATTTCCTTCAAGGCAAATGACCTCCTCGCTGTTTAGCCTATCCTTGCCACGTAATAATTACGCGGAGAGGATTCAGCCACTTCCGGACGAATTTACGCTATTAGAACTTGGCCTGTCAACCGCAATGTCGTCCTAACCAGGGTAATCGTAGTATGAATTGCACTTGCATGATTCCGGCGCAATCGGGTACACAAAATGCACGATTGCGCCAGATTTCGGACGGTATCCGATTCTTTCGGACACTGGATTTCCGCCGGCGCGGGAAAGACGAGTGCATAGAATCAAATTGCAATTGCCCTGTTGTCCTAGCGGGCTGGGGAGTTGCGTAGGGTGCTTTGCGGGTAGAATTTGGCCCAGGCGCGCCGGTAGACGATGGTTGCCGGCAGTTCCCGGAGGCCTCCGCCGGTTCCCGCCGCCACGGACGCTTCTGCCGCCAATGCTTTAGCTGCCAAAACTTCCTCAGGCGGGGCGACGGTTCCGTCGGCGCGACGCAGATCGGCGGCACGAATGGCCCCCGTGTGAACGTCGCTCCAAATTGCGACTGGGATTCCACCCACCACATCACTCAACACTTTGACCCTGGCCACGTCGTTGTAGGGCCAGGCGGCAGCTTCGTCTCCGATGACGAGGCCAACCACGTGCTGATCTCCGGGCAGTTGCCCGGTGAATGGCTGTACGGGCTGCGCAACCGACAATAATTTAGTGCCCGGATGCGCGTTGTTCCAATGACCCCACGTGGTCAACTGGGCAGGGATCAGATCGAGAGCGCTGCCGGACCGGGGGCCGGCGATGGCTGCACCCAATGGCTGTGACCAGACGCTGCCGGAATCGTGGTCGTACCAGGTCATTGCGCCTTTATAGAGGGCTCCCTGATTTCCGAATACGGCTGCGACGTCCCCAACCCTGCGGTCATACACCATGGCCGTGTAGCACAACGGGCACCAGGTGACCAACACGGGCACGCCGCCCACGACATCGTTCACCATCTCACGGTTGTAGAGAATGGCGAGCGGATACGCCCTGGCGTCGCCGTTGACGACCAGCCCGATCACCAGTTCGTCATCCTGAAGATTGGCTACGGCAACGTCGATGAACATCGGGTCGTAGACGGGTGGTATGTCGTCGGGTCGTCGCAGTTGGTGGTAAGCCGAATCGACGAAGTCTGGCGCAGTTGGTCCGGTTGGGCCGATGAATTCATCCACCGCGCCGTCAACTACAACGTCGTAAGGGCGAGCGTACTGTGCGTTTGCCGACGGCTGGGTCGGGTCGGAGCAACCAGAGTTGCCGACGATCAATACGGATGCGAGCAACCCAACCGCGATGCTCACGCGCACGCACTTTGTCATTGCGACCCCGTACTCGATACGGGGGTTGGCAATCTCGTTGAGGCTGAACACACTAGACGATCCTTCGACAAGCTCAGGACGAACGGCCCGGTGGGGCCGGCCGAGATTGCCGCGTCACTGTGCTCCTCGCGATGACAGGTTAAGTCGGGTGCGTGTGAGAGCCGCGATGTACTTTCCAATTGTCGAGTGTATCTGCATAACACGATCTTACCTGTTGACGGATTTTATGGCTGGCCGATGTCCACCGATTCGCTGGGATCTGCCGGGTGCGAGGCGCGTCTACGCAACCTGGCCAGCAACGTCCAGCGTCGCGGGGACACAACGACCACCACCAGCAAAATGCCGACTGACGTTACGACGATTGCAGGGCCGGTGGGCAAATTCAGATAGTAGGACAAATACAAACCGGCTACGACCGCAACCAGTGCGGTAGCCACCGTAGCGGCCATCATTGTTGCCAGTCGTCGGGCCAACAATGTACCGGTAACCGCCGGCACTACCAGCAATGACATTACCATCACGTTGCCTACCGTTTTCAGAGCGGCCACTGTGGTTAGCGCAACCAGGAGGGGAAGCATGTATTCCAGGAACCGGACCGGCACACCGGATGCTTCTGCCACTGCTGAATCGTAGGTAGTGAATACGAGCTCTTTGTAGAAAAGACGCACCACGAGCAGAACGCCGGCGGCCAACAGCCCAACCACCAGAACATCGCCCCAGGATGCACCCAACACGTTGCCGAAAAGCACGCTGAGGAGGTCGCCGGCGTAGTTGGCAGACGTGTCGATGATGATCACGCCCACGGCGAACCCACCGGCGAACATGACGCCAATGACCGCGTCGATGCGAACCCCAGCACGGCGAGTAACCGCCGAAATCGCTAGAGATGCGGGAATCGCCCACAACAACGCTCCGACGAATATGTTGATGCCGAAGAGGAAGGCTGCCGCCATGCCGGTCAGGGCGGAATGAGCGATAGCGTCGCCGAGGAACGCCATCCCTCTCAGCACGACGAAGGTTCCGACTACGCCGCAGGCGGTGGCGGCCAACGCCGACACCAGCAGGGCGCGTTGCATGAACCCGAATTGCATGGGTTCGATGATCAGATCGAGCAACTCACGCCTCTCGGAAACATCCCGAAACCGCGATCCAAACGAAGGTAATTATTGAGCCGGATTGTAGGTGCGTTGCGCATAGAGACGCTGCAAACATTCATCTGAGGTTGGCGGCGAGCGCGTCAGCGTTGGCCCGCATCATCTCGAGGTAAGTTGGGTAGTCAACGTCTGGTGTCGACCGAATAATACCGACGGAAATCCCGGCATCGTGCGCCACCTGTGCGAGGGCATCTGCGGAAAATTGCGGTTCGGAAAATACGGCCGGAAGGTTCCGGTCCCCCTCCAGATCAAGGACCGCAACTATATCGTCGGGGGCGACGTCTCCACCGTGGCTGCCAACGAACGCCTGCACCTCGAATCCGTAACGGGAACCGAAGTATCCATAGGCGTCGTGGAAGGTGACCAACACGCGCCGACTTGACGGGATTTCGGCAATTTTGGCGGAGATGTACGCGTCCAGCGCTTCCAGTTGGCTGATGTACTCGGCCGCATTGTCCAGATACTCCTGGGCGTTGACCGGATCGGTGGCGACTAGGCCATTGGCGATTTGGTTGACGTAATGCACTGCGAAATGCGGGTCTAACCAGAAATGCGGGTCGCCGCGGAGATGAACCTTGCCGTCGTCATCGTGGACATCGTCGTCATGGCCGTCGTCGTCGTGGCCGGTTGACGGGAAAGGTGACTCGTTCATCCGGCTGGGCGTTAGTCCATCGGATGCCACGACTTGCACCGCATCCGGAGATGCCGAACCTTGAACGAGTCGGTCCAGGCTGACAAATAATCTGGCGCCGTTGGAGACGATCAGGCTGGCCTGAGAGACTTCGACGTTGTCCCGCGGTGTGAACTGATAGGTGTGGACATCGCTTCCCGGCGGCACCAGGTTATAGATTGAGACGCGATTGCCGCCGACCTGACGGACCAGATCGGCCAGCACCGCAGTGCTGGCGACCACGCTGATTAGTTCGGGTTCGGCGGATTGATCGGAGGAGGCAAGCGCTGCATCGGCGCCGGGTTCTCCGGATGCCAGAGATCTGGCTGGAACCGTAGTCGCGGCGGTGCCGCAGGCGGCCAGGAGGGCGACTGACAACGCGAGGATCGACATGACCACCAGGAGTCGCGAGCGTCGATTGGCGCTACCGCGAATTGCTGAGAAATCAAGCCTGGTACCGGGGTTCATTTCGCCTGCTCTCGATTTGGAACAGTATTTTGTAATCAATATGTTGTCTCAATAAATTCCACAGTTGATTGTAAGTATCAATATCATTTGCTAATAAAAAAAGCCCTGGTTCAGACCTGGGCGCAGGAGCCGCAGCGGCCATAAACTTCAAGCCAATGGCCGCTCATTTGGAAACCCGCCTGAGTGGCGGCTGCTTCAAGCAAGTCCTCGACATCGCAACCCACGAGATCGGAAGACATACCGCACACGGCGCACAGCAGGTGATGATGGTGGCCCTCATGGCTCAGTTGGTAGCGTATCTCGCCATCTTCGAGGAGAACGCGGCACACGAGATCGGTGCGGACCAGAAGGCGCAGGCCACGATAAACGGTGGCGCGACCAACGCAGGGCAGCGAGGCGCAGAGGTCTTCGGCGGTGAAAGGCCGACTCTGGGCGGCGACCGCACCAATGACCAGACGGCGGGGTTCGGTGTCCCGGTAGCCCAGGTTGGATAGCTCTTCCACCATGTCGCCCACCACGGCGGCGGAACGCGGGCGCGGGTGCACATGGCCCTGGTGTTTGATGTTGGCAGACGTCATAAACGATACCCAGTTTCAGTAAGATGATAGGGCGGAGAGCAACTACTGTCAACGACCGGCAGCGCCGGGGAGGAGGTGTCGTGCGGCGGGTGTTGTGGGGCTGACGATGGGTTGCGCTTGACGATGGGTTGTGCTTGGGGATATATTCTGCACATTGAACCGGTGGCCGGTTGGGCCGCGGGTGAGCGATTTGTCCAGCGGGAGTGTTGAAAATGCCGATTTATGAATACGCGTGCCCCACCTGCGGGCATAAGTTTGAAAAATTGCAGTCCATGTCAGCGAAGGGCGCTGATTGCCCTCACTGCGAGCAGCCGGCCAAGCGGGCCATTTCGGTGTTCGCGGCGGTGAGTAAGGGCGACGGGTTTGCCAGTAGTATGGCCGACCTTGGCGGTTCGCCGATGCCCATGCCGATGGGCGGCGGATGCGGTGGAGCCTGCGGCTGCGGTCACTGACACCCGTCCAAATCCGGTTTTCATTGTATCGCCGTCCGAAACCGGGCGGCGATTTTCTTTTTCACTGTGAAGCGCCGGATGAATCAACGGAGACTGCGGAGGATGCCGCTCGACGGGTGGCCGCCCATTTGCGATACCACAACACGACGGCGCCGGCGCACAGCAACAGAACGGCTCCCAGGATTGAGGTGAGGGCGACCCGCATGGTGGCGTCGAACCAGAAACCGCCGGGGAACAGTATTAGCAGGTAGTCGGTGTGCGGATTCAGAATCCACAGATCGTTGGCGAAACTGAGTTGGTGGAACAGCAGGAAGAGTTGTTGGAAGCTGGCCAGTGATACTAAACCGACTGCCAGTACGGAGGCCAGTGCGATGGCGCCCGACCAGATCGCCAGCCGCGCGGCAGTGGGGACGAATTGCCGGCGCTTTGAGATGCAGCCCACGGTAACCAGCGCAACTATCCACATTATGGATCCGATCCCAACCCAATAGGTGCCTCGCACCAGTTGTTTGACGTCGTACATGTGGGCGATCTCACGGGCGCTGAACACATCCTGCTCGACGCCGTATATCTGAGCGCGAACGGCGAGGGGTTCGGTGCCGGTATTGAAGTATGTCCGCAGTTCTCCGCCGATTCGGTCGAGGTCGGCATCGGTAATGCCGGATCGGACGGTGGTATCGTATCGGTCGAAACCGTTTCGATAGAGGCCGGGATCGTTGATGGCCCAGGCCACGGAGCCGGCTACCAGGAACAACAGACACGCGGGGACTATCAGGGCGGTGCCGATGCGACGGGTTATCTCCAGCGTACGGGTCAGGCGGGCGAGTACCATGAATTCACCGTATCACTTGCCAGCTCATGGGAGCAACGGGGCGGTGTCATCCGGTGCATGGTGTATACTCCCGGTGTTATGAATGATGACCACAATCCGCCCATCCCAGAGGCTCAAATCGGTGAGTTTCAGTCCCTGATCGACATCGTCGCCAGGCTGCGCGCGCCGGGCGGCTGTCCATGGGACGCCGAGCAGACCCACGAGTCGCTGAAGCGCAATCTGCTGGAAGAATGCTATGAGGCATTGGAGGCAATCGATAACGAGACTCCGATGGAGCTGGCCGAGGAACTGGGGGATATTCTGGTGCAGGTGGCGTTTCACGCCGACATTGCCCGACAGGCCGGCAGTTTTGATATCGCGGACGTGCTGACCGCCATCAACCGCAAGTTGATCCGAAGGCATCCACACGTATTCGCCGACGGCACGGCGTCCGACGCCCGGCAGGTGGAGCGGAATTGGGAGCAACTGAAGGCCGAAGAGAGACGGCAGGCGGGAAAACCGGACCCGTCGGCGATGGACAGCGTGCCGGTGACCCTGCCCGCATTAACGGCGGCGCAATTGATCCAGGACCGGGCGGCCCGGTTTGGCTTTGATTGGGACGAAGTGGACGGTGTACTGGACAAAATTTCGGAGGAAATCGCCGAATTCCGAGCTGCCAAAACCGAATCGGAACGAGCCGATGAGTTCGGAGATATCCTGTTTGCGCTGGTGAACCTGGCTCGCTGGAGCGGCGTTCACGCCGAGGACGCATTGAGGCAATCGAACGGGCGGTTTCGGAACCGATATCGCACGATGGAGCGGTTGGCGCGGGAGCGAGGGTTGGAGTTCAGCGCGATGGCGTTGGAGGACAAAGAAGCGCTGTGGCAGGAAGCCAAGGCGGTGGAAAGGTCGGCGATCTCCGGGTAAGCGGCGTCATTGGGTAATCGGCCCGTTAATAATCCGTACGGGTGCCCTGGCCGGCAGACAACCAGCCGGGTTCCAGGAAGAAAATGCCGCCGGATGCCAGGTTTACCACGCCTTCAAGCGCGGCCCAATTCCGGTTGGAACGACCGAAAGGGGCAAACCGATCCAGCAGCGGGCGTTTGGGGCGAAATCGCCTGATTTTGCGGCGGGCTCCGCTCAGGCGCATAGCCTCGCTGACGGCATCGTTGAATCCACCCCTGCGGTCAATGAGGTTGTGGTCAAGGGCAGTTCGGGCGGTGAACAATTCGCCGGTTGCCAGGTCTGTGACCTGCTCGGGCGGAAGCTGGCGACTGTCGGATACAACCGAGACGAAAAGGTCGTACATCTGGGAAATGAGGTCCTGGAACTTGTCAGACTCCTCATCGGTGGGATGACGCCAGAACCCCGACATGTCCTTGAGTCGGCCGGCCTTGAAGATGGAGAACTCCACGCCGAGTTTGCCCAGCAGTTGCTGGAGGATGGGGCGGAGGTAGATGACGCCGATTGAACCCACCAATGCGGCTCGGGATGCCATGATGGTACCGGCGCCGCATGCGATGTAGTAGCCGCCGGAAGCTCCAAGACCGCGAATGTAGGCCACGACGGGTTTCCGTTCCGCAACTCGGCGGACGCTTTCGTACAGCAGGTCGCTGGCGGTTGCTGATCCGCCGGGGGAATCGATATCGAGAACCAGCGCGCCAATCTTTCGGTTGTTGGCTACGTGTTCCAGCAGTTGGGAGTATTCGGGTTCGCGAATGGCGGTCCCGATGACGCCGTGCATTTCTATAACGGCGACACCGTTCCTGCGTCTGAATAAACGTATGATGGCAAGACCCCCTTTCCGCTGCTGACAGCGGCGCTACTTGATTATACATGGGACGGGCGGACTGCCTGAAATCATAAGGGCAGGGAAATCGAAACGGGCTAATGCCTCTCCGATTTCCGGGTCGGATAGCAATCCTTGACACGGCACGGCAGCGGCCCTACTCTGGCGATATTGGGCCAGGCTCGACGCCAAACGCTGGCCGCTGCTGAAACTGGACGCCCGTGACGAGGAGTATGACCATGGAATTCGGATTGTTCATGATGCCGCTGCATCCACCCCACCGTTCATACGCTGATTCCTATGATCGGGATCTGGACCTGCTGCAGGAAGCCGACCGTCTGGGCTTTCACGAGGCCTGGATCGGGGAGCATTTGACCGAGCGTTGGGAAAACGCGCCGTTTCCCGACCTGTTGATAGCCAAGGCATCGGCGTTGACGAAGAACATACGGCTGGCCACTGGCGTCACCTTGTTGCCCATCCACAATCCGATCGAATTGGCACACCGGATCGCGATGCTGGACCACCTGACGCGGGGAAGGCTGTATTGGGGGATCGGGCACCGGGCGATACCTACCGACCTGGCGCTGTTCGGCTTGGACCCATCGAAAGGCGAAGAGGTGCGCCGCCGGGCGGCAGAAGTGCTGGACGTGGTGCTGAGCCTGTGGGCCTCGGAAGGGCAGTTTTCTTACCACGGCGAGTTCTTCGATATTGAAGCCCCGGAGCTGGATCCGGTGCTGGAGCGCGGGCTGCACATGAAACCGCTGCAGCAGCCCCACCCGCCCATCGGGGTTGCAGCGACGTCCATCGGGAGCAGCAGCATACGAGTGGCGGGCCGCGAAGGCTGGATACCCATGAGCAGCAGCAACCTGGCGCCGCAGTTCCTGAGCGACCACTGGACGACGGTTGAAGATGCGGCGGCCGAGGCCGGCCGGCAGGCCAGCCGAAGCGACTGGCGCATCGGCCGGGACGTTTTCGTTGGCGAAACCAGCGAACAGGCGCGCGAACGTGCCTACGCTGTGCTGGGTCGGAATTACCTGCAGCATCAGCTGCCCAACCGGCTGGGATCGGGACTGATCCAGGCCACCAAGATTGATCCCAACATGAGGGACGATGAACTGACCGTCGAGTACATGATGGAGAACATCTGGATTGTGGGTGACCCGGACGAATGCGCCCAGCGGATCCGCCAGCTTTACGACGAAGTGGGTGGTTTCGGTCATCTGTTGTGCATTACGCAGGACCCTGACGACCACCAATGGGAGATGGACTGCCTGCGGTTGATTGCCGAAGAGGTGGCGCCGCGCGTGAGCGATTTGACGGGGGTTTCCGCGTAACGATCCAGCGGTCTGGCGAGAAAGATGGGGCGGGATGCAAATCCCGCCCTTTTTGATTGCCTGGGTGTGTGATGGGCTGCTTTGGTCAGGCGGTTGAGTCGATGGGTGTCAGTGGAGGATACGCCCCTCGCCGCCGGCCCCTCTCCCAACGGGGGAGAGGGAGCCGAGTCCAACATGGATGAACAGGATTTTGGGCTGTGGTTTGCTGGGTTATTTGAATGCGGGCAGGACGTGCTTGCCGAACATTTCGATGGATTCCATGACCTTGGCGTGTCCGACGGTTTCGGTGGCCATGAGAAATTGCAGCTGGTCGACGCCGGTTGCTTCGTGAAGTTTGGCGGCCTTGATACAGCTCTCGGGGTCTCCGGCGACGATTACGCCGCGGTCGGCCAGGGTATCGGCGTCGAATTCCTCCCAGATTTTTTGGGCCAGAGCAGTTCCGCCAGACAGATCCACCGCACCGGCTTCACCGGCTTCGCCTTCGGGCTCGACTTCGATATAGCGAGAGAAATTCTGCTGCAGATGCTCGGGGATTCCGCCCCACTGGTCGAGCAAACGTGAGTAGACGTCCTTCTGGTCCTGCACGTAGGGTCGGCCGGGACCGAAGAAGGTTTTAAGAGAGTCGGCGCAGAGTTGCCGGGTAGCCGAGCCGTCGGCTCCGCAGAGCCCAAACACGGAGCTGAGCCACTGGTTGTTGACGGTTTTGCCGACCGGTTTGGCGTTTTTGATGTTTTCGCGGTACGCCGAGATGTGAGGGGCCAGTATGGATGGGGCCGATATGCCCAGCGCCATTACTCCGATGCCCTTTTCGGCGGCCAGTTCGTAGGTGGCCGGCTGCAATGCGGCTACCCAGATGGGCGGATGTGACTGCTGGTAGGGCTTGGGCAGGACCTGACGGGGTGGTACGTTCCAGTATTTGCCTTCCCACTCGAAGTAGTCGGCATCCCAGATTTTAGGGATCATCTGCAGAGATTCTTCCCACATTTCGCGGGTTTCCCGGGGATCGATGCCCATGCCGGTCTGTTCGTAGGCAGCGCTGCGGCCGGTGCCCAGATCGACGCGACCGCCCGACAGGTGATCCACCATGGCAACGCGCTCGGCGACTCGGATCGGATGGTGGTAAGGCAGGATGACTACGCCAAAACCGAGACGGATGTTTTTGGTGAGGCGGCTGAGGGCTCCGAAGATAACCTCCGGGCATGGAGACATGCTGAAGGTGGTGAGAAAGTGATGTTCTACGAACCACACGTAGTCGAAACCCATCTCGTCGGCGAGACAGATTTGCTCGATGGTTTCTTCGATGACGGCGTGGTCGTCCAGTTGAGGACGCTGCATTTCGTAAGCCAAACCGAATTTCATAAGGATTTTCCCCTTACCAACGGACGCAGTTGTGCGGCGCTGGTGTCGTTGTCGGATGGTGAGATTCTACCCGCAGGCAAGTTAGGGGGCAACCGGACGGGCGTGGCGACGGGATTGCCACGTTGCTGCGCTCCCCGCAATGACGGGAGTTGCCTTAACAATGTCTTGATTATTTGGCCGTAATCTATGTTTGTGGGGATCATGGGTTATCCTGTGTTTGATGAATCCAGGCAACTGGACGAAGGAGACCTGCAATCATGAAAGTAGTTCGCCAACCGATAAGCGCCGCATTGCTCATGGCGGTGATGATCACGGCGGCAGCGATGGCCTGCGGAGCGCCTGCAGACGAGCCGGGCGCGGCCCAAGCCGGGCCCACCACGGCCTCCAACGCCGATCAAACGGTTGCCACCGCAGCTGAGCCACCGGCAACAGCCCCAGCTGCCGAGAGCCGGGCGCCGGTGAGCGCGGCGGGTGATAGCACCGAAGCAGCCACTGCGACGCCGGCCCCCATGCCAACGGCGGGTGATCCCGCGGCGGATGCTGCCACTGGCAGCAACGTCGTTTTCACGCTGGTAGAAGGGAGTGTAGCGCGGTTCAAGGTGGAGGAGGAGTTGGCGAGGACCGGCTTCAAGGTGGCCACGGGCGTAACGCAGGACGTGGCCGGCTCAATTGCATTCGCAGCCGACGGAACGGTCATTGCGGACGAGAGCCGAATGGTAGTGATGGCGGCAACGTTGACCACGGACAGCAACCGGAGGGATGGATACGTACGACAGCGGACGTTGGAGACTGACCAATATCCGGATGTGGTGTTTGTACCGACCAGCGTGGCAGGTCTGCCAGAATCTCTGGCAGGGGCGAGTGGAACGGTGGAATACACCATCACGGGCGATCTGACCATCAAGGATCAGACGCGGGAGGTTACGTGGGATGCCACGGCGGAATTTGATGGCGCCGGCAACGTGTCGGGCATGGCCAGCGTGGAATTTACGTTTGAGTATTTTGATATGGACAAGCCCAGCGTGGCTGTGGTGTTGAGCGTGGACGATACGATTCGGCTCGAGCTGGACTACGTGGGTACGATTACTGAGGAATAGTCGCTGCGCGCCCGGTTCACGGGGCCGTGGCGGTTGAAGAGTGATTGACATGGCAAAGGTGTTGATCGTAGAGGACGATCCCCATACTCGAGAACTGGTGCGCGTCTACCTGGACCGGGAGGGACACGACGTGCTGACTGCCGAGAACGGTATCGACGGTCTGCGAGTCGCCCGGGAAGAAGCGCCAGACATAATCCTGCTCGATTTGATGCTGCCTGGAATGGATGGCCGTGACGTGTGCCAGTCGTTGCGCGGGGAGTCGGATGTGCCCATTGTGATGCTGACGGCCCGGGTACAGGAGGGAGATCGGCTGGAGGGGTTTGATCTGGGAGCGGACGATTACATCACCAAACCGTTCAGCCCTCGGGAGGTAGTGGCCCGGATTCGGGCGGTGCTCCGGCGCGCCGCGCGGGACCGGCAGGACGAAGAAAGGCAAATGGGCGAGCTGACCATTGGAGAAGTTCGCGTGGACCTGCGCAACCGGAGTGTGACCTCCGGTGAAGCGGATGTTAAAACGACACCCACCGAATTCAGATTGCTGACACTGTCTGCCAAAGAACCGGGCCGGGTTTTCACGCGCGATCAGATAATTGAACGGGCGTTTGGTTACGACTACGACGGCTTCGATCGAACGGTGGACGTGCACGTTTCGAGTCTGCGGCGGAAGCTGGAAGCGACCAACGGGGGCAAACGCATAATTCACACCGTTTACGGCGTGGGTTACCGGGTTAGCGATGTCTAGCAACGGTGTGAACAGCCGGTGGGAATGGCGGCATCCATTCCGGAGTCTGCGGGCCCGAATGCTCCTGGTGCTAGGGGCGGTGCTGGTGTTGACGCTGGTGCTGGCGAGCTTCGTCAGCGGTGTGATGACCCATGCAGCGCTGGATTCTTATGAGACCACCGACCGGTTGTTTCTGGAACGCCGATTGTCGCAGGTGGTGTCGCGTTGGCATGACGACCATCGCGGTTGGGATCGGCTGGATGCTGCGGTAACTCAGATCGGGCCGGCGTTGGGGAGGCGGGTTGTCATACTGGACGAGGGGGGAGACGTCGTTGCGGATTCTTACCGGATCCGCCCAGATCACCAAACTGCAAAGCACACGGTTCCGGCGATGAAGATCAGCGAAAGCACGCCGATCAGCGGTGGCGCAGGCGAAACCATTGGTTATTTGCTGATACCGGAACCACCCGATGAGCAATATGCCCCGCCCGGATTCAGCATCATCCAAAGGAGTGTGACCCGTTCGCTGCTCATCGGTGGGGTGGCGGCTGGAATGGTTGGGGTGCTGCTGGTTGGGCTGATGGCCAACCGGACGCTGGCGCCGGTGCGACAACTCAGCGCGACGGCGCTGCGGTTCGGGCGAGGCAACCTGTCGGAACGGGTGCCGGTGACAGGTCCGACGGAACTGCGTGGGTTGGTGGTGGCGTTCAATACGATGGCGGACGATCTGGAACGCAGCGATTCTCAACGGCGGAACATGACAGCCGACGTGGCCCATGAATTGCGGACGCCGCTGTCGAACATCCGCGGGTATCTGGAGGCCATCAAGGACGGCGTGGTGCCAGCGGATTCGGCAACCATCGATACGCTGCATCAACAGTCGCTGCACCTTTCGGAACTGGTCGACGACCTGGCGCTGCTGGCGAGCGCCGAAGCGGGTGCGCTGACGCTCAACGTCCAGGAGGTGGAGCTGGGTCCGGTGCTGAAGGATGCCGTGGACGCTTTCCAGCCACGAGCGAGAGCGGACGGGGTGAATCTGTCGCTGGACGTTTCCGATGCGCTGCCAGCTGTTTCCATCGACCCGATACGGGTGAGGCAAATAATCGGCAACCTGGTGGACAATGCGATCACGCACACTCCGTCAGGCGGAACCGTTGCGGTGGTTGCCGAGGTCATCGCCGGCGACCCGGACGGCGTGCGAGGGGTGAACGTGTCAGTTACCGACACCGGGAACGGAATACCGCCGGACGAACTGGGGCAGATATTTGAGCGGTTTTACCGGGTGGATCCGTCGCGGTCGCGGGTGACCGGAGGAGCGGGACTGGGACTGACGATTGCCAATCAACTGGCGGTTGCGCTGGGCGGGCGATTGACCGCGGAAAGCAGGCTGGGAGAGGGCAGCAGTTTCACGCTCACCCTGCCGGTGGACGATGGCGAACCATCCGGCCAGGGCGGGCCGATCAGGCGGTGATACGGACGATCTCCCTTTGGACCGGAGACGAAGCGTAGGGTCCTTCGTCGCCCATGAAGGCGTCGATTTCGGAGCGGACGCCGAATTCGGGCAGGTAAATACCGGGCTCGATGGAGAATCCGATTCCAGGGATGATGCGGCGGGTGTCGTGGGTCTCAAAATTGTCGAGGTTGACACCTTCGCCGTGCACGGTGTGGTAGATACTGTGTCCCAGGCGGTGGGTGAAATATTCCCCGTAACCGTGGTCGGCAATGTGGCTGCGGGCGACATCGTCTGCCTGCCAGCCCTGGACTGATTCCCCGCGGGAATGGCAGTTTTGCAGAAACGTAAGGGCAGCGTCCCGGGCTCCGACTACGATATCGAAGACACGCTGGTGATGCTCGGGCGGCTGCTCGCCCACGTAGGCCGTCCACGTGATGTCGGCGTAGACGCTGCCGGGAGTGTTTTCGCGGGCCCAAAGGTCGATGAGCACCCAGTCTCCGGGATGAATGACGCTGCTGCCGTGCTCGGCCGGTTCGTAGTGGGGGTCGGAGCAATGGGCGTTGGTGGAAACGATGGGGCCGTCGGTGGTGGTAAGGTTCTGCTCCCGAAAACGGCGGCGGATGAATTCTGCTATTTCGAATTCGGTTAGGCGCTCGGACAGGCGGGCGCCGATGCGGGCGAAGGCTTCGTTTACGATGCGACCGAGAGCGTCAGCGGCGCGACGATGGCCATTCAGTTGCTCGGTTGACCATCGCTGGGTGGCGTACTGCATCAGGTCGGCGGAAGAAACGACCTCGGGTCCCATGCTGCGGACGAGTTCCACGGTGCCGGCATCGACGCGAGACACGCGGGGCAGGCTGTTGAATGGTGAATATTCCATGGCAATCTGTTGGGTGGCGGCCAGTGCGTCGCGCAACGCTGATTCCAGGCTGGTGCGGCTGCTGTAAACGACGGTATCGACGTTGGAGTCGGCGAATTTCCCGGCATCGACGTGGTGGGTGAGCAGGCGCGCCGCACCCTCGGAAGGAACGAACAGGAACACCGGGCGCGTGACGTGCCCGGAAGCAGGAACTACCTGGGCGAGGACGGGGTTGCAACCAAGGTAGTCGTAGATTAGCCAACCCGACAGATTTTCAGTGTGCAGGAATTCGCGGGCATCGTCGAGCATTTGTTGATCGGCCATGGAATGTCCTGTTGGCGGGTCGGGCGCGGCGAAGATACGGATTACGGGTTGAGGGGATGGTTTGGGCAAACGCCGCCGGGTTCAGTTAAGCGTGGGTATGGTGAATTCCACCGTCCACGATGATGTTGGCGCCAGTCATGTAGGAGGCTTGCTCGGACGCAATCATGCAGACTACGTCACCGATTTCGTGGGGCTTCCCGAGTCTTTTCATGGGTGAGCCGGACTCCATGTCGACCATCATGGCCTCGACGCGAGCTTCGACGTCGGCTTCGCCGGCGTTGGCTCCCAACTCGTAGATGACGCTGGAGCGCAATGATTCCTGGGTTTCTTTGGAACGGACGCCGGCGTAGATAACGTTGTTGACGGTGATGTTTGCTGCGGCGAGTTCGGAAGCCAGGCCTTTGAAATAGGCCAGCAACGGAGCCATGCTGAGAGCGGAGAGTGCGCCCTGTGGACCGACCTCGAGGGCGGACAGGGAAACGAGGTTGATGATTCTTCCAGCGCCGAGGCGTTTCATGTGGGGTACGACCTCGCGGGTGAGGTGGACGGCAGAGCGGAAGTTTCGGTTGAGAGCCGGATCGATTTTTTCGTCGTCGAGCAGGCTGGCCGGCGACACGGACTGGTCTTGCACCGCAGTGACCAGAATACCAACGTCGCCCTGACGATTCAGCGTTTCGCGAACCAGACGGCGCACGTCCTGTTCCCGGTCGAGGTCGGCGATAACACCGCGGAACCGCTCTTGAGGTATGTGCAGACGGGCGAGCTCCAGCTCCACGTGGCGCAGGTGGCTATTGTCGGGTGCGGACAGGGCGAGGAGGGCGCCCTCTTTGGCCAGGGCGGCGGCGGCGGCGGTGGCGATTGATAATTGCGAATCGACCACTATGGTGACTTTGTTTTCCAGCCCCAGATTCATTTGAGAATCCTCACACTACCCGATTAATCCGTGATCAGATCACGCCAGCGGCAACCATGTTTTCAACTTCGGAGGTTGAATACCCCAGCGACGTTAATATCTCGCCGTTGTGTTCGCCAAGCAATGGTGGGGGTTTGTCGAGGCCGCCGGGTGTTTCGGAGAATTTGATGGGCAGACCCGTTTGTTTGATGACGCCCAGCGTTGGATGGGTCATTTCCAGCAGCATTTCACGGTGGATAACCTGTGGGTCGCTGAACACGTCGGCCAAGTCATTGATAGGCCCGGCGGGAACGCTGACGGCTTGCAGATCGGTGACCCAATCGTCGGCATCGCGGGCGAGGAAGAATTCCTGCAGCAGGGGCACCAACTCCGAACGGTGGTTGACCCGGGCGCCGTTATCGATGTAGTTGGGGTTCTCGTGCAAGTCCATTCGATCGATGCCCTGGCAGAAGCGGTCCCACAGGCGATCGGAGCCCACAGCGACGTTGAAATATTTGCCATCTTTGCCCATGAACGCCTGATAGGGCACCAGCGTGGGATGGGCGGCGCCGAGGCGTTGCGGAGCCTGGCCGGTGGCGAAGTAATAGCCGGCCTGGTAGGTCATCCAGGCAACCTGGGAATCCAGCATGGACAGGTCGATATTTTGACCCTTGCCGTCGGAGCCAGCCCGGTGGAATAGAGCGGTCATGATGGCGAAAGCGGCCCACATGCCGGCGCCGATGTCGGCAACGGCGATGCCCACCTTCTGCGGATCGCCTCCCAGGTCGCCGGTGATACTCATGATGCCGCTGATACCCTGCATGATCTGATCGTAGGCGGGGCGGCTCTGATACGGCCCGGTGGCGCCGAACCCGGAGATGGAGCAATAGACGACGCCGGGGTTCACCTGCTTAATGGTGTCGTAGTCCAGGTTGAAGCGACCCATCACGCCCGGGGTGAAATTTTCTACCACCACATCGGCGTCAGCAGCGAGCTTAAGAAAAACCTGCTGCGCCTTCTCGTCGCGAAGATTGAGCGTGAGGCTGCGCTTATTGCGGTTAACGGACAGGAAGTAGGCGGATTCTTCACCGATGAAGGGGGGACCCCACTTGCGGGTGTCATCCCCGCTACCGGGCATTTCGATTTTGATGACATCGGCGCCGTAATCTCCGAGCATCAGGGTGCAGAAAGGTCCGGCCAGGGCGCGGGTAAGGTCGAGCACCTTGATGCCATCCAATGGTTTCATAATCAGGTATACCTCCACTAGCGCCGGCCCGATTGATTTCGGGCACCTGACGCTTGCCGCCGGCATTATAGCGCAACCGGCTGTGAATTATGGGTGTCCGGAAGCCATTAGTGTCATTGATTGTTGTCGGGCATCCGGGTAGTTGGTGTGCGGCGGGATTGCCACGCCGCTTCGCTCCTAACAATGACAAGCGGTGGGATGATCCTTCGACGCGCTCAGGATGACCGGAAGTGAGGGCGTGTATTTACAGTGAGGGCGTGTATTTACATGGATGAACAGGATGGATAGGAAATTGAGCGCGGTGGGCGGCGGGATTGCCACGCCGCCCACCGCGCTCCTCGCAATGACAGGCGGTGGGATGATCCTTCGACGGGCTCAGGATGACCGGAAGTGAGGGCGTGTATTTACAGTGAGGGCGTGTATTTAAATGGATGAACAGGATGGATAGGAATTTGAGCGCGATGGGCGGCGAGATTGCAACGCCGCCGCGCTCCTCGCAATGACAGGCGGTGGGATGCGCGGGGGTTCCTATCTTATCGCCGCGTTGGTATCATGGGCATATCGGGGTGGTCGCAGGGAAAGATGCGATGAATATAGGAGGGAATCATGGGATATAAGCCGAGAAATCTAGGACACATCAACCTTTACGTACGTAATGCGGAAAAGGCTCGCGACTGGTATGAAGACCTGCTGGGTTTGCACACCTACGGATTCAGACCCGGACGTGCTGCATTTATGACCGCCGATCTGGACAACTCCCACGAGATTGCCCTGACCGAGGTCGGGGAGAACGCCGAGGGCCCGCATGGAGGCCAGGTGGGTTTGAACCACATGGCGTGGTACATGGACAGCCTGGACGATCTCAAAGAGCTTTACCACCGGGTTAAAGAGAAGGGCATCGAAATCGAGCACGTTTCAGACCACGGGCATGCCATTGGGGTTTACATTCGCGACCCTGACGGCAACGGAATTGAGCTTTCCTACGAGATGCCCAGGAGCGAATGGGGCCACGACGAAAACGGGTATATGATCGGGGGCACGGAGAAAGGACGTATGCCAGGTCCGTGGGATGAAGAATTGGCGCAGAACGCGGCGGCGGCCGCATCCAGATAAACGGACGCTTCAAGTTTGACCGTGTCGGGGCGCTAACCAGCGCCCCTTGTCATTTTCAGGATGATCCTTCGACGGGTTCAGGATGAGCGGGATTGGGACGGAATACGACGCAGCCTCTTCGGAATCGTCGTCGGAATCGCCGTATGGTAATATGACGCCGTTAGACTGGCTGCCGGCACTCCTTGCTGGAGGGTATTGCGGCGAGTCGTGCGAGATTGACGCTTCGGGCCGGGCCGATCGATGACGCGATTCTTCGGTGGAACGCCCGCGGCTTTTTAGAGTAGGGAAGTAAGAACCAGAATTGGCAGGTGCATAATGACCACCACTCAACAATCGACCGCAACCGATGGATACCGAGTAATCGGCAGCCGGCCGATACGACACGACGGAACCGACAAGGTTACGGGCCGCGCGCAGTATGGCGCCGATTTTCGGCTGCCGGGCTTGCTGCACGCCAAAGTACTGCGGAGCCCGCACGCTCACGCCCGGATCAAGAGCATCGACACTTCTCGGGCCGAGGCAATGCCTGGAGTAATGGCTGTGGTTACTTCCGCAGACTTTCCTCAGCCGGGCGGCCGGGTGGTCGATCTGGGCGAGGGGGCGATGATCAACCCCAAATTCCTGAGCAATAACTGCCTGGCTGCGGAAAAGGCGCTTTACAAGGGCCACGCGATTGCGGCGGTGGCGGCGGATAACGCCCACACTGCCGAGGAAGCCCTGTCCTTAATAGAGGTCGAGTACGAGGTATTGACCCCGGTCTCCGACGTTTTGGAGGCGATGCGGGACGATGCCCCGCTGGTTCACGAACGGTTGGCCAACCTCAACGATCCCAGCGTTAGGCCAGGCGGACTGATGGCGGAGGGAGACACCGGCAAGACCGGAAACGTGTCGAACCGCTATTTCTACGAGCTTGGCGACCTGGACGCAGGGTTTGGCGAGGCGGATATCGTGATCGAACGCGAGTTCCGCACCAAGGCGGTGCACCAGGGATACATCGAGCCGCACGCGGCGACCGCCCTGTGGAACGCCGATGACACGCTGACCATTTGGTGCAGCAGCCAGGGTCATTTCAACGTGCGGGACCAGACAGCGACAATCCTGGGCATGCCGGTATCCAAGATCCGGGTGGTGCAACTGGAGATTGGCGGTGGATTCGGCGGCAAAACGCTGGTTTACCTGGAGCCGGTGGCCGCGGTTCTATCCCGCAAAACTGGCCGGCCGGTGAAGGTGGCTATGTCGCGAACCGAGGTGTTCGAAGGGACCGGTCCGACGTCGGGCGGATACCTGCGCGTCAAGATGGGCGTCACCAATGCCGGCAAGATAATAGCGGCGGACGTTTCACTGTATTACGAAGCTGGCGCTTACCCCGGTTCACCGGTGAACCCTGGCGCGCAATGTGCATTGTCCTGCTACAACATTCCCAACGGGAAGATCGAGGCGGCGGACGTGGTCTTGAACCACCCGAAGACCGCGGCCTATCGGGCGCCCGGATCTCCGGCGGCCGCTTACGCCGTTGAGTCGGTGGTGGACGAGTTGTGCGAATCGCTGAGCATGGACAAGCTGGAATTCCGAGCGTTGAACGGCGCGAGGGAAGGAGACCGGCGTGTTACCGGGCCTCAATTTGGCAGCATTGGCTGGCAGGAGACGGTGCAGGCGGCGCGCGATCACGACCACTGGAACTCCCCGATTGACCGGTCTGCGGAAGCCGAAGGGAAGAAGGTAGGCCGCGGAGTCGCCGGTGGATTCTGGTTCAATGGCACCGGGCCGGCCAGCGCCATCGTCAGCGTACTGGCCGACGGATCGGTTACGCTGGTGGAGGGTTCTCCCGACATCGGGGGAAGCCGGGCAGTAGCAGCAATGCACGTTGCGGAAGTGCTGGGCATCGCGGCGGAGGCGGTCAACCCGTCAGTGGGCGACACCAACTCGGTCGGGTTCACCTCGATGACCGGCGGCAGCGGGGTGGCCTTCAAGACCGGCTGGGCGTCGTACGAGGCGGCGCAGGACGTGAAAGAGCAGATGATTCAGCGCGCCGCCCGGATCTGGGACATCGAGCCCGATAACGTTGAATATGCCGACGGCGTGATTCAGCACAAATCGGAACCGGAACTGCGCTTTACCTTCCAGCAGCTGGCTGCCCGCCTGAACGGGACCGGTGGGCCGATTGTGGGAAGCGCCAACGTTGACCCTCGGGGAGCCGGGGGCGCATACGCGCTGCATATCGCAGACGTGGCGGTGGACGTTGACACGGGTAAGGTGGACATCCTGCGCTACACCGCCATTCAGGACGTCGGCACTGCGATTCACCCGTCCTACGTGGAAGGGCAGATACAGGGCGGCGCCGTGCAGGGGATCGGTTGGGCGCTCAACGAAGAGTATTTCTTCAACGACAACGCCGAAATGCAGAATTCCAGCTTCCTCGACTACCGGATGCCGACGGCCCTGGACCTGCCGATGATCGACACGGTGGTGGTTGAAGTCCCCAACCCGGGTCATCCGTATGGAGTGCGCGGAGTGGGCGAGGTTCCGATTGTGCCGCCCATGGCCACCATCGCCAACGCCATCCACGACGCATTGGGGGTCAGGATGAACAACCTGCCGATGAATCCGGGATCGGTGCTGGAAGCGCTGTGGGGGAAGGACGGTAAGTAGCATCGGCGCGGATTGATCCCGATTGATTTGGTGCAAATATTTCAATAACAGATCGCCGGTAACAGATCGCTGGGGCGGATGATTATCTGCCACGGCGTCTGTTGCTAATCTGGAGGATAGCTATGACAACTGAACAACGGACGGATGCGAAACCATACGTGGTGCATGCGGTGGGCGACCCGTCGGAGACGACACAGACCCCGGGGATGGTGCGTCAGCCGGCGATAATGCCGGGCAAGGGTGAGACCACCAAGATCTGGATGGGGAAGGTGACGGCAGCGCCGCGGGAGAAAGGGCCGCCCCACACGCACCTCGAAGCCGAGACTGCCGCCTACGTGTTGCAGGGGCACGTTAGGGTGTGGTTCGGGGAGAATTTTGAGCAATCGATTGAGGCCGGGCCGGGAGATTTCATCTTTGTGCCGGCAAATACGCCTCACATCGAAGAAAACCCATACGATGAAGAACAGATCGGCATATTGTGCCGGGCGCCAGACAACATCGTGATGAATTTGTAGAGACGTGTGGCACAATCGGTGCCAACGCAAATCGGCAGGACGCGCCCGTCCCGACGCCGATCGGGGTGCAGCACGCAAGACCGACAGAAATCATCAATCATCGAGGAGGAATCAGACATGGCAGACGTAAAAGTACAAATCCGGGGCAACGGCCCGTTGAGGGTCATAGGCGAGATCGAAATTATTGACCAGAGTGGGAACCAGTACGCGATTCCCGAGGGTCAGTGGGTATCTTTCTGCCGCTGTGGACAGTCGGACAACAAGCCGTTTTGCGACGGCACGCATCAGGACTGCGGATTCGAAGCGCCCAGCGAGGCCAAGTAATCGTTCGCAGAATCTGAGCGCAGCATTCTGAAGCCGCCAATTGTCTGGGAAATGCCCCGGAGACTGGCGGCTTTTTTGGCGCGGGCGTTCAGGATTGCCGACGCAACTGCGGGGTTGCGTGGCAAGCGTATAATCTCAACCAAAATAAACCAGCAAAGCAAACCAGCAGGGGGTGCCAAATGGTTACCACGACGCCGGCCCGTCTAGCGGCCGAACTAATCTTCGAAAAATACCAGTCCGTGAAGCCCTTTGATCGACTCCCGGATAACCTGTTCCCGAAGACGCTGGAAGAAGCCTACGGGATTCAGAGAGAACTGCACTGCATGTTGTCGAGCATCTGGGGGCCGTTGGCCGGGTACAAGCTGGCTTATACCACGCCGGTGATGCAGGAACGGGCCGGTCTGGATCATCCGGTATTGGGCGCGTTGTTCAAAAAGGTGATTTCGCGCTCGCCGGTGGTATTGAACTACACCGAGTACGTGAACCTGGGCATTGAGCTGGAGGTTGGAGTTACGCTGGGTCGCGACCTGCCGGTGTCGGGAGCGCCCTACACCCGGGAAAAGGTGGCCGAAGCGGTGGCGGAGGTGGCAACGGCGTTTGAAATCGTGGACATGCGGACACCGCCCGACCTGACCACCGAAGAACGAACGTTGTTCAGCGTGGCCGTCAACATTCTGAATTCGGGCATCGTTCTGGGCGATCCGATTACCGACTGGCAAAGCAAAGACCTGGTGAACTGCAAAGGCGTGATGACAATCAACCACGAGCACGTGGGCGAGGGGTATGGCCGTGATGTGATGGGTCATCCCTTCGAGCCGCTGGTGTGGCTTGCCAACGAACTGGCGAAGCACAACCACCCACTGAAGGCAGGGGACGTGGTTATTACGGGAAGCCTGGTGCCTCCGACTCCGCTGGAATTTGCATCGGAAGGCCGGATTTCCATTGAAGGATTGGGCGAGGCCGTGGTGGTGGTGGCCTGACCCCGGAACAGGGTAGTACGTCAGGGTGGTACGGTGGGGTAGTACGTTGATGACCGGCGCGATCAATCCGGGGTGGGTTGGGGTGCAGCGCCGGTTTCAACCCAGAGGGTGTACACGGTGCGGCGGGGCAGTCCGGTTGCGGCGACGACCTCCGCCACCGCCTGGCGGCCACGCATTCCGATGGCGCGCCGTTCCAAAAGGGCCAGACGGGCTGCTTCGATCACAATAGCCGGGGACGCATCCGCTCCCCGGCTATTGTGATCGATGGGCGGTGCGCCGATAACGATTGTGAACTCGCCACGGGGCTGCGTGAAATGAAGCAAAGCGTCAGACGGGCGACCGCGCCAGATCTCTTCGTGGAGTTTGGTGAGTTCGCGGCACACCGCCACCGGGGTGTCGTCGAGTGTGTCGGCAATGTCGGACAGGGTGGCACGCAGACGGTGGGGGGCCTCGAAGATGACGAGGGTGCATCCGGATAGCGAGCCCTCCTGGAGCGCGGCGACCCGGCCGTTGTGCCGTCGTGGCAAAAATCCCAGGAACAGAAACCGGTCGGCTGGAAATGTGGACACCGGCAGGGCGGCGGTGACTGCGGATACGCCGGGGATGGTTACGGTCTGGTGGCCTGCTTCGATGACGGCTGCCACCAGGCCGGCTCCAGGGTCGCTGATGGAGGGTGAACCTGCGTCGGTGGTGTAGGCGACGTCGCCCAGTTCCAGGGCGTTCAGCAGTTCCGGCAGCCGCCGCGACCAGTTGTGTTCATTGCAACTTACCATCCTGGGATTGGCGCCGAGATGAGACAGCAGTCGGCGCGTTATGCGCGTGTCTTCGGCGGCGACCAGGGGAACCTGGGCCAGGATGCGGGCAGCCCGGAAGGTGAGGTCTTCCAGATTACCGATAGGGGTGCCAACTACGTACAAAGTACCCACACCGACAGTATATCCACCGAGGGATGGGTTGGAACCTGTTGCCGGGCGTCTTCAATCAGATCAACGAAAGACCCTGAAGGGGTCGTGTGATAACATTGCCGACAGTTTTTTGATAGCCCGGAAGGGCCAATTGTCGACATCAGGAGTCATGTTTATGCCAGACCTGAACGGGGGTCATCTTTTTATTCGCTGCCTGAAACAGGAAGGCGTGCGAAAGATTTTCACCATCGTGGGCGATACCATTTTGCCGCTGGTTGATGCTGCAGCCGACGAGGGGATCGAGTTTATCGACACCCGACACGAGGGCGCCGCGATGCACATGGCGGACGGCTACGCCCGGATTACCGGGGAGCCGGCTGTTGCGATGTTCACCGGTGGACCGGGATTTGCAAATGCGATTTCCGGGTTGCCGGCGATCTATACGTCGGAGAGTCCGGTGATATTCGTGGCCGGCTGCGCCGAATTGCCGGAAAAGGGTCAGGCGACCTTCCAGGAAATTGACCAGGTCGCGATGGCGGCTCCGGTATCAAAGGGTTCCTGGTTGATACATGACAAAAACCGCATACCGGAATTCGTGGCGACGGCGTTCCGCACGGCCATGAGCGGCCGGCCGGGTCCGGTCCACCTGACACTGCCCATCGACCTGCAGGAGGCTCCGATCAGCGAGGAAGACCTGCCTCCGTACCTGCCGCACGAGTATCGTTCCATGGGCAGGGCCCACGGCGATCCTAACCTGATACAGCAGGCGGCGACGCTTTTGGCCAATGCCCAGCGTCCGGTAATTATCGCGGGGAATCCGGCCCGGTATTCGGTGGAGCCGGCACAGCTGGAGGCACTGGTCGAGGCGGCCGGGGCGCCCATATTTACGGTAGAACAGGCGCGGGGTTTGATCGACGATTTGCATCCGCTTTGCTTTGGGTATGCGGATGGCGCATTGAACCGGACGGCAAGACGGTTTCGGGAGGCGGACGTGGTGTTGCTGCTGGGGAAGCGGCTGGACCACCGTTACCGGTACGGAGGCGTATTTTCTCCGGAGGCCAAGATTATCCAGGCGGATCCGTCGCCGGCGGAAATCGGGCGCAACCGGGGTGTGGCAGTGGGCTTGCTGGGAGACCTGGGAGCGATAGTCGATCAGTTGACCGGGGCCGCTCAAATGAATCGCAACGTTGGTCCCTGGCTGGACACGCTGCGGCAGGATCAGACTGCGTGGCAGGACAGCCTGCGCAGCAACGCCACCGGAGACGCGCCGATGCATCCGCTGGACGTATACACGCGCATCGAGCATTTGATCGACGAGGACACCTTTATCGTGCTGGACGGCGGCGACTACGTGCAGTGGGGTCGTTGCTACCTGCCAGCCCGGTCTCCGGGGCATTTCATCCGCCTGGGGCCGTTGAGCCATTTGGGCGGCGCCATTCCCTACGCCATGGCGGCCAAGCTGGCCTATCCGAACAGCAAGGTGCTGGCGTTCATGGGCGATGGGTCGTTTGGGTTCTATTCGATGGAGTACGACACGTGCATCCGCCATAACCTGCCCATTACCGGGATTATGGGGAATGACAGCAACTGGGGGATCGACAAGACGTTCCAGCTGGCGTATTTCGGGCGGGACGTGGGCACGAGCCTGCGGTACGTGCGGTATGACAAGGTGGTAGAGGGAATCGGCGGGTACGCTGAATTGGTGGAGCAACCGGAGGAAGTGGGGCCGGCGGTGGAGAGGGCGATCAACTCAGGCAAACCGTCGTTGGTAAACATAACGGTTAAACCGGGAGCGAGTCCGTTGGCCGAGGCGATGATAGCCCGGCGGACGGGTAGTTAGTGCCGGTGGTGGAGACGGTGGCCCCGGCGATTGCCGATTTTAGATGCCGACTGTCTCCGGAACGGCCGGGGCCGTGTGACGAAATGTATCGCTGTATGGATGTTAATCGTAATACACTTGCCATTAACAGGCCGTTTGCGAAACCGAAACAGATTCTGTTGGAGAACTTGTAGATAGTTGTTGACAAAGGTAGGGGCGAGGGTATAGATTGCCTGAAAATGCCACCGCATACAGCGGCAAAGCCAACTAGCGAGGAGGCTAATATGCTTAAGATTGGGCATGAGGTTGTGCGACCCGGAAGGCACTGGGGCGACGCCGAAATCACGATTCCGGTTCCTGAGGAACTGGAAACTGTTCCCGGAATTCCGATGACCAACCGTGAGACCGACTGGTACACCCGCGAATATCCGCTGGAAACCATGAACATCACGGAAAGGGCATCCCGCGACTGGGCGAACACTTTGCGCGACCTTCACGCTGAGATGCGCGAGATCCGCAAGGAGCATGACAAGCTCAACAGCAACCTGATTATGGCTGCCCGAGCCACCGCCGAGATGGAGTCCACTGCCGAGGCAACCGGCGAGGACATCTCCGAGGCGATCAAGGAAAAGGCGCGCCAGTTGGGTTACCTGGAAGTAGGCATCACCAATTACGACCCACGGTATGACTACAAGAGCAAGCGCGGCTTCACCGTACTGCCCCACGCCATTTGCTTGGCCTACGAGCAGGACTTCGAGCCCACGCAGACGATCCCCAGCGTGGACGCTGAGATCGTTCACTCCAGCACCTACCGGACGCAGGCAGCAGCCGGCTTGGAACTGGGCAACTTCATCCGTTCCCAGGGTTACAAGGCCCACGTGGTCCACTCCAGTGACTCCACCGGCCCGGTCATCCCCATGTTCGTAGCTGCCGGTCTCGGCTCCCTGGGCGCCTGTGGCTATCTGCTGTCCCCGCACAGCGGCAACCGCATGCGGCTGATGATGATCACCACCGACGCCAACGTCAGCTATGACGAGCCCGTCGACTACGGGATCCATGCTTTCTGCCAGGTCTGCCAGGTCTGCGTAAACCGCTGCCCGGGCCGCGCCCTGATGCGCGACAAGATCTGGTGGCGTGGAATTGAGAAGAACAAGTTGTACTTCAAGCGTTGTCGGCCGGTCATGGCCCGCTACCTCGGTTGTGGCGTGTGCATGAAGGTTTGCCCGATCCAGAAGTATGGCCTGAAGAACACCATGGAGCACTACGCCGCCACCGGACAGGTGTTGGGCAAGGGCACCCATGACCTCGAAGGTTACAACCTGGAAGGCAAGGGCTACTTTGGTCCTGGTGAACTCCCCGTCTTCGAGCGCAACTTCTTCGACATGCCCCACGGCAACTCCGACGAGTGGTCGTTCGAGCAGATGAAGGACGCCGCCCGTGATAACAACGGCGAGATTCCAGATTCCATGGTCGAGGACCTGAAGCTCCAGATCGAGCGTTCCATCGCTCTGCAGTCCGGCGACGTACTGCAGCAGATGGCCGAGGACCAGGACTACATCTAGTAATCCATCCTCTACCAGCCAAGTGGCAAATGGGCCGGCGGGAGCAATCCCGCCGGCCTTTTTTGTGTCTCACAGGCTCGGCGGAGTTGAATGACGGGGGACCCCCGTGGAATAATCGCCGGCGAGTATGGCTAAAAGATGGGATATGACCAGTATTGGAGGAAGATTGATGGGGGAGCAAGGCGGATTCTCGTTGGATGACGGAGCCGGTCTCCGGGTGGCCGAAGCGCGATTTGTTGGAGAGAGCAGGTTTGACTGGAACCTGTTCCAAGGTTTTGACAAGCTTCGGGTGTTGACTTATTCCGCCAGTATCCCCGCCATAGTCAGGATGCTGGATGAATTCGGATTGGCTGCGTTTGAATGTGTATTCGGGTCGGAAGCCACGCTGCGGGACGTGAAATATATCCTCGCCTTTCAGCAGGTGGCGGTTGGTGACGTTCGGGCGGCGATTATGGGCCTGAAGGACGAACGGCATTCCCATATTTTGAGCGAAGTCAGGCTCGGGCGGGCGCGGTTCAGAGTGTTGCGTCAATCAATAGCCCACGCCAAGCTGTACTTGCTGGAAGATTCGGCGAGCGGCCGCACTCGGGTCATCGTCGGGTCGGCAAATTTGTCGGAGCGGGCGTTTTCCGGGTTACAACCGGAGACCCTGGTGAAGTTTGATGATGACCGGTTGGCGTGGGAGCACTACACGCAGATGTACGAACGCATACGGGATTCGGCGTCTGACGAAATTCCGCTGCCGGAAGACCGGATCGTATCCAGGGACATAGGGCTGGAAGAAGTGCCGGCCATCGCGGATGATGCGACCAACCTGGTGATAGACCAGGTTCATGCCGAAGAGTTGACGGTCAGCGTGCCGGTGCAAGTTGAACGTATTGAGAAACTGGCTGTCGCGCTGGAACCGAAGATTTCCGCGGTGGTGCCACCCTTCCGCGGCGGGATTCAGCGCATAACTCCCCAGATCAAACGGGAGATCAGCAGGATCAAGCTAGTGAAATCGGCTGAAGAAGCTGACAACCGGTATTTGTCGATTAATCGGTCGCAGGGCACGGTGATTTTGAACGGGGAGTCGTTCTCTCTGGAATTTGATGACGCCCTGGTGCGCTCGGACGCAGAGCTGATGGTGGAATATTTCCGGAACTCCGAGAATTTTGAGGGCGACGTCGACCGGTTGCAACGAGACTATTTCATCCTTTGGTCGTGGATGTATTTTTCGCCGTTCATGTGCGACGTGAGGTCGCTGGCGCTGATCAGGGGGAGGGACGTCATCCGATACCCGTCGTTCGCCATCGTATTCGGTAAATCCAACTGCGGCAAGACGAGCCTGGTTGATACATTGATGACATCCATGCTGGGGGGAGCGCACAACGTAGAGAAGGCCAATTTCACCGCGGCGCGATTGCGAGCTTTGCAACAGGGCTTCAAACGTCATCCGGTGGTATTCGACGATATCGGCGGGCGGGCTTTTCGCACTTATGGGAGCGACATGATCAAGGATGAATTGTTGCCTCCGGTGGCTGAATACCCCGGATTTGTACTGTCCATGAACCGGCAGCCCAAATCCTTCCCTGACGAAATCGTGAAACGTTCCCTGATGATTTACACCACGACTGCTCTTCCTCAATACGACGAGGAATTGAGGCAACGCATGGATGACCGGATCAAAACGGTGAGTGAAGGGTTGTCAGGCCACCTTTACAAACGATATCTGTGTGAAATTCTGGAAAGATTGGAGCAAGAGCCGTTGCCTGACGACTGGCTGTTCTTGTCGTCTTCGACTTTGGCTCGAATCATAGGAGACTCTACCAACACGTCAGGGCAAGGCTGGTGCGTGCCGATGACCTGGCTGGAATATGCCGACAAGCGGTATGACCGGATCAAAGACCGATTGAGCGGGCTGCTTCGACCGTCGGCGATGGCCGGCCACGAAGGGGAAACTCCGAACGGGTGGACGATAGAGAACGACCGAATAATTGTCTGGGAGCAGCGGGATGCGTTTGGTCGACGAGGGTTTGACTGGGAAGATGTTCCGTCCACGCTGGTAGACGAAGACGCGAGCGGCGGCAACCGGACTGTGTTGCACAAGGCCCAACTGGAGGAATTTCTGGACCGGAAATTCCGGCCAAAACGCACGGGTATCTTTGGCTGAATCGCATTGCGGAGCGGATAGCCCATTTAATCGCGGGCGATACCCGGGTCGGCAGCCGGCCGTCCCTCTCCGGGAGGGAGCGGCGATGGCACCCGGTTCCATTTCGGCATTTACGGCGGATGGATCCGCGGCGGAAGCGGCGCAAAGCGGAGATGCGGGCACGGGTGCGCTCTGCGTGAGCGAGAGAGTTGTGGGCGCAAGGTTCCTGTAGCGGGCCACTGGTTCCGGAGTAGTGCTTCTGGCGGGTTAAGAGAGTGGCGGGGATTTGGCAGGGCATGAAAGGTCGGTTGCCTGCGTTACCATTCGGGGGATGTAGAGTTGGAATCAAGGGCAATTGGCTGACGCAATCTGGTCGCACATATCGTCCTGCCAATGCAGCGAAATAGTGTTCATTATGCAACGGAATATGATTGTTTCGTAGGGTAAGTATTGACAATGATGTACGGGATAGGTATCTTGACTGCAAATTAGGCGTATCTACGCAGTCCAACCTTAAGGAGGAGCATATGCTCAAGATTGGTCATGAGGTAAGGCGTCCAGGAAGGTATCTGGGCGACGCACCTGTAACTATTCCCGTACCCGAGGAATTGGAGACGACTCCTGGTATCCCGATGAACCAGCGCGAGGTTGACTGGTACTCTCGCGAGTATCCGGTTGAGACCATGAACATCACCGAGCGCGCATCTCGGGACTGGGCCAACACTTTGCGCGACCAGCATGCAGAGATGCGTGAGATCCGCAAGGAACACGACAAGCTGAATCGCAACCTGGTTATGGCAGCCCGCCTGACCGGTGAGCTGGAGCCCACGACTGAATCCAATGGCGAAGACGTTTCTGAAGTCATTAAGCAGAAGGCCCGTGAGCTTGGTTTCATCGAAGTCGGCATTACCGCGTTCGACATCCGCTACGTGTATCAGAGCAAGAAAGACTGGGTGAAATTCCCCCACGTCGTTTGCCTGGCCTACGAGCAGGACTTCGAACCCACGCAGACCATTCCCAGCATCGACGCTGAGATCGTTCACTCCAGCACGTACCGCACCGAAGGCGCGGCCGGCTTGGAGCTGGGCAACTTCATCCGTGGCTTGGGCTACCGTGCCCAGGTTCACAGCCCCAACGACAACACCGGCCCCTATATCCCCATGTTCGTGGCTGCCGGTCTTGGCTCCCTGGGTGCATGCGGCTACCTGCTGACCCCCCACGTTGGCTCCCGCTGCCGCATCATGATGATCACCACCGACGCCAGCGTCTCTTATGACTCGCCCGTCGACTATGGTATTCACGCTTTCTGTCAGGTCTGCCAGGTCTGCGTAAACCGCTGCCCGGGCCGCGCCCTGATGCGCGACAAGATCTGGTGGCGTGGAATTGAGAAGAACAAGCTGTACTTCAAGCGCTGTCGGCCGGTCATGGCTCGCTACCTCGGTTGTGGCGTGTGCATGAAGGTTTGCCCGATCCAGAAGTATGGCCTGCAGAACACGATGGAGCACTACGCCGCCACCGGACAGGTGTTGGGCAAGGGCACCCATGACCTCGAAGGTTACAACATCGAGGGCAAGGGCTACTTTGGTCCTGGCGAACTCCCCATCTTCGAGCCTGGCTTCTTCGAAATGCCTCATGGCGACACTGGCGAATGGGCCTTCGATCGTCTGCAGGACGCTGCCCGCGCTAACGGCAACGACGTAAGCGATGAGATGCTCGCGGAATTCCGCACGCACGTCGTCCGCGGCCTGAACCAGAGTACCGACAACGTCGATATGATGTACGAAGAGGAAGACTACATCTAAACGATGTAGGAAACCGAATCGGTCGGTTCTACTGAACGGACTATACGGGGGAAGGAGAAATCCTTCCCCCGATTTTGTTACCTGAACGCCACACCCGTGGCGTGGGCTACCGGTTATACAGAGATGGCCGGAACCAAGAAAAGGGCAACCGTTTGGGTCGCCCTCTCCGGGATTGGTGGTTGCCGGTCTGGATTTACAGTTGCAGTGATTTGGGATCAACTTCACGCCGGGCCGGTGCGCCCGCGCTGGCGGGTTGGTCTGGCGTCAAATTTGCGATGAGGTCGGCCAAAGCGGCCTGGTATTCTTCGGTAGACGATGCCTGCCCGGTGAGGTCGAAAATCCGGTGGTCTTCGGCCAACAGGCGGGCGGAGCGATTGCGTCCCGCGGCCATGGTCCCATCGGCGTCCACGAGGAATATTGTCCACCGATCTGAAGTGTTTTGGGATTCCTGGGCGGCGGTAATGTCGTTGCGTACGGTTTCGCTATCAAGCCCTGAGGCGGTGCACAAAACAATGAGCCGGTTGTAGTGCCGCACCCACCGTTCGATCTCTTCTTCGCCGGAGGTGGCGCGGCGGTCGACCAGGGGATTGCCGCGAAAGCCCTCGGCAAACACCCAACTGCGAAGTCCTTGCGCCCGTAGGCTTGCTTCGAGTTCACGGGCAAAAGGTATGTCTGCCGCGGCGCAGGAGATGTGAACCTCTACCGTGGAAATGGTGGCGCCCGTTACGGCGTTCTGGAAACCGGATACGAACAAGGGGACGCCTGAACCGAGGAAAAATGATTCAGGGAGCAGGCCGCCCGACCGGACCAATGTGTCCAGGCCGATGGTACTGGGGGCATCGTGGCGGATACTGTCCAAACCAATGGCGCCGTCGAGGGCGCAGTTTTGGAAAACGGTGTATCCGATGATGCAGTTGTTGAAGTCGGCCGCGTCGGTGGATACGTCGTTCAGGATGGCTTCGTAAAAATCGGCTGCGTTCAGCGTGGCGCCGGACAGGTTGGTGCGGGAGAGGTTAGCCCCGTTTAAGCTGGCGCCAGTAAGGTCGGCTCCGGACAAGTTGGCCCGGTCGAGGTGGGCGCGGTCGAAGTTGGCGTTGGTCAGGTTGGCGCCGGAAAGGTTGGCTTCGGAAAGGGTGGCGCGGTCCATGTTGATGCCGGACAGATTGGCGCCCCGGAGGTCGGCTCCGCGGAGGTTGGCGCCGGGGGCGAGAGAGCTGCTGAGGTTTGCCTCACGCAGGTCGGCGCGATAGAAATGGGCGTCGTTCAGGTAGCTGCCCGACAGATCGGCGCGACGGATCATGGCTCCCATGAAATCTCCATTACGCATGTCGGCGCCGCGAAGGTCGACCATTGGGATGCGCGCATGGCTCATGTAGCATTCGTTTAGATCCATCGACCGGTTGGGGTTTTCTGCGCGCCAGGCTGAAACCGCGTCGCGCCCACGTTTCACAATTTGAACCAGATCGATGTCGGCCATAATCATGTCTCCATTAGGATGTCGTGCCGGATTTTAGCATAGCCGGGGTCGATGACGCTAACCGGGGCCGGAATTATCGGCGGGTGAATCCACCCATTGCGCCAAGTGATGTGCGTCGCGGCGGTGGGGCCGACGAGCGGGAATGGGTTGCTACTGGACCAGATAGCGAAGGCAAGCGTCTTCGTCGAGTTCTACGCCAAGGCCGGGCCCGGTTGGGGCCAGCAGGCAGCCATTTTCCAGCGTGAGCCGGGTGGTGAAGATGGGTTCGGAGCGCGGCATGAATTCAACGAGGGATGAATTGGGGATGGCAGCGAGGAGATGGGTGTGGACCTCGGGTACGACGTGGCCGGCCACCGGAACGCCGTGGGACTCCGCGAGGGCGGCGATTTTCATCCAGGGCGTGATGCCGCCGGCGCGGGCGACGTCAATGATGGCCACGTCAACAGCCCGCGATTCAAGGGTGCGGCGGAAAGGATCGAGGCCGTAGAGGCGTTCCCCGGCGGCAATGGTAACGTCCAGCGAGGTTGCCAGGCGGGCCAGACCGTCAATGCGCTGGTGGCCCACCGGGTCTTCCAGCCAGACGATGCCGGCTTCCTGCAGGGCGCGTCCAGTGGCAGAGGCCTGAGCTTCGTCCCAACTTTCGGTGCCGTCAACCATGATTCCGACGTCAGGACCGACAGCGTCGCGGACGGCGCGGACTCGGTCTGCTTCTGCACCGGGGCTCCCACCGGCGCCGAGACGGAGTTTGATCTTGTCGTAACCAGCGTCAACGTGCGCGCGGGCCGAATTTTGGAGGTCTTCGATGGGCATGCTGTACCAGAGGCCGTCGGAGGCGTAGGCCGGAACCCGGTCGGACGCCGCGCCCAACAGTCGGAACAAAGGAACTCCCAGGGTTTTGCCGGCCGCGTCCCACTGGGCGATGTCCAGGGCGGACATCGCCATGGTCGCCATGCCCCCGGGCCCGACCCAGCTTGATGCCCGGGACATGCGCTGGCAGGCGGCCTCGTGATCCAGAACGTTCAATCCAACCAACAGATCGCCGAGTTCTGCGGCAGCTGAAGCCATGGCACGCACCAGGCCGCCCCGGTTGGCGACGACCCAGCCGATACCTTCAATGCCGTCGTCGGTGCGGAGGCGCGCAAGGACATGCCAATTGCTGCTGACATCGTTACCGGCGGCGGTGTATTCCAGGGAAACGGGAGTTTCCAGGACCTGGACCGATACGCTTTCGATGCGCATGTGAGCCATCCTTTTGTGGTGAATGCGAGGATGATGGCGATTATACTCCCCGCGCCCGTTGCGGGCATAAAGTTGACATAAGCTGGCAGCCTCGCGAGAACATACAACTGAAAGGCCGTGTTGGGAAGCGGGGGCTGATTGCCGCCGATTGACGCCAGCCCGTATAATGCCGACACCATCTGCAATCAGCACAGCAAATTTCTGTAACAACCATCATGCTGCTTACCATCGACATCGGCAACACCGCGGTTACCATCGGCGTGTTTCGGGACGGAACCGATGACGCAACGGAAACTAATGGAACAAGCCCGGCAGCCCGGTTGCTGACGACGCTGCGGGTGGCGACCGACTCCCGCCGGTTGGCCGACGAATATGGGATTTTGCTGAAAAGCCTGCTGGAGTTTCGAGGGATCGACACCAACGAAATCAGCGCGGGCTGTATCTGTTCGGTGGTGCCGCCCCTTACCGGGATGTTCCAGGACGTATGCCAAAGCTTTTTCGGCGTGGCGCCCCTGGTGGTATCGACACGGATAGATCTGGGGATGCCGGTCCGTTACGATAACCCGCGCGATGTGGGGGCGGATCGAATCGTGGATGCGGTGGCGGCGGTGGAGCTGTATGGCGCTCCGGCGGTGATAGTTGACCTGGGGACGGCTACAGTGTTCGATGCGGTTTCGCGCGAGCGGGAGTATCTGGGCGGCGCGATTGCGCCGGGAATCAATCTGTCTGCCGACGCCCTGTATTACAATACTTCCCAGCTGCGGCGCGTCGAGTTGGTGGCCCCGGAAATGGCGGTGGGCCGCAACACGACGACGTCCCTGCAGTCGGGAATCGTTTTGGGATACGCCGGGCTGGTTTCCACCATGGTGGAAAGGTTTAAGGCCGAGATTGGCGCGGACGCCAAGGTTGTGGGTACGGGCGGCCTGGTTACCGTGATCTCGGAGCATGTGCCCGTGTTTGATGATATCAACCAGGAATTGACGCTGGTGGGACTGGACATCATCTACCGCAGAAATATGAGCTCCGCCGGTTCGGGATCTGCCGCCGCCGGCAGTGTGATTGAGGATTAGGAGATGGAAACTGCCCTTGACGGCAAAAACATTGTGCTGGGCGTTACCGGGAGCATTGCCTGCTACAAGGCGCTGGACCTGGCGAGCAAACTGGTGCAGGCGGGGGCGAGCGTCGAAACCATCCTGAGCTACGGCGCCACTCAGTTCGTGTCGCCGCTGGCATTTCGCAGCCTGACGCATCGCAGTGTGGTTACGGATACGTTTGATGCCAATTCGGAGCACAGCGTGGAACACGTGACCTTGGCGCGTTGGGCCGATATTGTGGTGATCGCGCCGGCTACGGTTCATTGCATTGCCAAGTTGGCGGGTGGTCTGGCGGATGATCCGCTTACCACCACGGTCATTGCCACGGAAGCGCCGTTGCTGGTCGCCCCGGCGATGGACGCGAACATGTACGATCACCCGGCGACGCAGGAAAACGTGGCCCGGTTGCGAAGGCGCGGCGTTGCCATCGTGGGGCCGGCGCCGGGACGGTTGGCGTCGGGATTGATGGGCATGGGCCGGCTGGTAGAGCCAGCGACTCTGCTGGGACACATAGCGGCGGAGTTGGGGAGAAACGGCGATCTGGCGGGGCGTCGGGTTGTGGTGAGCGCCGGCGGGACTCAGGAAGCCATTGATCCGGTGCGCGTCATCACCAATCATTCGTCGGGGCGCATGGGATACGCGGTGGCGGAGGCAGCGAGGGATCGCGGCGCTGAGGTGGTGTTGGTGACTGCACCCACCGCCCTGCCGGATCCGGCGGAGATGCGGGTGGTGAACGTGCGGTCGGCTCAGGAAATGTGCGATGCGGTGCTGGCCGAAACGCCGTTTGCCGATGCTTTGATAATGGCTGCGGCGGTGGCGGATTACCGTCCGGCGGTGGCCGCGGAGCAAAAGATCAAGAAAACCGCCGCGGACGAATTGACGATCGATCTGGACAAGACGATCGATATCCTGGCGACAGCCACCGGTGATTTCGTGCGCGTCGGGTTTTCTGCCGAGAGCGAGAATCTGGAGGCAAACGCCGCCGACAAGGTGCGTCGCAAGTCTCTGGACCTGATCGTCGCCAACGACATTACCGAGGAAGGCAGCGGGTTCGGGGTGGACACCAACCGCGTGGTGCTGATTGACCGGGAAATGCAGGTGGAGCGATTGCCTCTGATGAGTAAATACGCAGTGGGGCATCGCATTCTGGATCGCGTCGCTGCGTTGCTGGTGGCAGGGTAACCTTGCCCGCTGCTTACGAACCCACTTACGACGGCGGATCAGCGCGAATCGGCGCAACCAAACAACGCAAGGGGACGAGATATGCGAATCGGCGTTTTCGTTGGGGCTTCTACTGCTGACCTGATGGGGTTGGACGAATTGATCGGACGGATCAAGCAGGCGGAGGAAGATGGATTCGACAGTTTTTGGATTCCCCACATCTCGGTGCGAGGGTACGATGCTCTGACGGTGCTGGCGTTGGCGGGGATGCAAACCAGCCGGATCGAGTTGGGCGTGGGCGTGGTACCCACTTTCCCCAGGCATCCGGTGGCGCTGGCGCAACAGGCGTTGACCACGGCGACGGCGACCGACAGCAGGTTTTTGCTGGGAATCGGGCCGTCGCACCGACCGGGCATCGAGATGAGCTTTGGCCTGTCGTACGACCGGCCGGCGCTGCACATGCGCGAGTATCTATCGGTAATGCGTCCATTGATGGAGGAGGGGAGAGTCCAGTTCTCGGGAGAGTTCTTCAACGTGAACGCCGAGCTGGACGTGCCCGACCGTCCCCAGTGCCCGGTGTTGATCTCGGCGCTGGCGCCCCGGATGCTGCGGTTGGCGGGGGAGCGCGCGGACGGCACGATTACGTGGATGGCCGGGCCGCGAACGATTCGCGAACACATTGCGCCCCGGATCGGCAGCTCGGCGGAGGCCCACGGACGCGCCAGCCCCAGGGTGTGCGTGGGGTTGCCCACTGCGGTGTGCGACGACGAAGCGGCGGGAAGGCGGCAGGCAGCGGAGGCGTACGAGCGGTACGGCCAGTTGGTGAATTACCGCCGGGTGCTGGACATCGAAGGCGTGGAGGGTCCGTCGGAGGTGGCGGTTATCGGGAACGAGGATGCCCTGCGCCGGCAACTGGAGGAATTTGCGGCTGGGGGCGCCACCGACTTTATGGCCAATATCTTTGCCTTGCCGGGGGATGTCGAATCGGATCAGCGCACCTATGCAGCCCTGAAGGACCTGGTGGGCAGGGTGTAGCGATGCGGCAAGTAGGCCCTGCCCGGTCGGATTGGTGAAGAAAAGGGGCGACCAGATGGTCGCCCCTTTGCATTGCAGCGCCGGGAGCCCCTGATCAGCTGACCGCTTCTTTGAAACGGCGGATGGCTTCGATATGCTGGTCGGGGCCTTTGAGTCCGGCGCGCATGGTGTTGACGGAAAGGTGAGTGGCTCCGGCTTCATCCCAGGCGGCGCCGAGGCGATTCCAGTCATCTGGGTTGTCGCTGTCCATCAGGGCGACGCGGCCCTCGATGCCGACCGCGGCCGGATCACGCCCGTAGCCGCGGGCCAGCTCCCGCATCTCGGCGATACGTTCCTGACCGGCGCCGTCGGGCTGGAACTGAGGGAACCAACCGTCGCCCATGCGGGCGATGCGGCGAACCACCTGGGGAGCGCCACCGCCGAACCAGACCGGGATGGGTTGCTGGACGGGGCGTGGGTTGATTCCGGCGTGGGAAATTTTGTGGTAGCGGCCTTCGTAGTTGACCACTTCCTGGGTCCAGAGCAACCGCAGAACCTCCACCTGTTCGGCGGAACGGCGGCCACGGTTGTCCCAATTCTCGCCGAGGGCCTCGTACTCCACGTAGTTCCAACCGACGCCGATGCCCAACCGCAGGCGACCGCCAGTGAGGATATCTACCTCGGCGGTTTGCTTGGCGACCAGGGCGGTTTGACGCTGGGGAAGAATGATGATTCCGGTGCACATCTCGATTTTCTCGGTGACCGCCGCCAGGTAGCCAAACATGACGAAGGGCTCGTGGAAGGTATCGGCGCTGCTGTAGGGTCGGTCCCAGGGGGCGTGTTTGGTGGTGTCAGCGCCCAGCACGTGGTCGAATACCAGCAGATGTTCGTATCCCAGAGCCTCGGCGGCCTGGGCAAAGTCCTTGACGGCGGCCGGGTCGGCGCCGATTTCGGTCTGCGGGAAGATTGCTCCTAGTTGCATGGCGGTGTCTCCTTGAGATTAGTTGGAGTTTTCGAGATTGATCGCGGACCAGTCAAAAGCGAATACCTGACTCCTCATGTCGTGCCATTCCTCCGTTGTTACCTGCGTCTGGTTAGGTTTCAATCCTGTACCAGGCAGCCCTTTCTGTTTTTGGACGACCAGTGCGGTTAGAGGAGGAAAGCCCCGTTTCAAGCATTCGTCCCTGATGTAATAGAGAGGTATTGCCGTGCTTTGCGCAGGCAGCCCAACTTCAATCCCAAGGTCGCTATAGGTGACGGTGTGCGCTTGGGCGGCGCATTGTTTCAAGTGTGCGAACACCGCTGGGGTTTTTGCGGGCATTTTGTCTGGCATAAGGGCTGGTCTCCAATCGGGGTTTTCCGGTTGGCGGGAGCGTGTTGGCTGCAAGTATCGGTTATGCCGGGTATGGCGTCAATCCGGCGGTTGATGGGGCAACTTGACCTTTGGTAATATGGTTAGGCGTTCGCTGGGGATTAGTCTAGTGGTAAGACGCCTGACTCTGGATCAGGTATCACAGGTTCGAATCCTGTATCCCCAGCCATTTTCGTGCCCAGGGTTCTGGCACGCGCGCGACAGGAATTGGTCGTCCCATCCGGATGATTGCCAATTTGACGCAATGGACAGTCGCCGCGATACGACATGGTGAAGCGGGTTGCAGTGGTTTAGGGGATCTCCGATACTGCGGGGTTGAACGCAGAGCCCATCGACGACCTGTGGCGCCCAGCCGGACCCGCCGTGGTAGTATCTGATGACCAATCGCTACCGAGGAGGACGCCATGGTGCTGAAAGGCGAAGACTGGCTGGCCAAAACCCCCGAAGAAACGCTGGAACCGGGAATTCCGATTTGTGATCCCCACCACCATTTTTGGGTTGCCCGTCCCGAGCCTGCTGCCTACCAACGATATCTGTTGCCGGAACTGACTGCTGACGTGGGCAGTGGGCACCATGTGCGTTCGACAGTGTTCATAGAGGTGAGGTGCGAATACCGTGAGGGCGGACCCGAAGAGATGAGGCCGGTTGGAGAGGTGGAGTACATCGAGACCATCGCTTCGGAAAGCGCCACCGGCAGCCACGGCCCCACCAAAGCCGCCGCAGCCATCATTGGGTACGCAGACCTGAAACTGGGAGAGCAGGTGCGGCCGGTGCTGGAAGCGATGCGGGAGGCAAGCCCGAACCGCTTTCGGGGTGTGCGGCACGCAACCGGTTGGGACGAAAGCCCGCAATTGGCGAACCGGGATATTCGGGGAGCCTTGTCCACCGAAGGTTATCGGGCTGGAGCTAAAGTTCTGGCTGATATGGGGTTGGTACTGGAAAACTCGCTGTACTTTCATCAGCTGCCCGAGTTGGCGGAATTTGCCCGGGCGGTCCCCAATCTCACTATTGTCCTGAACCACATCGGCGGCCTGGTGCGTGTGGGTCCATACGCCAACCGGGACGACGAAGTTCTTCCGGCGTGGCGTCAAGGAGTAGCGGAAGCCGCCCAGTGCCCCAACATAGTCATGAAGTTGGGTGGTGTGGGTCAGTTGCGTTACGGATACTCCTGGCACGACCGGGATATTCCCATCGGCTCGGAAGAACTGGCGGGGACCCTGGGGCCGCTCATGGAGCACTGTATCCAGCAGTTTGGGCCAGACCGGTGCATGTTCGAAAGCAACTACCCGGTGGACAAACCATCGTATTCCTACAACGTGCTGTATAACGCCTTCAAGCGTCTTTCCAGTGGTTATTCGGCCGGGGAACGCGCGGCCCTGTTCCACGACACCGCAGCGCGCGTGTACAACATCAGCGATTGATGCTGGCGATCCGCAAGCGTGTGGGCTAACCGGGGCGCGGTTCCGGGAGGAACCCTGGTGGGTTGGCGGGGGCCTGAAATCCGGCGGCCGGACTATGGCAGTTTCCCGGCGGAACGCAGTAGGCGACGCACCCGCCTGATTCCACCGAATTTGAGGCGCAGCAGGCCCTTCACGTCCTCCCAGGCGGTTCGGATGATACGGACGCGGGAATCGGGGTCGTCGGTCCATTGCACGGGCAGTTCGCAAATCCGATAACCGCACTGTTGGGCCAGAATCAGCAGTTCCGAGTCGAAGAACCAACCGTTGTCGTTGACGAGAGGTACGAGATCATCCGCGACCTGGCGGCTGACTGCCTTGAACCCGCATTGGGCATCCCGAAAAGACGTGAAGAACATGGAACGGAACAGGAGGCTGTAGCCGCGGGAGGTTATTTCCCGTTTGGCGGTGCGCCCGACGACCCGAGAATCGGACAAGAGGCGGGAGCCGATGGCGATGTGGAACTGGTGGTCGGTGATGGCGGCTATCAGTGGAGGCAGGTGCGTCAGGTCGGTGGACAGGTCGACGTCCATGTAGGCCACCACGTCGGCAGCGCTTTCGGTCCAGGCCCGACGGAGCGCCCGGCCCCGACCGCGCCGGTCCAGTCGAAGGAACCGGACGCGAGAAAATTCTTCGGATAGGGCGACTGCGATTTCCAGGGTGGCGTCGGTGGAACCGTTGTCGGCGACGACGATGTGCCAGTCACAATGGGCGAACTCGGTTGACATAAACTGGTGCAATCGACGTATGCTGACGGGGAGGATTCGCTCTTCGTTCAGGCACGGGATGACAACGTCGACGCTTTGAGTCATGGGGGCCATATTATATCAGCGCAATCAGGGACCAACGCCGCAGGCGCTGTAGATGAGGCAGGATTGGGGAGAGGGCGCTAGGGTCTGGCCGGGGAAGAATTGGGCGTGAAATGACTGCTATGAGCATCGATTCAAATTGACAAAACATAGCGTGCGGTGCTATATTCCGCCTGTTTACACATTATGCGCCGGAATGTATGCGGCCACACCGTATCAGAGCGGCGCCACCCTGAGAACCCCCGCATAATTCTGTTTGCTATCACAACAAACCATCCCGCCAACTCGATGGGACGGTGTCGTTTTGTGGCTACCCACAGGCGGAGTCGGGACGCTGCCTGGTCAGAAAATCCAAGACGTTTCGGAACCACAGGCCGGTTCGGAGGAACTGTCAGATGCAAATGAACGACTTCGTCGTCAGGTTCGCCGGAGAGGGCGGACAAGGCGTCGTGACCTCGGCGGAGGGCTTGGCCCAGGCCTCTACGCAGGCTGGATATCATGCCCTGACCTATGCTACTTTCCCGTCGCAGATTCTGGGAGGTCCTACCTGGACGCAGGCGCGGATCTGTACGAAACCGATCCTGAGCTCAGGCGACGAGGTGGACGTGCTGGTTGCGTTCAATGAGGAAGCATACGAGGCGCATGTTGAGGATGTGCGCGAGGGCGGCGTGATCATCTACAACGCCGACGACTTCACAATGACCGATCCGCGGTCGTTTGGGCTGGCGGTCGATACGCTGGCGCGTTCAACTGGAAACAACCGCGCCGCCAACATGATTATCATCGGAGCGCTGGCGCAACTGGTTCGCATGCCTCAGGAATTGCTGGAAGACTTTGTGGAGTCACGGTTCCGACGAGGCCGCGACAATGACGATGAGATTATCTCGTCGAACATCCAAGCGCTGCGGCTGGGTCGGCAGAACGCCGCCGAGAGTGGCTTTGTCCTGGGCGACCTGGCGCCACCGGTTCCCCCGGATTACGCGCAGTTGATGCTTAAAGGGAATGAGGCGATTGCGCTGGGGGCAACCCACGCCGGCGTTGGTTTTTACGCCGGATATCCGATATCGCCGGCGACGACCATCTTGCTGTGGATGGAACGCAACCTGATCGGCGAGGACAAGTTCGCCTACCAGGTTTCGTCGGAGATCGAGGCCATCACCTCAATCATGGGTGCTTCCTTCGCGGGCAAGAAGTCGATGACAGCCACCGCCGGCCCGGGCATCTCGCTGATGAGCGAAGGGCTCGGCTTGGCGTGGATGGCGGAGATTCCCCTGGTGGTGGTGGACGTGCAGCGAGGTGGCCCGGCAACTGGCCTTCCCACCAAGACCGAACAGTCTGACCTGATGGTCTGCATGTATCCGGCCCACGGTGACGTGCGGATGCCGATCATTGCTCCCGGGTCGGTGGAAGAGTGCTTCCTGGCTGGCGCCTACGCCCTGAACTGGGCGGAAAGGTACCAGGGCCCGGTGATTCTGATGAGTGAGATGTCGATGGCGGATCGGGTGCAAAACATCCCGAGGCCAGACCTGTCGAAGATCCCGGTGGAGAACCGGCTGACCTATGACGGTAGCAACGGATACCACCGGTATTCGGGCCATGAGCTGTCACCGATGCCTTTGCCGGGTAACCCGGGAGCATACGTTGCCAATGGCAGCGAGCACGACGAAATGGGCGATACAACCCACCTGGCGAGTCGCCACATCCAGATGACGGAGCGCCGTTTCAGCAAGTTGAAGCTGCTGGAAGAGGACAATTTCGAGGGTGACAACGAGTCTGCAAAGGTGGCGCTGATGACTTGGGGTGGTTCCAAGGGACCGGCCCTGGAGGCCTACAACGAATTGCGAGAGCAGGGCGTGGACGTCGGCTGGTATTTCACGATGTTCCTGAACCCTCTGCCGCCGCGATTGTTGGAAGAACTGCGAAGCAAGGATCTGGTGATTGTTCCGGAGTTGAACTACCAGGGACAATGGGCTGGCATCCTGCGCTCGCACGGTGTAAAAGCCGAAGCAATTACCCAGTACACCGGACTGCCTTTCAAGGTCAAGGATCTAGTGTCTCGCATCAATGAAATAATCTCCCCTGTAAAGGAGGTAGCCCGGGTATGAGCAAAAAGAATCCGGAGTACGACTTCAAGTGGTGCCCCGGCTGTGGTGACTTTGGAGTACGCCGCGCGCTGGAGCTCTGCATGATCAACCGGCTGGAAGAAACTGGCCGGCCAATAGAAAACAACGTGGTTGTTGCCGGCATTGGCTGCAGCGGCAATCTGGTTCATCTGCTGGAGGGAGAGCAGCCCTACGGGTTCCACGGAATCCACGGGCGAACGCTTCCGGTGGCGATGGGCGTGAAGATGGCGCGGCCCGAGCTGAATGTGGTGGTGGTGGCCGGAGACGGCGACTTCCTGAGCATCGGCGGCGAGCACATCGCTCCGCAGGCGGCACGTAACCTGAACATCACTGCGGTGATTATGGATAATGGCGTGTACGGGTTGACCAAAGGTCAGAGTTCGCCCACTACGCAAATGGGCGCGGTTACGAGTAGTACGCCATTCGGCAAGATCGAGGAAGAACTGGATCCGCTGGAGCTTTACCTGACGCTGGGTGTGTCTTTTATCGCTTCGGGATTTTCTGGGCAACCGCGTGTGCTGGCGGATCTGATCCAACAGGGAATGAATCACCAGGGAATGTCGATGATTCACGTTCAGTCTCCCTGCGTGACCTACAACGATACCTTCCAGTTGATCAAGGGTAATGCGAAAGAGGGTATCGCTCCGTCGCTTTGGGATGTTCCCGAAGACCACGACTCCAGCAGCAAACAGGCGGCCTACAACCTGGTGCAGCAAGGTGGTCTACCGGTGGGAGTCATTTTCAAGGATGAGACACGGCAACCGCTCGAAGCCAATCTTAAAACCATGCGCTCCAAAGCCAGAGAGCGGACAGTGGATCAGTTGATCGACGGTTACGCCTTCTAGCCCCCCACACCAGATACCTATTGAAATGCCTCCGGAGACACTGAACTCCGGAGGCATTTTTTGATTGGATCGATGCGGCAGGCGCAGGAGTCGACGACGCTGTCGGCGAAGGCGGCGGGAGTTTTCAGCCGCCGACGTTGCTGTCAGCTGAGCCGGAGTATTCGGCGGGGGGCGCGAGGGCAGGGTTTGCATCCTGCAGTGACTGGTACTTGGAAGGACATTTGACCAGGATGTTGTCGGTTTGGAAAACCGCGGACTCGGGATCGTAGTGCCCTTCAAGGATGATCTCGGAATGTGGGTTGAAGAAGAGGTCGGGCAACACGCCGACGTATGAGGCTTCCATATTGGGGCTGCCCACCATGGGCCCGGGCACGTCGGGGGCCTTGTTGGCTACCGCGAAACGAGACACGGTTGAACCGTCTTCGCGGCGGAAAGTATCGGTGACGAGCGCTCCTGCCACGCGCAGGGTGCGCCCGTCCTGAAGTAGCGGGTCCTCCACGAATTCATCGACCGTAGCGAAAAACAGCGCGTTGCCGGGGAAGGCAGCATAGACCATGTAGGCCACCGCCAGCCCAATGACTCCAGCCAGGATGATCAGCCGGATGCGATGGCTGCGCCAACCGGACTGCTCCGCGGTTTCGTCAAAGGCGACGGTGTCGTCAGTGGTATCGGGTGATGCGTATCTGTCGTCGGCTTGCATTGTAGTGGCGTTTGGTCGGTCGGGAGTGAACTTGAGAGTTGTAATTGCTTACGCGAAGCAAACGGTTACATTATACCCGACCCGCGCCAACCCGGCGTCGGGAGGGGCGACGCGGTTCGCTGAGTCGGGCGGACTCGGCGCCGGGATGCTCCGGGATTGCTTTCATTGGCCGTCGTTCCTGCCGTCATCTTCTTCAGAGCCGGCGGGCAGACTATCCTGCAACTCCTCGTTGAGTTCACGAAGCTCCCGTTCCAACGACTGGCGCCGCCACGACATGTAAAAGGCGTAGGCGAAAAAAACTACCCATACGACGGCAAATGCGGCGAACAGAAAGGGGAGGTTGTTGGGGGCGTCGTAATTCATGGTTATGCAGCCGCCAGCGTTGGTTGGGGTGAAAGTGGATTGGGCCGATCGAGTTGGTGATAGCCGATATAGGACTAATTGAAATCATCCCGGGCATAGACGCGGCGGAGATCTGTCAACTGGTCTTCGGATTTGCGCACCGCCATGCGTTCGAGCAACAGATAGGTGAACAACGCGAGCATGGCCACTAAGGAGTATATGAGGATGCGGGCCATGATGGGTTCGAGGGCGTCATCCGCTGCTTCGGGTCCGATTACCTGAACCGGGTGAATGGATCGCCACCATTGTACCGAGTAGTAAACGATGGGAACGTCTACGAAACCGACGATACCGACGACGGCGGACCATACGCGACCCTGCTGAGGAGTGGGGGCATAGTGCCGGATCATCAGGTACGCGACGTAAATCAACCACAGGATGAGCGTTGTGGTGAGGCGGGGTTCCCAGGTCCACCAGACGCTCCACACCGGGCGCGCCCAGATGACTCCGGTGACCAGCGCCAGGGTCACGAATACCACACCGACTTCGGCGGAGGCGTGGGCCAGGCGATCCCAACCCGGCGTGCGACGGATGAGGTATCCGATGCCGGCAACCGCGCAGACGAAAAATCCCAGAAAGGAGAGGATGGAGATGGGTACGTGCACGTAGAAGATGCGCTGCACATGGCCCAAAACCGCATCGGTTGGGGCGACCACGAAGATGAAATACCCACTGAGCAGCATCAGCGCTGCGGTAATTAACAGTAACCAGAGTCGCCCGTCGCGGGTCGCATCGCTCAATCTGCTGCGGCGCGTGCGGTGGCTCGCTATCGCTGCCAAGAAGTATTATCCCTCGAACACAAAACCAAATATCCACGGACATATTACCAGATACACGGCGTCGAATACCACGAGGAGGGGCACCCAACGACTCCACACCGGCCACAGTGGACCGCCTTGCAGAACCAGTGCGGAAGCCTCCACCGCGCCGATGATGACCGGAACTACCACCGGGAAGAAGAGCAGCGGCAGCAGGGTTTCGCGGGACCGGGTTTGAACTGCGATGCCGGCGAAAAAGGTGCCCACCGTGGCGAATCCTATCGTCGCCAGCAATATGACCAGCGCCAGGATGGGCGACAGGGTAGGCAAACCCAGCATCACGGCGAATACCGGCAACAGCACGGCCTCGATGACCAGCATGAACACCAGGCTGGCGAGAGCTTTGCCCAGAAAGATGGCGTCGCGACTGATGGGCGATGACAGCAACCCGTCCAGGCCGCCCTGCTCCAGCTCGCGGGAGAAGGCGCGGCTCATGGCCAGCACACCTATGAACGCGTAGGCGACCCACAGCAGCCCGGGAGCTACGGGCGCGAGGCTGCCCGGACTGCGGTTCAATCCGAAATTGAACACCACCACCACGATCAACCCGAAAATCAGAGCGGAAGCGATGATGTCGCGGGAACGGAGTTCGAGGCGCACGTCTTTCCATGCGATTGCAAGTGCGGCCCGAACCATCTCCACGGTGCAGCGAATCCGGCGAGGAAGTTATCGAGGGAGCGACACGGGCGTCATTGCGGCCCGTATCTCTGCGGCGGTGGTTGCATTGGTGGGTGAGTCGAAAGCGACCCGACCAGCCGCCAGCGCCACCGCCCGGTTGGACCAATCGAGCCCGACCCTTTCGTTGTGGGTAGTGAGCAGCACTGTTTTCCCCGATTCTACCCAGTCTTGCAATAGAGCGCCCAACGTTGCGACGGATGCGGCATCGAGGCCGGATTCGGGTTCGTCCATCAGGAGGATGGCCGGCTCGTGGAGGATGGCGCGGGCGACGGAGAGTCGCTTTTGCATGCCGTGGGAGAGGGTGCGAACGCGGCGGTCGGCCCGGTTGAGCAGGCCGACCCGGTCCAGTGTAGTGCCGATCCGGTGTTGGGGACTATTGAGGCCGTAGAGGCGGGCGTAGAAATGCAAATTTTCGCGGCAGGTAAGGTCGTTGTACAGCATGGTTTGATGGCCTACAAAACCGACCAGACGCCGGGCTGATTCGCCGCGACTGTTCAGGCGGCGGCCGGCGATGCGGACGGAGCCGGCATCTGGCCTGGACAGTCCGGCGAGGATGCGTAACAGGGTGGTTTTACCGACTCCGTTGGCGCCGAACAGAGCGACGACTTCTCCCCAACCGATGCTGAGATCAACGCCGCGCAACACCGCGCGGTCGGCGTAGTCTTTTCGCAGACCTGCTGCTGCGATGGCGAGATTTCCAGAGGCGGACAGGGTCATCGCATTATCGAGGATACAGCCGGGCTGACGTATGGCCGGGCGATAAAAATCCTATTCCCATAAACCATCTGAGCATCAACTCGCCACCGACTAACCATCAACGCGGTGGTGCTCGAAGCGATCCCGCAGCAATTTCTTGTCGAATTTGCCCACGCCGGTTTTGGGGATTTCGTCGATGAAGACCACGTCGTCGGGAAGCCACCAGCGGGCGAATTTAGGCTGGATGAAATCGAGGATTGCCTGGCGATCGAGCTGGTTGCCGGAATCGGCCCTGATTACCACGCAGGCCAGGGGGCGTTCCTGCCACTGGGGATGGGGTATGGCGATCACGGCTGCCTCCAGCACATCGGGGTGGGCCATAATGGCTGATTCCAGGTCAACTGACGAAATCCATTCGCCTCCGCTTTTGACCATGTCTTTCACGCGGTCGACGATCTGGATATAACCATGCGGGTCGACGGACGCGATGTCGCCGCTGTGATACCAGCCGGCCACGAAAGTTTCGGCGCTGCGTTCGTCATTCACGTATTCATCAGCCATCCAGGGGCTGCGGAACCATAATTCTCCCAGCTGTGCGCCGTCCCAGGCAGCCTCGTGTCCCTCATCGTCCACCAGTTTCATTTCGATGCCGGGAGCAACGACGCCCTGCTTCGCGCACAGATCCAGTCTCTCCGCTTCGGACAGGTGGTCGAGGCCGGTGCGACGGCGGTTTACCGAGACAAGGGGCGCTGCTTCGGTCATGCCGTAGGCGTGGATCATGTCTACGCCCAGACGGTCGCGGTAAGCCTGCAAAACGGCCAATGGCACCGCGGAGCCGCCGCTGATGATTTCGCGCAATGTGGAGAAGTCGTACTCGATGCCGGACCGTTGCAAATAATCCAGGACGCCGATCCAGATGGTGGGTACGCCAGCGCTGAAAGTGACACCTTCGGTTTCTATCAGTTCGCAGATTTCCCGCGGGCCGGGCCGGCTGCCTGGGAAAATCTGGTCGGCGCCGACCAGGGTCGAGACGTAGGGTAAACCCCAGCAGTTGGCGTGAAACATGGGAACGACAGCCATGACGCGGTCGCGCTCGGAAACGCCGAGAACGTCCACGGTGGCGACGGAGAGGGTGTGGAGATAAACGGCGCGGTGGGAGTAAGCAACACCTTTGGGCAACCCGGTGGTGGCCGAGGTGTAACACAGGCCCATGATGGAATATTCGTCGACCACGGCGGGATGATATTCGCCGGAGGCCGAGGTCAGCAGGTCTTCGTAGGCGATGGGGGAAGGCAACGTGGTGTCGATATCGCTGGCATCGCCCAGAATGATGTAGTGCTGAACGGTGGTGAGGCGATGGGCGATGGCTTCGACAAGGGGCGCGAGGTCAGGGTCGATGAGGAGGGCTTTGTCGCCGGCGTGGTTGATGATGTAGACGATGTCGTCGGCGGCGAGCCGGATGTTGATAGTGTGTACCACCGCTCCGATGGAAGGCGGTGCGAAGTATGCCTCAAGATGCCGGTAGGTGTTCCAGGCGAACGTGCCGACCCGGTCGCCGGGACCGATGCCGAGGTTGCGGAGGGCATTACCCAAACGTGCGGTGCGACCAAACATGTCGGCGTACGAATAGCGGTGCGTGCCCTCACCGATCCGGGTTACGATCTGTTTGTTGGGGAACTGGATGGCGGCCCGCTCCAGGATGCGGTGCGCCAGCAGTTCGTATCGCATGGTCATGGTGCAACTCTCCGCGACAGAATGATCAACTTGAGCGCGAAAGGGCGGACGGTCGCGTTACGGGTGTTTGATGCTAACCCCGCCGTCGATAGCCCAGGTTTGTCCGGTGACGTAGGAGGAGGCGGCGGACGCCAGGTAAACGGCCAGATAACCGACTTCGATGAGGCGGCCCACCCGGGCCAGCGGGATGGAATCTCCGGCGGCAGCGTCGCGGGCGGCGAAGGTGTCGGCAGACATCTGTTCCGGGTCGGGGAAGGTGCCGGGGGCGATGGCGTTGCAGCGGACGCCGAAGGGCGCCCATTCCTGGGCGACGCATTCGGTGAAGCGCATCAGGCCGGCTTTGGCGGCGTCGTAGGCCGCCGACATGGGCCGGCCGCGAAAGGATGCCCAGCCGCTGATGTTGATAACGCAACCCTGCCGGCGATCGAGCAGGTGGGGTCCGACAGCGCGGCATCCCTGAAATGCCTCGGTGAGGTTGATGTCGACGATGTGATGCCATTCTTCTTCGGTCATGCCGGGAGTATCGTTGCCGGGTAGCTGGACCACCGGCTTGCGAATGGCGTCGCCAACGCAGTTGACGAGGGTGTCAATCTGGCCGAATTCGGCGATGGCCCTGGAGGCGATCTCATCCATGTCGGCAGCCTTGGTGGCATCGCCGGTGAGGGGCAGGCAGGTGCCTCCGTTGGCACGGATTTCGTCGGCGACGCGGTTGACTCCGGTGGGGGTCAATCCGGTTACGGCGACGTCGGCGCCGGCGTTTGCGAATGCCAGCGCGATGCCTTTTCCAATGCCGCGCCCGGCACCAACCAACAGCACTTTTTGACCGGTAACGTCAAATATATCCAGGCTCATTCAGGGGCTCCTTTGCGCCGCGTCATCTTGATGGGCTAATGTTGCCATACCGCAGGCAACAGAGCAACCGATGATCGGCCGGGCTGCATCGCTGGCCGCCTCGCGGTGGCGGGGAAGTACCAATCGGTTCAGGCCACCTCATCGAAAGGAAAGGGCGCATGGGTTCGGTGGCGGTTAAGGCGGTTGCAGCCGGTTTTGAATCGGGCGTTGATGCGGTAAAATCAGGCCACGACTAACGGGAGCGCAGGAGGTGAGCACCTTGCCCAAGGACAGCAACCGGGTGGTTTTCCCCGCGGAGGGGTGGACGAACTCGCTGGCGGTGGAATTCATGGGGACGGACCGATTTGGCAATGGTCTGGTGTATGACGCCCGATATCAGGGCGAACCGCTGATGCAGTTGATCTACGACGCTCGGGACGAAGAAATTACGGTGCGGTGTTTGCTGTGCGAGCAACAGGAGCAGGCGTTTGGGAGGTTTGTGGCGCATCCGATGATCGGCATCGTGAGCATCAATGCCACGGCGCTGCTGATACCGATGAACACCCCGCGCATTATGAAACATCTGGTGGACATTCACGATGAATCGCTGGACGGAATGGACGGGTTGGACTTGTTCAACTGCCTGCTGGACAGTTGCGAGCTTTAGCGGTGTCGTCATGATCGATACGACGGCAGCAAGAACAGGCTTTTTCGGTTCGCGAGTGTCATCGCGAGTGTCATAAGGAGATATCACGTTGAATTACGATTACATAATCATTGGGGGCGGCTCCGCGGGTTGCACGCTGGCGGCGCGGTTGACCGAGGATGGCACGCGGTCGGTGTTGCTTCTGGAAGCAGGGCCGGATTATCCAGACTTTGAACATCTGCCGGTAGACCTGAAGAACGGCAACAACGTGTGGCGATCCGCCTACGGTCCTCACAACTGGGGATACACGGCCCGCGGCACACCGGAACAGGAGGAACCAATACAGATCCCCCGGGGACGCACCATGGGCGGATCGAGCAGTATCAACGGACAGGTGTTGTTCCGTGGCGTCCCAGAGGACTACGACAACTGGGCCGTATTCGGCAATGACGAATGGTCGTTCACGAAGGTGTTGCCCTATTTCCGCAGGCTGGAGAACGACCTGGATTATGGCGGGGATGATTTTCACGGGAATTCGGGGCCGATTCCGGTGCGGCGATACAAGCGCGAGGAATGGCTGCCGGTGGCGGAGGCATTTTACGACACCTGCAGGTCTTTGGGATTCCCGGAAGATGCTGATCAGAATCACCCCGATTCCAACGGGGTCGCGGCGCGCCCGCTGAACAACATCGATGGCGTGCGGATGAGCACGTCGCTGACCTACCTTTCGATGTCGCGCCACCGGCTGAACCTTACCGTCCGCGGCAATGTGACGGTACGCCGGATACTGATTGAGGGCACGACGGCTGTGGGAGTGGAAGCCGAAAGCGGCGGCGAAGTTTTCACCATAGAAGGGGATCAGATCATACTGAGCAGCGGTGCGATAGCGTCGCCGCAGATACTGATGCTTTCCGGCGTAGGGCCGGCGGACCACCTGCGTGAGATGGGGATTCCGGTAATCCATGATTCGCCGGGAGTGGGAGAAAACCTGCGGGATCATCCGGCGGTGTTCAGCCTGTTCCGTGGTGTGGGAGAACCGCCCGACATTGACGCACCGAGCATACAGGTGGGCCTGCGATACAGCCCGGAAGGAACGGGCACTCGCGGAGACATTCAGCTAACGCCAATCCTGATGACCAGCGAACACCGGCCAGCCAGCGTGCAAATCGACTCTGATGACTTTCATTTCGGATTCAGCGCCGCTTTGCAAAACGCGATTTCCGCCGGGCGAGTGCGGCTGACCTCTACCGACCCGCACGAGCAGCCCGATCTATTTTACGACTATCTTTCCGACCCGGGCGACCGGGCGCGGATGAGGGCGGCGGTACGGCTGGGTTTGGAGATTGCCGAACAGCCGACGTTCAAACCGTATATTGCCGAGCGCTTGTCTCCCACCGACGCCGACCTGGAATCGAACGCCACGCTGGACCAATGGTTGCTGAGAAATGCCTACACCCAGCACCATTCTTCTGGAACGTGCAAGATGGGTCCGGGCTCGGACCTGGACGCGGTGGTGGACCAATATTGCCACGTATACGGGCTGCAAAACCTGCGGGTGGTGGATGCGTCGGTAATGCCCGACGTGATTCGGGCGAACACCAATGCTACGACCATTATGATCGCAGAGCGGATAGCCGAGTTTATTCAGGAGGGGAAATAGGTCGAGCCGTTTATTGCTCGAAATGTTAAACTGAAATGAGGCCGTGGTCGCCACGCTGGCGGGTGCTGCTTACGACACTCCACTACAGGAAGGCAACAAGATATGACCACCTCCACTACGCGGATCGAACGGGATTCCATGGGCGAGATGCAGGTTCCCGCCGCTGCGCTCTACGGCGCATCCACAATGCGTGCGGTGCTCAATTTTCCGATCAGCGACCTGCGCTTCCCCCGACAATTCATACAGGCTTTGGGCCTGATCAAGCTGGCGGCGGCGCGTACCAACATGGATCTGGGCGTGCTGGATCGGGGAATTGGAGAGGCCATAGTGGCGGCGGCCCAGGAAGTGGTGGACGGCCAGCATGACGATCACTTTGTACTGGATATTTTCCAGACCGGCTCGGGCACCTCTACCAACACCAACGCCAATGAGGTGATTGCAAACCGTGCGTCGCAAATTTTGGGGGGCGACTTGGGCTCCAGGCTGGCGCACCCCAACGATCACGTCAATCTGGGGCAGTCGTCCAACGACGTGATACCAACGAGCATCCACCTGGCTGCGCTGCTGGGGATCAAGGACGACCTGCTGCCGGGGCTGCAGAAGCTGCAAACTGCACTTGGAGCCAAAGCCGATGAATTTTGGCCTATCATCAAAACGGGACGCACGCATCTTCAGGATGCCACGCCGGTTCGGTTGGGCCAGGAATTCAAGGGATACGCCGGCCAGGCCGAGTACAGTATTGCCAGGGTTGGTCGGGCGCAGCAAGCGCTGGCCGAGGTGGCATTGGGTGGCACCGCTGTGGGCACGGGCGTGAATACCCACCCCGAGTTTTCGGAGCGCACGTGCCGCCATCTGAGTGCGATGACCGGGGTTGATATCCGGGAAACCGGAAACCATTTCCAGGCTCAGGCTACGCTTGACGGGATAGTGGAAGCGAGCGGGCAGCTGAAGACGGTGGCAATCAGCATGCACAAAATTGCCAATGACATTCGATTCCTGGGTTGCGGGCCACGGGCCGGCCTGGGGGAAATTAACCTGCCCGAGGTGCAGCCCGGCAGCAGCATAATGCCGGGCAAGGTCAACCCGGTGATCGCCGAGTCAGTGATCCAGGTGTCAGCGCACGTGGTGGGCAACGACGCGACCGTGGCGCTGGCGGGCGCCGGAGGGTATTTCGAGCTGAATACCATGATGCCGGTGGCCGCTTATAACCTGCTTCAATCGATAACCCTGCTGGCCGCGTCGGCCAAGAATTTTGCGGAGCAGTGCGTGGACGGCATCACGGCCACAGAAACCGGGCCGGCGATGGTGGAGAAGGGGTTGATGCTGGGAACGGCGCTGGCTCCGTCGATTGGCTATGACGCCGCTGCCGGGATCGCCAAGAAAGCTGCTGAAACGGGGAAGACCATCCGCGAAGTGGCCCGCAACGACACGTCGTTGAGCGAGGCCGAGCTGGATACGCTGCTCAATCCCGAAGAGATGACCAAGCCCAGCCTGGAAGTGCGCGGCGGCGGGGGCTAAACGCTGCGGCCGAATTCACCGGCGCTGCTCGCGATGACAAGGACGTGGGGCGACCCTTCCGTGGGCTTGGGATGCGCGGGATGTTGGACAAACGGAATATCGAACTGCCAGGTTGAGGGGACGAAGTTTATTGACAAAACTGTATAAATCTTGTAAGTTCGTTGAACCCACGATGCATTGTATGCAAGTATATACGACTGCACCACATCACCGCCTGCACTATCTGTTCTAATTAGGCTATAGAGCCGGCTTGCCTATTGGGGGCGAGCCGTCTTGGTGTGTCTATCCTCCGGACGGAAGGGCAGGCGTTTATGTCGTTAAGCACCGCCACCCCGGAACTGCGTTAGGAGTGTCTTATTTATGGTTTTGACCCGTAAACGCCAGGGCCGCAACGACCGCGGTTTGACTGCCCGAGATGTAAAGACTTATTCAGAATCAAGCATTGGTAATTTGCTGGACGTACCGAATCTGATTCGAAGCCAGATCGAGTCGTTTGACTGGTTCAAGACGAAAGGACTGGCCGAAACGTTCAAGGACTGCTCACCGATAGTCGCCGGCATTACGCGCCGGTTTGCTAACGGTGAAGCCTCTCGAAGAGCCGAGCGCTTTGAGCTGTATTTCCTGGATCACTGGTTCGACCCTCCCCAGTTTTCACCGGAGGAATGTCGGGAGCGGGAGATAACATTCTCGCAACCGCTGTACGTGCAGGCACAATTGCGCGACCAGGAGACGGGCGAGATAACCCAGTCGGATATTTTCTTCGGCGACGTGCCGATGATGACCGACACCGGCACGTTTATCATCAATGGGGCGGAACGTGTGCTGGTTAGCCAGTTGCAGCGTGCTCCCAGCGTATATTACGAACGGGAACCGTCTACCGACCCGCCATGCCCGGAATGCGGTATCAACGAGCCCTGGTATTACAAGGGTCGTATATCGGCCAGCCGTGGCGCGCGGATCGAGATGTCGACGTGGTCTCACTACTACGCCAGGCGGCGGAACCTGCCTGAGTGCATCACGGTGAGCGTAGACCGGCGGCGGCGGATGAGTATTTCTACGTTCCTGCACGCGCTGGGCGTGGTTAGCGCCGCCGAGATGCAGGACCTGTTTGCGGACATCGACGCCGGAGAGTGCCGTCCCTTTATCGCGGGAATACCGCCGGCGGAAGACCGGGATTACAACCCCAAAGAGGAGGAATTGCGCTCCTTGTGGGACCGCATTCATCCGGACCGGGAGTTTAGTCACGAGCAGGCCCACCGGATTGGGCTGGCGCAACGCAACCTGTACAAGTGGCTGCGTCCCGGTGAGCCGGCGGTGCAAGTCGATGCTGCCTGCACCTTCGTGCTGAATCACTTTTTCGACGGACGGCGGTTCGATCTGGGAGAAGTGGGCCGCATCAAGGTCGATCAGCGATTGGGCCGATCCCACGAACAGATTCTCTCTGACTCACAGAAAATGGTGTTGGAGGTGGTAAGGGATCTGTCCGCCAAGTCGGATGACGGCGCCACTGCCGGCGAGATTTTTGAAACCTCGGGACGCGAAAGCCGAATCCTGAACGAGCGTGACATCGACGCATTGATCAACTACGGATATTTGGCGCGACGGGCCGACCGGCGGATCGAACCGGTGGATCTGTTTGCGGATAAATCCGGTGACGACGCGGTACACCTGAACGTGGTTTCGGCAGACGCTGCCAACGCGGGGACACTGCTGGCATTGGGCGATGAGCCTGGAGAGGTTGCGCTGAACGTGAGCGTTTGGCGTCAGGTTACCGATTCTCTGGGGGAGCCGACGGCCATCTCTACCGAGCCCATTCCGGCCGGCGTTGAAACGGTCAGCGCGATCTCCAGCGGCGAGTTGGAGGTAATGAAGAATCGCTTCCTGGCGGAAGAAAGCATAGTGGAAGCCGGGCAGCTGATTTACGCAGAACGCGTCAGCCAGGGACCGAAGCAATCGTGGAGGTTGACTCCGGTACGGGCCCGGGCGTCGCGCATTGTAGGCGTCGTTACAGAAGTGAACACAGGCCCCAACGGCAACATGCACCGCGTGAAATTGAACCTGCCGGGGATGGAAATGCCCGAACGGCGGGTTCTGGAACTGAACGATATCATCGACACGGTTCGCGAGTTGATCCGTCACCACACCGATAACATGGAGCCGAGGGACAACATCGACCACCTGGGTAACCGCCGAGTGCGTGTGGCCGGGGAGTTGATGCGGGACCAGGTGCGTATCGGGTTGCTGCGGATGCACCGCATGTTCCAGGATCGCGTGGGTCGCTTGGAAAAACCAGAGGATGCCGTGCCGGCGAAGCTGGTGAATGTGCGTCCGGTCACGGGGGCGATTCGGGAATTCTTCGGCGGCGACAAATTGTCGCAATTCATGGACCAGACGAATCCGCTGGCGGAGTTGACTCACAAGCGCAGGTTGTCGGCCCTGGGTCGAGGCGGACTGACCCGGGAGCGGGCCGGATTCGACGTGCGGGACGTTCACGCCTCGCACTATGGCCGAATTTGTCCGATCGAGACGCCGGAGGGCGCGAACATCGGACTGCTGAGCAGTCTGGCGGCGTACGCCCGCATTGACCGGTTGGGCTTTATCGAAACGCCCTACTGGCCAGTGGTGAAGAAGGTGTGGCTGGGAGATTGCCGCGACCCGGGGATTCCGGGTTATTTCGATCTGGTGGGCCACGAAGTAACTGCCGATATTAAAACCCGAAAGGGGGAGGTGATCGTTGCCGCGGGCGAAATCATCACCGAGAAGCATTTGCGGCGATTGCGTCGTCTGTCCGCAGATACGGTTATTGAGGTTACCCCGTTTGTGGATACCCGCCCGGACAGCGTTCAGTACCTGACGGCTGATACGGAAGAGCAGTTTCGGATTGCACAGGCCAATTCGGCCTTTGACGAGGTGAACCAATTTACCGAGGAACAGGTGGAAGTGCGGGAGGGGGACAACTACCGGTTGGCTTCTCCACACACTGCTGAGTACGCAGACGTTTCTCCGTTGCAGATCATGAGCGTGTCGGCGGCGCTGATTCCGTTCCTGGAACACGACGACGCCAACCGAGCGCTGATGGGCTGTAACATGCAGCGACAGGCCGTGCCGTTGCTGCAACCACAAGCTCCCATAGTGGGAACTGGCATCGAGGGCCGGGTTGCGCGAGACAGCGGGCAAGTGCTGTTGTCACGGGCGCGGGGCTCAGTTACATCGGTTAACGGCAACGAGATCGTGGTAACTGACACCGCCGGTGTTGAACATCGGCACCGCCTGGTGAAATTCGCACGGACCAATCAGGGAACGTGTTTGAACCAGCGGCCGCTGGTTCAAAAAGGCGACTACGTAAACGCGGGCGACACGCTGGCGGACAGCTCATCAACAGATGGTGGCGAGCTGGCGCTGGGCCAAAACGTGCTGGTGGCGTTCATGTCCTGGGAGGGATACAACTACGAGGACGCCATCATAATCAGCGAACGGCTGGTGAAGGACGATCAGTTCACTTCGGTGCACATCGAAAAGTACGAAGTGGAAAGCCGCTCCACCAAGTTGGGCGACGAAGAAATCACCAGGGATATCCCCAACGTAGGCGAAAGCAACCTGCGTGACCTTGACGAGCGGGGTGTGATTCGAATCGGGGCCGACGTGGGCCCGGGCGATATTTTGGTGGGCAAGGTTACGCCCAAGGGTGAAACTGAAATGACCGCCGAAGAGCGCCTGTTGCGGGCCATATTCGGCGAGAAATCCAAGGACGTGCGGGATACTTCGCTTCGTGTGCCCCACGGGCAGCGAGGCAAGGTTATCAGCGTGAAAGCGCTGAGCCGCGAAAACAAGGACGACCTGCCCCCGGACGTGAATGAGGCAATCCGGGTGTGGGTGGCGCAGACACGCAAGATCTCGGTTGGCGACAAGATGGCAGGACGCCACGGCAACAAGGGCGTGGTGTCGCGGGTTCTGCCGGAAGAGGATATGCCGTTCCTCACCGACGGAACGCCGGTTGACATCATACTGAATCCTATCGGCGTGCCGTCGCGGATGAATCTGGGCCAGGTGCTGGAAAGTCATCTGGGCTGGGCCGCGCGCAACCTGGACTTTCAGGCGTTGACGCCGGTATTCGAGGGCGCTGACGACGATAACATCGAAGACTCGCTGGCCAGGTGGTGGTTCGGCCAACAGGCCAAAGCCTCCGAACCCGGGTCGGAATACAGCGACACCATCGACATGGGAAAGGTGTACGCCTGGCTACGCAGTCAGGGGTTCGATCCCGAGCCGCTGTATGACGAAGCAAACCTGGGAAAGGCCAGAGGGGCGTGCCTGTACCTGTGGCTGCGGGACGTGGCGGGCGAAAACCCTGACGGGATGTCGCTTTCTGAAATGCACCTGTTGGCGATGGAGGTCCATCGGCAGCGATTGATAGCGCCTCCAACGTTTGCCAAATTCCAGCTATTCGACGGGCGCTCCGGCGAACCGTTTGACCAACCGGTGGCTGTGGGCAGTATCTACATGTTGAAGCTCATTCACTTGGTGGAAGACAAGATTCATGCTCGCTCCACGGGACCGTATTCGATGATTACGCAACAACCGCTGGGCGGTAAGGCGCAATTCGGCGGGCAACGGTTCGGGGAGATGGAAGTCTGGGCCCTGGAAGCATATTCGGCGGCCCACAATCTGCAGGAGGTTCTTACCATCAAATCTGACGATGTTGCCGGGCGGGTTAACACCTACGAATCCATCGTCAAGGGTCATGCGATCAGTCAGCCTGGCGTGCCGGAATCGTTCAACGTGTTGTTGAAGGAATTGCAGAGCCTGGGTTTGAACGTACAACTCGAGGAAGAAGAGGTGCAGGAAGATCCGAGTCTGGGGCTACCGGGCGAAGATGACTTCCTGTTCTCCATGGAGGCGAATTAAAACATGGTAAGAATGCTGGACAACCGCGAAGCCACTTCCCCTGAATTCAACGCCATTCGCATCTCCATAGCCTCTCCCGAACAGATCCGGGCGTGGTCTTCGGGAGAAGTGCAGAAGGGTGAAACGATTAACTACCGCACCCAGCGTCCGGAGAAGGACGGCCTGTTCTGCGAAAAGATATTCGGGCCGACCAAAGACTGGGAATGCCAGTGTGGGAAATACAAGCGCCAGAAGTATAAGGGCGTGGTTTGTGACCGGTGTGGTGTTGAGGTAACGCGCTCTAACGTGCGTCGGCAACGCCTGGGTCACATCGCGCTGGCGGCGCCGGTGGCCAACATATGGTTCGTGAAAAACACTCCCAGCGTGATGAGCCTGGCCCTGGACCTGAAACTGTCTGACCTGACACGGGTGCTGTATTACTCGGCCTACGTGATCAACCGTGTTGACATCGAGTTGATGCGCGAAAAGCTGGAACAGCATGTTTCGGAAGTGGAGCAACTGCGTAACGAACCGATCGCGGCGGCGGATGCTGCTTTGCAGCGGCTGGCGGATCGGGTTACTTCCTGGGATCTGGAACGCCGCCGGCTGGGCGCCGCGGCTGCCATGGGAGGCCAGCCGGCCACGCTGGCAACCGCCGTGGCCGCTGCCCGGCAGGTGATCAGCGAGCTTACGAATGGCGGTGAGGTGGACGTAGACGGAATCGCCTCGCATGTGGAAACGCTGCGCGGACTGGTGTCGGCGAACTCGGAGGCCCAGGCTGCCATCATGGCGGTTGGGCGGTGTTTGCTGGAGACCGGAGTGCTGGAGTCTGAGGAACGGTTGTTGGTCGCAGCTGCCGAGGGAGACCCGGTGGCGGCGGCTATTGGGCGATTGCAATACGGCGTAGCGCCTATTGGTACGGAGCTGAAGAGGCTGGACGCCAGCGTGGAAGCCGTTATTGCGGCGAACGCAGCAGTTCAAGCCGGGCAGTCGGAAGAGAATCAGGACGATTTGGCCGACGCGATTGACCGTTTGACGGCGGACATCGCCGCCATAGACGATGAAGTCCTGCTACGCCTGCTCAACGGCCTCAAGTCCATAGCGGCCGACCAGGGCGAAGGGGCTGCCGTTGCGACAACGCAACTTCCCATGGCTCAGGACCTGTCGGAAATCAGGGAATGTGTGGGTAGTGTGGAAGGCGCGGTTCGCACCTGGAATTTGCGGCGCACCGAAGAAAACCCGGAGGGCCGGGGCTGGGGATTGCCCGCTTTCACCGCTCTACTGGAACGGCTCCAACCCGACAGTGAAGAATCGAAAGCCATTGCCAGCCTGGAAGAACGAGTGGCTCGGCTAAACGAGATAACCACGCCGGAGACGCAGGATAAAGAAGTAGATTTGTGGGGGACCCAACTGAGGTCCCTGCAGGAATTGATCGGTAACGTCGACGGGTATCTGGTACGCGCCACGACGGAACGTCGCAAGGAAGCGGCAGAAATTATTCAGGCGATGCGCTGGTTGCGTTGGGACTCGGCCCGGCGGCCGCGCACCGAGGATCTGGATTGGCTTTGGGACGACCTCAAACTGCCCGCCGCGGCACGAACTGAAGAGTACATGCCGGACGAATTTTACATCGCCCGCAGCGGTTCGGGCGGCCTGCGACTGACCATCCTGTCCACGGGCAGGTACGACCGGCTAAAGCCGTTCTGGGATGACGCGTTCGAGGCTGACATGGGTGCAGAGCCGGTGCTGGAATCCCTGAAATTGCTGGACCGGGGCCTGGATCAGGAACGGTATTACACCGAACAGGAGATGCGGGCCACATCGTCGCAGATCCGGACCAAGGCCGGCAAACGGATGCGGTTGCTGGAAACTTTCCGCCGCAGCGAAAACCGGATGCAGGACATGATCATGACGATCCTGCCGGTGCTGCCGCCGGAGCTGCGCCCGATGGTTCAGCTGGATGGCGGACGCTTCGCGACGAGCGACCTCAACGACCTGTATCGCCGGGTTTTGTCAAGGAACCATCGGTTGAAGCGGTTTGCCAGTATGCGCGCACCGGGCCTGATGATTCGCAATGAGAAGCGGATGCTGCAGGAAGCGGTTGACTCGCTGATTGACAACGGGCGGCAGGGCAAGGCAGTTAAGGGTAAACGGGACCATGCGCTCAAATCGTTGAGCGACTTGCTGAAGGGCAAGCAAGGCCGTTTCCGGCAGAACCTGTTGGGCAAGCGCGTCGACTATTCGGGCCGCTCGGTGATCGTGGTCGGCCCGGAACTGAAGATGGACCAATGCGGCCTGCCCAAGCGCATGGCGCTGGAATTGTTCAAGCCGTTCGTGATGCACCGTTTGGTGTTGAGCGCGTTGGCGCCGAACATCAAGGCGGCCAAGCGGATGGTGGAACGATCTTCGCCGGAAGTTTGGCACATTCTGGAAGACGTTATCAAAGACCGACCGGTGATGCTGAACCGGGCGCCAACACTGCACCGCCTGGGGATCCAGGCCTTCAAGCCGGTGTTGATCGAAGGGAGCGCCATACAACTGCACCCGCTCGTTTGCTCGGCGTTCAACGCTGACTTCGACGGCGACCAGATGGCGGTTCACGTTCCATTGTCTACGATGGCGGTTAACGAGACTCGCACGGTGATGCTGAGCATCAATAACATGCTGTCGCCAGCTTCGGGCGATCCGTTGGTGGCGCCCACGCTGGACATGGTGATGGGTTGCTATTACCTTACCGAATTGCTGCCCGACGGCAAGGGCGCCGGCAATCATTTCTACGACATACATGAAGCCCGTATCGCGTATTCGGACGGCCAGATCGACCTGAGGGCGCCCATCTCGGTTATTGACGTGGCGGGAGCCGATGGGCCGGTGGACACCACCATGGGCCGGCTGATTTTCAACGAAACCATTCCTGATTCGTTGGGTTACAAGAACCAGGTAATGGACCGTGGCGCGATCAAGGACCTGACTTCAGAGTTGTACCGGAACCTTACCAACGTGGAGACGGCGCAGGCGCTGGACAAGATAAAGGAGATGGGGTTCTACTACGCGACCAAGTCGGGTATTACGATTGCCATCAACGACATTCAGGTTCCGGCCCGGAAGCATGACATTCTGGAAGCGGCAACTCAAAAGGTTTCAGATCATGAAAACAACTTCATGATGGGTATGATGACCGAGAATGAAAAATACGATCGGATCATCGAGACCTGGACCAAAGCGTCGGATGACATGCAAACGGTGGTTGAGGACGAACTGAAGTATTTCGGCGGCGTCGCCGTAATGGCGATGTCGGGAGCGAAAGGTAACATATCGCAAATTAAACAGATGGCCGGAATGCGCGGGTTGATGAGCGATCCAGAGGGTCGCATCATCGAGCGTCCGGTGAAATCGAGTTTCCGCGAAGGGCTCACCGCGCTGGAGTATTTCATCTCCACCCACGGCGCGCGGAAGGGTTTGACGGACACTGCGTTGCGTACGGCTGACAGCGGGTATTTGACTCGCCGCCTGGTGGACGTGTCGCAGGAGGTTATCGTTCAGGAGCCGGACTGCGAATACGCTGAGCCGTTCTACGTGGAGCCTCGGCCCAACGACCCGACACTCACCAGTTTTGCTGAACGCATGGTCGGTCGGATGGCGGGCGATGTGATAGCCGATCCTCGCAGCGGCGAAATAATTATCGACCGCAACGAAATGATCGACGAGGGTATCGCGGAGGTGATCAAGGACGCCGGTATCGAAAGGGTGCCGGTGCGTTCACCATTGACCTGCCAAACGCGCCGCGGAATTTGTCAAATGTGCTACGGGCGCTTGCCGGCTACCGGCAATTTGGTAGAGATTGGTCAGGCCGTGGGCGTAATCGCAGCGCAAAGCATCGGCGAGCCCGGTACGCAGCTCACCATGCGGACGTTCCACACCGGAGGCATCGCCGGGTCTGACATCACGACGGGTTTGCCCAGGGTACAGGAACTGTTTGAAGTACGCCCGCCCAAGGGCGCCGGCGTGCTTACCCACATTGACGGCACCGTGTCGCTGGAGGAAGACGCCACCGGGGCGCGCCGCATCCGTGTGGTGTACGACGAAGAAGAACGCCACCAGTATGATTTGCCCGACGGGGCGATCCGATTGGTAGAGCGGGGCGAAGCGGTTGACGACGGCAAGCTGCTGGCAGTAGTTGTCAACGCCGACTCGCCGGCGATCCAGACCAACGGGGACGGCGCTGACGATGGAGCAAGCAGTTCCGTGGCCGGACTGGACATTCTGCGGGAGATTCGCTCGGACCATTCTGGTGAAGCGGAGATCTCTGCAAACGGGATCACCGTGGTGTGGCGCGAAGAGGAATCGCGTTCTTATGACGTGAATCCTCAGATGACGCTCCGGGTGAACGACGGCCAACAGGTTAATGCTGGGGCCGCTTTGGTTGACGGCCCGCTGGATCTGAGGGAATTGCTGGACGTCCGCGGCCTGGAAGGGCTGCAACACTACCTGGTTGACGAAGTACAGGAGGTGTACCGTTCGCAGGGGGTGGGAATTCATGACAAGCACATTGAGGTCATCCTGCGGCAAATGTTGCGTAGGGTGCAGGTAGAAACCTCCGGCGATACCGAATTCATCCCCGGTGACGTGGTGGACAAGTTCCGGTTCGAGGATCAGAACCAGCGTGTACTGGCCGAGAGCGGGGAGCCTTCCACCGCGAGGACCCTGTTGCTGGGAGTATCCAAGGCAGCGCTGACCACCGACAGCTTCCTGTCGAAGGCATCGTTCCAGGAAACAACCAAGGTGCTGACCATGGCCGCGGTGGCGAGTGATCGCGACTGGCTCAGGGGTCTGAAAGAAAACGTGATTATCGGCAGGCTGATTCCGGCACGGCTGGATTCGCTGCTGGAGTCGGAGCGACATCTCCTCCGGCAGGAATCTCTGGAAGATTTCGATGTGGAGTTGATGGCTCCGTCCTGGCTGTCGGGGCAACCCCTTGCAATCGATGGATTGGACGCACCGGAAGGCGCGCTGGATCTGGAGATCGACAGCGAGGTAATCTCGGGCCAGCCATCGGGTCCGGTGGCCGACGGAGGGGGCCTGGGAGACTCCGGTTATCAGATTCGCACCGCCGAAGAAGAGGAAGATCTGCTTCGCCGGGCACAGTCGTTGACCGATGGAGAATTGGAGGGCGACCGGGATCTGCAGGCGACCGCCCGTATCTTCTCTCCGTTTGATGACGAGGAGGACGATATCCCAGCGCTGTAAGTTAGCGCGGATAATCAGGCTCAACATAAGGTAATCAGGAGGCCGCCGTTGGTTGTTACCGTCGATCTGTCAGTAGATCTGGCGCCCGAACGCCCCGGCGGCCTTCGGCTGTCCAATCCGATCATGATTGCTTCGGGCACGTTCGGATACGATGGCTATGGCCGGGGGATCGCGGCGAACGCCCCGCTGGGTTTATTGGGGGCGGTGGTGCCAAAGACCTTTACGCGAAATGCCAGGACCGGCAACCCCGAACCGCGGTGGTTCCCCGAGTCATTTCGGGAGGGCCTGGAGGCAGGGGAAACTACGCTGCTGAACTCAATCGGGCTGACCAACCCGGGGATAGAGGCTGCAATGAGCGAACTGGCGCCGCAATGGGCGAACCTGGACGCCAACATGGTAATGAGCATGGCAGCCGAAAGTCCGGAGCAGTGGGAGGAAATGGCATCGTTCACGCGAGGGGTTTCCGGGTTTGCGGCCATCGAGCTGAATCTGAGCTGTCCCAACGTGGACGACGGGGCGATGTTCAGTCACCGACCGCATCTTACGGAGGCGGCGGTGGCGGGTGTCCGTCGGCAAACCGACCTGCCGTTGTGGGCCAAGCTTTCCCCCAACGTGCCGGATATCACCGAAATCGCCCAGGCGGCGGTGGATGCTGGCGCGGACGCTCTGACGATCTGCAATACCATCCCGGCGATGCACATTGACACTGACCTGGGGAGGGCGGTGCTGGGTACTGGGAGCGGCGGATTGTCGGGACACGCCCTGCGTCCCATTGCGGTGGCGCTGGTGCACCGAACGGCCCGCGCGGTCAAGGTTCCGATCATCGGAGTGGGCGGAGTGTTCACGGGCCGCCACGCCGCTGAGTTCTTGCTGGCGGGAGCTACGGCGGTTCAGATCGGCAGCGCGAACCTGGCCGATCTCGACGCTCCCTTCCGTGTGCTCGCCGAGCTGGAAGCATTAATGGCGGAGTGGGAAGTCGGCAATATTGCGGAGTTGGCCCTCAGATATCGAGAGTAGTTGAGCACCGTCATTCGGCGGTGTGTGGCTGGCGGTTACCAGGCGGTACGCAACAAATCTCGCAGTTCCGTTGCGTCGTTGATTGGCCGCACGTTGCGATGCAGGCCGAAGTCGGTGAGGGCATCCCGGGCGATGTCCTCGATCCCTTCCTCCGGCACGCCAACATCACGCAGCCGCAGGGGCATACCCACCGTCTCGAAGAACCCGGACACCGCGTCGGCAGCGGCATCGGCGGCTTCCCGATCGGTCGTGCCGGACTTGACCAGACCCATTGCGGCAGCGACGCGCGCCTGACCTTTGAGGTTGTAATCTCGATTGAATCTCATACCGGGAGCCGTGTTGATGGAATATGCCGCCCCGTGGCTGCATTCGGGGAAGCGCGTGTCGAGGCTGTGGGCCAGAGCGCTCACGACGCCCAGTGCGGATCCGCTGGCTCCGGCATCCCAGGCCCGGTTGTACATGAACGAGGCAACGCACAGGTTGACCCGGGCGGCGCCGTCATCTGGGTGGTTGCTGACCGCGGGCAAATGTTCCAGCAAAAGGTTGAGCGATCCGACGAGGTCGGCGTTTGCCATCACGTTCAAGGTCGGAGATTGCAGGGCGCTGATTACGCCGCTGAACAGCGACCCGGCAGCGCTGATGCAGAGATCAACCGGCGCTGTGAGCAGGGCGTCGGTATCCCATATAACGGCGCTGGGACGGGTTTTGGGGTCGAACATCTCCAGTCGATGACCCGTTTCGCCATCGATGACGGCGGTGCCGGCCCGGGTGGCCGCCGTGGTGGGTGTGGTCAGCACAAGGATGTTGGGTAATTTCGGCGCCATCAAGCGCGGGCTGACCGGGGGTTGTCCCGGCGGATATTTGGTAGCGTGGTCTTCGAGAGCGCCACCTTCTGCCAGCAGGATGATAATTGCGCGGGCGGTAACCACGGCGCTGCCGCCACCGACGGCGATGATGAGGTCGGCATCGGTTTCCCGGGCGGCCTGGGCGCCAGCCAGAACGTCTGACACCGGTGATCCGGTTCGTACGCCGTCGAAGACGACGGCTGGTTGCGGGCCCAGTGCGTCTGCGATGCGCTGAAGGAGATTGGTGCGTTGCGAAACGGATCGGCCGCAAACGATGAACGGCCTTTTTGCTCTGACACGGTCAACCTCAGCGCGGAGACTGGACAACGCGTTGTCCCCGGCGTGTACGCGCACCGGGTATGCTACGTAGCGAAACGGGTTGACCTCAGGCATGCTTGAAACCTCAACAATGTACGGCGTCACTGGCGGTGAATCAGTGTACTACCGGGGAGTTTGTGGCGCCAGTTCCGAAGGCGGGCGAATGAGCTGCGGCGTCCGACCAACCACGATCTGAGATGGCAAGCGGGTTCCGTGTGCTAAAATCGCTAACGACATGGAATTGAACAGTCCGGATGGATAGATTGACCGCTGAGCGCCAAATAACCCGGCATCGCAGCCGGGCCCTGCGTCTGCTGAGTTCTGCCCAAAATGCCATGCAGAAAGGGCAGTGGGGCCAGTCAGAGGAGTTGCTGTGGGGAAGCCTGCTGTCGGCGTGCCGCGGTGTGGCGACAGCCCGCGGAGAGGGCACTGAAGACGAGGCGGCGCTGCGAAGGTTCACGCGCGCCCTGGGCGAAGAGGAAAAGGATCGTTACATCCGCGATGCGTTTGATCATCTGGCGGCCTTTGCCGAAGCCGCGGAGCGTGTCCGGGAGCGCAGGAGTCGCGTGGACTACCTGTTCCTGGCGATGGATGACCTGAGTGAAGCCATCGAGCGGCTGGTGGCGCGGATTCCAGGAGCGGATTCGCCCGTGCCAGCGTCTGACGCGGATGATGAGGTAGCAGATCTTGGGGACTGATCACGTGGTTGCGAACGATTTGAACGTCAGTTCCGGCGTGCCAGTGTGGATTGCCACGACACCGGATCAGTTGCCGCCTCTCGTGGGCACGGTGGCTATCGAGACGCATGGCTGCAAGCTCAACCAGGCTGACAGCGCACAGTTGGCCCGGGAGTTTGCCAACCGAGGGTACACTACGGTTGATTCCGTAGCGGATGCCGACATTGTGGTAGTCAACACATGCACCGTTACCGCCACCGCTGACAGCAAGGCGCGTCAGGCGCTGCGGGCGGCGCGACGCCACAACCCGGACGCAGTCGTCGTAGCGGCCGGGTGCTATCCGGAGCGGGCGGCCGAGGCGCTCCGGGCGATGCCCGAGGTCTCGTTGGTGGTGGGCAATCGGGATAAGCCCGAGTTGGTTTCACTGGCGGTATCAGCGGCAGCGCAACGCGGTCACACCGTAGAGCGGTTCTGGCCTGACGGTATCAATGCCGGCGGCACCGGCATACTGGCGCGTAATCGGGCCATGATCAAGATTCAGGAGGGATGCGACCAGGTCTGCGCTTACTGCATCGTTCCCAAAGTGAGGGGACGAGAACGCAGCATCTCACCGGATACGCTGGTGGAAGCGGTGCGGCGCAACGTGGCCGCCGGAATGAAAGAGGTGGTGCTCACAGGAACGCAGCTGGGCACCTACGGTTTTGACCTGGACGGTGTGAACCTGCCGGGTCTGCTGGATCGCATTCTGGATGAGACGGACGTGGCCAGGTTGCGGGTGTCGTCGCTGCAGGCTCACGAGATTAGCCTGGAGCTGCTTTCCAGGTGGGATAACGCACGTCTTTGTCCACATTTTCACGTACCGTTGCAGAGTGGATCGGACCGGGTACTCAAGGCCATGCGGCGGCGATACGATACTGAAAGATTCCGGAGGGCAGTGGAGTTGGTTCGAGAGACGGCGCCAGATGCGGGCATCACCACTGACGTTATCGTTGGGTTCCCCGGCGAGGATGCAGACGAACACGTGAAGAGCCTGGAGTTCGCCGAAGCGATGCAGTTCGCCGATATGCACGTTTTTCCGTATTCCCGACGGCCGGGCACCAGCGCGAACCATTTTGCCGCGCAGGTCGGCGCCGAAGAAAAACGCCGCCGCGCCGGTGAAATGGCCGCCGTCGCCGTCAGGACTCACGGCGCGTATCGGCGGGGACTGGTGGGAGAGGTTCGAAATGTGCTTTGGGAAACGGCCCGCGCTCAGGACGATGGGCAACGGGTGTGGCGAGGCCTGACGGATAACTACGTGCGAGTGAATGTCGCCACGGGGCAGGACCTGACCAACCGGATTATGCCGGCGCGATTGATCGCGGTGAGCGGGAAGGCCATGATCGCCGAATTGGAAGGTTGATAAGGCGAACGTTGCCGTCGGCCTAGAATTCCACGGGACGCAGGTAGCTCATATCCTGGCGCCGCTCGAGATAACCGGCGCGGGTTTCATGGCCGTGGGCGAACACCAGCAGCCAGCCCTGCTGTTCGGCTTCGGCGAGGATATCCCGTTTCTGGTCGAGGCTGGTTTCCGGCTCGTAATCGAACGATGAGATGACGGTGAGCCCCAAATGGTGGGGAGTCGGCACCAGGTCTCCCAGGTAGACGATGCGTTCGCCGCCGTGGCTGTAAACCGCGATTTGATGTCCTGGACTGTGGCCATCGGTGACGATGAGATTAAGGCCCGGGAACAGCTCGGTATCGCCGTCGAGCAGCTCCATGCGTCCGCGTTCGGCGATTGGCTCGAAGTCGTCGACGCGGAAAACGTCCGCGTGGCGAGCTGATGGGTCCTGGGCGTCTTCCCAACTGGCGCGTTGAACGTAGTAAGTTGCGTTGGGGAAGGACGGCACCATGTCGCCGACGCGGTCCATGCGGGTGGCGCCGCCGGCATGGCTGAAATGCAGGTGAGAAAGGACGACGGCGTCGACGTCCCTGGGTCCGATGCCGATCACCTTAAGACCACGCAGGAGCCTACTGGGGACCAAGCCGTAGATTTCCCTATCGCGGAAATTGTCTTTAGGTCCGACGCCGGTGTCGATAAGGATATTGCGTCCATTGCATTGAAACAGCATGCAATTCAGGCCCATCGTGACGCGATTCTTGCGGTCGGTAGTGACCATGTTTTCCCACATCATTTTGGGGACGCGCCCGAAGATAGCTCCTCCGTCGACTTTGAACACGCCGTCGCTGATTACCTTTGCACCGTTGGCTTGCATCGCTGGTTACTCCTCAATAATTTGTTGGAATCCGATATCGGGTTCCTAGAAGCCACAACCGCTAAATTGATATTATTTGATCGTTGATTTGGGCGGTTAATCGTGGCGATAGACGTCCCGTCCGGAAGCTCATCCTGATTTTGTAAAGAGTAAATTTATTGGCACGGAATACGCTGCTACCCACTGTACATCGACCCTATGGTTTTTGGTCAATACAAAAAAGATACCAAATAACCCGTTTTTCATAAATTTTCATAACATTTACATACCGGGCTCTATTTCCTAATTCGACACGGGGTTGTTGGGGGTACGATTATCAATTTCTGCACGCAACCAACTGAACCTGAGCCCGGTTATACCCCGGAACCGACAAGTACCGGGATCCATTGACCGAGTCCGAATCCTGAATGTTCCGTTTCCCGGTCTCCCGCGGGCTCCGACAGGCAGGTTCAAGCAATGAATGAGGCCGATAAGCCCCGTCCATCCGACCGCGACCGCCATTCAGCCAGGCGGCGGGTATACCGCGCCCTTGAACCGGCGGGCTCGGCGCCATCGGCTGGAAACGCGAGCTGGATCAATACCGTGTACACGGTCGAGGCAGTTCTCGTTACGGTCATCCTGATCAATTCTGCCTCGCTGATTCTCTGGACGGTCCCGACGTTAGAAAGGTCTTACTCCCTGTGGTTCCACGTCGTGGAGTACTGCACCGTGGCGGTGTTCCTGTTGGAGTACGCGCTGAGGTTTTGGGCGGCGCCCGAAGCGAATCCGGAGGGCAGGGACTGGCGGCAGCGCTGGAAGTACGTAGTCTCTCCCGCCGCGCTCATTGACGCAGCGGCCCTGTATCCTTCTGCGGCGGCGGCCATAACCTTGTTGGTATCCGGTGATGGGCCCAACCTGTCTTTCCTGCTGGCGGTTCGTCTGATCACCCGGTCGGCCAAACTGGCCAGGTATTTCTCCGGGGGTCGCAGACTGGGAGCGGCGGTGCGGTTGAAAAGCAGCCAGCTACTGACCGCCATCGCGGCCCTGCTGTTAATATTGGTGATTGCCGCGTCGTTGATGTTCTTCGCGGAATCGGAGGCGCAACCCGACAAGTTTACGAGCATTCCGGCGGCGATGTGGTGGAGCGTGGTTACTCTAACTACCGTGGGTTACGGGGATACCGTGCCGGTTACAATAACAGGGCGGCTGCTGGCGGCGGTGATAGCGGTTATGGGTATCGGTTTGTTCGCGCTGCCGGCAGGGATACTCAGCGCGGGTCTGCTGGAGGCCGATGCGGATGAGGGGGTGCACGGCAGCCGCTTTGGTCGGCGAAACGCCGGGGACTACTGCCCCCACTGCGGCCAGCAGATTGCTCCGGCGGACGCCGACGGACAGCCAGGCGGGTCGTAGCTACTGGGTCACGTCGGTAAGCAGTTTTCCGGCGGCAATCGACAACCGGTGCAAGACGCGCTCCTTACCCACTACCTCCATCATGTCGAAGAGGGGAGGCGTAGCGGCTCGGCCCGACATTGCAACGCGAAGCGCGCCGAAGAACTGCCGCCCGTTCAGACCCAGGTCGTCCCCCGTGGACCTGAGCAGAGATTCCAGGTGGTCAGCCTGGAAGTCGTTGGGATCGACCGAGACGAGGTCGGACGCAGCCCTTTCCAGGGCGGCGAGGGTGCTGGCCGAATCCATGTTGCGCTGGATGAGCATTTCACCTTCGTAGGGAGGGTCATCCTCAAAGAAGTAGGACACCATCTCAGGCGCTTCGGCCAGGGTTTTGAGCCTTTCTTGTACAAGAGGAACGATCAGCTGCAGATATGCTTCGTCGACGGGCAACAGGTGAGCCGGGAAGTTCTGTTGCAGGAACGGTAGAATCCAGCCGGCGAGCGTAGAGGGTTCGGCCTGGCGGATATACACGCCGTTCATCCACTGGAGTTTGTCGAGATCGAAGATTGCCGCGGGTTTGCCCACTCTTTCGAGGGTGAAATGGCTGCGGATGGTGTCCAGCGACATAACGTCGGTTTCGCCGTCCAGAGACCAGCCCAGCAGGACCATGAAATTGATAAGAGCTTCGGGTAAGTAGCCATCGTCGCGGTATTCCATCACGGAGGTTGCGCCGTGTCGCTTGGACAGCTTGGCGCGGTCGGAGCCCAGAATCATGGGCAGGTGCCCGAAACGGGGCATTGGCAGGTTCAGGGCTCGGTAGAGTTGGACGTGGCGGGGAGTACTGGGGAGCCATTCTTCGGCACGCAGCACGTGACTGATCTGCATGGCGTGGTCGTCGACCACCACGGCCATGTGGTAGGTGGGGAACCCGTCGGATTTCACCAGCACGAAGTCATCGGTCAGTTCGTTCTGCCATTCAACGTGGCCGCGAATGGCGTCGTCCACCGAGGTTACGCCGGACTGGGGCATGGCAAAACGCAGCACCCACGATGCGCCGTCCGCCTCGCAGGCCCTTCGCTCCGAGTCGGGAAGATGCCGGCAGTGGCTGTCGTAGCCCTGTCGCACTTTGTTGCGGGCCTGCTCTTTTCGCAATTCGGCAACGCGTTCCGGCGAGCAATAGCAGCGGTAGGCGTCGCCGGATGCGATCAACTGCTCAGCGGCCGCGTTGTACCGTTCCAGGCGTTCGGACTGGAAGTAGGGGCCGAAATCGCCGCCGACCCGGGGGCCTTCGTCCCAGTCAATGCCCAGCCATTCCAGGCCGTTCAGGATGTTATCAACCGCGCCTTCCGTGATGCGACTCTGGTCGGTGTCTTCGACCCTGACGACGAAGTTTCCCCCGTTGTTGCGAGCGAAAAGCCAGTTGAACATGGCGGTGCGAATGTTTCCGATATGCGGGTCGCCGGTGGGGCTGGGAGCATAGCGGACGCGAACGGTATCGGACACGTTAGTCCCTCCTGGGCCGAGACTGGAATGGCAAGGCGAGGTGCAGCATCGCCTGGTTACTCACTGGTGGCCTGTCGGTTGATGCGGGCCCAACTGTCGCGCAGGGTTACGGTGCGGTTGAACACCGGGGCTCCGGGTTTGGAATCTCGAATGTCGGCACAAAAGTAACCCAGACGTTCGAATTGGTAGCGGTCGCCGGGGCTGGCGTCGGCCAATGCGGGTTCGGCCCAGGCGTTTACGATCCGCAGTGAATCAGGGCTGATCAAGTCGGTGAAGTCCTGGCCGGCGTCATCAGCGGCGCTGGCGGGCGACGGGTCGGTGAACAGATTGTCGTACACGCGCACTTCCAGCGGCGCGGCGTGGGCCGCGGAGACCCAATGAATGGTTCCCTGGACACGCCTCCCGTCGGGCGCATTGCCGCCGCGGCTGTTGGGATCGTAGGTGCAGTGAACTTCGGTGACGTTGCCGTCAGCGTCCTTGATCACGTCGGTACACGTGATCAGGCAGGCGTACCGCAGGCGAACTTCGCGACCCGGAGCCAGGCGGTAGAAACGCCGAGGGGGATCTTCCATGAAGTCGTCCCGTTCGATATAAATCTCCCGACTAAACGGAACCTGGCGCACTCCCATGGAGTCGTCTTCCGGATTGTTTATCGCTTCGAACAGCTCGGACTGGTCTTCCGGGTAGTTGGTGATAACCAGTTTCAGGGGGTTGAGCACGGCCATACGGCGGGGCGCGCGGAGATTCAGGTCTTCTCGCAGGCAGTATTCCAGCAGGGCGAGTTCGGTGACGGTATTGCGGCGAGCAATGCCGACGCGCTCGCACATGTCGCGGATGGATTCGGGGGTGTAACCGCGGCGGCGCAGGGCGCTGATGGTGGGCATACGGGGGTCGTCCCAGCCGGCGACGTGCTCATCTTCCACCAGGCGGCGCAGCATCCGTTTGCTCATCACAGTGTGGGAGAGGTTCAGGCGGGCGAACTCGATTTGACGGCTGCGGTAGATGCCCAGCACTTCCTGGCACCAGTCGTACAGGGGCCGATGGTCTTCAAACTCCAGGGTGCAAAGGGAGTGGGTAATGCCCTCGATGGAATCGGAGAGGGAGTGGGCGTAGTCGTACATGGGGTAGATGCACCAATCGTTGCCGGTGCGATGGTGCTCAGCGTGGCGGATGCGGTAGAGGACAGGGTCGCGCATGTTGACGTTGGGCGAGGCCATGTCGATGCGGGCGCGGAGGACGTGAGCGCCGTCGGGGAACTCGCCGGCCCGCATACGGCGAAACAGATCGAGGTTTTCTTCCGTTGGACGGGTCCGATGGGGACTCTCCCGGCCGGGGTCGGTCAGGGTGCCGCGGTAGTGGCGAATCTCCTCGGCAGAGAGGCTGTCAATGTAGGCGTTGCCGTCCAGGATGAGTTGCTCGGCGTATTGGTACAACTGCTCAAAATAGTCGGAGGCGTAGTAGACGTGCTGGCCCCAGTCGAAACCGAGCCAGCGGATGTCGGCCAAAATGGAATCGACGTACTCGATATCCTCGCGTGTGGGGTTGGTGTCGTCGAAGCGCATGTTGCACCGGGCGCCCGGGAACTGCTCGCCGACTCCGAAATTCAGACAGATGGACTTGGCGTGGCCGATGTGCAAATAGCCGTTGGGTTCGGGGGGAAAGCGGGTGACGACGCGGCCATCGTAGGCGCCGGCGGCCTGATCGTCGGTGATGATGCTGCGGATGAAGTCGGTGGGTTCATTCCCCCCGGGATTTTCGGTTTGATCAGTCATGGTTCCAGTGCTCTTTGACAGGATATTTGGCGACAGGACGTGGCATCCTCATGAATTATATATTGTGTCGGGCCAAATAGCGCCGTTCAGGGCGATGAAGCCGGGGAGTTTCGTAACTCACGCAGGACCCGCGCCAGCTTGGGCGGCAACGGGCTCTCATGATCTGACCACTCGCCGGTTATCGGGTGGTGGAAACCGAGACGAGCAGCGTGGAGGAACTGGCGGTCGAGGATCTGGCTGGCGCGCCCGTAGACCTGGTCGCCAAGGACGGGAAAACCGATGTGGGCCAGGTGAACGCGAATCTGGTGCGTGCGGCCAGTTTCCAATGATACGGTCAACAAGGTGTAACCGTTGAGGTTTTCGGCGGTGCGGTAGTGGGTTCGAGCGGCGCGTCCGTCTTCGACGACGGCCATGCGCTGGCGATGGTAAGGATGTCGGGCGATGGGGGCGTCAATGGTTCCGGTGTCCGGCGTAACCATGCCCACGGCGACGGCCTGGTACTCCTTGATGATAGTGCGTAGTTGCATTTGCTCGGTGAGCCGCTGGTGGGCCAACTGGCTCTTGGCGACGACCAGCAGGCCGGAGGTGTCACGGTCCAGGCGGTGGACGATGCCCGGACGCAATTCGCCTCCCACGCCGCGGATGTCGGGGCAGCGGGCCAGCAGAGCGTTGACCAGGGTGCCGTCGGGATGGCCGGGGCCGGGATGCACCGACAGGCCAGCCGGCTTGTCGACGACGACGATGTCATCGTCCTGGTAAACGATGCCGATAGGTATGTCCTGGGGAAGCAGGTCGGTGGGCAATCGGGCGGGAGGCACGGTTACGACGATGATATCGCCGGTGTGGAGGCGTTGTGCCGGTCGGGTCGATTGTCCGTTCACGGTAATGCAGCCTTCGACGGTGAGGGCGTGGAGACGACTGCGTGACAGACCCTGGCTGGCGAGTTCAGTGATGCCGGCCAGGTAGGCATCCAGGCGGTTGGGATTGGGATCAACCACCACGTATTCGTAACGCTGGATTTCGGCGGCGGAAGTCATGGGTGAGGGTGTCCGATGGTCATGATGCGTTCGCGGACGCCACAATCGGCGCAGCGTGCGCCGTTGGACAGCTCAATCATGGGGCCGTCACACAGAGGACAGGACCCCTCCATGCCGGGAGCTTCGGACCGGTGAGTCACGTCGACCTGAACCGGAGCGTCTCGCCGGGTGAGCAGTAACCATGCCATCAAGAACAGGCCGGTGACGATAGCAGAGTCGGCCAGATTGAACACCGGCCACGGCCCGATGTCGATGAAGTCGGTGACGTGACCGAATAGAACCCGGTCCAGGAGGTTGCCGAAGGCGCCACCCATCATGAGGGCGATGCTGAGACGTATGAGGCGACCGGGTTGATTCTGGCTGCCGTAGACGAACCCGAGCACTACGATGCCGATGATCGAAACGAACAGCAGGATGAGGTTTTGATCCTGAAACAGACCGAAGGCGCTGCCCGTGTTATGGACATGAGTAAAACGAAAGAACCCGTAAAAGGGCCAGGACTGATAGGTTGCCAGAGATTGACGGACGACGAACTTGGTCAGCTGGTCTAAAGTCAGCACCAACGCCGCCAGTTGCAGCAGGTTCCAGTCCTGATACACCGGCCGGCGGCGGATTGCGACCTTGAACATGGAGTTGGTTGCTAGAGCAAATTATCGCGGAAGAACTGCACCACGCACTCGGCCATCTGACCCTCCTGCCCAACCCAGAAGTGGTCTGCGCCGGGCACCACGTGGTAGTCGGTGGGTGGGTCGAATCTAGCCAGTTGCTCATCGACACCGTCGGCGTTGACGAGGCGGTCGCGGTCGCCGGTGATGATCATCTTTGGGGTTATCTCGGTTTGCAACGGGCTGTCGGTGATGGCTTCGATAGAGGGAGCAACCAGAGCGATGGCTCGGGGCTTCTTGTAGAGTTGCTGGTGGGCGCAAATTACCCGGGTGCTGAACGAGTAGCCGCCAAGTCCGATGCGATCGTCGTCGACGTCAGGCAACGCACCGAGGAAGTCCATGGCCACGAGAGTTTCCTCGTGCTCCTTTTCGCCCTTGGCGTGTTCGCCCTGGCTGTTGCCTACGCCGCGGAAATTGAACCGCAGGGAGGCAATGCCGGCATCGGCCAGGCCGAAAGTGACGGCCACCACCACGTTGTTATCCATGTTGCCACCGTGGAGCGGGTGGGGATGGCACATGACGACGCCGGGGAACGGGCCATCGCCATCCGGCAGGGCAATAATACCCTCGAGATTCATACCCTTGGCGGTGAAGCTGACTGCACTTTGTCGCATATTGGTTCCCTCCACACGGGTTAGACGCTTTCGGACGTGCGTGAACTACTATATCAGGTTTGAATTTGAAGGGTGTGTGCGGCAGCCCGGGAATCGTGGCGGGATACTGACTGGGGTTTGGATCGTTGGGATTGCGGATCATTGGGATTGCGGATCGTTGGGATTGATGATGGGTGATGCAGGCAAGGCGTTGGGCGCGCTGCTGGTGATTGCGTTGCTGTTGGGGGCGTTGGCCTGTGAACGACCGGGTTCGGTACAGGGCACGGTCGTGCGAGAAGAAACGGTGTTCCACACTATGGAATTTCCAATCGTGATTACCGACCCAGGACTGTTACCCCATCCCGATGGACTGCGGGGCTGCCAGAGCCTGAACCTTCTGAGCGCCACCACGGATGAAATAGGTTATAACGACTGGTGCGAGAAGACGCTTACAAACGTCGTGCTGAACGAGTGCAGTGGGATGGAAACCACCGAAGATGCACTGTCCTGCGCTCAATTGGCGCTATCCGACGTGCAGGAGATATCGTTGCGACACGCGATAGTACCGTGCACGGCCATCAGAGATCAACGGGATTCTGGCAAGTGCGCGGTCGAGTCCATCAAAGAGCATGAGAACAAAAACCTGGCCCTTCGACTGGTGTGGAAGGACGCACTCGATGCCGTATCTGCAAATCCGGCGGTGGCCAGCGGTAAATCGGCGTTTTCGGACTGTATGGTCGAGCGGGGACATCAGCCGTTGACTGATGAATGGGAGTTGCCCTGGCAACGCAATGAGAGTGCGCAAGACCAGATGGAAAGATATAGGGCTGCGCCGGAAGAACTGCGAGACCTCCGCACCTGGGCGCCGGTTGTTGCGAACGAATGCGGGTATGAATCAGGGTTGTACGAGGCGCAGGATGCAGCCTGGCTTGCTGAACTGCGCCGGCTGGAGGCGGAAGAGCCGGACAAATTCAGACCATTCGTCGAGCGTGGAGTCGTGAGCATCCTTGTAGAACCGGGAGTGGCAGTATCCCTGACGCTGCGGCGATGATTGGCGGTTGCCATCCCGATGATCCTTCGACGGGCTCAGGATGAGTGGAGGCAGGTTCAGGATGAGTGGAGGCAGGTTCAGGATGAGTGGTAAATCTGTTTCGGTGCACATTGGAAAGACTTGGAGTGTCTGGACGGGGCGGTAGAGCCCGTGCGTGGTTAGTGCTAGAATGGCGTGAAATGTCGCGGCGAAGCGGCTGATACTGTCTCGGAGGAATGATGGCACTGATTGACCTGCGGAGTGATACCGTTACCCACCCCACCGATGAGATGCGCCGTGCAATGGCCGCCGCCGAGGTTGGCGATGATGTGTTTGGCGAAGACCCGACCATTAATGCCCTGCAGGAGCGCGCTGCCGGCCTGATGGGTCAGGAGGCGGGTTTGCTGACGGCAAGCGGGACGATGAGCAATCTGATCGCAGCGCTGGCATGGTGCAGCCGTGGCGACGAGATGATCATGGGGCAGGAAGCCCACATGTTCTGGAATGAATCGGCGGGTCCGACCGCGCTGGCGGGAGCGCAAATCCGGCTGGTGCCCAACGACGTCAACGGTCGTATTTCGGCGCAGGACGTGGCCGCTGCCGTCCGGGACAGTTCCAACATTCACGTGCCGGCGACCACGCTGGTCTGCCTGGAAAATACCCACAACCGCTGCAGCGGCGGGGTGATGACGCCCCAAGATACCAGGGAGGTGGTGGACGTTGCCCACGCCGCCGGCGCTGCGGTGCATCTGGACGGGGCGCGAATATTCAACGCGGCGGTGGCGCTGGAGGTGCCGGCCTCGGAGCTGACCAAAGACGTTGACGACGTGAGTTTCTGCTTGTCCAAGGCCCTTTCCTGTCCGGTGGGCTCGGTGCTGTGCGGCTCTGAGGAGTTTATCGGCAAGGCCCGCAAATGGCGGAAGATGGTTGGCGGCGGAATGCGTCAGGCCGGGGTGTTGGCCGCGGCGGGTTTGGTAGCGCTGGATTCGATGGTCGAACGGCTGGCCGACGATCATGCCAACGCCCGCCGGCTGGCGGCTGGCCTGGCGAACATTGATGGGCTGACCGTAGATGAAGATGGCATCCAGACCAACATCGTGATATTTGAGGTCGACCGGGAGAAGGTGGGCGATGCCAGGGAGGTTATCGCTGCGCTGCGTGAAGACGGCGTATTGGTGAGTCACAGCCGCGACCAGGCCTTGCGCATGGTCACCCACCGTCACATCACGGCGGGCGATGTTGACGAGGCGCTTTCCCGCGTCAATGGCACCGTGCGGCGGATGGCCGGAGCCGCATAGGCTTGGCGTCGGCGGAGCCGGTTCCGAGTAAGTCTGGATCATTATGACAGGGGCGCACGATGGCTGATTTCAATATAGACCGCAGTACGACGGCGTTGCTGATCGCCGACTTTTATGCTGAGGCGATGGGTACGCTGCCCCATGCCGTCGAGCGCGGTGTGGTGCAAAAGACGGTGGAGTTGCAGGCGGCCGCCCGGGAAGCCGGGATGATGGTGTGTTATTGCGCCACGGTTTTTCGGCCCGGCTATCCCGAAATCAGCGAACGGAATAAAACCTTTAGCGCCCGAAAAACTTCGGGACAACCGGCGGTATTCGATCCGGTGGCGGTGATTCATCCGGACGTGCGTCCCCGCGACGGAGAAGTGGTGGTGGGCAAGCACCGAGTCAACGCGTTGTTCGGCACCGGACTGGATGTGGCGCTGACGGGAAACAATATCAACACGATAATACTGTTGGGATATGCCACCAGCGGTGTGGTGCTTTCGACCACCCGGTACGCCTCGGACCGGGATTACCGGCTGTTCATAGTTGCCGATTGTTGCGCCGATAGCGAGCCTGATGTACACGATTTTCTGATCGGCCGCATTTTGAACCGGCAGGCCGATATAGTTACCGCCAGCGAAGCGGTTTCTGCAATACGTTCCGGCTGAACCCGCTGAATTGCCGCTGCCTGAAGCGGTGGGAGGCGTTGCCCCATGTTCCGGCGTTACGATTCGTCAGTGGCTGATCTAACGGTCGAAGTGGCCGGTCAACCATTGTATCCGGGGGACCTGCTTGATGCTGAGGTGGTGGTAACGCCGCGGCGGTCTTTTGTGGCGACGTTGGGATTGGCCAAGCTGTCGCAAAAAGAATTGCTGCGCATCGACTCGGCCCGTGAAGCGATACCCTCGGGACCGCTGGGCCGCCGCCGGCGAGACCGTGGTCAACAAGGCCCGTTTTCGGTCGACGTCGGTTTCGTTAAAGACGCTGAAATGGAAGCCGGAGTTACGTATCGGTACCCGGTGCAGTTGCGACTGCCGTTGCAGGCGCCGCCGACGGTGAAAGGGAAGCACGCGCATATTACGTGGGAACTATCCGCGTACGTGGAAGCAAAGGCGGACTGGGCTCCCAATACCGATGGGCTGTTGGCGAATCTGACGCAGGTGAAGGTGGGGAATGACACCCGCGAGCTGGTGGTTTTCGCGCGCGCCGATTCGGCGGCGTTGGGTGGCGAGAGATTGCCGGCTACACCCGTGGCAACCCAGGATTATCGCCAGGTGCAGCTGGAAATCGAGCTGTTGACGGGACAGGTGGCCAACGGAGGCACAGTGGCCGGCACGCTGCGGGTCCGGCCCCGAGAATCGTTCGCCGGCCGTGAACTCAGGGTTGAACTGTCGCGGTGGGAGAGGTGCGGCAACCGACAATCCCGCACCGTGGAGGACTTTCAGGTGTTCCAGCGGCCAGCCCAACTTATCGCCGGGGACGAGACGACCTGGGAGTTTCGCTTGCAGGTTCCCGACCGCCTCACGCCATCGGTTCTGGCGCAGCACACCTTTGTGGGTTGGCAGGTGAAGGCATCGGTGGCAAGGCGCTTGAGGCCGGACCTGAACGTAGCGCAGTTGATCCAGGTGATTACGTCGCCGTAGAGGCGCCCGTTTTTCGCTCATCAGCGGCCTGAAGACTCAAACAGCGACCGTCAATCACTGTCGAGACCAACGGCATCACCAGGGTCAGGAACTTCCCCACCAACGGCGCAACCGTTCCGCGATGGCGGCTTCCGACCCCTGGTCGGATGGCTGGTAGTAACTTTGCCCGACCAGATTGGCCGGCAGGTATTCCTGGGGATCGAAGTGGCCTTCGTAGTCATGGCTGTATTTGTATCCGGCGCCGTATCCCATTCCCCGCATCAAATCGGTCACCGCGTTGCGCAGATGTAGCGGCACGGGTTCGTGCGGCTCGTTGCGCACTGCTTCCAGTGCCCGCTCCAGTCCCATGTAAGCCGCGTTGCTCTTGGGGGACGTGGCCAGATACACGGTGGCTTCGGCGAGGGGGATGCGACCCTCGGGAAGGCCGATGAAATGGACGGCCTGCTGAGCGGCCACCGCCACCGGAAGGGCTCCCGGGTTGGCGAGCCCGATGTCTTCGGCGGCCAGTATCACCAATCGACGTGCAATGAACAAAGGGTCTTCCCCTGCTTCCAGCATACGGGCCAGCCAGTACAGAGCGCCATCGGGCGATGATCCGCGCACCGATTTGATGAAAGCCGAGATGGTGTCGTAGTGGCTGTCTCCGGCTTTGTCGTATTGTGGCGTGCGCCGCTGGAGGGCGTCGGAGATGGTGTCTATGGTGATGGTGCGTCGGCCCTGCACGTTGGGTTCGGCGGCGAGCGCTGCCATCTCCAGGGCGTTGAGAGCGACGCGGGCATCACCGTTGGCGATGTTGACGAGATGGGTCAGAGCATCGGGATCAAGGGATGGCGAAACACCGGCGAGTCCACGGCGGTGGTCGGTCAGGGCGCGGTTGATGATGTCCGCAACCTGGTCCGCTTCCAGCGCGTACAGCGTGAAGACGCGACTGCGGGAGAGTAGCGGCGCGTTGACTTCGAACGACGGGTTTTCGGTGGTCGCGCCGATGAAAGTGATGGTTCCATCTTCCACGTAGGGCAGAATCACATCCTGTTGGGCCTTGTTGAAGCGGTGGATTTCATCCACGAAAAGGATGGTCTGCTGTTGGTACAGGGCCTGCCTTTCCCTGGCCTCTGCTATTGACCGACGCAGATCGGCGACGCCGGAGGAGACGGCGCTGATGGGTTCAAAATGGGAGCGGGTTACGGTGGCGATCAGTCGGGCAAGGGTGGTTTTTCCGGATCCCGGTGGCCCCCACAACAGGATGGACGGAATGCGGTCGGCGTCGATGGAACGACGCAACACTTTGCCTTCACCCAGGATATGCTGCTGGCCCACGAACTCGTCGAAGCTGGCGGGGCGCATCCGCTCGGCCAGGGGCGCGATACCCATAGCGTTCTGCTGACGGCCATGTTCGAACAGGGATTCGGGGTCGTGGCGGCCGGTCATCGTATCATCGTCGCTTCGGCCTGATCCGTTACCGCTAACTGGTCTGCAACGAGGTTGTTCTACCCGGCTCCGTTGCGGAAGTGAGGCATCACTTCTTCGGCAAACAGGCGCATCGAACGACCCACCGCCTCGTTGCTGAGTACACCGCCGATATTGAACCAGCACATGAACTCCTGGGCATCGTACTTGTCGTTGAAGGATTCCAGCCTTTCGATAACCTGCTGGGGCGTTCCGATTGCTCCCAGTTCGTTGTGGATGTCGTCGTAGGTTAGCTGGCTGGCGCGCGACGAGCCGCGGGAATTGTTCTGCATACTCCGGAGGGTGCCGAGGTAGTTGTTAACGGTGGGGGAGAAATTGGCCTTGGCCTCCCCGGCGGTTTCTGCGACGTGGACCGGTACGTTGACGACGACCTTTGCCGCCGACGGGTTGTGGTTGTGTTCAGCGAGGGTTTCCCGGTATATGGCGAGACCGTTGCTGACTCCCTCCACAGTGATGATCATGGGAGTAACTAGAATGTTGTGACCGAGGCTCCCCACCAGGGGGAAGGTGTCGGCGCCGTTGGATGCCACGTACACGGGCGGATGGGGCTGCTGGATGGGCCGGGGTTCAACGCGGACGCCTTCGGCATGGTAGAACTGGCCTTCATAATCCAGCTGATCTTCCGTCCAGGCGCGGAGCGTCATCTCCAATCCCTCGACGAAGCGTTCGTTGCGCTCTTCGATGGGAATACCGTAGCCGCGGTAGTGGTTGGGATTCGAACCGCGACCGATTCCGAAAATGGCCCGACCACCGGAAAGCACGTCCAGGGTAGCCACTTCTTCGGCGATCCGCAGTGGGTGATGCAGGGGCAGCAGGTTGACCGCGGTGCCCAGCATGATGCGGCTGGTGGTTTGCGATAGCGCCGATGCCATCAGGAGAGGGGCGGGCATGACCGAGAAACGCCTGGCAAAATGCAGCTCGGCCAACCAGGCCATGTCGTAGCCAAGCTCGTCGGCCAACTGCACTTGAGACATCACGTCGGCGTACCGGGCGGCGGGGGATTGATCCTCGCCACAGGGTATTTGATAGAAGACTCCGAACTGCATTTTTGATTACTCCGGAAATGGCGCCGGGGACGTTGGGGGATACTGGCCTGGCTGACCCGATGCTTACCTCGGGATATGACAGAAAGATATTAGAGAGGGATATTGCCGTGCTTTTTTGCCGGCAGGGTATCGCGTTTGTTTTGCAGCATTTCCAGGGCGCGGATGATGACGGGCCGCGATTGGGCCGGATCGATAACGTCATCAAGATAACCGCGATTGGCTGCCACGTAGGGGTTGGTGAAGCGCTGCTGGTAGTTGGTGATCAACTCGGCACGGCGATCGTCGGGTTCGTCGGCGCGCGCGATTTCCTCCCGGTAGATGATGTTGACAGCGCCGTCCGGCCCCATCACGGCGATTTCGGCGGAGGGCCAGGCCAGGTTGACGTCGGATCGCAGATGCTTGCTGCTCATCACGATGTAGGCTCCGCCGTAGGCCTTGCGTGTAATGATGGCAACCTTGGGAACGGTTGCCTCGGCGTAGGCGTAGATCAGCTTGGCGCCGTGGCGAATGATGCCGCCGTATTCCTGCTCGGTGCCTGGCATGAAACCGGGAACGTCGACCAGCGTAACCAGTGGCACGTTGAAACAGTCGCAGAACCGCACGAATCGGGACGCCTTGGCGGAGGCGTTGATGTCGAGGACACCGGCCAGGAACGCCGGCTGGTTGCCCACCAGGCCGACGGTGCGGCCGCCCATCCTGCCGAACCCGACCACGATGTTGGGGGCGTACGTGGACTGGACTTCCATGAATTCTTCGTCGTCCACGATGCTGTAGATAACCTCACGAACATCGTACGGACGGTTGGGCTCCGGCGGCACGATGGTGCGCAGGGAATCATCGGTGCGGTCGGAGTTGTCGGCAGTGCGGTAAACGGGGGGATCATCGAGATTGTTCAGCGGCAGGAAACTGACCAGCCGGCGCACTTCAGCCAGACAATCCTCTTCGGTGTCGTAGACGAAATGCGCCACACCGCTACGGGAACCGTGGGCATCGGCTCCACCCAGCTGGTCGTGGGTAACGTCCTCTCCGGTTACGGCCCGCACCACGTCGGGGCCGGTGATGTACATTTGCCCGGTGCCCCGCACCATGAAGATGAAGTCGGTGATGGCCGGAGAATAAACCGCGCCGCCTGCCGATGGCCCCATGATTATCGAGATTTGCGGAACGACGCCGGAATACATGGTGTTGCGCAGGAATATGTCGCCGTAGGCGGCGAGGCTCAGCGCGCCTTCCTGGATGCGGGCGCCTCCGGAGTCGCAGATGCCGATCATCGGGCACCCGGTTTTGGCGGCCAGGTCCATGACCTTGCAGATTTTTTGTCCGACCACCTCGGAGAGGGAACCGCCGAACACGGTAAAGTCCTGGGAGTAGGCGAATACCTGGCGCCCGTCGATGTTGCCGTATCCAGTTACCACCGCATCACCGAGGACAGTGCGGTCGGCGAGGCCGAAATCGGTGGTTCGGTGGGTGACGAAACGGTCGATTTCCTGGAAAGTGCCTTCGTCCATCAGGACAGCGAGGCGTTCGCGGGCGGTGAGTTTGCCGCGCTGGTGTTGCTGGTCGATACGGTTCTGGCCACCGCCCAATCGGGCCTGTTCACCAAGCCGGATCAGGTCGTCCAGGTTTTGATCGGTGATTTGTTCGTGATTGGTGGACAAGGCGACCTCCATGCGTAATGCTATCAAACGGCCACAGTATGGGCAACTTTGCTCTTGTGGCAAGGGCGTCAACTGGAATCAGCCATATAATGGACGCCAAGGGTTACCAGGTGAAGATCGGTGCCGGAATTTGATTGCAGCAATTCGATGGTGAGCGGACGGAAAGCGTCAGTGGAGGCGGAGCTGCCCCAGTGGGGGCTACGCACCTACGTAATGGGAATCATTAATCTGACTCCCGATTCCTTTTCAGGCGACGGGTTGGCTGACGACGTGGATTCCGCCGTTGCCCTGGCTCTGAAGATGGAAGGCGACGGCGCCGACATCATAGATATTGGCGCCGAGTCGTCGCGACCGGGCGCGTCGCCAGTATCGGCCGCCGAGGAACTGGAGCGGTTGATGCCCGGTCTGGAGGCGGTGTGTGCAGCCGTCAAAATACCGGTCAGCGTTGACACGTACAAAGCATCGGTGGCCGCCAGTGCGATTGACGCCGGGGCCTCGATCATCAACGACGTTTGGGGATTCCTGGCGGACGACGAAATGGCACGGGTAGCAGCCGATGCCGGCGTGCCGGTGGTGCTCATGCACAATCAACGGGAAGCCCGATACCGAGATCTGGTGCCGGATGTAATCGAGGGGTTGAATCGGAGCGTATCCGTAGCGACCGGGGCCGGAGTTGATGAGGGCAACATCGTTGTCGATCCGGGTATCGGCTTCGGGAAAACCGCCGACCATAACCTGGAGTTGCTGCGCCGGCTCCCCGAGATCAAGGAGATGGGCTTTCCGATGCTGTTGGGTGTGTCCCGAAAGTCCACCATCGGTCGCCTGTTGAACCTGCCGGAGGACGACCGGGTTGAGGGGACAGCTGCCGCGGTGTCGTTGAGCATTGTTGGGGGCGCCGATATCGTGCGGGTGCACGACGTGAAGCAGATGGTTAGAGTCGTACGCATGACGGACGCTGTTGTGCGCGGATGGAGGCCCGATGGATGGCAGAGTCGGTAATTACCTATCTGAGTCTGGGCAGCAATATGGGCGATCGGCTGGCGGCGTTGCAAAAGGCTCTGCAGATTCTGGACGCCGAACCGCTGCTGCGCTTGGCGAGTTGTTCTTCGATTTACGAAACTGAACCGTGGGGAGTAGTGGACCAACCGGCATTTTTGAATCTGGCGGCAGGCTTTGAAACCGAGTTGACACCTCTGGAGCTGTTGATCAAATGCCAATACGCCGAGAGCAGCGTTGGCCGGGTCGCGAACTACCGTTGGGGTCCACGCCTGATCGACGTGGATATTTTGTTGTATGGAGACCAGCAGGTGACAATGGTTGAACCCGATCTGCAAATTCCCCACGCGAGAATGCGGGAGCGGGCGTTTGTTCTGGTGCCGCTGGCTGAAATTGCGGGGCACGTGGAAGTGCCGCCGGACTCAGCAAAAATAGACAATCTGCTGGAACGACTGGGAGCCACGGAAGGTGTGACGCGTTGGGGTCAGGTTACCCGTTCCTGATGGTTGGCCGAAGCGCGATTCTGGTTGACAATCAGGCCGGTTTGGGCAGACAATACAAGATGGTAAAACCCAGCAACATTATTGATCTACGTTATATATATCCGTAGATTGTTAGCCTGATTTACGAGTAACAAAACCCCTTAGCCGGAGGATTCCAGCAATGCCTGATAAGCAATTGATATTTGACGACACCGCCCGACGCAGCCTGATGAAGGGCGTCGACCAGTTGGGCCGCGTGGTTGCCCTTACCCTCGGCCCCAGCGGACGCAACGTGATCCTGGGCCGCGTTTGGACTATGCCCGTGGTTTGCAGCGACGGCGTTACCATCGCCAAGGAGATCGAGCTGCCCGACCCGTACGAGAACATGGGAGCCCAGGTGGTCAAAGAGGCGGCGTCCAAGACCAACGACGTGGTTGGCGACGGCACCACCACATCGGTAGTGCTGGCGCGTTCGATGATTCGCAACGGTTTCCAATATGTTGCGGCCGGTGCGAACCCGCTGGCGTTGAAGTCTGGCATCGACCGGGCCGTGGCCTGCGTCAAGACTGAAATTGGCGCGCAGGCGGTTGCCGTGGAGAGCCGGGAACAGGTGGCGCGGGTTGCCGCCCTTTCGGCGCACGAGGAAGCCATCGCCCAGCTGATTGCCGACGCAATGGACAAGGTGGGGCGCGAAGGTATCATCACGGTCGAAGAAAGCCGCGGCATGTCGGACGAACTCGAGGTCGTGGAAGGAATGCGGCTTGACCGCGGCTACCTGTCGCCACACTTCGTTACCGACACCGACCGGATGGAGGTTGCACTGGACGAACCGCTTTACCTGCTTACCGACCAGAAACTTTCCTCCGCGGCCGATGTGATCCCCACGCTTGAAGCTGTAGCCCAGGCCGGCAGGCGACCGTTGGTTATCATAGCCGAAGACGTGGATGGGGAAGCGCTGGCGACGCTGGTGGTGAACAAGTTGCGTGGAACCGTCAGCAGCCTGGCGGTCAAGGCTCCCGGATTCGGGGAACGGCGCAAGGCTCTGCTGGAAGACCTGGCGATAATGACCGGCGGCACGGTCATCACCAGCGACACAGGGATGCGGCTCGACGCAATAACGCTGGAGAATCTGGGTTCGTCGCGTCGGTTGCTGGCTACCAAGGACGAAACAACGCTGGTCGAAGGCAGGGGTCACGATGACGATATTGCGGGGCGGGTTGCCGAGTTGCGAGTCCAGATCGAGGATTCGACCTCCGACTATGACCGGGAGAAGCTTCAGGAACGGTTGGCCAACCTGGCTGGCGGCGTGGCCGTCATCAAGGTGGGAGCGGCGACGGAAACGGAGTTGAACGAGCGGAAGAGCCGTACCGAAGACGCGCTGGCCGCTACGCGCGCGGCGGTTGAGGAAGGCGTGATTCCGGGCGGCGGCGTTGCGTTGTTGCGGGCCCAGGCGGCGCTGGATTCCCTGGCGGCAGGAATGTCCGGTGACGTAGTCATGGGCGTGCGATTGGTGAAAGAAGCGTTGGAAGCGCCGCTCAGCACTATCGCAGAAAACGCTGGCTATAAGGGCGAAGTGGTTGTGGAGAACGTGCGCAACGGCGAGGGCGATTACGGTTTCGATGCCGAGGAGGGCGAGTACACCAACGTGGTGGCCCGCGGAATTATCGATCCGGCCAAGGTGGCGCGGTCGGCTTTGGAGAATGCCGGTTCGGTGGCAGGAATGCTCCTGACGACCCAGGCGGTGATCACGGAGATCCCGCGTTACGAACCGCTGCCGGCCGATATCCAGGACTTCATGCACGATTAGATTCCCTTACGCAGAATCACAGGCCCGTCGTGTCCTCGGTTGCAGGATGCGACGGGCTAATTGTTGCCGGTGAACACGATGAGGGACCAAAACGCGAACGTCGCCGGGACCCTGAACCGGGACGCTATCGCCGCCCTGATTGCGGGAAACCCTCCGCTGGTGGAGAATTACGTCGATCTGGAGGCGCAGCTTCAGCCCAACGGATTTGACATAACCCTGCAATCCATCGCCGGTTTCAGGGGTGGCGTCGAGGGGGGCAGCATTGGTATTTCGGACGCTGACCGGCGTCTGGCAGATTCCAGCGAAAACGCATTTGACAGTAACGGATGGGGTGACCTGGCGGCGGGGACATACCTGATTACGTTCAACGAGGTGGTCAACCTGCCGCTGGGATTGATGGCACTGGGACGTCCTCGTTCCAGCCTGTTGCGGTCAGGGGTTTCGTTGCACACCGCCGTTTGGGATGCCGGGTATAGCGGTCGGTCGCAGGCGTTGCTGGTGGTCCATAACGAATCGGGATTCCGGTTGCAGCGTAATGCCCGCGTGGCTCAGTTGGTATTCTTCACTTTGACAGAGCGAGATGCACAAGGGTATTCGGGACGTTACCAGTTTGAAAACGTATGACGTCAGGTTCCGGTCAGCGAGTGGGGGGATAATATCGTGGACGGCCAGCAACTGAAGCAAATGATTGATCGGTTGGCTCGAGAAGCTGGCTTTGATCTGGTTGCCGTATCCGATGCGTCTGAATTCACGGACGACCGCGAAAAAGCGCTGGAGCGCATAAACGCCGGATTGATGGACGGGCTGGCATGGTACACCAGCGGGCGTGTTAATCGTGGCGCCAATCCGGAAGCGTTGTTGCCGGGCGCACGGTCGATTGTCTCGCTGGGGTGGAATTACTACGTACCCGATGCGTCTGGCGATGCGGCGGGACACGGGCGTGTGGCTCGGTACGCCCGCGGCCGGGACTACCACCGGGTGATGAAACGACGGATGCGGCAGCTGGTTCTGGGGATCGCCGAGGAGCTCGGCGAGGGTTTTGCTGCACGCTGGTTCGTGGACGATGGGCCGATGCTGGATCGTGCAGCGGCGTCGCGGGCGGGTTTGGGTTGGTTTGGAAAGAACGGCAACATCCTGACTCCTACGCTGGGGTCGTGGGTGCTGTTGGGTCAGATCATCACCGATCTGGATCTGCCGGCGGACGCCGCCTTGATGAAAACCTGCGGGGCATGTACGCGCTGCATTCCGGCCTGCCCCACCGATGCCATCGTTGCGCCGTACGTGGTGGACAACCAACGGTGCATCAGTTATTTGACCATCGAACACAAGGGCGCGATTCCTCGGGAGCTTCGGGCTGCCATGGGGACTTGGGTTTTCGGGTGCGATATTTGCCAGGATGTTTGTCCGGTCAATCGCAAAGCCCGGCAGACCGAAGATCCCAACTTTGGGCGTCGGGACCTCTCCGGCCTGGAGCTGGTGGAACTACTCGAGATGGGCGAAGCAGAGTTTGCGGAACGGTTTGCCGGCACACCCATCATGCGGGCGAAATGGATCGGGATGCAACGAAACGCCTGTATTGCGTTGGGTAATGCGGGAGACCCTCGGGCGATTCCAGCGCTGGCAACGGCATTGCGAGAGGCTGCTCCGCTGGTGCGCAGTCATGCCGCCTGGTCTCTGGGACGCATTGGCGGCGAGCTGGCGGCATCGGCGCTGAAGGGTTCCCTACAAACCGAAACGGACGCAGACGTTACCGCCGAAATACTCGCCGCCCTGACCGACATGAAATCGCACTCGTAATCGGTGCGTCTGAGCCGGGGCGTCGAGAGTCGCGAGCCGGCTATTGGCTATCGTTGTTGGGCGGGGGCGGCGTGCGACGGCCGCGGTTTCGGTTGCCGGTACGCGCGGTCTGGGCGCGACGTGGGCGAGGGCTGCGCGTTCGCGGCACGGGTGACGCATCCGGCGGGGCATCGGGTTTCGGCGACGGCGGGCTCTCCGGGGTCGGTCTGATTCCGGGTTGAGGTTGGGAATCGGTGCGCTCTCGGGGCGTCTGCTGGGACGGTCGATTGGAATTGTGGCGTCGCCGGTCGCGCTGGCCGTTGGCGCGTTCGGCTTCAGCGGCGAGCTCGACATCGATCCAGGCGAGGGCTTTTTCCCTTCCGTCGCGGATTTTCAGCATCTCGCATTCAAGAAGGAAAAAGTCGCTCTTGGAAAAAAGGTGAAGATTGCCCTGGAAGGCCAGGTGCCAATCTTCGGGCGGCCACTTGCGGATATACTCCAGCCGATAGGCCAGCATCCCTGCCTTAATGTACTGAGAGTAGTCCAGAACCACGTCGGGTTTGATGCCGATTTGGTAGAGCCATGGGGTTTTGCCTTCCGCGATCCACGGGCTGGAATCAGTTTCCTCGTATCCTCTGGTGACGGTGGCGGTGGCGGTGAAGGCCCTGATGCCGGTTACGTAAAAGATGACACGATCGCCGGGTTCGACCCGCTGGACTTTGCGTCGGTATTCGCCCTTCAGTCCCTGGCTGTTAAACCCCAACTCACGAGTAATGTTGAAATTCGGCTCGTTGCAGTTGATCATCCAAAAGTTATGGGGCATGGGGGAACCTTACTGTTTCGCGGTGGTGATTTTGTTGCACACGGAATTTTAGCATAGGCACCCATCATTGGGTGACTGGCGCTAATTGTCGGCTGGCGACGAATGTTGTACCATCGATGCGCTGGTTGCCAGATCGGATACAGCAAGCGGCGCTATATCGGGTCTCTTGATTCCGCCCAATTCGCCGCGCGAATGCTGCAGTCTCGGGGACCAACCGCAACCAGGCACAATTTCAATAACTGGAGCACACTTATGGCCAGTACGTCGCAACGTGAACGGGAAATCGCCATCGTCGGCGTTGCCGAATCCGACTTGATGGGGAATGTACCGGACAAATCCTCGTTACAGCATCATGCCGAAGCGGCCCATAACGCATTGGCGGATGCCGGATTGCAACTGTCTGACGTCAATGGCCTGATGACGGCTGGGTTCAGTACGCTGGCCACCGCCGAATACATAGGTCTGCAACCTTCGTTTACCGACAACACGTCGGTGGGCGGATCGTCGTTTGTGATCCACGTGGCCCACGCGGCGGCGGCCATTCGCGCCGGCTATTGCGACACGGTACTGATAACGCACGGGCAGGCCGGTCGCTCAACGCGGGTGCCGGTTCCGCCCGACCGCAACCTGCCGGTGGCGCAGTATGAAATTCCCTACGGCATGATTGGGCAGCCAATCAACTATGCCATGGGCGCTACCCGTTATATGCACGAGTACGGAGAGGACCGCACGCGGCAAGCATTGGCTGAGATCGCCGTGTCAACCCGGAAGTGGGCCAACCTGAATCCGGTGGCATACATGCACGATTCGCCCATGTCGTTCGACGACTACCACAATTCACGATGGGTGGCATGGCCGTTCCACCTGTTCGACTGCTGCTTGGTTACAGATTCCGGGGCGGCGATAATCGTTACCACCGCCGAGAAGGCGCAGAACTGCAAAAAAGAGCCGGTGTGGGTGTTGGGAGCCGCCGAAGGTCACGACCACAACCTGATCAGCTTTATGCCCAATCATACGTCAACGTGGGCCCGGGAAACCGGACCGCTGTCGCTGCAACGCGCCGGGTTGACCCACGACGACATCGATCTGACGATGATCTATGATTCGTTCACCTATACCACCCTGGTAACCATCGAGGGGCTGGGGTTCTGCGGGCCGGGCGAGGGCCCGGATTTCGTTGCCAACCAGCGGACTGCACCCGGCGGCGGCTTTGCGCTGAATACGAACGGCGGCGGCCTGTCTTACAGCCACCCCGGGATGTACGGCAGCTTCCTTCTGGTGGAGGCCGTGCGGCAATTGCGCGGCGAATGTGGCGAGCGACAGGTGTATCGCAAGGGGTCCGGCGATCAGGCCGCGGCCACCAGCATCGTGAACGGCACCGGCGGTTCGCTATCGTCCACCGGGACGGTTGTACTGGCTACCGGTTAGTCATCGGAAAAGGGTTGAGGAAGAGGGCTGACCCGGTATGGACGTCGTAATAATTGGTCTGCCGCAATCTGGCAAGACCACGCTATTCAACGCGCTGACCCTGGGCAAATCGGACTCCAGCGGAGCGGCAGGCTCGGCGACCGAGATGCACCTGGGTGTCGTAAAGGTGCCCGACCCCAGGCTGGAATACCTGGCCGGGATATACAAACCTCGCAAGGTGGTGCCGGCCGAGATCCGTTACTCTGATTTGCCGGGTCCGGAATCGATGGCGAAATCGCAGGGCATCAAGGGGCGCTACCGGAACGTGTTGCAATCGGCGACCGCGTTTTTGGTCGTGGTGCGGGCGTTCGCCAACGAACTGGTGCCGCAACATAACGGCGAGATCGATGCGGCGCGGAATCTGGAGACCATGTTGGATGAATTGTCCTTCGCCGACCTCGAGGTTCTCCAGCGTGCATCTCGGCGGCTGGACGACCAGTTGATGAAAACCAAACCCGCCGAGCGGTCCATGGTAGCGCGACACAAGGATGCCGTCGAAAAGGCGCGGTTGGGCCTGGACGCCGGGACGCCGTTGCGGTTGCAGCAGTTGACGGATTCTGAAAGAGCGTTCCTGGTCCACTACCAGTTATTGACCGATAAGGCAGTAATTGTGGTGATGAATACCGACGAAGGAGCGGACGCGTTGCGACTTGCTGATCTGGACATCGATCCGGATCTGATCCGTGGCGTGGGCGAGGTGAGTATCAGCGCAAGGGTGGAGGCGGAATTGGGTATGATGGAACTGGAGGAGGCGGCGGAATTTCGCGCTGATCTTGAACTGGGTGATTCGGCCACTTCTCAGGTGATACGCGCCAGCTATGACACCCTGGGGCTGGCGTCGTTTCTCACGGTTGGCGAGGACGAAGTGAGGGCCTGGAGCGTACCCCGGGGGATGCCGGCCGTGGATGCCGCGGGTGTGATTCATACTGATTTCACGCGCGGGTTCATACGGGCGGAAGTCATTGCCTACAATGATTTTTACGTTTGCGGCACGATGGCGCAGGGGCGGAAGGAAGGACTGTTGCGCTCCGAAGGCAAGGCATATCCGGTACGGGACGGCGACATAATCAATTTCCTGATCAACACCTAACCGTGTTCCCGATCGACGCTTGATCCCCGCGTGAACTGTCGCCAACCGCCGTTGTCCTTATGATTTCCATACGCCATTTCAAACCTGAAGACAATGAAGCCGCCAGGGGACTATTTTTGCACGGGCAGGAAGATTTCGCCGAAAGCTACCTGCATACTGCGGAAGACCGGGCGGGATTCAGGGAGTTCCTGGACGGCGCCATCACTCGCGACCTCGCCAACATTCAGCGTAGTTACGTGGAACGGCCGGGGAGCAACTTCTGGATCGCTGAACTGGAGGGGAAAGCAGTTGGCTGCATCGGCATTTACCGGCGCAGCGACGAAGAGGCGGAAATACGTCGATTGGCGGTCGACCGTTCGGTGCGACGCATGGGCATCGCGTCGCGGCTGCTGGACCTGGCCGAAGAGTTTGCCCGGGACGCTGGATACGTTCGGACGACGGTGTGGACGGCCAATCATCTAACCGCCGCGATGAGTTTCCTGGCACATCGAGGCTACCGGGAGATCGAAGACCACGCCTTCCCGCACACGAGCTTGACACTGTATCTGTACGCGCTGGACTTGTGACGCGGTGCATGGATTCTGCTATGTTAGTGTGGTTGAAGTTGATAACGGTCGTGCGAAGCTGATCTCGTGCCCGTCGGGGTCGGTGATGTGGTAATAGCGCTCGCGCCAGGGCGCATCGGTGGGTTCGGTATCGGGAGTGTATCCCGCTTCTATCATCCGGCGATGGTGGGCGTCGACATCGTTCACGTACAGGATGCAGCGCCCCCACCATTTGATTTGTGCATCGTGGGAGAGGATCAAATTGAGGTATGCGTCTCCGATCTGGAACGAAGTGAAGCCGGCGTCGGCTCCACCGTACAGGATGGGAATGCCGGCGCCGCCGTGGTAAAAGGCCACGGAACGCTTCATGTCCTGAACGGCGAGCGTGATTGCGCTAATCGACTGAACCGTCATCTGAGACCCCTCAAGAATGGCCTTGGCGGTTGTAGTAGAATAGGCCGTGTATTGAACCCACTCCGACTTGAACCGGCGACATTATGACACAACCTAACGGAAATCAGACTGCAACGAAACCCGACTGTTTGGATCGCCTGGAAGCGATATTGCGCGACATGGGATCGGTGGTAATCGCCTTCTCCGGTGGCGTGGACAGCGCGTTGCTGGCAGTCGTGGCGCACCGCGTCTTGGGCAGCAACGCGCTGGCGGTTACCGCAATCTCGCCGGCGCTGGCAGCCCGTGACCTTGGCGATGCTGAACAGGTGGCCGATCAGTTCGGGATCAACCATCGGGTGATCCGCACCGCCGAACTGGAACGAGAGGGTTACGTTGCCAACACGCCAATGCGGTGTTACTTCTGCAAGACGGAATTGTACGATCAGCTGGGTGTCGTCGCTGCCGATGAGGACATCGCCTGGATTGCCAACGGCGCCAACACCGACGATCTGGGGGATTATCGTCCCGGCATGACGGCGGCAACTGAGCACAATGTCCGCAGCCCGATGGTGGAAGCGCAAATTGATAAGGCGCAGGTTCGGGAGGCGGCTCGCTGGCTGGGGGTGCCGTTGTGGGACAAGCCGGCGCAGCCCTGCCTGTCATCCCGGATACCGTACGGCACGCCGGTGACCATCGAATCGCTGGGTCGGATCGAAGAAGCGGAGGATGCGTTGCGGGAGCTGGGACTGCGGGAGGTGCGGGCGCGTCACCACGACCGGCTGTGCCGGGTCGAGGTGGGTGAGAACGAGATGGACCTGGCGTTTGAGCGTCGGGCGGAGATCGTGAGCCGGCTCAAGGCTCTGGGATACCTGTGGGTGTCTCTGGATTTGAGCGGCCTGCGCTCGGGCAGCCTCAACGACGTATTGCGAACCACCGAGACCGCGTCTGGGGCGTCGTAACCTGGGTTGACTGGTTTGCGTCGCAATCGAGCATGAGGGCCGCATACATCCAGTCGGTGGGGGGAGCCAGCGGCGACATGCTGCTGGGGGCGTTGCTGGACGGCGGCGTTCCGGTCGATGTAATCGAGGCAGCAATCGGCGCCCTGGGCATCAGCGGTGTGGTGGTGAGCGCCCAAATCGATGTTCGTTGTGAGGTCAGGGGCGCGCGGGCGCTGGTGGACGTGTCGGCAGCGAAACGGTATTCACCACAACAGATGCTGGACATAGTCTCGCACGCTGCGGGATTGTCGGAGGGAGTGCGTTCGCAGGCTATGGCGGTGCTCAACGCCCTTTTCGATGCCGAGGCCAAGGTTCACGGACACGACCGCGCCGCCGTGCATCTGGATGAATTGGGAACCGCCGATACGCTGGTGGATGTGGTGGGAGTTGCCGCCGGTCTGGAATACCTGGCGGTTGAGCGGGTGTACGCATCTCCGCTGGTTTTGGGCGAAGCAACCGGCCCGCGCCGACCCGGCGGGTACAGCAACCCGGCGCCGGCCACGCTGGAGATCATTGCCGCGTCGAAAGCGCCCATCGCACCTGACCGACCCATCTACGCCGGAGTGGGGGAGCTGACCACTCCCACCGGGGCGGCGTTGATCGCTACGCTGGCCCAGTTCCGCCAGCCGGCCATGGCCCTGGACCGGATTGGCGTGGGCATCGGCGGCAAGGATCCGGCCGCGTTTCCCAACGTGGTACGGTTGTGGCTGGGAGACACCGCGGGCGCTGACCTGCGACCCGAACCGGGTGGCGATGGACAACCTCCCCTGGCCCGGTGGCAGGACAACGTCATTCTGCTGGAGACCAACCTGGACGATGCCACCGGTGAGCAGATCGGTTTTGCCATGGAGCAGCTGTTTGAGGCGGGTGCACTGGACGTTTGGTACACGCCCATCCAGATGAAAAAGAACCGCCCTGGCGTGGTGCTATCGGCGATGGCTCCGGCATCGTTGGAATCACGGATGTCCGAGATATTTTTGCGGGACACGCCGACCCTGGGGGTACGGATACGGGCGGTGGGTCGCTACGTGGCGGAACGGGACGTGGTGACGGTCGAAACGCGGTTCGGCAAGATACGGGTCAAGCGCAAATGGCTGGGCGGCGAACTGGTCAGCCAGTCACCGGAGTACGACGACGTGGCGCGGGCCGCGCGGGAGTGGGGCGTGAGCTGGGGGGACGTGGTGGGGGCGATGGGTGAAGGCGAGTGATCACAGCTCGCCGGCTTGGCGGAGTTGCTCTGCAAACATCGCGGTAATGCCGGCAAATTCGACGGGTGCCCGGACGTAAAATGCTACGAGCGCTTGCCGGTCGGATATTGGGAGCGACATGAGGTCTTCGCGCAGCGTCCGTATCCAGTCAAACCGATAGAAGCGGACGTCCAATTCATTCAAGCCTATGTCCGCGATGGTCGTATTGGCTCGCTGCCGCCGTTGTTCCGTTAGGCCTGGCTTGGCGGTAATCTCCCCGGTTTCCTGGAGGCAATCGAAATATTGATCCGGCCTGTTCGTTGCATCATCAGCACAAGGGTCGACGAATCCGACATCAGGCCATCTACCCTGCTTGTATTCTCCGTTGCATCTACGGCAACTGAAAACCCAATTTGACCAATCGTAAGCGCGTTCGGGTTCGTGATTTAGCGGCACGAAGTGATCTACGGTGGACGTGCGCCCGCCAATCTCGGCTTCGGTGTCGCACTCGCGTTCGCAGTAACCACAGTTGTTGTTAAAGCGGATTCGTAATCCTTGGCGGAATTGGCTCCAATAGTGATCGGTGGGTCGGCCCCCGATTCCGTTGCGAAAGTGATCGACCCAACCCTGCGTGAACTGCCGGGCGTAACCGTCAACGCCGTCGGGCGCGACTCCGCGATCGACCCAACGCACGGTGTCTAGTCGCCATCCTGTGATAATTCTGACTGTCTGGAAATCAGGAACCGCTGCATCAAATCCGCGTACCGTTCGCGTTGAGCGTTCAATGGCCCGCGGGACAACAGGTCTTCGTTGACCTGACGACGCAATTCTTCCAGCTCCGTTTCTTCATCGTCAGTGAGACTTTCTCTCTCTCGCAATTCACGCAAACGACCGGAACGACGTACCGTGATTTCGTCAGTTGGCTCATCCACGCCCATGAAAGTGCGCAAAATTTCGTCCGTAGTCCAGCCGATAATGTCCTGCTCGTTTGTGGTGGCGGTTACCACTCCGTTCTCGTCGCGGTTGAGCAGGTGGACCTGGCCTTTTTCGAGGCCGGCTACTACAAAGGGCGAGTGGGTGGTCGCGAAGATTTGCAAGCCAGGGAAGTGCTTGAGTAGAGCAGGGATAACGCGTCGTTGCCAGGTGGGGTGCAGATGGTTTTCGATTTCGTCAATGAGGAGGACGGCGGGCATTTCCTCCCAACCGTCAGCGAAGTCGTGATGGACCAGCATTTTTAGCGCCAACCACCGCATCCAAAGCAGTGTACCTTCAGTCCCTCCACTCAAGTGCCCCAGATATATTGGTATTGGTTCACCTTCGCCCTCTCGGTAAGCGGAATAATCAGGTTCTTCCCAAACTGAAAGATTACGGAAGTTGCGTGGATCCGTAGTGTCGATACCCAAAGTACGGAGAAGGCGAATTCGATTTGGATCAGCGTCTGGGTGGTTCAAGTACCCGCGATGGTCTGGACCCGGAACGTAATTGTGGGTGCCGGACGATTTAATAACTTCGCCACAGATGTCCATGCTGCAGGCGTCGGCGAGTTCGTCTGCAGCCCACAAATTGCGGCGGGCCAGCTGATGGTGATCGGACGTATTTTCAGGCCGAAGCGTCTCCCGCAACAATTGTCGTGCACTGTACCAAGTTATCCCGCCAAATGGGCAGGCCAGGACATCTGACAATGAACCCGTATCTAATTGAGCATTTGCTAATTCCATTATCCCCGGCAGTCCCGATCTTATCGGTCCGATGTAGATTACCGGCGGAACAGCTTGAGACCGATTGGTGCCGAACGTAGCGTTGTCCCATTCGGGGTCGAAAGCGACGACATTCGGCGACCATTCGCAAGATTCATCGAATTCGGCATCGGGGATTGCCGCTGGCGTTAGGTGCTCCATCCCCCGCGATATCGGAAATTTCGCGTCTTCTTTCGCGCCATTGAAGCAAATATCGATCATCAACATCGTGGTTGATTTGCCCGATGCGTTAGGCCCGGTCAGGACGTTCACCCGTTCGTCGAATTCGAAGGAGATTGACTCCGTGATAGGAGGAACCCAGCCATATCTCAACCTGGTGATATGCATTGCCATGCCCTTGCGTCGTCCGCTGTTGGCAGGAGGTTTTTAGGCACTAATACTCCGCCCACAGCTGGCCCCATTCGGTTTTGAGGGCTTTTTTGATTCTGGATTTGCCGATGGTGTTCAGCCAGTACCCGTTGTGGTAGAGGTTGCTGGCAGCATAGGCCCAAGCTGCTATTGGTGAGCGGAGCAGGGCGTTTTCCAAAGGCTTGAGCGGGCCCCAGTAGATGAGTTTCTGGCCGCGGCTGGCGAAGGTGTTCTCTGTTCCTGAAAAATTCCAGTTGACGCGGCTGATGTCCGGTTCGTCGCCGACAACTTCGATCTGGCGCATATCACCGATGCCCAAACCGCGCTCGTGGGCCAGGCGGATGAACTGAATGGACAACGGATCGAATCCCATCATGGAGGCGACCACGGCATCGACGGCCACCTGGTCGGCGCCGGCGACGATGCGGTTCTTGACGTGCCAACGCATGGCCCGGGGGCCGGGCCCGTCGCCGGCGAAGGTGCCGTCGGTCACGGCGAAGATGCCGGGGTGTATCTCCTGCTGAATGGCCAACAAATCCACCAGCGTTTCATGAATCACCGAGTGGGTCCAGTGACGCTTGCGGTGCAGCAGACCGCCGAAGGCGTTTTTCATCGCGCCGGTCATGGTGGTGAAGACGTGGGTTTTCATGGTGGGCAGGTGGACAATGTTCTTGCCGGCGAAGATTTGCGGTATCTCGATCCCTTCGGGATAGATATCGTCCAGCACCAACATTTCGGCCTTCGGTACGTAGCGCACCCACGGTTCCGGCGGCGTGTCGAGATGCACGGTGCGCAGGTTGTATTTGTCCTGCACCGGTTTGTGGCGGTTGTTGACCTCGCCCTCGAAGGAATCGACGACGACGGTGCCGTTGTGAGCGGCAATCAGGTCGGAGTGGCCCAGGTTGTGCAAGGCGCAGACCACACCTTCCAATTGCCAGGGCGCGGTGGAGCAGCCGGGATACCAGTGCTGCCAGGAAATGTTGATCTTGAGCAGTGTTTCCAGGTCGCGCGACAACACCTGCTCGGCGCCGGCGAGACGCATGGCACGTTCCACGTCGGCCAACACCGTCTCGGGGGTGGTGGCCACCACGGACACCACCGGTGTTTTGACCGGGCGGGATGCGATTGGCTGACCGGCGGTTTCCGGTTGAGCGATGGTGGTCATCAAAAACGCCCTTTACCTACATTGATACACAGGATGAACCGGCATACACAGGAGGGACCGGAAAATCAGGATTAAATCTTATCACCCTGTCCATCCTTTCCGCCCTGGTGCGGCGACGTTTTACGCGCCCTGGGCCTCTTTTGCGCGAAAGTGGGGAATAACATGCTCTCCGAAAAGGCGAATTGAATTCATGACTTCGTCATTGGTGGCATGACCCGCCTGGAAGATGGGCATGATCTCGTCGACACCCATGGCCTCGAACTCTTCGATGACGCGGATGCAGGCGTCCGGGTCGCCAACGCAATAACCGCCGCCGGCCAGCAGGTCTTCGGGTGTGGGGGGTTTTTGCTGTTGCGGGTCCTGGGACGGACTGCCGCCCCGGGTTGCTCCGCCCTGCACGTAGAACTGGTACTCCTCGGGAACAGCGTCGGCGTCGACGCCGGCCCACTCCAGGGTGAACCGCTGGCGGCTCTGTTCCAGGTACCAGGCGGCAACTTCCGCTCCTTTCCGGCGGGCGCGGGCGTCGTCTTCGTCGCAGAAGCCAATGGTGGAGGCTACGACCTGTCGATTGATGAACCGGCCCACTGGCACGGCGTTCTCGATGGCTTCGTAGTAGGCGTTGACCAATCCCCGGGTCTTGTCGGTGCCGCCCAGTGTGTTTACCAGGCAACCGACTCCCAGCTGTCCGGCCAGGCGGAACGTGTCTTCCTGGGTGCAGGCCATCCACAGCGGGGGATGGGGCTGCTGCAACGGGCGCGGTATAACCTCTCGGGGCGGGATGGTCCAGTTTTCTCCGCTGTGGCTGAATACCTCATCGCACCACATGCGGGGCAGCATTTCCAGGGTTTCCACCATCATGCTTTGGGTTTGCGCCACGTCGGTGCCGAAAGGAGTGAGCTGGTAGGGTCCCTTGGTGCGGCCGACGCCGACGTCCACACGACCATCGCTGAGGATGTCCAGGGTGGACGCTCTGGCTGCGACGTGCAACGGGTGGTGCACCGGCGCCAGGACGACGCCGAATCCCAGGCGCATTTTCTTGGTGTGCTGGGCCATGACGGCCAGCATCACTTCGGGCGCCGACGAATGGGCGAATTCAGTGAGGAAGTGGTGCTCAACGAGCCAGACGCGCTCGAAGCCCATTTCCTCAGCATACTGTACCTGTCGCACCGCGTCCCACAAGGTGTCGTATTCAGCCGTATCGGTCCATGGTCGGGGCATCTGCAATTCGTAAAACATGCCGAATTTCATAATCAATCGCCTCCAGAAGGTTCGTGCGATACGATTGGTCGCAGTAGTATCCGCAGTGGTGCGGGGATTGCTCCGGACTGAAGCAGTAGAGGCCTAGAATACCATCAAATGGCAGTCCAGCCGCCGTCGACCACGAGCAGGTGTCCGGTGGTGGCAGATGCGGAGTCGCTGGCCAGATAGATAGCAGCGCCCACCAATTCTGCGGGTTCCATACGGCGGCCCAGGGGCATCCTGACTTGCAAATCGGCCTGCACTGAATCGGAATCGCGGTTGTCAGCTTCGAGCAGGCCTGGCGTTGTGGTGGGTCCGGGACCGATGGCATTTACGGTGATGCCGTGCTCGGCCCATTCCAGCGCCAGCACACGGGTCAAGTTGGCAACGCCGGCCTTGCTGGAGCAATATGCCGCGCGGTGCGGCGCTCCCACCAGCGCCAGTTGGGACGAGATGCTGATGATTCTGCCAAAGTGGTTGGGGATCATGAGCCGTGCGGCGGCCTGGGCGCAGAAGAAAACGCCCTTCAGGTTGGTGTCGAGAACTGCATCCCAATCTTCTTCGGTAACCTCGAGGGCCGGCGCCCGACGACGGATGCCCGCGTTGTTCACCAAGATGTCCAATCCGCCGAGGTCGCCGGCGGCGTGCTGGATGGTGGCGTTGATGGCGGGCACCGATTGTACGTCCATGTCGTACTGATAGCTTGACCTGCCTTCTGTTCGGATTCGGCGGGCGGTATCGGCAAGGCCGGCACGCGCTGCATCGGTGGGCAGGTCGCTGACGGCGACGTCTGCGCCAGCCTGCGCCAATCCGACCGCGAGAGCGGCTCCAATACCTCTTGCGGCGCCCGTCACCAGAGCCTTTCGTCCGGTCAGATCAAGTCCTGGATATGGCATGGCGGCCTCCTGGTTTGGTTGTTGAGGATGGCTGTGCCATTATACCTGTGATGACTCCGTAGATTGTGACGATAGCCGCGGAACGTCCATCAGCGAGGCCTGGTTATCAGGTTGATTGAACCGGCGTTGACCCCGAAGGTTGCCGGGCGTAACATACCGCTTGCCATGTATGCTTTGATATTGGCCGGAGGCATAGGGGAGCGATTGCGGCCACTCACCGAGTCGTTGCCCAAACCGATGATCCCTTTGGACGGCAGGCCCATCCTGTGGCATCAGGTACGGTGGTTGCGCGATGCGGGCGTGACCGATGTGGTTTTCCTGTTGGGGCATCTGGCAGAGGTTGTGGTGGATTACTTTGGAGACGGCAGCGAGTTTGGCATTCGGGCTCATTACAGTTATGAAGACGCCCCTTTGGGCAGGGGTGGGGCACTACGCAAGGGCTTTGAGTTGATGCCTTCAGGAACTGACGAACTGGTGATCGCCACCAACGGAGATGTGGTTACGGAAGCGAACCTGGACGATATGATCAATGACTTCAGCAGCCGCGTTGACGCTGATGCCGGGCATTTGGCTACCATCCTCACGGTGTCTATGACGAGCCCTTATGGTATCGTTGAGACCGAAGCTGATGGGGTGGTGCGGGCGTTCAAAGAAAAATCGGCGCTTCCGTACGAGATTAATGCGGGCGTATACGTGCTGAACCCGGCGATCTGCAAGTTGCTGCCCGAACGGGGAGACCATGAGGTCACCACATTCCCGGTTCTGGCGGGACGAGGCCAGATGTCAGCGGTGCACTCCGGCGCGTTTTGGCGCAGTGTAGATTCGTTGAAAGATTTGCGGGAAGTCGAGCAGCATATCGCCAGCCGAACGGTGTCGAGCCAGCAGGGTGTGTATTGATTACAGTTTCTGACGCACGGCACATAGCAGACGTCGCCGCCGCCATCCGGGAGAATATCCAGCTGGCGATAGTCGGCAAGGATGAGGTTATCGAGCAAACGCTGGCAGCATTGTTCAGCGGCGGCCACGTATTGGTGGAAGACGTGCCGGGGATCGGCAAAACCACGTTGGCGCGCTCACTCGCCTACTCGCTGGACTGCGATTTTCGCCGCATACAGTTTACGCCTGACCTGATGCCGTCTGACATTACGGGCATCCACTACTACAACCAGCGCAGCGGGGATTTTGAATTCAGGCCGGGGCCGGTGATATCCCAGATAGTGCTGGCTGATGAGATCAACCGGGCCACTCCCCGGACGCAGTCGGCGTTGCTGGAAGCGATGGGCGAGCAGCAGGTTACCGTTGACCAGGAAACGGTGCCTTTGCCGGTTCCGTTTCTGGTGTTGGCAACCCAGAACCCCATCGAGCTGGAAGGGACGTTTCCGCTGCCCGAAGCACAAATCGACCGCTTTCTGTTGCGCTTGAGGTTGGGATATCCGTCGGAGGACGACGAAGAGGCGATGCTGGAGCGGTTCGAGACCGCGGATCCGCTATCTTCGTTAAAACCCGTTGCAACTGCCGAAGACGTGGTACGAATCCAGCAGATGGTACGACGGGTGTATATGGATCCGGTACTGCGTAATTATCTGATGCAGTTGACACGCGCCACACGGGTTCATCCGGACGTTGAACTGGGGGCGAGCCCGCGGGCAACATTGGGCCTGTATCGTTGCGCCCAGGCCCTGGCCGGAATTCGTGGTCAGGAATACGTTACGCCCGACGACATAAAATCGCTGGCGACGCCGGCGTTGGCCCACCGCATCATTCTAAAAGGCATGGCGCGCCTCCGCGAACGCAGCCAGGAGTCGGTGATCGCCGAGTTGCTGGAGGAGCAGCCGGTGCCGATCTAGAAGAGTCGGTACCCGGGTGGGGCTCAACGGTTCGTGGTGCGTTGCGAAATTAATTGCGCCTACGTACAATTACGTATCCAGATGCGAGACCCGTGCGCCAGACGTGCGCGACACTCAGGAGTTTGTTTTGACCACCGAAGCCCAACCGGAAATCATTCTTTATACCCACCCGGACTGTCCGTTTTCGGCGCAGGCCAAGATGCATTATCGTCGCCAGCGAGTTGCATATACCGAGATAGATGTGTCCAAGCGACCGGATCAGGTGCCCGCATTGCTGGAGCTTTCCGGCGGAGAGCGCATTACGCCGATCATTGTGGAGAACGGCACCGTTACCATCGGCTTCCAGGGCGGGTTTTGAGACTTTTAGACTCGGGGCCGTGCGCCCCGAAATTCGCCAGGTTCGACAGGAGTCGCAACATCCGCACCGCAGTTCAGGAAGTTTGGTGATTTGCCAATTAGTGTCAAGGCGCCATTGAGTAAATGGAACACACGTGCTAATATGTGCATAGATACAGTGCAGTAGGGAGGAAGGATCGCGATGGCAATCAACGCCGAGATACTCAATCTGGATAAGGACAAACTGGCTGCCCTGGAGTTGGCCCTAGGCCGTATCGAGAAGGATCACGGCAGGGGCGCGGTGATGCAGGGCAATGACCAGGTAGCGCATCTGATAACCAACGTGATTCCGACGGGATCGTTGTCGCTGGATCTGGCGCTGGGAGTGGGCGGATTGCCGAGGGGTCGGGTTACCGAAATTTACGGTGGAGAGTCAGCCGGCAAGTCCACGCTGGCGATTCACATAATGACCGAAACACAACGTATGGGTGGTTTGGCGGCGTACGTTGACGTCGAGCACGCGCTGGACCCGCAGTACGCCACCAATTGCGGACTGGACCTGGACAAGTTGCTTATCTCGCAACCGGACTCTGCAGAGCAGGCATTGGACATTACCGAGCAGCTGGTTCGGAGCGGAGCCATCGATGCCATCGTCATCGACAGCGTGGCAGCACTGGTGCCGCAAGCCGAGATCGACGGCGATATGGGCGACGCTCACGTGGGTATGCAGGCCAGGCTGATGTCGCAAGCGCTGCGGAAACTCACCTCGGCCATCAACCGGTCCCGAACCGCGGTGATATTCATTAACCAGATTCGCGAAAAGATCGGCGTTTCCTATGGAAGCCCTGAGGTTACACCCGGTGGCCGCGCGCTCAAGTTCTACAGCTCGGTACGCATCGACCTGCGACGTTCGGAGTCCTTGAAGCAGGGCTCTGAGATTATCGGGAATCGGGTGCGGGCGCGCATTGTAAAAAATAAGGTGGCGGCGCCGTTTCGGGTGGCCGAGTTTGACATCATGTTCAACGTGGGCATCAGTAAGGTGGGCGATCTGCTGGATATCGGCGTAACGCGCGGTATCGTCAAGAAAGCCGGCGCCTTCTATTCCTACGGAGAAACCCGGTTGGGGCAAGGCAGGGAGAATTCCAAGAATTTCCTGACCGAGCGCACCGATATCTCGGAAGAGATTGAGGCCCTGATCCGCGGGGGCTTGGAACCAGAGGAAAAAACGCCTGAGGAAACCGTCGACAATGGTCATGGTGACGCTGGTGTAGTGGCAACGGATGAGCATGTTGCGGACGCCAGCACCATTAGCGTGAATTAGTCCATGCAACCCGCCGATACCGCAAAGCACGAGCAAACGTCAAGCGCCGATGGTTCGGACGAATCCTACGGCCGGGCGCTACAGGTTGCCTTTCGGTTCATGAACTTCCGGTCCAGGTCCGTCGATGAGGTGCGGAAGCGCATAGGCAGGGAATATTCGGAGCCGGTAACGCAACGGGTACTGGAAGCCCTGGCCGGTTACGGGTATCTCGATGATGCGGCGTTCGCCGTGGCGTGGAGGGATGCCCGTAACCGGCGGGGCCCGCGAGGGGTGGCGCTTTTGCGGAGAGAGCTACGGCAAAAAGGGTTGCAGGCTGACGTCATCGACGCCGCGCTGGAACAGGTGGATGAGGATGTCAATGCTTATCGGGCCGGCGCCCGACGGGCTGAACGGTGGTTGCAGGCTGACGGGATTACAGCTGGGGAATTTCGCACGAAGATGTGGGGATTTCTGCAGCGGCGTGGATTCAGCAGCGGCGTTTGTCGCGACACGGTAGAACGTCTGCGGATGGACTTCGCCGGTGGACCGGATGATTAGAGGCGTACCCTTCCGATCGCGATCAGAACTCCGCCGCCGGCGGCCAGAATACCCCACAGGCTGACCGCGATAGGCCAGGAAAAAACCAGTGAGATCAGGGTGGCCAGGACTACCGTGCCGCCCGCGATGTACATCAAGGCACGGCTGCGTTTCAGGTTCACCGCCCGGCTGATCAATTCCCCGGACCCGTATCCGGTGGCCAACGGCATGATGATACTTGCCAACCAGTTACCGGCATAAACCGCGACGAAATACCAGATCACTACGGATAACAACAGGATGGCGGCGGCGGCAATTATTGCCCGAACGTAGTTCGCTGGACGTACGTCGAAAGTGGGTAGTGGCCGCGCCTTGCCACACTCCCGGCATCTGATCCCCACCGGAGCCTGAACCAGGCAACTGGTGCATATGGGTCGACCGCACTGGCTACAAGACAAACCCGTTTGGGTTGCAGGGTGCCAATGGCAGGTCATGGTCTGAGGTTCGGTTTGGGGGTTAGCCATTGGTGCTTTCGCCTGGTAGCTCGTCGAGCTCTCGCGCACAGTCCTGAAATGGACCTTCGCCCAACATTACGCGCCGTCGGTCATTGGTGGACTCGGTGACCTGGACAACCATCGTTTCCGGTCTGATATATCACGGTCCCTTAACAGTCGATTAAACAATACCTTGAGTTTGGCTTCGTCTGGCGCGAGGGGCTCTCCGTTGGCCAGCATCCGTTTCAATATTATGACACTGGAAGCGCCGGCCGCAAAGAGTGTGAGTTGCAGCGAATCGCCCAACAGGATGAGTTGGTCTGGCAAAACCGCGCTAACGAACGGGAGCGCCACCAAAACCGCTAACATCCACTCGGCTGATCTGCGGGTGGCTCGCCAACCGATCAAATATACCATCACGGCCGCAATGAACAATGGCGGCGAGATCGCCAATACGGCACCTGCCCACACTCCTACGCTGCGGCCTCCGGTGAACCTCAGGAAGGGAGACCAACAGTTGCCGAGCATTACGATAACGGGAATCAAGGCAAAAAAAACTGGGGATGTATCCGGCTGTGCCAGGAACATTGCAACCGATGGAGCTAACGCTCCCCGGCCGAGGTCGATGACCACGACCACCGCCATCCAACGTTTGCCCAGTTGCCGGGCAACATTGCTGCCGCCGGTATTGCCGCTGCCGTGTTGTCGGAGGTCGATGTGGCCGACATGACGAGCCAACAGGTACGAGGTAGGGACGGCTCCCAGGGTGTAGGCGACGGCGCAAAGTGCGATGAGAGTGAACACGGTTCGGCCACGGGGTTAGTGGGACAGAACGGGTGAGCTGCAAGGGATTGGAATCAGGGGCGGGCCGCGGCCAACCTTCGGGCGGCTTCTTCAAGGCGTTCGACCGATTCCATGGGAGGACCGTTTACGCCGGGCACCGGTTCTCTGGCATTGCCGCTGTGGTGATAGTCGCTGCCGCCGCAGGGAATCAGGTCGTAGGCCCGGGCCACATCTGCCAGCCAGTCCACCGTTGCCTCGTCATACATTGAGTAGTGTACTTCCATCCCGTGCAGACCGGCAGCCTTGAGTTCTTCCACGGTTGCGATCAGTGATTGTTCGGGCTCCGGCTCGTTGCCGCGGCGTTCAAACCAGGGGTGGGCGAAGACAGCGACGCCTCCCACGTCGTTGAGGAGTTTTACGGCGTCAGGTGGGGTCAACTTGGAACGTTCGACGTAGGCTTTGCCGTTTCGACCCAAATACTCCCGAAACGCATCGCCGGGTTCGGTGAAGTAGCCAGCTTCGACCAATGCCTGAGCGACGTGGGGACGGCCTACGGAGGCATCACCGGCTATCTCCAGCACGCGTGCCCATTCAATGTGCATCCCGAATTCAGCGAGTTTGTGAACCATGCCTTCACCGCGGGCCAGGCGACCCTGCCGAAACCCGACCAGCACCTCCTGGAAGCCGGGGTCTTCGATATCCATGAAGTAGCCCAACATGTGCACTTCTCCGCCGGGCACGTCGCAACTCAGTTCGATCCCGGGGATCAGGCGCATGCCTGGTATGTTGTCGACCGCCAGTTGGGCTTCTGCCAGACCCGCCGTTGAGTCGTGATCGGACACGGAGATGGTTTGCAATCCGCTGGACGCAGTGAGCTGCACCAGTTCGGTGGGAGTCAGACGCCCATCGGAGGCGGTGGTGTGAAGATGGAGGTCAACGGTAATGGGCATCATTTCTCCGTGGTGATATTCGGCAGGTTGGTGTTAGTCGACGGCGCGGTCGATGCGTACGATGTCGGTGGCGCGACCGGTAGCATCGTCGATATCGATCAGCACCGAGTTCAGGATACATGGGCCGGTAGCTGGTTCGAATCGCTGGGGTAGTCCGGTGCGGAAACGTTCGAGGACGGGAGCGCGTTCAGTCCCGATAACCGAGTTGACGGGACCGGTCATCCCCAAATCGCTAACGTAAGCCGTACCGCCGGGCAATATGCGGCTATCGGCGGTGCCGACGTGGGTGTGCGTGCCAACCACAGCGCTGACCCTGCCGTCCAGATACCAGCCCAAACCCTGTTTCTCGGAAGTGGCTTCGGCGTGGAAATCGACCAATACCGTACGGGGAGGCGTTCCCAACTCGGCTTGGGCTTCTAGCAGGCGCTTGTCTGCCTCACGAAAGGGGCAGTCGATGGGCGGCATGAACACACGGCCCTGAAGGTTGAGAACCATCACGTCCCCGTGCATCAACCAGCCGCGACCCGGCGCTCCGAAATAGTTGGCGGGGCGCAACAAGGGGAATTCATCGAAGTGGGGCAGGATTTCCTTTTTGTCCCAAATGTGATTGCCGGACGTCATCACGTCGACACCGGCGTTCAACAGTTCCTGAGCCGTCTTGGGCGTGAGGCCAAAGCCTCCGGCAGTGTTCTCGGCGTTGGCGATAACCAGGTCGATGTGAAGTTCCTGACGCAACCTGGGTAGCAGCACGGCCAAAGTGTTGCGCCCAGGTTTGCCAATGATGTCGCCAATCATCAGTACGCGCATCGTGATGATAATCTCCGTTGGGGCTGGCGCAATGGTTCGCAAAAAAGCGGGCCCGGAGCGTGTAAGGGAAGGAGGCTCCAGACCCACGATGTTGTACCGGGTGAAGTATGCGGGGCGCTAGCGGGCGATGCTTTCCTCCCGGGTCTCCCGAATCACCGTAACCTTGATTTGCCCGGGGAACTGGAGTTCCTGAGAAACCTTGCCGGCGATGTCGCGGGCCAGACTGGCGCAGGCGATATCATCGACGTCGGTTGGGCTGACCATCACGCGGATTTCCCGGCCGGCCTGGATGGCAAAAGCTCGCTGGACTCCGGCGAAACTGTTGGCGGTGTCTTCCAGTTCCTTGAGCCGACGGGTGTACTGTTCGATTGACTCCTTGCGGGCGCCGGGCCGGGCGGCGCTGATGCCGTCGGCGGCAGCCACGAGGAAAGATTCGATGCTGGAATGTTCATCGTCGTGGTGTTCCAACACGCAGTGGGTAACGATTGATGCCACACCGTTTCGGGTGGTGAGATCGTAGCCGATTTCAGCATGGGGGCCGGGAATCTCGTGGGTCATGGCCTTGCCGATGTCGTGCAGCAAGCCACCGGCGCGTGCGGTTTGCACGTTGGCGCCGACTTCTGATGCCAACATTCCAGCCAGCAGGCCGACTTCGATGGAATGGGTCAGCACGTTTTCCCCGTAGCTGTAGCGAAATTTCAAGCGACCCAGGAGGCGAACCAGCTCCGGATCCAGACCGCTCACGCCCACCTCGAAGGTGGCTTCCTCACCGGCCTTCCACATGGTTTCTTCTATGTCTCTGATGGCGCGGGTTACACTTTCCTCGATACGGGCCGGTTGAATGCGACCGTCCCTGACGAGTTGGGTCAGCGCCAGTTTGGCGATTTCTCGGCGAACCGGGTCGAAGCAGGAGAGCGTGACAATACCTGGCGTATCGTCAACGATGATGTCGACTCCGGTCTGGGCTTCTAGAGCCCGTATGTTACGTCCTTCACGGCCGATGAGACGGCCTTTCATCTCATCGTTAGGCAGGGGAACAACAGATGTCGTGCTTTCCGAAACGACGTCGGTAGCCAGACGGTTGATAGCTAATGTGATGATGCGGCGAGCGTTGTCATCCGCTCGGAGTTGATGCTCCTTCTCGAGCTCGTAATAACGTTTCGCCAGTTCGTGGGATGCTTCGTCTTCGCTCCGCTTGAGAACAATGTCTCGTGCTTCACTGATAGTGAGGGATGCGATGCGTTCCAACTCCCGGGTATGCTGTTCTTTAACATCCTCCGCCTGTTGCAGGGCGGATTGGGCGATTGACTCGCGTCGTTCGATTTCGGATTCCTGGTGGTCGAGCCCCGATGACCGTTGGTCAAGCTGCTCTTCTTTCTGGGTATGACGACGCTCCATTCGATTTAGTTCGCGTCGTTGATTTTTTATTTCCTGGTCTCCGGCTTCACGGATTCTCAGAGCTTCTTCCTGGGCTGCCAGTAGGATTCGGCGCTGCTCTTCCTGAGCGTTGGAAACAGATGCGGCAGCTTCCTCTTGGCTGCGTTGGATTTTGTTACCGTTTTTTCTGGTGCTAAGCAGTAGCCAGGCCACTGCGATTAAACCTGTTGTTAACCCCGCTGCCGCCAGGACGGACAGGATCAGGATCATGACTGACATAGGTCCTCCTCGGTCCGTACGAGCGCGTGCTCGGGATATTTTTTGCCCTATTTACATCGTAAACATGCCCTTAGGCAAAGTCAAGGAATGGCCGCAGAGTTCAGGGTCTTTCGGTTGTCCAGATGGGTGCACCATCAACGTTGCATCCAGGTGATGGGTGAGATGCGGGAACGAGTTCGCAACGTCGCTATGCTCCTCGTAATGCCAGGCGCCGGGCGTATTTGACGATAGTCGAAAGGTCCTGGGAGACAGGGCCGGGTGTGCATCCAGTGGGGTACACCGTGGTAATATGTCCGGCAGATAATCGGTAGCAGGCAAACTGGCTGGAGGTTGTTGCGATGGCGTCGCATTCCCTGGGACTTTCGCTGCACGAGGCGGCTCGCCGCATGGGCGTTCCCTTTACGTTGGAGAACGAACCCGTTGACCGTTTCGTCGAGGTCAATGGCATCAACCTGCATTATCTGGAATGGGGGAACACCGACCGCCCCACGATATTGATGCTGCACGGGATCAGCCAGCAGGCCCACAGTTGGGATTTCATAAGCCTGCCGCTGTCGGTGGATTACCGGGTGATTGCGCTGGATCAGCGGGGGCACGGCGACAGCGACTGGTCACCGAACGGGTACTACTCCACCGACATATACGTGGGTGATATCGAAGGGGTCGTCGGCGCGATGGGGTTGGAAAATTTTCACCTGATGGGGCATTCCATGGGGGGACGCAACAGCCTGGCGTGGGCATCTGGACGACCGGGGGTCCTGAAATCGTTGACGATTGTGGACACCGGCCCCGAAACGCAGCGGCGGGGCCAGAATCGCATCCAGCAGTTTCGCGAGCTGCCTGATGAACTCGACACGCTGGATGAATTTGCCTCTCGGGTGATGGAATATACCGGCCGTAACCGCGAGCAGACCATGGGGGCGCTGAAGTATAGTATCCGGCAGCGGCAGGACGGAAAATGGACCTGGAAGTACGACAAAGCGATGCGGGTTAGCGGATTCCGTGCCCCAACCTGGACGCCTGATCAACTGTGGGACGGATGGCGCAAGATAGATTGTCCCGCGTTGGTGGTCAGAGGAGCGCGCAGCGATATTTTCGCTGACGAGACCATGGTTCGCATGGCGGAGGAACATCCGGACTGCACCACCGTAACGGTAGAGAACGCCGGTCACCTGGTGCAGGGTGACAACCCGCCGGACTTTCTGGCGGCGGTGCGGAGTTTGCTGTCCCGGTTCGACTAGACGGGTGAGCTTTGGCCTGGGTCGGGCGGGTCAGAAGACCAGCAAGCGGGGCAGGACTTCACCCAGCGCGTAACCCAATGCGGCCGAGACGGCGCCGATCCCCAGGATTTCCAGTCCCTGCAGTAGCGGCGATTTGCGCACGATTCGCCCTTTTGCCAAACCCAGGCCAAAGAGGCCGGCCAGGGACAACCCGATGGATGAGGCGATGGCGGTTGGGCTGACATCCAGCGCCAGATAGGGCGCGATCGGCAGTATTGCCGAGAGACCGAAGGAAACTCCCATCACGGCGGCGTCTTTGAAGGGGCTGCCATGAACGCCTGGCGTGATGCCCAGTTCCTTTTCCAGGAGGGTATTGAGCCACATCGTCTTGTCCTGGGCGATGTCATTGGCCAATCGCACGGCGTTTTCGTAGGTTTGCCCTTCGCGCTGCAACAGGATGACCAACTCGGCGAATTCCTCGGCGGGTTGCTCTTCCAGCTCCCGAATTTCACGGGCAATTTCGGCGTCGCGGACGTCCTGCTCGGCGCGGGACCCCAGATACGCCCCGGCGGCCATACTGATGACGCCGGCGGCGGCGGCGGCCAGGCCGGCAACCAGCACGGTGGACGTGTCGCCCACGGCGGCGGCCACGGATGTAGTGAGGGCCACGGTGCTGATGATTCCGTCTTGCGCGCCAAACACCACCTCACGCAGGCGACCCAGGTTGGCGACGCGCAGAGGCTCGCGGTCCACCTCCATGGTGGCGGCAATGTAGGTGTCAAGGTCGGGATCGGGCGTTGATACCGCGGGCGCCGCAGATGCTTCGGATTGAACCGGATTCGTACTGTTGGCCGCCGAGGAGACAGCCGTCGCAGGTTCAGAAAATGAGAAGGATTGAAACGCTACGAGCGCATTGGAAAACGCGGTTTGGTGGAGTTTCTCACGCTCCATGGCCAGGGTAAATGCGCGAACGGCATCGGTGCGGCCCTCAGCCTGGGCCTCCCGAATCATGCGCGGATAGGTGCGGGAATATTCGCGGGTTTCCTCAGCCATGACCTGCTTGAGGTTGGACTCGGTATCGGAGATATCTCCGGCGACCTTGAGATGGGTGATTCCATGAATGGTTTCTGCTCCCGCAACCTCCTGGAAGACCTGGGCCACCTCCGGCAATCCTTCTTCCATTGCTTTCTGCGCGTATGCCGAGTAGGTGAGATTAGCCAAGGCCTCGGAAACAATGGCTTGCCACAGGTTGCGGTCGGTTGGCGAAAGCGATGTTACGTCCGGGGAAGAATTGGTAGTCATTGCGCTGCCATCTCAGTATGAATTGTGGCGCGGATTCGACGGGTCCGGCTGGTTGCCGTCGGATGCCGAGGCTCCCGCACTGGCGAGATGCTATCATGCCCAGGCATGATTCGCCGGTACGCGCGTTCAGAGCCGGGGAGAAGCGTGGTGAGCGACCACCAACCACTGATCGCCAGAGCGCGCAAAAATGTTGGTGGACAGGACGCCGAACCCCTGGGCCTGACCGCCGACGACACTGGTGATGCTCTCGACACAGGTTACAAACCCGCAGTTGCCCTCGACCGCAACGTTTATATAGTGGATATTGAAGTGCATCAAGGCGGCGCCGTTGAAGATGCTTTGCCAGGATCGCCGGATATCGTTCCACCCGACAATGGGTTGCCATCCCGGGTGTATGCACAGGGCGCGGGTGGATTGTTCGCACACCGCGTCCATTTCGGAAATGTCGAGGGAGCCAAAGGCGTCATAGAAACGCTGATTGGCTATTTTCAGGGCTTCGATTTCGTCGAGAGGGGAAGTCATTCGGCAAGTCCAAACCGGGTCAGGCCAGCAGTTTGCCGGCGAATTCGTCCAATTGTCGTAGGGCCGCATCGCGTGGCGCGCTCTCAGCGAACACCATGGCACGAGAGGCTCCGGCGTCTTCGTAAGCTTTCAGCAGTTCGGGGTCAGCCGGTTGGCCGAACACCGACACTTCTATGGAATCGGGATCGCGTCCGGCCTCGACGGCCAGGCGTTGAATTTCCTGCTTGCCATCACGGAGCTCTTCAGGAGTGATGCGGTTGGGCATCCAGCCATCGCCCCAGGAAACGATGCGCCGGAATACGTTTTTCGCGCGGCCACCGATCAGCACCGGCGGGTGAGGTTTTTGTACCGGCTTGGGCGCGGAATATATTGGTGGAAAATCAATGTAACGACCGTGGAACTCGCCTACTTCCTTGGTCCAGAGTTCCTTCATGGCCTGGATTGATTCTCGGGTGTAACCGACACGCTGAGAGAATTCTACGCCGAACAGCTCGGTTTCTTCCCGCAGCCAACCGGTACCAATGCCGAAGAGGAAGCGCCCGCCGCTGAAGTAATCAAGAGTGGCGATCTCTTTGGCGAGCAGGATGGGGTTGCGCTCAGGCACCAGGCAAATACCGGTGCCGAGTTTCAGCGTGGACGTTACGGAAGAAGCGCGCCCCAAGGCAACGAAAGGGTCAACACACTCGTAGTACATCTGGGGGATGGCGCCGTCGGGAGAGCCCGGCCAGGGGGACTTCGGGCCGGCTGGAATTGCCGGATGCTCCGGGACCCAAAGGGACTCAAACCCGTGGCCTTCGCATGCTTGCGCCAATTCGGCGATGTCGATGGAAGATTGGGTCACAAACATTGCGATGCCGATATTCATGGGCGTTGACCTCTTTCGGTGGGAGGGTAATGCAGTGTCTCTTGGACAAGAGGAAATGGAATGAGCTCGATTATAACAAACGAGCGGGGCCGGAACCGGATTGCTCCAGCTCCGACCCCGTATTGGTAGCGGGGGTTAGTGTTTGCTACGCCTGAGGCGAGAACGCTGCCGGAACCAGGATTTTCACTTCCTGGCCGACGAGGAACTCGCGGGTTGGCGGCGGCCAATGGGGGGAGGCCGATGCCGCGGCGCGGGTCTTGTCGCGTTCACCCAGGTCTGCGTAGGGCCAGATGTGTACCCACTTGTTGAGCCCGCCGAATTCGCTGTACATGCCGGCGGCGAGCGGTGAGAACTTTTCGCGATGTTCGATGGCGGCGGACCAGATGTCCAGCACCTTGGGCATCGTGCCGTTCTGGTACTCATAGATCCGCATTTCGTAAACGTTGCCCAACTTCTGTCCGCCGCCCATAGGCCGCATGAAGGGAGCCGGGTGGTAGATTTCGGATTCCATGTGAAGGATGGTGTTCTGGCTATCCGGGGGCCAGTTGGGGTCCTTGCCGGCCTCGGCGCGCACTTCGGCGCGTTCATCGAGGCTTTCGTAGGGCCAGATGTGGATAACCTGGTTCAGCGGGCCAATCTCGGTATGGAAGAACGCTGCCAGTTTGGAGTACTTTTCCCGGTGGGGTAGAGCCTTGGCGAAGGCATCTTCAAAGATGGGGACTCCGCCGGGCTTGAGGTCGTAAGTCCGGACTTCGTAGATCATAATTGCCGCACCTCCGTTCGTGCCGTGTTGCGCCGACGACGCCTGATGGGCGTTACAAACATGGAAGGCCGCCGGCGTAATCAGTCTAGCAGAACGACATAAGCAGCGGCAAGGACGGGTCACGCGGGTGTTTTCTCGGGCGGTATCCCGTTCGCAATGGCTCAGTCGGGTTGATATAATCGCCTTGAATCCGGCCAATCCGGGTCGATCATTGGATCGAAATAGCACTGATTGAGATACCACGAAACGGCGGAACACCGAGCCCCGCCGACCTGACAAGGAGGACCGCAAAGATGGGCGCGACTGAAATGGTGGCAAAGTGGATCGTGGACACGACCTACGAGGACATACCGCCGGACGCGATTCGCGTGGCCAACGAGTCCTGCTTTGATTTGCTGGGCGTGATACTGGCCGGGTCTACGCAAAAGGTGGGGGACATAATCCGGAGCTACGCGAGTGAGTTGGGCGGTACTGAAGAAGCGACGATTTTGGCCTCTGGCGAGCGAACGTCGGTGCTCAACGCGGCGCTGGTCAATGGAACCATGGGCCATGCGCTGGATTATGATGACTTTGGTGGCTTCGGACACCCCACGGTGGCCATATTCCCGGCGTTGCTGGCGCTGGGCGAAAGTATCGGAGCCACTGGGCGCGACTTAATGGAAGCCTATATTGTGGGCTGCGAGGTGGGTTTGGCAGTGGATTACGCCACTCACTACCACAGCCAGCAGATGCACCGGGGTTTCCACAGCACGGCGATTCTGGGTCGGCTGGCGGCAGCGGCGGCCTGCGCCAAGCTGCTGAAGCTGGATCAGCAACAAACCTCCATGGCGTTGGGAATGGCCGGATCGATGGCTTCGGGCGTCATTCACAACTTCGGCACCATGACCAAGCCGCTGCACGCCGGCATGACCTGCCGCGACGGTGTCATGGCCGCTCAGTTGGCGCAACGGGGGTTCACGGCTGGAGAACAGATTCTTGAGCATCCGGTGGGGTTCACGGCGACGGTCATTGGGGATGAACACACCGACCTGGAGGAAGCGGCCGGCAACCTCGGCAAGCCCTTCCGGGTTCAGGACGCCCTGGTCATCAAAAAGTACCCGTCCTGCGGGGGCAACCATGCCATGCTGGACAGCATCTTCGGCTTGATGCGGGAGCACGAATTTACTCACCGGGACGTTGCCAACGCTGAGGTTGTGCAGTCGTTCGCATCGACCGTCATGCTCTATGAGGAGCCCGAATCGGACCTGAAAGGTAAGTTCAGCGCGAAGTACAACATGGCCGCGGCGCTGGTGGATGGTGTGGTCGATATCGACACCTTCACCGACGAGAAAATTGCCGAGCAGGACATGCAGGACATGATGGAACGCGTGGGGATGCGCGTGCAGTCCAAGTGGGAAATCGGCGGCGGTACGGTGTCCAAGGGTGTGCCGATCCGGATTACGCTGAACGACGGCCGCGTGTTTGAACACGAGACACCGCGCGGTGAGATTCTGGGTAGTCAGGTCAACCCGTGGGGGATGGATAATATCACCGGTAAATTCCGCGAAAACGCGGGTCGGGTGCTTGCCGGAGAACGCATCGAAGACGCCGTTCGTCAGTGGCAGGACGTTACGGGCGTTGACGACGTGAGTGCGGCGATACGCAGTACACTGGTGAAGTAACCCAACCGGTCATCAGGCTGACGTTTAGGGGAGGCAACTTTGCCTCCCCTTTTTGCTGGGAGTCGGACGCAGCGACTTTTGTGTGCTGGATACTGGTCGGGCGCTGTCGGGCTCAATCAGAGGCCAGACACTCCGGTTGTCTGCGGTGGCAATGTGTCGATAGAATCTCTGCGGATTGCCAGGCGGCGACGATACGCCGCGCTATCCTGGAGCACCACGATACTAAAGATGGTCACCAACAGGAAGAACAAGTAGACGTACACGCCGATGGCCGATGCAATAGCGGCTCGCCCGGACACCAATCGCCTGGTGCCGGGTGCGGGGTCGTTCAGCTTCCGCGACTGGGCGAAGGTCAACCACAACAAAAGGAAGGTCAGTGCCGAGGTCGCCAACCACGACCAAACGGCGAATCCGACTACCAATTGCGCTACGGCTGCCGCGCCGACGCCCGCCAGCGCGACGATCGGGGCGGTGCGCCATCCGGAGAGGCTTCGCCGGCCTGAGGCGCAATAGATGGCCATCAAAAGCAGCGTGGCGACGATGCTCGCGCCCGCCGGCAGTAATACCGGATTGGTCCATGAGTCGAAAAAATGCGCCGCGGTTGCGCCGGCCCAGACGTGATACGCCAGGACCGGGACGGCGGTCAGCGCCGGCGGCACGCGGGGCGCGATGAATACGACGATCAGTAGGCCCAACAACCAGGCGGCGGCTATAATCGGGTAGCTCAGCCAGCCGGCGCCTTCGAGTAGGCCCAATCGCTGAAACCACCATGCTGCCGCCCCGGCTACGACTATGCCCAGTGCCAGCCAGAGGTACATTCCGGTGAATACGCGATGAGATGGCTCCGGTACCGCCTCATCCGCCGGGTGGTAGGAGTCGGGCTCGCGTGTTTTGGACGGTTGCGCCGGAATGGTCATGTGCATCTCCTATTGAGCGACGGGTTGGATCAGCTCGGATAGCGATGTGACAGCGGGTTGGCCGGCAGCTGTTCAGCCACCGACCGACGGGAAGCGGGTTTGCGGTTCGAGGCGGAAAGGAAGGTTACTTCGGTGGGTCGCCGGTCCGAGTGTAATGCTTGCCTACCAACCGACGCGCAAATATTGGGTGTCGCTGGAAAACGTAGTTGGTCTGTACATTGGTTAATACTTGGAAAATGGAGCCTTCGTTGACCATGGAGTTGATGGAGAAGGTGGCGAAATTTACGTACAGTCCAATGGTGCCACGGATTGCAACCTGGTTTACCGGAAAGGAGGCGTTCGTCCAGACCGCTTCGATGGCCGAGGTCTGCATGGAGTTGATACCCACACCAACCAATAACAGCGACAGGGGCGGGAGTATCAAACTCAACGTCCATCCCCAAAATCCAGATCCGATGAATATATTAACGGCCGCGGCGATGGCAATCGCAATGGCGGCCACGGCGAGCAGCGACAGGCGGATGTACAGGTTTCGGCCGGTGGAGAGGGTAATCGTCGCCGTGACACCGTAAAGCACTGCGCTTAATGCACACGCCAGCACTATCGATCCGTAGGTGTAGCTGCCCAATAACAAAGCGGCCATCACCCGCCCATAGCGCTCAGGCCCAAGTAGAGTAGAGCCGAGGCCGGCCCGGAAGTGAGGCGGACCAACAGGCTCAGACTAAACAGGGCGACGAACCATCCCCCTATGGTGAAGATGTAGATGAAAAGCCCGCTGTCAGCGAAGAGGCCGGACCGCTGGGCGAACCAGGCTACAACGCCCAGCACCGCAAAACCCAAGGCGTTGTACAAATACATCCTGGGCATGGCTGCCTTGAATATTTCGTAACCCCGTTCGGCGTCTGCATCGAAGTTGCTGGACGACGGTGACCGGGACGGTTGCGCCGGAATGGTCATGTGCGTCTCGCATTGAGCGACGGGTTGGGTCAGCTCGGATTGCGATGTGACAACAGGTTGGCCGGCAGCTGTTCAGCCACCGGCCGGCGGGACGCGGGACGCGGGTTTACGGTTCTAGCCGGATGGTGTCGCCGATGTTAATCTCGCCGCCCTGCAGGACAACCGTCAGTATGCCCCTCCGGCCAAAGATTTCCTTTTGCAAACCGGGGATGAGGGCGTCCATTTTCTGACAGGGTTCGCAGTCGCCGGTAACTTCCAGCGTAACGTGGTTGTCGGAGCTGCCGATGAAGAAGACGTGGCCCTGGGTGGCCTGGGACAGATCCATCCCGGTTACGGTGATATTTTCCTTGACCTGTCCGGGTTCCAGACCGTAGCGATCCAGCGTTTCTTTGTCCATGACCAGGACCTGACGCAGGTTACGCGGGTTTCGACTCCGGTCGCCCTCCAACCCTTCTGCGGAAACGGCGCGGGCAGAATCCACGGGGTCGGGAGGAGTGCCCTTAACGCGGGCGATGTGAAGATTGACGATGCTGCCGGATTGCATTGATTGCCTCCTTGAGTTGGCTGTGAACCAGCTGGGGCATGTTGATGGCTGGATTGTAAGGTACAGCGGGAAAGATTGGCAAACCGAGATTGAAAAACCGGGTGCACGTTACATCACCGTGTTCTCCGCCGATAGTGTTCTCCGCCCACAGTGAAGGTCAAATACGTACCCGGGGTTTTTGCCGGCGACCCACCGGTTGGGTAGAATGATCGGCAATCTGGGCCCCGGTCGATAAGACCGGGGCATTGCGAGGGACTGCTATGGCTTACGAATTTATCAAGACGGATGTGGTGGATGGTGTGTTGGTGATGACGATGCACGACCCTCCGACCCGCAATGCGCTGGGGCCGGATATGGCCGCTGAAATGTTCGAGAGGCTCGACGAGTTTGAGAACAATCCGGAGGAGAGGGTGTTGCTGCTGACCGGAACGGAACCGTCGTTTTGCTCGGGAGCCAACGTGCGCGGTTTCCGCCAGCGAATTGAGGATCGCGAGAGTCAAGAGGAGCCTGAACCCCTGACCTGGGGCAAGATGGAGTACATGCTGGGTCGGCATAGCAACGTGGAAGCCGGCCCCCGCGTGAACTTTGTCCCCTTGCGGATCCATGATTTGCAGAAGCCTTCGATAGCGGCCGTGAACGGACCGGCAGCCGGGGTGGGCTGCGGTCTGGCCCTGTCGTGCGACATTCGGGTGGTGGGCGACAGCGGCCGGTTGTCGGAGCGGTTTGTGTTGAACGGGCTGATTCCGGGGGACGGAAGTTGCTGGCAGTTACCCAAACTTATCGGTACCAGCAATACCCTGCTGCTCCAGTACACGGGTGACTGGATGGGTGGTGAAGATGCGGTGCGCATTGGTTTGGCGAGCAAAAGCTTCCCGGATGACCAGCTGATGGAAGGCGCCGTGGAACTGGCAACTCGCATTGCCAATGGTCCGACGGTGGCGCATTCGTTGACCAAGTATCTGGTTCAGCAGAGCATGGGTTTGACGTTCCGTGAGGCGCTGGAGATGGCATCGGCGGCCCAGGAGCACGTACGCCGCACTGAAGACCACAAAATAGCGGTGCAGTGGTTCCTGGACAAGAACCGGGGTATGCCTCCGTTCGTGGGTCGCTAGGAGGTTTGAACCGGCGCTATGGGGGTAAATGGGCAACGTGGTAGCAGGCTGGTGGCGTGGAGTGGGTGTGGAGAATTAATTGACCCCTTGACGGGATACCATGTTGTGACTATACTCCGTTGTTACCGATTGGGCGAAGGGCTGTTTTAGACAGACGGCCCGCACCACCGGCGGAAACGCCGAGCAGGTTGAGCCAATTGGGCTGTTTAACAACTGAATAGGAAGTTTTGAACTGTAAGAACCGAGTCTAGTGAATTTGAAGTTCCTAGCGTGGGTCAAATTATTAAGGGCTTACGGTGGATGCCTTGGGACCAAGAGCCGATGAAGGACGCGGTAAGGCTGCGAAAATCCTCGACGAGCTGTCTAACGAGCGCAGTCGGGGGTGTCCGAATGGGGAAACCTGTGCCGGTGTTGAATCGGTACACTCCGAAAGGAGGGGTAAGCGGGGGAACTGAAACATCTAAGTACCCCGAGGAAAATAAATCAACCGAGATTCCCTCAGTAGTGGCGAACGAACGGGGAATAGCCTAAACCGTGACGACTTAGTGGCATGAGGGCCTATGTCGTTACGGGGTAACAGGACGCTTCTAGGGCCGCCTCATCAGGCCTGAAGAAGTTACAAATTTCATCTCTAGCCGAAGGACTCTGGGAAGGTCCGCCGAAGACGGTGATAGCCCGGTAGGCGAAAGGGATGGAGCTTCTGAGGACGATCCTAAGTACCATGGGGCACGTGAAACCCTGTGGGAAGTCGGGGGGACCACCCTCCAAGGCTAAATACTCTTGGTCACCGATAGCGTACCAGTACCGTGAGGGAAAGGTGAAAAGAACCCCTGGCGGGGAGTGAAATAGACCTGAAACCGTAAGCCTACAGAATGTCGGAGCCCTGAAAGGGGTGACGGCGTGCCTATTGAAGAATGATCCGGGGACTTACTGTATGGAGCGAGGTTAAGGGACTGTAGTTCCGGAGCCGTAGCGAAAGCGAGTCTGAATAGGGCGACCAGTTCCATGTAGTAGACCCGAAACCGGGTGAGCTACCCATGGCCAGATTGAAGGTCCGTTAACGCGGACTGAAGGATCGAACTCGTGGCTAGTACAAAAGCTTGGGATGAGCTGTGGGTAGAGGTGAAATGCCAATCGAACCCGGAAATAGCTGGTTCTCCCCGAAATGCATTTAGGTGCAGCCTCGGGAACTAGGAGGACGGAGGTAGGGCACTGAATGGGCTAGGGGGCGTGAGCTTACCAAACTCAATCAAACCACCAATGCCGTTCTACCGATACCCGGGAGTGAGACAGTCACAGATAAGTGCGATTGTCAAAAGGGAAACAGCCCAGACCACCGGCTAAGGCCCCCAAGAGCAGACTAAGTGGGAAACGAGGTGGGGTTCCCAAAACAGCCAGGAGGTTGGCTTAGAAGCAGCCACCCTTTAAAGAGTGCGTAATAGCTCACTGGTCGAGGGATCCTGCGCGGAAAATGTAACGGGGCTAAAGTTTGTCGCCGAAGCCGTGGATGTACAGGTGCAAGTTGAAACGGAACCAGGCTGAAGGCACTCCTTCGGGAGCGCCGGAAGCAGAGTGAAGGGAAGACTTGATAACTGCCTGGGCATGGTAGGGGAGCGTTCCTCGGGCGGTGAAGGTAAGCCGTGAGGCTTGCTGGAGCGCGGGGAAGTGAGAATCCCGGAATGAGTAGCGTAAATCAGGGTGAGAATCCCTGACACCGAAAGCCCAAGGTTTCCTACGCAACGTTGTTCGGCGTAGGGTTAGTCGGTCCTAAGCCGTAGGCAAGCGCCGAAGGCGATGGACAGCAGGTTAATATTCCTGCACCGCTGTTGTTTCGATTTAAAACCAAGGAGGGGTGCGGAAGGCTAGGCGGGGCGTGCCCATTGGACATGGTGCGTCCTTGCTTGTAGGCGAGTTGGGGCAGGCAAATCCACCCTGACGTTAAGCTGAGGAGTGAGGGAATCCTAACCTACGGGAAAGGAAACCTCGTTGATGCCACACCGACAAGAAAAGCTTCGTGGTTATGGAGCAGGAGCGACCGTACCGTAAACCGCCACTGGTGGGCTAGGATAAACGTCCTAAGGTGTTCGAGCTAACCTCCGCTAAGGAACTAGACAAAAGGGCCCTGTAACTTCGGGAGAAAGGGCCCCCTGGAAGGTGAAGCCACTAGCTGGTGGAGCGTTCTGGGGGCGCAGAGAAGAAGGCCGGGCGACTGTTTAACAAAAACACAGGTCTGTGCTAAGGGGAAACCCTACGTATACAGGCTGACGCCTGCCCAGTGCCGGAAGGTTAAGGGGCGGAGTGCAAGCTCCAAACTGAAGCCCCGGTGAACGGCGGCCGTAACTCTAACGGTCCTAAGGTAGCGAAGTCCCTTGTCGGGTAAGTTCCGACCCGCATGAATGGTTGAACGACTTGGCCATTGTCTCGGCGGAGGGCTCGGTGAAATTGCGGTGCCCGTGAAGACGCGGGCGACCCGCGGCAGGACAAAAAGACCCCGTGGAGCTTTACTGTAGCCTGGCATTGGGCTGGGAACTGTCATGTGTAGGATAGGTGGGAGACTTTGAAGCGCCTACGCCAGTAGGTGTGGAGTCGCCGTTGAAATACCACCCTTGGCTGTTTTTGGTTCTAACCCTAGCGCAACTGGGGAACAGTGTTTGGTGGGCAGTTTAACTGGGGCGGTTGCCTCCCAAAAAGTAACGGAGGCGCCCAAAGGTTCGCTCAGGACGGATGGAAATCGTCCATAGAACGTATTGGCATAAGCGAGCTTGACTGCGAGACCTACAAGTCGAGCAGGGACGAAAGTCGGGCAAAGTGATCCTACGGCACCGAGTGGAAGGGCCGTGGCTTATCGGATAAAAGCTACCCCGGGGATAACAGGCTTATCTCGCCCAAGAGTTCACATCGACGGCGAGGTTTGGCACCTCGATGTCGCCTCGTCCCATCCTGGGGCTGTAGGAGGTCCCAAGGGTTCGGCTGTTCGCCGATTAAAGGGGTACGTGAGTTGGGTTCAGAACGTCGTGAGACAGTTCGGTCTCTATCCGCCGTGGGCGTAGGAGGCTTGAGGGAACCTTTCCCTAGTACGAGAGGACCGGGAAGGACAAACCTATGGTGTTCCAGTTGTTCCGCCAGGAGCAGCGCTGGGTAGCCATGTTTGGAAGCGATAAGCGCTGAAGGCATCTAAGCGCGAAGCATCCCCCAAGATTAGGCCTCCCTCCCTGTTTAGGCAGGGGTAAGACTGCAGCGAGACTAGCTGCTTGATAGGCCGGATGTGTAAGGCTGGTAACAGCTTCAGCAAACCGGTACTAACCAGTCGAGCGATTTGACCCACGCTAAGAGCTTCTAATTCTCTTGGCTCGGTTCGGATTGTTTCGAAATAGAAATCATTCCAAGTTCAAACTTCCTGTTCAGTTACGGCACTTCAGTGCGGGGTGGAGCAGTGGCAGCTCGTCGGGCTCATAACCCGAAGGTCGTTGGTTCGAGTCCAACCCCCGCTACCAAATGAGTAACTAAATTGGCCCCGGCGTTACACCGGGGCCTTTCTCTGTTCCAGACAGCGCTCCAAAGGAGCCTTACTTTGAAACGCGCCGAGTACTTGGCCGATGACCAAGTTGCCCGGTTCGTGGAATGGTCACGCCACCTGGTTCGCGGCGTGTGGCGACTGGAACATTCCTGGAAGGGCAAGGGTCCGGAGTTTCGCTGTTCTTCGCTGTATGAAGCGTACCAGTCCTACCGATGGCCAAATTCATCCTCGGGCCAAATCTTCCGCCAAACCGTTGAGACCTTTGACGAATGTCGCCAGACCTTCGATAAAATCGGGATTATCGATACCCCTGACCGCCAGCGCAAGTTCGTCGACACCGCCCGATCGGTAGCGAGGAGGGGCGGAATCAACCTCCCCACGTTGGGTCGCTGGGAGCGCACGTAACCCTCGCAGCTTCAGTTGCTTATCTCAGAGGCCAGGCTCAAGCTCAACCCTGCAACCGCCGATACCGATGATTTGGACGATGTCCCCTACATGGGATCGGGGTTCAGCAAGATCTGCTCTGCACTGATTGCGGACCTGCCCATCTACGACAGCAGGGTTGCCTGCGCGTTGGCCTGCCTGGTGCGGCTGTATTGCCAGGACACCGGGCTAGCCAGTGCCCCTCACCCGCTCGAATCCGGTGCCCCCAGTGCGCGGAGCCGGGGCGAGCGGTGCTCGTCGCCGAAATCGTATGCGTCGCAAAAGTCCAAGTACGCGCGTACCAACCTGGCGGCGGCATGGCTCTAGCTGCGCTTGGTGGAAGATCCCGGCGAGTTTTCAGCTGTCCCCGTGCATCTGCGGAGTCATGCGCTGCAATCCGCGCTGTTCATGCTGAGCTATATCCGCCTGACCAGCGGCGCCATCAAAAAACCCCGATGATTCCGGGGCTTTAGCGTTTTATTCGGTGGTGCGGCCCGTCAGGTTACGTCGAAGATCCAACGCGCCACCTGGAAGGCAATCCCGGGCAGCACGTCCTCGCCGGAGACCGTCGTGGTTGGGTATGGCCGCTGTTGCCGGAGCGGCCTGGGTTGCGGCTAAAGGCCGGGTTGACCGGTTGGTGTTGGTGTCGGCAACCTGCTCCGATCGTCAATCTGCGGCTGCCACACCGGAGGTATCAAGGCGGTGCACCACCTCGTAGGTGTGAAACTCGCCGCCGCCGATCAGGAAGTCGGGCGGGCCGCCGGCGTGCGCTGAACGAAATGCGTCGCTGCGCGTCCAGGTCTGATGGTGTTCTTCCGTCTCCCAGTGAGTTACTACCAGAAACTCCTCGTGATCCGGTGTCTTGGTCATTTTCCACAGCTCAAAGCTGACGAACCCAGGATGGTCCTGTACGGCTCCGCGCGCTTTGAACATGCTCTCCAGAGTGTCTCCATAACCGGTCTTGACTTTGATAAGGTTGGTAGCGATGAACATGGTGATCTCCTTGTGTTGCCATCGGGGGGCAAGGATCGTTAGTCTGCGTTCAGGTCGTCCAATTGAGGCAAGGTTTCTTTGGCCAGCAACTCCAGGGAGCGCAGGCCCTTGCTCCGGTCGGCGCCCCAGTCGTGGCACAGCACCAGGAGCGTGCCGAATCCACCGGCATCGTCGGACAACTGGCGGATCTGACGGGCGCAATCGTCCGGATCTCCCACGATCCAGAAATTCTCCAGCATGTATTCGGGCGTCAGGGCGGAATTGGGCAAGTCGGGGCTGGTCTTGATGCCATCCAGTCCGCGCTGACCCTGGCCCAACAGCGGAATGAAGTACCGATTGAAGGTGTCAGCGGGCGGGCCGGTCATGACGTCCTGTACGGCCTGTTCGGTCGTTTCCCCGACGTAAACCTCGCGGGCGATGCGCCACTGGGAGCGGGAAACATCGCGGCCGCTGGTTTGAGCGCCGCGGGCGTAGGTGTCCCAATGGTTGGGGAGATGAGTGTGGTGCAGGAACAGGGTGCTCATGGGCCACCAACCCAGTTCGCCAGCGACCTCCAGCGTTGGGGACGACGGACTGCTGCCGGCGACGGCGATGGGCGGATGAGGTTTCTGATAGGGTCTCATGTGGTAGGCAAGGCCCATTTCGGGGCGAGATGCGGGTAGCTTTACGTCGTAGTGTTCACCTTCGAAATGGAATTCGCCGGGGTTTTCGACCGTCCACATACTTACGATCAGCTCGGCAGCCTCGCGCATTCGGTTGCGCTGTTGCCCCGACATGCGGTCCATGCCGAACATTTCCGAGTCAGTGGGAACCCCTCCCGAACCGATTCCGAAGAAGAAACGTCCCCGGGCCAGATGATCCAGCATCGCCATGCGGTGGGCGATCATCACCGGGTCGTGGAAGGCCAGCAGGGAAACACCGGTGCCCATTACCAGATTCCTGGTGACGCCCAGGGCTCGGGCGATAAAGAGATCGGGGGCAGGCATGTTCTCCCACTCGGTGGTGAAATGCTCGCCAATCCAGGCTTCCGCATAACCCAATTCGTCGGCGAAAGACATCAGATCGAGGTCTTCGTCGTAGGTGTCGGCGTGCAGCCGACCCGGCGGGTGCAGGGGCATGTTGAACAGGCCGAGTTTCATGTTGGCGCTCCGGCGACAGGTGATGGTGGAGTGCAGTTAGAGCGACCGGGCTACTTTGCCCAGCAGCGCGATGGTGCGTTCCATCGCCTCGTCGGGATCGTCCCCGGCGGTCACTGGAGTTACCAGAAGTTCGGTCATCCCCATGTCAAGCATCGCCTTCATGCGCTCGCCGACGGTGTCCTCGTCGCCAGTGAGCACGGTCGCTGAAATCATGGCGTCGCTCCAGGTTTCTTCCGCGGCTTCCGGATACCCGGCGGCGGCCCACATGCGTTGGTAAAAGGGCAGACGTGGGTAGTTGGATAACTGCTGCTGGACGGCCAGGCGGATTTCCTCGGGGTTGTCGTGGATGCAGACCGGAGCGTGAGCGATCAGCGGCGGCGTTTCCCGGCCAGTTGAGTCAGAGCCGCGGCGCATGGCCGGCAATGCGGTGTCGCGCAGGTACTCGGCGGGCGAAACCCAGCTGATGGCTCCGTCAGCCTCTGCGCCGCACAACTCAAAGGAACCTTCCTGCAGGGCCGAGGCCATAACCGGGACGTTGACCGGCTGGGGGATGCTGGCGCGGGCGGTGTAATGTTCTCCCTGAAAGTCGACCGACCCTTCGTGCAGCAGGCTGCGCAGGATTTGCAGATATTCCCGCAGGTTGGACAGCGGCGTGCGCAGGTTGAATCCGAACATGGAGCGCATGGTCGGCCGGTGGCTGGGGCCGACGCCCAACCGGAAACGACCGGGAGCCAGTTGGTCGATCACCTGAACCTGTTGGGCGGTAACTATCGGGTGCCGCGGGTAGGTGGGTGTGATTGAGGTGCCGAAGTGGATGTTGTCGGTCTGGACGGAGGCGGCTGCGAAGAGGGTGAGCGCATCGAGGCCGGTCCCGCCCGTGGTTAGCCAGGTCGCGTTGACTCCAGCGGCTTCAGCCCGTCGCATCAGGTCCAGGGATGCCTCGGCGTTGGCAGCGCCGGCGTGCAGTCCGATTCGTTTGGTAGGCATAATGATACCTCGCTTAAGCAATTACAGGTCGGGTGTGAATGTTACTTTATCCTAACACTGCACGCCGAATTTGTAGAGGAATCCGCACCTGGCCCGTCGCCATCGCTGATGCAATTGCGCTGATCAGGCCTCGCCGACGCCTGCCGCGTAGTCGGTGCCGATATGACCGGAGGCTTCGAATTCAGCGCATTCCGCTGCAGAATAGCCCAGCAGGGTTTGGTAGACATAATCGTTATCCTGCCCCAGCATGACCGGGCCCCGCTGGATTCCCAAAGGCGTTTCCGACATTTTGTACAGGGCGCCGTGGTAAAGGTGTGTGCCGCAATCGGCCTGGGAGGCGGGTTGGAAGAACTGCCGGTTCTGGATGTGCGGATCGGCGAACGCGTCGGCCTGGTTCATCACGGCGCCGGCCGGAACGCCGGCCTGCTGCAGGATGTTCATGGCGTCGGTGGGAGATTGGGTACTGGTCCAGGCGGCGATGTGCGGGTCAATATCGTTCTGCCGGGCGAGGCGGGCGGCGGCGTCCTGCAACCCGGGGTCGGAGGCCAGTTCGGGACTCCCGATTACGGTGCAGAGGGCCTGCCATTGCTGCCGGTCATACACGGTAATGACGATCCAACGGTCGTTGCCGGCGCACGGGTAGCAGTTTTGCAATGCGGTGGGGTGGCGGTTGCCCAGCGTTTCATGGGTGCGGCCGTTCATCACGTAGTCCATGTAATATTCGCCCAGGAACGGAAACACGTTGTCAGCCTGGCCCAGTTCAACGAGCTGACCCTCGCCGGTGCGCTTGCGGTGGCGAAGGGCGGCCAGCACCGCGAATGCGCCCTGAACGCCGGCGGCTGCGTCGGACATGAGCACCGTGGTGTTGTATGAAGGGTCGGTATCGGTGTAGCCGCGGAGTTGGGTGTGGCCGACCACGCCTTCAATATGGACCCCGTGGGCGCGGTAGTCACGGTAAGGGCCGGTGCTGCCGTAGGCGGGCATCCGGAGCATGATGAAGTCGTCTTTGACGGCTTGCAGAGACTCGTAGGATATGCCCAGCTTTTCCATGGTTTCGGTGGGGTTGTTTTCTATCAGTACATCGCTGACGGACACCAGGCGGTCGAAAATCTCTCGGCCGCCCGGTTCCAGGAGGTTGACCGTCATGCTGCGCTTGTTGCGAGCGTGGGAGTTGAACATGGGGGAGCGGTTGAAGGGGCGTTCGCCGGGAACGCGATCGGGTACGCCGCCAGAGTAAAGGGGCAGGTTGTCTATCACGGCCTGGGGTGGGTGAGGCGCGGCGCCCCTGGTGAGCGGAACGAAGGTGTTGGTGGACTCGACCCGGATTACCTCGGCGCCCAGGTCGGCCAGGAAAGAACCGCAGTACGGGCCGGCCCAGACTACGGTGATTTCCAGGACGCGCAGGCCAGTCAGTGGCAGTTGAGGCATGAAAGGGCTACTCCTGATTTGTCTTTCCTCGCAATACGACGCCACGGCTTTCCATCTCCGCGATCTCTGGCTCGTCGAATCCCAATTCGCCAAGTACGTGCCCGGTGTGTTGTCCGAGCATTGGAGCCGGATACCGGAGTTGCCAGGGAGACTTATCCATGATGAACGGACGACCCGGGTAACGCAGGTGGCCAGATTCCGGATGGTCAATGTCAGCAAAAGCGCCGCGGGAATTGAACGACGGGTCGGCGTCGATATCGGCCATAGAGTTGATGGGTCCGGACAACACGCGATGGGATTGGGCGGCCTCCCAGGCTTCGGCCCGGGTGAGATTCAGCAGCCACGGAAGAAAGTGCAGCGACTCAAACTCGTCCTGCATGTGGGGGTTCCCCTGGGATTCGGGGTTGTTCCATCGTTCCTCAGTCAATTCGGCGGGGTGACCAAGCATTGCCACGGCCCGCCGGAAATACATGCGGCTGCCGTTGATCTGGAAGTAGCCGTCCGAGCAGGGGTACACCGCATTGGGATAGCCGCCTGAGCCGCCGGACGCTGGGCGATGGCTCAACTCGCCGGTGTATTGATGCGCGAGCAGGGCGCTGCCACGACGGTCCACAGAACCAAGCTGGGTTTCCAGAATCGATACGTCGATGTGTTGACTGGGCGGCGAGTCGGTGGTGTCGTCCGACGTAGATTGGAAGGAACCGGCGAGGCAGGCACCCATGGTGGCAACTGCGGCGACGGCTCCGGCCTGGTAGAGACCGACATTCCCGCCCAGTTTGATGGGTTCGCGGTCGGCCAGGCCGGTGGAGTGCATCTCGCCACCCATGCCGTAGAAGATGATCTCTGAGCCGAGATAGTCGCGGTACGGTCCGGTCTGCCCGAAGTTGGAAATGCTGGTGTAAATGAGATCAGGATTGAGGCCAATCAGGTGCTGGTATCCAATCTCGAGGCGATCTGCGACGCCCGGCCGGAAATTTTCCACCACAATGTCGGCCCTTCGTACCAGCGGGGCGATGACATCCAGCGCGCCATCGGATTTCAGGTCGACGACGATGCCGCGTTTGTTGGTGTTGAGGTGCAGGAATAGCCCGCTCTTTTCCTGATGCGGAACATCCTGGGGGAATGGGCCGAGCCGCCGCGCTCCGTCACCCCTGGGTGGTTCGACTTTGATAACGTCGGCGCCATAATCGGCCAGGAGTTTGGTGCAATAGGGGCCAGCGACGTAATGGGTGAAGTCGAGGACTTTGAGGCCGGTCAGCGCTCCGTCGGGCATAGTTTTTCATCCTGCCGCCGTTGCGGTGCGATGGGATACAATTGCATAAATCACCCAGTGGGTCAACCTGGATTTGCAGTCGATGGTTGGCTCAGCGACCGGCCCGGCCTAACGACCGGGTTGCAGAAAAGGCGGGGATGGTCGCGCGCCAGGGCTGGATCGGATTGATGAGGTTGAGGCGATGCCAACGTTCGAGTATTCGGCAATAGTGCCCTGTGCGCCGTTGGCGGCTTGGGCCGCCGTAACAGATTTCCCGAGCCGGCCGGCGCATTCTCAAAGATATCGCCGCGCCGATCTGCCCGACGGAGTCGTACTTGAGCCGGGGAATCGTCTCAACCTGCAGATCGGGCGCGATCGATTCACCAGCGTCGTGATGCGGGCGGAACCGCCGGCAATCCTCTCTCACCGCACCACCGGGCCGGGGTTCTGGTGCGAATATTCGTACAATTTACGGGAATGCAATGACGGTGATCCCGGCTACACGTCGGATGACCCCGGCAACGCGTTTTTGACGGTGACCGTAGAATACGGCGGGTGGTTTGGAAGGTTGGTCGCGAAGTTCAGGCCCGGAGCGTGCCGCCGTTACGTGGCGGATGAGGTGAATGCAATCGTGTCGGCAGCCGATTCAGTCATGGCGGAACCCGTTTAGCGGGTATGGCGCGGGGATAGTAAGCTGGCGTGGCCGCGAGATAATAATTATTGGAGGTTCCTGATGGCTCAAATGGAAGGCCCGGCGGCTCCGGTCGCATCACAACGGTCCCATACGATTTCGGTTCACGGTGATGAACGATATGACCCGTGGTTCTGGCTGCGGGATCAGGAAGACCCCGAAACCATGGAGTACCTGAAAGCGGAAAATGCCCATACGGAAACGTACCTGAAACCGCTGCAAGGGCTGCAGGATCGGGTATACGCCGAGATTCGGGGACGCATCAAGGAAGACGACAACACGGTGCCCGAAAAAGACGGCGAATATTTTTACTACGTGCGATTTGAAGAGGGGGGTCAATATCCCATTTACTGCCGACGTCACGGCAGCCCGGACGGTCCCGAGACGGTATTGCTGGACGTAAACCGGTTGGCGGAGGGCCAGGATTACACCCGGGTGGCGGCATTTAGCAACAGTCCGGACCATAAGCTGATTGCTTATGGAGTCGATTTCGACGGGTCGGAACAATTCACGATCCGGGTGCTGGACCTGGAATCTGGCGAGACCCTGCCTGACGCCATTCCGGGTACTTACTACAGCCTGGAATGGGCCAACGACAACCGGACGTTTTACTACTCATTGCTCGACGAGCATCACAGGCCGGTGAGCGTCCATCGGCACGAACTTGGCGCCGATCCATCCGACGACCTGGAGGTGTATCACGAAGATGACCCCCGGTTTTTTGTCGGTTTGGGCAAGTCCAACACCAAACGGTTTATCTACTTGGTGGCCGGAGGCAACAATATGTCGGAATGGCGGTTCCTGGATGCCAACGATCCGGGGGGCGAACCGGTGCTGATCGAGGCCCGAGCCACCGATTTCGAATACGATGTGATCGATCACGGCGACAGGTTTTTCATCCGGCACAATGGCAACGGCGCCCGCGATTTTCAGTTGGCTACCGCTCCCATTGCCGACCCGGGCTGGGCGAATTGGACCGGATTCATGGAGCATGTGCCAGGACGTCCGCTACAGGACGTCGACGCGTATAGCGGACACCTGGTGGTGGCATGTCGGCAGGACGGGTTGCCGCAGGTGATGGTGATGCGGCTGTCGGATGGCGATGTTCACTATGTTGGTGGGATCGATGAGGACGACTTCGCCGTGTCGCCGAGGGGAGGCCGGGAATTTGACACGACGTCGTTGCGGTTTGGATATACATCATTGAAAACGCCGGCGGCCGTGTACGACTACGACATGGACTCCCGGGAGCGCGTGCTCCGAAAACAGCAGGAAATACCCTCCGGGTACGATGCCGACCAGTACGAAACCCGCAGGATATGGGCCACCGCCCGCGACGGTACCGCCGTTCCCATCAGCCTGCTGATGCTGCGCGATACACCCATCGACGGCACCGCGCCGCTTTACCTGTATGGCTACGGCAGCTACGGTTTGAACATGGAGGCCAGTTTCGGAATATCCGCCCTCAGTCTGGTCAATCGAGGTTTCGTTTTCGCCATCGCCCACATTCGCGGCGGGATGGAAATGGGGTGGGACTGGTATGAAAACGGGAAACTGCTGCGAAAACGCAACACGTTCTACGACTTTATCGACTGCGCCGAGCATCTAATCGCAGAGAGATACACCTCTGCCGGTCGCATCGCGGCGGCGGGCGGCAGCGCCGGCGGTATGCTCATGGGTGCGGTGGTGAATGAACGGCCGGATTTGTTCGGCTGCGTGGTGGCGCACGTTCCCTTTGTCGATGTGCTGAACACGATGCTGGACGACACGTTGCCACTCACCACGATGGAGTACAACGAGTGGGGCAACCCCAACGACGCTGAGTATTATCGCTACATGCGCACGTATTCGCCGTACGACAACGTGTCTGAGCAGGCCTATCCTCCGATGCTGGTTACCGGCGGCATCAGTGACCCGAGGGTCACGTACTGGGAGCCCGCGAAATGGGTGGCCAAGTTGCGCGCCATGCGCACCGATCACAACCCGCTGCTGCTCAAGATTCACATGGATTCCGGGCACGCGGGAGCATCGGGGCGGTTCGAGCGCATCAAGGAGGTGGCCGAGGAATATGCCTTCATCCTGAGCGCGATGGGGTTGGCGGTCCCTGGAGATGATGCGGGAGGCTAGAGTCCGATGAAACGGCGGGCGTTTTCGCCGAGAATGCCCTCTACCTGTGGGGACGTTAGGGGCAGCGACGCCAGGAAATCGGATTCGCTGGCCATGTCGGCGAGGGGGTAGTCGGTGCCGAAACAGACCTTGTGCGCGCCGTGTTTGTCGATGATGGCGTGTACAGTGTCGGCGGTGAGTTCGCGCAGCGTGGGCGGCCAGGTGGTGTCCACCAGGATATTCTCCTGCCCCAGCAGGACTCTTTCGGCCTCGTCCAGCATGTAGAACCCTCCCAAATGGAGGGCGATGACCTTGAGCTTTGGGAACTGCCGCACTATGTTCATGATGCGCTCCGGAGCGGCGTACAGCGGAGCGTCGTCGCCGACGTGGGGGAGCCGGCCGGAGTGGATGGCGAGGGTCATGTCATCGCCCAACTCCTCGTAGACCGGGAACCACTGCGGGTCGTCCGGATAGAACCCGTTGATCACTGGGTGCATCTTGATTCCCTTGACTCCGTTGGACCGCAGATGGCGAATTTCGGCAACCTTGTCGGTCAGGCCGGGATGGACTGCGCCGAAAGGAATCAGCATGTCATCGGCGATGGAGATCAGCCAGTCGTTGGCCGGGCGCACCTGGTCAGCGCGGATGGCAACGCCCAGCACGATGGACTTGTCGACACCGGAGGCTGCCATGTGCGCCTTGATGCCGGTGACCGTGTTGGAAGCAATGGGAGCGAAGCCAAGCTCCGATTCCATGTTGTTTGCAACAGCATCGGCGATGCGGTCGGGCCAGATGTGAGTATGGACGTCTACGCGCATGACATAACCTCCAATTGGTATGAACGGGCGCGCCGCCCGTGCGCTGGAAAGCTGCCAGGCAACCCGTTGGCGTGTTGGCCACATGCTATTATATGGGGCGCAACCAGATTCACACTATGGTGTTGGGATGATTCGGGAAGCAATAACATCGGCAGTTGCCGGCCAGTCATTGTCGATGGACGAAGCCGCCTCCGTGATGCGCGAGGTGATGGAAGGCGATGCGACGCCGGCGCAGTTGGGGGCATACCTGACCGCCCTGTCATTGAAGGGCGAAACTCCCGAAGAAATCGCCGGATTCGCCACGGTAATGCGGGAAAAGGCCCTGCGGGTCAATGTGGCCGGACCGGCGGTGGACACCTGCGGCACGGGAGGCGATCAGAAGGGTACCTTCAATATCTCCACGGCGGCGGCCTTTGTGGTGGCCGGCGCTGGCCTGACCGTCGCCAAACACGGCAATCGCGCCGCCTCCGGAGCGTGCGGGAGCGCGGACGTGCTGGAAGCGCTGGGCGTTCGCATCGAGCTGCCACCCCAGGCGGTGGAGCGTTGTTTGAACGAAATAGGTATCGGCTTCATGTTTGCGCCGGCGTTCCATCCGGCCATGCGGTACGCGGCGCCGGTGCGGCGAGAAATCGGCATCCGAACGGTGTTCAATCTGCTGGGGCCGATGACCAACCCGGCGAGCGTGCCATCGCAGCTGATAGGAGTCGGTTACCCCGAAGCCACCGGAAGGATGGCCGAGGTCCTGCGGCTACTGGGTGCACACCATGCCATCATCGTGCACAGCGAAGACGGCATGGACGAATTGTCACTGGGCAGCGATACCGCCGGATGGGAAGTGCGGGACGGGGAGCTGCTGCCGTACCGGGTGCAGCCCAGAGAGTTGGGATTGCCCTATGCGACGCCGGACGACCTCAGGGGTGGTAATCCGGAGGAAAACGCGGCGACGATGCGTAGTATCTTCTCAGGGGGGACCGGTGCGATTCGCGATGCGGTGGTACTCAACAGCGCCGCTGCTCTGGTCGCTGGCGATGCCGCAGCCACGTTGCCAGACGGTATCGAAATGGCATCGACGTCGATTGCGGAAGGCAGGGCCGCGCAAAAACTGGACGCGCTGGTCGAACTGTCGCGACGACTCGGTCAGTAAACTCGGGGGTTCTACACCAATGCCAAGTATATTGGACCAGATAGTCGCAAAAAAGCGCGACGAGTTGGCAGCGTCGGTTGCCGCAACTTCGTTGTCCGCGTTGCAGGGTCGAATCGCAACCCGTCCGGCGCCCCTGGATTTTGCCCAGGCGCTGGGCGGCGCCGGCATCAGCCTGATCGCCGAAGTAAAGAAAGCGTCGCCTTCCAAGGGACTGCTGCGCGCCGATTTCCACCCGGTGGAGCTGGCGAATACATACCGGGACAACGGCGCAGCCGCGATTTCGGTGATAACAGACAGCCATTTTCTGGGGGAGATGGCGCACCTGACGGCGGTGAAGGAAAGTGGGGCGTCGGGTGGCGCTCCGGTTCTCAGAAAGGATTTTATTTTCGATGAGTACCAGGTTTTCGAAGCCCGCGCTATCGGAGCGGATACCTACCTGTTGATCGTCGACATACTCACGCCTTCCCAATTGTCGGAGCTGATCGAAGTTGGTAAGTCTTTGGGAATGACGCCGCTGGTAGAAACGCACAATGCCGATGAGATCGCGACGGCAGTCGCAGCTGGCGCAGAGATCATTGGCATCAACAACCGGGACCTGCACACGTTCGTTACGGACCTGGCCACCACGGAATCGCTGGCGCCTTTGATCCCGGATGGCAAAATCATCGTCAGCGAAAGCGGCATCAGCACGCCCGATGATCTGGCCCGGCTGGAACCATTCCGCGTCAACGCCGTGCTGGTGGGTGAAGCATTGGTAACCGCCGATGATACGGCGGCCCAGGTTCGAGCATTAGCCGGTGCAGCCGTGGTAGTAGACGCATAGCATGAACAGTTGGGGGCCGGCAGTAAAGATATGCGGTATACGCCGGCTTGACGACGCATTGACGGCGGCCGCCGCGGGAGCCGACTACGTCGGGATGGTGTTCGTGCCCGGGCGACGTCGGCGCATCGAGCCACTGGATGCGGCATCGATAAACGCGGGTATGCGGCGGATGATGCCCGAGCCGCCGAAATCGGTGGGGCTTTTTGGGGATCAACCTTTGGATGAGGTGCTGGACGCCGTCAGCACGTCCGGAGTAGACTTTGCCCAACTGTGCGGGAAGGAAAGCCTGGAATTCTGCCGTGAGGTACAGAAACATGCCGGCGTAATTAAGGTGCTGCATGTTCCCTCGGACGCCGATTCTGAATCCCTGGCGGAGTTGGTCAGGCGGATCGAAGCCTTTACCGATACTGGCTGCACGGTAACGCTGGACAGCGAGGTCGCCGGACTTCACGGGGGCACCGGGCAGTCCTTCGACTGGAAAATAGCGGCAGGATTGGCTCGCGACCACAATTTTCTGCTGGCCGGCGGGTTGACTCCGGAAAACGTGGGAGATGCGGTGGAGACGATGCTGCCGTGGGGTGTTGATGTGTCCAGCGGTGTGGAGACCCAGGGCGAAAAAGATGCCGAAAAAATCCAGCGCTTCGTCGCGAATGCACGCGGCGCAAAGCTGACATAACGAGGTTGTACATCTCATGGCGACGAGAACGGAAGCGCAATTGCCAGACGCCAGGGGGCGGTTCGGAGATTTCGGCGGCAAGTTCGTGCCGGAAACGGTCATGGCGGCCCTCACCGAACTGGAGGAGTCTTACCGGGCAGCGCAGGACGACGCCGGATTTGCCCAGCAGTTGGAAAATCTGTTGGTCAATTACGCCGGCCGCCCCACGGCGCTGTATTTTGCCGAGAACCTGAGCCGGCAGTGCGGCGGCGCGCGCATTTATCTGAAGCGTGAAGACCTGGCCCATACCGGGGCGCACAAAATCAATAACGCCCTGGGGCAATCCCTGCTGGCGCAACGCATGGGGAAGTCGAGAATCATCGCCGAGACCGGCGCCGGGCAGCACGGTGTGGCGACCGCCACGGTTTGCGCCATGCTCGGTTTGCAGTGCATAGTCTATATGGGCGTTGAGGATACGGTGCGGCAGGCTCTGAATGTGTACCGTATGCGATTGCTGGGCGCCGAAGTAATCGGCGTCGAGTCTGGGACCCGGACTCTGAAAGATGCCATCAACGAGGCGATCCGGGACTGGGTTACCAACGTTGAAACGACCCATTACCTCATCGGCAGCGTGGTTGGGCCGCATCCGTATCCGATGCTGGTGCGCGATTTCCAGTCCGTAATTGGTCGGGAAGCCAGGGAACAGATTCTGGCGGCGGAAGGCCGACTGCCCGACGTAGTGGCCGCCTGTGTGGGTGGAGGCAGCAACGCTATCGGTACGTTTTACGAGTTCATCGGCAACGAGGGTGTCCGGTTGGTCGGTGTTGAAGCGGCTGGCGATGGTGTGGAAACCGGCCGTCATGCAGCAACCCTTTCGGCGGGACGGCCGGGCGTGCTGCACGGTTCGATGTCGTACCTGTTGCAGGACGAGCACGGACAGGTTCAGGAGGCCCACAGTATTTCAGCCGGTCTGGACTACCCCGGCGTGGGGCCCGAGCACAGCTGGCTGAAACAGACTGGGCGAGCCGAATACCTGTCGGTTACCGACGACGAAGCGCTGGAAGGATTCCGGCTGCTGTGCCGCTCGGAAGGGATCATTCCGGCCCTGGAATCCGCTCACGCGATTTATAAGGCGAGTCAGATGGCCGCCGATATGCCGTCGGACAGCATCATTCTGGTGTGTCTCAGCGGACGGGGGGACAAGGATGTGCCCTCAATCGCCCAACGCGAGGGGCTGGACATTTAGAGCGCCGGCACGGGCCAGTCCGTAACCGCCAGGATGTTGGGGATGTAGAGAGTGGGCGGACGCTTTTGGCTGGTTGCAACCGTGTGGTTGTGCCTGTTCGTTGCGGTGTTGGCGACGGCGTGTGATTCCGGTGTACGGACTATCAGGGATGTCGCCCGCGTGGCCGACGAAATCGCAACCGTAGCTGGTTCTGCAAATGGCGACGCGGCCCACGACGAGGATAGCGCCTTACAACCGCAACCACCGGCGGCGGACGTTCGGCAAATACTAACCGTGTTGAATGGCCTGGAGGTTGCGCGGCGTGGGAGTGATATCGACTACGACCGCGACGATTGGCGTCAGTGGGTGGACGATGACCGCGATTGCCAGAACACCCGAGCCGAAGTGCTCATCGAGGAAAGCAAAGCGCCGGTTACCTTCGCTGGGGACGAGGACTGTCGCGTCGTGGCAGGGGAATGGCTGGGGCCGTGGAGCGGAGAAATCTTCAACGAGGCTGGCGATGTCGATATCGATCACCATGTACCGCTTGGCCATGCCCACGAGTCCGGCGGCTGGCGGTGGGATGACGACCGAAAGCGGGCGTTTGCCAACGATTTGACCCAGCCCGCCAGTTTGCAGGTTACCAAGGCGAGCCTCAACCGGCAGAAAGGCAAGCAACCGCCCGACGAATGGCGGCCCGACGACCAGCGCGGTTGGTGCGAGTATGCGGCAGACTGGATCGTGGTCAAAAGCCGGTGGGAATTGACGGTCACCAAAGCAGAGTCAACGTCTCTGCGGGAGATGCTGGAAACCTGCGGCTCCGACGACTCCTGGGGGTTGACCGGCCAGCATCCGGAGTAGGCCGGCGCGCCCGCTGTGCTATAATCCCTGTCGGTTATGGTAAACAGGTTTCCCGAATGTGCCGACATATTCGGGTGACGACTCAAGGAGGCCAGCTATGGAAATGGGATTGGACGGCAAGGTCGCCATCGTTACCGGCGGCAGCGAGGGAATCGGTAAAGCTGCGGCGTTGCGAATGGCCGGCGAAGGGGCCAACGTCATAATCGTGGCGCGGCGGCAGGATGTGCTGGACGCGGCGGCAGACGAGATTCGCACGGCCACGGAGGGCGAGGTTACTACCGTTTCTGCCGACGTTTCCGAGCGAGGGACGGCTGCGGAAGTGGTGAAAACGGCGGTGGATAAATACGGACGGCTGGATATTCTGGTCAACAACGCCGGCACTTCAATGGCAAAGGGTTTTGAACAGGTTAGCGACGACGACTGGGAATTCGACTTCGAACTGAAAGTCTGGGGCGCCGTGCGACTGATTCGCGCGGCCATACCGGAAATGCGGAAGGTGGGCGGCGGTCGCATCATCAACGTCACCAACCTTGGGGGCAGGACCCCTGGCGCCAACTCCATGCCCACTTCCATATCCCGCGCCGCCGGAATCGGCATTACCAAAGGGCTGTCCAAGGACCTGGCGTCCGACAACATCCTCGTGAATACGGTTTGTATCGGCCTGATCAAGAGCGGACAGCACGAACGTCGCTACAACGCAAGGCTGGAGAACGAACCCGACCTTGACGTGAACGACTTCTATGCTTCCTTGGCTCAGGGTAGAGGCGTGCCGCTGGGTCGTGTGGGAGAGGGCGCCGAAGCCGGAGACGTAATAGCGTTCCTGGCTTCCGAACGCGCCAGCTACCTGTCGGGAGTGGCGATAAACATCGACGGCGGAGCCTCGGCTGTACTGTAGTTGCAGTTTGCGCTCCCAATGATCTGGACCAATGGATAATGACTGGAGAATAGTGTGAACGACTCATACCTAGCCGAATTTGAGGCGCCGAATCGGTTGTTGCTTGGCGCGGGTCCGTGTACGGTGCACCCGCGTGTGCTCCGCGCGATGACGCAGCCGTTGATAGGGCACCTGGACCCAATGTTCTTTCAGGTGATGGACGAAGTGTGCGAGATGCTCAGGAAGGTTTTCCACACTGAAAATTACATGACGGTTCCCATATCGTCCACCGGAACCGGGGCGATGGAAACTGCCTGCGCCAACGTCCTGGAGCGGGGAGACACTGCCATAGTTTGCCGTAACGGGTACTTTGGCGCGCGCCTGGCGGATATTGCCGAGCGGTGCGGAGCCAACACCATCATGGTCGACTCTCCGTGGGGCCAACCCGCGGACCTGAACGGCCTGGAAGACGCATTGAACGCGAACCCCAACACTAGGGTGGTTGGCTTGGTTCACGCCGAAACTTCCACGGGAGCGTTGTCTCCGTTGCAGGACGCCATCGATCTGGCGCATCGCCACGGCGCGATGGTTATCGTTGATGCGGTTACGTCTCTGGGGAGCCACGAAGTGCGGGTCGATGACTGGGACATAGACGTTTGCTACAGCGCCAGTCAAAAGTGCCTGGGAGCGCCTCCGGGCCTGGCTCCCATCACGTTCGGCGAGCGGGCGATGCGGATCATTAATGAACGCCCCAGCAAGGTTCAGAGCTTTTACTTCAACCTGAAGGACATCGCGGATTACTGGAACCAGACCCGCGCCTATCACCACACCAGCCCAATCACCATGACCTATGCGATGCGCGAATCGCTGCGGATGATGATGGAAGAGGGCATCGACCAGCGCCACGCGCGCCACGCCCGAGTGGCGGGAGCCCTGCGCGCCGGCCTGACAGCGATGGGACTGGAACTGACGGCGTCTCCTGATTATCAGCTGAACCCCATCACGGTGGTCAATGTCCCCGATGGCGTGGACGACGCGGCGGCGCGCAAGAGGCTGCTGGATGAATGGGATATCGAAGTTAGCGGTGGTCTCGGAGAGTTTCGGGGCAAAGTCTGGCGCATCGGGATGATGGGCGAGGGTGCTCGCGATCGCAACGTGCTGGCAGTGCTGTCCGCGCTTGAGGTCATCCTTTCCGACGCGGGTTACGAAGTGGCGTTCGGCGCCAGCGTCGGCGCTGCGCAACGTTCCATGGCGGCGGGCACGACCGGCTAACCGTTAGCGGGACCGCCAACGCGGAATCCCAGAACTGGCAAATAACAGGGGCGACCGCCGGCCGACCGGTCGGGGTCGCTACCGGTCTTCGGCTTGATAGGCAGCGTCCAGCACCTGCACCACATGTGACACGCGTACTGTGGACCCGGCGTTCCGCAATCCCTGTTCCAATTGGGACACGCACCCGGGATTTGCCGAAGCGATTATTTCGGCTTCGGTGGCGAGGGCGTTGTTCACCTTGCGTCGCTGCAGACGCCCCGACATCTCCCGCTGGATCAGGGAATAGAACCCAGCGGAGCCGCAGCAAAGTGATGACTCCGCCATTTCGGTCAGCGTGAGGCCGGGGATGCTCTGCAGCACCTGGCGAGGGGCGGCGGTGATACGCTGTGCGTGGGCCAGGTGGCAGGGGTCCTGCATTGTTACGTGGCAGGCGAATTCGGATCGCGGCGGATCCAACGGTAGTGCGGCGAGAAATTCGGTGATGTCTCGCGTATGGGCGGCAAAGTCGGTGGCGGCTTGCGCGTAGTCGGGATCGTCACGGAGCAGGTCGCCGTACTCTTTCATTGAGGAACCGCAGCCGGCCGAAGCAGTTATCACGACGTTTACGCCAGCTTCCCGGAACGCATCAATGTTGCGCCGGGCCAGCAGGCGTCCCATCTCCAGGTCTCCGGCGTGCAGGTTCAGAGCGCCGCAACAACCCTGAGCCGGTGGGACAATCACGTCGCATCCATTCCGCTGCAAAACTCTAACCGCAGCCCGCATGGTGTCGCCCTGCATCAATGGCATGACGCAACCGGACAGCAGACCAACCGTCATGCGTCGTGTTCCTTGCGCGGGGAATGCGGACGATCGGGGGCTGAAAAACCTGCTTCCCATCACCGGCATTTGTGATTCCAGGTCGGCCAGGCCACCGGGCAGCCAACGGAGCAATCCCGATTTACGCAACAGCGCCTGTATGCCAGAGCGCTGGTAGACTCGCATCAGGTGGCCTGCCATCCGGAGACGCCGATTGTGAGGCAACGCGGCGCGCAGAAATAATCGGGAGAGGCGGCTCAGCTCGGGGCTCTGCTGTCCGTGCTCGGCCACCTGGGAACGGGTTTGCTCCATGATGCGGCCGTACGGCACTCCAGAGGGACAGACGGCTTCGCAGGCGCGGCATTGCAGGCACATTTCCCAGTGGGACACGAGGCGATCGCTGATGCCGGTGCGACCTTCGTGTACGGCCTTCATCAGCGCAATCCGGCCCCGTGGTGACTCGGCCTCCAGGCCGGTTTCGACGTAGGTTGGGCAGGCGCTGAGGCACAGGCCGCAATGAACGCAGCGGTACAGGTCAGATTCGACCGGAGCATCGGGGCCGGCGAACCCGGGGCCATCGTTCAAGGAACCAACGAAAGGTATCCCGTAAGGGAATCCGTGACCGGCGCCGGTATCGGACCCGCCAGAGGTGTTGTGGGTATCGGTCGCTTGATGAGTCTCGGCCATCATAATCCTCCGACGAAGCGTCCGGGATTGAGCAATGAATGAGGGTCGAACTCGTTTTTGAGGCGACGCATGACTGCCATTGCTGACGGTGGCGGCCCCCAGACATCCAGCCGGCGCTTCGCCGATTCAGGACATCGCTCGACTATTGCGCTGCCACCCAGATCCGCGGCTATTCGCTGGATATGTCCCAGCGCCGCCGCGAGTTCCGCTGGATCGGTGTTTCCGAAATCATCCCACCAGAGCAGCCGCCCGCCTCCGAAACCGACGTCTGCGACCAACCCGGGCGCGGGCAGTTGATGTATGGATTCAACACCCAGGCGGATGATGTCAGTCAAAGCGGATGGGGGCGAATTGATCCGCACGGATACGGCCGGTCGGTCGTCCTCCCTTGCCGGCAGGTCGGAAATGGCCTCGATGAGCAAAGTCGCCCCATCGCTCAGGATGGTATCTACAGATTTGGCGGTTTCTTTCCAGAGAGACGCGGTGTCATCCAAACGGCGGTTCACCGACGTCGACCGGCCTCCAATCATGGCAACGACAACCCAGCTGGAACCGTCGTGTTCCGGGAGCGACGGTACATGTCGGGCGGCGAGTGGATTCAGGACGTGGAGACCAAGCGGGGCGTAGTGCTGCGTTTGGAGGTTTTGGGCGGCGCTGGCGGCGGTGTGGGCATCCGGTAGCGAGGCCACTATCATGGCCCAGTTGCTGGGAGCAGGGGCCAGTTTGAAGGTTGCTTCGGTGATGATAGCCAAAGTTCCCAGCGAACCGGTATAGAGACGATTGAGGTCGTAGCCGGTTACGTTCTTGACCACTTTGCCGCCAGCGCTGGTCTGGATTCCGGCAGCGTCGACGACCTTGACGCCGATGAGCCAATCGCGAGGCAATCCGTATGCTGACCGCAGCGGGCCGCTGAGCCCGGTGGCCAGTGTGCCGCCGATGGTTGCCTTTCCCGCCAGTGGCGCTGATATGGGTACGTATTTGCCTTCCTGAGCCAGAATGGACTGGAGACTGGAGATGGTCATGCCGGCCTGCGCGGTGATGGTTAGGTCGGCGGGCTGAAAATCAACCAGACGGTCGAGATCGCGCAGGTCAATCGCGATGCCGGGCCGGGCGGGAGGATTGCCCAGGTCGGTTTGGGTGCGACCGCCGACCGGATACACCGCGGCGCCGGCGCCAGTCGCCCAGGCCAGTACGGAAGACACCGCATCCGGGTCGGTGGGCTTGATTGCGGCGTAGGGCGTGAACGAGCCGATGGCGTAATCCGGCAATTGCCGGGCGTCCACCACGGTTTCGGGGCCGAGTAGGTCGGCGAGTTGATGTGAAGCGGTTCCTGCAGTGGTGGCCATCAGCCATCCACTCACGCGTAGAGGCCGGCGGTGTGGCGGGCAGGGTGCGGAGCCGGGTGGTAATAGGAGCCATCGGGGAAGATTTTGCCGGGGTTGAGGCGATTGGCCGGCGCAAATGCGTTTCGGACGCGCTGCATTGCTGCCATGTCGTCATTGGTGTAAACGAGGGGCATAAACTCTTTCTTTTCCAGCCCAATCCCATGCTCACCGCTCAGGGTTCCACCCAAAGCCGCGCACTCCTGCATCAATTCGGCGGCGGCGGTCATAGCATTTTCCATCACGCCAGGTTCGCGGGCGTCAAAGAGCATACAGGGATGGAGGTTTCCGTCCCCGGCGTGGAATACGTTGGCGATGGTGATGCCGTAGCGTTCGCTTACCTCGGTAACTTTGCGGAGCATCTGGGTCAGCCGGGTGCGTGGAACTACGCCATCGACCAGGTAGTAATTGGGGGCGATGGTTCCGAAGGCCCCGAATGCCGTTTTGCGTCCCACCCACAGGCGTTCGCGTTCGTCGTCGGCCTCGGCGATTCGCACGTCCGCCGCGCCGGTGTCCCAAAGCGCGGATTCCACCTCGCGGCTAACCTCTTCCACCTCTTCGTGAAGACCCTCAAGTTCTATGAGTAGCACGGCGCCGGCGTCGTTGGGATACCCGGCGTCGGTAACATTCTGGACCGCCTTGATGCTGAGGGCGTCAATCATTTCCAGGGCGGCTGGAATTATGCCGTGGCCAACGATTGCGGAAACGGCGGTGCACGCGGAGTCGATGTCTGCGAAGATTCCCAGGAATGTGCGGACCGATTCTGGAACCGGCAGCAACCTGACCAGAATCTTGGTGGCGATGCCGAAGGTGCCCTCTGAACCGACGAAGGCTCCGCGCAGGTCGTAACCGGCCGTTTCGCGAGCCATGCTGCCCAGGTTGACTACTGCGCCGTCTTCCAGGATGACTTCCATGCCTATGACGTGGTTGGTTGTCGTGCCGTAAGCCAGGCAGTGCGGGCCGCCGGCGTTTTCAGCGATGTTGCCCCCGAGGCTGCACGCCCGTTGACTGGAAGGATCGGGGGCGTAGCGCAGGCCGAATTTGCGGGCGTGGTTGTCCAGGTCTAGGTTGATGACGCCCGGTTCAACGAGGGCAGTGCGGTTGAGGGTGTCGACTTCCAGGATTCGGTTCATCCTGGGAAATGCGATCTGCAATCCGTCCGGAGGCGTGATTGCTCCTCCGCTGAGGCCGGTGCCGCTGCCGCGTCCGACGACTGTTACGCCGGCGTCATACGCCAGGGCGATCACCCGGCTGGCCTGATCGGTGTCGGCGGGAAGAACAACCGCCCACGGCATGGAGCGGTCGACCGAGCCGTCGTATTCGTAGACCAGCAGATCTTCGGGGTGGGCGATAACGTAGTCTACCCCGACTACGGCCTGGATCTGGGAGATCAGGTCTGGCGTGGCCACCGGGAATCAGACCTTGCGGCGCTGATAAATCTGGACGCGGTGGCGATTGGATTCGGTGACGTACAGGCGTTCTTCGCCGTCCAGACGTACCGAAACCGGCCCCCAGAAATATGGCTCGATTTGCGAGGAAACCAGGTAGGGAGTGTCGAGATGTGGAGGCAACTCAGGTACCAGGTTGGACATCTCCCGGGTATTGCTTTCGTCGGGATTGACCGACATAAAGTCCTGTGCCCACTTGGACAGGGTGGCTTGCCCGCGAAGCGTCTGGACGAAATTACCGTCGGCGTCAAACAGCTGAACGCGCTCGTTGCCCCAGTCGGCGACGTAGACATACCCTTCGGAATCCACGCACACGCCCGACGGTCGGCTCAGTTGGCCGTCGCTGGAGCCAGACTCTCCGATTGCAGCGACGTACTGACCATCGCTAGTGAAGCGCTGAATGCGGTCGTTGCGCCAGTCGGCGACGTAGACGTGGCCGTTATTGTCGAGGCCGACGCCCCAGGGCATGTTGAACTGGCCCGGCCCATCGCCCGCCTCGCCCCACATCCCGATGGATTCACCGTCGGTGTTGAATCGTTGCACGCGGTTGTTGCGCTGTTCGACCACGTAGATGGTGTCCTCGCCGCAGATGGCGATGCCGCCGGGAGCGTTCATCTGGCCTGGGTCGGTGCCCAGTTCTCCCCACTGCTTGATGAAATTGCCATCCAGGTCGAATACGGTTACGCGGTGCAGGTGCTCATCGGTTACATACACGCGCTGTTGGCTATCGACGGCCATGGCGATGGGGAGCATCCACTGGCCTTCGCCGCGGCCGTAGCCCTTGCTGAATTCTCCCAGGTAATCTTCGTCCCAGTTCAACATGCCGATGCGAACGAGGGCGGCGCGGGCGGTATCGCAATGGCTCAGCACCAGAATTCGCCCGTCGGGAGTGAACGCGGTGTCGTAGGGGTTAATGAAGCCGCGACCGCTTTGGTTGGTGGTAAGGCCGACCGTCTTGACGTATTCAATAGGGCCGGCATTGACAGCAGCAGATGTTGTCACGGTGTCGTCTCCTCGAAGATGGCGCAGAGGGACCGGGCTGAAATTATCTGGCCCATTTTACAAATCCGCCCGACGGCTGCCGGGCGGAATCAATCTACAACTAATTAGTCGGGTCAGGCCAGTTGATACTCGCGGGTCGCCGTGAGCAGGCGCAGCAGGTTGGCGATGCGCTGTTCGTCGGCCTCGGTGCGGTAATCGGAGCGAAGGTCGGCTTCGCCTTGCTCAGCTGCGAACTCGCTCAGCGACGTTCGGGTGGTGTCGGCGATTTTTATGGGACCGATGAGATCAACGCAGGCGTCCACCTGTGCCTCGGGGGACAGCGGTCCTTCGACCTGGGTAGCCATGCGGTCGATGATGGCCCTGACACCCGGATTCTCCGGATTGCCGAGTTCTTTGCCAACGAAATTCACCCTCTCGACCAGGGCTCCGCTGTCGATCCACTCGGCTCCCTCGTGCCATCCCTCAACGCTGGGCGGTTGGAAGATGCCCTGGCCCATGTAAACGGTGTGGCGCGCCAGTTGGTCGGCGCCGAAGGTGGGTTCCCGGTAGGTTCCGGCCATGCGTACCGCGCCAACTACCAGTTCAACCGGGCCTTTCACGCGGGCAAAGCGGGCTTGCTCTGACTTGAAATAATCGGAGTTGAACAGGGTGCGCAGGACGGACCGGATTTCGAAGTTGGAGTCGAAATAAGTAGACATCATGTCGGCGATTACGGCTTCACCGTGGTCGTTGACCGAATCGGCAGCAAAGAACTGGAACAGCCTGGTGCAAAGGAATTTGGCGGTGGCTTCCTGCTGCACTATGATGTCGATAATGTCATCACCATTGAAGTTGCCGGTGTGCCCCAGGAAAGTTTTTTCGCCCTCGTCGTGGTCGTATTCGCGATACTGGAAGTGCCAGGCGATACGACTGTAGGGCCAGATGGAATCGCGGCTGGCCCGGGTGAACATGTATTCGGCGTTGCCCAGGGTCCATCCCGTAAATGCGCGGGCACAATCTTTAATGTCATCCTCGGTGTAGTTGCCGATACCCATCGAAAAGAGCTCGAGCAGTTCACGACCGTAGTTCTCGTTGATGTCGCCCTTGTGGTTATCGTTGTTGTCCAGCCAGATGATCATGGCCGGATCCTTGGACAACTCCACCAGCATGGTGCGGTAAGAACCCAGGGCGTGTCGCCGAAACGTTTCGATCTGGTTCATCAGGGAACGTGCCTGGTTGAGCTTGGAGTAGCCAGTGGCAAAAAGGCTATGCCAGAAAAGGGAGAGTTTCTCTTCCAGTGGGTTATCAGTGGTGACCATTCGATACATCCAGTACGCACCGGCGCTGTTCAACTCGCGCATTTCGGCCATATCGGAATGGAATCTGCGAATCAGGTCATCGGGGATGGTATTGGCTTCGCCGGGGTTGAGAAGGTCTTCAACAACGTTCTCATAGCCGCGGGATACCTTCTCTTCCAGCTCATCGCGGGCAGCGCCGAAGCCAGCGCGACGCATCAGATGAGCCATCAAGGCAATGTCGGCATTACTCATGATTGCCTCCAAGTTGTTCAGTTTTTGGGATTTTCAGATAATTGAATGCAGCGGCCGACGTTGCCGGCCAGCTGCGACGGCTAGCTACGAAGGAAGTTGAACTGTTCAAACTGCCCGTTAACGATGCTAACCGGATCGAGGCCGAGCCACTGCTCCGCGATCGAAGAATAGGTGGAACGGAAGTCGTTGTTCCAGTGCAGGTCGCCATCCAGGTGGTCCTCTTCGGCGAGCGAAGGATATTGGCCATAGAAGCCGCCGTGCACGGAATTACCGAAGATGAAGGCACTTCCTCCCGAACCGTGGTCGGTTCCTGAGCCGTTGTCCTTGACGCGGCGGCCGAATTCGGTCCACACCAGCACAATGGCGTCGTCGCCGCGGCCGTGTTCTTCCAGGTCGGCCATGAAGTCGCTCACGGCGCCGGAAACCTGGGTCCATAGGCCGCCGTGGACCTTGATCTCATCGCCGTGGGTGTCGAAGCTGCCGTGCTGGGTGTAGTAAATGCGGGTGCCGAGATCGGCGCACATCACCTGGGCAGCATTCTTGAGCGACTGGGCGATGGGATTATCAGCGTATTCGACGGTGGAGGAATATTTCTCGGGGGCAGTGCGAAGAATATCAGCGCCCTTGAGGGCGTCACGTCCGGTCTGCCCCAGGTAGTCCATCACCGAGTCCTGGATGGTGCCGCCGTACATCTTGCCGAAGGCGTCCAGGCAAAGCCCGCGGATGCGCTCTTCTTCCACGTCGGGGAACAGCCCGTAGGTTTCCAGATTGCCAACGGAAGCAACGGGAACTCCGGGACAACCCAGGGAACGGGGCAGGCCACGGCCGAAGTTGACGCCAGTTACAACGTTTTGGCCGCGGGGGTCGAGGTCGCGGATCACGCGGCCCAACCAGCCTTCGGTAGCAATCTTTTCGGGTTCGCAGGTGTGCCAGATGTCCATGCTGCGGAAGTGGGACCGGGTTGGCTTGGGGTAGCCGATCCCATTGATGATTGCGACCTTCCCTTCATCCCACAGGGCTTTGATGGGAGCCATGTTGGGGTTGAATGCGAACTGTCCATCGATAGGTATAACCTGATTGGTGGGAATACCGACGTTGGGCCTGAAATCATAATAGTGACCGTCGGTATAGGGGATTATCGTGTTGAGAGGGTCGTTGGCGCCGGCCAACTGAATTACAACGAGCGACCGGTTGTTGATGGTGGTTGTCATCGGGGATGGGCCTCCTTAACTGAACACACTCCGCGCGGACAGCGCTACGCCGCTACGCGATGGTGAACACCATTCTATCTTATGCTGGCAGTTTATTCGGGGGCGTGGATTGTGTCAACGGAACACGGCACAATGGTGTGCGGTTTTCGTTATTCACATCGCCGGGGAATTTCGATCAACCCGTTGTCACGATGGCCGGTCTGGCGGCGCCGGAAATCGCCACGCCGGTGGGCGCAACGCCATCGGAACGGCCCTGACCCTCGGTTTGATACCGGGTATAGTGTTGGTTATACTACCCGACGCCCCGGTCAGATATGGTTCGACCCGGAGTGCGGGACCAATGAGAGAGTAGCCAGCGCCGATTGAACCGCTTTCGTGAAGCATTGTGGGCCCACGGGCCAACTGGTCGCAGATTTCCGAGGCATGGTCAGGAGAAACGCAAATGGATTTCAAAATAGCCATTTTAGGCGGGGACGGCATCGGGCCCGAGGTTACGGCCGAGGGGGTCAAAACGCTGGAAGCCGTGGGCCGCGCATTCGGTCATAATTTCAACCTGGAGTACGGGGATGTGGGCGGTATATCAATCGACCGGCACGGAACACCACTCACCGACTCCACGCGGGACCTGGCCACCGCAGCCGATGCCGTTCTGTTTGGCGCAGTTGGCGGCCCCAAGTGGGATGACCCCTCGGCTCCGACCCGCCCCGAAGACGGCCTGCTGGCGTTGCGGGCTCATCTCAACGTGTTTGCCAACATACGTCCCGTCAAGGTTTATCCAGAGTTGACCGATTCCAGTGTGTTGAAGCCCCATGTGCTGGAAGGTGTAGACATGGTGGTGGTTCGGGAGTTGACCGGTGGCCTGTACTACGCTCTGCCCAAGGGAAGGACCGAGACGCCCCAGGGAATGGTGGGCGTGGATACCATGCGCTACACCGAGGCCGAGATCGAGCGGGTGCTTCGAGTCGGATTTGAGCTGGCCCGCGGACGCCGCAAAAAACTGACTTCGGTCGATAAAGCCAACGTGTTGGAGACGTCCCGACTCTGGCGCGCGACAGCGACCCGCCTCGCCGCAGAGTACCCGGATGTGGAACTGGAACACGCCCTGGTGGATGCCTGCGCCATGCAGCTGGTTTTGCGACCGTCTTCCTACGATGTGATCGTGGCCGAAAATACTTTTGGCGACATTCTCACCGACGAAGCCGCGATATTGGCAGCGTCCATGGGCCTCCTGCCTTCGGCGAGTTTATCCGGAGTGCCTCGGGCTGGCGCCCGGACTCCCGGGTTTTACGAACCGATTCACGGCACCGCTCCGGATATTGCCGGTCAGGGGATTGCAAATCCCTGCGGTTCGATTTTGAGTACAGCAATGATGCTGCGGTATTCCCTGGGTCTGACTGAAGAGGCTTCGGCAATCGAAAGGGCGGTCCAAACGGTATTGACCGATGGCTACCGTACTGCTGATATCGTCACCAGCGGAGACACGGCGGTGGGAACTGTAGAAATGGGGAATCTGATCACGGCGGCCATCGGGTAATTCGCGGCGCCTGACTATGTTTAATCTGCTGGCTCACGCCCATCTGTTTGTTGCCGTCCTGGTGTTCCTGGGGAGCGCTGTCGCCGTAATTTTCCTTGGTGTTCAGCTGGCAAGATACGGTGATGCGCTGGCGACGCTAACGGGTTGGGGACGCCTGTTCGTTGGCAGCATACTGGTGGCGCTGGCCACGTCGCTGCCGGAATTGTCAAACAACATCACAGCGGTTCAGCTGGACAATCCGCAATTGGCGTTGGGTAACGTGGTTGGCGCCAACATGGTCAACATGTTCACCATGGCTATGGTGGCCCTGGTGTTCGGAGGGCGGCGGTTCCTGCAGCGGGTAGCGCCCGAACAGGGGTATCTTATCGTTCTGGCTGCTGCGCTAACCGGGCTAACCGTGCTGTTCGCCGGGCTAAAGATTGGCATCAACGTTTGGCAGATTGGGCTCTCGTCGGTGATCCTGCTGGTCGTGTACGTAATCGGGATGCGCATCGTCTACGCGCGGAGACCGGTGGAATCGGCGGAGGAACAGGCAGAAGACGCGGGAATGTCGGTGAGCCGGGCCTGGATAATGTTCGGCCTGGTTTCGCTGGGGGTGATCATCGCCGGCGTATTCCTGGCGCAGAGCGTGGATCGTGTTGCCGACTTGACCGGTATCTCGTCCGGCGTGCTGGGAATTCTGGCAGTGTCCATAGTGACCACCATGCCGGAGGCATCGGCAGCGGTGGCGGCGGCGCGGATGGGTGCAGCCGACCTGGGAATTGCCGGATTATACGGTAGCTGCGTGTTCAACGTTACGATTCTGTCGTTTGCCGACCCGTTTTATCGTAACGGGATCGTGTTGAACAATCCGGAGCCCGAACATTTTGTGGCGGGAATCATCGCCGTGGCCCTCATTTTATTCGGCGGCGTGCTGTTATGGGGACGCAATCGGCTAACGCAGCCGGTTATCGTCTTTGGCCTGGTATTAATGGCTGGTGTCTACGTAGCCGGCGCCGTGTGGGTGGCGCTGCTGGGCGCCCCGGATCCGGTGGAGGCGGCAAAAGTCGCGTCCGGAATTATCCCAATAGGCTAATGCTTCGCTCGGCCGGTGGGTTGTCGGTTGGCACGGCCATCGTCACACCGCACGGCGAGGCAGAATTCGTCGCGGATAGTCAGATTTCGGCGCCGGGAAACCGGGCCACCTCGACAAAACCGCCGCTGGTGTCGTCCCAGGAAAAAAGGGCGGCCTCCACGACGCGTTGCGCGTCGACGCCCACCACCAACTGTTCAACCGGGTAGGCCGGGCCGTCGCCCCACGGGCTGGTGGCAACGGTGCGGTCGGTGTCGGAGAGGTAAGCGCGGCCATTGGGGTGCGAGTGGTAGATGATGCGGGCGGGTGTGTCTGAATCGAGACTGTTGTTCAGGGCCAGCAGGTCGGCGGTATTGAATACGTAGGCCGTTTCTGCGGTGCGCTGCGCTGCCGTCGGATGGGTCCCGGAAGCCTGTGCGTTCGCTGCCGGCCGGATCGCGTCGATACTATCGCCGTCGGCGGCGCCCACGAGCCAACCGCAACATTCGGCAGGGTAGGCGGACCGGGCCTCACGAAAAATGGAATCGAGGATATCTGGCGGAATTTGCACGGGATTGTTCAAATTGGCCATTTAACCCCCTTGTTACGAAAAGCGGCCAGATGATATACTGATTCCAGCGTTGTTTATGGAGTTGCAGTAATACTTCGGTAATACTATTACGGTAAACTCAAACCACAGTCGAATACCGGCAACGTAAAAAAGTTTAGCGTTCTAACAGACAGGAATCGGAAATGCAGAAAAACATTCGTAGATCAGTGAACCTCAAGGCGTGCCCGCGCTGTGGCGGCGATGTATGCCGTATGCGGGATACCTTCGGAGTTTACCATCAGTGTGCCCAGTGTGGACGCGACATTCGACGCGAAGTCGCGTATTCCCCGGTGGCCTCGACGGCTAATGGCGGGACAATGGATTCACCCGCTCATCCAGAGCGACACATGGAAAAGCTGATCGTGTAATCGGCAGCCCGCGAACAAGTAACCGGAGGGAGTGGCCTCGGACTTGTCGCCGAGGCCACTTTCTTATTTTCTGATCCGCCCGCTGGTATCAAATTTACCGACTAACCACATTCACAATTTCTTAATGTACCGGGGCTAACATCAAGCATGAGAACCGGGAAGGTCCGGACCAAGGGTCCGGCAGGGAGAAGAAATGGAAACGAATGTAAATTACAGGGCCCGCGCCTCTGCGGTACGTGTCCGCCGGTTGCATCTGCGGCAATGCCCCCATTGTGGGGGTGATGTCCGACTGGTGAAGGACATTTACGGTTCTTACCGTCAGTGTCTGCAGTGCAGTCGGGAAATAACTCCGGCGGCCATGCAGCAGAGCCAACATAAACCCGTGGCGTTTCCAGTGCATACCGGGGCCGAAGAACTATTGGCCGCATGATCGGTTACGGATCTTTCTCCTCACCGATGGGGTCTCAAGTTAGCAACGAGGCCCCGTTCATTACCTGCGGGGACGGGAACGCCAGGCGTTGTCGTCGTTGCGCTGCTGGACCAGCTCTCCGTACTGGCGAATAGATTCTTCCTGGGCTGCCGTCTGGATCGATCCGGGACGCAGCTGGCGAATATAAGCTATAGATTCGTCGGGTTCCCATCCCGTATGTACCAGATAGGCTGCCAGAATGGTGCCGGTGCGTCCGATCCCGGCAGCGCACGTGACCACCGTGGGCCGTTCCCAGGTTTCGATCTGCTGTTCTATGTACGTTACGATGCGGTCGATCTGTTCCACGGTCGGCGCTGCGAAATCTGGTACCGGTTCGAAGAGTTCTTCAAATCCCCAGGGCGCGGCGGATATGGTGTTTTCTTCCATGCGAACGATGGCGGTAATGTCGAGGCGTTCGAAATAAATGAGGTGTCGTCGCTCGGCCGGGCCCATGGAGCCGGCGAGGGATCCAGTGAGAATCCAGCTGAAATTACGAAAACTGTCTTGCATCGAGGGTCCGAACCTTCCACTACAGAGTTTATGCTGAGAGAGTTTATGTCGCGGGATTTGTCGCGTCGATAATGTTTTGCAACCGGCGGTTCATTTCGTTGTTGTCCAATCCAGAAATGAGCACCACCTTATCGCGGGAACTGAGGCCCCGCACGATTTTCACGTCAGCGCGGGCCAGGTGGAGGCAGTCGGACAAAAGAGCGATAACGGCTGCGTTGGCTTTGCCTCTGGTCGGGGAAACAGCGACCCGTACCCGCAAGCTTTCCCCATGCCAGCCGGTTATCTCTGAGCGCTGTGCGCCCGGCTGGACACGTAGTAGTAACCTGGATGCGGTGGGCTCCGACATCAACGCTCGCGACCAGTCTGGTATAGTAATCGCGGTGGCGTAACACACACCCCGCAGCCTTGGGAGGGCTAGATGGAGTATATCAGCATTGAGCTTGAGGTTGACAACCAAATCGCGACACTGCGGTTGAATCGCCCCGATGCGTTGAATGCTCTGAGTCGGGAACTCCTGTCGGAATTTACCCACGCGGTGGCGTCCGTGGAGCGCGACGAATCAATCAAGGCGCTGGTAGTGCGCGGGGCTGGCCGGGGGTTTTGCGCCGGCGCAGACCTGCTTTTCTTCGACCGCGTTTTTGACGACCTTTCGCAGCTCCCTGATTACGTTCGGGCATTGAACGACGCCTTTTTTGCGTTGGAGTCGCTCCCCATACCGACCATCGCGGTTGTCCACGGGTATGCTCTCGCCGGCGGTATGGAGTTGATGATGGCCTGCGATATGGCTATCGTTGCCGATGACGCCCGAATCGGGGACCAGCACGCAAATTTCGGTCTGATACCCGGTGGCGGTTCGACACAACGGTTGCCCCGTCGGGTGGGCATGCCCCGGGCAATGGAACTGCTGACAACGGGCCGATGGCTTTCTGGCAGCGAGGCCGTGGAATGGGGACTCGCGTTGCGTTCCGCGCCCGCCGAACTCCTGGAGGCTGAGCTGGAAACTCTGTTGACCAGCCTGCGCCCCAAAAGTCGCACCGGTTTGGAATTGATGAAATCGCTTGCCAAAAGCAGCCAGGACGTGCCGCTGCGCGACGGCATAGCGCTGGAGGGCGCGACGTTTACCCATTTGTTTGCGACATCTCCACACCCCAGGGAGGGGATTACAGCATTTAAGGAAAAGCGGCAGCCGGAGTTTTAGCGTATAGCGCAGCTCATATCAAACCGGGCCGCGTGGAGTGGTTGATCCGGGCCGACACTATGGTTCATTCGCCTGCCGGATAACCAAGGGAAATTCAGTTTGAAGATTAAGGATATATTGCAACAGAAGCGGACGGTTTCGTTCGAGTTTTTCCCTCCTCGGGAGGCTGATGCCGTGCCCGGCGTCGTGGACGTGATCAAGGGATTGTCCAGATACAATCCGGACTTTGTGTCAGTGACCTATGGAGCAGGGGGCAGCACTCGGGCGTTTACCGAAGAGATAACGGTGCAGCTGGCCAGCGAGACCAGTCTGGAAGTGATGGCCCACCTAACCTGCGTGGCGCAGAGTCAGGATGCAGTCCACGGAGTTTTGAGCCGGCTCCACCACGCGGGCATTGAAAACGTAATCGCCCTGCGCGGCGACCGACCGCAGGACATGGACGCCGATGCCGTCTTTCCGGGGGAATTCCCCCACGCCACCGATCTGATCCAGCACATCCGGCAACATTTTGACATGGGCATTGCCGGCGCGTGTTACCCGGAGGGGCACACGGAATCCCAGGACCTGGACACCGACCTCCAATACGCTCGTATGAAACAGGATCTGGGCGCTGAGTTTCTCATCACCCAACTGTTTTACGACAACAGTCATTTTTACGATTTGCTCGAACGCGCCGAGAAAACCGGGATTGAAGTCCCCATCGTTCCGGGTGTGTTGCCCATATTGAGCACGCCTCAGATCAGGAGATTTACATCGCTCTGCGGCGCAACGATCCCCGCCGACCTGGACCAGAAGCTGGAGCGTTTTGCCGATGATAATCGAGCGGTTCGCGAAATCGGCGTGGAGCACGCTACCAGACAGGTTCAGGATTTGTGGGCCAACGGCGTACCGGGTGTGCATTTTTACGTGTTGAATCGGTCATATTCGATCTCGCGAATTTTGCAGGAATTGCGCCTGGACGGGCACTGCTGAGACTAAAGGCAGGAGACACGGTGGAAGACCATGCTGGGCACCGGAGTTGACCTCATAGAGATTGAGCGGGTGGCTGGGGTGCTGGAACGCCACGGAGAGCGGTTCTTGCGCCGGGTGTTCACGCCGGGTGAGATTGCATATTGCCGGGGCCGCGCGCCCAATCTGGCGGCCAGGTTCGCCGCGAAAGAGGCCGTGATGAAGTCCCTCGGAACTGGATTCAGAGGTGTGGGATGGCGGGACGTGGAAGTCGTGCGCGCTCCCAGTGGCGCTCCCAGTCCACGGCTGCACGGCAGGGCATTGCGGCGAGCCGAGCGGTTGGGTGTAACCGAGATTGCCATCAGTCTTTCCCATTCCAGGGGTTTCGCGGTGGCTTTCGCGGTGGCGAGCCGACCGGATACGGTGGATTCCCTGGCGGCTACGAGCGCGACACTCTGGGGAGAATCAACCGCGCCGCAGGCCGCGCTACCGGCCGCAAGCTAGATGGCGCCTACCATACCTGTGCAATCGCCGTTACCGTGATACCGACCAACATTGTTTCGGTGGCCGATATGCAGGCGCTGGAAGCGGCGTCGGAGCGCAGGGGTGTGAGCACCGATACGCTGATGGAAAACGCCGGGCTGGCCTGCGCTCGCCGGATCAAAGATCGCATGGGAGGCGCTGCGGGCCGACGTGTGGTCGTTTTGGTGGGCCCTGGCAACAACGGAGCCGACGGGCTGGTGGTGGCGCGACACCTGCGCCGGTGGGGCGCCGATGTATGCTGCTACGTCGCACGAGGGCGTCCCGAGGACGATGTAAAGATACGGGCCCTGGAGCCCTACGATGTACGGGTGGTTGACGCTGAAGATGACACTGACCTGAGCGCCCTCGACGAGGTGCTGCTACGGTGCGACGTTGTTGTGGACGCAATCCTGGGGGCGGGACGGTATCGGCCGTTGTCGGGTGTGGTGCAGGAAGTGGCAATCAGGGTGAATCATTCCCGAGTCGCCGGAAAATTGAGCGTCATAGCGCTGGATTTGCCCACCGGCGTGAATCCCGACACCGGGGAAGCAGATGTGGCAACAATAATCGCTGACGAAACTTTGGCCCTGTGCTGTCCCAAATTCGGCATCGTCAATTTCCCCGGGGCGGGTTACGCCGGTCGCATCACCGTGCTGGACATCGGATTGCCGGCGGCGGTGCTGGAGGAATCGGGATTGCAGGACGTTTGGGTAACCGACGACGTGGCGGCATCGCTGCTTCCGGCTCGCCCCCTGAATTCGCACAAGGGTACCTTCGGCCACCTGCTGATAATCGCCGGCTCCAGGAATTTTGTCGGCGCTGCGTATCTGGCCGCCCAGGGAGCCCACCGCTCCGGCGCCGGTCTGGTTACTTTGGCAGCGCCGGAATCGGTGTACCGGTTTGCCGCGGCCAGGCTGACGGAGACGATCCACCTCCCTTTGCCCGAAGATGCCCATGGCCGCATCGACGTCTCCGCCGTTGAGAATATTCAGGAGAGGATCGGCAGTTATTCGGCGTTGGCGATCGGGTGCGGAATGGGCGCGTCTGCGCGCGCCGCGGCGTTTCTGGAGAATCTGCTATTGGAGGGAGATCAATTGTTGTCTCTCCCCAAGGTAATCGACGCTGACGGCCTGAACAATCTGTCTCGTTGCGGGGACTGGAGCAACCGACTGACGGGCCCGGCCGTGCTTACTCCCCACCCGGGTGAGATGGGAACGTTGACGGGTTTGGCCACGCCGGAAATTCAGTCAGACCGGATGGCAGTTGCGGCGAGCTGGGCCAAGTATTGGGATCAATGCGTGCTGTTGAAGGGCGCACACAGCGTGGTGGCCTCTCCAGACGGCGGGCGTTGGGTATTGCCGTTTGCCAATCCCGCTCTGGCAGCGGGAGGAACTGGTGACGTGTTGACCGGGATAGTCGGGGGCCTGCTGGCTCAGGGATTGGATCCTTTCGCAGCCGCCGCGTTGGGGGGCTACATTCACGGCACGGCGGCGGAGCGGATACGGCATATCAGAGGCGAAGCGGGTATTCTGGCTAGCGACTTGCTGGACCTGTTACCCCGGGTGATGACGGATTTGCGCCGTTCTGTTCGGCAGTGACCAAAGACCCACGGGCGCGTCGTGATGCCGGCGACGAATCATCGTGGATAAGGCAGCGAACATGACAGAAGAACAGATCAAGCGACTGAATCAGGCCCCGGTGGGTCGCCTGGCGACCGCCGACGCCCGGGGACGGCCGCATGTGATACCGATCTGTTTTGCCTTGGATGGCCAGTCGATCTATTCGGTGTTGGACGCCAAGCCCAAACGCGGTAGCCTGACCGGTCTGCGCCGGGTTCGCAACATATTGGCCAATCCTCACGTTTCGCTGGTGGTGGACCACTACGATCAGGACTGGACGCAGCTGTGGTACATCCTGATTTCTGGCGCCGCGCAGTTGATCTACGAAGGTGCAGAACAGGAACGCGCCGTCGAAATCCTGCGCGAAAAGTATCCCCAATATCGCGCCATGGCGCTTGATGGCAATCCGGTAATCAAAATTACACCCGAGCGCGTTGCGGGATGGTCAGGAAGTTGAGAAATCGGTTTGCCTTGACCCGTTAGACGACTACCCCTAGAATGCCGTCATCCCCAGATTGTGCGAGAGCGCCTATCGGCGCATCAGGTTTAATATGACACAGTTGGTCTTTATTCATGGCCCCGGGGCGGGCGGTTGTGCGGATTCATACGTCAATCAGTTGTCCCATTACCCGGGCAGCCTGGCGCCCCATTTGCCCGGGCATCTGGACGGCAGTCCTTGCAGCAGTGTGGAGCGGTATACCGATTGGTTGAGAGGTTGGTTGCACGCCCAGGGAATCACCGGAAATCTGGTGCTGAGCGGGTTTACCCTGGGGGCCTGCATCGCGCTGCAATACGCCCTGGATTATCCGGATGAAGTAAGCGGGCTGGCGTTGATGACCATTGCCATGCGCCCCAAGCAACGCCGCCCCCAGGATTTGCAGTTCCGGTTGGACGCCGACGCCGACGCCGACGCCGAGGTTTACGAGAAGTGGCTGGGAATGATGGACGGCGTGATGCACTTTGTAGAGCCGGAATTGCGAGCCAGTTTGTTGCAGCGACATCGTGACGTGGGACCGGTGGCGCAATACCGGGACCTGGTGGTTATAGACGGGTTCGATGTGCGGGATCGCATTCACACCTTGAGAGCGCCCTTGCTGTTGATTCAGGGAGTAGATGACCCGCTGGCCACTGGCGATTACGAAGCAGAGATCCACCGCGCCGTGCCCGGTTCCCAATTGATCAAGATGAAAAACGCCGGCCATTTCCCCATGGTGGAAAAGCCCGACGAGGTCAATTCAGCGATAGACAGTTTCCTGGCGTCAATCGGCTGAATCGCATTTCCAGGCCGATCGACCATTAACACACAAGGAGCATAAACGTGGACGGAGTTACAGCAATAGCCAATGTTCTAAAAATGGAAGGGGTGGAGTGGATTGCGGTGATGCCGTCCAACCCGCTGATCGAAGCCGCCGCCATCGCGGGAATCCGGCCGGTGGTTTGTCGGCAGGAACGCACCGGGGTACACATGGCAGACGGGTTCTCCCGGGTCAACAACGGTAAGAAAACGGGTATTTTCCTGGCTCAGAACGGGCCGGGCGCCGAGAACGCGTTCGGCGGCGTGGCGCAGGCTTATGCCGATTCAGTGCCGATACTGATATTGCCGGCTGGAGTGGCCCGAAAGCGAGTTGGGGTTGAACCCAATTTCCATCCGGTTCGCGCCTACGAACCGATTACGAAATGGGCAGCCCACGTCAATTATGCCGACCGCGTACCTGAACTCATGCGCCAGGCCTTCACCAAGTTGCGTTCCGGCAAGCCGGGTCCGGTTCTCCTTGAAATTCCGCAGGATCTGTCATCAGACGAAATCAGCGAAGAAGATTTCGATTACATTCCGCCCCAGCACATGCGGACGGCAGCTGATCCCCAGTCGATCACCCGAGCGGTGCGCGGGTTGATGTCGGCGCACCGCCCGGTGATCATGGCCGGGCAGGGCGTCATGTACGCTGAGGCCACGGCTGAACTGTTGGAACTGGCAGAGTTGCTGCAGATCCCCGTGATGACCACCCTGGAAGGCAAGAGCGCGTTCCCGGAAAATCACCCGCTATCACTAGGAATCGGCGGATCGAGCCAAACCGGTCAGGTACACCGTTTCCTCACCAATGCCGACGTGGTATTCGGCGTGGGCGTCAGTTTCACAAAGAGCAGTTTTACGGTGCCAATCCCCGCCGGCAAAACCCTGATTCATTTGACCAACGGCGACGATGACATCAACAAGGATTATCGGTCTGAATACCCGATACTGGCAGACGCCAAGCTGGCGCTGCGGCAGTTTATCGATGAGCTGAAAGCTCAGGGTGTGCAGGCTCGGGCGGCCAATCAGGAACTGGCGGACGAGATTGCGGCCTTGAAGGAAGCCTGGCTTGCCGAGTGGATGCCCCGGTTGACCAGCAACGAGATTCCACTAAACCCCTATCGGGTGGTGTGGGACATCATGCACACCGTGGATCTGGACAACACAATCGTGACCCACGAGTCGGGAAGCCCGCGCGAGCAGGTATCGCCGTTCTGGGAAGCCAGGGCGCCCCGCAGCTTTATCGGCTGGGGCAAGTCAACGCAACTTGGGTACAGCCTGGGGTTGGCCATGGGGGCCAAGATGGCCGCTCCGGAAAAGATGGTTATCAACTTCATGGGCGATGCTGCGTTCGGCATGGTAGGCCTGGACGTGGAAACGGCGGTGCGCTGCGGCATACCCATCACCACCGTGGTGATGAACAACTCGACGATGGCCATTTACCCCGACAGCCGCATACCGACCGCTGTGGAACGCTATAACATAAAGGAATTGAGCGGCGATTTCTATCAGGTCGGGTTGGCTTTGGGCGCTTACTCCGAGCAGATTCATACGCCCGATGAAATTAAGCCGGCGATGCAACGAGCCATGGAAGCCAACGCCAACGGACGCCCGGCGTTGCTGGAATTCATAACCAAGGAAGAGGGCACCTTCTCCAAGTTCCAGTTCAATTAGACTTGGCGATTAGCGGCTGCGTCTACCAGTCGAATTGCTGACACCTACCCGTAGCAACATCGCCGGTCGGTTATTTACACTGGGCGGCGATGTTTTATTGCGGAGGAGGGGCTGATGGTCGTTGCGAAACCGGTTGAGGCAGCACGGTCGAGGCAGGAATTTGACGCCGAGTTGACCCAATTGGTCACTTGGGCGAATGGTGTGGGCGGCCCGGTGCGAACGCCGGAATGCGTAGCGCCCTCGGCTGCTCCGGCATCACCGCAGAGGCCAGCCGACCCGGCCCAACCAACGATCCGGGAATTACCCAACGGCGAGCGACCACGGGAGAGGTTGCGGCAAAGGGGCTCGCGGGAATTGTCCAACACGGAATTGGTGGCGATTCTCCTGCGAACCGGAATGAAGGGTGAGAACGCCGTCAGCATGGCATCGCGGATCATGGCGGATTTCGGTGGCCTGGCTGGTCTGGCGAAGGCGGATTATGGGGAGTTGATCCGGGAGCGCGGGTTGAGCGATGCCAAGGCGTGCCAGGTAATGGCAGCCCTGGAGTTGGGGCGCCGTGTCGCCGCGCTACCGCCAGCCGAACGGCCGCAAATCTCATGCGCCCAGGACGCAGTCAACCTGATAGCGCCGGAAATGGCGGCGCTGGATCAGGAGAATCTGGTGGTTTTACTGTTGGACACGCGCAACCGGATGGTGCTTAAGCGCACCGTTTATATGGGTACGGTCAACAGCAGCGCGGTGCGTCCCGCTGAGGTGCTGCGACCGGCGATTCGGGAGAACGTGCCGTCCATCATAGTGGCGCACAACCATCCGTCCGGGGACCCGACCCCCAGCCCTGAGGATGTGGCGGTGACGCGAGACTTGGTGGCCGCCGGGAAACTTATGGACATAGAATTGCACGATCATTTGATCATCGGAGATGGGGGCCGTTTCACCAGTCTCCGCGGCATTGGTTCCGGATTCGAACAGGCGTGATTATCACGCACTCACGGTGATAAACTCCACGGCACGCAACCTGCGGAGGGTAATATCAAATGAGCGATTACTTTTTGGAAACCACCGATCGAGGATACAAGGAGCTTGCGCCCGGCGCCCGCACGCGGACTTTTTGGGGCGCGCAGATGCTGTTCTCCCTGGTGGAAGTCGAGGCAGGGGCGCTGGTGCCTCTGCATACCCATCCCCACGAACAGGGCGGGATCATCGTTGAAGGCGAACTGGAGATGGGGATCGGCGGCGAGGTGAAGCTGTTGAAGCCGGGAGACATGTACATCATCCCGGGAGATGTCGAGCACTACGCCCAGGGACAGGGAACCCGCGCCGTGGCTCTGGATATATTCAGCCCCGTGCGCGAGGAGTTTAAGTACTAACGTCGCGCGGCCGGCCCGAAATACTAGCTGGCGTCGTTGAAGTAGTCAGCAACCGCCAACACCAGGTTGCCCATGTGGGGATGTTCGGGTTCCACGTTCACGGTAATTCCGCATTCCTCCAGCTTCCGGGTACACACGGGGCCCACTGACGCAACGGCAACCGGTCCAGACAGGCAGTGCCGCAGAGAGTCTTCTTTACCGGCTTCGGCGGCAATGGTCAGCAAATTGGGCACCTGGGGTCGGCTGGTAAATGCCAGGGCGTCGATATGGCCCTGCTCCATTTCGTTGATGAGGGACAAAACGGGGCCGCGGTCTTCGGGCAGGCCCCAGTCGTAGAGGGTGAGTTCCCGGTAGTTGGCGCGCTGAGCCCGCAGGAAGGTGGGGAGCTGAGAGTCTGGGCCACCGTAGCGCTGCACGACAACCTCTGCCCCGTCCAGCGCCAGCTCGGACATTGCAGCAGTCAAGTCAGCGGATGTATAGGGTTCCGGCGGCATGATGTCGATCGGGATTTTATGACGCCGCAATACCCGGGCCGGTTTCGGACTCCGTGCGACCACGGTGGCATTTCGAAGGCTGGCGACGAATTCGTCCTGGCAACCCATAGCCGCCGCGGTTTCCATCATCGCCTGAGTGCCCACACCGGTTAGAAAGATCGCGACGCCCACCGTTCCGTTGCACACATCGGTTATGGCTTGTTGAACCTGGGGGCTGTCCTTCAGGTAGTGTTCCTGTAGCACGGGAGCGCCCAGGGGAACACCGCCGTGGCGTCGGATAAGGCTGGCCATTTCGTCGGGCATTCGAGCCTCGACGAAGGCCAGCACACGTCCGTTTAGAGATGGGCCTGGCATGGGCAGGTCGGAAGGGGGGTTATACGGCGCACTCGCCTTCTCCGCGTTCCAGCACGTACTGGTTGGTTCGTTCCCAGTCGAAGTACATTTCCCCGCCGCCTTCGGCCTCGTGTCCGATCTCCTGGGCCCGCGCGGCCACCGAGGTTACCTCTTCGATCCCGACCCGTTCCAGGAAATCGTTGAATCGCTCCGTCTCGTTGTCACGATTGTCCATATAGAAGGTGACGATTTCTTTGAGAACCGATGGGACGAGCTTGGCGGGAACCTTAACCTTGGGAACCCTGGTGCCGATGCGAGAGTCTTCCACGCGGTTGTCCCCGTAGTTGCCGCCCAGGAAAAGCTCGTACGATGGAATTTGCTGCCCGTCCACGCCTTTCACGGCAGCCCCGTGGAACCCGATGTTGGCGATGTGATGAAGGCCGCACCCATTGGGGCATCCACTCATCTTGATGCGGATGTCCTTAACCCCGGCATCCTGCTGCATCCCATTCCAGCTTTGCATCTCAGAGCGAAGAGCCTCGGCAAGACCCATGGAGGAGGTGATACCAAGTTTGCAACTGTCGGTCCCGGGGCAGGAGACGACGTTGGTGATGTGGTCGTGACCGGGCTCGCCGAGGTTCAGAGCGACCAGCGCTCTCCATACAGTGGCGAGGTGGCCGGTCGGCACCCAACGGATCACCAGGTTTTGTTCCTGTGTGGTGTGGGCGTTGCCGCCAGCATACTCCCTCACGATGTTGGCCAGCCCGTGGAACTGTTCGGGCGAGAGATCGCCCCGGACAGGCTTTACATAAACCACGTGATACCCTTCCTGCCGTTGGGCTGCGACGTTGGTGTCGTACCACTGGCGGTATTCGGGACTGTCTTCCGTGGATGCTTCGGCGGGTTGAGCGGGTGGGGTTTCGCGCTGGATCTCTTGCGCCACCATCAAAGGCCGGTGATCAATCGGGCCGATACCGGCCAATTCGGTTTCAACCATTTGTTTGAATTCGTCCAGCCCAATCTTGTCGATCAGGACCTTCAGACGCGCCATCATCCGATTCTTGCGAAGGATGTCAGCGTTGTTGAACACAGTCCAGATCGCCAAAGCCACCCGGAGGTAGTCATCCTCGGAAACCCAATCGTACAGCGGTTTGGCCAGGCGGGGCATGATGGACGTTCCGCCTCCGCAGTAAACCTTGAATCCCTTACGCTGTTCGCCATCGATTTCCTTGTATTGGGAAACGAAAGTCAGATCCTGGATGGCCGCCGCCACTTCGTCTCTCTGGTCGTTGCCGGTGAACGCGGTTTTGAACTTCCGGGGGAAATTTTGGGTAATGGGATGGCGCACGCCAAACCGAACGTATGCGGTCAGGTACGGCGTCGGGTCGAAGGTTTCTTCCGGGCTAACCCCCGCGGTCGCAGGGCCAACCACGTTGCGGACGGTGTTGCCGCAAGCTTCGCGGGTGGACAGACCCACCTTGCCCAGCAAACGGAGCGCGGTGGAGGTTTGATCCAGCGGAACGTGGTGGAACTGAATATTCTCCCTGGTGGTGATATGACCCTTTTGCAAGGGGGCGTAATGTTCCGCGACTTCGCCCAGGGCGTCGAGCATGTCGGCCGAGGCGATTCCGCCGGGTAGTTTCACCCGGATCATCTGCACGTCGACCTGGCGTTGGCCATAAACACCCTGCCGCAGCCGGAACGGCGTGAACACTGTGTTGTCCAGCTCGCCGGACCGGAACCGGTCGACTTCGGCATCGAAACGCACGATTTCGTCTTCCATGAACGGGATAATCCCGGTAGCATCGGGCGCCAGATTCATGCTGGCTTCATGGATGTCATTCTGGTTGGGCGCGTGAGCTTGGCTGGTCAAGTTAATCTCCTTCGAACGCGGGCATAAAAAAGACCCACCTTAGCCGGTTGGCGGTTCTGGTGGGCGCAGGGCTAGGGCTTGATTTTGTCCGTGCTTGCTAACCTGCTCCCGTTTTTTCGGTACAGGTACAAGTACAAAGACAGGTTTGGTTGCTTTTGCAGTTACTGTGCATTTGCGAAAACTATACAGTCGTGGTCGGGAATTGTCAACGGTGTTTTTTTGTGAGAATTCGTACCTGAACCGGGGCGATTTTCACTGGTACAGTCCGTCGTTTTGGTGGGCAAGTGGGGTTGTTGCGCCGTCCAGCGATGGACGTGTTAGCGCAATGTACGGTCGGATTTGAGGTCGCGGTTGCTGACAGTGTGCCCGGAGATCAACCACAACGTGCGTTCGGCGATGTTGGTCGCCCGGTCGGCGATTCGTTCCAGGTCGTGGGCCACCCACAGCAGGTAAGTTGCCCGCTGTATGGTGCGCGGATCCTGGAGCATGTAGGTGAGCAATTCGCGATAGATCTGGTCATACAGGTCGTCCACCACATCATCATCGGCGCATACCTTTCGTGCCAGTTCCTCATCCCGCTCAGCGAAGGACAGTAAACTTTCGTTAAGCATCTTCAGGGCCAGGTCTGCCATCCGCGGGATGTCGATCAACGGTTTTAATAGTGGTTCTTCATAGGTGCGGAGGCAGATTTTTGCGATGCCCTCGGCGTAGTCGCCCATCCGCTCCAGCTCAACCCCCAGGTGCACAACCGACATTACCGTGCGCAGATCGGTGGCGATTGGCTGCTGCGTCGCCAGCAGGCTGACGCACTCTTCCTCCAACGTGTTCTGCAGGTTGTCTATCACGTCATCGTTATCGATGACCTGCCGGGCAAGGTCGGCATCCCGGTTTTGCAGAGCCTGCAGAGCCTGTCGGGTGGTTTGATCGACCAAACGACCCATTTCGGCCAGGTCGGCCTGCAAATTTTCCAGTAGCTGGGTGAATTCTGACCTCAACATATCGGCGCCTCCTTGGGTTGGGGTTGCCGCCGTCAGAACGGATTAGCCAAATCTTCCGGTGATGTATGCCTCGGTGCGCTCGTCTTGCGGGTTGGTGAACATGCGTGAGGTTTGGTCGAATTCTATCAGATGCGCTACGCGGTTTTCGTCGGGCATCAGAAAGGCCGTTTTGTCCGATACCCGACCGGCCTGTTGCATGTTATGTGTCACGATAATGATGGTGTAGCGCTGTTTGAGCTCCCGCATCAAATCTTCAATAGCCAGGGTCGCGATGGGGTCCAGTGCAGAACAGGGTTCGTCCATAAGGATCACGCTGGGTTGAATGGCCAGCGTGCGTGCGATGCACAGTCTCTGCTGCTGGCCACCGGAGAGAGCCAGCCCCGATTCCTTCAGGCGGTCTTTCACCTCATCCCACAGCGCGGCGGATCTGAGAGAATCCTCCACGATGGCGTCCAAACTCCCCGTGTACCCGTTGATGCGCGGCCCGAAGGCAACGTTTTCGTAGATGGACTTGGAAAAAGGGTTGGGCCGCTGGAACACCATCCCGATTTCATAGCGAATTTGCGTCGGGTCTGAGCCGGGAGCGTACAGGTTATACTCGCCGAACCAGACTTGGCCTTCCATGCGGAACGACGGGATGAGGTCGTTCATCCGATTTATGCAGCGCAACAGAGTGCTTTTTCCGCCGCCGCTGGGGCCAATGATCGCCGTGATTTCCTTCTCAGTAACTTCCATGGAGACATCTTCAATTACCTGATTTTCGCCGTAGTACACTCCAACGTTGTCAAACCGGATTGCGGCGCCGGTGGCAATTGCCTGGGTTGTCATAACTGATTACCCCCGGTGTTTGCTCTGGAGATGGTTGCGCAATAGGATGGCCGCGGCGTTCAATCCCAACAGCATGATCAACAATACCACGATGCCGGCGGCAGCCAGTTGCTGGAACTCTTCCTGCGGTTTGGAGATCCACACGTAAATCTGAATTGGCAAAACGGTAAACCGATCCAGTGGAGAGGTTGGGGCAAAGGGCACGAAAGAAAGGGCGCCCATGATCACCAGCGGAGCGGCTTCCCCCATCGCCCGGCTGACCGCCAGGATGATTCCGGTAAGGATCCCCGGCATGGCCTGAGGGAGAACCAGTCGCCACACTACCTGCCAACGGGTTGCCCCCAGCGCATAGCCGCCTTCCCTGACGGTAGACGGCACCGCGCGGATGGCTTCTTCTGCCGAAACTATAACCACCGGCATTATCAGCAACGCCAGCGTCAGACCGGCCGTCAATACGCTTTTGCCCAGTGCGAAAACCGCCACGAAAATGGTGAGGCCCAGGATGCCGTACACAATGGACGGGACGGCGGCCAGGTTCTGGATATTGACCTGGATCAACTCGTCTATCCGCCGCCCTCCGGCATACTCTTCCAGGTAGATGGCGGCAGCCACTCCCACCGTGAACGACGCCACAATGCAGATGCCCATCACCCACAGGGTGCCCACGATGGCAGGCCACAGGCCCGAGGCCACGGCTTTGCTGGAGGGGATATCGGTGAGGAGGGTTACGATTGAGCTGCCGTCAAGATTGAACCACTTCAGCGCTTCCGCCAATACGCTGTATAGCAACGCCGCCAACATCAGCAGGCTCAACAGGATCGCCGACACGCACACCCCGCGAAATACCACGGCGTTGCGGCGGCGTTTGACCAACTTGCGCCGATATTCGGTGGGATTGGACACGGCCATTATTCGTACACCTCGCGGAACTTGGTGACGACCGTTTGGCTGATCATGTTCATGACCAGCGTGATTACGAAAAGGGTGATTCCCACCGCAAATAACGCCTGGAATTGAGCGGTTCCGGGTATGGCGTTATCACTGAAGTTGGTGGTTGCCATGAACCCGGTCATGGTGTTGACGGGCCCCAGCGGGTTGAATGTGAGTGAATCGTTTTGGCCCGCGGCGATGAACACGATCATCGTCTCACCGATCGCCCGGGATGTGGCCAGGATGATGGCAGAGACGATGCCCGAAAGAGCAGCTGGTACCACCACTTTCGTCGCTACTTCAACCTTGGTCGCGCCGAGGGCGTACGCACCTTCCCGGAGCGCCAATGGGACTGCGCGCATCGCATCTTCGCTAAGACTGGAAACCATGGGAACAATCATCACGCCCATCACGATGCCGGCAGCAAGGGCGTTGAATATGCCGACGTCGTCACTGATCAGGCGCAGCAGCGGGGTGATGAAGAAGAGAGCGAAAAAGCCGTATACGACGGTGGGTATTCCAGCCAGGATTTCCAAAACCGGCTTGGTGATGGCGCGCAAACGGGGCGGAGCGTACTCGCTGAGGAAGATGGCGCACAGCAAACCAAGGGGAGCTGCGATCAGCATCGCCAGCACCGCAACCATCATGGTGCCCACCAGCAGGGGCCAGATTCCGTAAGAACGCGGCACAAGCAGGGTGCGCCATTTCGTGTCGGTGAAGAAACGCCGGACCCGGACCGACTCGGGAACCGAGAATGAACTGGTTTGTACGGCGGTCCCGGCGCCGGTTGCCGCCAGCGCTGCCACACTCACTTTGTACGAACGACCCGGACTGCCACCGGAGATGACGCAGGAAGTCCTGTCAGGCGCCAGGTTGGCGCAATCGGATAAATCGGTTTCCAGCACGGGCAAAATGGATACTTCGTATCCTGCTGGCTCGGCTCCGCTGGTGGGGCGTTGCCAGCTGACGTGGATCAGAGAATCAGTCGTCGCGGTGGTTTGCACCTGGGGAACTGCACCGGGCGTAAGGCCATCCACCGGCAGCGGGCTACCATCGTCGGTTGCCGGGGCTGCCTGGCTAACGCCGAGACCTTCCAGGGCCTTGTTCTCATAGAAATCGGAGGTGAAAAACTTCACGCCCTCAAACAGCAGCACCGCCACGATGGCAACCGTGGTGAACACGGATACCATGGCCAAAATAAAAAGCACCAACTTGATAATCTTTTCAAGAAGGTGCTTACTGGAATTGGATGCAGTAAGTGCGTTACCGGCAGCTGGGTTCCCGCCATCCCCCGGTTTCGCGCCTATTATTTTGTCGAAGAGCAAGACAGCTCACCTTCTTAAATCGGCAGAATAAAACGCCGGATTATCGGGTGTGGCGGAGGATCCTGCGACCCACCACGCTTGTTGCCAGACGTTATTATAATAGGTGTGTTGGACACGATCTGGCAACCCAATAATTGGGGATAGTAACCATTATTGATAAAGTGGCATCCGTTCCGGGGACGTTAACCGACGAAATAAGCCGCAATTCCTAGAAAGGGGATCGAAGTTGAGCAAAAAATTGCAATTGAGCGTAGTTGACCAGTCACCGATGCGCGAGGGAAGCACGGCCGGTGTAGCGTTGCGGGAAACAATCCAACTGGCGCAGGCCGCCGAAAAAATGGGGTACAACCGCTACTGGGTGGCGGAGCATCACAATTTACCCAATTTCGCCGGCACGGCCCCGGAAGTTCTGGTGGGCCAGATTGCCGCCAATACACAACGGATCCGGGTTGGTTCTGGCGGTGTGATGTTGTCGCACTACAGTTCCCTGAAGGTGGCGGAAACCTTCCGCATGCTGGATGCCCTGTACCCCGATCGCATCGACCTTGGAATCGGACGGGCGCCCGGCAGCGACCAGATCACTGCCGCCGCGCTGGCCTATCCCAGCATGCCCAAAGAAATCAGGCATTTCCCGCAGCAGGTGCGGGATGTGGTCAACTTTTTGAACGACTCGCAACCGGACGATCACCCGTTCCATGAAATTGCGGCTTCACCCGATGAGCCGGATACCGCGCCACAGGTTTGGTTGCTCGGTTCCCGGTATGAATCGGCGTTTATGGCGGCGAAGATGGGCTTACCCTTTGCCTACGCTCATTTCTTCGGTATGGGGCCCGATGATGGCCCCCAGATCGTTGAGTCATATCGCCAGAATTTTGAGGCGTCGGAGAATCTGGAGCAGCCGCTGGTCAATGTGGGAGTTCAGGTTTTGTGCGCCGATACCGAGGAAGAAGCCAGGCGAATTGGGTCGAGCCGCAACCTGGGACGTCTCCGGTCGGTTACGGGCCGGGCAAAGGGCATACCGTCCCCGGAGTTGGCCTCGGCTTACAAATACCTGGCCAACGAGTGGCAATTTATCCAGCAGTATCAGCGCAAATGCGTGGACGGCGATCCGGAACAGGTAAAAGCCGGGTTGGAGAAAGTGGCGGAAGACTACCAAACGCCAGACTTGAGCGTGGTTACGATCTGCTACAGTTTTGAAGACCGGGTACGTTCCTACGAACTGGTGGCCCGGGCATGTGGCCTGGAACCTTCGGGCTTGGGTTAGGACCGGGTGGACCTGGGTTGGCAAAAAAAGGCGACGGTTTTTCAACTGTCGCCCTCGCCATTTCCGAGTTGGTGTAGCGGTTGCGAACCTATGCCCCCAGCTTTGCGGCCAGGTCAACGAAGCTATCGGCTACCACGTTGAACGACGGGTCGGGAGTCGGATCGGGCGTGCGGTCGGGGCCGTGTTCCCGGGGTCTCGGAACGAAGGCGGTGCGCAAACCTACTTTGGCCGAGGCCAGGAGGTCTCCCTGGTGAGCGGCCACCATCATCACCTGCTCGGGCTTGAGGCCCAGGAGTTTCACCGCGGTGCCATAGCTTTCCGGGTCGGGCTTGTAATGCTGAGCAACTTCCGCACCCAGAATGCAGTCCCAGGGCATCCCGCCATTCTTGGCCATGTTGGTCATGAGGGCGATGTTACCGTTGGACATGGGTGCGATGATGAATTTGTACTTGAGCCGGTACAGGCCGGGCACCGTGTCCGGCCACGGCTGGAGGTGGTGCCAGAAATAGGTGACCTCCATCTTTTCGTCGTCGCTGAAACCGGAGATTTCATACTCATCGAGAACGTCGTCCAGCGACATGCGGTGCAGTGCGTCAAGGTTTGTCCAGGGAAGTTCACCGTTGCGGACCTTGTCCATGTACGGGCGATATTTACCGCGCCACGTGTCGGCGAAGGATCCCCAATCCCTCTCGATTCCCTTGATACGGCCCATGTTTTTGCACTGGGCGATGATGCTGGATCGCCAGTCCACTACCGTACCGAAAACGTCGAAGATGCAGGCCCTGACGTCAAGTCCCAATGCTTCGTTTGCCATTTTTAGAGCCTCCCTCTGTGGCTGTTGGGTCAACCGTGCGACACCGGTTGGCGAGAATATCCTAGCATAAGGCGCCGCCGGCATCGCGGTCGGCAGTGGGGCCACTGCGACGACCGGTTACCAGGCGAGTCACCGACCGGCGATGTCCAGGAGAATCGTCGACAACTCCTGCGGCGTGGTAACCATGGGGTCATGCCCCGTGTCGATGCGGTGCACCGGCCAACCGGAGGCGGTGGCCTGCTCAGCCACTGCTTCGAACCCGGATTCGCTGCACAGGATGAACTCGCGACGCAGGTTGTTTGCGTCAGGATTGCCCGTGCGCACCGCTTGCGAGAACGTGAGTGTTGGCTGAGGCGATAATCGGGGTAGCATAAATGCCTGGTCGGCCGGGTCGGTGATGGACCAACGATCGGCTATCTCTTCCGCCGTGGTTGGAGGTGCCATGAATGGTTCGCCACTTTCAATGTAATTGCGGATGCGGGCCACGAATTCCGGACCGCGAACGGTTTGCAACTGGTCTACCATGGCTTCGCCGTCGGCGGGCACCACGCCATTGACATAAACCAGCGCGGCAATCCGTTGTGGGTAGCGTTCAGCAACGCCGGTTATCACCATGCCGGCGTAGGCGTGGGCTACCAGGATGGCGTCGGTCAAATCGGCAGATTCCAGGAACTGTCCAATGTCCCTGATGTGCAGGTCGAGGTTGAGCAGCGCCGGCGGCATGAGGGAAGCGAGGTGTGCCCGGTCGCCGAGCCCGGTCAAACTGGGTGTGTAGACAGTGTGCCCGGCCTGCTGCAAAATCGGCGCCACTTTCCACCAGCACCAACCGCCGTGCCAGGCCCCGTGGACGAGTACGAATGTTGCCATGCTATTGGGTACCTCTTTCCCTACATCACCACGACGGACCGCAGAACTTCTCCGCGACCCATGCGTTCAAACGCCGTTTCTACTTCGTTGATGGTGATACGTTCGCTCACGAAACCGTCCAGGTCGAGCCGGCCCTGGAGATACAGGTCGATCAACATCGGAAAATCCCGGGTGGGCAGGCAGTCGCCGTACCACGAGGATTTGAGAGAGCCGCCGCGCCCGAACACCTCGATCAGCGGGAGTTCGATTTTCATGGTTGGGTCGGGCACGCCGACCAGCACCACCGTTCCGGCGTGGTCGCGGGCGTAAAATGCCTGCTCATAGGTAACCGGATTCCCTACGGCCTCTATCGCAACGTCAACCCCGTTCCCGTCGGTGAGTTCGCGGATGGTGGCCACGGCGTCGGTTTGAGTGGAGTTTATCGTGTGGGTGGCTCCGAACTTTCTCGCCCATTCCAGCTTGCGATCGTCGATGTCCACCGCGATGATCGTGTTTGCGCCGGCCAGGCGGGCCCCGGCGACAGCGGCATTGCCCACGCCGCCGCATCCTATGACAGCAACGGAATCCCCGCGTGATACCCCGCCGGTGTTGATTGCTGCTCCCAGACCGGCCATGATGCCGCAACCGATCAGCCCGGCAGCCAGGGGACTGGCGGCTGGATCCACCTTGACGGCCTGGAGGGCATCAACCAAGGTGAGCTCGCAGAACGCCCCGATTCCCAGAGCCGGAGACAAAGGGGAGCCGTCTGCCAGCGTCATCTTCTGCTGAGCATTGCGGCTGGCGAAACAGTACCAGGGACGCCCTCGCCGGCACGACCGGCACGTCCCGCATGGAGCGCGCCAGGCCAGGATAACGAAGTCTCCGGGCTGAACGTTGGTCACGCCTGCGCCGATTTTTTCAACGATGCCGGCTGCCTCGTGCCCCAACAAAAAGGGAAACTCGTCGTTGATCGCGCCTTCTCGATAATGCAGGTCCGTGTGGCAAACGCCGCAAGCCTGAACCCGCACCAACGTTTCACCCTCTCCGGGGTCTGGAACCAGGATCGGGACCAGCTCGACGGGAGCGCCTTGAGACCGCGAAATGACGCCTCGTACTTCATTCACTGCCATGTGATTTCCTCCGAACCGGCCGCACAAAGCTGCCGATGCTGCTCACGGTATAATGCCCGAACCGGTTACTGACGTCAAAACCGGATTGCCTGGCCGGATTGTCTGGATTGAGGGTGGCCGAATATGCCGACACGCGTGATTATCGACGCTGACCCCGGTGTGGACGACACTGCTGCAATCCTGCTGGCGCTGGCCAGCCCGGAGTTGGAGATCGAGGCCGTAACCGCCATCTACGGCAATGGCTCCATGGCCCAGTGCGCGGCCAACGCCCGGCGGATCCTGGCCGTCGCCGGCCGCAGCGACATACCGGTGTATCCAGGAGCTGCCGGCCCGCTGCTACGCATCCACACGGCGGATTGGGCCGCGCACATCCACGGCGACGACGCTCTGGGTGGAGAGGGAGCGCGCATAGATTCGGCAGACACGGTCGATGCTCCGGTGGGCAACCGGGCGGCGGTGGAAATTGCCCGGCGGGTGCTGGAGTCTCCCGGTGACATCACCGTACTGGCCCTGGGTCGTATGACCAATCTGGCGTTGGCCCTGCGCATCGCGCCCGAAATCGCGGTTGCGTTGGCCGGTGTGGTGGTAATGGGTGGAGCAGTTCGGGTGCCGGGGAACGTGTCGCCGGTGGCAACGGCAAACCTCTATGAAGACCCCGAATCGGCGGCAGTTCTCTACGACTCGGGTGTCCCAATCGTGCAGGTGGGGCTGGATGTTTGCGATCGTTGCGGGTTTTCAGACTCCCAATTGCATCAACTGAGCCAGTCCGAAGCTCCCGCCGTGCAGCTTCTGGTGCGGGCCACCGGGTTTATCCAGCAGGCGTATCGCCGGATGGGTCGGTTCGCTCAGGGAGAGGCGGCGCGGTACAACGACGTGCCGGCGGTGGCGTACGCCGTAGATTCCGGATTGATGCAAACGACCTTGCTGCCGGTTTCGATTGATACGGCCAGCGATCTGACTCGCGGGCAAACGGTTGTCGACTGGCACGGTGTGACTGGCCGAGCGCCCAACGTGGACGTTTGCCTGGAGGTGGACGCGGCACGGCTCACCGAGATGGTGGTGGAGCGGTTGATCAATCACGACTGGCCTATCCACTGAAAAACCCCGCTCCAGTATGAGCGGGGTTTTTCGCCGTAGCAGTTGGTGTCGGATGCTTACGAGAGGGCTGCCACTGCCGCCTGTACCTCGGCGTAATCGGGTTCGACGCCGGGGCTTTCGGAAACCCAGTGATAGCGAACCACACCGTCCTTGTCGATGATGGTCACGGCACGTTTGGCGGCCACGTAACCCTGCATTCCAGCCAGACCGGGCAGCGCCACGTCATAGGCGTTGACGACCTCGCGATTGTAGTCGCTCAAGAAGGTGTAATTCACATTGTTGGCAGCCTTCCAGGCGGACTGGGCGAAGGGCGGGTCGACGGTGATGCCGATAACCTCGGCATTCATCGAGCTGAACTGGTCGATGCGGTCGCGAAGGGCGCACATTTCGGTGGTGCAAACGCCGGTGAACGCACCCGGGAAGAATGCGAGAACCACATTTTTGCCCCGATATTCGTTGAGGCTGCGTTGCTGTTGGGGGGTTTCATGCAGCGTGAAATCTGGGGCGGCTTGTCCTACGGTTATGGCCATCGAGGGACCTCCTGGTGGCATTGGCGAATCGAGCAGTGGCGGTTTTCTGGTTGCAATTTACGTGCCGGCAATAGCAGGCATCCGGGGTATATTATCACACGCTTACACTTGGGCCGGGTTACGGCAGCGCCACCATGTTGGGCCACGTTGACGGCGGATGACGGAGTGGCCCACTGCCCATTGAATGTGCCTGGCAGATAGCCCGGGGTCTTCCAGGTGCGTATGGAACAGGCACATGCTAAACTGGCCGCCATCCTTACGAGCGAATATTCAGGAGCGAATATTCGGAGCGCCCAACCTGGAGCGGAAACAATGTTTTTTGATTCACGTCGGTCCACAGTCCATGCGACAAACGGAATGGTCGCAACCAGTCAACCGCTGGCGGCGATGGCCGGCCTGCGCGTATTAATGGACGGCGGCAACGCTGTGGACGCGGCGGTCGCGACGGCAGCCACCCTGAACGTGGTGGAACCCATGTCCACCGGCGTAGGCGGCGATCTTTTCGCCCTGGTCTGGAAGGCATCAAACAAACAGGTTGTTGCTCTCAACGGCAGTGGCCGTTCTCCGATGGCCGCCAGCATCGAAGGTCTGCGAGCGAAAGGTCACCACCGGATGCCACCCGTTGGGCCTTTGTCGATCTCTGTACCCGGTACTGTGCACGGTTGGGAGACGCTGCTGTCCGGCGAGGGAACGATGGCGTTATCCGACGTGTTGAAACCGGCCATCAGGTACGCTGAAGGCGGTTTCCCGGTCAGTGACATAATTGCGTTCCAGTGGCAGCAGCAGGAGGGCAAGTTGGCAGCGCTGCCGTCCGGGCAGGAATTGCTAAAAGATGGCAGGGGCCCCCGCGAAGGGGAGTTGATGAAGATGCCCACCCTCGCCGGGACGTTGCGCACGATCTCCGAAGGCGGGAGTGAAGCCTTCTACCGGGGACCCATTGCCACGGCGATGGCCGACTTTGTTCAGGAACAGGGCGGGTGGCTGGCCGAAGCAGACCTGGCATCGCACCATTCCGACTGGGACGAACCTATCAAGACGGATTACCGTGGTGTCACTTGCTGGGAATGTCCTCCCAACGGACAGGGGATAATCGCGCTGGAGGCCCTGAACATCGCAGAAGGTTTCGATATCGCCGCCATGGGACCGCAGAGCGCCGACCGGTATCACCATCTGGTGGAGGCAACGCGGTTGGGATTCTCAGATGCTTTTGAATATCTGGCCGACCCGCGATCCGTGGAGGTGCCGACAGGGGCGTGGGCGTCCAAGGAATACGCGGCGAAGCGGCGGGCGCTGATCAAGCCGGATCAGGCGATGGTTACCGCGCCCTACGGCAAGATGGTTCCGGGGAGCGACACGGTATACATAAGCGTTATAGATGGGGCCGGCAACGCCTGCTCACTGATCAACAGCGTATTCGCCAACTTTGGGTCCGGGCTCGTGGTGCCGGGAACCGGCATTGTCATGCACAACCGGGCGGCGTTATTCCAAATGAATCCCGAGCATCCCAACGCGCTGGCCGGCGGCAAGCGTCCGTTCCACACGATTATTCCGGCCATGGCGACGCGCGACGATGAGTTGTGGTTGAGTTACGGCGTGATGGGCGGATTCATGCAGCCGCAGGGTCATTTGCAGGTTATCAGCAACATGGTCGATTTCGGGATGGATTCCCAGGGGGCGTTGGACGCGCTGCGTTTCCAGGTTGCGGGTGATGAATTGTGGATGGAAGGGGACGTTGCGAACTCGGTTGTCGATGACCTGCATCGTAGAGGCCACCGCGTTAACGTGATGCACGGGCCGCATCGGGGAGGGGCCGGAGGCATGGGCGGCGGCCAGATCATCAGCCGCGATCCGGAATCGGGCGTGCTCAGCGGCGGTAGCGAACCTCGAAAGGACGGCGCCGCAGTCGGCTGGTAACCCGCTGGGCGCCGGTTGGGTTGCCGGCTCAGCTGCCCCGGGCGTCCGCCATCGGCGCGCGGTGTCTACCTGGCTAGCCAGCGCCGGAAGCGCTCCCACGTAGATTGCGGAGGGGGAGGATCAACCGGCCTGCCACGCCACATCTGTTGGGGCTGCGATGAAATTCTCTGAATGAACATCCAGACCAACGCCAATGCCACGATACCAACGCCTGCCAGCGCCAACATCGGCTGGTGGAACAGGATGAGTCCGATCACGACCACGATCAGCCCCAGCAGGGCGAGTTTCACGGGGGATATGAGGCGCATCCGGGGACGGGGCTGGGGAGCAAATGGAGAAGGCCGATCATCCAGCGGCGGAACCGGAGACACCGGGTGGGGCCCGTCACCATTGCCATCGGGAATTTCGGCATCCAATTCGTTGAGGATCTGTTCGATTTCCTGTTCGTAGCGGTCTTTCATCATGTCACTTCCAGAGTGCTGGCGACGGTTGGTGCAACTGGATTGTAAGATGCTGTTGTACGTTGATGTGGTGAATTGGCAGGATTATAACGCGGTTGGCCCGCCAACGTAACTGTGGCGCGGGATCGATGTGGCTTTGGACGCTGGGCATTGGGCCTTCGCAGCAAACGCCGGGCAGAATCGGATCCGGGATTGTTGACGGAAAAGGGGTTTGCCAGTATAGTTTGTGGCCGGAGTTTTGTTTATGCCCAAACGTACTTATCAGCCCAAAAAACGACGCCGCGCCCGCGTGCACGGCTTCCGTTCCCGTTCCCGTACGTCTGACGGTCGCGCGGTTTTGAGCCGCCGCCGTTTCAAGGGTCGGCATCGGCTGGCCGTCTAGCGTTCCCGCTTTCCTGCCTGTTTAGTACCGTTCTCGGCTGACGCATGCAAAGACGTTCCCGGCTTAGCAGCGGGTCCCGTATTTCGGAGATTCACCAGAATGGAAGCAGTGCAGCCAATAATCTGCTGGTGTTCCGTGTGCTCCCGAACGGCTCTGATCAGAGTCGGTTTTGCTTTGTAGCCGGCAAACGGGTGGGGAACGCGGTTGTGAGGAATAGAATCAAACGGCGTTTGCGAGAAGTTGTTCGCAATACGCCTACCCGTCCCGGATGGGACACCGTGATAATTGCCCGCCGCGGCGCAGGAGAAGCCGGGTTTAACGGTCTGGAAAGGGCGGTGCATAACCTGATGCATCGCACCAAAATTGCGGAACCCCTCACGCCGCGCGAGGATACCGCCGTGAGTCGCCCGCCCGATACCGTGGTGGGGTTGGCCCCTTGAGCGCTGCCGCGATCGTCGTGATCCGCTTGTATCAACAGGCGGTGTCTCCCTATTTACCGTCGATGTGCCGGTTTGAACCGTCCTGCTCCCACTATGCCTCGGAAGCTATCGCGACTCATGGATTGTTGAAAGGCGGATTGATGGGTGTGAAACGAATACTGCGTTGTCGCCCTCGCGGTGGCAGCGGATACGACCCGGTGGTGTAGCCGAATCAATGTTGAAAAACTTCCTGCCCTTCCGCAAACACCGGGCCCGCAGAGTCGATTGCGATCATCCAATAGCGACATTGGAATTTGGCCGGTACCGCCGTGCTCTCAGGTTGCCCATTCTGTTGACGCTCGCGTTGACGATGCTGTTGTTAGCCGGTGCGGCGGGCTGCACTCCCAACCTGGGCGCGTCGACGCGCGGTTGGGGAGCTATTGCGGCGGACCTTGGGGTGGTTTACGCAACCACGCTTTCCGGCCAGGTATTGGCTTTGGACGATTTCGGCTCAGACGGGGTCAGCGTGCGGTGGTTGTCGACCGTTGGCGGAGAAGAAGGGTTTGGCGGGGCGTACGGGTCGCCTACGATTGGCCGTTACTTGTACGTGTCCGCCATTGACGGGCACATTTACGCTTTGAATCCTCCCGCGACTGCCGGCGCAGTGGAAACGGCATGGCGCAACCCGCCGGTTGTTTCGGAGGATGATGTGGTGCCGCTGGTCGGCAGTGCGGCCCTGGACGAAGCGGGAGGGATAATAGCGGTTGGGTCCGAAGATGGGGGTCTTTATGCCTTCGATGCGATTACCGGGGCAGCGCTCTCCTGGTCGCCGTACCGAACCGAACGCGAAATCTGGTCAACGCCGGTGCTCCAAAACGGGGTAGTCTATTTTGGATCCCAGGACGGAGCGGTTTACGCAGTGAGCCTGGCGACCGGCGAGTTGCTATGGCAGTTTCAAACCGGTGGAGCAGTGGTGGCGAAACCCCTGATCCACGGGAATTTGTTGATCGTGGGCTCGTTCGACCGTCAGTTGTATGCGCTCAGCCTGCAAAGCGGGGCGCTGGCATGGCAGTTTGAGGCCGGCAATTGGTGGTGGGCAACCCCGGTTGCCTCGGAGCGCGTGATATGGGCGCCCGCCATGGACGGCAAAGTGTATGCCCTGGACCAGAACGGTCAGTTGCTGTGGGAGCATGACATGGGTTCTCCGGTAGTTGCGAGTCCGGTTTTACTGGAGCGCGGTTTGGTGGTGGCGTCGGTGGACGGCAAACTGTCGGTACTGCGAGCGTCCGGGACCGATCACGGCCCATCGCGGGAGATAGCATCGCTAACGGTGGGTGACGCAGAGATTAAAGCGCCGTTGGCAGTGGTGAAAAACGCGGTTGGGCTGCCGTCGACGCCGACGGATTCGGTGTATATCGGCTCAGACGATGGCACCGTCCGTCGGGTTCAGGTGGTGTCCGGCATCAATATACTGTGGTGCTTCGACACTACCGAACAGGCCCGATGCAACTAGTCCAATGATTGAGAATACAGCAGTACACAGATATGTCGTTCAGGCGATAGTCGCACAGAGCAGGTAATAGTGGAATTTCTGTCCATATTTGGATTGCTTTGGAACGAAGTAATCATTCGCCCAATGCTCAATGCCCTCATGGTGTTGTACGTTGTGTGCTTTTCCCAGATGGGAATTGCCATCATCGTGTTTACGGTGATGGTGCGAGTCCTGACGATCCCGCTTACGGTGCGACAGTTGCGGCAGATGCGGTCGATGACGGGGTTGCAACCGAGGGTTCGGGAGATACAGCAACGTTACGCCGGCGATCGGTCGCGGATTTCCCAGGAGACCATGAGGTTGTATCGGGAAACCGGGGTTAGCCCCATCGGTTGTTTGGGGCCGCTGATCATACAGATGCCCATATTGATCGGGTTATTCCGGGTGCTGATACAAACGTTGTTCAACAACCCGGAAGACCTGGTGAAGTTGTCAGGCAAGCTGTACCCGTGGATTACGTTCGTGCCCATTCACGCCGCGGCCCCGGTGAACAGCCATTTTCTTTGGCTGGACTTGAGCTTGCCGGACCCTTCGCCGATCGTGATGCCGATTTTGGTTGCGGTTTCAACCTGGGTACAGCAAAAGATGACGCAGATGCCCTCGCCGGATCCGCGTCAACAGTCCAGCCAAACGATGATGTTGTGGATGATGCCCATATTTCTGGCGGCGTTCTCGTTGGGATGGCCCAGCGGATTGCCATTGTATTGGGTAGTATCCAATCTCATCGGAATAGGAATCCAGTACTTTATCACGGGCTGGGGGCCGCTATTCCCTCTATTCCCGCGCCGGTCCGCGGGGCCGGCAGACGCTGGTCCCGCTGAGGCGGCGCCCGACCCACAGGAGAATGTAGCCGATGGATCAAGTAGTGCAAACCGGTCGGACCGTAGAAGAGGCCGTAGACCTGGCACTCGCAGCGCTCGACGCAGACCACAGCGAGGTGGAGGTCGAAATACTAAGTAGGGGACGCCAGGGATTTCTGGGCATAGGCGGTGAACTGGCAGAAGTCCGCGTAACGCTCCTTGTTACAGATCCGGTCCCCGAAGGTGACGATGAGGCGGAGGCTGAATCGGAACCCGACGGAGAAGCCCCGGATTCCGGCCGGGAGGCAGCTGCCCCGGCGGCGGGTACGCCCGCCGAACTGGCCGTGCAATCCGTGGAGCGTATTCTCGATATGGTGGGAGCCGAGGTAGACGTTACGTTACGGGCAGAACACGATGAGGCGGCCGGGGGGCCCGTAATTGACATCAACGGCCCGGATTCCGGGTTGCTCATCGGGCGGAGAGGCAACACCCTGCAGTCATTGCAGTTTATCGTCCAGAGCATCGTCCGTCAGCAGTTGAACCAGGACGTTCGAGTGTCGCTGGATGTGGAGCAATACCGGCAGCGACGGGAAGATTCCCTGCGGGAAATGGCCGACCGCGTGGCGGATCGTGTGGCGCAAACCGGCCGCAGCATCACCCTGGAGCCCATGACACCTTCGGATCGCCGGATAATCCACATGTTTCTGGACGAACGCGGCGGCATACGAACTGAAAGCGTTGGCTACGGTGAGAGCCGCAAAGTTCAGATCATTCCGGAGCGAGATTAGTTGGGGGCCTTCACAGAGTAAATCGAGTTTCCGGGAAATCGCAAATTGCATTTTGGTTTTCGTCTCCCGGGGACTACAATGGAATCCAGTCGACGTAGAAGCGTTGACCCAAATCGGGACGCAAAATAGAATGCAGCTATGATCTTCTGGTTTTCCGGCACCGGAAATGCGCGACCCTTCGACCACCCTCGAGAAGAGTGTGGCGTTGTGGGCGTGTATTCGCCCGGCGGCCGTTCGGCTCCGACCACGGCGATAGGACTTTTCGCGCTGCAGCACCGAGGGCAGGAATCGGCCGGGGTTGCCGTTTCAGACGAAGGCTCCCTGCGGGTACATACCGGGATGGGCCTGGTGTCCGAAGCCTTCTCCGACGTAGACCTGGACGATATGCCCGGCGAACTCAGCATCGGGCACACGCGCTATTCGACCACGGGCTCGAGCGACGCCCGCAACGCGCAACCCCTGAAGGTGGACGGATTGAATGGTCCGCTGGTGGTGGCCCACAACGGCAACATCATCAATGCCGTTCAATTGCGCGAACAGGCAGAGAATCGCTGGGGTTGCGAGTTTGCAACTACCACCGACACAGAAGTGGTGGCGCACCTGTTGGCCAACGCCCCGGGCGCGACGTGGGCGGAGCGGCTGTTTTACGGTATGCGCATCATGCAGGGCGCATTCTCACTGTCCATCCTTACGCCAGACTCGCTGATCGCGGCCCGCGATCCACTGGGCATCCGGCCGTTGTGTCTCGGCCGTCTCGAAGACGGTTGGGTGGTGGCCTCAGAAACGTGCGCTCTGGATCACATGCAGGCCGAATTCGTACGCGAACTGGAACCCGGCGAGGTCCTGGTTGTCGATCATAGTGGGATCACCTCCGAGGTTTTCAGTGGATCCGCCCGCCGCGGTCGCGCCCTTTGCGTTTTCGAGTGGATTTACTTCGCTCGCCCGGATAGCATCATGGACGGCCAATTGATGCACAGCGCCCGTGAAGAGATGGGAGCGCGGTTGGCGAAAGAACACCCCGCGGAAGCTGATCTGGTGATCGGGATACCGGATTCTTCTACGTCGGCGGCGGTGGGATATTCCCGTGAGTCGGGTATACCTTTTGCCAACGGGCTGGTGCGTAACCGCTACGTGGGTCGCACGTTCATCGAGCCCGAGCAACAGCGGCGGGACCGTGGCGTCCGCCAAAAGTTCAACCCCATGCCGTCCATATTGCGCGGCAAACGGCTGGTGGTGGTCGACGATAGCATCGTGAGGGGCACGACGACTCCGCATGTGGTGGAGCTGCTCCGCCGGGCCGGCGCCAGCGAGGTGCATTTGCGGGTTTGTGCGCCCCCGATCAGGCACCCCTGCTATTTGGGCGTGGATATGGCGACCCGGGATGAGTTGATCGCGGCCAAACACAGCATCGACGAGATTCGCCAAATCACCGGCGCGGACAGCCTTGGGTATTTGAGCGTCGACGGTTTGCTAGGTCTGGTGCGAGGTCAACAGGGGGGGTTCTGCGACGCCTGCTTCACGGGGAACTATCCGGTTCCGGTGCAACTGGATCTGGGGAAAATGTCGCTGGACCGCACCGGTTCCTGATCCCAATGCCAGGGTCCGCAGCATGACCTCATCAGGCACCTACGAGGGCGCCGGCGTGTCCCTCGACGCAATGGATGGACTGAAAGACCGAATCAAGGCGTTTGCGGCGATGACGCATGGTCCCCAGGTCCTGGAAAGCGGAGGATTCGCGGGCCTTTTCGCGTTGTCGGGTTTAGCAGAACCCGTGTTGGTGGCCAGCACCGACGGCGTGGGCACCAAGTTGAAAATCGCGGCCCAACTCGGTCACTACGAAGGTGTGGGGCAGGATCTGGTGACCCTGAACGTCAACGATATTCTAACCAAAGGCGCCCGTCCGTTATTTTTCCTGGACTACGTTGCATTCAGCGCGATGGACGAGCATCGTCTGGAGATGCTGATGCGCGGCATGGCCTGGGGGTGCCGGGAGGTCGGTTGTGCTTTGATCGGCGGCGAGACTGCCCAACTGCCGGGAGTCTACAGCGATGCAGATTTCGACCTGGCGGGTTTTGTGGTTGGGGTGGTCGAACGAAGCCAGTTGCTGGACGGCAGCGCCATCCAGCCGGGAGACAGGTTGGTTGGAATCCCCTCCAGTGGCGTGCATACCAACGGATACTCCCTGGTACGCCAGGTGTTCAATCTGGACAACGATCCTGAGGCGTTGTTTAGGAAACCCGATGGCCTGGGCAGAAATCTTGGCGATGAGCTGATGGTGCGTCACCGGGCCTATTACCCACTCCTGGAGCCATTCCTGGGTAGTGTCAAGGCGCTAAGCCACATCACGGGCGGTGGACTACCGGGCAAGTTACCTTCCGTGTTGCCCGATAACATGGCGGCCGAAATCCAACCGGGTAGCTGGCGGGTGTTGCCGGTATTTGATGCGATCCAGCGTGCTGGAAATGTAAGCGACCATGAGATGTACCGGGTTTTCAATATGGGATTGGGTATGGTCGCCGTGTGCGACGAGACCGGGGCGGTCGAGTTGATGCAGGGTGTTTCTGATGCGGTTGACGTTGGACGGGTAGTTGCCCGTACGGGCGACGCGCGTTTGATTTTCGGTGGTGCGTAACCCATAGGACGGCGAGCATCGATCGCCGCTCCCAGCCCGATCGGACCAGATAACCGCCACGTGCATCGAGGCCAGGAAACTCACGCATATTCATGCAAATCGAAGGGGAAACGATACTGTGAAAGCCTTATTGAGCGTTTACGATAAAACCGGCATTGAAGACCTGGGCCGGCGATTGACCAAAGCCGGCATCGAGTTGATCAGCACTGGCGGCACGCATCGCAGCCTGACGGACGCCGGCGTACCGGTAAAACAGGTTTCGGACGTAACCGGCTCGCCCGAAATTCTGGACGGCCGTGTCAAAACGCTGCACCCCACGATCCACGGGGGATTGCTGGCCCGCCGTGGTTCGCCCGACCACATGGCAGAATTGGAACATCACGGAATAGACGCCATCGACGTGGTTGTCGTGAACCTGTATCCATTCGTTGAAACCATCAGCCAGCCTGGCGTCACCCTGGACGACGCGCTGGAGAATATCGATATCGGCGGGCCCACCATGCTGAGGGCGGCAGCCAAGAACTATCCGGACGTGGCGGTGGTGGTAGACCCTGAGGACTACGAATGGGTGGCCGATGGATTGACGGCCGGCGGCCTGGATTCGGAGCAGCGCCGATCACTGGCGGCGAAAGCTTTTCAGCATGTGGCCGCCTATGACGCCGCCGTTGCCGCCTATCTGGCGGAAGACCCAGCCGCTGAACAGGAAATGCCCAGGCAGGTGACTATCGGGCTATCGCGCGTGTCCACCTTGCGCTACGGCGAAAACCCCCACCAGCGGGGCGCGCTGTATCTGCCAGTGTCGGGAGGCTCCGGTGGAATCGCCCGGGCCCAGCAGCTGCATGGTCGGGAGTTGTCGTTCAACAACTTGATGGACGCCGACGCTGCCTGGCGCATAGTGTCGGATTACGATGACTCCTCGGTGTGCGTTATCAAACACGCCAATCCCTGCGGCCTGGCTTCGCGGCCCGATGTGGCGGAAGCGTATCGATTGGCGTTCGAAGGCGACCCGGTTTCCGCCTTCGGCGGCATCGTAGGATTCAACCGTCCCGTCACCGCGGAAGCGGCCAAGGCAATGGACCCGGTGTTTTACGAGGTCGTAGTGGCTCCGGCCTACGACGACGACGCATTGGCGGCGTTGCGGCGCAAGCGCAACCTCAGGATTTTGACGGTTCAGCCGGCCGTGGCCGGAGCCGGGGCCGCCGATTACGACGTGCGGCTGTTGAGCGGCGGAGTACTGGTGCAGACACACGACGCCATCGTTGAGGACCGAAACCAATGGACTACCGCAACGAAAAGGGCGCCAACCGCAGCCGAACTGGATGATCTCGCGTTCGCATGGACGGCGGTGAAACACATCAAGTCCAACGCGATCGCGTTCGTGAAACACAAAACACTGGTCGGTATGGGAGCTGGCCAACCGAACCGCGTGGTCAGCGTGCATCTTTCCCAGCGGGCCGCTGGAGACAAAGCTGCTGGGTGCGTGTTGGCGTCCGACGCGTTTTTCCCCTTCCCCGACAATATCGAGCTGGCAGCCGAAGCGGGAATCACGGCCATTGTCCAGCCGGGCGGCTCCATCAGGGACGACGAAGTCATTGCGGCCGCTGATGAGGCCGGTATTGCGATGGTGTTCACCGGCGTGAGGCATTTCCGACACTAAGATCCCGGTGGATGCTTACCTGGACATCGAAACTACGGGATTCATTGGCAGATCCTATCCCACAGTGGTGGGCATAGCGGTGGATTTTCCAGGCGACTGGTTCGTGGAGCAGCTGGTTGGCGCGGATATCACCGCTGATGCGATCCGGCACGTCCTGGAAGGTGTCACCACCGTTTACACGTTCAACGGAGCCGGCTTCGATCTTCCGTATTTGGCCTGGAAACCGGGCGTAGATCTGCGCCGGTCGCTGGACCACCGGGACCTGATGCAGTGGTGCCGGCGGGCCGGGTTGCGGGGTGGCCTGAAGCGCATTGAAAAATCGTTGGGGATTCAGCGCTCTTTGCCCGATGTTGATGGGTATGACGCCGTGCTGCTTTGGCAAAAATATATCAACGAGCAGAGTAAGGACGCGCTGGACCTGCTGCTGGAATACAACCGTGCCGATGTCGAAAATTTATATGTCCTGCGCAACATGCTGGAAGGAAATCATAACTGGAGGTAACAGGTTGGAGTTAGGATTGAAAGGCAAGAATGTCGTGGTGACCGGAGGGGGCACCAACATCGGCCGTGCTATCACGCTGGCGTTCGCGGTCGAGGGAAGCAACGTTGCCATCGCGGAATTGAACCGCACCGCCGGGGAACAGGTGGCCGCCGAGGTGAACGCGATGGACAACGGCGCAACGGCCATCGTGGTCGATGCGGATGTTACCGATAAGGCAAGGACTGACGCCATGATGGCTGAATTGGTCAGCCGCCTGGGTGGAGTGGACGTGCTGGTCAATAACGTAGGCTGGACCATCGACCGATTGTTCGTGGAAAAATCCCGGGACGAGCACGTAAAGGAAGTGGATTTGAACCTCTGGGGGGCCATCAACTGCATCAACGCAGTATTGCCCCACATGATTGACCGGCAGTCCGGTTCCATCGTCAGCATCAGCAGCGATGCCGGCCGAATGGGCGAATATCGCGAGGCGGTTTATTCGGCTTGCAAAGCTGGGGTCATCGCGCTGAGCAAGTCGATCGCCAGGGAAACCGGGCGCTATGGTCTGCGGTTGAACATGGTTTGCCCGGGACTGGTTGTGCCGGCGCAGCAGGATGTGTCGAATCCCGATAGCATGTGGGCGCAGGGGATGCAGGATATCTTCACCGAAGACGTGCTGGAGCGGGTACGGCGGGCATACCCGTTGCGGCGAATGGGAACGGCGCAGGAGGTGGCGAACGCGGTGGTGTTCTTGGCTTCCGACGCGGCCAGCTTCATCACCGGCCAAACTCTGAGCGTTTCAGGTGGCTACACCATGATGTAGCGCGAACTCGCCAATTCAAACTAAAGAGACGGCCCCACGGGCCGTCCCTTTAGTTTTCTGCTCTGCCAACAACGCGGGCAGCATCAGCCACCCACTTTGCTGCACGTCAGGTTGGTGGTTACTTTTGGTTGGTGCCTACCAGCGCCCAGGCCTTCTCTTCCATAGAGGGTATGACAGCCTGGACCAGATTGTTGTCGAGCCCCTGTGCTACGGTTGGGTAGCCGGCTCGCTCAATCATGGTGGACAGGTTGCCTGCCTTGAACTGGTCGATAGTCCAGGCCAGAGTGTGACCGCTCGTGGTCGTGTCCCAATAGATCCGTACGTCCTGGTTACGCGGGCCGTAGTGGTAGTGGGGCGCGATCTCGAAGCAGTCAAACGCGAGGAGCTCGAACTCCTGGCCCAGATGGTCGGTCAGCACGTGAATGGCAACGCCGCGGTCATTGGCCGCGCCGATGTTGTCGCGGAATTCCACGCCGAACCGGATGTTGCCAGCCTCGTAAATGTGGTCGCCACGGAAGTGCGTTACGGTGCGGCGCTCTTCACGTGACTTGGCCAGGGCGCATGCTTCCACTTCGTCCATCTTGGTCTGGTCGACCGGGTTTGCCTGAATGGCGTCGGCCAGGTCATCGTAGCCGGAGCGGCGAACCATGGCGGTAAGATTGGTCCGGATGTTGTCCAACGTCCAGCCCAACGGGGTGCCGACCGTGGTCTTGTCCATGGGCAGCCGGATGTTGTGGTTCTCGGGGCCATAGTGGTAATGCGGCGCCTGGTCGAAGCAGTCAAAGCGCAGAATCTCGGTGTCATTACCGTCGATGTCGCCGTAAACCTGAACCATGAGTCCCTGGTCGGGCATGATCTCCCGCCGGTAGGACAGCGTTACGTCCACCGGTCCGACGTTGATGATGGTATCTCCCTTTTCCATTTTGTCCTCCTGATTAAAGACAGATTGAATTGTTGTACGAACTAGTTAACCACTGCGTTCGTTACATGTTACGCGAATTATAGCACTGCAAACCCACTTGGCAAATATCAATGCCAAGAATAATTCGTTGCAGGTTTCAGCGAATTTGTTTCACACCTGCTGAATGGGCGTGTTTAATGAATGCGATCCGGTGTAATTGACGTATAATGCCGCTGTCCCTAAGAACCGCAATGACCACGCGCCGTGCCGAAATTACCGCAGATTTCCCCGGAGCCAGGTATCCGGCGGGGACTCGCGTTCGATTTTATGGCAAGGATGGGTCGCTGCTGAATGGCGCCGTCGTAGGTTTGCGAATCAAACAGGCCGACGTGCTCACAGACCAGGGCCAACGGTATGTTGTTGCGTACTCGTCTCTCGATCATGTGCAGATCCCGTTGGCGCCGCACTGCACGCTGGAACAGGCAGCGGAACTGGCGAACCGTTTGCTGGCCCGCCACCAGGAAGGTGGAAAGATGGCCGGAGGTTGGGTATTCGGGTTTGACCTGGCGCCCACTCGGGCCGGTGTTTGTCATTATTCGCAAAAACGCATCGGTTTATCCGTCAATTATTGCTTGCGGGCCACCCGGGACGAAATCGAGGATACTGTGCTGCACGAAATCGCCCATGCGATGGTGGGATTCCGGCACAATCACGATGCGGTCTGGAAGGCCAAGGCGTTGGAAATCGGGTGTGTTGGAGAGCGGTGCCACCGGGTTGAACAGTCCATTCCGCTCTGGATCGGGCAATGCGGTTGCGGCCAGCAATGGTTCAGGCACCGGTTGCAGCGACGGATTCTTCGCAATCGTGCCTGCCCCAAATGCCGGGGTGTCATAACGTGGAGCCCCATCACCGAACTGCCAGGCTCGTAGCGTCCTGAATCCTGCGAAGGCGTCGGTCGGTATCCGCAGTGTGCGGTTGGTGTATCGGTGACGGGGATCACCGCCCGGCCACGGCGCGGCGTGTACACCCTGAGCCGATGCTATAATCCCAGCGCCGTCGGGCGCGAGCGCATCAGGCGCAAATCTGGTCCGTCGCCAGGAACTAGTTAATGAAGATTGGAGTGAGTATTCCCCGGCTTCCAGATGCCGAGGGCATCCGTGAATTTTCCCAACGCGCCGAGCAGTTGGGGTTCGAGTCGGTTATGGCCGGCGACCATGTGGTATTGCCCGTGGCCGGAACCACCCAGTATCCCTACACCCCTACCGGCGCGTTTCAACGGCCGTCTGACGAACCGTTTTTGGAAACGATGACGATGCTGGGTTTTATGGCCGCGTGTACCAGCGAGATACGTTTGGGGAGTACCGTTCTGATTCTGCCGTACCGGAATCCCGTAGTTCAGGCCAAGATGTTTGCGTCGCTGGACGTGCTGTCCGGAGGCCGTGTCATCTGCGGCGTCGGTGTGGGCTGGCTGGAAAAGGAGTTTGATATCCTCGGCGTGCCGTACGCGGATCGTGGGCCCATGACCGATGAGTTTCTGGAAATATTCAATGCCCTTTGGACCGAGGAGGTTCCGGAACACAAGGGCAAGTACTACCAGATCGACGGCATATACTTTGAACCCAAACCGATTCAGAAACCGCGCATCCCGATCTGGGTGGGTGGCCATACGCGACGGGCGTTACGTCGCACCGCCAAGTACGGCGACTGCTGGCACACCACGCGGCAGACCCCCGACTTTGTGGCCCAGAATCTGCCCTATCTGCGCGAGCAAACCGAGCGGGCCGGCCGCGATCCCGCCGACATCACCATCTCCCTGAAGCGCAGCCTCCACTTCACCGACATGCACGGGGCTGAAGAAGGGGTAGGTGTCCGTTCGGGCGGGGCATTGATCGCCTCCACCCAGGAGGTCATCGACGATCTGCACTACTGCAATGAGCTTGGCATCGATCAGCTGACCTTCGACTTCCGGGTGGACGGGATTGGTCCCTGCATCGAAGTGATGGAACACCTGGCTGAAAACGTGCTGACGGTTGCGGAGCGGCTGGGCTAACCCGCCCGCCCGCTATTTCCGATGTTGCAGGACTATCGCGCCGGGCTCACAACCCGCTTTCCCTGAACCACCCGGCGCGTTCTACCAGGTGCTCGGCGGTGGTCCGCATCTGTTCAACCTGCTCGTCGGTTACCTGACGCTTGATGGAACCCGGAACGCCGGTCACGAAGCTGTGATCGGGAACGTCCACGCCTGACAGCACGACCGCGTTGGCGGCAATGAGGCACTCTTTTCCGATGGTGGACTCGGTTAGGAAAGTGCAGTTGTTACCGAGCAAACTCCCGGTTCCAATACGGTCCCCGTGCACAACCACGCAATGACCGATGGATACGTAGTCTTCGATCACGAGCCCGTCGCCATGGACGACCGACCCCTCCTGGACGTTGACGTGGGTGCCGATGGTGATCAGCTCGCCGTCGCCCCGAATCGTAACGCCCGGCCAGACGCTGCTGTATTCGCCTATAACTACATTGCCGACCACGTATGCAAACTCGCTAACCCAGGCGGTCGGCGCAATTTTGGGTGTGATTCCCCGCAGGCTCCGAATCAAAATCAGTCCCTCTCAATATAAGGCACCCCCGGCGGTGTCGCCGGCGGTGCTGGATAACTCGACAATGGATTATAGCCCAACCTTGGGTGGTTGGAGGATTCAGTCTTCAGTCGCGCCATTCCTTCAAAGCCTGACGGGCTGCCCGTTCCCGGTCGCGTTCGATGATGGCTTGACGCTTGTCGTATTGCCGCTTGCCCCGAGCCAACCCCAATTCGATCTTGGCGTTGTGGTTTTTAAGGTACAGCCGCAACGGAGTAAGCGTCAGCCCTTTTTGGGCTACTTGCGACCCGAAATCGCGGATTTGTTCACGGTGCAATAGCACCTTGCGCGGTCGCCGGGGGTCGTGGTTCATGTAGCTGCCCGCGTCGTACGCGGCGATGTGTACGCCGTGCAACCATAACTCTCCATCCTGCACGCGGGCATAGGCATCCCGCAGATCCACCTTGCCGGCGCGTATGGACTTGATCTCGGTGCCGGTCAGCACCAACCCACCCTCCACTCGGTCGAGTATCTCGTAGTCGTGCAGAGCCTTGCGGTTGGTGGCAATTTGGCGATTATTACCGTTGGCCGCTGGTTTGGCGGTTTTTTTGCTATTTCGGTTCTTGCCTGGCATCGTTGCGTTCTCCATGAAGGCAAGTGTTATTAAAGGCAATGGTTGCTCAGGTTGCTATCTACCATTGTAGTCCACGCGGCGACGAATGCGGGGATAAGTGTGATTATTCCCACGCCGCCGGAACAGGCTACTGTAGCGACAACTGCTGTTCCAGCACTTCGGTCGCCTTCTGCAACGCATCGTCTTCAGCTGGATCGATGGGCAACTGGCGTACGTCTGACTCGAACTCGACGGTGGGGGTAACTCCCTGTCCCTCTATTTGAGTTCCATCGGGCAAGTACCATCGGCGAATCGTAAAATAGATGGCCGACCCGTCCGACAACTCTCGCGTGATGTTGACGCTGCCCTTGCCGTAGGTGGTCGCGCCTATCACTGGAGCCCGCTCGGCAGTTTTGATGGCCCCCGCCAAAATCTCGCTGGCGCTGGCCGAGAACTGATTGACGAGCACGACCATCGGGATTTCAGAAGCGGGACCGCCTCCGCTGGCGTCGTAGTCGGTTTTACCGCCCTGAGCGTCGATTTCGTACAACACCTCGCCTCCGTCCAGGAAGAGGTCGGACACCGACACGACGGCATGCAGCAATCCTCCGGGGTTGTTGCGCAGGTCCAGTATCAACCCGCGCCCGTTTGCATCTTCAAACTGTTGGATGGCACGTCTTACCTCATCCTCGGTGGTGTTGGAAAAGCTGTATATCCACAGATGGCCCACGCCGTTGTCCAACATCCTGAAAGACGTGCTTTCGATGGGTATGCGACCGCGCGTAACAGAGATATTGACGTTCTCCTGGCTCCCCAGGTGGCGGATCAACAGCGTTACCTGCGTTCCGCCTGGGCCGCGGATTCGATTGACGGCCTCGATGAGCGTGAGTCCTTCGATGCTTTCGCCATCAACCGCCAGTATAACGTCGCCGGCCAAGATCCCGGCTGCTTCGGCGGGTGCGCCCGGGATGGGTGCGATAACAGTAACCCCGGCTTCGGTAAGGCTTACCTGGGCGCCGATCCCTTCAAAAAACCCGCGGTAACCTTCCTGTTCCCTGGTGTGCTGTTCGGAGCTCAGGTACGAGGCGTGCGGATCTTCCAGCGCCGTCAGGAGGCCTCGGATAGCGCCGTCAGTCAGTTGCTCCGGGTCCAGGGTACTGTGGTCGACGTGTTCCTGGAGCAAAATGCTGTATGCCTGGGCCACGCGCTGCAACTCAGGGGGCACCTCGACGTTTGTTGCCGCCGGGTCGGTAACCGACGGGGCGACGCCATTACATCCCGCCGTCGCCGCCAGCGCAGCGAGAACAACCAGCACCATGAGCAGAGGCGTCAACCAGTTGCGCATACCAGCCTTGAACATCGGCGCATTGTAGCATAGGGTCAGGTTCGGCTTCGTTGACACCCACTCGTATGCGCTGATAGCATCGCTCAGGCGTATGACAGGTAGCCGGGGAGTTGTGAATTGGCAGGTATAGCCGCTTACGGGGCGTACATTCCGCGCTATAAATTGTGTTCGGAAACGGCTGGCTGGAATTCCAGCCAGGAAAGAGCGGTTGCCAACTTTGACGAAGACAGCGTGACTATGGCGGTGGCGGCCGGCGCGGACTGCCTGGCCGGGAGAGATCGCGCTGCCATCGACGGCATTATCTTCGCCTCCACCACGCCGCCGTACGCCGAAAAGCAGTGTGCCGCCATTGTCGCAGCTGCGCTGGATTTGCGGCGGGACATTTTCGCCACCGACGTTACCGACGTGCTGCGAGCGGGTACCAACGCCCTCAAGGGGGCGTTGGACGCGGTGGCCGCCGGAAGTGCGAATCAGGTGCTGGTGGTTGTGGCTGACAGCCGGCAGGGGCCGCCCAGGGGTGAGACGGAACGGGCATCGGGGGATGGGGCCGCCGCATTTGTCGTTGCCAATAAGGACTTAATGGCAGAACACGAGGGCAGCCATTCCATTACCGACAACATGCTGGATAACTGGCGGTCCGCCGGCGATTCTTTCGTCCGTACCTGGGAGGACCGGTTTTCCACGGAGGAGGGGATCGCTCGCATCGTTCCGGAAGCAGTCAGTGGATATTTCCAGCGACTGGGAATCTCCGCCTCCGACGTCAGCAGGGCCGCTATATACGCGCCCGACGCTCGCCGGCACGCTGCCCTGGCGAGGCAGTTGGGTCTCACCGAGGGACAGATTCAGGATCCGCTCTTCGGCGTTTTGGGCAATACCGGCGCGGCTTTCGCTCCCATGCTGCTGGCGGCGGCGCTGGAATCCGCCGGCCCTGATGAGTTGTTATTGACCGTCGCATACGGAGATGGCAGTGACGTTATCGGGTTCAGGACAACGTCGGCAATCAGGGTTACCGCCGGCCCGCAGATGGGTATATCAGGCTGGCTGAACGCCCGGCAGGTATTGTCCAGCTATGAAACCTATGCCCGGTGGCGGGACGTTTGGACGCTGGACGATGCCGCCAGGCGACCCACGCCGGCGTCTCCGTCAGTCTCCGCTCTATGGCGTGAGGGGGATAAGAACGTACGACTGCACGGGGCCCGTTGCCGGAATTGCGGATACGTGCAGTATCCAGCGCAACGGGTGTGCGTGGAATGTCGCCACGTCGATGATGCGGAACCGGTTGCCCTGAGCGATAAACCAGCCACGCTGTTTACATATTCCATGGACTATATCGCGGGCACGGTGGACAATCCGCTGGTGATTGGCGTGGTGGATTTTGAAGGCGGAGGCCGCCTCTTGTGCATGATGACTGACCGGGAACTGGACGAGATAAGCATAGGGATGTCGGTGGAAATGAGCTTCCGCAAGTTGCGGGTCGTAAACGGGATTCACAATTATTATTGGAAAGCGGTACCCCGGCGCAAATCGACCCCCGTTGCCGCCGCCGCCTGATTTAGGAGCAGCAAGATGAGTGGAATTCGCGATCGAGTCGCAGTGGTTGGAATGGGTTGCACCCGTTTCGGCGAGCGTTGGGACGCTTCGGCGGCCGACCTGATGGTCGAGGCGGCTTACGAAGCTTACGAAGACGCCGGGTTGGAATCGGGCGACATACAGGCTGCCTGGCTTGGGACCGTTAGCAGCTTCAGGACCGGGCAGCCGCTGGCGGAGGCGCTCAAGCTGGACTACATACCAATCACCCGGGTGGAGAATGCCTGCGCCACCGCCACCGACGCCTTCCGAAACGCCTGCTACGCAGTGGCCGCCGGCATCTACGACATCGTGCTGGCCATTGGCGTCGAGAAACTGAAGGACAGTGGTTTTTCAGGATTGGCCATTGCCGCCGGTCCCGGCTCAGATGTGGAGCCCCCCACTCCCCCGCCGTCACAATTTGCCATGGCGGCCACCCGTTATTTCCATCAATACGACATTGGATACGACGAAGGTAAACGAACCCTGGCCCAGATTGCGTCGAAAAACCACCACAACGGAACCCTGAATCCCAAGGCGCATTTCCAACGTGAAGTCAACGAGGAGCAGATAATCAACGCTCCCATGATCGCCTGGCCGTTGGGCTTGTACGACTGCTGCGGCGTGAGCGACGGGGCCGCCGCCGCCATCATCACCACCCCGGAGATCGCGCGCACGTTGCGGGATGATTATATTCTGGTCAAGGGCCTGGGATTGGCCGTCGGCGCCTTTGGCATCCTGCGTGACGACTGGGACTTCACCCATTTCCCGGAAACGGTGCGGGCCAGCCAGGCGGCTTACGACGAGGCCGGCATCAGTGATCCCCGCGCCGAAATAGACATGGCAATGGTCCACGACTGCTTCACGATTACTGAGTTGATCATCATGGAGGACCTGGGGTTCAGCCCACGGGGTCAGGCCAGTGCGGACATAGCGAATGGTTCGTTCTCCCTGGAAGGCGACCTGCCGGTTAACACCGACGGCGGGCTCAAATGTTTCGGACACCCCATCGGCGCAAGTGGCATCAGGATGATCTACGAAGTGTACAAGCAGATTCAGGGTAAAGCCGGCGGACGCCAGCTGCAAAAGGCAGATCTGGGGATTACCCACAACCTTGGCGGCAGGCCCGGATCATTCACCTGTTCGGTGGCTATTTTCGGCAGACCTGATTGAACACATCAGTCCAAACCTGATGCGCAACCCTCTCCCGATTGGGAGAGGGTTTTTTAATTCGACCAAATATGCAAACGCCGGGTACGGCGCGTGTCAGTCCCGCACTACTATAGATGCACCTGAATCGTGGTGGGTAGTTGACCTTGGCCGGTGGGGACTCTGAAACGATACGGCAAATTGGCTTGAGCGGATCGTGAGTACAACGACAGATGCATTAAACGCTAACTCGGTGGTGATGGTGTCCGGGCGGGGAACCACGGTCAATTTCGAGATCGATGACAGCGTTCCCATCGAAATCGCCTGCCGCTATTTGCGGGAGCATCTGGGGCGCTCCAGAAACCTGTATTCGGATGGCGAGGTCACCGTTGATATTGGCCGGCGGATTTTGTCCGGGGACCAGCGCGAACGGTTCCGCAGGGTGATCGAGTCGGAATCTGGTTTGAGGGTCAAGCAGTTCTGGTGCCAGCCTGCCGTCCTGGATGAAATGCGGCTGCGAATCGACCAACTGTACCCAGAACATGAACGCCAGTACCTCCCAGCGGCGGATGAGTCCAACCAACCGGCCCACGAGCTGCAAGGGCCTGAGTTAGCGAATGGCGTTCCCCGAACACTCTATGCCCAACGGCGATCCCTCATCACCCCGTATCTAACCAGTGGCCGCCAGCGACGGGCAAGTTTATGTGGGTAGCTTGTCGCCGGGCGGTGAACGGTTCGGAATCCCGGCGCTCGTCGTTCGTGGCACGTGCCGCGCTGGAGAAGTACTGAGGGTTCCAGGCAATGTGGTTGTGCTGGGCAATGTCAATCCTGGTGCGCAAATCATTGCCGAGGGTGACATCTTGGTATTCGGGTCTCTGAGAGGAATGGCGCACGCCGGTGCAGCGGGAGATTCAACCGCCGCGATTATCGCGACGTCTACCGGCAATCCCGACCTGCGGATAGCCGAGCACGTTTGTTCAACCGATGACCTGACCGGTGGCAGCTACGGCGCCCAGAATAATGACCCGCGAGCCGTTATAGCCAGGGTGCACAACCGGTCGTTGCGCGTTTCTGCATACCTGAAAAACCATTCCATCTGTGCCGGAGGCTGGAGGAGGATTTTGACTACCTGGTTGTGGACTGCCCGGCGGGTATCGAGCAGGGGTTCCGAAACGCCATCGCAGCCGCCCGGGAGGCGTTGGTGGTTACCACGCCCGAGGTATCTGCGATTCGGGACGCTGACCGCGTCATTGGCCTCCTGCACGCCAATGACATACGCCACGCGCGCATCATCATCAATCGCATCAAGCCCGAGATGGTAAGGCAGAGCGACATGATGGATTCCGGCGACGTGCTGGAAATGCTCGGCGTAGAAGCCATCGGGTTGGTGCCGGCGGATGATCGGGTGATCACTTCCACGAACAACTGAACGCCGGTGGTTTACGATACACGATCAGCGTCGGGTCGGGAGTTCGTACGAATCGCGGCCCGTCTGGATGGCGAGCACATCCCATTGATCGAGCCAATCGAAGAACGCAGCGGCTCCATCATGGACAAGGTGCGCCATCTGATGGGGATAAACCGGAGAGCGTCGGCTAATGTTTGATTTAATGCGCATAGGACGTGGCAAACGCAACCACAGTCCTCGACAGTTGGCCCGCGAACGGGTGCAGGCGGCAATCCGGCGTGATCGGCTGGAAGTCTCCACGCCCCAACTGTCGCAGCTGCGGGTAACCTTGCTGAGCACTATCAGCGAACACCTGCCGGTAGCGGCAGAGTTCGCCGAGTTTGGGTTGCACCGGCATGGCGAGGAATTGTATCTCGTGTCGAGGGTCAGGTTGGAGAATCGCCGCTAGAAGTTAGCCGCCAGTGACTCAGGGGCGGCTACCCTTTTGGTCCGCCAGAATTCGCCTCAGATTGCCGCTGCACGTTGACCAACTCATTGAGTGGGTTATAATGCTGCCCAAATTACATTTGGAAAACTGCTGCCAGTAATCTGGTTTCCGTTAGGATTGCGCCACGTCATCGCGTCTCGCCACCCCGAATGGCAAACATTCGGGGAATGATGACTAGGAAACGTAGGCGTTGAGGTGAAGCATCATGGCCACGGCTTCGGCACCGCCGAGCAACTACTTCGCGCGAAAAGCTCATCGATTCCTTGCCGCGCTGGTGTTTCGTGATTTTCGGTTCCTGGCGGTGGCAACGCTGTGCAGCGGGAGCGGAGCCTGGGCGCTGATCGTAGCCCGCGGATCGTGGGTGTTTGGCATCCCTGAGCTGGAGGCGAACGCCGGCCTTTGGGTGGGGCTCATTACCTTTGCGGCGATGTCGCCGAGGTTCTTCGCCACGCCGTTCATCGGGTATCTGGCCGACCGTGTTACGCGGAAACGGCTCCTTCAGTGGGTGTATCTGTTACAACTGGCGCAGGCAACGGTGATGGCGGTGCTGGTGATGGTAGGCGTCGCGAATCCCTGGTATGTGGTTGTACTGGCGGTGGTCAACGGCACGTTGCGCGCCACACAACAGACAGCGGCGCAATCGCTCGCGCCAAACCTTGTGGACCGCGAGCGGCTGCCCAACGCGGTAGCTTTGAACGAAGCGATGCAGCAGGGCTCGCGGGCAGTCGGTCCGGCGATTCTACTGGCAGTCGCAGTAATGGTCGGCGCGGGCGCTTTGTCCGGGTCGGGCAGCACGTTGTTCAGTATTCAATCTTTGGTGTTCACCCTGGGCACGTCTGCCATCGTGTTTTGGGCCTGCGCCGCATTCTATCTGGTTGCGCTGATTTCGTCGCTGAACATCAGGACTGTATCCAGCGGCAATATCGACCGCCGGCGCAGTTTTTGGGCCAACACCGGGGCCGGATTCGCCTACGCATACAGCACGCCGTTGGTCTTCGGCATTATCCTGATGGCGGTAGCTCACTGTGTGCTGGTCATGTCATTTGAGTCCATGCTGCCGCCGCTGGCGCGCGAAAAACTATCTCCGGATGGCTTAACCTTTAGCCAAAACGACGTGTACGCCCTGATGACTGCCTTGGGCATTGGAGCGCTGTTTTCATCCATATTTATCGGCGGGATAGTGAGCCACATCACCCGGGGGCGCATGTTCCTGGTGTTAGGATTCACCAGCAGCTTGACGCCAATTGGGTTGGGTCTTTCAGCTCAAACCGGCGTATCCATGATCGCCGCCGTGCTCATGGGATTGGGCACCGCCGGATTCATGACGATTACCCACACCATCATTCAATCGGTGGTGCCTGATGAAATTCGAGGACGAGTAGCATCCGTCTACTCCATGCACGTCGGCGGCAGCATGGCTTTCGCCAACCTGCTGTATGGTCGGCTGGCCGACTCGTACTCCGCTGGCTATGTGATGGCGGTAGTGGGCGCAGCTTTCACCCTGGTGGTCTTGGGCACCCTCATCGGTAGCGGGTTCTGGCGTGGTATCTACCTGCGCGGCGAGGCCCGCCCGGTGGTTGCCGCAGCTGGGGCCGGCGCCGGTGATGACGATTAACCACATCTGCCCTGACCATACCTTGGAACTCCGGTGTAATTAATGGCGTTTGACGAAACAGCCCGATACGTGGAAACGACCTCCCAGTCCCGGGCAATCTGGGAGGAGGCCTGCCGCTACCTTCCGGATGGCGACAGCCGCAATTCCATCTTCTGGAAGCCCTATCCCATCTTCACCGAATCCGCGCAGGGAGCCATCGTCACCGACGCCGATGGGGTGGAACGGCTGGATTTCATCAACACGATGACCACCATGATCCTGGGGCACGGGCCGGCGCCCGTCCTGAATGCGGTGCGCCAACAGATCGAACACGGTCTCGCCTACAATTCCCCCAATCGCCACCAGGTGGATCTCGCCAGAATTTTGTGCGAACGCATCCCGTCCTTTGAACGAGTGCGGTTCACAAATTCCGGCACCGAAGCCACGCTGAATACCATCCGCGCCGCTCGAGCCTTTACCGGTCGAAGCAAATTGGCCAAGGTGGAGGGCGGGTACCACGGCACCCACGACGCGGTGATGGTGAGCCTGCGCATCGACCCCAGTACGGGAGGCGAGTACGACAATCCTCAACCCGTGGCCTCCAGCGCCGGCCTGGCTGATGGAACGCTGGAGCAGGTTGTGATCATCCCGTATAACGACGCCGAAGTGGCGCGAAAGATCCTGGAAGCCAATCGCAATGAGCTGGCGGCGGTGATTGTGGAGCCGGTGATGGGATCGGTGGGTATGCTGCCGGCAGACCCGGAATATCTGCAAATGCTGCGGGATTTCGCCGATGACAGCGGAGCGATTCTGATCTTTGACGAAGTGATCAGCTTTCGCGTGGCGTCTGGCGGAGCACAGGAACATTACGGCATCACCCCCGATATGACGTCGCTCGGCAAGATTATCGGCGGCGGGTTTCCAGTTGGCGCGTTCGGCGGCCGATCCGACATAATGAGCCTGTACAGTCCCATCAATGGGCCGGTTGTGGCACATGCCGGGACGTTTAACGCCAACCCGGTGACCATGGCGGCCGGTATGGCGACCATGACCGAGTTGACGCCGACCGTGTATCGCCGTTTGGCCGAACTTGCTGAATTGCTGCGCCAGGGCGTCAGGATGGTCTGTTCTGAATTGGAACGGCCGGTTGTGGTCACGGGCATCGGCTCGCTGTTTGGAATCCACTTCACCGACCAACCGATCCGCCACTATCGAGACATCGCAACCACCGACAGGGCCCTGGCGGAGCGGGTGTTTCTGGGGATGCTGAACGAGGGGTTTTTGCTGGCTCCTAATCTGGTGGGCGCAACATCGATGGCCCTGGGTGAAGTTGAAGTGGACGCCTTCGTGCGGGCGTTTCGCAGGGTACTGACACGCCAGATCTGACCAACCTCCGGGCCAATTGCCAACCGAACGAAAAAGGGGCGACACCAGTGTCGCCCCTTTGATTTTTCTCAATTCGCCTTTCCGTGCGCTCAGTCTACTGGAGGGCGCTTTTGCCACTTTTCGGGCACCGGATACACCGGCGTTGCAATCTTGCGGACGTTCTCGGTGGCGAACCAGTCGGCGCATTCTTCCCGCCATTTGATAAAATGCGGCGCGTTACGGTGCGCATCTACCGCCGCGTCGTCGTCGTAGACTTCAAACAGGTGAATCTTGTTCTCGTCCTCGTTGTCCTGGAGGACATCGAAGCGCAGGCAGCCCGGCTCATCGTTATTGGAGCCACGCGCGTCGCCCAGCATGGACGCCATGAACTGGTCTTTGAATCCGGGTTTGATGTTGATTTCGACAATCAGGGCAATCATCGGTCTCTCCTTGCCTGTGTTGGTGTTGGCAAATTGCAATGTCGCTGAGATTATAGCATCGACACCCACACCGGGGACCGGCTGCAGCGCGTTTGGCCATGCGCTCAAGTCGGGGTAGCGATAAGGCGCAGGTCGGTTGTAGAATGCCCCCAATACGCCCGTTTCAAACCGGAGGTAATCAACATGGCCGACATTCCAATCGTGTACACACTCACCGTCTGCCCGGCCTGCGACCTGCTGCGTAATTCGTGGCGCAGGGAAGGCGTCGAATACGAGGAGCGGCGGGTGGATCAAAGCCAGGATACCCTGGACGAGGCACTGGATTTCGGTGACACCGTTCCGATCATCGTTTGGCCCGATGGCCGGGTGGAAACAGGATTCCGCGGCTCGCGCGGTTGAGAGATTGGCTAACGGACGGTCTGTCCGTTAAGAACCACCAGCATTCACGCCCTTGGCAAAACAACCCGAAAAAGACCGCCGGCAACGCAGCGACGTGCAACTAGCGAGGTGCAATTATGGTACGAGAAACCAGCGTGGTGACTCCCGAGCGATACAGTGAGGGATTGACCTTCGATCAGTATATGGACACCATCAAAGTCAACAAGGCCCGATTCGAGGAATACTACGCCAACGTGCAGGTGGGATCGACGCAGACGGCAGCGCTTCAGGCGCTGGTTGCTGCGGACGGCGGACCATCGCGCATGATGGTGATTGGTGAAGACTGGTGTGGCGACGTGGTGCGGGAGTTGCCCGTATTGGCCCGAGTCGCAGAGGCCGCCGGCCTGGAGCTGCGTATTTTCCCTCGCGATGAGAACCATGACATCATGAACGAGTTCCTCAAGGAGGGACAGTACATGTCGATCCCGGTGGCCGTGTTCTACGACAAGGACCACGATTACATCTGTCACTGGATCGAGCGCTCACAGGCGGCCAACCGGGAACAGGGTGAAATCGAAGCCGCGATCCGCGCCGAGCAGCCCGATATCAATGACCAGGATTTCGGTCGTCAGCGGCGTGCCCGTACTTCCGCTCGCGCCGGGGACTGGCAACAGGCTACAGTGGACGAACTGGTCGGAGTGCTCCAGGAGCACCTGCACTAGCCCGCCGGTTATTACGCCACCACGTGTCGCGTGGCGCAGATTTTACTCGGCAACCGGTTCCAGCGTGAACCGAAACTCCTCTATGACCGGGTTGGCCAGCAGTTGGTCGCACATTTCGGCCACCTCTGAAGCAGCCCGGTCGGCATCATCTCCCGAGATTCGAACCTCCAGATATTTCCCGATCCGCACGTCCGTCACGTCGTCGTAGCCCAGGCTCTGCAGCCCACCCATTACCGTAAGACCTTGCGGGTCGTTGACGGTGGGTTTGAGGGTTACGTGAATGCGAGCCATGAACACGGTAGATATCTCCCGTTGATGCGTCGATTGCGCCCCTAGCTGCCGGACGATTGCATGAGGTCAATGCCGGTTGTGCAGGGTAAGCCGTTGGGGAATTCGGGGCCGGTGTTACCCGGATAATCGCGGAAAAACGCTGCGATGCGCTCGGTGTCCACCCCCATCATGCGGTCCAATACTCCCCAGGCGGTGATGGCGACCATTCCCTGCGGAATCGCGTCGTAACGGCGCACGATTGCGAAATCTTCAGCGAGTGGCACCGTGGACAGGGCGGCGCGCAGTGCTTCGATCCGGGCAGCGTCGGTGAAATTGTAACTGACGATAATGTTGCCGTGTTCCAGGTTGTGCACCAGCAATTCATCTGGCAGATGGTGGGTGAAAAACCCGCAGTTGCTCCATTGCGGCCAGTGCGGGCCGGAGGTCGGCGGTACGGTGTTGTAACCAGCGGGGAATACATCGGTGAACTTCAATGGTTCCGGGAAGTGGTCTCGGGACTGCATGACTTCGGTGAGCATTGGACCGTCGGTAACCGCTGCCTTCGGCGGGGCTTTGGTGGGCATGGCCCGGGCGGTGAATGTTGCAGCGGTAATGGGCGAGGGCGATGGCTCGATCATTGCGGGGGTTTCGGGAGCCACGTCGGGAGCGCGGGTGTTCCCGATGGTCATTGGCGTTGCCGTGGATTCTGGTGGGGGTTGTGGAGCTACGGGCGCGGGGTTTTGGCACGCCAGCGCCGCAGCGGCAAACACCATCGCCATAACAGCGAAAGGCGTCGGCATTGACCTCATGTTGTCCGCCCGATCACGGACTCATCGAGCCGCCGGAAGTACAAGGCTGGCCGGCGTTGGGAAATTCTGGGCTCAGTCTCCCTGAATAGGCTTCAAAAAAGCGGGCGATGCGGTCTTTGTCTACATTGGCGATGTCGTCGGAGACGCTCCACCGGTCCATGACTCCCCAGGTGGTCAGGGCTATGGTTCCTTCGTCGATGGCGTCATAAGGACGGGCCACGCCCCAGGAGTCCGTCAGCTCGATGTCGTCAAAAGCTCGTCTCAATTCGTCGATCTGGGCCTGTTCGGCGAGGTTGTAACTGAGAACGATGTTGCCGTGTTCCATGTTGTGGACGATGTTTTCGTCCGGAACCGGGTCGGTAAAGAATCCGCAACTGACCCATCGACCCCAATGCCTTCCCGACGTAGGCGGCGTGGTCAGGTATCCTTCGGCTACGTGTTGGGTGATGGGATCACCACCCGGGAAGTGATCTCGGTTGGCGGCTACGTTTGCCACTTCCTCACCGATGCCGCTCACGTGTGCCGAGGCGTAGCCAATGCCTCCGCCGCCGCCACCACCACCGCCCAGCGGGATACCGCCGAGGGCGAAGCCGGCGATAACCAGGAGTGCGATCACGGAGGAGGCAATCAGATACAGCCATCGTCTGGTCCGGCTGCGGTTGGCGCCGGTAGAAATGGGCGGAGTGCGCCGTGCGGAACGTCGCGCCGCGGAACGGCGGCGGTGTCTAGAGGGAGGCATGCTTCAGTCTTGGTCCGGTCTGTGAGGGCGGCAGGTCATCAGAGAGATTGCCCGGTTAGCTGTTGGTAGGCTGCCAGGTAACGTTGCGAGGTGCGTTCTACCACATCTTCCGGCAGCGTCGGCGCCGGCGGTTCCTGATTCCAGCCCTGAGCGGTAAGCCAGTCCCGAACGAACTGTTTGTCGTAGTTGGGTTGGGACTTGCCGGGGGCGTAGCCGGCAGCATCCCAAAAACGGCTGGAATCGGGCGTCAGCAATTCGTCGATGAGGATCAACTCTCCGTTGAGAGTGCCAAACTCCATCTTGGTATCGGCAAGCACGATGCCCCGGTCTCGGGCGAAGTCGTGGGCGTGCAAATACACCGCGATGCTGGTGTCAGCAAGTTTTTGAGCCATCTCGGCCCCCACCATATCCACCACCTCCTGATCGGTCATGTTTTCATCGTGGCCGGTTTCGGCTTTGGTGGTTGGTGTGAACAGCGGCTCCGGGAAACGGTCGCCCTCGACCATACCGGCCGGCATCGGTTTTCCCGAAACCGTACTCTGGCGGCGATATTCTCCCCACGCCGATCCCGTGATGTATCCCCGCACAATGCACTCGATGTCGATACGGTCGGCCTTCTTTACCACCATGGCCTGCCGTGCCACGTCATCTTCCGCGTAGGATGGATGGGCGACAACCGGATTGCCGGCGTAGACCTCGGCTTCGGGGGCGTCGGCCAGGGCGATCAGGTGATTGGGCACGATGTGGCCAGTCTCGGCGAACCAGAAAGCAGACATCCGGTTGAGGATAGCGCCCTTGTTGGGGATGCCGCTGGGCAATACCACGTCGAACGCCGAGATGCGGTCGGTGGCTATCATCAACAGCACGTCGTCGGTGAGCTGGTAGGTATCGCGGACCTTTCCCCGGTGCAGGCGATTGGGCATTCGTGATTCGATCAGCATGGTGCGTTCCTGAGAGTAAAAGTGAATGTGTAGGTTGATTGTCAAACGGTAGAATGAAGGATGCTAAAAATTGGTTCAGGCTGGCACTGGCGACTGTAGCAGGCCGATCCGACGGAAGTTGTCGTCGATGTAACGGGTGTAGTAACCGTAGTCGAACAGGCCGTCCAGTTCTGCGGAGGTGAGGTGCTCGGTGGCCTGGGGGTCTGTTTTCAGTAAGGTTCGGAAGTCTTCACCCTCGTCCCACGACCGCATGGCGTTGTGCTGAACGATTTCGTATGCCTCCTCGCGAGACAGTCCCTTTTCTTCGATAAGGGCCAGCAATACGCGCTGGCTGAATACCAGGCCTCGGCTGCTTTCCAGATTCTGCCACATCCGTTTGGTATCGACCCGCAGCCCGCTGACGATATGGGTGAAGATGCTCAGAATATAGTCGAGCATCAGGCATGAATCGGGCAGGATGATGCGCTCGGAAGAGGAATGGCTGATGTCGCGTTCTCCCCAAAGAGCAACATTCTCCAGCGCGGGAACGGCATTGCCCCGGATCGTGCGCGCCAGACCGCAAATACGCTCGGCCAGCTCGGGGTTGCGCTTGTGCGGCATGGATGATGAACCCGTTTGCCCCGCGCCAAAAGGTTCTTCAACCTCGTGAACTTCGGTGCGCTGCATCCCCCGGATTTCTGTGGCGAACTTTTCCAGTGACGCCGCAATCAACGCCAGCGTGGTGATGAAATGGGCGTGCCGGTCGCGCTGCACCACCTGATTGGAAACCGGCGCCACCGCCAATCCAAGATGGTGGCAAACCCGGTCCTCGATATGAGGCGGTATCGTCGCGTGGGTGCCCACTGCGCCCGAAATCTTCCCGACACGAATGCTTTCCCGAGCCGCCACGAGACGTTCCCGCTGACGTCGCAGTTCATCCCACCACAGGGCCAGCTTGAGGCCAAATGTCATCGGTTCAGCGTGTACGCCATGAGTACGGCCCATCATCATAGTGTCTTTGTGGCGGACGGCCAGCTCCTGCACTGCAACGATGGCGTCGTCCAGTTCCCGCAGCAACAGATCGCCGGCGGCAACCAGTTGCAGAGCCTGTCCGGTATCCAGCATATCGGATGACGTCATACCCAGGTGAAGCCACCGCCCCTCGGGACCGAGGCTTTCGGTGATGGAGCGCAGAAACGCGGTTACGTCGTGGCGCGTCGTTTCGAATATTTCCATCATTCGCTGATGATGGTAGGTGGCGGTGCGAAGTCGTTCCATGTCTTGCAGCGGGATCACTCCGGCTTCGGTCCACGCTTCGCAAACAGCCAGTTCCACCGCCAGCCATGTGCGGTATTTATTCTCATCGGACCAGACTCGTTTCATCTCGGGCCTGGAATAGCGGTCAATCACTGCTTTCCCTCCGTGGGGATTCTTTAACGGGCCGATATTTTACCATAACTACCCATGAAATCCGGGCATTGAGGCTAAAGAACACTCACGAAATCGCCCCTCCGGCGACATAATCGCGCAATGCGTCCAGTACCGGGCCGAAGTCGGTGAAAGTGTGGAACGGAACGCCGGCCTCGTCGCACATGGCCGCCATCTGACGGTGGGCGAACACCGTATCGGCCACCTCACCAGCCTCGAAGTCCGATCTGCCGTCGCCGACATAAAAGACGTGATGATTCCGCTGTTGGAACTGCTGCACCATGATCGCCTTGCTGTTGCCAAGCTCCGGGGCGTCGGGGTAGGTGAAGGTGTAATGATATTTGGCAATGCGCTGGTTTTCATCGAAGGTGGTGCCAACCGCGTAGACCGGAATGGACGACACATTGGAGCCATCGAGCAGGGCCTGGATGTAGAAGTCCAGCCCCTGGCTTACGATGCACATCGGGATGTCGTTCGCCTGACAGAACTGCCATAGTTCCACGAAGTGCGGCCGGAAGCAGGCCCGTTCCCGCACATAGGATTGCATGGTAGACCGGTCGGCCTGGATCTGAATAAACGTGATTTCCTGGTAGTCTTTCAGGGACAGCTCGCCGTCGCGAAAACGCTGGCGGACCTCCAGCCACGACGGATGGCCAAAACGGTTCAGCAACAGCTCGGCAACGTTCTGCGCGGCCGCAGTGTCGTCGAAGTCGGTGAGCACCGCGGGCGTTGGGCGAATGACCGGTGACGTTTCAGCGTTCACGGAGGGACTGCCGGTGCCTTTCGATTGCCTGGAGGATGTCGTCGTGTTTCAGCGCCAGGATCTGGGCGGCGAAATAGGCAGCGTTGCGCGCTCCCCAGCTACCCACCGCCATCGCCGCCACCGGTATTCCGGGTGGCATCTGGGCGGTGGACAACAGCGCATCAATGCCCTTCAGTTCGCTGGAGGTGAGCGGTATGCCGATCACCGGTATGGTAGTCCATGCGGCGAGAGCGCCTCCGAGCGCGGCGGAACCGCCGGCGGCGGCGATCAGTACTTCGATGCCACGCTCGCGCGCAGTGGTTGCGTACTCATGAACGCGCTCCGGCGTGCGGTGTGCAGACATGACGCGGACTTCGTAATCGACGCCCAACGACTCGAGCGTGTTGATGGTGGGTTGGACGGCCTCCTCGTCAGAGGCGCTGCCCATCACTACTCCTACTAGCGGCACAACGGTTTCTCCTTGGTGGCGTTTAGAACTCGCCAGGGCGATTACAGATTTTCGAGGCCCTGATCGGTGCGGCGAGGGGACAGCCCAGACAGCTGCCGGGACCTAATCGTCCAGTTCGGCGATTTCGCCGAATGATTCTATCAAAGCTGATTGTATTGCCTCGGGTGCGTCCTCCACTTCTTCGTCATCGACCATCACGTAACCCGCTTCGTCCTTGTCTATGCCAACGCGCACCTCTATTTCGACCGGAGCGCCGTCATGCCAGTAAAGGACGTAGATTATTTCGTCGGCCACCTCATCATCTTCGTCGAAATCGTCGTCATCGAACCCGTATTGCCAGGAGCGGTTCACGATCAGTCGGGCGCCGCCACCCAGAAGTACCTCATTCATCTGCACCAGCATATTCTCAACGTCCAACTCGTTCGCAAACCGGTCAAGACGACCGCGCCGCGTGGCGACCTCCGCCATGCGTCGAACGTAGTTGCCTTCGATTTTTCTGCGGAGTCCTTTGAGCTGGTCCAGCCACGACATTGGATGTGCCTCCGGGCGTTGGTGGGGAGTTGGTGTTCGGTAGAGAAATGTCCGGCGATATTCATACAAAGTTCAGTTATTGTTTTGACCGGCGCGGCCCACAACGTAACAGAACTCGTCGACGGTACGAAAGTCCGGGAACTGCAACCGGACGCGCAGGTATTCCAGTATCTCCAGCAAATCGAGGTACGACAACCCTGAGTGGCCTTTACGCAGATTAGACCGATACATTCCCAATCGTCGCAGCGCCCGATCCGTATGATGGTTCCAGGGTGCAAAAAGCCTGGGCTCCTGGAGCGTCAACAGGTACGATGGCCACTCGCTGCCGGTTCCTTCCAGGCCGAATGCACCGGATTCTGACGCGCACTCGTCGAACCTGCTCTCCAGCTTGATCGTATCGTACAGCAGGAAGTCCATGGCGTCGTGAATGTCGGCGACGGCGTTAGTGCGGAATTTGGTGAGATTCCGGCCGCCGGCGCCCCGATACAATATGCCAATTTGCCCATCTGTGATGGAGGGAATGTTTGCTTGCTCCAGCCATGTCTGCGCTCCCGAAGTGCGGTCCCAGCGGCGCTTACGGAACGCCGTCAACTGACCCAGCGCCTCGGCGTGGCGATAGGAATCTGACAGGCCCGACCAGTCGGGCTGGGCACGAGCTGAAGCTGCGGAATTGGTCATAAGTCAATCTGACTAAGTGCCCACCAGCTGGCCGGATGGATCCGCCGCAATGTCTCGGCGGTAGTAGGCGCCTTCAAAGCTGATGGATGAAATCCTTGCGTAAGCTTTGGTTCGAGCGTCGGCCAGGCTGTCACCGAGACCCACGCAGGCCAGCACACGCCCGCCCGCGGTAAGCACGGCTCCGCTGCCGTCGTCGGCAGTTTGCGTACCGGCGTGAAAGACGATTGAGTCATCGCTGTCTGGGCGCTCCAGCCCGGAAATCGGCACGCCGGTTTGGTAGGGTCCCGGATAGCCTCCAGGGACCATCACGACGCCCACAGCGGGCTGGTCGGACCATTGCACGGGAGGAGCGGCGCTCAAATCCCCAACGGCGCAGGACATCATTATTTCGGCGGGATCCGTGAGCAGGCGGGGCATGATTACCTGGGTCTCCGGGTCACCGAAACGGCAATTGAATTCCAGGACGCGGGGTCCGGCGCTGGTCAGCATCAACCCGCAATACAGCGCCCCACGGTAGGGTGCGCCGCGGTCGTTCATCTCACGCAGAACCGGCAGCATGAAACCGTCGCGAATCTGTGCTGCCAGATCGTCGTTCCAATATGAGGGTGGTCCGAAACTCCCCATGCCTCCGGTGTTGGCTCCCGAACCGCCCTCGCCGATGCGCTTGTAGTCCGTGGCGGCAACGACCGGAGACAGCTCATGGCCGTCGGTGAAACCGAACACGCTCACTTCTGCCCCGTGCAGCCAATCTTCGATGACGATGGTATCGCCGGAATCTCCAAACACCCGGTCTTCCAGGCAGGCGCGAATCGCCGCCCGGGCGGTTTCCCGGTCTGGACACATCGCAACGCCCTTGCCGGCGGCCAGCCCATCCGCTTTCACAACTACCGGACGGTCGTGGGTTGCTACGTAGTCCAGAGCGCCTCCCGTGGTTTGGAAGACGCGGAAGTTTGGACCCGGCACATGGGCCGCGGTCATCACCTCGCGGGCGAAACTCTTGCTTGCTTCCAGTTGTGAGGCCGCCTGGCTGGGCCCGAATGCAGGAATGGAGGTTTCTTGCAGACGGTCGGCCAGTCCCAGCGCCAGCGGTGTTTCCGGGCCGATTACGGCAAGATCAATGCCGTTGCCGATGGACGCCGCGACCAGGCCGTCGACATCGGTGTCGTCAATGGGCAGGTTTTGTCCCAACGTGGCGGTTCCGGCATTGCCGCGCGCCGCAAATATGGCGGTAACCTGCGGAGATCTACTCAGACGCCAGGCCAGGGCATGTTCCCGTCCGCCGGAGCCGACTACCAACACGCGCACGACCAGTTCACTCCCATTCTATGGTGCCAGGTGGCTTGCTGGTAATGTCGTACACCACGCGATTCACCCCCGGTACTTCGTTCACGATTCGAGTGCTGATCTCGGCGAGAACCTCGTAGGGCAGGCGTACCCAGTCGGCAGTCATGGCGTCGTCAGAGTTTACGGCCCGTATCGCGCACGCGTAACCATAGGTTCTGTAATCGCCCATCACGCCCACGGTTCGATTGTCGGTCAGCACGGCGAAACTTTGCCAGATGTCGCGGTACATCCCCGCCTGGCGTATTTCTTCCAGCACGATGCGGTCGCAGTCCCTCAGCAGGTCCAAGCGCTCGCGGGTAACTTCTCCGATGATGCGTATCGCGAGTCCGGGGCCCGGGAACGGCTGCCGATATACGATATCTTCCGGGAGACCCAGTTCCAGACCGACTGAACGAACTTCGTCCTTGAACAGGTAACGCAGCGGTTCTACCAGCTCAAAATTCATGTCCTCGGGCAAGCCCCCCACGTTGTGATGAGTTTTGATGCGGGCGGAAGTCCGGTTTTCGGGCGTTTCACTTTCTATCACGTCGGGGTAAAGGGTTCCCTGGGCCAGCCAATTGGCGTCGTCGAGTTCGCCCGCCGCGTCTTCGAATACCCGGATAAACTCCTCGCCGATGGTTTTACGCTTCACCTCCGGGTCCGTGACCCCGGCCAGGCGATTGACGAACCGGTCCTCTGCATCCACGTAGCGCAGATCCAGGCCAAGGTTGCGGTGGAAAGTCTCCTGCACCTGTTCGGCTTCGCCGTGGCGCAGCAATCCATTGTTGACGAAGATGCAGGTCAATTGGGAGCCGATTGCCCGGTGCAACAGCATTGCCGCCACCGATGAATCGACGCCGCCGCTGAGGGCGCAGATCACGCGATCCGATCCCACCTGTTCCTGGATGCGCTTTACGGTGTCGGTGACGAAATTTCCTGGGGTCCAGTTTCCCGGGCAGCCGCAAATCTTTTTAACGAAATTGGCCAGAATGGACATCCCGTCCGGGGTGTGCTGGACTTCAGGATGGAACTGCAACCCAAACCATCTTTCGCCGTCGGTAAACGCGGCGCAGGATGTGTTGTTGGTGTGGCCGACAGTGCGCAGGTTACCCGGTAGCCGCTCCACCTTGTCGCCGTGGCTCATCCAAACCGGAATGGAGCCAGACAGCCCGGACAGCAGGCCATCATCGTCTGCTGCTATCGAGAGGTCGGCATGGCCGTATTCCCGCTGGTCGCCGGCAACGACTTCTCCGCCCAACTTGTGCACCAGCGCCTGCATTCCGTAGCAAATGCCCAGCACCGGTATCCCCGAGTCGATTATCCAGTCCGCAATTTCCGGGGCTCCAACGTCGTAGACGCTGGCCGGTCCCCCGGACAGAATGATACCCCGGGGATTTATTAGCTGAACGGTTTCCCAACTGGCGGTCGCAGGAACGATCTCAGAATACACGCGCAACTCGCGAATCCGCCGCGCGATTAGATGGGTGTATTGGGAACCGAAATCGACTACGACGATAGCGTCGTGCTGCGCTGCATTCATCATCAGATAATCGGCGGTTGGGTCAAAAATTGAACCGCTTCAATATAACACATGAGGTGAGGCGGATGATGATCGGTGCTCTCCGTTGACCCCCACCGCAGTTGAACCGGCGATCCACGAGTTCAACTTTTTTAGACTCCGGGCCGACCGCGTATAAAGATGATTTGATATCTGGCGGTTTTGATACGCCTGACACCCGCCAGGTATTCAGTCCCGCCGGTTGAGTGGTCGAACTGGTGAGGGCACAGGTTTGGATACCGGTGATGGTACAATCGGCGCCGATATGGATTTTGACGCCGAAATCGCCCGTGCTTCTGACCTCATTGCCGGCGGGGGAGTCGTGGCCATACCCACCGATACGTTGTACGGCCTGGCAGCAGATGCGACCAATCCGGAAGCAGTCGAAAAAGTATTTGACATAAAGGGTCGACCATTTGATATGGCCCTGCCGGTGCTGGTTTCCAGTTGGGATCAGGTGGATCAGGTGGCGTTGGTAGACGGGCCGGTCGGCGAGATGGCAGAGCGGGTAGCGATCAAGTTTTGGCCGGGCTCGCTTACCCTGGTGCTGCCTGTGAAAGCGTCTGTACCCCAGCGACTGACCGCAGGCCGGGATACCATCGCGGTGCGGATGCCGAACCACCGGGTTCCCCTGGCGCTGGCGTCCCGGTTGCGAACACCGATCACCGGTACCAGCGCTAACCCATCCGGCCAAGCAGATATCGCTGGCGTGGATGAACTCCGGCGCTCTCTGGGCCGACTGGTTGATGGTATTATTACGCTAGGACCGAATCCGCTCGGTATCGCCAGCACGATCGTGGCTGTGTCGCATAACGGCGTGGAACTAATCAGGCCGGGTGCGCTGCTCTTCGACGTCATCCGTAACTATTTGGAAAACGGCTGATGTTCGTTCGTGTCGGGAGGACGTTATAACCATAGCAATCCCATACGAAGCCTATCGTCAGGCGGTGGATGCCGAGTTGAGAGACTTGCTGGGCGACCGCGCCGGGATGCTGTACGACATCCTCCGGTACCACCTGGGTTGGGTGGATGAACGCGGCAATCCGGCTCCTGGGGCCGCTACCCCGTTGCACGCACACGCTTTCATGACCCTGAGCGTCGCCGACGCAGTGCGGGGCGATTTTACCGGAGCGGTCTCGGCGGCGGCGGCGGTGGAGATGGTATACAACTTTGTGCTGGTTCACGGCGATGTACAGGCCGGTCGTGTCGACCAGCGCAGTGACCGCCCCAGTATCTGGTGGGTTTGGGGCCCATCCCAGGCTATCAACGCTGGTGATGGCCTGCATGCTCTGGCGCGTTCTTTGTTGATGCGACTTCGCGACGTCGGCCTCCCCGCCGAGGATGTGTTGGAAGCCTTGCGTTCCCTTGATCAGGCTTGTCTTACCCTGTGCGAAGGGCAGTACATGGATTTGTCATATCAGGATCAGTTGATGGTGTCGGAGTCTGATTACTTTGATATGATTGCCCGCAAATCCGGGTCCATTGCCGGGTGTGCCGCTCAACTCGGAGCGGTAGCGGTGGGCGTCGATGGTGAAACTGCAGCTGCCGCTAAATTGTGGGGTACCAACCTGGGGATGGCTTTGCAAATTCGGCAGGACATCGCAGATCTTTGGGGCCATTCGGGAGACGGGTTTACCGCCAGCAACGTGTTGAACAAGAAGAAAAGCCTTCCGCTGATCCACGGACTGGGAAGCACGGCCACGTCGGTTAAACGCGAGCTCGGTGGCATATACATGAAACGGGTTCTGGAAGCGGCAGACGCGCGCCGGATCGTGGAGATTCTCGACGATGCCGGGTCCCGGGCTTACGCAGAATCCAAAGCCGCGGAATTGGTCGAAGCAGCCAGTTCGAACGTCCGCTCCGCCGCGGGTGGAATGGCGCGTCCCGAGGCAATGCACCAGGCTGCGGATTGGGTGATGGCCGGCGGGTTGGACGCAGTTAGCTAGCGCGCAACGTAATTCGCATCCGGTCGAGTCGAGAAATTGTTATCACCATGAGCAAACGAACACTCGGTCAACTAGATGTATCCGGCAAGGCGGTTCTGGTCCGAGTTGACTTCAACGTCCCCATCGAGCAGGGCGCGGGAGCGATCGCCAACTACGACCAGAGGTTGCGGGCGACATTGCCCACCATCGAATACCTGCTGGAACAGGATTGCCGGGTCATCCTGTGTTCGCACTTGGGTCGTCCCCGGGGCGTGTTCGACGGGTCGCTGCGGATGGCGCCGGTGGGAGATCGGCTGGCGATACTGTTGGGTCAACCCGTTACCAGTCTGTCGGATTGTGTAGGGCCAGCGGCGCATCGGCACGTGGCCTCCATGTCCGCCGGTCAGGTCGCCCTGTTGGAAAATTTGCGGTTCTGGCCCGGCGAGGAAGCCAATGACGCCGAGTTTGCCGGTGATCTGGCGTCCCTGGCGGATTGCTTCGTAATGGACGCCTTCGCCGTAGCTCACCGCGCTCACGCCTCAACGGTTGGCATTCCCCGGTTGCTGCCGTCGGCAATGGGGTTGTTGACGCAGCGTGAGGTGGAATCGCTGGGCGTGGCGCTGGGGCAGCCGGAGCGGCCGATGGCGGCGTTGATGGGTGGCGCCAAGGTGAGCGACAAGATCCTGGTGCTCCAGAATCTGCTGGAACGGTTGGACCACCTCTTCATCGGCGGCGGCATGGCGGTTACGTTCCTGGCCGCGACGGGCAATTCCGTGGGGGCATCCCCGGTGGAAACGGACCGCCTGGATTTTGCCAGGGATGTATTGCAGCGCGCTGCGCAGAACGGGATAACTGTCCATATCCCGGAAGACCTGGTGGTCGCCAGCGAATTCTCCGGCGAGCCGGCCCGGACGGCAAACGTCAATGCAGATGATGTTCCGGATGGCTGGTACATCATGGACGTTGGCGTACGAACCGCGGACAAATTTATGCGGGCGTTGGCGGGATGCAAAACGATCATCTGGAACGGGCCGATGGGCGTGTTCGAAATGCAGCGGTTCAGCGCCGGCACTCGAACGGTCGCCAACGGCATCGCCGGGTTGAGAGGAGTAACCACCGTGGTGGGCGGTGGCTCCACCGCTGAAGCTGTGGAAGCATTGGGCCTGGAGGCTCAAATGACCCATGTGTCTACCGGCGGCGGGGCTTCGCTGGAGTTTTTGGAAGGGCGCGACTTGCCTGGAATAGCCGCGTTGCCGGATGCTTGACCCGTAACGATAGTATATTAGGGGTTGCGACGTTTTAGTCGTGGCCGCGGAGAAACGATGATAGACCTCGAACAAATTCACGACAGCATTTTGTCCACGCCGTCAAAGATCGTGCTGCTGGTAGCCGACGGACTGGGCGGGCTGGCCCATCCGGACACGCGCAAATCTGAGCTGGAAACCGCCCGCATCCCCAATCTCGACGCACTGGCGCAGCGGAGCGCGTGCGGCTTGACCACCCCGGTGGAGATGGGAGTCGCCCCGGGCAGCGGTCCGGGCCATCTGGCGCTGTTTGGTTACGATCCTCTGAAGTATATTATTGGACGAGGCGCCCTGGAAGCGTTGGGTAGCGCCGTGGAACTGCTGCCCGGCGATGTGGCGGCGCGGGGCAATTTCTGCACCGTTGACGACGATGGCATCCTGACCGACCGTCGTGCCGGACGCATTGCCACCGAGTTAAGCGCCCCGTTGTGTGAACGCCTGGATCGCATCGAAATACCCGGAGTTCAGGTTGATGTCTTTCCCGTGCAGGACTATCGGTTTGTGCTGCGGCTCCGCGGGGAAGGGTTATCCGAGCAAGTCGAGGAGACAGACCCGCAACGAGAGGGCATGCGTGCCCGACCCGCGAGCGCGTTGGTTCCAGAAGCTCAGCGGACAGCTGAAGTGGTGCAGCAATTCGTTCAAGAAGCGGCTCGCCTGTTGGCCGAAGAAGAGCCGGCGAATATGGTGTTGTTGCGAGGGTGGGCTCAACTGCCCAACCTGCCGGACTTTGGCGAGGTGTACCAGCTGAACCCGGCTGCCATCGCCGCCTACCCCATGTATCGCGGTTTGGCGTCCGTCGCCAACATGCAGGTCATTCCGACTGGCAAAACCTTCGCTGACGAAGTGGATACCCTTTATTCCAATTGGGATCAGCACGATTTCTTCTTCCTTCACTACAAGCCGGCCGACGCAGCAGGGGAAGACGGCGATTTTGACGCCAAGGTGCGTACCCTGGAAGACCTCGACGCATTCATACCGCGAATCATGGAGCTGCAGCCCGACGTGTTGATGGTTGCTGGCGATCACTCGACCCCGGCGATCATGGCGTCTCACAGCTGGCATCCGGTCCCGTTCCTGCTTCATTCCAAATTGACATTGGGAGAGGGTATAAACGCTTTCAGTGAGCGGGATTGTGCCCAGGGTTCGCTGGGACGCATACCCGCCAAAACCATCATGTTGCTGGCCCTTTCTCACGCCGGTAAATTGGCTAAATTCGGCCCCTGATAACATCCCGAGATTTGGACGGTACGGATATGACTCTGCCCGCTACCATAGTGGCCGGAAACTGGAAGATGAACACCGATCTGGCGACCGGAGTGAATCTGGCTTGGGCGATCGCGGCCGGCGTCGACGGCCTCGGAGATGTCGGAGTGGTGGTTTGCCCTCCATTCATCTCGCTGGCAGCGGTTCGGGAGGCGATATCGAACCGCCCGGTTTCTATCGGCGCCCAGAACATGCACCATGACGACAGCGGAGCATTTACGGGCGAGGTATCCCCGGTCATGTTGGCCGGCGTGTGCGACTACGTACTGCTGGGACACTCGGAGCGTCGCCAAATGTTTGGCGAAACCGATGAGATGGTGGGTAGGAAAGTGGCAGCGGCGGTGGCTCACGGGCTGCGCCCCATCGTGTGCGTGGGTGAAACCCTGGAACAGCGAGAAGCCGGAAACGCCACCGAAATCGTGCGCTGGCAGGTTACCTCGGCCCTGGCGGAGATAGACGCAGGCTCGGCCAACGAGCTGGTCATCGCCTACGAACCGGTATGGGCCATTGGAACCGGCCGGGCGGCTACACCGCAAATCGCCGACCAGATGATGGGCGGAGCAATAAGGTCTACCGTGCAGGCGGCGCTGGGGTCGCCGGCGGCGGCCACCATGCCCCTGCTGTACGGTGGCAGCGTTAATGCCGGCAATGCCCGCGAATACGCCAGTGTTGCGAACATCAACGGCGCCCTGGTTGGGGGAGCCAGCCTGGACGCTGATTCCTTCCTGGCAATCGCCAGATTGTTCGGCGACGGCAAGGACCGGTAACGCGGTCGTTACATGTCCGAACGTCAGCCGCTGGTCGCCGTAATCGGCGCCACTGCAACGGGAAAAACGGCGCTGGCGATCTCGTTGGCTCAGCAATTTGGCGGCGAGATTATCAATGCCGATAGTCGCCAGGTGTATTCCGGCATGGACATCGGCACCGCCAAACCGACCGCAGGCGAACGAGCCGCTGCCGTACACCATCTGATAGATATCCGGCGACCAGATCTACCGTTGAGCCTGGGCGAGTGGTTGCCCATGGCACGAGAGGCAATCGCCGAAATCTCCAGTCGCGGGCGGCTCCCGATCCTGTGCGGCGGGACCGGCCAGTACGTTTGGGCATTATTGGAGGGTTGGAGGGTACCGGCAGTACCGCCGGACATGGAGCTACGTGCCAACCTGGAAAAACGGGCCGAGGCTAGCGGGGCATCGGCATTGTGGCAGGAATTGGCGGCCGCTGATCCGGAGCGTGCTGCCCAGATCAACCCCCGCAATGTCCGCCGCGTCATCCGCGCGCTGGAATTGCAACGCAACGCCCGGTCCGGCACCGAGAATGTGGCATCAGCGCGTGCCGAAACTCCGCCATACCGCGCCCTCACCATCGGGTTGGCATCGGAACGGGCCATGCTGTACGAAAAAATTGACGCGCGTGTTGACCGGATGATGGCTGACGGGCTGTTGGACGAAGCCAGATATCTGGCCCGATGCGGTTTTGTGTTGGGCCAGGGGCCGTTGTCTGGTGTGGGTTACAGTCAGCTGGGCCAGTTTCTGGATGGTGAGTTGACCCTTCCCGAAGCCGTTGCACGCATCAAGACCAGGACCCACGCTTTGGTGCGACGCCAAAACACCTGGTTCAAATCTGGCGATGTTCGCATCACCTGGCTGGATGCTACTGGCCGGCTTCCAACTGCCGAAGCGCGCGCCCGGGTACACCGATTCTTAGGTTCGACAACACCGTGTGGTACAATTGGCCCGGACTTGCAGGACGGTATCCCCGCGGGGTAGGAGCGTTGATGGAATTCACCAAAATGCACGGGGCCGGCAACGATTACGTGTATGTAGATGCACGCGCGATGCCCGAGCATGACTGGGGCCAGCTATCCCAAGCTATCAGCGACCGCCACTTTGGCGTTGGCAGCGATGGCCTGATACTGGTGATGGATTCAGACGTCGCCGACCTGAAGATGCGGATGTTCAATGTCGATGGTTCTGAGGGTGAAATGTGCGGCAATGGCATCCGGTGTTTCGCCAAGTACGCCATCGAGCGCGGCATCGTACCGCGGTCGGTCGGCGAGGTAACTATCGACACAATGGCCGGCGTGCGCACGGTCGTCCCCCGGTACGACGGCTCTGAAATAAACGCCGCCCGGGTCAGCATGGGCAAACCGCGCTTTGCTCCGTCGGATATACCGGTAAACCTGGACCCGGCGATCAGCCTGAACCGCCAGACCATCATCAATTATGCGATACATCCCGGCGATTTCCGCCTGTTTCTTACCTTCGTTTCCATGGGCAATCCCCATGCCGTAACGTTCATCGATCAACCTGTCGAGGAATTCCCGCTGCACAACATCGGCCCGCTGGTCGAGAGGCACCCCATATTTCCCAAGCGCGTGAACTTCGAAGTGGTCAACATTCGAGACGATGGGAATCTGGACGCCCGCGTATGGGAGCGAGGTTCCGGTGAAACCATGGCATGCGGTACCGGCGCATGCGCGATTGGCGTAGCCTCCCGGTTGCTGGGCCACACCGGCGACCGTGTTGCGGTACATCTCCCCGGGGGCACTCTCACCATCGATTGGGACGGTACCGACGAAGTATATCTGGAAGGACCTGCGGCCGAGGTTTTTAGTGGAGTGTGGACAGAATGACCAATTTTGTATCCGGGCCGACTACGTATGAGCAAGTCAGGTGGGCGGCAACGAGTTTCAGGGGCCAGGCTGATGACGCAGCCTACGCAGACGCCCGCAACCCCGGATTCCGCGATGCCCTGATGGGTCAGGATAATGGCGCGGCCGTTGCCCAATTGGCCCGGTTGCTGAACAGTTGCGGCAGCCATGTTTCCGATGATCAGGTTCCCGGCATTGCCGTTGCGATCCAGCGGGCCGCGCCGGTTCTGCAGTCGCTGGCAGCATCGGCCCTGGAGTTCGATGACCTGCGCTGCGCTACCCTGGACATCATCGAAACCGCGTTCGAAGGCATCGCCAGCGCCGACGGGGTCGGACCCTCCACCGCCTCCAGGATTCTGGCGATCCTCAACCCGCGGTTGTTCGTGCTGTGGGATTCGGCCATTCGGGACGCTTACTTCCCCACCGACGAACCCAACGGCGCAACTTACGGGCAGTTCCTCAGTGTGATGAGAATGGCGGCGTTGGCGATCGTCAGCGATGCCCGGGCGCAACATGGCATCAAGGACCCTGCTGGCCGATTGTCCCAGGAACTCGGTTTGAACCCGCCGTTCTCGCTGGCCAGTTTTATCGACGAATACAACTGTCTCACGCTGACGCGCGATGCCGCCAGGCGCCCCGCGGCAACGACGGTATAGGAGCGATATGGTTAATTTCTCCCAAAGATTGGGCAAGCTCTCTCCGTATCCGTTCGTCGAGATATCGCGCATCATTGCCGAGAAGCGGGCCGCCGGAGTGGACGTGGTGACGTTTGGAATCGGAGACCCCGACATTCCTACGCCGCAGCACATCATCGACCGCCTGTTGACCGCCTCTGAAGACCCGCCCAATCACCGCTACCCGGAGACGGACGGCCTGCCCGAGATGCGCCGGGCGATTGCTCATTGGTACAGACAACGATTCGACGTTGACCTTGATCCCGACACCGAGGTATTGCCGTTGATCGGCGCCAAAGAAGGCATCGGACACGCGGCTTTTTGCTTCCTGGATCCCGGGGATATTGCGCTGGTGCCCGACCCGGCCTATCCAGTTTATTCGGTCGGAACCATGTTCGCCGGCGCAGAGAGCTACGTTATGCCGCTGTACGAACGTAACGGATGGCTGCCCGAACTGGACGCCATCCCCAATGATGTCGCGCGCCAGGCCAAGGTTATGTGGCTGAACTACCCCAACAACCCGACCAGTGCGGTGGCGTCCCAGGAAGATCTGGAATCTGCGATGCGCTACTGCCGGGAGCACGATATCGCGTTGCTGCACGACGCCGCTTACTCCGAGGTTGGCTACGAAGGATACCGGGCCGGCAGCCTGTTGCAGATCGACGGGGCTAAAGATGTCGGGCTGGAGTTCCACTCCCTTTCCAAAACCTACAACATGACCGGATGGCGTATGGGCATGGCCGTAGGCAACGCCGACATGATAAAAGCCTTGTTCCAGATCAAAGCCAACCTGGACTCAGGGGTACCGCAGGCCATCCAGGAGATGTCGATTGAGGCGCTGACGGGCTCTCAGGACTGTATCGACGAGAATGTGGCCAAATACACCTGGCGCCGCGATCGGGTGCTCCAGGCCCTGACCCGCATGGGCCTCAAGGTGGACGTACCACGGGCCAGCCTCTACATTTGGGCGCCGGTTCCGGAGGGGTTTACCTCCGCCGAGTTCGCAGCTCGCCTGCTGGAAGAGACCGACATCGTCGTCACCCCCGGGTCGTCCTACGGGCAATATGGCGAGGGCTACATCCGATTGTCCCTGACCACCCCGGACGAACGCGTAGAGACCGGGTGCCAGCGGTTGGAGAACTGGGTCATCCCGTCTCCCACCCTCAGAACCTGAGGAAAACTCGCAGAATGCCCAAAACGCGCAAGATGGTAACAACCGGCCCGCAGGCTGAGCGGGCGGTGCTGGTTGCTGCGGAAGTGCGGCAACGCGTCGAAAACCTGTGGGGTATGGAAGATTCGCTGATTGAACTGGACTACCTGGCGCGTTCCGCCGGCGCCGAAGTGGTCGGCATCATTCGGCAGCGGGCCGACCGGTACACTCCCACCTACGTCGGGAAAGGCAAGCTCCAGGAACTCCAGGAGTTGCTGGAAGAGGAACGTCCCGATGTCGTAATCTGCGATGACGAGTTGACGCCTACTCAACAACGTAACCTGGAATCGGCGCTGCAGTACAAGGTCATCGACCGAACCGCGCTGATCCTGGACGTGTTCGGACGGCACGCCCGTACGCGCGAGGGGCAAATGCAGGTTGAGTTGGCACAACATCAATACCTGCTCCCGCGGTTGGTCGGGCAATGGTCGCACCTGGAGCGATTGGGCGGCGGAATCGGAACCCGCGGCCCGGGTGAAACGCAGCTGGAAACCGACCGCCGACTGGTCCGACGCCGGATTCAGAAAATTCAGGAAGAGCTGGATAAAGTGCGGCAGCGACGGAATCAGTACCTGGAACGTCGTCGTCGTGCTGCAGTCCCGATGGCGACACTGGTTGGGTACACCAACGCCGGCAAGAGTACACTGTTCAACGCCCTCAGCGATGCTGGAGTGCCAGCAGAAGACCAGTTGTTCAACACGCTTGATCCGGTGACTCGCCGGTTGGATCTGCCTGCGGGCGGAGAATTGCTGTTGAGCGATACGGTGGGCTTTATCCAGAAGCTGTCTCCCACGGTGGTGGCGGCGTTCCGCGCGACTCTGGAGGAACTTCACGAAGCCGATTTGCTCCTGCATGTCATTGACATAACTCACCAGAAAGCGCCGGAGCAGGCCGAGGTGGTGGAAAAAACACTGACCGATCTGGGATTGGGCGGCAAACCGCGCCTGTTGGTTATCAACAAAATGGACTTGCTCACCGATGATCCCAACGAAATCTCCGCCGATGCGCTGGCGGGGCTGCCCGAATTGACCGCGGTTAATTCCCCAGCCGTCAGCGGACGAGTGTTCGTGTCAGCAGCAAAGGGTTGGAACCTCCCTGCGTTGTTGGAGGCGGTACAGGAACACGTCGGGAAAGCGCTTCCGGCTTCAGAAACGGCTGTCGTCTAAGGGTTGTCCGTGAATCGTCGTAGCAAGATTCGACTGGTCCATACCTCCGACACCCACTTGGGGGATGGCTGGGACCCCAGCGCTGCCGAACGGGCGTTGTCTGCGGTGGTCGATGGCGTCCATCAGTTGAAAGCCGACGCGTTGTTAATCGCCGGGGATGTTTTTGACAACGCGCGCATTCCAGACTCGCTGCTGGAATTTTTCGTCTCCGAGATGCGCCGCCTGGAAGTTCCCGCGATCATACTTCCCGGTAACCATGATCTGTATGATGCCGGCTCGCTGTACCGGCGTAATCCCTTCAACGATGTGCCATCCAATCTGCATATCATCCGCCGTACCACCGGCGAGACGGTCAGCATTGATTCGCTGGGACTGGATGTCTGGGGTCGCGCCATGGATAACCACACACCGGCTTTTCGTCCTTTGGCAGGTATGGCGGCCACTCACGAAGACCGGTGGCTGGTGGCAATGGCGCACGGGCATTTTCATTTTCCCGACGACACCGAAGAACGGTCATCACCCATTTACGGACGCCAGGTCGCCGAATCCCCATGCGATTATCTCGCGTTGGGACACTGGGAACGTTTCGAAGACGTAAGCCAGGGCGAAGTTACCGCGTTTTACTCCGGGTCGCCCATGGGAGCGTCAAATGTCCGTGGCCAAATAGCGGTAAACGTGGTGGATTTTGACCCCGCTGGCGCAAAACAGGTGCGTGTTGCCCAGGCCCGATTTCCCATGCCAAAGCGGGTCGAACCGGCCTGATCGCCGACCGCTACCGCCAAATCCGAGGTGCAGTGTGAAATGTCTAAGTCGCGACCTGCGCATTTACGTTCTCGACCCTGCCAACGAGCCGGCAATTGCCATTGACTCTGGCGAGGACCTGATGGTGGAATCCTGGGACGCCTTTGAGGGCATCCGCGACCCCCAGGTTTTGGAGGAAAAGTCGCTGAAGGGTCCTGCCACCGGCCCCATCTACGTCAACGGCGCCGAGCCCGGGGACGCCTTGCGCGTGGAGTTCGTCAGCATCACTCCCAAGGAAAGCCCGGCCCACATGATCATGCCCGGCCGTGGATTCCTGGAGGCCGAGTTCACCGAAGCCTATCCCACCGTAATGAGTATCGAAGACGGCCACCTGGTACTGCCCAGTGGTGTTCGACTTCCCCTTCGACCGTCGATGGGGTTGGTGGCCACCACGCCCACTTACCTGCAGCAGACGGCCAGCGATAGCGGTCCCTACGGCGGCGATATCGATATGAAGGAGCTGGTGGAGGGCAGCGTGTTGTTTCTGCCGGTATTTGTTCCGGGTGGCCTGCTGGCGATGGGCGACTGCCACGCCGTGGTCGGCGATGGTGCAGTGGCCGGCACCGGCGCAGAATGTTCCGCCGACACCCACATCCGGGTTACCGTGGAAAAAGGGATGAATCTTGCCGGACCAAGGGCAATCACGCCGGATCACTACGTCGTTCTGTCCCACGGCGAAGACCTCGGCCCCGCCATGAAGCAGGCGGTGCGGGACATGGTGGATTTTTTGGTTACCGAAAAAGGTATGGAACCCTACGACGCCTACACCCTTTGCAGCCTCGCCGGGGACGTACGCGTCTCGCGCACCTTCCGACCCATCAGTCCGGTCAAGATGATGCTGTCCCGCCAGGCGTTGGAGCAGCTGTAGGTCAGGTTACCGAATACCCGCCGTCCACGGTTATTGCCGCACCGGTCACGTAGTCAGAGGCGCGGCTGGACAGGAACACCGTTGCGCCCTGTAGTTCCGCCGCCTCTCCCCATCGACCCATGGGTATGCGCCGGTTGATGTTGTCGTAACGCTCCGGCTGAGTTTCCGGGATCGCCTGGGTCAGCTCGGTCATGAACCATCCGGGCAGGATGACGTTGGACTGTATGTTGTCGGGCGCCCACGCCACGGCAAAGCTCTTGGCCAATTGCACCACACCGCCCTTGCTCGACGCGTAGGGTGCGCCGCTCCCTCCGCCGCCAAAAATGCTGAACATACTGCCGATGCAGATGATTTTGCCGCCTCCGCGCGCTTTGAAGTGTGGGTAAACCGCCCGGCTGGACAAAAACGCGGCGCGCAGGTTGACGTCCAGGACAGTGTCCCACTCTGCGGCGGTGATTTCCTCAGGCGATTTGCGGACGGTTGTGCCGGCGTTGTTGATCAGTATGTCCAGCTGACCAAAGTGGGCCACCGCACGGGATACCATGTCGTCGATGTCCGAATCGCTGGTCACGTCGGTGGGGATTGCGAAGGCACGGCGACCGGTGGATTCGACGGCAGCGACTGCGGCGGCGTTTTTCTCCTCGTTGCGGGCCGCAATCGCGATGTCGCAACCGGCCTCCGCCAACCCCAGAGCCATCCCCAGACCCAGCCCGCCGTTCCCGCCTGTAATGAGGGCGACGCGCCCGCTCAGGTCGAACAAACCCCCGTTGGTGCTGGTCATCTTGAGGCCTCCGAATCCAAACTGACCACAACTTTACCACAGCGTTCCCTTTCGTTGACCAGTCGGCCTGTGAGTCACCGTAGTCAGCAGCAAAAAAACTCGGGGCGACGCAATCGCCGCCCCGGGAATCTGTCGAAACCTGCCCTCCGGCTACAAACCGGAGGGTTGATATTCCTACAGGCTGATAAGGTCGTTCACTGCAACGAAAGCCGGTGCGAACACCAGCGAAACGATGGCCATCAACTTGAGCAGGATGTTCAGGCTGGGGCCGGAGGTGTCCTTGAACGGATCGCCGACCACATCGCCTTCTACGGCCGCCTTGTGGGCATCGGAGCCCTTCCCGCCGTAGTTACCCAGCTCGACGTACTTCTTTGCGTTGTCCCAGGAGCCGCCGGCCGAGGCCATCATGATGGCCAGCATGAATCCGGCTGCCACTGATCCGATGAGCAATCCGCCCAGTGCGGCCTCCCCCAGAATGAATCCGGTGGCAATAGGGGCCACGACCGCCATGAGGCCGGGGATAATCATCTCCCGCAAAGCGCTGCGCGTGCTGATGTCGACACAGCGTGCCGAGTCAGGTTTGGCGGTTCCTTCCATCAGGCCAGGAATCTCGCGGAACTGACGACGTACCTCGTCCACGATGCCCTGAGCCGCGCGGCCGACTGCCTGCATAGTCAGGGCGGAGAAGATGAAGGGCAGCATCGCGCCGATAACCAGGCCCACCAGAATTTGCGGTTGCAACAGGTTGATGCCGGGCCCACCGGCAACCAGCTTCCCGCTTTCGTCCAGTGTGATCAATCCGGCGCTCACCGAGTAAGCGGCCAGCAACGCCAGCGAGGTGAGCGCAGCCGAGCCGATGGCAAATCCTTTGCCGGTGGCCGCAGTGGTGTTGCCCAGCGCATCCAGCGCGTCGGTGCGTTCCCTAACCTGGGGATCGAGATTGGCCTGCTCAGCGATACCGCCGGCGTTGTCAGCCACCGGCCCGTACGCGTCGGTCGCCAGGGTGATGCCCAGCGTCGATAGCAGACCCACGCCTGCCAGTGCAACGCCGTAGAATCCGGCGAACCAGTAGGCCAGCAGGATGGCGACTGACACGCAGATCACCGGTATCAGGGTACTCATCATGCCGGTTGCGATGCCGCTGATGATGACTGTGGCGGCGCCAGTCTCAGACGCTGCAGAGACCCTTCTGGTAGGACCGTAGCTGTATGACGTGTAGTATTCGGTAGCCAGGCCAATGATGGTGCCAGCGACTAGACCGGCCACCACGCAACCGAACCAGTACCAGTTGTCAGTCATGAAAAAGGTCAGGATGGCGGCGAAGATGATCAGCAATCCGCCGGCCGCAAAGATGCCGTACCGCAACGCCCACAACAACTTTTCAAAATTTGCCTGTTCACCGCTGCGCACGACGAATGTTCCCAGGATGGCAGCAATGATACCGGCGCCGGCCAGCAGCATCGGAAACACCGCCTGGGAATGGAATACGCCGGCTCCGGCCGCCAGAGCCACGGCGCTGGCCGACAGGGCGACGGCCGATATGATGCTGCCAACGTAGGACTCGAAAAGGTCGGCGCCCATGCCGGCAACGTCACCCACGTTGTCACCCACGTTGTCGGCGATCACGCCGGGGTTGCGCGGGTCGTCTTCGGGTATGCCGGCTTCCACCTTGCCGACCAGGTCGGATCCAACGTCAGCGGCTTTGGTGAAGATTCCGCCACCCACGCGGGCGAACAGAGCGATGGAGCTGGCCCCGAAACCGAAACCGGCCACCGCGCTGATGTCCTGAAATATGAGGAACAGGATGGTGACGCCCAACAGGCCGATGCCCACCACGGTTACACCCATTACCGTCCCGCTGGAGAAAGCGACGCGCAGAGCGGGATTGAGACCGATCATGGCGGCTGCGGCAGTGCGAATGTTAGCCCTCACCGCTACGCTCATCCCGATGAAGCCCGCCAATCCCGAGCATATTGCGCCCACCAGGTATGATATGGCGGTAGCAGGCACTCCCAAATCGTGCTCGAAGACAGTGTAATCCATTACACCAAGCACGATTGCTACTACGACTACGAATGGCACCAACGACAGGTACTCGCGACGCAAAAATGCGGACGCTCCAGTTCGAATGGCATCGCCGATCTCGATCATGGTCGCATTGCCCTGATCGGCGCGAATGACTCGCCACGCTATGAGGGCTGCAAACACGAGGGCGATAACTCCCGCAGCCAGGGCTACTATGATTGATTCCATACTCTCCTCTCCGTTTTCGGTAAATAAGGACGACAAACATTGCGAAACTAGCACACGGCTATATTGGTGTCAATTGGCTGACCCAACGGCTGGGTGTTTGTCAGTTCATCCTTTGGTGGCGCTAGGTGTAGTCCGACAGATTTACGATGCGGGGCTCGATATTGCCTTCGACAATGTCTAATATCGCCACCGTGCCCGGAGAACCCGGGGAATGGCGTCGCCCCGGATAGGTGGGGCTGCCGGGATTGATAAACAATACGCCGTCTCGCCACTCAACGAGTTCTTCGTGGGTATCGCCAAAGGCCACCACATCCACCGCGCAACTGAATTTCCGCTGCAGGATGTCGTGAAGCCCGGAAGACGGATACTGCAGTCCGGTACCGTCTGGCGTGGTGAAAATTGGTGGCGTCGGCCACTGGATGTCGTGCACCATGCCGATGCGTACGCCACCCGCGTTTACTACTCGGGTAACATCGGCCAATCGGTCGCCAGCCTCGCGTGGGTCTTCATAGCCGCGAACCGCCAGCACCGGAGCCACCTGCTCGAGGCAATCGAGCACGCCGATGCACTCCAGGTCGCCGCAATGCAGCAGAAGCTCGCTGCCTTCCAAAGCTTTCAGTACAGCAGTCGGCAAATCCCAACCGCTGCCCGCCGAATGGGTATCGGATACCAGGCCGATTTTCACGCCAACAGCCTATCCGCCTCGCGGCGCCAGGGCTTCTATCGTTCCAAGCATGGTTTCGCGATTTGTGCCGTGGGGGAATGCCACGATCGGCATATCGACCCCGTTGGCTCGAAACCCAGTCATCTTGTCGCGGCATTCGGATGGTGAACCGATTACCGTGATCTGATCCACCATTTCATCGGTAATGGCGGCGGCTGCTTTGTTCCGGTCGCCTTCGGCCCACGCGGATCGCACCGCATCGCCCGCGACCTGGTACCCATACCGGCAGAAGAGGTCGTAGTAATACTGACCCATCCCGCCAATGTAAAACGCCATGTGCGCCCGAGCCTGGGCGGTGGCCGATGCCAGCTCATCTCCGTTGTCGGTGGCGCAGCACAGGATTTGCGGAGCGGTGGTAATGTCGGAAATTGAACGCCCGGCGGCGTTGGCGGCTTCAGCCAGCGGTTGTTTGATTTTGGGCAGTTGCTCGCGGTGCATCCAGATGGGCAGCCACCCGTTGGCCAGCTCCCCGGTCAGTTGCAGGTTGCGTTGCCCCAGGGACGCCACGTACACCGGTATCTGCGACTGTACCGGTGACACGCCCATGCGAAACCGCTTCAGGTTGTAAAAGCGGCCCTCGTAGTTGACTCGCTCACCGGCCAATGCCATACGGACGATGTCGATGTACTCCCGGGTTCGGGATACTGGATGATCGAACTTCACGCCGTGCCAATCCTCGATGACGATCCGGCCGCTGGTGCCCAGGCCCAATATGGCCCTGCCGCCGCTGATCTGGTCCAGCGAGGCAATGCTCTGCGCCACCAGTCCTGGCGTGCGGCTGTACACGGTTACAATCCCGGTGCCCAAGCCGATGCGTTCGGTGTTGCAGGCCAGCATCGTCAAGACCGTAAATGCGTCGCGCCCCCAGGATTCGCCGGTCCAGAAGGAGTCGTAACCCAGGCGGTCCGCCTCCCGGGCCACCGCGATCAGGTCGCTGTCGTCGTTGTTGTCGCGGCTGCTAAAGGTAATTGCGATGCGTTCCATTTGGTCAGGTAACCTGTCTCTTCGAATAAATGGACGATGAGCGATTGAAGGCCAACGATTGAAGTGGTCAGTTCCGGTTCTGCCAGATGATATAAGGGTCGAGCGCGTCGCCCGTCAGCGATTCGCCAAGCGCTTCGCTGGTGGCGGGGCTGGCCGACGCCTCTTTTACGATCAATTCGCGAACCGTGGCGCTCCACCTTTCGGCGTCCTCGGCTCCGGCGCGGTCTGTCAGAAGGTCGTTGAATCCGGCCACCAGCTGGTCCACCGGAGCGGCGAGAATCGGCCCGGATATTACGAAAACCACCACTTCGGGAAGATTTTCTTCGTCGTGAAATTCAACGCCCAATCTGTCGAGAATGCTGTTCATCGCCACGCCGCGGACGATTTCGTCAACGTGCGTCGGGATGTTCATCATGTGGGCGAACGGGTGATCGCCTCCTTCTCGGAGGGACGCCGCAAATTCGCTTTCCACCGCACGGTAGTAATCCTCGTTGAAAATCTCGTCGGCAGACAGCAGCAATATTTCCGCCGGCGCACGTCGGAGGTCGATTGCAATGAACTCCCGCAGGTGCGGAAAAATGGCCAGAGTGATGTCGGGCTGGCGCCCGTTGGGCAGCGGACCGCCACTCAGTTCCTCAAACAACGCTGCGCTCCTTATGGTTTCATGGCGGCGGACGGCCGCCGATGCTTGGGGGACTGATTCACCGCAGGTATCCGGCGGCGAAGTTCATTAGCCGAAGGCTAGTAGGTGCACCGCGTCGGCAACGCCCGACAGGTCATCAACAGCAGCATCCGGTTGCGCTTGGGGGTCATTTGGATCGGACGGTTCATAGAATCCGCGAATCCATACCGATTTCATGCCGACGCGATTGGCGCCCACCACATCGTTGGTCACGTGGTCGCCCACATGCACGGTGGATGCCGGGGTTGCTCCCAGGGATTCCATCGTCATGTGGAAAATCTCGTCGGACGGTTTGGCCAGCAGAACCTCATCGGAAAAGGTCAGGGTCTGAAAATAGCTCAGAAAATCGTGTCGACGCAGAAATTCTCGAAATGTGTAACCAGGCGTCATCCCGGTGTTGGAGATGAGACCGATGCGCAGTCCCATATCGCTAACCGATTGCAGGGTTTGGCGAGCGGCGTCGTGAAATCTCGGCGGGCAATCGAAGAACGATTCGGCGTACACACGTTCAATCTCGGAGATGGTGGGTTCGGGCAGGCGATCAACCAGACCGTCGTCGATCAGGTTGATAAATATTTCCACCTGGGTGCGGAAGCTAACATCTTTGTTGGTGTCCCTCACGGCCCGACACGCACGGTAGCAACTCCGGTACGCCTCGCGGATGTGGTCGGGGTCAAAATCTTCATCATGGGCCAGCAACAAATTGCGGGCGCCATCCAGGCGCACCTGAGCGCGCGCCTGACCCAACTCCCGGTTATCCAGGATCAGGGTTTGCCACAAATCAAACGTTACGGCATTAATGACGGCCACGATTCTATCCGTGTATGGTGGGATTGACGCGTGTGGTGGGATTGACGAAGCCAGTTTGGTCGATCGGGAAAGCGACTTGGCGGGTCTATAGCGGGGGTCGCCGGGTGTGCCAGTCGGTGGCCTGTTGATAAGCGTAAGCGGCCCTGATCACCGTATGTTCATCGAAGTTCCTGCCCGCCAGATGCAGCGCCGCCGGCAGTCCGTCATCGGCAAACCCGCAGGGCACCGATATGGCGGGAGAGCCGGTGATGTTGTAAACCCTGGTGTACTTGGTCAGCAAAGGCACTGCCGGAATTGATTCCCCGCCAATGTCAATGCGACGCTCCAGTATAACGGGTGCGGTAACCGGCTCCACTGGGCCAGCCAGCAGATCGACGTTTTGCAACAGGCCCGCAACCTGTTGGCAAAAAACCTGCCGGGCCTGTTGAGCCCGCAGGTATTCGGAGGCCGTGATAAACAGACCTTCTTCCAACCGGTCGCGTACTTGGGGATAGAGCTTGTCTCCATCGGACAGCAGGATGTCGCGGTGGGCTGCGGTGGCTTCGGCGCTCAGTATGGCGTTGCTGATCGGTTGAGCGTATTCGAACAAAGGCAGGGACACCTCAACAATTTCGGCTCCCAATTCGCCAAGAACGCTGATTGCGCCCTGCACCAGATCGGCCACCTGAGGATCGATCGGTTCCTCGAAAAACTCTCTGACCACACCGATGCGAAGTCCTCGTACGTCACCGGTCAGCGCGGCAGTATAGTCTGGTACGGGCACATTGACGGTAACGTGATCCCGCGGGTCGGGCCCGGCGATAACGTTCATGGTTAGCGCTGCGTCTTCCACGGTTCGGACCATTGGCCCAGGATGATCCAGGCACCACGACAACGGGGTTAATCCCGCCCGGCTCACGCGCCCGTACGTTGGTTTCAATCCTGTAATCCCGCACAACGCCGCGGGGATGCGAACGCTGCCGCCCGTGTCGCTGCCCATGGTAATCGTGCACTGGCCGGCGGCAGTCGCGGAACCGCTGCCCCCGCTTGACCCACCGGTTATGCGCTCCGGATTCCAGGGGTTATGCATGTGCCCATAGTCAGCGTTTTCTCCGGTGGGACCGAACGCCAACGGATGCATATTCAGTTTGCCCAGCAATATCGCGCCGGCCTCGCTGAATTTGGTGGCAACGGTGCAGTCTTCGGCGGGAATGAAAGTGTCGTAGATGCGCGTGCCCGATGTGGTGCGTACGCCCGCAGTGTGGAACAGGTCTTTCAATCCAACCGGGATGCCGTGCAGAGGGCCACGATAATTGCCCCGCCCAATTTCCTGCTCGGCGCGACGGGCGGCGGCTCGAGCCTGCTCAGGGATAAGCGTGATGAAGGAGTTGAGCGTTGGCTCGGTCGCTTCAATTCGCGCCAGGCAGGCTTCAACCACGTCCACCGGGGAAACTTCGCGATTGCGGATCAGGCCAGACAGTTCCCAGGCCGACATGTAGTGCAGTTCGTTGGAGGGCATAACGTTCCTCGCCAGCGGCGCCGTGTTACCGGGTTTCAGCGATGAAAGCAGACGGCGATTCTGCGTTTCTCACGTCTACTTCGAAAACCCTGGCCAGTCCGCTGCGCATCATCGTTACGCGGCGATGCAGATCTTCCATGCGCTCCGCATCGGAGATATCCAGGCCGGCTCCAGCGGCGACGCTCAGGAAAACCTCGTAAGACATCTCTGCGGCATCGTTGGTAGACATAATCGCCCCATGACGCGCCGTAAAGTGTCTGTTCCCGGTAAAACCGGCGAGCCGCGGTAATTATGGCGCAAGCCGCTACGGTTGGCAAATGGCCTCGCGTTGATTTACGTTGATTTACAGGGATGTTTTGCTGCCAAATTATGCGAGTGACCGATCTCTGGCGGGCGCAGTTTCGAAACCGCTCACCGCAACATTCTGGTGGTTGGTTCCGCTGTTGGGACCGGAACCGAAGCGTCGTGACGTCGGCTATACTCGAAATGCCATTCCATTCAACCATCCGGCCCTCTTTGGTGTGATGATTTTGTATTGTTCCCAGTGTGGTGTGCGCTTGTACCAGGACGCTGATTATTGTCCCGAATGTGGGCACAGGTCGCCCGCCTTGACGAACCCCGCAGCCGTCAGCGACGACGCCACGCCGGTCCAGCGAACCTGGGGACTCTGGCACGTTGTGTTGGGCGTCGGTATCCTGATTCCCGCCACGGTTCTGTTCGGATCGTTGGGGTTGATACTGCCGTTGGCTATCGCTACGGTGGTGTCGACGGGATTGCTCGGTGGAGCGCAGGTCGCTCTGGTCTGGGGATTGGGCCCCAGAAACTGGAGCCGTGGCTTGGCTGCGGTCGGGCTAGTGGCCCCGCGGACATCCGGCGTCGTTACGGTCGGCTTGACCGTCGCAGCAGTGGTCGCCAGCCTTGGTTTCTCGGTGGTCTACACTATGTTGGTAACGTGGCAGGAATGGCAACCGCTGATCCCGCCCCAACCCGAACCCGCCTTTGTGTTCGCAAACCGGTTGGCCATCTTGAGCATCGTGGCCCTGGCCGTGTGGACGCCCTTCGTTGAAGAACTGTTCTTTCGCGGTTTCGTGTTCAGGGGTCTGGCAAACCGTTGGGGAAACGGCGTAGGGCTGGTACTGTCGGCGTTGGTATTCGCCGCCATGCACTATCACATCGGATTGTTGCTTCCCATCCTGGTGACCGGTCTGTTGTTGGGTGGGTTGTACTGGCGTACCGGGTCCCTTTGGCCTTCCATAGTGGTACACGCCATTCAAAATGGTATTGCGACGATCGCGGTGATCTACGGCCTGTAGTCTGGACACTGGCTGCGCCGTAATATAGATTTGTTGTCGACCACCATCTGAACGCACTTCAACGAGGTTCCCAATAGTGAGTGGACCAGCAGTGAAAATTGATCGTATCGCCAAAAAATTTGCGGAATTCAAGACCCAGGGACGTCCCGGTCTCGTGGTTTTTATGACGGTGGGACATCCATATCGCGATGCGGCGCTGGAAATCGCGCCCCAATTGGTTGCTGCGGGCGCCGATGTGATCGAACTGGGCGCGGCTTTCAGCGACCCGATTGGCGAAGGTCCGGTGATCCAGGAGTCCAGTTTTGTTGCTCTGCAAAACGGCATAACGCCGCAGGACTGCCTGGACACCGCGGCAGCGTTGCGCCCGCTGATCGGTGATACACCGGTGATCTGGATGGGTTACTACAACACCATCATCGCCGCCGGGCTGGAAAAGTTCGCTAAAGCCTGCTCCGATGCAACCATTGACGGTTTGATAGTGGTGGACCTGCCCTACACCGAAGCAGAGCCGCTGGTCAGCCAACTGGCTCCGTTTGCTATCCACCTGATACCGCTATTGGCTCCAACCAGCACCGACGAAAGCATTCGAGAAACGGTTCGGTTGGCCGGCGGGTTCGTGTATTGCGTCAGCGTGACCGGCGTGACCGGCGCACGAACAGAAATGTCCGATCGGGGTTTCGAGCTGGTGGATCGCGTACGCCAGCAAACCGATCTGCCGGTTGCGATCGGATTCGGCATTTCCAGCCGGGAGCATGTTCTCGAAGTGGGCAAACGGGCCGATGCGGCGGTGGTGGGAAGCGCCCTGGTGCGGGCGTTGGCCGACGGCCCGCCTGCCGAAGCCGGAAAGCGCGGCGCTGCTGTCGTTGCGAGCTTGTCCGGTCTCGGGCCCGATTAATCGACGCCGACAGGGTAAAAAAACGGATGATTCCATTTGCGGTACCCGTTGACATCCCGTTGGCACTGGAGTAGGATTTTCCGTGAAATGAACGCATCCTGCCAAAACCTGACCCGTGGCTATTACCGCCCGTTTTATTTTTACGCTTACCGCAACATGGTTGGCGTAAGTCCGGTGTGTGAAGCCCGATAATCTTCGAAAAAATCCCTTAGGCAGGACTTCAGCCGGACACAGGCTGAAGTCTTTTTTGTTGACCGCACAGCCTGCACTCCCCGGCAGTCACAGAGGAGGACATAAAAATGGTAAGTTCACCCGCCAAGGACGTTAACGTAACCAGTAATAACGCCCTGATTCGGCCATCCGAGCTTGAAGAACGCATTCCGTTGAGCCCCCAGGCCGAAGCCACCGTGCTGGAAGGGCGCCGACAACTGGAATCGGTACTGAGCGGCGAAGACGGCCGGTTCGCGGTAATCGTGGGCCCGTGCTCGATTCACGATCAGCCGGCGGCCCTGGATTATGCCGCCCGCCTTAAGCCGTTGGCCGAGCAGGTCAGCGATCGCCTGTTGATCGTTATGCGGGTTTACTTCGAGAAACCGCGCACCACCGTGGGTTGGAAAGGCCTGATTTACGATCCCAATCTCAATGATACGTACCAGATTGAAGATGGCTTGCACCGGGCCAGGCGGCTTCTCATGGAAATCGCAGAAGCCGGCCTGTATTCGGCCACGGAATTTCTCGACCCCATCGTGCCGCAATACGTTTCGGATCTGGTGACCTGGGCGGCCATTGGAGCCCGCACCACCGAGAGCCAGACGCACCGCCAAATGGCATCCGGGCTTTCAATGCCGGTTGGCTTCAAGAATGGCACCGACGGCGACCCGCAGACGGCGGTGGATGCCCTGGTAGCGGCCGGTACTCCCCAGGCGTTCCTGGGCATCGACCACGACGGGCAGGCGTCCGTTGTAGAAACCCGGGGCAACAAGAATTGCCATCTGGTCATGCGTGGCGGACGCAGTGGCACCAATTACGACGCCCGTTCCATAGCCACCGCACAGGAAGCGCTGCTTAAATCCCAATTGACGCCCCATATCGTCGTGGATTGCAGCCACGGTAATTCCAACAAAGACCATACTCGTCAGCACATCGCCTTCCAGGATGTCATTGGACAGCGGATTGGAGGCAACGAGCATATTCTCGGTGTGATGTTGGAAAGCAACATCAACGCGGGCGCCCAAAAACTGGGATCAAACCCTGATGAACTGGAATACGGCGTATCCATCACCGATTCCTGCATCGGGTGGGACGAGACGGTGAATCTGTTGAGTTGGGCTTACGATAACCTGCCGGTCTGATCTTTTCGACGGCTACGATCACCAAACATCAACCCCTCTCCATCAGAGAGGGGTTTTTGCGGGATGGGCTCCGGTCAAACGGGGGGATGGCCGAAACCCGGCATCAATCGATCAACTCCGGGCGACCGCGCGGAACGGGTATCCCGGCGGGGTTGACACTACTTGCCGTGATATAATTGGGCCAAGCTACAGTTACTAATGCGGCGCCGTTAGTGCCGAACTAACAATTGTCGTAAGTTGCGGAGGCCCAACTATGTTCCCACAAATAAGCCTCAATACCGATGTTTCTCGCGATGATGTCGCCCGCATGCGCGATTGGCTGCGCGACCCGGAAGTTAGCGGGTTATGGTATGGCAACGACGATGCCGATGGCCACGCTCTGCATATCGGATACTCCCCCGAGCAGATTCAGGGAGCCTCCGACGAAGAATGGAACCAGGTTTTCCACCAGGATGAGCGACGGATTTACGCCCTCTACGCTACTGACGAATCCCATATTGGAGAGGGTCAGCTTCTCGTAGAATGGCCTCTGGAAGAAGCGCAACTGTTCATCATGATCGGGCGCAAGGATTTGTGGCACCACCACTATGGAACAGCCGCCCTGATTTCCATGCTGGATGAAGCGTTCGAGAAACTGGAGCTTCACCGCGTTTGGGTAGACGTCCCCGAATATAACGAACACGCCCTGCAAATGTTCCGACATCTGGGGTTCGTGCTGGAAGGACACCTTCGCCGTACCCACCGAAAGGACGGCGACTGGTATGACTCTTTTGCGATGGGTTTGTTGGCTGACGAATACGGACGGCGTCGCGACCGTGTGCTTACCCAGTACGCAACTTGATCATATCTCCGCACCAACACGCTGGCGCGTTTTGGAGTCGTTCGGTTGAAATGGCGACGGAGGAATAAATTATGCCGGTCATCACGATTAACGGTGTAATTGGCAGCGGCACCCTGGAGATCGGGCACCTGGTAGCTCAAAACCTCGGGCTCAACTACGTTGACCGTTATATTTTCTCGGAGGCGGCACGGTTGGTCGGTTCTCCGGTCAGGCGGTTGATCGAGAAAGAGCAGCGGGTGGTGCCTTTCCGGGAGCGTGTCGCCAGGTTTATGCAAACGGTGTTGGAGCGATCGGCTGTAGCCGGCGCGGGGGCCGAACCGTATTTTGGCCGGGGCATTGAAATGCTGCCTGCTGAAGCCTACACCGAGCTGGTGTCAGATGCGGCGGCGTCATCCGAAGTGCACGATAAGGCGTTTATCGAGGCCACCACTTCCGTAATCAAAGAACTTGCCGCCAGTGGTGACGTCGTGATCATCGGGCGCGGCAGCAACATGATCCTGTCCGATACGCCCGGCGTGGTCCATGTTGGCTTGGTGGCGCCCACCGATGTCCGCGTTGATACGATGGCCAAACGGGAGATGTTCTCCCCTGAAGAGGCGCGCGCCTACATGGATGAACTGGAAACCGCCCGCTTGACGTTTTACCGCAAGTTTTTCCGGGCCAATGCGAACGACCCCACGTTGTACCACGTCATGTTGAACATCGGGCGCATTTCACAAAACACCGCTGCTGAGATCATCGGACACGCTGCCGCAGACATCGGCGCGGCCCCTGCGTACTGATCGCGCGTTCCGGCTGGCGCCCAGTTGGTGTCCCCGCTTGAAAACCCGCGGTGCATTGACTTCGGGATGGGGCGGCCCGTTCCGATTGGTAACCGGCTGGTGCCACTTACCAACTGCGATGACATTGCCGCTGACATTAGGGATTTGATGTGATACCCATATCTGACGGCGGTCGACCACGCGGTTCGTTTCCGGTTGTCAACGTAGCATTGCTGGGGCTGAACGCCCTGGTTTTTTTGTATGAGATCGCCATCGGAGGATTCGGGTTCCTGTTTGGAGCGGACAGCGTTGGCATAGTCACGTTCTTTTACAAGTTTGGGTTCATACCTTCGGAACTGCCTTCCGGGGCTGCTTATCAAGTCTTGCTGTCCGAATCGGGCCTGCAATTGAGCATCGCGTCGCCCATACCCACCTGGGCAACCATACTCACCTCCATGTTCATCCACGGCGGCTTGATGCACTTTATAGGCAACATGCTTTTCCTGTGGGTGTTTGGCGACAACATCGAGGATACGTTCGGCCATGTGAAATATCTGGCGTTTTACCTGGTCGCCGGCGCGTTGGCCACACTATCCCATTTCGTAATTGATACTGGATCGCAAACGCCGTTGGTCGGAGCCAGCGGCGCGATTTCCGGAGTCATGGGCGCCTACCTGCTGTTGTATCCGCGCAATCGTATCCGCACGCTCATCTGGTACATCGTGATCACCGTTGTTAACCTGCGGGCGGTGTGGCTGCTGCTCATCTGGATTGGCTTGCAGGTCATCCAGGGGGTGCTGTCTTTTGGCGTCAGCAATCAGGTGAGCACCGCGTTCTTCGCTCACATCGGCGGATTCGCTGTTGGGCTGGCGGTGGCGGGCGTTTACAAGATGGTCTCTCGTGGCACGGATGGGCCATCCGGAAACCGGGGCCGGCGTTCAGGTACCCAGCCCCGGTATTGGCGCGGTCGCCGTATTGATTGACGGCAATTAACGCCGGCCGGCTATGCCTCCGGGAACGGTATCAGACCCAACATGTCGCGCGCCTGTTGCGGCGTGGCCGGCTCCCGCCCGTGTAGCCGCGCCATCGTAACAGCCCATTCGATGTACTGGGCGTTGGAGGTGGGTTGCCGGTTATTGGGCAGGAACGGGCTGTCTTCGAAGCCAACGCGGATGTGCGCCCCGGTGGCGATGGCGATGGCGCACAGCGGAAAAGTCTGGCTGGTGCTGCTGTGCGCGAGCCAGGTGGAATCCGGGTAGTGTTCGCGGATGGTATCGGCCATCAGCATGTAGTTGCGTGGCGAACCGACCATCGTCTGCCGCCCGTCGCCCCAGTGACCGCCTGGTTCGACCAGGAAATACCTGGTGTCTTTAATGTAACCCTCCGCCATCAGTGTGAAGGCCAGATTCAGGTTGCCAGTGTCGTGGACCGCCGGCTCGGGGAACGTTCCCCGCTGATAGCAGGCGTCCAGTGTCGCCACAATGTCTTCAAACGAGTTGGGACTGATCGTTGTGCGCCGGCGACCCGTTTCAGCGTCCAGCGGCCAACGGGTGCCGGTGCCCAGGTTCAGCGACACCATTTCGACGGGTTGAGGAGTCTCCAGCAGGTAGCGCGTGACGGCTTCCACCGGCACATGGGATTGACGCGCGGTGGTGTGATTCAGGGCCAGATCGCACTGGGCCCGAATCATGGCATCGGTTTGGGCGTACCAGGCCGGGTCATAGCTGATCCCGCCAACCGGCGTGCGGGCGTGGAAGTGAACAATGGATGCGCCGGCTTCGTAACATCGCACCGCTTCCTGCGCCACTTCTTCAGGTGTCCAGGGAACGTTGGGGTTGTCTTCGCGGCCCCGACTGCCGTTCAGGCAACCTTTGATGATGATGGTGTCCATGCGAATCGGCCTCTGGTTTTGATTGATTCGACCCGGTGCATAACTTACGAAGGCGTTACCTTCAGTGTGTGCCTGCGCGTCGGCCCGTATGCTATCATAACGCCGTTGAGGTGGTGGGCCTTGATATTGGCCCCCACGAGCTCGCTATTTCGTTGGTTTTATTATTTCCCCAGGAGGAGCTGATGCTGGATTACAAGCCCAATATGGTATTGACCAATGACCGAGAGTATAAGGTCGTCGGAACCCGGCCCATCCGCCACGACGGAGCGGACAAGGTAACCGGCCTGGCTCGGTACAGCGCCGATTTGAACCTGCCCGGCATGTTGTACGGAAAAGTGCTGCGCAGCCCGCATGCTCATGCTCGGATCAAGTCCATCGATACCAGCAGGGCAGAGGCCCTCCCCGGAGTCCGCGCCGTGATCACCGGCGCCGATATCGTCGAGCCCACCGGCCGGGCGTCTGACATGGCTGAGGGCGCCATGATCAATTTCAAGTTCCTCAGCAATAACATCCTGGCCCAGGACAAAGCCCTTTACAAGGGACACGCCATCGCCGCCGTGGCCGCTGTCAACGCCCACGTTGCCGAAGAAGCCCTGGACCTTATTGATGTGGATTTCGAGGTGTTGCCACCCGTTATGCACGCTCGGGACGCCATGGCGGAAGGGGCGACGCTGGTTCATGAGCGGCTGGCCGCGTTCAGTACCGCCGGTATCCGCGCCGGCGGCGTTCTGGACGACGGCGATGACTCAGCCGGCACGAATATCGCCAACCACTTTGAGTTCCGGATGGGCGATCTGGACGCTGGATTCGCGGCCGCTGACGTCGTTGTCGAGCGAGCGGTTTCGACATCGGCGGTTCATCAGGGTTACATCGAACCCCACAGCGGCACCGCCATGTGGCACGACGACGGTAATCTCACAATTTGGTCCAGCAGTCAGGGGCATTTCACCGTCCGCGACCATACCGCTCGCCTGGTAGGCGTGCCGGTTTCCAGCGTAAAAGCGATTCCCATGGAGATTGGAGGCGGATTCGGCGCCAAACTCGCGGTGTATATGGAACCGCTGGCAGCCCTGTTGGCCAAGAAAGCCCACGCTCCGGTCAAAGTGGCGATGAACCGCACCGAAGTATTTGAAGCGACCGGACCGACCTCCGGCACCGAAATATCCTGCCGGATCGGAGCAACCAACGACGGCAAGATAACCGCCGCCGAAGTACACCTGATCTTCGAGGCGGGGGCATTCCCCGGCTCTCCCGTGCCCGGTGCGGCCAACTGCGTGTTTTCGGCTTATGATATCCCCAACACCTGGATCGAAGGCTACGATATCGTTGTCAACCGGCCCAAGACCGCAGCCTATCGCGCCCCAGGTTCGCCGGCTGCTGCTTTCTGTGTAGAAGTGGCGCTGGATGAACTGGCCGAGAAACTGGGTGTAGATGCCATCGACCTGCGCCTGATAAACAGCGCCAAAGAGGGCACCCGGCGACCCACCGGACCATTGACCCCGAAGGTGGGTTACATCGAGACCCTGGAAGCCTCCAAGGCGCATCCCCACTACAGTGCGCCGAAGGATGGCAAGTACCGCGGCCGCGGGTTCGCCGCGGGATTCTGGGGGAATAACACCGGACCTTCCAGCGCGGTGGCCGTCGTAAATCCGGACGGGACCGTCAGCTTGACCGAGGGCTCCCCTGACATCGGGGGAACCAGGGCCTCGGTATCCCAGCAATTCGCTGAGGTTCTGGGTATCGCGGTGGAGGATGTCCACCCGCAGATCGGCGACACCGATTCCATCGGTTTCACCTCCAACACCGGCGGCAGCAGCGTCACCTTCAAAACCGGATTCGCTGCCTATACTGCCGCTCAGGATGTAAAACAGCAGATGATTTCCCGGGCGGCCCGCATTTGGGAAGTCTCGGAAGATGACGTTGAGTTCGAAGACGGCGTGCTGAAGCACCGCGCCGACGACCAGTTGCAACTGACCTTCCGTCAGCTGTCAGCGCGTCAGGTTCCTACCGGCGGCCCGATCGTCGGGCGTGGCGGTGTAAACCCCGGCGGCGCCGGCCCCGCTATCGCCTGCCACATCGTGGATGTTGAGGTCGATGTCGACACCGGCAAGGTTGAAATCCTGCGTTACACTGCGATTCAGGACGCCGGCAAAGCCATCCACCCGTCATACGTAGAGGGACAGATCCAGGGCGGCGTCGTCCAGGGAATCGGCTGGGCGCTCAACGAGGAGTACTACACCAACGATCTGGGGCACATGGTAAATTCCAGCTTCCTGGATTACCGGATGCCCACCAGCCTGGACCTGCCCATGATCGACACCTGCATCGTCGAGGTTGACAACCCAAATCACCCGTACGGTGTGCGAGGCGTCGGCGAAGTGCCGATCGTTCCTCCCATGGCCGCAATCGCCAACGCGATCCACGATGCCATCGGCGTGCGCCTGGAGGTTCTTCCCATGAACCCCGGCAACGTGCTGGAAGCGTTGTGGGCGAACGGAAGCAAATAGATCAACTCCAGTTACGGCTTCACCATAACGGCTAGTGGATGCAAAAATGGCTGACGTGTGGATACCAGCTCAGATGCAACGCATTACCGGAGCGCCGGACCGCGTTCAAGTATCCGGCGCCACGGTGCGTCAGGTCATCAACAACCTGGAAACCCTGCATCCGGGCATTAAAGAGCTGCTGTACGATGAGGAAACGGACGACGTCACCCCCGGGTTGGCGGTGATTATCGACGGTGAAGTGAGCCAACTGGGATTGCTGGATCGCGTTTCCGAAGGGAGCGAAATGCATTTCCTCCCGGCCATTGGCGGGGGCGACATCGTGCATTAGCGCATCGCGCGCCGAGGTATAAAAAAAGGAGCCGGAGCATCATTGCTCCGGCTCCTTTTTTGGTTACCGTGTGATGTCGCCTAAATTCTCTCGGTAGCGAACTACTCCGGGAAGAGGGTGACAACGAAGGAGAAACGGGAGTACTCCTCGCCCTGGTGAGCGCCAAAGGCGGCCCCGCCCAGTCCCGTTTCCAAAATCTCGAATTCGTCAAAGTCCATATCCAACTCGTCAGGGTCTAAATATTGAATGATCAGCTGGAAGTTCACGTAGCCCATGCCCTGTCGGGTTCCTATAATGTGCCCGCTCGCACGTTGATATTCACCGTTGGATGTGAGACTGTCGGCGTCGCCATTTTGCACATCGACGATAGTTACCAGCGCATCTTCGGTGGACGCCAGTGTCATATAGCCATCGTGCAGTACGTACCCGGGCGAGTAGGCAATGTCCGAGAACCCTAAAGCGTCCAGTTTCAGGACTATCGCATCGTCTTCAGCCCCCACGTCCACCGGTTCGGCGCTCACTACCCCGAAGGAATATTCCTCAACCAGTTCGACGACGACGTCCATCGTATCCTGCAGGTCGAGTTTGTTGTCTGAACGGTACGAAAGCATAGCCATCGCGTCCACGGCGTTCGTTTCCGGATCGTCAGCTACTTCCTGGAAATCGAACTCCCTGATTCCGATAATTATTTCACCGCTCAGGTAGTCTATGAAGTCTAGCTCCAGGTCCACGCCGGTAGCGTTGGCAACGACGTCAATCACCGTATCAAGTACGTCGGCCAGTGAATCATCAGGGTCCACGGTCAAACCGCCCACACCGAAGTCACTCAAACCGTAGTCAATCTCATCCAGCGCTTCTGCCAGGAACCACAAATCCCCAACTGGATAATCGTCCAGAACATTCCGCCAGTTGTCCACGCTGGGGTCGAAGGCAGAAGCGACGAAACCCAGCGTATCATCAGGCAGCACCCGGGCCGGGTTGTCCAGATCCGCGATCTCCAATCCGAAGTCCGTGGTGGTCGGACTGACCGTGTCGACTACCAGCCCGCGATCAACCCACTGGAAAGACGTCGCCACCCACTTGGGCGGTTCAAAATCGAAGGGATCGACGCCGGCCATCATCATGGTCAACCCAACCGCTGCGTCGATTTCGTCCACGATGCCTTCAACATCGGCGTATACCGAGGCAAACCGGCGGGCGGGTAGCGCCGCCTGCGCTTCCTGGAAGTCGGGATTGTCTGCCAGGGATTTTCCGCCGTCCCCGGAGATCATATCCAGAGTGTCAAACAGTGCATCCTCGTCGCTGGCGACCACCAGCCATTTGTTGGATAACGCAAAAGCCCCGTCACCGTCTTCTTCGAGCCAGACATCGAAGTCTCCCTCAGAATCGTCAATGAAATCTGATCCCTCCTCCTCCCCATAATCGATCAGTAGATCCATGAAATCCGCTGCGGCAGAGGCGTCACGCACGCCGACGATGGCGGCCACCGAGGGATCGAATGAACCAACATCGAGCAGTGCGGCGGACATGTCGGGGCCAATCCAGGGGAGGATATCCTCCTCGAAATCAATGTCCGTCTCCTCACGAAATTCCTCCAGCAGGTCCTGTACGGCGTCGTGGAATCCATCCAACTCGTCGAAACGTTCCCAGATATCCAGCATTTCGGCCCGTTGCCCATCGCCGGGATTCAGCGTCATCCAGCTGTACGCCAGCACGTCATCGGGGAAATATTGTGCCGTATTCTCGGGCTTGGATCCGCCCAGTCCCGGGATTGGTATGATTCCGAAGTAGGCTAATGCGCCAACGGCTATTATCGCGATGACCAGCGCCCCGATGATGGATCCAACGAGTTTCAAAACCATTGTTGTCCTTCGCCTTTGTTCAATATTAGAGATTCTGCGGCATGGTGACGGGCAAACGCAAGTTGTGCGATACGCCAGGCGGCCGGGCTATTTTGTGAGAGAGCATTGGTAAACATAACAAGCGCCGTACCCGCGCTAACAGGTACGGCGCTCAAGTTACCCGGATCGATTAGCGGTCCGGTCGAAGGCTGCGCGGCAGGTTGTCGGTGGATTCGCAGTAATCCATCGCTTCGCCGAAGAGGAAGCCTATCTCGCCGTCCTGCTCCAGTTCCTCAAAGGTTTCGGTGTCGAAATCTCCACCAAGTATGTCGAGCGAACATTGGCATGCTCCTTCGTCCACATCGGCGTCGGCGCATTCTTCGAGATAGAAATCTTCTATATCGGAGCTCAACCCGCCGAAATCCCGACTCGCGCCAATGTCGGGTATCAACCTCCGCGGAAGTTCTTGCGTCGCTTCGCAGTACCCGACAGCGTCTTGATAGATAACGAATACCAGTTCATCGCCGTTGCGGGAATCTTCGATGTCGGCAATGGCGTTTTTGTCGAAGTCATGGTCTACGATTGCCCAACCGCATTCGCATACGTCCTCGTCCAGACCCCAACCCCGCCTGTCGTCGGTACATTCATCGATGTAATCGGCTTTGAGATCGGAGCCCCCGCCGCCGGCCAGCAGGACAACTACCACAATGATAATGATGAGGAGCGCCAGACCGGCGCCAACACCGACGGCTATCCACATCAAATTGTTCTGGATGAACGGAGGTATTCCGCCTGAAGATCCCGGGGGTTGTTGTTCCGGTTGGGTTGGTTGTTGTTCTTCGGCCACAGTACTTCCTCCATCAAGTTACATGGGCGTACCTGCTGGTGAATCACCCGCCTGTTTGATTCCGTTCTCTGTTGCCTGCGTGATCAGTTGCCGTTGCGATTCGGTACCTGTCACCGACGACCAGGAACTATGATGATCGAGCGCCGGGGTGTATCTTCTTTAACCGAATATCGCGAGAAGAAATGAACCGAAGACGATCAACATGATCAAGAAGATGAGGAGGGCGATCAAATTGCAAACCAGACCGGCGACTGCCATCCCCACTCCCGTGCCGTTATTGCGACCTTGCACCAAACCCACGAACGATAAGGGCAGTCCCACCAACATGCACGGGACAGTCACTATTATCCCGACGAACGGTATGAAGATGAACACAATGGCGATAATGCCAAGCACCATTCCCGCTACTCCCATGATTCTCCTCCTGTTGTTGTTAAGGGATTAGCCAGACGCCAGAACATGTGCGTCCGCCAACTGAGCCCCGAGTCAAGCCGTGCTTAAGTTACGGCTTTAACAGCGTAGGTTAGGAAAGAAGGCAGCGTTGCTTCCCAGCCAAGGATTTGCATATCTCTCCATGCCAATCCCGTTTCATCATATTTGATGAAATTGCGCATAAGATATTATCCGCGATGCCATAGTCTATTTACGGTACTATTCGCTGTCAAGTTATCTCGAATGCCAGAAAATTGCGTTTACGGCGACATCCGATATTGATAAAAATCGGTAATGGCGATTCGACCAACCTTTTGCGTAATCAGTTTCTACACAATGAATATTCCCGTGTGTCGGTCCGGATGTCAGGTTACGTCTGCAACTATCCACGCCGTAAATCATGATCCCGGTTGACACCCGCCGTGCTCCGGGTTACATTGTGGGCGCGACAACTTCGCAACTCTTTAACAACTGACTCCAAGGCACCGGGCGCCAAAAAATCCTTATCGGGCTTAATAGGGAAGGCGGTTTGACTCCGCCGCGGTTGCGCCACTGTAATCGGGGAGCCTACCGACGTAAACCACTGCTGGCGTTCGCCTATGTCCACCGGCGGGAAGGGGTTCGGAAGGCCGAGAACCGAAAGTCAGGAGACCTACCCGGTGTTGCTCTGGAACTCTACTCTGCGCCCAACAGGGTTGTTTCCGTGCGGCATCGTATGCAATACCACATCATCTGGTTGATGCTGAACGCTCCCGCAACTCGAAACCCCGACCCTGGCAGCCTCGGCGCTCCAGGGTCTAAAATTTTAGTATCGGATCTGAAATATCCCCAATGAGCACAACTAACTCCGGCATAAAAATGACTGTGGTGGCCGTCGGTCCCGGCGACCCCGACATGCTCACCCTGAAGGGTCGCCAGGCCCTGGAACAGGCTGACGTGGTCGTAGGATTCAAGACCGTGCTGGACGTGGTGGACGGCCGTACTGGCAACGCCGACGTGCGCCCAATGGCTTACCGAGACCAGGAGGCAGTGCTGGATTACGCGCAGGAGCAGGCCCAACTAGGCAAATCATGCGTGGTGTGCGTTTGGGGCGACCTGAACGTGTCAGCCAAGGAATTGCTGAATCGCGTGCGACGTCGCGCTGAGACCGTCGAACTGATTCCGGGAGTTAGCAGCATTCAAATAGCCTGTGCTCGGGCCGGCATATCTCTGGAAGAGTCGGTGTTTATCACCCTGCACCAGCGATGGGATCGTGGGTCGGAATTGTCCGAATTGGTAGAGTTGATGAACCAGGGAAGGCGTAATGTCATCCTATTACCGCGGCCATACGATTTCATGCCACCCGCCATCGCTGCCGGAGCCGTTGCGGACGGGGCAGACCCTGAACATCCCGTTACGGTTTTCCAGCGTCTCACCCTGCCCGATGAGCAGCGCTGGGACGGTACGTTGGCCGAATGCTCACAGTTGCCTGACGACTTCAGCGATTTGTCCATAATGGTGTTCCCGCGATCCGACGAGCCGGACAACTGACACATGACTACTGCAGGTCTAACAACGCCCGCCACGCTGGTCCTGGTAACCACGGCGGATACCGACATCCTCACCGCGGAGCGCGCTCTGGTCGGAATGCCCTGGGGAGATTCGGTGCAGGTGTATGCCTGCAATCCGGTGTCGCTGGAAGGCGACAGCGAGGCGGCAACATCCGCGCGTTCCGAATTAATGGACGCGGTGGGCCGGGCATCGGTCGTGGTCCTCCGGCTCCTGGGCGGCAAGCGCGCTCTTGGAGACACGTTCGACGCACTGGTCAGCGTTTGCGGTTCCCGCAGAGTCCCCGTCATCGCATGTCCGGGCCACCAGGAATGGGATGAGGACCTGGTTACCGCCTGTACGGCGCCGGTTGCCGAGGTGGAAACGGTTTTTGCCTACCTGATGCGTGGCGGCGTCCTGAATTTCCGCAACCTGTTTCTGTTCCTGTCCGATGCCTATTTGGGCTCCGACTACGGGCACGAGGCTCCGGCTCCAATGCCCTGGCAGGGTATCTATCATCCGGAGGTGGCCGAAGGTTCGGAGATCGACCAGTACGTTGCCCAAAGGTACGAAAACGGCCGGCCGGCCATCGGCGTCCTGTTTTACCGCGCGCATTGGATGAGCGGAAACCTGGCTTTCATTGATGAGCTCATCCATCGTCTGGAGTCGCAGCATGTCAACGTATTGCCGGTATATTCTTATAGTCTCAAGCACACACCGGAAGACGACGACGCAGAACACAGCCAGACCTTGACCGACTACATGGTCGACGCTGAGGGAATCCCACGGGTCGATTGCATTATCAACACGATGGGATTGGCGATGAGCGATCTGGATCACCAGCAGGGCGGCACGGGTGCAACCGTCGCCACCGGCTGGTCGCAGGCGCTGCTGGATCAGCTGGACCTGCCGATCATTCAGGCCATCGTCAGCACCGGAAGCAGGGAAGATTGGGAAAAAAGTTCGCTGGGGTTGGGCCCAGTGGACACCGCCATGAACGTGGCTTTTCCCGAGTTTGACGGGCGGATCATCGCCGTTCCGGTGTCGTTCAAAGAAGAGACTCCGCCGGAAGGCGGTTCCCTTTCCGCCGGGCGGATGCAGCGCTACGTGGCCCAAGACGACCGTATGGACTACGTGGCCCGGTTGGCAGTGCGGCACGCTACCCTCCGGCGCAAATCCAACGCAGACAAGCGCATCGCAATCATCCTAAGCAACTATCCGACCAAGGATGCCCGCATTGGCAACGCCGTGGGCCTGGACACACCGGCCTCGGCGATCAACATACTGAACGCTCTGCAACGCGCTGGCTACCACGTTGAAGACGTGCCCGCTGACGGCGATGAACTGGTGCATCGCATAATCGAGCGTTGCAGCAACGACACCGATACCCTCACCGAGGAGCAGTTGCGTTTGGCGGCCGGGCACGTGGAACGACGTGCCTACGCCGAATGGTACTCGCGCTTCTCGGAGACTGTTCAGGACCAGTTGCTGGAAGCCTGGGGCGAGGCTCCGGGTCAGGTGTACCGGATCGGCGACAGGCTGGCTATCGCCGGCGTACCGATGGGTAATGTTTTCGTCGGTCTGCAGCCTCCGCGGGGCTTCGGCGAGAACCCCATCTCGATTTACCACAACCCGGACCTCACGCCTACCCACCATTACCTGGCCTATTACCGGTGGATTCGCGACGTATTCAAGGCCGATGCGATGATCCACATCGGCAAGCACGGAACGCTGGAATGGTTGCCCGGCAAGGGCGTTGGCCTATCCCGGTCCTGTTATCCCGAGGTTGCCCTCGACGACATACCGCTGTTCTACCCCTTTATCGTCAATAACCCCGGCGAGGGAACTCAGGCCAAACGACGCACGCACGCCACCATCGTTGATCACCTGATTCCGCCCATGACCACCGCCGATGCCTACGGTGACATAGCAAAGCTCGAACAACTGATGGACGAGCACTACCAATGTCAAACCCTAGACCCGGCCAAGCTCCCAACCCTGGAATCGCAAATCTGGGAGATGGTTCAGCAGGCCGAATTGCATCGTGATTTGGGGGTGGACGCACAACCCGACGACTTCGCCAATTTCATGCTGGAGATCGACGGATACCTGTGCGAGATCAAGGATGCTCAGATCAAGGATGGCCTGCATACTTTGGGTGTGCCGCCCACGTCCGACCAGATGATCGGCCTGTTGTGCGCCCTCACGCGGTTGGATAACGGAGCAGTACCCGGTTTGCGCCGGAGCATGGCCGAGGCGCTGGGCTTTGATTATCACGCGCTGCTGGACAATCCGGCTGCGGCGGTCAATGGGAATACGCCGACCGTGTTGGGTTCGGCTGCCGATGGTTCGCCCATTCGCAACGCCGGCGACGTTATCGAGGCGCTGGAAGCCATGTGCCGCCGAGCCTACGAACGTCTGTGCCCCAATGGGTTCGCTGCCGATGAAATCGCCGCGCTCGTGCCCGAGTTGCTGGGTAAAATGGACGGCCAGACCGCCGGCGTCCTGGAGTATGTGGGCCGACACATTCATCCCGCACTGCTCCGCACCACGGACGAAATCGATAACCTCCTGAGGGGACTGGACGGGCGCTTCGTGCCCGCTGGCCCTTCCGGGGCGCCCACCCGTGGAATGGTTAACGTTTTGCCCACCGGACGCAATTTCTACTCGGTGGACCCAAGGGCTCTGCCGTCGCCCACGGCCTGGGATGTGGGTAAGGCGCTCGGCGACGCTTTGTTGCAGAAATATCTCGATGAAGAGGGCGGATACCCTGAGATGGTTGGAATCATCGTCTGGGGCACCTCGGCCATGCGCACCCACGGCGATGATATCGCTCAAATCCTGTATCTGCTGGGTGTCAAACCGGTGTGGCAGGCGGAAAGCCGCAGAATCAACGGCCTGGAAATTATCCCCATGTCCGAGTTGGGCCGCCCGCGCATCGACGTAACCGTCCGTATCAGCGGTTTCTTCAGGGATGCGTTCCCCAACCTTATCTATCTGATGGACCAGGCCGTGGCAATGGTCGCCGCCCAGGACGAATCACCCGAGGACAATTACATCGTCAAGCACGTTCGGGAAGATGCTGAACTCAAAGCCGCATCGGGATCAGGCGACGATGAAACCCACAGTGATGGAGACGCTTCACTCTTCCGTATATTCGGCAGCAAGCCGGGGGCTTACGGCGCCGGCATCCTGGGTGTGATCGACGAACGCAACTGGGAATCGGTTCACGATCTGGCCGAGGTCTATACCGCCTGGGGTGGGTACGCATATTCCCGCCAGGATTTCGGCGTCACCGCGCGCAACGAATTTCGCGCCAGATTCAGCCAGATTGTAATTGCCGCCAAAAATCAGGATAATCGGGAGCACGATGTATTCGACAGCGACGACTACATGCAATACCACGGCGGCATGATCGCTACGGTTCGGTCTCTCACGGGCCGCAATCCTCGCCAGTTCTTCGGCGACAACAGCGATCCGTCCCGCCCCCGGGTTCGCGATCTACAGGATGAAGCGCGGCGAGTGTTCCGCAGTCGGGTCGTCAATCCCAAGTGGATGCAGTCGATGCAGCGTCACGGATACAAGGGAGCCTTCGAATTGGCGGCCACCGTTGACTATATGTTCGGTTACGACGCGACGGCGCAGGTCGTCGAGGACTGGATGTATGAGGACGTTACCGAAGAATACGTCCTGAATCCCGAGATGCAGGAATTCTTCCGGCAGAGCAATCCGTGGGCGCTGCGGGGGATCGTCGAACGGCTGTTGGAAGCTATCCAGCGTGGTATGTGGGAAAACCCGCCGCCGGAGATGCTGGAAAAACTGCGGGAGATGTATCTGGAACTGGAGACCGACATCGAAGCGCGCCAGGAGAGTGGAACCAGGCAGTAGGCGACGGCCTACGGTCAGGAGGATGTTTCGTATGGAAAACACGTTGGGTTTGTTGCAGGAATTGGCCAGGGATCCCAAGATGATGTGGGTCGTGGGCGGTGGTTCGGTGGTTAGCGAAAACCACGCTGACGGTATCCAGGAGCCCGAAGTTCACAACGGATGGGCCACTGTTGAAGCGGACAACTGGCACTTCCACCTGCAGCTGGAGCAAATTGATGGGATCCAGTTCGTAGAGGCGATGAGCCACGGCGACCTGAAGTCCTACTATGTACGGTTCTCAAAGAATTGGGAAGAAACGCTGGTGCGTTGCTACTTTCCCAATCCTCACCTAGACGACGACGAAAAACGCACCGACATGCAACCGGAAAAACTCCAGGCCTTCGAAGAGGCTCGGGACCGGTGGGTAGGCAAAGAAGAGAACCTTATTTTCGTACAGCGCTAATGGCATGGCAATTATCGTTTACACGATTGAGCTCATGTTGTGAAACTGCTGACGAAGTCGTACAATAAGCAGCCGTCGTGCTGCGAAGCAAAATGCCCGCGAGGGCGAGAGGAGCAAGAATAATGGCAATCATCAATCGATTCCTGTCCACGACTAACACTGCCGCCTGGGCCCCTTGGCTGGTAGTTGGTGCAATGGCGCTCTACATCGTCGGGTACGTCGATGGTGGCGTGCATGCCGCAGCGATAGGTTCGCCCGGCATCCTTGGTTCCGTGCACGAATTCTTCCATCACGCCCGCCACGTCGCCTTTATGTGCCATTAGTCGTCACCCGACCCGGCGTAGTAATACGCCGGGTTTGTGACCAAGGCTGGGTTTCACGCGTTGACGCTCAACAGGGCGTCAGGAGGAGACCTGTGAATCCAACCGATCTGTTTACGCGGTTCAGGCACTCGGATTGTTCCGATGGTCGGAATACGGCAGTTTTCAGCATCATAGGAGTTGCAGAATGGAACGGATCCTCCCGACCGCCCTGGTCATGGGCGTCATAATTGGTCTTGTGGTCGCGGCCTACATGAACATTTTTAATGTTCCGGTGATCGAATGGGCCATTGACCTCGAAGGCAAAGCCGCCGCCAATGGCGAAGAGGACGAATCGCAACTTCCGCTGAGCGCTCTAACAGGCCTTGGCGGCCAACGCGTGGGCATGACCCTCGGTCTGGCGGTTGTTGGGGTCCTGTTCGGCGCGGTGTTTTCCGGCTTGTATCACCTGATGCGGTGGGCTACCCCCGGGTGGAGTCCATGGGCGTGGGGCGCGATCGCCGGTTTCCTCGGATTTTGGGCCGTCTCCATGTATACGCAGATCAAGTTCCCGCTCAATCCGCCCGGTGTCGGAGACGAATCCACCCTGTTGGCACGGCAGGGTTTTCAGTTCCTCTTCATTTTCGTGTCAACCGCATCCGTGGCGTTGGTTATCTATGGCGCGGGGCTTGTGAACCGCAACGCAAGCGGCGGGGCGCGGTGGTTCCGGTACGCCGGTATCGGCATTGCCTATTCGGTCGTGGCGCTGGTGTTGGCTTTTGCCATCCCCGGAGTGCGCGATGCAGCCCCGGACTGGTTGCCACAGGAATTGACAATTTTGTTCCGCAGTTTCACCGCCGTCGGTCATCTCCTGTTGTGGATGGGCATCGCGCTGGCCACCGTCGGATACCGCCGGTATCAGGAGCGGAATATTCATGCGTTTCGCAACTCCGCCGCCGCGACCAGCTAATCATCCACCCGTGCGTTAATCGAGGTTTCGCTTGATACAGCCAGACACCTCCCGCGAACCGCGATTTCCTTTCACGGCCATCGTCGGCCAGCGGTCGATGAAACGGGCCCTGTTGCTTAACGCTATCAATCCCCGCATTGGCGGCGTGTTGATTCGGGGCAAAAAGGGGACCGCCAAGAGCACCGCCGTTCGTTCGTTGGCGGCCTTGTTGCCCGAAGTGCCGGTGGTTACCGGGTGTCAATTTAGTTGCCTGCCCAACGCTCCCCAACCGGTTTGTCAGTGGTGCCAGCAGGAAGCCGGCGGCGCGGGCCTCGCCGCACTGCGGCAGGTACGTATCGTGGACCTGCCCGTTGGCGCTACTGAAGACCGCCTGGTGGGTTCGTTGGACATCGAGCAGGCCATCAAAACCGGCGAGAAGAATTTCGAACCGGGCCTGATCGCGGTGGCCCACCGAGGTATTCTCTACATCGACGAGGTCAACCTGCTCAATGACCACCTGGTGGACGTATTGCTGGACGCCGCCGCGTTGGGACGCAACTACGTAGAGCGGGAGGGCGTGTCGGTCAGCCACGAAGCCGAATTCATGCTGGTGGGCACGATGAACCCAGAGGAGGGAGACCTGCGCCCGCAGCTGCTGGACCGATTCGGCCTGGCCGTGGAAGTGGATGGCGTGTTCGAGCCCGCCGAACGGCGGGAAGTCGTGCGCCGCCGCATCGCCTATGAAGCCGAACCCTTCGGATTCATGGATGGTTGGGATGAGGCGGAGCAACTGGAACGTTCTCGCATCATCCGCAGCCAGGAGCGGTTGCCGTCGGTGGTAGTCCCGGATGAAATCCTGGAACTCATCACCGATATCTGCGCCGAGTATCAGGTGGACGGCCTCCGGGGCGACATCGTGATGTACAAAACCGCCAGCACCATTGCCGCTTACGAAGGCCGCACCGTGGTGGAGGTCGAAGACGTGCGGGAAGCGGCGTTGATGGCATTGTTGCACCGCCAGCGGCGTCTGCCGTTCCAGCAGCCTCACCTGGTTACCGAACAACTGGATAACATGCTGGAAGAGTTCCAGAATCAGGCGCGGGACCGGGAATCTTCCGACGGCGGTGATTCCGGCGACGATGACCGTAACGACGGCGAAAGCGATAGAAGTCCCGAAACCCCCGAACTCGATCCTCCCGATGATGCTGACGAACCCGATGCCGAGCAACCGGACGCCACGGCGGGCGGCGACGAATGGTTCGAGGTAGGCGACCCCTACGCAGTCCAGAACCTGCAGGTGCAACCCCCGGACCGTCGCGCGCGGCGAGGAGCGGGCCGCCGGGCCACCACGATTAGCGGCGATTCTTCCGGTCGCTACATTGGTTCCCGCGAGCCTCCGGGTCCGGTTACCGATCTGGCATTGGACGCAACTCTACGCATGGCCGCTCCTCACCAACGAACCCGCCGGGAAACTGCCGGGCCAGACGCGGCAACTCTGCTCATCGAGCCGTGGGACATTCGGGAGAAAGTGCGCGAAACCCACACCGGCAGTTTGATCCTGTTCGTGGCTGATGCCAGCGGCTCCATGGGCGCCCAGCGCCGCATGGTAGCGGTGAAGGGCGCGGTGATGTCGCTTCTGATGGATGCTTACCAGCGGCGTGATCGTGTTGGGTTGATCGCCTTTCGCGGTACTTCCGCTCACTTGCTGTTGCCCCCCACCGGCAGCGTCGAAATGGCCCAATGGCAGTTGCAGGATATGCCCACCGGCGGACGCACACCGTTGGCCCACGGACTTTACCTGGCGATGGAAACACTGGAACGGGAGCGATTGAAAGATCGGGACGTACTCCCGTTGCTCATATTGTTGTCCGACGGACGGGCCAACGTGAACCTGGCCGGCGAACAGCGCAGCTCGGGGCGATCGGTTTCGGACGAGGTGAAGGGTCTGGCAACCACGGTTGCAGAGGCCAGAATTCCCGCCGTCGTGATCGATACCGAGCAGGGCTTCATCAAGCTGGAGTTGGCCAAAGACATCGCCGAAGCCATGTCCGCCCGATACATCAAGCTGGACGATTTGGCTGCCGACCACATTGCCAACGCCGCCCGCGACGAGTTCCCCGCCCAGGGCCTGGCAGACCCTGTGATAACATAAATCTGGCCCGGAAACGCCGACGACAATCGTCGGCAATCTAACTGCCGTACCAAGGAGCAACATGCCGCGGACGTTGCCTTACCCCGATATGGATAAAATTCTGTCGTTGTCCAAACGACGGGGTTTCGTGTTCCAGTCCAGCGAGGTCTACGGCGGGTTGGGTTCCACCTGGGACTATGGTCCGCTGGGGGTCGAACTCAAGCGCAACGTCAAAGAAGCGTGGTGGCGCGCGGTCGTTGTGGAGCGGGACGATGTTGTGGGATTGGATGCGGCCATCCTGATGCACCCTCGCGTCTGGGAAGCCAGCGGCCACGTCGAGAATTTTTCCGATCCATTGGTGGAATGTCGCCAGTGCCATCACCGCTTCCGGGAAGACCAGCTGGAAACCAACCGCTGCCCGGAGTGCAACGGTGAGTTGACCGAGCCACGGCGATTTAATCTGATGTTCCGCACGTTCATGGGGCCGGTGGAAGACTCCGGCAGCGAGATATATTTGCGACCCGAAACTGCCCAGGGCATCTTCGTCAACTTCCAGAACGTGCAAACAGCCACCCGTAAAAAGCTGCCGTTCGGGATCGGCCAGATTGGAAAGGCCTTTCGCAATGAGATTACCCCGGGCAACTTCACTTTCCGAACCAGAGAATTCGAGCAGATGGAGGTGGAGTTCTTCGTAGAACCCGGCTCCGACGAGGACTGGCTGCAGCGCTGGGTGCAGGATCGGTTCAACTGGTATGTAGGCTACGGTATCCGCGCCGAGAACCTGCGCCTTCGGGAACACGCCAGCGACGAACTGGCCCACTACGCCAAGGCTACTTTCGATATTGAATACCGCTTCCCCTGGGGCTGGGGTGAACTGGAAGGTATCGCCAACCGAGCCGATTTCGACCTCGGTCGCCACACCGAGTTCAGCGGTCAGGACCTGTCATACTTTGACGACGCAACCCGTGAGAGATACCTCCCTTACGTTATCGAACCCTCCGGTGGAGTGGATCGGGCCACGCTGGCTTTTTGGCTCGACAGCTACGACGAAGAACCGGACGGCAACGATACCCGAACCGTCCTGCACCTGCATCGCGCGTTGGCTCCGGTAACCGTCGCGGTGTTGCCCCTGAGCCGGAACGAACGGCTGGCCCCTACCGCCCGCAGAGTGTACGACCTGGTGCGCCGCCGCTTTGCCTGCCAGTTCGACGACGCCCAGAGCATCGGGCGACGCTACCGTCGCCAGGACGAAATCGGCACACCCTATTGCGTTACGGTCGACTTCGACACCATCGACGACCAGGCGGTGACCATCCGCGATCGCGACACGATGGCCCAACAACGGGTGCCCGTCAGTCGATTGCTGGAGGTCCTGCACGACCGATTCGAACATGGTTGGTAACGGAATTCCGGGGGATTGATTCCATGCCGCCAAGCGTGGTTGCTGAGGTTCTTCGCCGCGGTTTGTACACCCGCATCATCGGGCGACGTATCCGCTTCTACCAGGCAACCGGCTCAACGATGGATGACGCCGGTCAGTTGGCCCGCAACGGCGCCGACGCCGGCCTGGTGGTCGTCGCCGAAACCCAAAGCGCCAGTCGTGGCCGGTTGGGTCGCCGCTGGATATCTCAGGCAGGCAACCTGTATTTCTCGGTACTGTTGTATCCGGATACCAACACCCTTACCCTTCTCAATCCGCTGGCCGGCGTGGCCGTCGCAAGAGCGATTCGTCAGGTAGTTGGCCCGATGCCTGCCATCAAGTGGCCTAATGACATAATGATAGAGGGCCGCAAAGTGGCTGGCATCCTGGCCGAGACCGCGGTCGCCGGCTCTCAAATTCAACACGCCATAATCGGCATCGGCATCAACGTGACGATGGACGTGTCGGAAGATGCCGAAATCGCGGACACTGCGGGCAGCCTGAACCAATACGCAGACGGCGAAGTCGACCGCGCCGAGTTGTTGCGGCGAATCCTGCAGCACATGGACGCATTGTACCTGGATATTCTAAGAGGGCGCTCGCCCATACCCGAGTGGCGCCGGTGGCTGGACACTTTGGGTCAACGTGTCGTGGTTTCTCATGGCAACTTATCTGAGTGCGGCGTGGCCGAGGACATCGACGAGTCTGGCAACCTGCTGTTGCGTACCGACGACGGCAGCCTGTTGACCCTGACCGCCGGAGACATTACCCTGCGACCGGCCCTGATCACCGAATCCGCAACCCCCACCGCAGGAGGATAGACCACCCATGCTGGAGAATTTAAACCTGGATGGCAAGGTGGTGGTCATAACGGGCGGAGGCACGGGACTGGGTTTGGAGATGGTGCGCGCCCTGACGCGGTCTGGCGCCAACCTGGCCATCGCCGGCAGAAGGCCCGGCCCCATCGAAGCTGCCCGCGACGAAGTGCTTGCTGCCGGCCAGGATGCGATTGCCGTCCCTACCGACGTTTCGAAATCGTCAGAAGTGAACGCACTTGTCGAAACTGCGGTGGGCCATTTCGGGCGCATAGATGTACTCATCAATAACGCCGCGATGGTGGCCGAAAACGTCCTGAAACCCATTTGGGAAATCACCGACGACGAATGGGAAACCGCCATGACCATCAATCTGTCCGGCGCTTTCTACTGTGCTCGGGCGGCGGCAAAACCCATGGCAGATGCCGGGAAAGGCAAAATCGTTAACGTAGCATCCGGATTCGGCCTGCGCGGTGGCCGGGACATTTACATGTACTGCTGTTCCAAGGGTGGCGTTATTCAACTCACCAGGGTGTTGTCTTTTAGCCTGGCGCGGCACGGCATAACCGCCAACAGCATTGTGCCGGGATTCATTCCTACCATCGACCCCGGCGCCGCGATCAACCGCACCCTGCCGCAGTCTGGAGATTTTCTCCCTTCCGGTAAACTGGGACGCGCTGAAGAGCTGGGGCCAATCGCGGTATTCCTGTCCTCCGATGCCTCCGACTACATGACTGGCGAAATGTTCATCCTCGACGGGGGTGGGTTGGCGGCGGGCATCGCCCCAACCGGGCACGCCCCGTTGGCGCCCCTGGAAATCTAGGAGACTGATGGCACTGCCTGTTGAATATGACCTGACCGGACGCACGGCCATCGTCGCCAGCGCCGGGGGCAACGAAACGCCCCATCTGGCGGCTGCCCTGGCCGAGGCCGGCGCCAATGTGTTTGCCGTGGCTCGACGTCAGGAAGCCCTAGACGCAATATGCCAACAGGTGGAGTCTTCGGTTGGTGGCAGCACGCACGGCTACGCCGGGTCATGGGATTCTCCCGGCGGGGTTGCTGGGCTGACTGCCGCGTTCTATGCCCACCACGACCGGGCCGACATCCTGGTGAACGACACGCGCAGTTTTTTCGCCAAGCCCGCAGAGGATATTACGGTTGACGAATGGGACGAACTGCATCGCCGCAACGTTCGGGCAACGTTTTTGCTGTGTCAGGCAGTGGGACGGCAAATGCTGTCCCAGCGATACGGTCGGATCGTCAACGTGATTTCCAGCCTGGCCGAGCGCGGCATCCACAACTGCTCGGCCTTCAGCGCCACCCAGTCGGCGGTACTGTCACTGACCCGTTCGTTGGCCGTGGAATGGGGACGCAGCGAGATCAGAGTCAATGCCATCGGCTCCGGTTGGTCCACCGCAGAAGACATACCGCTGGAGACACAACTTGAAGAATTGCTGGTGCGGTACACACCCTTGCGTCGTAAGGGACACCCGCGAGACCTGGCGGCTTTGCTGGTATTCCTGTGTTCCGAGTACTGTGACTACCCAACCGGCCAACCTATCTACATTGATGGCGGGTTAAACGCTCATCCCTGATCGGGTCCAGCCTGGAACGCCGGGTATCCGGTGGTGATACAATATTTGGCGATGTCGTCCGCTAACTTTTCGTCCAGTCCAATCACGCCCGTTGGCCGGCTCCCGGGTATGCGGGACCTGGGTTCCCATGCCAGTCGGGGTAAGCAGTCGGTGCAATCCCGGCTCAACGAATTGATCGGCGGTTACGGCTACGGTGTGCTTGAAGTGCCTGTCCTGGAAGCCACTGAGTTGTTTTTGAGGAAATCCGGCGGCGCACTGGCCTCCCAGATGTATTCGTTCACCGACCCCGGTTCCAATTCGGTGAGCCTGCGTCCGGAATTCACTTCAGCCATCATGCGTCACTACCTGGAAACTACATCCGGCGCTGCGACCGATTCGGTAAAACGGTGGCAATACGCTGGCCCGGTTTTCCGGTACGATCCCGACAATGTTGCCAGTAACGGACAGTTCACCCAGGTTGGCGCTGAGCTTATCGGATCGCGCAGCACGTTGGCGGACGCCGAACTGCTGTCTCTGGCTGCGGGTGTGCCGGCTACCCTGGGTATCGCCGATTACCGTGTGCGCGTGGCCGACCTGGACGTATTGGATGGTGTGCTGGATACGGTGGGCCTGTCGGACCGCGCCCGTTCGTTTATAGTCGCCAACATGAACCGCATCAGTAGCAACCAGTCTACGATGTCAGCCATCCTGCAACGGGCTGCCGAACTGCATATCGCATCGGGACGCGATGTGTTGCCGGAAGAAAACGACCTGGCCGACGCGGTTTCCGGCCTCCCCGATGATGAAGCCCGCGACGTGCTGGCCGGCTTTATGCGCTGGAACGGTGCGTCGGGCGCCCCCATCGGGCAACGGTCGTCGGACGAAATTGTCGACCGTCTCCTGCGCAAACTGCGCGGTGGCGACGACCCCGACACCGTCGAGCGGGGATTGACTCTCGCAGCTCGTTTGGCCGCAATTGACGGCGACCCCGCCGACGCCATCCTACGGGCCCGTTCCATCGTCGTTTCAGCGGGAGGCGACACTTCCGCCATCGACCGGCTTACCGACCTGGTGAATCTGGTGGACGACGAACCCTCACTGAAGGGGCACCTGCAAATCGATTTTTCGTTGGCCCGCGGCATTGCCTACTACAACGGCATAATATTCGACATCGTGTATGGCGTGGGCGCCACGAACCTGGGGGGAGGCGGTCGATACGATTCGTTATCCCGTGCCCTTGGCGGGCCCGACACGGTTCCAGCCCTGGGTTTCGCATACACCCTGGAATCGTTGCTTAAGGTCATGCCGGCCGACGACCCTGCCGTCGCAATGCCGCAGCCGGTAATCGTCGCTCCCGCAGGATCAGACGAATACGTAGCTGCATTGCGCGCTGCCAGAGAAATCCGCATCAAGGGGGGTGTTGCGATCCTTGACGTTTCGGGCAAAGGCAATCCCGGCGGCATCGCTTCCGACTCCGTAATTGTAAGGGAATTGGCATCCGAAGGCCGAAGCCAGTAGACTTCGGCAGGCAGGTGGTGAAGTGAGACTGGTCATTCCCAGCGACGGTGAATTGGGCGACTCCACGCTCAATTTCCTGTCAGCTTGCGGCGTTAAGGTTAGCCGGCCCAACGCCCGGCGATACACCGGCTCCCTGCCGTCGTTGCCCGGGATCGATGTTCTGTTCCAGCGCACTGCCGACATCACCGACAAGGTGGAGGAAGGCAGCGCCGAAATGGGAATCACCGGTTTGGACCGGTTGATGGAATATCGGCACGATGAAGGCGCCGTCATCGCCGTGCTGGACGATCTGGAATATGGCCGGTGTGAGTATGTCCTTGCGGTGCCCGATTCCTGGTTGGACGTTACTTCAGTGGACGATCTGGCCGATTTGGCGCTGGAATTCCACGAACGTGGTCGGCAGCTGCGCATCGCCACCAAGTACCCCACACTGCTGAGGAGATACCTGTTCGAACGCGGGATTAATTTCTTCACCCTGGTTCCAGCCAGCGGAACTCTAGAGGCAGCCCCCATCGCCGGATACGCCGACCTTATTGCCGATCTGACCGCCACTGGCACAACGTTACGTGAAAACCGCTTGAAAACGTTGGAAGGTGGCACCATACTGGTATCGCAGGCTTGCCTGATAGCCAATCCCTGCACGTTGTCTCGTAATTCCGACGACTTGAGACTCGCGCAGGCGCTAACCGAAACCCTGGAAGCCCACTTGCGCGCCGAACCTTACTACCGCATCACTGCCAACGTGCAGGGGCGTACCGCCGAGGATGTCAGCACCATGATCCTGGCGCGCCCCGATATTGCCGGTATTCGCGGTCCTACGGTGGCGCGCGTGTTCAGTGTGCGGGAAGAAGATTGGTACGCCGTGTCGTTGTTGATACGCAAAGATCGCCTGTTGGACGCGGTGGCTCACCTGCGCGAATGTGGAGGCGTCGACATCGCTGCGGCCCAGCTCTCATACCTGTTCAAAGGCGAATCTCGCGCCTTCGGCCAATTCATGGATGTGGTGCAGGCGGTTAATGGGAGACAACTCAACGATGCCTAATTTGCCGATGCACATTTACCTGTGTCAGCAGGTCGCCGAGGAGCTGGATTGGGGTTACGCATTCGACCACGCCGGCGCAGCCTACCTCGGCTCAACCACGCCGGACATACGCGCGATGACCAAATGGGATCGCGCCCGCACCCATTTTTCAGATCTTACGGTCAGCGAGGTTGGAGCCGGTGTGCGGCGAATGTTTACCGAACACCCGCGGCTGGCTGGATCGGACAATGCGCTTACCCCGAACACCAGGGCGTTTTTGTTGGGATATGTCAGCCACCTGGTGGCTGACGAGGTTTGGATCACGACCGTGTTCCGTCCCCATTTTGGCAACGACGACCGGATTACCGACAGTGAAGTCGAGGCCCATATCTGGGACCGCGCCCTGCAGCTCGACATGGACCAGAGCGTTTTGAATGGCGATGTGGGTTTGTCGGAACACAACGCCGCTATCGCAGCCGTCGAACAGATGCCGGCGCTTAGTTTTCTCGAGGATGAGTTGATCGACGAATGGAAGGGCTGGGTTGCTCGACTGTTGGGTTGGGATTTCACCTGGGAAAGGCTCAAGCGGGCAATGAATCGAATGTACCGCGACAACGAAGAGGTTCAGTTGGTGGTGGATGGGTTTCTATCCGACATGCCGTCCAGCTTGGACCGGGTTTATCAACACATCCCGCGTGAACTGATCGATGCTTACCGCCGGCAGGTTGTCGACGAAACGGTGGTGCAGGCCAGGGAGTATCTCAGTGCGACTTAACCTTGTGCGCGGGTTGGCAGCTGCCGACTCCGTCCTCCACCGGGTCGACCCTTTGGATCTCTCGACCCTGCCCGACGCCGTGCTGCAGCGAACTCGCCAGGCCTTCGGTCCTGATGCCACTCCGGAATCTGCCGTTTTGCAGATGCTACGCGACGTGCGATCCGACGGCGATTCGGCAATTCGCCGATACGCCCTGCTGTTGGATGGCGCTGAACTGGACTCCTTCCAGATTCCTCAACATGAAATCGACGCCGCCTGGGAATCCACGCCACAGGACCTGAAAAACGCGCTGGAACTGGCGGCGAAGCGGATTACCGAATTCCATCGGGCCACGTTGCCGCGAGACTGGGTGGACCTCCAGGGCGGACTCGGCGAGTTGGTGCGCCCACTGGAACGAGTGGGACTGTACGCCCCCGGCGGTACGGCCGCTTACCCTTCCACCGTGCTGATGACGGCGATCCCGGCGCGGGTTGCCGGAGTGCGCGAAGTGTTGCTGACCACACCGCGTCTGGGCAACGCCCCCCTGAACCCCACGGTTCTGGCGGCGGCGCGCATCGCTGGCGTGGACGCTGTTTTCCAGGTCGGCGGCGTGCCGGCCATTGGAGCGTTCGCTTACGGCACCGAGAGTATTCCCAAGGTGGACAAGATTTGCGGTCCGGGCAACGTGTTCGTCGCTCACGCCAAGCGGATGGTTCAGGGCCACGTTGACATCGACGGCGTGTTCGGCCCTACCGAAACCGTCGTGGTGGCCGACTCTTTCGCCAACCCGATCTTCTGCGCCGCCGATCTCATCGCCCAGGCCGAACACGACCCGATGGCCACCGCAATCCTGGTTACCGACTCCGAATCACTGGTACGCGCGGTGGAGTCGGAGCTGGACGCTCAAATTTCCACCAACCCGCGTGCTGATACCATCCGTCATTCTCTCAAAGCTCAGGGGCAGGTTGTCCTCGTGGACAGTTTTACAGAGGCCATCGAGGTCGCCAACCGGCTGGCGCCCGAGCATCTCTGCCTCATGGTGGCCGATCCCTGGGCTTGGGCTGGCAGCGTCCGCAATGCTGGCGGACTGTATCTGGGAGAGTACTCGCCGGAAGTCATGGGCGATTACATCGCGGGGCCATCTCATGTCATGCCCACCGGTGGCACGGCGCGTTTCAGCTCAGCTTTGAGCGTTCATCATTTCGTACGCACCATGCCCGTGGTAGGATTGAGCCCCGAACACTTCCGCGACCTGGGTGGCGCCGCCGTGCGCATCGCCGAGGCGGAGGGTTTGCCGGGCCACGCCGGCGCGGTACAGGCCAGGCTGGATCATCTGGCCGCGCCCCGGGCTAAATAACCGGGGTTGGTTCATAACTCGCCAGGGGATTGTAATCTGATGCCTGATATCGAAGATTTGCTGCTTCCTCACATCCATGAGCTCAAAACCTATCAGGGTGTTTCGCCCAGCGAAACGCTGGCAGAGCAGGCCGGCATCTCGTTGGATAAGGTGATTCGGCTTAACGGCAACGAAAATCCCTACGGCCCTTCCCCGCACGTGGCCGAAGCGTTAGGAAACTTCCGCGACTACAACCATTATCCGGACCCTGCCCAGCGTAACCTGCGGGCAGCGTTGTCCGAATACCTGGGCGTTCCGGATGAAAACATAGTGGCGGGCAACGGCAGCGACGAAATCATCGACCTGCTGATGCGGATGTTCCTTGCTCCGGGAGATGAAATCATCATTCCGGTACCAACATTCGGCATGTATTCCTTTTCCGCCGATGTGGCCGGAGCCAGGGCGATTTCGGTACGCCGCAATGATGATTTCGATATAGACATCGAGGCTATCACGGGGGCGATCACCCCGCGCACCAAGGCTATCTTCTTCCCGAGCCCCAACAACCCCACCGGCAATCTGGTGTCGGAAGCGCAATCTCGGGCGTTGCTGGAAACCGGGTTGCTGGTTGTGGCCGATGAAGCTTACTACGAATTTTGCGGCCAAACTTTGATGCACCTGCTGCCCGAATATCGGAACCTCGTCGTGTTGAGAACCTTCAGCAAATGGGCTGGCCTGGCTGGCCTGCGTATCGGCGCTGGCGCCATGGATCCCGATCTGGCGGCCACCATGATGGGAATGAAACCGCCGTACAACGTCAATCTTGCCGCCGAAATCGCGTTGCTGGCCTCCCTTGCCGACACCGGCAAGTTGCTGTCTCGCGTAGAATCCATCGTTGCCGAACGATCCCGGCTCTACGAACTGTTGGACGGTATCCCCGGAATTGAACCCTGGCCGTCGCAGGCTAATTTCATCCTTTGCAAGATGCCGGATGGTCGCGGCCTCGATGTTTACGAGGGAATGTGTCGGCGCGGTGTTTTCTTGCGCTACTTCGACAACGATCTGCTGCGGGACTATATCCGGGTCAGCGTTGGCAAACCTGAGGAAACCGATGCAGTAATCTCCGGTTTCAGGGCTGTATTGGGCGTGGATGACTGATGGTGTCCTCCGATAACGCTGCAAGAACCGCGACCCTCGAACGAACCACCGGTGAGACCAATATCTACGTCTCGGTGAATCTGGACGGCCAGGGTCAATATAACGTCGACACCGGCAACGGATTCCTGGACCACATGGTTAGCCAGATATCCAGGCACGGATTGTTCGACATCGAACTGCGCGCCAAGGGGGACACCCATGTCGGCTGGCATCACCTGGTCGAAGACACTGCCATCATGCTGGGCCGGGCCTTCGGGCAGGCGCTGGGTGAACCCCGCGGAATTCGGCGGATGGGTCACGCCATAGTCCCGCTGGACGAAACGCTGGTAATGGTGGCAGTCGATTGGAGTGGTCGCCCCTACGCCACGGTGGATACTACCCTCGATGGCACCATGGTCGAAACGTTGTCGGGAGATCTGGTGGCGCATTTCCTGGAATCATTTGCCGTAGAAGCGCGGATCAACCTTCACGCCAAAGTCCTGGCGGGCGTAAGTCCCCACCACAAGGCCGAGGCATTGTGCAAAGCGCTGGCACGTGCTTTGCGCGACGCCGTCGAGCCCGATCCACGCGCCGGCGGTCAGGTTCCCAGTACTAAAGGCACGCTGGATAGTTGAACCGCAGGGTTGGTAAGACCCTGCGGTTACTTCTCAAGAAGCGCTAGTGCAGCGGCTTATTGCCCGCTAACCGGTCGGCCGCGCCGGGCCAAAAATTCCGGGAATGCTTCTTCCGCCAATGTGCCGCGAAGCACGTTGGTGGTGAAATCTCTTTCGTTGGCCCACTGTTGTTCCAGGCTTCCGCCCATGTGCTGGAGCAGCAATCGCTTAATGCCGATCACCGATGGAGTGTCGTTGGTGGCGATCTGAGTGGCAATGTCCATCGTTTTTTCGCGCAGGCGATAAACCGGAACCAGGTAGTTGAGCAGGCCAATACGATAAGCCTCTTCTGCTTCCACAACACGGGCTGTGAACAGTAGCTCTTTGGCCTGGGGCCAACCAACCTGATTGGTCAGTGTCCAGGTGGAATTGATGCGCCCATAGGCCGCGGCCAAAAATCGGAAACGCGCCGCGTCGGAACCGATGCGAATGTCCAGCGACGACGACAGTACCGAGCCACCGCCGTAGGCCAGGCCGTTGATCATCCCGATCACCGGCTTGTCCGATGCGCTGACGTCATAGCTGCCCCGCTGGCGACGCGCCGATCGCATGTCCATATCTTCCAGCGCCAAGTTCCCGGCGTTCAGCGCGGCCTGGTCTTCTCGCTGCTCGTGGATGTCGCCGCCGGCGGAAAACGCCGGCGCCCGGGGCGAAGTGTCGGCGCCGGTGATGACTATGCAACCGATCTCATCGTCCTCGTTTGCGCGGGCAACGGCGTCGTGCAATTCTTCCGTTAGCTGTCGGTTCATTGCATTCAGAACTTCGGGCCTGTTCATCGTTAGAAAAGCAACGTGGCCCACCTTCTCGCGGCGTCGGTCACCACTGCCTTCGAATTTGGATACACGCTCCTTTTCTGACAAAATATACTCGTAATCCATTAATCCTCCTGCAAGCCGTGCAGCCCGCACTGTGATTTGACCGGCTGCACGGCAATTGTATTGGTACACGGCGAATGTAGTCAAACCGCAGTTCCCTATAGCGGATTTGACATACCCCGCGGTGGCCCCGATGATATCAACTGCATGGGTCTGATGAGCATCAATAACTCGTTGATAGCCGACCCGGCGACTAACCTCCGCCGGTCGGTCGTTGCAAGCGTGTGCCTGGGCCTGATTTGCCTGGGCATTTTGGGTTTACTGGCAAGCCACGCTCCCGTCAGCGCCCAGGACGCGCCGGTGTTTCTTCTGAAGATCGAAAAGATCATAAATCCGGTAAAAGCTCGCGTTATCGCCCGCGCGGTTGAGAAGGCCGAAGAAGCCGGCGCTCCCATGCTCCTGATCGAAATCAACACCCCCGGAGGACTCTACGACAGCACCCGCGATATCGTCGGAACGCTTTTGGAGTCAAGTGTGCCGGTGGCGGTTTTCGTATCGCCAAGGGGTGCCCATGCCGGCTCGGCGGGTACCTACATCACGGCGGCCGCGCACATCGCGGTCATGGCGCCCGGCACCAACATCGGCGCCGCAACTCCGGTTTCCGGTGGCGGAGAGGAATTGCCCGAAACCCTGGCCGACAAGGTCACCAACGACGCTGCTGCCCTGATTCGATCCATCGCCGACGAACGCGGCCGCAACGCCGACGCGCTGGAAGAAACGGTTCGTTCCGCTGCGTCTTTCAGCGCCGCCGAGGCGGTGGAAGCCGGAATTATAGACCTGGTGGCAGACAACATTTCTGATTTGCTGAACGCGGTGGACGGCCTCACGGTGGTCACCGCCGCCGGAGAGCAGCAGCTCGATACTGCCGGCGCCGCCACCGAACGCATCAACCTGCAGTGGCGTGAGCGATTCGTGGATTTTATCGCCAACCCCAACATCGCATTCCTGTTATTGAGCCTGGGCGGGTTGGGCATCGTGTTCGAGATGATGACCCCCGGAACCATCGGCCCCGGCGTGGCTGGCGCCATCTTGCTGCTCCTCGCTTTCCTTGCGTTGGGTAACCTGCCGTTCAACTGGGCCGGCATCGTGTTCATCGCCCTGGCCGGCGTGTTGGCGCTGCTGGAGGTGTTTATATCCGGATTCGGGGCCTTGGGCGTCGGAGCCGTGGTCAGCCTTGTCGTCGGTGGACTTCTGCTGTTTGGCGGGTTGGGCAGCTTTGGCGGCATACCGGCGAACTTCCCGGACTTGTCGGTAAGTTTGTGGGTGCTGGGCAGCGTGGGCGGAATTCTGGCGCTCAGCGCTGGCTACATCGCCTTTGAGGCGGTTCGGTCGCGCCGGGGTAATGCAGTAGCGGGTTCGGCGCCGGCCGTTGGCGACAGCGACGGGCGCAGCGAGGCAGGTCATCTCATCGGGCAAACCGGTGTGGTAACATCAGCGTTAGAACCAAGGGGGATCATCGCTTTGAATGACGAAACTTGGTCTGCCATGAGCACCGAGAGAATATATGTACCGGTCGGGCGCCCAGTGCGGGTTGTAGGTTCCGACGGTCTGATTGTAATGGTCGAGGAGATTGGCGGTGCGGGGGTGCCCGAAGGTCAGGAATAACGATAGAGACGCCACCAAATTCTGCTCGCGCATCGCGGGCAAGGAGACACAATTATGGCCACCGGAATCGTAATCGTTCAACAATACCAGCGCATGGTGGTGCAGCGTTTCGGCACTTACATCGGAAACAAAAGTCCGGGCATACACCTGTTGATTCCGTTCCTTTACCAAGGCACCAAGGTGGACCTCCGCGAACGCGTAACGCGGGTTCCCACCCAGAAATACATCACCGTGGATAACGTGGTGGTAGACATGGACTTCGTAATCTACTACCGGGTGATGGAAGATCAGGTGGACCGGGCGGTGCTGGAGGTACAAAACTTCGAGCAGGCCGTTATCAACCTGGCCTTTGCCACCCTGCGTGCCGTCATCGGAGCCATTGAACTGGCCACCGCGCTGTCGGAACGCGAACGCATCCGTGACGAAGTTCAACTGCGGATGGACGAGGTGACCAGCCGGTGGGGCGTCAAGGTTTCTCAGGTCGAGATCAACGAGGTTGACCCGCCCCAGGGCGTGAAAGCTGCGATGGAACGCCAGAAATCTGCCGAAGCCATTAAAACCGCTGAGATCACCGAGTCAGAAGGTCAGCGGCAGGCCCAGATCAACCGCGCCGAGGGTGAAAAGCAGTCTGCCATCCTGCAGGCAGAAGGTCTGCGGCAGGCGGACATTTTGCAGGCCCAAGGTGAACAGCAGGCCACTGTGCTGCGCGCCGACGGGTTCAGCGCCGCACTGGAACGCATCTATAATGTAGCCAGAACCGTCGATGCCCGCACCATGAGCCTGCAATATTTCGACACGCTGAAGTCCCTGGGCTCCAGTCCGTCAACCAAGTTCATCTTCCCCATGGAGTTCACCTCCATGCTGTCCCCGTTCCTTGGGATGGGCAATAACAACCAGGGCGGCGACAACAACTCCAACGCTAGCGGCAACTCCGACGGCAACGATAACAACCGCCAATAAGCGATTCGCTCGTGGCTGCTCGCCGGTTCAGCGCTGATTGAACAGGGCGGTCACCTTACCATCGTCTGCCAGGAGCCGCAGGGCGGCGGCGTAGGGTTCCGTCGCCTTGGTGTCGATACCGTCTAGAATCTCTGCCATAGTCGGGTCACTGCGAATCAGCGCGGTAACCCGGCGATGCAGTTCCTCCTGCACCGATTCCAAAAACTCCTGCCGCCTTCGTTCCACCCGGCGTCGCTCAAGGTTACCGGAATCAGTCAGGAACTTTCGGTGATCCTCTACCCCGCTCCAGAATTCGGCAACGCCGACGTTGGCGTGGGCCTGTGTCAGCAGCACCGGCGGATTCCATCCCTTGGCCAGGTCCGCCAGGTGCAGCATGTTTGTAACCGCGGTTGCCATCTGATTGGCGCCGTCACGATCAGCCTTGTTGATAACGTACAGGTCGGCGATTTCCATCACTCCGGCTTTCAGCGTCTGGATGGAATCTCCAGATTCGGGCATCATGGCTACCGCAACTGAGTCAGCCACGCCCATAATGCCCAGTTCGGTTTGACCAACCCCCACCGTCTCAACCAGTATCACGTCTTTACCGGCTGCGTCCAGCACGCGCACCATGCTCTTTACGATGCGAGGCAGCCCGCCTGATTGCCCTCGCGTCGCGACGCTGCGGATGAATACGCCGTCATCCAGATAGTGTCGCTGCATTCTGATTCGGTCGCCCAGCAGCGCGCCGCCAGTGAACGGACTGGTGGGATCTACGGCCAGGACACCTACGGTCAACCCGGATTGCCGCAGGTGCGCCGTCAACCGATCCACCAGAGTGCTTTTGCCTACGCCGGGTGGCCCGGTGATGCCTACGGTGTAGGCGCGGCCCGTGTGCGGGTCCAGTTGTTCCATCGCCGGGGACGCTGATGCGTCGCCCCGTTCCAACAGGGTTAACAGCCTGGAAACCGCCCGTAGTTCACCGCGCAATGTGCGGTCAGCCAGTTCGTTCATCAGACTCATTGGGGGCGGAAATCGTAACACAATGGCGAAACACGTCGCTGAATCTAACACCGATACCCAGGCTGGTCAAGGAGTCATCCCAGCCGTAACTGTTCAGAGTTGAAGGTAGTATCCTGGCCCCAACCTGTCTTTCCCGCGAACGCGGGAATCCAGGAAGCCGAGGATTGGCAACATTGCGGTTTAAAGACGTCTCTGGATTCCGGCTCAAGGCCGGAATGACGGAATGGTATGGCCGGCATGAAGGAGTGGTATGGAAATCACACGTCGAACCTGAACTGTTACTCCTAGCCGTGTGCTTAACAATACAGCGTCCAGCGGTTATCATCGTCCTCTGATTGAATACCAACGCCAACTATCAACGAGGTGAGCGACATGACAATGCCATCCGACACGCTGCAGGGCAAGGTGGCCATCGTGACCGGCGCGGCCAGCCCGATTGGCATGGGTCGGTCCATCACTACCGGTCTGGTTCGCGCCGGCGCCCGTGTGGCAATGCTGGACATCAACGAGGACTGGCTGGACCAAACCGCCAACGATATGAGGGAGCTCGGCGGCGACGAGGCCGTCCTGCCCATCATCGCGGATGTAACCGACCCCGATTCCGTGCAGAATGCTGTCAGCCGTACCATCAGCGAGATGGGCGGGTTGCACATCCTGGTCAACAACGCCGGCATCAATCCGCGTACCGCCGGGTTCACCACCAGCGGGGCTGCCGGCAGCCCCAACGATTTCTGGGGCATTGCGCCCGAGGCCTGGCTCCGGGTCATATCCGTCAACCTCAGCGGGCCTTTCCTGATGTCTCATGCCGTGGCGCCCCATTTCCTTGAGCAAGGGTCTGGTCGCATCATCGGCGTAACCACCAGCATGGACACCATGTGGCGGAAAGGGGGCGCTCCGTATGGCCCCTCCAAGGCTGGGCACGAGGCGCTGATAGCAATCATGGCGCAGGATTTCGAAGGCAGCGGAGTCACGGCAAACGTGTTGACCCCGGGCGGAGCCACGGCAACCAACATGGTGCTGCCGCCGGAGGGCGGCACCGCCGAGGCTCTGATACAACCCGAGGTCATGCAGTCACCCGTAGTCTGGATCGCATCCGACGACGCCAGCGACTGGAATGGGCGGCGCATCATAGCTTATTACTGGGATGAGTCATTGCCGTTAGCGGAGCGATTGGAGAAATGCAGCGCTCCGGCGGCCTGGCCGCAACTGGGGCTGCAGGCAGTGCATCCAGACTGGTACGGGCGCGGCTGATTACCTTTCTGGCGCGATTACAAATTGAAACAAAAACGGCCCCCCGGCTCGAGCCGGGGGGCCGTTCCAATTCCTCGAATAGTGATCAGTGCCTGAATCCCGTCTCAAACCCCCGGGCCGACGGATTAATCAGCAGGTCGGGCCGATTGCCCCAGCGGCGCAGGAACCGACCGAAGTTTTTGCGGCTGAGTTCGTCGCGCTGATTGTTGTCCAGTTCCTCCCATTGGCGGTGTTCGTGTCGCACCAGCGGCAGGCTGCTGTCGCAAACGATTCGGAACCCAGCATTTTTGAACTGGAAACAATAGTCGATGTCCAGGTTTCGGTAAAACCGGAACGACTCGTGCATCAGACCCACGGCAGCCAGGTCATCGCGGCGGAACGACATGCAGTAAGCCTGCATTGCGTCGGCGTCACCCCGGTCCACCTCTTCGTGGAAGTGTTGCATGTCGTCTGTGGTGAGACCATACGGCCCGAATACTCCCACAGACCGGTCGGCAAGTTGCTCGGCCACCGGCTGTAGCATGTCCCCCACAACTTCTACGGAAGCGTCCATCAGCAGAATATAGCGGCCCCGGGCCTGCTTGAGGCCGATGTTTTTGCCCGCAGCATCGCCCACCACGTGGTCGCAGTGAATTACCTTGACGTTACTATGTTGCCTTTGGGCCTCTTCCAGGTAATCGGCAGTTCCGTCGGTGGAGCCGTTGTCCACGACAACAACCTCCACGGATGCGCCCGACGTGTTGGCTAAAATCGACTCCACGCAGCGACGTACGTCGTCTACGTAATCGTAGGCGTTGATCAGGAAAGTGAAATCGTACAAATCGGGTTGGTCCAACAACGATGGAATCTCCCGCGAGGCAGAAACGGACGCCCAACGCGATTCCTGCTGTTCCAATGGCGTTTGGGGACGCACCCGGGAGGTTTCTCCAACGTCTTCTACGACCAGTCCTTCTGACAATACATCGGAACGCAGGGCATCGGCGTCGGCGAAGGCTGCCTGCCGTCGCAGCGCCATCCGGCGGGCGATCAGCTCAGATGCATCGGGACTGATGTCGTATTCGGCTGGCACGTCGTCCAGATCGAGGCCGAACACCCGGTCGAAGTCCAGAATCAATTCCAGCTTGTCCGCCGGCGGCAGATGTGAACTCGCCATGTCCCAGGTGATTGCCAGCCCCCTGGGAAGATCGAGATCATTGTGCACCGCGTCCCAGAACCGATTGCGCCAATCTTCCACCACGCTCCGGTCTTCCAGGCGAGATGAACTGTCCATCGGCGCATTCTGCCAGTTCCATACCCGGTTGCGCAGGCTGGTGAGAGCCTTCTCCGCGGCGCGCAGCGAGGTGAACGTGAAATTCATGCGGTGGCGGTATCGGACCGTCATACACAGGTATCGGAACGCCAGCGGATTGAAACCGCGGGTGGCCAGGTCCTCGATGAGGAAGACGTTGCCCGCCGATTTTGCCATCTTGGCGCCATCGGCCAAAAGGTGCTGCCCGTGTATCCAATAGTTAACGTGCCGGTTGCCGAAAGCGCCTTCGCTCTGGGCAATCTCATCTTCGTGATGGGGGAACACGTTGTCCACGCCACCGGTATGGATGTCGAACCGTTCGCCAAGATACTTGTGGGCCATCGCCGAACATTCGATGTGCCAGCCCGGAAAGCCCTCGCCCCAAGGACTGTCCCATTTTACGTCCCGGCCAGGTTCAGCCGCCTTCCAAAGCGTAAAGTCGCGAGGGTCCCGCTTCAGCGGGTCAGCTTCTGCCCGCACGCCTTCCAGCAAATCACCACCGAAGTTATTCGACAACTTGCCGTATTCGGCGTAGCTATTTACATCGAAGTAGATGTTCCCGCCGGCTTCGTATGCCGATCCTTTTTCCATCAACGTCCCAACCATTTCCAGCATTTCAGGGATGTGTTGGGATGCCCAGGGGAATACGTGGGCCGGCAGAATGTTCAGGTGTGTTTCATCGCGCCAGAAGCAATCGGCGTAAAACTCGCCGATCTCCTGAATGGTCTTTCCTTCTTCCAGCGCGGCCATGATCATCTTGTCGCCGCCCGCCTCAACCAGCTCCTGCCGCATGTGGCCGACGTCGGTGATGTTTTTGATGTGGTAAACCTCGTTACCGTCAGCGGTCAGAATACGACGTATCCAGTCTGCCATCAGGTAAGTACGCAGGTTGCCGATGTGTGCGTACCGGTACACCGTCGGTCCACACGTGTACATCGTGACGCGACCCGGCGTCATGGGCTTGATTTCCTCGACGGATTTGGTAAGGGTGTTATAAATTCGTAGCACGTTTCCCCTCCCCCAGGCGGGTGGTTGGCGTCAGTTTAGCACGGAGATTCCCGGATTGCACACTTGCCGCGAGGCATCCCGAGGCAGACTTACCCCGGGACTTGGTGCTGCCAGAAACACCGGTGGAACGCCCATCGACAATTCCGGCGCGTCACCGATCGCCACCACACGATTATTGCTGTGGCGTCACCACCACTCCCGATGCCTTAAGTCCCGAGATCTCCGCACTGGAATACCCGACTTCGTTCAGGATCTCATCCGTGTGCAAACCGAACCAGGGCGCCGGAATGCCCAACCGCGGTGGTGTGGCCGACAGGCGCGCGGTGGTGCCCGAGTGATCCACGCGCCCCCAAACGGAGTGCTCTCGCGTCACGATAAAACCGGCGCTCCGTACCACCGGGTCATCCCGGTAATCTTCCATCGTAAGGTTGGCTGTAACTGATACGCCCAGGGGACGCAGCGCACGCGCCCAGTGTTCTATCGTGCCCTTACCGATGGCATGAGACAACGCCGCCACCGTTTCTTCGTCCGCACGAGTCAGGGCGACTTCGGCAAGCTCGGGCAACGCCAGTGCAGCCTGCCACGCTGAGTCCGTAGGCGCGTGCAGATACAACCATCCGTCGGATGCCTGGTACAGCCGGGAGCGTGGCGAGTAACCGCGCACGTCCACGCCCTCCAGATCGGCCCGTTCGTATCCTTCGTAATCCAGAAAGTAGGGCGACTGCAACAGGCCGGCGGTAAGGGCCAGGCCACTGTCCACCGATTGTCCCTGTCCGGTGCGGTTGCGTTCGTGCAGCGCCAGCGCCACGGCGTATGCACCCATCAGGCCGGTGCCGTAGTCGTTCACCGCGTACGGCGACAACATGGGTGCCCCGTCGCGACCACCGCGGCGCACCTGCATCCCGCTGGTACCTTGAGTCAGCTGTTCCCAACCGGCCCGCTCCGACCAGGGCCCGTCGTAACCGAAGGCGTTCAGCGAGGCATACACGATGTCGGGCTTTACCTTCTTGACCGCTTCGTAACCCAGCCCCAGCCGGTCAACCGCCGATTTGCGGTTGTTTTCCACGATGACATCGGCGGTCTCAACCAGTTTCCAGAACACCGCGCGCCCTTCGTCAGACTTCAGGTTCAACATGATGCTGCGCTTGCCCCGGTTGACGTCGATGTAACCCACCGGGTCCAGGATCCTAGTCGGGTCGTCGATTTTGATAACGTCCGCGCCGAACTCGCCCAGCGTGCGCCCGCAGGTCGGGCCGGCCAGGATGATGCACAAATCGAGCACCCTCACGCCCTGGAGGGCGCTCATTACGTCCTCGTTGACAGAGGGAGCCTGTGTCTTCGACGGTGTCGATGCGGCCTCGGAAAGGACGGCATCGGTGTGCTCGCCCAGCCTGGGAGCTCCGCCCTGTATCGCCCCCGGAGTACCCCTCAAACGAACCTGTACGCCGGGTTGTTTCATGGTTCCCCGCTCGGCGTCTTCCACATCAACAACCATCTTCCCGGCGGTCGCGTGCTCGTGCACCAGCCATTCGTCAACCGTCTTACACACCGTGCACGCCCCGCCCTGGGCGTTGATGTCGGTTTCCCATTGCCACGCCGTGCGGTCCTTGAACATCTCGGCGAACCGCCCCTGCCACATTTCCAGTGTTGCCGGGTCGACGGGTCGGCCGAACAGAGATACCGCTTCTTCTATCCAGTCCTCCCGGCCGGCGGCGGTGAGAGTTTGCCGGGCGAATCGTTCGAACATACCGTGGTGGTAAACCCAGCGGCCGTCGGCGCACTCATACGGATGGGACATCACGGCCCGCGGGAAATCGAATCGGTCCACGTATTCATAGTCGTGGAACTTGATGATGCGGCTGCCCATGGCGGTAAACATCGCCGAGTGCAACGGTACCTCGATGCGTTGCCCTTTCCCCGATTTGTCCCGTGCATTCACGGCCATCACAACGGATACGGATCCGAGCAGGGCGGCGAAGGTACTGGCGATAGGGAGCGGTGTAAAAAGCGGATCACCGCCGCTCTCACTGGTTTCAGCATAAAAACCCGTTTCCGCGCTGATCACCGGATCCCACCCGGCCTCGTTGCGGCTGGGGTGTTCGTCCCCGTAGCCCGGAAGAGAACAGTAGATCAGACCGGGGTTGGTTGCTGACAGCTCGGTGTAACCGATGCCCAGGCGGTCGGCCACGCCAGGCCGGTAATTCTCAATGACCACGTCGGCGTTGGCGGCCAGTTTCCGTGCGTTTTCGCGGCCGGCATCGGTTTTGAGGTCCAGAACCACCGAGCGTTTGCCCCGGTTCCAGGTCGCGAACGCTGGTTCAGACCGGCCCGGATCGCCTCCCGGCCGCTCCACCTTTATAACGTGGGCTCCTTGGTCGGAAAGCAGCATGCCCAGCATCGGGCCGGGGATGTATTGGCCGAATTCGACAACTTGGATATCTCGCAATGCTCCGGCAGCGCCGTTGGTGGTCATGTTTTTGCTCCTTTGGATTCTACCGGGCGCGGTGGGTTCCATAAAAATCGTGGCGTCCGTATGGTGAATAACTGGAAGGGTGATTTAATACCCTACCCGGTGATCCATGCCGGCGGGTTTACGATCGGGTGAACCTTCCCGGATCGCATCCCTTCAGGCTGATATCAGATTGGCCGCTTGCTATGAGGTCGGCGACACCTTTGCCCATTGCCGGGCCAAGCAAAATCCCCTTCTTCTGGCCGCCGGCGGAAATGTATACGTTGTCCCACCCCGGCGCCGACCCAACGATCGGTATCCAGTCGGGTGTAACGGGCCGCAGGCAGGCGGTATGTTTGGCTATGGTGGCGTTTGCCAGCGAGGGTACCAGCCGCACCGCATTTTTCAGTATCTGCTCCCGGGCCTCTTCAGTGAGAGAAAGGTCGAATCCAGCCTCTTCTTCCGTGGCCCCGCACCAGATCAGGCCATCGGTCTTTGCGTACATTGAACTGCCGGCTCCTATCAGTTCGTATGCCAGTCCCGGCCCGTCAGGTTGCAGCCGGATGATCTGGCCCTTGAGCGGATCAACTGGGATGGCAATGTCCAGCCACTGCTCAGCCGTGCGACACCACGGCCCCGCGGCGATCAGCAGTGCGGCGCACGGAATCTCGCCGTCGCTCGTCACCACCGATTCAACCCTTCCGTTGCCCAGGCGCAGCCCGATCGCGCTCGTGCTGACCACGTTGCTCCCGCGATTCACAGCCGCCGCGGCCAAAGCCTGCGTGAACTCCTGGCCATCCAGCGAACCGTTGCCCACTGCTCGCACGCCGCCAATGATATCCGGAGAGACGCGCGGTTCTATCGCCAGCACGTCTTCCCGCTCCAGCCATTCGGCAGAAAAACCGGGCTCGGTCGTACCGTTGAATGTGGACAGCGTATCTCTGAGATCGGGCAGCTCGTCCTCGGTAAATGCAACTTTCAGGATGGAACTAAACCGCCCGTGATAATCGATCCCGGTTTCTTCCGGGATTTGCCGCCACAATTCCTGATGCAGGCGGAACGACTGCAGGGCCATCGGCAGCAACGGGTCCGGCCAACCGTGTCCTTCCAGCGGATTCAGTCCGCCGGCGTTGTATCCAGAGGCCTGGCTCGCAATATCTTCCCTTTCGATGATGGTGGAGGTAATCCCATTCTGCGCCAGGTAATAAGCAGCAGAACATCCGGCGATGCCGCCACCGATAATTACGACATCAGTCGCGCGTTCTTTCATAACAAAATCCTCTTGGTAGGAATGCGGGTGCTGGACCGGCGTGGTTTGGTGGGCCGGCGTGGTTTGGTGGATAGGATATAATCGGGTCCCGGAGGTGTCTATGCCAATCTATGAGTACCGTTGTTCGGCATGCGGTACCGAGTTCGAATCTATTCGTCCGGTATCTCGCGCCGATGACCCTATTGAATGTAAAGTGTGCCAGCAGCCAGCGACTCGCCAAATCTCCAATTTTTCGTTCAAGTCCGATACTTTCACCGCGCCCAAGTTACGAAATCGCCCCAGCGCTACCTTTCGCGGCCGAAGTACGGCTGACGCTGAATCTGGCCAACCCCAAAACTCTGACGCGCCGCCCGATTAGAGGGATGTCCCCGGAGGAGGTGGGGTCACTGCCGTGCCGCCCTGGCTTCGTTGCACGCGATGCAGGTGCAGGCGCCGCGCAGTACTCGGTAAGTATATATGCCCGTGTAGTGGGCGTCGCTCCACAGGAATTGCAGGGCGTACTGACCGACCGTCATTTGGTCGACGGCTCGAACTTGCCCTTCCACGCTGTCCGGGTCCAGCAACGCCCGGCCCGTCATTTCCTCGACGCAGGAAGCGCACGGGCAGCGTAGTCGCAGCATCCGGTGCGGATATATCCCCCGGTGGCCATCGTCCCAGTTGATGATGATGGCGCTACCCGAGATATCTACGTCGATGGGTTTGATGATGTCGTTAGTAGCCACGATGTCTCGCTGTAATCTCAAGGTTGTCCGACGATCCGTCCCGTGTTCTGCATCCCAGGGTGGGGCGCCACCCTACCGGTAGCACTAGGATGCGGACTGTACTTCGGCCAGGCGGGCCGGCCGGGGCATTTCGTCGGGGTCGGTAGGGATTTCAATGATGCTGGGACCGTCCACGGCCAGCGCCTTGCTGAATGCCTCCGCAATATCTTCGGGGCGGTCAACATAAAACCCGGTGCCTCCGAATAATTCGGCATATTTGTCAAACCGCGGGTTTTCGGTGTCCGCGCCCACGTAGCGCTCGTTGAACGCGTATTTTTGATAAGCCTTTTCCGACCCCCAGCAGTCGTTGTTCATTACGATGGAAATGTTTTTGAGACCGTACCTCACGGCAGTCTCAAACTCCTGGGCGTTGAACAAAAAGCCGCCGTCTCCGTTGAAGTTGACCACCGGCCGGTTGGGAGCGGCAAAGTTGGCCCCAATGGAAGCCGGGAAGCTGAAGCCAAGCCCTCCCAGATCCAGCGCCATGATCAAACTGCGCGGCTGGTAGTAATTGAGGCGATCCTGCCCGAAGTTGGGCGCCAGCCCGGCGTCCAGCGCGATTATGGCGTCGCGGGGCATCACCTTCCGCAACTCGGCGTAAACGCGTTGGGGTTTGATGTGGTCGCCCGTCAATTCGCCCTCGGCAGCCAGGCGTGACGCGCGGGCGGCGTTCCAGGCTGCAACCCGGCTGGTCCAGTCGACATCGGGGCGCAATTCGCCGTCTGCCACGATGCTGTTGATTTCTTCGACCACAGCGCCCACGTCGCCCTCAACACCGACCGCTATCGGATAGATGCGGCCGATTTCTTTGGGATCGATTTCGATGTGAACGATCCGGGCGTCCGCGGATATGAAGCGATGGTCAAAGAACGTCGTCGATTGGCCCAGGCGGGTCCCGGCGGCGATGATCACGTCTGCGTGGCGCACCGCGTCGATGGCCTCCTCCGCGCCCAGTCGCCCCAGGTGACCCAGGTAGTTGGGGTGGTCGTTCGGCACCGCGTCGGCCCGCCCGTAGGAAGTTACGATGGGGGCTCCGGTTAGTTCTGCCAGGCGCGTGACGGCTGCGTCTGCCAGGCTCCACTCCACGCCGCCACCGGCCACGATCACCGGCCGTTGGGCCGACATAATCTCCCGGGCTGCTGCTTCAACCTGCTGCCTGTCTCCCCGGGAATGCCCCTGCCCAGTGCGGTAGGCGGAGGGGGCCAGAATGTCCAAATCGATCTCGGCGCCCGGCAACAGGTCCCGCGGGATGTCTACCAGTACCGGCCCCATCTTGCCAGATGTCGCAATGCGGAAGGCCTGACGCAGGGCATCGGGCAGGCGCTCGATCTTGTTGATCGAAAAACTGGCCTTGGTGATCGGCTCGAACAGGGCAACCTGGTCGAATTCCTGCGTGGAATCCATGTTTTGGTGATCGCGGGAAGCTGACGGCGCCAGGACCACCACCGGAGAATGGGATACGTAAGCAGAGGCTATCCCGTAGGTGAGGTTCAACACGCCAGGCCCATTGGTTACCAGGCAGACCGACGGCTCACCGGAAATGCGGCTGTACCCGTCGGCCATCAGCGCCGCGCCCTGTTCGTGGCGCACGCCGATGAATTCCATGTCGTTTCGGTCGTACAGCGGGTCTAGAATGTCCAAAAATGAAGAGCCAACAATACCGAAAATCTTGCTGACTCCTTCCTGCTGCAACAGTTCGATTACCGCTGCGCCGGCCTTCATACGCTGGGCCATTTTGGTACACTCCTGTGGGTTCTGAGAAATCGTCGCAAGTGTACCACACGTCCATGCCTGGAGCCGTTTCGTGCTATAATGCGGCATCAAAAATTAGGAGGCCTCCCATGAGCACAGTGGCAGTGGAGGTAGTGTACCGGGGTATATTCCAAAAGACCCTGGCTCGGAACATTGTCCGCAGCATAGTATTCGCCGCTCGTAAAGAAGGAAAGATCGGAACCGCTTTTGGACGCTACGGTGACTCACCAGAGCGTAACGGAATACCGGCGAAGCAATTTGCGGTGGTGGCCGATAGCCCGGAAGAGCTGGAGGAAAACCTTACGGTATACGAGGCTCGGGAGGTGGACGTTACCATCAACGTCGACGACACGATGTGCAAGGGCGTCGAATCGTGGGCCTGGTATGGATTGCAGCCCATCAACGCACTGACCAAGGCTGGCGGCACCCTGATCGTAACTTCTCGCCAGGAAGCCGACGCGCTCATCGAGGACATCCACCAGAAGGACACCGCCTACAACCTGGCAATCATCCCGGCAAGCACCAGCTATTCGGGTTTGTGGGTTTACAAAGACGACCACACCGATGCCCGCATACTCGGCGCCCTCGCCAAGGTATGTCCCGAGTTGGTGAGCCTGGAATCCATGGTTGCGGCCATTGACGACCAGGGTTGGGGCGATCTCAAGCAAGTTTCCGCCCGCAACAGCTTCGACCGCACCACCTTCCGTCCAGTAGAACCCGGCGAAGGAAACGACGACACGCCGTTCAGCTTCGACCTGCCCGGCTGGAAAACCATGGAAGAAGGTTTGGTGATTCGGGGAATCGAAGAAGGCGGCGGTTTCCGCGGCGGTACCGAAGGTTACCAGCCCGTCCGCAACGCGGTGTTCAAGAAATTCAGCACCCGCGCCATGCGCCCGGTCATCAATTTCGACACCTGCATCAAGTGCACGCTGTGCTGGCTGCAATGTCCCGATACCTGCTTCGACGTTACTCCAGAGGGCCTCTACGACGCCAATATGGAAGCGTGCTGCGGTTGCGCGGTCTGCGAAGCCGTTTGTCCGGTTCCCGACTGTGTTGTCATGGTAAATGAAGCCGAATTCAACGATAACAACAGCCAGTACGAACACTGGACCCAGGACAAGGACGGCTATCACAAGTGGATGGCCGAGCTGATCGAAGTCCAGAGGACCAAAGACGCCGACCGCAGCCACGGCTATCACAGTCCCGGCAAGTACGAATCGGAGTCTGAGGTTGCGCTCACCGGAGATGATGATTAATGGCGACGCAAGAAATGCAACAAACCGAGCGTGAAGAGCTCATCAGCGGCAGCGAAGCCATTGCCATTGCGTGCTCCCTGGCTGATGTTGACGTAATCACCGCATATCCGATTCGCCCCTACGACACGGTTATGCAATACGTGTCTAAACTCAAGGCTGACGGCGTTTTCGACTGCGACTTCATCGTGGCCGAAAGCGAACATTCCCAGTTCGAAATCGTCAAACACGCTTCTGCCGTGGGCGCCCGCACATTCTGCGGCTCCAGCGGTGTGGGCTGGTTCTACGCCTTTGAAGCCATAACCGTTACCGCCGGCTTGCGTCTCCCCGTGGTCGCAATGGTTGGCAACCGGGCCCTTGACGACCCGGGAGCCTTTGGGGTGGAACACAACGACGCTCTGGCGGTCCGCGACCTAGGTTGGCTGCTCTACTGGGTTGCCACGGCGCAAGAGGCCATGGACATCGCACTGATGGCCTGGCGCATCGCCGAAGACTCCAGGGTGTTCCTGCCCATGGCCATCTCCTGCGACGGTTCGTTCCTAACGCACTCCCAGGCCATCGTAAACGTGCCGACCCAGGAACAGGTGGACCGCTACTTGCCTCAGTACGACCGCGGGCGACTGCAGTTGCATCCGGACAACCCCATCACCATTGCTCCTCAGGTTAACGAGGACTGGCTGATGGAAATCCGCCGGCAAACAGACGATGCAATGAGGCGTTCCAGCGATGTCATCAAGGAAGCCTACGACGAGTTCAAGCAACTCTTCGGACGCGGCGACGATAGCCCATTCATCGATGAGTACATGACCGAAGACGCCGACATTGTCCTCGTTGGAATGGGTACGCTGGCGTCCCCGGCGCGAGTCGCGGTGCGGCGTATGCGCGAGCAGGGCAAGAAAGTTGGCTTCCTGCGGATCAAGTTTTTCCGTCCCTTCGCCACCGAAGAGGTGCGCGAGGCGCTAAGCCATTGCAAGGCGGTAGGGGTGGTGGATCGCGATTACTCATACGGTTCGCCGTCATTCGGTGGCGTGCTGTTCAACGAAATCAGATCAGCTTTGTACACCCTGGATAATCGCCCGCTGGTGCAGAATTTTGTCGCCGGTTTGGGTGGGCGCGAAATCCTCGTGCGCGACGTTGAAGCGATGACGGGCATGGTTCAGGATTCAATCGACTCAGGCAAAGTTAAGGAAGAAAACACCTGGATTGGTGTTCGGGAATAGGAGGGCCGTAATGACAACTATGATGCAAGACCTCCCCCAGGTTAGGGGAGTCAAACAAATACCAGTCTACGAGGGATTCACGTCTGGTCATCGCACCTGCCAGGGCTGTGAATCAGCTCTTGTAATGCGTCTGATGATCAAGGCCGCCGGCCCTCGCACCATAGTGGTGGGTAGCACCGGTTGTATGTATGTGGCCAACACCACCTACTACAGCACGCCGTGGGTGGTTCCGTGGATGCATACCCAGCTGGGTTCCAGCGGTTCCGCCGCTACTGGCACCGCGGCCGGCCTGGCGTCGCTGATGCGCAAGGGCAAGATGACTGAAGAACCCATCAACGTCATCGCGTTTTGCGGCGACGGCGGCGGCGTCGATATGGGCCTGTCGGCCATCTCGGCAGCCCTCCAGCACAACGAGTATAACCTGCTCATCCTGTGCTACGACAATGAATCCTACGCCAACACCGATATCCAGGTGTCGGGTTCCAGTCCGTGGGGCGCCAATTCCACGTTCTCTCCTCCTGGCAAGGTCCATCGGATCATGAACCGGCGCTGGAAGAAGAACACGGTGCCAATGCTGGCAGCCGGTCACCCCGACGTCCGTTACGTAGCCACCGCTTGCGGTTCCTACGGCCCGGACTTCACCAACAAGATCCGGCGAGCCCTTACCATTGGCGGCCCGACCTTTATCCACAGCATCGACCCTTGCCCCAAGGGTTGGGACTACGACCCCAAGTATTCTCATGAACTGGGGATGCTGGCGGTCGAAACCGGCATCTGGGTCCAGTACGAAATCGCCGACGGGGAACTTATCCTCAATGGTCCGTCCCGGGCCATCGCCCGTGGTATTCGCCGACGGAAGCCGGTTACTGATTATCTGCAGCGACAGGGACGATTCGCTCATTTGACCGAAGAAGACCTGCAATACTTCCAGGGTCGCATCGATGAGACCTGGGAGAAGTGGTGGATCCCCGGCATCGTGCCCTTTGGCCCTGCCGACCAGGGCGCCTAGCTTACCCAAAGCGTGGCGTGTCCAGAACGCCGCGTCATGCAGACTCCTTTCGACGCCGAGGTGTTAACACTTCGGCGTCGGTGTCTGACACTTCAGGTAATCCAGCCGGCAAGTCGCGTTGGCCGGGTGATGGCTTGTGCTAAACTGGCGACTCAACCAACCAAATCTGAGGTTCCCGAATGGTAAAAATCGCCCTGACGGTTGAAGGCGAAACCGATGAAGTTATCGCTGCCATACGGCAGCTTGCGGTTGGTGACGGTTTGCCGGTGGCGATCGAAGGCAATTTCGCCGGGGCAACGTCGGTTTCACACCCTACGAAGGGCGGAACACCCGATCCGCCGGCTCCCCACGAAGACTGGACCCCCGATCATGTACGCATGTTCTGGGGATTTTTGGCATCCGACGCGAAGGACATATACCGAAAAGTAGCGCGAGCCAATGGTTACGCGTTGCCGCGCCAATCATTACTGACCGACATGCGGCTGTCGATCCGCCAGTTGTCTGGGCGTTTATCTTCACAGGGCCATGCGGTACGGCGGATCCGCAAATCACGCCACGTCACTTTGCCACACCCGATGACATTCGATGCACAATCACAGGAATACAAAATGTTACCGGATGTTGCCGACCCTCTGGTTAAACTCGGCCTGTGAAGATATATACGATATCTTGTAACATCTCCGGCAAACACATTCAGTAACCCAAAAGGAGGTGGTCGATGCGACTTGACCCTATCAATCTATACGACTATGAGGCAAGGGCGAAGCAAATCCTGCCGCACAACAACTGGGAGTTCATTGAAGCCGGCTCAATGGACGAAATCACCACGGCGCGTAACCGCTCGGCTTTCGAAGCCCTGACCTTGCGCCCCCGCTTTTTGCGAGACACGACCGAGCGGAAAGTTTCCACCACTGTCCTGGGACAGGATATTAGTTTCCCCGTCATGATTTCTCCCACCGGCGGTCACGGCAACGCTCATCCGGATGCCGAGTGCGCCACCGCTCGCGGCGCCGGGATGTCCAACACGCTGATGATGTGCAGCACCTCGTCCAATTGCAGCCTCGAGGAAATCGCCGAGGCGGGCACTGGGCCGTTGTGGTTCCAGCTCTATCACCGTGGCTACGATTTGACCGAGAACCTGGTGAAACGGGCCGAGGAAGCCGGCTTCCGAGCCATCGTGCTAACCGTCGACACACCGGCTCCCAGCCCCAAAGAGCGCGACGTTCGAAATCGCTACCAGCGGCCCGGAGAATTGGGTAACTTCCGCGAGCAGCAGGACCAGTTGTCGCAGGTCAGCGGAACCGACGAGTCGCCGACTTGGGAAATGCCCCAGTCTCCGCCGCTTACCTGGCAGGAACTCGACTGGCTGCGCAGCCTCACCAACCTGCCCATCGTTTTGAAAGGCATCCGCGTCGCCGAAGACGCCCGCCTGGCGGTTGAACACGGAGCGAACGGCATCCTGGTTTCAACCCACGGCGGCCGCCAGCTGGACAGCACCATGTCCAGCATCGAAATGGTTCCCGAGATCAAGGCTGTGGTTGGCGGCCGGGCGGAAATCTACGTGGATTCCGGCGTTCGCCGCGGCAGTGACGTGCTGAAAGCCCTGGCGCTGGGCGCCACCGCGGTTGCCGTGGGTCGCCCGTTGTACTGGGGATTGGCCGTCAACGGCGCTGAGGGCGTCCATCACATGCTGGAACTCCTGCGCGAGGAATTCAATCGTGCGATGGCGTACTGCGGGCAAAATAGCGTTGATGAACTCGAAGACCGGTTGTTGAACATCCCGCGCGAGTGGGGCCCGTTCCGCACCGAGAACGACATCGCTGAACACCTGCCTTTCTAGTCTTCAACCCCTCGGTTTTTATTCCGGGGATGTGGTGCGATTGGCGGCGCTAATCGTCGGCGGCAACGGGCATTTCCAGGTTGAGCGAGGCCACGAAACCGTCGAGCAACCGGTTGAACTCTTCTGCCTGCTCGAAGTGCGTGGAATGCGCGGCGCCCGCGACCACCTCAAGTCGGCTGGACGGCATCAACACATGCACGGTTTCGATAACGTGCACCGGAAATATCTTGTCCTCCGTCCCCACAACCAATAGCGTCGGCACACGGAAGTTCGCCAGATCCGACGCCTGTGGCCCGTCTGGGCTCCTGAACAGGCCGGACACGATACTCACCGGCATCTCCCGGTTTATCCGCCCGATGGTTCCGAATAAAAACGTCAGCGACGGCTGCGTTTCTATGAACCCGTCGCTCAATGCGCGACGCAGCGGGTGTTGCGGCGGGTGTACATCGTGGAGCAACGACACCACCGACGGGTCACCGATCCCTCCCGTAGTGTCGGCCAGCACCAACCCGGACACGCGCTCGGGTTGTTGCAGGGCCAGCCCCAGGCAGGTTACCCCACCCATGGATTGCGCCACCAGAACGGCCCTGTCGATCTTCAGATAGTCCAGCAGCGCAGCCAGGTCGTTGACGAACTCTTCGCGGTCAGGTACCGCATCCGCGCCAGTGGTCAGACCCCATCCCCGGTGATCGAAGGTAATGCACCGGAACCGATCGTTGAACGCGGCAACCTGCTGCCACCAGCTCAGGTGGTTGCCACCGCGACCGTGGGCAAAAACTATGGCCGGCCCTTCGCCGTGGCTCTCGTAAAACATCTGCGTGCCGTTGATGGGTGCATAGGGCATTGCTTTTCTCCTGTGGCGGTTTGTGCAAACCGGTGAGCGTTACCGGATTGGCGGTTCAACTATCAAATGCCGGACAGGGCGGCCACGTTTACAATGGCCATTCCTCGCGGCGGTATGCGGCATCCCAGAACATCAACTCGTAGCGGCTGCTGGTTATGAATGCGTAGCGCATTGCCTGCCGCTCCTGCTCACCCACTCTGGTGGCCATTTCATCCACGAACGCTCGCCAGGCGTCCACACTGGATTGCAAAAAACCCTCGACGTAAAAGCGTGTCCATTGACCGTAGAGTGGATGCTCCGACTGGCCGACTTCGTCCTTCAACAGGTGGTATGTCCACGGGCATGGAAGCAGTCCGGCGGCGGTTGGCCCCAGACCGTGCATGGCGGCGGTGTTCAACATGTGATTGACGTACGCCGTGTTGGTCGGAGAACGGGGGACGCTCTCCACCTCGGCCATGGTCAGGCCCGCCGCTTCAATCAACTGGTGGTGCAATGGTCGCTCCACGGGAGTCATCACCCGGTGCGCCAGTTGCTGCAGAAGGTCCGAGTCGGGAGCCTTCGCCAACGCCATGGCCACGGTTCTGCCAAACCCCTCCAGGTAATGATAGTCCTGCCCAAGGTAGTAACGGAAGGTATCCAGGGGAAGCGTTCCGTTCTTGATCTCGGCGAGGAATGGGTGGGCGAATATTGCCTCCCAAATGGGACGCGTCTCTTCGCGCAACTCCTGGCTAAAACTGACCATATCGACTCCCGTGCGCGTCACCACGTTTCGTTTATCAGGACCAATTCGGCGTGAGCTGCGTATTCGCATCCGAACGCTTCCCCCACCTCACGGGCGTGGGCAGTCAGAAATTGAAACGGCCCGTCGCCGACGTCCCCCAGATTCGCCAGATACGCCTTGTGCTCGCGCAGCGAAGCCATGCCGGTTTCCCAATACCCCGACACATCCACCGCATGATTCGGAACCGTGCTGCCGAACACCGCCACAAAGCGGACTTCGTTCCAGGGCTGGAGCCCTCCATCCAGCAATTCAGGGAATATCCAGCGGTTGCCGGCATCACGGGCCGCATCGAACACAGCCAACCCGACCCATCGGTGATCCGCCATATTCAGGTGGCCGCTGGCGAATTGTACGTGATGGTTGATCGTAATGATGACATCGGGTTGATGTCGGCGAATGACTCGGCTCAGGTCCCGTCGCAGGGGAAGCCCATATTCAATGACCCCGTCGGTGTGGTCCAGAAACTCCACCGTGTCCACGCCCACCACCCGCGCGCTGTTGATTTCTTCCTGGGCGCGCAGTGGCCCCACCTCAGCAGGGTGCATACTGTCGATGCCGGCCTCGCCCTTGCTTACCATAACGTACACAATTCGCTTGCCCTGGGATGTCCATTTGGCAATCGCGCTGGCTGCCCCATACTCCAGATCGTCCGGGTGCGCGACGATGGCCAGCGCGGTTTGCCAGTTTTCGGGCACTGCGATCAGCGGTGCGGCGGGTTGTTGCATCTTGCCTCCAGGGGCGCAGTCGGGCGGCGATGGGGGATAGTTCGGGCCGATATGGTATCAGAGGGTGCGGGGGCTGGGAACTGTAGCAACGGCTTCGGCCAGGGCCACGTCGCGCCCGGTCTGGTTGCGAACCTGCAAAACTATTCGGTAGGTAATCCTACCCCGTTCGTCAGCATCCCGGTTGATGACGGTGGCGTCTCCAATAAGTGCGTCGCCCGGCAGCGCGGGTTCCCGGTGGACGATGGACAGTTGTCCACCCCACCAGAAATCGTCGCCAAACCACTGACCCAGGCAACCTTCCAGCCAGCCGGCAATCGCCGCACGGATAGCTGCATCACGGCCGGTCTGCGATATTCCAGTCAATCCACTGGCAACGTTTCGCAGAAATTCCAGGTCTGCGCCGCCAGGAATCTTCATCGGAGGCACTTCAAGGGTATCCCCAACCCTCATCTGCTCCACCGGATCCATGCCCGACGAGATAGTGTCCCAAACACCGGTGGCCTGGTCGTGGATAACGGGGGTTTCCGGTACGGTTTCTCTACGATTCGACCCCTGAACGTCGGTCCAGAAACCCGACTCGGAACGCAGGATCTCAGTACCAATTTCATCGACGGCGAACGCGGATACCCTTACAAACGTTGCATCCCCACAGATGATCCGGTCCTTGAGCCACCCGCCTACCTGTATGCGGCGACCCAGGATCGGCGGACGCAGGAACAAAAGCTGTTGCCATACCTGCCTTAGCTCCAGCGGGCCGCAACGGGACAATAGCAGTGTTTGGCAATCGTCTGCGGCAATGTTTGGAAAGCGCGACTCCCTTGGCAGCCAAAGCTGATAATTCGCCAGCACTTCGCTGTCAATCGTGTATTCCAGATTACCCAGCTGCTCACCGACTTTCAATTCAGACAATGCGACTTGGAGCATCAGAGATCTACTCGGTTGCTCCCGACCGGCGGGCATACTCCCGCAAATCAGAGGATGCAGCCTCCTGGTGGCCCAGCTGCTGATGAACCAACGCCCTCGCCTGGTAGGCTTCCGCCAGCGATGGGTTCAGCTCAACCACTTTGTCGAAGGCGTCAAGCGCCGCCTGGTGCTCGCCCAACGTCGCCCGCGAGTGGCCCAACGACAACCAGACCCCTGCCAGCTTCGGACCCCGTTCGATGGCCCGGTCGTACTCTGCGATAGCTTCCTCGTGGTTGCTCAGGTCGGCTCGCGCTAAGCCGCGGTTGTGGTATAGCGTCGCGGTGTCCATGCCGCAGGCTTGGGCGGCGTCAAAGTCTGCAATGGCCGCCTCGGGCTCACCTGCATTGCGGCGGGCGATGCCCCGGTTGTACATGGCGTTGGCGAACGTGGGAACCAGCGCCACTGCGGCGTTGTAATCCGCGATTGCGGCCTGATAATCCTGCAGGTCGCTGTGGAGGTTGCCGCGAGCGTAACGATAATCGGCGTCCCTCGAGCGCAATTCAATGGCGCGGTCGTAGTATTTCAAAGCCCTGGAGCGGTCTCCCAGGTCACGGTGTGCAATGCCCAGGTTGTAATGGGCGTTGGAATGGTCTGGATTGATGGCGATTGCCGCCAGGAAATCGGAGATGGCTTCGTCGTAACGTCCCACCGAAATGCGCGCCACGCCCCGCGCGTAATAATAGTCCGGGTCGTCCGGTTCAAGGTTGATGGCCGCCGTGTAGTCGGTGATGGCATCTTCGTAAAACCCCAGGTGCCTTCGCACCACGCCCCGCGCGTACAACGGTACCGGATACTCGGGGTCTGACATGATGGCCCGCGTATAGTCGGCGATCGCCTCGTTCAGCCTGCCACTGTTTCGCAATGCCAGCCCGCGGTAATAATAAGCCGGAGCAAAGTCGTCGTTTAGCTCCAGCGCGCGATTGAAATCATCAACTGCGGCAGCAATCTGTCCGGCCTGAAGAGCCAGCTGGCCGCGGGCTGTATAGTGAAACTCGGTTGGTAAATCTCCTGGCATAGAACAGTACGACCCGTCGGGTCGTTCCTTATAAGTCGGTTTCGTATAGGTCGTAGTGGGAATGGTGCATCCCTACTGATTCATAGGTGCGCTTGGCGATGCTGTTGTCTCGCATGACATAAAGGCGCACGCCCCGAATATCTCCCTTGGCGGATGCCATGTCCTGCAGATGTTGGTACAGGCTCGCGAAAACCCCTCGCCGGCGGTGTTCCGGCTTGACGTAAACCGACTGAATCCACCAGATCCACCCGTTGCGCCAGTCGCTCCATTCGGTCGTAACCATCAGTTGACCCACCGGCTGGCTGGCCACTTCCGCCAGCAGGTAAAACGCCTTGGTGGGGTCGGCCAGGGCCTGTGCCACGCCGGCGCGCAACACGCCCCAGTTCAGCGCCACATCCTCAGACTCCAGCGCCATCGCAGAATTGAACGTCGCAATCGTGATCACGTCGTTTCCCTCGGCGGTGCGAATTATTATGGAGTCCATAGTTGTGTGAACCAGACCACGGGTTTGCTTCAGGCGCCCGCTGGCGCCGGTTTAGTTAACCAGCCACCGGAGTCGGGTACGCCGGCGCTGGTAGATGACACGATAGAATTGTAATCAACCTGCGCTATAATAGGCAACCTGAAGCCGTTTATTGCCGCCGACCCGCTATTGAGGTGTCTCATGCCCAATCAGGAACGACTGGTTAACGCATTCTGCGATTTGGTTAGGATTGACAGCCCTTCCGGTGAGGAGTGGGATGTTGCCCAGCACGTGTCCGAGCGGTTGTCGGGCCTGGGATTTCAGGTAGCCCGCGACGCCCACGGCAACGTCATCGCGCGGGAAGGCGGCGACCGGCCGCTGTTGCTCTCTGCTCACATGGACACCGTGGACCCGGGGCGCAGCATACGACCCCAGGTTGTGGGCGATCGCATCACATCCGACGGTAACACGATTCTGGGCGGCGATTGCAAGGCTGGTGTTGCCGCCATTTTGGAAGCCCTGGAGTCCGTACGCGACGATGGCCGCGCCCGCCGACCAGTGGAGGTAGTACTTACGCGCGGCGAGGAGATCGGCCTGGTTGGCGCTACCAACCTCGATTTCTCGATGCTGACCGGCACCGAGGCGGTGGTATTCGATGGCAACGGACCCGTTAACACCATCACCGGGGCCAGCCCAACTTATATGGCATTCGATATCAACGTCAGGGGACGCGGCGCTCATGCGGGCGTCGAACCGGAGAAGGGACTTTCCGCCATCAAAATCGCGAGCGACATCATCGCTGAGCTGCCCCAGGGTCGCATCGACCAGGAAACCACATTCAACGTCGCCACTATCACCGGAGGCACCGTCCGCAACGCCGTGCCGTCCGAGGCAGCGGTGACGGGTGAGTTCCGCAGCATGAACATGGAATCTCTCGAACTGTTGCGTATGCAGTTGCTGACAACCGTGGGCAACATCCGCAGCCGGTATCAGGAAGCGGAAATTACCGAGAGCCTGGAAATGATGTTTCAGATGTACCGCCTTGACCCCAACGAGGCGACTGCCCAGTTGGTGATGCGAGTCATGCGGGACATGGGCATCCAACCCAATATTCAGCCTTCCGGTGGCGGTACGGACGGGAACGTGTTTCGGCTGAACGGTATTGAAAGCGTGGTGGTGGGGATGTCTACCAACCTGATGCACACAATCGACGAGTATGTCGTCATCCCCGATCTGATGAACACCGCCCGTTTCTGCGAAGAGCTGATGACCTTTGGGTCCTAGTTGGGAGCGCATGAGCGCTGCCGGGGCGTCAATCGTCCCGCTGAACGCGGCCCAGTAGTTGCCACGGCGTGGATTGAACCACCTGCGTCAGCTGCTCCCCAAACTCCGAGAGTTGCCACTGGCGAATCTCGCGGCTCCCCGCCAGCTCGTCATTAAACGTCTCCGGATGCAGGGCCAGTCGCTCCAGGCTGGGCGTCGGCCAGATGTGGCTCACCGCCAGATCGAGGTTATCGGCGATCTCGGCTCTCCACCCTTTCAGTATTTTGAGACGATTCCGGCTGGCTGATGTCCACACATCGTTGCTTCGGCCGGCGCGGTCGGGCTTGGGAACCTCTGGGTTCATCATGCCCTGCGAGATAGCATCCTGCAATTCTCCGTAGCACCGTTGCGACAGCAACCCTCCGAGCCGGCGTTCGTTCCGTCCCAGCGATTCTGCCAAATGGAGCAAATCATCGTTGCTGGCTGCCTGCGTTGGCGGTATGTCCCACAGGCATGCCTTTCCATCCCGGAACGCGAACAGCTCCTGCAGGACGGCAGCCTGCCGGGGATTCAGCGTATCCCATCCTCTGATTCGTCGAAAGGCCGTCTCCAGCGGTTCCAGAGGCGGTTGCCGCAGGCTCTCCAGCCGCTCACACTCCTCGTGAACCCATTGCGATCTCCCGAATTTATCCAGGCGGTACCGCAACTCGTCGGCCAGGGGCAGCAGGTGGTGTACGTCGCTGGCAGCGTAATCCAGGGCCGGCCCCGGCAACGGCCGCAATCCCCAGTGCGAAACTTGAAGCCTGGGGTCTTTGGGAATCACGACGCCGGCGAATTCCTCCAGAACCGCGCCAAGATTGGGGCGGTCTGACCCCAGAAACCGCGCTGCCAGGCCAGTATCGAACACATTGCACACGGGGAATCCGTAATCGCCGTCGAAATAACGGATGTCTTCTTCACAGCCGTGCATCACCTTGACGACGGTTTCGTCGGCCAGCTGCTGGCCCAGTACCGACAGGTCTTTCACCGCCAGCGGGTCCACCAAATAGGTTTCCAGGCCGTCGCAGATCTGGATCAGGCAGATGCGTTCTTTGTAGGCGAACCGCCCGTTACGTTCGGTATCCAGAGCCAGCTGCGGGGCTTTCCTCAGCTGTTCCGCCGCGTCGTCCCAGGCGGACTGTTCATCGATGTGAAGGTACTTGTTCGGCAATGGGCGTACCTGATCCGGCGGGTCGCCGGGGAGTGTTTCGAGACGCAGTGTAGCACATCAGTGCCCGGACGTTGCCACGATCCGGCAAGCCGTCGGCGCGGCCGTGCTATACTCCCCAGCATCCCTTATCAGGAGCGTTTGTCGATATGAGCGGCGCAGATTTGAAAGATATTCTCAACCAGGGTGGACGCATATTCGGCACCATGATCAGCGTCAACCGCAACCCTCGCTGGATACCGATCATGGACGGCGTGGGCCTCGATTACGTCATCATTGACACCGAACATAATCCCCGCAGCCGCGGTGAACTGGGAGACTACCTGGCGATGTTCGCCACCTCCGCCCTGGTTCCCATCGTACGTATTCCCATCCCCGATTCTCATTACGTAACGATGTCCATCGACGCCGGCGCTCAGGGAATTCTGGCTCCCTACTGCGAAACCGTGGATCAGGTGCGCGAAGTGGTGAAAGCAGCCAAGTTCCGTCCCCTCAAGGGCGAAGCCGCCGAAAAGGCCTTGGCCAGCGGAGAATTTCCCAGTTCAGCCAGCCGTGAATACCTGGCCGCGCGCAACCACGACAACATCTGCATCATCGGCATCGAAAGCCAGGCCGCCGTGGACAACCTCGACGCCATTCTCGACGTGCCCAACATAGACGCTATATTCGTTGGCCCCAACGACATGAGCATCTCACTGGGCGTCCCAGATGATTACGGTCAGGATATCTACAAATCTACCGTCAAGGGCATCATAGACAAATGCGAGGAGCGAGGGATTCCCACCCTGGTGCACCACCAAACTCCCGAACTTTCAGAATATTGGATTCAGCAGGGCGCCCGCTTCGTGCTGCACGGTACCGACCGTCGCGCCATGGCAGAGGGATTCCGATCCGAGTTTGCGCGGTTGAGAGAGAAGGCGTCCAGCGTCTGAACCCAGCGACGGCGCCTCACGGCTTCTCCCTGATGCGCCCTTCACTCCGACTCGGTGGCCTATATCGACGTTAATTGCGGGATCCCCCTTCCCAGCGTTCCCGCAGTGTAGCGATATATACGCGCTCGTAATCGCCGTGGTGCGCGTTTGCGGCGTCATCAGCCAGCTTTTCGGCCCACATGTACTCAACGTCCGCCCATATTATCGGAAATTTCGGACGATCGAAAAAAGTCGCCACCGCGTCAAACGATGTGGCCGCTTCGATGTATCCCAGCATCTGGAAGTTGTCGTACAGGTTTCCCTGCTCCGACATGAACCTGCCCTTCATGGCAGCCATCACGAGGTAGGTGGTCATGGTCCCTCTCGCCGTCCGTGGGACTGACCGTCACCGGGTCAGGATGTGGACGGTGGTCACATCCCCGGCGCCCGAACATTGCGCCATGCCCACCCGCGGGTTCTCGACCTGGCGTGCGCCGGCCTCTCCGCGCAATTGGATTACCGTCTCGTGTACCATGCGAACTCCGGTGGCGCCGAACGGGTGACCCATCGCCAGCAGACCGCCGTCGGTGTTTACGGGAATGTCCCCGCCCAAAGCCGTTCTCCCCTCGCTGGTGGCGCGCCACGCCTCCCCAAAGGGAACCAGTTGCAAGGCTTCAATCTGCTGCAGTTCGCCGATGGTGGCCGCGTCGTGAACCTGCACCAGGTCTATGTCCTCCGGGCCAATGCCCGACATCTCGTACGCCTGCAGCGCCGCTGGCTCAGTTCGGTAGGGACTGAAGGCGGAATGGTCGCTGCCACGCCCGTTATATGTTCCCGACGTCAGCGACGCCGCCACGATGCGGATGGCCCGTTTTCGGTCGATACCGTAACTGTCCAGCGCATCGGCGGCGCAGAGAATCGCGGCTGCTCCGCCTTCGCTGGTGGGGCAGCATTGGTACAGTGTCAATGGATCTGCGATCATGCGGGAGTTGAGCACTTCCTCCACCGAATAGGTTTCTTTGCGGTGGGCATAGGGGTTCAACGCGGCGTTTTGGCGAGCCTTTACCGTCACCTGGGCCAATGCAGACGCCGGAGCGCCGGTATCTTCCATGTACCGCGTCATGCGCAGCGCGTATCCAGCCATCATGTGGTCGCCGCCGATGAAACGTGCCGGGCTGTCGTCAGCGGTTACCGACACCGGGCCACCCGGCACCTTCTCGGCCCCGAACGCGAGGGCCATGTCGAACACTCCCGATGTGATACCCCAGTACGCCTGCCAGAATGCGGTTGATCCGCTGGAACAGGCATTCTCCACGTTGATTATGGGAACTCCGGTCAGACCCAGTTGCGCCAGTGTCGTTTCGCCGACTGACATCCCCTGATAGTAAACGTGGCCGAAGTACGCCACCGGGATGGCCTGCCAAGGCACGCCGGAGTCTTTCAGAGCCTCTACCACGGCGTCCCGCGCCAGATCCGACAGGCTCTTTTCCGGGAAGCGCCCGAAAGGATGCAACCCAACGCCCACCACCATTACTTCCCGACCCGGACGAAACTGTGCCATCTTAGCCTCCTGCCGACCCGCAACCGTTTTCCACGGTAGTGCGCCGCGTCATGCCCGCTCCCATTTGTAGACAACCCGCGCCGTGTCGCCGTCTCCGTCCGTTCCCACGGTCTGGAACGCCAGTTGTACCGGCATACCCAAGCTCAGTTTGTCGTGGGGGCAACCGATGATTTCGGCGAGCACGTGCGGCCCTTCCGGTAATTCCACCTCGCCCAGTACATAGGGAACCGGTCCCGGCCAACCCGGTGGCGGTACCCTGACAATGGTGTAACTGAACAGTGTCCCTTCTGAAGCCAGCTCCACATGGGCCAGGTCTGGAGACGTGCAGGCCTGGCAGAACGTGGCGGGACCAAACACGCATACACCGCACGCCTCGCACCGCATACCCAGCAACACGCCTCGGGAACCGGGTTCGTCGGTAAGGCGTAACAGGTTTTCGTCTACTGATACAGGCATAATCGTTCCGAAATGCTGCTCCGGGTAACTGGGAGCGGCGGGTGCCAACGAGTGTAAATGGCCTCAATAATGGTGTCAATTGAAACCCCGCGTCGTCATGCCATGCCTCCACCGGATCGCTGGCCTTGCGTCAGCAGCGCCATAGCAATCCTGAAGGTGCAATGGCGGAGTCACCAGGCCCTATTGACCGCCAATTGACCCGCGTGATAGCGTGAACCAGCCGACCAGCCATTCGCCGCGTGCCTTGTTGAGTTGCCGTTATGAACAACATTCTCGCTCTGGACCCGCTCCCGGGTCGTCAATCCTGGGAAAAATCTCTGGGAGAATTTTTGGGGATCGTCACCGCAGCGGATCCCGGCAAGGTGTTCATCGAGATCGCAGGTCAGCAAATTACCTACGGGGACTTCATGTCCCGTTGTCGCCGCGCTGCCGCCATGTTTCGGGATTTGGGGATCCGTCATGGAGACCGGGTTTGCATCTTCCTGCCAAACGTGCCGGAAGTGCTCTATACGTGGTTTGGCCTGTCATTGATCGGTGGGATCACCGTTACCATCAACACAGCTTATCGCCGCGATGAGACGGCCTATATCCTGAATAACGCCGAGGCCACCGCGGTGGTCGCTCATGACTCCCTGATCGACGTGGCCTCGGCTGCCGCCGACCTGGCTCCTTGTGTGCTGCATCGATTGTGGGTCGGGGATGGCAGCGTGCCTGACGGATGGACGCCGTTCACGGAATTGTTGAACGGCTCAACCGAAATCGCCGAACTGCCGCCGGTGGCCCCCACCGATCTCTCCATGCTGCAGTACACCTCGGGCACCACCGGAAACCCCAAGGGCGTGGAAGTTACCCACCAGATGTATGTGGCGGCCGGACAGGGATTCGCCCTCTGGACGCAGGCCACCACCGACGACCGGTTCTTCACTTGCTTGCCTTATTTCCACGCCAACGCCCAGTATTACAGCACAATGGGCACCCTGGCAGCCGGCGCAACGCTGATAGTTCAGGACCGGTTCAGCGCTTCCAGGTTCTGGCAGCAGGTCCGTGAGGCGCAGGCCACGGTGGTGAATTTCATCGGCATGATGATGCCGGTGCTGGCAAAGAACGACCCTTCGTCCGACGATTCCGATAATACGGTTCGCCTGTTTTATGGCTCTCCAGCCTTCTCGCCCGAGTTCCTGGCCGAATTTGAGCAGCGTTTTGGCACCGACATCATCGTTGGTTTCGGTATGACCGAAACATGCTACGGCACCATCGAAAGCATCAGGGGAGAACGCCGCCCCAATTCCTCCGGTCTGCCCCGCCAACACCCCGATCCTGCCTTCGCCAACGCCGTACGCATCGTTGATGACGACGGCCTGCCCGTGCCCAACGGACAACCGGGTGAAATCACGATCTGTAACCCGGCCACCATGACCGGTTACTGGCGAAACGAGGAGCAGACGGCCCTCTCGCTGCGCGACGGTTGGCTGTTCACCGGCGACCTGGGATGGCTGGACGACGACAATTATCTCTATTTCGTTGACCGTAAGAAAGACGTCATCCGCCGCCGCGGTGAGAATATCTCTTCGCAGGAAGTGGAAGACGTAATCAAGCGGCACGAAAGGGTTCTTGATTGCGCCATAATTGCCGTGCCGTCCGAGCTCGGCGAAGATGAAGTGAAAGCGTACGTCACCCCGCGCGCCGGCCAGACGGTGCAGCCCGATGAGGTGGTGTACTGGTGCGCCGAGCATCTGGCCTACTTCAAGGTGCCACGATATATTGAAATACGCGAAGAGCTGCCCCGTACTCCCAGCCTTCGCGTTCGCAAGGACCTGTTACGTCAGGAACGGGAAGATTTGATCGCCGGTTGCTTCGACCGAGAAGCGGCCGGGATCCAGATTCGGCGCTAGCGCTGGTCGAACTGAGGAGCATACCGATGAACAAGATCGAAGCAATCTTCCGCCCCGAACGATTGAACAACGTAAAGGATGCGCTCAGCGAAGTGGGAATCGTGGGATTGACTGTAACCCAGGTTACTGGCCGCGGCGCCCAGGGCGGCGTCGAGGTCACGGCAGCCCGTGGCCTGGGCACCTTTCGCATTGATATGCTCCCCAAGGTCAAATTAGAGGTCGTGGTTAACGATCCCGATACCGACCGCGCCGTCGATGTGATCCGCACCAATGCCATCACTGGCAACCCGGGCGACGGCAAGATTTTTATCTATCCGGTTAGCGATGCAATTCGCATTCGCACCGGGGAGCATGGTTCAGACGCAGTGTAGGCTGCAAGTTCAATCAGAGAATAGCCAATCAACGATTCAGAATCCTTGGGAGGCGCATACATGGCCGAGCCGCGCTATTGGCTTTTCAAGTCAGAACCCTCTTCATATTCCTACGACGACCTGGAATCTGAGGACGATCAAACCGCTGAATGGGACGGCGTCCGTAACTACCAGGCCCGCAATTTCATACGGGACGATATGGAAGTAGGCGACCAGGTGCTGTTTTACCACAGCAACGCCAAACCTCCCGGCGTCGTGGGCATCGCCCGCATCGTCCGGGAAGGCTACCCCGACACTACGGCGTGGGACTCAAATTCGCGTTACTACGATCCCAAATCAGACCCGGCCAACCCAACCTGGATGATGGTGGACATCAAGGCCGACCGCCGCCTTCCCCGTTTCATCAGCCTCAATGAACTCAAGGCCAACCCCTCCCTGGTCGATATGATGGTCACCAAACGGGGCCAGCGTCTATCCGTCCAACCGGTCAAGCCCGAGGAATGGTCCGAAGTCATCGCTATGGCCGAACGCTCCGAGGACTGAACCCCCGGCCAGTTCCCGGGCTGGCATCCGTTGTGTTGCAGCCGGTTCAGCGGCGGACGCACATGGACCCTGGTTCAGAACGACGCCAACTACAATGACCCGCTGATCGTAATATCCAGCAGCGCCGGCTTCCCGCTATCGAACGCGCGCTGCACCGCCGGTCCGATTTCGGCAGGATCATCGACCCGCTCGCCGTGTACGCCCATGGCCTGAGCCATCATCGCCAGATCCAGCCGGTTGGCGAATTCCATCCCCACGTACTCGCTGTCGCGTTCCTTGTCCTCCAGCATATCCCGCAGGTAAACCTCCATGTTTACCTTCAGGATGCGATACGCCTGGTTGTTGCAGATGGCATAAACCACCGGAATGTTGTACCGGTTCGCCGTCCAGAGCGCCTGCACCGTGTACATCGACGCACCGTCCCCTACCACCGCCAGCACGGGCCGGTCGGGGTAAGCCAACTTTACGCCCAGAGCGCCCGGCATCGCCCACCCCAATGCGCCGCCGCGGATGCCGTAGATGTCGCCCGGATTGGTGAATTCAAACGCCCGGTTCACCGCCGGTCGCGATGTTACGGCCTCATCGGCCACAATAGTATTGGGGGGAACTGCAGCGGCCAGTTCGTGCATCATGCGCTCTACCGGCATCGGGCGGTTGTCCCAGGTGGGCTTGATGCGTTCCTGATAGCGTTCGCTGTCGCGACGACGGGCCGCGGCCAGCGTGGCCGCCCGTGTGGCGGCGGCCTCCCGTTGGCTGCCGTTCATCTCCGAGTCCAGCGACTCGGCCAGGTCCGCCATGCCGGCGCCCGGATCGGCCAGGATGCCAACCTCGGTGGGGTAGTTCTTCTCGATCTCCCAATATGCGCTGTCCAGGTGAATGAGGCGAGCATCCGGTTTCAGGAATGGGACGTCCACGTACAGGAAAGAAGCGAACACATCGGTGCCTACGGCCAGAACCACGTCGGCGTTGGCAAATTGTCGCGCCGTCGCTGGGCTATTCAGATTCAGCATTCCGCCCCATTGCGGGTGCCCCGTTGGAAAATTGACCTCCGAATACGACGTGGCCACCACCCGCGCCCCGGTTTGCTCGGCGACTTGTACCACAGCATCAACCGCGCCCGATTGGGCCACCCGGTCGCCGACCACTATCATCGGATTTTGGGCGGAGGCCAACAGTTCGGTTGCCCTGGCGACGGCGGCGGTGTCGGGTCGAATCCTGAAATACCCTTCCGACGACGGCGTGGCTTCGAACTCAATCTCCTCATCCAGAGTGTTCCAGGGAAACGACACGAAAACTGGACCGGTGGGAGGTGTCTTCGCTTCTTTGAATGCCCGGCGAATCGCCACCGGTATGTCCGATGCGTGAAGAATCTCGGTGCTCCACTTGGTGTACTGCTTGGTCATTTCCACCAGGTCTCCCGACAGCACCGGTTCGCTGATGGCCATCCGTGTATCAGAATTGCCCGCGGTCAATATGAGCGGCGTCCCGCCCCGGAACGCGTTGTAAAGGCCACTGATACCGTTGGCCAAGCCGCCTGCAATATGGATGTTGGCGAACGCCGGTTTGCCGGTGGCCCGGGCGTACCCATCGGCCATGCCCACTGCCGTCCCTTCCTGCAACGCCTGGATGTATTGCAGTTTTGGGAAGTCCTGCAGTCCGTCCAGGAATGGCGTCTCGCTGGTGCCTGGGTTACCGAAGATGTACTCGACGCCTTCGGCCACCAGCATCTGGGCCAGGGCGTGCTTTCCAAGCATTTTGGGCATTATTATCTCCTGAGTCCGGGTCAGTTAATTTGTGGGCCATCTACATGGGCCAAGGTCCCCATAGTTTGGGAGCCGAGCGCGTTGGTATTTCCAACGGCGCGCCGACGTGGCAATCTCACAGCCGTCGCGAATGGATTACTGGTAAATCATCCATTCCAGAAGGTTGTTGTCCGGATCGCGTGCGTAAAGACTTACCGCCGGCAAAACACCACGCTGGCGAGCCCCCTTACGCGGACCGGGCCCCCGCACTACTTCGACGCCGGAGGAGGCCAGCATTTTCTGGCAATCTTCTACCGATCCATCCCAGACGAAGCAGATATCGGTGCAGCCGGGAACGGCGGTCGGCCCGCGGTAATCGGCCAGGTAGCCTTCGGGATGCACGTTGATTTTTGAGTCACCGATCTGGATGGAGAAAATGTTGGCTGTTCCTGCCCGCCATTCCTCCTCGTCGTTGATGGAGAAACCGAGCTTTTTGTAGAACGCCATCAGACGATTGGCGTCGGCGGTGGGCATCGCGATGTGGTCAATTCCTACGGTTGGCATCAGTTCGCCTCCACGTTAGTGTCTTCAAAACAATTATTCGTTCTACCGGATTCAGATCGATCGGTTGCAGTCAAGTTGGCGCGCGCTGCTACAACCACTACACAGTCGCGGCCTTCTCTTCGGGAGACGTAACGCGCGTCAGGAAATCCAGGATTATCCGTTGGGTATCGCCGGCGGCGGCGTTGGTCGTCAGGCCGTGCTCCGCGCCCGGAATGATGTGTAAATCCGAGTGCGTGATGCCCTCGGACAGGCTGATACCGCATTCCAACGGAATTCGGCTGTCCATGTCGCCGTGCACCACCAGCGTGGGCATCTTGATTTCGCTGAGCCTGCTCTCCAGCGAATCGCCGATGTCGAGATAGCCCTGTTGGGTGGCGGCGATACCATCGATGCGCCTCAGATTCTCCTGGGCGATGCGTGCGAACCGTTCCGGTTCGTCAGCCTGCATCTGCGGGAACCGCTCCGATATGGCCCGCGCTACCGCCGCGTTTCGCCCTTCCGACGCAATACGGTCCTTCAGTCGCTGCAACTCCTGGCGGCGAACCTCGCGCTGAGCCTCCTGCGAGTAGGTCATGGTGTTTATCAGCAGCAGGCTATCGGTCATCTCTGGATAATCCAGACCAAACTGTAACGCAATCGGGCCGCCCGCTGACGAACCCAAGATGTGAGCCCTGGTGATGCCCAGGTGAACCAGCAATTCGCGTAGATCCCGGGCACAGTTGGGAATGTCGTACCCGTCGGCCGGAGCGTCAGATCCGCCACACGCCCGCCGATCGTAAAACACGCAACGGAATCTTGCGGACAGCGCGCCGGCCTGACGGGAGATGGTGTCCTTACTGCCGTCTCCCCCGCCCAGTCCTCCGTGTATAAACGCCAGAACCGGCGCGTCCTCATCCCCGAAAGCGGAGTATTGCATTCGGTAACCATTAATCGGTTCAACAGGCATGTTTACTTCCTCAACTCGTGCGACAATCACGGCCCAATATATCCGCTGGCCGCAAGAGTGGCAAGGCAACCGTTGCGTGTGCCAGGGCAATCGCATTTTGATGCTATTGCTCCCGTCTTTCCCGCGAAAGCGGGAATCCAGTATCCGAAAGGATTGGAGACCGTCCGAAATTCGACTCAATCGTGCTTTCTGGGTTCCCCGCGTTCACAAACGAAGCGCAATCTGTAATGCGATTGCCCTTTTGCGTGTTCACCGTGCGCCGATGGGAATCTCGGCATATTTATCCAAATCGGTTGGTAACTCAGGATACCAATTCCCCTTATGCTAAAATGCGTGTATAAGATCACTTGCGCGATATGACCACTCAGGGACACATATACTTCGATCATGCCGGCACCACGGCGATGGATCAAAGGGTGCTTGAGGCCATGTTGCCCTATTTCACCCAGCTCTACGGCAACGCCTCCAGTGTGCATACCGTCGGGCAGGAAGCGCGTTATGCGCTGGACGGCGCTCGTGAACGTGTCGCCCGGGTGCTCAACTGCCGTAACCGCGAGATCGTTTTCACCAGCGGCGGCACCGAGTCCGACAACGCCGCCATTCAGGGAGCGGCTACTGCTTTGGAAGAAACGGGCCGCCACGTCATAACCGCCAGCACCGAGCATCACGCCGTGTTGCACGCCTGTCAGGTGCTGGAAAACCGCGGCTGGGAGGTTACCTACCTTCCCGTTGATGACTTCGGGCAGGTTGACCCTCAGCAGGTTTACAACGCCATAACGAACGAGACCACCGTCGTCTCGGTCATGTACGCCAACAACGAAATCGGTACCATCAACCCCATTGCCGACATATCGGCCGCCGTGAAAACCAGAGCCGCCGAATTCAACCGCACTATCGTAATGCACACGGACGCCGTCCAGGCTGCCGGCTATCTTGACCTTGATGTCCGTAAACTGGGCGTAGATATGCTGACCCTGTCGGGCCACAAATTTTATGGCCCCAAGGGCGTGGGCGTGCTGTTCATACGGCGCGGCGTGCCGTTCCTTCCGCTCATCACCGGAGGCGGTCAGGAACGCGAGCGGCGATCAGGCACCGAAAACGTAGCTGGCATCGTTGGTTTGGCGGTGGCTCTGGAGTTGGCCGACAGCGAACGCGACGCTATTGGAGCCCGCTGCCTGGCGCTGCGTGACCGGATCATAGCCGAGATTTCCCGACGCATACCAAATTGCGTCCTCAACGGGCATCCCACCGAACGGCTGCCCAACAACGTGAATTTTTCTTTCGCCGGCGTTGAAGGAGAACCTGTTTTGCTGGGGCTGGATCTGCAGGGCATAGCGGCCAGCAGCGGCAGCGCCTGCAGCAGCGGCTCCCTCGAACCTTCCCATGTGTTGCTAGCTTTGGGTCAAACCGCCGACGTAGCCCGCGGGTCGCTGAGGATCACTTTGGGCAAGGACAATAATGATTCCCAGGTGGATCGGCTCATGGATGTATTGGTGGGGTTGGTCGACGACCTGCGGGCATTGCCGACTCTCAGCGGAACGGCCAATGACTAACATTCGGATCCTCAAGGCTCGCTGGTGGGTGGCTGTGATGCTGGTGGGGGCTGTGTTGCTCGTTTCAGGGCTCGCCTGTTCTTCGCAATCGCCCAAAATCGGGATATTCCACAAGGGCCGCGTCCTTCACGTGAACGTGGTGGCGATGTTGACGGTTGACGAAGTGAAGTGGACCACATCCACTCGCCTCCCCAGGCCCGGCGCGACCGGAGAACAGTTCTTCCAGTTGCAACCCACTTCCGAGGAAAACGAATTCGTCCTGATGCGCGTCAAGGTTGAAAACCACACTGCGACCAGTGTGTTGGTTAACATAAATGAACAGTCGGCTCAGTTGAGGGATTTTCTGCAAGGCCGTTATTTCCCGTTGGATGTTGAACCTATCGCTCAACCGGTTGGAGTACCGGAAACACCCCGCGACCGCTGCAATTTTCCTGCAGATCCCCGATCCCCCGAGGTTTGTGCCAAGTTCCTTTGGAATGCGCGCGTCGAGGAAATGCAGGATGACGGCGAAGTGAAGGTGGTTGTCCGCGCTCAGGAATTGCCCAAGGGCCACGGTCTCGACGGCTGGATGATATTTGAGGTGCCCAAAGATACCGCGATGCGAGCATTCCGCTGGGCTGCCGGCGACACTGTGACTATCGATTTCTAGGATATCTCCATGCCGTTATCGCCACGAGTATCCGGCACGCCTACCCGGGTGAGCCTTCTGAGGATACCTGCGGGTGAAGGACTGTTCGCCTCTGGTGTCGGTTGACCGGAGATGTTCGAACCGCAGCACGCCCTAACGTGATGAATCGTTCATCCGGACCGAACGCGCCTCCTGGGTGGCGGCGTTTGTTTCATCTGATAGCCGCCGGAGGGACTACCTTACTGGCCCTGGCAATACCCGAGCGACCCTATCTGTTCCTGCTCGGCAGCGGCGCACTCCTGGCGGTTGCCATGGAAGCTTGGCGGTTCCGCACCGGCCCATTGAACGCCTGGTTCCTGTTTCTGTTCGCTCCGATCCTGAAAGCCACTGAAAAGGAAGAGATTACCGGCGCCACCTATTTCCTGTTGGCGGCATTCTTCTCCTTCTTCTTTTACGGCGCCGACGTAGCCATTCCGGTGCTGCTGTTTGTGTCGGTAGGCGACCCGGTGGCGGGGCTGGTGGGGGTGCGCGCTCCCGGCCCCAGGCTGTGGGGCAAGTCTCCGGTCGGATCCGCAGCTTTCTTCGTCGCCGCACTGGCCGGCTGGGCCATCATGTCAGCGGTAGGGTTAGCGGATTGGACATGGGCTATCGTCGCCACGGCTGCCTTCGCCGCTGCCGTAGAAATCACGCCCATCCCGGTGGACGATAATCTCACCATCCCGCTGCTTTCGGGGGCGTTTCTGACGCTTTTGACCGTAGCCGGGTGGTAAACCCGGGTAGTTTACGGCGATCAGGCGGTGGCGCCTTCAAACTCCAGGACTTCGGCCCGTTGCCGCTGGAAATTCAGGTAACTGTGTCGCGTCATCGCCGGCCGGAAAGACGAGACAACCTGCCGGCCCTTGGCCGCGTTGTCTGCCAACAGGTCGATTACCGACATGGCCATTATTTTCGCCGGATTCACCACCGCCTGTTGATAGTCGGTTATCAGATACTCCAGGCTGTGGCCCGCCCCCTGTGCGCCGGCCGTGTAGGGATGAATCGCCGGCAGGATGTGACTGAGGTCTCCCATGTCGGTGGAACCCCCTCGGTTACGTGACGCAGGCATCGTCAGGACCCGGTTTGGATCCATCAGGTTGCCGGCGTTTTCTCGGAACAGTTCCATCAGATTCTGGTCGTGGCGCATGGGAAGGTATCCCGGGATGTTGGTAATGGACACCGCGGCCCCAACCGACAGCGCACCGGCCCTGAAACAACGGTCGACAATGTCCGAGTTGCGTACCACCGCCTCGGGAGTGCCGGACCTGACGCGCCATTCCAGGCGGACGTCGGCCGGCACCGCGTTTACTGCCTCGCCCCCCTTGGTCATGATGCCGTGGATCCGCACGGTATCCTGCTCGCGGAAGATTTCCCGGTTGGCGTTGATGGCCTGCAGTGCGAATGTCGCCGCGTTCAGCGCGTTGATACCCCGGTGCGGCGAACTCCCAGCGTGTGCGCCCAAGCCGATGAACCGAACATATTTCACGATGTGTCCGTTGCTGGTGCCACCGGTCGCGAAGGCATGGGCGCCCATGTCGCTGGCGGTATGGCACATCATGGCGATATCAATGTCGTCGAACTCACCCAGTTTTATCAGCTCCTGCTTGCCGCCCAAAAACTCGATCTTCCCGGCCTCGCGCAAATCCAGCCGGTGGGCAACCTCGATAAACTCCTCTGCCGGTACGGCGAAGGGCACTATCTCACCGTGCAATTCGGGCAGCACGCCCGGATCTGACAGGCCGATCGCTGCGCCCAGCATCATGCCGATCTGACAATGGTGGCCGCATGCGTGGGCGGCGTTGGTTTCGGCATCCGCGTAAGGGTGCCCGTTGACGATCAGGCTGTCCAGTTCCCCAATGATTGCCACCCGCGGGCCATTGCCGGCGCCGCCCTTTATGCTTCCTTTCAGCCCGGTCAATGCCAGTCCCGGGCGGAATTTTATGCCCAGCTTGGCAAATTGCTCGGCGACCACCCGCGCGGTGCGGTATTCTTTATACCCCGGTTCGGGGTTGCTTAAAATGTCCCTGGCGATCGCAATCAGATCATCGCTGTGGCGGTCTATCGCGGCGCAGGCATATTTCTTTAGTTCTTCTCGGGTTGCCATAAGGGTGTTCTCGATCCCCCAAAGAGTGCGCGAAATCGGGATAATCAGGCTTCGGTGTAGGATGCTTCCGATGCCAGCGAACGCATGAAGTTCACGTATTGCCGTGAGGTCATCTCGGGGCGGTGGTTGGCGATTACCTTTCTGGCTTCACCGGCTCCGTCGGACATCAGGTCGATCACCGTGCCCGCCATTGCCTTCGCTGCGGTTATTACCGCTAGCTGATAGTCCTGAACCACATAATCTGCACCGTGCCCGATACCCGTTGCCCCACCGACATAGGGATGGATCACCGGCATCAGGTAGCTGACGTCGCCCATGTCGGTGCTTCCGGTCCGATGTTCTATGTGCCCCACGTTTTCGGCGCCCACCAGGGCATTGGCGTTCTCTTCGAAAAATCCTGCCATGTTTTGGTTTTGCATCATCGGGAGGTAGCCGGGGAGGGTCTGGATGTTAACTGAAGCGCCCACCGCCATCGCTCCGGCCCGCAACGCGCGGTCGACCTTGCGGTTGGCATCCATAATGGCATCCAGCGTGCGGCCGCGCACGAAGGTTTCCATGCGTACGTCTGCTGGGACCGCGCTCACCGCCTCGCCGCCGGTGGTGATGATGGGATGCACGCGGATCGTGTCGCTGTCGATGAAAGTTTCCCGGTTGAAGTGGATGGCGGTCAGGGCCAGCGTGGCCGCATTCAGCGCGTTGATGCCCAGGTGCGGCGATCCGCCGGCGTGCGCCCCTTTGCCCACAAACTGGATTTTCTTCGCCAGGGTGCCATTGTTGGTGCCGCTCAGGCACAACTGCCGTTCGCTGGGTGTGCTGGTAGTGTGCAGCATCATTGCCAGGTGTACGTCGTCAAATTCGCCCAGCCTGATGAACTCGGGTTTCCCGCCCAAAAACTCGATTTTGCCGTCCCGGCGCAGACGATCGCGATATTCGATCTCGATGTACTCTTCCGCCGGTACCGCCATGGTCACAACGCGGCCGCTCAAATGCGGCAGCACATCCGGATGCATCAACCCCATGGTGGCGCCCAGGGCGATCCCGATCTGGCAGTGGTGTCCACAGGCGTGCGCCGCCCCGGTGGTCGGATTGGCGTGGGGGTGTAGATTGACGATCAGACTATCCAGCTCGCCAATAATGGCCATCGTAGGGCCTTCGGTCCCGCCAATCACCTCTCCGCGCAAACCGGTCATGCCCAATCCGCTGCGGAATGGCACTCCCATCTGGGCGAATTTATCACCCACCAGCCCCGCCGTTTTGAACTCTCGGAATCCTGGCTCCGGATCGGCCAGAATCTGTTTCGATAGGGCAACCAGCTCGTCCGCCCTTTGGTCGATTTCGGCGAACGCCTTGTCTTTCAATTCTGCTTTGGTGGGCATCCCGAATCCTCCAGCCCGAACTGGCGAAATTCACGCCGCAATGATGGTAGCACACCGCATTGTGGTTGCATACTTCGTTCCCAACGCTGCCTCTGGACGCGATAGCCGTGCCCAATCCGGCACATGTTCAGGGAGTATAATCTGACCATGTCAATCAAGGTTGTGATTGCCCCCCAGGCGTTCAAGGAAAGCATCGGTGCGCGAGACGCTGCCGTTGCCATTCAGCGGGGTGTTTTGCGGGCCGCTCCCGACGCCGCAACCACCCTGATTCCGGTGGCTGACGGAGGTGACGGCACGCTGGCGGCCCTCATCGAGACTACCGGCGGCAGGTTTTTAGATGCGCCGGTGATTGGACCGTTGGGAGAAGACCGCGTTTCGCGATGGGGTGTGATGGGAGATGGACGCACCTCCGTCATCGAAATGGCGTTGGCTTCCGGATTAGCCCTGGTACCAGAGGGTCAGCGCGATCCGCGCATCACCACAACCTACGGAACCGGTCAGTTGATCGGGGCGGCCCTCGACGCCGGTTTCGACCGCATCATCGTTGGCCTGGGTGGCAGCGCCACCAACGACGGAGGATCGGGAATGGCTGCCGCCCTGGGAGCGCGTTTCCTCGATTCCCACGCAACCGAGCTGCAGCCGGGCGGCGCGGCTTTGGCCCACCTGGCCGCCGTCGATGCCTCGGGATTGCACCCGCGTTTGGCCGATGCGACCATCGTGGGGGCGACAGATGTTACAAACCCGCTCTGCGGCGACACCGGGGCATCGGCCATATTTGGACCGCAGAAAGGCGCCACTCCCCAAATGGTTGCCCAACTTGACCAGTGCCTCATGAACTTTGCCCGGGTGATCTTCGCAGACCTCGGCATTAACGTTGCAGATTCACCAGGATCGGGGGCAGCCGGTGGGCTTGGCGCTGGACTGCTGGCGTTCGCCAACGCCGACCTGCGCTCGGGCATCGACATGGTTTGCGATGTGCTCGAATTCGATCAATACGTCAATGCAGCCGATCTGGTCATTACCGGCGAAGGTCGCGCCGACCGTTCGACTGCGTTCGATAAAGCGCCGGTTGGAATCGCCCGGCGCGCACGGCTTCAGGGTGTCCCCACGCTGTTGCTGGCTGGAAGCCTCGGCGCCGGCTACGAAATCCTGTACGACCACGGTATTGACGCCATCGTTCCCATCGCCGACCAGCCGATGGATCTGGACGCCAGCCTGGCCCAGGGAGGCGAGCTGCTGGAACGCGCGGCGGAACGGGCCGTTCGACTCTTCATGCTGGGAATGACCCGTATATCGTGAATGCAGACCCTGGCCCGCCCAGGGATTATCGGAACATCGCGACCTCAGGCAACGCTGGAGTGGCTTGTATGCAGTTGTTCGTTTTGGAATCCTGCCAGTGGTTGCCGCGCCCGCCCGAAGAGATATTCCACTTCTATGCCGACGCGTTCAACCTGGAACAGTTGACCCCGCCCTGGTTGGGGTTTCAAGTCGTGACGCCGCCTCCGATCACCATGGCGACCGGCGCCGAGATTGACTACCGACTCCGTTTGCATGGTTTTCCAATCTCATGGCGCAGTCGCATCACGGCATGGGAACCACCCTTCCGTTTCGTTGACGAACAGATACGGGGGCCGTATCGACGCTGGGCGCATCAGCATACGTTCATTCCGCAAGATGGAGGCACGTCTGTTCAGGACCGCGTCGAATACGGATTGTGGGGCGGCTGGCTCATCGACCGGCTGCTGGTGCGCCGCGATTTGCGGACGATTTTCCAGTTCCGTCAGCAACGCCTCGCCGCCGAATTCGGAGCCGGGAAAGTGCCGCCCGGCCGGGTCGATTTCTAGGCTACTCTAGGTCCCACGAATTCGATCACGATGCCCGCCAGTTCAATGGCTCGTTCGGCGTCCACATCGTCGAAGGCTTCTGCCGGGATGCCGCCGGGCAGAAACGTCGGGTACCGTGTGATGTCGTAGTACTTGTCCAACTGCCGAGCCTCGGCCTTGATGGTGTCGAAAAACATCTCGAATAACTTGGCGTCCTCGCACAGATCGATCAACGAAATGCCCCAAACGTCCTCGGCTCCGCGGCGGTACAGGAATGCCTTGATCGCTTTCTCGGCAGCTTGCTGACTCAGGAAACAGGCCACGTTGTATCGTTGGCCCTGCTTGTTGAAACTGGCGTCTTCCAGGTCTCGTTCAGCTTGTCGAAACCAGCGAGCGCCCTCTGCAGCATGATCAGGCATCAAAAACCACCCTTCCCCGTTTGCAAGCTTGGTAGAGCGCCGGTAACGTCTCCTGGAGTTCTTCGAATTCTTCCGGAGTATACACCTGAGCCGTAATCCCTACCTGCGCCCCGATATGGTAGGCGAAGAAATCGGCGCGGCGACCAAACGGCCGGTCGGTTTTGTGCACGAATATGAAATCTATCGTGCTGCTGGGAGAATAGTCCTCGCTCACAACGTCACCGATTACAATGGCCTTCTCGATGCCCAGCGTGGGCATCACTTCCACCATGTTGGCAAGTTCCTGTTCCAGCATCTGTTTACGAAATTGCGTGAATCCAATCCGAACCGGCATCAGCATTACTCCTCGTTTAGCAGGACCAGGTGAACTTCCCTCGGCCCGTGCACGCCCACCACGATTGTCTGTTCGATGTCCGCGGTGCGACTTGGTCCAGAGATGAAGTTCAGGTAACTGCCCATCTCTCCCCCGTTGCGATGGTACTCCAACCGACGCAAAACGAACAGGTCGTCCAGGTTTGCGATCACGTCCTGCGGTCTGACTATGGCCACGTGGACCGGTGGCACCACTGAAACCAGTCGGCTCAGGCCGCGTCGTGGCAATACGATCACCGACCCGGTTTCTGCAATTGCGTAATCGGCGCCGGTTATCCCAACGCCAGCCTCCGACAGCCGCCGTCTTACCTCGGTACGCTCGGTTTCGCTGCGATAAACGGCGGGCCAACATACAGCGCCGGCTCCGGCCAGGGCTGCGTCAACGGGCACCGTTTCGAATACGGATTGCTCCGATCGGGCCGCCGAAACTACGCGGAGTCGCCGTGCCAGCGAGGTTACATAACCCAACGCCGCCTCGCCGTTATCGACCCGTTCCACGTTCCACCCGCGCAGCGCCGCGGTTTCGGCCAATCGGTTCATCAGGGTGGGCAACTCCGCCGCGGTCCGATCCCTGATGGCCTGGGCCTGCGATTCCAGCGTCGCAATGTCTTCGGTCAGGTGGACGTACGGTTCGGAAGGCGGGTTTGCGTCGCGACCCAACGCCTCGCGCACCGAAGCAAAAAACTGCGCGGGCGGGATACCCAACGTCCCGCTGGCAGCAGCGTCCAACGGAGATGGGATACCCATAGGGTTGCCTGAATTTCGATCAGCCATCGGTTTGGGACAACTGGTCCCGCCACATTTCCGCGAACGTGCGCGTCGGCGGAACGGGGAGATCTCGCGCCCTGGTCCATCGCGACAGGAAGGGTACCCTGGTCGGGCCAACCCGGCCACCCTTTGCGATGGCGCGCAGGAAGAACCTGCCGAACCGGCGCGATAACCGAAGCAACGCGGGACTGGACATAACCTTTGCAAAACCACGAGCCATGAATACGTCCCGATCCGACGCAGTGCGCTGTTGGGAATCTGGGCTTTCGGCCAGTTGTTGTCGCAAATGCAACAGCATCCTGGGAATGTTGATCTGCACCGGGCACGCGTCACGACATGCCCCGCACAATGTGGACGCATTGGGCAGGTCTTTGGCCTGCGCTATTCCCACCAACGCGGGCGTTACTATAGATCCTATGGGACCAGGGTATACCCATCCGTAAGCGTGGCCGCCCACCCGCTGGTAAACCGGGCACACGTTGAGGCAGGCCCCGCATCGAATGCAGTAAAGCGACTCGCGCAGTGCCGGGTCCCTTAGCAAATTGCTGCGCCCGTTATCCACGATGACCAGGTGAAATTCCTCCGGCCCATCCTCGTCATCATCCCGTTTGGGACCCGTAACCATGCTCACGTAAGACGAAATGCGTTGACCAGTGGCCGATCTTGGTAGCAACCGGAGGAATACGGCCAGGTCCTGCATCGAAGGAACCACTTTTTCCATCCCAGTGATCCCGACGTGTATCCGTGGCGCCGACGTGCACAACCTGCCGTTTCCTTCGTTGGTGATGATTACCAATGTTCCGGTTTCGGCTACCAGGAAGTTGGCCCCGCTGATTCCCATGTCCGCGTCCAGAAACTTCTGCCGCAACACCACGCGGGCGATCCGCGCCATTTCGTCAATATCGTCCGAGTAGGGAACCCCGAGTTTGTCGGCAAACAGCTGGGCTACCTGACCGCGCGTTTTGTGAACGGCTGGCGCCACCAGGTGAGAAGGTGTTTCCTCTGCCAACTGGATGATGTACTCGCCCAGGTCGGTCTCGAATACCTCAACCCCCTGCGCTTCCAGCACGTGATTGAGCCCCAGCTCCTCCGACACCATGGATTTGCTCTTGGTGACTATTTTCACGCCTCGCTGGCGCACGATTTCCGAGACGATGGCATTGGCGTGTCGGGCATCGGTCGCGAAATGCACCTGCCCGCCGGCTGACCGTACGTTCCGCTCCAGCATCTCCAGGTAGTAATCCAGGTGATTGATGGTGTGTTCCTTGATGCTCCGCGCCTGTTGACGCCATTGTTCCCACCGTGCCGGCGTTATCTCCTCGATGGCCTCTCGCCTCGCTCCGTCGAAACCGGTGCCCGCCCGCCCGAAGGCCTGGCGCAGTTGCGGATCCAGTACAGCCGTACGTGACGCCGATACAAACTCGCGGGTAGTTACTTCAGCCATCGTTCGGTTGCACTCCCGTGTCAAGCATTTGAGCAATGTGGCGAACCCTGACCGGCAACTGACGTCGGCTGATCGCACCACCAATGTGCATTAAACAACCCATGTCGCAGGCCGTAATCGTGTCGGCGCCGCTTTCAACGATGGCTGAGACCTTGTCGTCCAGCATCGCCTCGGAAATGTGGGGATACTTCACGGCGAACGCGCCACCGAATCCGCAGCACTGTTCAGCGTTGGGCAACTCCACCATCGACGTGTGTTCCAGGGATTCGAGCAGAGCTGTCGGTGCGTTGCCTACTTGCATCTCCCGCAGCAGATGGCACGATGGGTGATACGCCACATTGCACGTTTCGGCGCCGGGCGGAGTAATAATTCCCTGCGTTCCTTGCACGTCGACCAGGAATTCAGTGAATTCGTAGACCTTTTTCGACATTGCTTCGGCACGACGGAGCAAATCCGGGTCATCGGCGAACAGGTCCAAGTAGAAAACGCGCATCATCGCGCCGCACGACCCTGATGGCACCACTACAAACTCGCAATCTGCAAACGAGTCCAGAACGCGAACCGCCAGTTTTTTCGCTTCTTCAGCGAAACCTGCGTTATACAGGGGTTGGCCGCAGCAGGTCTGCCCGGGCGGGAAATCTACGCCGATACCGTGCCGACGTAATACTCGCACCACACTGGCGCCCACCTCAGGAAACAGTTGGTCGATGATGCAGGTGACGAATAATGATGCCCGATCGGGCTTCGGCTGGGTCAATTGGTTCCCCCGCGTTGCTTGCTGGGAAAGGTTAGCAGAGCGCCAACTTTCCGGCAAGGCTACTGCTGGGTCGGTCAGGGCAATCGCATTTTGATTCTATTGCGCTCGCCTCTCCCACACAGTTGTCCTGATGTGTCTGCGGCCACGTCCGGCTGGCACAGCCGGTTCCTGCACATTGGGCCTGCCCAACACGAAGCAAACGGATGCTGGCATCGTCAACTCTCTTGGCCGGTCGCAGGGTTGGGCTTCGGGCCGGCTCAAGTTATCATATAAGTCAGAATATTAGTGGAGGTCAGGCAGGATGTCTGAAGAGTTAGGCAGGATCACCCGTCCGGCGACGGCAAATTACCAGGGAAAACGGAAGCTGTTGCTGGCGCCGTTGGTCCACCTGCCCGGATCGCCCGACGCGTTGCCGCCCGAGGGTGTGGCAATAATCACGACCTACTGGGAACAGGTCGACGTGCAGGTCAGGGCCATTCAGAATGCCCTGGGCAGTATTACTCACGTCTTCCACGAAAACGTCCCCGAAGGCGATGACGCCGGAATCCAATACCTGGAGATGGTGGATTTGCCGTCGTCCCGGCTGGTGCGCTCATTGACCGACGCCGGGGCGTCACTGGAGGCAACCGAGTCCATGGAGATTCTGGCGGAGAATCTGGACCTTCAAAGATGCCTCATGGCGCCGTTGATGAGCCAGGTCGTTGCTGACCGTCTGCAGGAGTGGTTCAGCGATGCCAACCGCCGCCGGTACCAGCATATTTCACAAACTATCGACGCGGTTGTGGGCGACGATGAAACCGCCTTGTTGCTCATTAATGAACGCCACCAGGTCCAGTTCCCACCTGATTTTGAGGTCATTTATATATCTCCACCGGCATTGGACGAATTTCGCCGGTGGGTTCAGAATTGGGCAGAGCAACGACAGGCCGAAATGAGTCGCATGGCCGACGCCGACGCCCAGGTTGAGGCGGAAAACAGCCCGGATGATAGCGGCGACAGCGCGCCGGATTCCTGAACGGCCCTGGCAGAATTAGAAAAGTCCCGGCGCCCAAGCGCCGGGACTGATTCATAGTTGGTAGCGTTTCGCGTTCCTATCGAGCGCCGACCCCGCTGAACTGAATTGCCTCAGTTACACTCTCGCGAGCCATGCGCTGGCGGGAGTGCGAGGGAGTCGAACCCACCTACCCCGCTCGTCACGAGGCATAACGGATTTGAAGTCCGCAGGGGCCACCGGGCCCCATCCACTCCCTTGTCCGGGAACGCTAACTCTCAAGCACAGCTTCGATCTTGCGTTTCAGGGCTGGCTTGGGCTGTGCGCCAATAATCTGATCGACCGGTTGGCCGTTCTTGAAGAATATGAGCGCCGGGATGCTGCGAATGCCGTAGCGGGCTGCAATGTCCGGATCGTTGTCCACGTCCAGTTTCGCCACGTTCAGCTTGCCCTCGTATTCTAGCGCCAGGTCATGCACTGCCGGGGCGATCATCTTGCACGGTCCGCACCATTCGGCCCAAAAATCTACCAAAACCGGCAATTCTGAGTCGATAACGCTGCTTTGCCAACTGTCACCGTTGACGTCCATCGGTTCGGGCATGTTGCACTCCTTCGGGCGGTGGGTTGTATATGCCGACGGCATTTTCCTAATCTCGAATTCCCCGAGAACCAGGGCATCCAGGCCGCCGGTGAACGCATACCATATTATACCGGGCCCTGTTCCGGGTCAACCGAGCCCTCGACGCCTTCAGGGCAGTCGCATTTTGATCCTATTGCCCTCGTCTTTCCGGCGCAAGCCGGAAAGACTCAAGTGCAATTTATTTTGGGATTGCCCTGCACTGGCGCCGCGTGTTTATTCCGGTGGTAGGCGCCAAATGGTAGTATGTCAGGTATGGTTGAATCCACATCCGCACTAGCGCAACGCGCTCCGGAGCGGGGCGAAACATTGCGTCTGGAATTGCTTGCCTGGGGACGTCTCGGTGAGGCGTTGGCAACCTACGAAGGCCGCGACGTTTTCGTTTTCGGCGGTATTCCCGGGGAGACAGTAGACGCGGAGGTTGTTGCCGTTCGGCGCAAATATATTGCCGCCCAGGTTATCCGCGTCATCACGGCGTCTCCTGACCGCACCGAACCGCCCTGTCCCGTTTACGGAGAATGTACCGGCTGCCAGTGGCAGCACCTGGCATATCCGGCGCAGTTGGCAGCCAAAACCGGGATCGTGCGAGATGCTTTCCAACGGGTGGGAGGATTCGTCCAGGCTCCCATATCCGACACATTGCCGTCGCCGGATGAATTGCACTATCGCAACCATGCCCGCTTTAATGTGTGGCGAGAAAGCGGGGCGTTGGGATTCGTCCATCGTGAACGCCGCCGGTTCGTTCGCATCGACCGCTGCCTGCTGATGCACGACGGTATCAACGAACTGATTTCAAAACTCCAGGGAAGATGCAGCGAAACGTCCCAATTATCCATCCGCGCCTCGCAAACCACCGGCGACTTTCTCGTGCAGCCCAAAATGATCAACCCCGATATTCCAGTGGAATCTGGCCAGAAACGTTACCGTGAAGCCGTCGCGGGCCGTGAGTTTTGGGTTGCCTCGCCGTCGTTTTTCCAGGTGAATGTGAAACAGGCAGCGCAACTGGCAGTACTGGTCAAGGCAGCCTTGGGATTGACTGGTGACGAAACAGTGCTGGACGCTTACGCCGGCGTCGGCGCCTTTGCGGTGTTGCTGGCCCCCGATGCCAGGCGGGTTATCGCAGTCGAGGAATCAACCGCCGCCATCGCCGACGCCCTTGAAAACGCCGCTGGCATGGCTAACGTGCAATTCCTGACCGGTAAAGTGGAGGATGTGCTGCCCAACCTCGACGAAACCCCCGATGCCGTGGTGCTGGACCCGTCCCGTTCCGGATGCCAGCCTGCGGTGCTGGAGGCGTTGCTCCGCATCGCTCCCCAACGCATCGCCTACGTCTCCTGCAATCCCGAATCTCTCGCCAGAGATTTGCGGACGCTGTGCCGCCGGTACGCCATCGAATCCGTCCAGCCGGTCGATATGTTTCCCCAGACGCACCACATCGAATGCGTGGCCACCCTGTCCCTCAAACCCGACACCAGCCGCATAATCCTGGCATCAGCGTCGCCGCGGCGCCGGGAACTGCTCGGCGGTTTGGGAATACAATTCGATGTTGCCCCGTCCAACATCCCCGAGGATCAGTTGCCGGGAGAAACTCCCACGGACATGGTGCGGCGTTTGTCTCGCGAAAAGGCGCTGGCGTCGGCTGCCGCCGACAACGGCCAGCACGGATATTTCATTGCGGCCGACAGCACCGTGGTGCTGGACGGGGAATCTATCGCCAAGCCCCTGGATGTCGACGACGCCCGCGCCATGTTGCGACGTCTGTGGGGAACGCAACATCAGGTCGTAACCGGAATGACCATCCTCGACGCCTCAACGGGTCGTTGCATCACCGAGTCCATGTCCGCCGACGTTGCAATGCGCGAGTTCACCGATGCCGAGATGGAATCGTCGATAGCCAGCGGAACCCCCATGGACAAGGCCGGTGCTTACGCCATACAGGACGATGAATTTCGCCCGGCCTCCATGCTCAACGGTTGTTATCCCAACGTGATGGGCCTGCCAGTCTGTCGCGTCGTCGAGATTCTGGCAGAACTCGGTTGTTCCACACCCGATTGGGCCGATATGACCGTCCCCCACGGATGCCTGGGCAAATGCCCGTTCCAGTCCGGTGACACCTCCCCCGGTTCTGGAGCTACGCAGCGTTCTGCTGGAGCTACGCAGTGTTCTGGAGGTATGCGGTGAACGTACTCGGCATCGGGCCAATGGAGCTGCTGGTCATCTTCCTGGTCGCATTCCTGGCTCTCGGTCCCGGGAAATCGATTGATGCCGCGCGAACCGTGGGTAAGGTCGTTCGCGAAGCCAGGCGCACCTTCGCCGAAGTCATTGACGCCGCATCCATAGACGACCTCGCCACGCCCGACGGGCAACGCCGCGAGAGCCCACCCCCAACAGGTACCACCGGCCCAACGGTCGCCCCGCCCTCCGACCCCCTGCCGGCCCCGGCGCATCTCCATCAGCAGGACTCGGATGCAAACGCCGGCGCTTCGGAAACCGACGCGAATAGCAGCCCAACCTGACCATGCTGGGTGAGCTACAAACGCTGGCAGCGCAATACGCGGACGTGCGCTTTTGGCTGGTGGCCTGCGCCGTCGTGTCGCTTGTCATAATCGGCGCGGCGGTCTACGTCCGGTCTCGAAGGCGGTGGCAATTCACCCGGTCGGCGATGGGCGATCCCCAATCCCTGCGCGAACACTTCCGCGAGCTGCGCTACCGGATTCTCATCTGCATCGTTGCCCTGTTAATTGGGGCTTGTATTGCGTTCTACTTCTATCAGGACATCATCGGATTTCTGGTGGACCCAGCCCGGAATGTCGTTGGCGACGATGAGTGGACGCCCATTTATACGGAAGTTACCGAGTTGCTGGGCACCACCATAAAAATCTGCATGCTGGCCGGATTTGTACTCGCCCTGCCCGTAATCTTCTATCAGGGGATCCGGTTTGTCTCCCCTGGGCTCACCCCCCGCGAACGAAAGGTGTTGTTTTCTTTCCTGCCTGCTGCGGTTTTGGCCTTCGTGGGCGGAATGGCTTTCGGCTATTTCGTCATGATCCCTCCTGCCCTGCGGTTCCTGCTCACCTTCGGAGGCGACGTTGCCGAGCCATTGATACGCATCAGCAACCTCGTCAACCTCATGGTGCGCCTGCTGTTCTGGTTGGGAATATCGTTTGAAACTCCCCTGGTGATGTACGTCCTGGCAGCCCTGGGAGTGGTCAGCGCCAGCGCCTTTGCTCGATTCAGGCGTCTCTGGTTGGTGGTGGCCTTCGTATTAGCGGCGGCTATCACCCCCACCATCGACCCGATCAATCAGGCCATCGTTGCCGGCCCGTTGATCATCCTGTACGAACTGGGGGTGCTGTTGGCCCGTTTTGCCGGACGTCGCAAATCGTCATCAGCGGCCCTCAGCGCCAACGCCACCGGCGACTAGCGGGGACCAAAAAAAGGCGCAGCCTTGGCCGCGCCCCAGATTCTACGTTGCTTCGCCTGCGTTGCATCCAACGTTGTTCAGGTGTTCTGCTCGTTTGACCCCGTTTCCGTGCCGGTCTTTTCGTCCTCTCCGGTTACCGAAGATTTGAATGACCGAATTCCTTTGCCCAACGAGGACCCAATTCCGGGCAGCCTGGTGGCGCCAAAAATCAGTAGCAGAACAACCAGTATGAGAAGTAATTCGGTGATGCCGAAGGGGCCAATGCGCATTGTGATACCAGCTCCCGCTCAGTTGGGTCTATTCTATCAGACCTCAATTGCAACTGCTACCACCGCGGCAGTCGCGTCGAAACCAAAAACGTTGTTCCCGGCGCAGGCACGCGCTGACGCAATGGTTTTGCCTGTGCCTCGTCTTGCGCACCCACTTTGTCATTGCGACCCCGTACTCGATGCCGGGGGTTGGCAATCCCGCCCCCGTAGCAAAGGCGGTTCGCCGACGTGTGTTCAACCTCATCGGGATTGCCACGCCGCAACGCTCCTCGCAATGACAGATCAAAGTGGGTGCGCGTGAACCCGTGCCTCAACTTGCCGCACCCGGTTGCGGACGCTATAATGCTGCAATCGAACGCGCCGAATAACCGCCGGTGGTTTTTCCCCAAACGTACACCGCGCGGTTAGGTAATTTAAAGCCGTGCCGGTGCGACTCCGAGCCCTTTGGGAAGTTGAATGGTAACCGACTCCGAGTACGATGTAGCAGTAATTGGCGGTGGGCCCGGCGGTTACGTCGCGGCCATCAGGGCTGCCCAATTGGGACTGAAAGCCTGCGTCATCGAGCGCGACGCCCTCGGCGGTGTTTGTCTCAACTGGGGTTGTATCCCATCCAAGGCGCTCCTCAAAAACGCGGAAATCCTTTCCTACATTCATCGCGCGGATCAATTCGGCTTGCGGTTTGATAATTTCTCGGCCGATTACAGCGTGGCGGTCGAACGCAGCCGGCAGGTCGTGGACCGCATGACCAGAGGCGTCGGTTTCCTCCTGCGTAAGAACAACGTCGAGCATATTGCCGGTACGGCTCGCCTGACCTCCGCGAATTCAATCGACGTGGTTGGCGCCGACGGGCAGTCATCTCAGGTAAGCGCCCGCAACATCATTGTCGCCACCGGCGCGCGCCCACGGAGCATCCCGCCGCTGCCGGTTGACGGCCAGCGCATCATTACCAGCCGCGAGGCCATCGTGGCGGAAGACGTGCCCGCATCCATCGCCATCGTGGGCGGTGGCGCGATCGGCGTCGAATTCGCCTACGTTTACCGTATGTATGGTTCCAACGTAACGATCATCGAGTTGTTGCCGCGCCTGGTTCCCAATGAAGACGAGGAAATCAGCCAGCAACTGGAACGGGCCTTCGGTCGCGATGGCATCGAGTTGAAAACCGGCGCCGGCGTCACCGCAGCCCAGGCCGACGCTTCCGGCGTAACGCTGACCATCGAGAAAGACGGCGCCACCGAAACCGCGCGCTTCGACAAGGTTCTGGTAGCCATCGGCGTGCAACCCAATACGGAAGATCTGGGCCTGGAAGCGTTGGGTGTAGCCACCGATCGGGGTTACATAACTGTGGACGACCAAATGGCCACCAACGTGCCCGGCGTTTATGCGGTCGGCGACGTTACTGGCAAATTGGCCCTGGCCCACGTCGCGTCCGCCCAGGGTGTCACCGCAGTTGAATCCATCGCCGGCGAGGAAACCCAGCCGCTGGACTACTCCCTGATGCCCAGGGCCACCTATTGCCATCCCCAGGTAGCCTCAATGGGATTGACCGAAGCCCAGGCTCGGGAGCAGGGCTACGAAGTGAAGATCGGGCGTTTCAACGTGCAGGCCAGCGGCAAAGCAGTCGCGATGGGTGAAAACGACGGCCTCGTCAAGCTGGTCATAGACGCCAAATACGGCGAACTACTGGGCGGCCACATGTGCGGCCCGGAGGTTACCGAGCTTCTTGGAGAACTGTCCATGACCAAACTGTTGGAGGGCACTACCCTGGAACTTGGTTGGGCCGTGCACGCCCACCCCACCATTGCTGAAATGTTGCACGAAGCCGCTCTGGACGCCGAGGGTCGTGTGTTGCACATGTGATGCAGCCCGCCGGCCCTCATTTCTAACGATCCCCAACAACTGCCGACCGAATTCACTGCCAAGAGGAAGGGATATGCTGAAGCCAGCGAATGTTCCCGATCTTAACAAAACCGACTTGCTGGAATATTACCGGCAAATGAAACTCATTCGAGAGTTCGAGCGTGAGTCGGAAAGGCAGTACACTCGAGGCAACATCAAGGGTTTCCTCCACGTCTACAACGGCGAGGAAGCCATCGCGGTGGGCGCCATCAATTCGCTGCGTTCCGATGACTACGTGGTTACTCATTACCGAGATCACGGTCAGGCGCTGGTGCGCGGCATCTCCAGCAATGAGGTGATGGCCGAGTTGATGGGGAAAGCCACCGGTTGCAGTAAGGGCAAGGGTGGCTCCATGCACATGTTCAGCTCCGAACTGAACTTCATGGGTGGATACGCCATCGTCGGCGGGCAGTTGACCATTGCCGCCGGAATCGGCATGGCCATTCAGTATCGCGGCGACGATCAGGTGGTGTTGTGTTTCTTCGGCGACGGCGCCGTCAACGAAGGGGAATTTCACGAAGCCATGAACCTGGCCGCCATTTGGAAACTGCCCGTGGTTTTCTTCTGCGAGCACAATCTCTACGGCATGGGCGCGTCGTCCAAAGAAACCCTGGTGATGTGGGACTCGCTGCACGAGATGGCCGCCGCATACGGCATGGACCGTTATGAGGTTGATGGTAACGATGTGTTGGCCGTAAGCGGCCTGATGCAAAAAGTGAACGTTGATGTGAGGGCCGGCGCCGGTCCCGCTTTCATTGTGGCCAAAACCTACCGCCTGCGCGGTCACTCCGTCGCCGACCCGGCGGACTATCGCCCCGATGAAGAGGTCAAATACTGGGCCTCGCAGGACCCCATCCCAAGGTTTCGGGAATGGCTAGCCGAAGAAGGCATAGCCACCGTCGAGGATTTCGAAGAAATCGACGCCAGCGTTGAAGAAGAGGTGGTCAAGGCCGCCGAGTTCGCCGAATCCTCACCCTGGCCCGAGCCGGGCGCACTGTATGAAGGTGTTTATTCTGACCGACCTGCCGAAGGTATCCCAGCGTAACCTGAACCATTCGCTTCGAGAGGATTTACCATGTCGGTCATTACCTATAGAGATGCCGTTTCTGCCGCTTTGCGTGAGGCCCTGGACGAAGACGAACGTGTTTTCCTCATGGGTGAGGATATCGGACCTTACGGGGGCGCATTCGCCGTAACGAAAGGGTTTTGGGAACAATACGGTAAACGCCGCATCAAAGACTCCCCGCTGGCCGAATCTGTCATTGTCGGCGCCGGCGTTGGAGCTGCGATGGCCGGTCTGCGCCCGGTGGTCGAACTTATGACCATCAACTTCAGCCTGCTGGCAATGGACCAGATAGTGAACCACGCCGCCAAGATTCGTTACATGTCGGGCGGGCAATTCACCATACCGTTGATCGTTCGCACCGTTACCGGCGGGGGAGCATCTGTCGGCGCCACGCATTCGCAATCGTTTGAAGGTTGGTTCGCCTCCGTTCCCGGGCTCACTGTGGTCACGCCGGCCACACCGCGCGATGTGATTGGCCTGTTCCGTACCTGCCGGGATCTCAACGACCCGGTGATGTTCGTGGAGCACATTCTCCTTTACAGTACTCGCGGAGAGGCTCCCGATGACGCCGGTTTTCGCATACCCATAGGCCAGGCCGAAGTGCGTCGCGTGGGAAAACACATCACCCTCTGTGGGTATTCCCGGATGGCGTTGGTGGCAGAACAGGCGGCAGACATCCTGGCTCAGGAAGGCATTGAGGCCGACGTTATCGACCTGCGATGTCTCCGGCCCCTCGATATGGAAACTGTGATCGATTCGGTCAAAAAGACACACCGCGCCGTCATGGTGGAAGAAACCACTCGGCTCGGCGGCTTTGCCGGCGAATTGGTCTCGCAGATCCAGGAAGAAGCCTTCGATTACCTGGACGCTCCCGTCGCCCGTGTGGCCGGCGCCGAAGTACCCATGCCATACTCGTTCCCTCTGGAACAGTTGGCAATTCCCGATGCTCAACGCATCGCGGCGGCGGCTCGTCAACTGGTGAACCGGCCGGCGCCGTAGCCACCGGTGGTATCCCCAGAATTACTAACGCTCCGTCCGTATAACAGGAGGACAATGTGGCTACAAACGTCGTGATGCCGCAGATGGGCTACGATATGAGAGAAGGTACCGTGGTTCGCTGGTACAAACAGGAAGGCGAAACGATAAACCGTGGCGAGGTTATCGCCGACATCGAAACTGACAAGGCAACGGTGGAATTTGAGGCCTACACCGGCGGCGTCTTGGGAAGAATCGTGGCGGCTGAGGGTGTGGCGGTGCCGGTGGGCAACCTCATTGCCATCATCACCGAGCCGGGCGAAGCTGTGCCTGAACCCGCGGTTGCACCGCCAGCGGCTGCTGAACCTGCTCCCGCTCCAATCCCTGAACCCGCCGCAGCGGTGGCTCCTCCCGCCGCCGCTCCGCTAGCCGACGGCCAGGTTCGCGCGTCTCCCATCGCCAGGCGTCTGGCCCGTGAGCGCGGCATCGACCTCTCCCTGCTGACCGGAACCGGACCCAATGGTCGCGTGGTGGAACAGGACGTCCTTGACTACCAACCCGCCGCAGAAACCGCGCCAGCGCCGGCTGCTGCATCCGCAGTCGCCGCTCCGGCAGATTCGCGCATCGAGCTCAGCCGAATGCGGCAGACCATTGCTCGCGTTACCGCCGATAGCAAGTCTACTGCGCCACACTTCTACGTAACCGCCGAAATCGACATGGGCAAGGCGATGGCCCTGCGCCGCGACGTCAACGATGCCGCCGCGCCCGAAAACCGGGTGTCTGTCAACGACTTGATGGTCAAGGCGTGTGCGTTGGCGCTGGCCGCACACCCCAAGTTCAATTCCTTCTTCCGTGGTGACCACCTGGAAGTTCATGGATCGATGAACATCGGAATCGCCATCGCCCTGGAAACCGGTTTGATCCTGCCCGGTGTCAGCAATTGTGAGAGCAAGACCCTTTTGCAAATCGCTGCCGGCACCAAAGACCTCATCGACCGCGCGAACAACGGGTCGTTGCGCAACGATGAGTACAGCTCCACCACGTTCAGCATCAGCAACATGGGGATGTTCGACGTGGAGAGTTTCACCGCAATCATTTATCCGCCCCATGCCGCGATTCTTGCCGTGGGCAGCGTCAAGGAGCAGCCCGTGGTTCACGACGGCCAACTGGCGGTCGGGCAAATGATGAAGGCTACGTTGTCCACCGATCATCGCGTGGCTGACGGTGCGGAAGCCGCCCAGTTCCTGATGGAAATCAAGCGCGTGCTCGAAAACCCGGTTGCGCTGCTGCTCTAACCGACGGCTGCCAAATCGGAAGCGTCCCCAACCGGCGATCGCGGGTATCGCGTGCGCTCGATAAAATAGTTTCTGATCAACGGAGGCCATAATGGCACAAATGACCGGCGGCCAGGCCGTGGTCCAATCCTTGAAGGCCCAGGGTGTCGACACCGTGTTCGGCATCATATCGGTACACACACTGGACCTGTTTGATGCGCTGTTCGAGTACCAGGAAGACGTGCGTTTCATCGGTGGTCGTCTGGAATTGGGCTGTGGATACATGGCCGACGGCTATTCCCGCGCCACCGGCAAACCGGGCGTGCTGCTGACCAGCACCGGGCCCGGCGCTGCCGATTCCATGGGCGCGATGGGCGAGGCGTACTTCTCGGCGTCGTCCATCCTGCAGGTCACTACCAACGTGGAAACCGAGTTCATCGGCACCGGCAAGATGGCAACCCACGAGACCAAAGACCAGTTGGCCATGTTCGCCGCCGTAACCGACTGGAACGCTCAAATAGGCCAGATCGAATCCATACCAGACCACTTCGTGGAGGCATTTGTCCGTTTTAAGGAACGTCGACCGAGGCCCATCGAGCTGGAAGTGCCCACCGACCTCCTGGGACAGCAGGCCGATGTCGAAGTCCTGCAACCCCGTCAACCCGACGTGCCACAGGGTGATCCGGTGCAGGTCGAACGGGCCTGGAACCTGCTTCGCAATGCGAAACGTCCGGTTATTTTCCTCGGAGAAGAAATCCACACCACGGGTGGAGCTGAGGAGATCGTCCGGTTGGCGGAGCGGCTGGGCGCACCGGTTGTAACGGGCGACGGCGCCAAGGGCACATTCCCCGAAAACCACCCGCTTTCCCTTGGTATGGCTCTTGGCAACCGGATCTGGGGCCAGAACCCGGTGTTGGATTGGATGGGAGATTGCGATGTCGCGCTGGTGTTGGGTAGCAATCTGCCCTACCGTTCCACCTCAGGCATCGGGCTGAAACTGCCCCCAACCGTAATTCACGTTCTGTTGGACGGCGATTACATCGGCAGGAACTACGAAACCCAGGTTCCGATCGCAGCCAATAGTGGAGCAGTAGTGCGCCAGTTCCTCAGCGCAGCCGGGGACACCGACATCAGTGTCGGCGATTCGTACGGTCGCGAGGTTGCCGAGCTGAAACACCGGATATACGACGGTCTGCAAGAGCAATGGGGCCCGGAATTACGCGCCTGGGAGTCGATCCGGTCCGTCATACCCGACGACACCATCTTTTCCCTGGACGCCACTGTACCCGCCAATCGTGCGGTGCGATGCCTGCAAATGAACCGTCCCCGCAGTTACATGTACCCCCACGGATGGGCTGGCCTTGGTTTCGGGTTTCCCGCGGCTATGGGCGCTAAAGTAGGGCGGCCGCAATCCCCGGTCATCTGCGTAACCGGTGACGGCGGCTTTCAGTACAACGCGCAGGAGTTGGGAACGGCCGTTCAATACGGCATCAACCCCATCGTAATGGTCTTCAACGATAGCGCCTGGGGCGTACTCAAGGGCTACCAGAAGGATCGCGGCAGTCGCCAGATGGCCACCGATCTGGTCAATCCTGATTTCATAAAGCTGTTTGATTCATACGGGATCGGTGGCACGAGGGTACACAACGTCAGTGAAACGACCCGCGCCGTGGAAGACGCGGTCCGGGCCGACCGTATTCACCTCATCGAGGTTGCAATGCCCGATGGATTCCCCGCTTTTTGTGGAGTTTAAGGCATGGCTACCGACCACCGTGATCACACTGAAACCGTTCGCGAACAATTCCGGATCCAGTCGGGTCAGTTCGAGCAGCAGGTCGGTGGGCTGAGCAACAGCGCCATTGGTCCCTGGATTCTTGAAAACCTGGGCCTCACCGGTCCTGAATCCGTGTTGGACGTGGCCACCGGAACTGGGTTGATGGCCCGCGATCTGGCTGGTCATGTGAAACACGTTACCGGCATAGATGTAACCCCCGAGATGTTGCAGCAAGCCCGGGAGTTGGCGGCCCGCGCCGGAATACCCAACATTCACTTCGACGATGGCAATGCCACCGCCTTGCCCTACGCCGATGATCAATTCGACATGGTGATCAGCCGTATCGCCGTCCACCATTTCGCCGAGCCCACCGTGGAGTTGGGCGAAATGCGCCGAGTATGCAAACCCGATGGCAAGGTGGTAATTGTTGACATAACCGCCTCCGACGACCCGAGCCTCGCCGACGCCCACAATCAACTCGAACGGCTGCGCGATCCGTCCCACACTACCGCCTTCCCGATTTCTCAACTGCGAGACCTTGCCGGGCAATGTGCCTTGCGCGTGGCCCACTCCAGCGAGGCTGATGCTGCACGGGACCTCGACGAGTGGATGGACCTTACCGCGACTCCCCAGGATGTGCGCGACCACATCAATGCCGCGTTCGAGGCGGATTTGTCGGGCGGCGCTTCCACCGGAATGCGTGCCCATCGCGAGGACGGCCGCGTGAAATTCATCCACCACTGGGTGGTGCTGGTGTGTGAACTCGACGGCTCCGGCCACTGAACTCCCCGAATCTGGCCAGCCCGTCCTCCGCCACTCCCGAAATGGCCCAACGCCCTTCAAGACCTCCCGCAACTCAACGCCGGATTTACCCGTTATCGCCTCGCGACCTTACGGCGGAGCAGATCGCCGTAACCTTCGCCATGACGTCGCGGCGACCCGAACCCTTCGACGAAATCGCTCAGCAGGTTAGCGCCGAACGCGCCGCCGATTTCAATGAACGCTGGGTCGTCGGATACGGCCATGCCTCGGTGGCAGAGCACGCCATCGTGCATCTGGCCGTGGAAAACATCTCCCGTCTGGCGTGCGATGCCCTGGAAGACAATCGGCTGGCTTCCTTCACCGAAAAATCATCCCGTTATCAAATCATTGATAACGACAGTTTCTGGATACCGGATGAGCTCCTTCCCGAACCAGCCCTGCTCAACGCCTACGTCGATGCGTGCCGCGCGCTTTTCAGCGGCTATCAGGGCCTGCTCGACGGTGTGATGCAATACCTGACAAACCGGTCGCCGCAACGTCAGAACGAACGGGATGGCGCGTATGCGATGCGACTGCGGCGTCTTGCCACCGATGCCTGCCGGGCAATCCTGCCGGCCTCTACCCTCACCAACGTGGGTGTAACCGCCAACGCCAGAACCCTCGAATATGCCATCACAAAACTGATGTCATCCGATTTGGTCGAGCAGCGGGGCATCGCGGAGCAGTTGAGGGATCAGGGCCGATTGATAGCCCCAACTCTGGTCAAGTATGCCGATCAAAACGCCTATCTGGCGGAGCAACACCGCGCGGCAGTCAACGAGGAAATACCCCCAGGAATCGATGACGCAACATCGGTGCGGTTGCTGGACTATGACCGGGATGCTTACAAAAAACTATCCGCTGCATTGTTGTATCGACAGGGCGGCGCCTACGACTCAATAGCTTCCAGTGTGGACGCAATGGGTGAGCCTGAACAGCTGGCGGTGATCCAGCAGGCGGTCAGCGGCATTGGCCCCCACGACTCAGCGCCCCGCGAATTCGAGCTGGCCGGTTATACCTTTGAGTTCACCTTCGACTACGGCGCCATGCGAGAATTCCGACGCCATCGGATGCAAACGTACTTGTCCCAGCCCCTGACCATCGCTAACGGGTACGACGTTCCCCCGCTGATTGAGGATGCGGGGATGCGCGGGGTGTTTGAACAGGCCGTGGCCTCAGCTGAGCGGGTGTTTGACCAACTGCCGCCCCCGGTGCGCCAATACCTGGTAACCCACGCCCACCGTCAACGTGTGCTGTCGAAGATGAGCCTTCGCGAGTGCTACCACCTGTTCACATTACGGTCATCCCGGCAAGCCCACGATTCAATTCGTCGACCCGTGCTTGAGGCCATGCGGCTTGCCGTCGGCCTGCAACCCGAGCTGTTCCGACACCTGCGCCTGCGCGACGCCCCAGACTGGTGGCCGTTCGCGCCAGAACCCGCCGGCGCCTAGCCTACCCGCTCTACGGCCGGTGCAACCGGTAGCCTACGGGTCGGAGCAATCCCGCGTGTAACCGCAGTTCCTGCAAATGATCTTGCAGCTGCGTTCAAGCATCCTGGCTCCGCAGATTTCGCAGTCCAGCCCGTCGTCCCGCCCGGACGCCGGTTTTCGCGCAGGGGTAGGGTTGACCCGGTTGGTCAGCATTACATCCTCCTCTACCTTTCCCAACCCGCGTGGAGTCAGTTTAGACCTGCGGGCGTCGGCGGTCCGCTGATTATGCGGGCGCTCAGGAACTTTTCGCCATTCGGTGCGGAGGGTCCGTGTCGCTCATCCGGCATCAGCGCAACTTCCCGGAATTCGTAGACCGATTCGTCCAATTCCAATGATTTGACGCTGTTGCCGTCGTCCACGTTAACCACAATGCGGTCAACGAGAGTCTGTTTGTCGGCCCGCACCAGCCACACCTGGTATGAGTCTGCCGGCATTCCAGACACCATCAGCACTGCGTGCTGGCCGCTCTCGTCCACAATCAACACGCCCTTCGCTTCCGGTTCCGTGCCCATGGGAGAGGTCATCGGAAGCTTTTCCGTTTCCGGCTGCATCGCCAGCATGGTTGCTTCCATCACGTCCGCCATGTCCTGTTGAACCAGGTCCACCCGTTCCGATTCGCCGGGAATATTTCCTCTTGCCGACTCAGCAGTTGTCCCGGGACTGAAGCGATTGAGGATCGTGTTGATAGTCGCATCGTTCGACTGACGCCGAGCCCGGATCTCTTCGAACTGCAATTCTGGCACGATGCCGTCGCCACTCGTGATGCTCGCCGTTACACCGGCATCTTCAGTTTGCCGCATGTCTGCGACTTGCGATCCTGCTGGTGCGGCCGCCGCTGCCCTTTCCGATACAACCTGCGTAGCGGCAGTCAATTGATCCAGTTCGCGATCCTGCGCCACTATCATCCCGATTGCGCCCGCCAGCAAAATACTCAACGCGGCAATTGACGTCGGCGCCAGCCACCTTCGGAGGCGTCGCGGCGACCAGCGGGCGTCTGCCGGAGGTAACGATCTGGAAGTGGATCGTCCAGTTTCAATTTCAGCGCTTCCCGGCCGTGTCGCCCCCGCCAGGACCCGCGATTTCAGCTTCTTGGGCAACTCCACTTCCGGAGCGCCCCCGGCGAGGCTGGCGGCGGTTTCCTGAAAACCGACCAACACTTCCTGGCAATGCAGACACTGCACCACGTGTTGAGCGACTTCCCGATACTCCACGCCGTCAAGGGCGTTGAGCGCAAAGGCTGCTAACTCCTCTTCCGGATGCTCGGGCGCACCATGCGCGTTGCTGAAATCTTCAGGCCACATATTCTTCCAGTGCTGCCTTCAATTTTTGCATGCCCAGCCGCATGCGTGTCTTGATGGTTCCCAATGGTTGATCCAGTAGTTTGGCGATCTCCGATTGACTGTATCCGTGCCAGGCGGACAGGTAGAGTGGCCGGCTTTGTTCCGGCGGCAATTCAGCCAACGCTGCTCGCAGCAGCCGGGCATTGTAACTCCGTTCCACCTGGAGCTCCACGCTGAGCGCTGGATCGGGTATTCGCGCCATTGCGTCGTCTTCGTCGGGCACCGTTGCGTCAAAGGTACGACGACGGGAACGATAGAGGTCCACGATTTTGTGATGCGCTACTGACATAATCCAGGTACTGGGCGCCGATTTCTCAGGCCGGTAGCTCGTGGACTTCAGCCATATATTGGCGAAAACGTCCTGCACCGCATCTTCAGCCAACCCCTGGTCTTTTAGTATCGACATCGCCAAAGAATAGATCCGTTGCGCGTACCGGTCGTATATCGCCTCAAGGGCCGATTCTACTCCAGCCGCGATGTCCAGAATGTGCTGCGAGTCGTCGTTGCTCCGATGGTCTGTCACGGCCACCCCACCTAATAACGCGGTCGTCTGTTTTCGCTTGGTTATTCAGCTTTACGCCGGCGCTGCCGGATCGGATTCATTAATCAGACTACTAAACTGTCGAAGATACTTTCCAGGTTGGGAAGATTCTCCAGCGACCAAATCAGTTCCAGCGCTTGCTCGCACTGCTGTTCAGTAATCGTGGGGCAAGCAAGCCGGTGAAACTTGGCGTCAACGTCGGCGTCGCTCAGCGGATTATTGCCGTGTCCCTTCGGGAAACTTGTGGACGCTATCTCAGTCTGTCCGTTGTGTTTGATGATCTCTATGTGGCAATTGTATTCAGACGGATACCGGTTCGTGAAATCCGGGTTCTCTTCGATCTTCATCTTGTTGATCACGGCACGCAGGCCCGGATCAGCGATGCGGTCTGCGGCGAACGTCGCCGGCGTAACCGCCCCGTCCCGCAAACCCACAGCGGTGAGGAACGGAATGCTGTGGTCGGCAGTTTCACGGGTCTTGGGGTCCCACTTTTCGGGTTCCGTAGAGGCGCTGCTCACCGCAGACTTGTAGGATTGAACCCTGATCGCCGCGATGTCGTCCACATGCACCCGATGGCTCAACTGGATCGCCAGATCTATCGGAGCCTGGGTGTGGATCTGTGACGGGTAGAACTTGAAAATGGTGTTGGAAATTCGGAACGGAACCTCGCCGCCACCCAATTCGGTAATTTCTACTGGAAAGCCAATGGCCCTTTCTTCCAGACCGTGCCGCCCTTCAAATGGTTCAAACGGCCCCGTCATTCCTTCTGCGGCCAACTGCGCGGCGAAAATCCCCGATCGGGTGGCTGCGGCAGCGGCGCATCCTTTCCACATCGACAACTCGCCCATGCGCGTAACCCGCAGCGGAACATTGGGGACAGCCGCCAGCGAGATAGCGTTCCCCATTTGCTCTTCGTCGAGTCCCAGCACTTTCGCCGCGGCGCACGCCGCACCGATCACGCTGAATATGCCCTGATCCCACTGGTTGTCCGGCACCTGGTCCGCGATGCGGCAGAACACCTCGTAGGCCAGCGTTATCGCCGTTATCACCGTTCGCCCGTCGGCGCCAACGCTGTCGGCTGCTGCCAGCGCCGCCGGAATCATGTCGCTGGGGTGCCCTCCGCCCGGTGAGAAGTACGAATCGTTGCAGTCCAGGTACCGCACCATCACTCCGTTGGCGAACCCCGCCAAATCGAGAGACGAGTAATCGCTGGTACCTAGCACCCGGGACGGCGTGCCGCTGGTAACGTTGGTGGCCAGACGCCTCGCGATCTTCGACGGCTCGCTGAGATAACCCCCTACGGCGCATCCCAGAGTGTCTACCACCGTCCGCTTTACCTGATGCACCACCGCCGACGGAATGTCTGCGTACGTGAGATTGCAGGCATAGGAACTTAGTTGCTCGGTAATCTGGTCCATCTGATGCGTTTCCTTTGTCCGTTGTACGGTCCAACCGGCCCGAGATTTATGATCGCCGCCGGCCGTTGCCAATGGGCATTCACCTAGAGTGTGTTGACAAATACCGTCATTCCCGCGTATGCGGGAATCCAGTGGCCGAAGTCGTTAACGCCGGTTCTGATTCTTTCACCTTAAGCTCTTTGGACTCCTGCGAAAGCAGGAGTGACGGGCTGTTCTGCTAATTGTCAACAGGCTCTAACGCAGCACGGCCTCTGCCATGCGTTCCAGTTGAGATGCCATTTCTTGCTCCGTGTCGCAATGCTCGGGCCGTACCACTACCCGATCGGCGCCCGCGTTGAGAAGGTCTTGCACCAGCTGCCTCTCTGGCGCTTGGCCGTAAACCGAGATTGTCAGCGATTTGGGGTCGCGACCTCGGGCCACTGCCAGCTCGTCCAGTTTACGTCGGCTGTCTTCTACCTCCGCCGCTGTGATGCGGTTGGGCATCCATCCGTCGCCCCAGGTGGCTACACGCTGTAAAACGCGCTGCGCCAGACCTCCCAAAATCACCGGAGGGTGGGGTTCCTGCACCGGCTTCGGGTTACATTTCACCAGGGGAAAATCGTAGTAGGCGCCGTGGAACTCAGCTTCTTCTTTCGTCCAGAGCTCTTTCATCACGGCTACCGCTTCGCGAGTTTGCGTCCACCGGTGGTCGAAATCACCCCCGAAAATCTCGGTCTCTTCCCGGTTCCAGCCAGCTCCGATTCCGAATAGAAACCTGCCTCCGCTGATCCGGTCGAGTGTGGCGATTTCCTTCGCCAGCATGAGCGGATTGCGCTCCGGGACCAGCGTGATACCCGTGCCCAGTTTAATGGTGCTGGTTGCCCCCGACGCCCGCGCCAGCGAGATATATGGATCGGCAAAATGCGCGTACGTCCACGGTATTTCGCCGCCCGACGGGAACTGGCTGGCGCTTTGCACCGGCAATATGGGATGCTCGGCGTACCAGATCGATTCGAAACCTAGGGATTCTGCTGTCCGGGCCATAAACGCCGGGTCCAGCGTATAAGCGGGCAGAGGTACCGAAGTGCCTACCGACATAAGTGTTGCTCCTTTTTTAGTAGAGGCTTCCCGTGTTGCGGTTACAACACTTTCGATGCCATCGGAATGCCATGGCGCGCACCCTTCCATTGGACCTCGCGCCCCATCCTGGCATGTGATGTATCCATCATCAGGTTTTGGCAGAACCGTTCAGGACCGTACGACCTGGGCTCGGCAACATCAGGGTGTCGTAATCAGTTGTCTGCCGCCACCGCCGCCGGAACCCCGCAGATCGCATCGTACTGCTCGCCTCCGTGGCGAACGACGGTGTCCGCGTCTTCCGGCAACAAATATCCTTCCGACACCAGATGCTCCGCCGCAGCCCTTACCCGGCCCAGATACTCCTCGCGTGAAGCGTATCGTTCCTGGATTGAGGGCCTGGGGTCTCCCGATGCAATGCGTTCTTCTCGGCTCACCGGCAACGGAATCGCTGAGCCGACAACGGTTCCACCTGGCGCCAGCACTTGACCCGCGCCACCGATGTCCGCGTGCCGCACGTTCCAGCCGGCAAACGTTGCCAGCGGCACCGAAATGGACGGCAGCCGCACTCCACCGATTTCGTTGCCGTCAGAGTCGACGCTCGAAACCATGGATGGGAAAGCGTCTCCCACCCTTGGCGGTATTTGCGATGGCACGGCCCGGTCCGGGCCGAAATCCAATGACCGGATAATCTTGTGGTGCTTGGGGAAACTCGCCCCCGGGATGTTTTCGAACACCCCGACCAGCGCATCAGCCTCAATTATGGTCCCGTTGTCGTGGCGGGGATACCGATTGCCTGGCGGTTCCTGCTCAAGGGTAACCCAATTGTCCAGATGATGCAGCGCGGCGCGCAGCAGCGGACGGTAGTCCACGAAGTTCAGCGGTTGAGTGCCCCTTGCGCCGGAATCCGGGTTGGTATCGGATAGCGGCAACTTCGCCGGACCGTGTTGCGTGCCGCAGAAAAGCCACGATCGTACGTTGGCGGGAGGATCAATATCCCTGACGCCATCGGTACTGCCATGAGCCAGTGCGCCGTGTCCGCCCCAGTATTCCGACGAGGTGTTGGTGTAAATAATCTTGGGGGCACACCCGGTCTCTTGCACTCTGGCAATGACGCCGTCGTCGCCTACCGGATCAATATCGAGATAAGGCGGCAGGTTGTTCACGCTGCGGTTGGACAAACTGGAGGGCTGCCCAAACCTGACGTTGAATTCCCCCATCTTCCCGCCAGCGACGTTCGGCAGCATCCCGTCGAACAGCTGGCGACCCGATTCGTCCCGGTTCAGACCGGCGTGCAGCATTTGCCGCAAAAATCGGCCGCTCTGACTCCGGCCAAAGGCATAGGCCCGGCCAATTGCGCCCGCCAGCGGGTTGGCCGTCCCTGCAGTGTCGACCTCGCCATAGTGGAGCCAGGCCACGATGTCGCGGGTAGCCAGCATACCCAAACCGACGATCGGAGCGTGCGACGTCTCGTACAGGACTCGATACACCTTGCCGGCTTCGAATCCCGTGTCCAGCGTGATGTGTGATGCGTCCGGTATTCGCCGCCCGTCCACGATGCGCGCAAACGCCCAACGTTCCCGCGGGATTACCGTTTCGGGCCCGTCTTCGTGTTCCTGCACCGTAAGCACCGAATCCCAGCTTTCCAGATGATTGGTCGGGTATGGCTGATGGTCTCGGTCCGATAAAAATTGCGTGGCAATTGGGGCAATGGGTTGGAATGAAACCACGATCTTCCCGGAAACCGGAGATCCGTCTTCATTTCGGGCGTTGGGAACATTGCACCGCAGCAACCCTGGCGCCGTGGGTACGTCGTGCTGCCAACCGCACCACACCATGCTATAACCCCGTCGCATCAGGAACCCGTTGCCCGGGTGCGGATCCGCATCGGGCGGCGCGTCAGGCGAGTCGTTCAGGTTTTTTAGCAGCAGTTCCTTGCCGCGATTCAGCACGTCCAATAACAACCGACCGTTTCCGTGGTCGTTGTCCACCGGTTTCACGATGCGAAAATCGGCAGAAAACTCAACCAGACCATTCTCATTCCGAGGTGCCAGCGCGATGTCCGCAATAACCGCGTTATCCGCGTGCGTCGGGTCCACGGCAAAGCGAGCCAGCCCGTCCATCTGTTCGTAACGGCCAACGGTCCCGAATAACTCACCGTCGGCAAACGGGCGGCGATTTGAGATTTCCAGTCTAGTCAGTGCCATAACGGTTCACCTCGCCATCACAGTATCGTGCTAGTGTCCACCTGCAGGTCTTCAGGCGGTTCAGACCCAACGTTGCCACGCCACCATTCGGAAAACGCCTCGGCGCCCATATTCTGCTCCAGGCGACCCAGGTGTGCCTTCACCTGCACCAGCATGGGCAACTGGTGGTCCACTACCAGCTGGTAAGTGCGCGATACCCAGTGCATCGCGCCGGTCAGGTTGCCGCGTTGTTCCTCCACCATCCCCATCTGGCCGTACGTTCGCGCCGCCCGCAAAATGTCGCTGGTATCCTCGAAAGCCTGGCGCGCTCGGTCATACCATTCCTGGGCCTGGTCCAGGTTCCCCTGTTCGTGGTGCAGGACACCGATCTGCCTTGCCTCGATACCCACGCCCCGAACGTCCCCCATTTCTTCCCTGGCATCCATCGCGGTTGCCAGCCACTCCTCGGCCTCGTCCGGAATACCCCGGGCCTGCGCCAACGTGCCCAGATGGTGAAATTCGATGACCATTTGTTCCTGCATACCAAGTCGGTCGCACAGCCCCAGCGCCTGTTGATACCAGTTTTGGGCCTCTTCAAACAGATACTCGGAGTGATCCACCGTCCCCAAAGCATGGAATATGTACACCGCTGTTTCTTCGTCGCGGTTCTCTTCCACTATCTCCCGCGCCCGGTGGTACCAGCTGCGCGCCTCGTCGTATTCAAACCTCAGGTGGCAGGCCGCCCCCAGGGCTCGATAGTCGCTGACCATTTCTTCGTAGTCAGGCAACCGCTGGTGGATGTCCAGGGCTCTGGAATACCATTCCTTCGCCGATCCGTATTGCCGTTGGTGGTGCCTCACCTGGCCTATTGCGAAGCACGCGTCGGCCGTGGACTCCTGGTCTTCCCCACCGTCAATGATTTCCAGGCCCTTCTCCAACCATTCCGACGCCACGTCGTACTGGCCGCGGCGGGTGGCTATCAATCCGTTCTGGTGGTAGACCGCGGCGGTGCGGGGATCCGTTTCCCCGTCGTCTTGTGACAACAGGTAGGCCAGCAGCTGATCGTTGTACCCGGACGCCCGGTCCAGTTCCAGTAGCTCCACCGACTCCATGGCGTCGGTGCCAAGGATGTACTGCCAGAATTCTATGGCGCCGTTGGCTTCGGCTTCAGCTGCCGAATGACCCACGGTGTCCAGCAGTTGCCCCCGCAGTCGGCGCAATTCCGGGAACCGGCGTTGCATCCGGTACACCTGGGCCAGCGGTTGAATCAGCAACTGGGCGTTGTCCCACTGGCGATACTCAAGTGACAAACCCAGGGCCTGCGTCAAATTGCCTTCTTCAGCCAGCACTGCCGTAACACCGGTGTCCTGGTTTTCGTACAGGCTCTCCATAAAATAGTCCGCAGTGTCCGCATACACCCTCACGAACTCGGTTTCCAGTTGCTGTATACCGCCAGCCGGAATTTGTCTCCCCAATTTTTGACCCAGGAACCACGGCAACGCTGGGTTGATCTGGTAAACGCTGGGTGATATCGGTTCCACGAATCCCGACGTCATCGCCGAACGCAGCAACGTGCGGCAGGCTCCCCATCCCAGGTCTTCGCCGGTTATGGTGGCGTACACTCGTTCCTGAGTAATGTGATTCAGCACGTCCAGCATGACGCGGCGCTGGAACATGGACAGGAAGGGCAGATGTATGCGGCTGCGGTGCGACATGCGCGAGAACGCATATTCCATTGCGGCCGTCAGGATCGGTGCGCGTCCCGGTTCCCCGCCATCCGGCATCTCGTTCAGCAATCGGGTTATTTCACCCACGGCCACCGTTGCGGGAACCTCTTTCACCGGTGGAATCGCAACCTGCATGGCCAGTGGATGCCCCTGCAGCAGCTCCATCAGTTCGCCGAAATCGCTCCCGACTCTCGAAGCCGGAACGGCAACCTTTTCCATCACCGCCGCCGCCAGTCCGTTGCGGTCCGCTTCCATCAGTCCGTCCAGCCTTACCGAGGCGTGGGGAACAGACAACCAGCTTTCCGATGGCCGTCGACTCAACAACAAACCCCTGCTGCCCACCGGACCGGTTGTAACCTCACTCAGAAACGCCGCCAAACCGGGCAACTCGGTCTCGTCAAGCAGCCCAGGCGATCCATCAGGGAATCCCGCCACGTTTTCGACGTTGTCCCAAACCAGCAGGGACGCATTCTGTTGCAGGTAGGAGACAACCCACTGGCGCTGTTGGTTGACCGGAAAATTGGCGAATTCCAGGCCCGCCACTGCAGTCCCGATCTCATGTATTACCCGCTCGATGCCCGCCGGATGCGACGCTTCAAAGGCGGTGTAAAACGCACCGCCCGGGAACGTTACCCGTGCTGGTTTAAGGAACCACCGGCACAACCCCAGGGCCAGCTCCGTTTTCCCCACGCCTGTATCACCCGACAACAACACGATGTCGTTGGCTCGAAGCAGATGCTCCAGCTGCCGCAATTCGGCGTGGCGACCCACCAGCCCATGCTGCCCGGCGGCCGGAATCTGCAAATCTTCGGTCGGCGCTTCTTCGGGATGGATTTCCGGCGGTGCCAGCGGGTCTGGCTGGTGTTCCGCGATCGTGGGCGGCAGATATCGTCTGGACTGGTACACCATCGGCGGGTGCCAGTCCCACGTAACCCGTTTGCCGTTCAACGTAACGCGTTCCGGCGCATCCATGAGTCTGGTTCGCAACCGGGCCACCGCGTGAGCCACCGAGTTTCCCTGGACCACGGCCGCATAAAATTCTCGCGTCGCCGCTTCTCTCGTATCCGGGTGCAACGGGAACGGTATCATCGCAACCTGCGCCACGCCCGCTCGAGCGACGGATGCCGCAATCGTCGACCACAGTTGCGTCGTCGAGCCACCGGCTTGAGCGCCTGCAGAAATGAGACAGACCTTCACACCGGAGTCGGCCAGCACGCGGCCCAGAACCTCGGGTTGTACCGGATCCGGCGAGCCGTCATCAGATTCCAGCAGCAACATTCCGTCCGAGTTCGCCGTCACGCCGTCAAGATGCGCTACGTGGTAAGCGCCAGGGCTTGCGCCGAGATACCGGCTAAGCGCTTCCAGTGTGGCCGGTCGCGGGTTGTTCAGCGACGCTTCCAGGTTAAGACTTTCCAACGCCGCCACCGTGGCATCTGCCAGATTGCCGCCCGCAACCACCGGTGCCGCCAGCAGTGACTCATGCGATTCGGCGCTGCCGGCGATTGGTGTCGGCGACAGGACAAAGACGTTGAACGACTCCTCAGTACGTTCGTCCGTATCATCAACGGGCGGGTCAGATTCAAACTGGCGTACAACGCCGTGTACCTTGGTGCAGAAGTACCCCAGGGTGGGGTCGTTCATCAGCTCCCAGGGCAGCGCCAGGAAACGCGGATTTGGTGAGACGATCGCGACTTCCGCTTCTCCGTCCTCGGCTAGAAATTGATCCAGCAATGAACGGCCTTCGCTTCCGGCTGAAAACAGCGTTTCGAATAGCACCCGCCCCAAATTGCGCGTGGCCTCTTCGATGGCTTCGGCGCGGTTCAACGCGCCAATCGGCGCTCTCTGAAATTCGGTATGATACCAATCCAGCGCGGCGCGTTCGTCGTCGGTCAGGTCCAACGTGAACGTCGTTGGCGAGGAGGAACTGGTGCTGCCAGTTGCGGTAGTCAGCCGCAACTCGACTTGCCCGTGGTCGGGAATTTCCTTGATTTCTAACGAAAGCGGCTTGGACACAATCTCTCCTGCAATGGATCAATCACTCTACATAACGTGGGGATAGTTACGGCAACGAGTCGCCTTGTCTCTGGTTGCCGGGTGGTTTACAATTGTCGCCGCCCACAAACGGGGAACGCACGATAAACATTCTCGAATCTGGGCCGCATTATACAACACGACGCGGCTTGGCAGTGGCCTCCCCTCCAGTTGAGATTTGGTAATGGCATATACCGACAAAATCCGGCGTTCGTGGCTGTTGGTTCCCATGTCCCAACCCGAACGCATCGCTGCAATAACCGCGTCCGGAACCGATGTAGCCGTGCTCGACCTGGTTGAATTCGTCGCCGAGCGCGACAAACCCGCCGCCCGTGAAGCAGTGCGGGGGTCCCTCGACGCGGCCAAGGGCGGCGGTGCCGAAATCTTCGTTCAAGTCGACCCCGAACTCCTGCTGGCCGACCTCAGCGCCGCCATTTGGCCGGGCGTTTCGGGGGTCGTTATCAGTCGGCTGGAATCGGCAGATCAAATTGTCCGTGCTGATGAATTGATCGCAACGCTGGAAAGCGAACGTGGTTTGCTGCCCGGCAGTGTTGAAATCGTGGCGTCGCTGGAAACGGCCGCCGGAAATCACGATGGTTTCGCCATCGCCACGGCCAGCGACCGGATCTGGGGTATCACACTGGGCCGCGCCGACCTTACCATGGATTTGCGACCGGAACCATCTGGTGAGATTCATCTCATGGAATACCTGATGCAGCGCCTCGTCGTATTGGCAGGCGCAACCGGCAAAGCTCCCCTCGGAGCCTGGTGGCGCGCACCCGATCGCGGACTGATAGCTACGCCGGCGAACACGCTGGAGGCGGCGCGTCGCGGGGGCTCAATCGGTTTCAAAGGTTCGTTCTGTGTGTTGGATAATCAGGTTCCCGCCCTCAATGAAGGCTATACGCCTTCTCCCGAGGAATCTGACGCTGCGGACGCCCAGCTTGAAACGTATGCTGATGCCATCCGGCCGGGTACCGAGTCCATCGTGGTAGTGGGCGGTCGCACTCTCACACCGGACATAATTCAGCAATATGCTCACGTGTCTGTGCTGGCATCTGCCTGTGCCGTCCGTGACGAATTCAAGGCCGCCGCTGTCGCCGGCCGGCCTATCCCATTGCCCTAACCAACCAATCGTCCCGGCGAGCCCAATGCCCACAGAGGTTGTTATATGGCTGATTCCAGAAGGCGTCTGAAGCGATCCGGCCTGACCATGCCCATTGTCACCGACCGGTTCATCAGCAATGCCTGGCATCGTGGTTGCGATTTTATCAACATGGACCTGGAAGACTCCGTTCCGCCGGATCTGAAAGGTGTCGCCCGCAACCTGGTTCGCCGCAGCATCCCGGTGGTCAACAAGGGCGGAGCCGACGCAGTGTGCCGCATCAATCACGATCTCATGGAGGCCGACCTCAACGCAGCCGTCTGGCCCGGTATGTTCCTCATCAACTATCCCAAGGCGGAATACGGGCATGAAATCAGGCGCATGGACGAGATCATCACTCGTTTGGAGGCCGAACGGGGCATACGACCGGGTACGATCGAAATCGGCGCCAACATCGAGACTTCCATCGGTGTGGCAAACGCCTTCGAAATTGCCTCGGCCAGCGAGCGAGTTCGCGATTTCGGCGGTGCTGCCGGTTATGACATGTCCCGGGACCTGGGCGTCGAGATGTTCGTCGGCTTCGACCAGTTTGTCTATGGAAAGGGCGAAGTCGAACTGGCCGCCCGCGCTTTGAATATCGAAGCTCGGGCAACTCCTTTCACACCCAACATCACCGGCAGCGTCAGCGATCCGGATCGCGCCTTCTCTGAAGCCGACGCAGCTCGCAAGTGTGGTTTTCGCATCGGCGGAGGGTTGCATCCCTACGTCGTCGATTCCCAGAACCGCGGTTTTACTCCCGCCGAGGCCGAGATCTCCGACACCCATTGGGTGCTCCAGGAGTTCCGGAAGTTGGCGGTCTCCAGCGATACATGGATTCAAATCGACACTGCATCCGTCGATCGGAATTCCCAACCCTTGCCTCTGGAAACGTCCGGACCCACCGACAGCGGATATAGAATAATAGACCGCTACGAAGCTGCGCGGGCCGAAGAGCTGCTGGGCTGGGCGGAGCTTTGCAGCGCCAGGGACTCCGAGAAGAACGAAGCCATCGCGCGAGTGCGTATGGCCGAGTCCGACGAAGCAGAACGATAGCCCATGATTGGCGAGACAGGCATGTTGATTCGACGGTCAAACCTGATGATTTCTGCCACCGATGCCAGGTCGATTCAATCGGCATGGCAGCACGACGCCGATGCTATTACGCTGGACCTGCAGGATGGAATTCCTCGGTCAATGATCGAAACTGCTCGGGATTCCCTGGGCCAATCCATCGCCCACGCCGGCCGGGGCGCTGCCGACGTGTTTGTCCGCGTCAACTCTGAGTTTCTCTATTCTGATATCCAGGCCGCGGTCTGGCCTGGTTTGGCCGGTGTCGTCCTGCCCGGAGTCGATTCGGCGCGGCTGGTTGCAGAAGCCGATGAATATCTGGCTGAATTTGAACGGAGGCGCGGCGTTGCGGTCGGAACGGTGGAGATAACCTTATCCGTCGAAACGGCGGCCGGCGTCTGGAATATCCGAGACATCATTGCAGCCAGTCCCCGAGTGAAACAGGTCGGCATCGACGAAGCGGCCCTCGCCGCAAACCTGGGTATCGTACAAAACACCGCCCTGGATCCTTTCGTATACGCCCGGGGACGCCTCTGCATCGAGGCCACCGCTGCCGGCGTACAACCTGTTGCGGTGGTCGACCCCACTGGCCGGGCCCCTGACGACCTGCCGTACGACGACAAATTCCAGACTGCCACCGATGCTCGGAATCTGGGCTTCAAGGGTCTGGTGTGCTTAAATCCCAGTTGGATCAGCGCCGTGAACGCAGCGTTTACCCCCACCGAATCGTTGGTGGATTACTATAGGCAAGTGCGCGATGTATTTGCCCAGGCGTTGGCTGCCGGTACCGCTGCCGCACCCTTTGCCGGTCGTATGATCGACGTTCCCGTTGACGAGCGGGCCAAAGACGTGCTTGCCCTCAGTGAGGCTTGCACGGCGCGCGATGCTGAAAAACAGGCTGCCGTATCCGATGCCACACTTGGGCAGAAATAGCGCGACTTGGTTGAGACAGGAGACTGACGTGATACATATCGACGATGAACTGCGCGCTCTGATTGACAATGCCCTGGACGACCGGTGCCCCATTTCTATCGGCACGGTGTCAGCGGACGGTGAGCCCCAGATCAGCATGAAGGGCAGCGTGCTGGTGTTCGACCGGGAGACCCTCGCCTACTGGGAACGGGCCTGGCGCTCTTCGGCTGCCAACGTCGTCGCCAATCCCAAAGTGGTCCTCTTCTATCGCAACCCCGAGCAGCGAATCAATCTCAGATTCCACGGCACCGCCACCGTGTACCAGAGCGGCGCAATTCGTGAAAACGTCATGGCCCGCACGATCCAGGGAGAACTGGACCGCGACCCGGAACGTACCGGCGCTGCGGTGCTGGTGCGTCTCTATCGCGTAACCCAGCTTTCTGGTGAAGTACTCCAGGAGCGCTGATCCTGCTGGACCATCTTTTGGGATACTCATGTATGGGTATCCCAAGCGTAAAATCGGACGTGCGATACCCTGCTTTCGGAAATCCCTTACTGGTCAGCCAGAACCGCCAGCGCATCGGCAGCCACCACACCCTGGCCAGCCTGCAGGACCATCAATGGATTGATGTCCAGTTCGGTCAGCCGCCCTTCCAGGCTAACTGCCATCTGTGACACGCTGACCAATACGTCGGCCAGGGCGTCAATGTCGGCAGGCGGCGCTCCCCGGAACCCGCGCAGCAGCCCCACTCCCTTCACCTCGCCAATCATCTCCAGCGCATCCTCCCGGTTGATGGGACACAGCCGCAGGGCTACGTCGTTGTATATCTCCACCATCACCCCGCCGGTGCCAAACAGCAGCACTGGTCCCAATTGGCTGTCGTAAGACACTCCCACGATAGTCTCCACGCCGCCCGTAATCATTTGCTGCACCAAGGCCCCGTCGATGGTGGCGTTGCGGTCGTACTCCAGCGCGTTGTTGGTAACCTCGCCGAATGCCTGCCGTACGTCATCGGGCGTGTGCAAACCCAGGCGAATCCCGCCCGCTTCTGTTTTGTGCATGATTTGCGCCGAGTCCACCTTCACTGCAACCGGATACCCGATGCGTTCGGCCGCGCTCACCGCCAAGGCGGCGTCCGACGCTCGTTCTTCCCTCGTAACCGGCACGCTGAAGGCCGCGATCAACCGCTTGCTGTCGGTTTCAGATATAGTTCCAGACCGGCCCGATATGCCTGCGACCGCGTTGATTTGTTCGGTGGTCATCGGCTCCACCGACGCGAACCCTCTACCCAGCCTCCGATCCCGCCAGTCATGGTAGTCATTCAGGTATCGAATCCCTGCTGCGAGTTTGTCCGGAACGTAAAAAACCGGGATACCGGCCCGTCGCAGCATGGGCAGCCCCGAATCGGCTCCCCTCGTTCCCGTCCACAGGAATGCGATGGGTTTGTTGCTGCCGTCCCGTTGCGCGATGACCTGCGCGGCCTGGGCGTCGGCGCCGGCGGACGCCACCACCAGCGTGCCCACCTGATCATCCTCGGCCATAAACGACATGATCTCCGGAAAGTCGTTGCTGTTGGCGAATCCCGTTACATCCGATGGGTTGGCGGCCCACCCAAACCCCTTGAGGATGCCGTTGATGCCGTCGCGTGCGTGGTCGGACAGCGGCGGGAGATCAAGACCCGCTTGTCCGCACATGTCGGCGGTCAGGCTGCTGATTCCCCCGGAGTGCGACACCACGGCAACCCCCCGGTTTGGTGGCCTCTGGCATCGTGCCAGCATGTTGGACACCTGGAGCAGGTCGTCGTAATCCTGCACCCGAATCACACCGTACTGCTCAAATGCCGCATCGTACCGTGTGTCTACTCCGGTCAGGGCTGCCGTGTGTGACCCCGCGGCCCTGGAACCCAGGTCAGAGCGTCCTATCTTGATGAGGACGATGGGTTTTCCGCGCTCGGCGGCCAGCTTAGCCAGCTCGACGAATTTCCTGCCGTCTTTGAACCCTTCCACAAATCCGGCGATCACCTTCGTATCGTCGTCGTCCAGCAGGTAGCGGGCAAAATCACAAAAATCCAGATCAGCCTCGTTCCCGGTCGACACGATGTAACTGAACCCAATCCCATCGTCCACCGCCCGCGTGAGAAACGGCCCAAACGCCGATGCGCCGCTCTGGCAGACCAGCCCCACCGGCCCGCTGAGCCCTTCGGCTCCACGCGACGAAGCGCTGGCCCAGATGTCGTCCTTCAAGTTGGCCAGTCCCAGGCAGTTCGGACCGCTCACCCGCATCTCCGATTCCCTGGCGAACCGACCCATCTCCAGCTGCAGTTCCCGTCGGTCTTCTTCGCCCCTTTCGGAAAACCCGGCCGAAATCACGATGGCCGACCTGGCGCCCTTGGCGTGGCTCTCCCGCAGCGTATCCAGCACCGCGTGATAGGGCACCACGATTCCCACCACGTCCGGCGCCTCGGGCAGATCTGTTACCGACGCATACGACTTCACGCCCTGGATTTCCTCGTATCGCGGGTTCACCGGATACACGTTGACCCGGTCTGATGCCTGCATCGCTGCCGCCAGGAATCGCCCGCCGTATTGCATCCGCGGCGTCGCTCCCACCACCGCAATCGAACGCGGATTCAACATGCGGTCTATTGATGCCAGTTGTGCGTCAGTCCAGAAAGTCATCGTAAGCCTCCCCAATTGCACTCAAATCTATAGCCGGCCCCGTAGGGACACGGCTATAGCGATTCTACCGGTGTTGGACAACCCCACGGTTTAGGTTTCGCCGGATGTCCGCAGGTCGGCCCGCCAGTCGTCCGGCGACGGCCCGCGGTCGATCAGGACGTCCACCACCGCCGGCAGTCCCGATGCCCGCGCCTCGCGCAGCGCATCCGGCAGATCCCGAGAATCGGCAACCTGCACGCCGAAGCACCCAAAGCCACGGGCCACTGCAGCGTTGTCAGTTTCCGCAAACTCCGAGGCAATGTACCGTCCCGGCGCCTGGTGGTGTCTCACCATGCCCAACGCGCCATCGTTGAACACCACGCAAATGATCGGCAATCGGTACTGGAGCGCCGTCGACAGCGCGTTCACCGTCATCATGTATCCACCGTCCCCGGTCACGCAAACCACCGGGCGGTCCGGATAGGCAATCTGCAGTCCCACTGCGGCCGGCAATCCCCAACCCATGCCAGCCGTGCCCCCCGGACAGAAAAACGTGTGCGCCTGCTGTGCCTGATAAAGGTGCGCCATCCACGTCCGGTTGTTGCCAGCGTCCAGGGAGTAAATCGTGTCTGCTGGCATGTTCTCCTGCAACAGCCTCACCACCCGTTGCGGCAGCGCCGGCGCAGAGTCGGTGTGCAATCCGGCTTCTTCATAAAAACCCTGGTCCCGCTTCCGGTTCGGCAACGCCCCCGCCCACTCGGTGCGATTGGCCGCCGTGGCGGCGGCAGCCTCACCCGACGCCTCCACCAGTTGGCCCAGGATGCTGCCGGCGTCTCCGATCAGGCCCAGCTCAATCGGGAAAGTCCAGCCGGCGTTGCGGTCGTCGATGTCAATCTGGATGATGCGCTGGCCCCGCGGATTGAACACGGTGGGCCGTTCCCGCACCGTGTCCTGCGGACTGAGTTTGGCTCCAACCACGATCACGGCATCGGCGTCCCCAACCGCGCGGTTGGCCGCTTCCTGGCCGTAAATGCCCACCATGCCCACCGACAGCGGGTGAGTTTCAGCGATGGCGCTTTTCCCCTTGTAGCTGGTTGCCACGGGAGCATTCCAGCGCTCCGCCAGTTGCTGCAGCGCCCCGTGGGCCCGTGCCATGTGCACACCGTTTCCGGCTACTATCACCGGCCGTTTGGCCGCCGACAAAATCTCGATGGCCTTCTGGATGTCCTGCGGCGCCGCTTGCGGTTTCGAGGTGTTGAGGTAACCCGCGGTGTCGTGGATAAAGGGCGGAGTCTCCAGGTCCACTTCGCCGCCGATCGATGCCGTCCGCATCAGCAGACACGCCGGCCCGGGCCGCCCGCTGGTGGCGTGCTTGATGGCCAGCTGCGCTCCCAGCGCCGCCTCCTTGGGCGAGGTTGCCAGCGTGGTGTACTTGGTCATCGACCGGAAGATGTTGTGCAGGTCGATGCTCCCGTACTCGCCGGCCCCCGATTGGTTCGCCGGATGTTGCCCAACGCCGCCGTCAGACGTATCGGTCATCACCAGCATCGGGCTGCTGCTCAGCATGGCCTCCATGATCCCGAATGCCGCGTTGGATCCCATGAACAGACCCTGACCCATGATCACCGCCGGCTTGCCGGTGGCGCGCCCGTAGGCATCGGCCATGATGGCCGCCGTTTGCTCGTGGCGGACCAAAAACGTCTTGATAACCGCTTCTTTGCCCACCAATTGATCAAATATCTGACCCGTACCACCGCCGGGAATACCGAATACGGCATCAATGCCAGCCTCTTCCAGAAACTGGACGATGAGCTCGTGAGCCTGAGGCATGTTGATCTCCTGAAAAAGCGTGATGCGTTGATAACATGACCGCCCCACGGTACTGGTTCAGAGCCTGCCAGACATAACCGCCGGGGATGCGGCGATGATACCTGCGCCCCGCCACCCGGTCAACAAACCCGCCATCCGCCCGCCCCCTTGATTGGAGAGGGCCAGAGCCTGCCCCGTACTTGATACGGGCGTGAGGGTGAACCCCCCGCTCGTCCTGAGCATGTCGAAGGATGCAGCCCACGGCCCCCAGCCGCGAACCCCCCAATGCTACAATCCCCCCATGACCACTTTCCACCAAACTGAACCAAGCGCCAACAACGCCCTGGCAGACCTGCTAAAGCCCATGCTGCCCGGTTGCCAGGTCCGTTCCGAGCAGACCCAGACCATCATCGACCACCCTGGGCAACACGGCGACATCCTGGTCACTTCCATCGGGCGTTCACCCGTATTCGTCGAAGCCGAATACGATCCCGCCCCGGAAGCAGAACTCGACGCCGGCAAACGTCTCGGCGTCGGAGTCCATGGTGAAGTACGCACCGTCGAGGCCGCAATCGCGCTGCGCTATCCCGCAGCAGTAGCAAATGCCTACGACCTTCATGAAACTCTGGCCGCCGCTGCATTGTCCTACGCCGTCCTACACGAAGATGGCAGCCGGTTCCCCCAATGCGGCTGGCTAACCGGCTCCGTGACCGACCTGGCCGACCTGATCCGCCTGGTATCCGTCCCCCAAAAGGCCGTGGATAAGGCCGCCGATACGCTCCAGAAAGCCATCGATGATGCAACCAGCATATTGAACCAGATGCCCCAGTCCCGGCCCGACATCAGCCCGGCCATCGCAAAACGCCTGAGCATGTCCGACGTCCCTCAGATGCGTCGAATGGCCTGCGCCATCATCGCCAACGCCATGCTCTTCCACGAACGCCTCGCCGGACGCCACGGGATCAAACCCCTGCAACAGGTCTGCGGCGCCGGCGTGGATAATCCGCAGCTCGAAATCCTGGAAGCCTGGGACAGCATCCTCCAGATCAACTACCTGGACGTTTTTGATATCGCCCGGGCCATCGTCTCCGAATTGCCCACCCAGGAAGGAGCCCAAATCCTCCGGCTCATCAGCTTCCACGTGTTGCAAATCGCCGCCGACGGCATCAACAACGACCACGACCTCACCGGCCGGGTCTTCCAGCGCCTCATCGCAGACCGCAAGTACCTGGCCACCTTCTATACCCTCCCAGCCTCGGCCGCCCTCCTCGCCGGCCTCGCCGTCGCCAAAATGAAAACCCCCTCCACACCGGCGGGCGGGCCGATGTCGACGACCGCTCGTCCTGAGTCCGTCGAAGGACGCCCAGCCGTCGGGAGCGCGGGCGGGGTTGAGGGGGACTTCGATTGGTCCGACCTCGACGCCATCAGCAACCTCCGCATCGCTGATTTCGCCTGCGGCACGGGCGCCCTCCTGTCGGCGGTTACCGAACAGATCACCTCGCGCTTTGAACGGACTGGCGGCGACGTAACCAAACTGCACCCCATAATGATGGAACAAGTGCTTTACGGCTGCGACGTCATGCCCTCCGCCGTCCACATCACAGGCTCCACACTCGCCGGCCTGCAACCCAGCGTGAGTTTCCAATCGTCCAACCTCACCACCATGCCCTACGGGCGCCAGGAAGACGGCAGCGTAGCCATCGGCTCGTTGGAATTGCTCGACCCAAAATCACCGTTCTCCGAACCCATGCCCGACGAATCCTTCGACTTGGTGATAATGAACCCGCCGTTCACCCGTGCCGGCTCGGACTGGGAGGGAGCCGAACGATCCGAAGATGCCGTCAAGCAATTCCGCGGATTGGGCAACGATCTTGTGACTCAAAAGGCGATGAGCCAGAAAACGAAGCAGTTAGCGAAGGACACCTGCGCTCATGGCTTTGCTGGTATTGCTTCCACGTTCGTAGCTTTGGCGGATAAGAAGCTCAAACCCGGTGGTGTGCTGGCGTTGGTATTGCCGTTGTCGGCCGCCGTAGGTTTGTCCTGGCTAAAGTTTCGACAATTGATTATGGCTGATTATTCCGAGTTGCAAGTATTGAGCATCGCCGCCAACGGGAAGGATATGTCATTTTCCTCAGATACGGGCATGTCGGAATGTCTAATTGTTGCTCGTAAATCTAAACAGACGGCAACGTTGCCATCGGTCGTCCAATTCACATCGTTACGAGCTCGTCCTGGCTGGATTCTACAAGCTACTGAAACAGCGAAAAATGTCGTCTGGGGCCACAGCATCCGGCGCCTTGAGGCCGGTCCATTCGGCGGCACTCCACTCCAGATAGGAGAAGAATTGGTAGGACAGACTTTGGGCGCATTTGGCACTGACGAAAACGAAACGTGGCCCGGTGTCCGCCTCTCGGACTATTCACTTGCCCAAACGGCCTATCAGTTGTCACGCTCCCGACTTTGGTTGCCGGGCCATTCAGAAGGTGTCGATCTGAAAATGGCGTCGCTAAACGATGTGGGCAAGCGCGGTTGGCACGACTTGAACCTCGTTGGATCCAAAGCTCCTTTCACGAAAAACCCGCCATCCGCAACAGCAACCTACCCGTCGCTGTGGAACCACGACGCCAAGAAAGAAACCAGGCTGATTTGTGAACCTGATTATCAACTTCGAGTGCGTCCGGGGATGGAAGCCAGGGCGGGTCTAGCTTGGGTTACCGCTAGCCGAGTCCACCTTAACCGTGAATATACGTTCGGCTCTCAGCCCCTCGCGGTTGCGTACACAATTCGGGAATCCTTGGGCGGACCTGCGTGGCCCAACGTACGTCTTGACGAAAACCGATTCGAACACGCCTTTGCGGTATGGGGAAACAGCACATTGGGTTTGGTTGCTTATTGGTGGCACTCGAGTCGCCAGCAATCAAGTAAAGCTAGAATGACTATAAGCTCGGTCGATTCTCTCCCCGTCCTCGACTTCCGCACGCTGTCCGACGACCAACTCGCCACCGCCAAGGACATCTTCGACGACTTTCGCGAACGTGACCTAATGCCCGCCTACTTGGCCGACGCCGACCCCAACCGTGCCCTCCTGGACCGGCGCGTCATCTGCGACCTTCTCGGCTTCGACGAAGCAACTTACCGCGCCGTTCGTCGCCTCGCCCAAAAGTGGTGCGCCGAACCCAGCGTCCACGGCGGCAAGGCCCGCCCCGCAAGCGCAACCTATGTCGAGTAGCATCGCCCGTCATTGCGAGGAGCGCGGCGACGTGGCAACCCCGTTGCAGGCCACCGCCCAAAATCCTGTCCATCCTGCCCATCCATGTCGGAATCGGCCCCCCACTCCCTCGATGGGAGAGGGCAGGGTGAGGGTGAAAAACCCGGCACCCACGGTCGTGAGTGCCGCCCCCGGTTGACCCCGCAGCCCGCCTGCCCTATCATCCGGGCCATCACGGAGCGGCGACCGGGTGGATGATCAGATGTGGTAGAGGGGCGCTGACCGCTCCGCCCTGATAGGAAAGGAGCCGTTATGCGTGGAGCCGACGCCGTTATTCAGGCACTGGAAAAAGAGGGAATACGTTACATAACCGGGTTCTCCGGCGGGGGTTTGGCTCCGCTTTGGGAACCGTTGCGTAATTCCTCGACCATCCGACCCTTCGCAGCTCGCAACGAACGCCTCGGCGTGGAAATTGCTGATGGCTACGCCAGGGCCACCGGTGAGGTTGGCGTTGCCATGACCGGAACCGGCCCGGGCGCTACCAACTGCCTCACCGCCATCGCCGGTTGCTACGCCGACAACATCCCCGTCCTGCTTCTCATGGGCCAGCACCCCATGCGTAACCTCGGTCAGGAATGGCAGCAGGAAGTATCGGCCAGCATCTTCGATGGTCTCTGCAAATGGCGTGGCGCATTAACCCGGGTCGAGGATATCCCCCAGGTGATGCGACGTGCGTTCACCGCCCTGCGCTCGGGTTCCCCCGGGCCGGTGGTTCTGGAGATGCACCAGGACGTGCTGATGGCCCAGGCCGATGACGATGTGTTGGCATATACCGCGGTGGGAACGCCGGGCAAAGCCGGCCCTTCGGACGCCGATGTCCAACGCGCCGCCGATCTTCTCGTGAACGCCCGGTTGCCCGTCCTCAACGCCGGTGGTGGAGCCATGGGCGCCGGCGCCGCCGACGAAGTCATGGAACTGGCCGAACTCCTGTCCATGCCGGTTGCAACCACCATCATGGGCAAGGGAATCTTCCCGGAAAACCATCCGCTTTCTCTCGGCGGCGGTGTTTATCCCCGTAGCCGTTATGCCTCCGGCGCCGCCCTGCAGATCAATCGCAAGGCCGATGTTGTGCTCGCAGTTGGCAACTCCTTCCGCCAGCCCAACGGCACCGATGGCCGTCCCATACCTGAGGGCGTCAGCATCATCCATGTCAACGCCGATGCTGGCGATCTGAACAAAACCTACCAGGTGGATCTCCCCATCCTTGCCGACGCCAAGCTGGCTTTGCGTGCCATCATAGATGCGGTCAAGGCGCGGCTGGGACCATCTGGCGGCGGCATCAAATCAGAAATCACCGAGGAAATAAGGCTGTGCCACGAAAAGCACAATGCCGAGTGGATGCCCCGGTTCACCGACACCGAAACACCCACCAATGGCTACCGCGTGGTGTACGAACTGCAGCAGCTCACCGATCCCGAGCGCACCATCGCCCTTCACGACGCCGGTGGCAGCCGTGGCTACATGGTTCCCTTCTGGACCACCACCAAACCGCGCAACTTCGTGGCCATGGGTGGGATGGCGGCGATGGGCTGGTCGGTGGGAGCCGCCATCGGCACCAAGCTGGCTCGCCCCGATCACCTGGTGGTGCACCTGCTGGGAGATGCCTCCTTCGGCATGACCGGTATGGAGGTTGAAACCGCGTCCAGGATGGGTCTGGGTGTTCTCACCGTCGTCATCAATAACGGCGGCATCGGCGGCGGCATGATGGGCATGGAAAATCCCGCCGGAACTCCTCCTGAGATGGCCGTCCTGGGTGGTAATTTCAGCGTCGTCGGTGAGGGTCTGGGCGCCTGGACTGAACGGGTGGAGCACCCTGACGACATCAGGCCGGCGTTCCAGCGCGCTATCCGGGCCACCGAAGAAGGTCAGCCGGCTTTGGTAGAAGTCATGATCCGGCCGTTGCCCACTCCCGAACTGCCCGACGACTGGTCGTTGTAGCCGTTCGTTGCATCGGTCGCAACTGACGCATGAGGTGAATCTGTGAAAAGTATCAACATCGACCGCGCCAGGCGTCTTAAAGAAGAGGCGCACCTGGGTCACAACCGATGGCACCCCGACATCCCGCCGGTCGTTGAGGTTGACCCAGGCGAAGAAGTCGTGCTGGAAACTCGAGATGCCTCCGATTGCCAGATTCAGCCGAACATGACCTCCGCCGATTTGGGTGGGTTGGATGCCAAGGTGGCCCACCCATTGACCGGGCCGGTGTATGTCAAAGGCGCCGAACCGGGTGACTTGCTCGAGATCGAATATCTCGACATTGTGGCGCAGCCCAGGGGATGGACACGCAACCGTCCCGGCGCCGGTTTCCTGCGCGACGTGTTCACCGAACCCTATCTGGTGCACTGGAACATGTCCGACGGATGGGCCACGTCGGAACAGATTCCGGGGGTTCGTATCCCCGATGGTTCGTTCATGGGCACGGCTGGCCTGGCGCCTTCTTACGCCCAACTGGTTTCCTGGGCCGAGCGGGAAGCAGACTGGGTGCGGCGTGGTGGCCAGGCAGCGCCGCCCGATCCGGAGGATGCTATACCGGCCGGCGGTCAGATAGCCGAGCGGGGTTTAAGAACGTTGCCGCCCCGGGAAAACTGTGGGAACGTGGATGCCAAGCAGCTCACGAAGGGTTCGAAGCTGTTCATCCCGGTGGCGGTGGATGGTGGCCTGTATTCGGCCGGCGACGGCCATTTTGCCCAGGGCGACGGTGAAGTGTGCATCACCGCCATCGAGATGGGTGCTACGGCGGCAGTTCGGTTCGCACTACATAAAGGCGAAGCGGAACGGCATAACATAACGTTCCCGCGATTCTCTCACCCTGGTTACTTTTTGCCACCCGAGTGGGCCGCACCCCGCAATTTCATTGCAACGTTGGGGTATCCCATTCGCGCTGACGGGACACAGGAGGGCGAGGGCAGCCTGTCGTTGGCAGCACGAAATGCCCTGCTAAACATGATTGCGTTACTTCAGGAGCGGGGATGGACCGCTGAACAGGCTTACATAATCAGCAGCGTGGCGGTGGACCTTCGGGTGAGCAACATCGTAGACCTGCCCAACGTAACTGTGTCTGCCATCCTGCCGGAGGATATCTTCTCCGGGTGATCGCGACCGTGCTCGTATAGGTGCTGATGTAGAAGATCAGACCTCGCCGCAGCCGCCGCAATGACAAACTAATGCCCCGGCCATCTTTGCCACCGGCCGGGGCACATTGCTGTCCGTTGTAGAAACAACGGGCTCGGAACACCTGCAGACAAGCTCGCCTTTAGCCTGACGATGTCCCTCGCTGCACCCGGAGCGGCCACGCGGTCGCTCTGGGCGTAGTCGACATTTAGTTGGTGCGTTTGACTTCCAGGATCTCGCCCGGGGCCAGGGCTACGCGGCGCACGTTAATACCCAACTTGAGCATCCAGTAACCCAGGGTCGCCTTACTCACACCGAGAGTGTCGGCGGTGGCAGTGAGACCCTGATCATTAACCAACTCTGGGAGTAATCGTTCCAGAGGGCTTTCGAATTCCCTTTCTACACGAAGCATGAGTTTAGTCTTGCGTGCCAAAATGCACCTCCAATACCTGAAACCCGTGATACATTTGTACAATGACCGGCGGTTCCCGTATTTTGTTTCTTTCTCATCCGAATCGGCGTTACATTAGCAAGTGTTTCGATGGATGTCAATACCAAGTAAAGAATAATTCTAAAATATTTTTAGAAAATTATAGAACCACACTTGATACATGGGTATTTTGACATACTTTCCCCGCCTCTGCTAGCGTACCAATTGCACAATAATCGGATTTTGACTGAATTTATGCGCCACGGCGGGGTTTCAGCCGAACGACTCTGGCGTGGCTAGGTATCGTGTTTTTCCGGACCGGTGTTTCCCTCGAACTGAACGTTACACTTCCACGCTGCGCTGGCAGCTCCAACTACCCCGATGAGGTCCGATGGCGCTGATGTTCATCGATTACCTAGTTGGGACCGTGCGCGCCCCGCTGAATTCGGTACATTACCAGGGCGCAACTCGTTGGGTCCGCGGTACCAGGGGCTGGCGCCTGGCAACGTGAACCATGAGAGGGTTTGGACGTAGGTTGCGTCAGCTGGGTTACTGAGACCGCGGCGAAAATGTATTTGGCTCCTGGTTACACGGACGTGGCCGCGACTGAAAATGTAATCGAGGATGCAATGTACTTCAGTGTACTTTCCCGGATGTTCGAACTGCGCCACTAATGTACTGATTTATTTGCAACGGATAAATGTATTCCTGTGGTGTAGCGCGATGTACGACTCGCTTTCAATGTACCAAGCCGCCGTTGTTGGCATACGCGGGTTTAGTGTAATAGGTCAAGTAGTTGCTAAGCGCGGGGGTTGGCGTCAACGACCGATTGGGAAGTCTGAGGGTCGCATGGTGTCAATCATCATTGGTCCTGGGGTTGACGCTTCCCCGTTCCAAATGCGAACCGGCGGCCTGGTTGCTGCATCGCGCTGCGTCCGAAAAACCCCCGAATGCCGTTCGCCGCTGGTTGTCGTACCGCTGTTGACACCGAAACCCGCGTTCCCTAGTCTGGAACCGTTAGTTACCGCGATAGGCTGGTGCAGTAGGAGAAGACTTGCCGTGATAATTCCTTCGCTGGGCGACGTTTATCGAGCCCGAAAAACCATCGCTCCGCACGTGAGCCGAACCCCGTTGATATATTCAGCCGCATTGAGCCAAACCCTGGACGCCGAAATCTACCTGAAACACGAGGAATATTCGCCGTTGGGAGCTTTCAAAGCGCGAGGCGGTATCAATTTCCTGGCGAATTTGTCAGACGAGGAACGTGCCCGTGGGGTGATCACGGCGAGCAGTGGGAACCATGGCCAGTCGATCGCCAGCGCATGCCGCATGTTCGGAGTCCGTGCATTGATCGGCCTTCCCAGAGACGCGAACCCCATCAAAGTCGCCGCAATGGAGACCATGGGTGCCGAGCTGATTTTTCACGGAAGCACTTTTGACGAAGCCCGAGTGCATTGTGAACGTTTGGCCGCGGAGGAGGGCTACCGCTACGTGCACCCGGTAAACGAACCCGATCTTATCGCCGGAGTGGCCACCGCTTCTCTGGAAGTGATCGAAGATCTGCCGGATGTGGATGTACTTGTTCTGCCCATCGGTGGAGGCAGTGGCGTCTCCGGCGCCTGTATAGTTGCCAAGTCAATCAACCCGCAAATCCAGGTAATCGCAGCGCAATCCGAGTCTGCGCCGGCTGCCTACCTGTCTTGGGAGCAAGGGCAGCTGGTGCAGGCGCCGATGCAAACTTGGGTAGAGGGCACTGCCACCGCGGAAGGTTACGAGTTGCCGCAGCAAATCATGCGACACCGGTTGGACGACTTCGTTCTCGTTAGCGATGACGACATTCGCCGGGCGGTTGCCATGCTGGTGGAAAAGGCACACACGTTGTCGGAGGGCGCGGGAGCGACCGCGTTGGCCGGCGCGGTCAAGCGCCCCGACCTGATTCAGGGCAAGAAAGTATCGGTTACGGTCAGCGGAGCAAACATAACGCTGGCGCAACTTCAGGAGTGCATAGCGGTTTACCTGGATGGGAGGTAACGGTTCTTACGAAGGGTCCTCACGGCTTTCCAGGTAGCGGGCTAATTCGTCACGGCGAAACTCGGGCAGGGCATTGTCGCCGGTGCGGTCTACCATCCATAATCCTTCGTCGGCTTCCATGATTTGACCGACTTCCCAACCGCTGACGCCCGTGGCGTCGAGAGCTCGCAGGGCTCGCGGTACGTCCGATGACGACAAAGTGGCTACCAATGCTCCGGAGCCCAGGAGACCCAGCGGGTCGATACCCAGAACTTGGCAGATCGTGACCGACTCCGGCAGTATGGGCATGCTTTCTGCCTCTACCACGAGTCCGACGTCAGAACCGATTGCGACCTCCCGAAGCGCAGTTATCACGCCTCCTTCCGTTATATCGTGCATGCTGTGGACATCCACAGAGTCGCACAACGCGCGGGCGGCCGACACCACGCTGATGCCGGGCGTCTTCAGATAATCGGCTGCGCGGGCGATGTCATCGTCGTTCACTCCGAGACGGCTAAGGTCTGCGGCGAATTCTCGAGCCAGAATGGCAGTCCCTTCTATGGCTATACCGGTGGTCACGATGATGCTATCGCCATCCTGTGCACCGGATGATGAAATCAGATTGGCCGAAGAATCCAGTTCGCCCAGCATGGTTCCCGCAACTATGGGTCGAGGGATACCGACCGATACTTCAGTATGGCCACCTACAACGCTCACTCCCAGTTCGCCGCATGCCATTGCTATATCGGAGAATATGGCGCGAATTTCATTTTCGTCAATATTCGGCGGCAGCAGGATGGTGGGCAGGAACCATCTGGGTACGCCTCCGGTGCATGCAATGTCGTTGGCATTGACTTGAACCGCGTACCAACCGATGCGATCCACCACGAATGTAACTGGATCCGATTTGGCGATAAGGAGCTGATTGCCCATTTCGATGACTGCGCAGTCCTCACCGACCTTGGGTCCAACGCGAACCCGTGGGTCATTCGCTGCGAATTCCGACAGCAATTCAGACAAAAGTGCAGGCGGCAGTTTTCCGGCTTCCAACATCCCTCCCAGTTTTTTGGATTTTTCATGCCCAGTGTAACAAATGCTTCCCGATCACAAACGCACACGCAAAATTGCTTGTCTTCGTTACAGTCGGCCAACCTTTTGATATAATGATCGCCGCGTTACCATGCCTCGTAACGCTCTGGCGCATTCGTCTAGCGGCCCAGGACACCGCCCTCTCAAGGCGGAGATCAGGGGTTCGAATCCCCTATGCGCCACCATTGATTTGGCCGCCGACGCAACTTTTGGCGTCGGCGGTTTTTTGCATCTGTTTGGGGTAATTCATTGCAATTCTGCCGGGCTGGTGGTCGACCCGCAGCACTTTAGTCCCCCGGTTTCGCCCATTGCCGACACCGCATTATTGACACCCGGGAGGCCACGCTGTCCGGCATTGGCCGCTACTCACGGTTTTCCGCGTCGTCGCAATTGTGATCGTTGAATAGCAGATGCCCCTCGAGACGGGCCAATTTGGCGCGACCTTCAGAGGGTTCGACCGTGGTGATATCCTTGGCTTCCGCGGTTTATGTTTGACCGGGGGGTGGTGAAATCACGCGGTGGTGTTCTTGATGGCAGGTGGGTCGCGGCGGGCACGGTATGCTGGATTCCACGACATTACTAGCTTTGGGCTTGGTGGTTGCGTCTGCGGCCGCGCATGCAACATGGAATTTGTTGTTGAAACGGGCACGACGGCAAGAGGTTTTCGTTTGGTGGCTGGCAGCTTTCGGCATGGTGGGGACGTTGCCTGTCGCCGTAATTGTGGCGCTGCGAACTACGTTCGAACCGGTCGGTATTTGGTTCATTGTGATTTCGGCATTGCTGCACATCGGCTATTTCCTGTTTCTGGGGCGCAGCCTCGCTCGCGGTGAATTGTCTCTGGTGTATCCGATCGCGCGTAGTTTCGGACCGGGGTTGGTGCCGGTGCTAGCGGTGCTGGTTCTAGGAGAAACTGTCCCGGCATTTGGATGGGTTGGCATCGCGTGTATTGTCGCCGGAATATACGTGATGGCGTCGTGGGATCACCTGAGGCAATTCGGGATGAGGCCAAAGGGGTTGACCGGGTTGAACGCGGTCCGGTACGCGATGCTCACGGGATTGTGCATTGCCCTCTACACGATAGTGGACAAACGGGGAGTATCCCACGTAAGTCCGTTTCTCTATTTGTACCTGATGACTTGCGGTGTCGCGTTGGGGATGCTGCCTTACATAATCCGGAATTACGGATTTACAGGCGTGGTAGAAGAATGGAGGTCCGGGGGATGGGGGATACCGGTGGCGTCCGGGTTGGTATACCTGGCCTACGGGTTGGTTCTGACCGCCATGCAGATCGCCGAGGCCAGTTACGTAGCGCCAGCGCGGGAGATTGGTCTGTTGTTTGGAGTGGCAATGGGGGCGATAGTTTTGAAAGAGCGCGTAACGCGAGGTCGCTTAGCGGGCGTTTCGGTGCTGGTATCAGGACTAGTGCTGATTACGGCGGCAGAATGAGCGAACGGTGAGCAGGGGATATAATGCCGAAGACGACGTTAGCGCAATGCGATTTATGGAGGACTGATATGGCCGATCAGATGAGTTTGTTTGAAGCGATTTACAGTCAGAGACAGATTACCCGTTATAAGCCTGACCCGGTGCCGCAGGGTGCTCTGGAGCACATGGTGGATGCCGCGGTGCGGGCTCCCAACGGCGGCAACACCCAACCGTGGGAGTTTGTGGTGGTCAATGATCCGGAGTTAGTGCATCGACTGGGAGAGTTGTACAAAACTACCTGGCTGGACGCAATGGGCTGGGAACCATCGCCCACGGAATCGCGTGTTTACCGGCACGCGAGGTATCTGGCTCATCATATGCCGGAAGTGCCGGCGATGATAATTGTGTGTGCCGATCACTCGCGGGGCAGTGGGTATCAGCCGGGTGAAGCCATCGAGAAGGGTCGACACGCTGCATCCATCTGGCCGGCGATACAAAATCTGTTTCTGGCCGGCCGCGCGCTGGGGTTGGGCACTCGAATCACCACCGTGTTGAACCGTAAAGAGGACGAAGTGCGAGAGATCCTGGGGCTTCCGGAATACGCAGAGATGATTTGCCTGACGCCAGTCGGTTATCCGCGGGGTAGTTTCGGTCCAACGAGCCGTCGCCCGGCCTCGGAAGTCACCTCGTTCAACGGATGGGGCAAACGCGGTTGGACTGAGTGATTCAGGTTCAGCGTTGGAGAGGTGGTTAATTGGAATCTTCCATAAAGATTGACGGCGTTCGCTATGTAATCACGATGGACCCGGAGCGGCGGATCATTGCCGATGGGTCGGTGATGATCCGTGGCAGCCGGATAACTCGGGTTGGAAAAGCTGCGGAACTGGCTGACGAGACCGCCGACCGAGTTATCGACGGGGGCGGCATGGTTTTGACGCCCGGCTTCGTAAACGGGCACATGCATATCAGCTATGCCCACGCGGCCAGGGGACTGTTTCCGGACGATCTGGGTTCACAGTATTTGCCCAACGTGTTCGCACTGCAGGCCGCGATGACCGCTGAAGATGAGTATTCGACGTCGTTGCTGGCTATTACCGAGCTGCTGAAATACGGCACGACCACCTTCCTGGACCCGGGAACGACCACGCATCTGGACGCATGTCTGGAGGCGTACCGCGTTGCCGGATGCAGGATAGTAGTTGGCCGGAGCGTGCAGGACCGATCCAACCCGCTGAATGTGCCGGTGTTCTCCGCCGAAGCAGCGTTGAACGAAACTGAAAGCGCCATCAACCTGTACAACAACGCATTGGATGGCATGGTTACGGCGTGGGCGATGCCCTTCTCACCGGAGTACTGTTCTCCGGATCTGCTCAAGAAGTGCTACGCGCTGGCCGAGGAAGCCGATACCCGCATCACGCTGCATTTCACGAACGGCGTCGGCTGGATTGCAGAATGTCGGCGAAGTCACGGTTGCACGCCCACGGAATACCTGGATCGTTGCGGGGTATTGGGGCCGCGGATGACGCTGGCGCATTGCCTTGGGATTGGTGACGATGAAGCGCGCCTGATCGCGGAACGGGGAGCATCTGTTGTAATGTGTCCGACCGCGGCGGTGAAGGGTGGCGCCGGGATGACACATCATGGGCGATTGCCCGAACTGCTGGAGTTCGGGGCGACCGTGGGTCTGGGCACGGACGCCGGCAATAATTCCAACCTGCTGGAAACACTGCGCTCCGTTTATCTGGCGGCGGTGCTGTACAAGGACGGCAGGCGGGACGTTGGAATGATCCCGGCGGAGACCGCGCTGGAATTGGGCACGATCCGGGGAGCAGCGGCGTTGGGCCTGGATCGGGAAACGGGTTCTATAGAACCTGGTAAAGCGGCAGACCTGGTACTGTTTGACACCAGGCGGGCGGAGTGGGGAGCGCTGCACAACCCGGTGAACAGTCTGGTTTACAACGCCGACGGCCGGAGCGTACACACCGTTTTAGTGAATGGCCGGGTTGTGGTGGCGGATCATCAACCGTTATTCGTGGATGAATCGGCGTTGGTGGAAGAAGTGCAGGCCGTAGGCGATGGGCTTATCGCCCGCACCGGGGTTTCGTTTCCGAGTCGTTGGCCGGTGGTTTAGAAGGGCCGCAGTTGGGCCCTATTGGTCCGGCTCTTGCTGGGGAATGTCCCGCAGGATGTTTTCCAGCGCCTGATCCAGGGCGGGGTCGAGGTCGACCGGTTCAACGTAGGGGGTGAACTGGTAGTCAATACGCACCTGGTCGATAATCTGCTTGGCTTCGTTATTGGTGCTGCCCAACCGCTCCAGGCTTTCCAACAATTCCTGAGATTCGCGGGAACCCATCTGTTCCAACTCGGACAGGTCCATCTCAATTTTGAACAGTGAACGAAGACGGCGCAGTATGTCGTAGAAAGCGCGATGGTCCTGGGTGATGCCCAACTGGTTGTTGTTGTTGGTCATGAACGGGTACATGGGGGCCATAGCGCCCATGCGGAACATCTGAATATCTGGATACTCGTAATGGGCCAGTGAGACCAGGGCCATTCCAATTGTGGGGCCCTGTCGTCCGCGGCTTCCATAACTGGAGAACTGCACGCCGTGGCGGTCCAACTGCTCGCGCATGTGGGGCTGAGAGTATACGCATGTGATTCTGCGCTCGAGATCGGGCGGAGCCGGGCCGTTGACGCCCTCGACTGCTACGGTTTGGGAGATTCCCAGCTCTTTGATGGCGCTGAAAAACGCCTCTCCGTAGATATCCAGTCGGTACCAGGGTTCTTCACCGAGGAACACGATCAACCCGTTGCCGATCTCGTAGAATGCGTTTTGGCGCGTCATCCCCGCGTTGGGTAGGCCTTCGTGAAAGGCAGCAGCCGGCCGGAAAGCGTCGTGTGTGCCGCCGACCTGGAATGGATAGCACATATTGTTTACATAATCAGTCAATCGACCGATTTGCTGTCCATTGTTCTTCTCGATGAGATAACGAGGCAGGCCGCTGGAAATCCGGCCGCCGTTGGACCACTGGCGGCGCCAACCCGCGATGAGGTACTGGGCGCTGGGCTTGTTGGTAAACGTGAATAGTTCTTCGGCCACGATCTACGGCCTCCCTGCTGTTTCGCCGGGGTTTCGCCTAATATAACACAATAATGGCGGGGGATTGATTGGTGTTCGCAGCGGCGTTTCCTTGAGTCAGGCGGTGGGTAGTGGCTGGGTTTTGGGAGCCAGGCGATGGATTTGGAGAAGGATGCGAGGTCGGTGTCAGCATACGGCCGGATGGGTACGCAAGAGTTTTACCCCTGATTCCGTTCAATGCGATGGTGGTCGGAACGACCAGATTCGCACCACGCAGCGTAGTGGCGTCCGCTGTGGCAGGGCCGACCGGGACGTTGAAATAGTAGGCGTCCGCGGTCTGCCTCTGACCGTTTTGCGATTTAGAGCTGACGATGGTGGCCGTGCGACCCCAGATCCTTCTCCGGTGGGTTTGTATTGCAGTTGATTCACCTGACTGATACACAGAATACGGGGATTGCTTCAGACGTTGCAAGGGCGAAATGTCACGGAGGAGAGGCTCAGGATGATGTTTCGACAGGCTCAACATGAGGGGGTTCACTTTCACCCCCGTATCAAGTACGGGGCAGGCTCCAACCCTCTCCCATCAAGGGAAAGGGTGTCTTGGACAGGCTCAACATGAGGGGGGTTCACTTTCACCCCCGTATCAAGTACGGGGCGGGCTCCAACCCTCTCCCATCAAGGGAAAGGGTGTCTTGGACAGGCTCAACATGGGGGAGGGTCACCCTCACCCCAGCCCTCTCCCATCAAGGGAGAGGGTGTCTTGGACGGGCTCAACATGGATGCACGGATTCTAAAGTGGCGTCAGTTGCGGGAGAAACCCACACCGCCCATGCGTCCGCCGGTCTGTTCATTTACCAGAAAAGTAGCGCTGTCGCGGCCAAAGGTTGTTTCCAGGTCAACGTCGAACCGTTGACCTCCGAACTCACCCAGCAATTCGAAACGCCGCTCGGTGTACAGGCGACCTTCATAGTCTGTACCTTCCACGTTGCGTTCGTCTTCGCCGGCCAGATACATTTCCACGGCGGCCGTCATCAGGTGGTTGCGGTCCTGGTCGTTTAAAAAATTGGGGGCACGCAGAAATACGTACCCCCACCGTATGCCCTGATGATCCATCATGATTCGGAAACCGTCGGGCGTGTGTCGCGTGCCTGCAGCGGATGGCCTATAACGCCAGGGCATAGCAGGCGCGACGCGGATCGGCGCCGGTGCTGAGCGACCCTGATTCGTTGTCTCTAACCGAGACGGTTGCGCCCAGTCCGCAGTTGGCGGTGCGCTCGATCTGGTGACCGAGGCTGCGCAAGGCGTCGGCGGTGGATTCGGGGATATCGAATTCCAGGTCCAGTTGGCCAGGATGATAGACATGGGGATAGAAAGAGTTGACGTTGCTGGCCGTGGCGAACCGGGGCGTTTCCACAGCCTGCTGAGGATCCATACCGAATACGAGGACGTTCAGCATCAACTGCACGCTGGCCTGTACCTGGTTGTCCCCGCCGGGACACCCCACGGTCATTGTCGGCTGTCCGTCTCGGGATATGATGTAATTCACCAGGGTGGTGCGGGGGCGCTTGCCGGGTTCGACCACGTTGGGGTGATCAGGCTCGCAATTGAACATTTCGATGCGGGTGCTGAGGCAGCAACCGAGTTCCGGGAAGAATACCGATTTGGAGAAGGAACCGCCGCTGATGGTTCCACACACCAGGTTGCCCTGGCGGTCGAGGACGGAAACATGGGTGGTACCGTCGTCGGCGGGCGTAGGGGCGGCAGCCGTTGGAACAGACATGACGGGTTTGGGGGTTGAACCGGAAATGCTGGAGAATCGCCAAGGATCGCCAGGCGGAGGTTGCGCCGGATAAGCACCTTCCGGATCGATCAGCTGGGCGCGCTCCGCCGCGTATTCCCTGGATAGCAGTCCGTCGATGGGGATGGTGGCGTAGTTCGGGTCGGCGTAGAAGGCCTCTCGATCTCCGAACGACAGTTTCAGGGCTTCTGCGACGGTGTGGATATAAGCCGGGCTGTTGTGACCCATGGATTTCAGGTCGAAATGCTCCAGGACGTTCATGGTCTGCATCAACATGGGGCCCTGAGTCCACGAATCCTGTCCGTATATCTGGTATCCGTGGAAGGATCCGGAAACCGGGGTTTCGAACTGACTGCGGTAGTTAGCAAGGTCTTCCATGGATATGATGCCGCCGACACTGTCCGATGAATCTACGATGAGTTTGGCGATGGGGCCGCGGTAGAAGGCGTCTTTGGCGGCCTGTAACCGTTCGGTCCTGGTGCTTGCCGATTGGTCAGCGGCGTCATACATGATTTTCAGGGTGTTGGCCAGGCCGGGTTGTACGAGAGGTGTGCCCGGGAGCGGAACCTCGCGGTCGTCATAGAACACGTCCCAACCGCCGGGCGGGAAGTTATCGAATTGCTGTTGGCCAGATTGGGAATGGAGGCGGCCCAGCATGTACTCATAATTGGGAATGCCGTCCGCGGCGTAGCTGATGGCTGGGGCCAGGACGTCGGTGAGCTCCATTGTGCCGTAACGATCGAGCATGGAAATGAAGGCGTCCAAGATTCCGGGGAGGGTGAACGACAACGGAGCGTTCATGCCGGGACCGGTGGGGATGCGCTCCAAACCTCGGGAGGTGTAGAAATCGGCGGTTGCTGCGCCGGGCGCACTGCCCTGACCGCTGAGTGACAACAGGTCGCCGGTGGTCGAGTCATACAGCATGAAAACGCCTTCGGCGGCCAGAGAATACGAGGCGATGGGTTCCACCACGGCGGCGGCGAAACCGGCGGCCACCAGGGCGTCGAACGCGTTGCCACCGGCCAGCAACATGCGCATACCGGCCATGGAGGTGAGATAGTGTCCGGAGGAGATTACGCCGGCGTTTGAACGCACGACCGGGCGGCCGGTGGACGGCAGGTCGATGTCTCCCTGTTCGAGGTTGTGGGCGGCTGGTTGGAGGACCATCTTAACTCCTTATGCTGGACGTGGCCGGATGTTGGACGTGGCCGAAAATTCCGGTGGCATTTGACGTGCGACTATTATAGGTGGAAATGCGATTTGTTGCTCCGGAGTGGTTGGTACGGCACACACCCGCCTGAGATCAGAGGAGGTCGCGGACTAGGGCGCCTGGATGTTCACCTCCTCGTTGTAGCCTGAGAATGATGTGGCGCCGTCCGTGGCATAGACAATCTCCTCGCCACTGGAAGGGTCACGGAATCTTTGCTTCAGGAAGGTGTAGGACTTCCGCACCAGGTAGTCGTCAACGCCGATCCATATTTCGGTGTGGCCCTCGGCGTCCAGCACCGCCTGGTCGCCTTGGGACTGGTTGTCCAGCGCGGCGTCGGATGGGATATTGCCGGACACTGGCTGGCTTGCGTAGGCGTTTTCCAGCGCGCTCCTGAGGGCTTCCCCGCTCAGCGGCGCGCTCAGGTGGTAGACGCTATCGCCCTCAAACTCCGTGACCGTCATAGTGACGCCTTCCAAAAGTTTCGGGTCGACATCCCCGCCTTCGGGAAAAAACGGCCCCGCCTCCAACGAATTCAAGCTGAACCGTGGATAGGGTAACGCCACCTCTTCCATTACAATTGCGCCGTCTACGTACATACGCGGGCCGATGACGATGATATGGGCTACGAACGACGTTCCGAACATGGGGCCGAGAGAGCCGTCATAGCGGTAACGGTCGGGAGCCTGGTAGTCTCCTTCCAAGAACGTTGGCGCACTCACGGCGGGAAATCCAGCCATTTCAAAAGAGACAATATTATCCAGTCTGAAATGGACGGACTCGAGCTCTCGCATAGCCTCTCCGGACGTCTCCAGCACTTCCATCATTCGTATCGCTTCCGCCGTCACCTGGTCCGGCATAGGAGTGGGTTTTGCGCTGCGGCCGGCTGACGGGCTGGAAGGCAGGGGGGTCAATTTCGGCGGCGTGCCCTGGGTGGGGTCATTGCCGCCCGGGGCAACGGCAAGCCGGGATTCGGAGGTTAGGCCCGAAGCGCTGCCCGGCGTGGCGGCGGACCGAGGACCGGACGTTGAGACGGAAGTATCGTCCCCCGCGGCGTCAGACTCGGTCGGCGGCGAGGCATCGGAGCAGGCCGACAACAGAGCAATAAAAACCGGCAGGGTTAGAAATATTCCGAGAGATTTCAACATGGTGTCGCTCCAGTTGGGAGAGCCGGGCGTCATGTTCCGACTACTCAAAAACCGCCCGGTGGCGTTGTTGGTGGTTGTTTGGGTTGCCGGGTTTTCCCTCGCAAATACCCACCCATGTTTCCCGACACCGCAGGCCCCCGCGTAGTGTCCCGGTCACGTCGTCTCTGAAACGGATGGCGGGCGCGTGGTGGGCGGTGCAGGACTCGAACCTGCGACCTCCTGCGTGTAAAGCAGGCGCTCTAACCAACTGAGCTAACCGCCCACGTGTCCCAGGTTGGGGCTCAGGAAAACGGTTTCGACAACAACGCGGCATTCCGAAAAACGTGAAGTTACGAAACACGCGGAGTTCCGGCCCATGAAATGGTACGCTTGGCGGGATTCGAACCCACGACCTCTGCCTCCGCAGGGCAGCGCTCTATCCGCTGAGCTACAAGCGCGTGACGGAACATTCCGATGTGTTGATGGTGCCGAGGGAGGGATTTGAACCCACACGTCCTTAATGGACACTGCGCCCTGAACGCAGCGCGTCTGCCGTTTCGCCACCTCGGCTGGGTGGGCTTGCGATGTTGAAGGTCTAACACTGCGGTGTGTAGTGGTGGGCGATGGAGGATTTGAACCTCCGACCTCCTCGGTGTGAACGAGGCGCTCTAACCACTGAGCTAACCGCCCCAGCGCGACTCTCGGTTGAGTATTATAGTATCAAGCCACCGACGAGCGCAACCGTACACTGGAGGAGGTAACAGTTCAGACTCGACTTGTGATTTCCATACCACTCCATCATTCCAGCCATACCATTCCGTCATTCCGGCCTTGAGCCGGAATCCAGCGGCGTCTTTTAACCGCTATGTCGCTTATCCTCGGCTTGCTGGATTCCCGCGTTCGCGGGAAAGACAGGTTGGGGCCAGGATACTAACTTCAACCCTGAACAGTTACTGGAGGAGGCTTGGCATCCTGGCGTCCCGGTGGGTCGGACATAGGAGCTTGTTATGTCAAGTACAGGCTCAGACCGTGCCTGAGAGTTACATAACATACCTTGTGCGAACCAACCTGGAGGTGTCTTTGGTCAACCGGGAAGGGCTTCGCCATAGGTTCAACCGGCGTTAGACCGAGTCGGGATGGCCGATAGCGCCTTCCTGCATCAGCTTTTCGGCCTCGGCTCCGTCGATTCCCAATTCGCTGAGAATTTCCTTGTTGTGTTCACCCAACAGCGGCGGCGGGCGACGCAGTTTCGCCGGGGTGCCGGTCAGTTTCAGAGGCGAGTTGGGCACGCGCAATTCGGGAACCCGCGGATGATTGATTTCGAGGAACATATTGCGGGCGTTGACCTGTTCGTCGGCGACGACGTCGGAAGTTTTGTTGATGGGGCCAACGGGAACGCCGGCTTCGTCGATGACTGATACCCAGTGGGTGACCGTGTTATCGGCAAAGATGCTGTTGAGGAGGTCGATCATCTCACCGCGATGGGCCACGCGGTCGGGATTGGTGGCGAACTTTGGATCATCTTTGATCTCGGGATGACCGATGGCGCTGCAGAAACGTTCCCACAGGTTGGGATTGGCGACTCCCAGGATGAAATAGCCGTCGGAAGCCTGGAAGCTCTGGTACGGTACCAAGCTGGGGTGGCCCGACCCGAGGCGGTGAGGTTCGCGTCCGGTGCCGATGAAGCCGGTGGCGTGGTAGCTCATGGCGGCGACCTGGCCGTCGAGCAGGGAGGTGTCGATAAGCTGACCCTCACCGGATTTGTCACGGTGGTACAAGGCGGTAACGATGGAACCGTAAGCCATCATGCCGGTGAACAGGTCGACCAACGAGAAACCGACCCGCTGGGGAGGACCGTCCGGCTCGCCGGTGAGGTGCATCAACCCGCTGTAGGCCTGGATGATGAGGTCATAGCCTGGTTTGTTGGCCATCGGGCCGGTGCGTCCATAGCCGGAAATGGTGCAGTACACGATGTCGGGGTTGATGGCTTTGATATCCTCGTAGCCCAACCCCATCCGGGCCAGGGTTCCGGCGCGGAAGCTTTCGATCATCACGTCGGCGTCTTTGGCGAGCTTTTTGACGATGCTCAAGCCCTCTTCGGATTTGAGGTTGACGGACAGGCTCCGCTTGTTGCGGTTGAAGGAAAGGAATTGGGTGCTTTCGTCGTTCCAGATCGGCGGCCATTTGCGGGTTTCGTCGCCATCTGTGGGTTCCTCGATTTTAATGACGTCGGCGCCCATGTCAGCCAGATTCTGGGTACAGAATGGTCCGGCCAAGGTGCGGGTAAGATCGACGACCTTGATGTTTTCCAGAGGCTGAGGCATGGTTCCATTCCTCACTGTTTCAAGTTTGGCGCATTATAGCACGGTGCCTATGGTTCACCCGCCGCCAGATGGAATTCCGTCGGTTACGCCCGTTGGTAAGGTAAATGGGGCCGGATTTCGTTGACCCGCAAATCTCTGCAATGTTACCGTGCGCTATCTAATCAAGACCGGTCTGGGGGCAAGTGTCTAATTTGGCTGAAAGTCCGTTGATAGTCTCGCTGGGCGGGATCAACATGGATCTGGTTACGTTCGCCAATCGCCTGCCGGCCGACGGTGAGACGGTGGTGGGCGATCGATTCGTCACCTATCCCGGTGGGAAGGGAGCGAACCAGGCAGTGGCGGTGGCGCGGCTGGGCGGACGGTCTGCCATGGCAGGTCGGGTGGGCGACGATATGTTCGGCCCGCAGTTGTTGGAATTGCTGCAGGCGGCGGGTGTGGACACGGCAGGGGTCAGGACTTCCATTGGCGCAAGTTCTGGGATCGCGGTGATCAGCGTGGGCCAGGGTGGGCAGAACCGCATCGTGCAGGTGCTGGGGGCAAACGATACGTGTGGGGCCGATGAGTTGAACGCTATCAAATCCCTGCTGCCGGTGGCGTCTGCAATACTGCTGCAACTGGAAGTGTCGGTAGAGCTGTCGATGCGGGTTGCGACGTTGGCGACGGAGATGGGTGTGTCGGTGGTGTTGGACCCAGGGCCGGTGCGCGAGGTTCCAGGCGATTTCTATGCGAACGTGACGGTCATAACACCCAACGAGACCGAGGCCGAAGCGCTGGTAGGGTATCCGGTGTCGGACATCACCACCGCGCAACGGGCTGCCGATGACTTGTTGAACCGGGGCGTCGGCGCCGCAATCATAAAGATGGGCAGCCAGGGCGCTTATTGGTCAGACGGGACGGACAGCGGTCATTGCCCGGCCTTTCCGGTGGTAGCGGTAGATACCGTAGCGGCGGGCGACGCGTTCAACGGGGCGCTGGCAGTGATGTTATCCGGAGGTGAGTCGTTGTCGGAGAGCGTACGGTTCGCGTGCGCGGCGGGCGCTGCTGCAGTCACCAGGGTAGGAGCGCAGGATTCGATGCCGACGCGTGCCGAGGTTGCTGCCATCTCGGCCAACGCTACGGCTTAGCAGCGATATTGGATGGGGCCGTTTTTTCGTTATGTCAATTGACAACGCTTCTAACAATGCTTCGGCGATGACCGGCGGCGATCGATACTGCTCTGCCTGCGGCACCGGCCTTGAGCTACGCGCTTACGAAGGTCAGCAACGACCGGTTTGCCCAGCGTGTGGAAAGGCAGTTTTTTACGACCCGAAACTGGCAACTGCCTGCATCATAGAACGGCGGGGATTAGTGCTGATGGTGAGGCGAGCGGTGCAGACCGGCTATGGGTTATGGAGTATGCCGGGGGGTTACGTGGACCGGGGTGAAGTGGTTGAGGCGGCAGCAGCGCGCGAGGTGTGGGAAGAAACGGGACTGGTGGTATCGGTCGGGCAGCTGGTTGGTCTGTTCTCCCAAGAGGGTCATCAGGTGGTTGTTGCCGCCTACGCAGCGGTGGAGACGGGAGGAGCGCTGGCGCCTGGACCTGAGTGTCTAGCCGTCGATTACTTTGCCACCGACAATCTGCCGCCGCTGGCTTTTCCTAGAGATGCTGACATTCTTCACCAATGGCAGTCGATGCTAGAGACCGGGCGCTGACTGCGGACCGTGGGCTTTACCAACCGACTGAAAGGCCTGGACCAATTGTTGCTGCGCGTTGGCAGGGGACTGGTCGATACGATCTATCCGATGGAGTGCGCGGGATGCGGAGATATGGGGAAGATTATCTGCGGCAAGTGTTCGGACCGGTTGCCGTGGTTGGGGGACTCGCGCTGCCAGGTATGTTCGATGCCGACTGAGGAACGGATTTGTTTGCGTTGCGCCGAAACCCAACGCAGTTTCGATGGTATCCGCGCTCCGTTCCGCTATGAAGGCTCAGTTAGACGGGCGATCCTGGCGCTCAAATATGGTGGTATCAAGGCTGCCGCGCCGCAGTTGGGATTGATGATGGCGGAATACCTGAACGCCGTTGACGTGCCCGGGGATGTATTGGTGCCAGTTCCTATGCACGGGCAACGGCGGCGAGAACGAGGTTACAATCAGGCGGAACTGTTGTCGCGGGAGATTTCGAGGAACACCAGACTGCGCCACGAAAATGGCGTGCTGATGCGGACCAGGCACGTGGAACCGCAGGCGCGAACCACCGAAGGGATCCAACGATCGGTCAATGTCGCGGCCAGCGTGGCTGTGCCGGAGGGTTTGCGACTGGATGGCTCCGCGGTCATTTTGGTGGACGATGTGGCCACTACGGGAAGCACGATGGATGTTTGCGCGGAAGCGTTGAAGGGTGCGGGGGCTGAATCCGTTTGGGGTCTGGTGTTGGCGGTGGCCGGTGGAAACACGCCCACGGACTAGCGCGACGCTGGGATTTGTGGGGTCGTCGGATTTTCGGTTGCCGTCGGGATTGCCGCGTCGCCGCGGTGCCTGTGATGACAGGGGATATTTTCACCCTCACCCCAGCCCTCTCCCATCAAGGGAGAGGGGGCCTTCGGGGGGCTCAGGATGTGCGGCGGTTCGCCACCCATGCCAACGGGATTGCTGCGTCGCTGCCCAACGGGATTGCCACGTCGCTGCGCTGCTTGTGATGACAGAGGGTGACGCTCCTGACAATGACAGGGGTGGGGCGGGTGCGCGTCAGGTTTGACATCTTCGTTGCGGTCTGCTGAAATGGCGATAGAAACCACCGTGCGACCACATCCGAAGAGGAGGTAATGTTATGGCTGGCAATACAATCGTATACGTAGGAGCCGAAGCAAGCGGTCTTTATCGCAAAACGGCTGGCGATGCCCATTGGGACATGCTCACCGATGGTTTGGCCCCGGCCACCCAGGCCCGGGCGATCGCGATTCATCCCAACGATCCGCGCACCATTTTCTGCGGCACGCAACGGGGTGTATATCGGAGCACCGATGGGGGAGACCACTGGCAGCGCATGAATATGACCGAAGGCCGAGTGGTCTGGTCGTTGCGGTTCCATCCCGGCGATCCCAACATCATGTTTTGCGGGACCGAGGGCGCTGAAGTCTACAAGAGCGTAGACGGCGGGGAGAACTGGACCCAAACCGCCACGATCTCCAACCCCAGTCAAGTACAAATGGCATTCGCAATGCGCATTTTGGGCATAGATATTGAGGCTGCCAACCCCAACAATATGTACGCTGCGCTGGAGGTTGGCGGAGCGGCCAGCAGCACGGACGGCGGCAATACCTGGACGATCCGCAACAGCGAGTTTGATGGTGACGTGGATCTGCTGGATTTGCACGGGGTAGCGGTAGGAGCTGCGGATTCCGGATCTGTTTTCATCTCGAACCGCACCGGCGTTTGGCGCAGCAGCGACCGGGGAACGTCGTGGCAGAACTGCAACTTTGACCAGTTCTCGGAAATCAAGTATTCCCGTGGGATAGTCCGAGATCCTTCAGATCCGAATACGCTCTACGCCTGCGTAGGGATGAACTTCGGGAGCGAAGAGGGCGGCGTGATGCGTACGACCAACCTGGGCGAGAGTTGGGAGCGGTTTGACAAGGGCATCAGCGCGGGCAGCACCACGTTCGGAGTAGCCGTAAACCGACAGGATCCGTCGCAAGTGTATTTCTGCACCCGACGGGGCCAGATATTCGGCACCCACGACAGCGGAGCAACCTGGGCGGCGGACACGGTACCAGAAACGGCCATGAACGTAATCAGCGTGGCCTGCACATCTGCGTAATCTATCGGTCAAACACCAATCGAAGCGGAGTCGCCTCCGCCTAGCTGGTTAGAGCCAAAGACGAGGGGCGGGTCAATCAACCCGCCCCTTACAATTTGCAACCGCTTTGCCGTGGGGGTTTAACTGTCGGCCTTGGGCAGCCAGTCCTGGTTCCAGGGGAACTCGTTGGCTCCGGTTCCGAATGCAGGCAAGCCCTGATCGATCCGGTCGCGGTAAGGACTGGTGATGGGCTCGCGATAGGGGTAGATACCGCCTTCGTAGACCTCGGAGCCCTTCTTGAAGTGCAGGGCCTGTCCCATGGTTTCGACGAAGGGCATATTGATGTCGTAGAGTTTGTCGACGGTACGAGGACGCGGGCCGGCTTTGGAAACGTGGCCGTACAGCTCCCGACCGATGATCCGCTCGGCTGCCCAGACGCAATCGATGAGCTTGTCGATGTCAACGCCCGTTGGGATACCCATATCGTCCATCATGTGCAACAGGTCTTCGGTGGGGGCCATACCGGTGGCGCGACCGTTGCCACAGTAGGGGCAACCGCCGTATCCGCCGATAGTACCGTCGAGCTCAAGGGTATCCTCTGGCCCGAGAACCCTCATGGCGGCGTAGGCTGACGCGATGGCCATGTTGCGCCCGTTGTGAAGATGGAGGCGGAAGTGGTTGATTTCGGGCCAGCGCTCTTTCACGCGGGTAACGCTTTCTTCCACCTTTGCCGGCGTGCAATGGCTCATGGGATCGCCCATTGAGCAACTGACCACCTTGATGCCGGCTTCGTCCCAAAGGCCGTGCTGGTATTCCAGCAAAGTCATGAGGCTGTCAACCGGAAACTCACCCAGGAAGTTCGATCCCCAGGAAGCATTGCAACCGATTCCGGATTCCTTGATGCCAACTTCCTGCGCCTGGGCGATGATTTCGGGCCAACGCTCCATTTCCTGCATCTGGGTGCGATTGGTGTTACGACGGACGAACACGTCGCACAGATGGCAGCTGAGGCGCGGATATTTGTCGCGTTCGATGGTGAGGGGCGGAGAATAGGCGCGCGCACGTTCCACGCCACGGGAATTCAATGCCAACGCAGAGTAGGTGACGCCGGGCTTCGGAGTAAATCGCTGTACGATTTCGTCAATACGCTCCATCTGCGGGGTCCATTTGGGACTAACAAAAGAACCGACAACAATGCTGCTGAGACCCGTCTCCGACAACATATCCAACAGTTCGATTTTGTCGTCGACCGTTATGTTGGCGTCTTCGATTTGCATGCCTTCTCGCATGCCTTCCTCTTTGTAGGTAACGGTAGGCCATTGTTGTGGCATAGGAATTCTCCTTACGCAACGGTGTGCGGGCGGTTCTAAATGCGGGAGTGTGCGACGGTGCGCTGAATGCCGGGATTGTAGGGGTGCGCCGTCAGCGTTGTCAAGAATTGGGCTGCTTATGTCAATTGCGATCCGCAGGCGTAGGCGATCAATTTGTAGACCAATTTAGCCGCGGTGTAACTGTTGGCCGGCGGACCCTCGGCGGGGGCAAGCTCGCACACGTCGAAGCCGACAATCTGGCGGTGTTGGCCCACTTGACGCAGCAGCCACAGGAGTTCCGACCAACGCATTCCACCGGGTTCAGGAGTGCCCACAGCCGCCATTTCGGAAGGGTCCAGGGCGTCGAGGTCTACGCTGACGTACACTTGGGGGCTCAACCGGCTGATGACCTCGGCGATGTAGGTGTCGCTATGCTGGGGCCAGTAGTACGCAGGGATGCCCGCTTCGTCGATGTATTCGCGTTCTTCCAGAGCCAGCGTGCGGACGCCAACCAGAATTACGGGGCAGTGGTGGGATATGCGCCTGGCGGAGGAACCGTGTCCCCATGCCGTACCCTGATATTCGTTGCGCAAATCAGCGTGGGCGTCGATGTACAGGACCGACAGGTTGGGATGACGCTCCCGGTGAGCGATGGCCGAACCGATGGCCGCAGAATGATCACCTCCGATGACGGCGGTGGTTTTGTCCAGGGCGGCGAACTGGCTGACGGCGGTTTGGACACGGAGGGCCATTTGCCTTGGATCACCGACGTTGGGTTCCAGAGGGGGAGTGGTGTGGATGCCCAGTTCGGCGACGTCGATGCCCAATTCCAGGTCATAGTCCTCAAGGGCTGCGGACGCGGCAATGATGGCCGACGGGCCATAACGGGCGCCGCTGCGGAACGACGTGGTGCTATCGATGGGGACTGGGATGATTACGGCGGCTGCTGAGTCCAGGGCGGCCTGGTGGGGCGGCAGCGCCAGAAAATTGGTTGGCGTCCAGGGGACGGATAGCGACGAATCGTCAGCCAACAGGGGAACCGGATGCCGCAGCCTGCAGGAAAGTGCGCTGGCGGCTGGTTTCAACGATTCCCTGGTCGGCGTCCTGCCACTCCAGGCCGCGGTCGAGGAGCCAGGATTTGACCTGGGTTAGATTGAACAGCGATTGCGCGTCGGCAAGGGCTTGTTCGTGGTCGAACGACTTGCAGGAGAAGACGTCGATATTGACGTAATCCCGATGGGGGAAAGTGTGTACGCTGATGTGGCTTTCGGCAATGATAACGAAACCGGATATGCCACCGTCACTGGGGTTTGGCCCGTGGTATTCCAGGACTTCCGGTACGGTGATCTTGGTCATGCCCAAATTGGACGGATATTCGTCGAGGAATGACCGCAAACGTTCCGTGTCCCACATCATATCGGCGTCACCGCCGAAGCCGTCAATAATCAGGTGCATTTCGCTATAATTTACCCTGCCCAGAAAATTGGCCCCGTTGCGCGGGGCCGTCGCCATCTTGTGAAAATGCGGCGTATAGAATATCATAGCCGCTGCGCCAATTCAAAGGGACGACGCGGCCGTACTCTAAACTCAGGCGCCGCGGTTGCAATCTGCAGCCACGGCGCAACCGTATGTAGGGAAGAAGCGGATTGGATCCTTGCGGGGATCTGTGGGACGAACCGGGAAATACTGATGACTGCTGAAACCGGATACGAACTTGAAATGGGTGCTGGTACAGACCCGGACATCATGATCGAAGTAAATGATCTTACTCATTACTACGGTCCTACTCCGGCGGTTGAGAACGTGAATTTCACCGTGCGTCGCGGGGAGGTTCTGGGGTTTTTGGGACCCAACGGGGCCGGGAAGACAACGACGATGCGTATATTGACCGGGTTTATGCCGCCGACCCGCGGGTCGGTTACGGTGGACGGCTACGACGTGGTTGGTGATTCGCTGGAAGTGCGCCGGCGCGTTGGGTATTTGCCGGAATCAGTGCCGCTGCACACTGAGATGAACGTTACCAGCTACCTGAAGTACATGGGTACGCTGCGCCGAATGAACGGGCGCCGGATTCGCGCGCGGATTGACGACGTGATTGGTCTGTGCCGCCTGGAGGATTACCACAAGACCCTCATTGGCAAGTTGTCCAAGGGATTTCGACAGCGGGTGGGAATCGCCCAGGCGATATTGCACGAGCCGGAAGTATTGGTGCTGGATGAACCCACGATAGGCATTGACCCGATTCAGGTGGTGGAGACCCGCAGCCTGATTCAGGACCTGGGGCGGGAACAAACGGTGGTGCTGAGCAGCCACATTCTGCCCGAGGTCAGCATGATTTGCGAGCGAGTGCTGATTATCCACGAGGGGCACATTGTGGCGGCGGACACGCCCAACAACCTGGCTCAACACCTGCAGGGCGTGGAGCTGCTGGAGGTAGAGGTAGGCGGGCCGCCGGCCGAAGTATTGCCGTTGCTGCGTTCGATAGAAGGTGTGACACAGGTAACCCACCACCCCAGGCCCGGCATCAATGCCTATCGGGTGAAATTCCTGGAAGGGCTGGATCTGAGGGGCGATATATCCCGGGCAGTGTTGGACAACGGCTGGAACTTGCTGGGAATGCAGATCAGCAGCATGAGCCTGGAAGAGATATTCCTGCGTCTGACGACATCGGAAACGGGCCAAGAGACGGCGGATTAGAGCAACATGCGAACCATCCGCGCCGTGGCGTTCAAGGAAATCCAGATCTATTTCAGCAGCCCGGTGGCGTATATCGTGGCGCTGATTTTCACCGCGGTGAGCGGTTTCTTCTTCGTGAGCGACTTGGGGAATCCGTTCCCTGAGGCATCACTAAGCAACTTTTTCCGGGGTGCAACATTTGTATTGATCCCGTTGGCGCCGGCGTTGACCATGCGATTGCTTGCCGAAGAGCAGAAATTGGGAACCATTGAGCTGCTGCTCACCTCCCCGGTGCGAGACTGGGAGGTTGTGATTGGTAAATATCTGTCCAGCTTTGTTTTCCTGCTGTTCCTGCTGGCGTTGTCGTCATATTATGTAATTCTGTTGCTGGTGTTCGGGTCTCCAGACCCGGGACCGATTTACTCGGGATATCTGGGCCTGGTGCTGTACAGCATGGCGGCGCTGGCGGTGGGGATATTGACATCTACGCTGACCAGCAACCAGATAGTTGCCGCAGTGGTCGGCTTCGGGATATTGGGAGCCTTGTACGCCGCCTCTGCACTGATCGGAAATAACGTTTCCGGTGTGTGGGCGACCATATTCAATCAAATAGGATTCACCAGCCACTTCAACGACTTTGACCGGGGCATTATAGATACGACGCATATCGTTTATTTTGTCACCGTGACCGCCCTGTTCCTGTTCCTGTCGATACGTGCGCTGGAGTCGAGGCGCTGGAGGTAGTGTGAGCCAGCAGCGTACCGATGAAACTCCCGGAGACTGGCGAAGGCGCCGGTCCAGGGATCGCCGGCAGGAACAATCGCCAGACAATGTTGCGGCCGAGGGGTCGCCGCCCTTAGACGAACAGTCCAGGACGCTGTTCTCGTTTATCGAACCGGTGTTCAACGCCGTGGGCGTTTTTTATGCGCCGATATTGATTGCGGGCGTCGTAGGTTTGGTGATAGGCGGGGTGCTGCTGGGGTTCGTGAGTTCCCTGAGCCTGTACGGGATCATTGTGCTGGCGTTTGGCGCAGTGCTGGTGGCTCTGGTTGGGGTGTCTTACTTCAGTCAGGTGGTGGCGGCGTTTTTCAGCCGCACCGGTCGATACGGCGTTAATACGGTAATAATGGTGGCGGCGTTTATCGGCCTGGTAGTATTGATCAACTACGTTGCATTCGAAAATCACGTTCGAGCTGACACCACGGCGACCAACCAGTTCTCGTTGGCAGACCGCACGCGGGATTTACTGGACAACCTGGACCAACCCATCAGCGTGATTGCATACTACCCGGACGAGATAACCGATATCGATTTATTGACCCGACGGCGCAAGGTGGAGACCACGCTCAGCGAGTTCAGCAAACGCAATAGCAACTTCGCCCACCGGTTCCTGGACCCACAGAAAGAGCCGGACCTGGCCCGCGGTCAGGGTGTTACGCAGTACGAAACGTTGTCGGTTTTGGCGGTTGACACCAGGACCATCGATCTAATCAATCCGACAGACCCGGCGTTCAGCCGGCTGGAGCAGGATCTATACACTGCGCTGTTGGTTGCCACGGGAACGGAACGCAAGAAAGTATATTTTCTGGTGGGCCACGGTGAGCGGGATGTTTTCAGAGATGAGCCGGATGGGTACAACATCATTCGCGCGAACCTGGAGGGCGACAATTACGAAGTCGCCAATTTGTCGTGGGCGCTGAGCGACGAGGAGGTTGCTGTCCCGGGTGACGCTGCGTTGCTGGTTATCGCCGGGCCGACCGGTGATCTGCCGCCAGCCCATGCAAATGCGCTGAACGCCTACATGGCGGGCCGGGAGACGGATGGCGAACCCAGGCGGGAGGGCGCGCGCCTTATCTTCCTGGCGGAGCATGATACAGATGATTCGTTCCGGGCGTTCCTGGCGTTTTGGGGTGTGGTGGTTACGGACGCATACATTCGTGACGTCGAAGGGTCCCAACCTAATGCTCCGCGCACGCTGCGGGTGGGAATCTACAACCCGCAGGCCCCCGTCGAGATTGTGGCGCCAAGAGGGCAGCCGTTAAGCGTGGCGTTCATGCCCGGGGCCGCAGCGGTGGAACCGATTGTTGAAGAAGCCAACACGCGCATCGCGGTGCCCATAGCCGCAACCACTCCATCCGCCCGGTTGATATCCGATATCGAACGCATTGATCCGGTAGATGACGACCCACAGCGAGTGTTTTACCCGGCCGTGTACCTGAACATCGCTGGTCCGGTCGGCGCAGCGGCCCTGACGAGCCAACCGCCCAACAACGAGGTGGCGGGGATGACAGTGTTTGGGGATTCGGATTTCATCGCCAACGGCAACGTTCACCGCGGTTCCAGCGCGGCGTTGTTCCTGAACACCGCGAACTACCTGATGGGAGACTTCTCACTGGTGTCAATTCGGGACCGGGAGTTTATTTACCGGGAGTGGAACCTGGACGAAAATGAGTTCAATTTTGTGCGGTTCTCCACCTGGCTGTTGTTGCCGGGTTTGATGGGGTTGATGGCCATCGTGGTCTGGTGGGTACGTCGCTAACGGTTGCTGTCGGCTAGACTATGAACATCAGGTTAACCATCATGCTGGTGTTTGTGCTGGCAATATTCGGAGTGCTGGCGCTGGTATTTAAGCCATGGGAACAGCCGGAGCCGCCGGATGACCGACCGTGGGCGTGGCACGTAGACGACGATGAGATTGTGCACGTGGAAGTTACGCACAAAGGAGAAACCGTCGTTTATGACAAGGACCTGGGACGCGGTAAATGGTTCATAGTGGATGGTGATGAGCGTACGCAGGTATACCAGGACAAATGGGCAGGTACACCGTTATTGCTGAGTGGGCCGAAGGTTAGTCGGGTGCTGTTGGAGACTATCGAAAATCCGGCACAATACGGACTGGAACCGCCTGAAAGCATTATCCAAATTACCGAGAAAACCGGTCAGATGTACGAGTTCTGGCTGGGTGACGTTACTCCGGACGGTGAGCAGAATTACATGCTGCTGGCGGGAAATCCCCAGCTGTTCACGGTGGCGGAAATTTGGGCTATGGTGATTAACCGTTTGGTTAACGAGCCGCCTTATACTCCGCCGGCGCTGGAACTGGGTTTCTTCTACGAGGTGAATGTTCGTGATATCCAGGAGCTGGAGGTTACCCATAAGGATGTAACGGTAACCTACGTGCCCAACCCCGACGAGCGCATCTGGTACGCTACCGTGGACGGCGAACAACTGCCGGTGACGATGCCCACCTGGTGGGGCCAACAGTTGAACTGGTATGCACAACCCGGAAAGCCCGGTGGCCCCGATGCGATGGGCGGTTGGCTGGTTTCGGAAGATGGGGCGGCCGATCCGCAATTCGGCCTGGCGCCGCCGGAGACCGTGGTCCGCATCAAGACGTTCGACGCAGCGCACGAGTTTTATATTGGCGGGCAGCTTATTGAATTGGACGACAAAGATGAGCCGGTACTGGACGATGAAGGCAACATGATAGTGCAGGTGCATTACGCCGGATTGCCCGACGACCCCATTGTTTACGTGGTAAACGCCGTGCGGGCAGAACGCACTATCTGCCTGGCGACTGACCCACCGGTGGGATCGGAGTACGATTGCGCCGGGTCGGGCCGCTGAGGAGGTTGCTGTGAAAGCAGAGATTGTTTCTATTGGCACGGAATTGCTGATGGGCGAGTTGACCGATACCAACTCCAGCTGGATCGCGGGCCGTTTACCGGCGTTGGGGATTGAGCTCCAATGGGTCAGTATTGTGGGCGACGATCTGCCAATGCTGACCGAGGCGTTCAGGCGCGGCATGGAACGGTCGGATATCATCTTCACCACCGGCGGGTTGGGACCAACCCAGGATGACCTGACGCGTGAAGCAGTGGCGGCGGCGCTGGGGGAGGCCCCGGTGGTGCAGGAAGAAGAAATCGAAAACCTGCGGCAGTGGTTTCGAAATCGCGGCCAGGATATGCCCACCCACAACGTGAAACAGGCGCATCTGATACCTTCGGCGCGCTTCATCAAGAACCGGAACGGGACTGCGCCCGGTTGGTGGGCTGAGAAAAACGATAGGCACATCGTCTGTATGCCTGGTCCTCCGGGCGAAAACCGGGCGATGTGGGCGGATGAGATAGACGCCCAGCTGCAGTCGATGATCGACACCGAGGTTACCATTACCCGCAATATCAAGACGTTGGGGTTGGGAGAAGCTTCGGTCGACGAGATCATCTCTGAGTACTTCGGGCTGGAGAATCCGTATCTGGGGATTTACTCGAAAGCGGACGGCATTCATTTGCGCATCATCGCCCGAGCCGTTGACGAAGCATCCGCGCGCGCGTTGATCGCTCCGGTTGAGGGCGCGATTCACGAACGACTGGCTCCGTATATATGGGGTTACGACGACGAGACGCCGGAACTTTCCGTAGGCGCCGCGTTGCTGGAGCGCGGGATGACGCTGGCTACCATGGAATCGGTGAGCGGTGGGTTTCTGGCAAATACCATTACTGAGGCCACCAGCAGCAAGGACTGGTATCGCGGGGGAACGGTGGCCTTTACCCAGGATGCCATTGTGGCGGCGGGAGTAGACGCCGGTTTGGTGCGAGCCCACGGCGTCGTGAGTCAGGAAACAGCCAACGCGATGGCGTTTACGGCCCGGGACGTTGCGTCGGCAGATTTTGGCATCGGAGTTACGGGGGTCCTGGGGCCCGACGAAGTGGAAGGGCATCGTCCTGGTACGATTCACATAGCGATCGCCTACGGGGAGAATGTATACGAGCATCCCCTGCGAACGCCACCGAGGCGCCTGGTCATCAAACGCAGGTCGTGCAACACGGCGCTCACTGAGTTACGAAAGCTCATCACGTCTGTGGCGGGCTGACCTGCGCTTGCCAAGGGTATCGCCATGCCACGGAATTAAGATTGTGAAAATCGAACGGGCCGTCCACTCGCATGGACGGCCCGTTTTTTTGCGTTTGGTTGGCCCTGAGACTTACATGGTTAGCGAGCGGTATAGCATGGGGAGACGTTCCGGGAGCGCCCAGATATCATCCAGCACCTCGTAGTTGAGGTCGCCACACATGGTCTTCAGGTAATCGTGGCCGGCCTTGTCGACTGTCAAGCAGAAGGGAACGATGTCCTTGCGCTTGGCTTCCAACAATGCCTGATGGGTGTCGTGGACGGCGTATTCCTTCTCCACACCCTCGCGGCTATACCCGCGGTCTTGCGGGCGACCATCGCTGATCAGGAAGAGGATCTTGGTTGGAGAGTCCTGATTCTCCAGCTTGGTTGTGGCATGGCGGATGGCAGAGCCCATGCGGGTGGCGTGGAGTGGTGTCACCTTATCGATACGGCGCTTGATCTTGTCGTTGAACTGCTCTTCGATGTCTTTGATGACGTAGAACTCGACGTTTTCACGGCCGTAGCCCGAGAAGCCGTAGATACCGTAGGTATCACCGATGGATTCGAGGGCGCTGATAAGGAGGACGCAACTCTCCCGTTCCAGGTCGATGATCCGCTTGTAGTGCCGTCGGACCAGACCTTCGCGTCGGCGACGCAGCCACACCATGTATTCGACCGGATCGTCGGGAGCATCCCGGTCATCGACCGAATGGCGGCCCTCGTCGATTGCTTCCGCAGTGGATGCCGACATATCCAGCAGGAATACCACGGACACGTCGCGCTGGATGCGGTTACGGCGCCAGTAGATTTTGTCGTCCGGAGTGAGGTTCATCCGGAGGTCAGCCCACGCTTCCAGGGCGGCGTTCAGGTCGAGGTCTTCGCCGTCGGTCAACCGGTAGATCTTGCGCCAGGTTTCGGGCATGATGAGCTCGAACTGTCGCTTGATGTGCGCCAGCAGCGAGGCGTAGTTTCTGAGGGAGTCGTTGTAGAAATTGTGGTCGCCTTCGTCGAGGATCTTTTCTTTGACGATGCACCAGCGAGGTTTATAGTCGTTGGCTCGGAAGTCCCACTCGTCGTAAACGAAGGTTTTGGGTTCGAGAGCTTCCAGCTCGCCGCCCGAATCGTCGTCGTGGAGGATGGGTCCGTAGCCGCGCCCCGGGTCGTTGGACGGTGGTGGAACGCCGGCCTCTTTCATGATGTTTTGGGCGAACTGGGCCATGCTCTGTTCCACGTCGCCTTCCTGGGCGTCGAGTTCGAGTTCGGCGCTGTCCTGCAGCAATTGTTCCAGTTCTTCCTGGGTCATGGGTTCCGCATCGCCCAACTGGCTGGGGTCCATCTGGAGTTTGGTGAGGAGCTGCACCATTTCCGGCTTGAAGTCGCCACGGTATTCAACGGGTTCAGGGGATTCGTAAGGGTCGCCGTCTCCCTGTTCGCCCTGTTGATCGCTCATAGCGGCTTGAAGTTTATCGAGAAGGGCCTCGTATTCTTCTTCAGAGAATTCACCGGGATCGTCCAAGTCTTCCGGCTGGTATTCGTCCTCGGGCTGCTGTTCGTTTTGCAGGCGCGAAATGATTTCATACGCGCGCAAAGCTGCCTCGCCGGTATCTTCGACAGATGCGGCTACGGTGCGCAACCGGTGCATGATGCGAGCCAGCATGTAGGCTTCATCGCGGAATTCCTGGGGCACGGGCAAGGCGTGGAAATGATCCAGGCTCATGTGAACCAGCAGTTCGATGAGGGCTTCCTGAATCGGGAGGTCAGTTAGGAGGGGCCGTTGAACCAGGGCATCACCTTGCACGTCGAGAGCAGCCCGTCGAATGCCCGGGTATTCGGTTTTGATTCTATAGTCCAACCGGCAGTCTTCGAAAACGCTGAACAGGTCGAACGCCATTTTGCGGTCTTCGAACAATGACAGGAAACGACCGACATCGGTGTAAACGCGGACGCTGGCGCCGGAAGATCCGTTCATTTCCTGAGCCGGGCCCACGTCTGCGTCCTGAATCCTGAAGTGCTCAGCGGCGGCGGCGCGAATTGCTTCGGTGCGTTCCTTAACCGCGTTTTCCATACCGAGGCGTCGGTCGTCGAACACGTTGGCCGGCTTGGGGAAATCGAATTCGAAGCTGCCGAATTCCAGGTGGGAAACCTGGTGAGTCGCAACTACTTTGAACCAGGCGAAATTCTGGGTCTTGTCGTTGTAATGGTCGACCATAGGTGGGAGGTACACCTTGGTTCCGTCGGTAGATGCGGTGTCCTGGTCGACCCAGCCGATTTGCTTGCGCACCAATTCCGCGGTGCTCAAGACTTCGATGTTGGCGCCGGACAGGGCTCGGGTGTACAGGCGCATGATGCCCTTCACGCGCTCCAGGTCCAGGCTGGACGAGAGGCTTTCGAGGAGCGCCTCTGAGGTGTTGGATTCGATTTTGAAAAAGGCGATGCCACTTTCGGGATTGTCGTTCAGCAGTTGAACGCCGTGCTGGTACCATTGGTCCAGCTGGGCCAGGGTAATACGATTGAGAACCGGGTCCAGGCTCTTGAGGAAGGGCGGAACTGCGTCTGGCGTGGTGGAAAGCAAACCTTCGCACAGGTCGAGAATGTGACCCTGAGACCCTCCCGACACATGGGAGAGGGCCTGTGCGCCGTCGTACAGGAAACGGGAAGTATCGCGCAATCCCATTTTGGCCAGTTTTTCGCCCAATCGGAGGAAACGGCCGGTTTGTCCTTCGTCCACGTGTTGCAACGCTCGCGGAGCCATTTCGAGGCAGGCTTTTACCTCGCGCCAGCTGCTGTCGGTGAGAGCCCTGGACATGGACAAGAACGCTTCGCGCTCCCGACCCATACCGGGGAGGACGTCTCGACCGAGCACCAGGCATTCGGCAGCCACGTCGTAGGATTTATAGGAGAGCGCTTCGATTAGCGATGCGAACACCTCCACATCCCAGAAAGGCAGATTGCGTACGAGGTCTGGACTGACCTCGAAGAAACGGGCCGAAAGGGTGCTGGATTTCCAGGTTCCCTTGTAGAGCGAGCGACCGAGGCCGGCCCAGCGCGGGATGTATTGGGGGCGCAGATTGGTAACGATGGAAGGGCTGGCTTTGAAGAATGCCACGGCCAGGGTCGGGGAATCCTGGGACAGATAGGTACCGCACCGAGCCCACTGCATGAATGAGGCGAAGGCCAGTGACCGGGCGACCTCTGGGCTGACGCGGTAGTATTCCACGGCAGATTCCCAGGAGCGGACGGTTTGAGTGCCGATAGCGACACCCTCCTTGGCCCAGAGCGCCATCTCTTCGTCGGTGAAGGATTCGGCCATTGCGTCAGAGACGGCTTCGTAAGCCTCAGTAACGGCTGGGGGAAGTTTGGCCAGTTCGGCAAGAAGCTCGCCAGTCGCGGGATTAGTCAAGGCTTGTGCCCTCCTCATTCAGACTGTCCTCGAGAGTTTCGAGGAACTGGTCAAGAATTTTAGCAGTGGCTCCATATACCAGATGCTGTTGGTAGCCATAAGAACGCACGGCCACGCGCTGGCCGGCTTCGATTCTCGAATCCCAACGAATAGTCGCTGGGTCGCGCAGCACATCCAGAGGAATTTCCACCACTTCGGCGATCTCGACCGAACTGGGACTAAACTCGTATGGATATGGAATGGTGCCCACAAATACTTTCACCAAAAAGTTGGTGCGGGTTACGTTGTCGTCCAGGCGACCGAGGATAGTTATGTCATCTTTGGCGATGCCCATTTCCTCTTCGGTTTCGCGGCGGGCGGTGTCTTCGTAGTCGCTGTCTTCCGGGTCTCGTGCACCGCCGGGGAAAGACATCTCTCCTTTGTGGTGCTCGACTTCCATTGATCGTTTGTTGAGCAACACACAAAAATCGCCGTCTTTTGGATACAGCAACAACATTACTGCCGCCGGCATGAGTCCGTCGGCGGCGGCAGTTTGTCGCTGGCGATTTTCCAGCGCGCTTTGGATTGCCTTCAGGGTGATGTCACCCATTTAGCCCCCATGACTATTCGAATATGGAATGAACTACCTCTTCGATACTGCGTTGTAGTTCGGGTTCGTCGGAGAGGGTCCAGACGATGGCAACCTGGCAGGCGCGGCGGGGCGCGATGCCGTGGGTCATGAGCCTTCCGGCGTAGATCAGCAGGCGGGTGCTGGCGCCTTCGGCAAGACCGTGTTCCCTCAGGTTACGGATTTTGTCACCGAGGCGGGCCAGGGCGTAGGCTTGCTCTTCGTTGCAACCGCTTTCTTTGGCGACGATCTCGGTTTCCACGTCTATTGGTGGATAATCAAACTCAATGGAGATGAAACGCTGGCGGGTGCTGTGTTTCAGGTCTTTGAGGGCGCTCTGGTAGTGAGGATTGTACGAAATGCAGAGCAGGAACCGGTCGTCGGCCTCGATGATGTTGCCGGTTTTTTCTACCGGCAGAATGCGACGGTGGTCGGTAAGGGGGTGGATCAACACGGTGGTGTCTTTCCGGGCTTCCACGACCTCGTCGAGGTAGAGGATGGCGCCGGCTTTGACCGCGCGGGTCATGGGGCCATCGATCCAGCGGGTACCCTGGGCGTCCAGAAGATAGCGGCCCACCAGGTCGCTGGCCGTCAAGTCTTCGTGGCAGGCAATGGTGACCAGCGGCACGCGGACTTCGCCTTCATTCATTTCCTGTGCGTCGTTTCTAACGGTAGTAATCGGGCGCCCCAACTTCCAGGCCATATACTCGACGAACCGGGTTTTTCCGCATCCGGTAGGACCCTTGAGCAAAACCGGGATATGCTGCTCGTAGGCTGCTTGGAACAGTTCCAACTCGTCGCTAACGGGTCGGTAATAAGGTTCGCTGCGAACCAGGAATTCTTCGATGGCGAATTCCTTGTATTGGGGTTCGTCTTCCAACAATTCGACGTTAGCTTCAACCATTGCTTTGATCAACCTTTCCTTTGACTCGCGTCTTCCACAACTTATTCACCGTCTGTTCCAGGGCAGTAAGGTCGCCAGAATTGTCGACCACCACATCGGACCGGCGGTTGCGTTCTGTCGCGGACATCTGCGAGTTGATTCGTTTTTTTGCTTCTGCTTCGTCCAGTCCGTTACGTTCAAACAAACGTTGTACGACGGTAGATTCCGATGCGTGTGTGGTCCAGATCTCATCGACCAGGGAGTCCCAACCGGCTTCAAACAGTACCGCCGCCTCTACTACAGTGACGGCAACGCCGTCGGCGTCGAACGCGGCTTTACGGTCTTCTACCATTTTCGCCATCAGTGGATGCATGATTCCATTCAGGCGCTCCAGCTGAGTTTCGTCGGCGAAGACTATTCCACCGAGCTTTCGGCGGTCGATCTCTCCCTCTGAAGTCAATATGTCAGTTCCGAAGGCTGCGACTACCGCCTCCCACGCTTCCGAGTGAGGCGTGTACGCTTCGTGACCCAACCGGTCGGCATCGATAATTGATGCCCCCTGTTGCACGAGCAGGTTTGCCACGACGCTTTTCCCCGTACCAATTCCGCCCGTGAGACCTATCGTAAGCATAACCGCCCAACGACCTAGACTGACGGTCATTCTAGCAAGGCCCACGGTTGCGGTCAACCAACCGGAAGGGGTCGTTTCAATCGCATCGGTGCGGTAGCCACTTGCTCGTTTGAGGCTGTGAAACGATCCAATTCGATACGGTGCCCGTTAGATTCGATGCCCGCCTGGGTTGCGCCGATCATTGGCGCGGTGCGGTGGCGTTTTGTTCCGGGCCATTTCTGGAACCGAGTTGCATATCCGCGCCGCGGGGGCGCGCCTATGGTTCGATATTGATATCCCCGTATCGCTCCAGGAAACGCGTTTGCAAGTCGTCGAACTTGTCGCGATACGAACGGGTATGGATGTGGTCGGTGGTCATGATGACCGCATCCTCCCGGTTGTCGGCGTAGTAGTTTTTGCGGATACCCGCCTCGTTGAATCCGTACTTATCGTAGAGGCGTCGCGCCACGAAGTTGGATACCCTTGCTTCAAGGGTCACCTCGTCCATCCCCTGTTCGAAGGCCACCCTTACGGTACCGATGATCAACAACTCGCCGATGCCCTGGCCGCGCAGGCTTTCGCGCACAGCGATTTCGGTGATGTGAGCCTGGTCGCCCTGCAGCCAGACTCCGACGTAACCGGCCAAAGTATCAACAGCGAGTTCGTCGCGGGCGCCAAAAACCGCTTTTACTCCCTGCGCCATTCGTGCCCACAGGGAGGCGTCGGCAGGTTGTTCATCGGCGGGAATGTGATCGTCGAGTGGGGTCTCTTCGGGTTCGTTAAGCAGGTACGCAACCAGAAAACGGCAGTAACGGCTGTTCAACTCGCGGCGGAAAGGCGTGCCAATCCACCCCGGAGAAAAAGCTTCTTGCTCTATCTCAATGACCTGCGGTATGTCTTCGGACCGCATTCGACGTATGGCTACTTCCATGTGGTGCTCACCGCCGGCTAGTAATGCCACCAGAGTGGCTGCGAATTGGCCGGCTGGACGGATTTCGGTATTCTAACAAATATGGGGTTTGAAAATCCCGTTGGGGTGGGATCCTTCGGCAGGCTCAGGATGCACGGGGTGTCAGTCGAGGGTACGCCCCTCGCCCCCGGCCGCTCTCCCAACCGGAGAGCGGGAGCCGAATCCAACATGAATGAACAGGATGGACAGGATTTTGGGTCGTGGCGGGGTACGCGATTGCCACGGGGTTGGCCTCCTGGCAATGACAGGGCGATGGGCACCGGGATTGCCACGTCGCTGACGCTCCTCAAAATGACAGGCGGGTTAACGGACAGGAGGCGGAGACGGATGATTGTCAATCAGCTGTATCGAGCCATACTTGCCATCGTATCCAGGTGTTATGTGAACCTGACCGCTACGAGCGCGCAATATGGCTTCGGCGACATCATCACCGGCTGCCGACGACAAGTCCTGGGCCGACGTCGATATTAACGCCGCCAGTTCGCTGCCGATGGCGTTGGTGATGGACAGGTACTCCCGGTTTACGGTGCGCGTGTTGACCCCCACGCCACGCACCGCAGCGATGATCTCCTGCAAAGGAATTTGGCGATAGTAGCCGGGCCGCTGATTGGCGCCCTCAATGAAACCGTCTGCATCGGGCGACGAGCGGTTGTCGATGATCCGGTCCGCAAGTTCCGAAACGCGATGCAACACTCCGAGCGTCAGGCCCCGCCCGCAAACCGGACAAACAGTGCCGTTGGCGGTCAACTGCGCTGAATTGAAGGACACTCCGCATTTGCGATGGCCGGAGTAATGGTACTTTCCCTCTTCGGGATAGAATTCCACGGTGAACGCTACGCCGGATTCCCGAAGCGCCGTAGACAATCCCGACCAGGATAAGGGGGCGTTGAACGCGGTTAATTCGCGGCCCAGACGCCCCAGCGAATGGGCATCTGAAAACGAAACAATCGAACGGGAATCCAGGTCGGCAACCTCCCAATTCATGGCGGGGTCGGAAGACAGGCCACTTTCAACTGCCGTGATCATGGGGGCCAAATCGCCGAAACACTGGGCGAGGTTGTCGAATCCGCTGCGGGAGCCGAAAACCCCATACCAGGGAGTCCAGGCGTGGGCCGGAATCACGATGGCATCGGGATGGCAGTCGAGCGCGAGGGACAACAACTGGCGGCCTGACAGCGAAACCGTGGGTCTGCCGTCGTTTTCCAGTTTGCCGTAGCGGCCAATAAGGCCGGTGAAGATGTTGGATGCCTCCAACGTAGGAAGCAGAACCAGAACGTGGACCCGCCGTCCGCGGCCGTCCTGTTTGTAGACGCAACTTATCTCGGTTCCGGGCACGAATCTTACGCCGTCATGCGTATAGAATCCGTCTTCATCCGGCACCAGACGATCCCGGAGTTCGCCAGACCAGACGGGGTGGGTGAAGTCGCCGGTGGCCAGCAGGTGGATACCCTTGCGTCGGGCCCACTGGGCCAGATTCTCCAGAGTTAGCGCTTTGCTGCACGCAAATGCGTACGGAGAGTGGATATGGAGGTCTGCAACGAATGTTTCGGACATGGGCCCGCGATACTCAGGCCGTGGACAGGAGCATTTTGGCAAGTTCCCGAGGTTTCTGCACCACGGCCTGATGACCGGCAGCAAGTTCCACTATGGTGGCATCGGGAAGTCGCCCGGCCATGGCGCGTTGCCGCGCCGGGGAGATGAGCCTGTTGTCGGTCAAAACCACGTAGGTGATGGGGCACTTAATTTGTGTCAAGTCCAATGCAATGCGCTGGGTGAGCATCCTCAACGGCATTCGTCCGAGATGCCCGATCGCCTGGTTTTGCAGCATGGGGTCGAGGTCGCGGCACCAGTATTTTTTCATTACGCTGAGGGGCAGCGTGAAGTCTCGTCCCAAAACAGAGCCAAGGGTTTTGCACATTCGGATCATCGCGCGGGCCGGAACGGGATAAGCCGAAACGATACTACCGCTGTAGCGGGGAACTACACCTGCCAGCAAAATGATGTGTTTGGGAGGCACTGAGGATTCAGCAGCTGCCTGAAGTGCCAGAGTTCCGCCGAGTTCATGGCCGACCAGTACATAGTCGGTGAATTTTTCCCGGTCAACGATGTTGGTGATGGTACGAACGCTTTCAGCGAAATCTACGACAGCCACGTCCAATCCAGCATCGGCGCCGTGGCCGGGCAGGTCAAGGGCTCTGACACGGGTGGCCTGTCTGGGTCCGTAGAGTCTTGGTGGGTGGTCTTCGGGAGCGGTCATGTGCCCCCAAACTTTCCCCCAACTCCACGCTCCCTGAGCGGCCCCGTGTACTAACAGAAAATCCGGCACCCTACTCTCCTTGGGCACTATAGCCCTGGGCATCACAGTTTTGAGGATTACGGCAAAGAATCACAGAAGATGCAACGTCGGCGGCTCACCCGCTAACCGTGGCGATCAACGACTCAACCAGTTGTCCGTCCTGATCAGGCAATACGGTGCGCGGATCGAGGCGAATAGTGTCGTCTTCGATTCGGGCGATCACCGGGGTGGCCTGACCGCGCAGGTTAGCCAACAGCATCTCCGGGCTTTGCCCCGAGCCGTTGGGAGATAGCGATAAAGCCCAGGATGGCAAAGTCTCTCCGGGGAGGCTTCCGCCGCCGATGGCCGAACGGGCCGGCACCACCGCGGCCTCGAACCCAATTGCCGAAATGGATGACCTCCATTGCTCGGCGCGGGCGCGGACTTCATGCTCGGCAGCCGAGATCATTTGCCAGACCGGTATTTCGGATTCAGCTTCATTGAGGAGGTAATGAGTGAGGGTTGCCGTCAGGCTGGCAAGGCTCATCTTGTCGATTCGAACCGCACGGGCGAGGGGATGTCGCTCCAGGCGGCTGACCAGGTCGCGTTTACCGACGACTATGCCGGCCTGGGGCCCGCCGAGCAGCTTGTCTCCGGAGAAGAACACCAGTCCCACACCGGCGGCGATGCTTTCCTGGGGAGTGGGCTCGTGAGCCAACCCGTAGCGTTCAGTGGGCAACAACGACCCGCTACCCACGTCGTGCAACACCGGAACGCCGGAGCGGTTGCCCAATTCCACCAACTCGCGTTCGCCCACCGCGGCCGTGAACCCTTCCACCCGGAAATTACTGGCATGGGCTTTCAGAAATGCTCCAGTGTTTTCGGTGGCGGCATCGGCATAATCGCGAACGTAAGTGCGGTTGGTCGTCCCCACGTCCACCAGGTGGCAGCCGCTTTGACGGAGGACATCGGGTATTCGGAAACCACCGCCGATCTCCACTGCCTCGCCCCTGGAGACCACGACCTCGCGTCCGGACGCCAATGCAGACAACCCCAGCAACAGGGCCGATGCGTTGTTGTTGACTACGAGGGCGGCCTCGGCGCCGGTAATTTGTTGGAGCAGGGATTGCAGGTGCGCCTGCCGCGAACCCCGGCGGCCGGTGGCCAGGTCGATTTCCAGGTCTGAGTACCCTCTACCGGCGGCGTCGGCGGCGGCCAGGGCAGCTCGGCTAAGGGGGGCGCGCCCCAAGTTGGTGTGAATCACCACGCCGGTGGCGTTTATGACGGGTCGGGGTGAAGGCGTAACCAGTTCTTGAACCGCGTCTTTCACCGAGCGACAGATGGCATCGAGCTGGGGTGCGGCAGCGCCGCTCATGACCAGTTGCCTGGCATCATCCACCGCCCGGCGAGCCAACCCAACGAGCCAATCGCGCCCGTAGGTGGTTACCTCATGGGTAAGGTCCGAACTGTTTACGACGCGTTCGACGCTGGGAAGATTACGTAGTTGCGAGGTGTCCATTTCCTGGGCCAACCGGTGCGTATATTCGGGATGAACGGTCGACATTTTATCATTTTTGAATTGGGGCGGTTCTGCACCGCTAATGCGCCGTTGCCAGGTGTGGGCGGACGGTTGCAGTCTCGTGGCGGTCACTGGCAGATCGTGAAGATAGCGGTGATGGCGCGTGCGGGGCTACTGTAATAAAATGATGGAGGACAATAGCTCGTGGTCACAATGTGGTGGGTTGGTTAATGGTGGTTGATGGCAATGAAACGTAAGATCATCGGGATAAGCGTGTTATCGATCATGGCCTTCGCCGTAGTGTTCGGTACGGTTGGTTCCGTAATGGAAGTGATCGCGGCAACATCGGCGGACGGCAATGGAGAATACGTGAATCGCCTGGCGACGGCCGGCGAAGGTAATGCGGCGATTGCGGCTCTAAAATACGCTTGTCCGTTCCACTGATCGCCCCGGTCGTCTCGCCGTCAGGGCTTCCGGTTTTGAGCCGGCAATCCCGACAGCACCCGTCTGTATCCGCGGCTGATCCTCTCTACACAATTCGCAAACATCTTTCGGAGCACCCATGACCCAAGAAATCGGATTGCCCCCAGAACTCGACGCACTGAAAAACACGGTTCGCCAAATTGTGCGGGATGAGTGTATTCCGCTGGAGCCGGAGTACCTGGCAAATCCTCCTCAAGAAGGTGAACCGGATAATGGAGCGCCTCGCGGGGTTTTGGAAACTGTACCCGGGGTATTGGGAACGTTGTCGAGTGAGCAGTGGAGCCGGCTGAACAACGTCTCCAAGCAAACCGGTATCTACACGTCGTTCGTGCCAGAAGAATACGGTGGCGGCGGTATGGGCGCGCTGGGGCATCTGGTGCTGGAGGAAGAAGTGCACAAAAGCATCGTGCATCTTCCGACTTCGCCGGTGCCGATGTTCATGATTGGGGCCTGCACACCCGAGCAGGAGGAAAAGTATCTGTACCCCGCCATAAACGGGGACCTGTACTACTCGTTCGGACAAACCGAGCCGCAGGCGGGGTCGGATCCCGGCGGGATGATGCAGACCCGGGCGGTACGGGACGGTGATGACTGGATACTGAATGGCACCAAGATGTTTATTTCCGGCGCCGCGTCTGCCGACTTTCTGCTGGTGCAGGCGATAACCGACCCGGACAAACGACAGCGGGGCGGGATTACGATGTTCATCATTGACAACCCGACCAAGGGGGTGAGCTTCGAACCGATCAGGGTTTGGATAGTCCCGACGAAAGCTCAACAACACTACATTCACATGGACAACGTGCGCGTACCGCAAACTCAGGTGCTGGGCGAAGTGGGCGGCGGTTTCACGTTAGGGCAACAATGGCTGGTTCACCATGACCGGCTGCTGCGAGGGTCGATGGCGCTGGGCATCCTTTCGCGCGCCCTGGAGATGGCGATCGACTGGTCACAACAGCGGGTAACCTACGGGCGTCCAATCGCGGACCGACAGGCGATCCAGTGGATGTTGACGGACGTATACATGGACATCATCGCGCTGCGCTCGGTGGCCCGCGAAACGGCGGCCCGAGCCGACGCGGGGGAAGACGTGAGGGTGGAGGCGTCGATGGTCAAATACGCCGCCGGCGAATGGGGATGGCGCAGCATAGACAAGATCATGCAGATTTTCGGCGGCATGGGTGAAACCCTGGACATGCCGATAGCCCACTGGTATCACATGTTGCGCCACGCTCGAATCGGCGGGGGAACGTCTGAAATTCACAAATTTGTGATGGCACGGGCACTGCTGGGTGGTCGAGTAAACTTTCAAGGATGATGGAACGATTGATGACAATGCAACGAAAGCGCGTGAAAACCGGATTTTTGATATTTGGGACAGCCCTGATTTTGCTGGGTCTGGCGGCCTGCGGTGGACAACCGGCGCCGGCATCGGTAATTTCCGCCAACACCGGGTCAACAGCGGGTGACAACGGCGGGGAGCCGACATCCGATGGATCGGTTGGCTCTGAAACGGGAACCGGCGCCGCCGACGCGAACCCAACCACCGGGACGTCGCCGCTGACCGTGAAGTCCGAAACCAACGCCGGCGCGCCCACCGCGAATCAGCTGGATGCTGACGACGTGGACGTCGTGGAGGTTGCCGGGGTCGGTAGCGCCGTGGGGATACCCGACATCGCCGTGCTTTCGCTGGGCGTATCAGTTACCGCAGATACGGTGTCGGAAGCCAGGAACACGGCGGCGACTACGGCGCAACAGGTGGTGGACGCGCTGATGGAAAATTCCGTTGCTGCCGAGGACATATCGACCGTACGGTTTACCATCCACCCGGATTATGACTACTCGCAGGGTGAATCACGGTTCAGGGGCTACACCGTTACGAATTCGCTGCGGGTTACGGTGCGGGAAGTAACGGCGGTAGGGGACGTAATCGACGCGAGCATCGCTGCCGGGGGTGACAACATAGTGTTCAACAATCTGGATTTTGCGTTTTCCGAAACCGGTGCGCTGGAAACGGATGCCAGAGAGAAAGCGGTCCAGGATATGAGCGAAAAGGCTGCACAACTGGCACGGTTCGCGGGTCGAGAATTGGGCGATCTGAAGAAGATAACGGAAAACGTGGGGGGTGACGGGCAGTTCGGAGCCGCCGGTTATCGAGAGTTTGGGTCAGCATTAGAGTCCGCCGATACGCCGATCAGCGCGGGCCAGGACGCGATTACCGTGCTAGTGTATGGGGTGTATGAATTGCGTTAGTGGCATACGCGGGGCGACGACTCGAATTATGGCGAACCGTCCACAATCGACGAAACGACAGGCGGCCAGACCGCCGGCTGCGGTAGCGCCGGGCGTGTTGGTGATCGGGGCTGGTGATTCGGAATGGTATTGAGCGACCACTCTATTCGTCACCAAATCGCCAAGGGGCGAATTGTCGTCGATCCCATTGATCTGGACGACGTGCAGCCGGCCAGCATCGACCTGCACCTGGATTGCCGATTCCTGGTTTTTTCTAACTCACGGCAGCCTTACATCGACGTGCGTCACGCGCTGGATGATCTCACCGAGCCGGTGGAGATAGACGCCGAAACCCCCTTCATGCTGCATCCCGGGGAATTCGTACTGGGCAGTACCCTGGAGCATATTGAACTACCGGACGACCTGGTCGCTCGCCTGGAAGGAAAAAGCAGCCTGGGTCGCATTGGGTTGTTGATACACAGCACCGCTGGGTTTGTGGATCCGGGATGGAGGGGACGGCTGACGCTGGAGTTGAGCAACGTGGCCCGGCTTCCGATCGCACTTTATTACGGCATGAAGATCGGCCAGATTTCGTTTCTGCAGCTCAGCACGCCGGCGGATCGTTTGTATGGTTCGCCAGAGCTGGGGAGCAAGTACCAGGGCCAGACCGGTCCCACGGCCAGCCGATATCATCGAGACTTCAGCGATAGTTGACGAGTAACAAAACCGGTTTGGCGTTGACTCATCCCGACACAAATTTCATGAGCCGGGCTATCTCACTGGCCCGGGTCGCGTTGGGTTCGACGAGCCCCAATCCGGCAGTGGGCGCGGTGATCGTGAAGGACGGCCGCATAGTAGGCGAAGGATATACGCTGCCGCCGGGCCAACGCCACGCGGAGATTGGGGCGCTGGAGCAGGCCGGTGGCGACGCGAACGGAGCGGTTCTCTATTGCACGCTGGAACCCTGCTGCCATTACGGGCGCACTCCACCATGTACCGATGCCGTCATCGCGGCCGGAATTGCCCGGGTGTTTTATGGCGCTACCGACCCCAACCCCCGGGTGTCGGGCGGAGGCGCGGCGGCGTTGCACGCGGCGGGCATCAGCGCGGGTTATGTGCGAACACCGGAAACGGTTGAATTGTACGAAGGGTTTGCGAAGCACGTGGTTACGGGTCAGCCTTTCGTGGTGGCAAAGTTCGCCATGAGTCTCGACGGCAAGATTGCGACCCACGCCGGGGATTCCAAGTGGATAACCGGGGAGCCGGCGCGGTTACGCGTGCAGGAAATGCGCAAGGAACTGGATGCTATCGTGGTGGGCATTGGGACCGTGTTGGCCGATGACCCGCAGTTGACCGCCCGGGATGCCGAGGGTCGTCCGCTGGCCGCGCACCTGCAACCGGTCAGGGTGGTTGTGGACAGCGCGGCACGCACTCCGGTGGGGGCCCGAATGTTGCAAGAGCCCGGTCGAACTATAGTCACGGTGGGAGGGAACGCCCCACCGGGGCGAGTTGGTGACTTGCGGGCGGCGGGGGCTGAAGTATGCCTGTTCCCAGGCGACGACCGCCGCGTGGATCTGGCGGGTATGTTGACGCACCTGGGAGGTTTGGGGCTGGTTAACGTGCTGGTAGAAGGCGGCGGCACTATTCTTGGATCTATGCTGGATGTTGGTTTGATAGACAAGGTTCATGTCTTTATTGGCGCCATGCTGATTGGGGGAATGGACGCCAGGTCGCCTATTGAAGGGCGGGGAGCCGGAAGTATGAGAGACGTGTGGGATTTACGGGAAACCAGGCTGGAACAGATAGGCCCGGATTGGCTAATCACCGGATATCCGCACCGGGGGAGTGAATAATGTTTACGGGAATAGTGGAGGAGGTTGGCAGAGTCGCTGAGCTGTCGCAATATCGCCTGGCGGTAAAAGCGCAAACGGTGACCAGCGACGTGAAGCTGGGTGACAGCATCTCGGTTAACGGTGCGTGCCTGACGGTGGTGGAGTTCGATTCCGGCAGTTTCGCCGTGGACTTGGCTCCGGAAACTTTACGCCGCACTTCGTTGGGTCAAGTCTCTGCGGGCGGCGCGGTTAACCTGGAGCGGGCGTTGCTGGCGTCGGACCGCATGGGCGGCCACATCGTTCAGGGGCACGTGGACGGGACTGGGACGGTGTCTGGATTTATTTCGGAAGCGGACTGTTACATCATGGAAATTGAAGCCCCGTCGTCGCTGGTTCCCTACATCGTCGAGAAGGGGTTTATCTCGGTTGACGGGATTAGCCTCACAGTGGTACAAAGAACGAACAATCTTTTCACCATTTCGGTGATACCTTTTACAATGCAAAACACAAACCTGCACGAGCGGAAGGTTGGCGACGCGGTAAACTTGGAAGCAGATATTCTGGCCAAGTATGTGGAAAGTCTACTGGCCGCCAAACCAACCAACCTGGTGTAGAAGACCGGACGGGCAGGGCAAACGGATGCAACTGGCGAGCATCGAACAGGGTCTGGCAGACTTGAAGGCGGGCAAGTTTCTTATCGTCGTGGACGATGAGGACCGCGAAAACGAGGGAGACCTGGTTATGCCGGCGGAGTGCGTTACCGCCGACGCTGTCAATTTTATGGTTACCCACGCCCGTGGCCAGTTGTGTATGCCCATGACATCGGAACGGTTGGCGGAGCTGGAAATCCCCATGCTGCCCAGCCGGAACACAGATGCCGCCATGCCGACAGCGTTCACCATGCCGGTGGACTACGCGATCAACACCTCCACTGGTATTTCGGCCCATGACCGCGCTTTGACCGTGCAAGCCCTGATCGACCCGGCGTCAAGTCCGGGAGATTTCATACAACCGGGTCACCTTTTCCCCTTGCGATACCAGCCGGGGGGAGTGCTCGTTCGACCAGGCCACACCGAGGCCATCATCGACCTGTGCCGGCTGGCGGGGATGTACCCGGCCGGGGTGGTTTGCGAGGTGATGAAAGACGATGGCACCATGGCCCGCCTACCTGATTTAATGGAGTTGGCACAAGAACATTCGCTGAATATACTGACTATTGCCGACCTGATTGAGCACCGCCGGCAATTTGAAGCAGTCGCCCAGGAACAGTTACCGGCCTGACGGGAGATACGCGGCGCGTAATGGAGCGCTGGGGATTGCAGGTTGACGAAGTGCTTTTCTGGACCACATGTTGCGACATCAATACACGCCGGAGGAATGATGCCCTTATGTAGCCTGGAAGAGGCTCTGGAAGACCTGACCTCCGGCAAATTCGTTATTGTCGTAGACGACGAGGGCAGGGAAAACGAAGGAGATCTGTTTCTGCTCGCGGAAAAGGCGACGCCCGAAGCTGTCGCCTTTATGGTAACCCACGCCAGAGGACTGGTCTGCGTTCCACTGCAGGGGTCGCGGTTGGATGAGCTTCACATTCCCAGCCTGCGAAGTCGGAACAGCCCATCGTCGCAACCCACTGCTTTCACCACGTCCGTGGACTATAAGTGGGAGACAACCACCGGTGTTTCGGCTTACGACCGCTCCGCCACGATCCTAGCGCTGACTCATCCCAACTCTGCGCCGGGTGATTTTATCCATCCGGGTCACATGTTTCCGTTGCGCGCCGATCCGGGGGGTGTCCTGAGCCGGCCAGGACATACCGAAGCCATCATCGATCTGGCGGAATTGGCCGGCGTTTTTCCCGGCGGCGTAGTCTGCGAAATCATGAACGCGGACGGCAGCATGGCCCGTATGCCGGATCTGGAGCTGTTTGCGGCGAAGCACGATTTGAAGATATTCAGCATCGCGCAGCTCATCGCGCACCGGCGCATCACCGAAACGTTGATTACACGCGTCGCCGAGGCGAACCTGCCGACGAAATACGGTGTAGCGCGCATCATCGGTTACCGCAGTTCGATAGACGAAGGAGAACATGCGGCTCTGGTGGTCGGCGAATGGAAAAACGGTGACGAGGTGATGGTGCGGGTGCACAGCGAATGCCTTACGGGTGATGCCTTCGGCAGTCTCAAATGTGATTGCGGGGAACAGCTGGACATGGCGATGCGCATGATCTTTGAGAACGGATCGGGAGCGCTGGTGTATTTGCGGCAGGAAGGTCGCGGGATTGGGTTGCACAATAAGATCAAGGCGTACGCTCTACAGGAGCAGGGCCTGGACACTATCGAAGCCAATGTTGCGCTGGGGTTCCAGCCTGATGAGCGGAAGTACGATCTGGCGGTTCAAATCATGCGCGATCTGGAGATATCTCGGGCGCGTTTGGTAACCAATAATCCCCACAAGATGGCTGGGATCAGCGGGCTTGGAGTGCAGGTTACCGATCGTATCGGCTTATCCGTTTTGCCGAACCAGACCAACGAGCAGTACCTTCGCACGAAGCGCGACAGTATGGGCCACCTTTTGTCGCCGATGCTGCCGAGCCCGCCGGACGTGGCATAAAGCTTTAAGCGGCCGGCATTTTCGCGACTTGGGTTAGCCGCCGAGTTTGGTCACCAGGTAGGCTTCGATAAACTCGTCGATTTCGCCCCCCAGGACGGCATCGGTGTTGCCGGACTGATAATCGGTGCGGTGGTCTTTCACGGATTTGTAGGGGTGCAGAACGTAGCTGCGAATCTGGTTGCCCCACTCAGCTGAAACTCTTTCGCCACGAAGTTGCGACAGGTGCTCGGCCCGTTCTTCTTCGCGCCGGGCGAGGAGCCTGGCCCGCAGGATTCGCAAGGCGTAATCGCGGTTCTGGTGCTGGGAACGCTCCGTCTGGCAGGACACCACGAGGCCGGTGGGCAGGTGTGTTATGCGAACCGCCGACGCAACTTTCTGCACGTTCTGGCCTCCGGGACCGCTGGAGCGAAAGAAGTCCATCTTGATGTCATCGGGTCGGATTTCAACCTCGCCCTCATCGTCCAGGGCGGTCGGCAAGACTTCGACCCGAGCGAAGGAAGTTTGACGACGGCGGGCCGGGTCGAAGGGCGACATGCGAACCAGGCGATGCACGCCCACCTCTGCGCTGAGGTAACCGAAGGCGTGGGGGCCACCGATTTCCAGGGTGCCCGTCCGCAACCCGGCTTCATCCCCGTACGCGGTGTCGAGGACTTGGACCGGACGCTTTGATTTGGTGGCCCATCCGGCGTACATACCCAGGAGCATTTCAACCCAGTCGTGGGAATCGGTGCCGCCGGCGCCTGAATGAATGGTCAGAATGGCGGGGCGGTCATCGTAAGGGCCAGAAAGGGTCAATTGCATCTCGGCCCTGGCCAGGTCGGCAGCGACGTTTTCGGATTCCGCAGTCAACTCGTCAAACAGGCTGTCGTCGCTGTTTTCGATGGCAAGGTCAGTCAGTTCCAGAAGATCCGCTACGCGGGATTGCATTTCGCGCCACGAGTCTACAGATTGCTGTAGCTGACCCAACTGTTGCATTTTGCGCTGAGCGTTGGACGGGTCGTCCCAAAAATCGGACGCGGAAGCTTCCCGGTTCAACTGATCGATAGATTTCTCTTTGCCAATCAGGTCAAAGCCGCTCGACAACTTCGTGGAGTTTGGTGGACATATCTACGAGATGCTGGCGGATCTCTTCCATTCTGGATACCCCGGGCTGGACTGTGCAGCCGATTTCGTTGTTGCTCCGGCCATTATACTACACGGGCATTATTATACCGTTCGAAATCGGGCATCGAATGTTGAATCGGGTATAATTGCCACATGAAAATTACAGCGGTACGGAATGCGCGGCCCGGTCGTGAAAACAACGGCCGCCCATACCAACTACATCTAACAGGCAGGTAGCGTAAATGCTCGACCATGGAGCCCCGGAGAACGCGGTCAGTGACCCGATCGGATACTTGCGACACCGGATGCGCCACTCGGCGGCCCATGTTATGGCAGATGCCGTATTGCAGTTGTTTCCGGAAGCCAAGGTCGCGATCGGGCCACCCACCGCGGATGGGTTTTATTACGATTTCCAGGTGGAGCGTCCTTTTACTCCGGAAGACCTGGAACAAATCGAAGCGTTGATGATTGACACCATCAAGGCGGATGCCCCGTTTGTTCGCGAGGAGTTGAGTCGGGATGGGGCGCGATCCATGTTCTTGGAGCAACCGTTCAAGCAGGAGATAATCGACGACCTGCCCGACGAAACTACGCTCAGCATTTACCGTCATGGCGAGTTCACTGATTTGTGCCAGGGTCCTCACGTTGGTCGCACCGGCGAGATAGCAGCGGTAAAGCTGTTGCACACTGCTGGAGCGTATTGGCGCGGTGACGAGAATCGGCCCATGTTGCAGCGCATCTACGGCACCGCATTCGAGTCCCAAGAGGAACTGGATGCCCACCTGGAAAGGTTGGCGGAAGCGGAGCGCCGCGACCACCGAACCCTGGGGCGCCAGTTGAATTTGTTTACGGTTCACGAAGAAATCGGCCCTGGGCTGATCGTGTGGCATCCCAAGGGCGGCGTGATGCGGTCGATCATCGAGGATTATTGGCGTGACATACACTACCGCAAGGGATACAGCATCGTGTATTCGCCGCACATTGGACGGGCGCGGCTGTGGCAGACCAGCGGACACCTGGATTTCTATCGGGAGAGCATGTACGCGCCCATGGAAATTGATGACCAGGAATATTTTCTAAAGCCGATGAACTGCCCGTTTCACATTCAGATCTACCGGTCGGCGCTGCGGAGCTACCGGGAACTGCCCATGCGGATCGCGGAACTGGGCACCGTATATCGGTACGAACGCAGCGGGGTACTGCACGGTTTGATGCGCGTGCGCGGGTTTACTCAGGACGACGCCCACATATTCTGCCTGCCTGATCAGGTAGCCAACGAGGTGGGGGACGTCCTGGACCTGACCTTTGAGATCATGGCGGCGTTTGGATTCGACGAATACGACATCATGCTGTCAACGCGGCCCGACAAATACGTGGGCGACCCGGATATCTGGGAACACGCCACCGAATCACTGCGGGAAGCCCTGGTGTCGCGGGGGCTTGACTATGACATCGACGATGGCGGCGGGGCGTTCTACGGACCGAAAATTGACATCAAAATAACCGATGCCCTGGGACGGGCCTGGCAATGTACTACCGTTCAGTTCGACTTCAACCTGCCGGACAGATTTGATTTGACGTTCCAGGACGACCAGGGCAATCGGTCGCGCCCGTATATGGTGCACCGGGCGATTCTGGGTTCTCTGGAACGGTTTTTCGGGGTGTTGGTAGAACATTACGCCGGAGCATTCCCGCTTTGGCTGGCGCCGGTGCAGGCCGTGGTGATACCAATTGCCGATCGCCACGTTGAATATGCGCAACAGGTTGCGGCACAATTGCAGGATGCGGGGTTCCGGGCCGACGTGGATGATCGAAGCGAGCGAATGAACCTCAAAATACGCCAGGCGCAGCTACAAAAAACGCCCTACATGCTGGTGGTGGGCGATCGGGAGGCCGAAGCAGGGGCGGCGGCGGTACGGACGCGGGATGACGGAGATCTGGGCGCCCTGCCTATGGATGAGGTGGTGGAGCGGCTGGTTGGCGAACTCGACGGCACGCCGGTGGCCAGCAGGCGACGCAGGCGTTAGTCCCAGCACTGGTTTCCAAGGCAGGGCAGCAACCGCTCAGGTTACTCCGGGAGGTTCACCGAACCGGTCACAGTCATGCTGAAGCAACCGGTTATCGAGCGGCCAATTGCTCGAACTGCGATCGCAACGTAGACTCGCCGCCGCCGCCGAAGCCTTTTCGGTAGGTGATTATGCCGTCACCGTCCAGCGCCATCATGGAAGACTGACTAACGATTTCCAGGTCGCGCAACATTCGACCCACCGGTTGCGCCGCGATGACGTCCGTGTAGCTTTGGCCGGAGGCGTAGGCATCCAGGGTGGCCGCGTCCTCGTTGTATGAAACCAGGTAGAAATCGACCTGTCCGGCGAATTCGGGGGCGATTTTGCTCAGCGTCTGCAACTCAGCGCGGCAGGTTGGTCACCAGGTGGCGAAGTACATCATGAATACGGGTCGCCCGTTTGCCAGCAATTCGTTCGATGAGATTTGCTGACCTTCGGTCAGGTGGAGCGCGAACTCCGGGGCGGAGTCGCCAACACCGGTTCCCACGTGAGTGATTGGCGGGGCTGCCGTGGGAGTCGGGTCGAGCGTCGGCGGTTCGGTTGACTCCTCTGTTGGGCTACCAGTGGGAGTTTCGTCAACGGAGCCAGCCGGGGGAGTTTCGGGAGTTGACGGAGGCGCGGGTGAGGTTTCCGGTGTCGCCTCGGATGCACCGGGCTCCGGGGCGGCGGTTGCTGGGATCGGCGCCTGGGATTCGACAGGGGCGGGTTGGGAATCGGTGGCGGGCGATCCGGTTGAGCTGCACGCAAGAGACACCGCCAACACCAAGATGGCCAACAGGGTCAGCGGAATGACATTTATGCTGCGCATGTGTTACAGACGGCGCCAACGGCGCCGGAGGCTAGCCTCATCAACTTGGCAGTTGTAAATCATGCCGACGCTGATCTTTCTGTCGGTCAGATTCGAAACCCGACGGCACTGCGGCGGCGTCGGCGGCCAAAGCATCCAGATGCGAACGCCATTCCGTGAGGTCTCCGATCACCTGGCGGTGGTACATGATACCGTCGCCGTTGATGGCCATCATCTCGGCCTGTCGGGTGACCTCCAGATCGGCCATCATGTCGCCGACGCCCTGAACCGATATGAGGTCGGTGAACCCCCGGCCTACGATGTAATCGTTAACGACGGCAAGGGGTTCGTCGTACGACACCACGTAGAAATCAATATCTTCGTACTCAGTAGCGAGAGTGTGCAGCGTCTGTAACTCAGCGCGGCAGGTTGGTCACCAGGTGGCGAAATAGAACAGGTGGGAGGGCCGGTCTGCTGCGTCCAGACTTTCGGAGGACACCTGGGTGCCGTCGGCCAACTGCATCGCGAATGGCGGTACCGCGTCGCCCACGTCGGAGCCGACGCCACTGGAAGCAGGGGCGCAGGCCAACGCGATGCTGGCTGCGACGGCGACAACCGCGAGCCACGGAATTATTCTGATTCTGTTGGTCGAGACGTTCATGGTCAGCGCATGTGGTTCCTGGGCATCTGGTATGCTTGCCGTTGAACGAGACCATTTTATCAATTTGGACAGTACCGCGCTATCATTCCGATACACGCACTCGAGTCGCTGACTCCGGAGCACCACCGATGCCCAATCGACTAAGCCAAGAAACCAGCCCGTATTTGTTGCAGCACTCGGATAATCCCGTTGACTGGTATCCATGGGGAGAAGAGGCGTTGAGCCGGGCCCGCGATGAGGACCGACCCATTCTGCTGAGCATTGGCTATTCGGCTTGCCACTGGTGCCATGTTATGGAACGTGAGTCCTTTGAAAACGAGGAAATCGCCTCGCTGATGAACGAGAATTTCGTCAACATCAAAGTTGACCGGGAAGAACGGCCCGATCTGGACGCTGTGTACATGGAAGCGGTTCAAATGCTGACGGGCAGCGGTGGGTGGCCCATGACGGTGTTCCTGACCCCGGAGGGACGTCCCTATTATGGTGGAACCTACTTCCCTCCTGAAGACCGGCAGGGTATGCCTGGTTTTCCGCGGCTGTTGGCCGCTGCCAGCGAGGCGTACCGCACCAACAAAGGAGAAATCGAACGGGTCACACGGCAATTGGCCGATCAAATGGGACGCTCCGGTCAAATGCCCCGGGGAGTTAACCCACTGACAACGGAGGTCATGCACACGGCATATTCACAGTTGGCCACTCAGTTCGACCATTTGAACGGAGGTTTTGGCAACGCACCAAAGTTCCCGCAGCCCATGACGCCGGAATTCATGCTGCGCTACGCCCAGCACGGATTCAATCCGCGAGCGCTGGAGATGGTGCAGCTAACGTTGCAAAAGATGGCGTACGGCGGCATCTATGACCAGGTAGGCGGCGGGTTTCATCGTTATTCTACGGACGCCTACTGGCTGGTTCCCCACTTCGAAAAAATGCTGTATGACAACGCGTTGCTGGCACGCCTGTACTTGCACGCCTGGCAGATTACGTCAAACCCGCTTTACCGGCGCATTACCGAGGAAACCCTGGACTACGTTCTTCGAGAGATGACTGATACGGCCGGGGGGTTTTATTCGGCGCAGGACGCCGACAGCGAGGGTGTAGAGGGCAAGTTCTTCGTGTGGACGCCGGACGAACTGCGGGCGGCGTTGGGACCAGACGCCGAGCTGGTAATGGGACATTACGGCGTAACCGACCGAGGTAATTTCGAGGGCGCCAACATCCTCAACGTACCGAAGGATCCAGAAGACTACGCCGATGAGCGAGGGGTGAGCGAAGGCGAATTGTCGGAGGCGGTGCAGCGCGCCAGAGCCACGCTGCTTGAGATACGGGAAAGGCGGATCCATCCGCTTCTGGATGACAAGGTGCTGACCGGATGGAACGGATTGATGCTGAGATCGTTCGCCGAAGCTGGAGCCGCCCTGAATCGCGCAGATTACCTGGACGCAGCCCGCAGGAACGCGGCATTTTTGCTGGACTGCATGCGGGACGAAAACGGTCGCATCCTGAGAACCTGGCGTAACGGCCAGGCCAAACTGCTGGGGTACCTGGAAGACTATGCGTGTTTGGCGGACGGGTTGCTGGCTTTGCACGAGGCTACGCTGGAATCTCGGTGGTTGCGGGAAGCCAATGAAGTCGCGAAAGGCATTATCGAACTGTTCTGGGACGATACGGTTGGTGGGTTCTATGACACCGGCAGCGATCACGAATCACTGATGATTCGGCCCCGGGATGTGTTCGACAACGCACAGCCGTGTGGCGGTTCAGTGGCCACGGACGTGCTGCTTCGACTGGCCGTAATCACCGGTAACGACGATTTCGCGACGAAAGCTGCGACACCGATCCGCGCATTGCAACCGTTATTGGGACGGGCGCCATCAGCCACCGGGCACTGGTTGGGCGCATTGGATTTCTACGTGTCTCTGCCGAAAGAAATAGTTATTGTGGGCCCGGTAGATGGCGAAGTTACCAGGGACATGTTGGAGGAGGTTGGTAAGCGGTTCCTACCCAACCGCGTTGTTGTCGGGGTGGGCGACCCGTCGTCTCCGCCGCTGGCTAATTCTCCGTTACTGGAACAGCGGGAAATGCAGGACGGAGCGCCCACCGCCTACGTTTGCCAGCATTACGTCTGCCAACTACCGGTAACAACAGCGGCAGGGCTGGCAAACCAGCTTGATTCCTGACTGACCATTTTTACGGGCGTGTCTGGAGGCTCGGTGGCAACAGACCGGTGGCGGCAACGGTCTCGCGGTTGATGTTGTCGGGCAGCCTGTAACGACGCCAGACCGCATATCCGGACAGCGCCAACAGGCCTGCCACCGGGCCGGCCAGACGAATGCCCAGTGGGTTGTCCGCGGAGTCTCCCAACAGGAGCACCAGGCTCAACACCAGCGGCGAGAAGGACAACGCCACTTTTTCGAAGAAGTTTTGAGTGGCGTAGAAAACGGCTTCCCGGCGTTGGCCCGTGATCAGAGCGTCGTAGTCTGCTATATCTGCGGTGAACGCTTTGGGCAACAGAAACACGGCTGCCATGGGAAGGCCGATTAAGAATCCCACGACGAAACTCTGGGCCATGAGGGCGGTGGGCGTAATGACTCCGATCAGTCCCAACAAGGGAAACAGCAGCCCGCTCCCGATGAGGCATAATCCGTACATGCGTCTCTTGCCGAAGCGATTGCACATCGGCCAGATAATGGCGCCGGCTACAATTACGCCCCCGATAACCGCGGAGAACAGCAGCCCGGTAATCATTCCCTTGTTGTCACCCGCCTGCAACATTTCGGTGGCGAAGAACGGCATCCAGCCCATGAGCACGCCGACTGCCATTGAAAACATCACGTACGTGGGCAAGAAACATACGAACTGCGAGTTGCTGATGGCGCTGACCAAACCATTCCAGAATGGAACGGTGGCCGGTGGGGTGCGCCGCGGGGCGTGCTTCCACACCGCGGCCAGGGAAATATACCGGAACACGATGCCTACCACCGCGACGGCGATCCCCATAACCTGGAATCCCAACAGATCCACGATGCGGCCACTGGCAACCAATCCTATGGCTGCTCCGAGGATGGCGAACAGGAATATGCTGCCCACGATAGCCATGCGATCGGTTGGAGTGTCTGAAAGTTCAGGGATCAATGCTTCCAGCGGGCCGCTGGACATCGTGCTGGCGATGAAAAACAGTTCCAGGACGACCACGAGATAGACGGCGTTCCAGACACTGGGCTCGTTGGTAGGGAGGAACCAGATGAGCGCTGCAAATACGGCATAGAAGGGAGTGCTGAATAGTATGAACGGTATGCGACGGCCCCACCTGCTTTGGGTGCGGTCGCTCCACCATCCGATCAGAGGGTCGTCCACGGCGTCAACCAAACGGCCCAGGGTGAGCAGAATGCCGGCCAGCACCCGGGCGTCCAACTCGAAACCAGGCAGCATTACGGGAGGCACCCTGGCCAACCCAACCCCAACCGGCGGAACCAGGAAGAACAACAGCCATGAATTGCGGGCGTAGCTAATTGTCTGTAGACCGATGTGGTCAGATGCGAAGAGCAACTTGTTGAGCAACGGCAGCCGCACCGCCGTTTTTGCAATTTCAGCCATCGTGTATCCGAGTGATTCTCAGCGGGATAATTTCCCCGCCGCAATGTATCACATCTGCCGATCCGAAACGGGTTGAACAGCGAAGGTATGACCCGAAAAACTCTGCACAGCCGGCGCATGGGCGGCGTCAGCCGGATCTACCGGGTCGAGGTCGGAGCGACGGATGCGGTGTGATGGCTTTGGTGTGCCAAGCGTATTCGATTATTAGGCATTCGATTATTGAAGGTGAGCGCCGGTCTTGGCCAAGGGTTGGGGCGGGAGGACGGGACGGGATCACCACCTCGTTGACGCTCCGCGCAATGACAGTGGGTGATAGCATCGAATGCGATTGCCCTGATTAGAGTACGGCTGGGGTACCGTTGAACAGGGTTCGGATGTATAATTGGCGCGGTTAAGCCTCCGTTGGGTCCGCAGCATCCGGTGGGATGCCGGGCATCTACGCCCCTCAGTCCGCGCCGTTTCGTGCCTGGAGTGTACGGACGTGTCCATATGGTGTTGTTCTGTGATGGAAAGTTCGTGTACATTTTTAATGTCCGGGACTGTAGTCAAACAATTCCTGGCGACTCGTAGCGGCCCGTGAACCTTTTATACTTAGGAGAAGAATATGCCAGAAGCTGCCAAAATTATTTACACCAAAACTGATGAGGCTCCGGCCCTGGCCACGCACTCGTTGCTGCCGATTCTTCAGGCATTTACGAAGGGATCCGGTTTTGAACTGGAGACCTGGGATATCTCGTTGACTGGTCGCATTATCGCCAATTTCCCCGACAAATTGACCGAGGAGCAAAAGGTCCCCGATTACCTGACGATGTGTGGCGATTTGTGCAAGGAGCCGGGGGCCAACCTTGTAAAGCTGCCCAATATCAGCGCCTCAATCCCCCAGTTAAAGAGCGCTATCCAGGAGTTGCTGGCCAAGGGGTACGATATTCCCGACTACCCCGACCAACCTGCAAACGACGAACAACGCCAAATCCATGCTCGCTATTCCAGGGTGATTGGCAGCGCAGTCAACCCGGTTATACGGGAAGGGAATTCCGATCGGCGGTCGGCCACATCGGTCAAGGAGCACGGCAAACGCAATCCCCATCGGATGATGCAGGACTGGCCGGAGGTGTCCAAAACCCGCGTTGGCTACATGAGGAGCGGGGATTTTTACGGCAGTGAGCAGGCTGTAACAGTGGCGGAGGCGGGGTCGGCTGCGATTGAGTACGTGACCCGCGACGGGCGCGTGACCGAGCTCAAATCCGGAATCCGGCTGCAAGCCGGTGAAATCATCGATTGCGCCGTGATGAACGTGCGTGAATTGCGCGCGTTTTACGCCGACGAAATGGAAAATGCCAAAACCGCCGATGTGTTGCTCTCGCTGCATGTGAAGACCACCATGATGCGAGTGTCCGACCCGATAATTTTCGGCCATTGCGTGTCGGTTTATTACCAGGACGTGCTGGAGAAACACGCGCCGGACCTGGCTGAACTGGCGGTTGACCCGGACAATGGGATCGCTGAACTCTATACGAAGATTCAAGCACTTCCGGAGGCCAAGAGAGCGGAAATCGAGGCGGATATCCAGGCGGTCTACAGCGTCCGCCCGGAGTTGTCGATGGTGAACTCCAATCGGGGCATCACCAATCTGCATGTGCCGAGCGATACGATTATTGACGCCTCGATGCCCGTGATTGTCCGCGATGGCGGACGCACTTGGGGCCCCGATAACGAGTTGCACGACACGATCGCGCTGATTCCCGATCGCTCCTATGCAACCTTATATCAGTCGATAATAGAAGATTGCCAGGAAAATGGGGCCTTTGATCCGTCCACGATTGGCAGTGTCTCCAATGTGGGGCTGATGGCACAAGCGGCCGAAGAGTATGGTTCCCACGACAAGACCTTTAAAGCCCCAGGCAACGGGACGATTCGGGTCGTGGACGCATCGGGCGCGACTCTGATGGAACAGCAAGTTGAGGAAGACGATATCTTCCGAATGTGCCAGACCAAAGACGCGCCGATTCAAGACTGGGTCAGGCTTGGGGTCAATCGAGCCAGAATCACCGGCACGCCGTCCATCTTCTGGTTGGACCCGGACCGGGCGCACGACGCGGAACTGATCATGAAAGTGGACCAGTATCTGCCCATGCATGACACGGCAGGGTTGGATATTCGCACCATGTCTCCGATCGATGCGATGCGGTTTTCGATGGCGCGCAGCCGAGCTGGCCAGGACACCATTGCCGTAACCGGCAACGTGTTGCGCGACTATTTAACTGATCTATTTCCCATCCTGGAATTGGGCACCAGCGCCAAGATGCTTTCGGTCGTCCCCCTGCTCGAAGGCGGCGGGCTATTTGAAACAGGCGCTGGCGGCTCGGCCCCCAGGCATGTGCAGCAATTCCTGGAGGAGGGACATTTGCGGTGGGATTCTCTGGGCGAATTCTGTGCCCTCGTCGCATCGTTCGAGCATTGTGGCGAGGTGTTAAAGAATGACCGAGCCAAACTGCTGGCTGAGACCCTGGACCAGGCGATTGGTGAGCATCTGGAATACCAGAGGGCGCCCTCGCGGCGGGTGAACGAACTGGACACACGGGGCAGTCATTTCTACCTCGCTCTGTACTGGGCGCAAATGCTGGCCAAGCAGACCCAGGACCCAGAACTGCAAGCCCGCTTTACCGAGCCGGCACGACAGTTGGCCGCCAACCAAGACAAGATAGTCCAGGAGCTGATCGACGCTCAGGGACAGCCGGTGGATATCGGTGGCTATTACCACCCCAATGACCAGATGGCCGCCAATGCCATGCGTCCCAGCGCCACTTTGAACGCCATTGTGGATGCAATCTAGCGCTGTATCGACTGGCTGAAGCCCCTCTTCAGCCGGTCGATATGGGTTTCGAGGGCGCCTTTGGCGCCACGATCACTTCGGTTGATGCGAAGGGCTGCAATTTCCCCTTTCGCCCTTTTCGCTAAGGACGTTGGGGGATTTCTCCCGCCAGACGCGTCGCCAAACCAGACTAATTAATCAGAGGAGCATTCACCAGATGCGAAGTAAAGTAACTGTAGTCGGCGCCGGCAACGTGGGCGCCACCACTGCGCAGCGAATCCACCAGCTCGGCTACGCCGATGTCGTTCTGGTTGATGTGGTAGAGGATTTGCCTCAGGGCAAGGGGCTCGACATGCTGGAATCGGGACCGGTGTTGGGCACGGACGCCCTGATTACCGGTTCCAACGGGTATGAAGAGACGGCTGATTCCGACGTAGTGGTGATCACGGCGGGCATCGCGAGGCGGCCCGGCATGAGTCGCGATGATCTGTTGCTAACCAACATGCGCATCACATCGGCGGTGACCGCGGAGGTCGTGCGACACTCGCCAAATTGCATCATCCTGGCCGTGACCAATCCGCTGGATGCAATGGTACAAAACGTTTATGAAACCGCCGGTTTTCCGCGAAGTCGTGTTTTCGGCATGGCTGGCGTACTGGACACTGCCCGTTATCGTACCTTCATCGCCCAGGAACTGAACGTGTCGGTTGACGATGTGCAAGCTATGGTTTTGGGCGGTCATGGGGACGACATGGTGCCGCTGGTTCGTTATACGACCGTTGGCTGCATACCTCTGACCGAGTTGTTGTCCCAGGATCGCATTGATTCGATCGTGCAGCGCACCCGCGACGGCGGCGGGGAAATCGTGGCGCTGCTCAAACAAGGGTCGGCATTTTACGCTCCGTCTGCCGCCATCACTGAAATGGTTGAGGCAATACTGCTGGACAAGAAGCGGATCCTTCCGGCATGCGCCTACCTGGAAGGCGAGTATGGCATCAACGGGTTGTGCGTTGGCGTGCCGGTAAAGATTGGCGCCGGCGGCCTGGAACAGGTGTTAGAAATCAGCCTCACTGACGAGGAAAGCGCAGCCCTTCAAAGCTCGGCGGCGTCGGTGCAGGAACTGGTGGACGTAATGTCGAAAGCCAAGGCAGAAGCCAGCTAGGAACCATCACCAACCCTGCGGTTACGACCCCGCCTGGAAATCCCCCGGCGGGGTAAATTTGGTGAGGCCGAAATTCACCCGTGTATAATTGTTGGGCGTGTGACGCCAGCAGCGTCGCCCACCCGCATGGAGGCAGAGATGACACAACGCAATCAGATTGAACAGGAACTGCTCGCCAAGGCGTCGCAGTATCTGCCCGGGAGCAGCACCGGCAACACCAACTACCCAGACGAGCTGAAGTTTTTGGTCAGAGAGGGCAAGGGAGGCCGGGTTTGGGACGTTACCGGTAACGAATATGTCGACTGGTTGATGGGATCTGGACCCATGATATTGGGTCACGCGCACCCTGCGGTGAATGAGGCGGTGTTGGAAGCAGTCGGTAGGGGATCCACATTTTTCACGACCAACGAGCAGGCGGTTCTGTTGGCGGAAGAGTTGGTACGGGCGATGCCGTGCGCCGAACAAGTGCGCTTCACCACCAGCGGCACGGACGCCTGTTTCCAGGCGATGCGCGTGGCGCGGGCTTTTACCGGGAAGGAGAAGATTCTCAAATTCGAAGGTGGCTTCCACGGTACCAGCGACTACGCCATGATGTCGGTGTTCGCCTCTGCGTCGACGGAATTTCCGCAGGCGGAGCCCAACAGCGGGGGCATACCCAGCGCGTTGAATGACCTGATGTTGATCTCCCAATTCAATGATCTGGACATGACGGCGGCCATCATAGATGCGCACAAGGACGAAATCGCCGCGGTGATCGTGGAGCCGATGCAGCGCACGCTGGCTCCCAACGCGGGTTTCCTGGCGGGTTTGCGGAAGTTGACAGCGGACGCGGGAGTGTTGCTGATTTTCGACGAGGTGGTTACGGGATTTCGGCTGGCGTACGGTGGGGCGCAAGAATTTTACGGGGTGACCCCGGATTTGTGCTCGGTGGGCAAGATTATGGGCGGAGGATACGCGCTGGCTGCGGTGATGGGCCGAGCTGACGTGATGTCGGTTTACAACCGCGCATCTGTGTCGGCTGATGATTATGTGGACCAAATCGGCACGTTGAACGGGAACCCGATCGCCTGTGCGGCCGGGCTTGCCACGCTGGCCCAGCTACGGCAGGAAGGCGTTTACGACCGGCTGCGGGACGTGGGGGGTCGATTGCGCCGCGCGCTGACGGAGGCGTGCGAAGAAGAAGGATTCCAGGTCCAGAGTGTCGGTGAGGACGCTGTTTTCGACATCTATTTTGCCGACCATCCAGTGCACAATTACCGCGACGGACTGGCTGCGGATGCCGGAATGCTTGCAAAACTAAATGCCGGCTTGCTGGAGAAGCGGATCATCAAGAGCTGGCCCCAGAAATTTTACCCGTCAATCGTCCATACCGACGATGACGTGGACGAAACTATTGCCGCGATTCAAGCCGTGGTGCCTGGCTTGCGGGGATAGGATTCACTGCCCAAACTCTTCCTGATGCGCCGGTCTTTCCGGACAGAGGGCGGGGTGGAACGACAACGCCCCGGCAGGACACTGCCGGGGCGTTAGATTTTAGGTTGAATACGGGGGTCAGCGGCGTGTTCCGATTTTTACTTCCAGCGGACCGGTGCTGACGATGTGCTTCTTAAGTCCCAGTTCGGAAGGCGACATTCCCATCGCAAGCCCGATCAGCTGGGGCAGATGCAGAATGGGCAAGTCGATGGAGCGGCGGGCCTGGCTGGCGGCTTTGGGCTGGAAACCGTCCAGGTTGAGGTGGCAAAGCGGGCAGGGCGTAACCATGGCATCTGCGCCAAGGTCTTTCACTTCGGAGGTATGCTTGCCCACCATGGCCATGGAATTGCGCTCGTTGATGGTGAGGATGGGGAAACCGCAACAGCGGGTTTTCCCTTCAAAATCTACCAGGGTTGCTCCCACCGAACCGATCAACATCTCCAGGGATTGTTGTCGCTCGGGGTGTTCTGCTATGTCCAGGGCTTCGGTGGGTCGCACGATGTAGCAGCCGTAAAACGGGGCGATCTTGAGATCGCTGAGCTGGCGGGTGATATGGGGCGCCAGTTGGTCCAACCCATAGTCTTCGATCAGAATCCACAGCAGATGTTTGGGTTCGCTGTTACCGCTGTATTCCAATCCCTCCTCGGCGAGGTATGAGTTGATCTCGGCCAGATAAGCGGGGTTTCGCATCCGGTGGTTGGCCTGGGACATCACACCCTGGCAGGTGCTGCAGATGGTGAGTATGGGCAATCCCATCTGCTCAGCCTTGGCGAAATTGCGGGCGTTGAGCGTGTCGCCAAAGAGTTGGTTTTTCTCCTGGATTACACCGGCGCCGGTGCAGGTCCATCCCGGAATTTCTTCCAGTTCGATTCCCAATCGCTGGCAAACCATTTGGGTCGCCGGGTAGAGTTCGGGTGCGCCGCCTTGGGAGACGCAACCGGGGAAAAAGGCGTACTTCACTTGTAGTCCTCCGAAGTCGTGTGCCCGTTGGAAATGCCCTAACCGAACGGGGAGTTGTTGCTAACCTGAGGTCCGGCGGGTTCCGGTTCCAGTTGACGGAACAACCGTCGCACGGCCTCTACGTTTTCTACGTTCTTGTGCATGATGGGGGGCATCTTGCCCCTGCGCATGGCGCGCAACGCCACGGGCATGTAACCCATCAAAGCGGGCAGATTCGTGATTCCAACTGTCTTGATGGGCAATCTTAATTCGTCCAGGCGTCCGCTGTGGCCCACCGAGTCGGTGAAGGCGTCGGTGTGACGGGCGCCGTTGTTTTTGTCGTAGCCGGACTGGATGGCCTGCTCACGCATTGCCATGATGCGATCCATGGGAGCGACACCCTTGGGGCATACCTCGACACATTCGTTGCAGCGGGTGCAGTCCCACATGCCGGTGGGTTCGCTCAACCCCCACAGCCGCTCCATGGAGACACCGTTAGAATCGCCGTCACGGGGGTCGGCGGTAAACCGGTAGGCTTTAGCCAACGCAGCGGGTCCCATGAAGGTGGGGTCGACTTCCAGCACGGTGCAGTCGGAAACGCATGCCCCGCACATGATGCAGGCGGTGACGCCGGACAGATGGAGCATGGCTTCGTTGGAAACGACGTACTCGCCTTCCGGCTCCTGACCCATGTGTTTCAGATAAGGGTCGATCGCCTCGATCTTCTCCCAGAAGAGGTCGAAGTTGACCACCAGATCCTTGATGACGGGCATGACGCCGGCGGGTTCTACGGTTATGACACCGTCCTGAACCATAGTATTGGCGATTGTTTTGCAAGCCAGAGCAGCGTGGCCGTTGATGCGCATGGCGCAGGACCCGCAAATAGAACTGCGGCACGAACACCGCAACGACAACGTGCCGTCATCGTCCTCCCGGATCTGAATGAGCGCGTCCAGGACGGTGGCGTTGTCGGCGATGGTGACCGGATATTCCTGCCAGTACGGCAACCGATGCTCGCCGGTGGCTTCGGGGTCCTGTCGTTTTACCCTGATGGTTACGTCCATAACCTAGTACTTCCTTTCCTCTGGTGTCCACTTTGTGATGGTAACTGGGAGTTCCGAAATCTGGGGTCCCGCCTCGGATTTGGATACCACGATGTGGTGCAGCCATTCCTCGTCGTTGCGCGCCGGGTAGTCGACCCTGAACTGAGCGCCGCGGCTTTCCCGGCGTTCCAGCGCGCCGACGGCAATAGTCTCGGCGCAATCCAGCATGTATCCCAATTCGAGGGCAAACACCAGATCGGTATTGAAAATTTTGCTCTTGTTGTGCACGGGAACGTTCTCGTAGCGGCGTCGCAGGTCATGGAGATCGCCTAGGGTTTCCTGGATTCCCTCTTCGTTGCGGAATACAGCGACATTGCGGTTCATGGACTCGCCCATTTCGCGGCGGATGGTTGCCCAGCGGTCGCCGTTGTTCGGGCGATCCAGCATTTCCTGGATGCGTCGCGCTTCCCGGGCCATCGTGCCTGCTGCATCGAATTCGACGAAACTTTTGTTTTTGGACACGGTGGAGGCGTGATTTCCAGCTCTTTCGCCGAATACGATGGTGTCGAGCAGGGAGTTAGCGCCCAGACGGTTGCCGCCATGCACACTGACGTTGGCGCACTCGCCGGCGGCATAGACGCCTTCCAGGTTGGTCAGTCCGTCGATGCTCGTTTTGATGCCGCCCATGAGGTAGTGCATGCCGGGGCGAATCGGAATGGGTTCGCGGATCATGTCGGCGCCGGCCAGATCGACGCCAATTTCGCGGATCTGGCTGAGTTTCTCCATGATGAGGGCTTCGCCGAGATGGGTGCAGTCGAGATACATGCAACCGTCTACGCCGTTGCCGGCATTGATTTCAGTTTGTTCGGCTCGGGACACGACGTCGCGTGAGGCAAGCTCCATCATGCTGGGGGCGTATTTCTCCATGAACCGGTTGCCGTCCTTGTCCCGGAGGTAGGCGCCCTCGCCGCGGGCAGCCTCGGAGATGAGCACCCCGCTGCCGGCCAGGGTGGTTGGATGGTATTGCACCATCTCCATGTCCATCAGCTGCCCACCGGCGTTGTACACCAGACCCATGCCGTCGCCGGTGACGATGAGGGCGTTGGTGCTGGGTTCAAACAACCGACCGCAGCCACCGGTGCATAATATGACCGTTTTAGCCCTGATCAGATGTAGTTCGCCGGTGCGGATTTCCATCGCGATAACGCCGGCTGCCTCGCCGTCTTCCATAATCAGGGCGGTAACGAACCATTCTTCGTAACGGCGCACGCCAGATTTGATCAACTGTTCAAACATCACATGGAGCAACGCCTGTCCGGTGAAGTCGCCAACGAAAAAGGTGCGGGCGCGGCGTTGTCCGCCGAATGCCCGAGTGCCGAGCTTGCCCTCGTCGTCGCGGTTGAAAGTAACACCCATGTGCTCCATGTCGATCAGGGAAGCGCCGGCCTGGCGACACATGACCTCGATGGCGTCCTGGTCGCCCAGGTAGTCGCTGCCTTTGATCGTGTCGTAGGCATGGTCTTCCCAGTCGTCGCCGCGGTCCAGCAAAGCGGCGTTGATACCGCCCTGGGCAGCATTGGAGTGACTGCGGACCGGATGCACCTTGCTGATGATGGCGGTGTTTGCACCGCCGGCGCGGGCGGCGATAGCTGCCCTCATGCCGGCCAATCCCGCTCCAACAACGAGCACATCGTGTTGCAAAATTTCTGACATTCGCGTCATCCTCCGGCCGGGCTAACTGCGTATGCCCGGATTCTAAACTCACGATAAGGGGGTACCAAACGGCTGACTAATTATCCCCCATCACGCGCATTGCTAGCAACAGCGACGCCACGCTTTTGGCGTCCTGTATGGTTCCGTCAACGATCAGACCGAGCACGTCCGAAAATGCGACCCGTTCTACGTCGATAAACTCATCGTCGTCTGACTCGAGCTGCGCCGGGGAGAGCTCAATAGCAAGAAAGGCGTACATATATTGAGTGCACCAACCGGGAGACATCCAGAATCCGGTGAGGCGCTGCAAATTCCCGGCGGTGTGCCCGATCTCCTCTTGCAACTCCCGAATTGCGGCCACATCGGGGTCTTCTCCGGCCTCGATCTTTCCGGCTGGAACCTCCAACAGAAATGCCCCGGCCGGTTTGCGAAATTGCCTTACCAGCAGAACGTTGCCATCGCCGGCCACGGGAACGACGCAGATCGATGCCTGGTGTTCGACGATTTCGCGGGTACTGGTCCGACCGTTGGCCAACTGTACCGTGTGCACGTTGACGCTGACGAGATCGCCTTCGAATACGGTTCGGCGGGAAATAGTGGGTTCGTTGCGTGCAGGAATAATCATGGCATCCTTTGGGGAAATCACCTCACCTGAACCCCGAAACCCAACCGGCGCGTCAACGTAGCCCAGAAGTAGTTGTGTTCGTTGGCCCTCAGGAACCGCGCGCGGAAGGGGCTGCGGGTGATGCGTACCCAATCTCCCGGTTCCATGGGGTGGTTTTCGAAACCATCTACGCTGAGAATGGCCTCCTGAGACCCCTCCAGGTGGAAATCCACGCTACTGGACGGCCGCAGGACCAACGTCGTGGTCAACCCTACGTGAGACGCCAGAGGCGTGAGCACCACATCATCGGACAAAGGGTCCAGGATGGGTCCGCCGGCGGCAAAACTGTAACCGGTGCTCCCGGTGGCGGTGGCCAATATGACACCGTCGGCGCGGAAGGTGGACACGTCGGCGCCGTCGATGACGGCCCTTACGGTAATCACGCGAGACACGCGGCTGCGGGATAACACCACGTCGTTGAGCGCATGATACGGGCCATGGGGGATTGGTTCTGCGTTTTGAGAAGAGCGCCGGTAGGCTGCGGCCATCAACATACTGTGCTCGGACACGCGCATATTACCGTGGAGGTAATTCGGCAGGTCTTCCATTACGCTGGGGACGGTCAGCTCGGTCATGAAGCCAAGGCGACCCATGTTCACGCCCAACAACGGTATGCCCAACGGTGCGATGGCTCGATTGACCCTCAAGATGGTGCCGTCGCCGCCGATGGTTATCACCAGATCGGTGCCCTTTCCGCGCTCTCCCAAGCCCTCGGCGTCCTCAGCCGGAAGAATCCAGGTATCCGAACCCAGGTTGAGTTCGCTGACGATGGCATGGGCCAGGTTCAGGGCCTCGGGAATCAGATCGTTATAGGCGATTCCTACGGTTGGCATGATTTACCCACCACCGGACAATACGGATACTGCCTTCTCGGCAGCTGACAATATGGTACTCGGCGCTACGCCCAGCCAGAGCACGGAGAGAGCCGCAACGCCAAGCGCCAGATTGACCGGCCACGAGGCGCGTACGCGTTCGGTATTGTGGGGCTGCTGCAAGAACATTACCCTGATGATACGCAGGTAGTAGTAGGCTGAAACCACGCTGTTTGCGACGCCGATGATAACCAGCCAGGTCATCAGTGATTCTCCGGTGTTGATGGCGGCGGCGAAGACGTATATTTTGGCTATGAAGATGCTGGTCGGCGGCACTCCAATGAGCGCGATCAACGCGAAAGCAAGAGTTATAGCAAGGAATGGCGCCCGCCGCAACATTCCGGCGTAATCATCTATTTCGTCGCTGTTGATTCGGTTGCCGATACATACGATGGCGAAAAGAGCGGTCAAGTTGGCAGCGGTGTACGCGGCCAGGTAAAACAGCACGCTGCTGGGACCGAAGGTGCCGTTATCGCCGGCCACGGTGGCGACGGCTGCCACACCGACGAGGATGTACCCGGCGTGGGCGATGGTGCTGTAACCGAACAACCTTTTTATGTTGCGCTGTGCGATGGCGACGAGGTTTCCGATGGTCATGGACAACGCCGCCAGCCCGGCCAGCAGGATCCACCAATCGCCGTCCAACGCTTCGAATCCGATATAGAAGACTCGCATCACCAGCGCGAACGAAGCGGCTTTACTGGCAACCGACAGGAACGCGACCATGGGGGTGGGGGCGCCCTCGTACACATCTGGAACCCACATCTGGAAAGGCGCCGCGGACATCTTGAAGCCGAATCCCACCAGTAACATGACCACGGCCAGCAATATTCCCAGGCTGCCGAACGGAATATCCCCCTGCCCGGGAACTGCGGCGAGGGTCGCTGCGATCTCGTCGAGTCGCGTGCTGCCGGTAACTCCGTATATGACCGCCATGCCGTAAAGCATTACCGCGCTGCTGATGGCGCTGATGATCAGGAATTTCATCCCGGCTTCGCTGGACCGGCCGTTGGGAAGGAAGGCAGCCAGCGCCGCCAGGGGCAGTGTGGTTAATTCGAGGGCGATGTAGATTGTTATCAGTTCGGCTGCGGAAACCAGCAGCATCATGCCGGTAGCGGAAAGTAGGATGAGGGCGAAAAATTCTCCCTGCAACCGTTCCATTCGCTTCACGTAGTCGTTGGATATCAGGATGACCAATCCCACCGCCGCCAGAATCAGGAAGTTGAAAAACAGGGCAAACCGGTCGATGGACAGGGTGTGGAGGATTACCGAACCTTCGGCCTGCAGCTCACTGGAGCCGGAGTTGGTCATCGCGATCAATTGCAGGATGCTGAATGCAACGGGCGCGGCGAGCCCAACGAAGGATATTCCCACCAACACACCGGTACGGCGCGTTACCAGGTCGGCAACGATGACGACCATGGCCAACGCGGCCATTGCCAGGTACGGGGAGATGAGGAAAAGGTCGTAAGCGGTCATTTCAGTCAGGGTTCAATTAGCGGGGGATTCCGGCGAGCCCGGAGTTGTAGCCGTTCACTATGGGTTCCAGGCCGTCCCGGAACACGTCGGTCAACCAGGCCGGGTAAATTCCGACCGCCACGATACTGATGACCAACAGGGCAACCGGTACCAACTCGACCACGGAAGCGTCGGTCAACGTATCCCACCGGGCCGGCCTGGGCCCGAAGAAAGTGCGCTGGATCATCCACAGGATATACCCGGCTGCCAATACAATGCCCAGCACCGCGAGAACCGTAAGAATCGGGAACGCCCTGAACCCACCGAAAAACACCAGCAGTTCCGACACGAACCCGCTCAGCGCGGGCAATCCCAGGGACGCGGCGCCGGCCAACAGGAAAGCGGCGGATACTATGGGCATCCGGTTGGCTAATCCACCCAAGTCCGGAATGTGGCGGGTGTGGGTACGTTCGTAGACGATTCCGACGGTGACGAACAATAGACCGGTGATGGTTCCGTGGGTGAACAGCTGCATGGCCGCGCCGGTTAATCCGGAGTCGGTCAGAGCAGCACCGGTTACGGCGACTGAACCCACTCCGACCAGGACCAAGCCCATGTGACTGACGCTGGAGTAGGCGATAAGCCGTTTCAGGTCGGTCTGACGCAAAGTTACGACGGCTCCGTACAACACGCTAATGACGCCCAGCGCAACCACGGGGAGGGCGTAGGATTGCAACTGCTCTGGGAACATGCCGGCATTGACGCGCAGCAGTCCGTAGCCGCCCATCTTCAGCATGACGCCGGCGAGCATCACGCTACCGGCGGTTGGAGCGTCGGTGTGGGCGTCGGGGAGCCAGGTGTGGACGGGCCAGACGGGAAGTTTGACCGCGAACGCGATGAAGAACAGCCAGAACAATATTCCTAACGGCAAAGCCGCGCGGGATGCGTCCAACGCCGAACCGGGTTCCAGAAGGCGGATCATGTCGAAACTGCCGACACCGGCGCTGACGAACACCGCGACGATTGCCACCAGCATGAACGCTGAGCCGAGAATGGTAAATATCAGGAACTTCATGGCCGAGTATTCTCGGCGGCCGGTTCCCCAGGTGGAAATGAGGAGATACATGGGAATCAGTTCGACTTCCCAGAACAGGAAAAACAGCAGGAAATCCAGGGCGGTGAAAACGCCCATGACAGCTGTCTGGAGCACGAGCAACCAGATGAAATATTCCCGCACTCGGGTTTTGATGTGGAAGGAGACGAAGACGGCGCATAGTCCCAACAGGCCGGTGAGCATGACGAGGGGAGCGCTGACGCCATCGACGCCGAGCAGGTAGCTGGCGTGGACCGTGCTGGTGTCGATCCAATCGAACCGGTCGAGAAGCTGGAACCGATCGCCACCGCGCTGGAACAGCACGAACACAGCCACCGACAGGACAAGATCCGCGATAGCAATCATGGCCGCAAACCAACGGACGGCGGTGTCGCCACGCACCAATCCAACGGCCAGCAACAATGCGGCCAGGGCCGGCAGAAATACGGTTACAGTCAGCAGACCGGTGAATTCGGCGAACATCGTCGGTTATCCCAGAATCAGGTAGAGGGCAAAAATGACCACGCCGCCGGCCACGGCCATCAGCGGGTACGTTTGCACCTGTCCGTTTTGGGCGAGCGCGATAAGGCTGCCGATGTTGCGGGAGATCCAGCCGGTGAGACCGGCGACACCGTCGACGACGTTGCGGTCGACCCAGTCGGTAATTGCTGCCACCGAGCGGAAGAAGACCCGGCCCACGATAATGTCTTCGTACAGATGATCCATGTAGTACCGCTGGGACAGTACGGTGTGAGCCAGGCCCCCTCTTATCAGCGGATCCTCGCCGGAGAACCGACGCGGCCAGGCGTATATCAACACAGACAGCGCGATGCCGATTACCGCCACGAGGTTCGAGATGACGGCGATTACGACATTGAATCCCGGAGCGTGGTGTTCACCGTGCAAGCCGGACGCCAAATATTCGGTTAACCAGTGGGCGGGGATAAGACCAAAGAGACTTCCAACTCCCACGGGGTTGGCCAACCAGCCGGCGATGATGGCGCTGATACCCAACAGTGACATGGGCAACACCATTACCCAGGGCGACTCGCCGAGATGAACGTGGTGGCTGACACCGGTGGGAGCCGGTATGCCGGCCTCTTCGACGTCGTGCAATTCGCGCTCGCCGCCGCCGCGAAATTCCCCGTGGAAGGTCAGGTGGACCATCCGGAAGGAATAGAAGGCCGTCATCAGCACGCCAACCAACAGCATCACGAACACGAGCATGCTTACCGACATTTGCACGGGGCCGCCTCCCAACCAGGCTTCGAGCAATATTTCATCCTTGCTCCAGAAGCCCGCCAACGGGAATATTCCCACCAGGCTCAAGGCTCCGATCGCGGTGAGGCTGTAGGTCCAGGGCATGGCTTTTCGTAACCCGCCCATGTACATCATGTTGAACGTGCCGACGGCGTGGTTGACACTGCCGGCGCCAAGGAACAACAGGGCTTTGAAGAAGGCGTGGGTAAACAGGTGGAACAGGGCGGCGTTATAGGCGCCGACGCCCAACGCGGCCATCATGTATCCCAGTTGGCTGACGGTGGAATAGGCCATGACACGCTTGATGTCGTTGGCTACCAAACCCATTGTGGCGGCAAATACTGCGGTGAATGCGCCCACCAACGCCACTATCATCATGGCGACTTCCGACTCGGCGAACACCGGGAAGAACCGCCCAACCAAAAATACTCCGGCGGCAACCATCGTTGCGGCGTGGATAAGGGCACTGACGGGCGTGGGGCCCTCCATAGCGTCTGGCAGCCAGGTGTGCAGCGGGAACTGACCGCTCTTGCCGGCGGCGCCAGCAAACAACCCCAGGCACAACCATACCAGTGCCCCGCCGGCGACGATCCCGGCCCCGCCGGCTGCGATCGGGGCGGCGGCCTGCCAAATGTCAGGGATGTGGAGGGCATTCAATCCCAATGCGGCAAATTCATCGGCCCGGAAGAACAGGTAGATGATGGCCAGAAGGAAGCCGACGTCGCCGATGCGGGTGATGATGAAGGCTTTTTTGGCCGCTGCCGCCGCTGCCGGGCGGTGGTGCCAGAACCCAATGAGCAAGTAGGACGACACGCCGACCAATTCCCAGAAGACGTACATCTGAACGACGTTTACAGCCAATACCAGACCAATCATGGAGGCGCTGAACAATGACATGTACGCGTAATATCGGGCGATGCTTTCGTCACCGTCCATGTACCCGAGCGAGTAGATCTGCACCATGAGGCTGACGCCGGTCACCACCACGAGCATCACGTTGGTCAACGGGTCGAGGAGCAAGCCCATCTCGATGGATGCAGCGCCCAGGTCCAGCCACAAATGCGAGGCGAAAGCGTATTCCACACCGTTAGCGGATGAACGCAGGAGCCAGACGGAGAGGATAAACCCGATCGCCAGGGCGATGATGGTTAGATAACCGGATGCCTTGGCGACACTTGGTCCCAACGGGCGAATGACCAACCCGCTCAATAAGAACGAGGCGACAGGCAATAAAAATATTGCCCAAACAACAGCTTCGGTCAGCATACCGTTGTCGCCCTCATAGCTTCCTCACGATTTCTTCGGCGACGTGCTCACGGCCCTTGGGGACATAGATCAGGAACGGTATCCGTTCGCTCCAGTCGCGGATATCACCTTCGGGCAGGATGCGGGTGGGGAGGCCTTCGGCTTCGAAAGCTTCCTTCCAGATCTCGGCTGCCATCAAATTTGGCGCGCGTTTGAATTCAACCCACATTTGTGTACGAATACCTCAGTGGCGCATTGCCGCAGCATCGGTGAGGTCGACGCTGGCATTGGTGCGGAAGATTGCGAACACGATGCCCAGGCCCAGGGCAATTTCTGCGGCGGCGACTGTGATTATGAACACCGCGAACACCTGACCGGTCAAAACCGCTGACAGTTGTTCCTGTACGCCGTACGGGGCAACCCAACGGCCCATGGCAACCAGCGTCAGGTTGACGCCGTTGAACATCAGCTCTATCGACATCAATACGGCGATGAAATTCCGTCGGGCCAGGGCTCCGTAGAGACCGATGCAGAAGATAGCTGCCGCGACAATGAGCATGGACTCGAGATTCACAGCCCTAACTCCCCCGCCCGCGGGCAAGCGCCAATCCGCCAATGGCGGCGGCGAGCAGCAGCAGTGATACTGCTTCGAATGGCAGGACGTAGTCGCCGATGAGCAGGTCGGCCAGGCCGCCCCCAGAGATGTCTTCAACCTCAGCGGCGGTCAGGCCGGCGGCGGTCAACATAGTTGCGTCCGGTATGCCGACCGCTTGAGTCTGGGCAATCTGAGATTTGGTTTCCAACCCGGCGTTGGCTAAGGTAGTCCAGTCCGTGGAGAGGGTGGTGACGACCATGGCTGCCAGCAGCAGCGCCGCAACCAAAGCAGCCGGAATCTGCAGCCGGTTGGGCGCATTCCCGTGCTGAACGTCCCTGGTCAGCATGACGGCAAAGATGAACAGAACGGCGATGGCTCCCACGTAGATAAGGATTTGGACCACGGCCAGGAATTCGGCGTTCATCAACACGAACAGACCGCCCACCGCCACGAACACCAGTGAAAGCAACAATGCCGCGCGGAACAGGTCGCGCACCAGCACGACACCGACCGCGCCCGCTATTGCTACCACGGACAATGCCCAGAAGACTGTGACTTCAAACCACATCTAGGAGTCTTCCCCAGTGCGACGGGGCCCGAAACGCATTCCGGCTTTTTCGTGTTGGTGCCAGCGCCAATTTTCGCGGCCTACCTCCCGCCACCCGAGCGGGCGACTGACGCCCGGTTTGTAGTCCATATTCTCCAGTTGGGGGCGGAACCAGGTGCTGGGATGTTTGTCGGCGTGTCGCAAACGGTCAATAGGAATAACCAAATCGGTGCGCTTGTATTGGCCTTCTTCGAATCCGCTCCCCATGAATAAGGCATCGTATGGGCAGGCCTCGACGCACAGTCCGCAGAACATGCACCGTTGGAGATCGATGTCGAAGACCTCCAGACGGTATTTATCTCCCTGCAGCGGAGCCGTTTCACTGGGCGCCGTAACGATCTTGATGATTCCCAGCGGGCAATATTTTGCGCACGACGCACAGCCGGTACACCGTTCTTCGTACCAGGTGAATTCCTCACCCCGGAATCTTGGGTGCTGCGGGATTCGCTGTTCCGGATACGAGATGGTAAACGGCTTACGCAACAGGTTCGTCAGGGTTACCATCAACCCTTTGGCCATTTCCAGTCCGTACACTCCATTGCCTCCCGTTGGTTTACTCAACCGCCAGCGTATTCAGGGCCGTCATCTGCACCGCGCTTCAATCCTAACGAACTTCAATTCTGGCGAACTTCGATGCCTAGCGAACTTCGATGGTTGACACGCCACTGACGACGGGGTTTAGGGCCACCGTAGTTTGGGCGCTGTGTCGTACTTTTTGTCGGATCAATTGACCGAAGAGCGCGATGGATACCGCCGCGACTGCAATGTTGATGGCCGCCATGATCCACAGATCAACCGTGCTCAAGGTTCCGGCGGAGTCCCGCAGGAAGTAGACCTCCAGCGCCACGGCAACGATATTGATGATACTCAACGGCATGAGGAACTTCCAGCATACCGCCATGATCTGGTCCAGTCTCAGCCTGGGGTAGGTAGCTCGGATCCAAACGAACAGGAAGATACCGATGAAGGTTTTGATTAGGAACCACAGCCAGCCCAACCAGTCGGCAATCGGGCCGACCCATCCGGCCAGGAACAGCGTGGCGATCAAACCGGACACAACCAACGCGCCGCCGAACTCGGCAGCCTGTATCAGGGCAAATTTTATGCCGCTGTATTCCGTGTGGTAGCCGGCGATAATCTCGGATTCGGCTTCTGCCACATCGAACGGAGTGCGGTTCAACTCGGCAGACATTCCGGTCAGGAACACGAAGAAAGCCAACGGTTGAACCAGGAAGAACGGCACGGCCTGCGCCACCACGATATCTCCGAGAGACATTGATCCGGCAACCAGAACGACTCCCAGCAGGGACAGTACCACGGGCACTTCGTAGCTGATCAACACGGCTACGGCCCGGCCGGCTCCGAACAGAGCGTAACGATTGTTGGAGGCCCAACCCGCCGTGAAAATGGCAATCGTAGTGAGCGAACTTACCGCCAGGACGAACAGCACACCCACGTTAAGATCTACCAGGGCCACGTTTTTCGCGAACGGGATGACTGCCGTTGCCACCAAAAGACTGGCGACCATCAACACCGGCACGATGGTGAAGGCAATCCGGTCTGCCCCGTAGGGGATTATGTCTTCTTTGGTGATGAGCTTGGCGAGGTCGGCGATGGGCTGCAGTGCGCCGAACGGGCCCCACCGGTTGGGGCCCAGCCGATTCTGGAATCGACCCAACAGCCGGCGTTCGCCCCAACTGACGATGGCGGCGCCCAACAGCACGGCGTTGACGAGGATCAGCATTATGACGACGCCGGCCACCACAAAGGCGAGCCAGCAGGGCAGGAGTGAACCTACCGCCTCGTAAATCAGGCGGAATAATGGATTGCCGCCCAGCGCTCCATCGGGATTGAGCAGACAGCCGTTCATCGGTCGACCTCGCCCATGTTGATGTCCACGCTACCCAGTGAAACGATCATATCGGCCAGTTTCCAACCAACCAGCAGGTGTTCGGTAATGGTCAGATTGATCAACGAAGGAGAACGAATCTTGCAACGATAGGGCGCCACGCCCCCATCGCTCACCAGGTAGAACCCCAACTCGCCCTTGGAGGCTTCGACGCGGCCGTAGGCTTCTGCGCCCGGCTTGGCGCGCAGTACCAGCGGCAACTCCAGCCTGGCCGGGCCGGGTTCGATTTGCTCGATGCACTGCCTGACGATGCGCAAACTTTGGCGAACCTCCTGCATACGCACCCAGAAGCGGTCGTAATTGTCGCCGTTCCTACCGATGGGAACGTCAAATTCAACCTGGTCGTAGGCGTCGTAGGGCGCCATCTTGCGCCAGTCCCAGTTAACCCCGCTGGCGCGCAACACCGGCCCGCTCGCGGAGCAGTTGATGGCAACGTCGGCGGGCAGCGGACTGACGCCGCGGGTTCGCACCATCAAAATTTCGTTGTTCAGCAACAGGTTTTCCAGCTCGTCCAGTTCGCCATCGAAGTCCTCGAGAAACTGATCCAGAGCGGGCCAAAAATCCGGTGGCGTGTCCGCGAAAACCCCGCCCGGACGCATGTAACTTACCGTGATTCTGGCGCCGCACAACATCTCGAAAAGGTCGAGGATCCGCTCACGACTGCGGAAGGTGTACATCAGCGGGGTGCCGAACGCGCCCAACTCCTGGACGAAGAAACCCACGGCGATAAGATGGCTGGCGATGCGTTGGAGCTCGGCAGTAAGCGTGCGCAGGTATTTGGCACGGGGTGGGGGTTCGATACCGAGCAACTGCTCCACGGCTAGGCAGTAGGCCTGGTTGTTGATCATCGAGGATGTGTAGTCGAGGCGGTCGGTCAGCGTGACGACCTGAACGTAATTGCGTTCCTCGGCCAGTTTTTCGCTACCGCGGTGCAGATAGCCCAGAACGGGTTCGACCTCAACGATATTTTCGCCGTCGAAGGTAATGCGCACGCGAAACACCCCATGCGTGCTGGGGTGCTGCGGACCCACGTTGACTGTCATGGGTTCGGTTGGGAGGGTCATAAGGCAAATGCAGGAATCGGGATTTCCCGGACCCGCCTACAGAAAGTCCTTGCGCAGGGGGTGGCCGTCGAAACCTTCCCAAAGCATGATGCGTTTCAGATTCGGATGGCCGGAAAACCGGACGCCCATCAGATCCCAGATTTCCCGTTCCTGAAAATCGGCGCCTTTCCAGATGCTGGTTACCGATGCGGCCGACGGTTCTTCACGCCCGTAAACGCGGCTGCGAACGATGGCGGTGTGCTGATGGTTGATGGACATCAGGTGATAGACCAATTCAAAATATTCGATGTAATCGACAGCGCTGATGGAGTTCAGGAATTTGAAGTCCAACTCGGCGTCGTCCTTCAAAAATGCGGCCGCTTCGTTTAACGACTCGGGTTCCAGCCAAACCGAAGCATCATCCCACGTTACTACCGCGTCGGGAAGTTGCTGGCGCAGTCGCTGGGCGAGGGTTTCGCCGGAAAGGGGCACAACCGTCACGGTTTGAAACTCCCGCTACCCAGATTACGGTATTTTTTGATTTTCTCGTGCAGTTCCATTATGCCGTACAGCAAAGCGTCGGGACGAGGCGGACAGCCAGGAACGTAGACATCAACTGGAATGATGTGGTCGACGCCCGGCACCACGCTGTAGGACCCGAAATAAGGCCCACCACTGGTTGCGCACACACCCATCGATATTACCCAGCGCGGCTCGGCCATTTGCTCGTAGATGCGTTTGATTGGCGGGGCCATTTTCCAGGTCACCGTGCCGGCGACTATCATAAGGTCTGCCTGACGGGGTGAGGCCCGGAACACCTCCATGCCGAAACGGGAGATATCGAAACGGCCCATTGCGGTTGCAATCATCTCGAAGGCGCAGCACGCCAGGCCAAATGACACCGGCCACAGGGCGGATTTTCGGCTCCAGTTAACCAGGGCGTCAACGGACGTAACCATCAAATTGCGTTTTAGGTCATCGGGAACGTCGAAGGCTGGAACCTCAATGGGGAACTGGGAGGCCGTGATCAGGTTGTTGACCACCTGTCCTTCTGACCGGTCAATGTCCCAGGTGCGGTCGTGGAGCGGGCCACCGCCAGGCATAAGTTCGACCATTGCTGTTTACCCCTGCCATTCCAGATCGCGCTTGCGCCAGGCGTACGCCCATGCCAGGAGCAGGATACCCACGAATACCGCCATCTCGATGAGGGCGAACAATTCCAGCGTGAGGAATTTGGTAGCCCAGGGATAGAGGAACACCACTTCAACGTCGAATACGATGAACAGGATGGCAAACATGTAGTAACGGAACTGGAAACGGTTCCAGGTCCCGCCGATGGTTTCGACGCCGCACTCGTAGGTATCGTGCTTGACGTCATCGGGCCGCGCGGGGCGAAGGCCAATCTTGCTCAGGCTATATGACGCAAATAAGATGCTGGAGGGAACCACCACGGCAATAACCAGGAAAATCGCGATCAGTCCGTATTGGCCGAAGTAATCTTCTAGCATTGCTGAAATTCGCCCGCCGACAGCAGATTCGTTACGAAATCGCCTAGCCTGACGGAGGCGCGAACCACCTCGCTGTCTGGCTAATTGAGCGGCGGCATTATAACATATCGCCCGTGGGGCAAATATATTACACACACAATCTGAAGGCTATCGAATGACATGCAACCCACCCGCCGCTGACTGGGCCAGCAAATTCGTTGAGGCGAACGGGATCAGGCACCACTACCTGGAGTGGGGCGAAGCATCCAAGCCGGCATTAGTGATGCTGCACGCCACCGGTTTGTGCGCCTGGCCCTGGAAGCCAGTGGCTCGCGAGCTGGCTCAGGATTACCGTGTGCTGGCGTTCGACCAGCGCGGTCACGGAGATACCGATAGATCGGACCGGGGATACCATTTCGAGCTCGTGGGCGACGACCTGGCGGCCATCGTGGAGAAGCTGAATTTGGAAAGACCGGGCGTAATTGGGCATTCGTCGGGCGGGCTGTCGGCGATCCTGGCGGCAAATCTGCTTCCCGACCGATTGGGTCCGGTGGTACTCGTGGAAACACGTGTCAGCAACGATGTGGCCGCCGTCCCCACTCAGGACCGGAACCTCCGCGCCGAGAGAACCCGGATGAAACGCGCTGTTTGGGAAAGTCGGGAAGCTATGTTTGCGGCGTATCGAACCCGCGCCGCGTTCAAGGATTGGGAAACTGAGGCTTTCGAACAGTTCATCAACTGCGGCACAACGCTGCTTGCTGACGGTCGGGCGGAGTTGAAATGCCACCCGGAGACCGAGGCGACTTTCTACAGCATCAGGGACAGTTTGTCGGTGCAGGACTACCTCGAGGGATTGAATGGTGACTGGCTATTGCTCCTGGCAGATTATCCCGGTTGCCAACGCCTGGAAGACGCCGGAGTGCAGCAATTCCGACGATTGGTTGCCGGCTCCACGGTGGCGCCGATGGGCAAGGGCAGCCACTTCCTGCCGATGGAATTTCCAGGCGACACATTGGCCGCAATCAGAGCCTGGTTTGACGAGATTTCACAACGTGCCTAATATTGACGTCGATAAGGTTCACCAGAAGTTGGGAGCGACCGAACCGGCTCCGGGGCACTGCCTTAACGAATTTGGTTTGATCTATTGAACACTCTCACCACAAAATCCGGCCCCCTCGCTGGCCTCAAGGTGCTGGATTTGTCCATAATAGTCGCTGGCGGTACGGCATCGTCACTCATGGCCGATTTCGGGGCGGAAGTGGTCAAAGTTGAAAGACCGGGGACGGGTGATCCGTTACGCAACTGGGGGCCGTTCTATAATGGGGTGTCGCTGTGGTGGAAAGTGCATTCCCGCAACAAGGAATCAATCACCCTCAATATGGGGGACCCCAAAGGGCAGGAACTGCTGAAACAGTTGGCGGCTCAGGCGGACGTGCTGATCGAAGGATTCCGACCCGGAACCCTGGAGCGATGGGGTTTGGGACCTTCGGATCTGCACAGCGTGGACGTGAACCCTGGACTGATCATATTGCGATTCTCGGGGTTTGGGCAGACCGGTCCCTACAAGGATCGACCCGGATTTGGCACGATTGCCGAATGCATGAGCGGTTACATTGGGATGACGGGCTTCCCCGATACACCGCCCAACCTGCCTCCGGTTCCGTTGGCCGACGAAATCGCCGGCGTTTTCGGCGCGATGGCGGGCATGATGGCCATCTACCGGAGAGATGCGGATCGGCGCGACGGGGAACCGGGCGCCGGCCAGGTGGTTGACCTCAGTCTATTTGAGCCGTTGTTTCGGTTATGTATACCGCACCTTACGATCTATGACCGGTCGGGTGAAATCAGGGAGCGTATCGGCAACGACTTCCCCGACGCGGCGCCGCGCAGTCTGTATCGAACCGCCGATGACCGATGGCTGGGGCTTTCTGCCACATCGCAAAACACCTGGGAGGGCCTGGCTCGGGCGATGGGTCTGGATGCGCTGCTGCAGGACCCGAGGTTCGCCAACAACGCCGCCAGACTGGAAAATAAGGACTCGCTGAACGAAATACTGCAGCGATGGCTGGGAAGCCGGTCGATCGACGACATCATGGACGAACTGATACCGGCAGGCGGGGTGGTTGGCCCGGTGTACAACAGCGCCGATATTGTCAACGACCCTCACTATCAGGACCGCGATGACATCGTCGAGGTCGATGATCCTCAACTGGGATCAACAATTATGCTGGGGGTAGTGCCAAAGTTCAGCGAGACACCCGGCGAACTGCGCCACATGGGTCCCACCGTGGGCGAACACAACCGGGACGTTTACGGTCGCTGGCTGGGGCTTGACGACCAAGAGATCGAAACGCTGACCGAGGAAGGGATAGTTTGATTCTCACCGCGAGGAGGATGCCCTCTTGCAACCTGCGCAATTACTAGTTGCGACGCGCAACGCCGGCAAGATGCGGGAATATCGGGAGCTGCTGGCGAACCACGCGAACCGTCTGATTTCTTTGGACGACCTGGGTATACCGGATGAGGTGGAAGAGACCGGGGACAGTTTCAGGTCAAATGCCATCCTCAAAGCGAGTTCATACGCCAGGTTATCCGGGTGCCTGACGTTGTCGGATGATTCGGGTTTGGAAGTAGATGCCCTGCAGAGAGCGCCCGGCATATACTCGGCGCGGTACGGCGGTGAGGCCTGCGATTCGGACGAGGACCGGGTTCAACTATTATTGGAAAACCTGCATGGAGTACCGTGGGAGTTGCGGACGGCCCGATTTTGTTGTGTTACGGCGATCGCAGCGCCGGCGGGCTTAAGCCTCCCTGGCGACGCCGAAACGGGCCGATTCGCAGTGTCCGGGGATACTCGTGCGGCAACAGTCGTCGGTTCGGTGGCTGGAGTGATACAATACGAACCTAAGGGCGATCATGGCTTTGGCTATGATCCGGTGTTCTATTTGCCGTCGTACGCGCAAACCATCGCTCAACTGCCCCTGAGCGAAAAGAATCGGATCAGCCATCGCGCTGACGCTGCCCGAAAGGCCCGCCGAATACTGGATCTCATCCTGGGCCCACGGGAAGTCGCTGCGAGTTAGTATGATTTCAGACCTTTTTGGCAGGCCACTTAGGGATTTGCGGATTTCGGTTACGGATCGGTGCAATTTCCGGTGTCCATATTGTATGCCCGCGGAGATATTTGGAGAGGCTTACCAGTTTTTACCGAAAGCCGAAATCCTGACCTTTGAGGAAATTGCGCGGTTGTCGCGTCTTTTCGTCGAACTGGGAGTGAACAAGCTGCGCATAACCGGGGGCGAGCCACTGTTGCGAGTGGACTTGCCAGATCTGGTCCAGCAACTAGCTGAAATACCCGGCGCCGATGACATCACTTTGACCACCAACGCCTATCTGCTTGCGCAACAGGCCCAGCCGTTGAAAGACGCCGGATTGCATCGCATTACGGTGAGCCTGGATTCGCTGGACGATGAGGTATTCAAGCAGATGAACGGGCGCGGATTCGGTACTCGCCGGGTCTTGGACGGGATTCGCCGGGCCGCCGATTGCGGATTGGCTCCCATCAAGATAAATGCGGTGGTACAGAAAGGCGTTAACGACCACACCATTGTGGAGCTTGCCCGGCATTTCAAGGGCACCGAACACATCGTGCGGTTTATCGAATATATGGACGTGGGTAATCGCAACGGATGGAAACTGGATGAGGTAGTGTCTGCGGCCGAGATCGTGGCCATGATCGACGCTGAACTACCGATTGAACCGGCGGAGGCCAACTACGTTGGCGAAGTGGCCCGACGCTGGCGGTACCGGGACGGCGAAGGCGAGATTGGCGTTATTGCATCGGTGACCCAACCCTTCTGTGCGGACTGCACGCGCGCCCGCCTGTCCACCGATGGCCGCCTATACACCTGCCTGTTCGCATCCGACGGCGTGGACCTGCGAGGGCCGATGCGGAATGGCGCCGATGACGACGAATTGCGTGGGATAATCACGAAGGTCTGGTCGATTCGGAGGGACCGTTACTCTGAAGAACGGGCCGAAATCACCGAGACCGGCGGAGCCAGCCCCAGGCCCAAGGTCGAGATGTATCAAATCGGCGGCTGACCGGACAAATTATGCCTGCACAAAGTGAAGACAAGCCCACCAACCGCTTGACGCACCTTGCCGAAGATGGCAGTGCGCGCATGGTGGACGTAGGTTGGAAGCCAGTTACCGACCGGGTAGCGGAAGCGTGCGGTTATGTTGTGATGGAACCGGCCACGTTGGCGCTGATCCGCGACGGCCTGATGAAAAAGGGCGATGTGTTAACCATCGCGCAGTTGGCCGGAATTATGGGGGCCAAACGCACGTCCGAGTTGATACCACTGTGCCACCCGCTGCCGCTCAATAAGGTTGACGTGGAGTTGACGCTGGAAGAACCGGAACACCGGGTCCGTGTTACTGCGACGGCCACCACATCCGGCAAGACCGGAGTGGAGATGGAAGCTCTCACCGCCGTTTCGGTGGCGGCGCTCACCGTTTACGACATGTGCAAGGCGGTTGACCGGGCGGTGCGCATCGACGGGGTTCGTCTATTGCGCAAATCCGGTGGTCAGTCGGGGGACATCGATCTGACCGGACTCTAACCGCCCCGGAGGCGCAATTCGGCGGCCAAGGTTCGGATCGCCGCCACTTGGTAGAGGAAATACTCTTCGGGCGTTGCATCGAGAGGTTTGAATAGCTCTACTTGATCGACCTCCAACACTCCGACGATACCAGGGATAGCGGCGACTTCCAGCTCGTATATGCTGCCGTCGGGCGTGACCACCACGCAACCCCGGTCTTCCGTTTGGACGTGCGGCGATTCCACCTCGACAGCCTGGATAGTGGCCATGCCGAGGAAAGGTGGGAAAGGGTTTAGCCTGCCGCACAAATCGCTCAGTATTGCTTCCAGACCGGTGATGGCCTGAGCCAGCACTGCGTCGGCGGCTTCCAACGGGTTGGCGGAATTGTCGGGTTGGCCGTCCATGATTTTATTGCAGGACGCCCGGGGCGGGGATTATAGCCGGCGCAAGCCGGAACCCAGAAAGCACGATTGAGTCAGATTTCGGACGGTCTCCTATCATTTCGGACACTGGATTCCCGCTTTCGCGGGAAAGACAAGAGCACTGGATTACCGCCTGCGCGGGAAAGGCGAGGGCAATAGAATCAAAATGCGATCGCCCTTGGGTGGTGGTAGCCAGCGCAATTGACAACGCCACGGAGCGGGCCGTAACATTGATGCCGCGTGGCAGCGCTGACGGCTGGTCGGCGACCCGCAGGTTGGCGACGTAGCTCAGAGGCAGAGCGGGCGCTTCATAAGCGCTAGGTCGTTGGTTCGAATCCATCCGTCGCCACCACCAATGGAATATTGGCCAATCACGTTGGGGCCAATGAAGATAAGACAAAGCCGGGTGTCGACACCCGGCTTTGCGCATTGTATTCGGTCAGCGGTTACTCGTCGCGATCGCCTAATTCTCCGCCCAGCTCGCTCAGGAACTGTTCGATTTCGGGAGACAGAGACACCGGGTCAGATTGGGGTTGACTATCGGCTGGCTCAACGGTTTCTGCCTCGTTTGAGTCGTAGTACGCTTCCATTTGCTGGATCAGGCCCTGAAGCTCCGCATTGCGTTCTACGGCTGAACCCAGTTCTCGATACTGGCGTTGACCACGTCGGGTCGGTGCCAAGTCGGCTGGGATGTCAGGGTACACGGATGACAAAGTTTCAAGCATCCTTGCCGTGCCGTTGAAGTCCTCATCGAGTTGGACGTATTGGGGCAGGTGAACCATGAAATTGATTGATTCGACGCCCAGTTTGTCAATGCCGTCCGAAACCAGATTCATGATCGTAGTTGGGCCCTGATACGTGCTGCCCCGCAGCTTGAGATTCGGCACGGGTCGAATCTGGGACACCGCGCCCAGTGATCCGGTGACCAGCAGTGGCCTGGTGTGCGGCACAGCGTCGTACATGGCGCCCAATCGGCAATAGCGTTTAACTTCGAAATTTTTGACGACTTCAAGAATGGAGTCGGTATAAACTTCGCTGTTGGCATGGGGTTCGCGCAGGTGGAAGAAAAGGTAATCGGGACCGTTTTCGGTTACGGCGTATCGGATCACGCTGTTGGGGATACGCACCTGGCGTTTGTCATCCACCAGTCGCATACTGGGACGGTATCTGGTGAAATCAAAGAATTCACCGGGGCGATGAAGGCGTCCCAATTCGCGCGAACCCAGATACCTTTCCAGTCTGGTAAGGGTGAGGGTACCCACGCTACCAACATCCACCCACGGGCGGATCATGGCGAAGACGTGGGGGTCGCGCAGCTCGGGCAGCGGTTCCTGTAGTTCAAAAGCACCAATTCTCATAATGCCAATATCTTGCCAGACGCCACGTTTTAATTCAAGCGAACCCGAAGGTTGAATGCCCGGACGGGTTGGCCTACAATGCCTTGGACGACGTTGTAAACGATTTCGTGAACGATCTCGCCGGAGAAAAGCCATCACTTAGCGCAATCTCGCGCGCCAATTGCCGGAGGCACCAAATGATCACAACCTTTGACAGCCTATACGCTGGTCACGTCGATATGGACAACGTTGGATACGCCGGTACGGCGGTCAACGATCGTTCGTATTCGGATGAGTTCCTCGCTGGCGCGTTCGATAAAGGCGTTGCCATTGCACAAACACTGGATAAGCACGGCTACGATACCTTCTGGATGGCAGAGCACCATTTTCAGCCCGAGGGCTATGAATGCATCCCGAATCTGCTGATGTTTATCGTGCACCTGGCTCACCTGACCGAACGGTTGCGGTTCGGATGCGGGTTCAATATTGCGCCGATGTGGCATCCGTTGCGACTGGCCGAAGACTTCGCTGCCGCAGACTGGATGACGAACGGCCGCGTGACTTTCGGCGTGGGCCGCGGTTACCACACCCGTGAGGTGGAGTCATTCGGATCCCCGTTGATGGACCAGGCCGCCAACCGGGAGCTATTTGAAGAACAGGTGCAGGTGATTTTCAAAGCCTTTAACGAGCGATCATTCTCGCATCACGGCAAGCATTTCGACTTTCCTCCCCAGGTACCGTACCGTGGATACCAACTGGAAGAAATTACATTGGTTCCGCGTCCCAAAACCCTCCCGGTGGAGTGTTGGCAACCGATCCAGGGCGGTACGGGACGAGCGCTGGAATTCATGGCCAGCATGGGAATCAAGGGAGTGATCGGCGGGGGTTCGTCCGAGGGTGGTGCGATGGACGGCATCATGCATGCGTATCGCGACGCGTTGACGCGCCATGGCAAGCCGGAAGCCGAGCTGGGCGAGGATTTGGCCGTTGGGTTCCATTTCCACATCGCGCCGACGGTGGAAGAGGCCGCCCGACAGGCCGGCCGGTATTACGAAGAAAACCTGAAGATGTTCGGGCCGTTGCGGTTGACGCGTGGCTTGACGGAACAGCAGATCCTGGACATTAGCAACCCACAGGTGGCGCCCAACGCGGGATTGCCGCGAATTGAGGATGCCATCGAGAACGGCAGCGTGCTGGCCGGGACTCCGGAATCAATTATTGAGAAACTGAAGGGAGTTGAGGAACGGTACCCTGGTCTGAAGCGAATTCAGGTGGGGCAGCCGGTAGGCACTCCGCAGACCCTCATTCTGGAGCAGCTGCAGTGGTTCGCAGAAGAGGTAATGCCTGCCTTCAAAAACGTGGAAATGGCGGTACCGGCGGATAACTGATCTGACACCGGAACGCGATACACGACGGCATAGCCCCGTGTCGGCGAGCGGCGCGGCAGCCTGAGAATGAATTTGCGGGCGCTTCCACCTGGCATTGCCGGGTGGGGCGCCCGCAAATTTTGGCCGACGTATATTGTGTCCGTACTGACCGTAGCGAGGGTCGTTTTTCGCGATGCCGGCATCCTGATGACAGGTGGGCGGGGACGGTGTTTCGGGTGAGGTGATAACCTAATAACTAGGCCACAAATTTAGGAGATGAACTATGCCTGATATTACCAGTTATTCCAATGGAAGACCGTCCTGGGCCGACTTGATGTGTCACGATGGCGACGCGGCCAAGCACTTTTATTCCAGCCTGTTTGGATGGGAAATCGTGGACAATCCGATCGACGAACACCTGGTCTACTCGATGTACATGCACCGGGGATTGCCGGTATGCGCTTCAGCAGTGGCCTATCCCGGTTCGGAACAAGAGAATATGCCCTCCCACTGGAGCGTTTACGTTACTGTAAGCGATCTGGAGGCTGCTACGGAACGAGCGCGCGCTGCCGGAGGGACCGTTATTTCCGAACCGTTCCAGGTGATGGACGTGGGCCGGATGTCGATGATCCAGGACCAGCAGGGTGCGATGTTGCGGTTGTGGTACCCAATTCAGCATGTAGGCGCCGGCGTGATAAACGAACCCGGCGCTCTATCCTGGTTTGAACTGGCGACCACCGACACGGATTCCGCCCAGGAATTTTACGCCCAGGTTCTTGAAGTGGAGATCGGGCCTGATCCAGATTCGCCTTTCCCCTACACGCTGGTGAAAGTGGACGGCGAACCGGCGGCCGGGATTATCCAAATTGTCGATGACTGGGGACCGGTGCCGCCAAACTGGGGTGTTTATTTTGGAGTCGATGACGTTGACGGAACGGTTGCGAAGGCGCGGGAACTGGGCGGTAAAGTAATCGTCGAGCCAAACGACATCGGCGATTTTGCGCGTTTCTCGGTTCTTTCCGACCCTGAAGGCGCGGTGTTTTCCGTTATCAATCTGACCCAATGGTAGAAGTTGGCGGGGCAAATATCCCAGACATGAAATAGCTAACCCCGCCGGGTTGCCCTATTGCCCAGTGTTCTGTTGCAGGGTGCCCGGCGGATAATTATCCAGCCACCAGCGGGCGATTTCATCGCGGCGGGCAAACCAGACACCGGGATGGCTTCGTGCATAGCGGAGGAACCGGTCCAGCGCGCGGGAACGAGCGGGCCGGCCGGCGATGCGGCAGTGCAGGCCAACCGACATCATCTTGGGGTGGGTCCGGCCCTCGTCGTATAACACGTCGAAGGTGTCTTTCATGTATTCGTAAAAGTCGCCGACGCTGTTCAGACCGCCGCGCCAAAACCTGGCGTCGTTGGTTTCAAAGCTGTAGGGCAACACCAACCAGGGTTTGCCCTCTACGTCGGTATAGTATGGCAGGTCGTCGTTGAAAACGCCGCTATCGTAGAAGAATCCTCCCTCACTGGCCACGAGGTCGCGCGTGTTTACGCTGGAGCCGTAGCGGGTGAACCAACCGACGGGCCGCACGCCAGTGGTGGCGGCCAGAGACTCCACGGTTTTGCGTATTGCTTCGGCTTCCTCGGCTTTGGATTTGTTGTGGTACTCCTCCCAACGGTATCCGTGACCGCAGATTTCATGCCCGCGGTTCACCACCTCGCGCCCGACTTCAAGGTTGCGTTCGATGGCAACGGCGCAACAGAAAAAGGTGCTCTTGACGTCGTAGCGGTCCAGCAAGTTCAGGATTCTCCAGACTCCTACCCGGCTGCCATACTCGAAGAACGATTCGTTGAACAGATCACGTTGACCGGAAGGGATCGGGGACGGCACTTCGTTATTGGACTCGTGGTGGTCGTCGCCGTCCAGCAGCGATGCCTCGCTGCCTTCCTCGTAGTTGACCACAACCGAGATTGCGATACGGGCGTTTCCCGGCCAACGAACTGAAGGCGGATTGGCTCCGTATCCGATAAAATCGCGCTCTTCCATGAATCTGCCTGCCTGATCGAGAAGTTAGCCAGTCACTGGGGCAATTGGATGCGCTTGGTGACGGGCCGATTGTAAGGTCGGGGGGGACAATATGCGGAACGGGACCGAGCTGGGTCGCCGGCCACCACCAACATAATGTTGTCGGGGTCGCGTACGATGGGAAGCATGGGTTCGGGGCCGTCGGTATCCAGCCACTTGGGCCAGAAGTATGGTTCTCCGGCCTCCACGTTGCGGCCGTACCGCAGTTCCTTGTAACGACGCACCTGTTCGATGGGGATGCGAGCCCGCTCGTATAAATACAACTGGACATCCCGTTTCGTCCAACCCTCGTCATGCAACCCGTAGGCGATGAGTGGGCTGACCACCGCAAGCAGGTGTCCGCCGTGGATCATGTTGTGGTTGAGATTACACAGCGAGTCGGCAAGAATCCACAGCGCGAATTCCATGCTGCCGGAACCGGCCGGGTTGTTTCCCCGGGGTGCGTCGGCAGCGAAAAGAGTTACGCAGCTGTCGTCTGCGCCATATCCCATATCGACGTGAATCGGCGACCAGGGTGTATCGACGTCACCGCCCATGCAGTATGAATATTTGGCTGGCGAGCCGAGTGTTGACTTGTCTCCGGTGTCGGGGCGGCCATCGCCCAGGTTGATCATGATCAGGCGAAGCGCTCTGCCGATGGTGGCGTTGGCTCGATTGCCGTGTCCGAATAGCCCGACTCCATGATTGATGCCAATGGCTTCGACGATTGGGCCGGTGATCATGACGAGAGGCGCAGCAGGGTCGCTGGTGGCCTGCAGGCCCCGAACATCAAAGCGTTCGTCCAATGCCGCTTCCACGGCGGCCAGAACGACCGGCATGTACTCTGCTCTGCATCCTGCCATCACTGAGTTGATGGCCACCGACTCGACGGTAACGATCCCCATCCTTGGAGGCATAACTCCGAGGACGTCGTCGCCGTCGCGCCCTGATGCTGCTACGAATTCCTGAACCGCCGACTCGGTTGGCGGCACGATGGGCAGGCCATCGGTCCAACCATTTTCGAAATAGGTTTCGATGGTGTCCAGGGCGCCCTGGACGGTGTCCAACCCAGTGAGGCGCGAATCATGTTGTCGGATAGCCACCGGTGCACAAACCTGTCAGGTTAAGCGCCGTCGTGAGACGTGATGGCTGTTACAACATCGGCGGCCATGATCCGGGCGCGTTCGGCGGCAGCGGAACGGTCTCCGAGCGGGTGAGGGATGATGACCAGCGGCAATTCGGCAAGGTTGTTGGCCCCGGAAATTGCATTGGCCAAACGCACGAAATTGGTGGTGACCACAACCGCGGCGGGCTTACCCATGTCCTCAAAATTCAACGCGTCGAGCACACTGCCCGACGTACAGGACCCTCAAAGCGCTACGCCGGCGATGAGGAAGTCCGACTCCGCTCCCATCTGGCTGATGATGTTCGGTTCGGCCGGCCGAGTCGAAGTAAATTTGGTTTGCAAAACGACTTTGGCCACGCCGTAATCGGTTTCCAGAATTTCGGCGAGGCTCTGAAAAAAGAAACTGGAAGTATCGTTGCCGTTGTCCAGCAGACCTGCAACCTTGCCAGCCACCGAATCCAGCCGCCCGTTCAGGGTGCGGTTGGCCAGATCGACATACCCAGTTGGGTTGAGGTATGAAACCCTGCCGACATCCACGACCGAGGATAACTGTGTTTGCATAGTCTCCACCACCGTCCGGTTTGCGGGTCATAATAGCATAGCCTTTTGCGTTTCGATTGGAATCAGCTGCCGGGATGATGTCAAGGCGTACAGCGGCCAGTCACGGGTTCCGGAAAAAGCATTCCGTTGGTGCGGCAATTATGGACAATTTTGGGATTACGGTTCAGAATGGCACGAAACGCGATACGAACGGGGAGCATATCTGGAGGCCGAACACATGACGATAGCCAGCGCAAATGCGCAGAACCTGTCCCCATTGCAGTTCCTGGAGCGTAGCGCTACGGTTTATCCCAGGCGGGCCGCCTGCGTATACAACGGCGTGATCACAACTTACGGCCAGCTCCACCAGAGGGTGCGGAAACACGCGGCGGCTCTCCGCAGTGTTGGGGTGGAGGCCGGCGATCGGGTCGCTTATCTGGTTCCAAACCTGCCAGTGATGCTGGAAGCGAACTTTGCGCCCATGGGAATCGGTGCGGTTCTGGTGGCGCTCAACATCAGGTTGTCCTCTCGAGAAATTGCCTACATATTGAACCACTCGGGCAGCAAGGTATTGGTATTCGATTCGGAGTTGGCCGACACCGTTCGACAGCTGAGAGACGATTGTCCCGGAGTGGAAACCTACGTACAGGTACGCGATACGGCGCCGCTGGCCACCGATATATCAGGACCGGAATTTGAGGAATGGTTGGCCAACGTGGAACCTCTGTCGGAACTGCCGGGGCCGGCGTCGGAAACGGATACCACCACGATTAACTACACATCCGGCACTACCGGTATGCCCAAGGGCGTTGAATATACTCCCCGGGGCGCCTATCTCAACGCCATCGGCGAGGCCATGGAGATGGGCATGAACTGGAGGAGTGTTTATCTTTGGACGCTGCCCATGTTCCATGCCAACGGATGGTGTTTCCCGTGGGCGGTTACCGCAGTGGGAGGAACCCATATTTGTTTACGGAGGGTCGACCCGGCGGAGGTGTATCGGCTGATACGTGAGGAGTCGGTAACGCATCTGTGTGCGGCGCCCACTGTATTGACCGGACTGTACGCTGCGCCGGAAGCCGCCTCAGCCGACCTTACGGGGCTGACGATAATGACGGCGGGCGCGCCGCCGGCTCCCCAGGTGATTCGCACGATAGAGGGTATGGGCGCCAACATCATCCATGTGTATGGACTTACCGAGACCTATGGACCCTGCACGGTTGCGGCCTCGCAACCGGAATGGGACGAAATGGGTGCGGAAGACCTGGCCCGTGCGAAAGCGCGGCAGGGGGTTCCCTATATGGTGTACGGCGTGGGTCTGCGCGTGGTGGACGAAGACATGCGGGACGTTCCCCAGGACGGTGAGTCCATGGGTGAAGTGGTGATGCAGGGGGACGCCGTCATGAAGGGTTACTACAAAGACGTGGAGGCCACCGCCGAGGCGTTTCGCGGCGGCTGGTTCCACTCTGGAGACCTGGCGGTTTGGCACGCGGATGGTTATATCGAACTACAAGATCGCTCCAAGGACATTATCATCTCGGGCGGTGAGAACATCTCCAGCCAAGAGGTGGAGAAAGTGATTATGGAGCATCCTGGCGTGCTCGAAGTGTGCGTGGTGGGAGTTCCCGATCAGCATTGGGGAGAGGTTCCCAAGGCTTTCGTGGTGCCACGCGGCGGCGGGTCTGTGAGCGCTGAAGAAATAATCGAATTCACTCGCGACCGGATCGCCCATTTCAAGGCTCCCAAGAGCGTAGAGTTCGGGGAATTGCCCAAGACGGCCACCGGGAAGATTCAGAAGTTTATTCTGCGCGAAAAAGAGTGGCAGGGCCAGGAGCGCAGAATCCAGGGATCACAGGTATAGCCAGAACGACTGTCACCCGCTCGAACGATTGTCAGGAGGACCATGATGGAATTCGGCCTCTTTCTCGAATTTCCCCGCCCCGTTGATGGAAACCACCACGATGCCTTTGTCCAATCTTTCAGATTGGTGCAGGAAGCTGAGGATCTGGGTGTATCGTCGGTTTGGCTGGCTGAGTATCACTTCAACATGGAACGGGTGCTGGCGTCGCCGGTAACGATCGCATCAGCCATCGCAGCCAAAACCAGTACCATGCGCATCGGGACCGCCGTGTACTGCCTCCCGCTGGGTCATCCGATCCGGGTCGCCGAAGAGATGGCGACGCTGGATCACATCAGCGACGGGCGCGCCGAGCTGGGAGTGGGCCGAGGGACGTTCCCCAATGTTCATGAGGGATTTAACGTGTCCTTCGAAGAGAGTCGAAGCCGCTTCGACGAATTTCTGGAGGTGGTGACGACCGCCTGGACGCAGGAAACATTTTCATTCCACGGCGAGCATTTTTCGTGTGACGAACTGACGGTCACGCCCCGGCCGTTCCAGCAACCCCATCCGCCGATAACAATCGGGGTTACGTCTGCGGAGAGCTTCCCCATCGTCGGGTCGATGGGCCACCCGCTGATTGTGAACCCGTCGCGGGTCTTTACGCTGGGTGAGCTGGCTGGGCCGATTGCCGCGTACCGCCAGGCTTGGCTTGACGCCGGGCATCCGGGTACCGGCAAGGTCGGATTGCGGGTGCCGATTTATGTCAACGAAGACGCCGAACGCGCTTACCGGGAACCGATGCAATCGGCCATGAATTCAATAGGACGCCTGGGCCAACGGGTTGCATCCTACGCGGGCCGGGCGGGCACCACCGGCGACTGGGGCGAGCAGAGCCGGCGCATCTTGGGCATGGAATACGACGATTGGCTGAGGGAGAAGGTGGTGTACGGCACCCCAGACCAGGTCAGCAACCGGTTGTCAGAACTGGAGGAAACCCTGGGGCTGGACCAGTGCATCTACGAGATCAACTATGGCAACCTGATGTCCGACGAGCTGCAAACCGCATCGCTTCGGCTGTTCAACAAGAAGGTGTTGGCCGGCTTGCTGAGTTAGTGAGCCTGAATGCGGTCCGGCAAAGCGCCGCCTAATCCCAGGTGAAACAGACTTTACCAGTTCCACCGGCGTCAAAGAGTTTGTAGGCGGCGTCGGCTTCATCGAGCGTGTAGCGGTGCGTAAACAGGTCTTTCAGGGGCACCTTACGGTCGACCACGAATCGGGCCACTTCCTCGAGTCCGTTCAGGCTGAATGTCCATGAACCGAGTATAGTCAACTGCTTGTGGATAATTTGCGGGCTGACGTCGAAGGTGGTGGTGTTGCCTTCTCCCACGAAACACACTCGTCCCCACAACATGGCAGAATCTACGGCGTTGACCCTTGCCTCGGGTCGCCCGGTGCAATCCAGCGCGGCGGGGGCTCCTTCTCCGTGGGTTAGCTCACGGATAGCTTCAACCGGATTTTGACTGCTGGCGTTGATGCAAACATCGGCGCCGAGCCGCTGCGCCAGCTGCAATCGGTCCCCATCAATATCGACTGCGATAACCCGGGCGCCCATGGCTTTGGCGAACATGGTTCCGCTGGCTCCCACCGGACCCTGGCCGAAGATGGCGATGGTATCGTCGCCGGCGATGTTGAGGCGCTTCAGGGCATGGAAAGCGGTGCCGGTGCCGCAAGCGCATGCGGAGCCTTCATCGAAGTCCAATCCGTCGGGCATTTTGACGCAGGTATACGCCGGACAAATCAGGAAGTCTTCGTGGCCGCCGTTGGCGCCGGTGCCATAAACCACCGAGCCATTCAGGCACATTTGGGTGTAGCCGATCCGGCACATGGTGCAGGTTCGGCACCCGGTATAGTGGTGCATCATCACGCGGTCGCCGACGGCAACTTCGGTAACATCGGCGCCGATTTCCGCGACAACGCCACATGGTTCATGTCCGGCCACCTTCAGATTGGCCTGGTCGCCACGCTCCGATCTGGCTGCCCGGTAATGCCGCAAGTCGCTGCCGCACAACCCGGATGCTTTCATCGCGATGACAACATCGCCGGGCCCGGGATGAGGATCGGGAAGAGTACGGATCTCCACCTCTCGGTCGCCAGTAAATACTACGCCACGCATATCCCAGTTCCTCCAGCAAATGTTGAGGTTTCGTGTTACGGGTCGATCAAAACGCCCGGGTTCAATATACCGTGGGGGTCGAGTGAGCGCTTGGCGGCGCGGAGAGCGTTAGCGAATGGATCGGGCCTTTGCTGGTCGTACCAGGGCCGATGCGTCCTGCCGACGGCGTGATGGTGTGTTATTGTGCCGCCGGCTGCCATCACCGCGTCGGAAGCTGCCTGCTTGATGGCGGCATGGGCTTCCAGTTCTCCGCCAACCTTACCGAGCGCTTCAAAGGTGTAGTAAGGGGCTGGCCCATCGGGGTACACATGGGTGAAGCGGCACGATACGCGCCCGTTTCCGCACGTATTTTGCAGCGCGTCATGGAGAGCCGAGCGCACCGCGGCGTCCATTTGGGGCCAGCGGTCCCACGTGATTGAGCTTTCCAGGGTTTCGGCAACGACACCGAATCCCATGGTGACGTTGCGCTCATACGGTGCGTTGATGAAGGAATTGCGCCAGCTGCCCACCGCGCCCTGCCGTCCGGCGGATGTATCGGCGCGCTGGGCTGCGTCGGCGATTACGATGTTGTCCTCGTTGATGCTGCCGCCGGCGTCGCGGGCGATGGCGACGGCCTGGCGGATATTGTCATCCTGGGGCAACTCTGCGGATTCGAAGCCAATGATCAACAGGGCTTTTTCGCCATCCAGTCCGGCGAAATCCTGGGCTTCGGACGGGTCCAGCATCCGCAGGTTGGCCGGCCACATCTTTGCCTGGGCAATCAGACGCGCTCCTTCCGAAGCTCCTTCAATGCTATCGAACACAACGCCGGCGGAGCCGCGAAAACGTGGGCGGGCCTGGATACGCATCCACGCTTCTGTGATCACTCCCAGGATGCCCTCGCTGCCTATTACCAAGCGATCAGGCGATGGCCCGGCTCCGCTGCCCGGCAGCCGGCGGGATTCCCAGACTCCGGCAGGAGTGATCATGCGCACCGATTCCACGAAGTCATCAATGTGGGTGTGGTTGGTGGCGTAGTGGCCTCCGCTGCGGGTGGCAATCCAACCGCCCAACGTGGAAAACTCGAAGCTCTGCGGGAAGTGTCGGAGGGTGAAACCGGCGGGACGCAACTGGGCTTCGAGACCCGGGCCAAGGGCGCCCGCCTGGATCCGAGCGGCTCTGGATGTGTCGTCGATTTCCAGCACCTGGTCCAACCGGGTCAAGTCAATAGTTACAACGGCATCCGCCTCGGGCGGCTCGACCCCTGCCACCACCGTACTTCCGCCCCCGTACGGAATGGCGACGATATTGGAATTGGAGCACCAATCCAGCAGGACGGTGAGTTCCTGCTCCGTGCTGGGATAGGCCACGACGTCGGGCGGGTTTGGAAACTGGAGGTTGAAACCGCGCAATCGATCACGAAAGCTGCGACCGTAGGTATGGGAGGCGCGCTCGTGGTCATCCATGGTGCACATCCGGGCCACCAACGGGTGGGGAGACATGCGGGGTTTGCGGAGGTTGAGGTCGGCGCTGGTGGGAGGAGTGGGCAAGGCTACCGTGGCGCCATACCGTTGGTGTAGCCGCTGAGCCATCGCCACATACTGATCATGCGACGGCTCCTGATCTTCATTACCCCACGCCCAGAAACTGCGGCGGGCCATGCTATGCCTCCTGTGCCTGATACTGGCGGGATTATAGCAGTGCGCGGCAACGGCGTGGTGGGTCGTCGCACGGGGGCTACCCGTGGCGTGGGCACGAAATGGTCGGGGTGAGTGGATTCGAACCACCGACCTCCACGTCCCGAACGTGGCGCGCTAGCCACTGCGCTACACCCCGACTGATGATCATTATATCACCGAGTGATTAGTAGGCTGATTACAGGGGATGGTTTAGCAGGGCAACTGCATTATAAATTGCACTTGCGGCGTTCCGGCGCAAACCGGAACCCAGAAAGCACGATGGAGTCGGATTTCGGACGGTCTGCAATACTTGCGGACACTGGATTCCCGCGTTTGCGGGAAAGACGAGGGCATTAGAGTCAAAATGCGATTGCCCTGAATGGTTCAATCGGCGACGACGGTTTGCCGCGCGCGGTTACGATTGCGTTTGCGCCGCCTGGGCTCGGGGGATGGCGTGACGGGGGCTGAATCGACCGTTTCATCTGTGGATTCCTGTCCATTCGCGAGCTCCTGCGCGGCTTCCAGGGCCGCCCGCATTTCTGCTACAAAGGTTGTCACGCGCCGCAAAACACGGCCCAGCCGGCTCAACCCGTGGTCAATTTCGCCGCCGACACGAACCTCAATGTCGCGACGACCAACGCGCACCGCCGGACCCAACAATTTTTGCAGGGCAATTCGCGCATCGCCAACAGGCTGTCTGAATATCACCGTCACGATGCCGTCTTCGGCGCCAACGATGGATTCGACACCCGCTGCTGCCGCGAGGCAACGCAGGTCGGTGACAGATAGCAGGTTTTCTGCTGAATCGGGCAGTGGGCCGAACCGGTCCTGTAAGTCGGTTCGCACCGCCGGGATTTGTTCGCGGTCGGTGATGGTGGCCAGGCGTTGGTAAAACGCAAGGCGAGCTGGAAGGTGTGCTACGTAGTCTTCGGGGATATTGGCCGGCACGGGAATGTCGATGCGCGGAGGTGGATTGGCTTCGGCCTGGCGCGGATGAGTCTCGTCATTTTGCAGTTCTGCCACCGCTTGGGTCAGCAAATCTGAATAGAGATTCAGCCCGACTGCCTGAATCTGCCCGCTTTGATCGGCGCCGAGCAGGTTACCCGCCCCCCGAATTTCCAGGTCTCGCATCGCAATGCGGAAACCTGCGCCCAATTCGTCTGCCTCCAGAATGGCGAGGATGCGTTTGCTGGCTGATTCGGTGATTTCGCGATCATCGGGAAGGAGCAGGTACGCGTAGGCGCGGTGATCCCCTCGTCCAACGCGACCACGCAACTGGTACAGTTGGGCCAAGCCAAACCGGTCCGCACGGTCGATTATGATGGTGTTGACGTTGGGCATATCGAGTCCCGATTCGATAATGGTGGTGCACACCAACACGTCGCCCTGGCGGTTGGCAAAGGAGACCATTACGTCTTCCAGTTCGGATTCCGGCATTTGCCCATGGCCTACCAGGATGCGGGCTTCGGGCACGAGTTTGCTCAACGTTTCGGCGGTCTGATGGATTGAACGTACCCGATTGTGCAGGAAGAATACCTGACCGTCGCGCTCCAATTCCCGGAGGATGGCTTCGCGAACCAACTCGTCGCTGGCTTCCGATACGAAGGTTTTGACCGGTAACCTGGCCTCGGGGGGCGTTCGAATAACGCTCATGTCCCGGACGCCGGCCAAGGCCATGTGCAACGTTCTGGGGATAGGTGTCGCGCTCAACGTCAGCACGTCAACCTCGGCCCGCAACTGCTTGAGACGTTCTTTGTGAACAACGCCGAAACGGTGCTCTTCGTCGATGATGACCAACCCAAGGTTCTTGAATGCCACGTCTTTCTGTAGCATCCGGTGCGTGCCGATCACGATGTCCACCGAGCCTGCTTTGGCGGCAGCAACAACTTCAGCCTGCTCTTTGTGGGTACGAAATCGGCTCAGGACTTCAACCTTTACCGGATAGGGAGCAAGGCGTTCTGCAAAAGTCGCGTAGTGTTGCTGCGCCAATACCGTTGTCGGCACGAGGATGGCGATTTGCATTCCCTCGTTCACGACCTTGAATGCTGCCCGAAGCGCCACCTCAGTTTTTCCGTAGCCAACATCCCCACAGATTAAACGATCCATGGGGCGCACCGTTTCCATGTCTCCCTTGACCTCGTCGATGGCCTGTAGTTGGTCGGGCGTTTCGACGTACGGGAATGAATCCTCAAGGTCGCGTTGCCAGGCCGCGTCCGGTCCGAACCGATGCCCATCTATGGATTCACGGGTGGCGTACAAACGCAACAACTCCGCCGCGATCTCCTTGGCGGCCCCTTGAGCGCGTTCTTTGATACGCAACCATTCATTGCCGCCCAGGCGGGTGAGGGACGGAGGTTGATCAGTGGGTGCGACGTAAGCGCCCAACCGGTCCAGTTGTTCGGTGGGGACATACAGCCGGTCATCACCAGCGTATTCCAACACCAGGTATTCACGGTCGTCGTCGGTGGAACTCAGGGTGGCTGTTCCGGCGAACCTGGCCAACCCGTGATCGATATGCACCACGTAACTGCCCGGCGTGAGCTCGGCGAGGGATACGGCGTCTCCCAGGTTCCGACGGGTCCTGGGGGCGCGGTAACGGCGCTCTTTGACGGTTCCGAACAATTCGGCGTCGGTGTACACGGCCACCGAGACACCGGTTCCCTCGCTGTCGATTTGCCAACCCTTTCGCAACGATCCGTTCAACAGGTATACGTTTCCAGCACGCGGCCGCGTGGGCAAGTGATCCGCCAGCTGAGCAGCAATGCCGGCGTCGGTGAGGACTTCCTGGAGGCGTGCAGCGTGCTGGCTGACCGCCACAACGGCTCCGTCCTGATGTAGTCGGGATGCAACGTCGTGGGTGAACTGCTCCAATCCGGCCATGGTGTCAGCCAATGGGTCTACCACGGAGACGCCGTCTACTCCCGCCCACCGGCTGAGATTCACGGTGGCCAGTCGGTTCTCGAGCATCTGAGACCGCAGATGTTCCCAATCGGTGTTGGGTGACGGGAATCCGTATGGTAACTCGCCCCGTTCCTGACGGATGGTAAATTGTTGAGCATATTTGGCGGCCTGTTCTTCGGCCTCAGCCGCCAATCTCTCGGGGCGGTCAAGGACGACCACCGTGTCGTCGGGCAGAAACTCCGACAACGTATGGTGGTTGAGCAATCCGTTGTAAAACGACAGCGATTCCTGGATCGGGCTGGACGACAGTACGCTGAGCTCTTCCTGAAACCGCGACACCCACCTTGCAGCACACGGCGACAGGTCGATGCGGCTACGCTTCATGGACAACGTCTCTGGATCGCTCAACTGGGGCAACTGTTCGCCGGCGGCAATGATCCGTACCTCGGCGGCATCCTCAAACGATCTTTGGGATTCGGGGTCGAAACGGCGGATAGTGTCGACTTCGTCGTCCCACAACTCGATGCGATAGGGGAGTTCGGCGTTGGGTGGGAACACATCCAATATGCCGCCGCGCAGGCTGAACGTGCCCGGAAAGTCGACCTGGGGTTCGTGTCGGTATCCCAGCTGAACCCATGCCATGAGCAAGCTGTCCAGCGATGGCACCCGGCTACCCTTGCGCAACAGGTTGGCATCCGGTACCGAAGGGTGGTGCCCAAGGACTACGGATGGCGACAATGTGAATCGCAACGCTGCGGCTACCGATGCCACCACCAGAGCGGGAGCGGCGTCGGATGCTCGTTGGGCGTCGCTCGCCCCAATGTTCAATGCTGCCAACGCGGACAGGCGTTGATTGCTGGTGCGAGCGTCCACGGCGAGGCGTTCGAAGGGCAGGACTTCCGGTTCGGACAACAGCCATACCGGAGCGTCGTCTCCCAGATAATTAAGGAGTTGGTCGTGCAGCCGGCGAGCGTCCTCCAGCCGGGGCGTGATCACGAGTACCGGTCGTTGTTCCAGTTGCCACAACGCCCCCACATATACGGGTTGATGATCGGGGGGAACGGTAACGGTGGGACTAGCGCTGGGTGCCCGGAGGTTGCGGAGATGACGCTGCATCCAAGTGTTTGCGCCCATCAAAGACAATAAGCCAGTAAGAGCCATAACCTAACCAAAGTGTATATAGTTATCCGGCGGATCAAAAAACGCCGATACGGGCCTGGCCAATGGCCAGCCCCGCAATAAGATTCTACGCCGTCCTGGTTGAGCAGGCAACCTGAAACAACGGCGGGTCAGCGAACTGCCGCAGGACCCTGGTTACGGGGATTCACGCCGCCGCCGGAGTGAGAACGGCCCCGTGATATAATTTCAGCCACTTCCCACCACCACGGATGACCAGCATGTCGACCCTGAAAGACCAGGCCGCGGCGAATCCCGACAGTGCCACCGGCATAAACAGCCGGCAGCCGCATTACCGGCGTATCGTGGTAAAAGCAGGCACAAATGTGCTTACCGGTGGCGACTCCTCCAACGGTCTGGACGAATCAGTTATGGCAGGACTGGTCAGCCAGATTTCCGGGTTGGTGAACCAGGACAAGGTCCAGGTGCTGCTGGTTACATCGGGGGCCATCGCTGCCGGGAGGCAGACGCTGGCTGAGTACGCAACGGTTCCCGCAATACCAGACATTCCGGCACGGCAGGTGCTGGCAGCGTTGGGCCAGGGTCGCTTGATGAATATTTACAGCGATTTGTTCGCCGCGTACGGGATTCCGGTGGCTCAAGCGTTATTGACCATAAACGACATGGCAGAACGTCAGTCGTACCTGAACATTCGGAATACCCTGTTGTCGTTGCTGGAACTCGGTGTGGTGCCAGTGTTGAACGAAAACGATGTGGTGGCGTCGGATGAAATTGGAGAAGTGTTCGGAGACAACGACCGTTTGTCGGCCCTGCTGGCGACGCTGATCGACGCAGACATGTTGATTATCCTCTCGGATGTTGATGGTTTGTACACCGCCGACCCCAAACTGGATCCCACTGCAAAACTGGTGCCGATGGTGGATTTGGTGGACGAACGGGTATCGTCGATGGCCGGCGAGCACCGCAACGCATGGGCTCGCGGCGGCATGCCCACGAAGCTCGACGCCGCCCGGCTGGTGACCTCTTCGGGAATTGCGATGACAATTTGCCGAGGACGTGACCCGGACGTGATCGCGCGGGCGGTTTGCGGTGAACCGGTGGGAACCTTCTTTCGGCCGGCCAGCAGCAAACTGGAGGCCCGCAAACGGTGGATGCTCAGCCGGGTGGCCGATGGCGACTGGGGTGAGGTCTTTGTGGACGATGGCGCGGTGACGGCCCTCAGGAACAACGGGGTAAGTCTGTTGCCGGCGGGCGTACGCACCGTGTCCGGGGAGTTCAAGAGAGGCGACATCGTGTACGTGGTGGACTCTTCGGGCCAACGCGTCGCCTGCGGAATCGCCAATTACACCTCCGCCGATATCCGCAGAATAAGCGGTTTGCAATCGAACCGAATTACGGACACCCTGGGTTATCAATACGGGGAAGAAATTATCCACCGCAACAATCTGGTATTGCTGTAGTATCCGTTGGACCCCTTTGCATTGGAGACTGTTCAGATGACTCCCGCCGAACATCTTTACGAACAAGGCGCTGCCGCGCGGTCTGCTGCCGCGTTGTTGGCCCGTGTGCCTGAGGGCATACGTAATCACGCTTTGGCCAACATCGCCGAAGCGTTGGACTCAGAGCAGAGCGAGGTGCTGGCGGCAAACGAGGCCGACTATCGGGACGCCAAGACGGCGGGGATTGACGACGCCTTTCTCGATCGCCTGTTGCTGACGCCGGATCGCCTGCGTGGTATGGCCTCAGACGTGCGCGGGGTTGCGGCGCTGCCCGATCCGGTGGGGGAAAAGATCGAATCGTTCGTGATGGAGAACGGGTTGAGAGCCGAGAAGCGACGCGTTCCGTTGGGTGTGATCGCCAGCATCTACGAGAGTCGACCCAACGTGACCACTGACATAGTTTCGTTGTCGCTCAAATCTGGAAACGCCTGCCTCCTGCGTGGGGGCAAGGAGACGTTGCGCTCCAATACGGCGCTGGTTGAGCTGGTGCGGCGAGCGGTAGGAGAGGCGGGAATTCCATCGGACGTCGTGCAGTTTGTCGACAACGTCGACCGCGGGTTGGTGGACGTCATGCTGGGCATGAAGGAATACATCAATCTGCTGGTCCCGCGCGGCGGAACTGGGTTGATAAACTTCGTCGCCGAGCACGCGACAATGCCAGTCCTCACCGGCGGGGTGGGAGTTTGCCACACTTATGTTGACCGCGAGGCTAACGTGGAGATGGCTGCCCGTATTGTGCATAACGCCAAGGTACAGCGCCCGACGGTATGCAACGCACTGGACACGGTGCTGGTTCACTCGGAAGCGGCAGCACGCAGCCTACCCCGGATTGCTTCGATGTTGGGCGAAGCCGGCGTCGAAATGCGCTGCGATCACCGGGCCCTGAGTATTTTAGGCCCAGCTGACGGGCTGAACGCAGTGGCCGCACAGCCCGATGATTGGGGACGCGAGTTTTTAGCCCTCATTGCGGCGATCAAAATCGTCGACAGCCTGGATGACGCCCTGGACCACATTCAGACCTACGGGTCAGGCCATTCCGAGGCCATCGTTACCGATGACGAGGACGCGGCGCAAAGGTTTTTGACCGAGGTTGATGCCGCGGCGGTTTACCACAACACCAGCACGCGCTTTACGGACGGGTCGCAGTTCGGCCTGGGCGCCGAGGTTGGTATCAGTACCCAGAAATATCATGCCCGGGGGCCTTTGGGATTGCGCGAATTAACTTCCTACAAATGGATCGTGAGGGGCGATGGCCAAATCCGTGAATAACGTGGGCCAGATCGCGAGCAGCGCTACGATCGCCATTGTGAGGGTGACGTAGTGGTATACGATTACGAACGCGAAGTCCGTACCGGCAACTCGGAGGCTTTCCTCATTCTGGACGGGGAAGATGTGGTTGGGCGAATCGACACGCATTTTTTGCCCGGGGCGGCCCACGTTTCCATTGCGGTCGAACAGCGCATCACGCCGGAACAAATTGAAGAGATAATCTCGGACATAGATTCAGACATGCTGAATACTGTGGGGACAGAACGGGATACGCACCTGTACCACGTTTTTCAGGGAACCGAGATCCGCGTATTCAGCGATGGCGGCTACGACGAATACGGAGGGAATGGCAACGGCCATGGCCACGGTCCGTTGCCGCCGCCGCCGGCGGGCAGTGGATAACCGAACCACCTGTACTGGGCTCGTTGGATTGAGGGCGCCGGAAGGAACCCGCTAACGCTTGCGGGCTACGGCGCGCAGGGTGGCCTGCTCGATACCTTCTACGGTTAACCCGTTTTTGGCCATCAGTTCGAGGGCTGGACCGGAGCCGGTGTAACCCTGCAATGCCACCATTTCCACGGGGACCGGATGGTTCCGGGACACGATGCCTGCTACGACGCTGCCGAGACCGCCGTGGGCGTAGTGTTCCTCCGCGGTTACGATGGCGCCAGTTTCCCGGGCGGCGGCGATGATCGACTGCTGGTCGGCGGGGGCCAGCGTGTGCAGGTTGATAACGCGGGCGTCTATATCTTGCGATGCCAGGTTCTCGGCGGCATCCAGGGCCAGGGAAACAAGCGAACCGTTGGCAATGATTGTAACGTCGGAGCCGTTTCTCATTATGTCAGCCTGGCCGATTTTGAATCCATAGCCGTTGGTGTGCACTATGGGCGTGGAAGCCCGCGACAGGCGCACGTAAACCGGCCCCTTCGTGGCGGCAGCGGCTCGAATTGCCTGCTCGGTTTCAACCGAGTCTGCCGGTGAGATTACGGTGAAAGTGGGCAACGCGCACATCAGCGAAAGATCTTCTATGCTGTGGGCAGACATGCCGTCCTCGCCGGTGAGGATACCAGCGTGGGTGCAAACCAACTTCACGTTGAGAGAAGGCTGAGCAACCAGGACGCGCAACTGGTCGAAGGGCCGACCGGTGCCAAACACGCTGAATGTGCTGACGAATGGTATTTTGCCGGCGGCTGCCAAGCCTGCCGCGACACCGACGATGTTCTGCTCGGCTGGGCCGAAGTCGAAGAACCGATCGGGAAATTGGTCTCTCCACAGATGCACGAACGTAGAGACGTTCAGGTCGCCGCCCAGCACCACGATGTCGGGGTAATCCTCCGCCATGGTGAGCAAGGTGCGGCCGTAAGTTTCCCTGGTGGCGGCCGTTGCGCGGGGGGTTGCCATCAGGCCAACTCCTTCATTGCTGCATCGTATTCGTCAGCGGTAGGGGCCCGGCCGTGGAATCCGGGGTTATTTTCCATAAAGCTGACGCCCTTACCTTTTACGGTTTCGGCAATTATTACCGCTGGTCCGACTCCACTGGATTCGTCAAGAACCCTCAGAACATCTGCGTGTTGATGTCCATCGCAGGTGAAAACGGCCCAACCGAAATCGCGCCATCGGTCGGCGAGGGGTTCCAACGCCATCACCTCGTCGGTGAACCGGTCGTTCTGAATTCGGTTTCGGTCGACGATGGCGGTCAAATTGCGGGCTTTGTGGTGAGCTGCAGCCATGGCAGCTTCCCAGATCTCGCCTTCCTGGCATTCGCCGTCGCCGAGCAGGGCAAACACCCGGTAATCCTTTCCGTCCAATCGCGCTGCCAGGGCGTGGCCCAGAGCAAATGACAACCCCATGCCCAGGGAGCCGGAGTTCATTTCCACACCCGGAATCATGGGGTGGGCGTGACCCTGGAGCAATCCGTCAGTTTTTCGGAATGACGACAATTCATCCCTGTCGAAGTAGCCGGCACGGGCCAACGTGGCGTAGAAACCGGGTGATGCGTGGCCTTTGCTCAGGATAAATCGGTCTCGGTCGGGCCATTCCGGTTGGGAGGCGTCGTACCTGAGTACTCCGAAGTAGAGGGCGACCAGAATGTCGATTTCAGACAGCGAACCACCGGGGTGTCCGCTCCCCGCGCGGAATATCATCTCCACGATATCGCGGCGCAATTCCAAAGAAGTAGCGCTCATCTCTTCTACCGTCAGTGCCGGTTGGGTTACTGCCGCCAATTCCTCACCTGCGTTGGGAGCCTAAATTCGGGTCATATCCAAATTATTATATGCCCGTGCAAAGTTGGTGTCTATATTGGGTGAACCGGCCGGCTTACGGTCTGGTTTATACTGGGTTGGCCGCCGCCCGCGCGACGAGCGAAAGCTGTAATCATGATTATCGACGCCCATTGTCACCTATTGCCTCCTGAATTCGCCGACCAACACCAGGAACTAGCGTCCGCGGACGCTACGTATGCAGCACTGTTTCCCGAGCCGGGCGGCCGCATTGCCACCGTCGAAGATCTGGTGCGCGACATGGGAAAATCTGGTATCGACGGCGCGGTTGTGATGGGTTTTGGTTGGACGGACAAGTCGATTGCCGCCCGGGTCAACGATTATCTCCTGGAGGTTGCCAGCCGATATCCGGAAAAACTATACGCTTTTTGCTCGGTGAATCCGGCGTGGGGCGCCGACGCTGTCACCGAGGCGGTGCGCTGCCTGAAGTTGGGGGCGGTAGGTGTCGGTGAACTGCACGCCGACACGCAGGGGTTCGACATTACGGATCGGATTGTTTTGGAGCCGTTGATGGCTGAATTGCGGGAACGGCGATTACCCATAACAGTGCATGCCTCGGAACCGGTTGGACACCAATATCCGGGAAAAGGTTCGGTTACGCCCGACCTGCTGTTACAGTTCGTCGTCAATTTCCCGGATAACCGGATAATCCTGGCCCACCTGGGTGGTGGATTGCCGTTTTATGTCAACATGCCCGAAGTGGCCGATAAATTTACCAACGTTTGGTTCGACACCGCCGCCATCCCCTTCCTGTATCGTTCGAGCGTGGTAACTGCCACCATTGCCTCGGCTGGAGCCGGGCGAGTCCTCTTCGGAACCGATTATCCAATCTTGTCGCACCGGAGGGCGTTGGACTACATGGGAAGCGCCGAAGTCGGTTGCGAACACACCGCTGCGATCCTGGGCGGAAACGCCTCCAGGCTGCTCAATATCGCTGGGTTATGAAGCAATCGCAAAACACATCTGCTGCAATCACGCTGCCCGACTATTTGCGTCCGGGGTTGGACATCGTGCTGATCGGACTGAACCCGTCGAGTTTTTCGGTGCGAGTGGGGCATTATTTTGCGAATCCCCGCAACCGGTTCTGGGCGGCGATCAGCGCGGCGAACGTGGCTGGCCGCCCGGTGGGACCGGGAGACGAGGCAAAACTTCTTGATGATGGCATTGGATTCACCGATTTGGTCAAACGTCCGACGCCGCAGGCATCCGGTTTGCGCGCTGAAGACTATCGTAGGGAGGCGCCGATGCTGCGCGAAAAAATCACGCGGTATGTTCCGGCTATTGCCTGTTTTCACGGGTTGACGGCGTACCGGGCCTTCCTGAGATACGGTGAAGGCGCAAACCCACCAAGGGTCATAGATCTGGGTCGGCAGGAAAACACCATTGGCGAATCCAGGATTTTCGTATTGCCCAACCCAAGCCCTGCGAACGCTCAATACTCGCTGGATGATCTGACCCAATGGTATCGCAGGCTGCAAGAATGGCGCGAAGAGTTGCGCCCATGACCAGAACCACCGAATCCGTGCGGACGTTCATCGCTCTGCCCTTGCCCGAAAACTGGAGCAATGTTCTGGCTGATGTGATAGCGCAAGTGCAGCGCCGGGTCCCGGCTGGTGTACGATGGGTTGACCCTCTGGGCACACACCTGACCCTCAAATTCCTGGGGGCTACGGATATCAAAAAAATCGAGCCAATCTTATCGGGTTTGATTCCGGCTGCGACTGCAACCAAAAGCCTTGAACTGTCATTGGCGCAACTGGGGACGTTCCCGAATCTCCGTAATCCGCGCGTAATATGGGCCGGTGTCGATGGGTCTCTTGGGGGGCTGCAGGAGTTGCAACAAGGGGTCGAGCAGTTGGCGACTGAATTGGGCTGGGCGCAGGATTCCCGGCCGTTCAGACCGCATCTGACACTGGGTCGGATGCGGGACCGTGCCACGGCGGCCCAAAGGGTAGCGGTAACAGTCGCCATCTCGAACGTCGTCATGCCTGTCGTTCCGATGTGGAAACCGGATCTGGTTCGTCTGTACCGCAGTGAATTGACTCCGCAAGGCCCAATTTACACTAGCCTGGGCGACGTTGCCTTGCCGGGCAATTGTTGATCCGTCAGGACATTGGGGTAATTTATGGAAAACAGCATCGAGGAAAACATCACACCGGTCGCGCCTTACGACTTCCAGCTCACTGCCGGTCAACCGAGTTACTCGCGCGAGCAGGAGTTCAAAACCGAAGATTACGTTGACGATGCCTATATTCGTCTCCTGGATTTGGGGGATCAAGTTGCGCTGGCATCGGTGCGCTCGGTGGGATCGGTTGACTCGCCCCGGCTAGCGGTAACGTTGGTGGGCGACAACCTGACCCCTGAGGCCGCCGAATCCGCAACGGCTCAATTGCGTTGGTTGCTGGGTTGCGACCAGGAATTGCGGCCATTCTACGACGCGGTGGCGGACGATCCGGTGTTGTCAGATGTCGTGAATGATTTTTACGGGTATCACAACACCCGCACCGCATCGGTGTTTGAGGCATTGATCCAGGCGATAATGGGCCAGCAGATCGCCGCATCGGTGGCGCGGATAGTGCGCAACCTGCTGATTCAGCATTACGGAGTTCGGGCCACGGTATCGGGACAGGATTGGTACGCATTCCCCCGGCCTTTGAGTCTGGCCACAGCGGAGGTTGAGGACCTGCGACAGCTCAAGCTGAGTATGCGAAAATCCGAATACATCCAGGGGATCGCCAGAATCGCTGTTGACTCTGGCGACGGGTTCGAATCGCTTCACCAGCTGCCGGACGAGGAAGCAACCAGGCAGATGGTGGCAATTCGGGGTGTTGGATACTGGACCGCGCAATGGGTTCTGGTGCGCGCGCTTTCCCGCCCAGATGGGTTCCCGATCGGTGATCTTGCCCTGAGGCGAACCGTTTCGCGATTGTATTTCGATGGGGCTGAAATAACAGACAGCGAATTAATGGAATTCTCGCATCGCTGGTCGCCGTGGCGGTCGTACGCAACTGCCTATCTGTTCGCAGCGTTGAGATCGGGGCGAATCGCGGGTTCCTGACGCGAACGGCTGGGCAGTAGGCGGGGTTACCGCAACATCCGCATGAGGCCCTTGGGGTTGCTGGAAAACTGACGCATGAGCCGTTGGGTTTGTTTGAACTGATTCAGCACGCGGTTGACATCTGACGGGTTGGTGCCGCTCCCCAACGCGATCCGGCGGCGTCGGCTGGCCTTGATGATTTCCGGGTGTTCCCTTTCTTCCATCGTCATGGATCGAATGACTGCCTCGGTTTTCCTCAGTTCAGATTCGTCGAGTTGATCCTTCATCTTTTTGGTGGATTGGCCCATGCCGGGGATCATCTCCATAACGGAGGCCAATCCGCCCATTTTCTTGACGCCCTGGATTTGGTCCAGGAAGTCCTCCAAAGTGAAGCTGGCCGTGCGCATCTTGCGTTCCAGCTCTTTGGCCTTCTGTTCGTCCACGGCTTCCTGGGCCCGTTCGATCAGGGTTAATACATCGCCCATGGCCAGGATGCGAGAAGCCATGCGATCGGGATGGAATGCCTCCAAACCATCCGTGCGCTCTCCGGTCCCGATGAATTTGATGGGAACGCCGGTGACGCGGGTGATAGAGAGGGCCGCTCCGCCCCGGGCGTCTCCGTCCATTTTGGACAATATCAAGCCGTCCAAACCGATGCGCCGGTGAAACTCTTCGGCTGCGTTCACCGCGTCCTGACCGGTCATGGCGTCGACGACCAACAGCACCTGATGCGGCGAAATGGCGTTCTTGACGTCCTCCAGTTCACCCATAAGATCATCGTCGATGTGCAGGCGTCCGCCGGTGTCCACTATGGTCCAGGTCAAAGCCAGCTCGGTAGCGCGACGCACTCCGGCAACGGCAACGCTGGCAGGCGTGGCGCCGGCTGGATCCTCGGAATACACGGGTACGTCCAACTGTTTGCCCAAAGTTTGCAGTTGGGAGATGGCTGCAGGTCGGCGCAAGTCGGCGGCAACCATCAACGCGCTATGGCTTTGACGCCGCAGCTGCAACGCCAGTTTGGCCGCGGTGGTGGTCTTGCCTGATCCCTGCAATCCCACCAGCATCAGCACCGAAGGCAGCTGGCTGGAAGGAGTCAGGCGATGGTCTCCGGCGCTGAGGATGCCGGTCAGTTCTTCGTGGACGATTTTCACGACCTGCTGGCCCGGGCTGAGGCTTTCGAGGACATCGCTGTCCAGGGAACGCTCTTTGACCGCGGCGACGAAATCTCGCGCAACCCGGAAGTTCACGTCGGCTTCTAACAGTGAGCGGCGCACCTGGCCCAGAGCGTCGTCAATGTCGTTTTCGGTGAGACGGCCTTTTCCCTGGAGCCGGTTAAATATCCCCGTGAGGCGGTCGCTCAGATTGTCAAACACGATGGTTCCCCTATCGGACGTAGTGCTTCGGTAATTATTCCCACCGGAAGGTGCGGTTGGCGATGACGAAGGCTACCACAAGCCACACGGCGAGGCCCAGGAAATTGGGCCACTGGGTTATGACGGAATCTCCTTGCTGGGTCATGCCGCGTATGGCCTCCACCAGGTACGTAAGTGGCAGGTAGTCGGTTATGACCTGCAATACGTTTGGCAGCACGTCCCGGGAGAAGAACACTCCGGACAGGAACATCATGGGGAGGGCGACGATGTTTGCCAGAGGAGCCGCCTGTTGCTCGGTGCGGGACCAACCCGATACTGCGAAACCCAGGGCCAGGAACACCGCGCCGCCCATGGCGGCTGCCAGCAACACCGAGAAGAAGTTACCCGCGAACTCGGCGCCGAACAGGAACACCGCGACCCCCGCCAGTATGACGGTCTGAACCATGACGACCACCAATCTGGTGAGCACCTGGGCGATCAGCAGGGTGGCCGGATTGAGGGGGGTAGCCAGGAGTCGGCGCAACACTCCCTCGCGTTTCATGCTCACGAAGCTGAACGCCACGCTGAACATGCCCAGCTGCATGATGGACATGCCGATGACCCCGGGCATGAGGAAGTCGATGTAACCCAGGTTGCGGGCGTCCACAGGCTCGCTTTCAACCGTGATGACTCGCTGGGTTTCGGTGATCGCGAAGTTCATTTCGTCAATTGCCGACCGAAGGATGTTGAGCCCGACCTGCGTTTCGTTGGACCGGCTGGAGTGATAGAGGGCCTGCACCGTGGATGTTTGTCCCTCGCTCCCAAAATTCTCCGGCAGGATGATCACCAGATCCCGGTGCCCTTCGGTGAGGGCGTCGCGTTCGGTGGCCTCGGTGCCATGTTCAATGCGCAGCGCTCCAATATTCGCCAACCCGTCGGAGAAGGCGCTTGAAACGTCGTTCTGAGCGTTGTCGACGATGCCAACATCCAGCTTGCCCAGTTCGCCGAAGTTAAGGAGCCCGAAGATGACCATGATCACGAGGGGCAGGAAGAACGTCCAGAACAATGACGCGCGGTCCCGGGACCACATCTTGATGGACGTCCAGGTCAGGTAAATTTCTGGTCTGCGCAGCACCTACATCTCCCGCAGGGACCGGCCGGTCAAATCGAGGAAAACATCCTCCAAAGTGGCTGGGCGAACTTTCTGGGTTCGCTGAAACCCCCGCGCTATCAATTCGTCGATCAATGCCGCGGGTGTGTCCATCGTAATGATTCGGCCCTGGTCCATCACCGCTACACGGTCGCACAGTTCTTCCGCTTCTTCCATGTAGTGCGTGGTGAGCATGACGGTGCGGCCTTCCTCTTTCCACCGGAGCACCAGCTCCCACATGCGGTGGCGTGCCTGGGGGTCCAGGCCGGTGGTTGGTTCGTCGAGGAAGATAACGGCCGGATCGTTCACCAGAGATGCGGCGATGGCGAAGCGTTGTTTCTGACCGCCCGACAGCGTGCGGAATGAAGACGACTTTCGGTCCAGCAGGTCTACGGCTTCCAGCAGCGGGTCGGGGTTGACGCGAATACGGTAAATGCTGCCCAGCATCATCAGCAGTTCGGACAAGCGCAGGTGTTCGAAGAAAGCGCTGCTCTGCAGCTGGACCCCGATGATTTGTTTAACGGCGCGAGGGTCTTTGCTAACGTCGATACCGCCCACAGTCACTTTGCCGCTGTCGGCATTGCGCATACCCTCGATGATTTCTACGGTGGTGGTTTTTCCCGAACCGTTGGGTCCCAGGAGTGCGAACACCTCACCTTTGCCCACGTTGAATGAAACCCCGTCCACTGCCTGTATATCGCCATAGCGCTTGCGGATTTCCTCCACCACAATTGTGGGAACCGCCGCACCGTCATCAGCCTGATTTGTGGGTGTCGTCATCGTATAAGGGTCGGTTGCGCGAACCGGTGTTAATTATAGCACCAGCCCCGGATGTATTCGGGATCAGGCGTTTCTGGCCACATTGCGATGGTAGAATCTGGTTGGCAATGTGATGCTGAAGCGAACCAGTTTGCGAATCTCTTGACACTCTTATGATCCCCCTGCGATTGACCGTTCGTAATTTCCTGTGCTACCGCAACGACGTGGGTCCCCTGGACTTTGAGGGGATGCACGTGGCGTGTCTTTGCGGGGCCAATGGTCACGGCAAGTCTGCGCTTCTGGACGCAATTACCTGGAGTTTATGGGGGCAGGCGCGCACCGGGAACCGGAATTTTGATTCGTTGATAACCCACGGTGAAAGCGAATGCAGGGTCGAACTGGATTTCCAGTCGAGGGGGCAGGTGTATCGGGTGGTACGACGCCGGCGCAGCGCCAACCGCGGCCGTACTGAGCTTGACCTTTTCATTGTGGATCGTGGCGGTGACGGGGCCGAAGACGCAATCAGACCGATCACTGGCAATACCGTGCGAGAGACGGACGCCAAGATCTGCCAAATCGTGGGCATGGACTACGCCACTTTCGTCAATTCAGCCTTTTTGCTTCAGGGCGAAGCCGATGCCTTTACCCGGAAGAGCCCCAGTGAACGCAAAGAGGTGCTTGGCTCCATTCTGGGCCTTGGTCTTTACGAGGCCCTGCAGGACGGCGTCCGCGAACGTCGGGACTACTATCGTAACCAGATGGATTTACATCAGGGAGCGCTTCAGCAGGCTCAAGCAGAGATTGACAGCATTCCGGATCCATCGGAGGAGCTGACCGATGTTGAGCAAAGAATGTCGCAGTTGGACGATGAGCTGGTTGTAAGGGCCGTCGAGATTGAACAGCTACGGGTCAGCACTGGTGAGTTACGTGCCAAAGGAGTGCGGTTGCAGGAAACCGCCAAACGCATTGAAAGTATGCGTCTCGACATTCAACGCACTGAATCCGCGTCTGAATCGGTGAGGCAACAGATCGAGAAGGCGCGCGGGTTGACGCTGAGGGCTGATGAGATTGCAGCTGGGGCATCGGCGCTGGAGTCCGCGCGAGAAAGATATCGGGTCCTGGAACAAGATCGCCTGAGGTTTGACCAACTGCGTGACGAGCGCGACAAGCATCTGCGAACCGCAGACCGGGTACGGACTGAGTTGCAAGCACAGGTGGAGTCCATAGGGCAGCGAATTAATGACGATTTGCGGCCGGCGGCACAGCGCGCATCCATCGTTGGCCGGGAGTTGGAGGAATGTGCCGAGTTGGAGCAGATGCTGGCGGTTGAACAGGGGCAGCTGGACGTACAAATCGCAGAGTTAGCCGAAATACAGGGCCGGGTGGCCCGGCTGAGCGGGGAATTGGAACGCTGCGTGACGGACGGGAAATCATTGAGGGCCAACCAGGAGCAAATGCTGGCCGCGGATGCCGTTTGCCCGCTTTGCAGGACACCACTGGATCAGGATGCTTGCGGCAGCGTCGTGGAGTTTTATGAAGCCGAAATCGCAGCCAAACTGGAGCAGCACCGGGAGATCCAGGCAGTGATTCACGAAAACGCCGGGATGCTCGACGAATTGCAGCGACACATCGAAACAACCCGGAAAGACCTGACCAGCCGCACGACAAAGACGCAGCGAGAACGCGGACGCCTGGAACGCGAGCGGGAATATGGCGAGGCGGCACAGAAACAAATCGTCGATTTGCTTCCCCAGCTGGAAGCTTCTGTGTCCGCGCTGAAAGCGGAGACTTACGCCGAGGACGATCGTTTTGCAGTGGCGAAGATCGAGGCTCAAATCCTTGAGTTGGGCTACGAAGAAAAGCAGCGGCAACAAGCCTTCGAGATGATCCAGGCTCTGCAGCACTGGGAAACCGAGCAGGTGCAGTTGAATGCCGCCAGCGCGAGGCTTACGGAAGACGAATCCCAGGTCGCTCGGCTCTGCAAGCAGACCGAGCGGTTGCACCATGAACTCGCTGAAATTGAAAACCAGCTGGTTGCGGACCAGCAAGCGGCGCGGGATCTGCCGGCCGTGGAGCAACAATTACGAATTGCCCAGGACTCAGCTGACGGATTGACCAGGGATCGTAACGCCGCCGCCGAGCGCCGGGGGTTTCTGGCGGCCAACGCAGAACGACGCGGCCGGCTCAGATCGGAGATTGCCAGGCTCACCGCGTTGTGCCAGCAGGATCAAAACGAGCTGGCGGTATACACCGAGTTATTTGCCGCCTTCGGCCGGAGCGGCGTGCCGGCCATGCTTATTGACGCAGCGGTGCCGCGGATCGAAACCGAAGCGAACCTGCTGTTGGGCCGCATGACCGACAATCGTATGGCGGTAAGGCTGCAGACTCAGCGTACGAATCAGGGCGGCAGTTTGACCGAAACCCTGGATATTTTGGTGAGTGACGAGCTGGGAGCCCGGAGTTACGAAGTATTCAGCGGCGGTGAAGCATTCCGGATCAATCTGGCTCTACGCATTGCGTTATCCAAAGTGTTGGCCCAACGGATGGGTGTACCACTACCTACGCTATTCATAGACGAGGGATTCGGCACGCAGGATGCCTCGGGGCGGGAGCGCATCGTGGATACTATTTCATCAATACAAAACGAGTTCGAAATGATAATCGTGATCACGCACCTGGACGACATCAAGGATCTGTTCCCTGTACGCATCGAAGTAGAAAAAACCGCCAGTGGATCGAATTTCTGGGTTTCCGCCTGAATCAGGCTGGGAGGTGTATATGCTAACTGAAACGCAACGACAATTTTTGACCGAAAACCACAACGGGGCCGTGACGACGTTCCGCAGGAGCGGCGCCGCACAAGTAAGCATCGTTACTTGCGGCCTTCATGGCGAAGGAGTGGCGTTTACAACGACGGCCGACCGCGCCAAATTGCGTAACCTGCGACGGGATCCACGCTGCACCATTTTGGTAGGCAGCGATGACTGGCGGCGATTCGTCGTCCTGGAAGGGGCAGCACGCATGGTCTCCGTGGACAACGCCACGGCAGATGAGTATCGGGAAACGCTGAGAGACGTGTATAGAACCTCGGCCGGTGTGGAGCACCCCAACTGGCCCGAATATGATCAGGCCATGATCGACGACCGACGGTTCGCGGTACTGGTTACTCCGGAGCATGTTTACGGCCGGCAAGATTAGTTGCCGGCCGTACTTCCTCAATCGGCTGCGATGCCCTCCGCTTCGCGGAGAGCGTCCACGTCAAGGTCAATGTCGGGAGACCGTCCTTGCAGCGCGGCCAGGACGCGTTCGCCCGAAAGGGGCAGTTCGTTGATGCGGACGCCCACAGCATCGTAGATTGCGTTGGCTATGGCGGCGGGCGGGCCGAAACCCGGGGGCTCTGCCACGGCTCGGGCGCCGAACGGCCCGTCAGGCGCCGGCACGTTGATCAGCACGATTTCGAGGTCCGGCAAGTCAATGGCCAGGGGCATCAGATAAGAAGCAAACGACGGGTTGCGAACAGCACCGGTTTCGGCGTCGAATTTCTGGTCTTCGGTCAATGCCCGCCCGATGCCCTGCACGACACCGCCGTCCAGTTGCCCCTCGACTGCCATGGGGTTGATGGCCGTGCCAACGTCTTGAGCCTGTATATACCGCAATACGCGGACGTTGCCGGTTTCCCGGTCGACTTTTACTTCGGCAGCCTGAGCGGCAAACACCGGGGTATAAGGCATGTTCGACAGGGAGGCCATCCCGATGATCGGGCCGCCTCGCGACGTAATACTGGCGGCTGCCAGTTGGGCAAAGGTCAATCCTTGCGGGGCGTTATCGAGGACGTACACCCGGCCATCTTCGCTACCCAGGGCATCCTGCGGGACACCGAGGCGCTCCGAGGCGAGCGACATCAATTTGTTCAGGGTATCTTCAGCGGCGCGTTTTACAGCCGTGCCCTGGCTGTAAACGATCCGACTGCCACCTGATTGCCCGGTGTAGGGCGCTAGGTCGGTATCGCGCTTGGCCACGATGACCTTGTCCATCGGGATGCCGAGGGATTCGGCTGCGATGGCGGCCAGAGACGTGTCGCTGCCAGAGATATCGACAGATCCGGTCAACAGGCTAACCGTGCCGTCGTCATTGACACTGATCGCAGCAGTGGAAGGCCCGCTGCCGCTACGCCATTCGCACAGGGCCAGGCCGATTCCGTGACCATCTTCCAGGGTTTGTGGCCAGTTAATTTTCTCCTTAATGGCAGCCAGTGTCTCCATCAAACCATTGCCGGGTACAACCGCGCCGCTAACCGACACGTCACCTTCGCGGAGGGCATTCTGCACGCGAAAGTCATACGGGTCCATACCGATTTCCTGAGCGATGTGGTCCATGTGAGATTCCACCGCAAAGGTCATGTCTGCGACTCCGGAAGCGCGGTAAGAACCCACGTAGATTTTGTTGGTGTACACGCCGTAAGACCGGAGCCGGAAATTGGGAACGCGATAAGCGCCGATTCCGTGGCCGATACCTGAGTTCGGGCCGGCGCCCAGATAGGCGCCTACGTCGAAGATGGTGTAGGCCTCCCGAGCAGTTATCGTGCCGTCTTTCATCACGCCGCTACGGATGTAGTTGGTGACAGGTAATCGGGGGCCGTTCATGGTGAACGCTTCTTCGCGGGTGTTGACCAGTTTTACCGGTCGATGAGTGCGCATGGCCAGGAGAGCTGGGAATGCTTCAAATGTCAGGCGCAATTTGGCCCCAAAACCCCCTCCCAACTCCATGGCCACTACCCTGATTCGGGAAACCGGCACATCCAGAACGGCGGCCAGTCCCGCCCGAATCTGATAGGGTCCCTGGGTGGAAGCGTAGACGACCAGCCGGCCATTGGCTTCCACTTCCACCGCGCATGCCATTGGTTCAAGGAAGCCCTGGTTGATGCCCTGGGATCGATAAACGTCTTCGATCACAACGTCGGCATCTTTCAGGGCCTGTTCCACGTCGCCCCGGTCGGCGTCTAGCAGCGTGCTGACGTTATGGCCCATGGTGAAACCGTAACCTTCATAACTTTCCAGGTCGGGGTGAACCGTGGAGGCCCCGCTGACCATTGACGCCAACGGGTTGATAACCGCCGGGAGGTCCTCGTATTCAACCTCGATGAGCTCGATGGCTTCCTGGGCCGTCGCCTCGTCATCAGCTGCCACGGCCGCAATGGGCTCTCCAACGAAGTTCACCACTTCCGTCGGCATGATGTAGCGGTCTTTCAGGGCTCCTGAGCCGAATCGTACGTCGGGAAAGTCTGCGCCGGTGATAACACAGTGGACACCCGGTAGCTCTGCGGCCCGACTGGTATCGATTTTGACGATGCGAGCGTGGGTTCTGGTGCTGGGCAACAACTTGCAGGCCAGCATACCCGGGAGATAAACGTCTGCCGCATAGGTGGCGCGGCCGGTTACCTTATCGTAGGCGTCGATCCGTGGATAATTTCTTCCCAATACTTTGAATTGAGTCATAATTAGCGCCTCCAGAGCGGGGACAGTGCGATTGCGAGGTTGAAACGCCGGGGATGTTCAGGCATTACGCATTACTTCAGCGGCGGCTTTGATCGCCTGAATAACGCGGGAATACCCGGTACACCGGCACAAATTCCCGCCGATGGCGAATCTGATGTCTTCTTCTGATGGATCGGGGTTTTGCTGCAGGAAACCGGTCGCCGACATGATCAATCCGGGAATGCAGAAACCACACTGCAAGCCGCCGTATTCCACGAAAGCCTGTTGCACGGGGCTAAGGCCGGCGACGTTTGCCAATCCTTCGATGGTGGTTATGGCGGCGGCGTGGGCGCTGTGAGCCAGCACCAGGCAAGAGGTAACGGGCTGCCCGTCCATCAGCACGGTGCAGGCGCCGCAATCGCCTTCATCGCAGCCCTTTTTGGCGCCGGTCAGGTGGGCTTCATCCCGCAGACAATCCAGCAACGAGTAGAATTGGTCCACCAACATTTGGCGTTGCTCACCATTTATGTTGAGCGTCAGCGGTTGTTTCATAACATTTACCTCAGATCCTAGAAAACCGTTTCGACGGCGAGTCGCCGCAGTTCGGAGAACGTGGCGGAGCCATGTTCGGCGGTGGCAACGGCGTGTTGCAATGTTCGTTGAGTGAGGACGCGCACCATCTCCCGACGATAGTCGGCGCCGTTGCGCACATCGGATATGGGTGTAGACATTTCTGCAGCCGCCTGAGCCGCTGCGGCTATGACGTCGGTGTTGGGAGTCTGGCCGGCCAACACTCCTTCCGCGGTAGTCGCCCGCATTGGAACCGGAGCAACCGCGCCGAGGGCGATGCGAGCTACAACGCAACTGCCGTCGTCGGCCAGGCTGACGACAGATGCTGCTCCCACTGACGAAATATCCATAGCCCCGCGCGGGCTGTGTTTGATGTACAGGCCGCCGCTTCGGGGCAACGGCGGCGGAAGTCGCAGTTCGGTCAGTATTTCTCCAGCGACCAGAGCCGTCCGGCCCGGCCCGATGAACACCTCGCTCAGCGGCAGCCATCGTTCTCCCTGGGGTCCGACAATGCGGCACCGGGTGTCATACGCCAACAACGCGGGCAAGGTATCCCCGGCCGGTGAGGCGTTGCACACGTTTCCGCCGATGGTGGCCAGGTTTCGCACCTGTACGCCGGCAAAGGCGGTTGCGCCGGCGGCCAGCGCAGGATAATGGTTGCGCACTTCGGCATGCTGTTCGATGGTTTGAACCGTGACCATGGACCCCATCGACAACCCGTCGTCCGGATTCCAACTGATGTTGTCCAGGCCGGGGACATGCTGCATGCATACCACCACTTGAGGTCGCCAAACACCGGTACGCCAGCGGATCAGAAAATCGGTGCTCCCTGCTGCCAGTCGAGCGCCTTCGCCTCCGTCGGCGAGCATTTGCAATGCCTCGTCAATCGAGTGTGGTTCCAGATAATCGAATCGGGCCATCCTGCCCTCCCAAACCGGTTGAGAGCACCATGTGCCGCCGTAGCTGAATCTCGGGGCGCCGGTGCATCAGGATTATATGGGCCCGCCGAGCGCTGGGTCAACGAGGCGCCAACGGCAAAGGCCCCGTTGACATCAGATTGCCAACGGGGCCGTTTCATTCGGGGCGTTTGGAATCGTGCTAACGATTGCCGTTTCCGTAGGGTTGGATGAGCACGCGCAGGGTGCCGTCGGTCTCCTTACGTTGCGTCAATAATCGGTGGCCCGCCTGCTCCGCCCAGTACACCACGTCATAGATGTTCAATGCGTCGTGCAGAATGGCTTCGATGAATGACGTCCGGTCATATTCCATTTGTCGGCTCAGAGCCGCAATGACCCCGGCGCAGTTCTTACCGCGCCCGTCGATGATTGCCCAGCCGGTTTCGTTACGATGGCCGTTGCCGTTGCCGTTGCCGTTGGGATAATCACTGCCGCCACCGGCGGCCACACCCTCGGGAGATCTGACGTCGATTTGACCGGTTTTGCGGAGCTGCAGTTGCTCCTTGAAGTATGCTACGGCTTCCCATGCGACTGCGCGGTCTCGCTCACCGCTGGAGCACACGGCCCCGCGGACGCCAACGATGTCGGGATTGATGCGTGCCAATTCGTCCAGATTATTCAATTTCAAATGGCCGCTCAACGCAGTACTGAGTCCCGCCTGCTTGGCTTCCATCACCATGTCCCGGAGGACGGGTTCTGGCATGAAGTCAAACAGATTGCGCCCGTCTTTGGTGAGAGTGTCAATCAGGAACCCATCGCACAATCCATCGAAGGCGAGGTTTACCATCAGGTGTGGGTCAAGGCCGCCGTCGAACAGCAGGTTGTCGGCGAACAGGGAGCCGATCAATTTGGTTTCGGAATTGCCGATTGCTTCCCGCGATTCCCGGAGTACCTGAACCGCGGTGTCGTACTCCGATACCCGGAAGCCCACCTTGACGGACGTGGCGTTGAGTAATGCAGCCGCGTGCACAGCCATGGCTACCGTGCCCGGCTGGTTGGGTACGACCCCCAGAGTTACGCTAACGTGTTTGTGCATTGGGATACGGTCGCGCACTTCGCGAACCAGGTTGGGATGCCCCGAACCCACCAGAGCTTCTTGCAGGTTCTTGACGTCGATTATGTCAGCGCCGCCCCGGTCGGCCTCCAATGCTTCAGCCATGTTTTGCACGCTGACCAGCAGCATCATTCCCGAATTTGCGGCGCCGCCATTGGATTGTCCGGCTGGATCATCTGCGAGCCACGGAGCATGGGGACGGCCATGGATGACCTCGCGAGTTGGGGTCGGGACGGCCGCCGCAGGTAGCAGAGGCTGCAACTCACGCCACAATTCGGATTTTTCTTCGGCGGTGAGGTCGGACAGCGGGGCCCTCACGCTGCCGCCGGCCATTCCCATCATCTCGCCCCACGCCTTGCACATGGAAACCGGAAGGGCGCCGTTGGTCTTTTTCATGGTGCCGCCCCACCACTTGTCTGATAGCGCCTTGATGTCTTTCAAGTGCCGATCGTAGAACTGGGTGTCCAGATTTCCAGCGGTGGCCTTTTCGATGAATTGAACGTAGTAGTTGTGCTCCGGAGTGTCAAAACGCCAGTCGGAAGTGTTGGCGAACATCACCTGCTGGTGGAAGCCCAACTCTTTGCTCTTGTGGAAGATCCACTCGTCGGGAGTGCTGATGATGGCTTCTTTGCCAACCAGAAGGTGGGTTTCGATGGAGATCTGCTGGTTGAAACTCGCCTCTTTCACTCCGACGAGGTTTGGAATGGCGCACAATCGCTTCAATCCCTGCGGGCTGATGGTAATGCCAAATTGCGGCGAGTTGTAGAACATCATCGCCAAGTCGGTGGTGTCGGCGACTTGGCGGACGAAGTCCACCACCTGGTCCTCAGTTTTGGTGACCATGTATGACGGAGCGATGATCAGGAGATCGAATCCCCGATTCTGAGCATGTTGCGTCAGGGCGATACTTTCAGCCAGCGAAGTATCTGTTACATGGGCGCCGATTAACCACTGTCCTTCAGCTGCGTCGGCGACAGTGTCCATTACGAGGCGACGCTCAGTTTCGGTCAGACTCCAAAACTCGCCCATATTCCAGGTGCAACCGCCGCCACGAACTCCTAAACTGCGTACGTGATGAACGTTGTGGCGCAGCCCATCAGTGTCTACCTGATTATCGGGAGTGAATGGAGTTACCAAAGTAGTCCACTGGCCCCTCAGCATTTGCCAAGCCCATTCCTGCGCTTCGTGCTTGCGGTAACTGGCCATGGTTTTTCAGCCTCCAACTGTTATTTCAAGTTGCAACGCCGTTATGACGCACAACAAGATTTGCGCTGAGCCAACGAGGATTTCAGTATCCGACAGTGTACGAGTCACCGTAGCCTGCCGTCAATAATCGTACGTATTTAACACAGTCTTCCGAATGCGGGGAGCCCTCAAGTTCGAAGGGTAACCGCGGGTTTTCCACCGGTTCAGGATGATCCTTCGACAGGCGCAGAATGAGCGGAGTTGGTGCTCAGAATGAGCAGAGTTTGGGCTGAGGATTAGGAGGATCTATTTGGGTGGACAATTGGAAGACTGGGCACGGGGAACCGGCCGCCGGTCGCCGATTCTGCTGGTATCGTTACGGAGGTGGCTGGCAATTGGGGCAGAACCAACTGCTTCTGCCGCGCACACGCAACTGCTGGACCTCGATCCCGCAGCGGGGGCACAGGTCACCCTTGCTGCGGCGGATGCTCCAGGGTGACAGAGCCACCGGGGGATCGGGCCAGTGAGCGTCGCGGGCCCGGGCATATTCGCCAACCGAATGCGATAGCGCTGACACGATGGATGCGTGGAGACGGCGGATCTGACAATCCGTGAGGTTCTGCCCGATACGTTCAGGATGGATACCCGACAGGTACAATGCTTCGTCAGCGTACAAGTTGCCGAGCCCGGCCACGACCGACTGTTCCAGCAACAATGCCTTGATCGGCGCCCGGCGGCCATTCAGTATCCCGGCCAAAACGTCGGCGGTGAATGATGGTTCAAGCGGCTCCGGCCCCATCGTGGGCATTGCATCGGCGGGATCGGCAAGCAACCACAGGTGCCCGAATTTCCGAGGGTCACTGAAATCCAACCGTCGCCCACCATCCAGCGGAAACGTATGGCGAACCATGGGTTGTTCAGGTTGCGTGGCGTTGGTGATACGCAGGCTACCGGTCATTCCAAGGTGCAGGATGAGGTTGTTACCGTCGTCCAACGCCGAGATCAGATACTTTCCGCGCCGCTGTATCCCTTCCACCCGGCGACCCACGATGCCTTCGATAAATTCTCCAACCGAGGGACGGCGGACCGTTTTCGGCCAGGTTATGTCAGGTGCCCCCAGAACGCTGCCCACCAGCCCCGCCCTCAACAGGTACTGACGTGCGTTTTCCACCTCGGGTAATTCAGGCATCCGGTGATTTGGGCATCGGTTGTTTCAACCAGATCAAATATGGAATATGGTGGATCAGGGTGTTACGCGGCGCACACCCAGCACCACTTCCATACCTTCGATGCTTTGAGATTCCGAGCTTGCGTCAGGGTCGGGTTCCTGGGCCAACAGGGCTTCGCTCAGCGTTTCCTGCATGATGTACGCCTGGTGACCATCCATGACTCGGACGATATCAGAGGGACCCTGATAGTAAGTGATGATCCGATCGGTGATCTCGTAGCGGGCGTTCTTGCGCAGATTCTGAATACGGTGAGCCAGTTCCCGCGCCAATCCCTCATCGGCCAATTCGGGAGTTATGCGCGTGTCAATCGCCACCATGTAGCCAGATTCCAGGGACGCCGAAAATCCTTCAACTGAAACGATAGCCTCAGCATTGTCGCCAGCGGCCGACAATGCCTGGTCGTAAAGATCGGGTTCTGCTCCCACGGTATGGAGTTCCTTTATGTTAAGTTCCTCGAGGATTTGCCCGCTAACCCAGTCCAGATACTGAGCCTCGTCGGGCGTGCGGGTGCGCACCACCACCGACGCCAGGGGTTGGCGCACCTTGAGCTTGGCTTTGCTGCGGGCAGCCCGACCCATGCTGGCCACGCGCATCGCCAACCGAGTGGCGTCCATCAACGCTCGGTCAATCAATTCAACATCGGCTGACGGGAACACGGCCAGATGCACGCTATCCGGGGCGCCCGGATCGTAACGCTGTTCGAGGTTGCGATACATCTGCTCGGCCACGAAGGGCGCCAACGGGGCCATCAGCTTGGCAACTGTAGTTAGGCAGTTATACAACGTCGCGTATGCGCCGAGCTTGTCGGTGTCGCTTTCGCTCTTCCAGAAACGGCGGCGCGACCGACGCACGTACCAGTTGGACAGGATATCGATAAATTCCTGGATGCGACGACCAGCATCGGTGGGATTGTAGTGGTCTAGGTTGTCGTCCACCTGTTGCACCAGGGTGTTCAACTCAGAGAGTATCCAACGGTCCAACTCGGCTTCGGGACGCCAGTCAGCGGGGATTTGATCGGGTTCAAATTCATCAATGTTCGCATAGTTGGTGAAGAAGGAGTACACATTCCACAAAGTAAGGAGCACCCGACGGAGCGTTTCATTAACCAGTTTGTCGGAGAAACGTCGGGCTTCGCCGGGATGGGACGCGGTGAACAGATACCACCGCAACGCGTCGGCGCCGTGGGTGTCAAGAACCGTGATCGGGTCAACGACGTTTCCCAAACGCTTGCTCATCTTTCGGCCGCGGCCGTCGAGAATGAGTCCAAGGCAAATGACGTTCCGGTAAGCAACGTCGTCCTTCAATAGCGTTGATAACGCGTGGAGGCTGTAGAACCAGCCGCGGGTCTGATCCACCGCCTCGCAGATGTAGTCAGCGGGGAGGCGGCCGTCGTGGTCGATCTCGGTGTTCTCGAAGGGATAATGCCATTGAGCCAGCGGCATCATTCCGGAGTCAAACCACGCGTCCATCACCTCTGGGATACGACGCATCGTGCCGTCGCAATCCAGCGAACCGCAATTCCAGGTGACGTTGTCAACGTACGGACGGTGCAAATCCAGATCATCAACAACAGCGCCGGACAGTTCGGCCAATTCGGAAACGCTGCCCAAGCAGGTTACGGTTTCGCAGGTTTCGCACCGCCAGACCGGGATTGGGGTTCCCCAATAACGCTCACGGGAAATCGCCCAATCGACGTTATTGCGTAGCCACTCGCCGAACCTTCCCTCCCGGATGTGTTCGGGATACCAATTGATGCTGCTATTGGCGCCCACCAAACGATCCTTTACGGCGGTGGTGCGGATATACCACGAGGATTTCGCGTAGTAGAGAAGTGGGGTGTCGCAGCGCCAACAGAAGGGATAGGTATGTCGGTAGGTTTCCTGGTGGTGGAGGAGACCGCGCTCGTCCAGGTCGGCGCAAATGTCCGGGTCGGCGTCTTTAACGAATTTGCCGGCGAAGGGATACCCACCGGTGATGATCCCCTGCAGGTCCACCGGTTGGACAAATGAAAGCTCCTTTTCCCGGCCGAGGCCCAGGTCCTCGTCGCCGAAGGCGGGAGCGATGTGTACGATTCCGCTGCCGTCGTCCATGCTCACGAAGTCGGCGGCGACGACATGGGGATCGTAACCATCGGCATCCAAAAGTTCCACGGTGGTATTTCCTGAGGAACTGTCGCGGCGAGTGAATTTGCTGATAGGCGAACCGTATGCTACGGCATCGTATAGAGGTTGGTAGGTTATCCCCACCAGCCTGGCGCCATCGACGGTGTCCAATACCTGATATTCCGACCGAACCGCGGCCAGACGGTCGGTGGCAACCACCATGCGGTATGGGGAAGCAGTGTCGGCGGTAATCTCAAGGACAGAGTATTCAGCCTCGGCGCTAACGGCGAGGGCGGTGTTTCCGGGAAGCGTCCAGGGCGTGGTGGTCCAGGCCAGCAAGTAGGTGGGTACGACGGGGGGCGTACCGTCCAACCACCGGGTAGCTTCGAATTTGACGAAAACCGAAGGGTCGGGGGTGTTTTCGCGGTAACCCAGCGCAACTTCGTGGGACGAGAGGCTGGAGACGCAGCGGGGGCAGTGCGGAGTGCCGCGCTGGTCTTCGTACAGCAGACCGCGATCCCAAAGTTCCTTCAGGATCCACCACCCAGTTTCAATGTAGTCGTTATCCAAGGTGACGTAGGGATCATCCATGTCGACCCAGTAACCGATGCGGTCGGTCATGACTTCCCATTCTTTCACATAGCGAAACACGCTCTCGCGGCAGCGTTGATTGAATTCAGCAATACCGTATTCTTCAATATCGCGCTTGGACCTAAGACCAAGCTCCTTTTCGATCTCCAGCTCCACCGGCAGGCCGTGAGTGTCCCATCCGCCCTTGCGGATCACGCGACAGCCTTTCATGGTGCGATATCTGGAAATGACATCCTTGAAAACACGGGCGAGCACGTGATGAATCCCCGGGCTTCCATTCGCAGTGGGAGGCCCTTCATACATCATGAATAAGGGTGCATCGGGCCGGTCGTCAACAGAACGCCGGAATACGTCGTGATCCTGCCAATAACGCAGAACTTCGGATTCCATATCCGGAAAGCTGACGCGGCTGGAAACCACTTCAAACATGGCTGGTACCCCTTCTCCAGTGGTGTCTATCGTTCGGGTCCTGGGCACGAAGCCGCGGGATTACGATATTGCGTGACCTGCTACCGGAACAGGCGTGCACGGGTCACCAATTTTCGACGCGGAATACCGGCCGTAACCTGCCGGCCTTGCCATTATTTCCAAAATGCGTAGAAATGATGAAGCGGCCCATGCCCGCTGCCGATACTATAAGACGCGCGAATGGCTTCGGTAACGTAGTCTTTTGCCCGACTGATGGCGATGGCGACAGGCTCACCGTGAGCCAGGTAAGATGCGATGGCGGAAGCAAACGTGCAGCCCGTACCGTGGGTGTTGACGGTCGGGATCCTTTTGGTGGTGAACTCGTGGAACTCATCGCCATCGAAAAAAAGATCGGTTGGCGGTCCATCGCGATGCCCGCCCTTGACTACGACCGAACTGGCGCCCATATCCACGATGGCCTGGGCCACCCGGCGAGCATCTGCGTCGTTAGCGACGGTGATGCCGGTCAATTCTTCGGCTTCGGGGATATTGGGAGTTACGACCGTTGCCAGAGGGAGCAGGACGGAACGCATGGCTCCGATGGCTTCCTGCCTGAGCAACCGGTCGCCGCTCTTGGCAACCATGACCGGGTCTACGACGAGGATCGGCACACGATGCCGCTGGACGGCTTCTGCCACTGCTTCGATGATCGCGGTGGATGAAAGCATGCCGGTTTTGACGGCATCGGCTCCGATATCGGTTAGTACCGCGTCGATTTGCGCGGTGATGATATCGGTGGGAATTTCGTGAACCGCGGACACAGCGATGGTGTTTTGCGCGGTTATCGCGGTCAACGTAGATGTGCCGAAAACGCCCAAAGCCGAAAAGGTTTTCAAGTCGGCCTGAATACCTGCGCCGCCTCCGGAATCTGATCCGGCGATGGTCATTACGGTGGGCGGGCGATTGATAACCATATTGGACGCAGTAATGGCAATGCAGATTACGGGCTTATTCTGGTTCGTCGGGCAGGCGCCAGTCGTCGGACGAATCCGAATCGTCGGGCCCTGAAGGCAAGTTGAGGGCCACGGCAGCATCACGCAGGAAGTTGATGTGGTCTTCGTCGGACAGGACACCGATTGGCAATGCGGGTAGAGTTTCGATATTCAATCCGGCGCGTATTCCCAGTTCGAGAGATAGTCGGACCGCGGACTGATTGTCGTATGACTCGGTGATGATGACAAAGTCGTAACGGCCCAATACGGCGTATTGGCTAAGCACTTTGCTGGACTGAGTTTCCACATCCGAGGCCGCTTCGCTCAGTAAGTTCGGATTAGACTGGCCCATACGCCGGCCTCGGCCGGTGAAATTAGCAAGCATGATGTATAGAGGCATGTATTGAGAACCCTTTATTGCCAAGTGTTAGACGTGGGAATCAGTATATCATTCCGCAACGGCGGGTTGCTCGTTGGTTGCCGATATGGTACTGGGAAGCGCTGTTTGGCACGGCTAAATGGGTGCTTTATTAATCAGAAGCTCTGAGGGTATAACCGGCCGGCACATAGACCGGCGTTAAGCGCCGTGCTATCATCGCGATGTTGATAAATGTCACGCACCAGTTGCCACCGGAGGCTAGAATGGAAATCGGATTGAACATGTCAATCTCCACCAATTCTATTGATGTCGCAGACATAGCCGCCAAAGCCGAATCGCTTGGCTTCGAATCGATCTGGCTGCCGGAACACCCGGTAATGCCGGTCAACCCGGCGTCGAAATATCCCGGTTCACCAGATGGATCTATTCCCGACTACATGAGCGACATGGCGGACCCGTACATCGGGCTAGCGCGCGCTTCGGCAGTTACCAGTAAGATTAAGCTCGGGACTGGCATATCTTTAATACCGGAACGAAACCCGTTGGTTTTGGCGGGCGCAATTTCCACGCTGGACCGTTTTTCTGGCGGGCGTTTTCTGCTTGGTATTGGGACCGGTTGGTTACGCGAAGAAACCGAGATAATGGGGGGCGATTTCGATCACCGGTGGACTCAGGCTAGGGAAGCTATTGAGGTGATGCGTGCCCTGTGGACTCAGGACACGGCTGAATATCATGGCCGCTATTACGACTTTCCTCCGGTCCAGTGCAATCCCAAACCGGCGCAGGAAGGCGGCCCTCCGGTGATCTTGGGTGGCAATGCCAGGAACGTATTCCGCCGAGTCGTGCGGTGGGGGGACGGATGGATGCCCACGGCATCGAATCCCGAACAGATCGCGGCCGGCAGGGCGGCTATTGATGAACTTGCCGAGGCATCCGGGCGTGACCCGTCTGGAATCAGCGTCACCGTATTCGGACAGCCTGCGGACCGGGGGCTGATAGAACAGTTCGCCAATGCCGGGGCGAACCGCGTTATCGTCAGAGTCGCCAGCACCACGGACAGAAGCGTATTGGACGACCTGGAACGCATCGCTGAGGCGGTTTTGTAACTGACGGTTTTGTAATCGAATTATGGAGGCGCTTGAGGGCGCATGGGTATTGGCGGACGGTGAAGGCGACCGATACGCTCCGCCGGGCCATCCCGAAGTAGTCGTCAAAGCTACCTCTGAACAGACGGGAGGAGCGTATTCGCTCCTGGAATTCACCGTCGATGTTGACGGGCCGCCGTTACACGTCCATCACGAAACAGAAGAAGCTTTCTACATCCTGGAAGGTGAAGTAGAAATTACCGTGGGGCCAACGACGGTCCGTGCGGTGGCCGGCGGGTTTGTGCTAATTCCGCGCGAGACGCCCCATACGTTCAAGAATGGTGGTTCGAAGCCAGCCCGGATTCTGACCATTTATTCGCCGGCTGGATTCGAACAGTTTTTCATTCAGGTGGCGGCGGTCGAAGATTCTCCCGAATCACCCGCGTTTCGCGCCGCTGTCCAACGCATTCGACGGTCCCTTGGCGGCGACGTGGTGGACGCTGGAACCTGAACCGGGCGTCCGGTGTGGGTTTCCGGGTCTAAGGAAATCGATGGCGGATAAAGTAATCACCCGCTGGCAAGTAATCACCCGCTGAATTCTGTTATTGGATTCGCTCCGTTACGCTTTATTGCATTTCGACATACAATAAGGGTAATTACATTGCGTAATCGGTAGCACCTGAGAAGTGCGGAACAAATCCAGTCGTTTGAGTCATGGTATGTATAATATATCGTTGAGTTATGCAAACTGACCACAACTATGAGGCCATCATTTTGCGAAAAACGTAACAAACGTCAGCCACGTGCCGATTTGACTGCCACATGGATGTTTCATATAGTGCCACAGCCTACCGAGTGGCGAACGGGGCGCTAATTGCTGCGCCCGGGCGGCTGTTCGGTGAAATCAACAACCGGGGGAGAAACTAATGGGATTCCGGCGGATTTTAAGATTTCCCAGTTTGGCATTGTTATTTATAATCGTTATAACTTTGGTGGTCGTAGCATGTGGAGGGGCAGAGGATACTCCTGCCGCGGGCGCTGGGACTGACCAGGCGTCAACGGGCGCCCAGGACCCGTCAGCCACCAATACACCGATTCCGGCAGGCGCGCTGCCGACGCCCACCCAGAGGGTATCGGTGTTGCAGGCCACGGTGCTTCCCACGCTGGATGTATCAACACTGCAGGGGACAGTGGTAACGGACCGGCTGATTGCGGTGTTGGACCCGCCTTCGCTAGAGTCGCCGCTGGACTGCGAAGTCACCGGTTCTGGAGTGGTCAACTATCGGATGGCAATGGAGTACATGGTTGATGCCAGCCGCATCGACGGATCGTACGAGCCGATGCTGGCGACCGAGTGGAGCATCACACCTGACGGACGGGTGTGGAATTTCAAGCTTCGGCAGGGAGTGCGCTGGCACGATGACTGGGGCGAATTCACGGCTCAGGACGTTAAACACTCGATAGGCTATTACACCAATCCGCAATGCCGCGCGTCCTATTCTGACTACTTCCGCAGCGATCCGGGTACCGAAGTTGAAATCGTCAATGACTACGAGGTCAATCTGCATACCCAAGTGCGGCCGGCGGTGGACCTTCTCTACTGGTTATCCGGATATCGGGGCGTTCCCATGAGCAGCAAAGCGCAGTGGGACCAGGCATGCCCCAACGGGGAAGCTGATTACGGAGAGTTGGGGTACTGCGCCCAGAGCCGGGACCTTGTTTACGAGAAATCGGCGCGGACGGGACCCTACGAATTCGTAAGTTTCGAGGAAGGCGTGGGGTGGCGCTGGGACGTTGTGGACTATGAACACTGGCGGGTGGACCCCGACTTCCCCGAGATTGAGCTGAAGAACGTGAGGGAGCCAGCGACACGACTGGCGATCATGCTGGCGGGTGAAGGGCACATAGGCGCGATCAACCGATCGTTGCTTGGGGAGGCCATTGCCGGGGGCATGACGATCTACGACAGTTCGGTTACTGCCAATACTGCGTTCGCCCTTTTCGGTGGTTTGTATTACGCCACCGGCGAGCAGGGCGTTCCCACCGATTTAACTCCTGAGGCACAGGCGGACCTACGGGTGAGCTACAACAATGTGCCTCACCGGGACGAACACATGCCGTGGAACGAGCCTGGGGAAACGGGAAAACTAGTCCGCATGGCGATGAACAAAGCGCTGGACCGGGACCAGATCAACAGCGCGATATTTGAGGGCGGAGGCGGCCGGCAATGGATTGGCACGCTGGTTCCAGACTTCCCGGCAGGTTACAACCCGGATTGGGAAGACTCGTGGGACGAGCTGTATGGCTACGACCCGGAGAAGGCGAGCGAGTTGCTGGCGCAAGCGGGGTATCCGGAGGGGTTCGGTTTCCGGATACCAGTATTCCCGTTGAGCGGAGTGCCGGAGCTGCCGGACCTGATGGAAGCGATGTCGGGGTATTGGCGTGACATCGGGCTGGAGCCGCAGACCGATTCCATCGAGTTTTCGAACTGGCGCAACAATTATCGGGGGTTGGATACGGACTGCTGCGTGTACCCGTTCCGGGGACCGGCGGCGCCGATCGACACTCGGGTGCACTTCTACTTCAGCGCCGAACGGTTCTTCCGCGCCTACACCAGCGATGATATCCAGGTAAACAAGAACAAGGCGCTGCGGGCGTTGAACGAAGCCGATTCCACGGCCGACTGGCAGAAAGTCTCGGACGAGCTTTTCTACGAGGTAACCACTATCCCAGGCTGGACGCTGCCGGTGAGCGCGACGGTGAATCCTAACGTGGTGGCCGAGTATATATTCCTGGGTCCGAACAACGGCAATTATGTCTACCTCGAATACGTAAAGGGTGTGCGGGAGTAGTCAGCCGGCAACCCCCAACCATGTATGACCTGCGCCGCTGGAAACAGGCTAAACAACCTGGCGACGCGGGTCATATGGATTGAAGGGATTTGATCCATTGGAAAAAGTCAAACGAGATAGCGTGACTGAAGAATCATCGATTAAACAACCGGGAGCGTGACGGGATTACCGGTAGCGCTACACATTGGTCAGGACTGAACATCATGCAGCGTTTTATTGTATTGCGGATATTACAGGGATTACTGGCGGTATTCGTTATCAGCCTGATCGTATTCGCGCTGTCGCGGGTAGCCGGGGATCCATTGGCGGCGATATTTGATGATGAAGCGTCGAAAGAGCAGTTGGATCGGGTGCGTATGGAGTGGGGACTGGACCAGCCGTTGCACATCCAGTATCTGACCTATATGGGTCGGTTGCTGACGGGAGATTTGGGGACGTCGTTCAAGTGGGATCGTCCGGTGCTGGACTTGATTGTGGAGAAGTTGCCGGCAACGATTCAATTGTCAGGGTTCGCGTTGATAATTACGGGTGTGATAGCCTTTCCGATTGGGGTGTTGTCGGCGGTAAAGAAGGACACGTGGTTTGACAGTGGAGCGAAGATGTTCGCGATACTGGGGCAGTCGGCGCCGACGTTTGCGGTGGGATTGATATTGATGTGGATCTTCGCGGTGCAGTTCGGGTGGTTGCCGACGTCTGGGAAAGGTGGGATCGAACACATGCTGCTGCCCGGGTTCGCATTGGGGTACTACAACGTGGCGGCGATAATGCGGTTGACGCGGTCGTCGATGCTGGATGTGCTGGACACGGAGTACGTGAAGTTGGCGCGAATCAAGGGGATTCCGGAGTGGAAGATAGTGTGGAAGCACTGTTTCCGGAACGCGCTGATAGTGCCGTTGACTTACTTCAGCCTGATCCTGGCTGTGCTGATAACGGGGTCGGTGGTGATAGAAACAATATTTGCGTGGCCGGGGATTGGACAGTTGGTAATTCAGGCAATAAATACGAAGGATCACATCACGGTGCAGGCAATCGTGATGTTATTTGCACTGTTGTACATTGGTATCAACATATTGACGGACATCGTGTACGCGTATGTAGACCCGCGGATCAGGTATTCCTAGACCCGAGGCTCGAGGGGCGTGAGGCTCGACGGGCAGGGATTAGGGTACGGGATCTACGGTACGGGATCTACGGTAAGGAATCAGGGGGAGAAAAGAAATGGCGGTGCAGGCAAATGCTCCCGGGGGACCGGTAGGAGAGATAGCAGGAGGAGCGCCGGAGGCGGTGAAGGCAGGAGCTAGGAGTGCGTGGAGTGAATTTCGCCGATTTCCGGTAATACCGCTGATTATCCTGGTGCTGTTGCTGATTGTACCGGCGGTGTTCGCGAACGTGCTGTCGCCGCACGGCCCGATAGAAAATCACTTGGACAGCGAAAAATTGCCACCGGTGTGGGTGGGGGATCAGGTACTGACGCAGGAGATAGTGCAGCGTGTACAGAACGATGCGACCGAGGTGAGCATACAAAACGTCAAGTACCTTCTGACATCAGGAGCTGGGACGTTGGAAGACCGGAATGGGAACGGGGAGGCGGAACTGGGAGAGGCGCTGGTGCAGGAGATACCTGGAGGGAGTTGGGAATTTCCGTTGGGTACGGACAAGTTGGGTCGTGATGTGTTGAGCCGGTTGCTGCACGGAGCGCGAGTATCACTGATGGTTTCGTGTTTGGCGATACTGTTGGGAGGGTTTTTGGGGACGACGCTGGGGATGTTGGCTGGCTATAAAGGTGGTAAAACAGATGCAATTATCATGCGTATCGTAGACATCAAGCTGGCGTTTCCGTCGATTCTGCTGGCGCTCGTGTTGGTGGCTGCAATCGGAGCCGGGATTACCACCGTCATCATCGTGATAGCGCTGTTGCTCTGGGCGCGGTATGCCCGTGTTGTGCGCAGCGAAGCATTGGGGATCAAACAGCGGGATTTCGTGGATCGGGCGAGGGTGGCGGGAGCGTCAAACACGCGGATCATGATGAAGCACATTTTCCCCAACGTGTTCAATACTGTAATCGTGCTGGCGACGTTGGAAGTAGGGCACGTGATCATACTGGAGGCGACCTTGAGCTTCCTGGGAGCTGGTATCCAAGCGCCCAGGCCGGCTTGGGGAGTGATGGCGGCTGACGGGAGGGAATTGATCACCGTCGCCTGGTGGATATTCCTTTTCCCGTGTTTGGCCATCGTACTGACCGTATTGTCGATGAACCTGTTTGGAGATTGGCTGAGGGATCGACTGGATCCGAGATTGAGAAACGTTTAGAAGTTGCGAAGAGGTGGTAAAACCGATGCGATAATCATGCGTATCGTGGACATCAAGCTGGCTTTTCCGTCGATTTTGCTTGGCGCTGGTGTTGGTGGCTGCGATCGGAGCCGGGATTACCACCGTCATCATTGTGATAGTAGTGTTGCTCCACTGTGGTAGTATTGGCGACGCTAGAGGTAGGGCATGTTATCATCCTGGAAGCGACCTTAAGCTTCCAGGGAGCTGGTATTCAGGCACCCCGGCCGGCGTGGGGAGTAATGGTTGCAGATGGCAGAGATTTGATCACCGTCGCCTGGTGGATATTCCTCTTCCCGTGTTTGGCCATCGTACTAACCGTATTGTCGATGAACCTGTTTGGAAATTGGATGAGAGACCGTCTCGACCCCAAGCTGAGGAACGTTTAGCATTATGACTACAATTCAAACTGACACCGAACCGATACTGGAAGTCAAAGACCTATACACCTATATTTTCACTCGCTCGGCTACCGTGAAAGCGGTGGATGGTATTTCGTTCTCGCTGCGAAAAGGGGAAACCCTGGGCATCGTGGGCGAATCGGGCTGCGGAAAAACAATGACCGCGCTGTCGTTGCTGCGGTTGGTTCCGCGCCCGGCTGGCAAGATAGTGGGTGGTGAGGTAATCCTTAATGGCGAGGATGTCCTGCTGAAGAGCGAAGATGAAATGCGGGATATCCGAGGTCGGCAAATCTCGATGATTTTGCAAGACCCTCAGACTTCGCTCAATCCGGTGTTTACAATTGGTAACCAGTTGCGCGAGGCATTAGGCATAGCGCACCGGGAAAACAAGCGGTCAATGCTGGGCAGGGCGGTAACCGCTTTGCGTTCCGTTAACGTGGCGGCGCCTGAGCGACGGCTGGACGACTATCCGCATCAAATGTCGGGTGGAATGAAGCAACGCGTGGTAGGGGCTATCGCGATGTCCTGCGAACCAGGAGTTATTATCGCGGACGAACCAACCACGGCGCTGGACGTTACGATCCAGTTGCAATACCTGCGCCTTTTGAAAGAGATTCAGGCGGAGACCGGACTCGCCATCATTTTCATTACCCACGATTTTGGCGTAGTTGCCCGCATGTGCGACCGAGTGGCCGTGATGTACGCCGGGCGGATAATAGAACAGGGTGACGTGCGGGATATTTTCAACAACCCGACCCACCCGTATACCCAGGCATTGATCAACTCGGTTCCAAAACTGGAACAGCGCGTAGGCCGGCTCTACTCCATTGACGGCCAGCCGCCATTGCTTTCAAACTTGCCGGAAGGGTGCCGATTTGCGCCAAGGTGTCTATACGCCGAGGACAAATGCCTGGAAGCATATCCGGAGTCGGTACAGATGAATCCCAGGCACCATGCCGACTGTTGGGCGCTCGGTCCAGACTGGCAAGGTAAACCGATTGAAGAATTCGTCGTGCCGACCGGCAGTAGCGGTTAGCTCTTTCCGGATCCAGTACCTGAGAAAAGAATTCCATTCCGAGGAGGAAAGGTTCCTAATGGTAGTTGCTACCAATCATGCATTGCTAGAAGTCAATGGCCTGAAGAAATATTTCCCCGTTACAAAAGGTCTTATCATGATGAAGACCATCGGCTACGTGCAGGCGGTGGACGGTATTTCCTTCTCTATCAGGCAAGGCGAGACATTGGGCCTGGTTGGCGAATCTGGCTGTGGCAAAACCACCACCAGCAAGCTATTACTGCGGCTGGAACGCCCGACCGAGGGTGAGATTCTTCTTGAAGGGGAAGACATCAACGAATTCCGCGGAACTCAGTTGCAAGAGTACCGGACCACGGTGCAAGCGGTGTTTCAGGACCCCTGGTCGTCACTGAGCCCACGGATGCGGGTCCGCGATATTGTTGCAGAACCGCTTATCGTTAATCGCAGCGTGACGACGCAAGAGAAGGAAGATCGAGTCGCGGAAGTTTTGCAGCAGGTGGGGCTCCACGCCCAGCAGGCCAATAACTATCCCCATGAGTTTAGTGGAGGCCAGCGGCAACGCATTGCGGTGGCCTCGGCCCTGGTGTCGTACCCCAAGCTGATTGTGCTGGACGAGCCGGTGTCGGCGCTGGATGTGTCCATTCGTGCGCAGGTGATGAACCTGCTGAAGGACTTGCAAGAGCAATACAACGTCAGCTATCTGTTGATAGCGCACAACCTGGCGACGGTCCGGTACATGGCCCACCAAACCGCGGTAATGTATCTCGGTCAGATCGTAGAGTATGCGGATACCGAGGAGTTGTACGAAAACGCTCTCCATCCCTACACGAAAGCGTTGTTCTCGGCCGCACTGCCTTCGCACCCCGATCTGATTCGCGAGGACATCGTGCTGCAGGGCGAGGTACCCTCTCCAATCAACCCGCCTTCAGGGTGCCGCTTCCATCCGCGTTGTCCGTTCGCGATGCCTCAGTGTTCCGAAGTGGTACCGGTGGAGAAAGAGGTTGTGCCGGGCCACCGGGTGTCTTGTCACCTTTACTAACCTGAAAGTTGATCAGGCAAAAAGTGGCTGGGCTCAATGAGAGCCCAGCCACTTTTACATGCAGCCAGCACGGAACCCAGCTGGAAGGGCTTATCGAATGCCGAAGACGTGCCCGTTATCTGTGCGCACCACCAACAAACCGTTGCTGAGCGTAGGGGAAATCCTGATCCGGTAGCGGTCGTCGTCTAACGGATCAGGATCTAGTAAGACCGACCAGATTTCCGTGCCGTCAGTTCGGTTCAATCCGTACACGGTGCCGGAGTCATCGCCAAAAATCACTTGATCTTTGACAACCAGCGGCGACCCCCAAATGGCGTCTGCCGCCTCAAATTCCCAGGTAAGACTACCGTCGAGGGCATTGAGGGCGTAAAGTTTATGGTCGTGGGCTCCCGCATAAATATCGTCGTTGGCCAAAGCAGGACTGTTGGAGACCCCCAGCAAAGGATTTTCGGGTGTGAAGCGCCATAAGCCGCCCTGTTGGCCCGGTGGGCGCGGTACCCCTGGCACTTGCCAGAGCCACAATTGAGCCCAGATTTGTTTGAATTGATATTGTCCGGGAACTTCGTTGAGTTCTGCATTCACCGCGTATAGCTGGCCTCCAGAGGCGAAATAAGCGCGGGAACCATCCAACGCAATCACTGGCGAACCGGTTACCGCCCGGGGGGTGCGGTATCGGAATCGTTCCTGGCCGGTTCTGGCAGACAGGATGTAGAAAATGCCCTGGTCATCGCCGACGAACAATTTGCCGTCGTGGACCGCTACGGCAGCGCTGGCGTTGCTATCCAGTTGTTTGCGCCAGATTTGGGCGCCCTGGTTTGCGGCGTCGAGCGCGTATAACGCCCCTTTCCCCGAGCTGATGTAAACCAGGCCATTGGATACAATTGGCGCCGCCTGGACTGTGGCTTCGGTTTGGAAGCTCCAGATGGGATCGCTGTTGACCGCGTTCCAGGCGTTGACTGTGTGGTCGGTGCTACCGAAAAACAGGTATGAGTCGATCACGGCCGGGGCGCTGGTAATGCGCCCGAGGGTATCACCTTCCCAACCCTCCCGAAGTTCGCCGGTTTCTTGCGCCAGTGGATAGATGCCGTTGGCGGTGGCGACGTAAATGTTGGGCGATTGAACAATGGGTTCGGCCGACAGCGGGTTGGGCACGAAAGATCTCCAGATAATATCGCCGACTGGAGGTGGTGGCCCCAACTCCACGAAACGGCTGTGGCGGAGGTCTCGCCCGGCCGCAGCCCAGCTACCGGCGCCCATGTCGATGGTCATGGTGGAATGTATCTTCTTGAATAAGACCACCGGGTCGGGGGCGAAGGGGTAGTTGACCCAAACGACAAATAAGATAATCAGTACAACGGCGCAGGCGGTGAACAAGCGGCGCCACGACAACCGGCGGGTGATCCATCCCCGGCGTCGGCGCTGAGCCCATCTGGGCAGTCGAACGATCACCAGGTTGCAATGCGAGCATCTGGCCCCAATCCGCTGTTGTTCCAAACCGCAGTACGGGCACGACAACAGTAAATGGTCGTCGTGCAGTACGTCATCGTCCATCATGTGGCTGGGAGACATGGTTGCGGTAGGGGCATAGGCGCCGGATGGTTCCGCCACCGATGATGGTGATCCTGAACCAACCGATGCGAATGCAGGAGTCGGCTCTCCGCGAAGCGGCGTATCGTGTTCTAAACGGGCCTCGGTGAATCCCCGGCCGGGCCCACGAGTGTCGGATAGAGGTGATGGTGGGACGTCGGCAACTAACCGGCTGGTGTCAGCATCGTTCGTTGGCGGGCCCGGTTGGAGTGGAGTTTCCATGGTGTAACCGTGATACGGCTCGGGGCCCCGTGAGCCGGTTGCGCCAGGTTCCGGGTCCCCTTCCGGGCGACGTCGAAAACGCCGCAACAAATTATCAAAAACCGCCATGGAAACAGGTTACCTTGCTGAGTTCAGTTGCCGAGCAGCTCGCCGTTGATAAGCAAATTGCGCACGTCTGGGACCAGGTTGTTCGCCCTCTCGCGGAGGGCATCGGGTCCGACGTTGGTGATGGGATGAGGGCACATCAAGTATGGAAAACCGGGGACTCCCATCAGCCTCGTGTAGGCGCGGGCGGTGTTGGCGAACACCGTGGTGATGATGGTCGCTGCCGGGATTCCCTGGCGCTCAAGAGTAATTCCGTCGTGCAAACTGCCCGACGAGCAGCCTCCTCAATCCCCTATGCCGGCGATTACGAAATCTGCATTATGGTGCAGGTCGGCCAGCACCTCCGGATGCGGAGGCAGCGATGCGCTGTGCTTGCGGGCATGATAGATGTTGGAGAACTCAAACTCTTCGTCCAAAATTCGCGCGATTTGCCACAGAATGGCATCGGAGTTGGCTTTGGAATTGTCCAGCAGTCCTAATCGGGCGCCACGCAGGTCGATGGGTCGAGCGGCCATGATCAACGGCGTTTCACCCGGGTCGTACCCGGTTGGGTCGATTACCTGGATGCTGGGAGAGTGCGATATGGTCATAATCAAACTCCTTGGGTGTGGAACAACGGGCCAGCCTACAATGCTGTAGTGACTGCGGGAACCCCGAAGTAATTCATGATTAGTTCACTATAGATGCCGCTGTCGCCACCGGCTTTTACGATAAGGATGTCATCAGGACTCTCAACCGTCAACAATCGTCGGTCGTCATCTTCGGTTTCCAACGGGCCATTCACCATCCCCAGCCGTTTCAACTGAGCCACCGAACGCCAGGAACGCTCGTACAAATATTCCTGCATGGCCCGCCGCTCCCAGCCCTGGCGTCCCAACAACTCTGAGTGCCAATGGCCTACTACCCAGACCCATTTGATGCCGCGGCCAAAATATATGCCCAATCCGTGGGAGGCCATGCCATCGGCGATAGAATCCAGCAGGCTTTCGCTGGTGGTGCCATAGCGGTTACCGTGCATTGACGGGTCCTGAATGGTGGCAACGGTTACGGTTGACTGGCCTGGCGCAAAACCGGCGCTGACGTGGAATGGTTCCCATGGGCTGTTCTCTTCGTCCTCGCCGATCACCACGCCAAATTTGGTCAAGCTGCCCATGCAGCCGCGATCCAGGAGCCCAGGCCTTTGCTCGAATACGTTGATGAAAATCAGCCGCAGAGCTCTTCCGATTGTGGAATTAGCCCGTCGCCCCGGACTGAACAGGTTGTCGGTGCAATTCAGGTCGATCTCCTGGCGGATGGGGCCGTTTACGATGACGAGCAAGCCCGTGGAGTTTGTCACGGCGGATACTTCGTGGATGCAGTTTGGATCGTGTTCGAACAAAGCTCTCATGGCTGCCAACACGATGGGGAAGTAAGAGGGCAAACACCCGGCCATAACGGCGTTGGCTGCCGCCTGATCCGCCGTCAGGGTGCGGCGACGAACTGGGACTTCTCCGATGATGTCATCGGGGGCCAGGCCGACCGCATCCAGCATCGCCTGTACTTTATCTATTGTCGGTGGAACTACTGGCAATCCATCGGTCCAGCCACGGCGATAGCATTCTTCGATAGCGTCCAACTCGTCGGACGCAAGATTGACCATAGTTCGGGAAGGTGGTGTAACCAAGTGGCAACTCCGGAACTGGTGTAAGCGTTGGCGTAAATGCCTCGGCTTCGGATGGCCGTATTCTACCAACGGACGGAGGCAAATCTCAACTTGAAGCCCAGATTGTCAATAAGATTCACGATGGTATCGTACGGGGTAGATGTAATTTGGCTGCGGATCCATGGGACATCAGGACGGAAGCCGGTTCCTGCGTTGTCGCTTGCGCCAGGGAGGGGCTCAATAAGGACGAATAATCGCAAGTGATCGCCCAACTCGTGGCTGTCGATATCTGCCACGGATCGCGCGTCAAACGGTAGTTTCGGACCCGGCCACCAGGCAAAGCATGATAACCCCAGTGGCGGGCAGTCAAGAATTCCTCCAGTGAACCTGCCGCTGAAACTTGCGGTGGTTGATCGGTCTCTGCGGACAATGATTCCTCCCTGCCATCCCGCATCCAGTTATAGGAATATCGCGTTCGGTGGCCAGGTGAGGAGGAAGGGACGCTGAAATTGCGGCCCATCGGTAGCGCGGTGCAGGGTTCGCGATACAACCGCCTCGCGAACTCGCCGGCTATGCGGCTGCCCACCATTTGTTGAAGGAACATTACACCGGGCCGGTTGCACCCGCGGGACACCTTCTGTCGGACGTACATTCTAAAATTCACCTGAACGTACCCGGCTGTTGGCACGGGCAATCCGAAGACGCGGGGATTTGCGAACCAGAGTCCAACCAAGCTGATGTAGGTTTGGTTATGGAAGCAGTCAACTTCCAATCCCCTGGGGACGCAATGCTCCAGTTCGGTGGCCTCAACCTGCCACGAGGCGATGACCAGATTGCGCAGCCGGGCGCTGATGAATCCGGGACGTGTGAACAGGGCGAAGTATCCGTCGAAGTATTCGGCAAGGTCGATTCGCAGCGTCAGGGAGACGAATCGGCGAGGCGGCGTTCCAGACGTCGTTGTTGCAAAGAAATGGTCAAATCGCCCCTGGTGCGTTCCAAAACACCGCGCATGGCATCGGTGCTGCGGCGTAATCCGCCGGTTACGGCCTCCGGGAAGTCCACGGTAACCAATATCCCGTAGATCTCATCCATCAACTCCATGAGTTCTTCACAACGGGAAGTGTCGTCCCGTCGCAGTGCATCCAGGATGTACCGACGAAGCTCGCCGATCACCTCGGCCATTCCGTTCAGGTAAGCGGGTGGGTCCACATCAAGCGATTCCCAATCGGGCAATGTTTTTTCGGAAATTGCCGCCAACGTTATGTTAGCTTCGGTAAATTCCTTCCTGGCGTCGGAGAGAAAACCGGCGTAGTAAATCTCGGGATTGTTGATCTTGATTTCCAGCGTTTCGCCCAGCCTGTCAGATGCCTCGGCGATCAGGCGTTCCGCCTCTTCGAAATCGTAACGATGAACGGCGCGAATGGCGTTAGCAGAGTTCCGGATTACCTGGCGGGATATTACCAGCGCCTGTTCGCGCGCCCGATGCCGTTGGCCCAATTCTTCGATCGCCCTGGCAGACAGGTTAGCCAGGTGTTCCCCGTGTGGTGTCGGCATCGCCTGACTCTACACTCGTCCGCCGGCGGCGCGGATGGCTTCGGTCAACCCGGCAGCGGCGGCTTCGGGATCGGGGGCGCTTCCCACTGCGGCGGTGACGCAAATGGCATCGGCGCCTGCCTCCACAACCGGAGCCACGTTATCGACCGTGATGCCGCCGATGGCGACCAAGGGCACCTGGGCCACGGCGCGGGCCTGTTTGAGCCTTTCTGGACCCTGCGGGTCGCGGATCATCGGTTTGGTGGTCGTGTTGTACATCGAGCCGAACGCCACGTGGTCGGCGCCCATTTCCTGGGACTCAATGATGAGGTCGATATCCCGATTTGAGCGTCCCAGTAACTGGCCTGGCGCCAGTATCTTTCTCGCGTCGGCTACGGCCAAGTCGGTTTGGCCCACATGCAAACCCACGTGTTCCGGGCCGAGGGCCGCCGATATATCGGCGTGATCGTTAATAATCAACAGGGCTTGGTTGGCGGCGCAAAGGTCCCGGAGGGCGATAGCCAATGGCATCTGTTCACCCTTGTCGCGCAATTTGTCCCGGAGCTGGAGCATACGGGCGCCACCATTGATCGCAGCCTTCGCAACTTCTATCGGTTCGCGGCCTCCGGTTACTTCGGGGTCGATGATGACGTACAACCCACGAATGCGATCAGCCTGTTCTCTCCGCAACGTCCTCCCAGCGCGTTGGTTGGCATCATCCAGAGCTCTGTGGAGTTGCAGCGCGGAATCTATCTCAACGGCGCCAGTAGCCTCCAATATGCTGAGGATGTTGCGGGCGGTGTTGATAAGGGTTATCGCATTGGAACGATTTTCGGGACGCCCTACTTGTATGGACTCGGGGCGGGCGGAAGCGAGGCCGCTGTCCAGCCAACCGATTTCACCGGCAATCAATCCTTCGGGCAACGTTTCGGAAGCGAGCAGGGCCTCGAGGCAGCCTACCAGTGCCGGCAGGAGATTGGAGGGGTTGTTGTCGGGGTTGGTGGTCACGATTGCATTCCTTTGGGGACTTCGCCGCCGCGGGCAGCGTCGATGGATTCCCGAACGGTGGCCGGCATTTCAACGCCGTGGCGGGTGAAAGTGTCTTCGACGTGTCGGCCGATATTGCGCGGGTCGCTGTAGTATTCCCGACTATTGCCAGAGGTCGGAGTGGAAGCGTGGACGCCGGAAGTGGTTTTACCCATGGCGAATGCCGACATTCTGCGTTGCATTTCGGCGCTGCCGCAACTGCTGCAAATTGGTTCCAGCGCAGCGCCCACGGAGCGGACGAAAAAGGTGGACAGTTCATGGCAGATTTGGCAACGGTATTCGTAAATGGGCATGATTAATCAACCGTCCGGGTTGTTGATCTCGTGCCGATGTTCGTGGAAATCAGGGGTGACCCGGCCGCCCATGGCTTCGTCCATGCGTCCAAGATGGGAGTCGATGCTGACGGCTTGGTTGTTATCAAGGTCGGCGATCGCATTATCTGGCACCCAGTTCAGACTTTCCCCCCACGAACGATGAAAAGAAAAACCGGAAACCAGCCTGGTCAATCCGTTTCCTCCGCATTGTCTACACGCCAGCGCATCTGCAGCGGACCAGCTGTACACCAATCTGGATTGGCGCAAGCCGCAAGAATCGCAATTGTATTCGTAAATCGGCATGCCTGTACAACGATATAGGTTGGTCAGTTGGGATAGCCGGGCCATTATATCACGGCGGCTTTCATGGCCACGGCGGACAGGACTCCGGGCGCGCATTACGGCTGATGTATAATGCGGATGAACAAGACCTACCACGGAAATGGTTGGGCGTTTATGGTTGGGCGTTTAGGGACAATCTGCCAGAGGGACCGAAGATGGCGAGTGCAAGTCAAATGTCGATGCCGATTTCATTCGGGACTGCCGGGCGCAGTTCGCCGTTGCTGCTGTTGTTGGACGGGCACGCGATGGTTCACCGATCGTTTCGCGCCATCAGTGCTTCCCGAAACCTGACGGTGTCGAGCACCGGGGAAGATGTAACCGGCGTTTATGGATTCGCCAGCGTCTTTATTCGGGCACTCAACGAGTGGCAACCCACCCACGTTACGATCTGTTTTGACACACCTGCGCCCACGTTTCGCCATATTCGGTTCCCGCAATACAAGGCTCAAAGGCCCCCGACGCCTCCCGAACTGCGAGGGCAGTTCGATCGGGTGAAACAACTCATGAGGGCTTTTGGTGTCCCGGTGTACGAGCTGGCAGGGTATGAAGCCGATGACTTGATCGGCACTCTGTCGAGGCAAGCCGAAGAGGCAGGATTGGAGACCGTTATCGTAACTGGGGACCGGGACACCTTCCAGCTGGTGTCCCCCAAGGTGCGGGTAGACCTGGCTCGCGGCGAAGGTGACCGCAGGATCGTGGATGAAGCGGAATTACTGGAACGTTACGGTGGCCTGACAGCGGCTCAGCAACCTGATTTCAAGGCATTGGTGGGCGACAAATCGGACAACATACCCGGAGTGCCCGGAGTAGGTGAGAAAACGGCGATAACGTTGTTGAGCAACTATGACCGGCTTGAGGGCATTTACGAGCATATCGACGACATTTCGCAAAAACGGGTTCACAACAATCTGTCGGAAAACCGGGAAGCCGCGTTTGAATACCGTTTCCTGACGACTATCGACCGGGCAGCCCCCGTTGAGCTCGATCTGGAGGGATCCAGGTTCGGCAATTACCAGCGGGGAGACGTGGTCGCATTCATGACCGGCCTGGAATTTCACAGCATTTTGGGGAGGATTCCATCGCCGGACGCACCCTGGGCGACGGCGACCGGTGAACCCGCCGGGCATAGTGTTTCGGTTGCTTCGGGTCCGGCGGTGACGGTTGCCGACGCAGACCAAGATTATCGGATTGTATCTCTCCGAAGCGAGCTGGACGCTATGATCGACGAAATTCGCGTCGCCGGCGCCTTCGCGTTTGATACTGAATCGAGCAGCACTGATCCGATGAACGCCGACTTGGCCGGGTTGAGTTTCGCGGTTCCCAGCGGGGTGGCATGGTACGTGCCAGTCGGGCACGCATCGGGTGATCAACTACCGATGGAGGAAGTACTGGTCGCCGTACGTCCCCTGTTCGTTGAGGATGGACTCCAACGGTGTGCCCACAACGCCAATTACGATCTTACGCTGCTGAGCAACTACGGTATCGAACCCTACGGCGTGGTGGATCACGACACGATGATCGCGGCGCATTTGCTGGGCAAGAACCGGTTGGGACTCAAACCCCTGGCGCTGGAGATACTTGGGCGGGAGATGACCAACATAACGGAAATCATCGGGAAAGGCGCGCGCCAGAAAACCTTTAACGAAGTTGACATCACGGTTGGCGCTCCGTACGCCGCTGCTGACGCGGACTGCACGCTCAGGTTGAGGCAGCATCTGGAACCGCCGCTGGAATCGTTGGGTATCCAGGGGTTGATGTCGGAAGTGGAACTGCCCATAGTGCCGGTCCTGGTTGACATGCAGCGGGCGGGGGTGAAGCTCGACGCCGGTATTTTGCACGAGATGTCGCGCGATTTGAACGAACAGATGGAACAGCTCCAGACCAGTTTGTTCCAGGACATCGGCCATGCCGTAAACATCAACTCGCCAAAGCAACTGAGCGATTTGCTGTTTTCCGAGTTGGGATTGCCCAAGACCAGACGAACGAAATTGGGTTATTCCACGGATGCCAACGCGTTGGAGTCCCTGAAAGGAATGCACCCGGTGGTTGACCGCATTCTGGAGTACCGACAGGTTTCCAAGCTGAAATCGACCTACGCCGACGCCTTGCCGGAGATGGTGAACCCGCGGACGGGTCGGATTCACACCTCATATCATCAGACCGGATCGGCGACTGGCCGAATAAGCAGCAGCGACCCCAACTTGCAGAACATACCAGTGCGCACGGAAGCTGGTCGCCAGGTCCGTCGCGCATTCGTAGCGGATTCGGATTGTAAACTGCTATCTGCCGATTATTCGCAAATTGAGCTCAGAGTGCTGGCTCACCTGTCGCAGGATGAGTCGCTGTTGGAGGCTTTCCGCCGTGGAGAAGACATACATGCCGCGACCGCCAGTCAGATGTTCAATGTTCCAATAAACCAGGTGGATGGGGACCAGCGGCGGATTGCGAAAATTCTGAACTTTGGCGTCATATACGGTTTGGGCCCATACGGCATATCTCAGCAAACTGGATTCAGTCGCGAAGAGGGCCGCCAATTCATCGACAACTATCTGTCGCGTTATCCAGGGATAAACGGATACCTGGAATCGATCAAAGACCAGACGCGGCGCACGATGTACGCTGAAACCCTGTTGGGACGGCGCCGGTATCTGCCGGACATTCAATCGTCCAATCACAACGTTCGGGCGGCTGCTGAGCGGATGGCCATCAACATGCCGATTCAGGGCACGGCCGCAGACATCATGAAAAAAGCCATGATTAGCGTGCAGTCCCGCCTCAAAAAAGAAGATTGGAACACCAGGATGATCCTGCAGGTGCATGATGAACTGGTGTTCGAAGTTCCGGAGGACGAGATGGATGAGCTCATTGTGATGGTGCTGGATGAGATGCCCGCGGCCCTGGATCTGGACGTGACGCTCAAAGTTGACGTGAAATCAGGTTACTCGTGGGGAGACTTCTAAAACGGGTGAGGGATTTTATCCAGTATCCGGATTGAGGAGGAATATCTGTAGTGGAATTGTTGCGCAGTTTGGTTTTCGTCCCTGGGAATCGGGCAAACATGCTGGAAAGAGCATTGGGATTCGGCGCCGACGTCGTAATGGTCGACCTGGAGGACTCGGTGCCGCCGGGCGAAAAGGCATCGGCATGTGAGATGGCTGCAGAGTGGGTGCCGCGACTGGCGGCGGCCGGACGCAGAGTGATGGTACGGGTCAATTCGCTGGATACCGGTCTCACGAGCCAGGAACTGGATATGGTGGTGTGCCCGGAACTGGCCGGGATAAGCGTAGGCAAAGGCGACTCAGCGTGGGACCTGCAGCAGGTTGACCGACTGCTGGGACCTTTGGAATCCAGGATTGGCATTCCGCGAGGGACAATCAAGTTGGTGCCCTGGATTGAAACGGCGATGGCCATCGTTCACGTTTATGAGATGGCCCGCGCATCTCAGCGCATTGTCGGGGTCGCATTCGGCGCCGAGGATTACACCAACGACATGGGGGTGATCCGAACCGATTTTGGCGAGGAGTGTTATTACGCGAGATCGGCGGTGGCGGTTGCCGCACGCGCCGCGCGTGTGGCGGCTCTGGATGGTCCATTCGTAGGGTTCCGTGACCCGGACGGGTTGCGCACCGATGCCGGCACGGCGCGGCAGATTGGCTTCACTGGCAAGTTTGCCATCCATCCGGCACAGATCGACATCATCAACGAGACGTTCTCTCCCCATCCCGACGATGTGGAATACGCCCGCACCGTGGTTGCAGCCTGGGAGGAAGCCGAAAGCGCGGGCCGCGGCTCGCTGTCCATCGATGGTCGAATGGTGGACGTGCCAGTGGTGAAGAGAGCGCAAAACCTCCTGGCGCTGGTGGAGGCCATAGCGGCCCAAAGTGTCCAGGCATGACAGTAATTCCCCAAATCGAGGCTGAAGGCCGGACGGTGATGCGGTTACCAGGACCCGGCGGCCATCGAATCTCCACTCATGAACCGCTGTCGCGGAGGCATACCGGCAACCGTCGCCGGCGATACCTTGGCGCGTCCGTGCGACGATGAGCCTTGACCGCATAATTCTGCGCGGCATGCAGTTTTACGGGTTTCACGGTGTGAATCCGGAAGAGCGTCGGCTGGGGCAACCCTTCATTGTTGACCTGGAAGCTGAATTGGATCTGGCAACTGCCGGGGAATCGGATCGGTTGCAGGATACGGTGAGTTACACCCATCTGTATCGTGTCGTGAAAACGGTGGTGGAAGGAGAACCGCGCAACCTGCTGGAGAACGCAGCTTCGGCCATCGCGCGTGGAGTATTCGACCAACATCCTGCGGTTCAGGCGGTTCGAGTCAGAGTACAAAAACCACGCCCGCCGATCCGAGGGTCGGTTGTGGAAGCGGCGGAAGTGGATATTTATCGTACGCGCGACGACTGGCGCCAATTCGGCTCGACGGTCGTGACATCCTGAGACCCAATCAGGCAACGGGGGAAGTTTAAATAATGGCTACTTCGGTCGACAACGACGCCAGCTTCGCCGAGCAGTATAACGACGCCACCAAGCTTCAATACATCAATCTGGGCAACAAGCCGCCCCTTTACAAATCCTACCCGGATTTACGAAATATTCTCCTGCCAGACGTTACCGGTCGCGCCGCAATGGATGTGCCCACCCTGGATGCCATCCGAGCCAGCGGCAACGTCGATTCTGCCGGTGACGGAGCGCTTACCCTGGAAGGGTTGGCCTCGCTGTTGTATCACTCCGCAGCGGTTATCCGACGTTCGCAGCTACGCAGTGGGGAAGTGCACTACCGAGCCGCTGCGTCGGCCGGCGCGCTGTATCCGACAGAGATCTACGTGGTGTGCGGCGATCTGGATGGATTGCGAGCGGGTGTCTACCATTTCAACGCCAGGGAGTTCGCATTGGTCCGGTTGCGCAACGGCGACCTGAGGCGGTGGTTAGGCGCCGCGGCGGGTGACCATTCCGCCTACCCGGCCACCCTGGTGTTCACCAACGTGTTCTGGCGCAGCGCATGGAAGTACCGTGAACGGGGTTACAGGTATTGTTATTGGGACCTGGGCACGATCTCGGCAAATCTGCTCGCGGCGGGCGCAGCCGAACGAGTGCCGGTTGGGTTGCGATTCGGTTTCGTGGACCGGTCGCTGTGCGGATATCTGGGATTGAATGGAATTGACGAAGCGCCGGCGATGCTGGCTTCGGTAGGTTCGCCAGCTGGCGAACTGGCGGCTGGGTCTGGGGACGTCCCGGGTCTGATAACGCAAGAGAGCAACGACCTGGTGTCTGGCGCCGAACCTTACCCGGTGAGTCGTCGACTCCACGCCGCATCCTGGCTTCAGACTCGCCCCGAAGTGGCAGAGTGGAACCGCGAAGCGGGAGCCAACGCCAGGTCTGACCGCGATGAACTGGAAGGCACCGGAGAAGGATTCAGGCCGTTGCGCTCCGGAACAGATGGAAGTTTCCAGGGAGATATAGATTTAACTCTCTTCGAGTCTGCACCGCTGGGCGAATGCATACGGTCGCGAGGTTCCACGCGGCGGTTTTCACTGGAACCCACCAGCTGGGAGGCGTTTCGTGCGGTGATAGGCGCTGCTACTACTGGCATCAATACGCCCAATTTCCAGGAAGGGTTGGCGCCGTATATCAACCTGTATTTCATCGTCAACGCCGTCGAGGGGCTGGCGTCGGGCGCCTACCATTACAACCCGTTTTACAAGGGTCTGCGATTGTTGAAGGCCGGTGATTTCCGCGAAATGGCCGGACATTTGGGATTTGAGCAAGCACTGCCGGCAGACGCGGCCGCCGTGGGATTCATTACGGCCGATTTGAAGGCGGTGGATGCCGCTTTCGGCGCTCGTGGCTATCGGCTGGTTCAAACCCTTGCCGGCATCATTGGGGGGCGCCTTTATCTGGGGATGCATTCAGTTGGACTGGGCGCCACCGGACTTACGTTCTATGACGACAGCGTGATCGAATTTTTCTCGCCGCACGCCGCCGGTCAGGAATGTGTGTTCGTGGTGCCGATGGGAGGGCCGCACGCTACGAATCGGGTGCGACCTTTCCGTTCCAGGGTTGCCGTTGGGCTGGACGCACGGGCGCGAGGAGCCGGCCAGGATTCTTAACCACAAACGGGCGATCTACGCTTGCTGAAAACGCGGAGCTCTCCACGTTGAGGGCAGGAAGGGGTGGCTATTCCCAATCGGGGTTGTGCACGGGCAACATGACGGGTATGGGAGCGGCATCCGCGTCAACATCGAGCACCGGGATCGGGTCATCGGGGTCAACGGTAGTGTCGTCATCAAATTCTTCCGGCGTCATGGCAACCACGGCTTCTGTCGGCTCGGGGTCGAAGGTCTGTTCGCTGCCGTCAATTGCGATACTGTCGGGATCGAGCACGTCTGTATCGGTGGCGACATCCCGTTGCATCGCCGTCTGATCAAGGTCGGTAAATACGCGAAAGTGGACTGGAAACGATATCACGTCGCGCAAATTGGGATGTTGGCTGGATTCGTGAATAATGACCGAGGTTCCCTGGTTTCCGATGTTGATGATGGCAGCGGAATAACTATTGCCCGCGGCGATCAACCGCCGGAGCCGGCCGGCCAGTCTGGGTTGAAGTGTACCCAGAGGTGTGCCGTCTGACGTAGATACGACGATGTTGTCCTTTTTGATGGTTAGCGTCGCCTCATCGCCAGGTCCCGCCGTGCAGACGGGTCCGAGTTCGGTAGTTCGGCGCAAGACCGCAATGCAGGACTTTCCGCTTTGCTCGATGAACGTGCCGGTAGTATGAGATGATTTTGCCGCCGGACGTGGTGTTGCGGCGAATTGGTTTCCAGGTTGTTTACCCGCTCCAGGTTTTTGCGGGCAATAGCGTTGGCGGGGGACCGGCGGCACAAATCTTCCAGTACTTCACGGGCTTCCTGGTATCGGGCCAGTTCCATCAGCGCTTTCGCCAGTCTATTCGCCGCTTCGCAATTGCCCGGGCACAACTCGAGGATCGCCCGGTTCAACTCGACCGCGCGTTCCCAGTCCGCGCACAACGCCATTTTCACGGCTTCCTGGCCCAAGTTAACCCGCAACAACTGGTCGGAAACGGCGTTTTTGGTTGGCCTACCCCGTTGGATCGGCATGTTTTTCAACATCGTCGTGATCCCCTCACCATGCTTGCCGCGTGACATCAACCGAGAACCCAAGTTTATTTTTTGAATTACACCTAAGCGGAATCACAGGTCAATGGTGAAACGCAACAGATTCGGACGATTTATTTTGATGTAGATCGATATCGAGCAACATATAGGATCCGAAACAGGCCACCGGATGTCGTGGGGATGACGAAGGCCCAAGCCGTCTGAAAGATATATGGACGCGACTGGCGCCCGCCGATCAACCATCAGGCGCGATCGGCGGAGTGATTATGTTTGGTAGTGACCTGTTATCCACCGCCAGCGAACCATGAGCAGGTCGCGGAGAGTGAGCCAACTGTCCCGGAATGGTCGGACCTTGCTCTCTGCCCGGTAATGCCACTCGATACCGACTTCGCTCATCGTGAATCCCATTTTGCGGGCCAGGAACAATATTTCGGCATCGAAAGCAAACCCGTTAAGCGTCTGCAACGGAAACAGCGCTTCGGCAGCGGTGGCATGAAATACCTTGAATCCGCACTGGGTATCCGAGAGCCCGGGGGTGGCCAGGATTCGCGTCAGTCGGTTGAACACGCGACCCATCAACCATCGACGGCGCGGTTCTCCGATGCGATTGGCGCCGGCAGCCTCACGCGAACCGATGATGATGTTGGATTGGGGCGCCAAAGGAGGCAGCAACAGCTCCACGCATTCGATGGGCATGGACAGGTCGGCATCACACATAAAGCGATATTGGCCGGTGGCAGCCAGCATGCCGTTTTTGACGGCAGAACCTTTTCCCAGATGCGGAAGGGTCAACGAACGCACGTTGGCGGCCGAGTTCGCCGCTTCCTGAACAATTGTTCCGGTGGCGTCGGCGCTCCCGTCGTCAGCGACGATGATTTCCCAATCGAAGGGTTGTCGCTCAAGATAAGCGGCGACGGTTTCCAGAGTACCGGGCAATCGCGCTGCTTCGTTGTAAGCCGGAATGACTACGGACAGATAACAGCCTGGCATTGCCGATTTACCGAGTGAATGACTAACCGGCTTCGTCTAACTGGAAGCCTTCGTGGAGCAGCCTTACCGCTTCGCGAGCGTGGTCCTGGCCTATGATGCAGGAAATGCGTATCTCCGATGTGGTTATCATGTCGATGTTAATGCCGCCGTCGGCCAGAATCCTGAACATGCGGGAGGCGTAACCAGGGGCATTCTGCATCCCGGAACCCACGACGCTGACCGATGCCAGCGTGTCGTCGCTCATGATGGACGAAGTGCCCAACATCGGCTCAAGGGCCGCCATTTCGCGGAGCGCGCGGGGCAAATCGGGGGTAGTTACCGTGAAACTGATGTCGGTTGTGGTGCGATCGACGCTGGTATTCTGGACGATGGTATCTACGCTGATACCCGCTTCAGCCAGCGGTTCGAAAAGTGCAGCGGCCACACCGGGTTGGTCGGCGACACCGCGAACGGTTACCTTGGCGATATTGTATTGATAAGCGATTCCGGTGACTTTGATGCGGTCTTCCATGTTCCTGTTGTCCGGTCCCTGGTGAATCAATGTGCCTGGAGCATCGGAGAAGCTGGATGCAACGTAGATGGGGACATTATAGACTGCTCCCAGTTCGATGGACCGAGGGTGCATCTTGGCTCCGGCTGCTGCTAATTCCAACATCTCCTGGTAACCAACTTCAGCCAACTTGCGAGCTGCGGGGACTGCCCGGGGATCGGCAGTATAGATGCCCTCGACGTCGGTGTATATGTCGCATCGATCGGCATGGAGGGCAGCGGCCAAAGCGACGGCAGTAGTGTCCGAACCGCCGCGACCCAGGGTCGTAATGTCTTCATCAGGCGTCAATCCCTGAAAACCGGCGACGATAACCAGACGGCCCGAAGCAAGTTCCCGTTGGATGCGGTCGGGATCCACGTCGCTGATGCGAGCCTTACCGTAAGTGCTGTCGGTGCGGATGCCTGCCTGGGCGCCGCTGAGGCTGATGGCGTCGTAACCAAGGTTTCTCAGCGCCATCGACAGCAAGGTGATGGATACCAGCTCGCCCGTGGATAGAAGGAAGTCCAACTCGCGGGGATCGGGTTCCGTGGCCACCGTGTGCGCCAGGTCGATCAGCGCGTCGGTGGTCTCTCCCATCGCGGAGACTACAGTTACCACCTGGTGACCGGCGTGGTGCACACCGGCGATTCTGCGCGCCACGTTGACGATCTTTTCAGCGTCGGCAACCGAGCTGCCTCCGTATTTGTGAACATACAAAGCCATCGGTCTAGTTGTTCCGGCTGGGGATCAATCGTCCGAATCTCCGGAGATCACGTGGGCGCCGAGTTCGGTTGGCTGTGTGATTTCAACGCGGCCTTCCACGCCGGCCAGCCTGGCGGCGTCGAACATCTCATAGGCTACGGTCATCGCGCGGTCTTCCGCCAACGCCATGATGGTACTTCCGCTGCCCGAAAGGAACACTCCCAGGGCTCCCGCGGCCATCGCGGCGGTGAAGATCACTTTCATCGGCGGGAAGATCGATTGCCGATAGGGTTGGTGCAACCGGTCTTGCGTGGCGATTCGGAGGTACTCCGGATGGTTACCCTGCATCCCGGCAACCAGAAGCGCGGCACGGCTCATATTGAAAACCGCATCGGCGACGGTGACCTCGGCTGGCAACACACGGCGCGCATCAACGGTGGCAATCCGCCGCTCCGGGACGAAAAGAACGGCCTGGAGCTGAGGCGGGATCGAGATGGCGGCGGTATAGATCCGGTCTTCGTCCGTTACAACCAGGCGCATGCCTCCGTAAACTGCAGCCGCCACGTTGTCAGGGTGGCCCTCGATGGTTGCGGCCATTTCCAGCAACTCATCGGCGCCGTAAGGGTTGCCCAACATGGCGTTCGCCGCAACCAAACCGCCAGATATCGCCGCTGCGCTACTTCCCAGTCCCCGACTCAAAGGAATCGCATTTTGGCAGTGGATGTCCATCGGGGTCATGGGCTCCCGCGCTTCTTCATAAAGGAAGGCCATCGCCTGGTATACGAGGTTGTCAGTATCAGTTGCCAGCTCGCCTTCGCCTTCGCCCGCTACTTCAACCCTTGGTACGGCGCCATCGGCCAGCGCGGTAACGGTCAAGCGGTTCCATAAATCGAGCGCCATGCCGAGGCAGTCGAAACCGGGGCCCATGTTGGCGGTCGTAGCGGGTGATCGAACTTCAATCGTTGACACGTTGGTATTCACGGCCCCACTGGATGGTCAGGCGAGAACGTGCTGGCTGACGTAGCGACCCAAATCACGGTTTTCCCGAAATTCGAAACCGCCGAAGTCGCCGCCATATCCGATGATGGGCACCGCCGTTTCGTGGATGGACCCGTGGGAACGCAGGCCGGGTGGTAAGGCAACTTCCTCGGGATTGCCGAACACGATATCGACGCCGCCGGTTACGAAAATGTCCCCGATGCGGTTACCCATGAGTGAAAATTGCTCAGCCGCGGCGTCTCGAGGCAAGGCCAGTTCAATTCCATCGGTTTGGCGGAGCACGGCCAGCGCGTCCTCGAGGGCGGCAGGGTCTGCCAGGTGTACGTAAATACTGCCCCCCAAATTGGAATGATGCACTACGTACAAATCTTTGATCACGGGAATTGCCTGGGCCGAGATTCCGTGGGCGTCCAGGATTGCCGGGAGGTGCAGCATGCGACGTTTGTCCGACATGCCGTGGTCGGCGGTAATCAGAATCTGAACATCGGGAACGTCGTTCACCAGGCGACCCAGCGCTTCATCCAGGAGGGCAATGTGCCGCGCGGACTCCGGATGGTGCGGGCCGTAGGTGTGCATGGCGTAATCGGTGGTGGCGATAAAAGCAAGGTCGAAGTGTTCCCGGCGCAGAGCGTCACGTGCGGCGTCGATGGTCCATCCATTGACCTCCAGGGAGTACACGTCCGGCGGGTCGCCGGCAGCAACGATGGACTCTGCGGTTGGCTGTTCGGAAGAGAATGCGAGATGCGCGTCGTCGCCCAACAGGCGGCGCAGTTTATCTTTTGATGCTGCGAGCAGGGAACGTCCCCCATTGCGGCGGCACTGGGAGAATATTGTGTCTGAGCAAATGAACTCGCCCGACTCAACGTATTGCTCAACGCCCGAATGTTGGTCCAGCCAATAATTGGAGACGATGCCGTGTTGGGCCGGGAAGTGGCCGGTTACCATGGACGTGTTGTTGACGTTGGTAACGCTGGGCATCATGCCGCCGCCGCTCACCTGGAATCCCAGTTGTCCCCAACTCTGTAGATTGGGAGCGGGGCAAGATGCCAGGTACTCCGGATCGAGTCCGTCAATCATTACGAGGATGGTGGTGCGAGGCATGTTAATTCCGTAGAACGGCTCCCCCTAATGGTTCGCGGTTGGGTCCATCGGTTAATGGCCGCTGAACTAACAAGACCCGGACCCGCTGCGAGCCTGAAGCGCGACCTGAAAATAATCGCTCAACAGACGGGGCATCAGGAATTTTTCCCGTATACGTTCTTTGGCCGCCTTACCCATTTTAGCGCGTAATTCGGGATTGGCGAGTAGTTGCGCGATGCGATTTCCGGCCTGTTCCGGCGAATCAACCAAATATCCGGATTTGCTATCTTCGATTTGCAACCGTATCCCTCCGACGTTACCGCCGATCACGGGTTTCCCTTTCCACATGCCCTCAGTAACCGTCAGTCCGAATCCTTCCCGGGTGGATTTTTGTACCAGGACATCAGAGTGTGTCTGAAGCCCGTTCACGATCTCGTCGTTAGAGGCTGGAAGGCCGTGCGGTGAAAAGAACAAATGGATGTCGGGATCGGATTCAGAGTACGAGCGGACCGATTCCAACACCTGGGCACCCTCCGGGTCGTCGTCCGCGTGGCTAAGGCCCAACAGCGCCAGTTGCAACCCCGGGTGTTCCGACCGGGCGATTCGATACGCATCGATTACGCCCCAGGGGTCTTTCCACAGGTCAAACCTGGAAACCTGGGTAACCAGAGGGCGGGAAGCATCGATACCCAGGGCCGCGGTTATCTCTGCTGCGCGTTCGGACGCCATCACCGAATTTTTGGGTGTGAATGGATCTATGGCCGGGGGAGCCACGTTCACTCCCAAACCGGCTGGAAGGCGTTGCGGAACGTAGTCATCCAGGGAACAAATCAACCGGTCATACGCTGATGTGAGAGGCAACAGTTCATCCAGCAACCACTGGTTGGGATGCGTCAAGTCTATGTGGACAATCCAGACGCGATGAGGGGCGGCGTTTCGATTCAATCGGGTGGCCAACGGAAGCAATTGCGGGTCGTGCAGGAACCAGATATCTGCGGTCAGACCGGTTTGTTCAATCTCTTCCGCCACATCGTCGAGGCATCCGTAATAGATGGCCAGTTCGTCCTCAGATAGTTTTCCGTCAGCGCCCTGGAGCATATTGTGTATGCGCTTGGTGACGTCGAAGAACCTGGCATCTTTAGGGTTGATTACGACTCTTTCGGTGGAAACGCCCAAAGCGTTGCTGAGGGGAACCATGGAGTGAAGGATTTCCGCGACGCCGCCGCCGTAAGCGGTGCTGTTGACGTGAAATATGCTGGTTCCTTCAAGCTGGGATGCCACTTCAAGCAGATGGTTGGCTGCTTTTGCTTCCAGCAGGCTGACGTACGGGTCGGCGTCAATCTCAGGGTATTCGATGATTTCTAACAATCTGGATCGTCCTCCAAATAACGTACATTGGCGGGCTCACTCCCGGCAATGGCGAGGGGCACATGTTAAGCGGCTCCAATATATTAATCGGGATATGGGGTTATGTACACTATTTGGGGTTGCTTTTTATGGCCATTACTGCGTCGTAAGAGTGGGCCGGCTCGCGACCAGCGCCAATACCGCGATCCCGACGCCGACGCTCCAGGGCGCGAACCACCACAAGCGTCCGGCGCGTACCCAGGAGCCTACCCACCTGATTGAAAGCATGGCGACAACAAACGTCAACACGATGCTTCCCGCTATGACGCCGAAATATTGCCAGGAATGGCCAGTTAAACCCAGCTCGGGCCAGGCCAGTATGGTCCAGAATATCGCAGCGCCCAACATGATTGGAGGCGCCAGCGCGAACGACAACGCGACGGTGTCGGTTCTGGTCAGGCCGCACCTGAGGCCGGCTACGATGGTGAACCCGGATCGCGATAACCCCGGTATTACCGCGATTCCCTGTGCAAGGCCAACGATTACGGCGGCCCGCCAGGTCAAACCCGGTAGATCGCCGGTAGGTGTTGCCGGATCAGCACGGGGCGCCGCAGAGAGCACCAGTCCGTTGAGCAGCATGGAGGTTCCGACGATCCAGGCGCTGCTGCCGATGTGGTGCGTGGTTACCCACCAGAAGGCCAATCCTAGCGGGGCGGCTACGGCCCCCGACACACCCAGCGTAGCCAGGTAACGCAGTGCGAAGCTGTGCGACCTGCCGCCGCTGACAATGCCGGACGCGGCTGACCAATACAGGCGCCGATAGCTCGCCACGGCGGCGGTTGCGGTTACGACATGCAGGATAGACGTTACGAAAAATGGCTCCCCTTCTTCACCCAGCAGTAGTGAAAACCACCACAGATGTCCGCTGCTGGATACGGGCAAGAACTCAGTGGTTCCCTGTACCAGGGCGAACACGAACAGGGAGAGCGGCATCTTCGAAAAGGCCAACGCAGGGATCGCCCCCGACCAGCCAGGGGCTCTAAACTACTCGACGGTTACTGATTTGGCCAGATTCCGGGGTTGATCAACGTCACAGCCGCGTCGCAAGGCGATGTGGTACGCCAGAAGTTGCAGCGGGACGGTTGCCAACAACGGGGTCAGGTGTTCCGGAGAATCCGGCAGATACACCGCACCGTCGACTACGTGAGCCAGATGGTTGTCACCCTGGGTCAGAACTGCGATTACGGTTCCATCCCGAGCTTTCACTTCCTGCACGTTGTTGACCATTTTGTCGTACAACTGCCCACGACAAGCGATCGCCAACGTCGGCATTTCGCGGTCAATGAGTGCGATGGGACCGTGCTTCATTTCGCCGGCGGGATGCGCCTCGGCATGGATGTAACTGATCTCCTTGAGCTTCAACGCTCCTTCTGCAGCTATGGGGGCATTGATGCCCCGGGCAAGATAAAGGAAATTACGACTGTTGTAGTGCCGACGGGCCAAATCTTCCAGAGGGGCGGTATCGCTTACTATGTTGGACAGGTGTCCGGGCACACGAGCCAGTTCGTCAACCAATTGACGCCTGAGCGTAGCTCCCAGATGACCATTGGCTTCGCCCAGCCGCATGGCCAACAGATTTAGAATCGTGAGAGAAGATGTGAAGGTCTTGGTGCTGGCGACGCCGACTTCTACGCCGGAACGCATCAGGAGTGTGTCATCGGCCAACCGGCAGGCCTGACTGGAGGCGGCATTGGATATTGTCGCCAACCGGGCACGGCTGCGTCGCACCATTTCCATGGCGGCCACCGTATCTGCGGTTTCGCCCGACTGACCGATGGCTACCACCAACGTCCGTTCGTCCAGCCGGGGGTTTCGATAGCGGTATTCGGAGGCAGATTCTGCCTCTGCGGGGAGGCCGGCGAATTGCTCGATGAGATGCCTGCCAACCTGAGCTGCATGCAGGCTGGTTCCGCAACCAATCAACATCACCTTTTGCAAACGGCTGATGTCCACGTTAGAAAGCTGGAGATCGGGCAACGTTACTCGTCCGCCGGAGAAATCGACGCGGTCGCGCATGGCGGCGACCACGGCCTGCGGTTGCTCCATGATTTCTTTGAGCATGAAGTGCCGGTAGCCGCCCCGATCGACGAGCACGTCTTCCAGCGACACTGACAGCAAAGGTTTGTCGACGGGGTTGCCCAATCGATTCAGAAAAGTTACTCCGGAGCGGGTAACGACAGCGGCCTCTCCATCGTCTAGGAATCCTACGGGGAGGGAGCCACGTTCTCCGATGATGGGCAACAATGCGGGCAGGTCGCTGGATACGATTCCCTGGCCATCGTGATGGGCCACTGCGACCCCGCCGGCGTGTCCTAACCGCAAGGCGCAAATGCTGTCGTCGGCGCCCTCCAGCACGGCAACCACCGCCTGCGGTCCGCGGACCTGGTCGCTCAAACTCAGTACTGCGCTCGACAGGCTCATACCGGATCCCAGGCCCTCTTCGATCAGGTGGGCGATAACTTCGGTATCGGTTTCAGACCGGAACACATGCCCACGTTGGATGAGGTCGGATTTCAATGGCAGGTAGTTTTCGACGATGCCATTGTGCGCCACCGCGACGCGGCCGGTGCAATCGGTATGGGGATGAGCATTGGCTTCCGATGGACGTCCGTGGGTAGCCCAACGCGTGTGTCCGAGTCCGGCAAAGCCGGTGGGGTCGGGGCGGTTTGAATTCTCGGTGAGGCCCAAGACCCGGCCGACGGTTTTGCGGAGGAGGAGACCCCCCTTGGGGTCGAGCACAGCTACCCCTGCGCTGTCGTATCCGCGATATTCAAGGCGTCGGAGCCCCTCCAGGACAATGGGCCATGCCGGACGATTGCCGACATAGCCGACTATACCGCACATAGTAGGCTAACAGTCTTCGGGAGCAGCGCCGCGGGTGACCAGCGTTCCGACAGGCTTGGGTGCGAAGTTGTTGAGAGTCATGGATTCCGCGTCGTATTGATCGCCAAAAAACATGGAATGCTCGAAATCGTCGCAATCCAGAATGGGAGCGTTCGCGGTGTCCGCGTGCTTTGCGGCGGCGTCAGCAGCCACCAATTCCATGATAACTTCTGCCAGAGCCGTTGGATCGTGGCGCAGGAAAACTCCTGGCGCGAGCAAGGGCCTTTCTGCGATACGATTAACAAAAGGCAAACAGGACGCTTCGTCCAAGGCCACCGGGTATTGTCCATCGGAGGCATATCGTTCCAACATCCGACGCGGGAAGGGCCGGTTGTTGAAAACCAGGTAGTCCATGGGACGGCGAGTACCCAAATATTCGGTTATGACCGACAGGAAATTCGAGGCGCGGAACCCGTCGCTCTCGCCTGGTTTGGTCATGAGATTGCAAACGTGGATCTTGGTGGCCTGAGACTCGTCGATAGCCCGTGCCACGTCTTCAACCAGCAGATTAGGGAGCACGCTGGTGTAGATATCTCCGGGTCCCAAAACGATTGCGTCCGCGGCGGCAATTGCGTCCAGAACCGGAGGGTACACATAGGCTCGAGGGTTCAGGTACACGTAGTCGATGCCGATATCGAGCTTGTGATTTCGCAAGTCGATGGCGGACTCGCCAATCAGTTCGCTGCCGTCGTACAGCCGGGCGCAAAGATTCGATTGCGTCAATGTTACCGGCAACACGGTCCCGGTGATGCCCAGCATACGGGAAGCTTGTTCAATGGCGGTAATGGTGTTACCCGTAACTTCGGTAAGAGCAGCCAGAAGAAGGTTTCCAAAGCTATGCCCATTGAGCCCGTCGCCGGCTGAAAAACGGAACTCGAAGAGGCGCCGCATCAGGTTGCCGGCTTCGCCTTCGTCGGCTAGAGCCAACAGGCACCGCCGCAAGTCCCCTGGGGGCAGATGACCCAATTCGTCCCGAAGTCGACCGCTGCTGCCGCCGCTGTCCGTCATGGCGACGATAGCGGTGAGATGGCAATCCTGAGTACGAAGGCCGGTCAGGGTAGTGTGGTTGCCAGTGCCCCCGCCGACGACGACAATGTTTTTTCTGCTCATCCGCCAGCCAACAGCGCCTTTATGGGAGTCTGGAACGGTCGGTGTTCAGCTGCTGCAGTACATTCGATCTTATCGCAACAACCACATCAGTATATTGAGTGAGGCGATGGGGTGTCAAATCCGACGCGCTCGGGATGAACCTGGGACAACCTCAAGTTGATCTTTCGACTAGCTCAGGAAGAGTGGGGTGTTCCAAACGAAGCCGGCGACCAGCTGCAGAAATGGTCGCGATGGCCCCGATAACCAAAAGCCGGAGTGGTAAAATGCGGAATAATATGTCTCAGCATCCGCACCGGAGGGCCACAGAGTAATGTCTGCAAACAAGCAGGAATGGCAACAATCTACGCTCGGCCGGGTAACCCGACGGTTTCCGGAGCGCCGGGATTCATTCAAAACTGACTCGGGCATGAGCCTGGATACTGTTTATACGCCTGAAGACACCACACCGCCGGCCGACGTGCCGGAATCTGTGGGCTATCCGGGGGAGTTTCCTTATACCAGAGGAGTACAACCCAACATGTACCGGGGACGGATCTGGACCATGCGGCAGTATGCCGGATATGCCACCGCCGCCGCGACGAACGAACGATACCGTTACTTACTGGACAACGGGCAAACGGGATTGTCAGTGGCTTTCGATCTGCCCACTCAAATCGGTTACGACAGTGATCACCCGCTGGCACAAGGGGAGGTTGGCAAAGTGGGTGTGCCCATCAGTTCCCTGGCCGACATGGAAACCCTGTTCGACGGGATCCCACTGGACAAAGTCAGCACGTCCATGACCATCAATGCGACGGCGTCGGTGCTGCTGTGCCTGTACATTGCCGCGGGAAAACGGCAGGGCGTTGCGGTCGAACAGTTGAGCGGGACGCTGCAGAATGACATTCTGAAAGAATACATTGCGCGAGGCACTTATTCTTACCCGCCCCGTCCTTCGATGCGTCTGGTGGTGGATGTGTTCAAGTATTGCGCTGAGAACGTTCCGCGCTGGAACACGATCAGCATCAGCGGCTACCACATGCGGGAGGCGGGCGCCACCGCAACCCAGGAGTTGGCGTTCACGTTCGCGAACGCAATCGCGTATGTTCAGGCGGCCGTCGACGCAGGTTTGAAGGTGGACGACTTTGCACCGCGTCTGTCGTTTTTCTTCGTGGCTCAGAACAATCTCTTCGAAGAGGTGGCCAAGTTTCGGGCAGCGAGACGCCTGTGGGCCCGTATTATGAAAGACAGATTTGGAGCAAAAGATCCCCGCTCAATGATGTTGCGGTTCCACACCCAAACTGCCGGGGTCACGTTGACGGCTCAGCAGCCCGACAACAACGTGGTCAGGAGCACCGTTCAGGCGCTGGCGGCGGTTCTGGGAGGCACTCAATCGCTGCACGTAAATTCCCGCGACGAAGCCTTGAGTTTGCCAACCGAGGAATCGGCGCAGTTGTCTTTAAGGACTCAGCAGATTCTGGCCCACGAAAGCGGAACTGCAGACGTCGTGGATCCCCTCGGCGGGTCCTGGTACGTCGAAGATCTGACCGATCGCCTGGAATCTGCTGCTCTCGATTACATTGGGCGCATTGACCAGATGGGTGGCGCGGTATCCGGGATTGAGGACGGTTTCCAGGTACGGGAAATCGGGGAGGCGGCGTACCGACACCAACGCGAGGTCGATGAAGGTGACCGGGTGGTTGTAGGGGTGAACCAGTACGTGACCGAATCACCTCCCATATCGGGATTGCTGCGCGTGGATGCTGCCGCTGCTGCGGAGCAGGTGGCTCGGCTGCAGCAGTTACGCCGGGATCGAGATAACATGGCTGTTCAGGTGAGTTTGGCGAGGTTTGCCGATGCGGCCCGCAGCGAAGCGGCCAACACCATCCCGCCGATGATGGAATGCGTGGAGAAATACGCCACCCTCGGGGAGATTTGCCAAGTGCTGAGGCAGGTGTTCGGCGAGTACGAACCCGCCGCCGGGCTGTGATAGACTGACCGCGTTTGACCAGCGTGAAACCGGGATCGCAAGATTCGCGGTGTTGAACTAACTCGTGAAATTTATAGACCTCGCGGAGGATTGCCGTGATTGATTTGATGCTAAACGAAGAAGAGCGAATGCTGCAAAACCTGGTACGGGATTTTGCAGAACGCGAGGTGATGCCACGATCCGCAGAGCTGGACGAGAAGGCCGAATTTTCGTGGGACAACTGGCGCGGAATGGCTCAATTGGGGTTAACGGGGATCGGTGTTGACCCGGCTTACGGCGGCAGTGGCGGGGGATTTCGGCAGTCGTCGATCGCCATTTCCGAGATGGCCCGGGCCGACGCCGCGGCCAGCGTAACTCTGGCGGCACACCTGGGGTTGGGAGTCGAAACCATCGCCCGATTTGGCAACGAAGAACAGAAGCAGCAATATATTCCGTCATTGGCCGCGGGCCGCGGAATCGCAGGCTGGGCGCTCACTGAGCCAGGCAGCGGGTCTGACGCCGCAGCTATGGCGACCACCGCCAGTCGTCGCAACGGTTCGTGGGTTCTCAACGGGTCCAAGCAGTTCATCACCAACGCAGACGTTGCCGAAACGCTGGTGGTGTTCGCGAATGCAGATCGTTCGGCCGGACACCGGGGGGTTTGCGCCTTTATCGTCCCCGCCGGGACGCCTGGGATGCAGATCAATCCTCAGCACAACAAGATGGGGATCAGGGCATCCAGCACCTGTGAAATCGTGTTCGACGGCACCGAAATCTCAACTGACAACCTTATTGGTGAAGCAGGCATGGGATTCCGATACGCGATGGACATCCTGGATTCCAGCCGAATTACGATTGCTGCGCAGTGCGTTGGTATTGGTCAGGCGGCTCTGGAAGAAGCGGTAAGATACGCTCAACTGAGAGAAACCTTTGGGAGTCCTCTGGCCAATCATCAGGCGATCCAGTTCAAGATTGCCGATATCGCCACCGCCGTCCATTCAGCCAGGGTCGCCACGATGCATGCCGCGACGTTGCGAGACGAGGGATTGCCGTTCAAAAACGAGGCTTCGATGGCCAAGTTGATTGCGTCTGAGATGTGCAACAAAGCGGCCTACGAGGCCATGCAAATCCATGGCGGGATTGGTTACTTCAAGGAATCCCGGATCGAGCGCATTTTCCGCGATGCCCGGGTAACCACCATCTACGAAGGCACTTCGGAAGTGCAGCGGATGATCATCGCGCGTCAGGTTCTGGCTCAGTATCCTGTATAACCGCCCATTCCCGGGAGGAGCCGAATCAGATGACCGAAGTGTGTTCTGTCAACTATGTCGACCACGTTGGCATAGCCGTTAACGACATATTCGCAGCGCTGGAATTTTTCGCAACCAATTTTGGCGCTGCCACTCCGGACGTAGTCGACATGGCTGATCAGGGGGTCAAGGCTTGTTTGATCGAGGTAGGTGAGACCAGACTGGAGTTGTTGCAACCTCTGTCAGCGGAGAGCGCGGTAGGCAGGTTTATCGAACGGAGGGGCGAAGGGTTGCATCACCTGGCGCTCAATGTGGACGACATAGCTGGCAAGCTGAAAATACTGTCGGCAAACGGTTTGAGCCTGATCGACAATGAACCGCGGCACGGATTATCCGGCACCATCGCCTTCGTGCATCCCCGTTCGGTTTTCGGCGTGTTAACCGAGCTGGTGGAGAATTAGCAACGTAGAACCGGAGGCGGTCCTTTGCCGGCCCACGTAGTGTACGGCGACACGTTCCTGGTTTCGGCAGAAGTCCTGCGGATCAAGGCGGAGGCGGGCGCCGAAGATCTGATGGATTCGAACCGGCAGCGGGTTGTTGCATCAGACGCGGTTCCTGCCGAAGTGGTGGCGATGTGTTTTTCGTTGCCGTTTCTGGATTCCGTCCGCCTGATCGAGCTGGAGGGAGCGCTGGCGACCCAGGAGAGTTCCCCCGCGGGCCGCTCCCGCGGTGGCGGGCGTGGACGACGTACCCGAAGAGGCGGCGGCCCGGAAGGATGGAGCCAGGTTGTTGCGGCCATTCCCGACATGCCTCCGACGACGCTGCTCATTTTTACCGATGGAGATGTGGCCGACAGCAATCCGTTGTTGCGGGAGTTGCGCGACCAAGCCACGGCGCACAAGCAAACGGCGCCCAGCGGCCGGGGATTAGACCAATGGATCAAGCGCTCGGCAGAGGAAAGGGGGGCGACTATCTCGCCACCTGCAATCCGGGCGATTGCCGAGATGGTGGGTAATGATCTTTGGGCGTTAGATCGGGAGCTGGAGAAGTTATCTTTGTTCGCGGGAGGCAAAGCCATCTCCGAATCCGACGTGAAGGAAATGGTTCCCTACGCGCAGGAAGCCAACATATTCACGGCGGTAGATGCAATCGTGGCGGGAAGCGGCGGGGAAGCAATGATATTGTTGGGCCGGTTGCTCCGTGATGGGCGCGAACCTCAGTACATAGCGGCGATGATAGAGCGACAATTGCGGTTGCTGGCAATAGCACGAGATTTGATCGACCGGGGAGTGGATCGAGAGGATTTGGGCCGGCGATTGGGCACGAACTCAGACTTCGTAATTCGAAAGACGCTGGAACAAGCGCGCCGGTTGTCGATGCATCAAATTGTTCGGATGTACGAACGGTTGTTGCGGAGCGACGTGGCGGTCAAGCGTGGGGAGCTTGAACCGGCGATTTCGCTGGAGTTGCTGGTGGCCGAACTGGCTACGATGTATTCAGGAACACCGTCTGGCAGACGATGAGTCCTGGTTATCCGCCTGGCGGGTACGAAATCGGATTGAAACACGATGTGTAGTGACCGTCCGTCAATTCAACCAGCGCTGGAGAATCCTCGATCCGGCAACGCGAAGTGGCTTTGGGGCAACGCGGCAGGAACGGGCATTGTTCGCCCAAGTCTATCAGGTCGGGAGGGATGCCGCGCAAGGCTCGTAGACGGTGACCGGCAGCGTCCAGCCTGGGCAACGACTGCAATAGCGACCAGGTGTAGGGATGCCGAGGTTGTTGGAACAAAGGTAACAAACCGGCATGTTCGATCAGTCGACCGGCATACATCACCCCTACCCGGCGCGCCATATTCGCCACGACTCCCATGTCATGGGTGATCAACAGGATCGCAGACTTGGAATCCCGACTTAGTTCCTTCAGCCTTTCCAGGATTTCGGCCTGGAGGGTAACGTCCACGCTGGATGTCACTTCGTCGGCGATTAACAGGCGTGGGCGCATTACGAGCGCCATGGCCAACATGACCCGTTGACACTGACCGCCGCTGAGCGTGAACGGATAGGCTCCCATGATGCGTTTGGGGTCTGGCACCCCCAGCTCGCGCAGCATCTCCTGGCAGACGGCGGCGGCGGCCCGCCGGTTCAAAGGCGAGTGGGTCATGATTACTTCGGTCAGTTGGGCCCCCACGGTTTGAACCGGGTTCAGGGCGGCCCGTGCGTCCTGGAAAACCAGCGACATGGTTTTGCCGCGGAGTTTCCGCATATATTCTTCGGGCGCTGTTATCAGATCAACGCCGTCGAAAAATACGTGACCCCTGGTGACGAAACCGTTATCCGGAAGCAGCCCCATTACGGCGAGAGCCAGCGCACTCTTTCCGGCCCCGCTTTCGCCTACGATACAGAAAACCTCTTCCTCTTCCTGAGCGAAGGAAACACCGTTCACGGCGTGCACAGTTCCGTTGGGGACTCGGAACTCTACATGAAGGTCTTCTATTTGCAATACAGGTGGCAATGTCCTGTCCCGCTATGTGGCTGGCCGCGTACAACTTAACCGATTAGATGTTAGACGGCAGCATCGCCCGGCCGGAGTTTCCGACCGCGCCAGGATATTCTACACTGCGCGACCCAATGGATAGATCGATTCAGGTGGGAGGGACGACAGCCGAGCCGGCCAATTTCAACGGCTGCATACGTCCGGCTTTGAGTTCGGCAATGAGATCGCTCAGCGATGCTATTTTCCGTTCAAACAGGGTGGCGACGGTTCCCATCTGAAAAATCCGGTGGGTGTCGCTTCCGCCGGTTCCTGGCAAACCGAGATTGCAGCGCAACTCGTCAGCGAACCGGTTTTCTTCTACGGAACCACGACCATTTTGAGATTCTACGGCGTGGAATAACTCAAGCATGGGATGTGCCAGCGCTCGGGCTAACATGTCTGCCCTCTGGTTTGCATCTGAACCGGGATCTGATAAAAAACGGCGGCGGTATGGGTGGGCGGCTACCAGAACTGCACCGGCGCGGTCGGCTTCCGCGCGCAGGAATTCGGGTTTGTGCATTCCGAAGCGGTACCGGTGCAAACCGAAGGCGAGGACGTGGCCGACATCAGTGTTGATTTCGCATCCGGGCAACACAAGGATGCCGTGGCGACGAGTCAAATCACCGGCGGATTCCGGAGGCCAGAAATCGTCGTGTTCTGTGAGGCAAATTCCATCGAGGCCGCAGGCTTTAGCCGCCTCAATCAAATCATCTACGGAAACGAAACTGTCATCGGATTTCGGATAGGTGTGAGTGTGCAAATCGATTAGCACTGGGACTCCCGCGGCGCGTCGGCCGGGAGTAATCATATCACCGAACGATCCCCGGCCGAAACGCGTTATATCCGCCTGAACACAACCGGTGAGCCAGACGAAGGCACCCACATCCCGCTGCGACGCGCCCATTGTGTTGCCGCAGGAAATAGGGAGGAAAATCGGGAAAGTAGAATCTGCAGTCTACGGTAGCGGTTGAGTAATCTGAAGCGGGTCTGGGCGATGTTAGCGCCCGCTATTCCCCCCAATAACCAGGCCTTCGCCTCGCAGCTCGTCAATCAGTTCGTCAGCAAGCGATTTCCTGATTTTCAATCGGCGTTCCAGGATGACGGAATTCAGGCGGGGATTACGGAGGGCCAGATCACGGGCTTGCTGAAGTACGTCACCTTCGTAAATGTCGTCTGCATCATCCCGACCTGATTCGGCGGCGATTTCAGCATCGTTGCCGCGAATGTCCAGGTCTATCTGGGGCAACGGCGGGCCTTTCTGGTTGCGCCAAAATTCAATGAGCCGATCTGTTTCTTCGTCATAAACGAGGGTTCCCTGGCCACGCCGCGGTTTTGGGAAATCGTTGTTCATCAGCAGCAGATCGCCCTTACCCATCAGCGATTCGGCGCCGTTGCCGTCCAGAATGACGCGGGAATCCACCTGCGAAGCAACTGCAAAAGCTACGCGAGCCGGCACATTGGCCTTGAGCAGCCCCGTTACGACCTTGACGGAGGGGCGCTGTGTCGCCAGCACCATGTGGATGCCAGCCGCTCTGCCGAGCTGAGCCAGCCTCACCAGTTGCTGCTCCACTTCCAGGCCGCCCGTCATCATCAAGTCAGCCAATTCGTCGACAATCAGAATCAGGAACGGCATCGATTCGTCAGCTTTGCCGTTGTAGCCGGAGATGTTGCGAACGCCGATTTCTTCCATGAGCTTGTAACGGCGGGTCATTTCCTGGATCAGGCCCCGCAAAACCGGTTGCACCTCGTCAGGCTCCACGATTACGGGCGTTACCAGATGCGGTATGCCGTTGAAGGGGGTCAACTCGACGCGTTTGGGGTCAACCATGATCATCCGCAATTCATCGGGAGGCCGAGTGATCAACAACGATGCGACGAGGGAGTTGATGCAAACGCTTTTTCCTGAGCCGGTGGCGCCCGCAATGAGGACATGAGGCATTGCCGCCAGGTCCAGGGCCAGGGGTTGTCCACCAGCATCCTCGCCCAGGGCAAACGCCAGCCCGCCTTTTTGCACAATCCTGTTGAACTCCTGACTCTCCACGATGGCGCGCATTAGAACTTTACCCGGAGACGGGTTGGGAACCTCGAGCCCGACCAGGCCTTCGCCGGGTTCCGGGGTTTCGATGATGCGGATGTAGGGGCTCTTGAGAGCCAGCGCCAGATCTTTCTGGCGTTTGGAGATGTCGCCAACGCGAACCCGGCTGGGACGTTGTGGAGGGCCTCCATCTTTGCGGGTGGATTTGCTGGGAATGTAGCCAGGGACCAGGCCGAATCTCACTACCCGCGGGCCGGCTTTGACATCTTCAACATCAACGAACACGCCGTGCTCGGCCAGCGCATTTTTGATCTCGTCGGACATGACGGCGATCGCGCGCTCGTCGATCTGGTGCGGTTCGGACGGCGCCAGTAAATCGATGGGTGGCAGTTGCCAACCGTGTCGGTTGGACGAGTTGGCGATGGCGACCGGCGATGGCGCCGTCTCCGTCGGCTTTACGTCAGGAACGTCGGATGCCGATACACTGGCGGGTCTATGGGGAACGTCGGCGGCTGGTTCGGGAGTCAGCCGGCCGCCTCTGGATGCCAGACTGGCCATTGAACGGGTCGTAGTGCTGGCAGTTCTAATCGCAAACCTCGTTACGGCTACGGAGAGTTTTCGTATCGCGGCCAATGCAATCAACACGCCGTTCCAAAGATGGCGACCAAAATAACGTGCTGCCGACCGGTAAAACTGCCAGCAGTTGGGAATTAGCAGCAAGCTCACCGCGATCAACCCGGCAACCAATTCCGCGACAGCCAACGTGATGTTGCCGTTGGTTAGAGCGTAGCCCCATTGTCCGGATAAGCCGTACACATAAAGGGCGCCCTGTTGTCCTTGCATGAACGACATTGAACCGACAGCCGCAGTTGTCACAACTACGGTGGCCATCCACCAGCGCCACCTGCGTAACAAGCCGCCGGGAGAATAGACCAGGCCCAGCATAGTGAACCCCGTCAGGAGACCAATTGGAATCCATGCCAGGCCCAGAGTGCGGGTTGACCAATCCAATGTCGCAGGAATGAGCATAAGGACAGCCGCTGCGGCGAGGCTGATAAGCAGGAATGCTCCCGCTCCGATGCCCAATCTGCGCCAGCGCACGCGGGGACGGATGGGTCGATTGTGGGACCGGCGTTGGTTGGCGGCGGCGGCGGCGGACATCTGAAACCCTCCCCGGGGAATCGCAACGAGGCAAGCGTTGTAACGATCACGCCCAACCAGTGGCAACAACTCCACTGGGTTGTGCGTGGGGATTCCGGGGAGTAGGGCGGTGGCGCAGGACCGCCTGGTAAGTGGAGCCCCGGTGAGCCGGCCGTAAGTTACAAACCCAGAACCACCGGTACAATCATAGGCCGCTTGTTCAATTCGTGACGAAGGAATTGACGCGCAACTTTCCGGATTTTTGCCTGGACTGCCTCTCGATTGACGGAATCAGGGGGGTCTATGGAGTCCATTTCCACGGCTTCAGCGAGGCGGCGGAATGCTTTGACCGCATCCGCGTCTTCCATAAAACCGCTGCCGGCGACCTGGACTGGCCCAACGATACGTCCATCGACGTCGGCGGTGGCGCATACTACGACGACACCGTCTCGGGCCAACGACCGTCGCTCTCGCAATACCATGCTGTCGGTTTCCATGACGGTGGGACCGTCCAGGTAAATGTGGCCGGCCGTAATCGCTTCAACGACCTCGGCGCCGGCTTCGTCTATCTGCAGGACGTCTCCGTCTTCCATCACGAAAATGCCATCCGGGGCTGCCCCAAGTTCCCACGCCAGCTGAGCGTGGGCCCGGAGGTGTCGGTATTCGCCATGCACAGGGACGAAATAACGGGGCCGCGTGAGGTTCAACATCAGTTTGAGTTCTTCCTGGCTGGCATGGCCATGAACGTGAACCCGGGCGACCCGGTCGTATAGTACCTGCGCGCCCTGGCGCAGCAGGTTGTCGATGGTCTGGCTGACGGCCCGCTCGTTCCCCGGAATCGGTGTCGCGGAGATGATTACCGTGTCCCCTTCGATCAGGTCGACGTCTCGGCTTTCGCCGTTGGCGATCCGCACCAATGCCGACGTCGGCTCGCCCTGACTGCCGGTGGTCATCAGCACGATTTTGTCGAGAGGCAGGTCACCGGTTTCTCTGACTGGGACGATGGTTCCGGGCAGGGCGTCGAGGTAGCCCATCTGGGTGGCCATCTGGACGTTGGCGACCATGCTTCGACCCACGAAAGCCACTTTGCGGTCGTTCTTTTCGGCAGCAGATATCACCTGTTGGATTCTGCTGATCAACGAGGCGAAGGTGGCAACGATGGCCCGGCCCGGGGCTTCGCCAATTGCCCGATCGAGGGCTGGGCCCATGACCTGTTCCGACGGAGTGTAGCCCGGCAACTCCGCGTAGGTGGAATCGGACATCAACAGCAGGATTCCCCGGGCGCCGCGTTCGGCCAAAGCGGTCAGGTCGATGGTGTGACCGTCCACCGGGGTGTGGTCGATCTTGAAATCTCCGGTGTGAATGAGGCTGCCCCAAGGGGTATCGATACAAATGCCCATGGCGTCAGGAATACTGTGGCAAACACGGAACCAGGTGGCCCTGAAATTATCACCAAAGTCGATCGGTGATTCTGGATCGACGGGGTAGACCTCCGCATCGCGGGTTTGTCGGCGTTCATTCAGTTTGACGGTAATCAGTCCGTGGGCAAGTCGTGGCGCGTAGACTGGAACGTCCAAATTGGGCAGGATGTGCGGTAGCGCCCCGATGTGATCCTCGTGCCCGTGAGTGATCAGTATGGCCCTGACGCGGTGGGCTCGTTCGACGAGGTAAGAGATGTCCGGGATGATGAGGTCGACCCCTGGCATGTCTTCAGTGGGGAATTGGATGCCGCAGTCGACGACGATGATGTCTTCGCCGCACTCCAAAATCATCATGTTCTTCCCGATTTCCCCAAGGCCGCCCAGCGGAATAACGCGTAGAGGGGGAATACCAGAGACGGGATCTGAAATGAAACTTGACACGTAATCAGCCTTAAAATAGTCGCGGTTGACCGGAAGGTGGTTCGTCGGAAGGTGGTTCGTCGGAAGGTGGTTCGTCGGAAGGTGGTTGACCGGAAGGTGGCTGGACGCGGTCGGATCGGTCGGTTGCTTCCTCATGAAGCTCGGAGGGTGGAAATGGGTCGCCGAACAATGAGGATTGAACCGGAACGTACCGCGGTGGCGCGGGAAGATATGGATGGGTCGATTCCCGGATGTGGCCCGGGTTGGCAGGCTGGCTGCCCTCCATGCGCAGGACATCGAGAAGTCCGGGTACTTTTGCGAAATCTTCTTCTATCGCCTGTCGCATCTCCTGACGACGGAGACCGGCGGCCGGATGCATGATTGGGAAAACGTGCCTTCCGTTGGACTGACGCAGGCGTCCCCGAACGCGGCTAATACTTTGACCGGGCAGAAAGCGCGCCGTAGAAAACCGGCCCAGTGTAACAATCAGGCGCGGATCGATCAGTTCGATCTGGCGATCGAGGTATTTACTGCAAGCGCCGATTTCTGCCGGTGTGGGATCCCGATTATCTGGTGGTCGACACTTGACCATGTTGGCGATGAACACCTGGTCGCGGGTCATGCCGATGGACTCCAGAAGTGATTCCAGGAAATTACCGGCTGGTCCCACAAAAGGTCTACCCTGCCGGTCTTCGTGAAAACCCGGACCCTCTCCGATAAACAACAATTCGGCATCAGGTGGTCCCTCGCCCGGCACGGCGTTAGACCTGCCCACATGCAAGGGACAGTCGGTGCAGGACGCCACCAGACGCGCCACGTTTTCCAGCGTATCCATGGTGGTCAAGGTGCGTCGAAAGCGTTTGGGGTGTAATCGAACTATTCGTCTGCGACGCCCTTGCCTTTCAAATAATCGACGGCATCGGAAATGGTGTGTATTTCACCGGCGTCTTCGTCGGGTATTTCGATGGCATTTCCATCGGAGCTAAACTCCTCTTCGAAAGCCATGATCAATTCCACCAAGTCCAGTGAGTCGGCTCCCAAATCATCTTGAAAGGAGGAATCTTCTTCAATGTCAGTGGCATCTACTCCGAGCTTGTCGACGACAATATCCGTAATTCGTTCCAGGACAGTACTCAATGGTTCATCTCCATAAGAGAGCGGCGCCCCGGGCGCCGGGGACTCGAAATCGGGTTTATCATTTCATGCCGGTTCGACTGGCGCCTTGGCGCCGGCCGCCATGTCATCCAGAACAGAGCCTAGCACACCATTCACGAAACGCGCACTACTTTCACTGCCAAAGGTCGATGCCAATTCAACCGCTTCGCTGACTACCACATGTCGGGGCAAATGTTGACGGTTGTACAATTCATAGATTGCCACACGCAATATGTTGCGGTCAACGATGGCCAAAAGAGCGACTGGTATCGCGGAAGCATAGTGGTGGATGGTGTCGTCCAGTTCCAAGGACCGTTCGATCACGCCTCTGGCGATCTCATTAGCCGTGTTTTTCACCGACGGTCCAGCCGGTTCTTCCGAGCATAGCCACTCGATAACGTGGCCGTCTGGAGCCTCGCGAATATCCTGGGCAAAGAGCGCTTGCAACGCCAGGATTCTCGCCTGCCGACCGACCGGACCGCTGCGGAGATTTTTGGTGGTATTAGTGGTGGGCAATGGGCTGCAGCGATTGGAAGAATGGTTTCGGACGCGGGGATGGGGATATGGTACGGGGTCGGACAGGAATTGCGATCAGGCTTTTTCTTCGGCTACCTTTCTTATTGATTCAGGGTCGGACAGGGTAAGTGCTTCCACTCCGGAATCGATTCGGCGGACCAGACTCGACAACACACGGGCCGGTCCGAATTCGACGAATCGGTTTGCGCCGGAATCTACCATGTATCGCACTGAGTGTTTCCACAAGACGCAGTTGCACAATCCGGTAAGAAGTTCCTGCCGGGCCTGTCCGGCGTTGACGATGGGAACGCCGGTCGAATTTGCAATTACCGGGAACCGTGGATCGCGCAGGGCAATCCCGTCGATCGCGTCGGTCAAACCTTCCTGGGCCTGCGACATCAAACGGGAATGGAACGCACCGCTCACGGCCAGGGGAACTACCTTTTTGGCACCACGCGCTGATGCCAGATCCATTGCGCGCGCCAATGCCAACTTATCTCCGCTGATTACGATTTGGTCATCGGAGTTGATATTAGCCAACTCCACACCGGAGTCCCGCGCCACCTGTTCCACGGTGTACTCGTCCAACCCGATGATGGCGGCCATGGAGCCGGGCCTAAGCTCGGAAGCCTGGTGCATCAACCGGCCACGTTCCCGGACCAACCGGATCGCGTCGCTGAATTCCATCACGCCGCCCACTACCATAGAGGTGTATTCACCCAGGCTGTGCCCGGCAATCGCCACGGGTTCCGGGGCGGAACCGCCGAGGAATTCCTGCCAGGCGCGCCAGAGCGCAATGCTGACCACCATGATGGCCGGTTGGGCGTGGGCGGTGTCCTGCAGATCTTCTACCGGGCCTTCGAATATCAGACGGGAAAGATGGGTTCCCAAACTTTCGTCGGCTTCGGCAAAGGCTTCCCTTGCGGCTGGCGATGTTTCGTAAAGCGATCGACCCATTCCGACCTTCTGGGTACCCTGACCCGGAAAGATATAGGAATAGACCGGGGCTCGTTCAATATCGGTCATACCACCGCACTCCAACTGAATTGGTTCCCGTGTGAGACGCCAAATTTGAAACCCAACACCAACTGACCACCCGCGTGGCGACCGTTGGGGCTGTCGATTCTTCGTTCAGACCGTAACTTGCCTGCCGCGATAGTAACCGCAACCCGGACAGGCGGCGTGGGGCCGTTTTGCGGCGCGGCAGCGGGGACACCGCGCCACGTTCAGCGTATGGAGGCGATAGGCAGGGGACGATAGCCTACGGCCCTTGCGCGCTCTGGTTGATTTCTTTTTAGGTAGTGCACCCATGTTCTTCCATTCTGCTGGCGCCTGGAAACCCGAATTCGGGCGTCTTGGGGCCAGTCCTGATTTGTTCTGGTCTTATGATTCAACGTTGAAAGTTCGTAAAGCCGCCCACCTGGGATCTATAACGGATTCGTAGCAGGTACAATCGGACAGGTTCAGGTCTATTCCGCAAATATCGCAGATACCGTTGCAATCCGGCCTGCACAAAGGTTTGAGGGGAAGTTCGGTGATTACTCCTTGGCGAATGGCTTCACTTAAATTGAGGGTATTGTCAGGGTCAATAAACAGCCCTTCCCAATCATCTGGCGGGGAGTCGCGTCGGCCGGTTCTAAGGTCAGTTTCGGGGAAAAACTCTTCTTCCAGATCCAAAGCCAATGTACGATTGAGATTGACCAGGCACCGGCTGCAATCCTGCGAAACCTGGGTCGTCAGTGCTACTTGCACCCAGATCCCGTGGTGCGTACGGACCATCCTTCCTGTGCCAATCACGTAGTCCAACTGAATATCGGTGTCAATCAGCGCCGATTCCAGTTCAAACGACCTGTCCGAACCGGTAGGCTCCTTAAGCAACTGCGCTACGTTGAATTGCATTACAGGCCGTACACCGAGCGAATCTAAAACTTGAAACTGCCGCAAATTATAGACTTGGCACGGTACGTCCGCAAGCGGAACCGAAACCAATATTGAGCAAGATTAGGTACGGGCGATCCAGGAATTGCTGGCGTTGGCAGTGATGTAATCGATAATATCGGTAGTGGATGTTCCCGGGCCAAATACCGCCGACACGCCGATCTGCTGCAGGGGCGCCCGATCCTCTTCCGGCACGATTCCCCCGAGAACGACCAATACGTCGTCCATGCCCTGATCGCGGAGCAATTTCATGATCTCAGGCATCAACTCCATGTGGGCTCCCGACAAGATGCTGAGACCCAGGACGGATACGTCTTCCTGTGCTGCGGCCTGCACCACCATCTGGGGAGTTTGGCGGATACCGGTATAAATGACCTCCATGCCGGCATCACGAAGGGCGCGAGCGATAACTTTGGCGCCACGGTCATGGCCGTCAAGGCCCGGCTTGGCTACCAGTACTCGGATGGGGGTTTCGCTGTTAGTTACCATAGTTTAACTGGGCCGCCGGTATGCATGCGAGCGCCGTTAGGCAAAGGACTTGCGTTCGGTGCCGCGCCCGCATATTTTGATGCAGCAATTTTCGCAGACATCATTCCAATACGCAACAGTAGTTACGAAATCGGACTGCATCGCGACGGAAACGGGAACTCCGCCAACCGAGTGACGTTGTAGCGATTTGCACCTGTTGACAGCAACTCAGAAGGTCTAATATCTTAATCGTAGCGCGTCCCAGTAGCTCAGTGGATAGAGCAGCTGCCTTCTAAGCAGCTGGCCGCGGGTTCGAATCCTGCCTGGGACGCCATTGCATGGGCGCGCCAAGGAGTAACAATGATGAAATTCGGAATCATGGCCATGCCACAACATCCGTCCACCGATTCAGCCACGCAGCGATTCCACGAAACCGTGGAACTGACACGGCTGGCGCGTGACGCCGGGTTTGGATCCATAGCATGCGGGCAGCACTTCCTGTCCCCACCGTATCAAAACCTGCAGAGCATCCCGTTGCTCGCCCGGCTGGCGGCAGATTCGGGTGACATGCAATTGGTCTTGTCCATCCTCCTGCTACCCTTATATTCTCCCACGTACGTTGCAGAAACAGTGGCAAGCCTGGACGTCATCAGCGATGGCCGGGTGGTTCTGGGAGTTGGCCTGGGGTACCGCGACATCGAGTACCAAGCCTTCAACGTGGAACGGCGTCATCGGGTAGGACGCTTCACGGAATCGCTGGAATTGGTGCAGCGACTCTGGACGGAAGACGAAGTGTCATTCCACGGCAAACATTTTCAACTGGACAACGCTACCTGCACCATCCGCCCGGTGCAACAACCGCATCCGCCGATTTGGGTGGCCGCCAACTTTGATACGGTGGTGCGGCGAGCTGGAGAATTGGGATTTCCCTGGTTCGTCAATCCTCACGCTACGCTGGAAACTCTGGAGCGCCAAACTGCAATTTACAAAGAGGGACTGGAAGCCGGCGGCAAGGAAATGCCCGCCGAAATGCCGATTATCAAAGAGATGCACGTTGCCCAGACCCATGAGGAAGCAGTGCACAATGTTCGCCCGTACCTTGAGGCCAAATACCAGGCCTACGCCGACTGGGGCCAGGACAAGGCGCTGCCCGGGAACGAAGATTTCCGGATCCCGTTCGACGAATTAGCTCGTGACCGGTTCATCCTGGGCAGTAGCGAAGAGGTAATCCAACAGATTGAGGATCACCGGGAACGGGTGGGAGCGAATCATTTCATGTTCCGCATCTGGTACCCCGGTATGGATGCCCGCATGGCGATGCGTGTGGTGGAACAGATGGGGAACAACGTGATCCCTTACTTCGAAGGCAGGTACAAGGACGAAGATTGAGCCAAGGGTTAATTCGTGCAACACCCAACAACCGATGTCGGGTTACTGACGAAATCAAAAGTAAAACCCCCCTTACCGAACCCGGTAAGGGGGGTTTTTACGTTGCCAGATGGTGTTTCACTGATGCGAAATCACTTGGTTCTCACCACAGGGGATGACTAATCGCTAGTGAAGGCATAGTCCGTGGGGCGCATTATGCTGTGTCGGGACTTCCGTACGATGGCGCCGTTAACTTCGCTGGCAGCCCGGGCTTTGCTCCATTCGGGGTCGGCCTGGAAGGACTTCCAACTCTTTTCGCGGTCGCCCAGGCTCGGATAGCCAAGCATGTAAACGAGCAGATTGTTGGCGCCTACGTCTTCGGACCAATAGCCGATGTTTTCAATGCCATGCTTTTCGAACAGTCCGATAGTATGGTTGGCGAATCGATTGTGAACGTCAGCCAGGCGACCCGGCATGGCTTCGTAAATGCGCAGTTCCTGAACGGCAGTAGATATGCTTGGTTGCGGTGAGTAGGGGGTCAATCGGAGGAAACGGTTGGTAACTGTATCTACCAACGGGCCGTTTTCTTCGGTCTTTTGGCGAACTTGCAGCCAATCCGGGTCGCTGCCAAACTTCGCCCAACGGGACTCGCGGTCGGCCATGCTATCGAAGATGTTGATGTAGGTAAGACGGTTGCTCTGACCGATTTCGTCGGTCCAGAACCCCAGATATTTGACTCCGTGTTTCCGGAATAGACCGGTCGTGTGGTTCGCAAATCGGTTACTGATGTCGGGCAAACGACCCGCAACGGCGTCATAAATTCTCAGCTCATACAGCATCGCTGGTCTCCTTGCGTCTCGGTGTTGGAACAGGGTGTTTCGGGCAGCTTCGCAAACCGTTTGGATATAATGTCAACTGCTGCGCGTAGTATAGCATCAGACCGTAAAGCATGTGGATCGAATCCGGCGATGACAAGGCTACGTATGCTTTAGTGAGCGGCGATTGCGCTGGGCAAAAATTTGCTTCGCTGGTCAAGTTTGACGCAAGGACTTCAGGCCGCGGCCGGATAAGGAGGATGAATTGACAACGTTTATCCCAGGACTTGGAAAATTGTTGAGACCGATGTTGTTGTGCCTGGTAGTGCTGGGACTGACCGCAGGTTTGGCATGCTCTCGAGGCAACAGCGATAGTTCGGCGGCGATCGACCTGACGCGGCCGTCTGAAGTGAATATCGCAAACACCGAAATTCCGGCTGGTTCAGCCACTGCGGTTGCCGATGGGGAAGCTGAGTCTCCGGGTCTGAGTGAACGTCAAACGAGCGGGCTGTCCCAATCTCCGGGTTTAACCATCACGCCGGGACTAATCGCGTCCTCCCACGATCAGTTGATGGTAGACCTTTATGACCGTGTGGTGCCGTCTATCGTGGGATTGAGGGTAATTAAGTCGACCAGTGCAGGAGCGAATCCGTCGCCGTTCGCGCCCAACGAATTCCTGTCGACCGCGGCTGGTTCCGGGTTCGTTTGGGACGATCAGGGTCACGTAGTAACCAACCGGCATGTGATCAGCGATGCTGAACGGATATTGATAGTGTTGTCCAACGGGCTGCAGACCGATGCCGAAATTATTGGCGCCGATGCCGATTCCGATCTGGCAGTGATCAGGATCATCGACGACAGCGTACGTCCTGTTCCGATCCGATTGGGAAACAGCGGGGATATCAGGCCGGGGCAATTGGCGGTTGCCATCGGCGACCCATTTTCCCGTGGCTTCTCGATGACGTCAGGAATCGTCAGCGCGGTGGGCCGAACCATCAACCCCACCGACAGCAATTTTTCGGTGCCGCGGGTCATCCAACACGATGCGGCGACGAATCCGGGAAACTCGGGGGGGCCGCTGCTCGATCGAAACGGAGAGGTGATCGGGATTAATACTCAGATCATCAGCCAGACCGGAGCATTTTCCGGCATCGGTTTGGCGGTTCCCGTCAACCTTGCCAAGCTGATCATTCCGGCGTTGATAGCCGACGGCCGATACGAATATCCGTACATCGGGATACGCGGAACGGACATTTCTCCGGATACGGCCCAGGCGATGGGATTGCCCAGAGGTACCCGTGGCGCATTGGTGTTGGCCGTCGCCACCAACAGCGCCGCTCACCGGGGGGGATTACGGCCGGCAGACCAGACCACTGTGGTTGACGGTTTGGAAATTCCGGTTGGCGGCGACATCATCATCGCCATCGACGAAACGCAAATCAGGAGCATGGACGACGTGGTTGCCTACGTGGTGGAGAATACGCGCCCGGGCGACACGGCGACGTTTACCGTACTGCGAGACGGAACGGAAACGGAACTGAGCATAACTCTGGCGGGTAGACCCTGATTGAATATGTGATACGACAAGTCACAACCCGAAAGTGAATGCAAAAGCGCTGGGCATCATTCCGCAGCGCTTTTGCAATGTTTTTCGGTGGCGCGCCCGGCAGGACTCGAACCCGCAACCCCTGGGTCCGAAGCCCAGTGCTCTATCCATTGAGCTACAGGCGCACGGTTTTGTGGACTTGTTTTAGAGATTGGGGCGAGCAACGGGATTCGAACCCGTGATCTCCTGTGCCACAGACAGGCGCCTTCGACCACTTGGCTATGCTCGCCTCGAATATGCCCGCGGTTCGCGTGCGACAGAACCGCAGAAATAGGTTAGCACATCTATATTACCCGTACAATACAGGCCACCGGCTCACGCGTACCCGCAGTAATTTGTCATTGCAAAGTGCACAGCGACGTGGCAATCTCGTTGCAGTAGCAACGCCGGTTCGTCGACGTGTGTTCATCCTCATCGAGATTGCCACGCTACGCTCGCAATGACAAAGTGGGTACGCATGAGAGGCCACCGGCAACCAAATTACGGTTCTGGCCGAATGGGGTTTCAGACCTCCCGGCAGGAAGGAACAGTGGCTGATGGCCTGCGAAATGTTGACGCCGCACTGGACTCATTTGTTTCAACGTTTGGTCGAATTGAACACCAACGTCGAATTGGATAGAATCAAACCGATCACGGTGGGTTTGCCGTATCAAAACTATCAAATAAAGTATTTAACCTCACGATGACTTCACCCAATGACTTCAGAGGTAATATGTCCCGCAATCTGATTCGCATGTTGATGTTGGCATCGGCTATCGCAGCCGTTGCCGTGCTGGTGGCTTGTGGTGGCAGCGAGTCCCTGCCTGGAACCGTTTCCCAGGAAAGCGCCACCGACGGTACCGCTTCACAATCACCCGGCGCTACGGATCTTCCCGAAACTCAGGCTGCGGCAGGAGCCACTCCGGCTTCGGAAGCAACCAATGTGCCCGCGGCGGCGCAAGGTGCGCCGGCTCCGGCTGAGATGATCGGCGCCGATGGCGGGTGCGCCCCGTCGGCGGACCTTACGTTCACCGACCGGCCTCCTCAGGGAGGGACGTTGGTGAGGCTTTTCGCCGACCCCACGTCGCTGGACCCACATCAGATAGGTGACGTTACGTCCAGCGTGGTGGTCGGAGAGTTATTCGGGGGCCTCGTGACGCTGAGTCTGGATTATGAACCGGTGCTCGACCTGGCCGAAAGTTGTTCCGTTAGCGATGACGGCACCGTATACACCTTCGTGTTGCGCGACAATGCCAAATTTCACGACGGAAGTCCGGTTACGGCCAATGACGTCAAGTGGTCTATCGAACGGGCGGCCGATCCGACAACTCAGTCAGTCAATGCCCGGAATTACCTGGGCGACATCGTGGGGGTCAACGAGAAACTGACGAGCTCTGCAACTGAAGTAAGTGGCGTCCGCGTGGTGGACGACCGCACGGTAGAATTCACGATCGATGCGCCCAAGGCCTATTTCCTGGCCAAATTGTCGTACCCCACTGCGTTCGTCCTGGACAGGAATCAGGTAACCAGCGATGGTTCGTGGCTGGACCAACCTAACGGTACCGGGCCGTTTCGATTAGGCACCTACGACGTGGGCGAATTGATCGTCCTCGAACGCAACGAGCTATATCATCTGGGACCGCCCCACATCGAAAGTGTGCACATGATTCTGAGCGGCGGCTCGGCGATGATTATGTATGAAAACAACGAGATTCATCTGACGGGAGTTGGCCTGGACGATTTGCCCCGATTGCTGAATCCTGAGGATGAACTGCATGATCAACTGAAACGTTCTCCCCAGGACTTCGACGTGTTTTACGTTGGGATGAATGTCAACGTGCCGCCTTTTGATGACGTTGACGTCCGTCGCGCATTGAACTACGCGGTCGATCTGCAGACCATTGCGGACGTTGTGTTGGACGGGCGTGTATCGCCCGCTCGTGGGGTGATCCCACCGGGGTTTCCTTCCTATTCGCCAAACCTTCGCAGCTACAATTTCAATCCGGACCTGGCCAGGGAGCTGATGGAATCTTCCAGTTATTCAGACGACTGGAAATCGGATTCGTTACCCAGGATAACGTTGAGCCTCTCGGGCAGTTTTGGCGCCTCCATACCGCCTTATCTTGAGGTGATCATCGAGCAATGGAATCAGGAATTGGGAATCCAGGTGGACATCCAACAAACTGAGTGGGCAACCTACCTGGAAGACGTAAAGGATGCCAAGTACCAGATGTTCTCCATCGGCTGGGTCGCCGATTATCCGGACCCGGAGAACTTCCTGGATATCCTGTTCCACTCTGAGAGCCCGAACAACAACACCAGGTATTCCAACCCAGAGGTCGACCGATTACTGGAAGTGGCGCGAACCGAACAGGACAGGACAAGTCGTTTCCAGATTTACAACCAGGTGGAACAGATCGTGCTTGACGAAGCCCCCTGGGTGTGGACCTGGTTCAGCGGCGAGGGCTATGCGCTGATAAAACCGGAAGTGTCTGACTATTACCTGTTGCAGATGAGCATTCCGAAATACAGGTACATATATTTCAACAGGTAGGCACGGGTTGGAGTTGACTCGAAACGCACGGACCTGAATCCGCGCGACTTTCTCCACGGGATGAATTGCAATGGGAATCTATGCGGCGCGCCGGCTGATTTGGCTTCCGTTCCTACTCCTTATTGTGACATTCATTACCTTCACATTGATTCGGTTTGGCCCCGGGGATCCCGTCGAAATTTGGTTGGACCAGCATCGGGACGATGAAACCAAACAACGGATCCGCCAGCAACTGGGATTGGATGACTCGCTGGTAATTCAATACGTGCGGTACGTTGAGGCAATCGTAACGCGACTGGATTTCGGCGAAAGTTACCGGTACCGCAATACCGAGGTTGCAGAATTAATCGCGATTCGCCTGCCCGTATCGTTGCAACTGAATTTGGCAGCCATCCTCATTGCCCTGGGCATCGGGATTCCGGTGGGTTTATTCGCGGGTTTGCGCCAGGGCAGCGGGTGGGATAACGTGGCGGTGACCATCGCGCTGCTATTTCAATCATTGCCAGTTTTCATTACCGCGCCGATGCTGCTGCTGGTCCTAGCCCTGAAACTGCAACTGCTTCCCACCAGCGGTTGGGATGGATTCTTCTCCCTAAAAATCGTCATGCCGGCGCTGGTGCTGGGGATCCCGAGCATCGCCATAATCGTCCGTCTGGTGAGGGCGAGTGTGCTGGATGTGCTGGGCCAGGACTACATCCGAACAGCACGCGCCAAGGGACTGAACGAAAACGTGGTGAGGGTTCGCCACATTCTACGCAACGCATTGATTCCCGTAGTCACCAGCATGGGCGGGACGCTAGCGGGACTAGCTGGCGGCTCGTTTATCGTGGAAACGTATTTCGGAATACCGGGAATGGGACTGCTCGGCATAGAATCCGTATTCCAAAGGGATTATCCCGTCTTTATGGCGTTCGCCGTCATTGGAACAACCCTGTTTTTGGTGGCAAATCTGGTTGTCGACCTGATGTATCCATTGCTTGATCCGAGGATTCGGCTGGGAGCTGGCAACATTGCGTGATCCACGTATTGACCCGGATTTGCAGGGACACGGTTTGTCATCGTCTGACGCCCAGCCAGGGGTAACCGGCGGGTCTGCGGCCACCGACTCCGGGTCGATGGGCCGGGCTCTGGAGATGGAACGGGACGCGGTTCAGGGCCATAGTTATTGGGGGCTTTCGGTTCGGCGTCTGGTGCGAAAAAAGTTGGCCATGGTGTGTTTTTCGATAATCATAATGATGTACGGCGGCGCGTTGTTGTCTCCGGTGGTCACACCCTATGGCTATACCGATCAGGATTTGCTGAACGCGAAACAGCGCCCTACCCTGGCGCATCCCTTCGGCACCGACCGATTGGGTCGCGACATGATGACCCGTGTAATCTACGGGCTGCGAACAACTGTGATCATCACGGTTACTTCGTTGTTGGGTGGCACGCTGGTGTTGGGTGTTGTGTTGGGGCTGCTCAGTGGGTATATGGGTCGATGGGTCGACGCGATCATAATGCGGACCGGCGAAGTAACATCCTCTTTTCCAGACATCTTTCTCATTCTGATATTCGTTGCCACTGTGAAACCGCGTGTGATTGAAGCCGTCCAGAGGTTTGAAGACGCCACCGGGATCGACTGGATAATCAGGCTGGGCATACTGGACTTCGCCATCATCGCGGTGGCATTGTCAGTGTTTTCCTGGTTTGGAATGGCGCGCCTGGTGCGGGGTCAAGTTCTGCAAGCCCGCGAGAATCAGTACACGGAAGCGGCGTTGGTAATGGGGGCGTCAACTGCCCGCATTCTCCGGGCTCATATATTGCCCAACATCCTGAGTCCGCTCATCGTGTCGATATCAGCTGGTCTGGCTGCCTTTGCTGGCGCCGAGGTGGTGTTGAGCTGGATAGGCGTGGGAGTGCAACCGCCGACCCCAAGCCTGGGGCGGATGATGTTTGAGAACGGCAGCGTCAACGTGTTGCGAAACGAACCGCATTTGCTGATATTCCCCATGGCCGCCATCGCTCTGTTGCTCTTTTGCTTCAATTTATTGGGTGATGCGGTGAACGATGCCTTTAATCCTCGGGCAAGATGAGCCAGGCGATCCCGGGCGGATCCGGGGCGAAGTAGCGCCGGCGGCGACCTAGGGGTTTTACCCATTTGTAACGGCGCCGCAGGTTGATGACCTCGCGCGTACCCACTTTAATCTGTCATTGCGAACCCGTACTTGATACGGGGGTGGCAATCTCGTTGCCGTAGCAATGGTGGTTTGCCGGCGTGTGTTCAACCTCAACGAGATTGCCACGTCGCTGCGCTCCTCGCAACGACAGGTGGGGAGTGGGCACTCCTCGCAATAACAGATTTGGGTACGCGCGAGGTTGATGACAAATTGAAAATGGGCAACGCCTGTGCTACCGTTGATTGGCGATCAGCGGCGGCCGGCACAGCGCCGTAAATCTTTCGAGGCGGCAGGGCGTGACCTCACAATCAGGAGAACCGGTGGCGACCACTAGGCCCGAGGGGATCAGTTGGTGGACCTGGGGCGCTGATGCGTTCTCATTCTCCCAGTCTTCAGACCGGCCGATTCTGCTATCCATCAACGCGGTTTGGTGTTACTGGTGCCACGTGATGGATGACAGCACCTACATAGATCCCGATGTAGTGCAATTTGTTAACGAAAACTATGTGCCGGTCCGGGTCGACACCGACCATCGCCCCGACGTCAATGCCCGTTACAACGTTGGTGGCTGGCCCACGACGTCATTTTTGACGCCCCATGGTGGATACATTGCCGGCGCCACCTACCTGCCACCGGATCAGTTTCTGGCAATGCTGGACGAAGTTAGACGGGCGTATTCCGAGACGAAACCGGATTTGTACCAGCAGGCCAACGACATTCTCAGACAGCGGCGGGAACATGCTGCGCGCGTGGCAGCGGGTCGAGAGCCGGATGCTGGCATCGTAGACGCGATCGCGCGGCGCATCGCGGGAACCTATGACCCGATTTACGGGGGATTTGGCATCGAACCCAAGTTTCCGTCAGCCGGAGCGCTCAGGTTGCTGTTGCATCGGTATCGGACGACGCGGGAACCGTTCTTCCGGATAATGCTGGAGAAGAGCTTGGATGCCATCACCCGCGGGCCGATTTCCGATGATTTGGACGGCGGCTTCTTCCGGTTCGCCGCGGCTGCGGACTGGTCGGAGCCTCAGCACGAAAAAATGGCTGAGGATAATATAGCCCTCGCCAAAGTTCTGATGGATGCCTCTATCATTCTGGAAAGACAGGACTACGGGAGTGCCGCCGGTCGTGCCATCGATTACGTGTTGGGAACACTGTATGATGCGTCGTCCTGCCGGATCCGGGGAAGTCAGGGCGCGCATTCTGATTATTTCGGTCTGTCTGCCGTCAACCGATCGCGAATGGAACCTCCGCCCGCCGACCGCTTTACCTACACGTCGTTGACCGGACAGGCGGTTTCACTGCTGTTCGCGGGGGCCTGGAAACTTGGACGGCCGGAACTGGCCGACGCCGCGCGAGCCATGTTAGCCAAATTGGTGGATGCCGCTTCGTCGCAACGACTGGCGCATGTGTTCGATGATTGCAGTGCAGTGGCCCAGGGTGAAGGAGATTTCCTAACGGATTGGACGTATTTTCTGCTGGCTGCTGTGGACGGTTGTGACCAGTCCTCCGGGGATTCAGACTGGTATCTGGAATCTGCCGAGATGGCGGCGGCAGTGTTGCTGGAGCGGTTCATCGATGGGTCCAGAGGCGGGTTTTTCGATGTGGAGGATGCTCCGGGCCTGCTGGGCTATTTGCGGGCGAGAGAGAAGCCGTTGCAAGATAACGCCGCGGTAGCCGAGGGCCTGATTCGCCTCAACCACATCACCAACCAGGAACATTATCGCCAAACCGCGCACCATGTTCTGAGCGCCTACGTGGATGCACACCGTGACTACGGTGAATGGGGCGCCGATTACGCGGTGGCCCTGGACCACTACCTGAACCCCATGGTGGAAGTTACGGTAGAGGGTCAACCAAGATCACCGGATGCGCACGCAATGTTGTCGGCAACCATGATGTTGGATGCCCCTAACCTGGTGATCAAGACGGTCGTGTCCCAGGATAAGCACGCGCCGGCTCAGGCGCATGTGTGCCTGGATACGGTTTGCTATCCGCCCGTTAGCGATCCCTCGGCATTGGCGGAATCCGTAACGTCCGGTGGGGCGGCAATAGAAAGTCCATTCCAGAACGTGCTGGACCTGCTGCTATAGTTGGCGATGTACACGCACCAAACAATCTCAGGAGTTTTGAATCTGAAATCCGAAAACTGCGGTGATTTGCGAGCAAGTCACGATGGTACTCATACTTCCCTGGCCGGATGGATCAACCGCCGCCGAGACCACGGAGGTATCATTTTTGTCGACTTGCGGGATCGGTCGGGTTTTGTGCAGGTGGTTCTCAATCCTGAACTCCTCGCTCCTGATGTGTATTCCGTGGCCGAACGGCTGCGGTCAGAATGGTGCATCCAGGTCAAGGGCAAGGTTCAGCTGCGACCCGATGGGTCTGAGAATCCTGGTGTGCCCACGGGTCAAGTGGAAGTGATGGCGGATGAAGTTGTGGTGCTGAACCCTTCATTGACGCCACCCTTTTATATTGCCGATGACGTGGAAGCCGACGAAAGCCTCCGATTGCGGTATCGCTACCTTGATTTGCGACGGCCCAGTATGCAGGACAATTTGCGGTTGCGGCATCGGGTGGTGAAATATATTCGCGACTACCTGGACGCCGAACAGTTTCTGGAGATTGAAACTCCGATTCTGATTAAAAGCACTCCCGAAGGAGCCCGCGATTACCTGGTGCCAAGTCGTATGCAACCGGGAAATTTCTATGCGTTGCCGCAATCCCCGCAGCAGATGAAGCAACTGCTGATGGTGAGCGGTGTGGAGCGGTATTTTCAGATTGCACGATGTTTCCGGGATGAAGACCTGCGGGCAGATCGCCAACCCGAATTTACGCAGCTCGATCTCGAAATGAGTTTCGTCGATGAAGATGACGTGCTGAACCTCATCGAGGGTCTCTACACGGGGTTGGTGCGGGAGATTACGCCCCAATTCAGCATCGAATGTCCGTTCCCTCGTATTACCTATTCGGAAGCGATGGAGCGCTATGGTAGCGACAAACCGGATTTGCGCTATGGACTGGAAATGGCGGATGTCAGCGACCTGGCGGGCGAGACCGAATTCCGAGTATTCCACGGCATCGTGAATTCCGGCGGCTTGATCAAAGCGATGGTGGTGCCTGGCCAGGGCGATCTTTCGGGATCGGATATGCGCCGAATGGAAGAAACTGCGCGCGAGTTCGGGGCCGGCGGAATGAGCCATGTCAGATTGCCCGGGGAAGGCGAGTTGGACCACTTGACCGATGACGATTCGCTTTTGTCACCGGGTCTGCGGATGCCGGCGGAGTGGGTTCGCCGGCTGGCAGGTCGCGTGGGCGCCGTGAGAGGCGATCTTATAATTCTGATGGCTGGCCCGGCAAAGTCGGTGAATCAATGGCTGAGCGCCATGCGTACACATTTGGCGCAGCAACTGGAACTGGCGGACCCTGACGTGCTGGCATTCGCCTTTGTTACGGAGTTTCCACTGTTCGAATGGAACGAGGATTCTCAGCGCTGGGACTCGACACACCACCCGTTTACTGCACCTGCCCCGGGGTGCGAGGCCATGTTGGGCGGCAACGACTTGGCGGGGATACCGTCCCGCGCTTACGATATGGTGTGCAACGGTTCGGAGTTGGCCAGCGGCAGCATCAGGATTCACCAACGCGCGCTACAGGAAACCATTTTCGGTATTTTGGGGCATTCCAAAGAGGAGATGGATGACCGATTCGGTCACATTTTGGAAGCGTTCGACTACGGCGCTCCGCCACACGGCGGGATCGCTCCCGGGATCGACCGTCTGGTGGCGATGTTGGCGCGAGCCGATTCTTTGAGAGAGGTAATCGCGTTTCCCAAAACTCAGAACGGGTCCGACCTTTTGTTCAACGCACCTTCCGCTGTTGATCCTGGTCAACTGCGGGATCTGTCCATCAGAATAGTGGAATAACCCAACATCGTGATAACGGAGAATTCCCGAACTGTTACATGAAGGGAATGCGGTTCCGCCGGGAGGAATATCTATGACTCAATTCAATTATGATGACCTGTTCGCGCGACACGCCCCGATTACACGGAGGAGCGAAAACCGCATCGCCAAGTATGATTTCGCGGTGGCATACCCGGATCCCGATACGCTCCCGCTGGAAGGACTTGTGGAATCATTGAAGGTGGCGCTGGAACGCGAAGGACGGGATTTGGCATATTATCCGGTGTCGGCGGGTTACCCACCCCTCAGGGAGTTCGTGGCCGAAAAGCTGCATCGCGATCGTCAGATGGATGTTTCAGCTGACGACATCATTCTCACCTCGGGTTCCGGCGAAGCCATCAACATGCTGATTCAAGCATTGACCAATCCCGGCGATGTTTTGCTGACCGAAGAGTATGTTTACCTGGGAACCATGCGCCAGATGCGTTTGTGGGGCGCAGAAGTAGTGGGCGTAAAGTGTGACGACGATGGTCTTGTACCAGACGCTCTTGAGGAAACGATCCGGGCCCAGGCTGCCGCCGGGAAACAGGTGAAATTTCTCTACACGATCCCCACGTTTCAGAATCCTCTGGGCTGGACCATGACCCTGGAGCGACGGAGGCGCACTATCGAGATATGCCAACGTTACGGAGTACCGGTTCTTGAGGATGACTGCTATGTGGACCTGCGGTTCGAGGGCGAAGACGTTACATCGATGAGCAGTATGGATGATAGCGGGCAGGTGCTATACGTCGGATCCATGTCCAAAATCATTGCTCCGGGTGTTCGCATGGGTTATATGGTGGCGCCGGAACCGGTTCGACAACGCGCCATCAGCTTCAAGTCCGGGGGCGTGAATCAGCTTGCAGCCCTGGCAATTGACGAATACCTTCGTAGCAACATGTACGAGCATATCGACGAAGAAAATCAGGCTCTTCGGGTGAAACGCGACGCAATGCTGGCCGCTCTGGGTGAACATTTCGGGAATCGCGCCACTTGGTCGAAGCCAGAAGGCGGGCTGTACGTATGGCTCACAATGCCGGGGGGCACGGATCTGGCCGGTTTTCAGGAGCAGTGTTTCAGGGAAGGCGTGGGTTACTATAACGGCACCATGTTTTCCCCGGAAGGGAACGGCGCTAACTTGGCCCGCATCTGTTTCGGGCATCCCACAGCGGACACGGTATCGGAAGGTATAGCCGAGATGGCAGCGATATTTGAGCGCAACGGAATATTCGGCAGTTAGAGGGCATAGGGCAACAGAAAAAGAGCCCCTGGTTCCACTACTGGAACCAGGGGCTCTTTCGGGGTTAGCGCTACAGATTCAGTCGTTGTCTGCGGTCGCGGCGGCTTCCGTAGCGGGCTGGTGTCCGTTGGTGCGAATTGCGAAACGGTCCACGAGGTCGCCGATGCTTTGGCGGAATCCAGAGTATTCGAGCTCGGCGTAGGGCAGCATGGCGGCGCCAGACCAGCCTTGGGAACGCATTTCGATGCCCTTTTGTTGGGCGAGCTGCCTGGTGTAGTCCCAAGCCGGATTGTCAAAGAAATCTGTGGACGATTCGGAAAACCTGCCTTCGGGGCTGATACTAAAGCCAATGCATGAAACCAACGGCAAGCAGTACATGCCGGTAACTGCGGTATTTATAGGCACGGGCATCAACGGCATAACGTGGGAACCGCGAGCGTCGCCACCGATGTAATGGGCTTTGGTGTAGGGGGAGATGAGCTCTTCAGGCGCCGGGAAGATACCCTGGTTGCGAACCACCGCAACCGGATCGTCTTTGCCGGTGTAGCTGCCCGCTATGTTGTGGAGGCGGGTAGCCGAAATTGCAGCGGCTGTTTGACCACAGTATCTGGACGTGATGCTTTCGATGGCGAACCTTTCGTTGTCCCGGAGCAACACGGTGATCTTGTAATAGTCCTCAGGCGCATTCAACGAGATGAGACTGTCGCCGTTAGTGTTGTCCATATCAATGATGTTAAAGGTGAACCCGTCGCCCAAGCGCGGCAGCATGAGACCGGCGCAGTACATGGGATCGGCGAACCCGAGGAACATGGGGAGGTTGTATGCACCCGGTCCACATTTGTCGGCAGCGAGAACGAAGAACGATTCGGCAGGCCGAATCGGGTTGGTCTTCACCGGGTCGTGGTCGAGCGTAATTTCAGCGACCGCCGGACCAGCTCCACGGATGTTTCCGGAAGGAGCGTCAACGAGCAGATCTTGCCCGGCGCCATAGAGGCCGTATTGGCGGGCTATTTCGGTTGCCTCCAGGAAAGTGGCCCAGGCAAACTGGTGGACGGCGTCATCGTTTTCTCCGCGGGTGTGCGTGGAGGTGATACAGATATCGTCGCCGGTATGACCCACATAAGCGTCGATCAACAGGCCATCTCTGATAGCTCGGTCAGTGGCAGCACGCACTGCGTCTATCATTCGATCGGACGGTTTGGTGTGGCCGCCTATTGAACCTACGTCAGCCTTGAGAACCGAAATTGTAAGCTCCATTAATGATCTCCCTTAAATCGCTCGATAGCGCGCCTAGCAAAAAAACGCGGCTCTACATCGAGTTCGCCGCTAAAGTTTGGCGTTTACGATAGCATCCCAGCCTTCGCGCTGTCAATTTGGAGCGTAGGCGGCGTACAAAATCGCCATACAACGATGGTTTGCAGCAATGCGTAATTTAGAACTTTACGGGATTGGCGGTGCAGCAGGCGAAATTCTCGGTCAATGGTTGTTAATGCGAAAATAATGAATGCCAATCAGGTTGGTCGCGTATGGCGTACCGGCAGGTTTGCCGCTGTTGTGGAAATACCGTTATAATGAATTCAATGATGATGAGACTCTGTACGGCATGAACCTTGTCCTGCAACTATTATCGCTGATTTTCGTAGTCCTTTGGACTGCCCGATTGGCGCGAAACAAAGGCCGAAACATATTGGCCTGGTCGGCTATCGCTGCCGTACCCGCCGTGGGGTTGTTGAATGGTTTCCCCGACTGGATCACGGTGCTTTGCATGTTCCCCATGCTGGCCCTCGTATTCGTGCCGGCCCGGCCAACAACCAACAGCACCGGGATAGAGGATGATTCTCTGGCGTGCCCGCGCTGCCAGCATTCCCATGACGCAGGTACGACATTCTGTACAAACTGCGGGTGGGAATTGGTACGCCCGTACGCCACTGCAGATGCCCCTGCTGAGGGCAACTCGGCAGCGGAGGATGTCCAGTCGCCCCTTGAACCTACACCGTCATCTGCGGCGGCTTCCGCTGCGCCGGAGCCGGTTATCGCTTCCAGCCAATCCGATACTGCGCCAGAGGGATCGACGGTCCCCGGGGTAGCCGCTGCCGTTGATCTCAGACCGGATCCGATTCCTTTCTCCGCGCAACCACTGAAGGTTACGCAACCGCTCACGGCCGCCGGAATGACAGAAAGGGGACTGGCGTTGATTAATCAGGGCAGAGCGAGGGAAGCCGTTGACCAGTTCACGAAGGCAATTGCCCTGGACCCCCGTTACCGCGAAGCGTGGGCGAACCGCGCCAAAGCGTACAGTGAGCTCGGCTTGATCGACAAAGCCGCCGCTGACACTCGACAACTCGAAGCCATCTGACCGCACCAACGACCATTAACAACCCCGCGAAGTCAATTCGCGGCGTTTTGTTCTGCACCGTCGTGTGGCGAATAACTGTCGCGCGCGGGTCAGGCAACAGCCGGTCTTCACGCGGCCATGATGTGAAAACCGGCGTCTACCGGCAGTACCGTTCCAGTTATTCCGCTCGATAAGTCGCTGGATAGAAAGAGCGCCGTTTTCGCGACTTCATCGGCGGTAATGTTGCGTTGCAGGGGCGCTCTTTCAGCGTGCATGCGTTTCATGTCGAGGAATCCGCTGATTCCGCGTGCCGCCAACGTGTCCACCGGTCCGGCGGATATTGCATTCACGCGGATGTTCTCGGGACCAAATTCATGGGCGAGTTGGCGGACCTCATGCTCAAGGGCGGCCTTGGCGGTGCCCATCACGTTGTATCCCGGATAAACGCGGCTGGAGGCGTCAAAAGTCATGGCAATTACGGATCCCCCGGATTGCATCAGGGGAGCCGAGTGTTTCACCATCGGCAGCAACGTGAACGCGCTGATCTCCAACGCCAACCGATATCCCTCGCGGCCGGTATCTGCCAGACGACCCGCCAAGTCATCGCGATTCGCGAACGCGATGCTGTGCACAAGTACCGACAACGAACCCATCTCGCGTTCTAATTCCTGGAACACCGCAGAAATCTGGGCGTCGTCGGATGCGTCGCAGGGCAGGATCACGGCGTCCTGCAGGGTATCGGCCAACCGGGAAACGCGATCTTTCAGGCGATCGTTCTGGTAAGTGAGAGCGATGCGGGCCCCGGCCTCGGCCAGTTTTTGTGCGATGGCCCACGCGATGCTCCGGTCGTTGGCGACGCCAAATATTACGGCGTTGCAGCCGGTGAGATCGATAGGATACACGGAGTCACCTCGATAATTTGTTGCAGCCGGGGCGATTTGACCCGGGGTCAGTGTTTAAATTCGGGCGATACTTGCTCGAGAAACGTTTGCATCTGTTCTTCCTGTCGGTAGGATGCAAACCGAACAATGATCTCGTCTGCTCCGGCTTCCGCGTATTCTGCGATACGTTCGCGGACACGGTCAGCTCCGCCGAATGGTCCCCACCGGTCCCCCCAGATGTTGGCTCCGTAATATCCTAACAACCAATCGTTAGCCTCGGCTTCAGCGCGCCGCACGTCTTCGTCCAGATTTACGGTGAGGTACATCACCGATTTCATCCCGGTCGGATCCCGGCCGTACTCATCGCAATAGTCGTTCACTACCGAAGTCATCTCAACAAATTCATCTGGAGTGGCGGATATCGAGATGAAACCATCTGCGAGGCGGGCTGCTCTTCGGGCCTGGCGTAGTCGGCGAGCACCCTGGCCATTCCCCCTGCCGTGCCAATGCACGCCCAGAAATATAGGCACTCCGCCAGGCTGCACCGGGGTCGGTTGCATGACCGCGTCATCCAGATGAAAATGGCGACCATCGTGGGAAAATGGCTCACCGGTGCCCAGCCCCTTGATGATCCGTACCATTTCCTGGAGCCTGGGGGCGCGGGTTTTTTGTGCAACACCGGCGTTGCGCCACTCGGCCTGCTGCATATCGTTGAATGCCCCGCCGACGCCGACGCCCAGTTGCAACCGGCCTCCGGATATCAAATCCACCGTTCCAATCATTTGAGCCAGCAGGACCGGGTGGCGCAGGGCCATCAGCATGACCGCGGTTCCCAGCCGGACCCGCGACGTCCTGGCTGCGATGGCCGACAGCGTGGTCATGGCTTCCAGGCGAGGTTTCGCGGTCAGGCTGTCTCCGACCCACACCGAGTCCAAACCGGCTTCTTCGGCCCATGCCGCGAGCCGGAGAACCGACTCGGCATCCCGCGGTTCGGATTCGGCGAGCAATAACCCTCGGGTGGGCAGCAAGCAACCAAGTTCCACTGATTTAGGCATCTACGACATCCTGCTTCTGTAACCGATGTGGAATAAGGGCTTACCGGGTGTTGGTTGGACTTTTCCCCAGGAGTCGGTCCAGCAAACCAGGTTCCATGAGTTCGTACTCGTCCAGGTCGGCGCCGTCATCCAGGTCGTAACCCATACCGGAACTATAATAAAAAGCGACCGAAACGCCCATACGGGCAGCAGTAGCTACGTGTTTGCGAAAACTGTTGTTACCCAACTCAGGTCGGAAGTACGGTATCAAGTCGTAGGGTAGAAGAATCGCGTTGGTGCCACCGTCCCTCCGCGCTGGGGACAGCGTAACGTTGTGCTGATGTTCGCCGCTGCGTATCAGTTGATGCACGTCACTGGGCTTGATAAACGGCAGATCACCCGGCAGGTAGAGAGCGGAAACACCCCGCATCCTGGCGTTTTCGAAAGACTTGGTAAGGGTGTCATTCAGGTTCCGCCCGTGGTCTTCCATCCACGTTGCCCCCAGGGTGCGCGCCATGTTGCGAATACGCTCGTCGCCTCCGACAACCCAACAGATGTCCAGGCCGGCGCCGCGAACTGCCAGCAGCACCCGTCGGAGCATACTGATAGTGATCTCGGCTCGATCGGCAGGACTCAGGCGTCGGGACAGGCGGGTTTTGCACTGCGACAGGGGTTTCATCGGGATCACCGGAACCACCGTCGGATTTGTGCCGGTCGTGTTATCGGTCAGCATCCTGTCCGCTCCGTCATTTGGGATAATTCCAGCACACCGCGAGCCAAATTGATCTTGTCTTCGCCGGTTAGCATGATAGTTTGCATCACTGCGGGAACCACGTTTTCGGCCGCAACTGATTCGGCTAGTTGTTCGTCCTGGCTATCCAGCACCAGAGTATCGCACAAATCTCGGTACTCGCGCGCTATTCCAACCGACGACACTTCAGCCCCGAGCTCCGCCATAATCTTTCCCGCCGGACCACGAACCGCGTCGCCGCCCACTATGGGACTGACCGCTATTCTGATGGCAGTGTGCTTGATGATAGCCTCGCGAACTCCGGCCACGGCCAGAATAGGAGCCACGCTCAGGTATGGATTGGAGGGGCAGATGACAATAGTGGTGGCGTGTTCCAGCGCATCGGCGAATTGAGGCGAAGGGCGGGCGTATTCCGCGCCTACGTAACGAATTGATTGTACCGTCGGTACGGCGCGATGCCGGACGAAATATTCCTGCATGGCCAGGGTTCCAGAATCGGTATCCAAAACGGTGCGAACAGGCTCATCGCTCATCGGGATGATATGGTGTTTGATTCCCAACCGGCTGGTCAAATTGGCCGTTACCTCTGAAAGCGTGGACCCGCGTCGCAGCAATTGAGTACGGCGAATGTGCAGGGCGAAGTCCCGGTCACCCAGATTGAACCATGTTTCGGAGCCCAGGCGTTCCAACATTTCGAGAGTGTTGAAGGTATCGTCGGCCACGCCCCAGCCGGTTTCGACGTTGCTCAATCCGGCCAGCGTGTACGTCATGGTGTCCAGATCCGGTGAGACGTGCAGACCGTGGAAGTCGTCGTCGTCACCGGTATTGACTACGATAGCCAGTTGTTCCGGTGGCAGGATGCTGGCGAGGCCCAACGCGAGTTTCGCCCCGCCGACACCGCCGGCCAAGGCTAACACGAAGCCGTCGAAAACAGTGCCCAACTGCTGTTCCCGCTTTTAGTTGGCAGCCTGTTTCCGCTGGACGCGCGGATGTTCGTAACGGTAAGAGTCCATTTTTACCAATTGGCGGTACGACCCGAATATTTCCTCGACGTTGTCGCCGACGAGGTCCAGCGGGTCCAGGGCTTCGTCAGATTCTGAATATACGCGCCGCAAACCGTAGGTGGTATACCGCTCAGCCGGCGTACGCCCCGCTTCACGAATCATCTGGCGGAATTCCCCGGGACGCATCAGTTGCCCATGCATGGAGCCGGCCGAAGTCGAGATGCTTTCATTGATGAGGGTGCCGCCCAGGTCGTTAACGCCGGCAGTGAGCAGCAGCTGGGACATCCTGCTCCCTTCTTTTACCCAGGAAGCCTGGATATTCGGTATCCAGTTGTTGAGCATAATTCGCGCAATGGCGTGGACTTTTATGACGTCCATGCCGGATGGACCGGAGCGTACACCTTCGACGGTGCTTTGCAGGAACATGGGAGCTTCCGAGCTAACGAAGCTAAGCGGCACGAACTCGGTGAATCCTCCGGTCTCCTGTTGTATCTTCCGCAATAGCGCGATGTGGTTGACGATCTGTTCGTTGGTTTCCAGGTGGCCAAACATCACGGTGGAGGTGGTTGGTATGCCGAGGTCGTGCGCAGTGGTGATTACCTCGATCCATTGATCAACTGTAATACGCCCGGGCGAGATGCGGTCTCGGAGGGGCTGGTCCAGCACTTCGGCGGAAGTACCCGGAAGGCTGCCCACGCCGGCGTCCTTGAGACCCTGGAGATATTCGCGAATGGTGCATTTCGACCGGACCGAGCCGTACAGCACCTCTTCGGGTGAGAAGCCATGCACATGCATATCCGGCAGTTCTTCCTTGATCGCCTCGCAGAGACGGATGTACAGATCCCCTTCCATTTGTGGAGGCAATCCCGCCTGAACGCAAACCTCCGTCGCACCGTATTCCTGCGCTTCTTTGGCACGGCGGATAATCTCGTTCACCGGCAGGAAGTAACCTTCCTCCTGGCGAAAATCGCGACTGAAGGCGCAAAATCCACATCGCTTGATGCAGACGTTGGTGAAGTTGATGTTCCGATTGACTACGTAAGTAACCAGGTCGCCGACCGCGCGGCGGCGCAGTTCATCGGCGACCATCATCGTCGCTGTGAACTCCGGGCCGGTGGCAGCGAACAAAGTCGCCGCATCCGCTTCGCCGATATCGCTGCCTGACAGGGCATGATCGAGCGCCCTGGCGGTAGCTGGTTCGAGCGAACTGATCAGCGCAGACAAATTATCGGGATGATTATTATCGAGCATAACGTCTAATTCCCCCTTTCACATATCCTTCGGAATCGGTGAGGTCGATTAGCTTATCCCGTAACTGCACGGGGAGAGGCCAGTCGGAATCACCGCTGAAATACTCTGGGTATACCGGCAACCGAGGTCGCAGTTCAAACCCGGCCGCGCCCGTACGCCGTTCCAGTTCGGCCAATTGGGGCCAGGGCGCCTCTGGATTTACGTAGTCGATGGTCAGGGGCGAAACGCCTCCCCAATCATTAATGCCCGCGGCGATGTAGCGTTCGTAGTCCTGGCTCAAGTTGGGTGGCACCTGAAGGTTGATTTTTTCACCGAGGATGATCCGCGCGATAGCGGTGGTCCACATTAAATCGTTCGATGATGCGTGGGCGACGCCGGCCATTGGCGTGTCGGATTTTGCCCGGAAGTTTTGAATGATCACTTCCTGTATATGGCCGAAACGCTGGTGGAGCCGACGTATGGCCAACAACGATTCGACGCGTTCAAGGCGGGTTTCACCAATGCCGATCAATATACCGGTCGTGAAAGGGATTCCCAGTTCCCCCGCCAACTCCATGGTACGCAATCGAACCCGCGGGCGTTTGCTGGGCGCAAATTCATGAGGGCCGCCGGCTTCGTACAACCGCGGGCTACTGCTTTCCAGCATGATGCCCACGGATGGGTTGGTGGGCTGTAGTGTCTCCAATTCGCGCCGGCTCATTGTGCCGGGGTTTCCGTGGGGCAACAGGTCGGTCTGGTCGACGACCATGCGGCACATTGCGGCCAGATACTGGAGCGTGGTCTGGTGACCCGCTGAGGCCAACCAGTGGCCCGCTTCGGCGTATCGTTGTTCCGGCCTTTCGCCCAGGGTAAACAGGGCTTCGGTACAACCCAATCGTTCGCCCGCTTTGGCTACATCCAGCACCTCATCAGGAGTTAAAAACAGACTGTCGGTTTCGTCCGGAGACTGCCTGAAAGTGCAATAACCACAAAAATCCCGACACAACCTGGTCAACGGAATGAATACTTTGGGGGAGAAGGTTATAACGCGTCCTTTCCCGCGGTTCCTTAACTCCGACGCTGCGCCGCATAAGTCGGTGATGGCGGTGTCGTCCAAATCCGCCAAACAGAGAGCATCGGATTCCGACACCTGGGCACCGGCCGCAACGCGCTCCAGCCAACCGTTTGAGAGCGCGGTATTTCCTGCGGGCGCCAAAGATGTCACTTCATACTCCTGTTTGGTAACACACGGATTCAAAAACACTCAACGCTCTCATTGTATGAAGGAGGGTGCACGGGATTCAAGGAGTTGGACCAAACTCTTGCCGGTTCCGTGGTGTTATGTAATGTAATAGGATAGTTTCGCTATGGCTCGATTTGGTTGTGGTTATGCGTTATGTAAAGCGTGTTGGTTCTTGTGGGTCAATCGAGCTGCGGACGTGAATTTCGCGCTCATCGTGGAAGCAGGTTGAGCAGAACTTTGATTACGTGAACAATTGTCCCTGTTGCTTCCCGTTGGCCGCATCACCGGTCCAGGGCCAACCCAGGTATTCGTAAGCCAGCGGCGTAGCCACACGTCCACGTGGGGTGCGCTCAAGGAACCCCTGCTGCAGCAGGAAGGGTTCCAGAACCTCCATTACCGTGCTCGTATCTTCGCTCAATGAAGCCGCGAGGGTATCCAGGCCCACCGGGCCGCCGTTGAATTTATGGATTATGTTGCTCAACAGACGGTGGTCGGTTTCGTCCAGGCCCTTGGCGTCAACACCCAACCGGTCCAGGGATTCACGGGCAACCGGCCCGTTGACGTGATTATCGGCCCTCACCAGCGCGTAGTCACGAGCCCTACGCAACAAACGGTTGGCGATCCGTGGTGTGCCGCGCGACCTGATGGCCACTTCGTTAATGCCCTCATCGTCGGCATCGATTCCCAGGATTCGTGCCGAACGTTTCACCACCGTGACCATATCTTCGTCGGTGTAGTAATCCAACCGGAACACGGAACCGAAACGGTCTCGCAAGGGAGCGCTAATCAGCGAGTAACGCGTGGTTGCTCCGACCAGGGTAAAGGGATTTATTCGCAGGTTTATGTTACGCGCCGACAGACCCTTGCCCACCACCCAGGATAGAAAATAATCTTCCATCGCCGAGTACATAACCTCTTCGACGGCGCGGTTCAATCGGTGAATCTCGTCGATGAACAGCACGTCATTGGGTTGCAGTCCAGTGAGTATGGAAGCAATATCACCGGCGCGTTCAACGGCGGGTCCCGACGTTACCTTGATGGTAGCGCCCATCTCTTCGGCGATAATGTTGGCCAGGGTTGTTTTGCCCAATCCGGGCGGGCCATAGATAACGACGTGATCCAGAGGTTCACCACGGATTTTGGCAGCTTGCATGGCGATGCTGAGATTTTCCCGCACATGCGGTTGACCGACGAATTCGTCCAATCGCGACGGACGCAGTCGGGCGTCATGATCGCGATCGTCACCGATCGAATCGGGAGCGACGGTTCGCGGAACGCCCTGGGTTTGGTCGTCTGGGGTATTGGTGATGGTCATCGCACGATTTTGATAGAGGCATTCAATTCCGGAGTAAGCCGATGGTGGTCGTATTGTATGGACAATTTTTAGAAACGGTCAACAAGGAAATGTCAGTAAAAGTTACCTGGACTGAATGAGGATGGATGCCCCCTATGTTATACTCCGGGTTGTCGTATTCCAATACAAAGATGGGCCAATAACATGCCTAAAACACTGTTGACAGGTTCGGATCTGAAGCAGGCCATGCTCGGCGCAGTGGCTTATTTGGAGTTGTACCGGGACGCGGCGAATGCGCTCAACGTCTTCCCGGTTCCAGACGGTGACACCGGAACCAACATGCTCTTCACGTTGCGGGCAGGCATTGAGCAAATGAGGAAGGAAGACGACGCAACATCGGCCGGCTCCGTCGCGGAAAGTATTGCAACGGGAGCGTTTTGGGGGGCCCGAGGAAACAGCGGCGTGATTCTGTCGCAATTGCTGAGGGGATTCGCCGATGGGGTCGCCGGTTCGATTGAGATCGCATCTGGACGAGCGGTGGCCGCCTTTGGTTCAGCCACTGATTCCGCATACACGGCAGTAAGCCAGCCGCGCGAAGGAACCATGTTGTCCGTAATACGGGGAGCATCGGATGCCGCGGCCACGGCAAATGATTCTGGCGAGCAGGATGTGGTTGCTCTGTGGCAATGCGCCTACGACGGCGCCATTGCCGCGTTAGCATTTACTCCCGAACAACTGCCGGTACTCAAAGACGCTGGCGTAGTGGATTCTGGAGGTTTGGGAATAGTCGCCATCCTGGGCGGCGCTTTGAAGTACCTGCAGGGGGAAACCGGGCCCGCAGCGGACCTTGGGTTGCGCAGCCTGGGGGGATTGATCGACCCCACACAAACTGAGTCGGTCGCTATCGATGCGGATTTTCTGGAATCCCACGAGAGCGAGGAATTCGGGTACTGCACGCAGTTTGTACTCCACGGATCGGACCTTGACATTGACGCGCTGCGGGTTGGATTTAGCCAAATCGCGGAATCTACGGTTGTCGTCGGCGGCGGGAACGCAGCGCGAATACACGTTCATACGGAGGACCCCGGATCGGCCCTGACGTATGGGGTTAGATATGGAGATCTGGACGAGGTCAAGATCGACAACATGAGCCGGCAAAACCGGGACTGGACAGCTGGCCACCGGGAGCGAGCCAGACCGTCAGAGATTCGGGCGGGTGTGTCGGTGGTGGCTGTGGCGTCGGGCCGAGGTTTGGCCGAGTTGTTCATGGACGCCGGTTGCGCCGCGATCGTGCCAGGAGGACAAACTCTTAATCCCAGCGCGAGCGAGATTATTGACGCGGCCATGGCGGCTGGTACAACTGACGTGATTGTGCTTCCCAATAACCGGAATATCGTTCTGGCAGCCACTCAAGCCGCCGGGGCTGACACCGGCGAGGTCTCGCTTCACGTCGTGGGCACGCGATCCATGCCGGAAGGAACCGCAGCAATGCTGGGCTTCAATCCCGAAGCTTCTGTTCAGCAGAACATGGAAAACATGGAGGCAGCCCGCGCCGCTGTCGAGACGCTTGAAGTAACTCAGTCGGTCCGGGATTCCATAGTTGATAGTCGAGAGGTTGCCGAAGGCCAGTTCATGGCATTGTTGAATAATGAACTTGCCGCCCTGGCGGATGACGCCACGGAGGCTTTGTTGCAAGGGTTAACGCGATCGGCGATTGGCGCCGACAGCATAGTGACGTTGTATTGGGGCGATGGCGCCACCGAATCCCAAACTCTGGAGGCCCAGCAAGCCATCGAAGAGAGTTACGCCGGCGTGCAGGTGGATGTAGTGCAGGGTGGTCAACCCCATTACCCGTACCTGGCGTCCGTGGAATAAACTGGATCGTGATCCACCGGATTTCTTAGGGAGTATTGATTTGACCGTAAAGATTGTTACCGATAGCACTGCGGACTTGCCGGACGCGATAGTCGACCGCCTCGGAATCACAGTGGTTCCGGTGTATGTGCTGATTGATGATGTCGCCTACAAAGAAGGGGAAGACCTGAGTCGTGGGGATTTTTACACGCGCCTGATGCAATCGGATCGCATCCCAACGACATCTCAACCGACCCCGGGGGATTTCCTGCAACATTTTGAACGATTGATCGCAGCGGGCGACGACGTTGTCTGCATTACTGTACCCAAAGGACTGAGCGGGACCTACAACTCCGTGATCCAGGCATCCCGAGAATTATCCGATGGCGCTGTAAGGGTGATAGATGCCAACACGGCTTCTGCCGGCCACATGTTGCAGGTGATTGCTGCGGCGGAAGATGCGGCCGCGCCTGACGCTACCGCCGGGTCCGTGGCAGAGCGCGCGGAAGCGCGGGCAGAATCCGGATTCTGTTATTTTTCCGTGGATACCCTGGAATACCTGCAAAGGGGTGGCAGGATCGGCAAGGCGCAGGCTTTCATGGGTTCTCTGCTCAAGGTTAAACCGATCCTGCTGGTGTCGGACGGTGAGGTGTTGCCAGTTGACCGTCCCCGTAACACGAACCGGGCCATGAACCGACTGGAGGAACTTGTCCGCTCTCGTGGGCCGGCTACCAAATTGGCGGTGTCCTATACAACCGACCCGCAACCGGCGCATGACCTTCTGGCGCGATTGTCCGACCTGGCCCCACCCGAACAAAGCTATATCATGCAGATAGGCTCGGGGATTGGTACGCATGCCGGCCCTGGCGCGGTCGGGGTGGCGACTCTGAGCTAATCCGGAAGTCCGGTTGGAACGTCCATTCGTTGACGGACGGCATCAGCACCCTCCGCTTGCTCCCGCCCGCGGAGTACCTGATCAGGAATAGCAATCCGCGGTGTCAGATGCCGTGGGCGTACATATCCTCCCATCGGGACCATGATTCCTGAAGCACCCAACAACGAACCGCAGTGGCGCGATGCGTTGCGCAAAATCCTTTTGCTGGAAGAACACAAAGGATTCGCGGATACTGCGGTGACCGGAGGAATTCGCCGGTTCGTAGACCGTTGGGAGTCTGAACTCCGCGCGTATCTAGCCGACCAACCCGAGCTGGTTGGCGAGCTGATTGACCGGCCGTACCGGGACCTGTCCGGGGGACAACGTCGCGCTTGGGTAGAGGCATGGCGACGAGCGATTTCGCAGGATCGGGATGCACGTCCGGGGCCGACTTTCGTTGTCAGAAACGCGGTCTTGAGCCAGACGGAGAATGCCGACACGTCGCGTACTGACCGGTTGTTGATTGCACCTTCCGAACCGCTGAAACCTTCGGGTAGGAAAAGTTCTTACGGCGCTCCGGTTCCGAACGCCAACCCTGGTGATCCGCAAGAACCGGTTAGCGCCCTGAGACGAATGGACGGCAAAACCGTGCAACGCCTGGAACTTCTCGACGTTCATAGCGTTCGGGACTTGCTGTACTTGTTGCCGCGTCGTCATGACGACCGAAGCGAGATCACCAACATTTCGGATGTTTACCCAGGTGAGAATTTCACCCTGGAAGGAACTCTGGTTGATATTCGGTCCGCCAGGGTGGGGCCGAGGCGATTGCAGCTGGCCCAGGGTGTGTTGCGGGACGATACCGGGGAGATCGAACTACAATGGTTTGGGCAGGGATTTTTGGCCCGTTCGCTGCATCCGGGGAGCCGATTATCGGTATGGGGAAAAGTAGAAACATACCGTGGTCACATGGTGATGTCATCGCCCGAATATGACCTCGTTACCGAGCGGCAACCCCCCATCAACACCGCCCGGATTGCGCCAGTTTACCGGTTGACGCAGGGAATGACGGCGCGCAATTTGCGGAGCCTAACCTGGCAAGCCATCGTTAGCAGTTTGAACGGAGTGCGGGACCCGTTGCCGGATGATGTACTGCGCCGAATCGCCGCCCCGGCGCTACGGGATGCGATCAGAGACGCCCACTATCCCGCGAATCTGGTTGCAGCGGAATCGGGTCGGCGTCGATTGGCCTTCGATGAAATATTGGCTTTCCAACTGGCGATCCTGGGTCGGCGACGGCATCGCGAGCAAAATGCAACGGGCATTCCCGTCAAGTATGATCAAGGTATAGTCGATGGGTTCCTGGCTGCATTGCCATTCGTTCCCACTGGGGATCAACTGAAGTGCATCAGCGAGATCCTTTCGGACATGTCGCGCGGCACGCCTCCCATGAGCCGCTTGCTACAGGGGGAGGTGGGCAGTGGGAAAACCGTCGTGGCGCTGACGGCCGTGCTCGCCGCTGCGTCGGCACAGCTGCAGTCCGCATTGATGGCCCCGACCGAGGTATTGGCGGAGCAGCATTTCAGGACGGTGCGAGGGTTGTTGAACGAATTCGAGAACCCGGTACAGCAAGATAACGTGATTACGGTTTACCTGCCCAATATGCGCCGTCCCTTTACCGCGGGACTGCTTACGGGCAGCACACGCGCGCGAGTTCGGAAAGAAGTTTTGCGGATGGCTTCTGAGGGGCACATGGATCTGTTGGTGGGAACGCACGCGCTGATCCAGGAAGGTGTGGAAATTCCTAATCTGGCGCTTGCGATAATGGACGAACAGCATCGATTTGGCGTCGCGCAGAGATCGACGCTGCGCAATCAGGGAGAGGAACAACCGCATTCGCTGATGATGTCAGCAACTCCCATCCCGCGGACGTTGCAACTCACCCTCTATGGGGACCTGGATGTGTCGCTGATAGAAGAACTGCCGCCGGGCCGTCAGGAGATTCTGACCAGAATCGTGCCGGAGGATAAACGTCAGGCGGCATATTCATTCGTTCGGCAGCAGGTCGCGGCCGGCAGACAGGCTTTTATCATCTGCCCGCTGGTGGAAGAATCCGATAAACTGGACGTGAAGGCGGCGGTGGACGAGCACAAACGGTTGTCGGGTGAAGTATTTGCAGACCTGCGGGTGGGATTGTTGCACGGAAGAATGCCGGGACGCGAAAAGGACCGTGTGATGAGACAGTTTCGCGATGCAGACCTGGACATTCTGGTCGCAACGGCAGTGGTGGAAGTGGGGATAGATGTCCCGAATGCGTCCGTGATGCTGATAGACGGTGCGGAACGATTTGGCCTATCGCAGCTGCATCAATTTCGGGGTCGCGTTGGGCGCGGGGAATACAAAAGTTACTGCCTGCTGATGTCGGAGTCCGAATCGGAACGGGCATTGGAGCGGCTGGCAGCTTTGGAATCAACGCGGGACGGTTTCCAGTTGGCACAGATCGATTTGCAGATACGCCATGAAGGAGATATCTTCGGCACATCTCAAAGCGGCGAACAAACGGCCCTGCGCATCGCCAATCTATTTGACCAGGATCTGATGGCGCTGGCCAGAAGAGAAGCCGCCAATATCATGGAGGCCGACCCGGAACTAACCGATCCCAGGCATGCTGGCGTTGCCGAGGAACGGGACCGGTTCCTGACCCGCGCTGAGCAGCATATCGGGGATTAGGGCATACGGGAATCGGAATTCAGGCCGCGTTGTCCATGTCCCGGAAACGGTAACCGACGTTCCAGATGGTCTCTACGAATAGATGATCCGGGTCTTCGATCTTGGACCGGAGACGACGAATATGCACGTCAACCGTGCGGGTTCCGCCGAGGTAGTCGTATCCCCAAACCTGATTGAGCAGCGCTTCCCTGGTGTAAACACGGCCTGGATTGGAGGCCAGTAGTGTCAGCAACTGAAACTCTTTGTAAGTGAGGGAGACACGGCGTCCTCCCATGTTCACTTCGTAACTCTGCAGATCGATGGTAAGCTCTCCGACGCGGATCAACTGTTCCACCGCATGGCCATTGCGGCGAAAAACCATTTGCGCGATTCTCGCCTGCAGTTCCGATGCCAACAGTGGAGTGACGATGAAATCGTCGGCGGCGATCGACGGGTCGTATTGTTCCAGCGCACTGTGGTCGAGCACCAGGAGAGTGGGCAATTGGAGTTGAGAGACCTGCTCAACGACCGCCTGGGCGCCGATTCCCACCGCCGCAAGGTCCAGGAGCACAGCATCCAAACTGCTGGATTGAGCTGACTCTTCCAGTTCGAAAATTTCGCTGCCGGCTCGACACCAAATACCGGCCTGGTCGATTTCATGGACCAAAGCAATCATTCCGCTGCCCGGTCGAGTGAGCAAGAATACCGAATACACAGAGCAGAACCTTTTTACCTCATGGTGCGCCGGGCGACTTCAACCGCCGTATCGGAGATGCCAGGCCATTGGCTGTGATTTGGTACTGCGCCTCGTTACGGTAGGGGGTGTTACAGTAGGGATGTGCGCCGTGGTGTTATGCCGCTGCAACGTATCGTACCAACCCAGCCTAACGGAGCCCACTCCAAAGAAGCAAATTGACGATGCAATAAAGCCTGACTATCATTGCGTTGAAAACGTGCAATTTTAGCATATAGGATTAACGGTTCATGTAACCAGTTTTCGCCACCGGTCTGGCACACAACCCAGGAGGAAACGACGATGACCACCACCGCCACATTACCGGCAGACCCCCCCGCCATTCGGGGGATGATCAGGTCAGGCAGTTACGATGGCGTAACTGCCGGTTTAGCCAACGGGTTCGTCCAGGCTAATTTAGCCGTGTTACCGCGCGACCTGGCGTTCGATTTCCTTCTCTTTTGCCAGCGCAACCCCAGGCCGTGCCCTTTGCTTGAAGTGATTGACGCCGGTGAAGTAGAGCCATCGTTTACCGCGCCCGGCGCCGATATTCGCACCGACGTTCCATCCTACCGGGTGTATGAGCACGGAGAGTTGGTTGCGGAGATACCCTCCCTTGAGCAAATCTGGCGTAACGACCTGGTGTCGTTCCTGATGGGATGCAGTTTTTCATTTGAAGCCGCCATGTCTGATGCCGGGATTCCAATCAGGCATCAGGAGGCCGGATCGAACGTGCCGATGTACATCACCAACATCGCAACGCAACCCGCCGGCGTGTTTTCCGGGCCAATGGTTGTGAGTATGCGTCCGGTGGCGCAGGATAAGATTGTGAGGGCGGTTCAGGTTACGTCCCGTTTCCCGGACACCCACGGCGCTCCGGTTCACATCGGCGACCCGGGAGCCATCGGTATCCGGAACTTGGAAGCGCCCGAATTTGGCGATGCTGTTGAGATTCGAGCCGGAGAAGTCCCGGTTTTTTGGGCCTGTGGAGTTACTCCGCAGGCGGTAGCCCTGAATTGCAAGCCACCGCTGATGATTACCCATTCCCCTGGCAAGATGTTTATCACCGATCGTCGTGACGCAGAATATGCGGTCATTTGATGCTGACAGGATTATGACCGACACAATTGAAGATATCGTATTGACTCACGACCGGCGGGGTATGGGGATTTTGCGGCCCCATCTCCCCGACGATTATTGCCGGCAGGCTGCTCGGTACATCCTGGAGAATCCTGGGCCGGTGATAATAGTGACCGGGTTTTACATCCTCATGAGCGACGCGCCGGAAACGGACGGTCCTCCGGGAGCGATAGCAATCGGGGACGCCCTGCGAACGATGGGGAACGACGTTACCTACGTTGTTGATTCGCCGATGGCCGGTATGATGCAATCCTGGTTGACGCAGCGGGGCGATCCGTCGCGGTTGCTTGAGTTCGCGATTACCGACGATCCTGATACCAATCGACAACTGGCCTCGAATATCCTGGCCGAAGTTGAACCCGCGCTGTTGATAGCCATTGAGCGATGCTCCCCGGATGACGGCGGTGTGTACCGGAACATGCGAGGCCGCGATATTTCCCCGCAGACTGCCAGAATCGACGGCCTGTTTCAGTCGAACATACCGTCGGTTGGGATTGGAGACGGTGGAAACGAGATCGGGATGGCCAATTTAGCGCCCGTAATCAGGGATGCGGACCAGTTGCCCGATTACCCGGCCAATGTTGGCTGCGATCGACTTATCGTCGCCAGTACTTCCAACTGGGGCGGCTATGGGCTGGTGGCCGCGCTATCCAACCAGGTTGGGCGAAACCTGTTGCCAGACGTGGAGACCGACGGCGCGCTCATCCGGTACCTGGTTGACGCCGGAGCCGTCAGCGGAGTCAGCGGCGAGCACGACTATCTGGTGGACGAATTTACCCTTGAGGAGAATGCGGCGATTCTGAATGCGTTGCATGACCACGTGGACGGGCAATTGGCCCAAGGCAGTTAGCCGGCGGTAGGTATTCTCAGAAACCGGAAACGCTGGATCGCCGGTGCATTGCAGTCTGCCTCTCGCCGGATGGACATACACCATAATAACGGGTCTGATGATTGATGCCGTTGATTGAATCCGGGCCCGCGATAGCGTCAATCGGGCCCTCTGGAAGATCGAAGGAGTCGCTACGATGGCCGACTGCATACATTGTGGACAGAAAGCCGGGTTTTTGCGCAACACGCACCGGGAGTGCGACGAGGCGTACCGCGCAAATCTGGCCAAAGTCGAGCAGGCTCGCCACGGATTGATGGCGGATGCCCGGACCGCTGTGCTGAGTCCTGTTGACGGCGAGGGTCCGCTGGACCATCTGAAAGCTGCCCTGCGGGAATCTGCGATTTCGCCGGCTTAGCAGCGCGAGCTGCTCGCTGAGGGCTGGGAGACTGCGGTGGGTCAGGTTCTGGAGGATGGTATTATGCGTGATACTCAGACTGCCAAACCGGTGAGTTTCCACACTACTGAAGGATGGTTTGTCTATAACCTGGTGACCAACCTGGCTCAGTTACAGTAAGCGCCCGGCGTTGCACCGGGTTGGAGGTTGGTGAAACGCCCTGGTCCAGCGCCGGCCGGGGTCGCAGGCTAGCTGACGGCCATCATTTTTTCTTCGGTGATGAGCAGTTTTTTCAATTCGAGCATTTCGTCGCGAAGGTGGGCTGCCTTCTCAAACTCCAATGAGCGCGCCGCGTCTTTCATCTGAAACTCGAGATCTTTTACCACTCGGTACATATCGTCGCGGGACATCTCTTCGCGGGCGACTCGGTAGGCCGCCTTTGTCTCGGCCACCCGCCGCAAACCTTCGGTAATGTCTTTCACGGCCTTGTGGATGGATTGCGGTTCGATGCCGTTTTGCAGGTTATGGGAGTGTTGAATCTCGCGTCGCCGGTATGTTTCGTCGATGGCTTTTCGCATGGAATCGGTAGTTCGGTCGGCATACATGATGACATGGCCCGCCGAGTGCCGCGCCGCTCGTCCAACGGTTTGTATCAGCGAGGTTTCGGAACGCAAATACCCTTCTTTGTCCGCGTCCAATATCACTACCAGGCTGACCTCAGGAAGGTCAAGGCCCTCCCGCAGCAGATTGATGCCGACGACGACGTCGAACACACCAAGCCGCAGATCGCGCAGGATCTCAACCCGGTTGAGCGTTTCAATATCGGAATGCAGGTAGTGGTTGCGGACGCCCATTTCTGACAGGTAATCCGCCAACTCCTCAGCCATCCGTTTGGTTAGCGTGGTGACGAGCACCCTTTCCTGTTGTTCGATACGTTGACGAATCTCGTGCAGCAGGTCGTCGATCTGCCCGGTGGTGGGTTTAACTTCGATGGTGGGGTCCAGCAAACCCGTGGGACGAATCACCTGTTCTACGACGAGGCTGGATTTTTGCATCTCCACCGGTCCCGGCGTCGCGGAAACGAAAACTACCTGATTGATGTGCTCTTCAAATTCCTGGAAATGCAGCGGTCGGTTGTCCAGCGCCGACGGCAGGCGGAAACCGAATTCGACCAGGGTTTTCTTGCGCGCGATGTCGCCGTTATACATCCCCCGGACTTGAGGAAGCGTCATGTGTGATTCGTCAACGAACATGAGAAAGTCGTCGGGGAAATAGTCCAGCAACGTCCATGGAGCGCTGCCCGACGGTCGGCGCGACAAATGTCGTGCGTAGTTTTCCACCCCGGCGCAAAAACCGGTTTCGTCCAGCATCTCCATGTCGTAGCGGGTACGCTGCTCCAGGCGTTGCGCTTCCAGCGGCTTGCCAAGTTGTCGGAACCAATCCACCTGCTCGTGCATTTCGGCTTCGATATCGATTAATGCCGCGTCCAGTTTTTCGCGGCTCGTGACGAAATGCTTGGCTGGGTATATGGCGATTTCCGAACGCTCGTTGAGCACTTCGCCGGTCAAACCATCCAACGTCAGGATGCGTTCAACTTCATCACCAAAAAACTGGATGCGAACCACGAACTCCTCGTATGCCGGCACAATCTCCAGGGTGTCCCCCCTGACGGTGAATCGACCGCGAGCCAAATCCGTGTCGTTGCGCTCGTATTGCATGTCGATGAGCTGACGCAACAAAGCCCGCCGGTTGTATTCATCGCCGACATGTACGCGGGCTACCATTTCGAAATAATCGGACGGATCACCCAAGCCGTAGATGCAGGACACCGAAGCCACGATGAGAGTGTCGCGTCGTGTGAGCAGCGAAGTTGTGGAAGAGAGGCGCAGTTTATCCAACTCTTCGTTAACGCTGCTGTCTTTTTCTATGTAGGTATCGGTACGTGGAATATACGCTTCCGGCTGGTAATAATCGTAATAGGAAACGAAGTACTCGACCGCGTTGTGAGGGAAGAATTCCTTGAATTCGGTGGCCAGTTGCGCTGCCAGGGTTTTGTTATGCGCAATGACGATGGTCGGGCGCTGAACTTGCTGCACAATGTTGGCCATCGTGAAAGTTTTGCCACTTCCGGTAACCCCCAGAAGCGTTTGATGGCGCAAACCTTCCGTCAAGCCGGCCGTCAACTGGTCCACAGCCTGCGGCTGATCACCCATCAATCCGAAGTCAGCTACCAACTGGAAATCAGCCATTTTTCCTCACCCGGCTGTTGCGAATACTCTGGGTATTATAGCGGAATGGTGGAGGCGTGGTAGTCAAGAACCGCCGATACGCAGCAGCGCCTGGCGGATCAGGTCTTCGACAGAAATAGATTCGGGCGACTCCAGGGATCCGATGGCCTGCCGTGCCTCGGTTAGAGATACTCCCAAAGCCCTGAGCGCTTCAATTGCCTGCGCGCTGTTGCCGTCGGGCGCCGTTGGTCCAACCTGGTCGCCGAAAGCATCGGGCAGTTTGCCGCGAAGCTCAAGAATGATACGTTGTGCCATGCGCCGACCCACACCCTGCGCTCGGGTCAACGCAGGCACGTCTTCTGACGCCACTGCCTGACGCAATCCGTCGCCGCCCAGTTCGGACAGCACCGACAGAGCGGAACGCGGCCCGATACCCGATACACTTGTCAACGCCCCGAACATCTCCACCGATTCCACGTTGGGGAAACCGTACAGCACGGGTTGTTCGTTTTGGATTCGGAGAACCGTGTTGAGCTGAACCGTACCTCCGACCTCACCCAGGTTGATCACGGCGGACGCGGGTACGAATACCTGGAGCGTGATACCACCGACTTGCACGTTGACCCAGTCGGAACCAACGGCCTGCAGCGTGCCGTGCACGCCGACCAACACTGCCTAGAGTTCCTCGCCCGGGACGATCTCCCGCGCAGTCAGGTCAGTCGGGGAGGCTTGCAAGAGGTGACAGAGTCCCACCGCCAGCGCATCCGCGGCATCGGACGCTGGAACTTCCTCCAGGTTCAGGGTGGCCGCGGTCATGCGCTGAACCTGCTCCTTGGTAGCCGCTCCGTAATCCGTCACCGATTTCTTAACTGCTGCTGGAGAGTAGCGGGACACCGGGATTCCCTGGCTGGCGGAGCCGATCAGGACTACGGCCTGCGCCTGTCCGATTGCCATGGCGGATTTGACAAACGCCCGATCACCCTTGCCGATAAAAGGGTCCTCGACCGCAACGGCGTCCGGCTGGAAAATGTGGATCATATTCAGAATGTGGGTGTGGAGTTGGTACAGCCGCACTTCGATGGGCATCGTGGCGGGTAACGAAACCACGCCGTAGTCGTCCGCTGTCGGCCCGGGATGCGCATCCAGCACTGCGTAGCCCATGCGCAAGGTCCCGGGATCGATTGCCAATACCCGCATCAGGCGGCGCCGACGTCAGTTGGGCCCGGATTACCCACCCGATTCACCGTATCGCTCCAGCACTTCCGCTGGAAAGTCGGCGTTGGTGTAGGCCTTCTGCACGTCGCCGAGTTCCTCGAGAGTGTCCAGAAGCCGGAGGGTTTGTTCAGCCGCTTTGGCCTCCAGGGGAACGATGGTTTTCGGAACCATTGATACGTCGGCCGACGATGGCTGGACGCCTTCGTTTTCCAGAGCGGACTTTACGTTGAACAGGTTTTCGGGAGACGTGTATACCTCAAGGATGCCATCTTCAAACCTGACGTCATCTGCCTCAGCATCGATTGCGGTGAGGCTAAGTTCTTCGGCTACCGATTCATCCGCGATTTCCAGGGTGATCACACCACGAGATTCGAAATTCCATGCCACGCATCCGGAATCGCCCAGATTACCGCCACCCTTGTTAAATGCGGAGCGAACTTCTGACGCGGTGCGGTTCCGATTGGTGGTGAGCGCCATGACCAAGATTGCGCCGCCGCTGGGCCCGTAGCCTTCGTAGGTCACCTCGGCGAGGTCTTCCATGCCTTCGCCACCCCCTCCGGTGGCGCGCCGGATGGCGCGGGTTATGTTGTCCAAAGGCATGTTATTGGCGCGGGCCTGATCTACGGCAATGCGTAAGCGGAAATTCGTATCCGGGTCGCCGCTGCTGCCATCTTTGGCCGCGAGTGATATATTCCGTGCCAGTTTTGTAAAGAGGGCGCCGCGCTTGGCGTCGTTGGCCCCTTTCTGCCGTTTGATCGTTGACCACTTGGAATGGCCTGACATTTCCAAACCTCCGTGACGCCTCGAGCGGGTGATTAATCTGCCAAAAACTGAGCGTCCAAGTGGATGCCTTCGGACATCATAATTTCGATAATTATCATTCTTGATTGTAGCACTACCGCTCCAAAGGGGTCAAAAGGGAACACATGACCAACACAGACGCTCCACGCACTACCCCTCAGGCTGAGTCGATGGGAAGCGCACCGATGTGGCGACTGCTTGTCCACATGTCCGGCCCGCCTACTCTCGCCATTATCGTAATGGCGATGTATAGCATCGTGGACCGGGTTTTTGTCGGGCGCGCCGTGGGCATTGATGCGTTGAGTGGGTTGTCAGCTGCGTTTCCGGCTCAGCTGTTGGCCGTCGGGTTGGGACTACTGCCGGGTCTGGGCGGAATGTCCGTAATCTCCCGGGCGCTGGGCGCACAAAACCCGGCGCGGGCCTCCCGAGTCCTCGGGTCTTCGCTGGCGATTGTGTTCCCGATGTATCTGATCCTGGTCACTGTCGGTTTGTTACAACTGGAACCGATCCTGGGGCTGTTGGGGGCGTCTGCCAACACCGCGCCTTACGGGCGTGAATATCTGGTCATCATTCTGCCAGGGAGCTTGCTGGTAATGGTTGCAATGAGTTGTAACCAGTATCTGATGGCAGAGGGCCGCCCGACCATCGCAATGATCCTGCTGGCCGGCGGAGCCGTTCTCAATATTGCGCTGGATGCGTTGTTCGTGCTGGTGTTGGGTTGGGGTGTTTCCGGCGCGGCGGCGGCAACCGTGATTGCCCAGGGAACGGTGGTTGCGTATCTGTTGTGGTTTTATCTGTCGGGCCGCAGCGTCCTGACAGTCACCCGGGACGCGTTGCGGCCGAGATTGCCGCTGGTCTGGGCGGTAATTACGCTGGGCTTGCCCATTTGTCTTATCGAAGTGGCCCGCAGTTTTGTGGTCGTAGTCATCAACAACATCCTCAGCGGTTATGACAACGGAGACAGCTTTATCGCGTTGTTTGGAGTAATAAATTCCGTTTTGGAGTTTGCGTTGGCTCCCTTCATCGGCGTGGCGCTGGCGTATCTGCCGCTGGCCGCTTTCAACTATGGAGCCCGAAGCTACGCCAGGGTCCGGCAGGCCATCTGGCAAAGCTGCCTGGGCGCAACCCTCGGCGGCGCGCTGATCGCTGCGGTGCTGCTACCTCTGTCTGGCGTTATCATTCGCCTCTTCACGGAGCCCGGCGCCCTGCCGGAAGAAGGGGCTGTTGCCATGCGGGTCGTTTTGATGGTCCTGCCAATAGTGGGGATTGAATTCATCAGCTCAATCGCATTTCAGGCGCTGGGAAAAGCCTGGCCATCGGTAGCGTTGACGGTTGCTCAGCGGATCGTCGTTTTGTTGGTTTATCTACAGGTCCTGTCCAGTTCGTTCGGGGTGTGGGGAGTCTGGTGGTCTTTCCCGGCAACCGACCTTACCGCGATGTTGCTTGGAGTGGCAGCTCTTACCATCGTGTGGAAACGAGTGGAACGATGGGGTGAAGCCGATGCCGGCAATGGTTCAACCAACTTTGACATCACCCACCGCGGGCAGTAGCATTACGAACGACTATTGACGTATCGGTTCCAACCGGATCACAGGAGGCCTACCATGGCAATGCAATCGTCCGGAGTGTCTCACATCGCGGTGTGCGTTCGCGATCTGGACAAAGCGCTGGAGTTCTACCGGGACATACTGGGAATGACGGTTACCGTCGACAGGATGCAGGATACTTCAACCGGTGGCCTGCCCCACGTCTACGCGCACAACCGATCAACCAGGCGCCAGGCGGTGTTGACCTACGGAGACGGAGCGGTGCCGACGCTGGTTATGACCAGCCACCCCGGTGATGACACCGACGGCGGACCAATCAAGCTTGACCAGGTGGGAATCAGCCATATTTCGTTCACGGTACCGGATGTCAAAGCGTTGGCCGACGAGCTTATTAGCAAGGGAGTTGAGCTGGCCGGTCCCATGGACGGATTCGCCAACGCTAACGGCGAAGTTTCAAGCATTTTCGTTTACGATCCCGACGGAATCCTGGTGCAGTTTGATAGCGGCGGCGGCTGAATATTGGCCGCAATTGCTGGACGCGGAGAGTTTCTGCCAGGTATGTCTAGAAGGAGAATGCCATTATGCCAATGAATTCTACGGGAGTGTCGCATATCGCGATCTGCGTCAGCGATCTGGATGTTTCGCTGAAGTTTTATTGTGAAGCACTCGGAATGTCGGTGGTGAGCGACGTAATTCAAGACACCACCACGGGCGGGCTACCCCATGTCTACGCTCACAGCCGCAATACCCGGCGACAGGTGCGGTTGGCTTACGCCGACGGCGCCAAACCCACGCTGACCATGACCTGTCATCCGGGCGAATCCACGGATGGCACACCCATAAAGTTGGACCAAGTGGGGATCAGCCACATCTCGTTCAGCGTGCCCGACACCAAGGCCCTGGCTACAAGTCTCGCGGGACAGGGTATCCCCTTAGCGGCGCCCATGGATGTCTGGACCGACGCTGAAGGGAAAGTCAGCAGTTTCTATGTTTACGATCCGGACGGAATCCTGGTGCAGTTTGACGCCGGCGGAGGCTGACGATATGTCCCACCACTATGACGAACACGACCACGACAAACTCGTAAGGTGGCGGCAGGAGTTGGCGTCCGCAGAATCGCAGTTGGATGAGTTTCCAGCAGCCGCGCTGTTTCTCGTCAAACCCCAGAGCACGGGCGCCCACGATATATTCCGGAAGTACCGCACCGTATTTGAGGAACGGAACGCCCCGTTTGAGAATCTGGTGGTGTTTGGGATGCACGGCATTTCAGAGACCGTACGCGGATTGCTGGAACAGGCGGGACTGACCGAAACCGAATTGCCGGTGCTTCTGATGGCGTCCACTGCCGAGTTGGATAACTGCATCGCCCTCACGTTGCCCTCCGGTGAGAGCCTGGAGGGCGGCGACGATCCCAACGGCGATGGCACGTGCGACTTCATGGCGCCCTGGCAGGATGTGCTGGACCGGATACGTATCACCCGGGATGGCCGAATACTGCGGCTGATGGGCGTACAGGGTCGGCGGATGACGGGCGTGAACATCGCCAAGCTGGCTGGGTCAATGTTGTCGGTTGGAGCATAATTACAGGGCGGACATTCCTGATGTTCCGCCCTTGGATCGTTGGGGTATCGGTGTCTAACGCCGGGCTAGTTTGACCAGCCTGCTACCTTCTTGGTTGTGGCCGATGTACAGGTCGCCGTGGGAATCTGCCCATACCGCATGACCCCCGGAACCGCCGATATCGATCTTGGCCAGTACTTCGCCGTCCATGTTCAGGATGGTCAGGAACGCGTCAAGTTCCACCACGTAAGCGATTCCGTCACCGTCTACGTACATGTCGCACGGGCGGGCCAGATCGGTCCACATGTCCAGGTATTCGCCCTCGCCTGTGAAGATCTGAACACGGTTATTCTCCCGGTCGCACACCAGGACGCGGCCATCCCAGTGCACCCAGATGCCATGGGGGATGTGAAATTCACCCGGCCCTCGCTTTCCGGGGCGTCCCCAGGAGTGGAGGAGTTGGCCGTCGGGCGAGAACCGGTGCACCCGGCTGTTGGCGTACCCGTCGGAAACGAACAGGTCTCCGTTGGGCGCCAGGGCGATATCGGTACAGCGATTGAACGGTCCGGCCGCCTTCCACATGGTGCCGTCAGGGCGGGCGCCGCCGGTGTCCGACGGGGCGTCCCAGACACCCATCGTCATTAACGGTTTGCCGTCCAATGTACACTTCACGATTGCGTGGGATTCACGCACCGGCAGATATACGTGGTCCTCGCCGCTGATGAATATGCCGTGGGCGTCGGTCAGGTACTCCTTGCCCCATTCCTGAAGGAAGTTGCCTTCCCGGTCGAAAATCATGAGCGGGTGATCACTGCGATTGAATACGTAAACCCGGTCTTGAGAATCGCAGGCCGGTTCGGCCTGTCCAATCGACCAGCCGGCGGGTGTTTTAGCCCAGTTGTCGAGGACTTCGTAAGTAAAATCTCCACTGCCTACTGTTGGCATGGGTCCACCTCCTGGTGTCGTTGCGATGCCGTCGAGAGAAATTATCGGTTCAACTGCCGTTGGCCAATGCAATGGCCAGCTGCGCCAGCGTGCGGGTGGGGACACCCGTTGCGCCCTTGACCAGATGCCCTTTATTGTTGGACGAGGTGGAAGTTCCCGCGATATCGAGGTGCACCCATTCGGCGTCTTCGGCAAATTCGCGGAGCAGCATGGCGGCTGTAATGGAACCAGCCTGCCGTCCACCGGTGTTTTTCATGTCGGCCACGTCGGATCGTATCAGCTCCCGATAATCTTCCAGCATGGGCAATTCCCAAAAACGCTCGCCGCTCCTCTCACCGGCAGACTTGATCCCGCCAGCCAATGCCGCAGAATTGCCCATAATTCCCGTGCACACTTTTCCGAGCGTAACAACGATCGCGCCGGTGAGGGTGGCCACATCAACCAGTCGGGTAATACCCAGTTTGCGGGCGTAGCACAGGGCATCTGCCGAAACCAGCCTTCCCTCGGCGTCGGTGTTGATAACCTCGATGGTCTTTCCATTCATTGCGGTTACGACGTCGCCGGGCCGTTGTGCGCGACCTCCCGGCATGTTTTCCGTCGCTGCAATTAGGCCAGTTACGTTTATTTTCGGCTGGAGAGTTCCGATGGCGCTCATCGCGGCTATCACTGACGCGCCGCCGGCCATGTCACCCTTCATAACCTCCATGTTCGCCGCTGGTTTCAGCGAAATCCCACCGGTGTCGAAGGTTATGCCTTTGCCCACGAGCCCAAGGTTGTTCTCGGGATGGTCGGGGTCGCCGTGATATTTCAGGACGATGAGCTTGGGTGGTTCCTCGCTGCCCTGGGCCACTCCCAACAAAGCGCCCATGCCATGCTCAACCATGCCCTCTCGTTCGATTACGTCAAATTCCAGCCCGGTTGCCTCGGCTACGCCGCGCGCGGCGTCGGCCATGCGGGTTGGCGTCATTACATTGGCGGGATGATTTACCAGATCCCGGGCCAGCATGGTGGCCTCGGCAAGAACTTGACCGGTTGCAACCCCACGGCGCAGAGTGTTTGCCCGATCTTCATCTATTTCGACGATTGTTACGTTATGAATGGAGCCATCGGCGTTTCCGAGCATTTCGTCTGGAGCAACATCATTGCCATTGCTACGGTACTGATCGAACTTGTACAGACCCAGCAGCGTGCCTTCCGTAACCGCACGCCCGCTGTCGTTCACGTCCAGCCCGCCGATGCCGGCGCCGTGGGCGATGGTCGCGTAGTCGCTTACCCCTTTGCCGCGGAGGAATCTCGCCACGCTCCCGCTGATCCGACGCACCTGGTCCGCGTCCAGATTTTCAGACTTCCCGAGTCCTGCTACCAGGACGCGAGCCGCTGGGATTTTCCCCATGGTGTGGATGAGAGTCATCTCACCAACTTTGCCAGTGATCTCGCCGTCGGCGATGAGCCCGGATATGCCTCCGCCCAAAGCGTTGTCGATCGCTCCGGTGCCTCCTCCGGGATGAGTTACGCCCTGAAAAAAGTTCACCACCAAAGCCGGGGTTGGGTAGTGAGTGATATCGGCAATTACGACATCGACGCTGGTTGCCATTTTTTGCTCCGGTGGAGTGGGATCGGATTCGCGGTGATTGCCCGATTATGCAGTCACGTGGTGGATAGCACAACTCTGCACAAGAATGCGTTACCAACGGAGGTATCCGTTCGACCCCGAAGTGAGGAAACCGGCGCGTTTACCGGGACTAAATGAAGCAACCGGCGCGCCGCAGGACTTTTTCCAGAACCGAAACCGTGTCCTCGGGCTTGCTTACCCTCAAGTGTGGGCGTGGGACGTCCTTTTCGGCAACTGACATCCTGGTGTATATGATCCAGTCGGCGTCGCTGGCGCTCGATTCGTTCAGTCCGGCAGCGCGGTCGTTCAGGCGTTGGCGGACCAGCGCCGGATCAGCGGTGAATCGGACAATGAGGGGTTCAACTCCGGCGTCGTGAGCGACAGCGTAGAGAGGACGGCGCACCTGTTCGTTCAGATTGGTGGCGTCGAACACCACCGAATGGCCCTCACGCAATATCTCCGCAGTGATTGCGTTCATCGCCGAGAATACGCGGCGGTGTTCCTGACGGGAATACTCCGGTGCGGTCACCAGCGTTTTTCGAATACGGTCGCTGTTGATCCAGACGAAGGAAGCTCGGGAGATCAACTGACGTGCGAAGTGAGATTTCCCTGTCCCGGGCAATCCGCAGAGGATTATGAGCGCGGGTCCATTCGCGGGTTCTGCGGTGGAAACAGACTGGAAGGACAACGTCGCCCGGAGGACATCGATGTCGGACGGGATCAGCCCACCGGCAGTCCAGAATTCCTGATTATTGGATCCCCGCGGTTCCAGCACGAGCTAACACCTGTTGCTCAGCCCTGAATGCGTCACCGCTACGACAACAAGGCCTTAAGAATTGTTTGAACTACGATTAGTACGACGATTACGACCAGTGGACTGAAGTCCACCGTGCCCGTTCGGGGCAACTTACTACGAATCGGGCCAAGCACCGGTTCCGTTATCCTGAAAACTACATCGTAGATTGTTACCAATGCTTCCGGAGCTCGGTTGCCCTGCGTCGACATATATTGGACGACGAATCCCAGGATAATGCGTGCCAACAGTAATAAGTAACACAGGGTTACCAGGAGGTTGAGCAGGGCAAGAATCTGCGGCATTGTAAGTTTTCCGCAACGGGAGCGGAGCTATCCCTGGCCCAGGCGAATGGATTTGAGGTACGCGGCATTCACGGCGTCTACCAGCGCTGCCGGCACGCCGGCCCGCTCCAGAGTTTGCAACCCTTCTGCCGTGGTTCCGCCAGGGGAGGTCACCATGTCCTTCAGTTCGGACGGATGGCTCCCCGATTTGACAACCAGTTCCACGCTGCCTTTTACAGTCTGCAAAGCGAGCCTTCTCGCGATGTCCCTGGGGAGTCCGACATATACGCCCGCGTCGATAAGCGCTTCCAGAATCAGGAAAACGTAAGCCGGCCCGCTGGCGCTGAGTGCGGTGGCCATATCCAGGTATTTTTCGTCATCAACGTATATCTCATCGCCAACCGTCGACAAGATCGATTTGGTGAAGTCGCGGTGTTCGTCGTTGACTGCCTCAGCACAAGTCCACATGGTCATGCCGGCGCCGATTTGAGCCGGAGTGTTGGGCATCACCCGGATTATGCCGGGGTGCTGTGCGCCACTGGACAGCGAATCAATCCGCGCGCCCGCGACGATTGAAAGCAGTGACTGGCTCTGGGAGAAGGACCCCCGGACATCAGCGAACACCTTTGACAAATCCTGTGGTTTCACCGCCAGCACTACGATCTCTGAACGCTCGATCACCGAGCCGTTTTTACCGGACACCGATACTCCGTAGCGATCGGCCAGGTATTCGCGGCGGGAGGCCACGGGTTCGCCGATCGTGACGGATTCAGGTGCGGCGATGCCGGCATCCAGGACGCCGCCCAAAATAGCTTCGGCCATGGTGCCGCCGCCGATAAACCCGATATTCATTGGTCTGGTCCTATCTGCCGGATTCGTATATCAGAACTAAGCCAGGCCATCGCCTCGAGCAAATGCGGCCGCCATCCGGATGGTTTCAACCATGGACGTGTGGTCAGCGACATTTTTCCCGGCGATGTCAAACGCGGTGCCGTGATCGACAGACGTTCTGACGAACGGTAAACCCAGGTTGGCCGTGATGCTCTCTTCGAAACCGTATACCTTGACCGGGATGTGACCCTGGTCGTGGTACATGCACAGCGCTACGTCGTAGCGATCGTTGATTGCCTGGTGAAAAATAATATCGGCGGGAATGGGTCCGGTGGCATTGATGCCCTCGGATCGGGCCGCAGCCACCGCCGGGGCAATCTCTTCCGCCTCTTCGTTGCCGAGCAGGCCGCCGTCGCTGCCGTGAGGATTCAATGCCGCAACTCCGATGCGCGGTTCGGCAAAGCCCCACTTTCTGAAGTTATCGTCAGTAAGGCGCAGAAAATCGAGGATCCGATCTTTTTTGACGTAGTCGCAGGCGATTCGCAAAGATCGGTGGGTGGTCAGGTGGACAACTCGCAGGTTTTTAGCGATTAACATCGTCGCTACTGTTTTGGCCCCGGACAATTCCTGCAGCAGTTCCATGTGTCCGATGGCTTCGTAACCGGCCATAGCCGCTGCTTCTTTGTTCAGCGGAGCTGTGGCCAGTCCATCTACCACTCCGGCCATCGCCAACTGTCCGGCTTTGCTGACCCATTCCATGGCAGCTTTCCCGCACGCCACGCTGAGTTGGCCAACGGTGATGTCTTCGGCGTTCAGGTTGCCGATGTCGACGACATCCACCACGCCCGGATTGGTTCCTGCCCCGCCGAGGTCATCGGTACGATGAATGCGCAGGGGCAGCCCCGTCATCTTGACCGCCTGTTCCATGGCGTAAATATTTCCCACCACCACCGGCCGGCACATGTTGTAGACATTGGGATCGGACAGAGCCTTCACCACAACCTCCGGGCCTATACCGCAAGGGTCGCCCATGGTGATGGCTATCGCGGGGCGGTCGGTGTCCAGGTTGGAATGTTCTGTCATGGTATGGCTCTCGCGGCGAAACGGTGAGGAACTGGAATATGTGTGCCAACAATAGTACTGGTTACAGGATGCGACCGCAACGGTGCGTTTGAGACGTTGGATTACCGCACACGAACGACCCGCCACAGTCTCAACGCGACCTGGGCGGGCCGGCGATACTGGTCAACTACTCACATTTGTTCCATCCGCAGGAATAACACGTCAGGCATCCTTCCTGGCTGACGACTCCGCCATTGCACTCGGGGCAGCGCCCGGCGTAGGTGCCCGACAGGGTTTGTGGAACGGGCGCCCCGTTGCCGTTAGCCTTGCCTACCGCGGGATGCGTGCTCAGATTTGGCTGCGGCGGCATCCACGGGCGAACCTCGGGTCCATCTCCGCCGAAAGCCGGAGCGCCGGTGGGCAAAGTCAGTTGCACACCGTCAGACGCGTTGGATTCGTTGGAGACGCCGCTGGTGATGCGGTCCAGGACTATGGCGACGGCGTCCGGACCGGAACGAACCAGGGTGCCGTCATCCCAGGCGGGGCAACAGGTGATACCACTCAATTGCTGCGAAACCTCGCTGGTGTCGATGCCGGCCCGCAATGCGAGGGATACTAGCCGCGAAACGGCTTCCAATAGCGCGGCGTCGCAACCGCCGGCTTTGCCCATGGTGCCGAATACCTCGAACGGCTGCCCCTGATTATCCATATTTACCGTGACGTACATGTTGCCATGACCGGTGCGGACCCGTTCGGTAATACCCTGAGTTTGGCGGGGCCGCTCCCTGGGTACGCGTGGGCTTGGTACTTCGATGACAACGGGGTTGGATTCTGGCGCGGTTGCCCTGTTGGCTGAGCCCGTACTAAGCACCTGGTCTGCCTTGCTGCCGTCCCGATAAACGGTGATTCCTTTGCAGCCCAAATCGTAAGCGCCCTGGTATGCCGCTGCCACATCGGCTACGGTTGCATCGTGGGGGAAGTTGATCGTCTTGGAAACGGCGTTGTCGGTATAGGTCTGGAACGCTCCCTGCATCTGGACATGCCATTGTGGGTTGATGTCGTGTGAAACGCGGAACACGTCTTTGACCCATTCGGGCACATCCAGGTCATCCAACGAACCCGAATTTGCCAACTCCTCCATCAATTCAGAGGAGTAAAAACCTTCGTGGCGCGCCACGGCTTCGAAGTACGCGTTGCCTTCGACCAGCCTGGTGTTGTCCATCACGTTGCGAACGTAGGAGAGGGCGAACAATGGCTCGATGCCGCTGGACGCTCCGGCAATGATACTGATGGTTCCAGTGGGAGCGATGGTCACCGGCGCAGAATTTCGCATGGGTTGAGGGTTGGAGCCGCGATTGTAAACGCTACGAGACCATTCCGGGAACACTTCGCGCCGGCTGGCAAGCTCTGCCGATGCCCGGTAGGTTTGCTGTTGGATAAACTGCATAACCTGGTCGGCCATTTGCAGCGCTGCATCGCTGTCGTAGCGGATACCCATCTGGATCAAAAGGTCGGACCAGCCCATTACACCCAAGCCGATGCGCCGTGTTTTGCGGCTCATCTCTGCAATTTCAGGGATTGGATACTCGTTCATGTCGATGACGCTGTCCAGCATGTGGACGGCGGTTGTAATTACTTCCGCCATGCGATCCCAATCGATCTTCACGTCGTCATTCGTGTACGTCACCATCCGGGCCAGGTTCAGCGAACCCAGGTTGCAGGATTCGTAAGGCAACAGTGGTTGTTCGCCGCATGGATTGGTGGACTCTATATCGCCCAATTGAGGGTTGGGGTTGTCTCGGTTGATACGGTCCAGGAACACTATACCGGGGTCGCCGGTCCGCCAGGCCAACTCGGTCATGCGTTCGAATACTTCGCGGGCGTTGAGTTGTCTCACGACCTGTCCGGTACGAGGGTTGATGAGGTCGTATTCCTGGTCCAGCCGGACCCTCTGCATGAAATCCTCGGTTACTGCGACCGAGATATTGAAGTTGGTGAGGTGTTTTCCGTCTTCTTTGGAGGATATGAAGGACAGGATGTCGGGGTGAGAGACATGCAGTATGCCCATGTTAGCGCCGCGGCGCGTGCCACCCTGTTTCACCACATCGGTTGCGGCATCAAAGGCGTTGATAAAGCTGACCGGGCCGGATGCGACGCCGCCGGTGGAGCCCACAACGTCGCCCTCGGGCCTCAATCGGGAAAAGGCGAATCCGGTTCCACCGCCGCTTTTGTGGATGAGCGCAGTCTGCTTGACCTTGGTGAATATGGATTCCAATGAATCTTCCACCGGCAACACAAAACACGCGGAAAGTTGTTGCAGCTCGCGGCCGGCGTTCATAAGCGTGGGCGAGTTGGGCAGGAATTCCAGCTTTTGCATTACTTCGTAGAAACGCTGCTCGGTATCGCGCCGGTCATGTTCTGACTCGCCGTACAGCAGGTCGGATTGAGAGAGGTTGTGGGCGACGCGACGGAACATGCCGTCCGGGTCTTCCAGAACGTTGCCTTCCCGGTCTTTGGACAAGTAGCGCCGTTGTAATACCACTTTGGCGTTATCGGTGAGATGCCCATCCCGCTCGTTATGAGACCGGGCAATACCGGCGGCTACCATTGCATCCCGAATCCGGCCCCTGATGGATGCGGGCGAATCCTGACCATTGTTCAAGCTGGCGCTTCTCGCTGCTACCTCCACGATGTCCTCCCTGCTTTGTACACACCAAGTCCCAATTTGATTAATTTTTGTTTGGTTTCCATATTCACGTTGATTGCTCGCCCATCGGGGAGCATTTCTTAAAGCTACATCTGGAACCGGGGAGTATCAACGTCCGGTCCCAAACATTCCAAAATCTAATAAACGTTCACCTGCCTGGCTGGATTCGTGCGCGCCATGCGAGCTGACAAATCCAAATCAAAACGCAGCCCCTTGTAAAAATAGAGGACTGGCACTTCCCGCGCCGGCCTGAGGTCGAATCCCGTTAGTGTGGCCGCCACGTTCTGCACACGGTCGAATACACCAGGGACGGAAACGGAGCGCTTCCAGACTCGGCGAATTACTCCCGAATTCATGGTAATTCCCAGTGAGGAAAGTATTTCGGTGATCTGATCGGCCATGTCTTTCAACGCGCCATCAGCAACCGGGTGCGCGGCTTTGAGGAATATAGTCAAACCGTTTTGAGTGGTTTGGCAACCAATTATCGGGAAATTCGCTCCCAGCTGGCGGGCGATATACGACTCGGTCCCGCTGGGGGATGGTCCGCAATTGATTTCTACTTTGTACTGGACAGAATTGTGCATGTAAAAACTCCGAGATTGTACGCTTCGAACGGAAGCAATAGACACAGATTCGGCGTTATCGGTCGTCGTTATATTGATTTTACGTTGGGTCGAAGACGGGAGATTCCCAATGTTTGCCAAGAAAGCTTCCGCCTCGACCGCTGTTTCAGACCGATAATGAATCACGCAAACAGGTCATCTTCCTCCCGCGGCGCCGGCAATGCTGCCCAGCAACTGACCAAACAGGCCCGGGCCTCGCGATCCATGTCGTCTTGCAATTCGGAGAAGGGATTGGGTATCCACGAGCCACTTACGTCCTCGTCATTGACTTGCCAGTCAGACGGGACCCACATCTTCCGCAGCATCTCCTCCATGTCGTGGACCCGATTGTTGTGGGTCAACAGCCTGGTAAAGGCGGAGTACTGAACGCTGCTGCTCATAATGGTGTTGAACACCTCCATAGAAATTTGGGGTAAGTGGCGAGCTTGTGGGTTCAGTTTGAACCGGGGCACACTGCGATGGTGGCAATGCAGTGATGCCCTAATTCGCAAAGTTGGTTGGATCTGATGATCGGTCATTTACGGGCGACCGGTCGACCGGTTGCGGCGAGTGGGCGATTGTCGGCGTGGCCGGCGTGTTTCGACCGCAGCCAGCCCGATCAAGGGTTCGGGTTGGCCGAGCTGGAAGGACCTGGCCTGCTCCTCAAAGTCGGTGGCATTCTGAAAGTCGTAATACACCGAAGCATAGCGAACATAGGCTACTTCATCGAGGAGACGCAGACGGTCGAGTACCATCAATCCGAGGTCGCGGGACTTGACCACACCGCTCCCGGAACGCTGCAATTCTGCCTCGATGTCATCTGCCAACTTGTCGATGTCCCGCCGTGGAATGGGTCTGCGCGTGCAGGCCATGTTGATTCCGGCCAGTAGTTTATCCCGGCTGAACTCCTGGCGGCGGCCGTCGCGTTTGTCTACCTGCATCGCGGTCATCCTGACGACTTCGATCGTTGTAAACCGGTTGTTGCATGCCTGGCATTCGCGGCGGCGGCGAATGCCGATTTCAGTGTCACGGGAATCGGTGACCTTGCTTTGGTTTTCTTCACAATAGGGGCATTTCATTTGCAGGTCCGATATTTGGTTGATTTTTCAAATAATTTTTGAGAATAGCATATATTGTGCTTTTGGCCAATAATACTACAATTTGTTGTGGGCGGAAATATAACTTGGGGGACTTTGCCCTGTCAATTTGAACGAGGATGCAGATTTCCAGCAATTGTTAGCGATCTTGCAGCACCTGACCACGGCCCTCACCGATGATCGGCAAAGGTTGACGATTACGCGCCGATTTAACGCCGTTTAACGAAAACGGCCCCCTTTCCAATTCGGAGAGGGGGCCGTAACCCGGGGAAGGTTAATCGCGCTTTTAGCGGTAGAATCCCCTGCGGTTTTGCCGATGCTGGAGGAAAGTCGGCAAATCGTAATCGCGACGGTCTGGAACATCCATTTCGCCGAGCAGTTTCGATATGTCGTCTTCCGCCTGAGGCGAATCCACCGGGAAATCGGCAGCAACCATGGTCATCTTCACTTCGTCGTCCAACCGGGGGTCCCGGCTGGTTCCGAAGATGATATTGGCATCGGGATCCGCCAGGTCTTCGACCACAGAGGCCGCCTCCTGCACTTCCTGAAGCGACAGATTGTTGCCTCCCGTGAGTACGAACAAGATGCGTCGCGAGCCTTCGAGCGAGATGTCAAGCAGGGGGCTCTCCGTACACTGTCGGGCGGCCTCTTTAGCTCGTCCCTGTCCCCGGCCCCGGCCGATGGACAGCCATGCCTGGCCGGCCCCGGTGAGGATGGTTTTGACGTCGGCGAAGTCCACATTGATTTCCCCGGGGACGGTAACCACCTCTGCGATGGCCGTGATGCCCTGATGCAGTACCGAGTCCGCCAATTTCAGGGCGTCTTCCCACGAGTAGGAATCTGATTGTTCGTCGTTCAAAGCCAGCAGGCGGTCGTTGGGAATCACGATCATCGTATCTACGTGGTCGCGCAACCGCTCCAGGCCTTCCTCAGCGTTGCGACGGCGTGTCTGGGCTTCAAATCCGAAGGGGCGGCTTACCACCGCGATGGTTAGCGCTCCGCTTTCCTTGGCGATCTGGGCGACCACTGGCGCCGCTCCCGTGCCGGTTCCTCCACCCATACCGACCGCGAGGAAAACCATGTCGGATCCGCGAACCGCCTGTTCAATGTCACCGCGGGACTCTTCTGCAGCCTGGCGTCCCAATTCTGGTTGAGAGCCGGCTCCCAGGCCGCGGGTGAGATTTCGGCCCAGGGAGATACGATAGTGCACATCGCACCGGGACAAATGCTGCGAGTCCGTATTTAATGCGTAGTATTCGACAACGGGGAGTTTGTCTTTGTACATCCGGCTGACCGCGTTGGATCCGCCCCCGCCCACACCCAGAACCTTAATGAGTGGGACGCCGCGGCCGATCTCAGGAATCATGCCGTCGCTTTCGTCGAATCCCGTGTCGGGCTCCCAGGATGCGGAGTTGTCGGGGAAAATCATCGTTGTTGGTCCTCCTGGTTGATATTTTTCTGGTGGTTGTTTGATTGGCGTATTGTTTCTGGTGGAATGGTGTTCAGGTGTTTGAGGGTTAGCTGGAGCGCGAAACCAACGTCGGCGGTTGCGCAGACCGGGTCGGCGCTATTAGCTGCCCGATGGACGGGCGCCGGATCGCGAGAATGGGCGGCGCAGCAACGAACCAGGTGACCAGTTCCGATCTCCCTCTCCTCGAACTCGGCCCCGATCAGGCTGGTTTCGGTGCTTTACCGCCCATTGCAACACGCCCAATGCCGCTGCGTACTCTGGCTGGCGCAACGATTCGGGTAGCCCGGCGTACCACAGGGGCACTCCGATCCGAACCTGCGTCCTCAGGCCGCGGGCGGTCATTTCGGCAAATCCCGGCATGCGAGAACCTCCACCCGTCAAAACGACACCGCCCGCGGGAGCGATATCCATTCCGGCGTGGGATAATTCCCGCTGAATCAGTTTCAACATCTGCAGAGACCGCAGGTACAGTGGTTCACAGAATTCTTGACGCTGAACGATCCGTTTGGGGTGGACCTGGGTAGCTGGCATTACTATTTCTTCGTCTGGAGACAACTCCTCGGGCAGAACGTGCCCGTGTTGAATCTTCATGTCTTCTGCCATTTGGAAAGGCACTCTCATGGCAATCGCCATATCGCGGGTTAACTGGTTACCACCCATCGGTATTACGGACGAATAGCACGGAGTACCTTCCCGGTAGCACGCGATTTTGATCGTCCCGGCGCCGATGTCGATGGCGGCTACACCCATTTCCCTTTCATCGGCGGTGAGCGTGCCCTCTGCCGTTGCCAGGGGGTGCGATACCAATCCCTCCACTTGGATTTTGCACATCTCCAGGGCGCGGACGATGTTGCCCATGGGAACCGATTTTCCCCTGACGATGTGGGCTTCCAGCTGAAGTTCGTTGGTGTGCCGGCCAGTCGGATTTCGCACACCCGAGGTCCCGTCCAGGTGGTACCGCATGGGGATGATGTGCAGTACCTGTTCGCTTCGGCTATCAAGTTGATCCTGATAGTTTCCCGACGTTCCGTTCATCAGTGAACGGAGATGTTTCTCGTTGACGGTGAGCAATTCGTTATCGTCGCCCAGCATTTCGCGGGAATTTTCGCTGATCAAGTGATCGCCGTTCACGACGGCGAAAAAATCGTTCACCGGATTGCGTCCGACATACCTGAAACATTCCTTCAGGCTGTCGCGTATTGACTCCCGCACTTCAGCAAAATCGTCAATAGTCCCTTGACGCACGCCCAATGACGGCGCCGAGCCCGTACCCAACGGTTTCAGTTCACCTTCAGATCCCAAGCGGGCCACGACGGAGAAAACCTTATTGGTACCAATATCGATTGCGGCGTAAATTGGTTCCCTTGGCATCTGCTAAATCCTTTTTGTGCAATTCGTGTGATAGATATGTGATTCCATTCGTGGTCGTAGTCGAACGGTTTGGAGGGTTGATACCTGAGGAGGGCAATAAACGGGTCTCAGATGCGCTCTACGGCTCGAAGCTTCGCACTGCGACTGCGGGGGTTGCCCGCGATTTCCTGGCCTGACGGGCGGACGACTCTTCGGCGCACCGCACGCATCGTGGGAACGTGGTTACAAACGCACTCGGGCAATGCGGGGGGACAGATACAGGTGGCTGTCGCGCGGTCGATCCAGGTCTTGACGATGCGGTCTTCAAGGCTGTGGTAACTGATGATTACGCCACGCCCTCCCGGTTCCAGCAGGTCAGTAATCACGTCCAAACCCATGGTGAGCTGGTCCAGCTCCTGATTCACTACTATCCGTAACGCCTGAAACGTTCTCGTAGCCGGGTGGATGCCACCACGGCGTCCTCCAACTGCTCGGCTAATTACGTCTGCCAGTTGCCCGGTGGTGGTTACAGGACGATTGGCGACGATTGCCCGGGCGATGGCACGGCTGCGACGTTCGTCTCCGAACTGGTAGATCAGGTCAGCCAGTTCCGACTCCTGGGTACGGTTGGCGTAATCCGCAGCCGTGGCTCCCACGGGGTCGTAACGCATATCCAGGGGTTCGTCACTTTGAAAAGACAACCCGTAGCCATCGACTTCAATCTGGCGCGAAGAGAATCCCAAATCCAGCAAAACCCCGCTCACCGACGTGATGGAGAATTGCCCCGCGATGCGATCCATCTCCGCGTAACTGCCGTGGGCGAGAATCGCCCGGTTCCCGAAACGCGTAAAACGCTGGCGGGCAACGGCCAACGCCCGAGGGTCCCGATCAATGGCAAGCACAGTGCCTTGTGGGGAGCAGAGATCAAGTAGCGCCAACGTGTGCCCGCCTTCGCCCACGGTGCCGTCGATATACGTACCGCCAGATCGAACTCCCAGATACTCCATGGTTTCGGACACCATCACCGGAGCATGATGGATGCGGTCTTTTTCGTCTGGGTTGGTTGGCATATTTCCGTGTTCCCGGCGTACGAACCTGGCCGACGACGTAAAGTACGTTGGTTGATCAATTTGCGTTTCAAGCAAGGTCATTTACGCTTCTAATCAATTGGTGTCAGTTTGGATGTCACTATCGTCCAACATTCACCAAACGGAAATTTTGATGCCCTCATGCATGAACTGGTCCCGGAACTCAACCGCGCAAGTCAACGATGGGGCTGACGATACTAGCCCATGCGCGCACCATTTCCATCGCGAGGGCATTTCGAGTTTGCTGGTGGCAATGTAACAAAGGCGCAGGTGACAACGCCTGCTATAAAATGTGCGATGTTTCATGATTTTTGTAAACTACCAAGATTGGTCTAAATTTCAAGTGTGGTGGAAAATGGCGCCCAGGATGGCGTGAGGGTGCTCGTTGGAAGGTTAGTGGAGCTGACTCTGGGTTCTGGCTCGCGGTGCTTGAAGATGTCAGGCGGGTCCGACTGTGCATCAACGACAAACTGCCGTAACAACTGGCAGTCGTTCGCCGTACTGACGTAAGGCGATAATCCAGGGGGCCGTGCCAACTTCCGCCTTATCTGTGGTTGTGCTATACTCAGAATCCATTCCGGGCAGGCCGGCGTCGACCGCCCCTGCCCGGTGCATTTTGTGAATCATTTGCGCGCTGGAGTGAATTAGCGGTGAAGGTCACCAGAGACAATGCATCCCCCATCGAAGTAACCCTCACGGTTGAGATGGCCGAAGAAGACGAAAACCCGTTCGTCGAACGGTCATATCGGCGTGCCGTTTCTAGAATCAATGTTCCTGGGTTTCGACGGGGTAAAGCCCCGCGATATATCGTAGAAAGGATGATCGGCCGCACTGCGTTGGTTCAGGAAGCGCTGGAATTCCTGGTTCCTGAAACCTTGCACCAGGTTCTGCAAGATCAGGACGTGGATGCTTTTGCCGAACCAAGCATCGAAATAACGGATATGGAGCCGGTTTCGTTTACGGCCACGATCCCGCTGGAACCATCGGTTGACCTGGGAGATTACCGGACGATTCGGGTCGAATCCGAGACAACGGAAGTCAGCGCTGAAGACGTTGATGGCGTGATTGAACGGATCCGGCAGGAACAGGCAGTGTGGGAACCAGTCGACCGCCCGGTGCAGTATGGCGACCGTCTCAACATCGATGTCAACGGAATCATCGACGAGGAAGTCGTGGTGGAAGACGAGGACGTGGAGTACGTGCCTGAAGAAGAGAATGTACTTCCGTTTCCGGGTTTCGCTCCCAACCTGATCGGAATGCAGGAAGAGGAAAACCGTGACTTTACCGTCACGATTCCCGAAGATTACCCTCGAGAACAGTATGCTGGTAAAGAAGTATATTTCAAGGTTGGTCTCCGGTCGGTGAAAGAGAAGAACCTCCCGGCCATCGATGACGACTTCGCCAAATCGGTTGGAGAAGGGTTTGATGATCTGACGGCTCTCCAGGACAGTATCCGCGAATCCCTGACCAATCAGGCCGAGGCGGCGGCCCGGAGCCAATTGGAACAACAAAGCCTGGAAGCCCTGTGCGAGGTTGCTATCGTTAACGCTTCACCCATCCTGTACGAGCGGGAACTGGAATCGATGGAATCTGAACGTGACCGCATGCTCAGGCAGCAGAACCTGGATCTTAATACTTACCTGCGATTCCTAGGTAAGTCACTGGAGGAATTCCGCGACGAGATGCGCCCGAATGCGGAACGCAGACTGGTCGGCGGCTTGGTGATGCGCAAGCTGGCTGAAGTTGAAGGGATCGAGGTATCTGATGAAGATGTCCAATCAGAGGCCGACAGACTGATCGGGTTGTCCAGCGAAGAATCAGAGCAGGCCAACCTGGAAAACTTGCAGCAATTCTTGGGGCTGGATTCCACCCGCGACAGCATTCGATCGTCTTTGCACAGCAAACTGGTAATGGACCGTTTGACGGACATTGCGCTCGGGAACCTGGAAGACGAATCAGTTGAACCAACGGAAGAAGAACGCGAGAGCGATGTTGATACCGAAGACGCCGATGCAGTTGAAGCAACGGGTGTTGCCGACACCGACACCGCCAATGAATCCGACGACGAGCCTCAAGCCTGAATCGTACCCGCACTCATACTCAGGAGACCTACCAGCAATGTTGCACCTCCCCAAAAACTCGGGACCTGTGTTGCCCAGCAATGTGATACCGGGAATCATCCGACCGACCCAGGAAGGCGAACGTGCCTTCAACCCGTATTCCCTTTTGCTCCAGGCCAGAATCATCTACCTTGGAACCCAGGTAGATGATGATGTTTCCAACTCCATCGTGTCACTTTTGTTGTATTTGGGATGGGAAAACCCCGAAGAAGACATCCACCTGTACATTAACTCGCCTGGCGGGTCGGTTCTGGACGGAATGGCGATCTACGACACTATGCAACTTATCAAACCGGACGTGTCCACCGTTTGCATCGGCAAAGCGGCCAGCATGGGAGCTGTTTTGTTGTCCGGTGGAGCGAAAGGCAAACGGTACTGTACACGCAATTCCACCGTACTTATTCACCAAGTGATGGGCGGCATCCAAGGCTCCGCCTCGGATATCGAAATCACCGCGCAAGAGATTTTGCGTTTGCGCCAGCGGTTAAATACCATCTTGTCTGAGAACTGTAATCAACCTTTCGATAAAGTGTCGCGAGATTCCGACCGGGACTTCTGGATGGACGCCGAGACTGCCGTGGAATACGGAATTATCGACCATGTATTAACCGAACTTCCAGACATTTTGACTCGATCCGCCGCTTGATCAAATCCTCTATAATCGGCACTCAATCGCGCCCAGAACAGGAGACCGGAATGGCCGCTCCCTTTGAAGATTCACCCTTACTGCAACCTACCAACATCGTCCCCATGGTCATTGAAACAGGACCCAGGGGGGAGCGTGCGTTCGATATCTACTCGCTGTTGCTCCGCGAGCGCATTATCTACCTCGGCACTCCGATTACTGACCAGGTGGCAAATGTAATTATCGCCCAATTGCTTTATCTGGAACGGGAAGATCACGATCGGGATATCAGCCTGTACATCAATAGTCCGGGCGGTTACATCGCTTCGGGGCTGGCCATTCTCGATACGATGCGCCTGATAAACTCGCAAGTATCGACGATTTGTGTCGGAACTGCCGCCAGCATGGCCACGATCCTGTTGTCAGGCGGGGCCAAAGGGAAACGGTATTGCCTGCCCAACTCCACGATACACATGCATCAACCCAACGTGGGGAGTTTCCAGGGTCAAGCCGCAGATATCGAAATTCAGGCCAAGGAAATCGTGCGCCTGAAAGAGCGTTTGAACGACATCCTGGCTGTTGCTACCGGCCAACCTATCGAGAAAATTGCCGACGACACCGATCGGGACTTTTTCCTTACTTCCGACGAAGCGATTGAGTACGGTATCGTGGATGAAATACTCGGGTTGAAAACCGAAGAGACCGAGGCCGAAGCAGCGTAGATGCAAGCGTTTCCAACCGAAGTAGTAGTTTGGCCCGCAAACAATGACCACCGGGAATCGTAACCCGAGCCGCAATAACCTTCGGTGCTCATTTTGCGGTCACCTTTTTCCGCAAAATAAACTCCTGCGACCTCCGGGTCAGCCCCGGGGCGGAATCTGCTTCGACTGTGTTCGCGAACTGGCTGCGCATGTGGCGGAACGCAGTGAACAGAGGCGCAGTCCGTCAAAAACCGGCCGTGGTCGATCCAACGGAACAACCACCGACCCGGCGAAAACGCCGTCCGAACCGGTGGGATCGGCACCTCACATTTCGGTACCGAGAGAAATTTACGGCAATCTCGACGAATACGTCATTGGTCAAGACAAGGCCAAGAAAACGCTGTCTGTGGCGGTCTACAATCATTTCAAACGCATCAGAAGCGAAGCGATAGCTTCGGATATCGAGGTTCAGAAATCCAACATTTTGATGATCGGGCCGACGGGTTCCGGAAAAACGTTACTGGCTGAAACATTAGCCCGTTCCCTGGACGTCCCTTTTGCCATCTGTGATGCCACTTCCCTGACTGAATCGGGCTACGTTGGCGAGGACGTGGAGAACATCCTTCTCCGGCTCATCCAGGCTGCCGACTGGGACATCGCCCGCGCTGAGCAGGGGATCATTTACATCGATGAGTTGGACAAGATCGCGCGCAAGGAAGGCGTGAACCGTTCGATAACGCGGGATGTTGCCGGCGAGGGCGTCCAGCAGGAATTGTTGAAGATTATTGAGGGCTGCACCGCCAACGTGCCGCCTCAGGGAGGCCGCAAGCACCCGCACCAGGAGATGTTGCAGATCAATACGCGCAACATTCTTTTTATTTGCGGTGGCGCTTTTGATGGTTTGCAGGAGATAACCACCAGGCGATTGACGATTGGCTCTGCCATGGGATTCCTGGCGCACAATGGAGGGCGGAACGATTCCGGCGCAGCGAATTGCGGCACGTTGGAGAAGGTCACACCTGAAGATTTGCTCGAATTCGGATTTATCCCCGAACTGGTCGGGCGATTGCCAGTCGTTACGACTCTCCAGCCGCTGGACAAAGAGGCGTTGGTGGAAGTATTGGTCAAGCCGAAAAACGCCATAGTCAAGCAGTATCAACAGCTGTTTCGCCTGGACGGGGTGAGGCTGGAGTTCACTCAGGAAGCGCTGGTGGCGGCAGCCGAAAGGGCGTTGTCGTACCATACGGGCGCGCGAGTTTTGCGCCATATCGTGGAGGATGCCCTGCTCGAAGTGATGTACGAGCTTCCGTCGCTCTCGGATATCGACCGATGCGTGGTGCACGCGGAGTCGATCAATCGAGAGGCCTCACCGCGATTATATCGCACGGGCGGCGGGCGCTATATTTCGCTAGAGACGGCGTTGGCGCAAGCGGAGCGGGAATCACGCAAGAAATCAGCCTGACGGGCGCACACCGTCTAGATTTCCGGTCTGATTACCTTCTCTATTTCCTCGGTAAGCGGAAGGCCGTCCGGATACCGATCTGACAGGGGAGCGCTTAGCTCATCGAGCGCCGTTCCCGGCTGTACCTGGAGCCTTCCGTCCGCTACCGCCCGCAGAGTCTCGAGCATGAGTTGAGGTTCGCGGCGCAGTCCCTCCGCGCGAATCCGGCAGAACAGGGGGTTGGCTTCTCCTTCTTCAGCCTGAATGGCAGACGCCGTGCGTCCAGTCACGGTTTCCCAGGCATCGTCGAACGACTGTCCCACGATCGGGAAACTGCAGTTGGACAATACCGGGCCGCGGTCGACATCCTCGGTAGCGAGATGGATCATCGCCCCGGTTTGGGACGCTTTCGATTCGATCAGGCTCCATATCACAGACTGCCACGTGCCGGTGGGACCATTGGGCAAAGCTCCGTGCAGATTCAGCAATGGGAAACGGCGGCACATCTCGGGGCTGAATATCAACATGTACCCGGCCAGGACACACACGTCCGGAGTATAAGGTTCCAGCAATCGCATGACATCTCGGTCGAAGTCCGATCGGTGCCGGCTCATGGCGCCCCCGCCGTGTTCCCGACGAAACCGGTTGGACGACAGTGTCACCAGCGGACGCGCGAGAGACCGTACCAACTCGAAAAACTCATCTGAGCCGGGGGCTTCGCCAGATTCGCGGTTGCTGAAAACGAACTCTATGGTTGCGTTCAGTCGATGATCGGAGATAGCGCGATCGACGAATCTCAATAAACTGCGAGATCCCTCGCCGCGTCCTGTTGAAAACCAACCTATGCGCAACACTGGACTATTTCGACCTGAACAAATTCACAATTCGGGATCGTCTTCAAAGAACATCGGGTCGTCGGGTTCCGGGGCGAAGGGAGCATCCCAGGCGCCGGCCTCGCCACCGGGGTCTGCCTCTCGGCGCATATCTACGAGGTCTGATCCCGCGCCCGCCTGACTGATTCTCATTTCAGTTTCAGATAATAATTGCTGGCAGCGTTTCGCCAAATCCAGACCCAGCAGATAGAGCCGTTCTGAATCGGAGAGGGACATTTCACCCAATTCAAGGCGAGAAACTGTGTCTTCCAAACGCCGGTACGCCTCTTCAAAGGCCAATTCGCTTATTTCTTCCCGACCGGGATCACTCGACTGGTCCATGGTGATTATTAACCGATCCCCTCACTCACAGGAGGGGCCGCATGGCCGGTGGCGGGTTCGGCCGGGTGCGACGGCGGCGAATGGGTCGGGCGGAATCATCAGATGGGGTTGGACATTCTCCGGCCTGGTTGTCTGAGTCGGTAGTTGCCGATGGTGGTTCGATCCTGGCTACCGCCGGGGCAAGCCCTATTTCCGGGGATGAGCGCTCCGGTTGGGGTGTTGCGGCGGTGGCGTCCAGCGTACCGCCAGCTACTGTGATGTACAACAAATCTCCGGGTGGAACCTGCCCGGGATCGGTGACTACGGCGGCGTTTTGGTAGCGGTTCACGACGGCAAAACCGCGACGCAAAGTGGCGGCAGGGTCCAGTGTATTCAACCTGGCGCCTAGAGTCGCGATTTCCCGTTTCTTAAGGTCGATGCGCCGCAATAAGGTAGCCGCGGACCGATCGGCGAGATCATCAACCTGACGGCGCCGGGACCCCACGTCCGGAGCGCTTCGAACCAGTCGTTGATTGGTCAATGCGCACGAGTTCCGCAGGCGGGCGATTCGGTTTGTCATCGCCGATTCCGATTGCTGCAATCCGCCCAGGATATTGGATAGCAACTGCAATCTATCCGGAGTAGCCAGTTCTGCTGCGGCGGATGGCGTGGGAGCGCGCCTGTCCGCTACATCATCTGCGATGGTGTGGTCAGTTTCATGCCCGATTCCAGATACGACCGGTATGCCGCTGGCGAAAATTGACCGGCCGACTTCTTCGGTATTGAAGCACCAAAGATCTTCGAGGGAACCGCCTCCTCTGGCCACGATGATGACGTCAGCGGCGCCTTCATCATTGAGCCGGGAGATTGCGGCAGCAATTTGGCCTGCGGCGCGTTCGCCCTGCACCGCTGTGGGGAACAACCGAAGCTCAGCGATGGGGAAACGTCGTTTCACGACGTTTTGTATGTCTTGCCAAACCGCTCCGCTGGGGGAGGTTACCACGCCGATTACGCCTGGAAATTCCGGTAGCGGACGCTTTCGAGACGGATCGAACAATCCTTCAGATTCCAGCTGCTGGCGGAGCCGCACCAACTCCAGCGCCAGCGCTCCCGAACCGACTGGCAGCGCCGCGGCTACCTGCAGATTGGCTTCACCGGACGGGCCGTAAAAGGTGAAGGTTCCACCGACCAGCACTTCCTGACCAGATTCAAGATATTCCTGGCCGGCACGGCCGCGAAACATGACGCATCTGATACTGTTGCCGTCGCCCCGCAGGCTGAAATATGAATGTCCGCTGGCAACGGTACGAAGATTCGCGATTTCACCCTGGACAGTGAGGTTCGACAGGAGATTGTCAGATTCCAGCTTTTCTTTCAGATATCCGGCCACATCTTTGACCGAATAGACCACAGGCGAAAGCATCGTTGCGCCACCACGAACCACGGCTTAGGATACTCGCTCCGAGTAGGTGGCATTGCGCGTATCGACCTTCACAATCGACCCTGGAGTAATGAACATCGGTACGGTAATGCGCAACCCGGTTTCCAGGGTGGCCGGTTTATTGCCTCCCTGGGCAGTATCGCCTTTGAAAGCGGGAGGAGTATCGACCACTGCGAGCTCCACGTGGATGGGAAGATTCACGTTGATGGGCGCTCCTTTGTAAAAAACGACCTCCACGATCATGCTTTCTTTTAGATAGCCGAGGGCATCGCCCAACTGCTCGGCGGTGAGCTCATGTTGGTCAAAATTTTCCTGGTCCATGAAGAAATAATGGGTACCGTCGGTATACAGGTATTGATTGTCGCGGTGGTCGACCTCGGCTAGACTGAATGCGGTGTCGTATCTTTGGAACGTCCGCTCGATGACCGTGCCGTTGACGAGATTCCGCATCTTAATCCGGGTGACGGGGGCGCGCTGTTGCATCTTGTGTCGCTCATAATCCAACACCTGCCACGGCTGGTTCTCCAGCTCAATCACCATCCCTTTGCTGAGGTCACTAAAGTTGATGCTCATTTCGGTATCCCCTTAGAAAAAACCAGGCCAATCGACGTTCGCAGGTAAAATCCTCCTGCATTACAAGAACAACCGGCACTTATTCCGCATCATGTGCGTCGTCAGATATTATTCCTGCCAGTGCTTCCAGAGCAGCAGTATAGCCTCTCCACCCAAGCCCGGCAATCTGGCCTTGAACGGAATCAGCCAATACAGATCGCCGGCGCCATTCTTCTCTGGCGTGGATATTGCTCAGGTGCACTTCAATGACAGGCACACGGCAATCCGTAAGAGCATCTTTTAGCGACAGGCCGTAATGAGTCAATGCCCCGGCGTTTATAACCACGCCATCTATTCTTCCGAAGCAATCCTGCAGATAGTCGATCAACGCTCCCTCATGGTTGGACTGAAAACATTCCACGTCGACACCAATGGATGCAGCGACGCCCATGATACGGTCATTGATCGTATCGAGAGACAGCGAACCATAGTGATCTGGATCGCGCCGCCCCAACACATTCAGGTTGGGCCCATGCAAAACGAGGATCGTTGTCAAGTTGCTACCAGTTCAAGATGAGGACTGGTCCGGGTCAGGATCAGGCGCCAACGGCGCGGCTGTATCCGGCGGATCGCCGCCGATTTCCGATTCGCGTGCCAGGGGATGGAACTTGAGGTAAGCCCGACGGGATTCCTGCTTGGTGATGTGCGTATACATCTGTGTAGTAGATACACTGCTGTGACCAAGTAATTCCTGAATGACGCGAAGGTCAGCATCGCCGGCGAGCATGTGGCTGGCGAAACTGTGCCGGAGGGTGTGCGTATGCGTTCCGGCGCGGAGCCCTACGCGAGCCGAATATCCGCTCACCAGTTTTTCGATACTCCGACGGGACAACCTGCCGCCGTATCGGTTCACAAACAAGGCTTCCTGTTCGGTCGAATCGGCGGTCAATTGAGGGCGCGCCTCATCGATGTATCTTTCCAAAGCATCCGCTGCCGGTTCGCCGTACAACGTATAGCGCTGCTTGTTTCCCTTACCGGTAACGAGTATTTCCCTTCGGGCCCGTATCACGTCGCCGACGTTCATACCGTGGACCTCGGCCAACCTGACTCCGCAGGCATACAGAACTTCCAGCAACGCCCGATCCCTGATGCCCAGGGGTGTAGATGTGTCTGGTGCGTCCAACAATCGCGACGTTTCCTGTTCACCGAGAAACGAAGGCAATGGTTTTTGCACCTTAACCGGAAATGACCGCGCGGAAGGAACCGGAGATGCCGTGAACCAGCCCTCCTGAACCAGGAAATTGTAAAAGGTTCGTACGGCAGTCAGCATGCGTACAATGCTGACACGAGCGTAACCCTCCGGTTTGGGCCCGTCGGATCGGCCGCAGGTGGCCAGGTGAGCCACATAATCCCGAAGGAGCTGGCGGTCCATGTCTTGCAAGAACCTGCCCTCCTGCCGGCAGTACGCCAGGAATTTGTGCAGGTCGTCCAGGTAAATTCGGTGTGTGTTGGCCGACAGACCTCGTTGCCCGGTAAGAAACCTGCTGTACCGTGCCAGCAATTCCGTAGTGGCGGGAGTTGGAACCCTGTCGCCGTTTATAGGCGCGTCCGGAGCGCCCGCTCTAGTCGCCAACCGTTGCCAACTCCTTGTCAGCCGGTTCGGATTCCCCGATTTCGGCTGGCAATTCCCCTTTCCACTTGCAGTCCACGCATGAGACGCGCCCTTTGGCGGCGGCTACCAACATGCCGCTGCATTGCGGGCATGGCGTTGGCAAGGGCTGAGTGTTAACCAGAAACTCGCAAGTGGGATAATTTGCGCATCCCCAAAACGGTCGTCGGGTTTTTCGGGAGCGGCGTTCCACCAAATCGCCACCACACTTGGGGCAGGGCACACCGCTTTTTTTGATCAGGTTTCGACGGTTGTCGCAAGGGTTTTCTTCGGCGCCGAAACCGGTGCACGCCAGGAACCTGCCGTAACGTCCCGACTTAATGACCATCGGTCTTTCGCAGCGCTCGCAAACCTCGTCGGTTTCTTCCTCGAATGGACGGTCCGGGTTCTCGCCCAAGTCTTTGGTATTGCGACATTTGGGGTAACCGGTACAGGCCAAAAAGCGTCCGAATCGACCGGTTTTGATTGCCATCGGCTGCTGGCATTTTTCGCAAACTTCATCGGTTTGATCGGCGATTGCGAATTTTTCAGCCGCCTTGTTGATGGCCTTACTGAAAGGATCATAAAATTCCCGCAACACCGGCACCCAATCCCGATTTCCCTGGGCTACCTCGTCGAGGTCGGCTTCCATTCGAGCCGTGAAGTTCAGGTCCATAACGTCTTCAAAATGCTCGGTCAGCAAATCGGTGACGGTGAAGCCCATCCTGGTCGGAGTCAAACGGGTTTGCTCGCGTTCCACGTATTCGCGTTCAATGAGGGTAGCAATGGTAGGGGCATAGGTGCTGGGCCGCCCGATTCCTTTGTCCTCCATCGCCTTGATCAACGTGGCTTCTGTAAACCGGGGCGGCGGTTGCGTGAAGTGTTGGTTGGCAGCCAGGTTCTGGTTGATCAGTCCGTCACCGGACGCCAGATCGGGCAGCGCGTTCTCTTCCGAATCAACAACGTCGTCGCGCCCTTCCAGGTATACGGCTCTGAACCCGGCAAACCGAAGCACCGAGCCGGTGGCCCGGAATCGGAATATTTCATCTGATTGGCCGAGGCAGCGCGCATCGACGTCAACCGTGGTCGCTTCCAATTGAGCGTCGGCCATTTGGCTGGCAATCATGCGCTCCCAAACCAGGGTGTACAGTCGCAATTGTTCTGCGCTCAGGTAGGGAGCGAGGCTCCGCGGATCCCTTCGGATTGAGGTGGGCCGGATTGCTTCGTGGGCTTCCTGGGCGTTTTTGGAACGCGTCCGGTAAACCCGTGGCTTGTCCGGCACAAATTGTTTCCCGTAGCGATCGCTGATATACGCGCGAGCCTCCTGAATGGCGACTTCGGCCACATTGGTGCTGTCGGTGCGCATATAGGTGATCAAACCCACCGAGCCATCGGCGCCAACATTCAGGCCTTCGTACAGCTGTTGGGCTACGGCCATTGTGCGTTGGGCGGTGAAGCGGAGCTTTCTCCCCGCTTCCTGTTGCAATGTACTGGTGATGAATGGTGGAGATGGTCGTTGCCTGCGGGGGCGTTTCTCTACGGAGTCCACCGAGTAGGTGGCGCCCTGCAACTGTGCTTCCAGGCTCCGTGCCGCGTCTTCGTTGGGGATATTCAGCCGCCTCCGGGCGTCCTTACGGGAATGGAGAGTCGCGTTGAACACATCCGGTAGATCGGGCGCGTCTGTATCTTTGTGGAGAGCGGCTTCGAGAGTCCACGATTCCACGGGAACAAATGCGCTGATCTCACGTTCGCGATCCACAATCATGCGCAAAGTACCAGACTGCACCCGTCCGGCCGACAAACCCCTTTGAATTCTCTGCCACAACAGGGGACTGATTTCGTAACCTACCAAGCGGTCCAAAATTCGGCGGGCCTGTTGTGCATTGACAAGTTGCATGTCGATTTCACGGGGATGATCGAATGCATCTTCAACCGCCTGCTTGGTGATCTCGTGGAAGACTACGCGTTTCGGTTGCGGATCCAGGTCTGCCCAACCCGCCGCGTTCTGCAGGTGCCACGAGATTGCTTCGCCCTCCCGGTCCGGGTCGGTGGCCAGGTAAATTTCAGACGCCTTGGCCGCCGATTTTTTCAGGTCGGTCACCAGGGTTTGCTTGTCCCTAAGCGTCACGTATTTGGGCGTGAATTCGTTTTGAGTGTCGACACCCAGCGTTGATTTGGGCAGGTCGCGCACATGACCCATGGAGGCGGCCACGACATATTGCCTGCCGAGGATCTGGCCAACTGTCCTCGCCTTGGCCGGCGATTCCACGATTACCAAACGCTTGCCATCGGCCGATGGGATACTGCTTTTGCGCCTGGCGGAAGTGGCAGTTTTTTTGGACGCGCCACGCGCCGAGCCAGTTTTAGCCGCGCGGCTGCTCGATGGTCGCGGTTTGGCGGTGGTGTTTCTAGTTCCGGTTTTCGGCGGCATGAGTTGAGAAAGCCTCCGGTTCAGATGAGCAGTTTGTAGTGCATTCCGCTAACCGATTGAACCAGCCCCTTCAATTCGAGCATGGCGAGCAGGCTACTCACCTCCGCGACTGGGCGATTACAGAGGCGGACCAAGTCGTCAATGTGCGTAGGTTCGTCGGTGATATGTTCCAACAAGATGGATTCTTCGGGATCGGCGGGTAGCGATATTCTGGACTCTACCACATTAGGTTGGGAAGTAAATTTCAGCTTGGCAAGTCCTTTGTGGTTCAACGGGGCATCGGATTGATCCGGCTCCGCACTTTCGGTCAGGTCCATGGCCATCTGTTGAGTAACGGCGCTGACGCCGATTTCAACTAATATATCACTAACTTCGGTAACCAGTTTGGCGCCCTCTCTTATCAGTCGATTGGTGAGCTTGCTGTTCTCCGAGTAAATGCTACCTGGCACGCAGAAGATTTCTCGGTTCTGTTCCAGGGCGTGGTATACCGTCCATCTGGTGCCACTGGTGTTGCTGGCTTCGGTAACCAGGGTACCCAGCGTCATGCCGCTGATGATCCTGTTGCGCCTTGGGAAATTGGAGGCTTCAGGACGAACTCCCAAACCGAATTCACTGACGATGGCGCCGCCCTCAGCTACTATGCGCTCCGCCAACCGCCGGTTTTCCCTGGGATAGACAGTGTCCAACCCGTTTCCCAACACAGCGATGGTTCTGCCCCCGGCATCAACTGTTGCCTGGTGGGCGCGGGAATCCACGCCTAATGCCAGACCACTGACGACAGTTACGCCGGCTGCAGCGAGGGCCGAGCACAATTCGGCGGTAACTCGGTGACCGTAGTCGGTGGGCCGACGGGTACCGACCACGGCCACCGCGCATTCATCTCCTGGAAACAGGGTCCCTCGAACGTACAGCACCGCTGGAGCGTCAAAGGTTTCCCGCAGTCTCGCAGGATATTCCTCATGGTGCCAGGTGAGAGCGCCGACACCGGCCAACTCCAGTTTTTCGAGTTCGCGCTCAGGTTCGATGGTTTCTCTGGCAGCCACGATATTCTGGGCGACTTCAGTACCAACTCCAGCAGCCCGCAACTCGCGTGAGGAAGCCAGCCAGGCGTTCTTCATATCTCCGTCGAAATGGTCTTCCAATCGATGGAATCGGGCTGCGCCCAAGCGCGGTACCCGCGTTAAAGCTACCCAGTATTGCAAATCATGTGTGGCGGAACCAATCATGGCGCCGATTCTATCATAGGCCCGAATTCGTTAACAACGGGCACGAGTCACCAAAAGGGGTAATCGAGAACAACAACCAACGCTGCAATTTCTTGCTGGACATCAATCGGTAGGCTAGTATGGCGACAAACTCGACTGCACTAATTCTGGGGAGGTTCAAATGCGATACGACTATGTCGTAGTGGGCGCCGGATCCGCAGGGTCGACAATTGCTACGCGCCTTTCGGAGGATCCAGACAAAAGCGTTCTGCTTCTGGAAGCGGGACCGGACTATCCCGATTTTGATCACCTGCCCGACGATTTGAAGTTGGGCAACAATGTGTTTTTCTCTGCCTATGGTCCACACAGCTGGGCGTATAGCGCCCGCGTTACTGCGCAACAAACCGACCTGGTGATTCCGCGGGGCAAAGCCACGGGTGGATCGTCGGCAATCAACGGGCAGGTGTTGTACCGCGGGATACCGGAGGACTACGACCGTTGGTCGGAATGGGGCAACGACGAATGGGGTTATACCAGCGTGTTGCCGTTTTTCCGGCGGATGGAGAATGATCACGACTTTCAGGATGACTGGCACGGCACCGAAGGACCCATTCCGGTGCGTCGATACCGTCCTGATGAATGGTTGCCGCACTCCACCGCATTCAAATCGGCATGCCTGGCCCTGGGCTTCAGGGACGACCCGGACCAAAACCATCCCGAATCCACCGGTGTGTCTCCCCGGGCGCGCAACACGCTGGACGGCGTTCGCATCAGCACCGCCCTGGCGTACCTGAACCTGGCTCGCCACCGCCTGAACCTTACGCTGCGGGCAAACGTTCAGGCGTGCCGCGTGGTTTTCGATGGCAAACGTGCTGTAGGGGTGGAGGTGGAAAGCGACGGGGAACGCTTCGTCGTGGAAGGCAACGAGATTATCGTAAGCAGTGGCGCGATAGCCTCTCCGCAGCTGTTGTTGCTATCGGGAGTGGGTCCGGCAGACCATCTGCGAGAAGTAGGCATTCCGGTTACGCATGAGTTGGCGGGAGTGGGGCAGAATTTGAGAGACCATCCATCTGCCTGCGTACTGTTTCGGGCCGCCGGAGACCGTCCCGACGTGCAGGCGGCGGCCATCCAGGTGGGTTTGCGGTACACCGTTGAAGGATCCCACTTACGCAACGACATGCAGATATCTCCGTTGCTGATGACCTCGGAACATCGACCGGCGCAGGTAGTAATTGACGATGACGAAAACTACATTGGCATCAGCGCCGGCTTGCAACTTGCGTTGGGACATGGCGAACTCAGATTGAAATCATCAGACCCTGCTGAATATCCATACCTGGACTACAACTACTATCAGGAACCCTTTGATCTGGAGAGAATGCGGAAAGCTATTCGTACCTGCGTGGAGATTGGAACGCATGTCGCGTACCGCGATGTCCTGTTGGATCGGGTCAATCCGTTAGATTCCGATCTGGTTGACGATGCCGCTTTGGATGACTGGCTGATGCGGAACTCGGGCACATCGCACCATGTTTCAGGCACGTGCAAGATGGGACCGGCCAGCGACGGCATGGCGGTGGTCGACCAGCACGGAAAGGTTCACGGTCTGGAGAACATCCGCGTCGCCGATGCGTCGATCATGCCCGATTGCATCCGAGCAAACACCAACGCTACTACGATTATGATCGGGGAGAAAATCGCGGACTACGTGCGCAACGGCAGATAAACCCCGCTGGCCTGCCGCCACCGTTGCCAGCCAGACATGGATCAAAACGAACGGGCGTGTTACGGCCGGGCGAATCCTCGAAGATCAGATGGTTCGCGGTACGGGGACGCCCGGGATATTAACGCTTACCCGACACAACTCTTCGAAGGTGGTTATGTAAAGGGTTCGCCAATCGCCACCGCCGAATCCAACGTTGGTGGCGCGTTTCCCTCCGCCCAGGGCGATGGTGCCGAGATGGCGGCCGCCAGGTCCCATGATCCAGACCCCGCCCGGTCCGGTCGAATACAGGTTGCCTTCCAAATCGCATTTCATCCCGTCGGGGACCCCGGGTCTTTCGTCGGCCAGGGCACAGAACAGTCGGCCGTTTTCGATTCCCCCATCGCGTTTGACGTCCCACGCCTTGATCAACCCGATTCTTGAATCGTTGATAAATAGGATGGATTCGCCGGGTGAGAAGCAAAGTCCATTTGGACCAACGTAGTCGTCCACCAGCAACGTGACCTCGCTCAGATCAGGGGACACGCGATATACGCCAGCGAAACCCAGCTGCATATCAGGGTAGGTGTCCCGATATGGGTCGGTAAAGTAGATGGCGCCATCGGATTTGACCACCAGGTCATTCGGGCGGTTCAGTCGTTTCCCCTGATAGGAGTTGGCGACCAACGTGACGCTGCCGTCAGCTTCCTGCCTGGTCACGCGCCGCGCCGCGTGTTCGCAAGCCAGCAATCGGCCCTGCGGATCGCGGGTCAACCCGTTGGCCTCGTTGGTATCGGACTGGAATACGGACAGTCCATCCGCATCATTGAATCGCATCCGCCGATTTCCACCAATGTCGCTGAACAGAAGGTAGCCGGATTCTTGCCACCACACTGGACCCTCGGCAGGCCACCAGGGCACGCCCAGGGCCGAACCGTCGCCTCCCAGTCCGCTGGCCAACCATTCGACTTCCTGGTCCAAATCCAGGATGCGCTCAAGTCCGGGGGCTACTTGTTCAATTGGCATGGGTATTGCCTCCTGGGTGGGCTGTAAGGTCCAGCCGCCGACGTTGCAAGCATAATAACACTCACTCTGTGGGGCCGGATGGGAATTACTGGTTGGTCGGTGTCAGTTGGCCTAAATGTGGTCAGGAGGGTGATTCGAGGGTGGCAACGCTGAATACCACCCGGAAGGGATTGCAATAAATGACCACGCTTTGGGCATGGGAAAGATCGAAATCGCTCGGTATTACGTAGTTTTGAGATCCAACATTACCTTTCAATTCGGACAATTCCACGTACCCGGATTCGTCCAGGTCAGAGTGACTTTCCGGATTGGCGGCGTTCGCCAATAGAACACGGAGATCGGGGCCGTTGGTAACTCTGAAGGCTTCGAAGCGGAGCACTCGTTCCCCGGTGTCAACGATCTCGTAAATGGTGGCCGTTCCCGACCCCTTGTGAAAAGCGTCTGCGTCGCGGAATTCGCCGGTGAGCTCGGCTTGTACCGCGTTCTGCTCCGCCGGCCCTCCTGTCATCTGAGCCATGGATTCGTTCACTTCGGAATCGGCGCTGGCTGCCTCGGTCATACGAGTTTCGACGTCAGCCATTGTCATATTGGCGGGAACCACTGCCCGGGTTGCGAAGGGGAATTCCTCGTTAACCTGAGTGGAGGAAAAGAGCGGACTACCCAGCCACCAGGCGACCCAGATTATTGGTATGAGAGCAAAGAGTCCGATTCCAATCAGAACATAACGAATCATTGTTTCACCCAGCGAAGGCGTGGTACGGAACGGTAAGTTGGCAGGGACCAACGCCGATGACGGTTGGACCGGCAGGGATTCTAACGGTATGTATTTCGCAACCGAGGCGTCCTACGGGTGCGGAAAGATCGGCGCCCGGTTCAGGTTGGATGCCCGCGGACCTTCTTCGGGTCAGTTACTGTCGCGAAGCCTCTGGAGCGCGTTGCGCACCGTTTCGGCATCCTCGGCGTCGGGCACCGCTAACAGGTAAGCGCTGAAATCGGCTTCTGAGGCTTGTTTATTGCCGGCCTTGAGGTGTACAACGGCCCGATCGCGTTGTTCTTGCGGTCGATCCGGAGTAACCGCCATCAATGCCCCAATAGCGGTAATGCAGCGATCGAAATCGTCGCTGTCCCAATAAATCGCTTTGAGGTTTCTCAGGATGCGGGCGAGTATGTCCCTGGGAGTAACCGGGTCCAGGTGGTGAGGTTCCAGGTGCATTTCTTCGCCGGCAGATTCCCGCAACAACGCTCCACATTCATCCTGATTGAGCAACAAGCCACCGTTGAATGTGTCGACGAAATAATTTGGTTCGTCCCGGTGGCGGATCAGGAAGTGGCCCGGCATACCAACGCCCACGATTGGGACTCCGGCGCGTCGCCCGATTTCCATGCAGATTAGCGACAGCGTAACCGGGATACCCAATCGACGGATGAGGACTTCGTGCAGGTACGAGTTGAGGGGATCGTAGTAGTTATCCCGGTTGCCGTCCAAACCGATGACTCCAAAAAGCAGGTCGGTTACCACGTTCAGTTGTTGCAGAGATGAGGAGTCCTGGGTGATGCGAGATTGAACAGCTTCAGCCATACGATCGAGATTGGACAGGTTGGCCTCAATGTCGACGTCAGGATATTCGGTGGCAGCTATTAGCATGGCTCCGTATCCCAGGTCGAAATTGCTGCCAACCACGTCAGATTCCGGGGATTGAGTAATTCGTTGCAGTTCTAGGGTCGCGTCGGTAGCGAACATGTACACCGTCCCTGGGTTTCAGGAGTTGGGGTTGGCTCTGCGACTACGGCGGAATTCAGCGGCACTGACGTTCTCAACCGCCGGGTTGCCCGGGTAGTTGGATTGCTCACTGGATACCGTGGATGCGCGGTCTAAGATGTCTAGTACCTGGGGACAATCGGCCTGGCATTTTTCGCACCAGACCAGGTCGCTCGACATCAGCCGCATGTTGTCTTTTTTTACGGTTGTCGTGGCCAGCGCGTACGAACAACGGGCGCACCGACTGACAATAGTTACTTCGTTGATGGGCATTATATATCCCTGCGATTCAGTTTGATGAAACGGTTGGCTGGTCGCTAACGGGCCGTGAAACCGCCATCCACGACCAGTTCGGCCCCGGTGATGTATGAGGCATCGTCGCTGGCCAAAAACAACACGGCGTTGGCCACCTCTTCCTGACGCCCCTCGCGACCCAATGGAACCTGATCTTCCACCATCGCGCTCCGGCCGGTACGTACTTCTTCCGTAAAGACGCTTCCCATCATGGGAGGCATGTATCCCGGGTGCACTGAATTGACCCGAATGTTTTCACGGCCGTAGCGCACCGCCATTGCCTTGGTAAAAAGACGCACCGATCCTTTGGAAGCGTTATAAGCCGGGTGCCCACTCAACATGCCGACCAAACCGGCGATAGACGATATGTTGACTATGGAACCGCCGCCGTTTTTCTGCATTTGCTGTATGGCATGTTTGGTGCCCAGGAACACACCGGTGGAGTTTATATCCATGATGCGAGTCCAGGCGTCCAGGCTGTCGTCATCCGGCACTGCCCGGCTGCTGATTCCGGCGTTGTTCACCAGCACATCCAGGCGACCAAACCTCTGCACTGCCTGGTTAACCACGTTTGCCCAAGCCGGTTCGGCGGTAACGTCGGTGTGGACGTAGAGCGCTTGCCCGCCGGCCTCGTTGATTTCGGCTTCGACCCGTTGACCGTCCTGGTCCCTAATGTCCGCGATTACAACACTGGCCCCTTCCCGCCCGAACAGTTTTGCCTCAACCGCACCCATACCGTGGGCGCCACCGCTGACGATGGCTACTTTTCCTTCCAAACGCATCCAAGTACCTCTACTGGTCCACCGATGACGCAGGGCGAACATTGCATTCCGAACATTGCGTCCATTGATCACACGCTGCGAATGCCTTTGCAGTCGAATGGAATTTTACCATTATGACGTGCCTTTGCCACGGAAAAACGCCGATCCGGAAAACGAGCCTGAACTCCATGACGTGGACTGCACAAGTTGGTTGAAGTCGAATATGCGAAGCGGCGTGGTGTATCCTTTTAGTGGTTCTCGCAAAATCCCGGACCCGACCACCCGGGTTTGTTCGACCGATTAGCGATATGTACCAAGCAGCGGTATTCATACACCTTGCGTCGGCAATAGTCTGGATCGGCGGTAGCCTTTTTCTGGCGTTGGTGCTATTGCCAGTGTTGCGGAAAATCGCCGCTCAGTCAGCGCAAGGGGAATCCAATGTTGGGTTGCCGCCCGGTGTACTGGGTTCGGTTGCGAGACGTTTCCGGTGGATGTCGTGGGTATGCATAGTGTTGCTGGTGGCCACTGGGTTTCATATCCTGCCGAGCAGGTATGGGATAGGATTCAACGATTTTTTCACCCTGGGTGGGCACTTCGTTGGCACGCTGCAAATAAAAGTGGCCTTGGTAGCAGTGGTAATCTGGTTGAGTTTCATGCACGATTTCTTATTGGGGCCATACGTGAACCGCCTGCTCGAAGCCGTGCAGTCTGGGGCTGAACCTCACCGTCGAATGGGACTGCTCAGGAGAACATTGATATGGGTGGCACGGGTCAACGTGGCGCTGATGGTAGCCATAGTTGTAGTTGCGGTCACCATGACCAGAGGCGTTCCGGTTTAGCCGCAACCTGGCACCGGTGGACTTGGTGCTGGCGGCAGGGTGCGTTTGGAGACCGGGTACGCTCACAGAGAGGTGCGAACATTGGCTAACAAAGACGATGCGGACGTTTATGAATCATTGCCGGTTTTTGATCACCACCACGGACGCCCTGATGATTGGCGCGGGTTGCTCGTGGGCGGTTCGGTAAAACGTCCCCGGACGTTCACAGCAGAAGAGCTCGTTCTGCTTAGTGGGGATAGCATAACCGATGATTTCCGGTGTGTAGAGGGATGGAATGTCCCCGATCAAACTTGGGGTGGTGTCCGGTTGGATGTCATTCTTAGCGCGGTAGAACCTCTGGACAATGCCAGATACGCCGCGATATCTGCCGCCGACTACACCGTCGTGGTGCCACTGGATCGCGATATTGCTGGGGACGTATTGTTGGCCACGCGCCTCAACGGAGCGATTTTGCCTGAGGAGCACGGCGGGCCGTGTCGGTTGGTGAGCCGGGACCAGGCGTGTTATGCCAGTATCAAGTGGATCGACCGCATCGTAATATGTGAACACGCTCCGCCGGAAACCGCCCGCGATATTGCCATGGAACGCAACCGGGCCACTAGGGGTTCAAATCCTTAAACCGGTATCCCAGGCCCCGCTCGCTCAGGATGTATTCCGGGTTCCGGTGGTCTTTCTCCAATTTTTGCCGCAAGTAAGTTACGTACGTCCGAACGTACTGATGCTCTCCGCGATACTCGGGACCCCAAACGCGCTCCAATAAAGTGTCGTGACTCAGCAGCTGGCCGGCGTTGTTTACCAATTGGTACAGCAGTCTGTATTCGGTGGGCCGCAGGTGCATGGGCGTACCGTTGGCCACCACCTGACTCTGGTCGAAGTTAATGGTGAGCCAGTCGTCCACCACCACTTCCTGCAGGCGCGGTGGTTCGGCAGCTTCGATCCGCCGGAACAGCGCGCGGATGCGTGAAACGAGTTCGCGAGGGCTGAATGGCTTGGTCAGGTAATCGTCCGCGCCCAGGTCCAGCCCGGCAACCCGATCACTTTCGTCACCACGGACAGTAACGAAAATTACCGGAACCGAGGATTCGGATCTGATTCGCCGCAGCGTCTCGAACCCGTCGAGTTTCGGCATCATGACGTCCAACACGATCAGGTCCACCGGGTCGTCGCCGTGCAGCACGTCGAGGGCTTCTTCGCCGTTCCTTGCGGTGGCGACGTTGAATCCCTCGACTTCGAGATTCATGGACGTAAAGCTCACAATATGGGGTTCGTCGTCCACCACCAGAATGGTACGTTTGTCGGCCGGGGAGGTCATGGGCTCACCACCGCCTCGGGGAAGGTCAAGGTGAACGAAGAACCCATCCCAAGCGTGCTCTCCACATGGACGGTGCCACCGTGGGCGGTCATCACAGCGTCGCAAATGTAGAGGCCGATTCCCATGCCGCGGGTTTGGACAGAGACGGGATGTTGAGAACGGTGGAATCGTTCGAATATGCGACGGGTTTCCCACCTGGGAACGCCGACACCGTGATCCTTCACGGTCAAAGTTACACCGCGCGCGGCGTCGCCGTCGACAAGAATTTCGATGGAGCCGCCGTCGGGTGAATACTTCACGGCATTATCCAACAGGTTCATGATGACCTCCTCAAGCAGGCCCGGATCGCCGGATACTGTGGGAAGGTAATCAGGGTACTCTACCGAGAAATCGTGGTTGTTGGCGGCGGGTTGCAGTCGGCCCACTGCTTTTTGGGCGAGAGCTGACAACTGAACCTGTTCATGATTGATTGGCAGTTCACCGGTTTCCAGGCGCGATGCCAACAGCAACCGGTTCATCAATTGGCTCATGTGGTCGGTTTCTTCTTCGATGGCTTCAAAAATGCGGTGCAGCGTGCTGGAGTCCCAGTCTGCATCGGAACGCGAAAGGGTGTTCGTGTACCCCTTGATAATCGCCAACGGGGTTTGCAATTGATGCCCCAGCATCGACAAAAAGGCCGATCGCATATCTTCTGTTTCACGCATTCGGGTCATGTCGCGGACGTTGACGACGGCATTCAACGGCAGCATCTCGGGCGAACGGACCACCGAATAGACCAACGCCACGTCGGTATGTTGCCCGTTGCGGGAGCGAACGCCAGCGGCCAACTCGGTCACGTGTTCCGCTTCAGGAACGGGAGAGTGCAACATTGGGCATTGACCCGGGCATACTGGTCGGCCTTCTCGATCGCGCCAATTGAGCGCAACTGCACACGGTAAACCGATCAGGTCTTCGCGCGACCGCCCCAACAACCGTTCCATGGCAGGGTTCACGCTGACGATACGACGTGCAGAGTCAACAGTGTAAATCCCGTCAGCGCTGCCCTCCAAAATCGATTCGACGCGCCGTTTTTCCTGTGCCAACAGGTGGGCCAGGCGCGCCGACTGTACGGCGATGGCGGCCTGCTCGGCGAAGGCCGCGAGGACGGGCGGGTCGAGTCGCGAGAAATTGGCGGCTTCGGATGATCGCAGAACTACTATCAGCCCGACGGTTTCGCCGCCAGTGCGCAACGGAACCGCCATGACGGGGTTTTGCATCTGGCCGGTGGTCGAAACGGGCAGGGCAGATTGCCTGAACAGGGCTGAAAGCAAAGCGAATTGTTCCCGGCTGAGCGCCAGGTCGGGTATGGCCTCGTTCAGCAATGGGCTGATACGCAGGATCTCGCCGGCGCCCAGGCCATAAGAACCGGTGACCACGAACTTATGAGAGGCGTCGTCCCAGGTGGCCACCACCGCAGCACTGCCGCCCAACGCGCGAACCGCGTTCCGGAGGACGTTTTCCAGTTCGGGCTGCAGCTCGGGGAATTCGTCGCCCGAGGATAGGAGGGGTGTTTCGCTGGTGCGATGTTGATTGACCATACCTGATCCTGATTATCCTCATTTTCTAACGCAATTTTAACATTAAACCGGTTGGCATCAGGCGTTCGTTGGACGACAATAGATTCAGAACGCTGATGGACGGTGGCCACGCTGTCCGCCAGAAGGAGGTAGCGATGCCAAGGTATTCTTACCGATGCACATCGTGCGACCACGAGTATGACCAGCGGGAGAGTTTTGGAGCGCCTTCCGAAGTAGAATGCCCGGCTTGCTCGGGCTTGGCCCGGCGTAAGTTTCACGCCGTACCGATTATCTACAAGGGCTCGGGTTTTTACACCACCGACTACGCCCGCAAAAAGTGAACCCGACCTCCGCGGTTCATTTGGTCATCTAATCAAAATACACACAATCCAATCCAATATAAAGGAGGCACTCAGTGGCCAGTTTCACACCTCTAGGCGAACGAATAGTCATCAAGCCGATGGAACAGGAAACCCAGACCCGTGGCGGCATCCTGCTCCCGGACACTGCGAAAGAGAAGCCCCAGGAGGGCGAGGTCATCGCGGTGGGTCCGGGCCGGACCGCTGACGACGGCTCCCGCATCGCCATGGAACTCACCGTGGGCGACAAGGTCATCTATTCCAAGTACGCCGGCACCGAGTACGAAGACGGCGACGACGAATATCTGATCATGCGCGAGTCCGACGTTCTGGCCAAACTCGGCTAGTCAAAGCTCACACACTAGATCACGGCAATTGGTCAACTACACACCGAAACTAGGAGAACCGCAATGCCCGCAAAGAAGTTGGCATACTCCGAAGAAGCTCGCAAGTCGCTGCGAACTGGCATCGACATTCTGGCTGACTCGGTAAAAATCACTCTCGGCCCGCGCGGCCGCAACGTGGTGCTTGACAAGAAGTTTGGCCCCCCTCAGGTCTGCTCCGACGGCGTCACGATCGCGAAAGAAATTGAGCTGCCCGACGCCTTTGAGAACATGGGCGCCCAGCTGCTGAAAGAAGCCGCCACCAAGACCAACGACGCCGCTGGCGACGGCACCACGACCAGCATCGTGCTGTCTCAGGCGATCATCCACGAAGGCTTCAAGAACGTAACCGCCGGGACCAATCCCATGGCCATCAAGCGCGGCATCGAGCACGCCGTGGGGCGGATCGTTACTGAGTTGCAATCCATGTCCCAGCCGGTGGAGACCCGCGAACGCATCGGTCAAGTAGCCTCCCTGTCCGCTCACGAAGAGGCCATCGGCGAGACCATCGCCGAGGCCATGGAGAAGGTGGGCAAGGACGGCGTCATCACCGTTGAAGAGTCCCGCGGACTTACCGATGAGATCGAATACGTGGAAGGCATGCAGGTCGACCGCGGTTACATTTCCCCTTACTTCATTACCAACAGCGACCGCATGGAAGCTGCCATCGATGACGCTCACCTCATCATTACCGACAAGAAAATCTCCGCGGTTGCCGACCTGGTGCCGGCCCTGGAGAAGCTGTTGCAGGTTGGTCAGAAGAACGTGGTCATCGTCGGCGAGGACGTAGACGGTGAGGCGCTGGCTACCCTGGTAGTCAACAAGCTGCGCGGCATCATGAACGTGCTGTCCATCAAAGCCCCCGGCTTCGGCGACCGCCGCAAGGCCATGCTGGAAGACATCGCCATCCTGACCGGTGGTACCGTAATAAGCGAAGAGACAGGCCGCCGCCTGGATTCGGCCACCATAGAAGACTTCGGGCGAGCCCGGCGTGTATCGTCCACCAAGGACGACACCACCATCGTTGAGGGCCACGGTTCGGAAGATGCCATCCAGGCCCGCATCAATCAGATCAAGGCTCAGATCGAAGACACCACCTCCGAGTATGATCGCGAGAAGCTCCAGGAGCGGATGGCGAAATTGTCCGGCGGCGTTGCGGTGATCAAGGTTGGAGCCGCGACTGAGATCGAGCTCAAAGAGCGGAAGGCTCGCGTGGAAGACGCCCTGTCTGCCACCCGTTCCGCTGTTGAAGAAGGCATCGTCCCCGGCGGTGGAGTAGCTCTCGTACGGGCGCAGCGCGCGTTGGAAGGCGTAGAGGGTTTGACGAGCGACGAAGTCGTGGGCGTCAACATCATTCGTCGCGCCCTGGAACAACCGTTGAAGCTCATCGTGGAGAACGCCGGTTCTGAGGGAGCGGTTGTGCTCAATCAGGTAAAGGATCAGTCCGATGACTACGGTTACGACGCTGAGCTGGGCGAATTCGGCCCCATGCTCGAGCGTGGCATCATCGACCCCGTCAAGGTGACTCGGTCGGCCCTGCAAAACGCGGCTTCGGTTGCGGCAATGGTGCTTACCACCGAGTCCATGATTACCGAAATACCTGAACCCATGTCGGCAGCCCCGGCAGCCCCGCCGATGGACTTCTAACCACTGGACATTCGCGGATTTACGCCGGAGCGGGATCGTGTACCCGCTCCGGTGTTTTTATGCCTGGGGCACATTGGCGAACCGAGTAGATTTACGTTATCCCAATGTTGGGGTATATTGGGCGACGCTCATTATGTAATCATCCGCCGTTTCGATCCGACGGCGACGGCGGGCCGACAGCGAGCTTCGACTGAAATCCACCATGATTGAAAAAATCCTCGGCTGGCGCCCTCCAACCCCTTTCTACTATGGTTGGCTGGTTCTGGCGATGGGATCGCTCTGTACAGCTGCCGGGTCCAGCGTGTCGCAAGTCGTGCTTGGTACGGTGCAGGTTTACATCGTGGAGGAGACTCACTGGAACATCGGGACGTTGTCAATTGCGGTTACCGCTGGCACCTGGTGCTCGGGTATCTTGGCGCCGTTCGCTGGCCGCCTCGCTGACCGCTTCGGTCCCAGATATCTGATCACAATTGGGTTGGTAGTCGTAGCCTGCGCGCTATTTGCACTGTCTTCCGTCGACAGTTCCTCGTTGTGGCAATTCTTTGTTGCCTACATCATTGGCCGATCCATCAGCAACCCATTTCTGATCGGCGTAGTACCCCGAACCGCTACGGTCAATTTCTTCCGTAGGCGGCGCAATATTACGCTGGCAATCTCCGGGATGGGCCGCCCTATCGGTGGTGCCATCAACATTCAGATAATCTCGTTGATCGCGCTATCGCAGGGCTGGCGAGCGTCATACGGTTACCTGGGCGTGTTCATGTTGGTGCTCACGGTGCCGGTGTTTTTCATCATGCGCCGGACTCCGGAAGAAATCGGCTTGCTCCCCGATGGCGCCAAACCCGCTGTAGGATCAAGTCAAACCGGAAGGTCTTCCGCAGACCGCAGGGTCTCGGGCCGAACCGATACTGACCTGGCGCCCGAATTCAGCTGGACGGTGCGTGAAGCGATGCGAACCCGCGCGTACTGGTGCATTGCCGGCACGGCGATATTGGCCGTGATAGCGTCCGCAGGGTTGGGATATATCCTGGTTCCGTATCTGGTCAGCACAGCAGGGCCTGGGTTGTCAAACTCGCAAGCGGCTGGGGTCGGGAGCCTGGGAGCGGTGCTCGCCTTGACCACATTGATCTGGGGGATCCTGGCCGACAGATTTGGGCCGCGTCAATGCATGGTGATGACGATAGCGGGAGCGGTTCTAACCCAGGTGTTCCTGATGACAGCGGTCAACTCGGTGTTGACGGCATACATTTTCGCCGTCCTGTGGGGATTCTTCTCCAACACCGTAGGGACGCTGGAACACATGCTGCTGGCTCAATACTTCGGGCGCGGCTCATTTGGGGCGATTCTAGGTTCTCTGGGGCCATTACAAACCACCGCGCTTGGCATCGCGCCGGTATTTGGCACCTTTCTTCAGACGGCAACCGGCAGCTACGCCATCGTGTTTGGCGTGCTGGCGGCCATGTATGCAATGGCCGGAATGCTTATTTTCCTGGCCAAAGCGCCTGAATTGCCTCCTCGGGCGGTGCAGATGGCCCGGGAGGCGCAGGATGCCCCAGCAACGGTATAATCCAGGCGACTTTCCCAAAGGAGGCACACCAATGCCAGGCAAAAATTACGTCAATCCGTCGGGTATCAGCGACCCGTCGCCGTCAGGATTCACCGCGGTCGTGCAGGCCGGAAACACCGTGTATATCGCGGGTATGGTCTCTCAAGATGAAAATGGCAACGTGGTGGGCGCCGGCGATGCCGAAGCCCAAACTACACAGATTTGGCATAACATCGAAGTGGCCGTGAAATCAGTCGGCGGCAGCCTGTCAGATATCGTTAAGACCACCACGTACATTACCGGTATCGAACATGGCGGCGCGGTGCGCGCGGTGCGCGGACGTCTTTTCCCCAACAATCCGCCGACCAGCACTCTTTTGGTAGTGAGCGAACTGGCAAACCCGGCCTACGTGGTGGAAATCGAGTCCATCGCAGTGCTCGATTAACCCGACGAAGAGCGGTGCAAATCCCCGCGTTGACCGATGCGTCGGCGCGGGTTGGCCCCAGCATCAGGAACCCATAAGGATCCAGGGGCAACGGGTGATGACCCGAGCCACCTGCAATCTAGAATTCGGAGTCAGGACCCTGCTGTTGGAGGCGCTTCTGTTCCTGCAGGACCAGCCACATCCGATGCCACACGAAACGGCGCTCAGGGTCCTGAAGGCGGCGGCCAATCAACTGGCGAACAGTCTGCACCGCCTGGCCGGCAAAGAACCCCCAATGTCCAGGCTCCTCACGCATCCAACCCGCGAGACGGTCAGGATTGGAGACAACGACCTCAGCCAGCACAGCGTCCAGGTCGGTCTCGGCCGCCATGGTTTTATCCGCCTCCCACAGGCCTTACTATTTCCAGGGCATCGCCTTCGTTCAGCTGCACTGCCGCGAAATCCTGTTTGCGGATAACCTGACCGTTGTAACCGACCGCGATGAAACGCATGTTAATATCGATCGTGGACAAGTAGCTCTGCAGGTCGAGACCATTGTCGATTTCCCGGGGTTTGCCGTTCACTCTCAACGTAATCATGGCAGAAATTTACCTACCGTTGCTGGTTGCGTGTTCTGTAACACTGCCTGTTATCTCGGGATCTGGCTGTAAACCGATTGCGGCAAGCATAGCAGATTTCAAGCCCTTGGCCGCTGCTTCCGGGTCGTCGCTGGCGAGAATGCTGGTGATTACCGCCGCTCCCCAGGCTCCGGCTCCCATTACATCAGCCACGTTGGTAGTGTCGATTCCACCGATGGCCACCAGGGGAAGCGATACGCCGGCATCGCGGATACGGGTCAACAATCCCGGGCCGGCCGGTTCTTCGCCGGGGTGGGAACGGGTAGCGAACATAGTGCCGACCAGCAGGAAATCTGCACTGGTGGCAGCCGCTTCCAGTGCCCCTTCGACGGAGTGAACGGAACGGCCAACAATGGCCTGCTCCCCCACGACCCTGCGGACAAGGTCGGCCGACATCGCCGCTTCACCCAGCTGAACGCCATCGGCTCCACCGGCCACCGCCACGTCAGCGCGTTCATTGACCAACAGCAGTGCCCGGCCTTCGGTTACGCTCCGCAAGGTTGAAGTAAGCGAGAACACAGCCTGCCCCGGCAAATCTTTATCGCGTACCTGGACCACGTCAACACCGCCAGAGACGGCTGCCGCAACGCGGGCCGGCATCTCGTCCGCAGCGCAGACTGTGCGATCAGTCACGAGGCACAAACAGGGATAGGGCAGCGATGGCCGCATGGCGCGAAAGCGGCTAGTTTGCTACCACGGGTTCGGGCACATCGGAAGTCGGACTGCTGGCGATCGCCTCGGTGCGCACCGGGATTCGGCCTGCCAGGTAAGCCTGCCGTCCGGCTTCGACTCCTTTGCGGAAGGCATCCGCCATCATGGAGGGGTCCTGGGCCTGAGCGATGGCCGTATTCACCAAGACAGCGTCTGCGCCCATCTCCAGAGCCTTGGCGGCGTCGGAAGGCACTGCCAAACCAGCATCCACGATGACGGGGATGCTGGCGTTTTCTAGGATGATCCTGATCTCTTCGCCGGTGTGGATTCCCTGACCGGACCCGATGGCAGAACCCAAAGGCATGACTGTGACGCACCCGACGTCTTCGAGGTTCTTGGCGAGCACCGGATCGGCGTGGATGTAAGGCAGGACCTTGAACCCCTCGGCCACCAATTGCCGGGCGGCTTCCAATGTGCCGTTGGGATCGGGGAAAAGATACTTGGCGTCTGGTATGACTTCGAGCTTCACAAAATCGGTTTGGGTAACTTCCCGGCCCAGCCGAGCCACAAAGAGCGCCTCTTCAACCGACCGACAACCGGCAGTGTTGGGAAGGATCTGGTATTTGTCCCAGTCGATGTAATCAAGGATGGTTTTCTCTTCCGGATTGTCCAGGTCCAACCGGCGAATGGCTACGGTAACAATCTGGGAACCAGAGGCTTCCAGAGAATCGACCATGTCCTGCATGGTTCGGTGACGTCCAGTACCGACTATCAATCGGGAATGGAAAGATACTCCCCCAATTATCAGTTCATCGGTCATCGGGCAACTCTCCTTTACCGAGCCACGCATTGATTTTGCAAGAGGCTCACGGCATCCCAAAAGCAAAACCGCCAGGCGAACCGGCGGCTTCATCAAAGCTCTACCAACTGTTCCTGCGCCGGCATTACCCGGATCCGGTACAGACGGTCGGCGACGAATTTGGCCGCCCTCTCAGCCTGGTTTACCCAAGCTCCCGCCAGAATTGCGTGAGGGTTAAATTGTTCTGAAAATGTAACACTACAAACGGGTTGAAGTCAATTCCAGAACGTTCAACGTAACAGTTCAGACTTGGAGAGGTGAATTGGCCGAAGGTTGGTCGGGAATCGCTGGAGCTGAGAGAGGTGGTTATGTCATATATCTGGGATGGATGCGGAAATCGACCTCAGCACTGCGGACCGGGATGTGCTGATTGCCATCATTGAGAGGCAACAGGCCATCATCGAGAGTCTGGAAAAACGGATCGCCCAGTTGGAAGGGCGGGACAAATTGGGCGGCACCCGCCGGATGCCCGGTCTGAAGCCCAAAGCCGAGCAGCAGCCGGCCCAGCCCAAGAAACCACGCAAGCCTCGGCCCCACGGCTTTGCTCGCACCCGCATGACGCCCACCCAGCGGGTGGAACACGTGGTGGAACAGTGTCCCGACTGCGGAACCCAGCTGTCCGGTGGCTGGACCCAGCGCACTCGGGAAGTGATTGACCTGCCCCGGGTTCCGGTGCAGGTAACCGAGCACGCTTATATCGCCCGCACCTGCCCACAGTGCCAACGCTGTTGTACGCCCACCGCGCAACTGGAGAACATGGTGATGGGCAAGCAACGCCTGGGGGTCAACCTGATCAGCCTGATTGCCGCCCTGCGGGAGGAGGCCAGGCTGCCTTTCCGCACCATCCAGTGGTACCTGGACACCGTGCATGGGTTGCGTCTCAGCCTGGGAGCCATCGTGGACGCCACGCAAAGGGTGGCTTGCAAGGCCCAGGCTGAACTGACGGGCATTCTGGAACGCATCCGAGGCAGTCCGGTGGTCCATGCCGATGAGACCGGCTGGCGTGAGGACGGACACAACGGCTACGTGTGGACCTTCAGCACCCCCAGCGAGCGCTACTTCCTGCGTCGGGGCCGGGGCAAGGCCGTGGTGGATGAGGTCCTGGGCGATCAGTTCGCTGGCGTGCTGGTCAGCGACTTCTACGCCGCCTATCACCATTACGACGGCCCCAAGCAACGCTGTTGGGCCCACCTGTTGCGGGACATCCACGACCTGCGCGCACTCTACCCCGATGATGACCGGTATGATGACCGGCTGGCCCAATGGGCTGACGCCATCCACCAACTCTACCGTCAGGCGACCGCCTTCACCCATCCCTCAGAGCAGCAACGGCCAGAGCAGCAACGGCCAGAGCAGCAACGGCGCACCGCCCAACTGGCCTTGGAACAGCGCCTGCTGGCCCTCTGCCGTACCTACCAGGATGACCCATCGGCCGCCCCAACCAGGCTGTGCCGACGCATGGAGAACCACATCAAGGAACTCTTCCTCTTTGTGGCTGAACCAGAAGTCCCGCCGGACAACAACGCCGCCGAGCGCAGCCTGCGACCGGTGGTAATCAGCCGTAAAATCAGCGGTGGCTCACGCTCCGCAGCGGGCACTGACACCAAGATGACCCTGGCCTCAATCTTCGGCACCTGGCGCGTACAAGGCTTCAACCCCCTCACCGCCTGCCGACAACTGCTCACTTCCCCGCAACTCTGAACTGTTACCGTTCAACCGCCGAGTGTAATACCGTGATTCGCTGAATCTGACGCTAACCTTAAGCAAAACGCAATCGCAACCGGGACTCGACACTTTCGGGGGTAGACGGCCGCCAGGGTCGCCAATTGTTACGCTTCGCTCGCGATGACACGATCGCGCCGGCTTGATACAGAGAACATTCCTCCCATCGCAACGCTCTCGCGGTGCAGGCGATATCCGATTCCTGGCAAATGTGAACCGGCGGTCATACCTCGTACTCCGACACGATTTCCGGAATAATGAGAGTAGCTCCGGTGACCGACTGAACATCGAACGGCGTCCACCCGGGAGCCGTTTCACGCAGCACCATGCCGTCGGGAGTGGGTTCCAATACGGCGACATCAGTGACTATCAACGAGACGCACGCTTTTCCAGTTAGGGGATAGACGCAATCCTGAACAACCTTGGGGTTGCCCTGGCGGTCGTTGTGTTCCATGGCCACTATGACTTTGCCGGCGCCGGCCGCCAAATCCATGGCTCCCCCGATGTTGCCGACTCCGCGCTCGGGAAGGATCCAGTTAGCCAGGTCGCCGATAGCGGAAACCTGGTGAGCCCCCAATACCGTAACGTCCACGTGCCCGCCACGGATCATGGCGAAAGCGTCAACGGAAGAGAAAAATGCCATTCCCGGGACACGTTCCAGGAACTGGCCTCCAGCATTGATGAGGTCGATGTTTTCGTTGCCGTCTTCTGCCAACGGCCCACAGTTGAGTACGCCGCTCTCGCTGTGGTAACACACGACGCTGTCGTCTGCCACGAACATTGAGACCAACGTGGGGATGCCGATGCCGAGGTTCACATACGCACCCGGGGGCAATTCTCTGGCCACCCGCATTGCGATGATAGTGCGGTCCAGTCGTTCTTTATCTGCAGTCATGTGTGGGTATTCCGTTATTAGTCGTAGCCTGTGAAACCATCGGGGCGCCTGACGATGCGTTGCACGAACACGCCGGGCGTGACGATTTCCTCGGGATCAAGTTGGCCGGGTTCCACTATTTCATCCACCTCGGCAACGGTGATGCGGGCAGACGGCGCCATGACGGCATTGAAGTTGCGCGAAGTGCCGCGATACACCAGGTTCCCTGATGTATCGGCCTTGTGCGCCCGGATCACGGCAAAGTCGGCGCGCAAACCGTATTCCAGGATATAGGGGCGCCCGTCGAACTCCCTTTGCTCTTTGCCTTCGCCGATGAGGGTGCCGGCTCCGGTCGGGGTGTAGAACGCAAGCACACCGGCGCCGCCGGCACGCAATCTCTCTGCCAGGGTACCCTGAGGGACGAGTTCCAGATCCACCTCGCCGCGTCGGTACGCCAACTCGAACTCGGATGGGCGCGACACCGACGGCGACACCGGGAAAGAGGCGATGGCCTTTGCAACCTGCCCGTTTTCGATAAGGATGCTGTGGTCAATTGCCGTCCTGCCCGGGGGTGTGCCAAAGCTGACCACCCGTGCGATCCCGGCGGTGTTGCTAACGATGGTGAGGTTTTTCTTTCCAGTGTCCCGGACGGCAACCAACAGGTAATGCGCCATACCGCCGGGTCCGCCGAATCCGTCGATGAATACGGTGGCGCCGTTGGATAGGTCGGCCAGGGCGGACAAACCGTCGGAATAGATCTTGCTGGGTGGTTGACCAGGATGGGGAGTGAAATCCATTTCCCGTAACGACGGAGAAGCCGACAACTTCGCACCAATAACGGATTCGACACCCTCGACAGTCCAACCGGGCGCAACTTCCTGCAAAATAAATCGGCCTTCGTGTATTCGAATCACTCCCACATCTGAAACCACCAGATCCACGCAGTTGATGCCGTCGGGCGGGAGGTTCAGCTGGTTGACCAAAGCGTTGGGGCGGTTGTGATCGGTTGTGAGAAGTATCGCCACAACCCGTCCGGCGTTGGCAGCCAGATCTACAGCGTTGCCGGGCTGACCGGCTCCCGATACACCGGCGAAACAACCGGAGGCATCGACTTGCGCCGCATTCAGCACAGCCATGCCAACGTAACCGCCGCGGGTGATGGCTGCTGCATCCGCCGCAGTTACCGGAATCCCGTTCAATGTCCCGTCGTTGTTCAGGAACCATGCCCGAAGGTTGGCAGGGGTGGATTCTTTGATGCCAGGCGCGAAGTCCGGTTCGACGGCCACCACCATGCCGGGGGTGATCTCGCCAGCCAAGCGGCGGGAAATTTCGAGCGGATCCAATTTTCCGGCGGGTATCAAAGTTTTCTGCCTACGTGCCTCGAGTGGTTTGGACGACGCGGTTAACAAATATTCCGGGTGTGATTACCAGCTCGGGGTCTATGATTCCCGGTTCGCCGACGGTGTCGACCTCTGCGACGCAGACGCGCGCGGCGGCAGCCATGGTGGCGCTCCATCCCCGCTGATGGCCTCGGTACATGACGTTGCCCAACGTGTCGGCGACTGATCCGCGAATCAATGCGAAGTCGGCTCGCAACGGCAGTTCGAGAACACACTCCACGCCGTCGATCACGCGCAATTCCTTGCCGGCCGCGAACCGGGTGCCCGCTCCTACCGGAATCAGGACCCCGCCAATTCCGGCGCCGCCGGCGCGCAGGCGTTCGGCCAAAGTGCCCTGGGGCACTTCCTCGACCGCGAGGCCCAGGGGCATTAGACGGGATGCGTCCGCCCCCGCAACCAGATCATCTGGTGGATTTGGGGAAATGATCCTGGCGAATTGTCCCGACGCCACCAATGCGGCGACCATGGAATCAGGCTGGCAATCGGAGAAATCACATACGCAGGTGAGCCCGCCAACACCAGAATCGGCCAGAGCCGCCAAAAGGGAGGAGGGTTCAGTAGCTGCGGACGCGCCGCTGATCAGAATGGTGGCGCCCGCCGGCAAATCTCCCACAGCAGCAGCCGGGGAATCGTAGACTTTGGTCATGTCACCGCACGCAGGTTGATATGGCGATCATTTTATCGCAATCCGCCGGGGTGATAAAGCGGCAGGGATTCAAACCGGCCTTGCCATAATGCCCGCAGCCCCATTACCATTCAGGGGCTGCGGGCAAAGATTCGCAATCGACCCCACCGGCGCCCGATGTGAACCATGCGATACCAAAGAATCAAGCACATATTGGAGCCACCTTACGCGGAGATCCAACTGATACCGGCGGGCGGTCCCATTACGATTGACGAGCTGCTGGCTGCCGAGATCATAGATATATGCGACGAGCTGCTATTTCAGGACGACATACGTGTGGTGTCCATAACGGGGCAGGGCCAGGCATTCGCAACGGGACGAATCTCACCGCCGGCCGATATTGTTGGAGCCGATTCGTCGCAACAGCTCGACTGGATCAACGGGTTGAAAGCAGCGGGGGCCGTGGCCGGGCTGCCGATGCCCGTGGTGGCAGTGCTGAACGGCGATGCCACCGCCCACGGCCTGGAACTGGCGCTGGCGGCCGATCTCCGGATAGCCGCGGATTTCGTTGTTGTGGCGGCAGGAAAAATTGGTCAAGTGGGATTTCCTTTCGATGGCGCTACACAACGCCTGCCGCGTCTCGTTGGGCCTGCGTTGGCCCGGGACATGCTGCTCACCGGCAGGACACTGACCGCCTCCGAGTGCCTGGATGCGGGATTGGTGAACCGGGTGGTGGCGGCTAACGAACTGAGCGCCGCCGCCCGGGCGTTGGCGAGTAAGATAGTGGACGCCGCGCCCATCGCCAGCCGGTTTGCCAAGGAAGCAGTGAACGCCGCCGGGGATATGACGCTGGCGCAAGGTCTCAGGCTGGAAGCTGACCTCAGCATAATTCTTCAAAGCACAAGCGATCGCGAAGAAGGGTTGCTTGCTTTCCGCGAAAAGCGCGTCGCCCGGTTTTTGGGTCGGTAAAGCGAGGCTGCCCTGATTATGGTTCGGCTGGACATCCACACGCACGTCGGCGAAATGTTTGGTTTCCAACCACCCACTCCTGAAATGGCTGAAATCGTAATTGGTCAGATTCAGTCCGCCGGGCTGGATGGGATCGCAGTTACGGATCATTGGCGACGCGACTGGGGGCTGGCGTTGCACCGGGTGGTGGAACGCGAATTCCCGAATCAGGTGATCATCATCCCGGGTCAGGAGATCGACGTGCGCCCCGCCTCGAGTCCGTTCGACGAGTACCATTGCACCGAGTTGTACCTGCCGGGCGGGCGTTTGTTCAGAACCTATTGCCATCCGGGTTACTACACCCCGAACATCATCATCGAAGAAGGAATCCATGGGATCGAGGTGACGAATCACCATCATGACTGGCACATCCGACGACCGCTCGTAGAACGCGTCGCTGAGACTCACGATCTGTTGTCGTTCAACGTCAGTGACGCCAACATACTCCACGAGATTGGAGCCGGGAGCACGGAAGTAGATCTCGATGAAATGATGCGTCGGGCAATCCCGCTCGACTGACCGACGGTCTGTTTGCTTATGTCCGGCCAGTTTTCCACCATCATCTACGAAAAACGTGGCGGCGTGGCATATCTGTCCCTGAACCGACCAGCGCAGCTGAACGCCTTTTCGGTAGCCATGCGGGACGACCTTGCAGAGGTTCTTTCCGCAGTGGCCGAGGATCCCGACGTGCAATGTCTGCTGATTACAGGCCAGGGGCGCGCATTTTGCGCCGGAGCAGACCTCAGCGAATTTGGTTCAGCGCCTTCGCAGGTCATTGCGCGCCGGGTACGCTGGCAGCGGGACGTCTGGGGCCAACTGATTGGCCTGCGACAGCCAATCGTGGTTGCCGTGCATGGGTACTGCATAGGCTCCGGGGTGGAGATCGCGCTGCTGGCTGATGTACGGATTGCGGCGGTTGACGCCATCTTTGCGCTGCCTGAAGTGCGGCTGGGAATGATTCCGGCAGCGGGCGGGACCCAAACCGGGCCAGCCAGCATGGGCCCGTCGAGGGCTCTGGACCTGTTGCTGACCGGCCGACAGCTGGGAACGAAGGAAGCGTTGAATCTTGGCTTGGTAAGTCGCGTTGCTAAGCCCGACGATTTGATCGCCGACGCCTGGGAAATCGCCGGGCAACTGGCGGTTCAACCAGCCCATCTCAATTCCAGGTTGCGCCGAAGCCTGCGCGAGGGGGCCGACCTGTCCCTTAGCGCCGGGCTGGACATGGAACAAAAACTGGCAGCAGCAGCAATGGGCGCGGGTTCCCATTAGGGTCTGCACCCCGGAGAGAGGATGAACACTACCGAGTTTTTAATGATTGCATCGGCCATAGTGCCGGATCGTACCGCCATCGTATTCGAAGGCGTCAGGTACTCTTTTGAAGAGTTGCAGGAGCGCGTCAACCGGTTGGCAAACGCCATGTCGAACTTAGGAATCGGGCCCGGAGATCGAGTGGCCGCGATGCAAACGAATTGCAACCAGCTGCTGGAGATATATTTCGCGGCGGCGCAGCTGGATGCAATCTATGTGCCCATCAATTTCCGGGCCAAGCAGGAAGAATTGAACACCATGCTGGGCATTGCGGAACCAGCGCTCCTGTTTTTGGGCGAACGGTATGCGTCTCTCGTTCCCGCTGATGAGACGTGGGCCGGTCGGCAGGTTGTGATGCTGGACGGCGACGCCACAAGTGGACGTATCGCATACGACGCGCTGATTGCCGGGGTCGAACCGGATCAATTGCATTTTCCTGAGGACGATGAGGATGACACCACGGTTATTATGTTTACTTCCGGCACGACCAGCGTGCCCAAGGGCGTCCAATTAACGCATGACAGCTTTGGCACGTTCCTGCTGATGAACGTGACGCCAGCTGATCCCGACATCGAGGAAACCAACTTATTGACGGTGCCGCTATATCACGTGGCTGGACTGCAAGCTGCACTGGCAGCGGTGTTCGGTGGGCGCACTTTGGTGGTGATGCCTCAGTTTGAAGCGGAGTCCTGGATGGGCCTGGTCGCAGAACACCGGGCGAACCGGGCGATGCTGGTGCCGACGATGTTGAAAAGAGTAATCGATCATCCGAAGTTTGATGATTACGATTTGTCCTCACTGGATGTCATCACCTATGGGGCGGCGCCGATGCCGCTGCCGGTTATTCGCCAGGCCATCGCCAAATTCCCCAACGCAAGGTTTATCAACGCCTTTGGGCAAACTGAAACCGCGTCCACCATCACGATGCTGCCTCCAGAAGACCATTTGCTGGAGGGAAGCCCGGATGAAATTGAACTCAAGCTGCGCCATCTGACTTCGATTGGCAAACCTCTGGACGATGTGGAGGTTATTATTGTGTCGGAGGCTGGAACGCCAGTTGCCGCGGGAGAAGTGGGGGAGATCGTTGCCCGTGGACCGCGCCTGATGAGTGGATACTGGCGGCAGGATGATGCCACCGCCGAAACGTTGCGTTCGGGCTGGCTATACACCGGCGACCTGGCCTGGCAAGACGAGGACGGTTACATCTACCTTTCGGGCCGGGCGCGGGATTTCATCAAACGCGGTGGCGAGATGGTATCGCCCGAGGAAGTTGAGCAAGTACTTGTGGGGCACCCCGACGTGGAAGAGGTGGCAGTTATAGGCGTGCCCGACCTGGAGTGGGGCGAGGAAGTGAGGGCCGTCGTGGTGCTCAACAACCAGGGAATCAGCGAAACAAAGCTGATCGAGTACTGCCGGGATCGGCTGGCGAGCTTCAAACGCCCCACCTCGGTCGTGTTTGTGGATGAGTTGCCCCGCAATGTTATGGGAAAGGTGGTAAAACGGGATTTGCGGGAAGAACTGGGCCTACCATCCTGACTAAACTACCATCCTGGTTGAGTTACTATCCTGATTTAACCTAACCATAAGGAAACCAAACCGGCAGGGAGCGACATGAAAATTGCAGTCATGGGAGCCGGCGGCGTCGGCGGGTACTTCGGCGGGTTATTGGCTCGCGGCGGACACGACGTAACGTTCATCGCCCGGGGTCAACACCTGGATGCCATCCGGAGCAACGGGCTCAAAGTGATCAGCACCAACGACGGTGAGTTTACGGTGCGTTGCGGCGCCACCGACGACCCTGCCGATGCGGGTGAGCATGAGTTGGTAATCTTCGCCGTAAAGATGTATGACAACGAACACACCATGCGCCTGATCCAACCACTGGTTGGCCCCGAAACGATAGTCCTGACCCTGCAGAATGGGATTGATAACGGCGATCTGCTGGCCGAAATTTTTGGTCCGGAGCGGGTGATGATTGGATCCGCGTACCTTGAGGGTCGCATCGACTCGCCGGGCGTGGTGACACAAGGTGGCCCCGGCGCCGCATCCTTCGGCGAGCGCACCCCGGGAATTACGGAGCGCGGCGAGATGCTGCTGAGCGTGTTTCAGCAGGCTGGCTGGCGGGTGGAATTGCTGGAGAACATGACGGGGATGCTGTGGAAGAAGTTCGCTTATCTGGCGGGTTCGGCCGGAGTTTGCGCCGCCAGTGGGTGCACCTACGGGGAACTGCGTTCGATTCCTGAGACCAGGGAAGTGATCAGAACCGCCATTGCCGAAGCGTTGGCAGTCGGGGAAGCCGCCGGGGCTCCGCTGGAACCTAATTCGTTGGAGTGGTCGATGTCGGCGCTGGACAACTTCCCGGCCACCGGGATGGCGTCGTTGGCCAAGGACTTCGCGGACGGACGACCCGTGGAGCTGGAAGGGCTGACGGGTACGGTCATCAGGATGGGCCGTCAGAATAATGTCCCGACACCGATGAACGACGCCATTTATGCCGTGCTGAAACCCCGGGCCAATCGAATAGAAGCGGAACAGGATCGGCGATAGGGGTCGCTAATTCGGGGAGCCGCTGCCAGCCGTCGCTTCGATGCCCGACAACCGGGTCGGGTCTTCATAGCGGGTTGGTATTCGGGTTCTAGCTTCCCGGGTAGGTGAGTTTCAGCAGGACGTGCCGTCGGTTCTGTGTGTGGGGACGGACGTGTTCGGGCCAACGGCCGGCTTCAACGGCTATCGCCCATTCCGGGCTGGTTAGCACTTCGGGGTTGTCCACCTGGTATACGGCATGGTGTTTGGGAGTGCCGGGGATTTCAATCTCGCGCACCTCGCCTCCCATCGCCATTACCAATCGCTGAGTCTCGTATCGGGTTACTTCACGGACGCCGGGCACCTGGTTCAGCGTGGGGCAATGCTCGGTGTTATAGACGTCGTTGAACAATGATTCGTGCTGTGGGTCGATGTCCATACTGGCGATGAACAGATACCTGGAATGCAAATCGGCCATGAAACGCCTCCCTTGTTAGCGCTAGTGTGAGTGGTGGAGCATTTGCCCGGCCAGCGTCCAGTCGGAACGGGCGGCGGGCATGTTACCGAGGGCGGCATAGGCTTTGCCGCGCGACACGTAGGCGGCGGTGTGTCGGTCATTTATTGAGATGACGTTGGTAAACGCCGCCACTGCCGGTTCGTTGTGTCCAGCGTCGCGCAACGCCATACCCAACCAATAATGAGTTTCCGTGTCATCGGGGGCCAGGGTTGCCGCCTGTTGTAAATCCTGGATTGCCCCATCGAAGCAGGCCAACTGATGCCGCGCCCGCCCTCGCAACAGCCAGATTGCTGGCGACTCAGCGTTGATACCCAATACATGGCTGCAATCGCTTGCGGCCCCCCGATAGTCGCCCAGAGTAAACCTGGTATTAACACGGAGCAGCCACGCTTCCGGTCGACGTTGGTCCAGCTCGATGGCCAGTTGGAGGTCTTGCAACGCCGCGTCGTTGCGGCCCAAGGCCACCAACGTTGCTGCCCGGAAAACGCGGACGTCGGCATGATTTGGGTCGATGAGCACGGCGATGTCCAAGTCTGCCAATGCAGATTCCACCCGGCCCAGGCGGAGGAGGGCGGCGCCGCGCTGCAGGTACGGCTCAACTGTGCGGACACCGGCATTGATGATTTCGCCGGCGTCCAGAACCACCTGGCGCAATTGGCTGGCATTTATTTCTGCAGACAATGTGGATCACGCAGTCGACGGCAACAGACAGGGCATCGGCGATTTTTACCGGAGCGGCGGGGATGCCTTTGGCCTAGAATGCACGTCTGTGCGAGTAGTCGATTTCTTCGTTGGTGATGAACTCGAGGAGCACGGCGTTGCCGTCTTCATTCTGGCGTCGAGCGCGCTGGAACGCAGGAATAATCTCAGCGGGGTCGGTGATGCGTTCGGCATAACCGCCCATGGCCCGGCCCATGTCGGCGTAGTTACCGCCCAGGTCCCGGGTGTTGTACAGGGCATGGGAGCGCTGCATGGCGCCGGTCTCCACCGCCATGGTGGAGTTGTTCAGCACCACCGTGGTGATGGGAGCGTTGCTACGCACTGCGGTTTCGAAGTCGAGGCCGACCATGCCGAAGGCGGCATCACCCATGAAATTCACGCACATCTTGTCGGGTGCAGCCAATTTCGCGCCGATGACCAGTCCGAGGCCAGTACCCAGGCCGTGGGATTTTCCCCAACCGAGGTAGGTGCGGGGCCCCCCGGCTCGATAGAACGGTGTGATCTGGTCGCGAGGGCTGCCGGAATCGTGTGTGATGATGGCCTCGTTGGCCGGGACCGCCTGCTGGAAGTCGGTAATTACCCGGTAGGGGTTGACCAGTGGCCCGCCATCGGTGGTTTTGTGTTGCCACTCTGCCAACCACGCGTTGCGGACAGATTCGATCTCTGCCGTTAGCTCGGCATTGTTCCGCCGAGTGTCACCGACAATCTCGCGGCAGGCATCGATCATCTGTCGGAGGGTGAGCTTGGCGTCTCCAATCAAGGGGAACTGGACATCGTAGTCCTTGTTCAGGTCGCGGGGGTCGTTGGTGTTTTGAATCAAGGTGCGCCCAGCGGGGAGGTTCATGGACATACCGTGCTTGGTGAAGCTGGAGCCCACGCCGAATATGACATCGGACCGCCTAATGAAGTGATACACGGTGCCGGACATTACGCCCGACCCGCTGCCCAAAGCCAGGGGATGACTTTCCGGGAACCCGCTTTTGCCCAACAATGTAGTCATAACCGGAGCGGACAGCAATTCGGCCAGTTCGACCAGATCATCGGTGGCCTCGGCGTACATGACACCCTGACCGGCGTGGATGACCGGATGGGTGGCGGAACACAAGGCCTGGGCGGCGGCTTCCACATCGGTAGGGGCGGCTTGAGATGCGGCCGAACGGACGTTGCCTCCCCAGTAGAATGCCTCTTCTGAAACGTCCTCGAGGGCGACGTCGGCGGGAATCTCGACCATGGATGGACCCGGGCGGCCGGTGTACAGGGCGTTGATGGCGCGGCGCATGATCTGGCTGGTGCTGGAGGCCAGGTTCATGCGTTCAAGATGCTTCGTAATGCTGGCGTAGCTTTCGATTGAATCGAACAAGGGGAACACGCCCTGCCGGTCTCGAGGGTGTCCAAGGGGCAGCAACAGGATCGGGACTGAATCGGAGAACGCAGTTGCCACGCCGGAATACGCGTTTTCGGCGCCGGGGCCGTATTGCATGGCGAAAACACCGGGGGGACGGCCGTTGGTAACGCGGCTGTAGCCGTCGGCGATGCCTACGCCCACGCGTTCCTGGCGGCAGATGACCGGACGGATGCCGGCGGCGGCACAGGCTTCGATAACGGGAGTGGTGGGGAAGCAGGAGAGGTATTTCACGCCCTCCCGCTTGAGGATTTCGGCGATGGCATCAATAGTTTGCACGGGTATTACCTCTTCAGGGTTGGCAGTATCAGGGGTGTCCTTTACCCACATTGGGGCGACGAACGGAAGTATAACACCGCCCTCGCGGGTACCCACTTTGTCATTGCGCGCGTAGCGTGGCCATCTCATCGTCTTGGCGACGGCGGTTCGTCGACGTGTGTTCAGCCTCATTGAGATTGCCACGTCGCTGTGCTCATCGCATTGACATGAGTGGGGAATGGATTGTTTCGATGAATTTATCTGGTTAGAATGACGTTCGCGATTACTTCGGGATTACTCTATGCAGCGGTTTGGATGTGGTTTTGAATAGTGGAGCGCTGAACGGCGTAAAGGTAATTGACCTTACACATCACATTGCCGGCCCATACGCCACCAAGATGCTGGCCGATTTTGGGGCGGACGTTCTGAAGGTGGAGCGCCCCGACGGCGATCCCGCACGGCGGTTGCCGCCGTTCTACCATGACGAGCCCCACCACGAAAAGAGCCTCCCGTTCCTTTACCTGAATACCAACAAACGCAGTGTTACTCTTAACCTGAAATCGGAAGCGGGGAAATCCATCCTGATGGACCTGCTCGCGGATGCCGACGCGCTGGTCGAGAATTTTTCGCCGCAAGTGATGCCAACGTTGGGGCTGGACTATGAGACTCTCCACGCCCACAATCCGCGATTGGTGGTTGCCTCGGTAGCCAATTTTGGGCAGACGGGGCCGTGGCGGGACTACCGCGCGACCGAGATCGTCGAGTACGCGCTGGGCGGACTGATGTACATATTCGGCGCCTACGATCGAGAGCCGCTGAAACACACCCTGCACCAGGCCCAGTTCAAGGCTGGCACCAACCTGGCGTCAGCCACGTTGATGGCGCTGTACCACCAGAGGTTGACGGGTCAAGGTCAACGGGTGGACGTGTCCATCCAGGAAAGCATTGCGTCGGCGTTGCGGGACGTTACCAACAACTATACCTACACCGGGGCGGTGCGCCGTAGGCAACCGAACCACACCGGGGATTTGACCCGGCTGCGCCAGGTGTCCAACGGCTACGTGCTCCCGAATCCGGGGCTTGGCGCGTCGGTGAACTGGAACGTAATGGTGGATTTTCTGGAAGCTCCGGCCCTGGACGACCCCAGGTTTGATAACGCATCCGTCCGGCTGGAGAATGCTGAAGCCCTGGGCGAGATACTGGACCAGATTTTTGCCACCAAGGATAAGCAACAGATTTTTTATTCGGCTCACGAGCAGCGATTCATCTACGGCGTGATCGATTCCCCTGCGGAAACGCTGGATAACCCCCAGATTCAGGCTCGCGGTTATTATGTGCCTTTGCAGCACCCCGAATTGGGTGAGATTACTTTCCCCGGCGCACCGTTCCTGTTGAGCGATTCCCCGTGGCAGGTTACCGCGCCGGCGCCGGCTCTGGGCGAGCACAACAGCGAGGTATTGGGAGGATTGGGTCACGATGCCCAAAGTCTGGCCTACCTGCGCGCCTCGGAGGTGATCTGAATGGCTGCACCGCTGAAGGGAGTCCGCATCATCGAGATGGGACAGCTGATCGCCATCCCGTCGGCGATGAAATGGCTGGGAGATATGGGGGCGGAGGTGATTCGACTGGAATCGGTGCAGCGGCTGGAGAGTTATCGCACCGATTCGCTGTATCACAATGACGTGGACGGCGAGTTTTGGAATCGCGGCGCCAACTTTTACGAACAGAACCGTAACAAGCTGGGCCTCACACTGGACCTGAGTCGGGATGAGGGCCGGTCGGTGCTGCGCGATCTGGTTGCGGTTTCGGACGTGTTCGCGGAGAATTTTACTCCCCGGGTGATCCGGAACTTTGGGCTGGAATACGATGACCTGCGGAGGATACGCCCGGACATCATAATGGTGTCGTCCACGGGATACGGGTTTGATGGACCGTGGTCGAATTTCGGCGCCACCGGTCCGGCAACCGAGGGGGCGGCGGGACTTGCCTACCTGACGGGATATCGGGATGGCGGTCCCGTGATGTCGGAAATACCCTACACGGATTACACTGCAGGTGAGCACACCGTGGCCGCCGTGATGCTGGCGCTGATGCACAGGTTAAACACCGGCAGGGGTCAGTTCATAGACATATCGCAGACACAAACCTGCAGCGCCACCATCCCGGAGGCGTTGCTGGACTGGACTGTGAATGGCCGCGTTCAACCGCGCCTTGGGAACGAAGACCCGGCGATGTCGCCGCACGGCTGCTACCCCTGCGCCGGTGATGACCGGTGGATCGCAATTGCCATCGACAGCGATGAAGCATGGCAAGCGTTATGCGATGTAATGAACCGGCCGGACTGGTCAGCGGACGCCCGCTATCGCGATGTGCTGAGCCGCATCGCGAATCGCAAAGAACTTGATACCATGCTGGCCTTTGAGACGCGGCGCCACGACAACCACGAGTTAATGGGACGCCTGCAGGCGCAAGGTGTCGCGGCCGGGGCCGTATTGGACAGCAAAGACCTGCTGTTTAATGAACACCTGAATTCGCGCCAGTTTTACGAAATCGTGAAGCATCACCCTGACACCGGGATGCCCCCGCTGCCGTACGCAAGCCGTCCCTGGAAACTATCTGAAACACCGGCCCGCGCTCCCGAAGCAGCGCCGATCATTGGGCAACACAACCGGCAGATTCTGGGCGCGCTGATCGGGAAAACCGAAAACGAGATTGCGATTCTGGAGGAACTGGACGTTATCGGCTACTCGCCGTTGGCGCCGCGGGGCGTTAGACGTCCATCTCCGGAGGAGCAGGTTCGCCAGGGCAGGATGCAACGGTACGAAACCGACTACGCCGAGCAGATCCGTCGACAGTACGACATCGATTCGGCGTGAGCCCGAGGGCGATCCAGCCGTAAACGCAACATCATCGCCGCCGCATGTCAACGGCGACGACTATGGAACGCGGCATCGGCGACTGACGTTAACCCTGACGAGCCTCAAATGTGGAGATAGCGTCTTCGTGCTGGAGAGTCAGGCCAATATCGTCGAGGCCGTTGAGCAGGCAATAGCGGCGGAACTCGTCCACCTGAAAGTCCACCACGATTTCTTCGTCGCTGTCGCGGACCTGTTGCGCTTCGAGATCGACCGTCAGTTCCAGGCCGGGGTTGTTTTTGGACTTGTCGATAATCTGCCGCACCGCCGGTTCAGGCAGGATCAGCGGCAAGACGCCGTTTTTGAAGCAGTTGTTATAGAAGATGTCGGCAAAGCTGGGTGCGATGACGCACCGGACGCCGAAATCCTCCAGAGCCCAGGGAGCGTGCTCACGCGATGAGCCACAACCGAAGTTGGGGCCGGAAACCAGGATTTTCGAATTGCGGTAAGGACCCTGATTCAGGATGAAATCCGGGTTTTCTGAACCGTCTTCCCGGTAGCGATACCGGTCGAACAGATGTGGGCCGAAGCCGGTGCGCTCGATGCTTTTGAGATAGACGGCGGGGATAATCATATCGGTGTCTACGTTGACCTGGTCGAGGTGGGCAACGACGCCGCTCAGGCTGACAAATGGTTCCATCGTGAAATACCTCTTGAGGGGAATGCTGGCGAGAATTGGTGGAGGGTCAGAAATCCCTGACGTCGACGAAGTGTCCGGCGATGGCGGCAGCAGCGGCCATCTCGGGGCTGACCAGGTGGGTGCGGCCACCGTTACCCTGGCGTCCTTCGAAGTTGCGGTTGGAGGTGGAAGCGCAACGCTGGCCCGGTTCCAGGATGTCGGGATTCATGCCCAGGCACATCGAGCAGCCGGCTACGCGCCAGTCAAACCCGGCTTCCTTGAACACCTGATCCAGCCCCTCGGCCTCGGCTTCCATTTTCACGCGCGCTGACCCGGGGACGACCATGGCGTAAACGTCGGAATTAACCTGGCGGCCCTTGATTACGTTGGCGGCGGCGCGAAGATCGTCGATGCGGGCATTGGTGCAGGCGCCAAGGAACACACGGTCAATTTTGATGTCCTGGATCGCCTGGTTGGCCTCCAGTCCCATGTATTCGAGAGCGCGTTCGGCAGCCTCGCGTTCCCCGGCGGTGGCGAAGGAGGCGGGGTCTGGGATGCGGTCGGTCACGGAGGCCACCATGTCTGGTTTGGTGCCCCAGGTAACGAAGGGTGTCAGTTCGCTGGCGGGGATCACGACGGTCTTATCGTATGTTGCGCCGGCATCGGTAACGAGGCCACGCCATTCTTCTATTTTTGCTTCCAGCTCGGCTCCCTTGGGCGCATAAGGACGGGTCCGAACATAGTCGAACGTGGTGTCGTCGGGGGCGATCATGCCGGCGCGGGCGCCGGCCTCGATGCTCATGTTGCAGACGGTCATGCGTCCGTCCATCGACAGGGCGCGAATGGCTTCTCCGGTGTACTCGATCACGTGGCCGGTACCGCCATTGACACCGATCTTGCCGATGATGCCGAGGATGACGTCCTTGGCCGAAACACCGTTTGGCAGCGGGCCGTCGACGCGGATCTCCATGGTCTGGGGTTTGAACTGGCGGAGCGTTTGCGTCGCGAGTACGTGCTCGACTTCGGAGGTTCCGATACCGACGGCGAAGCAGCCGAGGGCGCCGTGGGTGGAAGTATGGCTATCCCCGCAGACCACGGTTTTGCCTGGCAACGTGTATCCCAGATCGGGACCGATGACGTGAACGATGCCCTGATTTTCACTGAAGCGGTCGTAATAATTAGGCAAGCCGAACTCGGCGGCGTTGCGATCCAGGGCATCCAGCTGCGCCTTGGAAATCTGGTCTTCAATGGGGCGGGTCAGCTCCCAGGTCGGGGTGTTGTGGTCGGCGGTGGCGACGGTTAGGTCGGGACGGCGAACCTTGCGACCGGCGAGGCGCAACCCGTCGAACGCCTGGGGTGAGGTGACTTCGTGCACCAGGTGCAGGTCAACATAGATGAGGGAGGGCTGCCCGGGTTCCTCGTGAACAATGTGGGCGTTCCATATTTTCTCGAACATCGTCCTAGCGGCCATTGATTTCCTCCAATCAAAACAACGTTCAGTCAAAGCAACGTTGAAAGCGGCCATATTATAGCATTGGAGGCCAACTTCACGGGGTTTCCGACGCAGGCGGACAAGGAATTGCAACGGCGCCCTTCCAGTGGGAACATGGGTTCCGCCGTCAGCCTTCCCCTGCCGGCGTCAGGGGCGATCGGAGCCTCACATGAATGAACAGGAAGGACAGGATTCCGGGCCGGGACGGGCAACGGGATCGCCACGTCGTTCCGGTTGTTCTTATTCCGGTTGCTTCCTGTTGCGGTTGGTTCAATGACAGTGAGTGTGGTTTCCGGCAATCGCCTGGAATCGCGTTTCTCGGGATGATGGGGTCGGGCCAGGATTGTGCCTATGATAAACTTGCGCCATCCCGAACTATTACAGTCCCGGAGGTAGCCAAATGCCATCCACCGATCCGTTTACCCTGCCATTGAATGTACGTCCGCTGCACTACGATCTGGAATTGACGCCGAACTTTGACGATTTCTCGTTCGCTGGTGAAGTCGATATCACCCTGCAAATGGACTCCGGCACTTCGGAGATCGTTCTGAACTCGGACGAGATCGACATTCGCGCTGCAACGCTGACCTGGACCGACGCAGCCGGCGAGCACGAGCGATCATCGACCGACATTTCCTACGAAACCGAAGCGGAACGCGCCACGATCAGTTTCGAAGGTGGGCCGGGTGATGGACTCACCGGCAACCAGCACCTGAAGCTGACCTACATCGGTGAGCTGAACGACAAGCTGCGGGGGTTTTACCGCAGCCAGTATACAAACCCGGAGGGCGAGACGGCCTATCTGGCGACGACGCAATTTGAGGCGACGGACGCCAGGCGAGCGCTGCCGTGCTGGGACGAACCCGCGGTGAAATCCACGTTCAGGGTGACTCTGAATATTCCGGATGAAATGCAGGCGGTGTCCAACACGCCGATAGTGCAGGAAAAGGCAGGAAGCGCGGCGGGCACCAAGACGCTGGTTTTTGACGAGACACCGGTAATGTCGACCTACCTGCTGGCGTTTGTAATCGGAGACCTGGCACATATTGAGAAGGAAGCCGCCGATGGCACGGTGGTGGGTGTCTGGACGACGCGAGGCAAAGAAACGCAGGGAGAGTTTGCGCTGGACACGTCGGTGAAACTGCTTTCCTTTTTCAACGACTATTTCGGCATCCGCTATCCACTGCCCAAGCTGGATCACCTGGCGATACCGGACTTCGCCGCCGGCGCGATGGAAAACTGGGGATGCGTTACGTACCGGGAAACGGCGCTGCTGGTGGACGCGCAAAATTCGTCCGCCGGAACACGGCAGCGGGTCGCCGAGGTGGTGGCGCACGAGATGGCGCACATGTGGTTTGGTGACCTGGTTACTATGCAGTGGTGGGACGACCTTTGGCTAAACGAGAGTTTCGCGACCTGGGTCGGAACGAAAGCGGTAGACTGGTTGTTCCCGGAATGGTCGATGTGGACGCAATTCGTCAACATGGATACCAACCGGGCATTCAGCCTGGACGGGCTGAAGAACTCACACCCCATTGAGCAAGAAGTAGCGAATCCGGCTGAAGTCAGCCAACTGTTTGACGCGATCAGTTACAGCAAGGGCGGCTCGGTGCTGCGGATGCTGGAGCACTTCTTGTCGGCAACCACTTTCCGGGTGGGGCTGAACATCTACCTGAACCGCCACTCGTATCAGAATGCCCGCACCGTGGACCTGTGGACGGCATTGGAAGAGGCATCGGGTCAGCCGGTTACATCGATGATGGGCAGCTGGACGGGACAGATGGGATATCCGGTTCTGGACGTGGCGGCAACTCCGGCAGAAGGAGGGCTCACGCTCGCGATCAAGCAGGAACGGTTTGTGTTTGATTCGGTGCTCGGCGACGATGCAACGGACGATGAGGAACAGGTGTGGCCGATACCGTTAACGGTTATCGCCGCCGGAGCGAATGTAACGGCGACACTGGTCAGTGCGGCCACCGATACCGTCCACATCGCCACACCGCCGCAACCCGACTGGTTCAAGGTAAACCCGGACCAAACCGGATTTTATCGGGTGAACTACACTGACGCCGACTGGGACCGGTTGCCGCCGGCGATATCGAGCGGCGCCCTGCCAGCAACAGACCGCCTGGGAATCCAGAATGATGCATTCGCTCTGTCGAAAGCCGGTTTGCTGCCCATCACCCGATTTTTGTCCCTGGCAGAGGCTTATCAGAACGAAACGGACGCATCGGTTTGGAGCGACCTGGCGACCAACCTGCGGGATATAGAAGGTTTGATTGGCGAAGAACCCTGCCTGGAAGCGTACCGGGCGTTCGGACGACGGCTATTCGGTCCCGCCGCCCAGCGGTCGGGTTGGGAACCCAAGCTTGGGGAAGGCCATCTGGACTCGCTGCTGCGCTCCACGGTTTTGAGTCAGGCGGGAGTGTATGGAGACGCCGACGTGATCGCCCGAGCGCATGAACAATTTGCGGCGTATCAGGCGGATCCTGGCAACGTGCGTCCCGACCTGCGCGGCGTGGTATTCAGCCTGGTGGCACAGGAAGGAGACCGGGCGGTTTACGACCGGATTTGGGACCTGGAGCGCGGCGCGGAACTGCACGAAGAAAAAATCCGGTTACTGATGTCGCTGGCGAGGTTCCAGCAGGAAGACCTGCTGCGGGAAACCCTGGACCGTGCGCTGACTGATGACGTGCGTTTGCAAGATACGATCTTTGTAGTGTCTGCGGTGGCGGCCAACCACAAGGGCCGTAACCTGGCCTGGGAGTTCCTGAAGGAGCAGTGGGACGAATTTGACCGCCGTTACGGCGGCGGCGGGTTCGGGTTGATGCGGCTGGTGGCGATCACCAACGCATTCACCAGTGAAGAGAAGCGTCAGGACGTGACCGAGTTCTTCGAAGCGCACCCGACGCCCGCCGCGGAACGGACCATCCGTCAAGCCCTCGAACGTATCCAATTGAACACGGCCTGGCTCAACCGGAACCGCGAGGTGCTGGCAACGCACTTTTCATAAGCCGGCCAGCCGGCAAGGGCGTTGCCGCCGGAACGGATGGCATGCTCCGGTAGTTCCGCCCTGCTGGCTCTCTTTATATAGAAAGGTGGGGTAACCGGCGCGCACAGGGGTCGATTCCGGGGTTCCAGGCACCGCCCGCGCCAGGAGCCAGGTTTGACATCATTAGGTATAGCAGGTAGCCTTGCCTTGATATACGCCCACAAAAAGCACTGTGAAATATGGATTTACCCCAACGAATTAATGCACTGAAATCGTCTCTGGCGCGCCGAATTATGATAATGGATGGCGCCATGGGTACCCAGATTCAGGAACGAGATCTCGGTCCGGATGATTTCGGAGGGGATGATTACGAGGGCTGCAACGAGTACCTGAACATCACCAGGCCCGACGTGATTGCCGACATCCACCGCAGGTATCTGGAAGCCGGCGCGGACATTATCGAGACCAACACCTTCGGCGCTACAAGCGTTGTGTTGGCGGAATATGACCTGGCGGAACACGCACGCCGCATCAACCGGGAAGCCGTACAGATCGCACGTGCCGTGGTTGAAGAATTCGGGTCCGCGCAGCCGGAACAGCCGCGATTCGTGGCGGGAGCCATGGGGCCGACGACGCGTACGATTTCGGTAACCGGCGGGCTGACCTTTGATGAACTGGCTGCTGACTACCACCAACAGGCGGCGGGATTAATCGAAGGCGGCGCCGACTTTCTCCTTCTGGAAACCAGTCAGGACACCACTAACGTCAAGGCGGGACTGGAAGGCATCGACAGGGCGTTCGCGGAGTTGGGCCTGGAGTTACCTGTGGCCGTGCAAGGCACGATAGAGCCCATGGGCACATTGCTGGCGGGGCAGGACGCCGAGGCGTTTTACACGTCGTTGGCGCATCGCGATCTGCTGTGGGTGGGGTTCAACTGCGCCACCGGGCCGGAGTTTATGACCGACCACGTGCGGACGTTGTCAGGTTTGTCTCGGGGGAACGTGGCGTGCGTACCGAATGCGGGCCTGCCGGACGAAGACGGGAACTACAACGAGACTCCGGAGATGGTTGCGGCCACGCTGATGCGGTTCGCGGACAATGGCTGGCTGAACGTGGCGGGTGGGTGCTGTGGCACCGGTCCCGAACATATACGGCAAATTGCGGAAGGGATGCGCGGCAAATCACCCAGGATTGGAAACCCCGAAATCGAGACCAGGGTGTCGGGCATTGAAGCGGTAGTGGTGAACGAAGACACCCGTCCAACGATCGTTGGGGAGCGGACGAATGTGCTGGGGAGCCGTCGGTTTAAACGGCTGATCAGCGGCGAACGGTTTGAAGAGGCGGCGGAAGTCGGCCGTCGACAGATCCGCAACGGCGCTCACGTGTTGGACGTTTGCCTGCAGGATCCGGATCGGGACGAAACCGAGGACGTGATCAGGTTCCTCGACCAGCTGAATCGGCGGGTCAAGGCTCCGATCATGGTCGATTCCACTGATGCGGCGGTGATTGAAGAATCGTTGAAGAGATTGCAGGGAAAATCGATCATCAATTCCATCAACCTGGAAGACGGGGAAGAGCGGTTTCAGACAGTGGTGCCGCTGGCCCGTCGTTACGGGGCGGCGCTGGTGGTTGGGTGCATCGACGACGACCCAAATCAGGCACAGGCCGTCACCAGGGAACGCAAACTGGAGATTGCCCAGCGTTCACATCGCTTGCTGACCGAAAAATACGGTGTGCCCGAAGAGGACATCATCTTCGATCCCCTGGTATTTCCGGCGGGAACGGGTGATGTCAACTACGTGGGTTCCGCTGCCGAAACCATCGAAGGCCTGAAACTTATCAAGGAAGCGCTGCCGGTCACCAAAACAATTCTGGGCATTTCCAACGTGTCGTTCGGGCTGCCGGCCGCCGGCCGTGAGGTGTTCAACTCGGTTTTCCTGTACCACTGCACGCAAGCCGGGCTGGACATGGCGATCGTGAACTCGGAGTTATTGCAGCGTTATACCACGATACCCGAAGAAGAGCGCCGGCTGTCTGAGGACCTGATATGGAATCGGGGCGACGATCCGGTGGCGGCGTTTGCGGCGCATTTCCGCGACCGGGCTCCGCGATCAACGGTTGAAGAGCGATCGGCGTTACCGCTGGACGAGCGTTTGTCTAAATGCATCATCGAGGGTAGCAAGGAAGGCTTGGCGAATGACCTTGACCTGGCGATGAAGGACCGTGAGCCTTTGGACATCATCAACGGGCCGTTAATGGCGGGGATGGATGAGGTTGGGAGACAGTTCAACGCCAATGAGTTGATAGTTGCAGAAGTTCTGCAAAGCGCCGAGGCGATGAAATTCGCGGTTTCGCATCTGGAACCCCACATGGAGCGCGCGGATGCCGCCTCCCGCGGGAGGGTGTTGCTGGCAACGGTGAAGGGAGATGTCCACGACATCGGGAAAAACCTGGTGGAGATTATCCTGTCCAACAACGGTTATCGCGTGGTGAACCTGGGCATCAAGGTGGCGCCGCAAGATTTGATAGCCGGATGCCGGGAGCACAATCCGGATATAGTGGGATTGTCGGGATTGCTGGTGAAGTCGGCGCAGATGATGGTTGAAACGGTGCGGGATTTTCGCGCGGCCAACATCCGGGCGCCGGTGTTGGTGGGCGGCGCCGCATTGTCAAACCGGTTCACGCGGCTGCGGATCGCGCCGGAATATGATGGACTGGTGGCCTACGCTCAGGACGCGATGACCGGGCTGGCGCTTGCAAACGTGATACAGGATGCTGATGAGCGCGAACGTCTGGCGGCCAGGCTGGCCATAGAAACGGAAGAATTGCAGGCGGCAACGGCCGCCAGGAGCTAAGGCGCTATGACTTCAACTGCCAGGCCGGCTGTGGTCCCCGTGGACAATCCGCCCAAACCGCCAGATCTGCTTATGCATGTCCTGCAGGACTACGATCTGGACGAAATATTCAGGTACATCAACCCGCAGATGTTGTATGTCCGGCACCTGGGTTATCGGGGTCGTTTCGCAGAAGCGCTGGCGCAAGAGGAACCCAAGGCTCTGGAACTTCGGCAGCAGGTGCAGCGGATAGAAGACATCGTGCTCGCCCGAAGAGATATCAGGGCCAGCGCGGTGTTCAAGTTCTTTCCCTGTTTCTCGGACGGCCAAGAGCTGGTGATCACTCAGTCCGACGGGTCAACCGAAGTGGAACGGTTCTATTTTGGGCGGCAAAGCGATCGGGAAGGTCTGTGTCTGACCGACTACGTGCGCCCTTCAGGAGACGGGCCCACTGACTACATTGCCATGTTTGCGACCACTGTGGGGCCGGGCGTTCGCGCGTTGGCGGAACGCTGGAAGGAATCGGGCAGATACCTGGATTCACACACCCTGCAGGCGCTGGCGATTGAATCGGCGGAAGGGTTCGCCGAGTTGCTGCACCAACGGATCCGCACCATGTGGGGCATTGGCGAGAGGTCGGTTGGAAAGACGGCTAGCGAGAACGAGATGCTGGATCTTTTCCGGACCCGTTATCGCGGCAAACGGTATTCCTTCGGATACCCGGCCTGTCCGCGACTGGAGGATCAGGAAAAGTTGTTCAACCTGCTTGACGTGTTCGCCAACATATCGGTGGAGCTTACCGATGGGTATATGATGGACCCGGAGGGTTCGGTATCGGCGGTGGTGTTACACCATCCGGATGCCAAGTATTTTAACTTGGATGAACGGGATATAGAACGGTTGGAAGCAGAGGTTCTGGAACTAGAGAGCGGGATCAAGTGATTGCCATTTCAATGCGAAGTAAACCAACACCCGTAGGCGCTGAGTTTGCGGGTATTTTTTGGCTCATCAAAATGCCGTCTGGTTGGGCGGCTGGATAAGCCACTCAGTCACGACGCCTTCGCCATCGCGCCGTCCGCGCCGGTTGGATACGATGCACAGAGATATGATGGGAATTGCCGGGCTAATGAATCGGACTGAACGATGGGGATAAACGACCAGATTTGGCGAATTCAAAGCCACATAGAGCAATAGAATGAACGTGTTCGACACAGCAGTTCCCGCCAATGCCAATGCCGTTTGGGATCCGTACGGCGAATTGGCCCAGCGGTTGAATGACCGGCCCGACGACGAGCGCGACTACACAGCGGTAATTGACATCGGTTCGGGTTCGGCGCGGGCAGTGGTGATGCACGTACACCCCGGCGGCGGCATTGAAGTGCTGGCTCAGCAGAGCGTGAACCTGAATTTGATGAGTCACGTAGACGCCAACGGGATGTTGGACGAGGCGGGAGTGGCCAGCACGCTGGATGCGATGGATGATTTTGTTCTGGTGGCGCGAGGTTATGGGGCGAAAGCGATCCACGCCATCGCGACCGCCGCGATTCGTGAATCCGTGAACTCCTCAACCATCACGGATACCGCGATGAAACGGTTTGGGGTGCCGTTGAGGATTATCGCCGGCGAAGAAGAGGCTGCATATTGCTTCATGGGAGCAATGCACGGCCTGCACGTATCCGACGGGTTGCTGGCGGATGTTGGCGGGGGCAGCACTGAAATCGTTGAGTTCTCGAGTCGTGCGCTGACGGCGACCGCCACGTTGCCGATGGGGAGTTTGCGCATCGCCAACATGTTCGGCTTGACCGACCGCCCGGAAGCGAACGATCTGGCGGGTGCTTTCGAATACGTGAACGGTTTGTTGGCAGAGTCACGCGTGCCGAAGCTGCCGTGTTGGGGAGCGCTGGTGGGTTCTGGGGGAACGGTGCGCCTGTTGTCCAAACTGGACCGCCGTCGTGCTCCCTACCCGATCGTCAAAATGCACGGATATGAGATCGAAATAGATGATTTGTCGGCGCTGACGGAACGCCTGGCGCAATTGACCAGGCAGGAGCGTGCGGCGATACCGGGGATGAACCGGGAACGCAGTCATTCGGTAGTGGGTGGAGCCGTCATCGCCCTGGCACTGGCAAGGCACACTGGGTCCGATCGGATATTGGTCTCAGGCCAGGGATTGAGGGAGGGATTGGCACGGAATCCTGGCATACTTGATCCGCACCGGCGAATTTGCCTTCCCAGCCTGAAATCGGTGCAGGTGGATTCTCTCACCGACCTGACTAGCCGGTTCGCACCGAAGTATTCGCAACGGGGAACGCGTCGGGCGGCGATAGCGGGAACCATAGCGAACGCGGTCTGGACGGGTCGGCACAAGCGGTTGACCGGGGCATTGCAGTGTGCGGCGCTGTTGGTGGACGTGGGCAACGCGATTGATTTTTATAATCGCATGAATCGGGCCGCGAGTATAATTGTACGTACGGATTTGCCGGGATTCACTCACCAGGAATCCGCTTACATAGCGGCGATATTGTTGGTGGCAGAAAGTGGCCGCCTGCTGTCGCGGTTCAGGAATTCGCGACTGTTGAGGGATAAGGACCGGCACCGGATTGACCAGGCGGCGGCGATCTTGAACCTGTCTGATGAACTGGAAAGTCGGTTGCCGCCAGATTGCGGCGCTCAGTCAATCGTCGCGCGAAGGAACGATGGCGGGATAATCGTGAAGACTCCGGTATGGTCTGCCAACGCGGTCCCGGCGATCCGGTCTCGTTGGGACAAGGTTTTCCGGGAGGAACTGCTGATCGTAGGGGGTGAATGATGACTCAATTCCCGAACCCAGACAGCTACAGAATGGGCGACCGCTACGGGCGGCACCCGGACGACGGAGAGTACCCAGGGCGATTGATTATCGTGGAGGGTATCGACGGATCGGGGAAGAGCACGCAGATAGATCTGTTGGGCAAATGGCTGGACAGCATGAATCTGGTGACGGTTTTTACCGAATGGAATTCGTCGCCGATTGTGCGCAACACCACCCGCCGGGGGAAGGAAGGCCGGCTGCTGACGCCGATGTCCTTCAGCCTGATTCACGCTGCCGACTTCGCGAACCGGGTTCATACGCAGATACAGCCAGCATTGAAGGCGGGAGCTATTGTTTTGGCTGACCGGTATGTATTCACCGCATTTGCCCGGGACGCGGCCCGAGGCGTTGATCGTGATTGGTTGAGGCGCGTTTATTCATTCGCCACCCGGCCGTCGCTGGCATTTTATTTCAAGGTTCCGCTGGAGGAGTCGATTCGCCGCATAACCATTGGTCGGGAAGGGATTGGTTACTATGAATCGGGGCAGGACATGGGTTGGGCGGGAAACCGGGCCGATTCATTTCGACAGTTCCAGGGTAGGCTGCTCGAGGAGTATTCAGCGCTGACCGAAGAGTACGGTTTGATTACGATAGATGCCACGCAACCGATAGTTGAACAGCAACGGGTGGTCCGGAAATATGTGGAGCCGCTGTTAAAAGGCACGATGAAGATTCACGGCCAAAGCGTGCCGGAGGCGCTGGGCAGCAGCGGGCTGACGGGCAGGTACCTCCGTGTACCCGGCTCTCGTAAACAGGATGCGCGGGAGGGCGCGACCGACGCCTGAAGCGGTGTGGGTCGGGATTGCTGCCGTCGCCCCTGACCTGACGGGCACCCGGGCCGTTGCGGGACGAATGATATGAACAAAGCCAGATTTTACGGGCATACACCGCCCGGGGCCGGCGAAGAAACCACACCCGGACGACTTATTGTGGTGGAAGGCACGGACGGCGTCGGTCGTTCCACCCAGATTGCATTGTTGAAGGAATGGCTGGAAGCGGAAGGGTATGCCGTGCTGGATACCGGGTTCCGGCGGTCTGAACTGGCGGCCAACGGGATTGATCGGGCAATGCGGGGGAACACGCTGGACCTGCTGACGCTGAACCTGTTTTACGCCACGGATTTTTGGGACCGGCTGGAGAAAAGCATTATCCCTGCCTTGCGCGCTGGAATGGTGGCCTTGGTTGACCGCTACATCTTCTCCATCATCGCTCGGGCCAGGGTCCGGGGAGTGCCGAAGCAATGGCTGGACGATGTGTTCGAGTTCGCGATTATTCCGGACCGTGTGATTTATCTGGATGTTGACGTGGAACATCTGCTGCCGCGGGTGCTGTCGAGCCGCCAGCTGGACCACTGGGAATCGGGTGAGGACTATTTACACGGGGCCGATCTGCACGATAATTTCATCAATTACCAGGGAGCGCTGCTCAAAGTCTTCCGGGAGTTGGCAGACGAGCATGGCTTCGTAGTGGTTGATGCCCGTCGCAGCGTGGGAGAGGTGTTCGAGACGCTGCGCACTGAAGTGCAGACAACGGTCGCCGATATGGATCGCCACTGATCCATCGGCCGGAGATGGGGAATCCGGAGGGGATTGGCTCGACGACTGCGGACGCGAAATGGGGCGGGTTTCATACCCGCCCCGATTTTTTTTGCCCCTGAATTTTGCCTACAGGTGAAGGGCTTTGGCCAATCGCCGTCGGTGAAATTTGGGGTCTCCCAGGAACTGATACAGGGTGCGCGACGCGGTGGTATGCAGCGTAAGACCGTACTCAGTGGTGCTTCCAACGCCGGCGTGAACCTCGTGGGCATGATTGCAGGCGTTGTAGTATGCAACGCTGCTGACTGCCTTGGCCAGGTGGATGCTGTCATCGGCCGAGCGCTCCGAATCGAGTTTCCAGAGGGCTTCGTAGGTGGTCCACCGGGCGGCATCCAGTTCGTTCACCAGGTTGATGATGTGATCCTGAACCCGCTGGAACCTTCCGATGGGTGTGCCGAACTGGATGCGGGTGCGGCTGTATTCGACCGACATTTCGTATACCTGCTGGGATCCACCGACCTGAAACGCGCACAACAGCGGAACGGATGCGGCGACCGCCCGTTCCAGGGCAGCCCAACCGCCGCTGAACGTGCCGCCGAGTACCGCAGACCGTTCGACCTGTACTCCTTCGAGGCGAACCTCAGCCAGATTCCAGGCGAAACCTTCAAGCGGGCGGACGGAGACTCCCGGCGCTCCGGCAGGGATCATCACCAAACCGACGTGCTGACGATTTTCAGTGCGGACGGCGCAGATCAGGTCGGTAGCGGCGGTGGCATCGTAAACGTACACCTTGGTGCCGGAAATGCGGAACCCGTCTCCGTCTGCGGCGGCGATACACTGCACATCGTCTTCGTCCCACTGATAATCCACTTCGGTGATGGCCAGTGACACGGTTCGCCGTCCGGCGGCTACGTCGGGCAACAGCGAGCGTTTTTGCTCTTCAGTGCCGGCTTCCAGAATAGCGAGGGCCCCGAGAGCGGCAGTGCTGAGGTGCGGGCCGGGAACGGGCCCACGGCCCAATTCTTCAAAGAGGACGCCGGCATCGGTGAATGAGCCGCCTTCGCCGCCGTATTCAGTGGGAATGATGATGCCGAGCCATCCGGTGGATACCAGTTTTTGCCAGGGTTCGGAGGGGGCCGTTTGACCGGTAGCCGATATGTCCAACAAAACCTCTTTGGGATATTCGGTTTCGACGAAACGGCGGACGGCTGCCTTCAGCATCTCCTGTTCTTCAGTTAGGGACAAGTCCATGATGGTATAGCTCCCGCAAAAGACCGGGCGTTTCGGGTGAGGTAGGGGCCTGCGTTGTTGATTGGGTAGCGAAGGGGTCAGGCGAGGGCGCCGGCGCGCTCCCGTTGCTGACGGCCGATGCCGATGCGGCGGGACATGATGACCTTCTGGATGTCGGTGGTGCCGCCGGGGTGCAGTGCAATGATGGCCGCGCGCTGATGGGCTTCGATGTGTCCTTCGCCAGCGCCCCAGAGGCCGTCTTTGGTAAGAGCGGCCGGGCCCAGGATGTCCAGAATTCCGGTTGCGATACGGAGGCCGGATTGCTTGCGGAAGTAGGAAGACTGGGGTCCCTCGTAGGTTACGTTTGCGCCACTATGTCGCATCCAGTAGTTTCGGAGCTGGAACAGGCGGCCGATCTCAGCATCGATGTAGATGTCGATAAGCCGTTCCTGAACGTCGGGATCGCTGCTGAGGGGCTGGCCCCGGCGATGGTTGGTTTTGCAGTAGTCGAAGATGCGGTCAACAATCCAGTTGCGCCCTATTTTGCCACCGGTGCCGTGCTCAAGTTCCAGGTGAGTCGTGGCGACCTTCCACCCTTCGTTTTCACCGCCGATGAGGTTTCGGGCGGGGACGCGCACGTCGTCAAAGTAAACAATGTTTTTAACACCGGAGCCGGCGCCGGATTCGCCAGCGGATGACAGGAGGTCCATGGGGAACACGCTGATCCCCGGCAGGTTGGAAGGCACCATGAACCAGCTCAGGTTTTGGTGACGTTCGCCTTCGGGGTCGGTGCAGGTGATGGTCCACATGTAGTCGGAACCGTGGGCGCTGCCGACGTAAACTTTCTGTCCGTTGATCACGTAGTCGTCACCGTCGCGCCGGGCGGAGGTTTTGGCGTTGGCCAGGTCGGAGCCGGCTTCTGGTTCAGTCAACAGTTGCCAGGTACGGATTGCGCCTTTGAAAATCTGGGGCAAGAATTCCTGCTTCTGCTCCTCGGAGCCCCAAACCAGGATGGAGTTGCCACCCAATCGTCCTCCGGAGTCGTAGTACGGAGGCAGCGACAGGTTGTAACCGTCTATTTCCTCCTCCAGGACTACGGAGTGGTCGACCGTGAGTCCGCCGCCGCCGTATCCCTCGGGAGCGGTGGGCCACAACCAGCCTTTGTCGCCAAGACGGCGACCAAGCTCACGGCGTAGCTGGTACTGCTCGTAGGTCAGGTCGGCGGAGTCGGCGGGATGGACGATGCCAGCGGGAATATTTCCCTCCAGCCATCCATGCACTTCGGTACGAAACGCTTCCTGTTCAGCCGTATAACGCGGTTCAAAGTCCATGCTAACCCTCCGACGCCGACGGGGGAGCCGGCCAATATGCTTGCAGTTGAGAGCGCAATTATGCCCTATGAGCACTGGTACGGCAACCGAGTTGCCTCATGCGTACCCACTTCGTCATTGCGATCGTAGCGTGGCAATCTCGATGAGCAGGGGTGGCTACTGGCTCCGCAGTGCGCGGCCGGGCAACGCTCCGGTGTGGCGCCCGTTGTCGATGACCAGGACGCCGTTGACGCAGACGTAGTCGATGCCCACCGGGTACTGCTGCGGATCCTCGAAGGTTGCCGGGGTGTCCACCAGACCCGGATTGAATAGAACCAGGTCGGCCTTGGCTCCATTTCGCAACACGCCCCGGTTGGCGATGCCCAACCGTTGCGCCGGAGCGCTGGTCATTTTCCGAATCGCTTCCTCCAGCGGGAACAGGCCCTCACCGCGGACGAATTGAGCCAATACGTAGGGATAGGTGCCGTAGGTGCGAGGATTGGGTCTGCCACCGGTGAGTATGGCGTCAGTGCCGATCATTTGCGCAGGGTGTGAGGCTATTTCCCGGATGTTTTCCAGGTTGCCGGTGCGGGCTACGAATGCCACCTGCAATCGCTCTTCCAGCAACAGGTCGCAAACGGCGTCTACCATGCGCCCGCCACGGTGCTGAGCCAATTCTTCCAGCGACCGGCCTTCCCATTCTTTATTGCGGTCGGATGCGATGTGGGCGAAGATGTAGTTGTCCAGGGTTTGCCCGCCCCATTGTGGTTCGACAGCGCGAACCATCAGGTCACGGATGGCAGGGTCGGCCAATCTCGTGAGCAGGGCCGCCGGTCCGCCGGCGTGAACCCAATAAGGCAGCAGGGAATGGAGCACTGTGCTGGCGGCGGGATAGGGATATTGGTCGAACGTGACATCCTGGCCGGCGTTGCGGGCATCGTCGACGAGGGCAGTCATCTGGGCGCCCAGGCCAGCCACGGGGCTATGGTAGTGGGATATATGCACGGGGGCTCCGGATCGGCGGCCGATTACCAAAGCTTCACGGAAGGGATCCAGCAGGCGGTCGCCCAGCGTGTAGCGCCCGTGTGTGCAGTAGAAACCACCCTCCTGAGCCGCCACGGAAGCGATGGCAGCCAGTTCAGCGGTGTTGCTGTAGGCGCCGGGGGCGTAGGTGAGGCCGGTGGTGAACCCGAAGGCTCCATCACGCATGCCCTGGCGGGTCAATTCCTGCATGTGGGAGAGCTCGGCATCGGTGGGCAGGCGCGACGACCACCCCATGGCGGCTACGCGAATCGCTGCGTGGGGGACAAAGTGCGCAACGTTGCAGGCAGCGTTGGAGTCAAAGAGCGCCAGAAAATCTGCCACGCTGCTCCAACGGACGTCAGGCGGGGTGCCGTTTACCGCTGCCAGGTAAACCAGCAATTGCTCCAACCCGCGGGGAGTGGTGGGTGCGTAGGACAATCCATCCATCCCCAGGGCTTCCGTGGTTACTCCCTGCCTGATCTTGGCTTCGTGGGCCGGGTCGGTCAGCAGCCTGAGGTCGGAATGGGAGTGCATGTCGATAAAACCGGGACAGACGACGTAGCCGGTGGCATCGATAGTCCGAGATGCCTCCACTGCCGATGTGTCGCCGGGAATGATGTCAATCGTGTCCCCGGTGACTGCGACGCTGGCCCGAAACCCTGGAGCTCCGGTGCCGTCGATAACTGTTCCGTTGGAAATCAACAGGTCGACCATGTAATATCTCCCGGATGGAAACGCGCATTGAAATGGTAATATACGGATGATACACCGGTTGCGGTACGGCCCACCCCCGGAAACGGGGAAGTTTGTACTGCAAATGATGTGTTTGTCCCCTCTGTGGGATGGTCGGCCGGCACCCACGGAGGCAGTCTGAACGGTGGATAGAACCAGTTCGAATTAGTGGCGTAATATCTGCTTTGTTATGTAAATTGTATTGTTTTTCGTTGTTTGAAGTACATACTGATACGAATAACGGATCAACTACCAAATTTATAGCATAATTGTTCATTTGACAGTGGGAACATCCGAGGCTAGACTGCCTTCATGAATGCAGGTCTGCACACCCATCAACCTGCCCTTTAAGTAAGGAGGCCATATGAGTGCAGCCGCGCTATCAGCGCAAACCCAAAGTTCGGACCCTGACTCTAAGCAGTCCCGCAGAACGCGGGACGCAGTCAGCTCATCCGTTTATAGCGGGGCCTCGATCCGAGACCGGATCGTTCGGTTCCGTTCTCGCTGTAAGCACCGGCTCCCATGCGAGCCCTAGCTGCTTCAGTTGACATCGAGCGGCGAGTTTAGCAACTCGCAATACGCTTGCAGCTGTTCCCACGACGCCCCGGAGCTACGTGTAGATAACACCCGATAGCCCTGTGTGCATTATCTAAACGCATCAGGACGGCATCGTGAGGAAAGATCACCTCGATTGGGGGTGAACTTTGGTGTCATTTGGTGAATGGATGATGCCAATGCGATACAAAAGGAGACAGTAATGCGCGAGTTATTGAGATCTAAGATTCATAGGTGTTGGGTAACCGGATCAAATCTGGACTACGTAGGCAGCATAATCATTGATCGCGAGTTGATGGAGCGAGCGGATATCTGGGAATTCGAGAAGGTAGTTATTTGTAACGCCAACAACGGGAACCGTTGGGAAACCTACGCGCTGCCGGGCGAACGCGGCAGCGGCACCATCTCGGTGCAGGGTCCCGGAGCCCGGATGTGTCAGAAGGGCGACTGCCTGGTGATACTTTCGTACGAAGTTACCGATCATCCGGTTGAGCCTCGCATGATTCTGACGGACGAGAACAACCGATTCCTGGAATATATCGAAGGGGCCATGTATGCCGAACCAGCAGCGGTTCACTGAGCGCGAAACCGAAGAATACTACGACGCTGAGGATGCCCTTTACCGGTCGTTCTGGGACTCTGCAGGCAGCCTGCACTGGGGTATCTTTGACGGGTCGTTGTCTTTGGACGATGGCGATGTCAAGGCCACCTTCCTGCGAGCCTGTTCGCGACTGAATGAGGTGATGCTGGCCAACGCCGGGATCGACAGCAACGCAAGGGTGTTGGACCTGGGATGCGGGAACGGGAACACCGCAACGTGGTTGAGCCGCACAACCGGTGCCCGCGTGACCGGGGTTGACCTGAGCGGCGTGAGAATAGCCAACGCCATTGAATCGCTGGAGGGTAGCCCGGAGCTGGCCGACAAGGTGGAATTTCACAAGGCGTCGGCTACTGATCTTCCGTTCGAGGAAGAGACGTTTACACACGTTTGGAGCCAGGCCACGATATATCACATCCCCGACAAGAACAAAACCCTGCAAGAAGCATTTCGGGTATTGCAGCCCGGCGGCGTGATGGTATTTGATGATTTGACGAAGCCAAAGCGTCAGATCAGCGATGAAGCCCGCACGTTTGTTTACGACAGGTTGTTGTTCGATACCGATTTCAGTTTTTATTCGTACATGGATGCGTTGCGGAACACCGGGTTCCGGATTCTGGAGGCGCGGGATTTGTCGGCACACTTGGGGAGCAGCTATAAATGCCTCTCGGACATGGCCAGCCAGGCCAACGATCCGGACCGAATGGAACGGTTTATTGCCCTTTCGGATGCTTATCTGAAAATGGTGAATGCAGTAAACAACGAGGAACTGGGTTGGGCACAATACCTGTGCACCAAATGATTTCGGCTACGGCCTTGATACGGAGCAACTAACGCGATGCCTGATTTGGAAAACGTGGACTCGGAACAGCGGGTTCAGTGGATATATGCTTCCCGCAATAACGAGGAACTGGCTGAGCGGTACGATGGGTGGGCGAAGGAATACGATCAGGACCTGGAAGAAACCTTTGCGTGGGTAGGCCCCCGGCGAGCAGCGGAAGTGTTGGCTGAACACGTTGCGCCGACCTCCAAAGTGCTTGACGCCGGCGCCGGCACGGGACTGGTAGGCGTCGAGTTGCAGCGGTTGGGATTTTCGGACCTTTGCGCCATGGATCTGTCGCAGGGGATGTTGGCCGAAGCCAGGGCCAAGGGTTGCTACAACGATTTCCAGCAAATGACCCTGGGTGAGCACCTGGATTTTCCCTCCGACGCCTATGACGCGGTTATCAGCGTGGGGGTATTTACGCCGGGACACGCTCCTCCTCACGCCTTTGACGAGCTGTGCCGTGTTACGAAGCCTGGCGGTTGCGTTGCCTTCAGCCTGCGCCCCGATGCGCACGTCGAGTTGGGATTCAAGGAAAAGCAGGAACAGATGGTCATGGCCGGGACCTGGTCGCTGGTAGTGGTTACCGAACCTTTTGCCGCCTTACCCAAGGGAGAGCCAGACGTTATGCACCAGGTTTGGGTGTATCGGGTCAACTGACGGAGAAACTGGAACCCCCGGAACATTTGGCGCGGTCGCATCGCTGGATTCGCCGGGATCTGCCGATAATCCCGGTCACCGGTTGAGCTTGGTATCCAATTCACGTTCCGCCGCGGAGCTCGGCTGAGTACCCACCGCTAACGAAAAACCCCCGACGAGAAAGTCGGGGGCTTTTGATTCAACAGTGACGGTTGGCGGGCAGCATCTACTCGCGGGTTTCCATCGGGAATCCCTGGGCCATCGCTTCCAGAATACATTCCTGGCAGCGTTCATTGACCTCATGTCCGGTGGCGGGCCAAATGTCGTTGCCCTTTACACCGCACAGGAAAAATGGTTCGACTTCTTCGATTCCCAGGCTTTCCAGGTAATGCACGAATCCCTGTCGCTGAGGGTTGTCGTACCACCAGGGTGTGAGGGTGCGCGCCAGAGCGTGGATGTTCTCCTTGAAGTCATCGGCGTAGTCATCGACATTGTCTGGAATGTCCACCATCCAGCGGGAGCCGCCGGGTCCACCTTCCTTGCTGGCGGTCAACTTGCCGTTGCGGACATCCTTACGGATCACGTCCTGCGACACATTCAGAATTCTTGAAGCTTCCTGGATAGTAACTCGGGGCATCGTGCACCTCATTCCAAAGGTATAGGCATTGGTTTACATCCTAATTTTTACCACCATAGCAGGAAACGGGCAAGTGCGGCTACAAGAACGGTACAACGGGATCACCGCAGGTGCGCGGTCGGGGTTACCGGGTCGCCGCCATGGTGCGGGGATCTTCGAGAGTATCGGCCAGAGATCCACCGGGTGGAATCATGGGGTAGACATTGGTATCCCTTTCCACTACGAATTCGATCAGAAATGGTCCATCGTAGGCTTGAGCTTCTGCCAATGCCGCCGCAACGTCTTCCTGGGTGTCGACGCGCAACGCGGGAATACCGTAGGCGCCAGCTAACTTGACGTAGTCGGGGCCGGGCATGGGTACATCTTTGATATGTCCATCGAAGAACATTTCCTGCCACTGGCGAACCATCCCCAGGTAGCCGTTGTTGAAAAGGGCAATTTTTATGGGAAGTTTTTCTTCCACAGCGGTGATCAATTCCTGCAGGGTCATCTGAAAGCCACCGTCGCCGGCGACCGACCATACGGTGGAGTTGGGCCGGCCTGTCTGAGCGCCCAGCGCCGCCGGGATCTCGAATCCCATTGCGCCCAAACCACCGGAGGTGACGAAGGAATTGGGTTGGTTCAGGAAGAGATATTGCGCCGCCCACATCTGATGTTGCCCAACGCCCGTTACCACAACGGCGTCGTCGTCCTGCTGGATCACGTCGTTGAGCGCCGCCAACACCTGCTGAGGCATCAGGGCATCGCTTTGGGGTATGGCAAGAGACGGATGCTGCTCGCGCAAATCGTTGACGGTCGACATCCATCCGGCACGGTCGACGTTCCTTACGAGGGGAACCAGGGCCTGGAGGATCGGGCGGGCGTCGCCGACCAGGGGGACCTCCACCGGCACGATGCGCCCCACCTGCGACGGCTCGATATCCAGGTGAATGATGCGGGCGTGGGGAGCGAACCCGGAGACGCGACCGGTGACACGGTCGTCGAATCGCATGCCCAGTCCGATGACGACATCGGCCTGATCGACGATCATGTTGCACCAGTACATGCCATGCATACCCAACATGCCCATGCTCTGGGGGTGGTTGCGGGGGAATCCGCTCAATCCGAGCAGGGTGTTGATGACCGGAATACCCGATGCGTTGGCCAGGGCCAGCAGCTCGTCGAAGGCCCGCGAGTTGACGATGCCGTGGCCGGCGATGATGACGGGCCTTTCGGCTTTGTTCATCAGCTCCGCGGCCTTGCGGACGTTTTCCAGCGTATCGGCGGGCAGCACGACTTCGGGGCGAACGACAGGATCCGGGTATTCGAACTCGGCCAGTTCCAATTGAACGTCCCTGGGGACGTCGATCAAAACGGGGCCGGGACGTCCTTCCTGTGCCACCTGGAATGCTTCGTGAATGGTGCGGGCCAGGTCGGCCGCCGACAAAACGAGGTAGGTGCGCTTGGTGCAGACGGATGCGATGCTGCAAATATCGCATTCCTGGAACGCCTCGGTGCCGATAGCGGCACGGGCGACCTGTCCGGTGATGGCCACTATGGGGATACTGTCTGCCTTGGCGCTCATGATGCCAGTGATCAAGTTGGTGGCGCCCGGGCCTGAGGTGGCGACGCATACGCCGGGTTTGCCGGTCATGCGGGCATAACCGTCAGCAGCGTGTGCAGCCGACTGTTCGTGCCTGACCAAAATGTGGCGCAGTTGAGGATAGGCCCACAGCGCGTCGTAGAAGGGGAGGATTGCTCCGCCCGGATGACCGAACAGTATCTCGACTCCCTCTCGGAGCAGGCTCTCGCAAATGATTTCCGATCCTTTCAGCTTCACGGCGAATCTCCATGTATTGTCGATCTGCCTGCCAGACCGTTTTGGGAGTACCGTTAACCAACGACAACAGGCACAAAAAAAGCCCGCCCCCATAGGGACGGACAGAAGCCCGCGGTACCACCCTATTTGCCCCGATCAGGTCTGGAAATACAGACCTCTCTGGGCCACTCTAGCAGGACACCATCATGTCCCGTCGCTTCTAACGGGCAACGAGTCCGGCCTGAGCCTACACACCATCAGTATCCGCAGATGGTTTCAGCCGGCAACTCCGGAGTGATTTTCAGCTGGAAGAACGTGCCTGCTTTCACCAGACCAAGCTCGCTAGTACGTTCCGAGTCCCGCGTACTCGTCTCCATCACAGTCTTTCGACATAAACTGTATCACGCCGTCAATTTTATCGTCAACAACAATTGATGGTCGATGTCCGCAATCGGTTGCAGGAGAGTCGGCGGCATTGTGATAGCATTTCGTATCCTATTACCCATGTCGAACAGACTACCAGAGCAAATGCAGCGGACCGACTCATACCTGACTCATGCTCGGGGCATCGAACTGCTTCCGAACGAGCGCATCAGGTGTATCCTGGATGTTGCAGCGGGATTGACCGGCGAACCCACCGGGACAGGCCAACTGCTGGTGGCGACCAACGTGCGTCTGGTCAACTTGCCCGGCGACCGACCCAGTGGTTCCACGCAGATGTACGCGATGCCTACCGTCGCAGGCGTTACGGTACTGGATGAACCAGGGCGTAAATTCTCCTGGAAACAATGGGCGATCTGGGCTGTGGCCGGAACGCTGTTGTACTTGGCACTTTCCTACTGGTTGGTGGACCGTCTGCCGGATATTGTAATTCCGGCGATCAACATGCACCCGGTTGCGCTGGCTCTGATCATTTTGCTGCTGCTGATAGGTTGGCTCATCTGGCGAAGCAGCGTGAGTCCGGGCGGACGGAAGTTACTGATTTCAGGTTTCGGTTGGACAATGGAAGTGGCTTGTACCGCCGACATGGCTGACCTGCTAACATTCGCCAATTGTGTGATTGGTATTGGAGACGAGCGGCGCGACGATTATTTGCGGCGTACCGTTACGCAAGGACCGACGGTAGAAGCGCTGGAGTTTGAGCGCCGAATCGGCGCTGATGGCTAGCCGCGATGGGATACCGGTTGCGCCAGGGGTAAGGACGGGTCGACATCGAGAGACAGGTCAGCGACCTGCCCACGCTGGTATTGATAGAAGGCGCCGGCGGCGATCATGGCTCCGTTGTCGGTGCACAGGATGGGCGGCGGGATGATAACGGGCAGCGATGAATCGGAGCGTATCCGTTGCCGCAGCCTGGAGTTGGCCGTTACCCCCCCACCTAGAACCAAACCCCGGGCTTTGTATCTGGCGCCCACGTCAATCAGCTTGGCGACCATGACCTCAACCAAAGATTCCTGAAACTCGGCGGCCAGGGCCGACACCAACCGGTCAGCGTCGGGGTCCGGAGCATCGGCGGGAGGATACAGGCCGAGGTTTTGGGCCCGGTGTAGCAACGCGGTTTTGACTCCGCTGAAGCTGAAATCCAGAGTGTTACGCATCCAGGCCCGCGGAAGGGCTGCCGACGCCATGGCGTAACGGTCGTCGTGGGCGTGGTCTGCGTCGGCAAATGCCGAAAAACGCTCGGCAACGCGCTGGATTTCCGGTCCGCCGGGAAATCCCAGGCCGAGAACCCGAGCCGCCTTGTCGAATGCTTCGCCAGCGGCGTCGTCGCGGGTGCGGCCCACCAGCCTGTAATCGCCGTGGCCCTCCATAAGGATGAGGTCGGTATGCCCTCCCGACGCCACCAGGATTGCCAGCGGGAATCCTGGTTCCTCGGTGGGAGCGGGGCCGTCGTCGGAAATCCAAGCGGCATAAATGTGCCCCTCGAGGTGGTTGATGCCCAGGAGCGGGACACCCAGCGTAAGGGATATAGCTTTGGCGGTATTGACACCGCTGATCAAGGCACCGGCCAGCCCCGGGCCGTGGGTCACAGCAACGGCGTCGATCTCGTTGAGGGTGACACCGGCGTCGAACAACGCCCTTTCCAGGGTGGGTTGCATGTCCCGGATGTGCTGCCGGGAAGCGAGTTCGGGAACCACGCCGCCATGGGGAGCGTGCAGGATCGCTTGAGACGCGATGACATTGGCACGTAGCCGCCGGCCGTCCTCAACGACGCCCACGGCGGTTTCATCACACGAGGTTTCGATGCCAAGAATGAGCATTTTCTGTTGGAGCAGGGTCAGTTGTTCGGGAACACATCAAGGCGGACCTTTGAGAATCGCGCCGTAGTCGGCGTCTCATATTATGGTGAACGCGAAGGCTCGTCAACTTTACGATACGCAACTGCAGTGATATTCTTTTTGGAAATAATGAACATCTATGAGGGGCGTTTCAGGTCGATTCAAACGCCCAATAGCGAAGAGGAGGTACCTCGCCCCGATGCTGGACATCTCGCCCGATGGTTTATCCAATTGGCCAATTCTGCTGCAAGTAGGAAATATCGAAAATGGATTCGTTCTGCCGCTGGGCCTGCAATTATCGTTGCTGATCATCAGCTTCGTTGGGGTCGCGTTCTTCACCAGCGCGGAGGCGGCGCTAATCGCGGTAAACAAGATTCGGGTGCGTTACCTTGCCGAGCAGGGCAACTCTGCGGCCCGGGCAGTAGATCGGGTATTGAGTCAGCACGAGAAATTCTTCGCGACCATCCTGCTGAGCCAAAACGCCTTTACCATATTTGCCACGGCGATCGGTACGGCGTTGGCCGCAGAGATGCTCAATCACTCCGGGTACGCAGCGTTGATTACTTCGGCGATAATGACGGTGGTGATATCAATCTTTGGGGAGATTACGCCCAAAACGTTAGCCGCCACGTATTCTGAGCGATGGTCGCTGATCGCCGCCCGACCCGTAGGGTGGATGATGACGTTGTCGACGCCGTTTATCTACTTTTTCACCGTGGCGCCTCGACTGATCTACAAGCTGCTGGGCACGAATACGGGAGGTTGGCAAACCACCTTCACAGAAGGCGAACTGCTCATGATGATCGACCTGTCTCGTCAGCAGGGCGAGGTGGAATCTGAGGAGGCTCAGCGGTTGCAACGTGTGTTTCACTTTCGCGACCGGCGGTTGAGCGAGATAATGACACCGCGCACGGAAATTGTCTGGCTTGCCAAGGGCACCACGCTGGCGGATTTTCTATCCCTTTACGCTGAGCACAGCCATACCCGGTTTCCGGTTTTTGAGGGAACTCAAGAGACGGTGCTGGGAGTGCTTTCCAACAAGGAAGTATTGATCGCCCAAAGCAAGGGGCAAATTGGGCTGGATGATTCGGTAACGGAAACCATGCGCGACGTCGATTTCATCCCGGAAACGGTTACCGTCTCGGACGCGTTCGACGCCATGCAGGAGAAACGCCTGTCGATGATGATGGTGATCAACGAATACGGAGGAATTGCGGGGTTGGTAACCCTGAAGCAGCTGATCGGCGTGATAGTCGGAACGATGGTTGACGACGACCCGCCATCGGAAGGGGCGGATAGCAGCGTAGCCAAACTGGATGACGGTTCTTACCTGCTGGACGGCGGGATGACTATTATCGAGATCAACGACCGGTTGCATGATGATGGCATCGCGCTCCCTGAGGGTGAATACCACACGGTGGCCGGGCTCGTGTTGTTCCTGCAAGGTGAGATACCGGACCAGGATGACGTGGTGCGCACTAGAGAGTTGGCGATAACCGTTACCAATATGGTTGGCGCGCGAATCGACCAGGTGCGCCTGGAGAAGGTTCGGGAACCCCGGGGGGCGGAGACGGCATGAGATTGCTGCTGGTGCGCCACGGCGAAACCGATGTCAATGCGGACGGACGGCTGCAAGGTACAACGGATTCCCTGCTGACTGCCAAAGGAGACCGACAAGCCAGTGACGTGGCAATCGCCAGCCTGACCTGGGATCTGTCGGCGATCTACTCCAGTCCCCTGAAGCGGGCCAGGTGGGTGGCCAATAAGATGGCGGACCTAACCGGTCTGCGTGTCGTCGAAGAACCGCGACTGATGGAAATGAACATGGGCGAGCTGGAGGGAGTAACCATACAGGTGATGCGGGACGACTGGCCTGCTTTGTACAGCGGTTGGAGGGAGGACGCCAGCAGCGTGACCATGCCCAACGGGGAGTCGTTGGGAGACGTTCAGAAACGGGCGATGGCGGCGCTGGATGAGATGGATGCCGCCCACCCGGGTGATGAAACCGTGGTGGCGGTTACGCATAACTTCACGATACGGTGCATAGTTGCGGCGGTGATCGGACTGCCCCTGGCCAACATCAACCACATGGACCTGGCGTTGGGCAGCCGTACGGCGATCAACTTCGGCCCCAGGGGTAGGCGGTTGGTCAGCTACAACGCGGTGGATCACCTGTCGGCGTCGAACCGGACGCCTTACTGAAGGATGGGTCGATTGGGCAATCGTGAGGTGAGCGCGGGCGTCTCGTCAGTAGTGCGAAAGGTGGATGTTGCGGTGCGCGAGGGCGTAATCCGAGCCGGGATCGGCGCCGACGACGTGGTGGTCGCCGCAGTCTCCGGCGGGCCCGACTCCTCGACCATGCTCACGTCGCTGGACGCTGCGGCTCGAAAGGTGGGGTTCCGGTTGCATGTGGCTCACCTCATTCACGACTTTCGCGGCCCGGATTCCCAGGAGGATGCGGCTTTCGTATCCCGGTTATCGGCGCAACTGGGCAGGGAATGCACGGTGGAAGAGGAAATCATCGGTGAATATGATCCTGATGATGGCGTGCGGGCATTTGAACAAACTGCCCGAGACCAGCGCTACGGGTTTCTGGCCAAACTCGCTGATTCAGTGGGCGCAAAGACGGTGGCGGTGGGCCATACCGCAGACGACCAGGCGGAAACGGTGTTGCTCCATATTGCGCGCGGCAGCGGTTTGCACGGAGCCCGAGGGATGAGGGAACTTGCCGCGTGGCCGTACCCGAACGCCACATCGGCGAGGGTGTGGCGGCCGTTGTTGTCGCTAACTCGGAAGGACACAATCGCTTATTGCCGTGACATGGGTACTGATTATCGGGACGACGTTACCAATTACATGCGGGATTTCGCCAGGAACCGGGTGAGGCTGGATTTGATGCCGGCGATAAGGGAGAACCTGAACCCGCAGGTGTCGGGGGCACTGGTGAGACTGGCACGCACCGCCGACACACAGCTGGAGTATCTGGAGGGTCAGATAGATGCTCTTTGGCCCGAATTGGTTGATGCCCCTGGAACTGGCGCTGAAACTACCGTCGACGCGCGCGCGCGCAGATACTCCGCCGGGGTGGTGAGGTTGAATCGTGATGTCCTGAGGTCAGTTCACGACGCGCTGCGGCCGCTGATATTTCGGAGGGCATGGGGGCAAGTGAGCGGCGACTCCCGAAGATTGACGGAGCAACATCTGTCTGCGATGTCCGCAATATCGGTCGCCAATACATCGGGAAGATCCATCGACCTGCCGAACGGGATCACGTTAACGACGGAACGCCGCTGGGCGGTTTTGTCCAAAGTGGAAGAGTCGCGCTGCCCCTATCCGTCTCTGAGGGGTGAATTTCGCCTGGCGTTGCCGGGAGGACCGGTGGCTATCGCCGTTACCAAACGGGACGGATGGGAAATTACAACCGAGTCCAAACGGCTGACTCACGACATGCCCATGGAAACGAGGGGTGAGTTATCCGCTTACCTGTGGCCGGGCGCGCTGGCGGGCGGCGCCACGGTGAGACCCTGGCAGCCGGGTGATCGAATCCAACCGCTCGGCATGTCGGGCAGCCGCAAGATGCAGGATGTGTTTACCGACGCTCACGTTCCCAGGGAATGCAGGGACCGCGTGCCCCTGCTGGTGACGCCGCGGGGGATCGCCTGGGCGGTCGGCCTGAGGATCGCGGGATGGGCGGCGATGCCGGAAGGGAAGACCGACGACGCGAGAGCAGCGACGCTGATACGGTTCGAGCTGGAAGGCAGCCGACGAGTCGACCAAGCCTAGACGCCGAGCAACCGGGCTGGATTGTCCTTGACCAACATTCCCAGCTCTACCTCGTCCATGCCGGCTCGCAACAGGGTGGCGATTCCCATCCGCATCCCTTCGGCCGGCATGGGATGAAAGTCCTGACCGAAATCGGAGCTGACGATACAGCGTTCCGGGCCGATGTGCCGGATGGTGGCGATCAAATCCTCCGGTGGCACGCGATAAGTCATGGGCATCATCACGTGAAGGCAGTGCTCTACGTAGGCTCCCATGTCGGCCATTTCCTTCATATCATCGGGTGTCATGCCCGTCCAGAACGCTGACGTAGTGGCGTGAGTAACCACAACGCGCCCGATCCCCAATCCCCGCGCTTCGGCAACCAGCACCTTACATTCCTGTGTGGAAAGATGGCCGGTGGCCAGGACCATGTCGTGGGAGCGAATAATCTCCAGGATGGCATAGACCTCGGGAGCCAACCGACCGTCGGTCTCGAGGATATTAATGCCGCCCGACAGGCCCCGGTGGGCGCGATCCGCTTCGGCTGAGTACGTTGGCATCCAGACCACGCGTCCGCCCATTTTGGCGGTGACTTCAACGGCCAGGGGATTCAGGCCGCCGATTTCGGAGTCCAGAGCCACCCCGCCGATGAGCTGTATTCCGGGAACCACCTTGCTGACGGTGAATGTTACCGGAGTGGTTGGGTACTCGTGGCTTTTAAGGACCATGGCGCGCATCCCCAGGTCCTTGGCGTTTTGAGCGGTTTCGAGGGCATCGCCGCGGCGTTCCACCCGGGGATCTGGTTCGAAATGGACGTGGATGTCGATGGCGCCTTCGAGGAGTCGATCAACGTTGCTCACGGCAGGTCTCCAACCGGCGAACGATTGCTGAGAGAATGGCATCGGCGGCAGACCCTGTCAAGACGCGAAGTTCCGGGCGTCGGTGTAGTTTGTGCGGCGCAATGAGGGAATGGAATTTGTGCCGAAAGGCAATTGGAATTTCATAAATCGGTAACAACCATGTTGTAAAATAGTACATTGATTACGCTTTGGTTCCCCATTTATCCTGAACCATCCGGACAAACATCGATTTCTGATACTGGAGGGGCGATTCAGTGGCGGTGCGCGATCTGACCAATTTTCTGGTGCATTTGTTTGGTGGCGACGACCAGCTGAACGAACTGTACCTATCGGCATTGCACGATCAATGCCTGTTGTGCCATGAGCGTATCAGTGATTCGGCCGCGTACCTGGCATTCCGCGTTTGTCCCTACTGTCGATTCCATTACACCCTGTCGGCCAGGGATCGAATCGAACTCATCGCCGACCGCCGCACGTTTCGGGAACACAATCGGTATGTGCAGTCGGTGGCTCCCCTGGCGTTTTCCAACCGCAGCCTGTATGACGAGCAACTGACCGAGAACCAGGATCGCACGGGATTGACGGAAGCAGCCGTAACTGGAATCTGCAAGATCGACGGCACCAATACCATGCTGGTGGTGCTGGATTATGGGTTCATGGGCGGCAGCATGAGCAGCGTGGTGGGGGAAAAGGTGGCCCTGGCCTTCGAGATGGCGGCCCGCCGCAGCCTTCCGGTGGTCGCGTTGGTTACCGGCGGAGGAGCCCGAACCCAGGAAGGCGTGCTGTCGTTGATGCAAATGGCGAAAACGGTAGCGGCCGTGAACCGATTGAAAGAAGCTGGAGTACCGTTTATCGCGGTTCTGGCGAATCCGTCTACGGGGCAAGCCTACGCCAGTTTCGCCAATCTGGCCGACATTATCATCGCGGAACCCGGCTCGGTGGTGGGATTGTCGCCAATACGGACGATGATGGAAGCGACAGGGCGGCAGCTGCCGCCGGACGTGCACACTGCCGAATATCATCTGAAACGCGGTCTTCTGGACAACGTGGTAGACCGGGCGCAGCTGACGCAACGTCTGGGTCAACTGCTGAAGTTATTGATGGGCTCGGTGTCGTTCGGATTGAGCCGGCGGGCGCTGTCACGTCTGGAGGTGTCAGCGGCCCCAGACACCGACACGTGGGAGTCTCTGGACGCAGCGACTCACGATGAGCGTCCCGATGCGCTGTACTACATGCGGCACATCCTGGATGACTTTTTTGAGTTGAGCGGTGACCGGGTTAGCAGCGACGACCGAACGGTTGTGGGAGGCATGGGTTTCTTGCGGGGTCAGCCCGTGGTGGTAGTGGGTCAACAGCGGAGCCATAGGCACGACACTGCCGGCGGGCGCTACCACGTTCATCCGGATGGCTTGCGGAAAGCCCAACGACTCATCAGCCTGGCAGCCCGATTCAACCGCCCGTTGATTTCGCTTATAGACTCGCAGGGCGCCGACCCCCGGCTTGAATCGGAAGAGCAGGGAATCGGTAACGCCATCGCGGGAAGCCTGTCAATAATGCTGCAGGCAACCACGCCGATTGTATCGGTGATTATTGGTGAAGCGGGAAACGAGGCCGCGTTGGCCCTGGGTTTGTCAGACCGCATTTTGATGCAGCAGTATGCGATATACTCGCCAATCTCGCTGCACCACACCGTGGGTGGCCCTTCGCGGGAACGGTACCTGACGCGGGAGGCGGCGGAAGCTCTGATGCTCACCGCGCGAGATTCTCAAGAACTGGGCATCGTCGATCAAATCGTGCTTGAACCCGAAAATGGCTCTCACAACAATCCGCGGCAGGCTGCGGTGGAGCTGGAACTGGCTATTTACAAGCACCTCGCGGAGACTTGCCGCCTATCCACGAGTAAGCTGTTGAAGCAACGATACCGCAAGTTCCGGCAGATGGGGGAGCTGAACCCGTTTGCTCAGGAGGCCATGCAGCAGGAATATGAGGTTTTGCTGAGAATGCAATTGGCCACACCGCCGCCCCCGCCTGCCCAACTGCCGGTTGTGGGAAGCCTGCACCTGGCACTTGAAGAAGGACTCGAACGCGGAACGTCCTAGTCGTCGTTACAAACCGCCACGACCGTCGACGCAGCGACGCGCCACCAAGTCCTGGCGCGGTAATCTTCGTCCGGTTTACGCTTCCCGTCCCAGGGCTTTCAAATTGTTACGCAGTTGCTCAACTACTTCCGCGTATTCAGACATGACGGATTCGTCTACCAGGACAGTGGGCTGACTGGTATCGCGATAAGCTGAACGCAGGTTCATGGCGCCCAGGAACGGGGCTTCGATGTCTTCTGCCAGCCGGCGTCCCGCTCCCTCACCGAATATATCGCCGGAGTAATTTTCCACCACACCGACGACGTTCAGGTTCAGTTTGCGTATCATGTTGATGCATCGTTTGGCGTCGACGATGGCCAGATCCTGCGGGGTGCTGACCACGATAAAACCGTCCACAGGAAGGGTTTGCATCACGGTCAACGGTGAGTCAGACGTGCCTGGCGGCAGATCAACGATCAGGTAATCGAGTTCGCCCCAGTCTGTAGCCTGGAGGAACTGGTTGATGGCATTGTGGATCATGGGTCCGCGCCAGATGATGGCTTCGTCCTCGTTTTCCTGGAAGAACGCCATGGATACGACCTTGACGCCGTGACCCACGGCAGGGGTTATCTTGCCGTCAGTGTAGTCGGGCTTATCGACGATACCCATAACCCGTGCGACGTTGGGGCAGTCGATATCCACATCCAGCAGGCCAACGCGTTCACCCTGGGCGGCGAGTGTCGTAGCCAGATTGCATGCCACAGTGGTTTTGCCGACTCCGCCCTTGCCGCTGTAAACGCCCACCGTGGTGCGGATAGATGCGAAACGATCGGTTATTTGCCGCTTTTGTTCCCATTGGCGGCGAATCTGCTGGAGGCGGGCGTTTTGCTGGGCGTTTGGTTGTTGCGGCGTTGCCATCGGCACGCTCCCTGTCTGATTTCAGCGATAGAGTGTACTAAATCCCGAGCATGTTGCGAGCTTCTTCGCTGATGAGGTCGGGGGACCACGGCGGGTCAAACGTCAATTCGATGTTGACTTCTTCGACGCCTTCGACATCCTGTATAGCCCATTCGGCCTGTTGGGCAATGTGGGGTCCCATGCCGCAACCGGGGAATGTAAGGGTCATTTGCACGAACACGTCGTTGGCATCGCTAACCTGAACGTCGTAGACGAGTCCGAGGTCAACGACGTTTACGGGGATCTCCGGGTCGTAAACTGTCCGCAATGCTTCGTAAACATCATCGCTATTCACCGTAGTTGGCATTAGGGAGCTCCTTCGGTCAGTGTGATTGATAACATTATAGGCCCGGCGCATTCCATTGTACAAATAATAATCGGAAACGCGGGTTGCAATCGCGGCGTGGGCTGTGCCAGCCGGGGATAACTAGAGGTTGGGCAATGGCGCTGACGGCCAGGTATCGAACAAGGTCAATTGCTGTGGCCCAAGTCTGTGCACTTCCTGAATTGTTGGACACCAGCGCGGGATACCCCGGACGGCGGCGTGACCTTCGAAAACGGGGCCATGCCCCTGGTATCGGTGCTGCGACCACAACCAGGCATGGAGCAATTCGTGAGCGACGATCCCTTCAACGCCTTTACGACCACACCGTTGCAACCGGGGCAACGACAAACCGATCAACCACTTGCCGTCGGGGTAGCAGAAACAGCGTCCGCCAGTAGCGGCGATGCGTTCAAGCACAATGGATCCACTGGGGATTTCCAAACCCTTCAGATCGTAGCGCCGGGAGATGTCTGCAACCCACTCGAGGTCGTTCAGCACGATACCACGCGGGGCCCGGAACGGATGGGACGCAACCCGGATACCCCGTTGTAGCCGGCTGGCTCCAGGGTCTTCACCAGGCTCCGAGTGTAACCCCGGCGCCTGGGGAGCCCTGGAATTACCGGCATCCAGCAATTTGTCGGGAACGGTGTGCCGCTGGGTCATATCAACGATCAGGGAGTAAGGATTACCTTGCCGGTGGTGGCGCGGGAAGCCAGTTGGCGGTGAGCTTCGGCCGCGTCGGACAAAGCGAAGCTATGCTCCACGCGCAATTTAAGCTCGCCTGATTTGACCCATCCGAGAACGGCTCCGGCCCGCTTCTCAAGTTCCTCGCGGTTGGCGGTGTAATCACCGAGGCCGGGCCTGGTGAGGTACTTGGAACCGTTGCCGAGGACTCGGGCGTCGACCGGTGGCACGGGGCCGCTGGCCTGTCCGTAAAGAACCATATAACCGCGGGGCGCCAGGCTGGCCACGCTCTGATCGAAGGTGTCCTTGCCAACGGCGTCGAATACAGCTTGCAAACCGGGGCCATCGGTTGCCTTCGCTATCTCAGCGGCAAAGTCCTGCTGGGTGTATAGGATGACGTTGTCGGCGCCGGCGCCGCGGGCCAATTCAGCTTTAGCCTCGGTTGATACGGTGGAGTAGACGTAGGCGCCCAATTTTTTGCACATTTGAATGAGAAGGAGGCCGACACCGCCCGCGCCAGAATGAACCAGCACACGGTCGCCGGGCTGAACCCGATAGGTGTCATGGCACAGGTAATGCGCCGTCATGCCCTGCAGCATGGCCGCTGCGCCGTCCTGGACCGAGAGGCCGTCGGGCATTTTGATCAGACGCCAGGCGGGTACGGCCGCCCGCTCGGCATAGGATCCCGGGAAACTGCAGTAGGCGACTTCATCGCCGACGGAAACGTTGGACACACCAGACCCGACTGACCTGACGACACCGGCTGCTTCGACGCCGGCCACCCATGGGAGGCCGGGAGGATTCACGCCCTGGCGGCTGTATATGTCGGTGAAATTCACGCCGACTGCCTGAATGTCGACGACGGCCTGACCGTCTGCCGCGACGGGGTCTGGCACGTCGACGTACTTCAGCACCTCAGGGCCGCCGTACTCGGTAATCTGCATTGCTTTCATGGTAATTGCGACCTCCTGGCTGGATGCTTGTGCGGCGTAGAATAGCACAAGTTTCCATACCGACCGCAACGGGTCGCTGTCAGCGTTTGCCCGACAATCATGCTAAATGCTATGATGAGATCACAATCTACAGAATAGTCCCTGCCCGCACGGGAGGAAGTCAGTTGATCAAAGACCCGGATTTGTCGATTTCGGCGGCCATAAATCTCTTCGTGGATCACCTCAAAAACAGCAAGCAGGTGTTACAGGGACAACAGGAGCTACTCAGGTTCCAGTCACGGGTGGGACGGGATAAAGTTATTGGAACTCTGCATGCGATTGAAGTTGGTGAATACGCCAAGTGGACCACCGAGAACGTGGAAGACCCAGCGACGCGTCTGGATCCAGTCAAGAAATTCCTGACGTTCGCAAACCGCCAGGGTTGGACTGAGATCAGCCTGGCCAGATATGCAGCAGCACCGCGCCGCCAACGCCGCCGGGTCCACAGCTCCGGTCTGAGCGCATCGTCGGGCGGGGCGCCGACGGCTCGGCTGAGCGAGGAACGCCACAACGAGCTACAGGCTGAGTTGGAACGGTTGCGAAACGAGGTTCCGCGAATACGAGAGGCGATTCGATTGGCCCGAGCCGACGGGGACGTACGCGAGAACTCGCCATTGGATGCCGCCCGAGAGCAGCAGCAATTCACCGAACGACGGATTCGTCAGTTGCAAAACGATCTCGCCCGGGTTGAAATCGTGGATGCTGCCAACGCCGACACCGAGAAGGTGAGTATCGGATCCCGCGTTACCCTGCAAGACATGACGCTCCTGACGCGGCGGATATTTACGCTGGTTGATATCCGGGAGGCGGACGTATCCGCCGGCAAGATTTCGACAGTTTCGCCCATAGGCCAAGCTTTGATGGGGCGTTCGGCAGGTGATGAACTTACCATCAACACCCCCAGCGGATCGGTCCAACTCCGCATAGAAGGTATCGGGGGATAGCGATCTGGCGGCACGTACACGGTGCGCCGCCAGACTGCAACGGTTAGGACAGGTCGGCTACGGCCTGCAGGATGGTTTCCGGATCGGGCAGGATTCCCGGTTCGTACAGTTCCCGATAGCGGATAACGCCCTCGCGGTCAACTATGATGACAGCGCGTGTGCCGGCGCCGCGTTCTTCGTTCCAAAGGTCATAAGAACGGGTCACCTGGCCTTTGGGGTGCCAATCGGATAGCTCGGGGTAAGGCAGCCCGCCCATGGAAGTAGTCCAGGCACGGTGGGCGGCTACGTGGTCACAACTGATGCCCAAAACCTGGGCATTTTGCTCCTCGAAACGGGCGTTGAAGCGCCGGAACGAGGTAGCCTGATCCGTTCAACCACCGGTGAAGTCCAGCACGTGGAACGATAGCACCACCGCTTGGGTGCCCCGATAGCTGCTCAATGTGACGTCGCCGTGATTGGGCGATGGTAGGGTGAAATCGTTGGCCGCATCGCCAATTTGACCTGGCATTGATATTCTCCTGGGTACGATCAAGGCACGATGGCCGCGCTGTTATGTCAGCGGCCTGCACTCTGACCGGTAGATTTGGCGGAATTATACCGCACAGGCCCGGTGGAGGCGAATAGCGGGAGATGCCGCCCCGGCATGCGGTTGGAAGTCGCATGCTATACTTCGCCGAGTTGGTTTTTTGTTGGTCCGGTAGCAGCAGTGGAAGTAGTATTTAACAGGGGCGTATATCTGCCCGGGCTTGATCTTTGGTTGGACGCGCTACGCAAGCAACCGTCGTCGGTCATTTCGCACGCACATTCGGACCACACGGCCCGACACGAGCGGCCCATCCTCACGCATGGCACCAGACTGCTGTTGGGTGATTATCTGCGCCGGTCTGATCCGGTGGAACTCGCTTATGGGGAAGTGCTGGAGGCGGCGAATTACACGCTTTCGCTGTTTCCCGCCGGGCACTGCCTGGGTTCCGCTCAGACGCTGGTGACACAGAAATCAACGGGGGAACGGTTGCTGTATACCGGGGATATTAAGGTGCAACCGTCTCCAATCAACGAACCCCTGGAGTCGGTACCATGCGACACGCTGGTCATCGAGTCCACGTATGGCCGCCCCGATTACGTGTTTCCGAAGCAGGACGAATCCGTTGCCACGGCGGTGCAGGTGATCAGACAGTGGCTGGATCAGGGGGCGATGCCGGTAGTACTGGGCTGGCGGTTGGGAAAGGCTCAGGAGGTGTTGCATCATTTGCTGGCCGCTGGTTTTCAGGTAGCGTGTGAAGATGGGATATTTGACGTAACCGGAAAATATGTTGAGGCGGGAGTCACTTTCCTCGACCATTATCGGTGTTTCGACGGCGAGCATCACGAAGGTGAAGTTTGGTTGTTTCCGCCCGGACGTCGTTCTCGGGAGCAGATCCGGCAACATGCACCGCCCGGTCGTCCGGTTCGATATCTGGAACTCACTGGGTGGGCTGCCGGCAGCGGATCCAAACCGTGGGGGAACGGCCGGCCGGGCGACGCAAGCATTCCATACAGCGACCACGCGGATTTCAACGACCTCATCGGATACGTTCAAGCGGTAAACCCGCAGCGGGTATTTACGGTGTTCGGGTTTCCGGATCTGGCGGAAGGGTTGCGGTCGATGGGTTACCACGCGACTCACCTGGGTCCGAACGCGGCGCCGGAAGACCTGTCTTACCAAATGCCTTTGCTGTGAATACAAAGCCCCTCTTCAATTTGAAGAGGGGCTTATCACCCGGGGATATCGGGTTGACTAGTCGGGCGTGGATCCTACTGCGGGCAGCGATTCAGCCTCGTCAGCCGCCAGCATCCGATTCACGGCGCTGAGGTAGGCCTGGGCGCTGGCCACGATGATATCGGTGGACGCGCTGCGACCCGAGAACACCCTGCCGGCGTTTTCGATACGCATGGTCACTGAACCCACCGAATCCAGTCCCTCGCTAACCGCCTGGACCTGGAAGTCGGCCAGCGTGGTGCTGCATCCGATGACGCGGTCGATGGCCCGGCACACGGCATCGACCGGACCGTTGCCGGTGGATGCGTCGGTGAGGAAGGTTCCATCAGGCCCGATGAGCCGGACAGTGGCCGTGGGGATGTCCTTGTCGCCGCCGGTGAAGTGCACCGTGTCCAGCGAGAAGGTTATGGGTTCGGAAGCGGTGCGGTTCTCCTCGTCCATGAGGATTTCGAGGTCGCGGTCGGTAACCTCGTTCTTCTTGTCGGCCAATTCGAGGAAACGTTGGTAAACACCGGTAACCTCTTCGCGGTCGAGGGAATAACCCAATAATTCCAGGCGAGCCTGCAGCCCGGCGCGACCGCTGAGTTTACCCAGCACCAACTGGACTTCGGGCGGCAATCCGACCCGCTCAGGGCTCATAACCTCGTAGGTGGAACGATCCTTCAAAACGCCATCCTGGTGGATGCCGGAGGCGTGTCGGAAGGCGTTTTCGCCCACGATGGCTTTGTTAGCCTGAACGCTCATACCGGTTATCCGACTGACGAGGCGGCTCGCCGCGTAAATCTGGGTGGTGTCGATGTTGAGTTCGACGCCGAAGAGGTCCTTGCGAGTGTCCAGAGCCATGATGATTTCTTCGAGGGAGGCGTTCCCGGCGCGTTCGCCGATACCGTTGATGCAACCCTCCACCTGGCGGGCGCCGACTTCGATGGCGGCCAGGCTGTTGGAAACCGCCAGGCCCAGATCGTTGTGGCAATGGACGGACAGCGTAACGCCTTCGATTCCCGGGACGTACAGCTGGATGTCTCGCAACATTGCCTGGAAGTCCGAAGGGATGGCGTACCCTACGGTATCGGCGATGTTGATGGTTTTGGCGCCGGATTTGATCACCTCTTCCAGCATCCTATAGAGGTAATCGGGATTGGTTCGCGTGGCGTCCATGGGCGAGAACTCGACGTCGTCGCAATAGGACTTGGCCCGGGCGACCATTTCCACCGCCATAGTCATCACGTCTTCGCGATCTTTTCTCAGCTGGTGCATCTGATGGATTTCAGACGAAGACAGGAAAACGTGGATGCGTGGGCTGTCGGCGTCTTTGATGGCGTTCCACGCGGCGTCTACGTCACCGGCCACGGCGCGGGACAGCGAGCAAATTACCGGCCCGTGGACTTCCTGGGCAATCCGTTGCACAGCCTGGAAGTCGCCGGGTGAACTGGCGGCGAAACCGGCCTCGATGATGTCAACCTTGAGCCGGGCCAACTGGCGGGCGATTTGCAGTTTTTCGTCGACAGTCATGCCAATGCCGGCCGACTGTTCTCCATCGCGGAGCGTGGTATCCAGAAATTTTACTTGTGTGGTCATAATGGTTCCTTTCCCTCCGAAAGGTGCAGGCGTGTCCCCAGATGGGGCAGATCAAGGTTGCCCGTTACGCACGGGTCGTCCGGGAAAGGACGGGCAGGCACACGCAGTCCACCGCAACCAGCCCTGCCAAGACCAGTCTGCGATGGTGAACTGCTCTGCACAGTACCTCCATGCCCATTTGTCACCTCCTGGGAGTGTGTGGTAGCGAGATTGCCACGGTACGCTCGCGAAGCCGCCAGGTGTTATGAATCACTCGATTTCGCGGGGATTGAGCCAGGGCATTATTTCACGCAGCCCGCGGCCCACTTCGTGGATTCGGCTGGTGCGGGCTTCCTGGCGCAACCGCAGGAAATTGTGGCGACCCTCGTCGCATTCGGACATCCATTCCTTGGCGAACGCGCCGCTCTGAATGTCGTCGAGGACGCGGTGCATGTTGCTGCGGACGTTTTCGTCAATGACGCGGTTGCCGCGGGTCAGGTCGCCATACTCGGCGGTGTCGCTGACGGAATAACGCATGTAGTTGAACCCGCCCTGCTGGATGAGGTCAACGATCATCTTGAGTTCGTGGAGGCATTCGAAGTAGGCAATTTCGGGCGGATATCCCCGTTCCACCAGCGTTTCGAAAGCCATATTGATGAGCGACGTAACGCCTCCGCACAATACTGACTGTTCGCCGAAGAGGTCGCTTTCGGTTTCGTCTTTGAAGGTGGTTTCCAGGACTCCGGCCTTGGCGCAACCGATGCCGGCCGCGTATGCCAGGCCAATTTCCTTGGCGTTGCCGGTGGCATCCTGATGCACTGCGAGCAAACAGGGGACGCCGATGCCTTCCTGGACAAAATGCTCACGCATCCGGTGACCGGGAGCCTTGGGCGCGATCATCAGCACGTCCACGGAGGGTGGCGGTGCAACAAACCCGTAGTGGATGGTGAATCCGTGGGCGAACATGAGAGCGGCGCCGGGTCCGAGGTTGGGTTGAATCTCGTCGCGGTATACGTCCTTCTGCACGTGGTCGGGGACGGCAACCATGATTACGTCAGATGCTTTGGTTACTTCGGCCACGCTGTCGACGGTAAGGCCGGCGTTGCGTGCGTTTTCACGGCTGGGGCTACCTTCGTAGAGGCCAACCATAACGTTTACACCGCTGTCGTAGAGGTTTAGCGCGTGGGCGTGTCCCTGACTGCCGTAGCCGATGATTCCGACAGTCTTGCCGTCTAATCTCGACAGGTTGGCGTCTTTTTCGGTATAGATATTAACCATGCTTAAATGTCCTTTGATCCTTGCCGTGAAGTGTCTGGAGTAAGTGGGAATGCACTAAACGCCTTCGTAATGCCCCGGTTGATAACGGGAGGAGCCGACTGACGTGACGCCATTGCGCCCGTACTGTTCGTACTTGGCGCCCACATCGTCGCTGATGCGGCCCTCGGCCTTTCCGCGAACCATTGCCACCCGACCGGTGCGCATGAGCTCCAGGATGCCGAAGGGACGGAGCAGGTCGTAGAGGGCGTCGATCTTGTCCTCTTCTCCAGTGGTTTCGATAACCAGGGAACGGGCGCCGACGTCGACGACCTTGGCGCGGAAGAGGTTTGCCATCTCCAGGATTTCGCTGCGGTTGGTTGGGGTTGCGCGCACCTTGATGAGGGCCAACTCGCGGGCGACCACGTCCTCAGCGGAAATGTTGGAGACTTTCACTACGTCGATCAGTTTGTCCAGCTGGCGAGTGGCCTGTTCTACCGTGTACTGGTCGCCGGTTACCACGAAGGTGAGGCGCGACAGACCCTTCTGTTCGCTGGCGCCCACTGCCAGGCTGGCAATGTTGAAGCCGCGGCGTCGGAAGAGACTAGCCACCCTGGTGAGAACACCGGGGCGATCCTGAACCAGTGCGATGATGGTGTGCTGGGTACTATGCTGATTCAACGCTCACCCCCTTGACATACGGCTGTTCCAACATTTCGTTCACCGATTCCCCGGCGGGAATCATGGGGAAGACGAACTCGTCTTCCTTGACCACGAAATCGACTACTACCGGCCCGGGAGTTTCCATGGCCTCCTGAATCGCACCGGCCACTTCCCGCTGTTCGGTAACGCGGATGCCGCGAATACCGTACGCTTCGGCCAGTTTTACGAAATCGGGATTGCCGCTGTAGATGGTGGCAAAGAAATCTTTGTCATAGAAGAAGTCCTGCCACTGGCGGACCATACCCAGGGAACCGTTGTTCAGAATAGCGAATTTCACCTCGATGTTGTTCTCGGCGGCGGTTGCCAGGTCGCACAACGTCATCTGGAACCCGCCGTCTCCGGCGATGGACCAAACCGTTTTGTCTGGACGACCCACCTTGGCGCCCAGCGCCGCCGGAACCTCAAAGCCCATGGCTCCGCTGCCGCCCGAGGTGATGAGGGAGTTGGGTTCATTGTAGCCGTAATGCTGGGCCGCCCACATTTGATGCTGGCCCACGCCGGTAACTATGATGGAGTTGCCCCCGGTGGCGTCGGAAAGTTCTTTCAATACCTGCTGCGGGAGCAGGACATCGGACTCCCGGATGAACAAAGAGGGATGCTGTGATCGCAACTGGTCAGTTTCCTGCATCCAGTCCAGATGAACGGTGGAATTTACATGGGGAATCAAGGCACGCAACGATGCCTTCAGGTCACCGAGCACCGGTGCGTCGGCGATGATGTTCTTGTTGAATTCGGACGGGTCAATGTCGCAATGAATGATTTTGGCATGGGGAGCGAAATCGGCAATGCGGCCGGTAACGCGGTCATCGAACCGGGCGCCCAGAGCGATCACGAGGTCGGAGCGATCGATGGCGAGGCTGGCGTAGGCCATGCCGTGCATTCCGGGCATACCGAGGTTCAGAACATGGTCGGTGGGCAATGAACCGATGCCCAGCAGCGTGGTGATCACCGGAATCTGGGCCTTTTCGGCCAGTTCCCGGAGTTCATCCCACGCCCGGGAAATCAGTACGCCGTGACCGGCAAGGATGATGGGACGCTCGGCCTGATTGATCAACCTGGCGGCCGCAACAACCTGTTCGGGTTCCGGATCACCGGGTGGGTTGTAACCGGGCAGGTCCACCTCGCTGGGCCATTCGAACTCGATGGTTTCGCCGGCCAGCACGTCCTTTGGAATGTCGATCAAAATGGGACCGGGCCGCCCAGTGCGCGCTATGTAGAAAGCTTCCTTGATTGCCGGCGCTATGTCACGGACGTCCAGCACCAGGTAGTTATGCTTGGTTACGGGCAGCGTGATTCCCGTGATGTCGGTTTCCTGGAAAGCGTCTCGGCCGATGGCCGGGCGCGGCACCTGTCCGGTGATGCACACGATGGGCACGGAGTCCATCTGGGCCGACGCCAAGCCGGTAACCAGGTTGGTTGCGCCGGGACCAGAGGTAGCGGAACAAACACCGACCTTGCCGGTGGCTCGGGCGTATCCGTCGGCGGCCATGGCGGCAGCCTGTTCGTGGCGTACCAGGATGTGGCGAAGTTGGGGGTAACCGGAGAGTGCGCCGTAGAACGGCAATACAGCCCCGCCAGGCAGCCCGAAAATCGTGTCCACACCCTCTTTGATAAGGCTTTCGCAAACAATCTGCGCGCCAGTTAGTTGCATTATCGGATTCTCCTGTAGGGCCGATAGAATCTGGGATTCATCGGGGCAAAAATAAACCCCGACCCCGAAGGGACGGGTTTTCGGTGCCCGCGGTACCACCCTTCTTTCCCGATTGGCCTGGGAAGCCAACAGGACTCTTGTACACAGCCATTATCGGGGCCGACCCGCTCGCCCTACACGCGCTGGATTCAGCGTTTCAGGCGGGTCGCTCCGGGGCGAGTTCAGGTCTTATTGCCACCGGCTTTCACCAACCGCCGGCTCTCTACGGGCGTACCGACCTTACTACTCCCCATCTTAGCGAAGAGTTGCCGATAAATGTTAACATTGCAGGGGAGTTGTGTCAATGATCTGTACTCGTGCAGTACATGTGAGACGGAGCAGGGGCCGGCACGGCTGGATGGCATTGGAGCGGGCAACGGACCGCAGATCGGGCCTGTGCTACCATGAAATCGTGTCCGACTCACGAGCGGGTGTTTATTGCGATGAAAACCGTGGATATACCGTTAGCGCTAACCTATGATGACGTGCTGCTCGCGCCCCGTTTTTCCACGGTGCAAAGCCGCAGCCACGTTGACACCGGGTCATGGTTCACGAAGCAAATTCATCTGAGCGCTCCATTGGTGAGCGCGAACATGGATACGGTTACGGAAACCCGGATGGCCATCGCCGTGGCGAGATTTGGCGGGATTGGCGTGATACACCGGTTCTTGTCCATTGCCGACCAGGCCGCGCTGGTTAGCCGGGTGAAACGCCACCAGGGCCACGTGATCATCGATCCGGTTACCATCGCACCGGATGCCACAATTCTGGACGCGCGCGCCCTGATGGCTTCGCGCGGGATCAGTGGATTGCCGGTCATATCACGAAAAGGCCTGCTGCTGGGTATCATCACAACCAGAGACACAACCCTGGCCGACGACCGCTCAACCGTGGCCGAACGCATGACCACGTCTGCCAAACTGGTTACGGCAAGTCCCGACATAAGCATGGACGCCGCCCGGGAGATACTGTCTGCCAGTCGCCTGGAGAAACTCCCATTGGTGGACGCAGTAGGCAAATTGGCGGGACTCATCACCGCTCGCGATCTGGTCGCCGCCACATCGCCGGCAACATCGGGCGCAACCCGGGACGAAGCCGGGCGGCTGAGGGTGGCGGCCGCGGTGGGCGTCGCGGGCGACTACATAGATCGTGCGAAGACCCTGGCCGATGCTGGAGCTGACGCGCTGGTCATAGACATCGCTCACGGAGATTCGGAGTTGATGCTCAATGCCGTTTCCGCATTGCGGGAACATCTGGGGGATATACCACTAATCGCCGGCAACGTGGCGACCGCCGAAGCAACCAGACGTCTGGCGGAGGCTGGAGTGGATGCCGTCAAGGTGGGCGTTGGTCCAGGAAGTATTTGCATTACCAGGCAGGTCGCCGGAGTGGGGGTCCCGCAATTCACTGCGGTGATGGAATGCGCCGAGGTGGGCCACGAGTTCAATATTCCAATAGTAGCTGACGGTGGCATCCGCTATCCGGGAGACGTGTCAAAAGCGATCGGAGCGGGAGCAAGTTCGGTGATGCTGGGGAGTATTATCGCCGGGACGGAGGAGAGCCCGGGCGCGGTGATATCGAGGGGCGGACGCAAAATGAAGATGGTGCGTGGGATGGCGTCCCGGGAGGCAGCATTGTTCCGACGACTCCGCGAGAACCCGTCGGCCCCCGCAGTCGAATGGGAAGACAGCGAAGAAACATCTGCTGACGAAGGCGTGCAGGCCCCCGTTCCCTACCGCGGTCGGGCGGATGAGATTTTGACGGAGCTGCTGGGTGGCTTGCGTTCGGGAATGAGCTACTGCGACGCGCATGACATACCGACGATGTGGAAAAACGCCCGCTTCGTGCGACAAACACCAGCGGGCCAAACCGAATCGGGCTCCCACGACGTGGGTTGAGCAATGGGCGTACGGATCCGTCGCCGAGATCTCCGGTTCGGCTACATCGGGCCGCACACTGCGCTTCACCCCACGGTCTCCGGCGATTGCTGATCGGAAATTCTACGCACATCAGAGGCAGCGGGAGCATCAACCCAATGCTCCGTTATGCTAAAATTGCAAGGACTTTGAACCACTGGCTCTTATCGCGGGGTGTCGAACTTGTCGGAGCGGATTTTCATTGGAGTTGCCTGGCCGTACGCGAATGGCCCGCTTCACATGGGTCACATAGCCGGCTGCTACCTGGCGGCAGACATATTTGCGCGGTATCACCGCATGAAGGGTAACGACGTGCTGATGGTCTCGGGGTCTGACGCCCACGGTACGCCGATCACGATCCGGGCCGATCAGGAAGGCGTGGAGCCGCTGGAAGTCCTGGAACGCTACCATGCCCAGTTTCTGGACACCTGGGAACGGTTGGGTATCACCTTCGATTTGTTCACCACCACCCACACGGAAAATCACCAGCGAGTGGTGCAGGATTTCTTCGCTCGTTTGATGGAACTGGGCTATATCTACCCGGACACGACGTTGCTGGCGTTTTGCGCCGCATGCGTCAGATTTCTGCCCGACCGGTACGTTGAGGGGGTGTGTCCTCACTGCAGGAACGAACGGGCGCGTGGCGACCAATGCGACGCCTGCGGACATACGCTGGACCCGATAGACCTGGTGGAGCCGAGGTGCAGCATCTGCGGTGGAACGCCAGAGTTCAGAGACTCGGAGCACTTCTTTCTGCGTTTGTCCGCGTTCCAGCAGCAGCTGCTGGACTGGATCGAAGGGCGCGAACACTGGCGACCCAACGTGGCGAATTCAACGCGCGGGTTTTTACAGGGCGGGCTGAAAGACCGCGCCATAACGCGCGACCTCTCCTGGGGCGTGCCGGTTCCACTGGACGGGTACGCCGACAAGCGTATCTACGTCTGGTTTGAGGCGGTAATCGGCTACCTGTCAGCTGCGGTGGAATGGTCGCAACTCAACGGCAATGGGGATGAATGGGAATCGTTCTGGAAAGACCCCGATACCCGGACCTACTATTTCATCGGCAAGGACAACATCCCATTCCACAGCATCATCTGGCCCGCGATGCTGATGGGATACGGCGGGTTGAACCTGCCTTACGATGTGCCGGCCAACGAGTTTTTGAGTCTGGAAAACCGCAAGTTCTCCACCAGCCAGAACTGGGCAGTTTGGGTTCCCGATTATCTTGATCGCTACGACCCCGACCCGCTGCGCTACCTGTTGTCCATCAACATGCCGGAATCGGGAGACACGGATTTCACCTGGGCAGAATTCGTACGCCGCAACAATGACGAGCTGGTTGCGACCTACGGGAACCTGGTGAACCGAGTGTTGAGGTTTACCTATCGCAATTTCGATGGCCAGGTTCCGGTGGATGCAGCGCCGGCCGGTGAAGCTGAAGCTACTCTGCTGGCGTCGGCGAAACGGGCGATGGAGGCAGTGGACGACAGCTTGGCTCACACTCGATTCCGCGCCGGAGTATCGAACGCGTTCTCGCTGGCACAGGAAGCTAACCGTTATCTGGACACTCGCGCCCCCTGGCTGGCGGTGAAAACGGACCGTGCTGACGCGGCCTGCTCTTTGACGGCGGCCATCAAAGCCATCAACTGCCTCAAGGTCATGTTATCCCCGTATCTGCCGTTCAGCAGTCAAAAGCTCCATGAATACCTGGGATTTGATGGCCTCGTTTCGTCGGAACCGTGGGATGCCGATGTGGTTCAGGCTGGGATTCAACCCGGGCACATATTGCGCAATCCGGCGGCTTTGTATACCAAGCTGGACGTCGAGGTCGCTGAGCAAGAAGCTGGCCTGCTGGGCGTGAGCGCCTAACCAGAGGGATGAAACGTGCAGCCGGGGCTGGACCTGCAAACGATCTCAATATACGCTCCGGTAGCCGAACAGTTAGCGCAGGTAGAAGAGCGTCTGCATCACCTGTGCAAAACCGATATCGCTGACCTGGATCCCCTACTGAAGTACGCCCTGGTGTCGGGCGGAAAACGGGTTCGGCCGGCGCTGACGCTGCTGTCCGCCGAGTTCCATGAGCACGATCGCGAGCGGACTCTAATCATGGCGTCAGCGGTGGAATTGCTGCATCTGGCAACTCTGATCCACGACGACACGGTGGATAACGCTGGTGTACGCCGGGGCAAACCGACCATCAACAAGTTGTACGGCAACCACGTGGCCGTTCTGTTGGGGGACTACCTCTTCGCGACGTCGGCGACGTTTGTGTGTGATACCGGGGTGATTCGGGTAATTCGGCGGTTTTCGGAAACCATCATGGAGTTGGCAAGCGGACAGTTGATCGAGTTCTTCACCACGTTCGACCCGGTGAAATCGCGCCGATTGTACGACGAGCGAATCTACCGCAAAACCGCTTCGCTGTTTTGTACGTCCGCAGAAACCGGAGCCATCCTGGGCGGCGCCCCCGAAAATGAGGTGCAGGCGCTGCGCAACTACGGTTACAACATCGGGATGGCGTTCCAGATAGTCGACGATCTGCTTGACGTGCAGGGCGACGCTACGGAAATTGGTAAGCCGGTGGGCAACGACCTGCTGCAGGGCGTGTTGACACTGCCGGCAATCATGTTGATGGACCGGTATCCGAATGAGCACCCGATCGGGGCATTGTTCAGTGCCATCAAGTCGGACGGAGCAAACGTGGATGCATTGCTCACGAAGTCGCTGGAAATGATCACCAACTCGGAGATAGTGCCGGACTGTTTCACGTTGATACGGAACTACTGCACGGCCGCCTGTACCGCCCTCGACGAACTGCCCGACTGCGCCTCGCGCCGCTCGCTGCTGGAGATGGTGGACTACATTCGGGAACGGTCGCGCTAGAGGCCGTTCTGCCACACCAGATTGCCTCGAACCACCGTTGCCGCGGCGCGTACGGACACGAGCGCAGCTACCGGTAACGAGAACGGGTCGGGTTCGACCACCGCCAGGTTCGCCCAGGCTCCTTCGACGATTGCTCCATCCCCAATGTGCAACGCCATGGCATCACGCAATGACGGAAGCCCAATTCCGCCGAAATTGACACCCTCTCGTGATCGGCGCGAAACAGCTGCGGCCATCCCAGACCAGGGATTTGATTCCACCACTGGTGCATCTGAGGCCAGGGCCACCGGTATTCCTCGTTGCAGCAAACTGCCCACTGGATACAGGTTTGGGAGTAGCTCGCTACTGACGGTTTGCTGATAACGCAGCCCGTCGTAATACAGAAACGCGGGATTCGTGACTACGGTGGCACCGGATTCCCGGATCAACTCGGCAACGTCCGGCGGGCACTCTCCGCAGTGCTCAATGCGATCGCGACCCGGCCGTTCGCGTCCGGAGGATTGCGAAAAAACATCGGTCAACGTCAGAGCAGTGGCTACCACCGCGTCCCGCTCAACGGCATGAATCGCCACCGCAAATCCCATTTCGTGCGCCCGTTCGATCATCCGACTCAACTCGGCGGGATGTGGGTGGAGCATTCCGCTTGACGCGGTCAGCATTATCTTGGCGTGCCCCAATCGCAGCATTCCGTTGCACGCGCTTGCTCCGTAACCCAACCCAGCCCGCAGCATTTCGCCCAGATGCGTCCAACCGGGCATCATTGTCAGCTCGAGGGGAAATGCCCCGTTGATTACAGCACTGGACAGCAACTTCCACCGGCGGAGGTCGTTAGCCGGCCCGGCATCAGTGACGGAGGTGATTCCGTAGGCGAGCAATTCAGCGGCGAATGATGACAACTCCCGCAACACCGCAACGCCGGGAATCCCTTCGCGGATCGAGTCCCAACCAGCCTCGGGGATGCGGCGGGCGAGCCAGTCCGACATTTCCATCAACAAACCGGTGGGTTCACCGTGCGCGTCGCGCCGGATGACGCTGCCTGGAGGGTCCGGAGTGGCCGCAGAGATGCCCACGGCGGCGAGGGCAGGGCTGTTCAGTACACACGCATGACCCGACCGATGGTCAACTCTGACCGGGCGGCGCATTGACACGGCATCAAGGTCCCGGCGATTGAGGTGCCGCCCAATCCCTGATGGAGAATCGTCGTAACCGTAACCTCGAATCCAGCCGGGTTGTGTCCTGGCCGCATCGCGCAACCTGCCAACGATGGAATCTATATCCGGAGCCGACGAGGGCCGGCAATCGACCCGATTGATGCGTCGTGCCGCGGCCAGAACGTGGCAGTGGGGATCTACGATGCCGGGGATGATAGCGCGGCCAGCACAATCCAGCACTTCAGTATCGCGGGCGATAAACCCCTTGACACGGCTGTTGGAACCGACGGCCAGGATTTTCCCGTGGGCGACCGCGACGGCATCCGCGGGGGCGGGACCACGCGGGCGACCAACGGCAAACGAATGCACCCGCCCGTTTAGCAGGGCAAGACTGGCAGTGGTCACGGTTCCTCTCGTGCTGACGAAGCGGAGGTGAATTCAATCCGGGCCCAATCCGATAGTGTGGTTCGCGGTGCTATAATCCGTCCCGCTGAACCCAATGGTTCTTCAACTGCAGGAGGGATAACATGCCGGAACTGGAAATCATAATGGGTGGATACAGTATAAACACTGACCAAACCCGCCTGGGTCTTTGTACGGTTACCCTGATCCGCGGTGAGGTACTGTCGATAGTGGACGTGGGGCACTTCGGCAGGAGGAATCTACTGGTGGATTCGCTGGCGGCCAGCGGGTTGGAGCTGGGAGATATTGGCCGGGTGATTTTGACCCACTCTCATTGGGATCACTCACAGAACACGGATCTATTCCCCAACGCTGAGATCGTAATCCACGCTGACGAGCTGGAATATACGCGGAATCCCCGGGACGGCGACCTGGCGACAGCTCGATATTTTGCCAATACATTGCTGACACAGAATGTACGGGAAGTCCGGGGAGAAACCGAACTCGAAACCGGGGTACGCCTGATCGAAACCCCGGGCCACACGCGCGGTCACATCAGCGTGGTGGTGGAAACCGACGGCGGAACCGTCTGCGTGGGCGGCGACGCCATGTCGGACGCTGGAGCCATCGGGAGGGGGGCTCCCGCAATCATATTCTGGAGCGAAGCGGATGCGCGGGAAAGCATCCGGAAAATTGTGGCGGCTGCCGATACTATCTATCCAGGTCACGACCGTCCGTTCCGGATCGAAGCAAACGGGGACATAACCTACCTGTCCGATTCGCCGACGCTCGAGGTCAGCGGTGTACTTCACTACGCCTGCGGAGCGTTCACGTTGAACATCGGGAGGGCGGATCATCCTGGCACAACCGTGATGCCCAGCGCGATCGATTACCAGGGAGGCGGCGCCAGCCATCCGGGGCACTGCTGACGGAGCCAGCCGGTACGTCCTGGCGCGAGACGGCGTCGAATGCGCGCGGTGATATTCGACTGGGACCTGACGCTGTGGAACAGCTGGGATATCCATTTGTGGTTGATGGAACGGACCGCGTCTGATCTGGGTCTAAGGGCTCCCACGGGTGGCGAGGTGGCAGCCGAGTTTCACCGCCCCTTCCGGCAACATCTGCTCTGGTTTTTCGGGAGCCGGCACGATGCAGAGGCCGAATTGGGCGGGATCATGGAAGCCTATCTCGCCCACTATTACCGCATCGTCGGACACCGTAATTATCTGTTTCCCGGGGCGGCCAGCCTGTTGAGAGGGCTCCGAAGGCGGGGAATCCTGATCGGAATACTGTCGGACAAAGTTGCCGAATTCGGAAACGCGGAACTAACGCAATCGGGCCTTTCCGGCCTGGTGGACTGCGCTTCCTTCAAAACCACGGATCGCCCGTTCAAACCTGACCCCGCCGGCCTGCTTCAGGTTCTGGAAACGCTGGGAGTCAGCACTTCGGATGCCATGTACGTCGGCGACGCCCCTCAGGACGTGGCGTGCGCCCGACAGGCGGGCGTGATGTCGGCCGCTGCAATGTGGGCTACCATCGACCCGCAGGCGATTGCCGAGCAGGGACCGGATCATCTGCTGCATCGTCCGCATCAGGTAATGGCGGTGGTGGCTAACGCCAACGGTTACGAGGGTTCGAATCCGTGGTTACGTCATTTGCCCTGGCCCTGGCGTCCGGACGCCGATGACCCGGACGACGACCAGGACGCCAGGCCGGCAACACCCGGCACTGACGAGGTGACGGAGACAAACGCTAACTGGCAGTACTGGCCGTTGGCGGCGCGCTGGGGCGGGAGCAGCCAACAACTGGTTGTGTCCCCGGAGTTGTCCAATCCGATTGCTCCGCTGGCATTACGGGTCGACGGGGGTTAGGGGACGCAGCGGGTGATTGGCTGGGGCGCACCACCAAGCGGGCGAATGGGGCGATCGCCCCTCGGTGGTAGCGGGCTGGATTATGCCCGTTGATGCGCGACCGCGGCCGCCTCGTGCTGCTCATCGGCGTGGTACGACGAACGAACCAATGGCCCCGATGCGACGTGTTTGAAGCCCAATTGTTCCCCAATTTGACGTAGCGCATCGAATTCGTCGGGGGTGTAGAATCGGTCGATGCGAGTGTGCTTGATCGACGGGCGTAGATACTGGCCTATCGTCAACAGGTCGCAATCCACGCTGCGGAGGTCTGCCATGGTCTGATGCAATTCGTCCGTGGTTTCGCCCATACCCACGATGATGCCCGATTTGGTGACCATGTTCGGGTCGATGGTTTTCACCTTTTGCAGCAGATCGAGAGACTGGCGGTAATCGCCCCTGGGTCGGACGCGGCGAAATACTCTCTCGACCGATTCGATGTTGTGATTCAGCACATGAGGTTTTGCGTTTACAACTTTCCGCAAAGCCAGCTCGTCGCCTTCGAAATCGGGGATGAGAACTTCCAGTCTGCAGTCGGGGACGGCGGCACGAACCTGCTTGATGCAGGCGGCAAATATCGCAGCGCCACCGTCGTCCAGGTCGTCGCGATTGACCGACGTGACGACGCAGTATTTCAGGCCCATGCGTTTGACGGTTGCCGCCAGACGGAACGGTTCGCCCAGATCCAGGGCGCCGGGCCGACCAGTGGTTACGGCGCAATAGGCGCAGGCTCGTGTACAAATGTCGCCCAGGATCATGAACGTTGCCGCCGACCGCTCCCAGCATTCACCGATGTTGGGGCAGTGGGCTTCTTCGCACACGGTATGGAGCTGGCTATCGCGCATCAACTGCTTGAGTTCGATGTAACGCGGGCCACCCGGCATACGCACCTTTAGCCAGTCGGGCAGGCGTGGACGGAGCGCAGCCGGCTCACCGGCGTCGGCGGGATTCGGGGGCAATTGTCGGTCAGCCAAGTCGGTCATATCAGGCTCCGGTTACAGCATCTGGACCAGCCGCGGGTTTACACGGCACTTTTCAGCAGAAATGATCGCGTCGATTTCACGGACAGCAACATCCAATTCGCCATCGCGATTGACGACACGGTAGTCAAATTCTTCCATACGTTCGAGTTCGACGGCAGCCTCCCGCAAACGACGTTCCATGTCGTCAGGGTTTTCGGTGCCGCGGTGGGCCAGCCGATCTCGCAGGGAAGCCACGGTAGCGGGCATCACGAAAATCGTGAGTGCCTGCGGCTCAAGCTCTCGAATGGTTCCCGCGCCTTGTACGTCGATCTCAAGGATAACATCTTTGCCGGCTATGATAGGATCCCGAACCTGCTGTCGGGGCACACCGTACCAACGGCCATACACTTCGGCGCATTCCAGCAGCTCATCCCGCTCGCGCATTCGCATGAATTCTGAAACTTCTTTGAAGATGTAGTCCCTGCCGTCGACTTCACCGGGACGTTTCGGGCGCGTAGTGGCCGTAACGGCGAAGTGCCAGGGGCGATCCAGTTGCTGCAGCGCCGCCGCCAATGAACCCTTGCCAGAGGCGGACGGCCCAGACAACACCACGAGCAACGGGGGCGCTGCGCCTGCTTGTGGCAGCTCGCTGTTGTCCCGCATCATCCGTTGGTGATTGAACTGAGATGTTCCCAGAAATTCGGGTAGGAGACCGAAGCGTCTTCGGAGCCGTGAATCGTTGTCGTTCCGGCCGCAGCCAACCCCGCCACCGCGAGCGACATAGCCAACCGATGGTCGCCGTGACTCTCCACGTCCGTGCCGGTGAGCTTGGAAACGCCCCGAATAACCATGCCATCTTCGCGCGGGTCAATGTCAGCTCCCATGCGCCGGAGTTCAGATACGGTTGTTTCGATGCGGTCGGACTCTTTCACCCGGAGTTCAGCCGCGTCTCGGAAAACGGTTTGCCCGCGGGCGAAGCAGGCCGCTACTGCCAAAACAGGCAACTCGTCGATCATGATCGGAATAATCTCGCCGCCCAGTTCGATGGCCTGCAAACTGGCAGAAGTCGCCACGACGTCGGCGACCGGCTCTCCTCCCTCGGTGCGCTGGTTTTCCAGCCGGAGGCAATCGCCGGCTCCCATCATTTGGAGCGCATCGATGATGCCGGCCCGGCTTGGGTTGAGACCTACGCCGGTGATGGTAACCCTGGCGTTGGGGTGGATCAGACCTGCCACCATCCAGAATGCCGCCGAGGAGATATCGCCGGGAACCGCCACGTCGACGGCTTTGAGGGTGGTGGGAATCAGCGTGAGGGCCAGGCCATCAGAATTAACCTGGGCCCCCATGGCGGCCATCATGCGTTCTGTATGGTCGCGGGACAGGGCTGGTTGGTGGAGCACGGTGGGGCCAGTGGCGGAAAGTCCGGCGAGCATCAGGCACGATTTCACCTGGGCGCTGGCCACCGGCATGTCGTATTCGATGGGACGCAGGTTACCGCCCCGAATCGCCAGCGGGGCGAGGGTGTCACCGTGGCGACCCATGATGGAGGCGCCCATCTGTTGCAGCGGCTGGACGATGCGACCCATGGGTCGGGTGCGCAACGAGGCATCGCCGGTGAGCACCGACAGGAACTCCTGGCCCGCCAACAGTCCGGATAACAATCGCATCGAGGTGCCGCTGTTGCCCGCGTCGAGCATGTCGGTGGGTTCTTGCAGTTGTGGCCCTAAGCCGGAAACACGCACACTTCCCGGTTCGTCCAGGGACTCGATTCCAACGCCCATAGCCCTGAGGCAGGCAGCGGTGGACTGCACATCGGCTCCGTCGGACAGTCCAGTTACGGTGGCCGCGCCTTCTGCAATGGCATTGAGGATCAACGACCGGTGCGAAACGGATTTATCGCCCGGCACCGCGAGCGAACCACCAAGAGACTGGGGGCTAACTATAGTTTCAGTCACCGATTCTCTCCCTTGCTGGTTACGGCTTTTCGTCTCGCCGGCGGGTGCGATTGGGGTCGTCGTCCTTTTCCAGCATCATGAGTCGTCGAGCGCGGTTGGCCAATCCCCCAAGGAACATCTGACCCATTGAACTGGTGAACGTGGGGTAGTCGGGGGCGCTATCGATTTCCCGCGAGCGTGGATTGACATCACCGGCTATCAACTTGGCGCGGGCAATCCTGGCGTCCTCAAACAGTGTCATCACCGCATCTATATCCGGGGGTTCGCTCCCGGAGTCCAGTAGTTTGCGATACTCGTATAGTTCACGAATGAAGGCATCGATCCAGGCAACAATGGGTTCGGCGTTGCTGACACAAATGTCCCGGTGCATGGTTGAGTCGCCGGACGCCAGCCGGGTGATGTCGCGGTAACCGGACGACGCCAGCTGCCCAATGTCGGACCAGTTGGCCGATTTGCTGGTGCAGCCCACCAGCGCCGTGGACACCAGGAAGGGAAGGTGGCTTACCGCAGCCACGAAGCTATCGTGCTCGTCCAGGCCAATGAAGTAGGGTTCTGCACCCACCGCCTCCGCCAGCGTGGTGATTTCTCCCACGGCGCGCTGACTGGCCTTTGAACTGGGGATTAGGCAGTATGGTTTACCCGCGAAGAGCGTGGCATCGGCGTTTTCAGGGCCGGGAGTTTCCCGGCCGGCCATGGGATGCCCGCCGACGAAGTCCACAGAATCCGGCAACAGCTCGTCGGCCCACTTGAGCACCTGGGTTTTGGTGCTGCCGACATCGGTAACGACGCAGCCTTCCGGCAGGTATGGCGCCATGCCTTCCATAAGTTCGCGCATGGCGAGGACCGGTGTGGCCAGTACGATAACATCGGCTTCGTGGATGGCGTTTCCCAACCTACCTTCCACCCGGTCGAAGGCCTGACGTCGCTGGGCTCCCGCTCTGGAAGCATGTTCCGAATCGGTGCCCACCACGGTCAGGTTGCGTAATGACGAAGCACGCAGCGCCAAACCAAGCGATGTGCCGATCAATCCGGTGCCGATTACAGTAATTTGTGCCACGTGCGTATTCTGCCTTTCGGTACAGATTCTTGAGCGTCGCCCTCGCAGAGATGGCGCTCCTGGTTGTTGATACCAGTGGTTGATTGGGAGTAGTGTACAACATCCGCTGGCGGCGGTAAAACCAGGCACCAGGGAGGTGGCCCGGTGTCGACCACGCCGTTGCCACACTTCCATCAGGGTTGACAAAAACCGGCATCCGGGCCTACGGTAGTCGAACGCTTCCCATGCGTAAACACGGCATGGGATAGGGCCGGGGTACGCGTTGAAATCTGTAACCAGATTGTGAAAAACGCCCCCGGATACATCGCAATTTCGCGCCTTGGGGTGATCTTGAATGGCTACGGACGATAAACCACTCGCCAGTCTGACGCCAGTCGACAACTCGAATGAATCTGACCCAGAACCTTACATCAAGGTCAGGTCAGTGTGGAAAGTATTCGGAAAAGATCCCGAGAAGGTTTTGGATCCCGAATACGCCGACAAGGGCAAGTCATTTTTCCAGTCCGAATTGGGCAACGTCGTTGGCCTGCAGGATGTGTCATTCGACGTCCAAAAAGGCGAGACGTTTGTCATCATGGGGTTGTCGGGCAGCGGCAAATCCACGATGGTGCGCTGCCTGATCCGGTTGATAGACCCAACCGCTGGAGAGATCGTCATCAACGGCCATGACATCACCCGGATGTCCGAGAAAAACCTGATCGAGTTTCGCCGCAGCGGAATCGCCATGGTGTTTCAACATTACGGCTTGATGCCCCACCGGAACGTTATTGATAACGCGGCATGGGGATTGGAAGTGCAGGGCGTGAAGAAAGACGAGCGCTATTCCCGAACGCGCGAAGTCCTGGAACTGGTTGGCCTGTCCGGTTGGGAGGAGGCGTATCCGCGGCAGTTGTCCGGGGGAATGCAGCAACGGGTTGGGCTGGCTCGCGCCTTGGCTGTCGAAACTGACATCATGCTGATGGACGAGCCGTTCAGCGGGTTGGATCCCCTGATCCGACGCCAGATGCAGGATGAACTTCTGCGCCTGCAATCTGAGTTGCAAAAGACCATCGTTTTTATCACGCATGACCTGAACGAGGCATTGAAGCTGGGTGACCGCATCGCGATTATGCACGACGGACAGGTAGCGCAAATCGGATCCCCCGAGGACATTGTGCTGCGTCCCGAGGACGAGTACGTGGGAGATTTCACCCAGGACGTTCGCCTGGAAAGCGTGCTGACAGCTAACAAGGTTATGGTAACCCCAAAGGCCACCGTCATGGGACACCAGGGTCCGAGGGCGGCTCTGCACACCATCGGCAACAGCGACGGCGACGCCGCCTGGGTGGTGGATATGCGGGAACGCTACATAGGGTTGCTGTCCATTACCAACGCGGAGCGGGCGGTGCGCGCCGGCGTAAAACGATTCGACCAGGCCTGGGGCTTTGTCGACCGCGAGTATCCGGCGGTGGCGCCGACAACCACGTTCGACGCTTTGATTCCGATGGCGATGGCGAGCGACTTCCCAATACCCATTGTGGATGACGCCAACGTCTTGGTTGGTGAAGTCCACCGCAGCGCGCTGGCCGAGGCGCTGGCCGAAACCTCTGCGGCTGACGCCGATTACGAGGCCAACGCCGCCGAAAACGCGTTGATAGCCGAATCCCGTGTTGAAAGTGCCACAAATATTGACGCGGACGATTCAGGAAAATAGCAATGGCCTGACCACCTGAGCCGTATCGCCGGCGCTTCATCCGGCACGCCTATTACGGGAGGAAATCATGGCAGTAATAACCAGAGATGAGCCTGAAACCGGGGCGGCGGAATCGATCCAGACTGCATCGAGCGCACCGGGTGCGACACCGCGGCTCACACTTGGGAACATCCCAATACTGTACAAATGGTCAATCGGCATTGCGGCCGTTCTGGTCGTGTTGATTGCCAGCCTCCTGATCTGGGGGCCGGAGATGGAGTTTCCGACGACGGTGGCTCGAACGACGTCGACCGACGGGACGACGACTTTTGACCGGTCGCTTAGGAACGTTACGGGAAGCGCCATTGACGTTGGAGCCACATGGCTGACACAAGAGGGGCGATGGCTGTTCGGAGGGATCAAGAACGGTGTTACGTATGTGCTGCTCTATATCGAAACCGGTCTGAAGTGGCTGCCATGGCCAGCAGTTGTCCTGGCGCTGGCGCTGGCGTCCTTTGCAGTGGGACGCTGGGCATTGATGATATTTGCGACGGTGGCTTTTCTCTACATCGGCTTTATGGGGCTTTGGGAAAACACCATAGACACCATTGCGTTGATGGTAGTGGCGGTAGCGTTGTCGGTGGCGGTTGGGCTGCCGCTGGGCGTGCTGGCCGCGCGCAACCAGACTGCGGACCGCATTCTGCGCCCAATCCTGGACGGGATGCAGACCATGCCGAGCTTTGTGTACCTGCTGCCGGGGATTCTGTTCTTCGGGCTGGGCAAGCCGGCGGGTATATTCGCCACCATCATCTACGCGGTGCCGCCGGTAATCCGGCTGACCAACCTGGGCATCCGGCAGGTGTCCCCGGAAACGGTGGAAGCGGCGCGGTCTTTCGGGGCTTCGCCATTGCAGATTCTCTCGAAGGTGCAAGTGCCGATGGCGCTCCCCACTATCATGGCCGGCATCAACCAGACTACCATGCTCGCTCTGTCAATGGTAACCATCGCAAGCATGGTAGCGGCCGGCGGCCTGGGTGACAACGTGCTGCGGGCTATCCAAAAGAACGAAGTGGGCAAGGGGATAATCGCCGGGTTGGCTATCGTGTTCATGGCTATCGTAATCGACCGCCTCACGCAGTCGGTAGCGAGAAGCCGTCAGGAAGCATTGTCCGGAGGGCTTTGATCAACCTCACGTTGGTTACGCTAAGCGAAATCGTGGTGTTCAAGCGGGATATTATACGTAAGTGTATCAACATGTTACGTAAAGTAACTGTGGTTTTGCCACTCATTTCCTGAATCAGTATGTTGGAGGTTTGACACCCGTATCACGGGCTGTTATAACTGTCGCCACTACCCCGGCGCCGGGATTGCCCGGTAGCCTTGAGATCACCCAAAAGGGAGGAACCCATCTTGCCTGCAAAATTCAGACTACTAGCCATATCGGCGCTGTTAGCCGCAGTAACGGCGCTTGCCGTCATGGCTTGTTCGCCAGCAACGCCTGAAACCATTACCGAGACGGTGGAAGTAACCAAGATTGTTGAAGTGCCAGGCGAACAGGTCCAAGTAACTGTTGAAGTGCCAGGCGAACAGGTCCAAGTAACTGTTGAAGTGCCCGGTGAACAGGTTCAAGTCACCAGGATCGTCCAAGTGATGGCGCCGGAGGGGCCCAAAGACACCATCATCTTCGGAGACCTCAACTGGTCCAGCGCATTGCTGCAGAACCGCATCGCCCAATACATCGTTGAAAAGGGCTACGGCTATCCGACCGACGTAAAATTCGGCGCCACGCTGCCCCTGTTTCAGGGATTGCAGAACGGCGACACCCACGTAACGATGGAAATCTGGCTGCCCAACCAGGACGAAGCCTGGAACAAGGCCAGAGAAGACGGCGCGGTGCTGTCAGTCGGTAAGAGCCTGGGTAGTGACTGGCAGTCTGCCTTCGTAATCCCCGCTTATTTGCAAGAGCAATATCCCGACCTGGACAGTGTTGAAGACCTGAAGGAGCAACAATACAAAGACCTGTTCAAGACGGCGGAAACCGGCGATAAGGCGCGGCTGGTATCCTGCATCATCGGTTGGGCCTGCGAGGACGTGAACGCCGCTCAGGTCGAGGGCTACGGTCTGTCCGACCACGTTGAAATCATCAACCCTGGCGATGGCGCGGCGCTGAACGCCGACTTGTACGGAGCTTATGAACGCGAGGAACCTTGGCTGGGTTACCAGTGGGGCACCAATGACCCGGCCCTGAAGCTGGACCTGGTTCGCCTGGAGGAGCCGGCTTACAGCGACCAGTGCTGGTTCACCACCCAGGCTTGCGCGTACAAAGACGCCACCATCCTGATTGCAGTATATCCCGACCTGCCGGCCCGCGCTCCCGACGTTCTCGAAATGCTGCGCCAGTGGGATTTCAACATCGACATCTACAAGTCCGTCGTCCGGTGGCAGGACGCTAACCCTGATGCTGATGTTAAAGCGACTACCATGTGGTGGCTGAACAACAACGCCGATATCTGGGGTGGTTGGGTTACCGATGATGCCGCCGCTTCCATCCAGGCTGCGCTCAGCGCGGGTGAAGAAGCAGAAGGCTGGCCTTCCGAGTAAAACAGCCGGGCAGTACCAACCAAGCGTACTATCGAAGCGGCCCCGGCAACGGGGCCGCCTTGTTTTTCTGCTACAATGCAACCCGCCCCCAGCACCCGAATCTGGAACGCGAAGGACTCTTGACCCCGATGACTACTGCTAACTCTGCCTCTGCCGTGTCGGATGAAACGCTGGCTACGCTGAAGACTATTCCCACCCAAACGCTGATCGATGGGCTGTGGGTAATGGGTTGGCCGATGAGCATGATCGAGGGTGCAAAGCCGCTGCAACCCGGCCAAAGCATGGCGGGGAGAGCGGTAACGCTCCGGTTTGTGCCCCACCGTCCAGACTTGGCTGCAGACAAGCCCAAGGGTGCCGACTCTGCCGAGTACGTTGCTTTTGAACTGTGCGGGCCGGGCGAGGTTTTGGTGATCGATGCGATGGGGTGGCCATACAGCAGCATCGGCGGCGATATCAAGTTTTACCGACTCTATCAGCGCGGAGTTGGCGGCCTGGTTACCGACGGGGCGGTGCGGGACACCAACACCCTCAAGGGTTACGGGTTTCCGGTTTATGCCGCCAATGCCACCGCCAAGCAGGGTCCGGCTGAGTTTTGGCCCTGGCAGGTGAACGACTGCATCCAATGTGGCGGTGTGTTGGTGCGACCGGGTGACGCGATAGTGGGAGATGACGATGGCGTGGTAGTAGTGCCCGCGGCAACAGCCAACGAGGTCATAGAGATTGCCCACCAGCGGGAGGAAGTAGAGGCCGTCATCAAAGCGCAACTTGAACTGGAACAATGTTCCCCGGGGAAATACTATCCCTTCAACGACAACACCTGGAAACTTTTCGAAGAAAAGACCGGCAAGAAACCATACCGCTGATTTGAGATAACCACCCACAACTGGAGGCAAATTATGGCTCGATTACCTGTAGCAACGCGCGAAAGCATCCCCGCCGGTCAGGAGGCCGCGTTCGACCAGATCGTTGGGAGTTCGGGAGCTGTGGCGCCCTATGGTCCCGGTTCGGTTTTGACCCACGTCCCCGAGGCCAGCAAACACGCCACCGCGCTGAACCTGTACTTGCGTAACGATTCCAGCGTACCGTTGAAGTCGGCCGAACTCGCGATGCTGGTGGCAGCCCGGGAGATGGATTGTCAGCACATTTGGAACTCTCATGCCAAGTCAGCCCGTGACGCCGGCGTACCGGATGGCGTTGTGGACGCGCTGCGGGACGGGAAGCCGTTGCCCGAGTTGGCCCCCGACGAATCAGCAGTGATAAATCTGGGACGGGAGATTTTACGGAATCACCAGGTCAGCCGAGGCGGATACCAGAGCGCGCTGGAGATTTTCGGGCAACAGGGGACTATAGAATTGAGCCTGATTCTGGGAAATTACACCATGCTGTCGATGGTCATCAACACGTTCGAGACTAACTTGGCGCCCAATCGAACAGAACCCCTGCTGCAGAAGATTAACCACTAACTGCGGTTGCGGGCAGGGCCCGCTTGCGGTAAATCTGAACGCGATGGCGGCAGGAGTCCACGATGTAGATCCTTCCGTCATCGTCCAGTTTTACCGAGGTGGGGCCCCAGAATAGCGATTCCACGCCGGCCGAAATCTCCCGATGCGTGTCTCGCCACGGAGATACCGACGGGGACAGATCTGCAGCCAGACGGGCTGCGGCCTCGTCGGGGTTGGCGGCCAGGTAATCTTCGGCCCAGGACGATGTTGTAGCGTCGCCCCTCAAAACGGCGGCAATTTCTCCGTCCGGCGCAAACACCTGAACGCGTTCGTTTCCCCAATCTGCGACGTACAGATAATTTTCTGCATCGACGGCCACGGCAGCCGGGCGCCGCAATTGGCCCTTTCCGTCGCCGGGCGTTCCCCATTGACCAACGAACCGCCCCGTAGGGGTGAAACCCTGTACACGGTCGTTACGCCAGTCAGCCACATACACGTTGCCGTCTGCATCGCAGGTCAGGCCCCACGGCGTGTTGAACTCACCCGACTGCGTGCCAAATTGACCCCATGCGTCAATGAATTGTCCGGCGAGGGAGAATCGTTGGATGCGGTGATTCAATGCATCGCTGATCAGGATGGTGTCGTCGGGGGCGATTGTGATGGCGGCCGGGCGGTTCAATTTGCCTGGAGTGTCGCCCGATTGCCCCCAATGGTGAACGAAAGTACCGTCGGGTTCGAATACGTTAACGCGTTGCAGCGACTCATCCGTAATATAGAGACGACCACCGGAGTCGCGTGCGATGCCGCTTGGCCACCAGAACTGACCGTCTTCGGTGCCACCGGTTCCCCATTCTCCGACGTAGCCTTCGTCTACCGTGCAAACGCAGACGCGCTTGTGGTTGAGGCGCAGAGTGGTTTCTGGGCCGCCGCGATTCAGCACGAACATCTGGCCCTGGTCGCCGAGAGCCAAGTCGACCGGGTGAATGAAACCGCGCCCCTGATACGCCAGGAACCCGACGGTGTGGCTGTAGGTGAACATGACGTCGGGAATGGTCATCGCAGTGGGAGGCTCCTAGGCCAGCTGGTATTCCCGGGACGCAACGATCAGCTGGAGCATGTCGGTTACCCTCTGCTCGGCGCAGCCTATGGCATCGCTGCGGTCGAAACGCAACTCACCCCAGGGCGCTGCCAGGGCCACCAGACTCTCCATGGTGTTCTCCGACACCTCGAATATGCTCACGGCGTCGAGGCAGGCGAGGACGAACTCCCGGGGCACCAGCACGGGTTTGGACGCCTGAACGCGATTGATTATCGAACGGATTCCGGGGAGGCTGGTATCGCGCATTTCAATGCCGGCCGCGTTGATGCGCTCGACAAGATTGCCGGTATCGATCCATTCCATTCCCGAATGCCATCCCTCCACGGTGGGAGGATTCAGGATTTCCTGGCCCATGAAATTGACGTCCATGGCGAGATTAACGATGGTCCATTCCGGGAAGCGATGGCTTCCGGCAAGGCGGGCGGTGGATCCGACCAATTCGGCGGGGCTTTTTACGCGCGCCAGTCGCACCGCATCGGCTACGAAGAAATCAGACAGGAACAGGCATCGCAACACGGCGCCGATGTCTCCGCCGGTGTTGGTGAACTCAGTAGCCAGGATATCGATAGCGGCAGAGTCCGGTTGGTCGGCCACGAAGAACTGGTACAACTTGCCGGCGATGAACCGGGCGGTGGCGGGTTGCCTGACAATTATGTCAATCACCTCACGCCCATTGAACGCCCCGGATTGACCCAGGAAGGTTTTGTCGGTGTCATCGTGGTCCTCTTCCCGGTAACGGAACTGCCAATCGATGCGGCCGTAGGGCCAGAATGAATCGCGGCTCGCCCGGATGCTCATGTAATCGGTGTTCGCAATGGTCCAACCGGTGAAGGCACGGGCCGCTGATTTGACGTCCGCTTCCGTATAATTGCCGATGCCCATCGAGAACAGTTCGAGCAACTCGCGGCCGTAATTCTCGTTGGGAGCATCTTTATGGTTGTCTTTGTTGTCCAACCAGAAGATCATGGCGGGGTCTCTGGAGAGCGCCAGCAGGATGTCGGAAAACTTCCCGAGGCCATACCGCCTGAACGTATGCGTTTGGTTGACCACCGCCTTGGCGTGGTTCAGTTTGCCGTAGGCCGTTGCGAACACGCCATGCCAGAACAAAGCGATCTTTTCTTCCAGGGGACGCCGCGAGTTGATGATGCGGTACAGCCAATAACTTTGGCTACTCTCCAGCAGCATCAGGCTGTTTTGGTCCACGTGGTAGCGTCGGATAAGGTCTTCCATCTCCAGATCGGGTTGATCCTGGGGATGCAATAATTCCTCCACGGTGTTTTCGTAACCTTTGGCCAACGCACGATCCATCTCGTCGCGGGTGGCGCCGAAGCCGGCGCGCAGCAGCAGATGAGCCATCTTGATGGTTGGGCCGTCGGCTAGCGTTATGCGCTGCGCCGAAGGTTGGCCTAGGATACGGGGCATGGTCATGTGCAGGTAATACCCGTCACCTCGCGATTGGATCGGGAGGTGGATATTGAGATTACGTCAGGCTCCAGCGGGGATTGGCTTCCACGCGTTCGCGAAGGTATTCCACCAACCACGGGCGAACCTCTTCTTCCAGGTAGAATGTGGGTTCGATCAGCTCGGACTGGTCGGCAATGATACCTTCCTGGATACAACGCTCCGCAACATCGGTGCCGGGCATCACGCTGACACCCACGCGCAGGTTGGCCAGGGACGGGCTGAGTCCACTCAGGAATTCCAGCTTGTTGTCGACCGATGAACGAGTCTCTCCCGGTTCGCCGAACTGCTGCGATATGGTGTAATGCAGGCCGCCATCCTCGCATAGCTGGGTGGTTTCCTTGAGCAAAGCGTAACGCGAAATGTCGTTGTCACCCTCGTGGGGATCGCCGCCGCGGGTTCCGCCCATCATCACCAGACCGCAGCCGGCCTGCTTCATCAAACCGATCAACTCGGAGTCGCAGGCGTACGGCGCGAGGCAGGTGTTCCAACGCACCTTGACCTGGGCTTCCATGAGCGCGTTGCACAGCGACTTGGCATGTTCCAGGGGAACGTTGAAGCAGTTGTCAACGAAGAAAATCTTGCGGAGCCCGTAGCGGTCGGTGACTTCGGCCACTTCCTCGACCACTTCGTCGATGGGTCGGATGACACGCCAGGCGCCTTCAGCGGTGTGGAAGTCTGCGGCGGACGTTGGATAGTAGAACCCGCCCAGCTTGGTGAGAACACTGACGCCGAAGCCGGCCTGGGCATACTTGGAGATGTCCAGGTCGTCGAGGCTGGGGCGGCTGACGAAATCGGAAGAACAGCGCATTCCGTTGTACACAACCTCGCCGTCTTCGCGGTAAAGGACACCGGTCATGCCACGGTAATCAGGCTCGCCAACCTCGACGCGATTGCACAACTCGGCAAACGTTTCGGCAGCGTCGCCGGCAATGCCGAGGTCGGGCTTTACGAATTCGAAGACTTGCTGCGGCATGATGCTGAACGCAGGGCCGCCGCAAACGATGGTTGCGTTGGATATGGAGCGGATCCGCTCGATGACACCTTTGGTAATTGGCAACTGCCACTGCGGGTCCATGTAGCTGTGGTTGCTCAGGTTTCGGATGGAGATGCCCACCAATTCGGGCTGAAACTCGGACACCACCTGCTCGACCTCACCGAGGTAATCGGTATCGGCGAACATCAGGTCGACCAGTTTGACCTCATGGCGCGTGCGGTCCAGATGACCGGCGACATAGGCAAGGCCGATGGGTATGGGTTGGGCACGCATACGGCTCATAACCCGATTGTGGCGGTTGGTAGCAATCAACAAAACACGCATCTCAAGACCCTCCCCGGCGTCTGTAAACGCCCCGATTGTACACCACGAAAGGTGTATGCGCTAATGCTAGCGATACAGCCGTCAGATATGGGCAATGGCTGTGCCAAAGGTGATATTCGCGTGGCTTAACAAGGCAATGGGCGTATGTTACTCTGATTTTCGCAACACCCCGACAAGGACGGTCTCGCTGGATGGGCCAACAATTCGCAGCATTTCGACTCGTGCTCATGGCTATGGCAGCGCTGGTGATTCTAGCCACGGTTGCCTGCTCCGGCAACGCTTCAGATTCTGCGACGGGTTCTGCTGGACGATCCTATGGCGCCAGCGAACCCACTCAACAGGACGGGGGCGGCGAATCGGAATTACCGGAACCGGCGGCCGATACCATCTACGATTTCGATATCAATTTCTATCAGGGTCAGGACATTGTGGGGGGCGATGTTGTTCCGGTGTCGGGCCTGCGAGGGCAGCCGATAGTGCTCAATTTTTGGGCAGGACTCTGTCCTCCCTGCCGAGCGGAGATGCCGGAGTTTCAGAGTTTTGCCGAAGCATACGCCGGTCGGGCATTGGTGGTAGGCGTGGATCTGGGCCAGATTTTCAGTTTGGGGAGCCAGGATGACGCGACCAGATTGCTTGCCGAATTGTCGGTTACGTACCCGGCCGGCTACACCGATGACGGCGGCCTGGCTCGGGAGTTGGAAATACTGGGATTGCCGGCCACTTTCTTCATAAACGCGGACGGGTCGGTTCACCGGCAATGGCAAGGCCCGCTGAACGAGGCAAAACTGGCTGAAATAACCGATGAGATGCTCAACCAGTAACACAGCGCATGGCCGTTGAAGTTGAAGGAAACATGACCGTAGCAAACAATTCCATCACGTTCGGCTGCAACTTGAGCGTGGACAATTATTGGGATGTGGGGGAATTCGCCCGTCGAGCGGAAGATCTGGGTTTTGACCGGGTTGCCATCGGCGAGCACGTCATGGACGGCAACCCGCCACGTGCCACGATGCTGGGGCTGCCGGCGATGGCAGCGGCGGCCGGGGCCACATCGCGGATCCGGGTGCTGACCGGGATAGTCATCGCACCGTTGTACCACCCGGTGATGCTGGCGAAGCTGGTGTCTACAGTGGACCAGATCTCCGGCGGCCGCCTGGATTTCGGCATTGGCGTGAGCGGCCAACGGGACACTCGGATTGAATTTGAGGCCCTGGAAATTCCGACCGGTACCAGAGGACGACGCACCGACGAAATTCTGCAGGCGATGAAGCAGTTGTGGACCAGTGAGCACGTATCCCATCACGGCCGTTTCTTCAACTTCGACGACATAACCCTGCTGCCGAAACCGTCCCAGCGTCCCTACCCGCCAATCTGGGTTGCCGGCAGAAGCGATGCCGCCGTGCGGAGGGCCGCCATCGAGGGCGACGGCTGGTATCCCTACCTGTTCACGGTGAACCGCATACGGCGGTCGAATCAGAATGTGCGTGACCTTGCTGAAGAGTCTGGACGGGACCTTTCGGGGTACCACTGGGGCTTGAACCAGCCAACCGCCATAAACACGGATCCCGACCAGGCCCTGCAAACCGCGATTACCCACGTTGGACAACGCTACGTTACGGCTGAACGCAGCGCTGAGGATATTGCCCGGGCGTTGTGCATCACCGGGAACGCGGAGGATTGCGTGGGCGCGATTCAGGAACGGATCGACGCCGGTGTTCGGGATTTCGTTTTTGGATTCCTGTCCGGCGAACCCGCGGAATACTTTTCGCAGATGGAGTTGTTCTCCAACCGTGTGCTGTCGCATTTCAAGTAGTATCGGAAGTCGGGCGTTTCGGCTCGATGTTTCGACATTTCTGGGTCATAAGGACACGAAACTGACCCCGAGGTGACACAGCTCCAACGAATTTGGATATGATTTACAATCTGGGTGCAGCATCGGCGCCCTTTGAGGAATGGGAATGAAATTCGGGATCTACAGTTCAATCGCCGACCCTCCGGCTGGGGAAAACCTGGCGCTGCGCGTCGAAGAAGTGGTGGCGGAAGCCAGGCTGGCCGAGTCAGTTGGGTTCGACTCGTGCTTTTTCGGTGAACATCACCAGGACCGCGATGGTTTTTTGCCGTCTCCATTGATCGTATCGGCTGCGGTGGCGGCGCAAACGACCACCCTGAACCTGGGCACTTCGGTAATACTGCTGCCATTGCATCACCCGGTTAAGATGGCCGAAGACGTCATCACGCTGGACATCGTTTCACGGGGAAGGTTCATACTGGGTGTAGGGCTGGGTTATCAGCCGGTGGATTTTCGGACGTTCGAGATTCCCATCGAGCAACGGGTGAGCCGATTTGAAGAGGAAATTGAGATAATCCGGCAATGTTGGGGAGGGAGCACCTTTTCGTTTTCTGGAGAACATTTCAACCTGGAAGACATTACGATTAGACCCAGGCCGTATTCTGATCCGTCTCCGCCATTGTGGATAGGCGCCAGCCGAGTGCCGGGCGCGCGTCGGGCCGGACGGATCGCCGACGGGTTTGTGGCCGGCCCAAGCACCGACCTGCCAGGCACCATAGCGCTGACCGACGCCTACCATAAGGCCGCTGAAGAAGCGGGTCGGGAGCCGGTGCTCTGCCTGATGCGTGACGCGTGGGTGGCCCCAACCCGCGCCGAAGCAGAACGGGTTTACGGGCCTGAGGTGATTGACGCCTATAAATATTACTGGCGAAACGGATTGAACGAATTTCGCCACTACGCTAACGAATCGGAGATCAACATGGATAACATGGCCACCGACCGGCTCATCATCGGTGAACCGCAGCAGGTGGTTGATGACTTCCACCGCTGGAAGGAGGCGACCGGAGCGGATTACTTCCTGCTGCGACTGCGCCACGCTCATTCCGGTGGCCCGCCTCACGAGCGGATCATGGAGGCCATCCAGTTGTTCGGAGAAGAAGTAATACCGCACTGTCAATAAGTCCGTTTGTATCAACACCGCTTTCCACAGGAGAATGACCATGCCCCGAATTCCTACCGCTGACCGCAACGCCGTGCCCCAGGACCAACTGGCGGCGTTCGATGCCATCGTGGCGTCCCGCAATAACGAAGTTCCAGCATTGGGACCAATCGCCATCCAGCTCCACGTTCCTGAAATAGCGGAACGTGGCGAAGCGCTACGTGCCTACCTGCGCGCCGAAGGTTCGTCGCTACCCGACAACGCGCAGGAACTTGCGATGCTGACAACCGCCCGCGAGCTGGACTGCCAGTTTATCTGGCATGCCCACGCCGCTGCCGGTCGGCGCGCCGGCCTCAGCGATTCACTGGTTGACAGCCTACGCGATAAAAGTGATTTGCCAGCCCTCTCTCCGGAGGAGGCCGCCGTTATCAACTACGGGAGGGAGTTTTTCCGTACCCGGCGGGTTTCGCAATCCACATTCGACGCTGCCTTCTCAGCTTTTGGCGAACGGGGGATCGTGGAACTAACCAACCTGATGGGTTACTACTCGGTGCTGGCCTTCAACCTCAACGCCTTCGAGCAGCTTCCCCCCGCGTCAAACGAACCGTTCCTGCCAGTTTAGCAAGGCCTCCGGAACGGCATGGACGCGATAATCGCCACCGCCCTCGACACAGCGCGGCAACTGGGCGCTCAATACGCAGACCTGCGGTTGGTTCAGAACCGCGAGGAACGGATTGTCGTGCGAAACGGGATAGTGGAAACGCTGTCCGCCGACGAGTCGATGGGTTTGGGCATCAGGGCGTTGTTCGATGGAGCATGGGGTTTCGCGTCCACCCGGCGGCTGACCACCGAGGCGGCAGACCAGGCCGCCGGCCAGGCCATGCAAATAGCCCGGGCGTCGGCTCGGCATAACGGACCCGGGTTACCGGCCGCCGACGTGCTGGGTCCTCCGGTCAAAAGTATCGGAAACTACGCCACTCCGCTGGAGGTCGATCCCTTCACCGTATCTCTGGATGACAAGCTGAATCTGCTGCTGTCGGCTGATGCTGAAATGGCTCAGGTGCCGCAGGTAAGCGCGCGCATGGGCAACCTGGTGTTTATTCGGGAGGAGCGCACCTTCGCCAACACCGAAGGCGCCGAGGTTCACCAGACCATTTGCGAAGCGGGCGGAGGGATACAGGTTACGGCGGTGGGTAATGACGAAATCCAGCGACGTTCGTATCCCCAATCCCACGGACGGCAGCAGGGTTGCGGCGGTTGGGAATACATCGTTGCCATGGACATACCAGCCAACGCCCGTCGCATCGCTGAAGAAGCTGCCGAGTTGCTAACTGCCCAACCCTGTCCGTCAGGGATTACGACCGATCTGATCATCGACAGCAGCCAGCTGGCGTTGCAGATCCACGAATCCTGCGGACATGCCGTGGAGCTGGACCGGGCGTTGGGTGAAGAAGCGGCGTTCGCCGGCACGTCATTCCTGACGCCTGACCTGCTGAACAACTATCCGTACGGGTCTGAGAAGGTGCACATCACCGCCGACAGCACGAGCCCGACGGGTCTCGGGACGTTCGGTTGGGACGACGAGGGATTACCGGCTCAGGCTACCGACATCATCCGGGCCGGCGAATTCGTCGGCTATCTGATGTCGCGCGAGTCGGCGGCGAGGTTGGGTCTGGTTTCCAACGGCTGCATGCGCGCATCGTCGTGGAATCGAATTCCGCTGATACGCATGACCAACGTCAGCCTGCAACCCGGGGCGTGGTCGCTGGGCGATTTGATCGCTGATACGGACGACGGTATCTACCTGGAAACCAACCGGTCGTGGTCGATAGACGACCGGCGGTACAATTTCCAGTTCGGCACCGAGATTGGCCGGGAGATCAAGAACGGCAAGCTGGGTCGCCTGCTGCGCAATTGCACCTACACCGGAATAACTCCGGAATTCTGGAGGAGTTGCGACGCCATCTGCGGGCCGGAACATTGGCAGATGTGGGGAACTCCGCGGTGCGGGAAAGGCCAGCCCGGACAAATTGCCCACACCAGCCACGGCGCCAGCCCCACCAGATTCCGCGGAGTGCGGGTCGGTGTGATGCCGTGATGGAGACCGTGGTCCATTCCACATGCTAGGCCGCGAAGAAATCCGCTCGCTGTTGCACGACGCTTTGCGGCACCGCGGCGGTGCGGACGCGGACATTTACGTAACCGCGTCCGAGCAGGCGTTGACCCGATTTGCCAATAACCGCATTCATCAAAATGTTTACCACGACGACGCGGTCGCCCACATCAGGGTTGCCGATGGCAAGCGCCAGGGTCGCGCGGTTACCAACAACCTGTCTCCGGCTGGACTGGCTGCTGCGGTTCGAAAGGCCAGCGAACACGCACGCTTGATGCCTGAGGATCCGGATTTCGTGGGGCTGCCCGAACCGGCGGCGGCTCCGGTCATATCTGCCTGCGACCAATCTACTATCTCGTACGGCGCGGACCAACGAGCGGCGATGGCGGGGATCGCTTGTCGCAAGGCCTCCGAAGCCAATCTGGACGCCGCCGGTTTTTGCCGGACGGGCGTCACCGAGTTGGCGGTAGTTAGTTCGCGTGGCGCCGACGCCTACCATGCCGGCACGTTCTCCGGACTGCTCGTTACTGCACGGGGCAATGATTCTGCGGGATGGTCGAAGGGCGGTGGTTGGCGAATCGACGACGTCGACGCCGAATCGCTGGTCGATGAGGCCATCGGGAAGGCCGTGCGTAGCCGCAATCCGCAACCGCTTGAAACCGGTGAATATCCGGTCGTGCTGGAACACTATGCGGTGGACGACATGCTGGAAGCGTTGAGTTTCTACGGCATGGGTGCGCAGATGGTGCAGGATCAGCGCAGCTGGATGAATGGTGTAATGGGTGAGGCGGCAATGAGCCCGCTAATCTCAATCTGGGACGACGGCACGCATCCTTCCGGATGGCCGGTGCCATTCGATGCTGAGGGGGTGCCCAAACAGCGGGTGGAAATAGTGGCGGATGGTGTGGTTCGGGGCCCGGTGTATAACGCCTATACAGCAGGCAAGGCGGGAGTTGCATCCACGGGCCATCAACGCGGCGCAACCGGCGGGCCGACGGCGACCAACCTGTTCATGCGGCCCGGCGACCACTCCACCGAAGATCTGATCGGTTCGGTGGAACGGGGTTTGTACATCACGCGTTTTTACTATACGCGCCTGGCTCACAGCCGCGGCTGCGTGATGACCGGTATGACGAGAGACGGCACGTTTCTGATCGAAAACGGCGAGTTGACTACGCCGGTGAAGAACCTGCGTTTTACACAAAGTTACGTTGAAGCATTGGCCGGTTGCGAAAAGCTTTCGGACCGCGCTCAGCTGAATTTGAACGAAGCCGGCATGGCGGTTAACGGTCCAGCGGCTATGCTGTCTGCCTGGAGATTCACGGGGCAAACGGTGTAAACGCCGGGTAATGACGGGAGGGACAAATGACAGACTTGACCAACGACGACGTGCAGGCATTGGCTAAAGCGGTTAGCCTGACGTTGGCAGAACCGGAACTCAGCCAGGTTACGCATAGCCTGAACGCGATGCTGGAATCGATGGCGGCGATTGACCCGTCCGGGTTCAACCTGGAGGAATACGTTGCTGTAACCCAACCGGCAGACCTGGAGGCATAACATGGCTACCAACGATATACCCTTCATGCCAGCCTCGGAATTGGCGGAGTCCATCAGGCGCCGACAGATATCGCCGGTGGAGGCGGTGGACGCCTACCTGGACCGCATCGATGCGGTTGGAGACAAGCTCAACGCGTATATCACGATATGCGCTGAACAGGCGCGGGCAGAGGCAAAGGAGCTGGAGTCCGAAGCGATTGCAGGCAACCTGCGGGGGCCGCTGCACGGCGTGCCGGTGGGTATAAAGGACCAGATCCACACGGCGGGCATACGAACCACTGACGCATCGAAAATCCGCGCCGATTTTGTGCCGGAGCAGGATGCCACCGTGGTCGCGCGACTGAAGGCTGCCGGCGCGATTGTCATCGGCAAGACCAACATGAGCGAGTTCGCCATGGGAGACCCAGTCAGTTCGTGGTTTGGCCCCGCGCGCAATCCGTGGGATACGCAGCGGAACCCCGGTACCTCCAGCACGGGCAGCGGTTCTGCCACCGCCGGCTTCCTGTGCGCCACATCATTGGGGGAAGACACGGGCGGATCGATCCGTGGGCCGGCCGCCAACTGCGGTTTGGTTGGTATCCGCCCCACGTGGGGACGGGTAAGCAGAGCCGGAGTGGACGGAGCCAGCTGGTCGGTGGACACGATCGGGCCGATCTCGCGCACCGTAACCGACTGCGCGTTGACGCTGGGGGCCATCGCCGGCCACGATCCCAAAGACCGGTACAGCCGGCGGGAGCCAGTTACCGACTACGTTGCCAATCTGGGCGCTGGCGTGAACGGCATGCGCATCGGCGTAGTGCAGGAGTTGATGGGCGGGCATGGATTGACGCTGGACGAAAGGAGCGCCACCGCAGTTGAAGCTGCCATCGAGGTGTTCCGCGAGATGGGAGCAACGATCGTGCCGGTCAGTTTGCCTTTGGCGCCCGTAACGGGACCGATCGTACGCACCATTACCAGCACCGAGCGCGTGAGTCTCAATCCGGAGTGGCTGCGGGAGCGGTTGGAGGACTACCATCCCAATACTCGGGTCGCCTTTGCAGTGGGCAACTTGATCCCAGCTCAGGTTTACTACAAAGCGCTGAAACTGCGGGCGTTGATCAGGCGGCAGGTGTTGCAGACGTTCCGAGAGGTTGACCTGCTGCTGCAGCCGACATCCAGCGGGCCGGCAGGTTTACTCGCTGATGAACCCACCGTGGTGAGCAACAAGAAGATGGCAGCGTCTGCTTTGCGCGACGGCAGTTTCCGCGGGTTGTACAGCCTGAGCGGGTGTCCCGCATTGAGCATTTTGTGTGGGTTTACCAGCGATGGTGACGGCGGGTTGCCGCTGGCAATGCAGATCGCCGGACCGCAGTTGGGTGAAGCCGAAGTGCTGCGAGCCGCCTATGCCTACGAGCAGGCCACACCGTGGCATCTGCGACGACCGCCGGAACTCTGAACGAGTCGTTTAGCCCTGGTAGACCACGCTTCCGCCCAGCACGGTTCTTTCCACCGGAATGTCCTTGATGGCGAAAGGGTCTACCGCTGTGGGATCTGAGTCCAGCACCACGAGATCAGCCAACTTGCCGACTTCGATGCTGCCTTTTTGGGCTTCCTCGAATGATGCGTACGCGCCGTTCAGTGTGTAAATCCGGAGAGCATCTTCCACCGAGATTCGCTGGTTGAGGCCCCATTCACGGCGCTCGCTGTCGGTGCGAGTTACACAGCTCTGGATACCCATTAGGGGCTCGAACGGGCCGGGTGGACAATCGGTGGCGCCGGTTGCGGTTACGCCGTACTCCATGAATGACTGCTGGGCAAACATCCACTGCAATCGCTCCGCGCCGTAAAACTGCATCTTCTCGCCGTGGTAATACACGTAGGTACAAAACGGGGTGGCGACTGTGCCCAGGCGATTCATGCGCTGGAGTAAATCGGGGTTCACCAAGGTGCAGTGTTCTATCCGATGACGCGGGTCGTGGCGCGGGTGGGCCGACTGAGCCTGTTCGTAGGCGCTGAGCACCATATCTATCGTGGAGTCGCCGTTGGCGTGGATGCACACCTGGAATCCCGAGGCGTGCATTTCCATCACGTGGCCCATGATCTCATCCGCGGACATGGCCAAAATGCCGTAGTCACAGCAACTGCCCTCGTAGGGTTGCGAGAGGTAAGCGGTGCGGGAGGCGATTGCGCCGTCAGCCACCATCTTGATTCCACCGATGCGGAGGTTGTGGTCGCCCATGCCGGATCGTATGCCGGCGTCACGCAAGGCCGGAAAATACCGGTAGAACATCAACGCATATACGCGCAAAGAAAGTTCGCCAGCGTCGCGTCCTTCCTGATAAGTACGTAGCTCATAGTCAGTTACGCGGGCGTCGTGAACGCTGGTCAGCCCCACTCGGTTCAGCATCTCGCAAATCGTCCGTAGCCCCTGGCGCCTGGTATCCGGCGATTCCACGGGCAACTGATTATCGCGGAGGTCATCGGCAGCCCGCTCGTAGACAACGCCATTCAACCTCCCGGTATCCGGGTCGCGGCCCAGCCGCCCACCGGGAGGGTCGGGCGTTTCATCGTTGAAGCCGGCGCGTTCCAGAGCCAAAGTGTTGCCATAGTACACGTGCCCGGCGCGGTGGGCGACCAGAACCGGGTGGACAGCGCTCACTGCGTCCAGGTCTTCCCGACGCAAAAAACGATTCTCGGCGGTTTTGGTGTCGTCGAACTTGAACCCCTGCACCCATTGCCCTGATGGAGTGTTGGCGGCGCGGTCCCGCAGGGCGGACTGAATGGCGGCAATATCCGGCAGAGCGCAATCGGCAGCCATGACGTGCCGGGTACCGCTCCTCAAGACATGGATGTGGGCATCGATGAACCCCGGCAGGACGGTTTTGCCCGAGAGGTCCCATACGACTGTGTTGGGCCCGATCAGTGTTTCCACGTCTGAATCGCTGCCGACACCGATGAACCGGTTTCCTTTCATCGCCACTGCTGAGGCGCGAGGCTGAGCCGGATCGACGGTGATGACGTTGGCGCGTCGTATCACTGTATCAGCGTGATAATTGGTCACGAGCGAACTCCGTGTTGCAGTGGAGGTCCGGTATCTAAAACTACTGGTCAGCTGTTGGGCACGATGGCGACGTGGATGCTCGGTTCGCCGGCTTCTCCGCTCAGGGTGGCGAGCGCCCTTTCCGCCTCTTCAATCGGGAAGCTGTGCGTATGGAGGCGTTCCATCGGATACTTCCGGGAGTGAATCGTGTCCACCGCGCGCCGGAACGCTGAATATTCCACTCCCAGTACGCCGCGCAGGGTGAGCTTTTTCCAGATAATGTCGTCGGGAGACAAGCCGTCGAAGGCACGGCGGCCCTTGAGACCGGCCAATACTACAGTCCCTCCCGGTTTGACCATCTGAACCGCCTGATTCACCGCCTGGACGGCGTAGGGTGTGGTATCGACGACGCAGTCCACACCCTGACCTTCGGTTGCTGCCATCACTCTTTCCACCGGATCTTCGCCGTCGACGTTGATGGCGATATCGGCTCCCATTTCCCGCGCCAGCGCCAGTTTGTGTTCATCGCGTCCCAGGCCGGTGATGGCAACCATGGCCGCCCCGGACTCTTTGGCCGCAATCGCGCAACAGATGCCGCGTTGACCGGAGCCCAGGATTGCCAGGGACTGACCGGGCTGCAAGCCGGAAGCGTCCACGCCCCAGGCAAATCCGGCGCCCAAAGGGTTGAACATTACCGCCACCTCCGGGTCAAGGGTGGGATCCATCGGGAATACCACCGACCCGGCCGGCAGGTACAGATACTCGGAATATCCGCCCCAAAGCCCTGGGCTGCGGTCCAGCCCGGTTTGACCGAAACCGCCACCGTCGGGGCACGGTTCGTCGCCGCCGGCGGCACAGGACGGGCAGCGTCCGCAGCGGTATCCGGAGCGCACCGCCACCCGATCACCGACAGCGACGCCCCAACGCTCAGACGCCTGCGAACCGATGGCTGCGATGCGGCCCAACGGTTCGTGTCCCAAAATGATGGGAAATGGGATGTCCAAATCGCCGCGGAACCACTCGTAGTCGGTGCCGCAGATGCCGGTGGCTTCGATCTTGACGATCGCCTCGTCGTCTCCGATTTCCGGTATATCCAGCCGGCGCATCTCCATGATGTTGGGAGCGGTGGTGACGGCGGCCAACGACTGGCGGGGTAGTGTTGTCATGCTGGCATCCTCACTTGGCGGTGTACCCGCCGTCTATCACGACCTCGCTGCCGGTCATGAATGACGACTCATCGGATGCCAGGAACATCACGCCATAAGCGATGTCTTCGGTGGTGCCAACGCGGCCCAGGGGAATCTGGTCAATGCGCTCCTGAATCTCTTCGGGCGTCGAAGTGCCCATTCCCTCGCGGCGCATATCCGTATCCACGCTGCCGGGGTGGATTGAGTTGGCCCGGATGTTTTCGGCTGCGTACTGGATGGCCGTGGATTTGGTAAACAACCGGACCGCGCCCTTGGTCGCGATGTAGGCCGGCGGCCCAACGGCGACCAGACCGCTGATCGACGAGATGTTGATGATGCTCCCACCGCCGGCCCTTCGCATGGCTGGTATGACGGCTTTGGTTCCCAGGAAAACACCCTTGGCGTTGATCTCCATTATGTTGTCCCAATCATCTGCGGTGGTTTCCTCGATGTTCTTGCGCAAAACGATGGCAGCGTTATTTACCAACACATCGACCTTGCCGAAACGCTGCTCGGCGGTGTCAACGGCCTGCTGCCAGTCGTCGGCGCTGGTAACGTCCAGGTGCAAATAAACTGCCTCACCGCCGAGCTCGCGGATTTCGGCTTCCACCTGCATTCCCTGTTCATCCCGAATATCACCGATGACTACACGGGCGCCTTCCTGTGCAAACATTCTGGCCTCGGTAGCGCCCTGCCCACGCGCGCCGCCGGTGATGATTGCGACCTTGCCCTCTAATCTCATGGTTTCGCCTCCCGACTGTTTCGATTCAACACCGTAAACTTCAGAGATTGGCTCGCCCGTGGTCAGGCCAGTTCAGCGATTGCCCGCTGCGCGAATTCGGGACGCACTATCTTTTCGTAGGGATGGCTGCCCCGCACCAATCCGCCAGCGATCAGGGCGTCCCGCATCCGGTCGTGTCCATCGCGGCCGATGAGAGGATCGGTTGCCCAGACACCCACGGCCTTGTAGCGTTCGACGCTGCCAACAAGAATCTGCCGCTCATAGTCCGGAAAAACCCCCGAAATACGGTCGGCCACAGCCGCGGCCTCGTTGTCGGCCACCCAACGCTGCGCGCGGTAATACCCACGAACGAACCGTTGCACAGTCTCCGGATTGTTGGCGATATAAGAAGGAGTTGCCGCAAAACTGCTGTAGCAAATATACCCGCTTTCCTCTCCCAGCGTGGAGACCAGGTGACCGGTGCCTTCGCGTATCAACTCTTCCGCAAACGGACAGGGCACCTGCAGGTAGGTGGCATCGCCGTTGCGAAACTTCGACAGCATCTCCTCAGCGGGCAGGCCGTCGAGCAGATGCACATCGTCAGGGTCCACACCGTGGTTGCGCATCGCAGCTTTCAGTGTCATGAATGGCACCGGTGTAAAACCGACCGGTATCAACGTGGAGCCGACCAGCTGCGACCACTGCCAGTTATCGACGGGTTGACGGGAGAGCAGGAAGAACCCGTCCCTTTGGTTGATCTCCGCGATGTGCAACGGTGGATCGTCGCTCCCGGCATCCAGGTCCATCAGGCTGCGGCTGATGCCGCTCTGGGAGATATCGATGCTACCAGCCTTCAGCAGATCGGTGCTGGCCTGACCGGTAGGGATATGCGCGAAATCAACATCCAGCCCCTCATCGGCCAGAAAACCACCTTCGACTGCCACATAAATGGTGGTGTAGAACATGTTGCGAAATGCAACACGAAGCCGGATCTGCCCGGAATTCTGGGACTGACTCATAAAACCCCTCAGGTCATTGTTCTTGCGGTTTTTCGAGCGGTGCCTACACCGATACCGGCAATCGAACGTTTCCGTTGGATAGCATCACGCCATCCTCACAGATGCACTCCACGCCGCCGCTCTCGTACTGCAGTTCGTATAGCTCGGCGTACAAGCCTCGCTGTGCCAATAGTTCGGAATGGGTGCCGCGCTCGACGATTCGGCCTTTGTCGACCACGTATATGATGTCGGCGGCCAAGATGGTTGAAAGCCGGTGGGCAATGGCGATGGTGGTTCGGCCCTTCATGAGCGGCTCCAACGCTGCCTGCACGTAACGCTCGCTTGCGGTGTCCAATGCTGATGTTGCCTCGTCCAGGATCATGAGGCGGGGATGGTGCAGGATCACGCGAGCGATTGACAGACGTTGGCGCTCGCCTCCTGATAATCGGTATCCACGTTCGCCTACCACGGTTTCGTAACCGCCCGGGAACTGCATGATGCGTTCGTGGATGTAGGCTGCCTGCGCGGCAGCGTACATCTCAGCGTCGGTAGCGTCGGGATTGCCGTAGGTGAGGTTCTCGCGAATGGATGCATGGAACAGGTAGCTCTCCTGGGACACATAGCCCACCATGCCGGCAAGGCTTTCCAACGTGATACGTCGCACGTCGACGCCGTCGATGGTGACCAGGCCCGAAGTAGCGTCGTACAGGCGTGGAATGAGGTAGGAAATGGTCGTTTTGCCGGCTCCGCTGGGGCCCACCAACGCGGCCAACTGGCCCGGCTTGACTTCGAAACTAACACCGTCCAGCGCCCAGGCTGTTTCAGGTTCATTGGTCTCGTCGTCCTCACCGTCCTCGGTTTGCAACGGCGACTTGTAATTCACCCGCACATTCTGAAACGACACCGCCCCGGCAACCCGATCGGCTGGAAACTCGATGGCGTCCGGCGCGTCTACGATTTCAGGACGAATGTCCAGGTAACTGAAGATGCGCTCAAACAATGCGAGAGAGGATTGCAATTCAACAGAGGTGCGCAACAAAGTGCTGATGGGGAAATAGAGGCGGGTTTGCAGAGTGGTGAATGCGACTATCGTGCCGGCCGACACGCCGGACGGTCCGAAGGAACCGTAAAGCAGGTATCCCGCCAGTACGTAAATTACTACGGGAGACAGGGAGAAGAATATCTGGATGCCGGCCCAAATCGTCTGGCCGGTCATCTCCCGGCGGATCTCCAGGTCTGACAAACGGACATTCTGTTGCCGAAAGCGCTCAATTTCGCGCTGTTGGGCTCCGAACAGCCGCGTCAGCATGACGCCCGATACCGACAGGGTTTCCTGGGTGATCGCCGTCATCTCCGCCGTGGACTCCTGGACCAGCGACGACATCGCGCGCCGTCGCTTACCGACCCAGTAACTGAACACGGCAAAAACAGGTGTTATGCCCGCCGCCACCAAGGTCAGCTCCCACGACAGCACGAACATGGCGATCAGGGTACTGACCAGGATGACGATGTTGGAAAGAATGTTGCTTACGGTTCCGGTTACCACCACGCGAATTCCGGCAACATCGTTGGCTACACGACTCTGGATTTCTCCGGTTCGCGTGGACGTGAAGAAGCCCAGAGACAGCGATTGCAGATGCGAGTAAAGACGATCACGCAAGTCTCTCATGACCCGCTGGCCGATTTGCTGCGTGAGCCAGGTTTGTAATACGCCAAGGCTGCCGGTTACGACGACAACGCCACCCATCACCGCGGCGATGGTCCAAACCAGGTCCATATCGGGGCCGCCCGGCACGAAGAGAGCGGAGTCAAACATGACCTGGATCAATACCGGGTTCACCACGCCCAGGCCGGCGGTGACTAGGATCAGCAGGCCAATGGCCAGCACTCGCGGCCAGTAGGGATAGAACGCCGCTGAGATGCGCCGGACGAGGCCTGGCATCCTGCCTCGGGGGCGGGCGCTCCCGGCTCTCCCCCCTGAGTGACGTGGCGACATCGTCCTGTGTTCGCGCATGGGTCTCACACCACCGGGTTAGCCGATTGCATCCTTGAGACGGCGGATCGCGTCGATGTGTTCATCGGGAGATTGGCCGCCTCGCAACCCGGCAGCGATGTGAGTTGCTCCCAGTCCTTCCCAGGAACGCAGTTCGGTGAGCCAGTCCTCCGGGTTGTTATCGGCGGTGATGGTGATACGGCCCTCGAAACCGATTTCCGACGGGTCTCTGCCAACCGATTGAGCTTGTTGCCGGATGCGGTCCAGGATTGCCTGCCCGCCAGAGTCCGGAGCGAACATTGGGAAATATCCGTCGGCCAGCCTGCCGATGCGTCGAATCGCTGCGTTGGGCGGCGTGGGCGCGTTGCCCCGTCCTGCGCCCACCCAGATAGGGATGGGACGCTGCACCGGGGCGGGATTGATGCCGGCATGGGTGATGTCGTGATACTTGCCATGGAAATCGATGACATCCTCGGTCCACAACCGGCGCAAAACTTCGATCTGCTCGTCGCATCGACTGCCCCGGGACGCGAAATCGACGCCCAACGCTTCATATTCCACCGAGTTCCAACCCACGCCGATACCCAGCCGCAGCCGCCCGCCGGAAAGCAGGTCGACTTCCGCGGCCTGTTTCGCTACCAGTGCAGTTTGACGCTGAGGCAGGATCAGGATACCGGTCGTCAATCCGATGCTCTTGGTTACGGCGGCAAGATAGGCCATCAGCGTAAAGGGTTCGTGGATGTAGGACTCGTGGGAATAGGGGAAGTTTGGCACCTCGGGGTGTTTTTCCGGCACCGCGCCCAACACGTGGTCAAGAATGCGTACATGGGAGTATCCCAAATCTTCGGCAGCCTGAATATAGTCTCGCAGCGCGCCGAAGTCATCACCAATTTCCACGATGGGAACCGAAACGCCAATCTCCATTACTATTCTCCTTCCAGCGACCGGTCCGGGGCGCTGAAGAGCGCCGAGCGGCCAACTTACCAATCTGACCAGTAATCACAGCCTACCACCGCCGCCCGGTAGTGTCATCTGTTGGTGGGTTCCGGTGCCTGCCCGCTAGGAATACAAAAGGGGCGCCGCCGATGGCGCCCGGTGAGAAGCAACGTTACTATCAGCTCAGATCATGAAGTTCATTTCGCTGACGATACGCTCGCCCAACTCGGTGTCGCCGGCGATGGTTACCGACCCGTTAGCCAACGCTTTGGCAGCGTCCCACCGTCCGGTTCCCAGGGCATTGAACGGCTCGAGACCCATGGTCAGCTGCACCGTAGGCGCAACCGGGGCGACATCCAGCCGGGTCGCTCTGCCGTCAACCATGCTGAGGGCCACGGTTCCGCCGACTTCGCCGGTGATTTCGAACACTACCGTGGCGCCATCATCGGGTTTCACTTTCCGACCCACGACGAAAGGCATGGCCATTTCGGTACGGTCGTAGGCGTGCTCGGCGACAGGACCGGACAGGTGACCCGGCATGCCCAGAGCCCGCCGGATGTCCTGCTCGTGCACCCAGGCATCATAGATCCGGATGCGAAGCAGGTCGGAGTACGGACCGCGACCGAGCGGATTGCCGGTTTCGGAGGCGAAATCGTCGTCGGTCATGGCGCGCAGCACGTCCAAACGTTCGCCGGTGATTTCGCGTAATTCCGCCAGAACATCGGCGCCCGCGAATTGACGGCGATAATCCACCAGAACCTCGTTGCTCTGACCGACGTCATTGCGGACGTGGGAAGTATCAGCCGGTTCGTGTGCGGGAGCCGGCCGTCCCATCAGACGGCATTCGCTGCCCACCAGGTGGGAAACCTGATCCTGCACCGACCATCCGGGGCATTCAGTGCCGATTGCCCACTGCTGGTCGGACAGGCCGGCGCACAATTCCGAAATGGAACGCCACACCATCTCCATGCGGTCTACCAATTCCTGGGACATATCGATCTATCTCCGTTGTTGGTTATTCGTTATCTGAACGTGTCCAGCGGCATTCGGGTAGGTGCCCGTGGTCGCCAGCATCGGGGCAGGTGCATCGCAAATCGTCGCGCTTTACGTACCCCAACGATTCCAGCCACCCGTTGAAACCGGCGTAGAATCCAAAGCCGTCGTCGATGGCGCGGTAGCCTGCACGCAGTGCGGCGATGATTTCCGATTGGCCGGGTGTGATCAGCGCATCGGTGGCTTCAGAGGGGGTGGACATCGCGATTCACTGGGCCAAAACTTCCGCTATATCCTGTGCGAACACCATGTCTTCCTCACCCACCTGATCGGGATCATCTGGATTGGAAAGGTAACGCACGAACAGCCAGACGCCGTCTCTGGGATTGGAAACGACTTCGCCGGTTGCGTCGTTGCTAAGCCGGACCGCCTGACCGGTTTCGATGTCCATCAAGTTTACAATGTCAGCCATGAAGCACCATGTTGGGTTGAGATCGCGGATCGGAGTTCATGGAGAGACCTGAATGGGGGATGGCTCAGATCCGCCGGATTGTCAGTTCGTAGCGGTCTCGGCCATTACCCTGCAATGACGCCTTTAGAAGAAGAAAGTCAGATTTTTGGCCAGCAGGACATTCTGATCGAGCACGACCTTGCGACTACTGATCCGCAACTGTCCATCTTCCCGCCGGAGGGTGTCTTCGCGCCGCCCGACCAGGATGTCGGTTTCGGTAGCCACGCGATTGCGGTAGATGATGAAACGGCACCGTATTGAAACCTCGTCGGCCGAGGCCGCATCGGGTTGAGCATCAATAATCTCTACGTTGGTAACCAAGTGTGCCAGTCTGGAAAGTGGTTCTTCGGCCCAATGCACGCCGGTCTGAATCTGTTTGACCCGCTGCGTCAGCGTTTCCTTCCCTTCGTCGAACCAGTTGATGTCCTGGCCCTGGCGGGTGAACTCCCGTTCCAGTTCGCCGAACTTCACATTGCGCCGCAGGGGCACCCAATAACGGATATCGGCGGCGAGCAATTCCAGCCATTCGTCGTACCGGCGTTCGTCCAGCAGGTTGGCTTCGTGATAAAGAAAGGCTTCGACCTCCTGCCGCAACAGTAGCAGGGCGACAGCATCGTTGGTAGCAACCATGCTTTGACCTACCTGGAACCGGACCCGTTGGCACCGTTGCCGTGGCGCCACCCAGCCAGTTCGTCCCAGTCGCGAGCGGCCATGAAGTCAGCCCAACGGGAGTAGAACGTCCGCTGATTCTGCTCGCCGGCACGGGCTTTGGTCGTATCGAGCACCGTGCCTGGCAGATGCAAGCCGCCGTCCTCGAAATCGTCCACGGCGTAACCCATACCCATCTGATAGTTGTACGAACGTCGGCGCGCCATGGCGCCGCGGCTGGCAGCATGGGCGTAGTTCCAGTTTTCCATATCGTCCTGCTCGGTCAATCCGCTGGGTCCCGAATAGCGGATGTAGTACTGGCGCAGGAATTCTTTGACTTCGGGTGGAGCTGTGCTGTCCACCAGGTACCAGCGCCAAACCTCGGTCTGGTCGGGTCCACGGGGATGCCAAACCGCTATGCTGCGGGGCTGGCGCGGTAGGTAGGACATATTAGGAAAGATCGTGCCCGGTCCCCCCATGATGCGCCACAACTGGCCCTGTCGCTCTTTGCGGGCAATTTCACAGGCGTGGAAATATTCAGCGACGATCGGATCGTTCTGGTAGGACCGAACCGGTTGAGCCTCTTCCGGTCTCAGGAAGATGACCGTCCCGTGGCCGCGCTCCGGGAAGGACACGTCCAGCGACTTGGCTCCCTCCCGCTCGCTGTTATCACGACGACCCTGACCAGATGGGCCGATGCCCACGAGGTCGACGGACCGATGGCTGATGTTGTGGTAGCGGTCGCCGATGAAGTTCTCGGCCGGGAATTTCCAGTTGGAGGGAACTAACCACTTTTCGATACCGCCGATAATCTCGGTGCCGCCTTCCGAGCCGTCCCAGCCGTCAAAAAGGAAATCAAGGTAGGTGCGGAATTCGCCGATGTACTCGAGGAAGTCTGGAGCCTGGGGATCCCAACTGGCCCAGATGCCACCTTTGTAGTTCGTCATGCGGGGCACCCGAAGCAGACCCCATTGGGATTTGTCCAGCTCCTCGTGGTAGGCATCCTTGTAGTAAGGCACGCCGACCAGAGCGCCATCGGTGGCGAAACTCCAACCGTGATAGGGGCAGGAAAATATGGGGGTATTGCCCTCGTCGTACCGGCAAACCTTCATCCCGCGATGGGTGCAGGAATTGAGAAACACGTGCACCTCTCCCTGCCGGTCACGGCACAGAATTACCGACTCTTCGCCCATGGATGAGATAAAGAAATCGCCGGGTTTGGATACCTGGCTTTCATGGCCGACGAACAGCCAGGCCCGGGTGAAAATGCGTTCCTGCTCTTCGGCGTATATGTCAGAGTTTACGAAAATTTCGCGGCTGACGAGACCGTTTTCCCGGTCCACCATGCCACTGAATGTACTGGGTTGAAAGGTAATTGCCATCGTGTTTCTCCGTTGGTGGTTGCCCAAACGACAGATGCCAGCATGGTAACACAACGCACTGGCGCTAAATCCGCAGAACTCCTGGTTTAACTTTCGTTCAAACTCTGCCCCGCCAGTTCCTCCAGGATACGGGCCACCACCGGGTAGCCATCGCTGCCCCAGCCACGTTCCTGAGCGGCCCGATACAGCGCATCCGCCGCTGAGCCGGTGGTCGCTGGCACGTTCAATCGCGCGGCCAGGGCGCACGCCAACGCAACGTCTTTGGCCACGATGTCCAGAGTACCGCCGGCCTGGTAGGAACCATCGAGGATGGCGTTGGGTATGGCGTTGAAAGCCCTACTGGCGCCGGCGCTGACTGGAACTATCTCAGCCAGCACCGCCGGATCGATTCCGGCTGCCTTGCCAATCAGCATGCCCTGTATCGCCGCGATCAGGTTGGTGTATCCCATGTATTGCGTTGCCAGCTTGGCCGCGCATCCGGCGCCGGATTCACCGACATAAAAAACTCGCGCCGCAACTTTCTCAAGATCGGCAAAAACCTGATCGAAAACAGATCGGTCGCCACCGACCATCATGGTCATGTTGGGCGGCCGGCCGCTGACCGGCGCGTCGAGCATCGCCACACCGTTCTGCCGACACGTGGCGGCGACGCGCCGGGCGACGTCGGGATCGTCGGTGGTGGTGTCCACCAGCACCGCGCCATTCGCCATGCCGACGAGGGCACCGGTTTCGTCGCCCAGCAACGCCGAAACCACCTGATCAGGGCCGGGTAGCGACGCCCAAACCATCCCGCAACCGTCAACCGCCTGACGTGGCGTATCCGCCCAGGATGCGCCGCGCTCCAGCAATGATTCCGCCGCCGAGCTTCGCAAATCGTGGACAGTCAAATGGATACCAGCGTCCAGTAGGCATCCGGCCATCAAGCTGCCCATGGTGCCGACGCCGATAAACGCTTGTCGCTGCGGTATGATCAAATTGCTGGCCCGGATATGCCGGAGTTTGCACCCAACATCAGATCAGTAATGGTCCACCAACGGGATTTCGTGCAGGGCAGGTATAACCTCTTTGCCAATCAGTTCGATGGAACGCATCACGTCGGCGTGGGCCATCGCACCCTCGTTGCCGTAGACGTGCAGGTAGCCAGGGTTGAGCCGGTCAATAATCATCGACAGCTTTTCCCGGACGGTATCCGGGCTGCCCACGATAATGTTGTTGGCATCCTGCAATTCTTCATAGGTCATCATGCGACCGAAACCGCCGGCTCCTGGTAGGGTGCGCTGGATATCGACCGCCTCCCGCGACTGGTACCCGGGAGGATCGTTGTGCTCGCGGGGCCCGCGATTGCGATGTTCCTGAGTCCACAAGAATTCGCGACCAATTTCCTGAGCTTTCTCGTCGGTGTCGGCGCAGAAAATCCTGAGCAGATAACCGAAGTGTTCAGGGCCCGGTTCGAATCCGGTTTCACGGGCGGTTTCGATATACACGTCGCGCAGGCGGTGGGTGTGTTCCAACAGAGAACCCAGGTTCATGTAGGGATGCTGGTGGCGAGCCGCCCACATTACGCTCTCCGGGCTGCTGAATCCGGGGAACCAGATGGGTGGGTGGGGTTTTTGCATCGGGAGCACCCACGGGTTCACCGCTCGGTAATGGTAATACTCGCCTTCGTAGCGGAAAGGACCAGGCTCGGTCCAGCACTTGATGATGAGGTCGTGGGCTTCTTCGAATCGGTCCCGGTTCTGTGGCGGAGCGATTCCACCCTGCAGAGTTTCAACCGCCGTGCCGCGCACGAATCCGGAGATGATCCGGCCACCCGAGATACAGTCCAACATGGCAATCTCTTCCGCCATGCGGATGGGATCATTGACGGCGATCACGTTGCCTAGGATTGCGATTTTAGCCTTGCGGGTTACTTTGGCGATAACCGCGGCGTCAATATTGACGGCAGGTTTCATGCACCAATAGGACGAATGGTGCTCGTTGGACATGATGCCATCGAAGCCATTTTCGTCGGCCCAGGCATACTGTTCATGGTACTGATTGTAAAGTACGTGGGCCTTTTCAGGATCGAAGTAAGTGTTAGGGAACCCCAAGCGGCCCGATTCATACTGGGCAACATCTTCATTGGTTATGGGTGCGAATGGTTGCTCAGAAAACCAGAAAACTTCCACCTTATCTTTCGGCATGTCGAGCCTCCTCGCTGATTTCAGCTGTCTTCGTCCGTAGTAGTTGAGGATACCGTCAGTATAGGGACGCTGATACGGGGCGGCAAGGGGAACTCGACATCGCCCGCCGGCAACCCCGACTCGAACGGATTACACGCCCTGGAACCACGCCGGGCGCTTTTGCGAAAATGCCCTAATTCCTTCCTGGAAGTCGCGCGTCAATCCGATGTTGGCGATAGCGTCGGTTTCAGAATCCAGTTGTGTTGCCAGGTCAGAATCCCAACTGCTATCGAACAGGGCTTTGACCCTGCCGTACGCGCGGGTAGGTCCGTGGGCCAGCCGGTCGGCAGTCTCCATGGCGTGCCGTTCGAAGTGGGCGGGTTCGAATACCTGGCTGACGAGACCCAGGTCCAACGCGTATTGGGCTCCGATGGGTTGTCGCGCCAGGTAGATATCCATCGCGCGACCTTGGCCGACGATGCGCGGCAGCATGTAGGTGGACCCGCCATCCGCGGTGCAGCCGATATTGGCGTAGGCCAACAGGAACCGGGCGTCGGTTGACGCAATGCGCATATCGCAGGCGAGGGCCAGGCTGAAACCGGCGCCGGCTGCAACGCCGTTCACGGCCGCCACAACCGGCTTGTCCAGGCGGCGTATGCCCATGATCACCTCGCGGTGCAGATCATCGGCGAGCTGACGCAAGTGGGCTGAAAGAGCTTCGGGACCGCCTTCGTCGAGTTGCGCGGTGAAATCCCGCACGTCGGCGCCAGCGCAGAACGCTCCGTCGACACCGGTGAGCAGGACAGCCCTGACATCCCCAGCCCGACACGCTGCGACCGCTTCGCCGAGCTCGGCCACCATCCCCGGCGACAGCGCGTTCCTGGCCTCAGGGCGGTTCAGCCGAATGACCGCCAGCGAACCTTTGTGTTCCAGCAGAACACGATTTGGAGCAGTGGGCATGTGAACCTCCTGCCGTTGTCGGACAATGCACCTAACCGGTTACCGCGCCTTCGGAGGCGGAGGAGACCAGCTTGGCGTACTTGGCCAGGACGCCGGTGGTGTATTTGGGTTCGATCGGCCGCCAGGCGGCGCGACGGTCCGAGAATTCTTCCTCACTGAGTTTGGCATCGAGGCGACGGCCGGGAATGTCGAGGGTGATTATGTCGCCCTCTTGGAGCAACCCGATGGGTCCGCCCACCATTGCTTCGGGGGCAACGTGGCCCACCATCGGCCCGTGGGAAGCGCCGGAAAACCTTCCATCGGTTACCAGGGCGACGCTGTCACCGAGACCCTGACCGATGAGGGCGCCGGTAACGGCAAGCATTTCCCGCATACCAGGGCCGCCTTTTGGCCCCTCGTAGCGGATGACGACAATGTCGCCTTCTTTGATTTCGCCGCGCTGTATAGCCTGGAACGCGAGTTCCTCCTGCTCGAACACCCGGGCGGGTCCTTCGTATACTCGTTCCTGATGGCCGGCGACCTTGATGACAGCGCCGTCGGGAGCCAGATTGCCACGCAGGATCGCCAATCCGCCGGTGGGACTGCGAGGTTGGTCGGGGTGGTAGATGACCGGCTGGTCCTCGATGATGGGCGTATCGTTGATATTTTCGGCCAGGGTCTTTCCATTTACGGTCATTGCGTCGCCGTGGAGCAGGCCAGCATCGAGCAGGCGCTTTCCGATCAGGGCCACCCCGCCGTAACGACTGAGGTCTGCCATGACGTAGCGGCCGCCTGGTTTCATGTCGGCGATGTACGGAGTGTTGCGGCTAATGCGGTCGAAATCTTCCAGCGACAGGCTGACTTCGGCCTCCCGCGCGATGGCCATGAGGTGCAACACGGCGTTGGTGGAGCCTCCCATGGCAACCACCACGGTGATGGCGTTTTCAAAGGCCTCCCTGGTGAGAATGTCTCGCGGGCGGATTCCTTCCTCCAGCATACGCATTACGGTTTCACCAGCCCGGCGGGCTTCGTCCGTCTTGCGGGGATCAACAGCCGTGAGCGAGGCATCGCCAGGTAGAGACATGCCCATCACTTCGATGGCGGTGGACATGGTATTGGCGGTGAACAGGCCGGCGCAGGAACCCTCGCCGGGGCAGGCGTGGCACTCCAGTTCAGTCAGCTCTTCTCTGGTCATGCGGCCGGCGGCGTAGGCGCCCACCGCTTCGAACACGTCCTGGATGTTGACGTCCTTGCCGTTCCACTGGCCGGGCAGGATGCTGCCCCCGTAAACGAAAACCGCAGGTATGTTCAGGCGGGCGATAGCCATCATACAGCCGGGCATGTTCTTGTCGCAGCCGGCTACGGTCACCAGGCCGTCCATCCGTTCCCCGAACGCAACCGTCTCAATGGAGTCAGCAATCACTTCCCGACTCACCAGGGAAGCCTTCATCCCCTCGGTTCCCATGGAGATACCGTCGCTGACGGTGATGGTACCAAACTGGAACGGGGTGCCGTTGCCGAGCCTGATTCCCTCCTTGACAGCGGCGGCGAAGCGGTCGAGGTGGACGTTGCAGGGAGTCACGTCGCTGGCCAGATTGGCGACGGCGACGAAGGGTTTTTGAATGTCATCGGCGGTCAGACCCATGGCCATCAGCATCGCGCGGGCCGGCGCCCTTTCCGCGCCTTCCGTGATGTCGCGGCTGCGATGTTTCAGCAAAGCTCTGGGGCTGCGGGAGATAGTAGTCAAAATGACCTCCTGGTCGGGCCGACCGACCGGCAATTGGTGTGTCGCAAGAATGGTTCGTCTGGTGATAACAACCGGCGCAACCAGTGCCGTTGATTATAGGTTGGGGTTGCGCGGGCGGCAAGGGAGTTGTATCGGAACCTCGGCCTTCCACCCGGTTGGGCATGAGTCCCCCGGTTGACTGGCCAATCAACAACCACTGTTGATCTCTCAGTCAACAGGCAGCTAGGACTCTCGCGTACCCACTTTGTCATTGCGACCCCGTACTCGATGCGGGGGTTGGCAATCTCGTTGCCGTAGCGACTGCGGTTCGTCGACGTGTGTTCGGCCTCAGCTAGATTGCCGCGTCTCTGTGCTCCGCGCTATGACAGATTGAAGCGCGCACGCATGAGGGGATTATTCCGGTTGACGCCGTGCAATACCACTACGACTTTCGCATCGTGATCCGTAATACCGTCCACCAATGTGGGATGAGCCGTCACCGCGCGATACTGGCTCGGATCCCCCGCCAGCCAATATAGTGACTGTATCGCCACTCCGTCGGCTGACTCGATGGTGTCAAGCAACGAAATGTTAAGTAGCTCGTCCGCGAATCCCGCTCGGTCTTGTCGGTGTAGATGTACCACCCACTGGAAAACGGTTTGCTCTTCTATATTCAATCCGTCAGCCACCCACGGCTAGCTCGACGAGGAGGCCTGCGCTTGCGGTGAAACAGCATCTAAAACGGGCGAGAGCAAACCGGGATGATTCTTCATTGGAGCCTATCCCGTTCGCTCACCTACGGTATCCAGGCTACGTCGCTCAAACGGCCCCATCCGGAAAGGGTCATCAGGACGCCGGTGGGAGTTGGGACCGGCGTCGGCGCCAAGACAGGAGTTGCGGCCATGGTGGCCGTGGGGACTGGCGCCGGGATAGCGGTCGATGGTGGCACTTGAGTAGCCCTTAAACCCGGCAAGTTTCCACTGCCACCATCTGTTGGCGGATTGGCTCCTCACCCCACTGGCCAACTGAAGAACTACCAGGGCAGTCGAAGCGGCCCAGCGCAGACCCAGTCGAATCCGGCAACGCAAGTTGATGGTGCTCCCGTCATCGCAGCTTGATACCCGCTGCTGACGTGTGAGGCAGGTGTGCGAAAGTTAAAGCGCTACTACCATTTGCAGTTCGGTGGTGGGATGGCACAACGCCTCGAAAGCGCCCTGAATGCCTTCCAACGGTACAAAGTTGGTGGCGCTCAACATGTGGTCGACGGAAACTCGGCCAGTGCGCATGAGCTCCAGGGCGATGCGCCAGTCTTCGGGCAACGTGCCGAACGACGCCTGTACTCGCACCTCGCGCGCCATCCAGTTCGGCGGCATCACCGGCGTGGGTTCCCAGGCGATGGCTATCATCACCACCTGCCCGCCGCGGGCCGACAGGTCCAGCGCCTGCTCAAACGTGGACGGAGCAGCCGCGCACTCGAACACCACCTGTGGCCCGATTCCTTCCGTTAGCTCCACGACACGGGCGTCGAGGTCATCGTCGATGGGACTGAAAACGGCATCGGCGCCCAGCCGTAGGGCTGCCTCGGCACGAACTGGCGCCGGTTCCGACACGATTACGGTGGTCGCGCCGGCGGCCCGGGCAGTTTGCATGCACAGCAATCCGATGGGTCCGGCGCCCAGCACGACCACACTGTCGCCCAGCTTGATGTCTGACAACCTAACGGCATGGACGGTTACAGCGCAGGGTTCACACAGCGCGGCCTGTTCGTCGGTTACATCGTCGGGTACCGGCGTCGGCTCCCATTCGTCCAACAGGACATACTCAGCGTACCCACGAGGACGCGCACTATGCTGGAACCCCATGGTGCGGTAATTGAATCGCGGATTGATCCGGGTCGCTGAACCCATCCCGGGAGGGGGGTGACCGCCGCCGCCAACCACGCGGTCACCGGTTTTCCACCGGGTCACGTTGGATCCAACATCTACGATGGCGCCGGTATATTCGTGCCCCATAACTGCGCCGGGCTGGGCGAGATCATACAGGAAAGCATGAACGTCAGTGCCGCAAATCGCCGAATATTTCACCCGCATTACCACCTGATTGGGGCCAGGGGTCGGGTCGGGCAGTTCTTCCACCTCCAGAACCTGTTCACCCTTGTATACGGCTGCTCTCATGGTGCCTACTCCTCTGCACGTGCGGTCGCGCTCAGCATAACAGACATTGCCGCAACGACGACTCAAGGGCTGCACCAGAGGGTTAGTATGCCGATCAGCCAGGTTTGCCGGGTTGCTGACGGATGTTCGTGAGGCGATGCGCCCTTGCGCCGGATGGCAAATTACGCTAGCATTTTCTTCGCAATACCCGATGCCCTACGGCGGGAGCCTGGGGCCCAGACTGCCAAGAGGAGACATCAACATATGTTCAACCCCGTTGCATTCTTAAAACCCCGCACGGTTCACGCTCACTGTGATATCCCCTGCGGCATATACGACCCGCTAATGGCAAAAATAGCCGCGCAAACCGTACAGAAAATGGTCCTGCGGATGCAGAACCTTGAAGCCCCCCAGCCCGGAGCGCCGGCCGGCGAACGCCAGACATTCGCCAATACATTCTCCCGCTACGTAACGGTTAAGGAAGAGCACGCCGAGAAGTGCAAGGAAGAATTGCGCATCCTGTGGGCCGACTACGCTTGGCCGAATACCGACGCCAACGAAATCGCCGGGAAGTTCAATTCCGCAATGAAACTGGCCGGTCAGTGCAAGCAGACGGTGAACATGGATAACGCTGAAGCGCTGGTTGCTGCTTGCGACGATATCGCATCCGCATTTTGGTCGACCAAAAACGTGGACTACAGTGATCCCAACGCCGCCGCCCGCTACGGAGCGTAGAGGCATGAACTCGCCTTAGGCCCGGTGCAAGATCACCAGCTGACGCTGCGGGAAAACTGGTAAATCAGTTTTCCCGCTTGCGTTTCTCTCCAGGAGGAAATGGAATGGACAGTACATTCATCGCCCCATTGGTATTGCTGGTTATAGTTTTGCTGGGCGCATGGTATTTCTTCCGCCCGCGCAATTTTCGTACGCTCGCCGAATACGAAAGGGTGGTGGTATTCACGGCCACGGGTCGTTTGAAGGCGGTAAAAGGTCCGGGATTGATTCATTTATGGCCATGGGAAACTGTCCCCGCTGATGCGTTGATGGACCTGCGTGATACGGTGGCCCGGGGTAACATCCTGCATTGCCAAACCTCGGACAACATTGTGGTTCAAATCGAACCGGCGGTGGTGTACAAGATCACCGACCCCGCCAAGACGCTGACTGAGATTCAAAACCCCGAGGCCGGGATCGCGACGTCGGCCCATTCAGCTTTGCGAGCGATCGTAGGCACAATGACCCTGACGCAGGTGATCACAAGCAGGCAGGGTATTGCTGAGCAAATGTCGAACGATATCGCTACTCAGGCGGAACGCTGGGGAATGGATGTAATCAACGTAGAGATTCAGGAGATAAAACTGGACCAGGAAGTGGTTTCGGCCATGAACCTGCGCCGCGCACAAGAGGAAGAATCGGAAGCTAACCGCCTGGCCACTGTGGTGCAAGCCGACGCCAAACGGCAGGCTGCCCTGGCCGACAGCGAGGCTCTACGCACCCTTGCCGATGCGGAAAAATACGCCGTGATTGCCAAAGCCGAGGGCGACAAGACTGCCGAGATTCTGCGTTCGGAAGGTATTCATCCCTGTATCAGGTGCTGGCCAAGCTTGGTGACGACGTGGACGTTGCCCTCAAGTACGAGCAGATACAGGCGCTTCGCACCATCGGCGAGTCGCCCAACTCCAAGCTGGTCATCGTGCCGGAGAATCTTTCTCAGATAAACGGCTTGCGTGACGTATCACTGCTCGATCGGGCAGTGTAGTCCGAACAATCCGGCGCCCCGTTAGGTACCTGCACGTCGATCCCAGTGGATTCGATTAGCGTTCCAACGAGGACAGCGCTTCGCCAACGGCGGCTATGGTGCGGTCGATGTCGGATGCTGTGTGGGCAATGGATACGAATCCGGCCTCGAATTGCGATGGAGCGATGTAAACCCCGCGTTCCAACATGGCGTGGAAATATCGGCCGTATATTGCCGCATCCGACTGCTCCACCTGCGCCAGGGACGTAATCGGGCCGGGATTGAAGAAACCGGTGAACATCGAAGCCACCCGATTGATCGTGGATGGCATCTCCGCGGTGGCAAACGCATGCGCTATGCCTTCCGTCAAGCGCACCGCTGTCGCTTCGAGCTGATCGTAAACGCCGGGGCGTTGCATCTCGGTGAGCGTGGCCACACCGGCGGCCACTGCAAGCGGGTTGCCGGACAACGTTCCCGCCTGATACATGGGCCCCAGGGGAGCCACCATCTGCATAATGTCGGCGCGACCTCCGTACGCACCCACCGGCAAGCCACCCCCAATGATTTTGCCCATCGTGGTGATGTCCGGGGCGATGCCGTAGAGGGTTTGAGCGCCTCCGTAAGCGACACGAAAGCCGGTAATCACCTCGTCGAATATGAGCAGCGCGCCGTGGGATTCGGTGATGCGCCGCAATCCGTCCAGGAACCCGTCTGCGGGCGGTACGACCCCCATATTCCCGGCCACGGGTTCGACTATCACAGCCGCGATGTCGCTGGGCCAGGCGTCGAACAGGATTTGTACCGACTCCAGTTCGTTGTAGGCCGCAACCAGGGTTTCGGCGGCATAGGATTCCGGAACTCCGGCGCTGGTGGGAACCCCGTGAGTTAGCGCACCAGATCCGGCCTGCACCAACAAACCGTCGGCGTGCCCGTGGTAGTTGCCGGCGAATTTCACAATCTTGGAGCGGCCCGTAAACGCCCGAGCCAGACGTAACGCGGACATGCAGGCCTCGGTTCCCGAATTGACCAGGCGAACCATGTCCACCGAAGGCAGCGCCTGGCATATCATCTCGGCAAGCTGGACTTCCTGCTCCACCGGCGCGCCGAACGACGTGCCGTCTGCCGCGGCACGCTGCACCGCGTCGACGATTACCGGATGGGCATGACCGAGCGCCAGCGGTCCCCAGGACCCGAGGTAGTCGATATATTCGTTACCGTCAACGTCCCAGACGCGGGAGCCGTTTCCGCGGGCGATGAATGGGGGTGTTCCTTCCACGGCGCGAAAAGAACGCACAGGACTGTTGACGCCGCCGGGGATGAATCGTTGCGCCCGTTCGAATAACTGCTGGGACCGTTGTTGTTGCATTGTGGCCGAAACCTCTGTCGATTGGGAGTACGGTTGAGTCGGTTGGTTATTCCGCGCCTCGCAGCCAGCGGGCCACTTCCTTGGCGTGGTAGGAGATGATGATGTCTGCGCCAGCCCGACGGATGGCGGTGAGCAGTTCCAGGGTGATGGGTTTTTCGTCCACCCAACCGGCTCGAGAGGCAGCTTTCACCATGGAGTATTCGCCGCTAACGTTGTAGGCGGCAAGCGGGTAGTCATACCGGTCGCGGGCCTCTTTGATCACGTCCAGATAAGCCATAGCCGGTTTGACCATCACGATGTCTGCGCCTTCGGCGATGTCCGATTCGATCTCGCGCATTGCCATGCGCCGGTTGGCGGAGTCCATCTGGTAGCTGCGACGATCACCAAACTGAGGCGTAGAGTCTGCGGCGACGCGGAACGGTCCATAGAACGATGATGCGTACTTGGCCGCGTATCCCATGATGGGAGTGTCATCGTAGCCGTGGGCGTCGAGGGTTTCTCGGATGGCGCGCACCTGCCCGTCCATCATCGACGATGGAGCCACCATGTCTGCGCCGGCCTGCACTTGCGTCAGCGCCGAACGAGCCAACAACTCAAGGGTGCCGTCGTTATCGACCTTGCCGTTGTCAATCAGGCCGCAGTGTCCGTGATCGGTGTATTCGCACAGGCAAACATCTCCGATGACCATCAGGCCCGGGGCTCTCTCTTTGATTGTGCGGGTGGCCTCCTGAATAATTCCTTCAGGATCGTAAGCGCCGCTGCCAACTGCGTCTTTTTCCGGCGGCAAACCAAAAAGCAATACCGACGGTATCCCCAGCTCGACGATCTCGTCGATTTCTTCATGGAGCCGGTCGATGGACGTGTGGAAGCAACCGGGCATGGGCTCTATCTCATTGCGAATGTTTTCACCGTGGGTTACGAACATCGGGTAGATGAAATTAGCGGTATCCAACCGGGTTTCGCGTACGAGATTGCGCACCGGTTCCTTCTCCCGCAATCGCCTCATGCGCAATTCTGGATGTTTCAGCATGACTACCCTCCGTCTCTCCCGTTCTGAATCAGCGATGTTAGGCCGCGTAGAATTTTACCAGCGCGTCGGCCAGTCCTTCGACGGTGGCCTCGTCAGCGACGACGTTTACGTTCAATCCCAGTTCGACGGCGGTTGCGGCGGTAATCGGGCCGATACAGGCCACCAGGCAATTGTCCAGCAAGGGCCGGTTTTCGCCAATGATTTCCACCAGGTTGCGTACCGTCGAGGAACTCGTGAAGGTTACCACATCAACGCCGTTGCGCAGGACGTCCGCGGCCTTCTGTTCTATGCCGGCAGGGCGCACGTTCCGATATGCGGCGACGCGGCGGACATTGGCGCCCAGCTCGGCCAATCCACTGGCCAGAGCATCCCTGCCGATGGCAGAACCCGGCAACAACACCAGCCGGTCGTTCCAGTCGCGGCCGGACAGTTCGGTGACCACGTCCTCTGACACCGACCGGTGAGGGACAAAATCGGGCTGGATGCCACGGGCAACCAGGGCATCCGAAGTTGCTGGGCCTATGGCCGCGATCGTGGACCCCGCGAAGTAGCGGGCGTCGTAATTCAGCGCTTTCAACCGGTCCCAAACGTGTTCGACCGCGTTGGTGCTGGCAAAAATTATCCAGCGACCGGTAACGCCGGCAGTCTCCTTCAGCAGTTGGTCCAGCTCGGCGTAATCTTCCAGCGGGCCTATTTCGATGGAAGGAAGTTCAATCGGGTCTGCACCCAGCTGCGATAGTGTTTCAACGAAGCGGGAAGTTTGGGTTCGTGACCTGGTAACTAGCACCCGTTTGCCCCAAAGGGGCCGGCGGTCGAACCACCCAACGTTGTCGCGCAGGCTGGCAACCTCCCCGATTACCGCGATCACCGGGGCCGCCATCCCAGCCTGTTTGCCGCGCTCCACGATGTTCGCCAGGGTGCCGGTTACGGTGCGTTGACGCTGCCAGGTTCCCCATTGAACCAGGGCGACCGGAGTCTCGGCGCTCATACCGTTGTCTCGCAACGTGGACAGGATGCCGGGCAGGGCCGCCCACCCCATCAACACCACCAGGGTGCCGCCGGTTTTTGCCAATGCAGCCCAGGGGGTATTGGTTTCGGTCTTGGTTGGGTCTTCGCTGCCCGTAACCACTGTAAACGACGTGGCTATGCCCCGGTGCGTCACAGGTATCCCGGCGTAAGCTGCAGCGGCTACTGCGGACGTTACACCAGGCACGACCTCGAAAGGAACACCGGCGCCGGCGAGTGCGATGGCCTCTTCGCCGCCGCGACCGAACACGAAGGGATCACCACCTTTCAACCGCACAACCTCGTTCCCGGCGGATCCTTCTGCGACCAGGAGTTCGTTGATCTCCGATTGCGATAACGCCTGTCTACCCCGCTCTTTCCCCACAAAAATATGCCGGGACGTCGCTTTGGAGAGTGCCAACAAGGAGGGATCCAGGAGTCGGTCGTACACCACGACGTCGGCGGAGGCCAACACCCGTGCTCCTTTGACGGTCAGCAAGCCCGGATCACCCGGGCCAGCGCCAACCAAATAGACAATTCCGCGTGATGCGACCATGGCAAGATGCTATATCAATTGGGAGATTGAGCGCCAGTCAGCTTGAGGCCAGCAGCGAACCGGCTCCCTGTTGGCGAAGGTCATTCCAAGCCGCAGCCGCCAGTTCGGCGGGCGCTCCCTTGGCGCCGACCACAGTGGCGCGAAACGCGGTAGCCCCGTCGGTGGAAGAAAGAAATACAGTCAACGCCAGATCATCAAGATTGGTACTCACGGTTTGGGCGTAGGCGCCGACGGGAGTCTGACACCCACCTCCCAACGCCTCGAGGAACCCCCGTTCTGCGGCCACCGATGCTTCGGTATCGCAGTGGTTGGCAGCCAGGACAATCTTGTGCATCCAATCGTCGCCCTCCCGGATCTCCACGGCCATTGCGCCCTGCCCGGGCGGGGGCACGAATTCGGTGGTGGGCAGATATTCGGTGATCACGTCTTCCAACCCCATGCGTATCAGGCCGGCGGCGGCGGCGATGGTACCGTCGCATTCTTCTCCAGCAGCTTTCCGGAGGCGCGTGTCCACGTTGCCGCGAATGGGAACGATCTCCAGGTCGGGACGCCGGCGCGCGAGTTGCGCCTTCCGGCGTGGGCTGCTGGTACCGATTCGTTTCCCCTCCGGGAAGTCGCCCAGCGTTGTACCGAGGTGGGATACGAAAACATCGCGCGGGTCGGCTCTTTCCAGCACCGCGCCGATGCACATCCCGTCGGGCAAAGCGGTGGGCATGTCCTTCAGACTGTGCACGGCCATATCGATTTCGCCCTTTTCCAACCGGTACTCGATCTCTTTGACAAAGACTCCCAGTCCCATGCCGGCGAGGGGAGCGCGCTGGTCGGCATCGCCGCTGGTTGTAACCGTTACCGGCAAGAATTCGATGCCAGGATGAGCCGCCTTGAGGATGTTAAGGGTCAGCTCCGTCTGAATCAAGGCAAGGCGGCTGCCTCGAGTGCCGACCCGCACAGTGGAGCGAGGATTGCTATTGGCGCCCACTACCCCGGCCCGTTTCGCCGTCTTCGCCGAAAAGCCGTTCGGCGAGGGGATATACGTTTGCACTGTTGGCAGAACGCAATTCAGCCGTAGGGCGATGCAGCAATTTCTTGACGAGTGCGTTGGTCATGGAGTCGAGGCGCTCCGCGAGTTCGCTGTCCTCATCGGCGCCAAGCATCCTGAGCGTCCGCGCAACCTCGGCCCGTCTGACCGAATCAGCGCGCCGGCGCATGGAGGCGATGAGTTCCATGGTGTCTGAAGAGTTCCATCGCTCAATAAACCGGGAACATTCTTCGTCAATGATACTGGAGGCGCGTTCAACTTCGTGGTTCCAGCTGTCCAACCCGGATTCGGCCAGCTGACCCAGCGCGTCAATGTCGTACAACCGTGCACCGACCAGATCGTTAACGGCCGGATCAACGTCTCGCGGTACGGCGATGTCGATTAGCATGAGCGGTTCGTGAGAGCCGCGGGCTACCAGCGCTTGCCGAACCGAGTCCGTCGAAACCACAAAACCCGGAGACCCGGTACTGCTGATAACCAGATCCGCGCCGGAAAGGCTTTCCGATAAATCTTCGAACGGAGCAGACACGCCACCCAACTCTTTGGCCAGGTCCTCGGCGCGCCAGGCAGTGCGGTTGGTGACCGTTATCTGCTGAACGCCGGCGTCGGCCAGCGCCCGGGCCACCATCCGGCCGGCGTCACCGGCGCCGATGACCAGGGCGCGTTTGTCGTCAAGGCGGCTGAACATCCCCCGGGCCAGTTGCACAGCTGCGCGGCTGACGGACCGCGAATGGCGGCCGATGTTGGTCTCCCGGTGGACGCGGCGGCCGGCGCGGAGCGCGCTGTGGAACATGCGAGTGATCGGGTTGCTGGAGTAACCGGTTTCGCTTGCCACGCTAAATGCGGACCGCACCTGGCCCAAAATCTGCCTTTCGCCGACTATCATTGATTCCAGGCCGCCGGCAACGCGGAACAGGTGGAGGGCACAGTCGGCCTCCCAGAGTTGATACAGATGCCGTTCGAGTTCTACGCGCGGCACACCGGAATATGCGATCAGGAAGTCGCTGATCCTTCCCGCCAGGCTGTCATCATCCGAGTGATAGGTGTAAACCTCGGTACGATTGCAGGTGGAGAGAATCACCGACTGAGGCACGTATTGAGAGAGTTGGCTGAGTGCGGAGGTCAACTGTTCGCGTTCAACGCTCAACTGCTCTCGCAAATCCACCGGGGCGGTACGGTGGTCCAATCCCAGAACGACCAGGCTCAACTCACTGCCTCCGCGGCGCGCATGGCAGCCCGTTTGGCACACCCACCGGGTCTGCAATGAGCCAGATCCGGGCACATTTCGGGAATACCGGGATCCTCGAGTTGACTCAGGATAATCCTGACTGCTTCATCATCGTTACCGTTGTGGGTGAGTTGCAGCAATTCTTCGGTGATCACACATTGCCAGCGGGTGGGGTCGATGGCGGTACGTTTTTCCTTGATGACCCGGCGGGCCTGGGACAGGACACCGGCTAGTTCGGCCCATTGCAAAATTCGCGCCTCGGACAGGACCTCCCGCATTTTGCGAGCCAACGCCGGGCTGGCTCCGCCGGTTGAAATTGCCAATGTGATGGGATCTCGGCGGACGATGGAGGGGGCGATAAACGTACACTGGTCCGGATCGTCAACGACGTTGAGCAACACGCCCCGATTCTCGGCTTCCTCGTGTATCTGGCGATTAACGTGCCAGACGTTGGTGGCCGCCACCGCGATAAACGCGCCGCCCAAGTCACCGGGTTTGTATTCCCGTTGAATCCAGACCACATCGCCGTGTTGAACAGCCCGCTTGATCCCGTCGGTAACCTGCGGACTGATTATCTTGATGTCGGCGCCGGCGTCGCGCAGCGCGGCGATCTTGCCCTGGGCAACGGTACCGCCACCCACGATGACGCAGCTTTTGCCAGCCAGGTTGAGGTAGACAGGATAATATTCAGGCATCGTTGAAATCCACTACTGATAATACCCGTGCCGGCGACAATCCAATCCGGATTTACTGGGCGACCGGTTCGGCCAGCGCTTCGGCAGCCTCGGGCGAATCCCAAACTGACTCGTAGTCCTCTACAAAATACCTTACGCGGGTCTTTTTGTACTCACGGGTGCTGTAAAGGAGCAAGTTTTCGGTGATTCCCGCGGCCTGGCCGATCTCGCGCCCAATGGCCTCGCATTCGTCTCGAGTCGGTGCGTGCACCATCGTGAAATGGCTATATTCCCAATCGGGAAACGTGGGGCGTTCGTAGCAATGGGTCACCGCCGGGTTTTCGGCCATGATCATGCCAACCTCTTCGGAACGTTCGGGCGGCACTTTCCAAACGATCATGGCGTTGGCGCGGAATCCAGACCTGCGGTGATGCAACACAGCGCTGTAACGGCGCATCAATTTGCGCTCCTGGTACTCGGCCAGCTGCTGGAAAAACTGGGGAACAGTCAGCCCCAACCTCTGGGCGATGCCAACGAAGGGGTGTGATTCAAGCGGAAGGTCTTCCTGGGCTTCGCGTATCACCTGTTTGTCCCATTCGGTAATGTCCTGCGCCTGGTTCCAGTCTGCAGCCGGCCTTTTAGTCTGGCCGATACCGTCCGGGCTGTAATTGAAAGCATCGCTGCGACGTTTCACCATATCGAAGTTCACGCCAATCTTGAAAAATCTGATGGTAGGCATGATGCGATATTCGATGGCCCCGGTCTGAGCGGCCATCCAGCGCACGGTTTGCTCCAGATCGCCGTCGGGCGGGACCGCCAACGTGAACCACAGATTGTAGTACGAGCCTTCGCGGGCGTAGTTATGGCTGACTCCGGGATGCCGATTGATAAAGATCGCTCCGGGGTGGAGGTCGTCCTGGCCGTAAGCAAAGGCGACGAGGGTCGTTTTATACCCGAGGCGGCGAGTATCGAAAATCGCGCTGATTTGCCGCACCACGTTCTGTCGTTTGAGTTCGGCGAGGCGCGTCAGTACCTCAGATTCGGTGATGCCCAACTCGTTACCGATCTCCAGGTACGGCCGTTCGACAACAGGGAAGTTGCTCTGAATGATGTTGAGCAATTTGCGGTCGACCATGTCCATGGTGTCGGTGGTCATCTTGCACTGCCTCCGGGCGTCGTCAACCGGCCGGCGGGCCGGGCTTCGGAGCCTTTGTCGTCATCTGCCAGCCTGGCGCCGTAGGCATCAACCAACCCCATCAACACCCGGTCGGAAATTTCTATCACCTGCCGAAGCCGGTCAGGGTGTACCGATTCTACGACAGTCTGCCGGAAGAACAAGAATGCCTGAACGCTGTCGGACAATGGCACGTTGCGGTCGGCCATTTCGGAGCCGTATTCGTGGCCCAACATGTGGGTTTCGGATAGCGTTTCGCCCTTGCGCCGACTCCTGTCGCGCAAACCGTCCTGAACCAGCAACGACAGCAACCTGCGTCCGAAGAGGCGCATTCGATCGCGCCCTTCTTCCTGGAAACTCTGCATCCACGGTTGCGACGATAGGTCAGACTGACTTAGCTTGCGGCGAATTTTGCGCAGGGCGGTACCTTCCGGGTCTGCATCGGAAACTGGAGAAGAACCAACAACTGGGGATCGGCCCATCAGGGCTTCCACGTCTTCTCGCCAAAATCTACGATGGCCTCCGGGAGTACGGTATACCCTCACCTGGCCTCGGTCTGCCCATTGGCGCAGGGTGGCGTCGTTCACTTCCAGCGCCCGACTGACTTCTCCGAGGGACATCCAGCGGGCGGTATTTTCGGTATTCGTGGCCATCAAACCTGTAGAAATCTCAACAAATAGCTGGCTTCGTTAGTTTTGCGTGGAAATCGTACCACACGCCCACTGCCTCGTCAACGAATTTTGGCAATGGTAACAGTTAAGACTCGACGCGTGATTTCCATGCCACTCCGTCATTCCGGCCTTGAGCCGGAATCCAGAGAAGTCTTTAAACCGCAATGTTGCTTATCCTTGGTTTCCTGGATTCCCGCTTTCGCGGGAAAGACAGGTTGAGGCCAGGATACTACCTCCAACTCTGAACAGTTACTGGCATTGCCCATCTAAAGAGCGCAACCGAAGTCAATCGATCCCTGGATGCTATTATTTAACAATCAGGTGGTGCATGGATTGTACACGGATCATGGTTCCCGCGGATGGTTCCGGTTATGAATCTGACTTCGTTACGAATACGCTCGCGTGAACAATTGATTAACCAACTGGCGCGGTCGCTGGACGATGCGCCGGTACTGGAAGCTTTGCGTCATGTGCCGCGCGAGGCGTTCGTTCCCGATGAACTCCGCGCAGTGGCCTATTGCAACGTCCCGCTGGCAATTGGGCATGATCAGACCATTTCCCAACCGTTGATGGTGGCAACGTCGGCGTCGGCTTTGCAGCTGCGCGGAGACGAGCATGTTCTGGAAGTGGGCGCCGGCAGCGGTTATCAGGCGGCGGTGCTCGCGGAGTTGTTGCCATTCGGGATGGTCACCGCGGTAGAGCGCATACCCGAATTGGCCACGATGGCGCACCAAAATCTCGCCCGATGCCGCATCGCCAACGTAGCGGTGCTGTTGGTGGAGCACGCTTTGGGTGCGCCCGAACGCGGGCCGTATGATGCAATCCTGGTGTCCGCTGCAGCCCCCAGCATTCCGGATGCTTTGGTCGCCCAACTGAAGCCTGGAGGCAGAATCGTCGCTCCGGTGGGAGACCGCGAAAAACAAACCCTGGTCAGATTGACGGTAACTGCGGGCTGCCACCTCATAGAGTCGTTGGGGCAATGCCGGTACGTACCGCTGATCGGGGACGGCGCCTGGCCGTCAGACAACTCATAGCAAACAGCCGCCGCGACGCAGGCGCAATATGGCATAATGTTCACGCGTTCGGGCCACCGAACCAGCGACCGGGGACGCTTCAACGGTAGTTTTATTTCCAAATGAATCGGGAGGGAAGATGGCTGGCAAAATCGACATTCGTCAAATTAACCACGTAACGACCATGGTGAAGGACACGGCCCGCGCCATGGAGTTCTACAACAACCTGCTCGGCATCAAGCAGATCCAGAGCCAGGTAGACAACCCGGCAATCACCTGGCTGCAGCTCGACAACGGCATGATGGTTCATCTGATTGAAACGGACGAAGCGCCCGCCAAGCCCGGCAATATTCACCACGCTTTTCAGGTGGACAACCTGGAAGACACCCAGGCGACGCTGGAAAGCAACGGATTTGAGGTATTGCGCGGCGGCATCCGATACGACGGACAGGCGTACTTCTTCATTCAGGACCCAGACGGCAACAGCGTGGAATTCTGCACGGCATCCGGCTACGCTCCGGCGCCGCCGCGGCCGGCCTAACGCCGACGCATCCGGCATCAGCCCCCATGTCGTCAGACAACATCATCCTGGTTGGGTTTATGGCTACGGGCAAGAGCCACGTGGCCCGTATCATATCCCGAGCCACCGGGAGGCAGGCGGCTGATCTGGACGAAGAGATCGTGCGGCGTGCCGCTAAGCCGATTCACCAAATCTTCAGCGACGATGGAGAAGCGGTATTCCGGGCCATGGAACGCCACGCCGCATTTTCGCTATGTGAAGGGGAAGACAAGATTATCGCCGCCGGCGGCGGCGCGTTCGCACAGGAATCGACGCGAAAGGTTTTGCTGGACAACGGAACGGTGTTCTGCCTTACCGCCAGTCCCGAAACCATCTATTACCGGATTTCCAGGGGTAGTATAAGCGCGGCGGTGCGCCCCATGCTGGCCGGTGGTGATCCTCTGGAGAGAATCCGACAGCTTCTGTTGGAACGCGCTGCTGCCTACGACCTGGCTCACCATTCCATACCGACGGACGACCGAACGCCCGAACAGGTCGCGGATGAAATCCTGCAGATTTATCAAACAGAAACCCCGCAAACAGAATCCCGGACTCCTCCGGATGCTGGGAGACCAACACAAATGACGATCCAGGAGAACCTCGATGGCTCAAACTGACCTTGCGGCGACCGTACATCATTCTGGGGGAAGCTACCCGGTCATTGCGGATTGGGGGGTGATCGACCGCCTGGGCGATTACATCAATGATCTTGAATTGGGTAAAACCGTCTACATAATCACGGACGAAAACGTAATGCGGCCTTACGGGCGCAATGCGCAATGGGCGTTGCAGCGAGCGGGTATCGCCGCCCACTGTTTCGTGATTCCGCCCGGCGAGACCAGCAAGTCATTCCAGCTGGCCCAGGAAATATACGAATGGCTGGTCGGCCTCAAAGCCGAACGGGGTCAGCCCATTATTGCGATCGGCGGCGGCGTGTCGGGCGACCTCGGCGGTTTCATCGCAAGCACCTTCCTGCGGGGCGTGCCCTTCGTGCAGGTTCCCACCAGCATGGCGGCTATGGTCGATGCATCCATCGGTGGCAAGGTGGCCGTCAACCTTCCCCAGGCCAAAAACATGGTGGGCGCGTTTTACCAGCCCCGGGCCGTGCTCGCCGACGTAGGGGCCCTCTCCACCCTCGGCAAGCGTGAATTGGCAGAAGGTTGGGCCGAAGCCATCAAGCATGGTCTCATTCTCGACCCATCGTTGGTGGATGTGTTTGAAGAACACGCGGAAGCCCTGATGGACGTTGAGCCGGAGATCTCCACCGAAGTCATCCGGCGCAGCATGGCCATCAAAGCCGACATCGTCAGCCAGGACGAGCGCGAAACCCTCGGCATCCGCATCCTGCTCAACTACGGTCACACCATCGGCCACGCCCTGGAAGCATCCACCGAGTACGGACGCTTCATGCACGGCGAGGGCGTTTCGGTGGGCATGATGGGCGCTGCCCGTATCGCCCGTGAGATGGGTATGATTGGCGACGACATCGTAGAACGCCAGCGCACCCTGCTGCAAAGGTTCAACCTGCCTATCACGGCGCCGGATGTCGACCTGGCCGCAGTACGCAGCGCCATGTCCCTGGACAAGAAAACCGTGGGCGGAGCCAACCGGTGGGTTCTCCTGGAGGATGTCGGCCAAGCCACGGTGCGGCGCGATATTCCCACCGAACTGGTCGACGATACCCTGGCGTGGCTGACCCGCTAACTACCCGGGTGACCTAACCGGGAATCGTCGCCTTTCGGCGTCTCTTTGCCCGCAGCATCGCCAGTCGCCGTCCCCGCCGCAGCTGTTTGCCGGCAGACACGGCCAGCATACACAGGATTGCTACGGCCACCGCACCCGAGGCTCCCAGCAGCAAAGCCTGCCCAATCTGGGCCAGCACTGCAGAGCCCAGCAGTTGGGCCAGCTGATTCAACCCGACTGCGACGCCGGCGTTCAGCACCGTAACTCCGAATAAGCCCAGTATCCGGCTGGCGTTGACGAACCGCGTCGCCAGCGCGCCCAGCTGGGTGCCCACCGATGCCGACGCAAACATGATGATCGCGATCACTGGGTCGACATTTCCACGCAAGGAGTACAAAAACGCCCCCAGCGTTCCAGTGATGATAATCTGAAACAGATCGGTTCCGATGGCCACTGCCGCTGGCACTCCCAGCCCGTACACGAGAAACGGCATCAGAATGAACCCGCCACCGGCGCCCAACAGAAGGGCGATGAATCCAATCGCAAAACCGGCGGTCACCGGCACGAATGCGGACATCTCATCGATGCCCGATTTCCGAAACGGAATGCGAGTCGAAATCCGCCCCTTCCCGGGGACCCAAATTACCGCTGGGCCAATCCGCAAGTCGTGCAGCCGTTTAGAAATACCACCGCCCGTCTGCCCAACCTGTTTGCGATTCAGCCTCCGAAGCCAGCTGCCGGTCATCCACGAACCCAACCCCAGCAACAGCACAAAATAAACCAGCCCTATGACCAACCCGCCCAGTCCAGCCTGCTCCAGTACGGCGTTCACCCGCTCTGCAATCAACCCGCCCGGAACCGTGCCACAAACAATGAGGATCGCCAGGCGGATATCCACGTTGCCCAACCGCCGGTGCCTCAAGGTGCTGGTAATCGCTGTGCCCATAACCATCAGCAGCCCGGTGCCCACTGCATAGATAGTTGGGACGCCCAGCACGAGCAAACCGCCAGTGATCAGGAAGCCGCCGCCAACGCCAAAAAAGCCGGTCATCGTGCCAACTATCATGCCCAGCAACGCCAGCAACAACGGCGAGATGGAAACGTCGGCGATGGGAAAGTACACTGCGATCCGTCTGCTGGTTCAGTCGCGCCGGATCGAGCTGTAAACCTGCGCCGTCAACGACACAACGCGTCCTACCAGATCCCAGAATATGAACAGCGCCACCGCCGTCACGGCCATTGCCGCCACCACCGAAATCGCCCAAACGCCGGCATTGGCGCTCAGCGCGACCAGAAAATCGGATAATGCCAGGTACATCACGTACCCCTCAAACGGCGCATTGCGTTCGGGTGGACACTGCGAGTAAATTGCTGGAATGACTAAGGAAAAATTCAGTTTCAGGCTGTCCGGTACCGACGGCGCGGCGCGGCTGGGGCAGATTACCACGCCCCACGGTACGGCGCAAACGCCCATATTCATGCCCGTGGCGACCCAGGCAACCGTAAAGGGCCTGACGTTCGATGAAGTCCGAAACGCGGGCGCGGAAACCGTTCTGTCCAACGCCTATCACCTGTACCTGCGGCCCGGCGTCGACCGCATCCGTGATGCCGGCGGACTGCACAGATTCATGGGATGGGCAGGGCCGGTCCTGACCGACAGCGGCGGTTACCAGGCGTTCAGCCTGGGTGCCCTACGCCGTATCAACGATAACGGAATTCTGTTCCGTTCGCACATTGACGGCAGCGAGCATCTGTTTACCCCCGAGGTGGCCATCCGCAACCAGCAACTCTTTGGCGCCGACATCATCATGTGCTTTGATCAATGCGTGTTCTCCGCTGGCGACCGATCGGACGTGCGGGCAGCAATGGATCGAACCCACCGATGGGCGCGGGTCTGCTACGACACTCATGCGCCGACGGCCTACTCCGGGGTGCAGGCCCTGTTCGGGATAGTACAGGGCGGCACGATCCCGGAATTCCGGGATGAATCTACGGAACTGGTCACCAGCATTCCGTTTGACGGATACGCCATCGGCGGCCTTGCGGTGGGAGAAACCAAAGAGGAAATGCACCGGATTACTCGTCAGGTTTGCGAAGGGTTGCCCAGCGACAAACCGCGATACCTGATGGGTGTCGGTTCACCTGAAGATCTGGTAAACGGGGTGGCGCTGGGCGTGGACATGTTCGACTGCGTGCTCCCCACGCGGGTGGCGCGCAACGGTGCCCTGTTCACTCCCACCGGTCGCATCAATATTGCCAACCGCCGCTATGGCGATCAGGATGTGCCGTTGGACGAGACCTGCGATTGTTACGCCTGCCAACATTATTCGGCAGCATACCTGCGTCATCTGTTCAAGGCCGGGGAAATGCTGGGGCCTAGAATGGCGTCGGTACACAACCTGCGCTTCGTGCTGCGCCTCATGGAACAGATGCGGGATGCAATAGCCGGCGGGCGGTTTGTCGAATTTCGCGATCGGTTCCTTGGCGCATATCAACCCACCGACGAACAAAGCCGGCAAACGCAAAAACACCGCTGGATCAGAGAGCGGGGAGTCTAGAACGAGAGGCGTCTCGCAAAAGCGCCGTCAGGCTTCACGCCGGTGGCCGAGCAGGGCGGCAACGATGTCTCCAACGACGGCGTCAACCCGCTGTCGGATGGCTGACTCATCCAACGCTGCGACCGGATGCTGTAAGTACACCGACCCGGTGTAGTCCGGCCTCCCCAATGAAACGATGTGCTGTTCCGCGGCGGAGGAAAAAGCCCGGGTATGAACCACCACGGTCCTCACGCCCCGGTCTTCCAGCTCGATGGCGTCGCGCAAACTGCGCGCCACACAACTCCCTCAATCCCCCACCGCGGTGACCACGAAATCGCAATCCGCCAACTCGTCGATGATTTCCGGAGCAGCGGGGGCAGAAAACACCCATTTGGAACGTACCAGAGAGTCTGTCATCCCATAATCGTCGGCAAGACGCTGTTTGATGGATTCCAGGATTACATCGGCGTTGCCCTTGCGGTTATCGAGGAAACCGCCGATGCGGCCCTCCAGGGTTTCCAATGGCGGGGCCGGGCGACGCTCCGGTTCTTCCTGCCGGTCGGTGGGATCCAGCAGGCCAAGCGCCGCCATGCGAGATTGCAGATCGGATGATCCGTTGGTCATATTGAGTCTCCTGAGACAGACGTCAGGTGGCGCGCACCGGGGCGGAAGTGATGCGGGAACCCCAACCGGGGATGTATAGCGAGTGTCTACCGGCGCCGCCGGCCACCATGATGTGAATGTCCTCGGCGCGCCGCACCACAGGTACCATTGCGTCGTCGTCGTCGCGGTCGATCCAGCGCGGCCAGAGGGTGTTACGGTGGGCGTGGCGACCATGTATGCCGCCCAGTTTCAGCAGCGCCAGCGGCTGTCGGGCCAGCTCATAGAGGTAAGACCGCACGTCGTTCTTGTTCCAGCCGGCGCTGGAGATGATGTCGGCGTGTTCCGGACCCAACACCAGCAGCACGTCTCCCATGACGTGAATGTTGTTGCAACCGGGTATGGCCATCGACAAGGCGAACGTCGTGAGTAAATCTTTGGGGTTATCGGCGCCGTGATTGTTCAGGTTGTGTGGGGCTTCCGCGGGGTGTACGGTGACCACCGATTGCTCCGCCGTGTAACCGTGTTCAACATGATAGGGTTCCCAGGGGTTATCTGCCTCATTTTCGGCGATGCAATAGGTGTACTTGCCGGGGTGACCGAAGGTGGCGCGATCCTCGTCGCCGGGCAACGCACCGCCCAGGTTGGTGAGGGCCAGCTTAACGGCCCGGCCGATGGTGGCGTTAGCACGGTTGCCCTGTCCGAAACAGTTGCCGCCGCTGTTCATGCCCAGTTCTCCGGCGGCGGGTCCGTTGACGATCACCAGGGGCGTGGCGATGTGGGTCGAGCACTGCACCGAAGCGAGGTTGAACCGGGGCAGCAACAGCGCCTCGATGGCTGCGATTACAACTGGAAAATACTCGGGCAGGCAACCCGCCATGACTGCGTTGGCGGCCAGCTTTTCCACGGTAGCCCGTCCTCCGCGCGGGGGAATCTCACCGACGAGATCGAGGGGAGAACGGCCTACGGATTCAAGAAACGTCCTCACGCGATCCGCGGTGGGCGGAACGATGGGCAACCCGTCCGTCCACCCGGCCTCGTAGGCCAGGGCGAGAGATTCATCATAGGTGTCCAATCCGGCCATCGCCATAATCAGGATTTACAACAACAATCCATCCACCGGTACCAGTTTTTCTTCGATTGGGTCGACGGCTAAACGCAGATCCTCCAGGGTCGTAGCCCCTAAAAGGAATAATTCCTCGGGACCAAATATCACTCTGGCCATCCCGTTGCGGCCCTCGGCGGCGAATGTCGCCCAGCTTGTATCGTAATTTACATATTCGCCGCTGGCGACACGAAATCTGATTTGTTGGACCGGTCCTAGCGAAAGCCTATTCAACAACGACGGCGGTAGCATGGTGTACGTGGCGCCGGTGTCAACCACAGCGTCCACCATCGCGGGAACCGATGATTCCAGGTTACCCACTTCCAAAGGTACGCTGAATGTGCCCACTTAGATCGCTCCGTGAGAGTGGCAGCTGGCTACCACACGATTCAGTATACCTTGTACTGCTCAAGTACTTCAGCGTCCAGATGCAGACCCATGCCGGCCTCGGTGGGAGCGACGATTTCACCGTTGTCCCATTCCGGCAACACGCTGTTGAGCTGGTAGTACACCGGGTCGCGTTCTTCTTCGAACACTTCTACAAACAACCCGTGGGCGTGAGCGGGCAACAATTGCACCGCCAGTTGTGGTTCTTCGTGGTGGGCCATCCTGACGCCTCGCATCTGCGCCGCCCCTGCCACTCGACGCCACTCGGATATGCCGCCGCAGATCGCCGCATCCACATTGAGAATGTCCACTGCTTCGGCATCCATCAGCCGTTGGCAGCCCCAAGAACTGCTCTCTCCCTGGCCGGCAGCCACGGCGATTCCAGTACGCAATCGCACCTGACGCATGTCGTTGTCGGCATCCTGCCAGCGGCACGGTTCTTCCAGCCACGCCAGCCCCATTTCCCGGGCGGGAGCAGCGAATTCCAGGGCTTCGTCCAAAGTCCAGGCCTGGTTGGCATCACAAACTATGATGAACTGATCGCCCAACGAGTCCCTGATGGCGCGAACCCGCAACAGATCATCGGCGACGGAGACTCCGCCAACCTTCAACTTGACCCCGCCGATTCCGCGTTCGCGCTGATGCAGCAAATCCTGCACCATGTCCTCGGTATTGCGACCCTGGACGTAGTAGGCGAAACGCACCACCGGAGCCCGATCGGCGTAGCCACCGAGCAGCGAACGCACGGGGACGCCGAGCGTCTTGCCGGTAATGTCCCACAGGGCCACGTCGATGGCCGCGATGGCGCGCATGGCGATGGCCTTGTCACTGATGTGCGGTGTCAGGGCGAACATCTTTTGCCAGCAACGTTCGATGGCTGTGGGATCCTCACCAAGCACCGCATCCTTCATTGGGCCAACCACCAGGTCTTTCAGTAGTTGGTATCCGGTGCGCTCGTCTCCCGAATACACTTCGCTGATCAACCCTTCGTCGGTGTGGACACGGGTGACGATGGTGCAACGCGATTCAATCTGGTACACGCTGCCGCTGAATCGGGTGCTTAGGGGAATTCGAACAATGTCGGCTTCCACGTCGGTTATACGCATGTTGGTACCGCCTTACGAACTTCGAAGTCGTGGGAAATTATACCCCCTCCAATCGATTCGGATTCGGCGCTGGAAATCAAACTATGCAAAAATCCCGGGTTAGAGCAAAACTCTTAAACAATTGCCCGATTAGCCGATGTTACAATGCAATCAGAGGCAGTTTCGCACACCACTCGCTCCCGACGAGGAATTTATGAATACGGTCAAAACATTCTTTTTACTGATGGTGCTGACCGGCCTGCTGTTGGTGATTGGGGCCGCAATCGGTGGAGAGGTGGGCATCGTCGTGGCGCTGGTCTTCGCCATCGTGATGAATTTCGGCGCCTACTGGTTCAGCGACAAGATAGCCCTGGGAATGGCCCATGCCAAACAGATTACGCCCGAGGATGATCCTCAGCTTTTCGTTTTGGTCGAGGAGCAAGCCAGACTCGCCAACATGCCAATGCCCAAAGTTTACGAGATAGACTCGGAATCACCCAACGCATTCGCCACCGGCCGCAGCCCGCAACGGGCGGCGGTAGCCGTAACTACCGGCATTCGCCGCATCCTGACTCGCGAGGAACTGGCCGGCGTAATGGCCCACGAGATGGCACATGTGGGCAACCGCGATACTCTGATCATGACCGTGGTGGCCACCATCGCCGGCGCAATATCCATGCTGGCGTTTATGGCGCAGTTTGCGGCCATCTTCGGCGGCATGGGCGGGGGCGGACGTGATCGGGGCGGCAACATCATCAGCCTGCTCATCATCGCGATAGTAATGCCGCTTGCCGCGACCATCATCCGCATGGCGATTTCACGTTCCCGGGAATTCCAGGCTGATATCACCGGTGCGCACAATTGCGGCAACCCCGAAGCTCTGGCCAGAGCGCTGGAAAAGCTGGAAATGGGCGTAGAAGCGCGGCCCATGAAAGTGAACGAGGCGGCATCACATCTGTTCATCGTAAATCCATTGAGCGGGCGCTCCATGGCACGGCTGTTCTCGACTCACCCCCCGGTAGAAGAACGGGTGCGGCGGTTGCGGGCCATGACCATCCGGCCCAATTTCTAAATCTACCCAGCACCCGGAATCCGGAGCGCCCGCCGGTTGGCGGGCGTTCGTTTTTGCCTCGGGACAGCTTGCGAGTCAGAAGATCGCGATGGGATTCACCGGGCTTCCGGTGACGTGCCGAAGGCGCAGGGGTCCAATGGACAACATGAACTCGTAGCGGTTGTGGCGGGCCGCTGCTTCGGATACTTCTTCCAGGTTGGCGTTGTCGATGAGCCAAACGCCCAGGTAAACCAGGCAGGCAATGTGCACCGGGGAGACGATGTTTGCGTATTCGTTGGGTCGAACGTCGTTGGAGGTGTCGGTGCCCAGCATCGCGATTCCCCGCTCCTTGAACCACGGCGCACATGCCACGTGACAGGCCACCGACGGCTCGGTGGGCGGCAACGGGCCTTCCTGAATGCGCCGGCGGTAGTTGCCCGTTCTGACCAGCAGGATATCGCCGGACTCCACGGTGACGCCGTGGTCTCGCTCCGCAGCGTCCAGGTCTTCGGGCATCACCGGGGCGTTCGGCGGCAACCAGTCGACGCCGCGAACTTTGGCTATGTCCAGCAGGACGCCGCGGGTTACCAACCCCTGGGCGGTCAAATCGATGGCATGGCTCTGGGCGCCTTCCCTGGAAGTAACCACACCCGCCGGCACGCCGTTGTACATCGACCCCTCGAAGGAGTAATGCGACAAAGCATCGATGTGCGTGATGGTCTGGCCGTGGAAAACCATGCCGATGAATTCGGCAGCCCCGCGCCGGGAGTTACGCCGTTCCAGCGGGTCGGTATCGCGGCCTTCGCCACTGTCAACCATGTAGCGTTGTACCTGGAACGAGATGTCCGGTGTAATCTCAGTGGTTATGGGGCGAGCGCAGCTGACGGTTTCTCCAGACTGAACCAATGCTGCAGCCTGCGTCCGTTTGGCCGGGGTGATCAGGTTGAGAGCGCCCAGCTGGTCCTGCTGACCCCATCGTCCCCAGTTGTTTTCGCTTTTGTACCAGTCCAGAACCTGTGATTCGTTGGGTACGCCTGAAAATGCCATGACTCCCTCCGTTGGAAATTGACCTGGAAATTCACCGGCGACGGTTCGTTGTTGCCCGCATTTTACACCACGGAAGGCGGTGAACTGCCTTCGCCTCTACTATTGTCCGGCTCCGTCGCGCGATAGCTCCGCCCCCACAAATTGGGGGTAACCACGGAGGAATTCGCCGGCAGTGGCAGGACGCCGACCCTCAAGCTGAAGTTTGTTGACGGTCAGGATGCCCGCGCCGGTTCCGATTGAGATTTCAGTACCGTCGGCGCTGACCACCAAACCGGGCGCGATGTCGGATGTCGCAGCGGCAGCAACATCCAGCAATTTCAGCTCCTTGTCTTCCCAACGCGTATATAGCCCTGGCCAGGGTGCATAAGCCCTCCGCCGACGCGCCAGCAACTCAGCCGGAAGCTCCCAGTCCACGGCGCCGGCAGCACGTTCGATCTTGGCTGTGTAGGTGGCCCGGGCATCGTCCTGCGGTTGAGGTATTATCGCGCCGGTCATCCAATCGCCCAGGTTTTGGAGCAGGAGGTCGGAACCGTCGGAAAAGAGCGCCGCCGTCAGTGAATCGGCGTCGTCATCCGGAGCTACGACGCGAGTGCGCTGGGCGATGATGGGGCCGGTATCCATACCCTCGTCCATCAGCATCAGGGTGACGCCGGTAGTGTCGTCTCCGGCGAGCAGGGCGCCGACGACCGGGGACGGCCCGCGGTATGCCGGGAGCAGCGACGGATGAAGATTCAGGCAGCCGAGGTTTGGCAGATTCAATACCGGGGTGGGGAGAATTCGCCCGTAAGCGGCTACTACAATAAGGTCTGGAGCAAAATCAGCCAACTCCGCGACCGCCTCCGGGCGGCGCAACGTTCCGGGCTGAAACACCGGTATATCCAGTTCGGTTGCCCTCTGTTTCACCGGAGCGGCTTCCACTGCGCGCCCCCTGCCCCGCGGCCGGTCAGGGGGGACGCAGGCTGCGACCACGCTTACCGACGGGTGGATCACCAACGCATCTAGAACTGGCGCCACAAACGCCGGCGTACCCATAAACACCACCCGAAGCGGGTTGTCGGCGCGCAAAACTGGTTGAGAATCGACTGAATTATGGGTTGACAAGTTAGTTTCCCGACGGTAAATTGACAGCAACTGCGCTAGCGTAGAAATTTAGAAAGAGGGAGGTGATGACTAATATGGAACACAGTTTAACATGCTGGGGCGATGGTAGGCACCAGTCTGGACACGACGGGGTGAAAGCCTCATAGCGTCATCGCTTTCTAAAATAGGTAATTAGCCCGTTAGTCGGGCCCAGACCAGTGTCTACCGTCGCCCCGGGGTTCCTGGGAACATTCAGGCGATGAGCCAAAGGTCCAGTCTGGGCCCGATATTCATTTCTATAGCAAGAGACACACGCCATATTGACAAAATCTTGACATTCAACGCGATGCTGCCGGTCGTAAGTTTGGGAATATCTCGTTTGACAACCATAAGACCAAGCCGTACAGTCAAATCATAATTGATCTAGAGATTGTCGTTGGAGAGAGCATGCTACGAATCCGCCTGCGTCGTGTGGGTAAAAAAGGCCGACCTTACTACCGAATAGTGGTTACAGACAGGCGAAATCCCCGGGATGGAGCTTACATCGACGGAATCGGGCATTACGATCCGATGGCGGATCCGCCCGCGGTAACGTTGGATGAAGAACGGGCGGTGGACTGGCTTCGCAAGGGCGCTCAGCCGTCAGACCCAGTGAAACGGATTTTCGATTACAATGGCATTTTTGACAAGGTTCACTCCGATGAGAGAGCTGATTGAGTATATTGCCCAGTCTCTGACGTCCAATCCTGAAGCGGTCAAGGTGACAGAAACGGACGAAGGCGACCAAATCGTCATCCGCCTCGAGGTTGCTCCGGAAGACAAGGGCAAAGTAATCGGTCGACAGGGACGGGTCGCGCAGGCGATGCGTGTGCTGCTAAGGGTGGCCGCAGTTAAAGACGGTACCCGCGCAGTGTTGGAGATTGTCTAGCCGCAACCGTTCGCGGCGACAATATCGGCGGGCAGCGAATAGCGGCCGGCCTGAAACGAAAGACTCGGCACCGGCCCCTGACCCAAGAGAAGACCAGGTCGTCGTAGGACGGGTTACCAGGAATCATGGCTTGGACGGAACCCTGAGGATCCGATCATACTCGGACAATCCACGGCGGTTTCGACCCGGCGACGTTCTTACTATCGCCGACGCTGAATTCACGGTAACGGCTTTCAAGACGCTGCCAGACGAGTACGGTCTTCTCAATGTGGAAGGACTCACCAGCGTCTTATTGACCCGGCACCTGATGGGACAATGGATTTACGCTGCCGTCGAAAAAACGCCGGACCTGGTCCCCGGAGAGTATTACCACTATCAACTGCTGGGTCTCAGCGTGACAACTGACCAGGGGGAACACCTCGGAGAAATTAGCGAGGTGCTGGCCACCGGCAGCAACGACGTGTACGTGGTTAAGTCCAATAACGGGGACGAGCTACTGCTGCCGGCGTTACAGCAGGTGGTGAAAGATATCGACCTGGCCTCAGGCGAGATGGTGGTGCACCTGATCCCGGGGTTGCGTTAGAACGCCACCGCTCCAACGCTGAATCCAGGTCTGCGGAACGCGTTAATTGCGGGCGTCCGTCGGCGCCAACGGATCAGTTACCCGGGGCCGGCGCGGCGTGTCGTTCCGCATGCGCATGATGATGCTCGGCGTCATCCGCGAACTCATGGTCTTCACACGCAACCCAACGGGAGCCGTCGGCAAACCATTCCTTCTTCCAGATTGGAACGACGGTCTTGATGCGGTTTACCGCCTCGTGACACGCCTCGAAGGCTTCGCGACGGTGCGGTGACGCAACTGCAACCACCAAGCTTACATGTCCGACGTCGACGCGGCCGGTGCGGTGGGCAATCGCAACATCCTCTATGCCGTAATCCACGCACAGGCTGTCGCGCACCTCGTGCAATTTTTTGATCGCCATTGCATCGTAGGCTTCGTACTCCAGGCGAGTAACGGTTTTGCCCCCAAAATTATCTCGGGTCGTGCCGAGGAAGGTCACCACCGCCCCATTGCCATCGGCCCGTACGGATTCTGTAACTTGATCCGGATCCAATGGTTCAGAGGTTAGGATGATCATAATTCAGCGTCCTCCACTGACCGGCGGTATCAGGCAGACTTCATCGCCAGAGTGCAATACTAGGTCATCGTCAGCATACTCGGCGTTCACCGCGACCACAATGCGAACCTCGGGCGGCGCCAGGCGCGGATAATCAACGCGCACCGCCGACGTGAGTTGCCCCACCGTGCTGCGGTCGGGCAGATCCACGGTAACAATAGACGCGCCGGCCCGTTCCCGGTACAGAGCAAACAATCGAACATCAATGCGCATACGCTGAAAATTATGGGCGCAACCGGGTGGAACTGTCAATCGACGTATGAGCTACACGGTGGCGTCGTCGTTGACTCATACCCGTAGAAACACCGAAGTAATGCCAGGAACTGGCACGGTTCGGTGTATCATGCAGGGGTTCGTAACCAATCGAATCAACCAGCACGTCATCAGGAGATTCAATCATGGCTGACCGGGACCGTCTTACTCGAACGCTAATGGAATTGATACGGATTGACAGTCCCACTGGCGAGGAAGACGCCATCGACGAACATCTTTCGGTCCGCCTGGCCGGATTGGGGGCTGATGTACGCCACGACCCTTACGGTAATCTGGTCGCAACGCTGCCCGGGTCGGGCCCGGCCGCGACCGCGGCTCCGGTTATGTTGTCCGCACACATGGACACGGTAGACCCCGGCCGCGGCATCAATCCACTGCTCGACACGGACGGCGAAACCTTGAGGTCTGACGGTTCTACCATACTGGGCGGTGATTGCAAGGCGGGGTTGGCCATCGTATTGGAAGGACTGACTTCATTGGTGGAGTCGGGCATAACTCGGCGTCCGGTTCAGGTGGTATTCTCGCGTGCTGAAGAAGGCGGTCTGAACGGAGCGCGCAATCTGGATTTCTCGCTGATCGAGGCAAAAAGTGGCATCGTGTTTGACGGCGAAGGACCCGTCAGCCGCATCTGCGTCGGTGCGCCAGCCCAGAACATCGTGCAGTGTCGGATAACCGGTGTGGCGGCCCACGCCGGTCTCGAACCTGAAAACGGTACGTCAGCGCTGCTGGTTGCAGCTCACGTGCTTTGTCGGCTGCCTCTGGGCAGGATCGACTTTGAAACCACCAGCAACATTGGTTTGCTGGAAGGGGGGTTGAAGCGCAACATCGTACCGGAATCGGCGTATATGGACGGGGAGCTTCGGTCGCGCGACCAATCCAAGCTTGAGAATTACACCAACGAATTCCGTCGGGCGTTCAACCAGGCTGGGGCCCTGTTTCCGGACGCCAGGATTGACCTGAACATCTGGAATCAATATCGGGCGTATCAAGTGCCCGCAGACGACGCGGCGCTGAACGAGATCGCGCGATCAGTCACGGCGGCAGGTTTGTCTCCAACGCTGGAGACCACCGGGGGCGGTTCGGATGCCAACGTGTTTTTCGAGCATGGAATTACCGCTCTCCCGGTGGGCATCGGGGTTCGAGATTTTCACACCACTCGCGAGACCGCCAACCTCGGCGAAATCGTAGATGGAGCGCGCGTTTGCGAACTGTTTGTCGCAGCTCATTAAGACGCCCGCAGATCCAATTGCGATAACGTCCTGCAAAGAGTTGGAACCCGTTCGGAGTCTGCAGGGTAGGGCGAATCTGACTCTGGCGCACCGGCGACGCTTGACAGGCTTGTAGGCGTTGGCTACATTCTGACATCGTTGGAACACAAAGCGCCCAAACCCCCACACGGCGGGCCGCGTTGACTTGATACCTCACCGCTCGGAAGGCTACCCAATATGGGCACACAACCAACTGAATCCGCTGCCCCCTCCAATTCGCATAGCAGCACTGATGCCGGCCTGAAAAACGCCGGCCCGCAGTTGCCGAGCATGTTCGATCGCTATCGGGCAAATCTGGAAGAGGCGATGGCCGCGGGCGTACCCGCAGCGGGCGATAACTGCATCAACACTGTGATGCGGTACCATTTGGGATGGGTAGACCGCCACGGCAATCCGTCCCCCAACCCCTCTTCCCAAGGGAAAGCGCTGCGCCCCACCCTTTGCATGTTTGCCTGTGATGCATTGCAGGGAGACCCACGGCAGGCAGCGCCAGCAGCCGCTGCGCTGGAACTGATCCATAATTTTTCCCTGGTACACGACGACATACAGGATGAGGGCACCGAGCGACGCCATCAACCAACGGTGTGGGCGCTGTGGGGGACGCCCAGGGCGCTGGTGGCGGGTGATGCCATGCAATGCCTCGGCGACCTGAGTTCCCTGCTCGCGAACGGAGAAGTGCCTGCGAAGACTGCGATGAGGGTGTCGCAGTTGCTGACTGATAGTTACCTGGAGATGATTGAGGGTCAGTGCCGCGATCTGCAGTTCGAACAGCGCGCGGCCATCGAACCCGACGAGTATCTGGAAATGATAGCCCTGAAAACGGGCGCCCTGATCCGCAGCAGTCTGGCGATCGGAGCCACAATTGCGGTAGATGACGACGATACCGTGGCGGGTGTGGCCCGTTTTGGCAGAGCCATTGGCCGGTTGTTTCAGATTCGCGACGACTATCTGGGCATCTGGGGGGATGAGGCCATAGTCGGGAAGTCAACGGATAGCGACATCGTTCAACGCAAGAAGAGCTATCCAATCGTGTTCGCTTTCAAACACGCTTCAGGCAGTTCGAGGGAAGAGCTCACCCGACTGTATGCGCTGGAGTCAATGGAAGAAAGCGATGTAGACCGCGTGATGGAAGTTCTGGAAGAAATCGGAGCCGACAAGCAAACAAACGAGCTGACCACCTCGACTGCTCAGGAAGCGTTGGCCGCGCTTGGGTCACTGGAATTGCCGCCCTGGGCGACCGACGACGCTGAAAAATTGGTGGAATTCCTCGCGAGCCGCCTGTTCTAGCGGCGTTACGGAACCTGATAAAGTTTCCCTCTACTCTGGAGATACTAAATGGTTCAAACTAATACAGATGCGATGGTCGCCATTAAACCCGCGAAACGCCCGGTGGAACTGGGGTTGCGGATGGGATGGTATATCGTCAAGAACAAATTGCTGGGACGAAAGCGATTTCCGCTGGTAACCATGCTGGAGCCGCTGGAAATGTGCAATCTGGCCTGCATCGGGTGCGGCCGCATTAGGGAATACCGCGGGGTTCTGGATAAAATGATGCCGGTGGACGAAGCCCTGGCTGCGGTGCACAGCTCCGGCGCTCCCATCGTGTCGATTGCCGGTGGTGAACCAACCATCCACCCGCATATCGACAAAATAATCAAAAAGCTGGTGGAAGAAAAATATTTTGTCTATTGTTGCACCAACGCCCTGCTGCTGGAACGGATGCTGAAGAAAATCCCGCCGTCGAAGTATTTCTGCTGGGTAATACACATGGACGGAATGGAAGACAAACACGACGAGTCAGTGGCCCGGGAAGGGGTATTCCGACGGGCGATCGATGGGATTCGCATGGCGGTGTCCCAGGGATACCGGGTATGCACCAACACTACGGTATTCCGCAATAGCGACGTGGAGGACCTGCGGGAGATGTTCCGGCACGTTAGCGACCTTGGCGTCGAAGGATCAATGATATCTCCGGGCTATGATTTCGAAGCCGCGCCCGATCAGGATCTTTTCCTGACGCGCCAGGAATCCCGCAACGTGTTCCGCGACCTGCTCGACCCGGCCAAAATAGCCGGCATGAGGCTGTATAACAACCCCCTGTATCTCAATTTCCTGCGCGGCGAACGGGAATATCAGTGCACCGCATGGTCCAATCCTACGTATACGGTTATGGGGTGGCGGAAACCCTGCTACCCGCTTGCCGACGAGCACACCGAAAACCTTGATGACCTTTTTGAAGCCAACCTTTGGGAAGAAAAATACGGCGTGGGACGAGACCCGCGATGCAGCAATTGCATGATGCACTGCGGGTTCGAGTCAGCAACGATTTTCAACGCAATTGGCAAACCGAGAGAATGGGTTACGTTTGTCAAATCCGGCGCTGCCCACAAGGGTGGCATCAGCGTGGGCTGACCGATGCTGATCCGGTTTCAGGCGGCAATCTGTCCGATAAAACGACAGACAATCCGCCGAGAACAGGCCATCCGTTGAAACAGCATTCTCTCGAGGAAACAGACACCGACAGTAAGGCGACCGGGTTAACAGAGAATAAATTTTAGACGGTCGTTATGCCCGAAATGCTTGCAATACTGGCTCCAACGGCTACAGAACTAGGGGGAATACGGCGAGTAGTCGGCAAGGTCGGCGTGGCTGCAATCACGCTGCATGTTTCGGGAATCGGAAGAAGCGCCACCCTGAGGGCATGCAATGAAATAGCGGCTTGTAAACCGGACGTGATCATTATGACCGGATTTTGCGGAGCAACAGATCCCGGACTGAATACGGGCGATCTGCACATCGCCGGAAAGTTTATCCACGGCGAGGAAACCGCATGTCTCCCCAGCGATTTCGGCTTGCAGTCGACGTTGTTGAGCGCCGCCACCAGCTGCGCGCTGGCGATCTGTGCGGAGCCATCGGCTACCATCGACTACGTAGCTGACGCTGCCGAGAAAGCAACGCTGCGCGATTCTTTGGGGGTAGCATCCGTCAACATGGAGGATTACTGGGCCGCCGGTGCGGCAGCGCGGGCAGGAATCTCGTTTGTATCGTTGCGAGCCGTACTGGATACGGCCGGGGAGTCGCTGCCCCCATTCCTCGCTGATGGTAACAAATCTTCCCGGCGTATCGTGTGGGACGCGGTCACGAAACCGGCGCGTACGGCGGGCACGGTGCGATTGGCGAAACAGGCTCACGTGGCGAGACGCAATCTGACTAGATGTATTTCCCATGCCATCAGTTCAAATGCATTGTGCGCGGTGGCCCAGCCCGCCGGGGACCTATGACGGCGCTTGTGACCGGAGCAACGGGATTCATCGGCGGCAACTTGGCGCGTGCGCTCTGGCAACGCGGCGAGAAGGTGCACGCGCTGGTTAGGCCCGGCGCCAACGACATCGCCATCCGAGGCACCGGAGTACAACAATTCGCCGGCGACCTGCTGGACATGGACTCCTTGCACCGGGCGGCGGAGGGTTGCGATTCGGTATTTCATTGCGCCGCAGTGTATGCGTTCTGGTCCCGGCGCCCTGAGGGCATTTACGCTGCCAACGTCCAGGGGACTCGCAACGTCATCGAGACTGCCCTCAAGGTTGGCATGCGTCGCGCAGTATTTACGAGTTCGGTATCCACGATTGGATGGCCGGATGCTCCCGGGAAGGGGAACTCCACGCCTTCGCTGGCCAACGAAGAAACTCCAGTCAACCCGAAGCTGCTCGTGGGACACTATAAACGCTCCAAATTTCAGGCCGAACAGGAGGCGCTCACCGCAAATGAGAAGGGATTACCGGTGATCGTGGTCAATCCCTGCGCCCCGGTTGGCAAGTGGGATGTGAAGCCCACCCCCACGGGTCGTATCCCTCTGGATTTCGCACGAGGCCGAATCCCCGGTTACATGGACACGGGAATGAATCTGGTGGATGTGGACGACGTAGCCGAAGGGCACATCCTGGCAATGGAGCGGGGCAGACCGGGCCAACGATATATTCTCGGCAACCGAAATTTGACCCTCTTGCAAGTATTCAGGATGCTTGCCGATATCACAGGCAGGCGCGTCCCCCGTTTTCGATTCCCGTATCCGTTGATTTTGGGCGCCGCCTATGTGGATCAATGGATCCAGGGCGCAATTATGGGGCAAACGCCCAGGATACCCGTGGAAGGAATCCGGGTTGCTCGCCATCCCATGTACGTGACCTCCCAAAAAGCCGTTGAGGAGTTGGGAATGCCGCAAAATTCCGTGGAAATAGCCCTGGAAAAAGCGGTGCGCTGGTTCGCCGATCACGGTTACATTGGCACGCGAAGTTAGTTACGCTCAGGCTGAATAACCAATGCTTACTCGTGAACAAAATTCCCATTCAACCGGCGGCCCCAATGGGACGGGATTCCGAAAGTCGCTGGGCGAAGCGATTTCCCGGACACAGGCGTACTTTCGGCGGTCGCAGCATCCTGACGGGTACTGGTGGGGAGAATTGGAATCCAACAACACCATGGAAGCCGAGTACGTGATGTTGGGTCAGTTCCTGGGGCAGCGCAATCCGGAACGCGAGCAGCATATCGTACGCTACCTTCTGGAAAGGCAAAGAGAGGATGGGTCGTGGGCGGTTTACTATGGAGCGCCGGGCGACCTTTCAACGTCGGTCGAGTGTTATTTCGCACTGAAGCTGTGCGGCGGATCCCCGGAAGCAGACCACATGGTGCGGGCACGGCAGTTTATCTTGTCCAGGGGTGGTTTGCCCCGAGTGCGTGTATTTACGCGCATTTGGCTATCTTTGCTGGGTCAGTGGAAATGGAGCGGCACTCCGCAACTGTTACCGGAAATGATCCTGCTGCCGCGGTGGGCGCCATTCAACGTGTACCATTTCGCCAGTTGGGCGCGAGGATGTATCGTGCCGCTGTCCATCATTTCGTCACATCGACCAGTCCGGCCGGTACCCAAAGAATATTCCATCGATGAATTGCTACCCGACGGGCGCGCTGGAACCGACTACTCCCTGCCATCTCCCGGCGGCATCAACCTGGCTAAATTATTTTGGTGGGCTGAGAAAAAATTGCTTCCCTTGTACAACCGCCTGCCGGTGAACCCGGCTAGAAAATGGGCCCAACGCAAATCAGTGCAATGGATACTGGACCACCAGGAAGCCGACGGGAGTTGGGGAGGCATTCAACCACCCTGGGTTTATAGCCTGATGGCGTTGAGTGTATGCGGTTTCCCGAATGCACATCCGGTCATGCAGCGAGGGTTCGACGGTCTCGAAGCGTTCGGTATTCAAAAAGGCGACCACTGGACGGTTCAGGGGTGCATCTCTCCGGTTTGGGATACTTGCCTGATACTGCAGGCGCTGACCGAGAGCGGAACGCCCACGGACGATAAATCAGTGGCATCGGCAACGCGCTGGCTGGTGAACAAGCAGATCCTGACGGCTGGTGATTGGCAGGTACAGGTCCCGCACGCCCAGCCAGGAGGGTGGGCCTTTGAATTCCAGAACGATCGCTACCCGGATATCGACGATACGGCAGAGGTAGTGCTGGCATTGCGCCAGGGGCGGCTCCCCGACGAAGAAGACCATCTACGCGAGCAGGCTATTGAACGAGCCGTAGCCTGGATTTCCGAGATGCAAAACCGTGATGGCGGGTGGGCATCATTCGACAAGAACAACCATCACACTTACCTTACGGCACTGGCATTCAGCGACTTTGGCGAGGTAGTAGACCCATCAAGTGCCGATGTGACGGCCCATGTACTGGAAATGTACGGACGACTGGGTCAACGAACCGATAACCGCGCCCTGCAGGATGCCTATCGTTATTTGCGGGCCGAACAGGAAGACGATGGCAGCTGGTTCGGCCGGTGGGGTGTGAACTACGTGTACGGGTTGGGAGCGGTGCTGCCCGCTCTGGAAGCGCTGGGGGAAGACATGAAGCAGGCTTATGTGCGGCGGGCTGTGGAATGGCTGCTGGCGCACCAGAATGAGGACGGGGGATGGGGAGAATCCTGCGCATCTTACGTTGACGCATCCAAACGCGGGGTGGGTCCCAGCACCGCGTCGCAGACTGCCTGGGCGATTCTCGCCCTCTTGTCTACCGATTGTGCCGATCATCCCGCGACGCACTGTGGAGTAGAATACTTGCTCCGCACCCAACAACCCGATGGTCAATGGGACCAACCTTATTTTACGGGAACCGGCTTCCCCGGATATTTAAGAGGCGCTCGCATCGAAGAACCACCGAGACCGGGCGAACGTGGATTTCAGGGCAGCGAATTGTCAGCGGGTTTTATGATTAACTATCATTTGTACCGAAACACCTGGCCCCTTTTGGCGTTGGGGCGCTACCGGAATCAAATGCGCCAGGCTGACGGGAACGCTATTCAGATTGCGACGTCAATTTGAACCGATAACCAACCAGAATCTGCGCCACTGCCGTGCACTCGTCACATTTCCAACCCGACACACTCAACAAACGTGCGGCTTATGAAAACCAAAAACTTTACGCTCAAGGTTAACACCGGATACGCTCCGGAATTTATCGATATCACCGATTGGGTTAAGAATTGCGTGATCAAGTCTCATGTGAGTAATGGCTTTGTTGTCGTTTATTCGCGCCACACCACGGCGGCAGTGAAAATAAATGAGAATGAACCGCTTTTGATAGAAGACATGGGGCGCTTTCTCGAGCAGATGTGCCCGCGGAAAGGCGACTACCGGCATAACGACTTTTCCGTGCGTACCGTAAATATGAACGAGGATGAATCGCCAAACGGCCATGCGCATCTCCAGCACCTGATGTTGGGATGCAGCGAGACGATTCCCCTGGTGGACGGCGAAATGCCGTTCGGCCAGTGGCAAAGCATCTTCTTCATCGAGCTGGACCATCCGCGCCCGCGCGAAGTGATGGTGCAGATCGTGGGAGATTAGCGTTCGGACCCACCGGGAGTGCGGCGATGCCTATTGTCTCCGGAATATCAACGCCCATAGCTATGGAATCTCGGGTTGCCGACCGGGCCCCGCGCCTGACGGTCGAGCAGGCTTATGAGCATTGCGCTCGGCTGGTGCGCAGTCACTACGAGAATTTCACGGTGGCGAGCCGGTTGACGCCCAAATCGAAGCTGCCCCACGTCAGCGCGATCTACGCCTGGTGCCGCACTGTTGATGATCTCGGTGATGAGGCAGTTCCCGACCAACATGATCCAGCCGAGTTCGGACAGTCTGCAACGCGCGCGCTTGTCACAGAGCATCGTTTGGAACGCCTTGCGTGGTGGGAAGAAGAACTGGATACCGCCTATGGTGGGCAACCCGCTCATCCGGTAACCATCGCGCTGCAGCACACTATCGCTGAGTTCGGGATACCGCGAGAACCCTTTTTGCGTTTGATACACGCCAATCGTATGGATCAGGGATCCGGAAGGGTTCAAAACTTTGGAGATTTACTGCATTACTGCGAACACTCCGCAAACCCGGTCGGTCATCTGTATTTATACCTGTTTGGATACGACGACGCAGAACGACAGCGGTTATCCGACTTCACCTGTACCGGGTTGCAGTTAACCAATTTCTGGCAGGACGTGGCGCGCGATTATCAGGACCGGGACCGAATATACCTCCCGCTGGACGATATGGAGCGATTCGGCGTAAATGAAAGCAACATCGCCTCCGGAATCGCTATCGATGCCTTCCGGTCGCTGTTGCGTCATGAATGTGAACGCGCCATGGACTTATTCGCCCGCGGCGCGCCTCTGGTTCCGAAACTGGACCGATCGTCCCGCCTTCCGGTAGCTCTATTCACGCGCGGTGGCACAGCAATGCTCGATGCCATTAAGAAACGGAACTACGACGTGCTGAGCGGACGTCCGGCATTGTCGAGCCGGCGCAAGACGTGGTTGCTGCTATCCACATTGCTTTCAGTAAAATTAGGGATGGGATACCGATTACCGGCGCGCGGCGGTAAGGCATGAGCGGAACTTCCCCCACAGCTATGACCCAGTCTCCGGAAGTACTCGAAGCGGCCTACGAAGAGTGTCGACAGGTTACGCGTGAAGCAGCCCGCAATTTCTACTTCGCTTTCCTGACGCTGCCCGCCGACCGGCGACGCGCCATTTACGTGGCGTATACATTTTGCCGGTATTGCGACGATTCGGTGGACGCCGAGGGGACGCCGACCGAGAAATTGGAAAGGGTCAATCAACTCCGTCAGCAACTGAATGAAACCTACGCCGGGGAAGTGTCCCAACCACTGTTTATCGGACTGGCGGATGTGGTCAACAGATTTCACATCCCACGGGAATACTTCCACGAGGTTCTGAACGGGGTGGAATCTGACCTGGAGAAAACTCGTTACGCCGACTTTGAAGAACTGCGGCAGTATTGTTATCAAGTGGCGTCGGCAGTGGGCCTGATTTGCATCCACATCTTCGGTTATAGCGGGGGCGAGGAAGCGCGATTGCGTGCGGCAGACCTTGGTCTGGCCATGCAACTGACCAACATCTGCCGGGACGTGAAAGAAGACTGGGAGATGGGACGCATTTATCTCCCCAAGGACGATATGGCCCGGTTTGGCGTTTCTGAGGACGATATCGCCACCGGAGCAGTGACGGAAGGATTCTGCGAACTGCTGGCGTTTCAAATCGCCCGAGCTCGCGAGTATTTCAGCAGCGGCCGACAATTGTTGGGCCACTTGCCACCGCGGTCCCGCGCTTGCCCGGCAGCCCTCGGCCTCATCTATGGTCGTGTCCTGGACCGTATCGAGTCCAACGGATACGACGTGTACCAACAGCGCATCGGCCTGAGCAAGGCCGAGAAATTGCGCTTGATGGCGCGGGCGTGGCTCACCGGTCCGTTCCGGCATTGACCAACATCAGCCTATCTGCCTCCGTTGCGCCCAACGCGCTCGTATTGGGCGGAGGACTGGCTGGCATCGCCGCAGCGTTGCAACTGGCCGAATTGGGCTGGAACGTTACGCTCGTGGAAGCCAGAGCATCGTTGGGCGGAAGAGCGTTTTCATACCGCGACCCCGACAGCAGCCGGGAGGTGGACAACGGGCAGCACGTTATCGTCGGAGCATGCAGCAATCTCATCGAATTTTTGGAAAGACTGGGAGTCATCGAGAACTGGCACCTGCAAAATCGGCTGGACGTCCCAGTCTATAACCGTGCCGGGCGACTCGGGCGATTGTCAGGAATCCCCCTGCCGGCGCCAGGCCATCTGTTGCTTGCGCTCCTGCGATATCCACACATCGGGACGGCGGATAAGCTGCGGGCAGTGCGTGGACTCGTCGCTGCCTGGCGAATCGACCGGTCGACTCCGGGGTTGGACGAAATGACCTTCCATGCCTGGCTGCGAGAACGTGGGCAAACCGAACGATCTATCCGCAACCTGTGGAACGTGCTAATCGAAGGAACCCTCAATGACGACATTCGAGACGTAAGCGCGGCCATGGGGTTGATGATAATCCAGGAAGGGTTGCTGCGGGGTCGGCATGACGCGAACGTAGGATACCCGCGGGTTCCGCTGAATGATGCGATCGGCCGGCCGGCGGCCCGTGAACTGGACAAACTCGGCGTACGCCAGGTGACCGGACGCACCGTTCGGCAGATAAACACGAACCCAGACCTCTCCGTCCGCAGCGTAACCGTCAATGACGGCGATGAGATCGTCGCGGATATCTATATCAGCGCGCTCCCGTTTTGGATATTACCCGGAATCATTCCCGACAACCTCGCTGATCAGAAACCGTTTTCTACAATCACAGGACTGCGAACGTCTCCTATCGTGAACGTGCACCTGCTGTACGACCGGCACGTAATGGACGAGGATTTTTGTTATATCGTCGATAGCCCGTTACAGTGGGTTTTCAACGACTCGGCGATCCGGCGGGATGCCTCGGCACAGGAGCAGGCATTGACCGTTTCGATAAGCGCCGCCTGGAACCACATTGACAACCTACGGGCTGACATCGTAGAAACCATCGCTGCCGAAATGCGCGAGACGTTCCCCGGCGCCGCCCGCGCCGAATTGAAAAACGCAGTGGTCGTGAAACAACGTAACGCCACTTTCCGGTGCACCCCTGGCGCGGGATCGTTGAGACCCGGGCCGACCACTGCATCCCCGAATCTGTTTTTAGCCGGAGAATGGACCGATACAGGCTGGCCATCAACTATGGAGGGCGCGGTTATCAGCGGATATAATGCGGTGGCGGTAATTATGTCATTATGTGGTTTCGAGTATGAACCTTCTGGAGTTTAGTTAGTGGCAGACGATTGGATCCAGCAACGGCAAGAGCTAACTGAAGCCACGCGGGAAATGTACCGTCGGGGGCTGGTTGGCGCGTTCTCGGGTAACACGAGCCTGCGGCTCACCGGGTCTGGTGCGGAAGGACTGTTGTTGGTGACGCCGACGCATTTCCCGTACTATCGATTGGAACCTGAGCATCTGGTGGTAGTGGACATTGACGGCGTGCCGGTAACCGATGGGCAACTGCAACCGTCATCCGAGACGCTGTTGCATCTGGAGATCTATCGGCAACGGGATGACGTTGGGGCAGTGGTGCATACGCATTCGATCTACGCTTCGGTGGCATCGGTGGTGGGACGAGACATACCCCCGATAATTGATGAGATGCTGTTGACTATCGGGGGCGCAGTCAAGGTGAGTAACTATGCTTTCCCCGGCACGCAAGAATTGGCGGAAGCTGCCTATACTGCGCTCGGAGAACGCAATGCGGCGTTGCTTCGCAATCACGGAGTTGTCGGAGTGGGCCCGGACATCTGGGAGGCGCTCGAGGTGTGCGACCTGGTTGAAAGGCTAGCTCACATATTCGTGCAGGCGCGCAATTTTGGCCCCCGTGCTTCCGCCACGCTTCCCGACGATGCCATCGAGACCGAAATGAAAATGTACCTGGACCGGCGCTAGGTTGCGGCTCATTTGTCAGCTCCGAGCCATGACAGCAGAAACAGGATTATCGTCCCATGACCTCTAACCGCCAACCGGTTGACGCCCCGCCGGCGGTGATCGCCGTGGCGGGTTCGTCTTCCTTTTCGGGTGTCAACGTCTTGTTGCATCTGGAATCACAGTCACCAGAATGCCGGTTGGTGGCGTTGGATGCCCGACCTCTGCTCTGGCCCATTGCCAACGGGTCTGCACATCGCCTGAGCCGCGCTGCGACGCGCCAAACGGTGCCGATGGATGATTTGCCAAACCTTTTGGCCCTGGAAACTGTCGATACCGTTGTCCATGTGGGAAGTCATTACGATGGGCCGGACCTGGATGAGTTTCTGGCAGAGACGCCGATGTGGATAAAAGCCTGCGAGCAGGTTGGGGTTCGCAGGTTCGTCTATCTGTCGGACTACCGTGTATACGGAGTCAGGCCAGGAAAACCATTACCCATCTCCGAATCAGCGGAACCGCATCCGATTCTCGAACACGTTCGGGTGCGCGATGCCGAACCGAAGGCCAGAATACCGGCAAATCTGGTCCGGCCACCCGGATACATGAACATTACGGTACTAAGGACGGCGATGACCGTCGGACCCAACGGCAGTACACCCGCATTCGAAGAATTTCTGGGTTTGGCAATGCGATCGAAAAAGATCTCCCGAATACCGCTGCAATTCCTGCACGAGCACGACCTCGCCCGCGCCGTGGTGGTCGCGATGACGAGGCAGGTGCCGGGCGTTTTCAATCTTGCCGGCGACGGTTCAGTATCGTTGGAAGATATTGCAACGATGTGTGGCGGTACGCGGGGAGCGATGGGCGTGCGAGTTCATCAGCAGGCTTCCAAAGCCAAACCACTGAAAGGCGATGCTGGTAATCCCGCCAAATGCCCAATGATTATCAGCACCACGAAATTCAAGCAGGCCGGCGACTTTCACTACCGCTATACCTCCGAACAGGCAATGCGAGCGTATTGCCATTCGGTTCTTCACGAACCGGGCGAAAGCCGATGATCTCCGGCACCTCTGAACCCAGGCAAGCGGTGATTATTGACACCGACCCAGGGGTGGACGATGCCATCGCCATCCTGTTGGCCCTGGCATATCCGGGTTTCGAGGTAATCGGCCTGACTACTACGGCCGGCAACGTACCTCGATCACGGGCAACCAGGAACGCCCTGGCTTTACTTGATCATGTTGGCCGCAACGATGTTCCGGTGTACGCCGGCGCCGCACGCCCTATTCAGGGGAAATTCGCATACGCCCGACACGTCCATTCTCCGGCTGGACTCACGCGCCGGCTTCCGAATCCTGTGACGCTGCCGTCCAACGTTGGGGCGGTGCGATTCCTGGCGCAAAGTCTGCTCGCTGAACCGAATGACGTAACGGTGATCGCACTGGGGCCGCTTACCAACCTGGCCCGTTTGTTAAAACGAAACAGTCGGGCCTTGCAGTCAGCCAAACGCATTGTCATCATGGGCGGCGCAGTAGACTTTCCAGGTAACGCCACGACCCATTCGGAGTTCAATTTTTTCAGCGACCCTACGGCGGCTCGCCTGGTCATCGAATCGGGAATCCCGGTGACCCTGGTTGACCTGGCCGCTTGCCGGCAAGTTTATCTGACCCGCGCCGATGCCAGATCGTTGAGCAGCCCGAACCCGTACGGTAAATTGGCCGCGGAGTTGGTTTCCGGTTGGTTCAATCGGGATTGCAGCCGGGAGAAATTCTGGATGTACGATCCGTTGGCAGTTGTCGCCGCCATCGAAGCCAGGGCGTTGGACACGCACCGGTTGACCCTGGCCGTAGACGATGCGGGGACCACGAATGATGGCAATAAATGGGGGCGATGCACGGTAGTCTCCGGCGGCAATTCAAACGTGCTGGTCGCTCAACCGGATGGCGTGGACGCACGATTGGCATTGCAAACAATCACTCATCTGTTGGATTGGAGCCGCGCCCCGATCCCGACCGCCTGACATAGGGACACCAACATGCCTGACGAAATTGCGTTCTTGATAGTCGTGTTTGATGGTCTGCAACCAGCCCAGATAACTCCCGGTATGATGCCCAACCTTGCTCAATTCGCGTCCTCCGGTACGAGGTTTGATAACCACCATCCCGTGTTTCCCACCGTTACGCGGGTGAATGTGTCCAGCCTGGTTAGCGGGGTCCTGCCGGGAAAGCACGGCATCGCCGGCAACACGTTCCTTTGCCGGGATTTCGATCCCTGCAAAGTCATCCCGGCCATGAAGGACACGCTGACCGCCCTGGCAGAAAAAACGGGACGGGTTTTACTGACGCCAACCCTGGCTGACATCCTCGGCCAGCATGGGAAACAATACGTCGCGATCGGTACGGGTACCAGCGGGAACGCGTTCCTGCACAATCCAAATGCAGCCAACGCGGGCGGAGCGACGATACACCCCGATTTCACGCTACCGGTCGGGCTCCACACGGAATTGGAGCAGCGCTTTGGCGGTTGGCCCGAACAGAGCTTGCCCAATTCCGCGCGATTGGCGCATGCACGCAAAGTTCTAACCAACTATATCCTCCCGGAATTAGCCCCGTCGGTGGCACTGATTTGGTCATCGGAACCTGACAAGACACAACACGAAGATGGGGTCGGGTTGGGACGCGCGCCTTCTGCGCTGGGCGAAGCCGATGCGGAGTTCGGTGAACTGCTCAAGTATCTTGAATCCTCCGGGCGCGCTGAAAATACCAACGTGATTGTTTTGTCGGATCATGGCTATTCCACCATCAGCGAAGTCGTGCCGATAGAAGCGCTGCTCCGGGACGCTGGTTTTCCCGACATCTCGCAGTCGGGCGGTGTGGCCGTGGCCGGAAATGGTGGGTCAGTGTTGTTTTACGTGCACGACGGCGACTTACGCACGTCGCGGCAATTGACCGGTTGGCTGAAAACCAAACCGTGGTGCGGCGCGGTGTTTGCGTCCCGCCGGGTGGGTGAGTTCGAAGGCATATTCCCGGCTGCGCTGATTGGCTGCGACGGGCCGCGATCCCCGGATATCGTCATGTCGTTCCATTGGAACAGTGCATCAAATGCCGCAGGGTATTCCGGGTACGCTCCGTCGACCGGCGGGAAGGTTGGTCAAGGGCAACACGGCAGCGCCAGCCAACACGAATTACGCAACGTGGGTTTGGCGCGCGGCCCATCCTTCAGGACCTCTGTCACGGTGGAAACGCCCACCGGGAACGTGGACGTGGCGCCGACGATTCTGCATCTGCTGGGCATCGAACACGGTGAAACACCCATGGATGGCCGGATACTGGTCGAAGCGTTGGGCGGTGGCGCCGAAGAAATCCCGGAACCAACGACGGAAATCCTGCGCGCGGGAGTGGGCCAGTTCCAGCAGGCGATTCAGCTGTCTCGGGTAGGAGAAAGCACATACATCGACTGGGCCAACCGGGTCTGACACCTGAGATTGGCACACATTTTCAATGCCTTCCCGACAACCAAGGGCAGAATGAATGATTTGGCGGAGGGAGTGGGATTCGAACCCACGAACCCTGACGGGTTAACGGTTTTCAAGACCGTCGCATTCGTCCACTCTGCCATCCCTCCGCGATTTGGCCGTGACACCTGGTGGGTTATCCGCAACTGGATGCCTCGACCGGTGCCAGGCGTCACACTCTATTGTATCGTGGCCCGGACCCTTGGCAGCCATGCCCGAACCTGGTTAACTCAGCGTTGCATCTGCGCTGGAGAAAAACATCAGCTTGAGATCGGGGTCAGCGACGCCGAGCAGATGGTTGGTGTACAGCCGGCAGGCGCGCAGCCAAAGCACCAGGATGGCGTTGTTGACGTACCTTTGCGGCAGTTCCCGCCCGTGCTGTTGGCGAGCGTGTGCCCGTATCCCGGATTCGAAGAACCGTTCCAAAAACGGCGTGGGTTCATTGTCCAACGCGCACGCCTCCAGGATTTCGAGAGGAGCATCGCTGCACAACATCCCGGGGGATTGCTCCGCCAACCTGACGTACTCAGCTTCCTGTTCTCTGGTAATCAATTCAGCTGAGCCTGGGAAATGGGGAGGAGCCAAGGTCGCACGACGGTGGAACCACGAGGCGGGTTACCGAATCCGGCATGTTCCGGCAACCCACACCAACGTCAACGACTACAGGTTCATCTGCGGAACCATGTAGTTTTCCATCTTGTTATAAATCTGCAACCGACTGCGCTGAGAGTCCAGCACCACCAGACGCCTGCTATCCGGGTCATACATTATGTCCGTAGGCAAGGCGAATCGCCACTCCGATTCGGTGGTTGGAACCTCTCGCCGGCGTTTCAGGTAGTCGGCATTGGCAACGACCGTCATGTCGGCCCACTTGCTCAATTGCTGAGCATCGCCGATCAGGGAAATGATGAAATTCGCGTCGCGGTCGAAGATGTGGACCCGACCCGGGTGCATTCCGTTATCGCTCCAATCGGCGACGTAGACGTCACCCTGGGTATCGACGGTAACCTTGATCGGAAGGTGCATCTGTCCCCGGCCGGAACCCGGCTCCCCGAATTGAGCAAGCCACTGGCCGTCGGCGGAGAACTTTTGCACGCGATGGTTACGATGATCGGCCACGTACACGGAGCCGTCATTCCGGTCGACGGTTATTCCCCACGGAGAATTGAACTCGCCATTGCCATCACCCAATGATCCCCAACTGGTGATCAATTCGCCGTTGGCGGTAAACTTACGCACCTCGTGACTGCGGCCATCCGTGCAATAGATGTTGCCGTCGCCGTCACATGCGACGCTGGCGGTACCGTGGTCGGCGCCATCGTCCTGCGGCACGGTACTCCAACGGCGCAGGAAAGTGCCGTCGGTGGAAAATACTGAAATCCGATTCATCCACTCGTCCGAGACGTACAGGTTTCCGTCCGTGGACAGTACCATTCCCGACGGCCAGATAAACTCCCCCTCGCGGTCGCCGTATTTACCGAATTCGCCAGTAAACTCTTCGTCGCCGGGTTCGTCGCCCAGGTCAATGATACTGACGCGAGCGCCGTACGCGACCCTATTCCAGGGGACATTCGCGATTCCTTCGATGCCGCGATTCAATACGTAGATGGTATTTCCGTTCAGGGCCATTGCAGTTGGCTGGCTGAAACCCATACCGGATGCGGCGCCGCGTCCCACAGAGTGGCTGTAGTCATATACGCGCCCTTTCGCTATTTGCGTTAGCATAGTTTTACCTGCTCACTGTAGTGTTGTTGGTTTTGAGTCCGGCTATTGGGGATACCGGAGCGCAAGTTGACGGGGCCAGCAGAGCGAAACCCACTGGCCCCGGTTGTTGTTGCCCTCTGGGAGGTCCCGATCAACCGGAACCGGTCGACGCGTTTTTAGATGAATCGGGCCTTTTCGAACGTGCCGCCCACAATGGGTTGCGCATCAAGCCCAAGCCAATTTTCTACGATCGTTGAATACACGCTGCGGAAGTCAGTGCTGGGGACAAGGTCTCCCTGTTCCAGGTTTTCCGGACGGGACGACGGGTATTCACCATATTCGCCACCGGTCACCTGGTCGCCCATTACAAAGACCAAACCGGCTGCTCCGTGGTCAGTACCGCTGCCGTTGTCGTGGACACGGCGACCAAACTCGGTGAACATCAGCAGAATGACGTTGTCACTGGCATCGTTTTCGCGCAGATCGTCGAAGAAGCTACCGACCGCTGCGGAAACATCGCGCCACAGACCGTCGTGCATCCCAACCTGGTTGGAGTGGCTGTCGAAGCTGCCGTGGTCGCAGTAGAACACCCGCGTGCCGAGGTCAGCCTGGTGCACCTGGGAAATGCCCTTGAGCTTACGGGCAATCGGGGTATCCGGATACTCGACGGTGCTGTTGTATAGCTCGGGGGCGGCCTTGAGGATATCGGCGGCTTTGAGGCTGTCCAGACCGGTCTGGCCCAGGTAATCCATTACGAAGCCGCTGCCGATGGTGGGCGCGTAGAGGCGGGTGAACCGGTTGATGATCTTGTCTCGCTGGATTTCCTCCTGGATGCTGGTTAGCATCCCAAAGTTGTCCAGATCGTCGATGCAGGCCACGGGCACGCCAGGGAGCACGAGGGCTCGCGGCAGGCTGGGTCCGAAGTTTACTGCCGTAATGACATTGCTCTTGTTGGGATCCATATCGCGCGTAGCGCGGCCCAACCACCCCTCAGTCCCCAGCTTGTCCGGCTCGCAGGTGTGCCAGATGTCCATGCTTCGGAAGTGGCTGCGAGGGCTATTGGCGTAACCGACGCCGTGAATGATGGCCATGTCTCCCGCATCCCAAAACCGCTTCAGCGGGCCGACTTCCGGATGGAAGCCGATGCTATCGTTCAGCTTGACGATGCGGTCATCGGGAACACCGACCACCGGACGGTTGTCCCGATAGAGGGGATCGGCGTATGGAATCACGGTGTTCATGTAGTCGTTGCCGCCGGTCAGCTGCAGGACTACGATCACCGGGTCTTTATTCGTTGCGGTCATATCGGTCGCTCCTGTGCGTTTACTATTTTCGCAGGATGTAACGGTGGAGGTTAAGCGTACTGATAGTCGCGCAGGGAGACGATCAGCTGCAGCATCTCTGAGATACGCCGTTCGCCGTTTTCGACGTCGGCTGACGTAGCCCATAGGATGTTGCCATCAGTTTCGGCGTGGGCAATCAACTCCTGACGGGTTGCGTCATCCACTTCCAGCGGTCCCATCAGATCGAGACAACCGTCCACCAGCTTGGCGGGCGAAAGGTCACCCTCAGCCTGGAGCCGGTCGATCATGGTGCGGATTCCGGGGCGATTCACGTCGCTGACCATGTCGGCGGTGAAGTTAATGCGCCGCATCAGGGAGCCGCTATTGATCCACTCTACACCGGTGTGCCAACCCTCTACGCTGGGTGGGTTCAAGAGGTCCTGACCCATGTAGGTGGGTTGACGGGCGATTTCGCCAAGGCCCGGCGCGGGAAATTCAAAACCGCCAACCAGACGCAACGTGCCTACAACCACTTCGGCGGGGTTCTTGAGGCGAGCGTAGCGCGCATTCTTGAAGAAGTCGCTGTTGAACAGGACCCGCAAGACGGCGGTCAGATTGCCATCGGATTCTATGAAGGCATCGGTGAGTAACTCAATGGCATCCTCATCCTTGGGCGGAGTAACCTGCCAGGCCGGAACCTGCGCTTCGTCAGCCACGAAGAAGTTGTAGAGGTGTCGAGCGATAAACGTAGCGGTCGCCGGGTGTTCGCAGATGATATTGATGATGTCATCGCCGTTGAAGTTACCGGTCTCTCCGAGGAAGGTTTTGTCGCCTTGGTCGTGGTCCTCGGGAAGGTACTTGAAATTCCAGTCGTGGCGACCGATGGGGCCACGGGGCAGCTTGGGTTCGACCGTCCAGCCGGTGAAGGCACGGGACGCCTCCCGAACATCGACCTCGGTGTAGGTGCCCACGCCCATGCTGAAGAGTTCCAGCAACTCGCGGCCCCAGTTTTCGTTGACGGCGTCGGCATGGTTCTCGAAGTTATCCAGCCAGTAGATCATCGCCGGGTTTTTTGCAATCTCGAGCAACAATTCTTTGTAGCTGCCCATGCCCTTTTCCCGGAACATCGCCACCATCCGAGTAATCTCGTCGTAGTGGTCGACCTTGGACACGCCGGTAGCGAACACCTGGTGCCAGAAGAGCGCCATTTTTTCTTCAAGCGGGCGCTTGGTGTTGATCATGAAGTGGAGCCATTCCGCCGAACCCATCCCCTGGATGGTACCGGGACGCCAGGTCCAGGGTTGATACCGGACCAACTCGTAGCGGTCAATGGCTGGTTGGCTCTCGGGATTCAAAAACTCTTCGACGGTTGCCTCGTAGCCGTTGGCAACGCGGATTTCCAGCTCTTCTCGGGTGGCCCCGAAGCCGGCACGACGCATCAAATGTGCCATCAAAGCAATGTCCTGCGACGCCATCGTTTAGCCTCCTTGGTAGTGTTTGGAGTTGTTGCGCGAAAAAGCTTCGCAATTCGTATGATAAACGTGCTCGCACCCAAAAACAGGGCCTGCCAGCACTCAGCAAGTTGGCACACATTATCTGTTATCATTTTGTTGTCTGTCAACGGCGCAGGGTGTCCGGGCGGCCCAATTCCCGGCGTTACTCCCGATTCCGAAACTGCCCCACGCTCAACGTGTCATTGCGCCGCAACGAACTACCCAACAGAGCAGCGCCACCACTGTTGGCGTTAGCGCTCATTTGGCTGACGTTGCCGGTGGTCGGGCCGCTGGACGATCACCATTTCGCCGAGCGAACGCATGCCCATCAGCACCTGTTTCTAAACGGTGCGCCTCATGAGCATCAACACTACTATGACACGCCGGGTCGCCAGCATCACGGAACAGCCGTAACCGGAGCGGATAGCAGAAAAGCAGGAAGCGACGGTATCGCGTTCATGTCATCAACGACCGCCAACGTTTTCCTTACCGTCCTGTTTGCGCCCTACCACGACAACCCGGAGAGACTTCGGCCAGGGTCGCCCCGCTGCTCCGACGGAAGCCCGTTACTAAAATCGGGTCACCGCGTTGCTACCCTTAACGGGATACACACTCCACCGCCCATTCCGCCCCCAATCGTCTAGCATCGCTCCCCATATAACAAACTACCGCCATTCGCGATTCGAGAGACAAGCGCGGGCGGATGCTTATTGCGGAGGTTATTTGCGATGCAACGAAACTACCTACATACATTTTGGGTGGTCGCTGCCCTGGCTATCGGGCTGACGGTGCTGCTCACCGGCTGCCGTTCAAACGACCAACCCAATGGGGCGGCCGGCTCCGATGGCGACCCGGCCGGAACAGTTGGTGCAAACTCAGCAGCGGCCCAGGATGCCCACACACACAACGGCAATTCGAGCCATCAATCGGGCGCTCAGGATAACGGCGGGGCCGTTCCGGATGATGCCGTCGTGATCGACTTTGCAATTGTCGAGCGCGGTACACAGCTGACGCGCAGCGATCTGAAGATCGATCGCGGAGACACGGTGATTCTCAATTTTACCGCAGACGAACCCGGCGAGATTCACCTGCACGGTTACGATCTGACCGTCGGGGTGTCTCCGAACCGTGTTAGCTCCCTGACATTCCCGGCGGATACCGCTGGCGCATTTGGGATCAACTTCCATGTGTACGCCAGTGAACCGGGCGACACCAACGGCCACGACCAGGAAACTGCCAATGGCTACCGGACCACCGCGTTGGAGGAAAACCAAGACGGTGAAAGTGCCGACAGCCAACAGGGCGGTCACAACCACGATGATGACAGCCCGGCGATACTTGCTGAAGTGCACCTGGGCAATCTGGAGGTATATCCCTAGGCTGACGGGCGTGACAACCTCTTGGCTGCTTCATTAACTGCATCGGGCCGACGTTTCGCAACGCCGGCCCGAATGATTTCAAAAACTGCCCCGGTATTACCGTTCGTCGATGGGCACGTATTCACGGTCCATCGGGCCGACGTAGTGCAGCCGAGGGCGCAACAGGATGTTGTTTTCGTATTGCTCAATGCACTGGGCAGACCAGCCTGGCACCCGTCCCAAAGCAAAAATGGGGATGAACAGGTCGGAAGGGATCCCCAGCAGGTGGTAGATCGAACCGGCGTAGAAGTCAACGTTAACGTAGATGCCGCGGTCGCGGTAGGGAGCCATCACGTCTTCGGAAAGGTGGGTGAGAATCTGGAACCAACGAGGATCGCCCCGTTTCTCTCCCAGCGCCTGCGATCGTTCGCGCAAGTGTCGCGCCCTTGGATCCTCGGCCCGGTAGACTCGGTGTCCAAAACCCATGATCCGTTCGCGGTTGTCCAACTTTTTGCGGGCGTATTCTTCGGCGTTTTCCGGATTGCCGATCTCTATGGACATCTTCATTACTTCTTCGGCAGCCCCGCCGTGGGCGGGACCCTTGAGCGCACCGACTGCTCCGGACACTGCTGCATGCAACGTAGAGTTGGTGGAGGCGCTGACACGGGCCGCAAAGGATGAGGCGTTAACACCATGTTCGGCGTGGAGTATGAAGTCCACATCCATGAGCGAGACGGTCTCGTCGTCCGGGATTTCGTTGAACAACATAAAGAGGAAGTTGCCGGCATGATTAAGGTCGGGATTAGGCGCCACCGGCTCAAGGCCGGAGCGCACGCGGTGATGAGCCGTAACTATGGTGGGAGCCTTGGCCGTAAGCCGAAGCGCTTTGCGGATGTTGGCTTCTTTGGAGTTGTCCTCAGATTCTTCGTCGAAGGCGGCCAGTCCTATCATCGCGGTTTGCAATACATCCATGGGATGGGCGGACTGGACTGCATCGATTACAGTGATGATCTCATCAGGAATGCGTCGATTGGCGCGCAGGTAACCATCCAGCTCTTCCAGCTGGGCATGGTTCGGCAATTCGCCGTACAGCACCAGGTAGACGATCTCCTCAAAGGTGGACTTTTCCGCCAAATCGTGGATGTCGTATCCCCGATACAACAGTTTTCCGATATCCCCGTCGATGAAGCTGGACTCCGTGTTGTCCATATAAACGTTCATCAAACCGCGATGTAGTTCGGGTTGATCGGCCATCATCGTCCTCCTTGGATTCAGTACACGGTCGTACCTGGCCGGCCGGCGCAGGTTGCTTGCTGCTTAGACGGGAAATGAGATACCCGCTTAATTGAGCCTCGTAGATGCAAGCGGTCAAAATATCTGGATATTCATCATCACATGCCCGTTCGAAGGTATGGTTTCAAAGTGTTCGACCATGCGGTGAAATATGCTAGCATCGGGTTCCCCGGAGTGTCAACCAAACGCGCAGCAGTGAGATGCCCACACACTGCGGCCGACCAATCGTTCAGGACGATTTTGCCAGTGCCGAGGTTCGAATGAAATACGGCGTGATTTTACCCAACGTTGGGCCGATGGCGGAAATTGACGCCCTGACCAGTGTGGCACAACGCGCGGAGGAAATGGGTTTCGACGGAATATTCCTGAGCGACCACATTGCCCTGCCCACCGATCTCCGTTCAAGGTACCCCTACCGGAGCGACGGTCGATTCGCACTGTCGGTTGACGACCCGATCCTGGAACCCATTACGACGTTAGCCTACCTGGCCGCGGTGACCGAACGGGTAGACCTGGGGTTTAGTGTGCTCGTCCTGCCCTACCGGCATCCAGTCCTCAACGCAAAGATGCTGGGGACGCTGGACGTGATTTCACGCGGCAGGTTGATAGTGGGCGCGGGCGTGGGGTGGATGGCAGAAGAGTTCGCTGGTCTGGGCGCCGATTTTGCGGTGCGGGGTCCCGTGACAGACGAGCATATCGAAATGCTGCACGCATTTTGGACCGAGCGCACCCCAAACTACTCAGGACGGCATTACAGCGTTTCCGGACTAGCCATGACGCCACACCCCATCCGCCAGCCGCGCCCGCCAATCTGGACGGGTGGCACTTCCGCCCCCGCCCTGCGTCGGGCTGCCCGCCTCGGAGACGGCTGGCACGGTGTTCGTCAATCACCGGCGGAGGTGGAGCAAGTGGCCCGGCGGGTCCTGCGGATGCGCTCGGACGCCGGATTGACAGCTGAAGGATTCGAATTCTCCCTGAGAGCCGGCGTGGACATTGCCGACCAACCAATGAATGGCTCGGGACGAACACCGTTACGCGGATCAGCTGAACAGGTTTCCAGCGATATAAAAGAATACGCCGCCGCCGGTCTCACCTACCTCGTCGTGGAACCGAGGGCGGCCAATCCAGCGCAACTCACCGACCAACTGGAAAAATTCCGACGAATGACAACGCGCCCCGCATAACCACCAACTTCGGAATTCGCGCATAACCCGCCATCATCTGAGCCGGGTTTTCCCTTTGGATGTATGATCTTTTTGTTCAGTGCATCGTCGAGTCGTGCCGGCCGTACAGCAAGAATGGTCTGTCGAATTCTACTGTCCCAAGTGAACTAAGGCATCCCCATTCGCGAGGGCAGAAATCCTGGCGGAATGCGTTTGCACCGCAGTACGCCTCACATAGCGTCTCGGTCCTGCGGAGCCGCCGAATCACGCACCCCGAAAATACGCTGCGCGGGCCGAGCCGTGTGATAGACTAACCGCCCGCATCATGACGCTGAACACAATTTCGATATAGAGCGTAACCGAAACAGCCCATGTTTGGCATAACCACGCAAACCTGGACGCGTCGAGCGGCCACCGTCGCCCTGCTCCCAATGCTGTTTGCCCTGGTGGGCCTGCTGGCTTTGACGGTAACGCAGTTGCCGACCGAGGCCGCTCGATTCGAGGTTTGGTCAGCCACCATGACGGCGGCGGAGTCCCGCACCGGCGAAGATATGGGTTTTTCCGATGTCTCGGGTACGGACGACGATTTTGGTTCTTTGATCCCCGCGTCGTTTGACTTTGACGGAACCACTTATACGGTCCAGCGGCTGTTTCGCGATGTGGGCGAGGATTATCTACAGTTCCAGGCTGACCGCGATCTGCCAGAGGGTTTGCTAAATGTAATGACGATGACCCTCGGGGACATGTCCTTCGATGGAGGAGATGCTGAACTACGTTCCACTACGCCAAAGTCATACCGCTGGGCCACCGCCGGTCTGAGTTTCGGGGCGACCGAAGAGGTCGTGGTCTCTTTGACACGCACCGTGACCCCCCACAGGCTCCTACCGGCCTTTACGCAACTATCGGAGATGGACCGGTAACCTTGTCGTGGGACGACCCGGGCGACGAATCCATCACTGGTTACGAGATTCTCCGGCACGGGCCAGAGCAGAAGCTCGTGGCGCCGGATCGTGCCGCAAGTGACAAATTTGGCTATTCGGTAGCCGTAGACGGAGATACGTTGGTGGTTGGGGCATATCGTGTGGACGATGGACAAGGTGCCGCCTACGTATTTTCGCGTCAATCTGATGGCGCCTGGAGCCAGGTCGCCAAGCTGACCGCCTCCGAACGCAACGTCGACGACCAATTCGGACACTCGGTATCCATCGACGGAGACGTAATCGTTGTCGGGGCCGTACGCGACGACGATGTCGCCGCCGAGGCCGGCGCCGCCTATGTTTTCAAGCAGCCCACCGCCGGTTGGTCCGACATGAACGAATCCAAAAAGTTGACGGCGACCGACGGAGGCGCAAATGATTGGTTCGGCTATGCGGTGGATATTGACAACGACACCGTGGTCGTTGCAGCTCATCTGGTCGACGGACACGACGACATGATGAAAGATGTCCCCAACGCCGGCGCAGTCTACGTGTTCGCCAAACCGGTCGACGGAGCGTGGGCTGACGCAACGCAGGTCGCCAAGCTTACGTCGTCGAAACCGAAGAAGGACGACCAACTCGGCTCGTCGGTGGCGGTATCGGGTGACGTGGTGGTCGCCGGCGCGCCGGTCGGCGGTGCTGTTTCGGAGTCAGAATACGGCGCCGCTCTCGTTTTCGTGAAACCACAGGCGGGTTGGGCGAATGGTACCGAAAATGGCGTCCTCACCTCCTCGGATCCCACCGGGGGCGATCGGTTTGGCGTTTCGGTAGATATTGACACCGACACCATAGCGGTGGGTGCCTTTCGGCACTCCGCGGCCGCGTCCAATTCCGGCGCAGGGTATGTGTTCGTCAAACCAGACAGCGGTTGGGCCAGCATCACGGAATCGGCGAAGTTGACCGCTTCCGACGCTGCTCAACAAGACGGGCTAGGGTCTTCAATTGCAATACATGGTGAAACCATCCTGATCGGAGCCTTCGAGCACCGTACCTTTAGCCAAGGACCAGGCAAAACGTACATCTACACCGCATCGGCAGGTGGTTGGGCGAATGCCGCGGAAATGGCCAAGTTGACCGCCATGGTTCGTGCAGACGGGGACAATTTCGGAATCTCTGTCGCGCTGGACGGCAGCACCATCTTAGTAGGTGCTGACGGCGTCGATCACGAGGATGGTAATAATCCCGACACCGGAGCAGTTTATGTGTTCGACTATGCACCGTCGTCGGAAATCGCTGGTAGCGGTGCTGACACGATATCCCACACCGTAAGCGGTTTGGTCAATTATCGGACTTACAGTATTGTAGTGCGCGCGCGAAATGATGCCGGGCCGGGTCCAAGCGCCGTCGTAACCGCCACTCCAGGGTTCCTGCCCGCCAAACCCTCCGGGCTGATCGCATATCCCGATGACGACCAGGTAACGCTGGTTTGGGAGAACCCACAAGATGCGACGATACAAAGGTACGAATATAAAGCGAACGAACTGGTGGCAGAAGGCTTGCCCGGGGATTGGACCGTACTCGACAACAGCAACGCATCCACTACCGAGCATATTGTGGCCGGCCTGAATCAAAACTCGGAATATGCTTTCAAGGTTAGGGCAACAAATATCGTGGGTACAGGCCCGGAGTCAGACCCGGTCACCATTATCGTAGCCAATCGCCCTCCGGTCTTCGATGTCGGTACGTCGATCAATCTTCAAATCCCAGAAAATGCGTCCCCCGGCACACTGGTCGGCGACCCGATTCTAGCCATCGATCCTGACAACGATTCGATCCAACACGCGTTTGGCGGCGCGCCAGAAGATTCCGGTGTATTCTCGTTCAATATTGATACCGGGCAGATCAGCGTAGACCGCTCCCTGGATTATGAAACCAAATCCGTGTACAGCTATTGGGTCGAAGCCACCGACGAACATGATCTGAACGCCCGCGTGACCGTGACTATCAACGTCTTGGACGTGGACGAAACACCCGCTGGCGGCGGCAGCGAGCCTACGCCGGAACCGACTCCAACCCCCACGCCCACGCCGGTTCCGCCGCCAACGGCCCAGGATATCCTCGATTTGTACGCGGCAGACCCGGAACAGGCTGCCCAGGCGCTCCAGGAGCTGGCCGAAACGAACCCCGAACTGGCCGCGCAAATTCTGCTGGACCTGGCCCGACAGGACCCATCCGCAGCGCAGGGAATCGTCCTGTTATTGACCAGCAGCGACCAGGGCAACGCAGCTTTCCAACAGTTGCTGTTAAGCAACCCTGGACAGGCTGCCGAATTGCTGTTGCTCACTTCAGAAGAGGACCCGGAGTTGGCCGGTGAGCTGGTCGGCGAACTCGCAGAAGAAAATCCTGAGCAGGCAGGTCAGGTCATCGCCCGGTCGGCCCAGCAGGACGAGGAAGGAACCGGCCAGCTGATCTGCAACGCAGTCGGCGGACACTCCCAGGGCACCGGCCGCGCGGTGGGTCACTCAGCCGGTGAGGACGCCGGCGCAACCGGCCGGGCCCTGAGTACCATTTCGGGCGACAGCGAGTGCGTGGACCAGCTGGGCAGCACGATTCCTGTGCAACCCTGGATGCCGGAACAAACTCCCCTGGAAGGCGCTGACCAAACCGGACGGGGCGAGTGGCAGGACGTGGGTTCGCCAGCGCCGATCGAAAACGTGATGGCCCGCTTTGCCTCTAACATTCCCGGCGCCAAAGCCAATATCACCAACCTGGAAGACCAACCGGTCGGCACCTCTCCACTGCCATCGGACAGCGTACCCTACGCCTTCGTGGACATTGGCCACGAGAATTTCGACAACGAGGATGTGGTTACCGCCCATGCCACCATATCGGTGGAAAAGGAATGGTTGACCGCCAATCAGATCCACGAATGGTCGGTGCAATTGAGCCGGTTTGACGAACCCACCAGCTCATGGATACCGACGCAATCCAAGCGCATTCAGGAAGACGACGAAAAGGTGTACTACAGCGTAACGGTACCCGGGTTCTCGCTGTGGGCCATCCACGGCAGTACCGAGGCTCCCGGCCTGATCTTTGTTGAAGACAACCTGCGCATGAGCTCGTCCACCGCCGCTCCCGGCGACGCAACGATCGTTACAGTGGATGTTACGAACACCACCACTGAAAGCGCCAACTATTTCGCCAACCTATGGGTGGACCAGCAAATCGATCAAACAGACCAGATTCTCATCGGACCTGGCGAGACCGAAACGATCAACTTTACGCTGGTGATTGTCAACGCGGGCACGTACCAGATACGGGTTGGAAGTCAGATCGGTCAGCAACCAATGACTGTTGAGGGCCCGGTTGTCCCGCCAACTCCCGTTCTGGTGGGCAGCCAGGTGACGGCAGTGCCCACGCCGACAGCCATTGAACCCCTCCCGACGGTCGAGCCGACTGCTGCTCCGACGCCGGCGCCGAGTCCCGAACCCACTCCCGCACTGACGCCGGAACCGGTGGCGGCGGCCGTAGACCCAACGCCGACCGACGAACCCGCTCCGGAAGTTGCCTCCGAACCGGTCCTGATCGGGGATATAGAATTCAGTAATCCCAATCCCGGTGACCAGGTGGTCGTGACGGTCCCGGTGTCCCATAACGGTTCTTCCGAGATGACGCTCGACCTGGTGATCGAGGTGGGCGGAATTGTGGTCGCTCAGCAGTCTGTAACGGTTCCGCCGGGCGAAACCATCCGCGTGAATGTGCCCATCGTGGCGCCATCCGGCGGGACTACCGACGTTATCGTCAGGGTTGGGAACCAGAGCAAACCAACGTTGATCACACCGGCTCCGCAAGCCGCCGGCGGCAACACCGGGTTGATAATTGGTGTCGTCGTGGCCATCGTAGTGGTAGTCGTGATTATTGTTATAATCGTGGTGTTCATGAGGAGACGTCGGTAGCACTGCTCTGATTGAACCCGCAAGTGGCTAACGTCGACGGGAAACCCCCCTTCGCCAGGATGTTGAATTTGGCATACGACCGGTCCTCTCCAATTCGCCGGCAGAGCAACGTAATATTGCCGGATTACAGCGGTGCAGAATTCACCGGCGTTTATTCGTTTGTGGCCGGCGATTAAGCGCCGAACGTCGTGTGAGCCAACCCTTTTACCCATTGCGACCATTCACCGTTATTCCGCACGAGTTAGTTACCATCCTGTGACGAACAGAAGTCTGGTCGAATTAACCAGGGATTCGGGAGCTTTTATCTAGTGGTCACGATTCCTCCGGGAAGCAGCCTGGGCCGTTACCGCATCATTGAGCAGTTGGGCCGCGGCGGCATGGCGACTGTATTCAGATGCCATGACCCCAACCTCGACCGGTTTGTCGCCGTCAAGGTTCTTCCGTCGTACCACACGGAGGACCCAACCTTTGTGGGTCGCTTCGCGCAAGAGGCGCAGACCATTGCGCGTCTCAATCATCCGAACATTCTCCAGATATACGACTTCGGCGACGACAAAGGCTATACGTACATTGTTTCCGAGTTGGTTCGCGGCGGCGACCTTCAGGACAGGCTGACCGGTGAACCCATGTCCGTCGAAGACGTGCTGGAGTACATCACGCCGTTGGCCGACGCTCTCGATTACGCTCATGGAGAAGGGATTCTCCACCGCGACCTGAAACCAGCCAACGTCCTCATCAACGAAACCGGGCAGCCTATCCTCGCTGACTTTGGCCTGGCGCGCATGCTGGAATCGTCAACCCGTTTCACTCAGGCCCAGCAGGCCATCGGTACTCCGGAGTATATGGCTCCCGAACAGGCGATGGGCGCTGAGTCGGATCACCGGGCCGACCTGTACTCGGTCGGGATCATGCTGTATCAGATGCTCCTGGGCCAGACACCATTCCAGGCCGACACTCCCGCGGCGACCTTGATGGCGCACATTCACCGGCCGTTGCCGTTGCCCACGCTGATAAAACCCGACCTCGATACGCGCGTCGAGATGACGTTATTAAAGGCGCTGGCGAAGGAACCCATTGATCGTTTCCAGACCGCAACGGAAATGATCGAGGCCCTGGAAGCGGTGGCCGGCATCAGCGGCGCTGCGAGTCGCGTCGCGCGCCCAGCGCCCAGAGTTGCCACGCCGTCGGCTGCAGCGGGAGCCCGGGCGGTGGGAACTGCGCCGGAGCCGATGCAATCCGGGCAGCGATCCGGTATTCCCAAATGGATGCTGGGCGGTGGAGTCGCGGTGATCGTGGCGGTGGCGGCCGTGTTCGCGTTCCTGTGGTTTCAGGGCGGCGATGAAGAGGGTCAGCCGGTTGCCCAGGCGGCGTCGGGACCTGATCTGGCGGCGTTTTCCGGTGAATCCCCCGCAGCCGTTGGGTCGCCGGGGTCGCTCGACTCTAGCGATTCCAGTCAGCAGGAAACGCCAGCCACGAACGTGCCACAGCCGGCAGCCGGCGTTCCGGTTGCCACTGAGCAACCGAAGCCTGCAGGCGTCCAAACCGAGGTTACATCAAACGGTGCAGATTCGAATGATCCCTGCGCAGCGCCTTCGGGTTCCACGGGCGCCGGTGCGGGATCGATGGCGGCCGCGATTGCACAACTGGAAGACATGCAGGCCCGGGTTCACCTGCAGGTTGCTGCCCTGCGACAAATCGACGACCCGCCGCCGGTGGATACCCGGCTGCGCACGCGTCAGGACCTATGCCAGATAGTGTCCGGAGTTTTTCGACGGCCTGCGGTGCGCCAACAACTCTTCGAGGCGGAGGAACTGTACAAGACCCTGGGCCTTATTCCGGAAGACCGCAGCCTGGAACAGATGCTGCTGGCGATTCAACTCCACCAACATTCAGCCTACTTTGACGGGCTTTCGGGCTACGTTTACGTGGTTAGTGATGCGACTGAGATTACGCCCGACGTGGAGCTGGGCTACGCGATGGCATTCATGGGCGGATTGCAGCAGGAATTGTTTGACGTTACCGGCCTGACCGCGACGGCGTGGGCGGATACTGGCGACAGATTGCGGGCGACCAACGCGTTGATTTCCGGTGACGTTGCAGTGGTCAGGATCGGATACGACGAAGATGTGATCCCTCGAAACTATGACGTTACCGCGGAAATCCCAGAGCCCGACGGCGACAATCCACTGGCAAATGTTCCTGCCATCGTGCGAAAAAACACGCTGTTCCCGGCGATACAAGGCAAGCAGTTCGTCGTATCGCTGTTTGAACTGGGACAGGGTTGGCAGGCAGTAAACGACGCTTACAGCGACCCACCAGTCAGTACAGAGCAGGTACTACACCCGGAAAAGTACTTCATTCAGGAAACCCCGCTCGACGTTACGGTGCCAGATTTTTCAGGATTGATGAGCCCGGGTTGGTCGCTGACTGCCACGGATACGCTGGGGGAGTTCGTGCTCAGATCATACCTGGAGGAACACGTTAGCCAATCTGAAGCGGAAACAGCGGCAGCCGGTTGGGGCGGAGACCAATACCTGCTCCTGAGTCACCCGGAGCTGGGTCGTCTGGTGGTGGCGCAGGTTGTTTTCGACTCGGTCGAAGACGCCTCCGAGTTCCATAAAACCTTTCGCGACTACATGACCGCCGCCACTGCCGGCACAAACACACAAACGGACCCAGGCGACAACCTTTGGAGATGGTCCACCAGGGGTGGCAAAACCGTAGTCCTCGTGCAAGAGCCTCAGGCGGCGATTTTGGTGGTAGCCGACGATGCAGTCGCCATTACCGACGCGATGGAAAGCTTCGGCGAGGCCATGTCGAATCTGCAATCCACGCAGTAAACATCATCTATATCACCATCGCGTCCACCATGCCCGACTTCATCACACCCCGCATTGTGGCGGATTCACAAGTTGACAGAATGGTCACCCCATTCATAGACTGGGCGCGTAACTACCGACACCAACATAATAATTCACCAGGCGACGATAACCTGCAACGAGGGGTATAAATAACTCCATGGAAAAACAGGGCTTTTTTTCAAAGCTGGGCGGACACCTTCGCGGCACGCTCGTCGCGGGTGTGCTGATTCTCTTTCCAATCGCCATCGTGGTCGGCCTGCTGCTATGGGTCTTTTTGAAAATCGAGGGGTTCGTGCAACCGGCATTGCAGCCTGTGTTAGCGCCTTTGATAGACAGGACGATTCCCGGACTCGGCGTCATAGCGCTCCTTATACTGATCTACCTCTTTGGGCTCATTTGGCGTAAGCGCCTTGGTCGACGCATTATTCGCACCATGCAACATTACATGGTGAACGTGCCGATCGTGGGCTCCATTTACGGGCCGGCTCGTCAGCTCATGGAATCTATGCAGGGCAACAGCACGGCTGGATTCAAGAGGGTGGTCATTGTCGAATTTCCGAGGCAAGGGGCCTGGATGGTAGGGTTCCTCACCGGAATCACAACCGTTACGCCAGGTACGACGATGGGGGTGGTTTATCTCCCAACAGCGCCGATGCCTCAGTCCGGATTTGTGAACCTCATACCCATTCAGGAGATATACGACGCCAGCATGACCGTCCCAGAAGCCATGCAGATGGTGCTTTCCGGTGGAATATCCTCGCCTCTGGAAATCGGCCTCAAGGCGATGGATCCGATGGAAGCCATGTCATACATCGAGCAGGGCGGAGCGTCAGGAGCGCAACAGGTCAACCCGAATTCAGGCGTGTTCAACATCCCGTTCCTGAATCGTGCGCGCGACGATGAGGAAGCCGGATAGAACACACCGCACGAACGGGTTGGGACTATCCGCTGGTGTCAACGTGTCGGGATTTTCAGACGCGCCGAACGTATAAATTCGCGAATCATAGTCCCTTTTCCAGTCGGTCTACCAAATAGGAAGGCATGCAGCAATCTCTCATCAATCTCTGAGTGGCAGCGATATCGTAAGTGGCGCGTTGATGAGTGACGGTGCCCGCGTCCGAATCGTAAATGGCATAACTGGCAGTGGGTAGACCGTCCCGTGGCTGCCCCACACTGCCGGGATTGATGATGTATCTGTCGTTGCCCAGCCGGACACTCATGCGCACCGGGAAGCTGTAGAAAACCGCCTGGTCGTCCTGAAGTTTGCACAAAAACGGAAGGTGTGAGTGCCCCACCAGACACCTCCGGGTGTCGAAGTGGCTAAAATTCGGTGTCGCGGCTTGTTCGGTAACCAGGTACTCCCACACTGGGTCACGGGGGCTTCCATGGGCGAATGTGAAGTCTTCAGTCTCGAACCGCAAAGGAAGTTCAGTTAGGAATGCGACGTGACCCTCAGTCAGCTGGTTCATCGTCCAACGAGCCGCGGCGGCGGCGCTCTCGTTGAACAATTCGAGGCCGATCTTTCCGACTGCCGCCAGATCGTGGTTGCCGGCAACACCGACATGGTCATACTCCAGGAGCAGATCTATGCACCCACCCGGTTCAGGGCCATACCCAACCAAATCGCCCAACTGCCATATTTGGTCGAACCCCCCGACTCCGCTGGCATGATCAATCACGCTTTTGAAAGCTTGGAGGTTGCCATGTATGTCAGAAACGATAAGGCAGCGCATTTTTGGACTCGGTTGGTAGTTAATTCGGCAACGAATATGTTACCGCATTGAACCCGTTTTCTGAACTAACTGAGCATATAACCGCGACTTATCGCCGTTGAGCAGCGTCTCAATCATTCGCGAAATGCCACGGCGATGGAGCCAATCTCATCGGCGATCCCTTAGAAATATCCAAATCAGCAAGGGTGAGGCTCAGGGATTTTTGCAAATGCCTATGGTACTCAGGGCGAAGTGTTGATCTCTTACTCCACACGTCGAGCAATGCAGTGGCGGGTTTGGAGCGTACAGCACGACCGATGCAGCCCTGCCAACCCACCAGCCACGGATGCGATGGGCCAACTTCGCACGTTGCTGATCTGCCGTTTCTCAGTCCCAAGCGGCCACCAACGACGCCAACCGGGCCCCGGCGATTGTGGTCACCGAGAGTCTCCACCGTTGTGCCATTGAAAATTCCGGTAGCCGCGCTATTTCATACCCGCAAAACTCACTTCTCCAGCCACCTCTCTGCCACTTGATACATAAATCACACAGAGGATGGATTTCAATGAACCGGGTGATCATCTCCTAGATTGGAGGACGGGTCTCGTACCAACGGGCATATTGCTGGTACGTGTACGCGGCCTGAATAACGCCGGGTTCATCGAACGGTTTGCCCGCGATCTGCATCCCGATGGGCAGCCCGTCTTCGCTGAATCCGCACGGCACTGAAATAGCCGGCAGTCCGGTTACGTTGAATGGAGCGGTGAAGCTGCGCCCCCGGACGGTTGCGGTTGGATCGTAACCTTCGAAGGCAGGCGCCGGTTGCGTCATGGTTGGGGTCACCAGAAGGTCTACCTTTTTGAGCACCTCGCCAAACTCACGGCGAGCCCAGGACCGAACGCGCTGCGCCTGCAAATAGTCTGCGGCGCTCATCAACGCTCCGATGCGGAATCGTCCGCGCACGATCTCGCCGAATTCCTGGGGCCGGCTTTTTAGATTCGGCTCGTGATACGCGTAGGCTTCGCTGACCATGATCACCGAGTTGGCGGCCCGGACGTATTCCAGACTGGGCAGGGACACTTCTTCCACCTGAGCGCCCAGCTCTTGCAGCACTGTCACCGCCTTCTCAACCGCGGCCACGACTTCGGGACTGACGCTGGGGTCGGCATCAAAAAAGTAGTGCCTGGGCAGGCCAATCTTCACGCCGCGGATGTTTTCTCGCAGGGAAAGCGAGTAATCCGGCACCGGTGCGCGACTGGACGTGGGATCCTTCGGGTCGTGGCCGGCGATAGCCTGCAGCATGTACGCGGTGTCTTCCACCGTCCACGTCATGGGCCCGGCATGATCCTGGGACCAGCTGAGAGTCACCACGCCAAAACGGCTGACGCGGCCGTAGGTGGCTTTGAGGCCCACGATGCCGCACAATGAGGCCGGTCCCCTGATGGATCCGCCCGTGCATGATCCCAAAGCCCCCAGGCATTGGCCCGAAGCTACTGCCGAACCCGAGCCGCTGCTGGACCCGCCGGTAATGTGGTCCAGGTTCCACGGGTTGCAGGCCGGCTCGAACGGTGTGGTCCAATCGGGACCGCCGAGGGCGAATTCGTGCATGGCCAGTTTACCCAGCAGGATCCCACCAGCCGCCTTCAGCCGGGCCGTGGTGGTCGCATCCACGGTGGGAACACGTTCAATGTCCACTCGGGACCCGGACGTGGTGCGGACGCCGGCAGTGTCGTACAGGTCTTTGAGCGCGAAGGGTATGCCGTGCATCGGGCCTTTATATTCGCCCCGCAGAATTTCCGATTCGGCGACCCGCGCCTGCTCCAGTGCATCGTCGGCCAACAGGAGGATGAACGAATGCAACCGGTCGTCGGTTTCCTGAATTCGTTCCAGACAAGCCCTGGTCAATTCAACCGGTGAAAGCTCGCCCTTGCGCATCAATTCGCCGGCCTGGTGAATGGTCAAAAAATGCAATTCAGTGTTAGATGCAACCATGTGATTTCCTCTCCTTGGACAGACGCGGCCCCTGACAAGATCGCCAGGTTAGCTATCTGGCCAGTCGGGATGGAACTCCACGACCATTTCTTCGGAACCGAACTCAAGGGTGTGGAGTTGCTCGGCGTAGGCCGCATAAAGGGCATACACCGGCATGAGGTCCTCAAGTTCCTGTTGGTCCATGCCGAGACCGGCCCGGTCAGCCATCAGCTTGAATTCTTCTATAGAAATTTCACCAGGTTCAGGCATAACCATTCCTCCAGATCGTAGCCGAATTCCGGCCTCGCATTAAGGAAACCGGTAGTGTGGGTAGCCCGATTATACATCCACGACGCATTGGCCGCGCTACACGCTATGGCAACGGAACGTCTGTTGGGAAACATCGGTTGGGGTCGCCGGCAGACCCACGCCGCAACCGACGGAGCGCCGTAGGGCACTCTGGCCGGCGGTTCAGTCTGTAGCAAACTATCTACAACAAGGATGGCGAGTGGTAGGATGGCGGCATACAGCACGGGGAGGAACGGTAGACATGGCTACCCACATGTACATTTCGCTGCAACAGGACGACACCATCGCGCAGTACGATATGAACCCAGGCACTGGGGCATTGCAGCGGCTGGCGGCATTTCCGTTGGCCGGGATGCCGGCTCCGATGGCGGTGGATCCGCAGAAGCGTTTTCTGTTCGTGGGCCGCCGCTTACCGGGTGCGTTTGGTATGTCTAGCTTCGGCATAGACCCGGGAACAGGTAGCCTCCAACCGTTGAGCCACGTCGATCTGGAAGGCGACCCGGTGCATGTTTCAACGGACAAAACGGGCAACCATCTGCTTTCAGCCTATTATTACCAGGCCCGCACTGGGGTACACGCATTCACCGCCGACGGTCAGTTGAACGCTTCACCCACCGAATGGCGGGAGACTGGCATCGGCGCCCATTACATCCAAACCGATCCCTCGAATCGTTTCGCATTCGTGCCGCACATCGCCGAGGGTTCACAAACTGGCATGAACGCCATCTTTCAGTTCAGGTTTGACCAGGCAACCGGCAACCTCTCTCCCAACAATCCCGACCGGGTGGTACCGAACTCTCCGGAAGGGCCACGGCACATCTGCTTCAACCCCAATCTGAACGTGGTGTATTCATCGAACGAGCAAGGGTGCAGCGTTACCGCATACAATTTCGACCCTGAGGCCGGTACTCTGGCGCCTTTCCAGACGGTGCCCACGCTTCCGGAGAATTACGACGGAAGGAACTCCTGCTCACAGATTCAGATCACCCCATCCGGTAGTTTCCTGTACGCGCCAAACCGGGGACACAACAGCATCGCCGGGTTCGCGGTGGACGGATCCGACGGCAGCCTGACGCCCATCGGCAGAGTAGCCACAGAGCCGGTGCCCCGGGTGTTCAGCATCGATCCCACCGGCAACTTCCTGTACGCTGCCGGCCTGGAGTCGGGCCGCCTGGCATCGTATCGTGTGAACCAGGACAGCGGCACATTGGAGGCTCTGGATGTCTATGACATCGGAAATGGCCCCATGTGGGTGTTGATATTCGAGCTGTGATCGCCTGGCCACTCTAAATGCAACCTGCTTTGCGGCAGTCCGTACCGCCAGGATCGAGGCGTCGTGTCAGTTCGCATGACGGACGAGCATCCTGCGATCCCGCGCGCGCCGGCAGGCTAACCCATTCGGGGATCAATCCCCCGACGCATCCGCAGTCTTCGACCATCGGCTGAACCAAAGGACCCCTATTCGAGCCAGCGTGTCGCCCTTCAATAGTTGGTAATGCAGCACACCTGCAAGGTGTATTACCAGCAGCGCAATCAACACCAGCGCGAAAAGATAATGGGCCGAACGGGGCGGCACGTCTTTTATCTGCCCTGGAACAAGTCCTACTGGCACGGGCGCAAGACCGCTCAGGACCAGCATGCTGACACCGCTTACTACCAACGCAATGAGTACCAGGTACAGCAGGATGTGATTTCCGACGTAAACCGCCACCTGTATTGAAGGCATTCCTGGTGGCGCAGACGGCCAACGATGGAATATCAGCCAGACCACCCGGAGAAACGTCAGCGCCAGGACTGCCAGGCTGATAGCAACGTGGACGCGACCAACGAAGAAAGGGGCTTCAGACCGGCCGCGGCCAACCCCATCAGCACCAATATATTATCGGTAACCCCGGACCGACATCGCGGGGAGAATTACGCAGCGCTCCCCGTCAGATCCCTAAACCCTATCGGGTCCGCCCACGCGTGGCAATGGCAACATTCTGCTTGGGACGCACCCGGAGTTCGCCCGCGTCGGCAAACTCTTCCTCCGCATTCTTCCGGCGATCCTCAGCCCTGCGTTCCCGGGTCCACGATTTGCGCGTGAACTGTCGGCCCAGGCCCCTCTCAATCTCGCGCCATTTCCGATCTTCGTCCGGGGTGATGAACGTTATTGCCTCACCGGCGCGACCCATTCGTCCCGTCCTGCCCACGCGGTGCGTAAACAGTTGCTCTGAGTCAGGCAGATCGAAGTTGATGACCTGACCAATTCCCTCGACGTCCAGACCCCTGGCCGCCACGTTCGTCGCAACCAGAATCGGCGCGGCTCCAGAGCGGAAGTCTTTCATCACGCGTTCGCGCGCCGCCTGGCTTAGATTCCCCTGCAGGGCCCCCACGGGGTAGCCATAGGTTCCCAGCTGGCCAGCCAGCCGTTTTACGCCGTGCTTGGTCTTTCCGAACACCAGCACCGGTGCCCCGTCTCTGCGGTCCAGCAATGACCGGAGGGCGTCCATTTTGTCGGCCCGCTGGATAGTGTAGATCAGATGCTCCACAGAGGGCAGCGCCTGTAGTTCCGCATCCACTTTCACTGTAACCGGGTCATTCAGGTGTTTTCTGGCGGTCTTGGCCACCCACTCCGGAATGGTTGCGGAGAGAAGCGCCGTCTGTCGATCGGTGGGCGTGCGGCCCAGGATCGCGTCCACATCCCGGGCAAATCCCCGGTCGAGCATCTCGTCGGCTTCATCCAATACCAGAAACCGCACCGTTCGCAAGTCCAGCGTGCCCTGGCGGATGTGGTCCAGCGTCCGGCCCGGAGTGCCGATTATGATCTGCACGCCGCTTTTCAATGCCGTGTATTCGGGTCGCAACGACCGGCCACCATACAACAACGTAACGCGGAGCCGATGTGGCGCAGCCAGCGCCTCGGTTACGGCGGCCACCTGAATCGCCAGTTCGCGCGTTGGAACCAGCACCAGCGCCTGAATCTGACGCACTTTGGGGTCGCATCGCTCTACCAGGGGCACGGCATACGCCAGCGTCTTGCCAGACCCCGTGCGGGCTTGTCCAATCAGGTCACGGCCTGCCAGCAGACAGGGGATCGACTGCTCCTGAATGGGTGTGGGATCGGATATATTCATCCTGCCGACAGCGGCTCTGGTGGCAGCCTTGAGAACCATGCCGGGAAACACTCCCGCGTTGGCCTGAGCGCCGTCCGGGCCGTCATGGGCGGTAGCGTTGGTGGGTAACGTCTCGGGACCCGGTGCTTCGTCGGTGTGGACGAGACCGTTGCGACGGGCTTTCAAGCACCACGGGCAATACACGGGCCGGTCATCGCTTGGCTCGAAGGGGACGGTGGTAGCCGCGTCGCAGTCCGAGCAGACCGCATCGTGCAGTTGTGCTCGGTCGGGTTTGGGTCGGCTGGATAAACGTCGGCGGGTAGATCGGGATGCAAAAGGCATGCGGGGACAGACTCCTTGGTGCTGTGGTTCAGTGCCGGTGATTCACCGCGGGGCGAGTAAGCGAAAAGGATGCTGGCCCGTCGCCGTGTAAAACATCAGTGGGCGATCATTGCGCCCTATCTGCGTTTGTAAATGCAAACGTACCCTCACATTGTAACAGGCCTGCTCAGGGAGCATCTCGGTGAAAACGTCGTCGACAACGGGAGAGCGGGATCGAGGGCATCGTGGCACATTATCGAAACAAGTGGCCCAGGTGGTTTTGAGAGCATTCAAAAAGGCATGCCGCGTGATCTAACGTGCTTGAAGACTTATCATCGTGTGAAGCACCTGCCGTCGCCTGGCATTCGACCGCATTGCAGTGTGGGAGGGCGGCGAGAGATCTGGAAACATCCCCGTCGAGAACGTCACCGGTAGCCATACCGAACGCACTATATCCGCAGGGTTACAATCGCGTTGAGAAAGTGGGCCTGGCGGTACTGTACTGCAAACCTTTCGGTGGGAGGTTCCAATATCGTGAGGCGGTCGAATTACCCTCTCTGCGTCGCTATCACATTCTGAGATGCTCATGGAGGTCCGACAACCTTGAAATCACTGCGGTATCAAACCGCTCAGGGACTCGGTGCCGCACCGCATGCGAGCACATCTCCTTATCCGTTGCAACTACGTCGCAGTAAGGAACCGTTAACGCTAGGGCTTTTATGTCATAAACGTCGTTATTCTCCCACAGGTGGCGCGCGTCGCGATGGAGAGAAGCTTTTAGGGTTGCCGCCACGTCCAGGCTAGGCATCGAACTTAGTAATTTCCTGAAATCTTCCGTCGCAACAGAGAAGAATTTATCGGCAGCATTGTTACCACCACGGTCCGAAATGCCCTTATTGAGGATGTCAATGACCTCGATGCAGATCTCCCGTGCCATTAATGCGTCACGAATGCGACCTGATCGCCATTTCGGGTAGTCGTCGAACCGTGCTACTTGTGCGCGTTCATCGAAAGCCTTTTGTTCATATGCTTGAATTATTGCTTCAGGATTCCACCCCTTCTTCCTAAGATCTGTCTCTTCATGCGGAGTAGGGCCGTCTATCACCTTACGGTTAAGTTCTAGTTCCCCTTCAACGAGAATAGCATCGAATGCTTCCGGGCCTTGAGGAAAGGACTGACGAAAGTCATCCGTGACGTCCTCACCACTGATGGATTCGATTCTGAAGCCACCCGCCGTACCAAAAGCCCTATTTACACCCCAATCGAGGTAATTGACCGCGTTGACCGGCCGAGGATTGGGTCCCACGAATTGGTCCAAGACTGCCTCAATTTCGTGGGTTGCAACAACGGATAGAGGCGTAACCACCACATAACGACTAACTATCTCAACTACGTTTCTGAGATTGCGACGTTGTTGGTACTTGGGGATCTTCGAGATTTCTGCGTAGAAAAATTCTGAGACAGGGAAGACCGCCTTGCCGTCTTCAACCGCTTTAATGCACGTATCTAGAACAGTCCTATACTCGATCCCTTCGGGGTGCCCGCTGAGAGCCTTGGCTAATGAAATCCAATGATTCAGATCAAGGTATATTAGTTGGGGCGGACGCGGTGGCAGGCGCAGGCTACTCGGCCACAGCGGATCGATTAACTGCATCTGAATTGCTTCGCTTGGCGACGCACTAGGATGAGGATCTCCAATTTGGTGGGCCCGACAGGGTTCGAACCTGTGACCTGCCGATTATGAGTCGGACGCTCTTCCACTGAGCTACGGGCCCTCGGTCACCAGCCGCTATATTACGCCGGCGCCAGATTCAGGTTAGCCGCAGGTTTGCAATGCGTCAACGCTGTGCGGCCAAACACACCAACGTCCGGGATTGGCGTAACCCGGCGAATCAGATACCCAATCGTTCCCGGTAATCCGGATCCCATTCCGCCAACTGGCCACGCTCCACCAACTCTCGCGGGTCCAGCGTGGGGGACGGTTCGCCGTTGACCGGTACGTCGGTAATAACGCCACTGTCCGACAACTCTGCTACCGCTTCGGCAGGTTTGGCCAACAAACCTTCCAGCAGGTTCAGGTTGTCCTCTCCAAACCGCGGCGCCGGACCGCGGATCTGCAAAGGTGTTTCAGAAAGCCGGTACGGTCTTCCCATCAGGTACCGGGCGCCCATGTTGCGGGATTCAGGGTATTCGACGCGCTCGAGAAAATTTCGGCTCCGGTAGTGGGGGTCGAAATGCACTTCCTTGCCGCTGAGCACCGGGCCGGACGCGATACCTTCAGCCTGCAACGTGTGCATGAGCAGATATTTATCGTGATGGCGCGTCCATTCCGCTATTCTGGCGTCGATCTCATCGTGGTGCTTCTGCCGGCCGATCAATTCCCGCAAACGGGGATCAGCCGCCAGATCCGGGCGCTCCATCAATCGGCACAGGGCCAGCCAATCGTCGTTGTCACCTACCGACAACGTGATCCACTGGTCTTCTCCGGCGGCCGGGTACGCTCCCTGCGGCGCGCGGTAAGGATGCCGGTTTCCAATGCGTTCGCCTTCCCTGCCGTTGGCAATGGCGTCCATGAGGTATTCGGACAAAAACATGACGCCCGCCTGATACATCCCGATGTCGATCCATTGGCCCTTGCCGGTGCGTTCGCGGTACCGCAGGGCGGCGCCAATCGCCAGCATTGCGCTCCAGGTGGACAGGAAATCCACAAATGACCGCCCCGCTTTGGACGGCTCACCACCCGGATATCCTGTGATCCAGCAATGGCCGTGAGTACCCTCCTGGGTGGTGGCCTGCGCCGGGTAGGATGAATATGGGCCATCGCCGTGTCCGTAGCCAGTGTTGGACACCATGATGATGTCGGGGCGCAACTTGCGGAGATTGGGATAGTCCAACCCCCAACTACGCATCACCCGTGGAGTAAAATTTTCCATGACAACGTCGCTGACCATCACCAATTCCCGGAATACGTCACGCCCTTCCTCGCGAGACATGTCGAGCACCAGGGAGCGTTTGCTGCGGTTCAGGAGATGATATGTCGAAGGCCGGTTCCACCAGTCTTCTCCCGGATCATTATCCGGGAAAGTTCCGTACAAGCCACCGCCTCGAGTGATGTCGGGCCGTGCGGGACCTTCTATTTTTATGACATCTGCGCCGAGATCGGCCAATTGAGCGCCGGTGTAGGGCAGAGCGAACACGTAAGTGGAATCAAGGACACGGATGCCGGACAGGGGCAGATTAGCCATTTATCTCAACTCCCATGAACGGTTCGTACTCCGAACACAACAATCATCCAGCTTGATAGGACTAAATAACTTCCAACTGGCGCATAGTGGAGAGCGTCGGCGCATCATATCCCAGCCCATCAACGAAAATCTCCCGGTTATGCTGCCCCAACGTCGGAGCCGGCATACGCAATTGATACGGCGCCGCAGACATTCGGAACAACTCAGCCGGAACCTTGATACGACCTATGACCGGGTGATCAAGTTCGCGATAGAAACCCCGGGATTCCAACTGTGGGCAATCGGCCAGCTCGAATGGAGTTTGAACCAGACCGAACAGCATCCGTTTTTCAGCGGCATTGGGGAACAATTCCCATTTTTCGCGGTCCCGAATGGCGTCCAGCACGACAGCATCCATCGCCGCGCCGTTCCGCACGCGTTGGGCCCGGTCGGCAAACCGGGGTTCCAACAACTCGGGAGACTGGAAGAAATCAGCGATATCTTCCCACGATGCTCCGCCGCCGGCCTGCACGATGATCCAGCCATCTTTGCATGGCATGGGGTTTTCCCACATCTGTCCATCCTGTCGCCGAATCTGCACACCGCCGATGAATGGATAAATGGTTTGCGTGGCCATCATGGTTGACGCTACGCACTCGGTTACCGACACGTCAACGTGCTGGCCCTGGCCGTACCTCTCTTGCGCAAACAGCGCCATCGCGGTGGCTCCCGCGCCAAACAACCCGCCCTGATACTGGGCCTGGAACCCGCCGTGTTTCAACGGAGGTTTACCTTGCACGCCGCTGATTCCCATGACCATGCCCATGGCGTAGGAAACGATTTCTTCCCCATGGAAATCCCGGTAAGGCCCGGTCTGACCAAAGGGAGTCACCGATGTCATGACCAAACCGGGATTGATGGTAGACAGCGAATCGTACCCGATGCCCAACCCGTCAAGATAGCCCGGAGCGTAACTTTCCACGATCAAATCGACCCGACCAGCCAATTCTTTCAGGATTGCGCGACCGGCTTCCGATTCGATATTCAGTGTGATTCCTTTCTTGTTCAGGTTAAGGATGAGGAAAAATAAACTTTTTTCAGGATGGGGATCGTCATGATAAAAAGGACCGACCCTCCGCATCGCGGAGCCCGCCGGAGGTTCAATCTTCAGCACGTCTGCGCCGTAATCGGCCAGCAGGCGGGCACAAAAAGAACCCGCTATATCGGCGCTCAGGTCGAGCACCTTTAGTCCATCAAAAACGCCCTCGATCATATCGATCCTGTTGAGCCTTACCATCGTTCCGTTGACCCATTGCGCCGCTATATCTTGCCATCACGGTGAAGGGGCTGAATCACTCCTGCGGTCAATAGAATGTGGCACTGATTTTACACCTGCCGTCAAACCGGCGCGCAAATGCGATATGATGTCTTCGTACCATACCCTCGGTATTTCAGGCAACCGGCGCCGCACGGCGAACCGCCATACAGGAGACAGTATCAATGATAATAGATCCGCGAACGTTCGAACGTTTCAACCTGATACTCACGGGTGTCGTTGTTCCGCGCCCCATAGCGTTCGTCTCGACAATATCTATCGACGGTGTGGTCAATCTGGCGCCGTACAGCTTTTTCAACGCTGTCGCGTACAACCCTCCCACGGTGGTGTTCTCATCTTCCCGCAAAGCCGCCGGATGGCAGGACAAACGCAAGGACACTTTGACCAACATCGAAGAGACTGGTGAATTCGTGGTCAACGTGGTGGTGGACGATATCGCCGCCGCCATGAACGCCACCGCCGCCGAATACCCCTCGGACGTCTCTGAGTTCGTCATTGCCGGGCTAACCGAAGCGCCCAGCGAAGTTGTAAAGGCGCCTCGGGTGTTGGAATCACCGGTTAACATGGAGTGCCGGTTGAGCCAAATCGTGAACATTGGCGAGCAGCCGCATCAGCATGGCCTGGTCATCGGAGAAATTGTGCGCATGCATTTGCGCGAGGATGTATTGTACGAGGGCCCCAACGGTTACCGGGTCAATCATCAGGCACTGCAGCCCACGGGCCGGTTGGCCGGCAACGCTTACTGCCGCACTGACGATGTGTACGAACTGATCCGCCCCAATTACGTTCCGGAAGAGGCCGAACAGACCGCCGGACAACCCGCCGACTGACGCTTCAACGCTGACCCCAAGTCTATCCAGCATACTGAGGAGGCTAACATGGCGACCGATTCCGCGACCGGCATCACCGTCTACGGCGCTGAATGGTGCCCGGACTGCCACCGATCCCGCAACTATCTGGACAGCCAGCAGGTGACCTATGAGTACGTGGACGTCGACGGGGACGACACGGCGCAGGCCTACGTCAAACAGGTCAACGACAACCGGTTGATCATCCCCACGATCATATTCCCTGACGGATCGATCCTGGTGGAACCGTCCAACGCCGAACTGGCGCGAAAACTGCGGCAGTAAACCTGGACAAGGCCACCGCAACAACTATTCGGGGAATTGCAACAACTGCAGCACGTTACCGTCAGGGTCTTGCAGGGTTGCCACCCAGCCTCCCCAATGTTCCTGCTCCGGGGCCCGGATGAACTCGACGCCGTCCCCCGCAAGTCGGGTATGCTCGGTGTGGATATCGGTTACGCCCAGGTGAGGCATCATACGCAAAGGATCCCGGGACGGCCCGCTGACGCCGCTGTGCCGGCCCACGTTGAAGCGCAGGTTTCCGAGCTGGAAGGCCGCGAACCCCACATCCTCGTGGAACGAATGCAACGGTAACTTCAGCGTGTCCCGGTAGAATCTGACCATCCGGTCCAGATTATCCGTCCAGATAGTGATGCCGACGACGCTATCAATCACCTGACTGTGTGGCGACCGGGGAGCAGGCTCGGCACCAACCGTGGAAATCCACGCGCTGCCACATCACCTGAAAACTGGTTTCGTTGGAGACTTCGTCACGCAGCTGCAGGATGATATCGCTGCTGCCGTCAGCGTCGGCGATGTTGCCGCACCCAATGCAAACAAGGTTGACGTGGGGAGACACGTTGCTCTCGTACCGGGACTGCTTGGCGAACGGCAATTCCTGAATCAAGCCGCTCTTGGACAACACCCCCAGCGTGGAATAGACGGTCGCCAGCGTCATAGACGGAAAATGCTGCTGAACCCGTTCGTGAATCTGCTGCACGGTGGGATGGTCGCTGGAATTGAGCACTGCTTCGGCGATGGCCAATCGTTGAGGCGTTACGCGCACGCCGCCTTTACGCAATTGTTGGACCACGGCGCTTTGGATCATGAGTGCCTCCGATACGGCCCATGCCGTCCAATATCTGCGAACTTCCGTCCGTCGGTTGAGTATAACACCGGTCGAATTATGAGGTAAACCGCACCGGATTGCCCCGACCATCAGATGGTCGCCCGGCGCTGCGGCATAGTAAGATCTTCGGCGCCGGAGTCGCAACCTTGGCTCCCAACAGTATGGTTTCGTTTGACCCACCGGCAGCCGTGTGGCAAAATTCAGGTGTGTTAACAAACTCGTAACTCATAGAGTAGTGGATTCGCGATAACAAACAACTTGATGCTCCCAAAGGACGGTTGCCCACATGTGGACTGGCGACGATTTGCAACGGCTGGTGGGCCGGGAACTTAGCGAATACCGGCTGATAGTAGTGTCTAATCGCCAACCGTACGCATTCCGAATGGAAAACGGAAACCTGGTGGGTGAGATGCCTCCCGGCGGCCTTACTGCGGCCATTGATCCATTGATGCGCGCGTGTGGCGGCACCTGGATCGCTCAGAGCAACGGGGACAGCGACCATCTTGCAATGGATGCAGACGGCAGAATTGCTGTACCGCTTGACTCGCCGGCTTATCGGCTGCGCCTGATGGACCTGACCGAGGCGGAGAACGACGGCTACTATTACGGATTCTCCAATCAGGGATTATGGCCCCTTTGCCACGTTGCATACACTGAGCCGATTTTCGATACCCAGGATTACGAGGCTTACAAATCAGTCAACCGCAAGTTCGCAAACCTGGTTGTTGATGAAATCGGTGATGGGCCGGCGATTGTACTTATTCAGGATTATCACCTGGCGCTGCTGCCTCGCTACATCCGGCAGGTGTGCGAGGACGTTATCATTGGACAGTTCTGGCACATCCCCTGGCCAAACACGGACATTCTGCGGATTTGTCCCTGGCAAGAAGAGATTTTGGACGGGATGCTGGGCAATGACCTGCTGGGGTTCCATCTTTCCAGTGACTGCGACAAATTCCTGGATGCGGTGGCACGGAACCTGAATGCCCAGGTGGATTCCCAGTTTGGCCTGGTGGATTATCAGGACGAAATGACTCTGGTAAGACCCTTTCCGATCAGCATCGACTTTGACAGTCTGGACGCCGAAGCGCGCACCGCCGAGGTTGAGTCGGAAATGGCCCGGTTGTCTCAGGAATTCGGCCTGGACACCGGGCGCATATTGGGTCTGGGTATCGATCGCCAGGACTATACCAAGGGAATACCCCACCGGCTGAGAGCGGTAGAACGCTTCCTGGAAAAGTGGCCGGAATACCAGGGCAAGCTGGTGTTCCTGCAGGCCGGCGCCACCAGCCGAACCAACATCAACTCATACATGCAGCTGACCATCGATATCGAATCTATCGTAAATCGGATTAACGAACGATTCGGCGACGGCGACTGGCAGCCGATTGCATATTGGCCCACTTCGTTCCCGTCCGCCACCTTCTCGGCATTACGCCGTTTGGCGAGTTTTTGCGCTGAAAGCAGCCTGCACGACGGCATGAACCTGGTTGCCAAAGAATATGTGGCTTCCCGGGTGGATGAGGACGGTGTTCTGATTCTCAGCGCGTTCGCGGGGGCGGCTCAGGAATTGAGCAGCTCGATTATCATCAACCCGTATGCATCCGAGCAGTTTGCCGACGCCATCCATCAGGCGTTGACCATGAGCGATGACGAACGTCGCCTGCGGATGCGGCACATGCGCAGCATCGTCCAACAAAACAACATCTACAATTGGGCCGGACGCATAATGATGAATCTAATGCAGGCCAGTACACCAGACCACGCCCGGTTGCCCGCGGCTCAAGCTATCTGAACTCCCCGTCACCGTCAAAGCCCCCGACTGCATATATGACCCCCACTCTGGAATCCTGGACATCCGTCCGCCATCGACTGTCTGAGCAAAACAAAATCCTGCTTGCGCTGGATTTCGACGGCACATTATCCGAGATCACCGAACGACCCGAAGACGCCGTGTTGCGTGAGGGTAATGCCCCACTTTTGGAGGCGTTGGGACGGAAACCGAATATCATCATCGGAATCCTGAGCGGCCGCGCGCTCAATGACGTATCCGGGCGGGTGGGGGTTCCGGGGTTAATATATGGCGGTAATCACGGTCTGGAGATTCGCGGGCCGGGACTAGATTACCTTCATCCCGCCGCCGCCGCCGCGATTCCGGCCATTTCCGACGCTGCCGAAAGGCTGGTTGCGGATTTGGCGGATATTCCGGGTGCGTTGGTGGAGAGCAAGGTGTTGACCCTTACGGCCCATTACCGCCTAACTCCACCGCAATATCACGATTCCATCGCCATGATATTTCTGGACACCGTGGGGCCACTCCTTGCGACTGGCGCCTGTCGGGTTACGGCGGCCAAAATGGCAATGGAACTGCGGCCGGCAGTTGACTGGCACAAAGGCTACGCCCTGGAGATGATCCGTTTTCAGTTGGCTTCCGATGCATTCCCGGTGTATTTCGGTGATGACGAAACCGACGAGGATGCTTACGATGCAGCACAATCGGTCGGCGGGATCGGCATTTATGTGGGTCCTCCGTCAACGGAAACCCGGGCAATTTGCCGGTTGGATTCTCCGGCCGCCGTCTCTGCGGCATTGGCCGATCTACTGGCGCTGACATAACCCCGGCGGGACGAGCGTGGATCACGGCTTTCGCAATGTTGGCGGTGTGCTATCATTGCCGCTGACCGGCACGAGGCCACAGGTCCAATCGCGTGCTGTCGCGCCACCCAATGCACATGATCAAGGCAATCTTTTTCGATTTCTATAACACGCTCGTCCGTTTCTGGCCGCCGCTGCCTCAGATTCAGCATGCGGCGTGTCAAAATCTGGGAATACGCGTTCCTGCCGAAAACCTGGCCCGTGGTTACGCGATTGCCGACCTCTACTTCAACGAGGAGAACCATCTCCAGCCGTTGGGAGAACGCACCACCGAGGACCGCGCCAAGTTTTTCGCCCGGTATGAGCAAATCATTCTGGACGAAGCTGGGGTCAGCGTCACCTTGCGAATGGCCAAAGAAATTTGGGACATGGCGATTGCGGTTCCAAAGGAATTGGTTGAATTCGAAGACACCCGACCGGTGCTGGCGGAACTAAAGGGGCGCGGGTACCGCATGGCCGTCCTGACCAATCTTCGCCGCGACATGTACGAGCTGACCCACCGGTTGGGCATCCAGGATTACCTGGAGTTCACCATCACCGGAGGCGAAGTGGCGCAGAAACCGGCCACCGCGATTTTCGAAGCCGCATTGAGACGCATGGCGATCGCTCCGGAACAGGCGATGCACGTAGGTGATCAACCACGGTCCGATGTTCAGGGCGCGCGCGACGCCGGCTTATATCCGGTGCTCATCGACCGGGGCGGATATCACCCCAACGTAACCGGCTGCGACCACATCGAAAACCTGGAAGGACTGTATCCGCTGCTGGCCAGGTTGGACGAATAGCGCCGAAACCCGCCGTCATTCCAGCCATTTGCGCGCAGTAGCCGACACCAAAAAAGGGGCACCATCATGACCACCCAACCGCCCGCGCACAATCATCCCAACGACCCCAACCCGGTTCACGTGATCGTCTGGTACGACTATATTTGACCCTGGTGTTACGTCGGCCTGGAACGCGTCGACAGACTTCGAGACGACTACGACATCACCATCGAGGGGCGTGCATATTTGCTGCGCCCTGATACTCCGCAGGAAGGGCGGGTTCGTGAGGAAAGACCGGGCGAATCTGACGATGAACTCTCTGAACCCTTGCGGTCGCAAGCCAGAGATGCCAACCTCATCATGCGCCCGCCTCGGAATACACCCAACAGCCTTTATTCCCTGCAGGCCACCGAATATGCCCAGGAAAATGGCAAGTTCATGGAATACCACCATGCAGCTTACAAAGCTTACTGGGACGAAAGGGCCGATTTGGGTGACCCTTCAGTGCTGGCCGAAATAGGCGCCAGCGTTGGACTGGACGGGAATGAATTGCAGGAACGCGTCGAATCCGGGTACTACTCGCAACGGGTGGTAGACCAGTATCAAGAAGCTTTGGGGTACGGTATCAGGGGCATCCCGACTTTCGTTTTCGACAACCTGTTGTTCAGCGGCGCCCAACCCTACGAGGTATTCCAGCGCGTAATGGACAAGGCGCTGGAAAACCGCGCTGCCGATAACGACGCGTAGGCGAGGTGTCCCGGATTTACCGCGATCTTTACCCACAGCGCGTTACTCCCAACTTGAAAGGAACAGCGCCCTGATCTTGGCAACCATGAACCGAACCCGTCGTTGACCGGCGCCGTTTGGGTTTTGTTTCCAGAACGCTGGCGCCAACCCTCCCGTGGCCGCGCCCCCCGAGCCGGTGCGAAACATAGTCCCGGAAAACGGTATCGTACGGCGGGCCAGGCGATAATATTCCATTGCCCGCCGGGGTTCCGCTGTGCTAGACTATCGCAGAATTCCCCAGCTGCTTGTTATAGATTTCACAAGTTATCGACCTACCACCGGGAAGTCACAAAATCCCAATCGACAGGTTGCGTTGCGCCTCGACCGGAACCCCCCCGCTACGCTGCGCCGAAGTTGTGTAAACCTATGGAAGACGACACCCGCGCCAAGATCACCGACGCGGTAGACAATCAACCGCAGAGCACTGTAACGGTTCTGTCATCGTTACTGGCCATTGAAGATGCAATTGGGTATATACCCGAAGCAGCAGTTGAAGCGGTTGCGCGCCGCATGGACGCAACCATCAACGACGTATGGGCGGTGGCGACCTTTTATCCCAACTTCCGGTTCGATCCTCCTGCGGAACACCGCGTCGAGGTTTGCTGGGGTCCTTCTTGCCACATAATGGGGGCGACCGCGATCATCGCCGCAGCCCATGACGCACTCAACCTGCCAGGCGAGGGAGACACTCCGGATGGCAAGGCTACCTTGCGTTACAACACCTGCCTGGGGGCCTGCGCCCACGCCCCGGTAATGGCCATCGACCACCACCTGGCCGGCCGCATCACGCCTGAATCGGCACGCGCGCGCATCGGATCGATGCTTTCATCCGACTCCGCGCACTGAACCTTCCTGCAGCCTTTCGTCGTGACTACCACCCTTGAAACCGCCGCCGTGTTTGACAGCATGTTCCAGGAAGCCATGCGGCGATGGCGACAACTTACCCAGGGCGATCAGCCGTGGATAAGAATTGGGACTGGGCTGGCCGGAGAGGCCGCGGGTGGATTCGAGGTAAGGGAGGCCGTTCGCAGCGCATTGTCCGCTCACGGCGTCGCAGCAATCGTTTCGGATGTGGGCACCCTGGGACTGTGTTTCGCCGAACCGCTCATGGACGTGCAGCTACCGGGCGGCCCCAGAGTCTTCTACCAACGGGTTACACCGGAACTGGTCCAGCGAATCGTTGCCGAGCATGTCGTGGGCGGCAATCCAATCCCGGAACTGGCAATAGGTTATTTGGGTGACCGCACCGACCCACCAGCGGGAATTCCCCATCTCGACGATCATCCCATGCGGGCAATGGAGGTTCGTATCGCCCTGCGTAACGCCGGGCATATCGATCCCTCGGACATTTACCAATACATTGCCAACGGTGGTTACGCCGCATTGAACAAGGCGTTGACCGAGTTGAACGCCGATGAAACCCTGGGCGAGGTAAGGACTTCCGGCCTGCGGGGCAGAGGCGGCGCAGCGTTCCCTGCCGGAGTGAAATGGGGATTCCTGGCTGGAAACCCCGATCCCGACAAATACATCCTTTGCAATTGCGAAGAAGGCGATCCCGGCGCGTTCAATGACCGTGGAATACTGGAAAGCGATCCGGCAAGTGTCGTAGAAGGCATGACGATCGCGGGGTACGCCTGCCGGGCCAACCGGGGTTATATCTTTATTCGGCACGGCCACAACCAGCCGATAGACCGGACGCGAGCCATCATCGAGCAGGCGTACGATTTGGGACTGCTGGGTGAGAACATCCTGGGCAGCGGATTCTCCTTCGACCTCGAAGTGGCGCTCACCGGCGACTCTTACGTGTCAGGGGAGGAAACGGCGTTGATGGAGGCCATCGAAGGCAAACGGTCTATGCCGCGTTTCCGACCTCCCTTTCCGGCGCAGGTGGGAGTATTTGGTAAGCCGTCCAACATCAACAACGTAAAGACGTTGGCGTATGTGCCCGAAATCGTGGCCAGAGGCGGCGAATGGTTCGCCAGCATCGGAACGCCGGCAGATCGCGACCGCGGCATCAACGGCAGCAGCGGCACCGCCATACTGTGCCTGACGGGAAATTTGACCTACACCGGTATGGTGGAGGTTCCGCTGGGGATGACACTCCGCCAGGTGTTGTTTGACATGGCCGGCGGCGTGCCCAACGGGAAACGCATGAAACTGCTGCAAACCGGCGGCCCGCTGGGTGGCGTACTTTCAGCCAGCGACGTCAACCTGGATCTGGTGCTCGATTTCGACGTATTTCGCAACGCCGGCGCAATCCTGGGATCAGGCGGAATCATTGTGGCCGACGAGGACACTTGTGCGGTTGACCTGACCCGAAACCTCATCGCCTTTTGTCAGTATGAATCCTGCGGCAAATGCTTTCCCTGTCGCATGGGAATGAGCCACTTGCTGGAAATACTGGAACGAATCAGCCGACTGGAAGGGTCCGAAGAGGACCTGGCGTTGATGCAGAACATCGGGGAGAACATGCAGGCCGGCTCATTGTGCGGCCACGGACAATTGGGCTTCAACCCGGTTTCATCGGCGTTGCGGTATTTCGGGGATGAATTCGAGGCCCATATTCGCGACAAACGCCACACCGGGGATTGCCCCGACGTGGTCTACTCACCGCGCCTGACTCGCCGCGAACCCTCTTCTTCGACCTAGCCACCGGGGAGTAACTATGCCTGACGATATAACCATCTCCATCGATGGCGTCGAGATCCAGACGCAGCCTGGCAAGATGGTATTAGAGGCTGCAATCGAAGCCGGCGTTTATGTTCCCTACCTCTGCTATCACTCCGGCATGAAGCCCTTCGGAGCCTGCCGAATGTGTGTGGTTTCGGTGGAAGGCGGTCGCGGTTTCCCGGCGGCCTGCACGCTGCCGGTTGCGGACGGCATGACCGTATGGAGCGAAACCCCGGACGTAACTGAACTCCGCAAGTCGGTGATGGAGATGCTCATTGCCGAACACCCCAACGGATGTTTGACCTGCCACCGGGTGGATATCTGCGGGCCATCAGACGTTTGCCTGCGTCACGTATCGGTAAACGACCGCTGCGTAACGTGTCCCAAAAACGAACGGTGCGAATTCAAGGATACGGTCCGGTATCTGGGCATGGAACTGGAATCTCCCATGACCTACGTGTATCGGGACCTGCCGCTGGAAGTTAAGGACCCGTTCTACGACCGGGACTACAACCTGTGCATCACCTGCGGCCGATGCGTCCGCGCCTGTGAAGAAGTGCGCGGGGATAACGCCATCTGCTTCACCGAGCGGTCCGGCAACGCTCTGGTAGGTACTTCGTTTGGAACGTCGTTGTTGGAATCGGGATGTGAGTTTTGCGGCGCCTGCATCGACGTGTGTCCCGTTGGCGCGCTGACCGAACGAGACAATAAGTGGGAAAAGGCCGACCGGATCGAGCGTACGATTTGCACGCATTGCCCGGTGGGTTGCCAGATCAATCTGGAAATCAACGAGCAGGGCCGGGTTATTCGTGCCATACCGGAGTTCAATTCCCCGGCTAACCACGGCCAGGCTTGTTTCAAGGGCAAATTCGGGCTGGATCACGTCACCAGCAGCCAACGCTTGCGACGGCCGCTGGTTCGCCGTAACGGGCAGCTGGAACAATGCGACTGGGACGAAGCTCTCAATATCATCGCCGAGCGCCTGAAAGTGCATCAGGTTGGACAGGGCTTTGGACTCATCGCAGCGCCGGACAGCACCAATGAGGAACTGTACGTCACGCAAAAGTTTGCCCGCCTCGCCATGCGAACCAATAATCTGGACCATTCTGGAAACACTCAACCGGACCTGATAAAGGGTTTGGAAGAGGTATTCGGTTACCCGGGCGCCACCAACTCATTGTGGGACCTGGAAAAGGCCGGGTGCATCCTGGTGTTCAACAGCAATCTCACCGAGGGCCACAACGTGGTTGGCGTACCGATCAAACGCGCCGCCAAGAACGGCACGCCGCTCATCGTTATTGACCCCAGGGAAGTGGAACTCACCCGCTACGCAAGTTTGTGGCTGCGCCCGGTCCCGGGGACCGAACTGGTTCTGCTCGGCGCTATGCTGAAGGTCATCTTCGACGAGGGCCTGGTCGATAGCGAATGGCTGGCGGAGCACTCCGAAGACCCGGCGACCCTCACCTACGAGTTGGAACGCATCGAAGACGCGGCGATCGACGCCACCGGAGTTTCCCGGGACGACATCGCTAAAGCGGCACGGATGTATGCCAGCGCGGACTGCGCGGGCCTGGTATATGGATTGGACAACGTGGCAGAGGCTATCGCAAACGATTGCGTCGTGGCCCTGGCCAACCTTGCCTTGTTGACTCACAACGTCGCCCAACCTGCCGGCGGGGTCTTCCCAATGCGGCAAGGAGCCAACGGACAGGGTGCGACGGACATTGGCTGCACGCCAAGCCGTCTTCCCGGTGGCGGCCCGTTATTTGACGATAACCACCGGGCCCAGGTCGAGGCCGTCTGGGGTCAAACGATTCCGTCCCGACCAAGTTTGGGCACTGCGGCCATGCTCCGGGCCGCTGCCTCCGGCGAGATTACTTCCATGCTGGTGGTTGGAGGCAGCCAGAATTTTGCCAACGGACAGTTTGGCGATGGATTGGCCGCCCTCCAGAATCTGGACTTCCTCGCCGTCGTTGACAGTTTCCTCTCCCCGGCGGCTCAAGTCGCTGATGTGGTGCTCCCACGGTCAACTTTTGCCGAAAAGGATGGGACATTTACCAACCTGGAACGGCGCATCCAAAGAGTACGCCCGGCCGTCTCAGTGAAAAATAACGACTCCCGGCCCGAAGGGTGGATCATCGCGCAGTTGGCTCAACTGTTGGGGGTGGACGGCATTTCGTATGACGAACCCGCGGCGGTTATGGATGAAATCGCAGCGATCTCCGTCAATTACGGTGGCGTCAACTACCAACGATTGGCGGCAGAGTCGACCCTGGTAATGAAGACCGGCATGGATGCGCCGCGACCCACGCAATTGCTATACACGTCTCGCGAGGAAAGGGGCATCCAGTGGCCCTGTCCGGATGGCGCAAGCCCATCTTGTCCGGCGCTGTACCTGAACGGATTTCCCAACGGTAAAGCCGAACCTGGGGCCCCACGGTTCCGGGTTGCCGAACCCGTGGTCAACGATACCTGGCCGGCCGTGTTTGTTCCGGGTCGGGTGCTGCTGCAACACGACCGCGATATGGAAATCGCAGCCGATGATATGAACCGCGTGGTCCGCGATGAGGCGGTTCAGCTGAATCCCGTCAATGCCGCGAACTGGGGCATCAGCGATGGCGATTCGGTTACCCTGGATACCCCACGGCGAACCCTCACCGGGATTGCAGCCGTAGACTCAGGCATGCCTCTTGGAATGGTGGGGGTTACCACGTTATTCGGACAACTCGCAGTTGAATTACAGATGTCGGAAGATATCAACCCCATGGCGCGCGTCCCTGGATTGGATATAGAACCGTGCCGCGTCGTCGCAATCCGTTAGACACCTGCAATTTACAACTATGCAACATTTTCCAGATAACATATAAGTGGCCCGATGAATTTTAGCTGCCGGGCCGGATGGATTTGTATGGCAACCCGCATCTGGAGTGGCCTCTCAAAAGTGGAGAGATAATGACGAATTTGCAAACCGTTGCAACCACCCGCGACCGCACGGTAAATCTGCCGCGTGCGAAATTGGTGGAACGGGTCGATTACACCGACGACCTCATGGTCATCAAGATGGAGCCGCAGGGTTTCGAGTTCGACTTCAAGCCGGGGCAATACTGCACCCTCGGACTGGAAGGAATCGAAAGGGCATATTCCATCGCTTCCGCTCCCCACGAGCCATTGCTTGAGATTTTCGTGGAGTTGGTGCCGGACGGCGAGCTCACTCCCCGCATGTGGCGCATGGAGGTTGGGGACACCATGTCCATACGACCGCGGCCCAAGGGCATATTCCTGATGGACCCGTCGGTGACGCAACATCTCATGCTCGGTACGGTAACCGGCGTGGCTCCATTCGTCGGCATAGTTCGCGATCACCTGCATTACGGGCGGTCGGGACACCATTTCTACGTGCTGGAGGGTGCCTCCTACTACGACGAACTGGTGTACGACAACGAGCTGCTCGAAATCGCGGAGAACCATCCGGAAATTGTTACTTTCGTGCCAGCCGTCAGCCGTCCCGCCGATGAGCGCAATGCTGCGTGGGAAGGCGCCACGGGCCGACTGAATAACATCGTCGCCGAATATCTGGAGCAGTTTGCTCTCGACAAGTCCGACACGTTGGTCTATGCCTGCGGCCACCCCGGGATGATAGAAAGCAGCCGGGAAATCGTCACGGCCGATGGTTGGAAGTGGACCGAGGAACGCTTCTGGAAAGAGTAAACCCCGAATTCCTCGTGATTGCCGCTGCGGCAGATTACCCCCGCCATCCAGGGGCGGGGGTTTTCCTTGTCCTGAGGCGTCTACACAGTTTTCCTACCCGGACCGCCAGCGCTCCGCTACAATGGGGGCCACCTCCCGCGTTTTGATAGCTGCGAACAACCCATGACCACCGCCAGACTTACTCCCGTCCGCCGCCAGTATCTGACCATCAAGCATTCGTACTCGGATGCGATTTTACTGTTCCGCATGGGCGATTTTTACGAAGCTTTCGACGACGACGCGCGTTTGTTGTCGACGGCCTTGGACATTACCCTCACGTCTCGGACAATGGGGAAAGATACCCGGGTCCCCATGGCCGGAGTGCCCGCAGTTTCGCTGGAAGCCAATCTGGCCCGTCTGATTCGCCAGGGGCACAAGGTGGCCATTTGCGAACAGTTGAGCGATCCCGCCCTATCGAAAGGTCTGGTTGAAAGGGGAGTGGTGAGGGTCGTAACGCCGGGAACGGTGCTGGAGTCGTCGCTCCTGGACCAGGACTCCAATAACTACCTCGCGGCGGTATGCGGAAACGGCGAGCAGGTGGGGTTGGCCTACGTTGATTGCACAACCGGCGAATTCGCCGCCGCCCAATTCCCCACCGACCAGTTGCCGGCGGAACTGGCGCGCCTGAATCCCTCTGAATTGATTTATCCAACTACTGGCGATTCCGGCTCCCTCCTGGCTGGCCACCAAATACCGACCCCTGCCACAGAATGGGACGCGTCTGCTTTTGATCCTGAGTTGGCGACCCGTGCGTTGTTGGACTACTTTGGCGTACTTTCCCTGGAAGCCTACGGCGCCGAGTCTATACCGTTGGGAGTGCGGGCAGCTGGAGCGATAATCGATTACCTGCGTTGGGCCTATAAGAGGGAACAACCACAACTGGCGCCGTTATCCATTTACAACCCAACGTCGTTCATGCGGCTGGACCCGCAAACCAGGCGCAATCTCGAATTGTTTGAGGCGGGACGCTGGGACAATCGCGAATTTTCGCTGCTGGCCACCCTGGATGACACCAGGACGTCAATGGGAGCGCGCCTGTTGCGGCGATGGTTGGGGCAACCGCTGCTGGATCTAGAACCTCTGGAGAGACGTTTAGCCGCGGTGCAATTCTTCCACGACGACGCTTTCCTGCGCACCGAGGCAACTTCGGCGCTGTCTCGCGTCGCTGACCTGGAAAGAATCCTGAGCCGAATACAGGCGCAAACGGCGACGCCCCGGGAGTTGGTGGCGCTGCTCGGCAGCTTGCGGGCCGCCGCCGATCTATTGAACGGCTTGTCGGGAGACGGTGCATGTGATCTAACCTGGTTGGCGAATTCATTGAAACCGATTCCTGAAGTGGCGGCGTTGGTGGAAAACGCAATTGCTCCGGAGCCAGCGGGGCAACCCGGAGACGGGGGCGTGATCCGTGAGGGGTTTTCAGTAGACCTGGACAAACTTCGCACGTTGGCCAACAACGCCCGCGGTTTCATAGCCGGCCTGGAGACTAAGGAACGGGAACGCACCGGGATACGAAACCTCAGGATTGGTTACAACCAGGTATTCGGTTATTACATCGAAGTGAGCCAATCTAACCTCCAGTCAGTCCCCGACGACTACCAGCGTCGCCAGACCCTGGCCGGTGGCGAACGCTACATCACACCCGAATTGAAGGAATACGAAGACCAGGTGATCAATGCCAGCGACCGGCTCAACGAGCTGGAGCGCAGTTTGTATCAGCAGGTTGGCCGCCAGATCGCCGATAGTGGGGCCGCGATTTCACGGTTGGCCCTGGGGATCGCGCGGCTGGACGTATTCGTAGCCCTGGCCAACGTTGCCGTGAGATACGGTTATGTAAAGCCGACCCTTACCACGGGAAACGCCATACGGATAACCGAAGGCCGACATCCGGTGGTTGAGCGGGTGCTGGATGCCGGCGCGTTCGTTCCCAACGACTCCGAGCTGGATTCTGATGACGCTCAGATAATGTTGATTTCCGGCCCCAATATGGCCGGTAAGTCCACCTATATCCGTCAGGTGGCCATCATCGTATTGATGGCGCAGATGGGCAGCTTCGTGCCGGCGCGTACCGCCGATATCAGCCTGGTCGACCGTATCTTTACTCGCGTGGGCCTGCAGGACGACCTGACGACCGGTCAATCGACGTTCATGGTTGAGATGGTGGAAACGGCGTCAATATTGAATCAGGCAACCCGTCGATCCCTGGTTATCCTGGACGAAGTGGGGCGCGGCACCAGCACCTACGACGGTCTGTCCATCGCCCACGCCGTCGTTGAGCATCTGCACAACAATCCCCGGCTGGGATGCAAAACCCTTTTTGCCACGCACTACCACGAGCTCACCGAACTTGCCGCCACCCTCCCCGGGGTCCGCAACTACAATGTGGCGGTGACCGAAGACGACGGGCAGATCGTCTTTTTGCGTCGTATCATTCCAGGCGGAGCTGACCGATCTTACGGCGTGCATGTTGCCAGGCTGGCGGGTATGCCCAGAGCCGTGGTGAATCGGGCACAGGAATTGCTGATGGTGCTGGAAGGGACCGGCAAGAGCCGGACGAATCAGCGCTCCAATGGTTCAAGCGATCTCACCGCTTCACAGCAGTTACAGATGCCGCTTTTCGGGTCTGGGGACGATGAGCTGGTGCAGGCGGTTATGGAAATGGACATTGCGAATTTGACCCCTCTGGAATCGATCAACAAGCTCTACGAGTTGCAGGAGCAGGCCAGGTTACGCAACCGCCACCCATCGTAGGTACTTGTTGCATGTGAATTCAAGGACTCTATCCAATGGCATCCACTTGGTTCGGAGAAGTGCCCGCGCGGCGAACAATGGCAAAAATACCCAAATGGCGGTGCTTATATTCGGGGATAGTCGGGTATACAATAACCGGTAATCCGACTAATCACACCAATGGCAACGAGGCCAACGGAGGATCAACATGAGCGGAACAGCAACATTGTACTGGTGGCCGCGTTGAAGCAGCTGCCGCAAGGTGCGGGAGTTGCTCGTACAGGCCGGGTTTGAAATACAGGAACGTGATTATTTCAAGGAAACTTTTAGCCGCGAAGAATTGTTGAACTTGTCGAAAGAAATCGGTGAATCGGGTATCGCCGCAATGTTTGCAACTCGCAGCCCGTCCTTAAAAAAGATGGGCCTCAATGCGAATGATCTGTCAGACGACCGCAAGCTTGAGTTGATGCTGGAGGAACCCCGCCTGGTGCGTCGTCCCATCGTGAAAGTGGGAGACCAGTTGCTGGTCGGCGCCAACATCAAAGCGATCACCGAAGCGTTGGCTATTTAGCGACAGCCCGTGATCGCATTCGCATACTATGCCTAAGGACATGTAACAGGACATGAAAATATTCTTTGACGTCGACTATACGATCTTGGGACTGGACGACACACTTCGACCCGGAACCACCGAAACATTCCAAAAAATCCTCGACGACGGCCATGAAATCTACATCTGGTCGGGCATGGGCGAGCGCTGGGAAGTCATCGAGAAACACGAGCTCGAACGATTCGTGAGCGGAGTTTATGAGAAACCCACGCACCATTTCCACGAACGCCTGGTGGAGTTGAAAATCCCGGTGGAACCCGAGTTTGTGATCGACGACTACCCGGAGGTAGTGGCTGCATTCGGAGGAGTATGGGTGCCGCCATACTTCTTCTCGCGCAGCATCGACAATGAAATGGACCGGATTTATCGCATCATTTGCGATTTCATCGAAACCGGCGCGTCGGAAGACCGCCAATACCGCGCCAAGGGAACCAAATTACCCCTGTTCTAACTCCGCCACAGGCCAGTGGCGCCGCGGCTGCCAACATACCGAGCGCCCCTGGCCGACGAGTCAACGCAGATGCCAATCAGACAGCTTCCCTCCGACGTAGCCTCCAAGATCGCCGCCGGTGAGGTTATCGAGCGGCCGGCTTCCGTAGTCAAAGAGTTGGTGGAGAACTCCATTGATGCCGGGGCCACCAGAATCGAGACGGTAATTCGAGAGGGCGGGGTCGCGGAGATCCGCGTTTCGGACGATGGTAGCGGCATCCCAGCCGACGAAGTTTCACTGGCATTTCTTCGCCATGCTACGAGCAAACTCACCACGGTTGACGAGTTGCAGTCCGTGGCAACCCTTGGATTTCGTGGCGAGGCGTTGCCCAGCATCGCCGCCGTTTCCCGCGCTACCCTGACCACACGAGCCACCGGAGCGGACTCAGGTGTCCGAATCCAGTTGAGATACGGCGAAACGGCCGGCCTCGATGAGGTGGGCTGCGCTCCGGGCACCACAGTGCAGGCGCAGGAACTGTTCGGCAACCTGCCCGCCCGCCGGAAGTTTTTGCGATCCTCCGCTGCGGAAACGGCACGCATACAGGAAGTTGTCAGCCGTTATGCGTTGGCGAGTCCGGGCGTCAAATTCACCCTCACCGCCGATGGTCGGACCATCCTGGATACACCGGGGAGCGGCCGCGCACGGGATGCGGTATTGTCCGTTTACGGGTCGGACATTGCCTCACAAATGCTGCCCGTGTTGCACGTGGACGGCGACATTTCCATTGACGGATTCGTAAGCACACCGCAAATCAGTCGCGGCAACCGGTCGTACATGACTTTGCTGGTTAATCACCGTTGGGTGTTTGACGGGTCCATCGCCTATGCCATCACACAGGCATACCAGGGGATGCTGCCGGACCGCCGGTATCCCGTTGCCGTAATCAACGTGGTGATCCCGGCCCACGCGGTGGACGTTAATTCTCACCCTTCCAAGCGGGAGGTTAGATTCCGCAACGCGGACCGACTGTTTTCTGCGGTGCACTACGCCGTCAGGGACGCTTTGCTGGCCCACGCTCCAGTTCGGCAGGTAGTCTCCGTCCCGACCCCGGTTCATACCGATGCGCCCGCAACCTCCGCTCCTGCTCAACCACACCTGGCTCCAGGAACATCGCACTCTCCCGCAGGCCCGCAGGCCTCATCGGGCCAAGCGCCTTTGCCAACGACTCAATTGGCCCCTTCAGCAGGATCTTTGCGCGAAGTGCTGGCGTCGCTGAGGGTGGTGGGCCAGATCAGGCAAACCTATATCGTGGCGGAGGGACCCGAGGGCATGTATCTGGTCGACCAACACGCCGCTCACGAAAGAGTCGTTTTCGACCGTCTGCGCCAACAGGCAAAAAACCAGCAGCGAATATCGCAACCCCTGCTGTCGCCCACGCCCTGCGATTTATCGATTGCTCAGGCTGCGACCATGGAGGAATACGCTGAGTTGTTGGAATCCTATGGGTTTGGCATTGAAGCGTTCGGCAACAACACCTGGTTATTGCGGGCGGTTCCAGCATCCCTGGCAGACGGTGGCAAGGGAGTTACCGACCCCGTTCGAATCCTGCTGGAGTTACTCGACGCCATCGCCCTGGAACAGGTCATTATGGGACGGGAGGATGCGCTGGCGGCAACGATCGCGTGCCACGGGTCGGTACGGGCCGGGATGAACCTGACGATAGACGAAATGTCGGCGTTACTGGAACAACTCGAGGTTACACCCGATCCTCACAGCTGTCCGCATGGTCGCCCCACCGTGGTGCGTTTCACCGAATACCAGCTGGAACGCGAATTTCGACGCCGATAGCAGAATCGTTGAGCGAGTCGATACTATCGGCAGCGCCGTTACCGGCGTGGATCAGACCGCGGGTCCTGCGCCGGATGGAATATTGAACCCGGTCCGGGAAATTCCGACGCCGCATCGCTTTGGGTAGTACGCCGCGCGAAAGGCAAAACCCCGACCAACACCGCCGCGCCTGCAACACCAAGCGATAACATCCCCAGGAACCGCCGCCGGGATGTTGCTTTCTGGTTGGTGTTGGTTTCTATCTGTTCTGTCACGATATTTACAGCTCCGGCGGTGGGCTGGTCGATAGCAGTGGTTCCGCTAACGCAGCAGGGCGCATTCGTTTCGCGCCCAAAATCTTAACAGTTGATTTGCCACGGTGTCAATCTGGTGCAAATCCTCGTAACTGTTCAGAGTCGAAGGTAATTTCCTGGCCCCAACCTGTCTTTCCCGCGAAAGCGGGAATCCAGGAAGCCGAGGAAAAGCAACATTGCGGTTAAAAGACGTCTCTGGATTCCGGCTCAAGGCCGGAATGACGGAGTGGTATAGAAATCACAAGTCGAGTCTGAACTGTTACAAATCCTCACGCGTACCCATTTTGTCATTGCGAGCGTAGCTTGGCAATCTCATCGCGATAGCAACGGCGGTTCGGCGACGTATATTCAACCTCATCGAGATTGCCACGTCGCCATGTTCCTCGTGATGACAGATTAAAGTGGGTACGCGTGAGGGTGCAAACCTGACACACGGAAATGGGGTTCGAATGATCACCATCCCGGGAACAATCTTGTGGACGCCACCGTTCGCGGCCACCTGGTTCAGACAACGGTGACGTATCTGCTATCATTGCGGGCGGTCATTGCGGCCGGCGGACGTCACCGACGTTCAACAACCCCAGAACGGGCAAAAGGAGCCAATGGACTGATGCAAGAAAATAAAGTGAAAAAGGCTCTCCGTGAAAATCGGCTGGCATTAGGCACCTACGTCACGTTTGCCGATCCGCAGATCATCGAGATCATTGGCTTGGCCGGATACGATGCCGCGTTCATTGACATGGAGCACACCACGTTTGATTTGACCCTGGTATCGGAGATGATTCGAGCGGCGGACGTGGTCGGTGTAACTTCCATGATTCGCGTCCCCGGCAACGACGAGCACCTCATCCTCCGCCTGTTGGATGCAGGAGCCAACGGAATCATCATCCCGCACATCGATGGCCTGGAAGGGGCGAAACAGGCGGTAAACGCAGTGAGGTACGCCCCGATGGGCACCAGAGGCGGCGCTGGCGGCACGCGGGCGGCACGCTTCGGCACCATCTCCTGGGAAGAGCACACCAGCTCATCCAATGACAACATCGTGCTTTCGGTGATGACCGAGGACGAAAAAGGCATCAGCGAGATTGGCGAAATCGCCAAACTCCCGGGTATCGACATTGTCGCCATCGGGCCGACCGACTTCTCCGAATACATGGGCATCCGCGATCCGCAGAGCCCGGTCATTCGGGCCCGGCTGGAAGAACTTGCCAATGAAGTAAAGGCAGCGGGTGGAGCCAAACTATCCATCCCGATGAATCACCCGGCCTACCCGCTGACCGCGCGGGAATTGCAGGACATGGGGGTTGGTTATACCCACGTAGCGCCTCCGCCGCCAGCTTTGCTGCTCCGCTCGCTCCGGGAACGCATTGCCAGCATTCGGTCCGAGTTGGGTGATTAACCGGACCGCCAGCAACAGGTGCCTCTAGGTTTGGTCCATAAATTCGGATTGCCCGGGCTGAGAAGGCCAATGTTGATGCAGGATCGGCCCGTTGATCAGGCGCGAACCACGTTGTCGCGAACGGCCATCGCGGTGCTGGCCGGTTTTCTGATGGTCGTATTATCGTGTACATCGGAAACGCCGCCATCGGCGCCACCCACGACGACCACTCCGACCGCATTGGCAGACCTAACCGCCACTCCAATGGCAATCGTGCCGCCGAGGGCTGTTGCGCCGGAAGATACGGCACCGGAAGTAACTGCGCCGCCGATTGCGCCAACGCAGCTACCAACTCAGGAGCCAGCGCGCCGCCTGATGGCAACCCAAACGGTATCGGCCCCTGCCCCGACCGTTGCATCGACCCCCATCCCAAGTGCGCTGCCCCCTAAACCGCCGGGTTCGGTGGTGCAAATAGGCGAAGCATCCTTTAGGGTCGATGTGGCGGTTACCGGCGCTGAGCGATCCCAGGGTCTGTCCGGTAGGGCGACACTCGAACCTGATACTGGCATGCTCTTCGTATATGATTCCGATGGGCCGAGAACGTTCTGGATGCCCGATATGCACTTTCCCCTGGACATGATATGGATAGGCTCCGATTGCGTGGTGAACGGAGTAACCGCCGACGTACCAAATCCCCCGGAAAACACCCCCAGGGATCAGTTGCCCAGGTATCCGTCGGATGGACCGGTCAGGTTCGTATTGGAGCTAAACGCCGGCCAGGCGGCGGCGCACGGAATAACCACGAATGACAAAGTACAGTTTATTGGCGACATCGCTGGGGCATGGGGCTGCTAGTCGCAACGCAACGAACTGCTTGCGGTTGCTAATCCGCGTCCGACACCACTTCAACTATTTCCAAAGGACAGCATCAAATGGACATTTTAGTATCCGGGTCATTGGCCATCGACCGGATAATGACCTACAACGGCCGGTTCGGCGACCACATAGTTCCCGAACGGGTGCACCAAATCAACGTGAGTTTCACGGTAGACGGATTTCACGCATACTTCGGCGGGACGGCCGGCAACATTGCCTATTCCCTCGCCATGCTGGGCCAACGACCCCGGTTGATCGCCGCCATCGGCCACGACTACCGGGATTATTTCGACTGGATGAATACCAATGGGATTTCTACGGAAGATATCCGGATAATTGATGAGGAGGCAACGGCTTCGGCCTTCATAACCACCGACCTGTCCGACAACCAAATTACCGGCTTCAATCCTGGTGCAATGAAATATGCCACCGGTTTCGATTTCGGGAAAGTGGATGCCGCCGAAACCATCAACATCGTTGCTCCCGGTAACCTAACCGACATGGCAGATTTTGCCGAGCAGGGAACTCGGTCAGGAATCTACACGATTTTCGACCCCGGGCAATCCCTGCCAGCCTGGGACGCCGACGGACTGGTGGCTGGAATCGGCCACAGCAACCTTTTGATCGCCAACGACTACGAAATGGCAATGATCGAAGAAAAAACCGGAATCGACGAAACCGGCCTGTTGGGCCTGACTGAAGCCCTAGTGATTACGTTGGGTGAACAGGGTGTCCGCATTGTGACTCCAGATGGATCTCTGACCGTTCCGTGCGTGAAAACCGAAAACGTGGTTGATCCAACCGGCGCCGGTGACGCGTTCAGAGGCGGATTGATTAAGGGTCTGATACAGAACGATAGCCTGGAACGCTGCGCCCAGATCGGATCGGCTTGTGCTCACTTTGCGATTCAGAAGCCCGGCACGCAGGAATACCGTTATTCCCTGGACGAGTTGGATGCCGTATTACGCCATGCTTACGGTGGTTAAACGGGCATGGCCGGAGATTGACGAACCCGACCGGCTGCGCTAGGCTTGGCAACTGCAGTCTTTGGCTGCCATTCGGCAAACCGACTACTAAACCCGGAGTTTGCGGCACATGACCCAACAGCAATCCCCCCCGCCAGCGCTAACGCCCGAAGTGCAGGCAATGGTCGGAGTGAGCGGCGAAATTGTAGAGTCCTGGGGCGTTATGGACGGCGAGTACATGCGGCGATTTACGCAAGCGCTCATGGATCCAGATCCCCGTTATTGGGACGATGATTTTGCGAAGTCCACCCGTTTCGGCGAGCTGATTGCGCCACCGATCATGGTCAGTTACATGGCGAGCCGGATTCGTCCGGATCAGGGCGACCCCATCACGGCGGCTTTCGAAGAAAACCCCGAATCGGACGGTATCGGATCAGTAGCCAGGCCGGGCGAGTTGCCGCCAGTACCTACGAACCTGGTGCGCGTCCTGAACGCCGGCAACGAAATCGAGGTTTTTGCTTACCCCAGAATCGGGGACAAAATCTTTTTCCAAAACCGGTATTCCGACATACGGGAGCGGTTGGGCCGAGACGGCACGCCGTTTCTCATTATTACCAGGGAGACGCGTTACTGGAATCAGGATGACGTGACCCTGTGCATCACCCGAGCTTCCACGATACGCCGCTAACCGGCGCCACCGCCGGCCACAGCAATCTGTTACTACCTGAACGGCGCCGTGGCCCACTGGAGATATCAGAATGAGTACCCCATTGGAAGAGTTACTCAACATGGAACCCGAGGACATCTGGCGGCGCAACGAGCGTCCGGATGCCGATGGCCTTCGCGATAAGCGCCAAATCTATTACGAAGACGTCAACGAGGGGGACGAACTCCCTAAATACGTTTACAAGCCAACGCCAACACACCTGTTTCGATGGAGCGCAGCCATCGAAAACTTCCATCGGATCCACTACGATCTGGATTTCGGTCTGAACCATGACCGCAACCCCAGCATCCTGGTACATGGATCATGGAAACAAAGTGTTGTTCCGCAATTCCTCAAAGACTGGACGCTGCCCAACGGTTGGCCATGGAAAGCCCGGTTTGAACATCGGGCCATGTTGGTGCCTGGCGATATCCTGATCATGTGGGGCCGCGTTACCAGCAAGTACGAAAGTAACCAGATGGGATTCGTAGAGCTGGAAATCGGCATGAAAACCCATGACGGTGTTGAAAGTATGCCCGGTACTGCAACCGTGGTCCTGCCGCTGCGAGACGGCCCACCCATCCCCTATCCATTTGTGCCCCCCAACGAAGCTTAGCCCACGCCCTCATTGACGCTCACTGGAGTTTGAAACCATGGCTCGATTCATCGCCGTCCACAACGTTCCGGGAATCACCGAGGCTGATTTTCGTGACAGACTGGACGCCGTCCGCAAATGGCGCCCGGACCGGCGCACCACCATCCTGAAAGTGTATGGCGACCTGGAAAGCGGAAAGCTAATATCCGAATGCGAAGCCGTCGAGCAGGCTCATTTCGAGGACTGGCTGAATATGGTCGGTTGGCCGGCCGAATCCATCAATAAAGTGGACATCATTTGCCAGGTGGGCAGCTTTTGGAAACTGTGATACGACCGCTCACCCGTTGAACTGACGCCGGCCAGGGACGTAAAACCCCCTGGCCAACGTGTATCCGTCGCCGTCGCAATAACGGATCTACACCTACGCCCGGACACCACCGTACCGACGCCGCGGTTGGTGGGAATCCTTACTTAAGGAACCATCCAGGGCCTGGTATGGGTCCATCGTTATGGTAGATGGATTGGGAGTACGCCGAAATCGCGGCTCCAAATGCGAGGATCAAGGACGTTGCGAACATCCAAATGAGGAATACCAGCAGGGATGCCAGTGGCCCGTATAGCGAGTGCGAAGGGGCAACGTAGCCAAGAAACAAGGCGAAAACATCGCTGACCAATGTAAAAGCGATGCCGGCCGAGCAGGCCGATAGTGTGGCCCATCGCCACATCACCCGGCGTTCCGGAACATATCGGTAAATCATCAAAAACGCTGCCGACGACACCATCCAGGCCAACGCGTTCGACCACCAGATTTGTGCACCCAACCGGCCAGCAAACTCATACAGGTGCGCCTCGCGAAGCAACCTTGGCAGCAGATCCTGCGTCATCAAATAGATCAATACACTGGAAACCAGCAGCGCAAACGCCGTGCCGCTCAGGTACATAAACTCGCGCGTTCTGGCGAAAACCCCCACCTGCGTCGGTTCAATGCCCCACATGCGGTTGACCACCACTCCTACTGCGCCGAACAGCTTGTACGAGCCCCATGTCAATCCAATGAGCGCCAGCGCCGCGGCCACCCCCGCGCTCGCCGGATCCTGGGCAGCGGCCACCAATCTGAGGTCAATGCCGGCCGGAAGCAATCCGGCGGTCAACTTCGCATACCAGTCTTCCGACCGATCCGTCCCCAAAACGGCCCCAAACACTTGCAGAATTCCAACGGAAATTGGAATCACAAATACGAGGCCGTAATAGGCAACACCGGCGGTAAGCTGTTGCGCGTCGTTTCGAGTAACCGCTGCCAGAGTGGCCAAAACAACGCGTAGTGGTCGCCACCGGATCGCCGCTTGCTCAACCGACAGACCAAATTTGGTCAACAACGGGTTTGCGGTTAACGTCTTCGCAACGAGTCCCAGGATTTGCTCCACCGATATCATGGCACGGGTAGATGCCGTCTCGGTTGAGTGGAGTGCAGCCTGGCGTGTCGAAGGGAGCCCGGCGGCCATATCAGCCACACGGTGCCCAGGATCGACCGGATCGAAACTGGCCCGTACCGGCGGCTATCCAGGCTGTCGGACCGATTATCCCCCATCACGAAATATTCGTTTTCGCCGCATATCCATTGCGAGGCCCATGCTGCAGGAACCTGATTACCAGCATCAAGATACAACTCCGGCGCAAGGACATCATCAATAAACACGGCGTTGGACTGGTCGATTCGAACATGCTCCCCCGGCATTCCGACCACACGTTTGATGTCGCACCGGAGATCGTATTCCGGTGGTCTCAGCACCACCACCGCGCCTCGGGAGATGTGTCCAATTTGCAACGCCATCGGAATTACATGAACCCGATCCCCGGAGCGCAAGCACGGAGCCATACTAGCCCCGCTCACGACAAAATGAGAGCGGAACACGAACTTGATCACGCCGACTGCGATACGTCGCGCACGGTTGAGCATACGGAAATTGTATCGCAAGGCCGTGGCCACCGGCACCACAAAACCAGTCCGGTAAACACGATTTACCGCGGTTCACCGGTCACGGACGAGACAACGGAGGAGGTCTGGCTTCAGGATTTCCCGACACCAGATTCACGTCCTTAGGCGAGCGCAATCTTGCCGACGGAAGACCGATAGATCATTGCATAATTCTTGAGAATGTTAAAAGTTATGACTACCCGTTATTGACAAACGTGCTACTCTTCATTATATTTTCGGATATACTGAACCGGAACGCACGATAACTTTCGCGGTTCGGCGCAAGTATAGTAATATTGTTACGAGCCTTAAATTATGGAGGTATATCATGAATCAAGCACAACAGAATATCGCTCTTCTCACGTCAGGACTTGCTCTTGGAGTCATCGCCGGGATTCTGCTGGCGCCACAGAGCGGGCGAGACACCAGAGACGAATTGCGCCAGCGTGCCGTCAGCGCCAGTAGCGTCGGCAGGGACTACCTGCAGCGGATACGCAACCGGGGCGCCGACGATGTCGCCGAACTGACCGAAGGTTAGTATGGCCGTCGCCGGATTATTTGGCGTTGCGATATAAAACAGAGCCTGATACCGGAGGCACAATATGAAACGCAAGAGACAAACTACGTTGGGGTTGTTGTCCGCCGGCGTGGCCATTGGACTGGCTGCAGGTATCCTGCTCGCACCCAAGAGCGGCAAAGAAGCCCGCGCCAACGTGTCTGAACGTGCCGGTGGTGCTTGGAACAAAGCCAACGGTGTCTGGCGGTTTCTGAGCCGTCGCGGGAAATCCGAACCCGAAGTGATGCCACTAGACGAACAGGTAACGGCCGGTCGGGATTAGCCGGCCGGCGTAGCGCGTTCTACGAATCGAAAACAAGCCCCTATTTTTGGGGATTCAGGTGAAAGGAAGGTCAGATTGACCGAAAACGCAAAACGTAACCTGAGTCTGCTTGCTGTGTCCACAGCGCTAGGGGTCGCTGCTGGCTTCCTGATGGCGCCTCAGTCCGGTCGGGAATCGCGCAGTTCCATGAAACGTGGCATAGAAAAAACCTATCGGCTCATGTCATCGATCAGGAGAGCGCCCGCCGCCACGGCGTCCAGCGAACCGCCGGCCGGCTACGTCGGGACCCCCGGACCTTACCCGCATAGTTAGGTTAAGTCAGCGCGGGCGACACGCTCTTAGCGCATGATGGCCAAAGTAAGACCGGCTCCCAAGTGGGCCGGTCTTACTAATTGGGGCGTTCTGGCGTCGGTTCAGTCGTGTGGCGGTTCCCACGTCGGGTAGGAACCCAGGATCTTCAACATGTCTACCCTTTGCCTCAGACCCTCCAAAGCCGCCGCTACGTCCGTTTCCTGGCGGTGGCCAGCCAAATCGATCAGGAATATGTAACGCCCCAGCGCCTGTTTGGTGGGACGGCTTTCTATTTTCACGAGATTAATGTTTCGTTGGGCAAACTCGCCGATGCAGTGGTACAAGCTTCCGGGTCGATCAACGGTGAACGAAAAACAGATCGATGTCCGGTCATGTCCTGTCATGGCGTGATCAGTTCGGGCCAACACAGCGAACCTGGTCTGATTAATCGGATTGTCCTGAATGCCACGATCCAGCACTTGGACGTCGTACAGTTCTGTAGCCCGTTGAGGACAGATGGCCGCTGCGGGTACGGAGCTGCCCTGCATGTCAGCCACGGCAGCAGCAGTGCTTAGAGAAGCCTCATTTTGCGCCAATGGGAATCTGGATTCCAGATAAGCGCGGCACTGCGCCAATGCCTGCGGGTGAGAAAATATTACACGGACCTGATCCGCTTCCACACCTGGCGGTGCAACGAGAAAGTGATCAATCGGTATCACCACCTCATTCCTGATGGATAATCCGGTTTGAGTGATAAGCAAGTCTTGAGTAAATGTAACCGAACCCTCCAGGCTGTTTTCTATGGGCACTACCCCGGCATCCAGATCACCGTTGGCTACGCCAGCGCCCACTGCATTGATGGTCGGCAACGGCGTGAACTCAGCCTCCGGGGCATATAGCAGGGCTGCCTGCTCGGTGTAAGTCCCTGCCGGCCCCAAATACCCGATGCGCTCACCCATCTTCTACCCTCCTCCGCATCCAGTGCCCTAACCACCGAAACCGCGTGGCCTGTAGCGTGCGGACCCGTCGATTCCATTTTGCCGCGTTGTTACCGCGACCAGGAATGCTCTGAATTATCGCCATCAAATTGTTTATCCCAGGAATCAGGAGAATTATATCCGCCGCCGCAACTCAAGGGCAACGAAACCCATCTCCCGTTCGCGGAACTACCTTCAGACGCAGCGCACCGTGGGGCTACCGCCTGAAGGTCCGTTCAATGTCTTCATGATTTCCCACGACAAACAGTACGTCACCATCGCCGATGGTTTCATCGTCGCCGGGATTGATTATGTACTCAGCACCTCGGCGCAGGATGAGCACCGAAACCCGGCGGCGTGACTCTGACGTCAATCCCAACTCCCTGAGCCGATGCCCCCGCATTCGGTCGGGCGGTCTCAGCTTGTGCACACCCGCAGAATCCGTAAGGTCCATATACTCAATAGTGTTCGGCGTCAGGTCCAGGCTGGCGGTGCGAATTGCGGCATCTTCCTCTGGAAACACAATCTTGTCAGCGCCAACGCGGTGCAGAATCTCGGCATGCTGAGTGTCGGTCGCGCGGGCTATCACGAAGGGCAGCCCCATGGTTTTGAGCAGCATGGTTGAGATGATGCTGGACTGCAGCTGGCTACCGAGGGCAACCACCGCAACGTCCATCTCAGCGACACCCAAATCGCGCAGGGCGATTTCATTGGTGCCGTCCGCTTCGACGGCGTACGTCACCTGGCCCAGCAACGACTGGACTCTTAGCTCGTCGCTATCGATGGCCAACACTTCGTGCTGTCGCTGAAACAGGGTGCTCGCAAGTTTGGTCCCAAAGCGACCCAGACCGATTACGCATATAGATTTTGGCATAATTGTTTCACCCAATTCTAACGGGTTCTTCCGGGTAGCGGTAGGACGTATCTGTACGCGGTGCCAGCAGCATTACCAACGTCAATGGCCCTATCCGCCCGACCAGCATGGTAATCATGAAAATAATTGAGCCGGCGAAGCTGAGTTGAGCCGACGCACCCCCGGACATACCGTTGGTCCCAAATGCCGAGATGGTTTCGAACATCAGGGAAACGAACGGGATGTTTGGGTCGGTATAGGTCAATATTGGTATCACCAAACCCAGAAACACGATGCCCAACAGGGCGACCAGCAAGGCGCGAGACACCAGAGCCGGGCCGATTTCGCGTCGGAAGATCTCGGTTTGAGCATGGCGCAGGACCGATGAGCGGGCGGCGACCAGGATCACCGCCAACGTGTTTACCTTTATACCGCCGGCCACCGAGGCGGTGGAACCCCCAACGAACATCAAACCGCAGTAGACCAGTTGGGTAAAGTCTACGGTTGCGCTCCAGTCCAGCGCAGCGAAACCGGCAGTTCTCCCGCTAACGCCGTGGAATATCGAAGAACCCACTTTTCCCAGAAAAGAATTGCCGGCGAGGACGCCGTTCCATTCTCCAAAGAGGAAAATCAGGGCACTGAACGCGTATAACGTTGTCGTGAATATCAAAACCAACTTGGTGTCCAGCGACAACCTGTAGAAATTGAAAGGCAGCCAACCGGTCCAACCGCGAAAAGTCAGGTTCGTACGCCAGTTTCGGCGTATGTCGGCGATCAGCGGCCATCCGACCGCACCCAGGATGATCAGCGGCGTGATGACACCCATTAGATAGGGATACGATCCCAGAGTGTCGGCGTTGTTCCCTGATGGGGCGTTGGGCAGGATCGAAAACCCGGCATTGTTCAGCGCCGAAACCGAAAGGAACAGGGATTGCCAGGCTGCCTCCTCGATTGAAAACCCGGCGATCGTTCTCATTCGCAAAAACAGCAGCACCGCTCCTGCCGCATAACCGATAACAAACGCCACCACGATATTGCTGGCCGTGCGCCCGATGTTGTGGGAATAGCCCGAACCGACGGTGTCCTGATAAACATCTTCCTCTACTGCGGTAGCCCGGCGGCCGACTATGGCTATGAGAACCGTTGCAGCCGTTATGAACTCCAGGCCACCCAGCAACATGAGGAAAAATATGATGACCTGGCCGAACAACGACCAATATACCTGCGTGTCAACTAACACCAGTCCCGTAACGGTGGAAGCCGAGACGGCAGTGAAAAATGCCACCTGAAAGCTGGCGCCGGTCCCATCCACAGCCGCCCAGGGCAGATAGAGGAGCACCCCACCCACCAGGTTAATGAGTACAAACGCTCCCAGCAAAATGATGGGGGTTGAGGACCAGCGACGCGGCGGCACGCGCCGGCGGATCGGCACACGCACGGCGTGTACTTCCCGCAGGGGAGACGATTGTGACGGCAAGTCAGTCGACAATTGATGCCGCGGTTAGAATCGGCGCACCGGTTGGGAGCGGACGTCGGATGAAAAGCTCACTGGGCGCTGCAGCGCAAACGGTGGCGCAAACATTAAGGTAGTTAGTTCTGGCCATCGGTAGGGATGATGCACGACTTTCGGCAAGATTTTATGTTCGCCCGCTGAAAGATGTCAACCAAACCCTTGCCTCGGATGCATCAACGTTTTTCGGCAGGCACGCCGGCCGCCGGAATTATCCCACCCTGGTGTTATACTGCATTCCTGAGTCCGGGCGTGCTTATCCGGCATGTGCTAATATGAGGCGCGAACCCGCAACGTTGGTTTGCCAGGCCGCATCCAGGCTGGGTCAGGCGCCAACCTGAGACGCAAACTATAGTTGATTTTCACAGGGGAAATTTCCAATGACTACGGGCCAACGGCAGGTTGAGCTTCGGTTCGATGCAGTAGCGATCGATCGCAAGTGGCAAGAGCGTTGGGAGCGCGACGGTATCTATCGGGTTGAAGACGAAGATCCGCGTCCCAAATGGTTCGAGATGACGATGTACCCGTATCCGTCGGGTGACTTGCACATCGGTCACTGGTATGCCTTGGCGCCATCGGACGCCCACGCCCGTTTCCGGCGGATGCAGGGGTACAACGTGCTGCACCCGATCGGTTTTGACGCCTTCGGGCTGCCGGCGGAAAATGCCGCGATATCCCGAGGTATCCATCCCTACGAATGGACAATGTCCAACGTAGATAACATGAGACGCCAATTGCGTTCGATAGGGGCGGTGTATGACTGGGACCGCGAAGTGGTATGTTGCCTCCCCGAATACTATCGCTGGAACCAGTGGTTCTTCATAAAATTGTACGAGCAGGGTCTGGCTTATCGTGCCAAAGCGCCGGTGGTGTGGTGTCCGTCGTGTCAAACCGTCTTGGCCAACGAGCAGGTGCTGAACGGAGTATGCGAAAGGTGCGACACACCGATAACCCGCCGTGATCTGGAGCAGTGGTTCCTCCGTATCACCGACTACGCGGATCAGTTGCTGAATTTTGACACGCTGGAAGAGTGGCCTGACAAAATCCTGACCATGCAACGCAACTGGATCGGCCGCAGCGAAGGCGTTGAAATCGGTTTTGACATTTCCGAGAACGGATTGGACGAACGCGAAATCAAAACCTTCACGACCAGAATAGATACCATTTTCGGGGTAACATTTTTGGTCCTGGCGCCCGAACACCCGCTGGTTACGCTCCTGACCTCCAATAGCCGGCGAGAAGAGGTTGAGGCGTATATCGCCCAGGCCCGCCGCACATCTGAAATCGACCGCCTGTCAACCGACAAAGACAAGACCGGTGTGTTCATTGGCTCATACGCCCGCAACCGGTTGAACGGCGAACAAGTGCCGATTTACATCGCCGACTACGTGCTAACCACCTATGGCACGGGCGCCGTGATGGGTGTGCCGGCTCACGACTCCCGGGACTTGGCGTTCGCGCGCAAGTATCGGTTGCCGATTCGCACGGTCATCGCACCCATCGAATGGGACGGCAGTGAACCAAAGGATGCGTACCTTGGCGAAGGATTCATGACCAATTCCGGCGCCTACGACGGTATGACCGACCAGGAGGGTATGAAGGCCGTTGCCAACGACGTTGAACGCCGGGGTTGGGGCCGACGAGCCGTTACCTACCGGCTGCGTGACTGGCTGATATCCAGACAGCGCTACTGGGGTACGCCGATTCCCATGGTGTATTGCGACGCATGCGGCGTGTCTCCGGTGGCCGAAGTCGATCTCCCAGTTCTGCTGCCAGAAGACGCAGAATTTCGTCCGACCGGCGAATCGCCCCTGGCCATCAACGCTGATTTCGTCAATACCGAATGCCCGCAGTGCGGTGGACCGGGTCGGCGTGAAACCGACACCATGGACACCTTTATGGATTCATCGTGGTACATGCTGCGCTACTGCAGTCCCAGGTACGACGGTGGTCCATTCGCCCCTCAAGCCGCTTCAGACTGGATGCCGGTGCGGCAATACACCGGTGGAGCTGAACATGCCGTGATGCACCTGCTTTACAGCCGGTTTTTCATCAAAGCCCTGCGCGACATGGATATGCTCAACATCGACGAACCGTTCCTGAGGCTGTTCAACCAGGGAGTGATTCTGGGTCAGGACCACGAGAAGATGAGCAAAAGCCGCGGCAATGTGGTCAACCCCGACGATGTGATCGATCAGGTGGGAGCGGATGCCGTCCGGTGTTTCCTGATGTTCATCGGGCCCTGGGATCAGGGTGGGCCGTGGAGTGACGAAGGAATAAATGGCGTCGTGCGTTGGCTCAACCGCGTTTGGACCGTCGTGGAGCAGGATGCGGCTCTTTTGGACCAGGCTCCATCTGACCCCGTAGCCGTCAGGGAAACCCAGCGCGTTTTGCACCAAACAATCCGCAAATGCTATCAGGAACTGGACCGCTTCAAATTCAACACGGCCATCGCGGCGCTGATGGAACTCCTGAACCACCTGAACAAAGTGTGGAATGATCGGTCAGTGGACTCTTCGATCTGGCAGGAATGCGTCGAAAAATTCCTCCTGATGCTTGCCCCCATGGCGCCGCACGTAGCCGAGGAGATGTGGGAGCGCACGGGTCACGCCTACAGTATTCACCAGCAGTTGTTCCCAACCTGGGATGACGAACTGGCTGCCGAGGAGGAAATAACCCTGGTGGTCCAGGTCAACGGTAAGGTGCGCGACCGCATACCCGTCCCGGCTGGCATCGCCGAAGCGGACGCCAGGGAGCTCGCCCTGGGTAGCCAACGGGTACAGTCCCATATCGACGGCAAGACGTTGAAGAACGTCGTTTACGTACCCGGACGGTTGGTGAACGTTGTCGTTGGCTGAAAAAGATATCGTGGTTTTTCGGTTGGGTTGGAAGCGATATGACGCTGGTAGATAAATACGCTCTGCTCCCCGAGGAGATTGACCGGCAAAGTCTGTTGATGGTTGCTGACAGCCTGCGGGACAGCGCTTCCACCGGAAACCTTACAGACGAACAGCGATATGTGCTGCATCGCATCGTACGCGCGGAAGGCGATCCCGAAATTGCCGCTGACGTTCGGTTCAGTTCGACCGCAATCGAATCTGCAATTGCTTCATTGAGGCACACCAAACGTGTGGTTACCGACGTCCGCATGGTCCAGGTCGGGATGTCCCGGGCCGCACTCGCCAAAAACGGCGTTGAAACTTCGTGCCTGATCGACGCCCCCGAGGTCGCCGACCGGGCGCGTCGCGAAGGCACGACGCGCAGCGTAGCGGCAGTTCGGGAGCTGGCGCCTCAAATGGACGGCGCAGTTGTCGCCATCGGGAACGCGCCCACCGCGTTGTTGGCGCTTCTCGACCTTATTGATGCCCAACAGGTGGCGCCGGCGGTGGTGATCGGAATGCCGGTGGGGTTCGTGGCATGTCCAGAATCAAAACAGGAATTGGCCGCGCGTAATATACCGCACATCACGATCCTGGGGCGACGGGGCGGTAGTTCTGCAGCGGCAGCCACAGTAAACGCTTTGCTGGATTTGTTGGGAGGTTAGTAGATTATGACCGTCGGGAATCAAACCGACACCGGCCCTGGCGGCAGCGCTAACGATCCTTCAAAATGGGGAGTAGTCCTGCTGTGCCACGGCAGTCAGCGCGGCGCGAGTCGGGACGAGTGTTCGTGCGCTTGGTCTGCTGATGGATCCCGGTTCCCCGCCTGGTGCCCAGGTTGTCCCAACACCCCCGTGGGGTTGAGAGAGGTTGCCAGACGGCTTGCCACCGACCTGGAAAACGATGTATCGCAAATAATTGTGTCCTGCCTGGAGTTCCTGCCTCCGCATCCTCCGGAGGCCGTCTCGATACTGGCCGACAGTGGTGTCAACCGCGTGGTCGTCGCGCCCTATTTGTTGGGCAACGGAAAACACGCCACACTGGAGATGGAGGAAGTTCTCGAAGAAATTGCGGCGGCTGCCCCGGGTGTAGAAGTCAGACTGGCCGAAGGATTGGGAACGGACATACGAATTGCCCACCTCGTACGGGACCGCATCGCCGCGCTTCCGGACGGCGCAGCAGAGCCTACAGACGGGAAACCCATCGGGGTGCTGATCGTTAAGGCCGGCACCCAAACGCGATACGACGATTGCGCCTGGTTGAAGGAACTCGGAAGTTGGGTAGAACGCGATTTGGGCAGTGGTTTCGCGGTTACCGTGGCCCAATCCCACTACGGCGACCCCACAATGGAGCACGCCGTCGCCGAGCTGGTGAAGGAAAGGAACGTGGGAAGCCTGATCTGCGTACCGTATATTTTCTTTCCAGGACTTATTTTGCAGCGCAATGTTTTGGGTACTATGGCTAAACTCCGCGAGGAATACCCCCACGTTCCCATGTGGGTTGCCCCACCGTTGGGTGTGGACGACAGGTTGGTTGCGGTGGCCAGCGACCGAGTTCGCGCAGCAAAGGCACTCTCCTGACCGCCGTTCGCCGCACGACATTTCAGCGGCGCGATCCCAATACTGACGGTTGCCGATCCCACATCGACCAGCGGTGTGAGACTCCGGCGATCTTGGCTGGTCAGTGAGTCACGGCTCGCGCATTGGCAAGTTTCCCAGAGCTTGATAGATAGGGTAGAATTGACGAAGTGGCTGCAACATTTGGCAAAAGCAACCCCGAACAGGCACGATGAGCACAACTGACGACACGGCGCAATTCCAGGACAGGCCGGAAAGCGATTATTCCCGCCCAACCAAGCGTGATCCCAAAGGAATGCGGACCGGATACACGACTGGAACTACCGCAGCGGCGGCGGCCAAAGCGGCAGTAATTCTGATGCTGTCGGGAAAGGCTCCCGACGAAGTTTCGGTGACACTGCCGGGTGGTCGCGGACCAGCGTTGTTGAAAATCCACCGCAGTTGGCCCATGGACCCGGCGGAAGGCGTCCGTTGTTCAGTAATCAAGGACGGCGGAGACGACCCCGACGTTACCCACGGGGCGGAGATCATCGTGGGAGTCTGGCGTCTGCCCGACGGCAACAAGGGATTGCAAATTACCGGTGGGCCGGGCGTAGGAACGGTAACCCGTCCTGGCACCGGCATTGAAGTGGGCGAACCGGCGGTAACGCGCGTTCCCCGGCGCATGATGTCCGACGCCGTCGCTCAAGGGTTGATCGAGTGCGGGTGGCCCCCGGAAACCGGAGTCCGAACACGCATAACGGTGCCCAACGGCGAAGAAATAGCCAAACAGACCACCAACGCCAGACTTGGAGTGCTGGGCGGTATCAGCATCCTGGGAAGCACTGGCGTGGTGCAACCTTTCAGCACCGCGGCCTGGCGGGCCAGCGTCCATCTGGCGGTGGATGTAGCGGCCACCAACGGCCTTGATCATCTCGTATTGTCCACGGGTACGCGCAGCGAAGAATACACGCGCCGGTTGCTGGAATTGCCTGACATGGCCTACATCGAAGCTGGTATCTTCTCTGGCCCATCGATGAAACGGTGCGTAAACAAAGGCATCAAGCGCGTCGCCCATGTGGGGATGGTTGGCAAGTTCTCCAAGATGGCGATGGGATATTTTGTTACGCACGTGGCAGGTAACCGTGTCGACACCGAGTTTTTGGCCCAACTCGCCGGGCAATGCGGTGCGTCGGAGTCATTGCAGCAGGAAATGCGCGAAGCCGCCAGCGGCCGGCATTTCCAGGAACTGGCTCAGGAACACGGCGTAATGTCGGTGTTCCCCCTGATGTGTCAACTCGTATGTGAACAGGCGCAAAAATATCTTGGCGACGATGGACCGTCAATCACCGTTGATGCGTTGTGTTTCGACTTCGAAGGCAACCTGCTGGGCGCCGCCAGTACCTCACCAGACGGTATTCCCATGCGCGATCCGGCAGCGCTGGCGACGGATGGTCAGGGGTAAACCATTGGGAAACGTGGAACGGGCGGAGATAACCTGTCGTCGATTCGGGTTGCCCGATCATGCGTTTGAACAAAGGCGTCCCTTGCGCGGTCAGATAACCAAATCGGAAGCAAGAGCGGTGAGTCTGCACGCACTGGGTTTGCGTATCGGCAGCATTGTTTGGGACATCGGAGCCGGAACCGGATCGGTAGCCATCGAGGCTGCCCGCATCGCCTCCCAAGGGCGCGTTTACGCTGTGGATCGTGACGACGCCAATTCGCACCTGTTGGAGCAAAACGTAAAAAAGTACGGGGACGGGCGAGTCTCCGTGATTATTGGAGAAGCACCCGGCGTTTTGGCAAACCTTCCCGATCCAGACGCGGCATTCATCGGCGGCGGCGGCAGAGCCCTCCCGGAGATTCTGGTCGCCGTTGTCCCACGGTTGCGGCCTGCCGGGCGCGTGGTCGCGAATTTCGCGGCAATCGAAAGGGCTAACTTTGCCTACAAAAGCCTGCGCGATGCCGGTATGTCACCCGAGTTGACAATGGTAACCGCCGCACGGGGACGCGAACTACCCGACGGGGCGCTGCGATTGGAATCCATGAATCCTGTCTTTGTGGTCTGGGGACAGCGATGACGTTATCGAGGCCCACGGGCACACCAGTCGGAACCCTCTACGGAGTTGGCGTTGGACCCGGAGATCCTGAGCTGCTCACGCTGAAGGCCCAGCGTGTGCTGCAATCGGTGCCAATTATCTGGGCTCCCCAGGCGGGCGTCAGCACGGAAAGCTACGCTTATAGTATCGCCAAGGGTTTCATAAACGAGGAAACGCAGGAAGTGGTCAAGTCCACCTTCCCGACCAACGACGAAGAAGCGGCTGGCGAAGTATGGCGGGTTACGGCCCGGGAAATCGCAGAGCGCCTGGAAGTCGGCCATAATGTGGCGTTCATCACCGAGGGCGACCCCATGTTGTACAGCACATTTGCCTATGTGCTGGAAACCATCTTGACCGAATTTCCGCACCTTCCGGTTGAGATAGTCCCGGGTGTTTCGTCCGTCATGGCGGCAGCCGCTTCGGCCGCAGCCCCTCTGGTCACCCACGGACAGAGGCTGGCCATTTTGCCGGCGGTCTATGGTATCGATGACCTGCGAGAAGCCATTGCCTTGTATGACACCATTGTGCTGATGAAAGTAAACCGCACATTGTTGGACGCGCTGGCTAACCTGGAACGGTTGGGCCTGGCAGGACGAACCATTTATGTCCGGCGGGCGAGCACCGAAAGCGAACGGGTGGTGCAGAATATCCAGGAATTAACTTCGGAAGACCTGGACTATTTTTCGCTACTCATCATCAGGCGATAGCCGGCAGCGGTTGACGTCGAAGGATTTTTACATCGTGAATAGCGGAAAAGTCTACATCATTGGAGCCGGGCCAGGCGACCCGGAGTTACTCACGCTAAAAGCGAAGAGAATTATCGAACTCGCTGACGTCATTATTTATGCGGATTCACTGGTTCCGGAAGAAATAGCCGGGTTCGCGAAATCGGACGCTCAAATCTACGGCAGCAAGGAAATGTCGTTGGACCAGATCATGTCGGTGACCCTGCAGGCCGTGGCTGACGGCCGGGTGGTGGCGCGGATCCAGAGCGGCGACCCATCGCTCTATGGCGCAACCCTCGAGCAGATGAGAATTCTGGAATCACAGCAAATCGACTACGAAATCATTCCGGGCGTCAGCGCGGCTTTCGCCGCGGCAGCGGTCCTGAAATCAGAGCTGACCGTGCCCGAAGTTTCGCAAACCGTAATCATGACCAGGGCTGAGGGCCGGGTGCCCATGCCAGAAGGCGAAGACCTGATCAGCCTCGCGCGCCATGGCAGTACGTTGGTGATTTTCCTCAGCGTCACCCGAATGTTCCGTATCGCCAACCAACTGCAGGAAGCCGGATATCCGGCGGATACGCCGGTAGCGGTCGCGTATCGAGTCGGGTGGCCCGAAGAACTCATCATCCGGGGCACGCTGACCGATATCGCTCAAAAAGTCAGGGATGCGAAAATAACGCTCCAGGCCCTCATTATCGTGGGCAAGGCGGTGGACCCGAAACTGCTGGATCCCAATGCCGGTGAGAAAGTCGCTGTATCGCATCTTTATTCCGACGAATACACGCACTTGTACCGCCGGGCGGGGCAGGGAGCTCATGCGGACGCCGACCGGGCGGAGCTGTATACCGCTGGTGGGTACGAAGTGCAGCCCGAAGCGGCGGCATCGGCGCCACCGGATGGCAACGATTAGTTCTCAGCGGTGACACCGAGTCCTGAAATTGCGTCGACCGCCGTGGTAGCGGTTTCCAGACCTGGATCGATACTGGCACGCCAACTGGCGGCTGGTATCGTTGGTTGCCAACTGTACCTGGAACGCAAGACCGGTTATCGGGACGGCGATGATTCAAACTCCGTCACCTACTACGACCTGCCGTTGCGGCCCGTTTTGCAGAAAATATTCAGCGATAACCGACGATTGGTGGTTTTCCTGCCCGTTGGCGCCACTGTCCGGATTCTGGCGCCGTTGCTGGTTAACAAAACCAGCGACGCCGCCGTCGTGTGTGTTGACGACGCCGGTCGGCACGCCGTCAGTGTATTGTCGGGGCATCGTGGCGGAGCCGACGCTCTGGCCAGGGAAGTCAGCGCTGCCATCGGGGCTGCCGCCGTTATTACCTCTGCTTCGGATGCGTTGGGTGTAACTCCCGTGGATATCGTCGGGCGAGAATTGGGATGGGCTGTTGAAGCAACCGCCACTGAGCTGACGCGTGCGGCGGCGGCGGTGGTAAACGGAGACCGTGTTGCACTCTGGATAGACCCCGAGGCTAATGTGTCCTGGCCATGCGCCGTGCCCCTCGGGAAAAATATCGTGGCCGTCGACGCCATTGCCGACGTTCTTGATGGCGCGTTTTCAGCCGCGCTATTGGTAACCGACGGACTCACTCCTCTGCACGGGGCCATCAGGGAGGCTGGTATATCGCTGGTTGTCTACCGACCGCCCACTATGGTGGCCGGCATAGGATGCCGTCGCGGTGTAGAGGTTGAACACCTGCGCGAGCTATTGGCGCGCACGATGGAAGCCCACGCATTGTCGATCAAGTCTGTGGCCGCGTTGGCCACCGCAGACATCAAAGCCGACGAGGATGGCATTGTAGAGTTGGCCGAAGAATTCGGCGTCCCGCTGCATACATTCACACCCGACCAGCTGAATGATTCCGTCGCTGGTCATGGCAAAACCACGGACTCCGCTTGCGGAGTGATCAGACCGACCCCGTCCGCTGCTAACCAATTGCTGGGAGTCTACGGCGTGTCTGAGCCGGCCGCCATGCTGGCAGCAAATTCCAGGGGGTTGATTGTTCCTCGAACCAAATCCGATCGGGCAACGGTGGCGGTGGCCCGCATCGAGCCGCGCCCAAAGGACTATTGATGAATATAGGCAAATTATATTTGGTTGGACTCGGCCCTGGCGATGCCGGCCACCTTACTCCGGCAGCCATGGACGCCATTTTCGAAAGTGACGAACTGGTGGGTTATCGGTTTTACATCGACCAGGTCGCGGATTACGTGGCCGGCAAAACCGCCCACGCCATGGAGTTGGGCCAGGAACTGGAGCGAGCGGCGTTGGCAGTGGACATCGCTTACGCCGGCAAAACGGTTGCTGTGGTCTCGTCCGGCGATGCCGGCATCTACGGCATGGCTGGTCCGGTGTTCCGTGTTCTGACCGACCGTAGTTGGGACGGATCGAATCCCGAGTTGATTACAGTGCCGGGTGTTTCGGCTTTACAATCCGCCGCAGCCCTGCTGGGCTCTCCCATAATGCAGGACTTCTGCGCAATCAGCCTCAGCGACCTTTTGACGCCCTGGGAACAAATCACGCGGCGGTTGGAGGCTGCAGCGGTCGGGGACTTTGTCACCATCCTGTACAACCCCCGGAGCCGACGGCGCACGATGCAACTGGATGAGGCCCGGGACATTTTCCTGCAACACCGGCCAGCATCCACTCCCGTGGGCATCGTACGGCATGCCTATCGTCCCGAGCAGGCTGTTTCCCTGGTTAGTCTGGAAGGACTGGATGGCGCGGCATTGTCGGTGGACATGTTTACAACCGTAGTGGTCGGAAACTCCAATACATACATCCACCAGGGGCGGATGGTAACTCCCCGCGGCTACGAGGCGAAGCAATAACGCCGTGTATCTGGCACGGGCCACAGCTCTCTGCGGCTCATGCCTGCTGTCAGGGATTTTGGTCGGTTGCCGGGACTGGCCGTCTGGCCGATCAAGGTCGTTCGCGCATACTGCTATACTGCGGTGAATTTGCATCACAGGAGGTTTATTGTGCCTGGCATACGACCTAATCCCGCTAAGGAAAAAATACGCCGAGGACAACCAGCGACGTGCATTTCCGGATTGATGAGTAGCGAAATCGTCGACTTTCTGGGGCCGTTGGGATTCGATTCAGCCTGGATGGAGTGTGAACACGGTCCCGTGGATTGGGAAACGCTCGGCGACATGACCCGGGCGTGCGATTTGTGGGGAATGACATCGATCACGCGGTGCAACGCCAACGATCCTGGACTCATTACGCGTACGCTGGATCGCGGTTCCATGGGGGTAGTACTGCCCCATGTCAATACCCGGGAGCAGGCTGAAGCCGCAGTGGGATCCGCCAAGTTCGCGCCTCTGGGTTACCGCGGAATGTTTGGCGGGCGTCAATCCTTTGGGGTGCCCGACTACGTCCATCAGGCCAACGACCAAACCATGGTTATCGTCCTCATCGAAGAAGTGACAGCGCTGGATAACCTGGACGAAATCCTTAAGGTCGACGGCGTGGACGTCTTCTTCGTGGCTCCCACCGACCTGTCCCAAACCATGGGGCACATCGGGAACGTATCACACCCGGAAGTGCAGGCGGCTATCGACGACGCCATTGCTCGCATCGTAAGCGCTGGTAGAACTGCCGGCACCTTGGTAAACGATGACAACGTGGCGTCATACGTGGAAAAGGGCGCCCTTTTCCTGATGACCTCATGGAACGCCTGGGTCACACGCGGGAGCAACGAATTCCTGCGTAGAATACCTTAGAACCCTTAGATTCCATCCGCGCGCCGTTGGTGTCGCTTACCATCCACGCCGGCAGGACCAAACCGCTAACCGCCCAAATGCAATGCTGGCATTCCGTTGAAGAGTGCCAGCATTTGTTTCACTGGGTGCTGCTCGCAATGGCCTCTGCTACCGGTTCGCCGCCGTGGTCGATATCCCAATCCCAAAGGTCAGCGTGGAATCCTGAAAGACTCTCCTCCAGAGTATTGATGAAGTTCCTGACGCCCCGGCCATGGAATTTGCCTTTCAGTGTGCACACTCCGATGTTAGCGGATGGGAACAGGTGGTCCAACCGCACAACGGCCAGGCGATCATGGTCTTCAGGGTGCAGCGTGAAGTCGCTGACGATGGCTATGCCCATCCCGATCGCCACGTAGCGTTTGATCATTTCGGTGTTATCCATTTCCAGGACAACGTCGTAGGGCGCACCCCGCTCCCTCAACTTCTGCTCTACGCGCCGGCGACTCAAGCTCTCCGGGCTGTTCAGGATCAACGGCCACGCCGCCATGTCATCAATGGTGACTGGGTCGCGCTGCACAAGTTCGTGCTTGGGCGCAGTGATCAGCACCACATTGTAATCAAACAATTGGGCGAACTCGAGCGATGGATCATCGGTGGGTGGGGCCGAGCACAAGGCGAGATCAACCTCACCAGATTTCACCAGCTGTATCAAATTCACGTACGATCGAGCAACCAGCCTCATCCTGACATCCGGGTAACGGCTCCGAAATTGGCGGATCGGCCTGGGAAGGTGGTAGGAAACGATATCCGGATATGCTCCCACAACAAATGACCCGCGCCCTTCCGAATAATTCATTTGGGTCTTCAGCGTGTCAATAGAATCCACAATTGGCGTCACCAATTCGTAAAAAACCGTGCCTTCAGACGTAAGCTGGATCGGCCGTTTGATGCGGTCGAAAAGAATTATTCCGAATTCGCTTTCCAGTTTTCGGAGATGGGTCGTTACCGTCGGTTGTCCCAATTCCAATTTTCGCGCCGCTTTGGAAACGCTACGGAGACGGGCGACATGGTAAAAGCTGATTATCTCTCGAAGTTCCATGAGCGCTCCAATATGAGTATCGGCGATTGGCTGATCACCCATCGCCCCATAGTGATAGATATATTATATCAACATTGCGGATAATGCAACGTGTACAATGAAACGGCAGCTTGAGGCTCCTAAATGTGCCACTTGGTCAGGGACCCTTCCGGCACAACTTGCGCCGATGGACAACCGCACCAGGCATTGTCAACTACAATAGGGATGTGCAACCCGTATCCCTTGACAAAATAACGGGGTAAACCGCAGAATACTGCCAATTAGCAGCCCACCAATGAGCCACGCTGGACGGCATACAACCGGGAACCTATCGCCATATTTTCGATCCGGCGCGCTGAGGTAATCTGATGGCATTCGTGATTACACAACCTTGCGAAGGTGTCAAAGACGCCTCATGCGTCGACGTTTGTCCGGTTGATTGCATCCATTCCGACGACGACGCCCCGATGTTTTACATCAATCCAACCGATTGCATCGATTGTGCTTATTGCGTGGCCGTTTGTCCGGTGTCCGCCATCTTCGATGAGTTCACCGTACCCGCCAACATGCGGCAGTACATCCAGGTGAACCGCCGCTACTTCGCCCCCTGACCGCCGCGCTCCCGGTTCTGAACAATGGCCCGGTTCCTGCGCGACGAAGATGTAGACCGTTGCGCCGAGCTAGGCGACATGTTGGCAGTCATCGAGCGGATGTTCGCTCAATATGGCCAAAGCCGGGCTGTAAACCTTACTCGACGTAAGACCGTCACTCCCCACGGCTATCTGGCGGTAATGGGCGGCGCCTTGGCATACGACGGTGTCATGGGTGTCAAAACATTCACCCATACCCACAGCGGTTACTCTTTCCAGGTCAGCCTGTACGACATTGATTCGGGTCGCCTGCTTCTTTACACCCAGGCCAATCGGTTAGGTCAACTCCGAACCGGGGCTACGACTGGGGTCGCAGTGAAACACCTGGCCGTTGGCGGGGCTCTGAGAGTGGGAATCATCGGCACCGGAAATCAGGCAGCCGAGCAACTCCGGGCGATTTCCTCCGTTCGCGAAGTGAGGGAAATCGTGGCGTACAGCAGAAATCCCGAGAACCGCCGTAACTTCGCCGAACGAATGTCCAGGGAGCTGGAAATTCCGGTCATCGCCGGCGATGCCAACCGCGATGCCGTTGAAAGCTGCGACGTAGTGGTTGGAATCGCCTCCGCAGAGACCCCGGTGGTGCTGGGCGAATGGGTGTCAAGCGGGACTACCGTGATCGGTGCGGGCCCGACCAGCCCGCGGCACCGGGAGGTGGATGACAAGTTGTTGGCGATTGCAGATCGCAGATTCGTTGATTCCCTGGAACAGGCGCACCTGGAATGCGGAGATATAGCCGGTGCAGTTGACCAGGGGATCGTCCACTGGAATCAATTCCACGAATTGCGCCACGTGGTGGGCGGTACGATAGCGGGTCGGGGCGGAGACAACGAAGTGGTGTATTGCAAGTTGATGGGTACGGGCGTTGCTGATGTGGCGGCTGCCAGGCTCATCCTGGAGCGAGCAGAGCAATTGGGCCTGGGAGTCGAGATGGACTTTTAGGTATTATGGCCCAGGGGTGTTGAGATATTCTTCGGTGGTTAGGATGTTGTAATTATCCAGGCCGCTGAGCATGCTTTCCATCGCCGCCCGGGCGGTATCCAGTGACGTGAAGCACGGGATACGTCGCTCCACGGCGGCCCGGCGGATATAAAAGCCATCTTCCATCACCGACGTGTCTCCGGACAACGTGTTCACGACAGCGCCCACGGTGCCGTCGTTAATCACGTCCAGCACATCCGGAGAACCTTCGCCAATCCGCTTCGTAATTGTCGTTACCGGCAGGCCCATGGCATTGATCATGGCAGCAGTGCCTTCGGTTGCGTAAAGTTGACAATTTGCGGCGGCTAATCCCTGGATCAAGGACAACGAGTCCGCCTTGGTCTGGTCGGAGATGCTGAGCAGTACGCCCATTCCCGGCGAAAGGTTAATGCTGGCTGCCTGTAATGCTTTGGTCAATGCTGCGGCGAAATTACGGTCCACGCCCATAACCTCACCGGTCGATTTCATCTCCGGCCCCATGTACCAGTCAACACCAGACAACTTGGACATTGAGAACACGGGTGCTTTGATTCCGACCAGGCGCTGTTTGGGCCACAATCCGCCGGAGTATCCAAGTTCCTGCAGCGTGGCGCCCAACATGACACGGGTGGCGAGTTTGGCCACCGGAACACCCGTTACCTTGGAAATGAAGGGGATGGTCCGGCTACCCCTGGGATTGACTTCCAAAACGTAGACGGTGGTTTCCTCCTCAGGTTGGGGCCGTAGAGTGTTGGGGCTCCGGTAGGCGTTCCCACCCTGCAAAACGAACTGGATATTCATCAACCCGCGGATGCCGAGGGCCAATCCGATGCGTGTGGTGTACTCTACCAGCGTATCGACCTCTCCCTCCGTCAGATTCAAGCCGGGATATATGGCCATCGAATCTCCGCTGTGGACCCCGGCGCGTTCCACGTGCTCCATAATCCCGGGAATCAACACCGTTTCACCGTCACAGATAGCGTCGACCTCGCATTCGCGGCCCTCGATGTAGTGGTCGACCAAAACCTGGCGTTCGGGCGTTACTTCGGTGGCTATGGTCAGATAACGGATCAACTCCGTGGCATTGCCAACTATTTCCATTGCCCTGCCACCCAGAACATAACTCGGACGAACTACGACCGGATAATCTATTCTCTGGGCCACCGTCAGCGCCTGAGCAATCGATGCTACGGTCGCGCCGGGCGGCTGCGGAATGCCGAGGTTGTCCAGGAAACGTTCGAATCGTTGCCGATCGCTGGCGATATCGATAGCTTCTGCGCTGGAACCCAATATCGGCAAACCGACTGCCGCCAAAGACTGAGACAGGTTGATGGCCGTCTGCCCGCCGAACTGAACCAATGAGGCCGGCGGTTTATCGTCTATCGTCTCGTTGTCCAGAATGTCGCGAATTGCTTCCTCGTCCAGCGGCTCGAAGTACAGGCGGTCGCTGGTGTCAAAATCTGTGGATACGGTCTCAGGATTGGAGTTGATCATGATGCTGGCAACGCCGGCTTCGGACAACGCCCATGCTGCATGCACGCTGCAGTAATCAAACTCTATCCCCTGACCGATACGGATGGGTCCGGAACCAAGCACCACGGCCTTCGGACCCTCCAGAGGCGGAGCCTCGTTCTCCGTGTCGTATGCGCTGTAATAGTACGGCGTACGCGCCTCGAACTCTGCGGCGCACGTATCCACCATCTTGAAAACGGGTTTAATACCGTGTTGAAGCCTCAGCTGCCTAACCTGTTCAGGCAGTAACCCGGAAAGCGTGGCGATCGCAGAGTCAGAGAATCCCAACCGTTTCGAAGTCCACAACACTGCCGGCGTCAGCGGATTGCCCAACAATCTGCGCTCCTGGTCGACGATGCGCTCCAGAGCGGCGATAAACCACGGGTCTATGCTGGTTTGAGCCACCAGCTCGGTACGGGTTGCCCCCCGTCGCAAGGCGGCGGCCACGGCCCACAAACGCAGGTCGTTGGGGTACAGCGGCAATGAATCCAGCAACTGCTTTTCGCCAGTTTTTGCGTTCATTCCGCGCCACTCGGGAGCCTCCCAAAGTAACCCGGAATTGCCCTGCTCCAATGACCGGACGGCCTTTTGCAGCGCGGCTTCAAAACTGCGGTCAATCGCCATCACCTCGCCGGTCGCCTTCATTTGCGTGGTTATGTGGCGGTCTCCGTTGGGAAACTTGTCGAACGGCCAGCGTGGAATCTTTACAACGCAATAGTCCAGCGCAGGTTCGAAGGCGGCGCCGGTCGTCCCGGTAACTTCGTTTGGAATCTCGTCAAGGCGTTTCCCCACGGCGATTTTGGCGGACACACGCGCGATGGGGTAACCGGTGGCTTTGCTGGCCAACGCCGAAGAGCGGCTCACCCGGGGATTGACCTCGATAACGTAATACTCGGAATCGGCATCCCAATTGCCGGGGCGGTCCCGCATGGCGTCCGGATGGGGTCGCGACGCCAGCTGAATGTTGCACCCACCTTCGATACCCAAACCCCTGATGATTTTGAGGCTGGCAGTGCGCAGCATCTGGTACTCTTTGTCGGTAAGCGTCTGGCTGGGCGCTACGACAATGCTGTCACCGGTATGGGCGCCCATCGGATCGAGGTTTTCCATGTTGCAAACGGTGATGCAATTATCCGCGCCGTCGCGGATAACCTCGTATTCGATCTCTTTCCACCCAACCAGCGAACGCTCCAATAAAACCTGGCTGATGGGGCTGGCCGACAATCCGCTATCTACTATTGATCTGAACTCGTCGGGAGTGTTGGCGATCCCGCCACCGGTGCCTCCCAGAGTGTACGCCGGTCTGATCACCAGCGGGAGCCCGACTTCCGCTTCATAATCCATCGCCTCCGCCATGGAAGACACCGTTCGATTGGGCGGCATGGGTTCACCAATTTCGGTCAGAAACTGGCGGAAATGGTCCCTGTCTTCAGACTTCCGAATGGTTTCCAGCGGAGTCCCCAGCAATCGAACATCGTAGCGGTCCAAAACACCGGCGTCGGCCAGATCCACTGCCAGGTTGAGGCCGGTCTGTCCGCCCAGGGTCGGCAGTATCCCGTCCGGTCGTTCCTTCGCGATGATGCGTTCGAGCACCGGGACCGTGAGCGGTTCGATATACACCCGGTCTGCGATTTCCCGGTCGGTCATGATAGTGGCCGGGTTGGAATTAACCAGGACAGTGACCACTCCCTCTTCTCGAAGCGCCTTACATGCCTGAGTGCCAGCGTAATCAAACTCGGCAGCCTGGCCGATGACAATCGGGCCAGAACCTATAACCAGGACTTTCAGTGCTTTGCTGGTGGTTGTGGTCAACTTATTTCCCTGAGGTTATGCAGACGGTATTATTGGATTTACGTCGTTTATCATCTGTAGAAAACGATCAAAAAGATATTCATTATCCTGGGGACCGGGCGATGCTTCGGAGTGATACTGGATGGTAAACAATGGTAATTCCCGGTGACGTAATCCTTCGACTGTGTTGTCATTTAGATTCAGGTGCGAAACTTCCAGGCCGGGCGGCAGGTGATCTGTGTCCACCGCGTAACCGTGGTTTTGTGCGGTGATGTGCACCCGTCCCGTTTCAAGGTCTTTGACCGGATGATTTCCACCGCGGTGCCCGAATTTTAGCTTGTAAGTTCGCGCTCCCAACGCCCGGGCTGCCAACTGATGCCCCAGGCATATCCCCATGATGGGCACCCGACCCATCAGTTGCCCAATATTGGCCACGATACCTGCCAGCAGTTCGGGATCCCCTGGGCCCGGCGACAACAATATGCCGTCGGGTCGTAGCTCCAGCATATCGGTAGCAGGAGTGGTGGCAGGAATCGCAATGACTTCGCAATTCCGGGAATGCAATAATCGAAGAATGTTATATTTCAATCCGGTGTCTGTAACCAGAATTCGACGGGTGCCTTCGGAATATGGGCGATCTTTGTAGGTAGTGGTCTCGTCGACACCATTCCAAACGTAACCGTTGGCAGTGGTTACTTCGCTTACCCAATCGAGGTTATCGTAACGGGGCAATTCCGCCAGCCGCTTCAACCCTTCCTCCGCGCCGTTGAGTGAGACCAGGCCCATCATCACGCCTTGAGTCCTCAAGCGCCGCGTCAGAGCCCGCGTATCAACACCGCATATCCCAGGGACGTCGTATTGGCGCAAGAACGCGTCCAGGGTCATATCACTGGAACTATGGCTGGGTAAATCGCAATGCTGACGGACGATCAGCCCGGCCACCTGGATTCGGCGCGATTCGAAATCATCCCGATTGATGCCATAATTCCCCACCAGGGGGTAGGTAAGCGTGACCAGCTGTCCGGAATAAGACGGGTCTGTCAACACCTCCTGGTAACCCGTCATGGTGGTGTTGAAAACTACCTCGCCCCAACCCTCTGTCTGGGCCCCAAATGACTCACCGGCAAACACCGACCCGTCTTCCAGTACCAAGTGTGCGACGCGGTTCACTCACGGCCTCCGTCAGATATCAAATCCGGTTCTTCGAACACCACCTGTCCATTTACAATCGTGGCGGCCACCCTTCCTTTCAATTCCACCCCGTCCAGCGGCGTGTTGCGTCCCATGGATGCGAACCTGGAAACGTCTACGGTCCAGGCGGCATTGGGATCGAAAACCACGAGATCGGCGGGCGTGTTGACGGCCAGGTTCGCACGAGGAGCGTACGCATCGCCCAACACCCGGGCCGGACCAACCGTCAATCGGTCTATCATAGCGGCCAGGTCGATACCCTGCGCGCGTACCGTTTCCATCAGTGTACCCAATGCCGTCTCAAGCACGCTGATCCCGAACGCCGCATCGTCATAGGTGCATTCCTTGCTGGCCCGGTCGTGGGGAGCATGGTCGGTTGCCACGCAGTCTATGGTGCCGTCGACCAGACCCGCGATGCACGCGGCAACATCCTCGTGCGTACGGAGGGGCGGGTAAACCTTGGTGCTTGTATCGTAGGACTGCACTCCTGTCGGAAGGTGCTGATCGCCACGGCTTCCGAGCACCCAATCTTCGGTCAAGAATAGATGATGAGGACAGACTTCTGCCGTCAACGAAACGCCGCGGGATTTGGCCTCCCGCACCAGCGCAACACTTCCAGCCGAGCTCAGGTGAGCCAGATGAAGGCGTCCGCCGGTCAACTCTGCCAGGGCGATGTCCCGGGCCACCATCGCTTCTTCGGCGACGGCGGGTATCCCAGCCAGGCCGAGCCTGCTGCTAACCCATCCCTCGGCCATTACGCCGCCGGGACAGAGGGAATGGTCCTGGCAATGATTGCTGATCGGGATGCCCAAATCGCGGCTGTAGGTAAGCGCCATGCGCATCAACGCAGAATCGTACACCGGGTCGCCATCGTCGCTGAAGGCTACCACCCCAGCAGAAGCGAGTTCCTCCATGTCAGCCAGTTCACGCCCCGCTCGTCCCCTGGTAACGCAACCAATAACTTCAACGCGGACTGGCGCCGTGTGCCCCTTGGCGGCGACGAAATCCACCACCGCCGCGTTGTCAATCGGAGGGTCGGTGTTGGGCATGGAACATATCGTCGTGAAGCCGCTCCGGGCCGCGGCGAGCGCTCCGGTGGCTATGGTTTCTTTGTACTCGAAACCCGGCTCTCTCAAGTGAGTATGGACGTCGATGAAACCGGGACAAACTACCAGGCCCGTGGCATCTATCACTCGGGTGCCACTGTTAACGACGACATCCCGGAGACCGGGGGAGACCACGGCGATTTCCCCTTCGCTTACGAGAATATCCGTTAATTCGTCCCTTCCGATCGCTGGGTCAATTACTCGGCCACCGGCGATGAGGATAGGTGGTGCATTGTGCTGGACTGACATATTATTCAGGTACCCGTATTCGCCGAAGAGGCGACCTGGTACAACAAAGCCATGCGCACCGCGACTCCGTTGGTCACCTGTTGCTCGATGAGCGAACGATCCCCATGAGCCAGACTGGTACTTACTTCGACACCTTCATTCATCGGCCCAGGATGCATCAACAGCGCGCCCGATTTCGCCAGCCCCATCCTGGCTTCGTTTACCTGCCAACGCCGGACATACTCTCTGAGGCTGGGGAAAAACCCTCCGTGTTGCCTCTCCGACTGCAGACGAAGCGCCATCACCAGGTCGGCGCCACGCACGGCAAGGTCCAGGTCGGACTGTACACTTACGCGGGCCAACGGATTACTCGCGCCGTTGACGCCGACCCGGTCTCCCCACCCCATGGGCGTGAACGCTTCGGGCATCAGCGTCGCGGGACCGGACAACACAACCTCAGCCCCCAACCTGGCGAATCCCCACACCGCCGAGCGCGCAACTCGACTATGCAGCACGTCCCCAACGATGACGATCCGCCGTCCTGCCAAATCACCAAGGTGACTTTGCGCGGTATACAGGTCGAGCAGCGCCTGAGTGGGATGGGCATGGGTTCCATCCCCGGCGTTGATAACCGCAACGTCTGTTAGATTACGCGCCAGGAAATGCGGCGCTCCCGAGTGGGGATGCCTGATTACTATGGTATCAACCCCCATGGCCTGCAGGGTGAGACCCGTGTTGAGGAGAGACTCGCCCTTTTCCACACTGCTGGCGGTGGCCGTCATGTTGATGACGTCAGCGCTGAGAATTTTGCCGGCTTCTTCGAACGAAATGCGGGTGCGCGTGCTGGCCTCGTAAAACAGCGTCACAATGACGCGCCCTCGCAAAGTGGGAACCTTTTTGATGTCGCGGGCCAGGACTTCGCGCATCGCTGTCGCGTTGTCCAAAACTGCCCTGATCTCCTGGGCAGAGAAATCGTCCAGATCCAGCACATGCCGGCGCGCTGCCCTGTTCTCATCCAGCGGCAAGTCCACCTGTGCCAACGGGTTGGAGATAGTCGAGGCCATCAGCCGTCACCAACCTGAGATACCGAAACTTCGTCAATCCCGTCGGTTTCGGTAAGGCGCACTCGGACTCGCTCGGCCCGCCGGGTAGGAATGTTTTTGCCCACGAAGTCGGCCCGGATCGGCAGTTCCCGATGTCCCCGATCCACCAGGGCAGCCATCTGAATGCGGAGCGGTCGGCCAAGGTCATTTACGGCGTCCAATGCAGCGCGGACAGTGCGCCCCGTAAACAGCACATCGTCGACCAATACTACCGTCCGTCCAGCCAGGTCCCCGGGTACAGTCGTAGGGCGCACTGTGATATGGGGTCTTACGTTCAGATCGTCCCGATACAAACCCGTATCCAGTTGGGCAACCGGCACCTCAACGCCTTCAGAGGCGACGATTTGCGCCGACAGTCGCTGGGCCAGCGGCACTCCACGGGTGCGAATGCCCACCAGCATCAGGTTCTCGGCGCCGTGATTGCGTTCCAGGATTTCGTGATACATTCTCGTCAGTGCGCGGCGAATTTCATCGGCATCCATGAGTTGCCGGTACGTTGCCGCACTCTGCTGTATTTCGACGGAGCGCGCGTTCACGTTTTCACCGGGCCAAGAACCGTATTTCGATTCAACTGATACAAAAAATCCCCGCTCCGTGGCAGTAAGCCGCTAGCAGGGTGCGCATGAAAGCTGAGCCGTCAATACGACTCTCAACACCTTCGTTCACGCTTTGCCAGCCTCACGGGACTGCCTTAAAAGCTGTTCGCAACCGCCGGGGTTCCGAATATGTTGGTGATTGCGAGGGGATTATATCATCGGACGAGGCGATCCGGGAATACCTCGACAGCGTTTTTCGTAATCGTATGTAGCGAAATCGGATTATCGATCAACCGGTTACACGTTTCCGACGGTTGGATATGTAATCCACCAACATGTACTCGCCGAGATTTTCGCTGCTGCTGTAAAAAGCTCGACCCTTGTTCATGCGGGTCATACGGTCTACGAAATTGACCAGCTGGTAATTGTTTTCCAGCATGAAGGTATTGATGATGATTCCTTCCTGCGTGCACCGCCGTACTTCTTTCAGCGTCTCCAGTTCGGTTCGGTAGCTCGGAGGATAGGCAAAATAAGATTGCTCGCCTTCCAGGTGAGCCGTGGGTTCGCCGTCAGTGATCACCATAACCTGGCGAGTACCGCCCTTTTCCCTGGACAACAATTTGCGGGACAGCATGAGGGCGTGGTGCAGATTTGTTCCCGAAACCCAGTTGTTCCAAGTCAGGCCGGCGAGGTCTTTTTCCTCGATTTCACGCGCATAATCAGAAAAGCCCACCACATGCAGGGAATCCCGGGGATACTGCTGACGTATTAATGCAAACAGGGCGAGCGTTACCTTTTTGGCTGCGGCCCAGTTGCTGAACAAACCCATGGAACGGCTCTGGTCGAGCAGCACCACAGTGGCGGAGCGCGTCATGTGCTCGCTGTGATAAATCTCGAAATCATCGGGATGCAGTCGCACCGGCACGGTTGGCCCGTTGCGAACTATCGCATTCTTGACAGTGGTCTGGAGATCCAATTGCAACGGGTCGCCAAACTCATACTGTTTGGTTTCGCCCAGGACATCGCCTCCGCCTCCCCTGGTGTCCAGGTCGTGGTTACCCATTCGGTCTTTCTTGAGATGCTGGAACACTTCCCGCATCGCCTTCTGTCCGATCCGGCGAATGCCACGGGCGGTCAGCGTCATCTTGTCATCGCCGGTGATGTACCCGGCATCTTTCAGGAGTTGGCGCAACCGGTCCAGTTCTTCCCAGGCGCGGCGAGCTTCGTCGCCAAGTAATTCGGCCAGTTTCTCCGGGTCAACATCGTCAAGATTGCCGCTTCGCATGGCCTGTTGCAGCGCCTGCTCCAACTGGTCCAGCGACTGCATCTGACGCATTGCTTCCATCGCCTCGTCAAGGGTCATGCTGTCGTCGCCGAGGAATGGATACTGACGCGCCAGTTCGTCGGGCGGCATCAACGATTGCATCAGACTGGCGAACTGGGACATTTCGGACATCAATTCGGGGTCCATTGCTGATTGCAACGCATCCTGGAGTTCCTGACGCATTTCCGGCGACAGACTATCCATCAAGGACTGCATCTGGGACATTTGCTGCTGCATTCGTTCCATCAGCTCATCCAGGTTCTGCGGAGGATCGTCGCCAAACATGGGACCCCATTTCTGCATGAACCCGTCGAAATCCGGTTCCCTGCCGTCCATGCGGTCGCGCAGCATCTGGTTCAGGTCACGCATCATTTCGCGCATGGCCGCCATTTGCTCCGGTGTCATGTTTTGCATCTGTTCGCGCATCTCTTGCGATATGTTCTGCGCCATCTGGCCTTTCAACATATCCAGCAGCTCCTGGAATTGCTGCTGCGCGTCAGGATCCATGAAATCGTAGTCCATCAACCCCTGGATCTGCCCTCCCAGATCGTTGGGAAGGTCATCGAGACGGTCCAGGTTGTGTTCGGCGCGCTGACGGAGCAACTGGTTCAACGACCGATGCTGCTCTTTGCCAGCTGCATCGTCGGGTTCCGGTTGGCTGGCAGCGTCGTCCAGGCGAGCCTGAATGCCCTCCCGTTCCGTTTTGAGAATGTTTTCCAGACGCTCTTTGAGGTCGTCAACAACCGAGTCGAGATTACTCTGCTGCAGCTGCTGGCGCCGTTGATTTTTCAACTGTTCCATCAACTGACGCAGGCTGGGCATCTGGGAACCGTCGCGATTCTCCATTCCATTGCGAAACAGTTCACGCAACGCCCGCATGACATCGCCGTTCTGCAACAGGTCGTCTGACAGCGCATCCATCACCTCGCTGGCGTCGATATCGAAAATCTGTTGGGTGCCGTCCCAATGGGAATAACGGTAGCGCTGGTACAGCATCAATGACCTCCGGACGGACCGGTGCGGGGCGTGGTTTCGATGATCAACCCTGGCAATCCTGCCTGAAGCGTGATGATAACACAGGCCCGTTGCCGTCTTCGCGACATTACACCACCCGCGCTCCCAGGATCTGGGTGATGTGTCGTAACGCCCAATGATGGGCATCAACATCGAACGAAGCGACACAGGCGGCTGGCACTTCGACGGTGTAATCCCGATTGCGGGCATCCGAGGTTGTGTGCATCACGCAAATATCGGTACAAACACCGCAGATGGTAATCTTGTTCGGGCCCATCGCGGTCAGCCGCTGCTCCAGATCAGTATTGTAAAAACCGCTGTAACGGTTTTTGGGTATGACGTTTTCGTCGGTTACCCACTGGGAAAGCTCCGGAATCACTTCCGGCTCCTCGGTTCCCTTGACGCAATGCACCGGGAACATCCGGAACTCCAGATCGTCAGGATCGTGGTGATCAGATACGAACAAAATTGAGGACCCGGCCGCCGTTTCGCTGGCCAATAACTCGCGCACCGGTTCTATTATCTTGCGGGCGTCATCGCCGCAATACAGGTTGTGACCCGGCTCAAGGAACCCTCGCACCATATCAACGACTAATACTACGTTCGGCATCGCTCAGCCTCCCTGCGGAGTTGGCGGCAGTGTAACTCAACACACCGCCACCAGTCAGCAGCAGGACGGATCACGGCGCGAACGGCTGGCCGTCTAACAGCACCTCTTTGATCGCGGCACGGCCGTCGGCTGCGATAGCCACCACCACTTTCACGTCATCCGCTTGTTCGATGATATGGCCGGTCCCTTCCGGTACAAAGAAGGTACCGATGCCAAAGTCGAGATGATCGGGCCTGTCGATGACGCCCCGGATGTACAGATCGACCCCGGACGGCGCCTGGTGGACAAAATATCCATTGGCGGACCAAACATCCCGATGTTCCCGGAGACCCACGTAAATAACTTCCCCAACAACGTCCCCCACCGGTGTGTCGGCAAAATGATCCGGCAACTGAGCAATTTCGTAGTCAAGCGCCGCGAAATCTCCCTGCAACAGCGATCTTGGGTCAACCGGAACCGCCTGCAACACCACCTCTTTACCCTCTGCGACAACGGATTGCCGAATTCCCGCGAACGCGAGCAGGCCGACCACCTGCGCGGCGACTACGGTGAACAATAGTATGGTTGCGAGTCTGCTCATCGTTACGTTTCCATGCGACGCATCCGAACCAGCATCCGCCGCCGGAACCACTCCAGGCCCAAACCCAATACGAGCATAATCACGCCGGCCACGATGAATGCCACCGATTGCTGGAGCAAACTAAAACCAAACTCAAAATAGCGGGTGATCAGCGTGATGCCAAATACGGCAATCGCCAAATTAACCAGGTCTGAACGGTTCCAGCGGTACCCCGCATAAACCGACACTATCACGCCAATCAGCAGCAACGCGTTCATAACCGCCCACATCCACGTCAACCCCCAAATCAACCCCACCAGCGTTCCAATCGCCACGACAATCATTGCAAGCGGAGCCGATAACTCCCACCAAATCAATGACATTCTACCGCCACCCGATCGCCACCGCGCCACCACCGAAGACCCGCCCACGGTTATCAAAGCGCCGGCGAGTACGATCCAGTACTCCAACCGGGCCGACTCAACGGACCATGGTTCCAAGCTGCCCCATACATCTTGGAATCCCAGTACGTAGACCGAGCCGCTGGCGGCTATCATGGCTATCGCCGTAAACACCCCGGCGATGGGGCGCGTAAAGGCGAAACGAGACTGCGCCCGGCCAACGGCGAACAGGGCCGCCGCCAAAGCCAGCAGTATCGGAATCAGCAGGAAAAACAGTTCATCTCCAAGCGCGAGTAGCCATACTTGTGAACGAAACCCGGCAGCCGCGAAAAACAGTACCACGGCCAGGGTTGCCACAGCTTTGGACCGTGTGATATACGCGACCGGGACTACTCCCAAAAACCATGCCGCCATGAGGTTGGGGCTGTCTACCGGTACGTGGTAGATCTGGGCAATCAGATGAATTGACGCCCCGAAGGCAATGGCCCCGAGCAATATTACCGCTGTGCCAATTCGAAAGAATCCCCAGCGCTGAATCAGCAACCACCCGGCAAAATATAGCACTGGCACGCCGACCGCCATCATGACCAGTTTGGTTCCCAACGGGATCGCGGACCAGTTTGCGGCAACCGCCGCGATAATCCCCAACCCCACCAACGCCGCTCCCATGACGGCTATCACCGAGACCACTCGACTCGGGACGATTCTGGCCGGCGATTCCGGCGTTACGTCGTATAGTCCGAGGATCGCCGTGGACTGCTCCGCTGAGATTATTCCGTCTTCCTCCCAACCACGGATTTCAATCCGTAATTTTCGGACAAACGGGGCCCGATCGTCTTCGCGATCCTCTGATTCAGGCCAACCAGTATCCCCGGCCATTTAAAGAATGCCTGCCAGGTCCGACAATCTCGACGTTTTAGTTTGCGGCGGCAACTGAATCGAGGGCATAGCCAGCGTCTCGCTCCAGCATTTCCGACAAGCCCATGAGTTCAAAGGCATCGGTTAGCGAGCTCATCTCACCAATCAGGTGTTCCGTGGTTCCAAAGGTTTTCAGGTCGGCCATAACTCTGGCCACGGTGTGCGCGACGGCCATGAAGGCGCTTCCCGGGAAGATCACGATTTTAAACCCGAGCGATTCCAACTCTGATACGTTGAGTAGCGGAGACTTTCCGGATTCCACGAAGTTGTACAGCAACGGGACACTGGTCCGGGCGACCACATCGGCTGCTTCTTCCGGCGAACGAATCGCCTCTACGAACAGCGCGTCGGCGCCGGCCTCCGTAAAGGCGTCGCAACGCCGCATGGTGTCATCCCAACCCGTTACCGCCAGAGCATCCGTACGCACAATGAGGGTGAAGTCATCGTCGGTTCTGGCGTCTGCGGCAGCGCGAATTTTCTGCACCATTTCATCGATTGGCACAACCCGTTTATCATCAAGATGGCCACACCGCTTGGGAAACTGCTGGTCTTCAATATGAACCGCTGCCACGCCGGTGCGTTCGTATTCCCTGATAGTCCGCCGAACGTTCATCGTGCCGCCGTAACCGGTGTCAGCGTCGGCGATCACCGGCACGCCCACGGTGGCAGCAATCGCGGCTGCGTTGGACATCATTTCCGTGGCTGTGGCCAACGCCAGATCGGGGTATCCGATGCGCGCCACCGAAGTGCCCGCCCCCGTCATATAAACAGCGGGGAACCCGGTTTTTTCGATGATGGCGGCGGTCAGGCAATCGTAAGCGCCCGGGGCCGTGATGATGCCCGGGTCTGACAACATCTGGCGAAAATGTGTGGTGTTTCGCACGATAGGTTCCTCCGAATTGAACGTGGACGCCGGCGTCCGCTGCACGTCGGAGCGCCCCGTATGAGAGATCAATCAGGCGATCAGGCCGCCGTCAACGGTAAGTGTCTGCCCGGTCATGTAGCTGGCGCCCGAGCTCACGAGATACAGCACCGCGGATGCCACGTCGTCTGCGGATCCGAACCGGCCCGCCGGTATGCGACTGAGAATCTGCCCTCGCTGGTCGTCCGTCAAATCTGCGGTCATACCGCCGGAATCGCTAAATTCGATAAAACCGGGGGCGACCGAGTTGACGGTGATATTCCGGCTGGCGACCTCACGAGCCACCGCCTTCGCCAATCCAATCTGCCCGGCTTTGGAAGCGGCGTAGTTGGCTTGTCCGGGATTCCCCGACAATCCGACCACCGAAGAGATATTGACGATACGCCCGTAACGTTGCCGTACCATCAAAGGGACGGCGTGGCGCGTGGGCAGGAAAGTACCGCGAAGATTGACGGTAAGTACCTGGTCCCAGTCTTCGGTGGTCATGCGCATCAGGAGTCTGTCACGATTCACGCCAGCGTTGTTCACCAGTATGTCGAGCCGGCCCAGCTGCTCTACCGTTCCTTTAACCACCGCCTCGGCGGCATGTTCATCGGAGACGTCGCCCGGCACAGGAATAGCCTGACCGCCAGCGTTGCGGATGCCGTCGACGACTGCTTCAGCCTCGGCTCCGCTGCTGCGATAATTTATTGCCACGGCAGCGCCGGCTTCCGCCAGGCGTCGGGCGATCACCGCTCCGATCCCACGAGACGCGCCGGTTACCAGGGCACTCTGTCCACTCAAGTCGATGGCATACATTGCGGTTCCGCCTCACTCGCCGGATTCTAACATGATCGCCATATCCAACCGCGACAATTCCTGGCGGAACCCGTTTACCAGGCCGATGCGATGGCACAGGAGCCCCGTTTCTATCGCTCCAGATATCCCCTCGGGCCCGGAGGAACCGTGGCCAATCATGACCAGGCCGTTGATGCCGAAGAGGGGCCCACCCATCGTACGTGGCAAGTTGGTGGATTGCCAAATTGCATCCGTGATACGGGTAACCGCGCCTTCGGGGAACGTTGAGGCCAACTGTCGTTGCAGGAATGGGCGAAATACCGAGCCCAACCCTTCGGCGAATTTAATGAGTATGTTGCCGATGAACCCGTCACACACTATTACGTCAGCTTTATCGGTGAAAAAATCCATCCCTTCAACGTTACCGACAAAGTTGAGATGGCTCTTTTCCAAAAGGGTGAAAGTGTCCTGCACCTGCCGGTTCCCCTTGGCGGCTTCCTCACCGACGCTCAATAACGCAACTCGGGGAGATTGGATGCCCAGGTAATGACGCGAGAACGCGACACCAAGGGCGGCAAAACTCACCATCTGAGGCGGCCGGCAATCCACATTACTTCCCAGGTCGATCACCGTGGTATCGGGCGCCAGACCAAGAAAATTGCCACCGATGCAGGGGCGTTCCAATCCTTCCATAAGGCCGAGTGCAAACACCGACGCCGCCATGGTGGCGCCTGTTGAACCTACCGATACCGCCATGTCGGCAGCGCCCGACTTCAGCAAGTGGGTGGTAACCGCAATCGAAGACCGCGGCCGACGCCGCAACGCTGCGACCGGATGCTCATCGTCCGAGATTTTCCCGTCCGACGGCACAACCGCAATGCGATCGGTTTCCGCGCGATGGTTCTTGATTTCAGTGCTGATCTGGTCGGGATCCCCCACGAACGTTACGTGTATTTCGGGGTGAGCATCCAAAGCTGCCAACGCGCCCGCAACGGTTACAGGGGGACCGTAATCTCCACCCATCGCATCCAGGGCGATACGGACTACTGAACCGGGGTTTGGTGAGGTTTCGTTTAAACTGGTCATTGTTGAGGGACACCATTTCCTGTCTAACTGGGTATGGATACTGTTGCCGAACCGGTGATTATTTGCGCCCGCGTATCGGCGTTGACCACCGCCACACCACACTTTACGGTCGTGCCGTCCTGGGTAGTGGTGGCGTCGGTGACAGACCCCACGGTCTCCAGTCGATCCCCGGGATACGCAGCGCCGCGAAAGCGTACTTTCAGGCTACCGCACTGGAGCCAATGGCCGCCGTAAGCGGCAGCCATCATCTCTGCCACCAAGGCCAGGGTCAACATTCCGTGGGCTATAACGCCGCCGAATTGAGTCGCCTCCGCAAACTCATCGTCGTAATGGATAGGATTGTTGTCACCGGAAGCAATGCGATAGGCATTAATCCCGTCAGACGTAATTGTCCGCGTAACCCGTGGCAGCGCGTCACCGGCGTTGCGTGGATCAGGATTCATGACTCGGGTCGCCATCAGGCGCTTCGCCGGCGGGGAGAAGTACGGTCGTCCGCCCGCGCAAAACGATCATATCCGAGTCCGGATGCTTCGCGACGTAGGTAATGGTTTGGAAACTCATCCCGCCCCGTTGCCGGACCGCTTCCACGGTGGCGGTGGCAGCAACCCTGGAGCCCAGGCCAATCGGTTCGAGCGCTTCCACGTCTTGAAGGCTGTGTATCGTGCCGTCTGGCAACGACAATCGCTCTAACAAAACCCCAACGATCCGGGCAGCCAACCATAGCGGCGGCGCAAAACCGGTATTCTGATACACCGGCAACTCGTCCCCCACCGCCGAGAGATACTGCCGAACCGAATCGGAGCAAACGTTCCAGACACCCAAATCCAGGGTCGTGGGCTGCGTGAGGCTAGGCATTGGGTTAGGCAATTAGTTTCCTTTGAGATTGCAGCTAAACTATACACCAGCAAGGAAATCGTCACCAAGCGATGCCGTCTACTGTAACAGTTCAGACTTGGAGAGGTGAATTGGCCGAAGGTTGGTCGGGAATCGCTGGAGCTGAGAGAGGTGGTTATGTCATATATCTGGGATGGATGCGGAAATCGACCTCAGCACTGCGGACCGGGATGTGCTGATTGCCATCATTGAGAGGCAACAGGCCATCATCGAGAGTCTGGAAAAACGGATCGCCCAGTTGGAAGGGCGGGACAAATTGGGCGGCACCCGCCGGATGCCCGGTCTGAAGCCCAAAGCCGAGCAGCAGCCGGCCCAGCCCAAGAAACCACGCAAGCCTCGGCCCCACGGCTTTGCTCGCACCCGCATGACGCCCACCCAGCGGGTGGAACACGTGGTGGAACAGTGTCCCGACTGCGGAACCCAGCTGTCCGGTGGCTGGACCCAGCGCACTCGGGAAGTGATTGACCTGCCCCGGGTTCCGGTGCAGGTAACCGAGCACGCTTATATCGCCCGCACCTGCCCACAGTGCCAACGCTGTTGTACGCCCACCGCGCAACTGGAGAACATGGTGATGGGCAAGCAACGCCTGGGGGTCAACCTGATCAGCCTGATTGCCGCCCTGCGGGAGGAGGCCAGGCTGCCTTTCCGCACCATCCAGTGGTACCTGGACACCGTGCATGGGTTGCGTCTCAGCCTGGGAGCCATCGTGGACGCCACGCAAAGGGTGGCTTGCAAGGCCCAGGCTGAACTGACGGGCATTCTGGAACGCATCCGAGGCAGTCCGGTGGTCCATGCCGATGAGACCGGCTGGCGTGAGGACGGACACAACGGCTACGTGTGGACCTTCAGCACCCCCAGCGAGCGCTACTTCCTGCGTCGGGGCCGGGGCAAGGCCGTGGTGGATGAGGTCCTGGGCGATCAGTTCGCTGGCGTGCTGGTCAGCGACTTCTACGCCGCCTATCACCATTACGACGGCCCCAAGCAACGCTGTTGGGCCCACCTGTTGCGGGACATCCACGACCTGCGCGCACTCTACCCCGATGATGACCGGTATGATGACCGGCTGGCCCAATGGGCTGACGCCATCCACCAACTCTACCGTCAGGCGACCGCCTTCACCCATCCCTCAGAGCAGCAACGGCCAGAGCAGCAACGGCCAGAGCAGCAACGGCGCACCGCCCAACTGGCCTTGGAACAGCGCCTGCTGGCCCTCTGCCGTACCTACCAGGATGACCCATCGGCCGCCCCAACCAGGCTGTGCCGACGCATGGAGAACCACATCAAGGAACTCTTCCTCTTTGTGGCTGAACCAGAAGTCCCGCCGGACAACAACGCCGCCGAGCGCAGCCTGCGACCGGTGGTAATCAGCCGTAAAATCAGCGGTGGCACACGCTCCGCAGCGGGCACTGACACCAAGATGACCCTGGCCTCAATCTTCGGCACCTGGCGCGTACAAGGCTTCAACCCCCTCACCGCCTGCCGACAACTGCTCACTTCCCCGCAACTCTGAACTGTTACCGTCTACTTATTAGAGCCGTTACCGTTCGTCCCGGCGATTGGCAAATCGAATCCGGTAACCGGCGAGGCTTCAACCCGTTTCTGCCTCGACGCGGGCGTTTAATAGCGATGCTACGCATCCGGGCTGGAACGGAAGACCGATCACAGCCCAGCGGTAAATCAGCGTTGCACGGTCGCGGGACTTGCCTGCTATCAGGCCAGCGATTGCAGGCTTTGCGCGGTCAATGGGCGGACAAGCCGAAGTCCTCAGTGGCCAAGTCTGCCAGGTACTCGCCAATCGCCAGCGACGACGTGGCGCCAGGCGACGGTGCGTTGAGCACATGCAAAGCACGCTGTCCTCTGAGGATGTGAAAATCGTCGAGCAATGCTCCCGAGGAAGAAACCGCCTGTGCCCTGACGCCACTCCCGCCGGTTTCCAGATCGTCCGGTTGAATCTCTGGAATCAGTTTCCGCAGATCGTTTACGAACACCGATTTTCGATACGACCGGTGCATTTCCTTCACGCCGGTGCGCCAGTGGCGGGCGGTCATCTTCCAGAAACCCGGAAACCCCAACGCGCCCATGGTCTCCCCAACGTTGACGTCGCTTTTGCGGTATCCCTCCCTGGCCCAGGCCAGCACCGCGTTGGGTCCGGCTTCCACGTGGCCGTGTATATTTCGAGTGTAATGCACGCCCAGGAACGGGAACCTCGGGTCCGGCACCGGGTAGATCAGGCCTTTCACCAGGTCTTGGCTGTCTTCCACCAGCTTGTAATACTCTCCACGGAAAGGAATGATCCGGACGTCGGTTGTTTCACCCATCATGCGTGACAGCCGGTCTGCGTACAGTCCGCCACAATTGATGACATGCCTGGCTTGCACGGACCCACGAGGTGTTTCCAGCGCACTGCCACCGCTGGATTCGCGAAATGCAGTCACCGGGGCGTCGGTGAAAATATCGCCACCGGCAATCTGGGTCTTGCCGGCGTAAGCGTTTGCAACCTGCACGTAGTCGATGATCCCGGTGTGAGGCGCCCAAAGCGCCCGTACCCCGGTGGTGTGCGGCTCGATTTCTGCCAGTCGGTCCGGGCCAATAATCTCTAGGTCGGGGACGCCGTTGGCCACGCCACGCTCAAAGAGGTCATCCAACCGACCCAACTCGGATTCATTAGTCGCGACGATAACCTTCCCACACTCTTCATATTCGATCTCATTTTCATTGCAGAAATCGATCAGGCGATCTTTGCCTCCCACGCAGAACCGGGACTTCCACGAACCTGGACGATAATAGATCCCGGAGTGAATCACCCCACTGTTGTGCCCGGTTTGATGCCGGGCCAGTGTGGTTTCTTTTTCAATCACCGCAACGTTCAGATCCGGGAGCCGTTGGAGTAGTTGCATGGCGGTGGACAGGCCAATGATCCCCCCACCTACAATGGCCACATCATAGACTCGGGATTCCACCGAGCCGGAATCGTTGGCAACAAAAGCCATGTTTATTCCTCCGTAAATCGCGAACTCTGTCGACAGGTCCCTCCGCCAAGTTTGGCAAATCTCAGCGTCTGGCGCAACCGTTGGAACGCGATAAGTCGGTCTGAGGTGGTCAAGTGGCGTCACGTCGGGCAACGAGGGTGTCGGCGCTCGACGCGTTGCTTGCCATCGAATCACCGGCGAACGGCGTTAGGGTAGAAGCGCCGCCGTTGCGCCCGGCCTTCTCCGTAGTTATCCTTGACCTGTTATGGCAGACTCAATCCCAGGAACACTGAACTCCCTCGCCAAGTTCGCCGGCGATGCAGTCAACGGCGGCACGCCCATACCGCACGCAGTCGCCGAGCAATGCCGCAACGTCATGCTCAACGCGGCGGCGGTGGCACTCGCCGGGGCGGCACATCCGGAAGGTGTGGCGCTAAGCCGATTCGCCAGGTCTATGGGCGGCAACGGACGATGTACGATTATCGGGATGGGTTTTCGAACATCCCCGGTATACGCGGCGCTGGTCAACGGTACGTTGGTGCGCCTGTTGGATTTCGACGACAATCCCCTCAACGCCACCAGCCATCCGACGGCCGCCGTATTTCCGGCGGTATTGGCTCTCGGAGAAATGCACGGCGCCAGCGGCGCAAGGGTTTTATCGGCGTTTGCCGCCGGCACCGAGATAGTCGCCCGATTGTCCGAGGTGCACGGATTTTCGTCTGCGGGCACGGTGGGCGCAACGGCGGCCTGCGGGGCGCTGCTCGGCCTGACCGAAGAACAACTGGGCCACGCGCTCGGTATCGCTGTTGGTTCGGCGCGGGCGAACATCGACTACAACTCTGCCGGCGTCGGCGCGCTGCTGGGCGGCGGGCTGGATGCCATGAATGGCGTGATGGCGGCGCTGATCGCATCGGAAGGTGTTGTCGCCGCTCCTGTGGGCGAATCGCTGGAGTCATTGCAATCTGCCGGGGCGCTGGTTGATCTTGGGCGTGCCTGGCAGCTCACCGACGGCGGTATTTCGATCCACGCTTATCCGTGCCATCCGGCCAGCCACACCGCCATCGACGCTGCCCTCGGGATCATTCAGATGAACCGCTTGAATCCCGCCGACATCAGTAACGTACACGTCGGTATAACGGCAAACGCGATGGCACAACTACCCACGGTACTCCCGGCAGACGGGTGGCAGGCTCGCAGTTGTCTGGGATTCATAACCGCCGCGACTTTGTGCCACGGCGCTCCGCTTATCAACTTCTTCTCGGACGTTGCCGTAAGCGACGAGGGGGTGCGGGCGATGATGGAACGGATTTCCGTTGAAGCCTCTGTTCCCGAATCGCCATTATCCAGGTATCCGGCTGAGTTGCAGGTAACACTGCATGACGGTCGCGTATTGCGCCATCGCGTCGATCACGCCCGCGGCACCCCCGCCATGCCCATGGATGCGGAGGAACTGGAAGCCAAGTTTCTATATTGCACCAGGTATATCCTCCCGCAGGACCACATTGAGGAAGCGATAACCAGCTTCCGTAACATCGATCAGATTGAAAACGTTACGGGCATGGTTTCGGTACTGGGAGGATGATCATCCCCCGGCGCTTCCAGCTGGCGATCGCCACGGTTCAAGACTGCACTGAGAGGTGAAAATATGAAAGGAATCCGCGCCTATGAAATCGGTGGCCCGGAGGTTCTGAAATTCGAGGATATCCCCGAACCAGCGGCCGGGCGTGGTCAGGCCGTCGTCGCCATACAAAATATCGGAGTCAACTACACCGATGTATCCAGCCGCAAGGGCACCAACCCACCGGCTGCCTTTCCATGGACTCCCGGCCGCGAGGCATCGGGAGTGGTGGTGGCAGTGGGAGAAGGTGTGGATGAAGTTGAAGTTGGCGACCGCGTCGCTTATGCGATGCACACTGGTTCCTACGCCGAGCAGCAGGCGGTGCCTTCGTGGCTGCTGGTTAAAATCCCCGCCGATATGGACTTTGCCACCGGCGCCGCTACGCTACTGCAGGGCATGACGGCCCACTTCCTCGTGCATGATGTTGTTCCCCTGCACGAAGGAGACCGGGCGCTGGTGCACGCCGGCGCGGGGGGAATGGGTTTGCTGCTGATTCAAATGTTGAAGCGAATCGGCGTAGAGGTATACACCACGGTCTCCACAGGCGAAAAAGCTGAACTGGCTCGCGGAGTTGGCGCCGACACAGTGATCCTGTACACGCAGCAGGATTTCGAAGCAGAGGTGAGGCGGATGACCGATGACGCCGGCGTGAAGGTCGTTTACGACGCGGTCGGCCAAACCACCTTTGAGAAAGGATTGCGCATCCTGGGAAGGCGGGGCTGCATGTGCCTGTACGGACAGGCCAGCGGACCGGTGGGCCCGGTAGACTCATCGGCCCTGCGGAATGGAAGTTTGTACCTGACCCGGCCGTCTCTTGGCGATTACACGGCAACGCGCACCGAACTTTTGCGGCGGGCGGAAGACTGTCTCGCATGGGTCCAATCTGGCGAGATCAGGCTAAACGTCAGCCTCAACCTGCCGTTGTCCGACGCCAGCGAAGCGCACCGAAGGTTGGAAGGCCGTGAAACTACCGGGAAGATCCTGCTAACGCCTTGACCCAACTCTATTCCGGCCTCCCCAAACTGCGTCCACAACGTGACCGTACAATCACGTACTTTCGATTAGCGGGTCGGAGGTCGCCGGCCGCGCCTGTCATTGAGAGCGTAGCGTGGCAATGACAAAGTCGGTACGCATGAGGCAGCCTTCGTCGTTGACACTCGCCGGGACACCCTCATATACTGGTCCTTGCGAAATCTGAATTACAAAAAAGCTGGGATGGGGAATAGTAAACGTCCAGCGTGGCACAGAGAGCCGGGTAAGGTGCGAGCCGGCGCCAGGCGCAGAGGTTGAATGGGCCCCGGAGCCGCCTGCCGAAACTGATAGTAGGCCAGGACGTTTGGGCCACGTTAGATGCCCCCAGCGCGAGGTAGGGCGCACCACGGTGAAGAATCACCTCGTCTGCTGAATGAGACGTCGCCAGGTCTATGGCCCAAACGCCGGCGGCAATCAGGGTGGCACCACGGCCCAACGGCCCGTCCCTAGAGGACGGGCTTCTTTTATTGTCCATCTCCACACCTACAACATGGCAAACAACAACTGGAATTATGTACCAACCAACTCTGGAACAAGTGCGTGAAATGGCAGGCCAGGGTAATTTATGCCCGGTTTACCAAATCATAAATGCCGACCTTGAAACCCCGGTATCAGCCTACCTCAAAGTTGCCCGGCTGCCATATTCGTTTCTGCTGGAATCGGTAGCCGGCGGAGAACGCCTGGGCCGATACAGTTTTATCGGAACCGAACCGTACGACGTGTTCAGCACCGGTAGCGACCAGCCGTCTGGATCGGTTGATCCTTTGACGTTAGTTGAAAACGAGATGAACCGCTATCAGTTGATACCGTTAGAGGGCCTGCCTCCATTCCACGGTGGCGGCGTGGGTTACGTTGCCTACGATGCTGTCCACTATTTTGAACCCCGTGTGCCAATGTTGGAGTCGGACCCACAGGGATTGCCTGAATCGGTGTTTATGTTCACCGACACTCTGCTGGTGTTCGATCACTTGCGGCACGATATCAAGGTTGTCAGCCACGCCAGGCTGGATGGAGACATTGACGCCGCATACACGGAAGCCGTGGCCAAGATAGATCGGATGGTCGACCGGCTTTCCCGCCCATTGGAACTCCCACCCGAATTGACGCGAACGCCGTCGGCGCCTGAATCGAGCGAAGCGCAGTCGAACTTCACGGTCCAGGAATACGAAAACATCGTGGATAAATGTATCGAGTACATCTACGCGGGTGACGTCATTCAGGTCGTGAATTCACAGCGTTTCAGCCGGCAGACCGACGCCCATCCGTTCCAGGTGTACCGCGCGCTACGGGGCAGCAATCCGTCGCCGTACATGTACTACCTCGACCTCAACGGATTCCAGATTGTCGGCGCTGCCATCGAAACGGTAGCCAAGGTCGAAGACGGCGTCGTTGCCACCCACCCAATTGCCGGCACCCGCCCACGAGGGCAGACGACTGCCGAAGACGTCGCACTGGAAAGCGAACTCAAAAACAGCGAGAAGCAGCGCGCCGAACACATCATGCTGCTGGATCTGGGCAGGAACGATATCGGGCGAGTCAGCGTGCCAGGCACCGTCAACGTCACCCAGTTCATGGACGTGGAGCGATTTTCGCACGTGATGCACCTGGTGTCCCATGTGGAAGGCCAGCTGAAGCCAGACATGACGCCGTACGACGCGTTACGCGCCTGTTTTCCCGCCGGCACGGTTTCGGGCGCTCCCAAAATTCGGGCAATGGAGATCATCGCTGAGGTAGAGGGTGAACGCCGCGGCCCGTACGGTGGAGCGGTCGCCTATTTCAGCTACAACGGAAACATGGATACCGCGCTGGTATTGCGGACTGGTATCTTCAAGGACGGCGTAATGTACGTGCAGGCCGGTGGCGGCGTCGTGGCGGACAGTGTTGCCGAAGATGAATACATGGAAACACGCCACAAATCCGGCGCCATGATGCGGGCCATCGCCGACGCCGAAGGATTGAACTGATCCCGGCGGATCCCGTCTCGCGCCAACCACACCCAGTTTCAACCATTTCTCCAGCCGGAGGCCGACATGCTGACATCATTTTTCCACACCGGTTTTGTCGTCAGGGACCTTGAAGCCGCCATCAGCTTCTACACCGAGGTCATGGGCCTGACACTCACTGGCCGGACCGAACGCACTGGCGAATTCCCAAGCACCCTGTTGGGATTCACCGATGCCCACATCAAGGGCGCTTTCCTGGATATGGGTGAAGGGCATCAACTGGAATTGATCCAGTACATCAATCCGGTTGGTGGAGCCGCCGAGTTTGAAAAGAACAATGTCAGGGCGGCTCACCTGGCCTTTTTCGTATCGGATATCGACCGGTTTTACGCTGACACCCGCGAGCGGGGGCTGAGCTACGGCACGCCACCCGTGGCTATGTATGACGACTCCGGAACGATGACTCGCAAAGCCCTGTATTGCCAGGACCCGGACGGCAACTGGCTGGAATTGGTGGAGTTGTACTGATGTTACTGTTGCTGGACAACTACGACAGTTTCACTTACAACCTCTACCAGTATCTCGCTGAGTTGGGTGCAGACGTTACGGTGATCCGAAACGACAAGATAACGATTCCCGAGATCCAGGAAATGGCGCCGTCTGGGATCGTGATTTCCCCCGGACCCTGCACACCCAGCGAGGCCGGCATATCCAACGAGGTCATCCAGCGCTTCGGACCGGAACTGCCGGTGCTTGGCGTATGCCTGGGGCACCAGTGCATCGGCGAGGCCTTCGGCGCTACCGTCGATCGCGCCGGCGAGATCCGGCACGGTAAAACCTCATGGATCCACCACGACGGAGCCGGTGTGTTCGCCGGTTTGCCCACGCCATTTGAGGCCATTCGTTACCACAGCCTGGTTATCTATCCTGAAACTGTGCCCGAGTCCCTGGAGGTGACCGCCTGGACCGACAACGGGCTGATCATGGGCGTCCGGCACAAGGAATATCCCGTTGAGGGCGTGCAGTTTCACCCGGAATCCATCATGACCGCCGTGGGCCATGACCTGCTACGCAACTATTTGAAACGGGTGGACGCCTATTGGAGCCAGGCCAGCGCCAGCGAATCCACGGCCTGAACCACGCTGACGGATCGCAACAATAGCGTCCCCACCCACCGTTTCTGTCATAATCGCACCACTTCTGTACGAGGGAAATGTCATGACATCTATCGTCGAGTACGTGTCCAATTATTCCAACAACCTGCATTATGGCGATTTGCCGGCGGACACCGTGCATCTGCTGAAGCGGATGATAATTGACAGCATCGGATGCGCCATCGGCGCCTACAGCTCGGAACCCAGCAAGATTGCCCGCGACCTGGCTGCTGATGTGAGCAGTCGGCGCCCGTGCACCATCATAGGAACCGGCACCACCACCAGCCCTGACCTGGCAACCTTCGCCAACGGAGTGATGATCCGCTATCTGGATTTCAACGACGGTTACACAACCCTGGAATCCGGCCATCCCAGCGACAGCATCGCGGCGACACTGGCCGGCGCTGAAATGGTTGGGGCGGGTGGTCGCCGCCTGATCACCGCCACCGCGATTGCCTACGAAGGATTCTGCAGGTTCGGCGACGCTTTCAGCATCCGGTATGTCGGATTCGACCACGTTACCAACGGGGCAATTGCCAGTTCGATGGGAGCCGCGCGGGCGATGGGTCTGTCAATGGATCAGACCCAACAGGCAATGAACCTGGGTATCGCGCCCAATATAGCGTTGGGCCAAACCCGTGTGGGCGAATTATCCCACTGGAAGGGATGCGCTTACGCCAACGCCAGTCGCAACGCCGTATTCGCCGCCATGTTGGCCGAACGCGGCCTGACCGGCCCGGCCCCGGTGTTTGAGGGTGAATACGGATTCTTTGCGGCCGTTACCAAAGAACCTTACGAACTGGAACGATTCGGCGGAGACAATGGCCAGCCCTTCAAGGTCCACGAATGTAATATCAAGCAATTCGCGCTGGGGCTTTATTCCCAAACGGTGGTTGAAGCGGCGCTGGCCGCCCGGCATCAGGTACCCGATTTCCGGGTTGACGACGTCGAGGACGTGCATATCCGTACGTTGCAGAAGGCCATCGACATCATGGCTGGAGACGACGAGAAATGGCACCCAAAAACCAGGGAAACCGCCGACCACAGTATGCCCTACGCCACCGCGGTAGCCCTGACTTACGACGAATTGCATCAGGGCCATTTCGCGGACGAGTATATCAACGATGCGGGTTTGGCCAGCCTGATCAGCCGAACCCGCATCGAAGCGTCTGACGAGGCCAACCGCAGAGTGCCCGAAGCCATGTTGTGCAACCTGGACCTGCGGATGCGCGGCGGGGAAACCTACAGTTCAGAGGTGGCTCATTTCCGGGGACACCACCTGAACCCAATGACCGACGCGGAGGTGGAATCCAAATTCCGCGGCCTGTGCACCGACCTGTTGACTCCAGACCAAACCAACGAGCTGCTGGATCGGCTTTGGAATCTGGAGAAAGAGGAGGATATCGGAGCGCTGCTCCGCCTCACCAGGATTTAGGCGGCCGCGATTTTGGTTCCGTCCGGGTAGGTATAACCGGATCGGTCCGAGAATCCTCCCACCGCCGGGAATATCTGGCGATACAGACCACGTCCCCTCTGTTTGACGACGGCGCCGGCCGCTTCTTTGGTCGGCGTCGGCCTTGCGTTCTGATCTTTGTAGAACTGTGACTGCAACGGGCTGTCGTTCTCCAACTCCCAGATGCAAAGGTAACGCAGGACTCCATTGGCCTGACTGTCATCAGGATCCAACTCGAACCGCCGGGCGCTGATATATCCGGGTATGGCCATCCGTTCCGGTACGTGTTCTTCGTTGTACCATTTGTTGAAGACGGCGTCGTCGGCCTTGTCAACCTCCATCATTACCACCAGAATGGTGGTTCCGACTTGTTGGGCAGTTCCGTTGGTGCCGTTGCTGCTCGTCATATTTATACCTCCTTATAGTCGCCGGTAGATCTGGACGCGATGCCGGTAACAATCGGCCACAAAAACGAGGCCATCGCTGCCGACCGTTACCGCGGTGGGCCGATAGAAGCGCCGCTTCAATTCGATATTCTGGGTCGCGGCGTTCAGCTTTTCCTCGATGTCGGGGTTGGCGTTCAGGAAAGTGCGTGCCCATCTTGATGTGCCAGAGTGGCCAATCAGGGAATCCATCACCCTCCCGGATTCGTCCAGCACCTGCACGCGGTCGTTTCGCCAATCGCACACGTAGATGCGCCCCACGCCGTCCACAGCCAGGCCATTGGGACGGCTGAATCCATCGCCGCCGTCTGTCCCGTCGAATATGGCAAGACAATTGCCATCCGGATCGAATTTCTGAATGCGATCGTTCCGCCAATCCGAAACGTACACGGCCCCTGCAGCGTCGACGGTCACTCCCCACGGCATCCGGAATTGCCCCGGTCCACTGCCTGACGAACCCCAGGACGCAACCGGTTCACCTTGATCGGTGAAACGCTGGATCCGATCGTTGAGGGAGTCCACCACCAGCAATGTGCCATCGGAGGCGAAGGCGATCCCCGACGGGCGGTTGAGTTCGCCGGGTTCCTCTCCATACGTCCCCCAGCAACGGACAAATTCTCCCTCGGGCGTAAACACGCTGATACGATGTGTGTTTTCGTCCGACAAGTACAGATGCCCGTCCGGCCCGAAAGTAATGGACGTAATCCAAATAAACTGGCCAGGCGCCTCTCCCCAGCCAAAAAATTCACCGACGTAGTCTCCTTCGACGGTGCAACGGGACACACGCACGGCATCGGGTTGGTTGGGGTTGGCCCGGTTGGCCACATGCAGCAAACCATCGGGGCCCAGGGCAACTGAAACCGGCCCGCTGAATCCCGGCCCACCGCCCGAAAGGAGACCGATCACATCGTGATACTGATAAGCGCCAGCGACGGATAGAGGATGTTCTACAACAGTGGTCATGTAGGTTTCCTTGCGATATTCCTGTTAGTCAGGTCAGTTCCACGGTAACCGCGGGCAACCCGCACTCCAATTTTCCAATGGTTTCCAGGCAACGATCGTTAGCCGGTGGCATCACCGGACCGGAGAGCGCATCGCGACGCAGGCGTTCCAACGGCGACGATTTCAGCAGACCACCACCACCGGCCATCCTCATGGCGGCGTCAGTAACCGACACACCCACTTCGGCGCAATATTGCTTGGCGCGATTGACCGCCAGCACCGATGCGATGGGGTCCTCGTCTCGGTCGGTCAGCGCGGCGTCGATCAGTAACAAACGGCCCGATTGGATTGCAACGCTCATCTCGCCTATGGAGCGCTGGACCGACGGGTACTGAACCATTGTTGCCCCGTCGGGAGTCCAGGTCCTCTGTTGAACGTAGTCAGTTATGTATGCGTACGCTGCCTCGGCAATACCGAGATATACGGCGGCGTAACCCAGTGAAAAACTTCCCCAGTCTGCCGACAACAGTCGGCCCGGCGGTCCGAACACATCATCGACCGACACGGACGTATCGTACTCGACGGTGTGGCTGGCCGTCGCCCTCATGCCCACGGCGTCCCATTGCCCGGTAACCGTCACTCCGCTGGAATCGCTGGGTATCATGGCGGAGATCAGATTCTCGGCGCCGCCGCCGCTGCCCGTTACGATACCCGACACAAAGAAATAATCCGCCGCGTCGGCCAGCGAGCAAAAGTGTTTTGTGCCCTCCACGCGGTAGCCTCCGCGTTCCCGGGGCGTGAACGTGGTGGACAAGACGAACCGTTCCCGCGCCGACGCGCCGGGTTCGCTGGTAATCGAAGCGAAAAGGCGACCATTTGTAACCGCTTCTCCGAAATATCGCCACTGTTGTTCCGTGGTTCCCAACCCACCCACAAACGAACCCAATACGTTCGTGTGCATGGTGAGCGTCAAACCGGTGGAAGCACACCCCCGTGCGACGGCGAGGATGCACATGGCGAAACCCAGTGGATCAAGACCGTGGCCTCCGAATTCCTTGGGGACTCGCAGGGTCAAAAGGCCGGTGTCGCGCAGGTCAATGTAATTTTCGGCAGGAAATTCGGCCGCAGCATCGTAGCGTGCAGCGCGGGGAGCGAATTGGTCCCGGGCCAACTCGTCAGCAATTCTCGCCAGCGCCAATTCCTCATTGGTCATCAGGCGGACAGCTGCCAGTGGTATCGGTTCGATACTGAGGGCCATGATCGGCGCTCGCTACGGTTGAAGGATCAGGCGAACTGGTACTCGCGCGTGGAACCTATCATGCGGAGCGCGTTCAAGATGATTGGTTCGGCAGTTGCGCGGCCTGCTTCGGTGCCTGTCTCCACCGGAAACTCAGCGCCACAGCGGGCGGCCTGGGCAATCAGGGCATCGCGATTGTCCGGCCGTAGTTCCACACAACCCAGTTGGTCCAGGCACCCGTCCACTATGGAGGCGGGGGTCAACGATGGTTCGCCATTCAGCACGTTATCCACAATTGCTCTTACGCCGACATGCCTTGGGTCACCCAATTGGTCGGCAACAAAATTGATGCGCTCCACCATGCTGCCGCTGTCGATCCACTCTTTGCCGGTGTGCCAACCCTCCACCGACGGGGGATTCAGCAAGTCCTGATTCATGTAGCGGCATTCCAGCGCAAATTCCATCACACCGTGGCGGGGAAATTTCAAGTCGCCGACCAGATGCAATGTACCAACCACGACTTCGGCGGGACTTTTCACGCGGGCGAAACGGGCTGACTCTGATTTGAAGAAATCAGAGCTGAAGAGCAATTGAAGCATCGACTGTATATCGTAACCGGATCGGAAATACTCGGCTTCCAGCAGCGCGACTGCTTCAGGATCAGGCAGAGGAGTATTCTGCCAGGCCGGCACCTGCACGTCGTCGGCCACGAAGAAATTGTACATGTGCCGACTGACAAACCGGGCCGTGGCCGGCTGCCTGCAGATTATGTCGATTATATCCTCACCGTTGAAATCGCCGGTCTCACCCAGGAAGGTTTTCTCGCCATCGTCGTGGTCGTCCGGATCGTATCGGAAAAGCCAGGGGATTTTGCCAAACGGGATGCTGGCGACGTTGTCATCGTCAATGGTCCAACCGGTGAACGCCCGGGCGGCTTCCTGTACGTCTTCTTCAGAGTAATTGGAGCGGCCATCCATACCGACGCCCATGGAAAAGAGCTCCAGCAACTCGCGGCCCCAGTTTTCGTTGATGGCATCCTTGTGATTGAAATTGTTGTCCAGCCAGAAGATCATCGCCGGGTCGCGGGCCAGTTGAACCAGCAAGTCACGGAAAGAACCCAACCCATGTGCGCGCAACATGTCGATCTGGTTCAGCATGGTTTTTTCGTGCAGGACTTTTGCCAATCCGGTCGCAAACACACCGTGCCAGAACAGGGCCACTTTCTCCTGCAATGGACGGGTGCCCGCACTGGCATTCATCCGATATACCGTCTCGGTCAGCGCGCCCTCTATGTTGCGGCATTCCTTCCAGTCGATGTAGTAGCGCTCAATGATGTCTTCATCCAGTCCCTGTGAATCTTCGGGATGCAGCAGCCATTCCAGCGTGGCATCGTATCCACGGGAGCAATACGCATCCAATTCAGAAGGGGTTGCCCCGAACCCGGCCCGCCGCATCAGGTGAGCAATTAACGAGCGCTCCCGGCCCGAACCAAGGGCATTCTCGGAATAATTTGGGGTTGGTCGAGCGGAATCTATAGTCGTCATTTGCGGATCCCTTCCACGATACTGAACGAGGCGATTGAGAATTAATCCCCGGGTGGGAATCGCGGCTAATCATACCACAGCGCCCGATCAAGACCCGGGGCCCGGGAATACCGCAACTGTTCAGAGTTGAAGTTAGTATCCTGGCCCCAACCTGTCTTTCCCGCGAACGCGGGAATCCAGCAAGCCGAGGATAAGCGACATAGCGGTTAAAAGACGCCTCTGGATTCCGGCTCAAGGCCGGAATGACGGAATGGTTTGGCTGGAATGACCGAGTGGTATGGAAATCACAAGTCGAGTCTGAACTGATACGGAATACCGCAACACGACACGTATCGTGCCCACTATGTTCGTGTTGACACTAATCTCGGGCCGGCGCAGTATATTTGCAGTTCACCGTGATCATCCGACACCATCATTTGCAGCTCGTTAGCAGTTTTGGCGGGCTACGACCACGGCAAACGGCGAGGTTGATCCATCGCGAATAGACGTAGATTGCCCCGGATGCACACCCTCGATTCGTGGTTGGCATATCGCGATTTCCGCCTGCTGTGGATCGGCAATTTTTTTGGCAACACCGGCATGTGGCTACAACTGCTCAGTGTGGGTTGGTTGGTAAAAGAGCTGTCGGAAGGCTCGGGTATCGGCGGGTTGTTGGTGGTCTCGGTCGGCGCGCTTAACACCCTCCCCGGCTTGATCATGAACCCGCTTTCCGGCGTCCTCGGAGACCGACTGGATCGCCGCAAGCTGGTAATCATTGTGCAATCCCTGGGCGCCATACTGGCATTGTCTTTCGCCTTTCTGGTAGCCAGCGATCTGATCCGGCCCTGGCACGCATACGCCTATGTACTGATCTCCGGTTCGTTCCTGGCCATTTCTCAGCCATTGCAACAGGTACTGATTTCCAACACCGTGCCCCGAGCGGCTATCGGGAACGCATACGCCATAAATGTACTAACCGTCACCGGCACACGGATATTCGGGCCGTTCGCCGGCGGGTTGTTGATCGCCCAGTGGGGGTTTTTTTGGAACTTCGCGCTTGAAGCTGCGTTATATCTCGGCGTCGTGATTATGTTCTTAACGATGCGAACGCCGTACGCCACCGAGCGCGCGCCTGATACCGCTGGCCGTCTTTCCCCGCTGGCAGACTTCCGAGACGGCTTGAGGCACATCTGGAGGGACCAGAGAGAAATCCTGCAGATCATGGTAGTGTCGGTCATCCCCAACACGATTTTGCACCCGGTTTGGTTCCTGTTGCCTTTGTTCACTGCCCAGGTGCTGCACGCCGAAGTGGATATGGGTGGATACCTGTTGGCGGTAACCGGCGCGGGCGGGTTGATATCCACTTTGGCAATTGCGACGTTCGGATTCCCACCTCGCAAGGGTTACATCCTCCTGGCGGCGGCGGCTCTCAGTTCGGTTAGCACGATGATGTTCTCTCATTCGTCATGGCTTCCCGCCGCACTGATATTCCTGGCGTTGATGTCCATGTTCCAGGCGCACTATCGCACCACCCAGGGGACGGTTGTGTTGACCATCGTCCCTGATCGCTTTCGCGCCCGGACGATGAGTGTTTTGAACTATGAACGAGCGTTCCTTACCGGCACCAGTATTCTGGTAGGGTTACTGGCCGATTACACGTCTGCGTCCATGGCCATTCTTTGCCTGGGGGGTCTGGGGCTCTTGATGTCCGCGTTTTGCGCCGCTGCCTTACCACGGGTGCGTTCTCTCGACTGACCGACGTGGGTCAGGAATGACAAACCAGATGGAAGTTCGCGTTTGGGGCAGTTTCCCATTATCAGACGGAATATCTAACCGCTCACAGCATTGACGAACGTGCTGAACAGGCGCAATATACGACCCAAGCTGGGCGGCGCAACACCAGCGGCAACGCCATTTATTGGCAATTCGGAAGAAGGGGAGACATTTCATCATTCGCATCGTTCGGATGCCCCGGCTGCACACTCTGGATGCGTGGTTAGCGTATCGCAACTACCGGCTGCTTTGGTGCGGCAATTTTTTTGCCAACAGCGCACAGTGGTTACAACTGCTCACTGTAGGGTGGTTGGTTCTGGAACTGTCCGAAGGATCTACGGTCGCTGGATTACTGGTGGTTACCGTGGGCGGAATCAACACGCTGCCGGGTCTTATCGTTGGACCGTGGGGAGGCGTTCTCAGCGACCGGTTCGACCGGCGACGGCTGGTCATTTCCCTGCAGGCGGTAATGGCGGTTCTGGCCTTCGGCTTTGCGGCGCTCGTGCTGACCGAACGGGTGGAAGTGTGGCACGCCTATGGGTACGTAATTCTCGCCGGCAGCTGCCACGCGATGATCCAGCCCATGCGCCAGGCCCTCATCGCCGGAACCGTGCCCCGCGAAATGTTGGGCAACGCACTGGCGACCAACGTCCTCACCATCACCGGAACCCGCATATTCGGCCCATTCATCGGCGGTTTCCTGATCTTCACGTTGGGATTCTTCTGGAATTTCACCATCGAGGCGTGCCTGTATCTGGCGAACATCGCGATGATATTTTCATTGCGCACTCCTTATTTTCAACCCGGTGACGCTCGCCAGAGGGGGTCGTTTCTCGCCAACCTGATCGAGGGTATGCGCTATATCTGGAGCGGAGAACGGGCTATATTCCAGTTGATGATTTTGTCGGTAATCCCCAATATCATCCTGCATCCGATTTGGTTCCTGTTCCCGGTGTTCACCACCGACGTGCTGATGCGCGATGCCAACATCGGTGGTTTCCTGTTGTCGGTAACTGGCATCGGAGGGTTTCTGGCCGCTCTGTTCATGGCTTCGTTCGGCTTCGTGTTTACCAAAGGAAAGGTTGTATTGGGAGCCGCCGTAACCAGCGCCATCACGGCCATATTTTTTGCGTTCTCACACTGGATGGCGCTGGCTTTCGTGGTAATTGCAGCGATGGCGTTCAGCCAGGCAGTGTTCCGCACCACCCGCGGGACGCTGATACAGACGTTGGCTCCGGATCGGTTGCGAGGCAGGTTGACGAGCTTGCAAAGTCTGGACCGCGGGTTCCTGGTGGTTGCCAGCCTGGGCGTGGGATTGTTGTCGGATGCAACCTCACCAACAACTGCCATCGCCATCGTGGGGTCACTGGGCCTTGTTCTGGCGTTGGTTTGTGCGGCGGCCCTGTGGCGCGTCCGCCTGTTGCCGTGATCGCAGGGCTAACCGAGTACATCTTGGTCGCATGATCCGGGTCGAATGTTTCGGGTCGGCTGCATACCATCGCCGCAACCGGTGTCATTTCGTATGAGATGCCGGCAGGAGTATCATGGATCGCCCCCAGGGCTGATTAGGCCGGGCCAAGGCAAGGGTGTAACTTAGTTTGATTCAGCGCATCACGGTTAGCCGGTATTACAAGTGGTGGATATTCTGGACAATCGCCACCGGCACGTTTTTCTCGGTGGTAGACCACGGGAGCGTCCTTATTGCGCTGCCGGGCATCGAATCGCATTTCGACGCTACGCTGGAATCGGTTCAATGGGTGGTGGTTGCCTACGCCCTCACGATCAGCGTGCTGTTGTTGCCCATGGGCCGGCTCGGCGATGTAGTCGGACGCCGTAACGTATACGTGGCGGGCACCGCAATTTTCGTATTGGGTTCCCTCGGATCCACTTTTGCCCCCGATTTGAACATCCTGATCACATGTCGCGTCCTACAAGGCGTGGGGTCCGGGATGGTGCAAGGCTGTGGGATGGGCATGTTCATCGCCGCATTCCCCGATTCAGAACGTGGCAAGGCCCTGGGAATGCACCTGAGTATGGTTGGCCTGGGAGCGATTGCCGGACCTGTGCTCGGCGGTTTCCTGGTAGCCTGGTTGGGTTGGCAGTGGGTGTTTTTCGTAAACGTTCCCACCGGAACAATCGTGTTGGCGCTGTCTTGGTTCCTGCTGGAACGGGGGCCCAACTCAGGACGGAATCGCCAGGGAGAGCGCGGCGCATTCGACTGGATTGGCGCCGGGTTATCCGGCGTTATCCTGCTGGTAATGCTGCTGGTGGTCGGCAACGGGAACGCCCTCGGCTGGCTCTCGGTGCTGGCCATTACGGGCGGTGCGTCAGTGGTGGTTTTGAGCGCGGGATTCGTTTGGTGGGAATTGAGAACAAAATCGCCGATGCTGGAACTGAGGCTATTCGCCAACCGCATTTTCGGATTGGGCGTGGCGGCGGCCTGGTTGTCATTTTTCGGAACTTCGGCCGCCAGGTTCATGATGCCTTTCTATTTGCAGCGCGTACTGGCGTACTCTCCGGAGCAGGTCGGGTTGATGATGATACCGGCGGCGCTGTGCATGGTGGTAATCGGGCCATTCAGCGGCCGGCTTTCCGACCGGTTCGGTTGGCAGGCCTTTACCATCGGAGGCATATCTCTCACCGCCGCCGGCGCCTTTGTTTTTGCCTTTGCCCTTAACGAGCAATCATCCGTTGGACTGATAATCGGCATTATGATGCTGCAGAGCTGCGGCACCGCACTTTTCAACTCTCCCAACAGCAGCAGCATCATAAGTGTGGTGGAGCGAAGCAGGTACGGTGTGGTTTCGGCCTTGACACAACTGGTACGCAACTCAGCCAACGTCGTCAGCGTCGCCGTGGCAACCACCGTGGTCGTGTCAACCATGGCCACTTACGGGGTGGAGCCGAAACTGGACGCCGTGAATCCCGAGGTGTCGACCGCCTTCGTGGCCGGGCTCAAGTGGGCATTCATGCTGATGGGTGCAAGCCTGGGCGCGGGCGCTCTGATATCGGTGATGAGAGCCGTGGGCAGCCGGCAAAAGCCCGCCATTACGGCAAGCCCGCTGCCCACTGAAACCCCAGCATCAGTCGCCGGGCCGGGAGACTGCTAACCGCCAACCCCCGATCGGGCTAAATTTCCGATCCGGCTAAATTTCCGATCGGCTCCCGTTTCATATCAGCCGTCGTTGGCAAATCGCGGCATTACCTCATTGGCGAACAGCTCCATGGACTTGAGCTGCTTGGCTTGCGGCAATCCACCGAAGGCAAAGTTGCACCCGAAATAACGCACGCCGGCGTCGTAAAGAACCTGGATCTTGGCGGCGCACTGGTCAGGAGTGCCGATGAAGGCACGATTTTCGGCCAGATATTCATAGGTCGGGGGGAATTTCGTGCGGGTGCGACGGTAGTCGTCCAACCGTTGGTACACTTCGCTGCCCACTGGAAATTCCGTACGCCAGGTATTGATGTCCAGTGTCCAGTTCAATGCCTCCCGTGCGTCGCGGTGTGCCTGTTCCTCAGTCTCGGCCACGTAGAAATACCGGAAGACAGGTACATCAGCCGGCGACGCCGGATTTCCGGCCCGGTTCGCGATGTCCAGGTATCGCGCCAAAAGGTCCACCGCATCGGCCGTGTTGAGCACAACCCCGATGATCAATTTTCGACCGGAAGATGCCACGAAGTCCAGGGATTCGGCGCTCCTGGTCGCCGCCACGTAGACCGGAGGATGCGGTTTCTGCAACGGTTGAGGCACCAGGTTCAGGTTGCTGGCTGTGTAGTAATCCCCGGCAAAAGAATAGTCTCGAACCGTCCACAAGGATTCCACCATCTCGATGGTTTCTCGGTAGCGCGCCTGACTCTCCGCGTGATCTACGCCGAAGTTCACGTACTCGGAGGATGCCGCACCGCGCCCGAATCCGATGTCCAGCCTCCCGTTACTGAGAACATCCAGCGTGGCAGTATCCTCGGCGAGACGCACCGGATGATGCAGTGGCGGGATCAGCACGGCGGTTCCCAGGCGGATACGTTCCGTACGCGCCGCTATATTGCTGGCCAGCACCAGAGATGACGCACCGAGTCCGTATCGCGTGAAATGGTGTTCTGCCAACCAGATAGCTTTGTAACCGAGTTCTTCACCAACCACGGCCTGTTCGATTAGATCCGAATACAACCCCTGGGGCGTATATTCCTCGGGCCACGGTATATGGGAAAACAGAGCAAAATCCATTCAAGGCTCCTTGCGAAGTGATACCAGGGAGTTTACTACACGACCAGGAGCCTCCAAGTCCCAATTGGTTGCTGTGGCGGCGGCGGGCGGACATGCGTCAATCGGTGGGTTGAAAAATCTTTGGTAGTATAATTAAGCAAGAATCCGTGTATCCCGCGACTTTGCAGCCAGTGGGACGCGGGTTTTCTGTACGTATGCACTTAGGGGGCGGCATTGACTTTTCTGACCAATCTGGCACTGCGCCGTAAACCGGTAACCATCCTGGTGATGGTTTTGTTATTGGGAGTCGGTCTGTACTCCTACGGGAATCTGCGTCAAGAGCTGTTTCCAGAAATCAGCTTCTCGGTGATCTACATCTTCACCCCCTATCAACAGGGAGACCCCACCACCGTCGCTGAAGAAGTGACCACAAAGGTAGAAGACGCCATCATCGGCATGACCGATCTGGAGAATATTACCTCGGTTTCTACAGCGAACCTATCGGTAGTAACAGCCAACTTCGCGGTGGGCGCCGACGTTGATAGCGCGGAGCAGGAGATTCTGAGTAACGTCAGCGGACTCGACTTGCCGGATAATGCCAGTGATCCCCAGGTCATCAGTCTGACGTCGGACATTTTCCCGGTGATGTCCATCAGCGTTGGGGGCGAACGGGACATTCCTTCCCTGCAGCGCATCATCGACGAGGACATTGTTCCTCAACTAGAGGCCGTCGATGGCGTATACGACGTGGAAATCCAGGGCGGTGTGAGTGAGCGAATTTCCATCATTGTTGATCCAGCAATACTGGAAGAATATGGCTTGAGCATCAACGACGTCATGAATGCCGTTCTTGGAAACTCCATCGACGTGAGCGCCGGCGACCTGAACAGCAATGGTCGTTCGACCGTGTTGCGCACCTACCACGGTTACACCGATCTGGAGACAATTCGAAACGTACCGGTGGGTTACATCAACGCCCCGGCCGGGCCAATCCAACGGTCTCCAGGTGGCTCTGCAACACCGATTCTTTTGTCCCACGTCGCCGACGTGATCATCGACACGCCGGAAGCGGCAACCGTCTCACGTACCAACGGTCAGCCCAGCGTGCTGCTATCCGTGTTGCGGGAGCCCGACGGCAACACGATCGAATTGGCGCAAGGGCTCCTGGCCGTGGTCAATGGTTTATCCATGCCGGAAGACGTTGATGTGGAGATCCTGTACAACGACGGGCCAGAGTTGGAAGAGCAGTTGGGGAACGTTGTTCGCCAGGGCGGTCAGGGCTTCGTCATCGCGGTAGTTGCCATATTCCTGTTTCTGCTGCAGTTGCGTCCGTCAGTGACAAGCGGAATGCTCAACACCCTCCGACCCACCGTCATCATCGCAATTTCCATACCGTTGAGCATCCTGGTAACCGTAGGGGTGATGAGCGCATTCGACTGGACCCTCAACTTCATGAGCCTGGCGGGTCTGGCAATTGCGGTGGGACGAATCGTGGACGACAGCATTGTGGTGCTTGAGAATACCTACCGACACGTTCAGGCTGGCGAGCCCCGCAACATCGCCGCCATTACCGGCACGCGGGAAGTGGGAGCCGCTATTCTGGCGTCCACGCTGACCACCGTGGCAGTATTTTTGCCGCTGGCCTTCATTCCCGGGGTTGTCGGAGAATTCTTCCTTCCCTTCGCCCAAACGGTTTGCGTCTCGTTGTTGGCCTCAACCCTGATCGCCCTCACCGCAGTGCCCGTGCTGGGATCACTGCTGCTGCGACAAGGGGATATGGCTGACGGGGAAGAATCGGCCACGGCAGATACCTGGATGCAGTGGGTTTACACCCCAGTACTCAGGTGGGCGCTGAACCACAGAATTATCACGGTGGCAATTTGCATCGTCGCGGTCGTTGGGGGCGTTTCCCTGATTACCGTGCTGCCTATCACCCTTTTCTCGGAAGGGGAGGCCCAGTCGATGCGAATCGACATCACCATGCCCGAGAACACCGGCGCCGGGTTGATGTTCAACGAAGTCCGCGCGGTGGAAGAAATTTTGCAGGGTTACGTTGACGATGGATACATCGCGTCATACCAGGTAACCATGGGTGCGGTCAGCCAGAGCTTTGGTCCGGACGTGGGTCAATCCGGTTTCGATGTGGCTGGATTCTTTATCACGGTGGCCGAAGGAGCGCCAGCTGAATTCCCGGGCGAGTTGAGGGACGTTTTGCCCCAAAAAGACGACGTGGAAATCCAGCTGTTCGTGGATAGCGCCGGGCCCCCGCAATCTGGTCTGGAGATCGCGGTCACGGGCGCAGATTACGAGGCCGTGCAATCTGCAGCCCAGAACCTGTTCGACCGTATCGGCGCCGTCGAAGGAGTCATCAACCTTCAAACGAACATCAGCAATTCCAGGGAAGAGCTGACCTTCGCGGTGGATCTTCCGGAAGCCGGCCGTCACGCCCTGAATTCCGCGACCGTGGGCTTGCAGGTAAGGTCCTGGGTGTACGGAACCGACATCGGCGACGTCAATTTGATGGGAGAAACCTACGACCTGGTGGTTCGCGGGCGTAGCGACAGCGTGGACGAAATCGAAGAGTTGCAAAACCTTCCCATCGGCGGCCCATTGGGCCTGTTCCCGTTGGGCGCGGTTAGCGACGTAAAAACCACTGTGGGTCCATCGCTGGTTACCCATTATGATGGTGACCGTTCCGTTACCATCACCGGCGACATCGAGGGCCGCGACGCCCAGGCTATCACAGCGCGCGTCAACGAAATTATCGCCGCCACCGACCTCGCGCCGGGAGTCAACGTGGAGCAGGGCGGTTTCGCCAGCGACATCGCCGAACAGTTCGCCGCCGTGTACCTGGCCATGATCATCGGCGTGTCATTGGTCTATCTGGTGATGGTTGCGACTTTGGGCTCGCTGCGGGATCCATTCATCGTAGTATTGAGCATGCCGCTGGCAGTCGTGGGCGCTATGGTAGCGTTGGCCGTTACCGGCCGGGCTTTGAGCCTGCCGTCTTTGATGGGTTTCCTGTTCCTGATCGGCATCGTGGTAACCAACGCCATCGTGCTGATTACCTTTGTGACACAATTGCGTGATCAGGGAATGGCCCCGTTGGAAGCCATGATCACGGCTGGACGCACCCGGTTGCGTCCCATCCTGATGACCGCCTTCACGACGATCCTGGCGCTGTTCCCGCTGGCATTCAGCGACACCAGCGGGTTCGTCGGGGCAGAATTGGCGACCGTGGTCATCGGCGGACTTATCAGCTCAACGTTTCTGACGTTGGTGGCGGTGCCCGTTATTTACATGCTGCTCCACGAATCCATCCCAAATTTATGCACACGTATGGTCCGGGCGATTTCCCGCCGCGCCGTTGCGGACTCTGACTCCATCGCGCCGGCGGAGGGTGCGTAAAACATCCGTCCTTCACATTATCTTTGCAATCACCAGACAGAATACCCAACAGCGACCCCATAGCGGAGCCGCATTCACCTTGATGCCAGGTGCAGGTTTACGATGGTATTACCCAGGCATTGATGTTTCCGGCGCCAGGTGGGAAAAATGATAATTCTGTCCAAACTAGCGTTGAGCCGGCGGTCGGTAACCATCATGGCGTTGGCTTTAATTGTTGCGGCCGGGGTATACGGCTACCAGCAACTTCAGCAGGAGTTGTTCCCGGAGATCAGCCTGAAAGTCATCAACGTCGTAACGTCATACCAACAGGGCACCCCCACGGAGGTCGCAGAGAACGTAACTACCCCGATAGAAAACGTGATAATCGGAATGGATGGACTGAAGGAAGTCACGTCCACTTCCAGCGCCAGCAGATCCTCTGTTCAGGCCAGCTTCGAAACCAACGCCAACATCGAGGAAGCGGAAGCCGAGATCGTTAGCCGAGTAGCCGGCGTGAGATTGCCCGACGATGCCGGCGACCCCCGAATCTTTGAATTGACCCCAAATCAGCGGCCGGTGATGGAGCTGAGCGTTTCGGGAGAACGCGACATCCCAGACCTGCTTACGATCATCGAAGGGCAGATAGTGCCGCGGCTGGAGTCAGTTTCCGGAGTCTTTTCCGTAGAGCTGGAGGGTGGCGTCAACGAACAGGTATTTGTGACGGTGGACCCTGATTTACTGGACACCTACGGGTTGACACTGCAGCGCGTGATTGGCGCGATCCAGGGGCACGAGGTGGACGTTACGGCCGGCAGTTTGGTGACCGACGGCCGGCACGTGACCCTCCGGGCGTTTTACGGTTACACCAGCCTGGACGCCATTGCCAACCTTCCGGTGGGGTTTGCGCGGGCTGAGCCGGGCACGGGGTCACGCTCTGAATCGCCGTCATCCACCACGCCGGTCCGAATCTCAGACGTGGCGGAAGTTCGGATTGCTACGCCGGAAGCCGCGACTGTTTCACGCACCAACGGCCAGCCCAGCGTGGGGTTGGAGGTTCAAAAAAACCCCGACGGAAACACCATAGAGTTGACCCGCGATATTGAAATAGCGTTAGCGGAGTTGTCGGGAGAATTGCCGCCGGATATCAGTATGGAAATCCTGGAGAGCCAGGCGCCCCGCCTCGAACAGGAGCTGAACAAAGTAATATCGCAAGGTTTTCAGGGGTTCGCATTCGCAGTCCTTGCTGTTTTCCTGTTCCTGCTCCAATTCCGGCGACCGATTCTGGGCAGCTTTGTCAACAGTCTGCGGCCCACCATCATCATCGCGGTCTCGATACCGTTGAGCATCATGCTGACGATGGTTGTGATGGCCATTTTCAACTGGACGCTGAACTTCATGAGCCTGGCGGGATTGGCGATCGCAGTTGGCCGTATCGTGGACGACAGCATCGTAGTGTTGGAGAACATCTACCGGCACATCCAGATGGGCTCATCGCGGTCATCGGCGGTGATAGAAGCGACGCAGGAAGTCAGCGCGGCAATCGTGGCATCCACTTTAACCACGGTAGCGGTATTCGTGCCTCTGGGGTTCCTGCCTGGAGTTGTGGGCCAATTCTTCCTGCCGTTCGCTCAAACCGTGTGCGTTTCGCTGGTCGCCTCAACACTGGTGGCGCTGACGGCTGTACCCGTGCTGGCGTCGTTTTTTCTCAAGCAGGGCGACATGGCAAACGAACCCAGCGAAGCGGTCAGCAATACGTGGTTGCAAATGATCTACGTGCCCATACTCAAGCTGGCGCTGCGATTCCGTGTGGCAACCGTTGTGTCGTGCATCGCCGTCGTATTGGCAAGTCTGTCGCTGATCCTGCTGTTGCCCATCGAGCTGTTTTCCGGTGGAAACACTGAAGCAATCCGGGTCGATGTCACTCTGAACGAAAGTCCCTCGACCGGGTTACTCTACCGCGAGGTCAGGTCGGTCGAACAGGTGTTGGACGAGTATCTGGAGCAAGGTTACGTAGAAAGTTATCAGGCGACGTTGGGTTCGGGTAGCAGAAACTTTGGCCCCAGCGCCGGCGATGCTTCATACGACAGAGCCGGTTTCAACATCGCGTTGACGGACGGCGCCCCCACCGATCTGGACGAACAATTGCGCGCCAGGTTGCCGGGAAACGAGCAGACGACCGTTCGCGTTTTCTCCGACGAGGGCGGTCCGCGACGCGGCGGCTTTCGACTCACACTTACTGGTTCCAACTACGCTGACGTCCGAGCCGCCGCCAGTATCCTACAGGAAGAAATCGAAAAAGACCCGGGGGTGCGCAACGTCCGCACCAACATTGTGGACGGCAAAGAAGAGCTGACCATTGCCATCAACCCCGATGACGCGGGCCGGTATGGACTGTCCACTCAAAACGTTGCCAATCAGATCAGAACCTGGGTGAATGGTACGGACGTGGCGGAAGTTAACCTGGAGGGTGACACACTGGACCTGGTGGTTCGGGGCGTGGATACAGCTGTAAACACGCATTCCGCCTTGCAGCAGCTCCCGATAGCCGCCAGCGTTGGTGTCATCCCGCTGAGCAGCGTATCCGACACCAGGAACACATTGGGCCCACGGTCGGTCACTCACTACGATGGCAATCGTTCAGCCACCATCTCCGGCAGTCTCGCCGACCGCGACGCCGGAGCCATTGGTGAACGTATCGACAACATTGTCGCCAGCACCCAACTACCTCCCGGAGTACGGGTCCGAACCGGTGGCGTATTCAGCGACATACGTGAGGAATTTTCCAACGTGTACGTTGCAATGATCATCGGCGTTTCCCTGGTTTATCTGGTGATGGTTGCCACCCTGGGCTCATTGAAAGTGCCTTTTATCGTGGTGCTCAGTATGCCGCTGGCGATCGTGGGCGGCCTCGTCGCACTGGTGTTGGCCGACCTGTCGTTGAGTTTGCCGGCGCTCATGGGGTTCCTGTTCCTGATCGGCATCGTCGTAACCAACGCCATTGTGTTCCTCACGTTTGTCAATCACTTGCGAAACCGCGGGCTGCCTCCGCTGGAAGCCGTGATGGAAGCGGGCCGCACGAGAGTCAGGCCAATCCTGATGACCGCGTTCACTACCATACTGGCGCTGATTCCTCTGGCCTTGAGCGACGCCAGCGGTTTGGTTGGAGCCGAGTTGGCCACGGTAGTCATCGGTGGCCTCGTGAGCGCAACATTCCTCACTCTGGTTGCCGTTCCGGTGGTATACATGCTGCTCGAGGATTCCATCCCCGGCGCATATCGCCGCGTCTTGAGCCTGATTGGGCGTCAAACCGAGCAACCCGCCATCCAACCCCTCTATCGACCGACTCAAAACACCGACTGACCGCCGAAATTATCTCCACCACACCGTATGTTGAGGCAATTCCATTGAAATTCCTACGTGCCAAAATGCAGATGGCGACCACCAAAATCGGTCGAACCTTTCTCCTGACCACGTCCGTTGCCCTATTGATCGTGGTCGTCGCCTGCGGTGGCGAAACTGATGCTACCGAACCGACCGGGCGACCTCCCGGAGGATCGCCCCCAGGCCCGCCCGGCGGCCGTTCGGTCAGCAATGAGATTCGCGTTCGCAGCGAGTTGGTGTTCCCCATCAGCGCAGATCTATCATTCGATGTTCCCGGAGAGATCGGCACACTGAACGTCGCCGTAGGAGACATGGTGTCCGAGGGGGACGTCCTGGCGACCCTGGACGCCGAAACCCTTACCTCGCTACAACAGGTGGCTGCTCAGGCCAGGGTAAACCTGGAAGGAGCACAAGACGGCCTCGACGGTGTGAGAGGCTTGCAATCGGGCGATCCACTGGTCAAGGCGCGAGCAGAAAGCGACCTTGCCAACGCCGAAGTAGCTCTGGACACCGCTCAAAAACGGCTGGACGATTATCAGGTGAATTACAACGTTCAGCTGGGTACGGCACGAAAATCAGTGGCTGACGCGGCGGCCAACCTCGACCGGGCTGACGAAGCCGTGTCCGATTTCGCCGACGGATACAGCGAAAAATTCGCCGAGGCCCTGGAAAAAAGGTCGGCCGCCAAGCTGGCGCTGGACGCCGCGGAAGACGCCGTGAACGACTTCCTGCCGAGGTACAACGAGAGCGTCGGGCAAAACAGAACCGCGATTTCCCGCACTCGTTCCCAACTGGATGAAGCCGAGGACGATGTCCTTGAATTTGACTCAAGACACGCTGACGAACTGGCGAAGGCGCGAACGGGATTGGCGAAAGCTGAGGTGGAACTGGATAGGGTCGAAGACGAATTTAATGATTTTCAAATCCGCATTTACGATGAAAGCCCCAGCTACCTGGAACCGGGCCAAAATTTCGACGTGGTGCAATTCAACGGCTTGCAGGCAGCGGTGGATGTAGCCAGTCAGTCCGTCGACAATTGGAAGAAAGAGGTTTCCGACCTGCTCGCCGGCCCCAACGAAATCGACCGCGCCGCAGCCATCGCTCACGTGGGTGAGCTGCAGGCCACTCTCGTCCGACTAAACCGCGAATTGAACGATGTGCTCGCAGGACCAGACCAGGTTGAACTCAGTCGCCTGGAGGCCTCGGTCGAGATCGCCAGGGCCAGGCTAAACCGCGCTGATCGCGACCTGCTTGAAGCCGAGGGAGGCGTCGATCAACTGGAGTTGAACCGATTGCAGGCCACCGCCGAAAGCGCCCGTTTCCTTCTTGAATCCGCACAATCCCAATTGGACCGGTTTGAGGAAGGCCCCGACCAGGTAACGCTGGACGCCCTTATCAAGCAGATCGAAAGTGCCCGGGAAGCCCGCGACAAACTGGCTGAAGTACCGGAACCGGCGGAAATAGCGCTGGCGGAAGCCAGGATCGAAGCCGCGGAAACTGCGTATCAACAGGCGCAGGAAGATGTCGCAAACGCGATTTTGCGGGCGCCTTTCGACGGCATGGTTACCCTGAGTACCATCAGCGTCGGCGACATAGTGACGGTCGACGCCCGAGTCATTCGGTTGGTGGACCCCGGCAGCGTATCGGTCCTGGGCCTGGTGGAAACCAACTACCTGGACCGAATCGTGGAAGGAGCGCCAGCGACGGTTACTTTGGGAGCATTGCCGGGCGTTGCGTTGGACGCGGTAGTCAACTCCGTCAGCGATGATGCGCGCACCGAGCGCGGCGTGATCAGTTTCCCGGTGGTGTTCGACGTTACCGTTCCAGCCGGGGTTGCTATCCCGCCGAACCCCGGCCTGGTTACAACGGCAATCACCCCGCGACCATAGGAAAAGCCGGCGAAGCAACTTCGCCGGCTATGAAATTTGGCTGCCCAGTTTCAACGATTCACAAACTGGGCAGCCAATACACAAAACCACGCGCTACCCGATGCCCGTTGAGCAACCGCCGTTTGCGATTCGCCGCCGGGGCACGGCAACCGTGATACTCCATTGCATCTCGCTAAATCGGGAGCTTGGGTTCCGCGCCGTCGGGAACGTCAATCTCAAAAGAGTTGGCATTAAACGCCAGCAACGTATAGTAGCCCATCAGTGTCGAGAGTTCCGTCAAACCCAAGGACCCAAATTGGTCCAACGCGGCCTGGAATGTCGCCTGGGTTACCCGGTGGTTTTGAAACACTTCGGTAGCGTAATTGACCACGGTTTGCTCATCCGCGGGCAGTTGGGGCAAGGGTTTCCCGTCCCGCAAATTGTCCACAAACTCGTCGCTGATCCCCTGTTCTCGCGCTCGGGCAGAATGGGCGTGCCAGATGTATTGGCAATCCATATGGCGGGCGGTCAAGATCATTGTCAACTCTTGTATCTTTTTGGACAGCGAGGACTCATCCCTCAGGTAGTTCACCAGCGCGTTCGCCCGGTGCCGCATCTCAGGACTGCTGATCATCACCGACCCCGGGCCGCTGGTCACCACGCCGCCGGAACCGGCGGTTTCCGTGTCAAAGGTTCCTCTCAACTCTTCAGGTATCTGATCTCTTGTGACTGTAGGTATTCGAACCATCGTTTGCCTCCCTCGGATTGTTCAGTCGTCAAATTTCGTGAACCAATATGGTCAACAGGCATTCCCGGAGTTGCGACCGGGTTGCCTGAACCTGCTCGCCGGCATCATAGCCTTGCCCGGTAGTCGTGGCAAGCGGCGAGGCGGCCTCACGCATGACCGCATTAATCCGTCATTGCGAGGAGAGCAGCGACGTGGCAATCTCGATGAGGCTGAACACACGTCGACGAACCGCCGTTAATGCGGCGACGAGATTGCCACGCCGGCCTCGTAATGACAAAGTGGGTGCGCGTGAGGCGTGGCGGCAGGCCGGTTCACCGGACGGCGAACCAGGACGGCTCGGTATCTATATTCGTGATTCCATATTAGAATATCGGCACAGAATCAGAATATCCGCACGGTAATTCGGAGCGGTAATTCGGACAGGAGGGCGGGCAATGGCCACCATCAACTCAGCAACGGGTCCTTTGGAAACCGACGACCTCGGTTTCACCCTGAGTCATGAACATGTGGGCACCAATGCCGCCGGGCTGCGACACACTTTTCCAGAGTTTATCGACCGCGATGGCATGCGCGAACAGTCCATCGCTGCCATGACGGCCGCATACGCTGACGGTGTCCGGACCATGGTTGACGTCAGCACCATCGACCTGGGCCGCGATGTGGGATTGATCAAGGAAGTGTCTGAGGGAAGCGGCATACAGATAATCGTGGCCACCGGCAACCATGTGGCGGTGCCCCGGCCGTTCGCCGACGTTTCGCCCGATGTAATCGCCGCACTGTACATCAGGGAGATCGAAGAGGGCATCGAAGGCACCGGTATCAAGGCCGGCATTATCAAGGTAGCCAGCGACCGGGGAGGTATCACACCACCCCAGGAAGTGGTGTTGAGAGCCGCCGCCAGGACCCAAAAGGCCACCGGAATACCCATTTCCACCCACACCTGGTCGCCCGACCGGGTTGGCGACCAGCAGGTTGCCATCCTGGAGGAAGAGGGCGTGGATCTCAACCGGGTATACATCGGTCACAGCAACGACGACACCGACATGGATTATCTGTTTGGCCTGCTCAACAAAGGAGTCTGGCTGGGGCTGGACCGGCATCCGGGCGGGCAGGTTCCCGGTACTCCCAATTGGGAAGTACGCACCGAGATAACAAAGAAACTGATGGACGCCGGCTTCACCGACCGCATATTCCTGTCTCACGACTACTCGGTTCCAAAGGCTCGCCACGGCGCCGAGGTCCAGGAACAGCGACGGCGGGCGAATCCTGACGGGTACAACTTTATCCCCAGGTACGTGCTGCCCAGATTGAAGGAACTGGGCGCATCCGACGGCGACATTCACCAAATTACCGTGGAAAACCCCAGGCGATTCTTCGCTGGCGAATAACACTTGGCTGTCGCGTCCCGGTAAGCTGCGCCATAGTGCTTGCATCGCTGAGGGAAAGCCCTCGATACAAATGGTATGCCTTCGGCGCGATGGCGGTGGGCACGTTCGCGTCGGTGGTGGATCATGGCAGCGTAGGCGTGGCCCTGCCTTCGATCGCCAGCCATTTCCAAACCGACATTCCGAGCGTGCAATGGTTGGTCATCGGCTATGCCATGACCATCATAGCCTTGCTATTGCCCATGGGCCGTCTGGCCGACCTGATCGGCCTGAAAACTGTTTACATCATCGGCGCGTTTGTGTTCGTACTCGGAGCGTTCGCCGCCGGCGTTTCTTCCGACCTCACTGTCCTGATCCTGTCCCGCATACTGCAGGGCGCCGGGGCTGCCATGACCCAGGGCACGGGCATGGCCATCGTCATAGCTGCATTTCCGCCAACTGAGAGAGGCAAGGCCATCGGCATGATAATGACGATGGTGGGAACCGGCGCGGTCGTCGGCCCTGCTATGGGTGGGTCGCTCGTGGACGCCCTTGGGTGGCGTTCAGTGTTCTTCGCAGCGATCCCGCTGGTGCTATTGAGCGTAATATTGAGCCTGGCGATTGTTACTGAACACGATCGCCCGCGCGGTAACCGCGATCAAACCAGATTCCGGTTCGATTGGCTCGGAGCGGTTTTGTCCTCTGGAGCCCTGCTCGCCCTGCTGTTGGGAATAACCAACGTTCATCGCTCCGGATGGAATTCCCCGCCGATACTGGCAGCCGCGGCCACATTTGTGGTTTTGCTGGTCAGTTTCGTGTGGTGGGAACTGCGCTACGCCAGTCCCATGATGCAGTTGAGACTTTTCCAGCGTCGTAATTTCTCGCAAGGAGTCTCCGCTAATTTCCTGCTGTTCATGGGAAGTTCGGCGGTACTCTTCATGACGCCGTTCTACCTGCAAAATGTCCTGGGATACCGACCCGCGGTGGCAGGGTTGGCAGTGGTACCCGGGGCGATCTGCATGTCGATCCTGGGGCCGGTGAGTGGCCGCCTTTCCGACCGGTTCGGCTGGCGCAAATTCACCGTAGGCGGCCTGATCATGTCCGCCACCGGCATATCCATTCTGTCGCGCCTCAGCGAAGATTCGTCGCTGTTGCTGGTGATATCGGCGTTGATGCTCCAGAGCAGCGGCATGGGTACCTTCTATTCTGCCAACTCCAGCTCGATACTCAGCGCGGTAGAACGCACGAGCCACGGGGTCATTTCTGCCTTCCTGAACCTGATCCGTAACGCTGGCAACGTCGTCAGCGTTGCCGTGGCTACGGCCATCGTCACCGCCACCATGGGCTCGATGGGATTCGAACCCAGCCTCGACGCCGTGCGGAACGGCGCAGGTTCCGGAGTAGGCCAGGCTTTCACCACCGGCTTGAGATACGCCTATATGACCATGGCGGCATCCGTGTTGCTGGCAATGGTGATCTCCGTATTGCCGTTGCGTGGAGCGCAATACCTCTATGCTGCCGCCCAACCTGAAACATCACGAATATCACCCCGCTAAACGAAGCGCTCCACCAGAACGAGGAGGATACCACCATGCCCACTACACTCGACGGCGGTGAAGCAATCCTGGAGGCATTCCGTAACTTGGGTGTCGAATACATCATCTCTTCGCCCGGGTCGGAATGGGCTCCGGTGTGGGAGGCCCTGGCTCGGCAACAGGTCAACGAAACACCCGGGCCTCGGTACATCAATTGCTGGCATGAAACATTGGCCGTAAACATGGCCACCGGTTATACCAGGGCCACCGGAAAGATGCAGGCGGTTCTTTTACATGCCGGGGTGGGTCTGCTCCAGGGGAGTATGGGCATCCACAGCGCTAGTCTGGGTGAGGTGCCGTTGATTGTCTGCTCCGGGGAAGCCACCAGCTACGGCGAAAACCCGGAACTCGACCCGCAAGCCCAGTGGTACCGCAACTTGAGCGTTGTAGGAGGTCCAAACCGGTTCGCCGAGGCCGTAACGAAATGGAGCGGTCAAGCCACCAGCCCATACACCATGTACGAACAGCTGGTGCGCGCCGGCGAACTGGCGCAGCGTGTCCCTCAAGGTCCCACTTATCTGGACATCCCAATCGAGACCATGATCCACCAGTGGACACCACCAGCCAAGCTCCGCTCGGTTCCCGCTGCTCCCAAAACCCAACCCACTCCGGATGCGGTGGAGCAGGTCGCCAGACTGATTTCCAACAGCAAATTTCCTTTGATAATCACCGACTGCGCCGGTCGTGATTCCCAGGGATTCACCAGCCTCGTGCAGCTGGCCGAGATGTTCGCCATCCCGGTGGTGGAGAGCACGGCAACGTATTCCAATTTCCCCAAGAGCCACCCGCTACACCTTGGCCCCGAGCCGGGCGCCTACCTCGACGGTTCCGACCTGGTGATTTTGGCCGGCAGTCGATCCCCGTGGTATCCACCCAATGCCGGACCGAAAAACGCTACGGTAGTCGTGATGGGAGAAACTCCCATCAAAGAATTGATGGTCTACCAAAACTTGTTTGCCGACCTTTATCTGGAAGGAGACCTGACCATCGCGTTGCAGTTGCTGGTAGCAACGTTGCGACCATTTGCATCCCAGCACAGCGCCGAAATCGGGGAGAGATTCCAGCGGTGGGAAACCGAACACATTCGAATGAACGAGCGTAACCGATTGGCGGAAGCGACTGCCAAAACCAGTCAGCCGATTGATCCGGTGTGGCTGTGCGCCGCCCTGAGTGAAGTAATGCCGGCAGACGCCGTTTACGTCGAAGAAGTCACAACGCATCGCGGAGCCGTCGCGCGCCACGTTCAATGGGAATCCCCGCACAGTTATTTCAGACCCAACGGCGGCCTGGGTCAGGGCTTGGGATTGGCGCTGGGCGTGAAGCTGGCCAAACCGGATCAGCCGGTTGTAGCGCTGATGGGAGACGGTGGGTTCCTCTACAACCCGGTCACCCAGAGCTTCGGCGTTGCACTGGAAGCCGACTTGCCGTTCCTGACCATAGTGTTCAACAACGGCAACTATGAGGCGATGCGGGGCAATCACCTGAACTATTATCCGGACGGAGTCGCGGCCCAATCCGGCATACACCACGGTGTCAACATACCTGGCCCCAATTACGCGCAGTTGGTGGAACCCTTTGGCGGTTACGGCGAACGTGTGGAAGACCCCTCGCTGCTGCACCAGGCTCTACGCAACGGGCTAAAGGCAGTCCAGGCAGGGCAAATCGCGCTGATCGACGTGGTGCTCAACAAGTAACGTCGCTGCGCCCGCAACAACGAAGCGAACCTCGCTACAATCCGGTTACAAATACCGAGTCATGCCTGCCGGAGTTTGGGCGCAACCACAGCCAGTACCATCACCAGCACGATGCCGGTCAACCCAACCACCTGCGCCGCGCCGGGTGCGCCCCACAAGCCGGCCATCGCTCCGGCTCCCATACTGCCGAAGCTGAAGGCCAGGATCGCGAACGACCGCAGACCCATCACCCGGCCCCTGAACTCGGCCTGCGTGGTTCGCAGCAACAGCGTAAGGATCAGTACCTGCGTCGACGCAAAGGACATTCCGACCAGGACCAAAATCGCCATGGAAAGGTAAAACCAGTGCGAAAATGAAAAGATGATGATGGTGAGGTGCCACATCACCACCGCCACGATCAGGAGCTTGCCAACCCTCCGCAGGCTGGGAGCCATCGCCAACCCCACGGATCCAGCGAGGGCTCCAACGCCGAAGGCGGACAACAACAGACCAAGCCCGGCGGAGTCAGTCCCCAGCACATCCCGGGCGAAGATGGGCGCCAACCCCGTGTGCAAGGTCCAGCCGGCAAGATTTATGATCACTGCCACCAGCAGAACTGCCCAGATCACCTGATTCCCTTTCGTGTATCGCAATCCATCGGCAACCGTCCGCAGCACCGATTCAGAGCGTCGATTGCCGCGCGGTCGGGTTATCCGGATCGCCGATGCCACAACGCCGCTCAACAGGTACAGGGATGCGATGGCTATGTAAGAACCTTGCGGCCCGTATGCCTTGAACAGCAAACCCCCTACCACCGGCCCGGTCAGCATGGCGATGTTCATGGCTACCGTGTTGAACGCCGCGCCGTTGCCCACCCTTTCCGCCGGCAGCGTGTCGGCGATGAGGGACTGGGCGGTGGGCATCTGAAACAGTCGGATCATCCCCATGAACATGGTGATGGCAAAAATGTGCCAGACCTCCAGCCTACCCGTCAGTATCAGGGTCAGCATGAGGATGCCCATGGCGCCCATGACAAACTCCACGGTCGTCAACAGCACGTTCCTGGGCAATCGGTCGGCGATTGCTCCCGCGAACAACGCCAGGAAATTCAACGCCATGCGAGCCGCTGCGATAGCTCCCACCAGAAAGGGAGAATCGGTCAGCGTCAATACGAACCAGCCCAGCACCGCCGATTCCATCTGTGTGCCCATACCCACCAGGGTCGTGGAACTCCACACGAACGCGAAATCGCGATACCGAAAGATACCGAGAGGCGTGGCCGCCTGGGTTAAGGTCGCCGAAATTTTCAATCTAGGAACGAAACATATCGCGCGCCACCGCTGGATTGACTGTGTGGCGAACCGGCATATCCATTTTCGCCTGGCACCTGGATGCATTCCAGAACCCGGCAGCAGCCACGGCCGGCACAGATTCAAACCTGCGCCCAGTACCGTGCAATATCTCCCAGCAGCGCCTATCCAAGGGAAGCTGCTTCCCGAGCCAACGCCATCAAATCCTCATCGGCGCCGATGTCTCCCATCAGGGACACCCCGACGGGCAATCCATCCACCTCAACCAGCGGCAACGACAGTTGTGGCCGACCGGTATTCCCTGCGATGGACGTCAACGCGCTGTTGCGGAGCCGCAATGTGTGCCGTTCGGAAACTTTTTGGCCGGTGAGGGGAGCCGGTCCGATGGTCGTGGGAATACAGACGACGGTTTCTCCACCGCGAAAAACCTCTTCCATGCGCGCCACTATTCCATCGCGGCCGACCTGAGCGGCGGCGACCTGATCGTCGGTCACCGACCGCGCCGTGACGTACCGGTCCGACACCTCGAAACTAAGCGCCGGGTTGGTGTCATCGATCCACTGACGAATCGATTCCCAGGCCTCTCGGCTTTGCAAAACCTGTTGGTGGTCTGACCATTGGGTAAGGCTGGACGGTGACAACTGTTGGTATGACATTGCATCAAAAAGGGAACCTAAAACCTGGGCCGCGGACAGCATGGCCTCGCGTACCTCCGGTTCGGCCAGATCGAAAGCGTCCTGGGCTATGACCAGATTCCTGGGACGCCGCCCCGGCGTTCCTGGCGGCAGCAATACCGAACCCACTGCGGCGAATGTGTCTGGTTCGCGGGCAAACCAGCCGATGGTGTCATAGCTCGGAGCCTGCAGCAGCATCCCGTCCCGGGGAATTCGACCGTGGGTCGGTCGCAGGCCATACAATCCACAGAAACTGGCCGGCACACGCACCGAACCGCCGGTGTCCGACCCAAGGGCGAAGTCCACCAGTTCTCCTGCCACCGCCGCCGCCGAACCGCTGGATGAACCGCCCGCCACGCGCCCTGCCCCGCGAGGATTGACTGGCGTGCCGTAGTGGGCATTTTCTCCGAAAATACCCCTGGTCAGCTCGTCCGTGATGGTCTTGCCGACCATGGTTGCCCCCGCATCGAGCAATCGCTGCACCACCCACGCGGTGGCCCGGGCAGGTTCATGCGTAGCTTTCCAATGGGGATTCCCGCACCCGGTAACATGACCGGCCACGTCGAATATGTCCTTGGCGGCGAAGGTCAAACCAGCCAAAGGACCTTCGTTGGCGCCAACCGAATAAGCTTCGCTATCTCGGCAAAACGCGTTTAGGGGATCGTTTCCTGGCCCGGGAGGTCTCGTCGCGGTCATTGCATCAATTTTCCTGGAAGGTCATCGAGTTCCTGGAAGGTCATCGAGTTCCTGGAAGGTCATCGAGTTCCTGGAAGGTCATCGGATTCACAGAATACACCAAGCCACGGTTCGCTTGGACATCGGCCGCCCGGCTGGCAACGTCATCGAGGCGGCAAATTCAGTCAGGCAGCGTTCGAAATCAACGCGGCCACGGGGATGACTAATTGACCGGCCCGCCCAGGGGAGCGCGGGGAGACGTACTCTCCAAAAACTTTCCGAAGCCGGGGTTTTGCATCAACGTACCCTCGTTGAGCAACACCTGCCCACGCAGCAGCGTAATCCACGGCCGCCCATTCACCTGCCATCCCTCGAAGAGCGTGTAGCCCGCGTTGCTGTGATGATCACGAGCGGTCACCACCCGGTCTCCACGAGGGTCCAGTATCAGAAAATCGGCGTCCGAACCGACCTGGATGACTCCCTTGCGAGGATACAGACCAAATATTCGGGCCGGGTTTTCCGCCATGGCTCGTGCCATCCACCAGATGGGCAGCCCCCTCTTTACCACGCCCTCGCTGTACATCAGCGGCACAATGGTTTCTATTCCTGGCGATCCGAAAGGCACCGACCTGCCCTGGGGGTCCACAAATATGTTGTCCCAACCGGGCTGCTTCAGTTCCGTGGGATGCGGCGAGTGGTCGCTGGCCACAATGGAAATGTGACCCCGGCGCAGTCCTTCCCAAAGTGCGTCCCGGTCGGGTCCGTCCTCGGGACGTAGCGGTGGGCCAATTTTGGCCAAAGGGCCGAACTCGGCCATCTGGGCATCCGATAAAAGCAGATACTGAGGGCAGGTTTCGGTCCAGATCGATTGCCCCAAACTCTGTGCCTGTTTGATGCGTTCCAGACCCAGCTGGGTGCTCAGGTGAACCACGTAAGTCGGACAACGAGTTGCCGCTCCCATCTTTACCGCACGGTTGATCGCCTCTTCTTCAGCCCAGTCTGGGCAAGCTTCCGGGAAATTGGTGGGATGCGTATGACCATCGGCAATCAGTTTGTTTTCGAGATACTCAATGATGTTGCCACTCTCGCAATGCAGCTGCAGCACGCCACCGCCTCGGGACACCATATCCATGGTTTCACAGATGTAGTCGTCATCGCACATGCGGTTGGGCCGCTTCTTGTACGTCATGAACATCTTGAACGACTTGACGCCCAGGTCGAATGCCTCTGGCAATCCGGACAGTATCGACGGGCGGTTCTGCAAGATGAAATGGAAAGCGAAATCAGTCAGCGCGTTTTGTTCAATTACTTCTCGGGTGCGATGCACCGCCTGGGGCAGGGTTTCATCGCCTTCCAGGTCGTAGGTGCCGAAGGGAACCAGGGTAGTCAGCCCGGCATGAGCCGCCGCCAGTGAACCCAGCGCGTAGTTATCGTGCCCATCAAGGTGCACGTGGCTGTCGATCAGGCCGGGCAGGACAAACTTTCCAGAGGCGTCGATGTATTGATCGGCTGGCGGCAGGTATTGTTCGGGGCCGATGGCGACGATTTTTTCCCCAGCGATGGCGATGGAACTTTCGTACACCTGAGACGATGTAACGATTTGTCCCCCGACGATCACAGTATCCACTCTTGTTGACGCCACGACTGTACCTCGTTATCCGGTGTGTCAGGGTTTCGGCTGGTGGTCAGTTTCGATCAACTGGATGCTGCGCCCGTCTCAGCGGAGACCGGTGTGGTTCACGCGGTACCCAGGATAGTAAACACCGGGAATCATACCGGTCGCACCGAGTGGCGACAAGGGATGGCCGACCAACCGGTCTTAACAATTACACGCGGGCAAATCAGTAAATTCCCTGGGGTTCCATCCCAAACAGGAACTGGCCGGCAGTTTCATAGTGCACCTGATGACCCTGCGTGTGTTGCGTGATCACGTGAATATCCTGAAACCGGCGCTGAACCGGATTGGACTGGAAAATCGCTCCGGCGCCGCACAGGGTATATGCGGTATCAACAACCTGGGCCGACATGCGAATGGCGTGGGTGGCGGCCACTCGCAGCTGGATTCGTTGGTCGATTTTCAAACTGCGATCACGGCAAGCCGCATCCCAAACCGCCGCGTGGCTGTCCCTCAGGAAGGCGCGTGCAGATTGGTGGACGGCATGGGCTTCGCCGATGGCACGTTGGGCGGTTTGGTGGTCGCGGAGCACTACCTGGGACCGACCGGGCATTCTGCTCCCGGCCTGTGCGATGGCGATCTCCAGGCTCTTCCTGGCCACGCCCAGGGCCACGGTGGCGAACCCGGTCGCAAATAACAGGGTTCTGGGGATGCAGTACAGCGGGCCGCTTTCCAACGAATCGCCCTCCGGGTCGTACACCCGTTCCTCCGGCACGAACAGGTCGTCAACCTGAAAGCTGAAACTGCCCGTGCCCCTAAGCCCAGGGACATGCCACAGGTCTACCATGCGCACCTGCTCTTTGGGAATCAATAATATCCGCGTTCCGGCCCGGTTGCGGGCCGCATCGGCTGGTTGTCCCGGATTCCCCACAGGCGCCAGCGCCCCAATCCAGGTGGCATGATCACTGCCGCTACTGAAGTTCCAATGGCCGCTGAGCCGGTAACCCCCCGGCGCCGGCGCCGCCATGGACGCAGCCGTGGGGGGACCGTTGGTAACCACACCCCTGGGATCATCCCAGATCTCACGGGCTATGGCCGTCGGCATCCGCGATGAACTGGTGGAGAAGACGTTGTTCTGGTTGAGACACCACGCCGTGCTGGCATCCACTCCGGCGAAAACCTCCAGAATGTTCAGAAAATCGGGATGCTCCATTTCGACGCCGCCAAAAGACCGGGGCAAGAGCAGCCGGAACAGACCTTCGTCTGCCATCTGGTTGGCCAATTCAGTCGGTAGTTGGCGTTCAGCATCAATCCGGTCGGCGTCGATAGCAACCTGTTCCGCCAACCGCTGCGCGGTATCAATATAATGTGAGACGTCGTGTATTTGTATCGCCATTGGTGCCTTCGCTCTCAATCTGGATTTTTCACCGCGTGCCTGCGCGGAATATGTAAGGTACATTGGGACAACATCGGTGTCAAAGCGCTCTGTGGAATAGGCCGGCCCGCAGCCGGGAAGTCGCGCCATACGCGACCTGGAACCTCAATTCGCCTTTGTCGTCGTCGGGTATTTACAACGCTTGCCCTTGCCGTTCATTATGTAACTTGCCTGCCGGCAATTGAATTCAGAACCAAAGGCCGGAGTTGCGGCCATACTGATAAAGAGGAAAGCAATGTTTGAGGGATTTGAGCAGCTAAGGATTGAAACCAGCGGCACCGCCATCAACGTCGTGAAGGGGGGCAGTGGCCCACCGTTATTATTGCTGCACGGATACCCGCAAACGCATACCATGTGGCACAAGGTGGCTCCTCGCTTGGCCCAGGATTTCACCGTCGTGGCCGCGGACCTGCGGGGATACGGCGATAGCGGCAAACCATCCGGCGATCCCGAGCATCTGAATTATTCAAAACGGGTTATGGCGCAGGATCAGGTCGATGTGATGACCCACCTGGGGTTCGAATCCTTCTATTTGGGCAGCCACGATCGCGGAGCCCGAGTCGCCCACCGACTGACCAAGGACCATCCTCAACGAGTGTTGAAACTGGCCACGCTGGATATCATCCCCACCCGACGCATGTTTCAGATCGTGGATCAAGCCATGGCTACCAACACGTACCACTGGTTTTTCCTGATCCAGCCATTTGATTTTCCCGAACGCGTGATAGGAGCCGACGCCGACTACTTCATCAGGTCCCGGTTCGAACGCATCGCCAACTCCGCCACCGTATTCCCGTCGGAAGCCATCGAAGAATACGTCCGCTGTTTCAACGACCCGGCAGCCATCCACGGCGCATGCGAGGATTACCGGGCCGGAGCCAGCATCGACCTGGTGCACGACGAAGCGGATTTTGGCAGCAAGGTTGCCTGTCCGCACCTGGCGTTGTGGAGTGAAACGGGATTCGTGGGGCGCACCCAGGACGTATTGAAAGTGTGGCGAGACTACTCCAACAATGTGGAGGGTCAGTCACTACCGTGCGGACACTACATCGCTGAGGAACTGCCCGACGACGCCTACCGGTTGCTGCACGAGTTTTTCACGCGCTAGGGCACGCCACCCTCGCACCAATTCCGATAGCGACGGAGGATATCATGGCCGCGGATTATCTCGATCAACTGGCTGACTTTGTTGCCACCGTTGGCCTGGACGACCTGCAGCGCTCCACCGTTGCAGCCGCTAAAGACGTGGTGCTGGACACCATCGGCGCCATTTTGGCGGGTAGCCGGCTCCCTGAAAACACCAATCTCGCCCGCCTGGTTTCCGAAATGAGCGGGCCTGGAAACTCCACCATTATCGGGCGCTACGGCCGGGTGCAACCCCTATGGGCCACGCTGGCAAATGCCACCGCCGGCGTCGCGCTGGAGATGGACGAAGGCAACCGCCTGGGCGGCGGACATCCCTCCATCCACGTAACACCCGGCGCCATCGCCCAGGGGGAACAGCTGGGACGCAGCGGTCGGGAGGTGTTGGAAAGCATCATCGTCGGTTACGAGGTTACTTCGCGCATCGGCGCCGCCACCCTGGTGCGCCCCGAAGTGCACTCCCACGGCACCTGGGGAACCATCGGTACCGCTGCCGCCGCGTCGCGCCTGATGGGATTCGACCCTGCCCAGACTCGTCTCGCCATGAACCTCGCCATGTCCATGAGCCCGGCCAACACATGGACGCCCTGCATCGAAGGAGCGACGGTTCGCAACCTGTACCCCGGACGTTCCGGATTCCAGGGGATCATGGCGGCCCAGTTGAGCCAGTGCGGGTTCACCGCCATTCACGACGGCCCTTCCGACCTGTACCGCAACATTCTGGGCGACGGTTTCAACCCGGAGGCAGTCGTTGACGGGCTTGGCAATTCAGGAGAGTTTCGTATCCAACAGAATTATTTCAAATTCCACGCCTGCTGCCTGTATAACCACCCGGTGTTGGACGCCGTGCAGAACCTGATGAAAACCGAACCGTTCACGGCGCATCAGGTGGAACGGGTGACCGTGACGGCTCCGCCCATCGTTCAGATCATGACAAATCCAGAGCCGGGCAACATGTTGGGAGCCAAATTTTCAATACCATACGCTGTTGCCGTCGCCGTGTGCACCGGGATTACCGACGTTACCGCTTTCTATCCGGAACAATTGGCCAACGAAAACGTCCGGCAACTTGCCCGCCGAGTGGTGGTGGTGCCCGACGACGAGATGAACTTGAGACGTTACGACTATCCTTCCGCCCGGGTCGCCATACATCTAAAAGACCAAAGAGTGCTGGAAAACAGCGTAACCAGCCAGCGGGGCGACTTCTCCAATCCGCCGTCGCGGGAAGAACTCCTGGGCAAGTTTCGGCTGTTGTCGCGAGACACCCTGGGGGAAGACCGTTTGCAACAGGTAGTCGAGACGGTGGCCCGCCTTGATGAACTGGAGAGCATTTATCAACTTACCGCGCTATTGACCGGACCGGCGTAGAAAGCAGCGCCAGCGGCGTTTATCCGCGCACCCCCGTCTTTCCCGCGCCGGCGGGAACCCATCTTCCGGATTGCTCCGGAACCACGCGAGTGCAATTTATGATGCGATTGCCCCAACATCCTGATCCCGTCGTTTGAAGATTCTAAATCGTTCGGCTAGAATCTCCTCGGTATATCAACGGAGCCCAACCCGCCGCACGACCACCGATCAATCCGACCGCTCTCGGGTTGCCTCGCGCTAACCCTGGTCCGCAGACCAAACCGCTAACAGGAGCAACGCCAGATGCCCAATAGTCTTATAACCGAGGAAGTAGCTGCGCTCATAGGCCAGGAATCTCCGCCCGAACAGAACCGGTTTCCCATCAGCGCCGAGATGGCCTACGATGTGGCCGACGCAATAGAAGACTACAACCCACTTTATGTAGATTCCAGTTACGCCGAACGGAGCCGGTTCGGCGGTCTGTTGTGCCCTCCCCTCGCCGCCTGGAAGGATATTGCGCCGCCGATCGGATACTTTGGCGCGGGGCAGGAATGGCACTTCGAGGTACCCTTGCCATTCAACAGCTACGGCCTCAACGGGGGTAGCGACTGGCAGTTCCTGGCGCCGGCATACGTCAATGCGTGGATCACCCGGCGGTTTCGCATGCTGGATATCTTCGAGAAATCGGGACGATCCGGTCCGCTGGTTTTCATCGTTCGTGAAGAAACGCAAACCGACCAGCATGGGAACACGTTGAGCAAGGCGAAGCGCGTCAGCATTCATCGATCTCTACCCGCCGGAGAACAGCCCAGCGACGTCGCCCAGGTTGCCGACCACCTGACCACCGTTCCCGTCGCACCGCCTGACCCGGAGATCATTCTCCCCAAGCCGAATCCCTCCGCCCAATCCCAACATTACTTTGAAGACGTTGCCCTGGGCATGGAATTGCCATCAGTGGTAAAGGGGCCAATGACTACCACGCATCTGATCCGGTGGGCGGCGGCCAACGGAAACTACGCCCGCATACACTGGGACCTCCCGTTCGCTCAGCTGCATCAGGGACTCGCCAACGTAGTCGTCAATGGGTCGTTGAAGAACCAGTACCTGGGACAGTTGATGCTGGATTTTGCGGGTGAGCAAGGTTGGTTCAAACGATTCTACGTCCAACATCGCGGGATGGATTACCCCGGCGACACGTTGACCGCTTACGGGACGGTTACCAACAAACGCGAAGTCGGCGAATTTGGGCATGTGGACTGCCAGGTTACGCTCCGCAACGACCGGGGTAACCAAACCGCAGCCGGCGTTGCAACGGTGGTTCTCCCCAAACGCGGACAGTCGCTGCCCCTGGTTTGGGAAGAGGAACCCTGGGAATGACCGGCATCATGAGCGGAATACGAGTGCTGGAAATGGGCGGAAATGTTTCGGCTCCTTTCTGCTCTCGGCTTCTCGCCGATTACGGCGCAGATGTTATCAAGATCGAACCGCCTCTCGTGGGCGATGAAGCCCGCCGTGCGGGACCCTTCGTGGATGACGATCCGCAACCTGACAAAAGCATACCGTTCCTTTACCTCAATACGAACAAACGGGGTATCACTCTGGATCCCGCCAGCGATGCCGGCGCCGGATTACTGGCGGCATTGATGGAAACCGCCGACGTCTTGATTGAAAACTTCCCCCCCGATCAAACACCAGTCCCAAATGTGCAGCGTGACCAACTGCAAACCACATACCCAGGATTGATTGTCACCTCTATCACCCCATTTGGTCAGACCGGACCATACCGCAACCTGGCGGCCACCGACATAGTCGCTTACGCCATGAGCGGTCTCATGTACCATTCCGGCGACTCAGACCGGGAACCTTTGCGTAACGCTTTGAACCAGTCTTTCTACGTTGCGGGTATAAACGGCGCCGTCGCCACTACCGCGGCCCTGTTCCAGCGTCTTGCCACCGGCCGCGGACAATGTATCGACGTGTCGACCGTGGAGTGCCTGGCATCCCACCTGGTGCAGGCGGTGCCGTACTATAGTTACATGGGCGCCATCAAAGGAAGACGACCAATCCGAGGATCGGGATTCGAGGAACTCATGCCAGCCCGCGACGGTTACGTGATCCCGTCTGTGCAGGGTTCGCAACCCTGGGAAACCGTGGCCGATTTGATCGGGCTGGAAGAACTGCGCGACCCACGTTTCGCAACCGGAGCCGGACGTATCGAGTTCGGTGAAGAGCTAAAAGAATTGTTGATAAAGGGTTTAGGCGAGTGGGATCGAAAGCCGCTGTTCCAGGCATCTGGTGAGCGAAGGCTCGTTTTCGGTATGGCTCAAGACGCGGGCGATCTTTACGAATGCCCTCACCTGCGAGACAGGGAGTTCTTCAAGTCGGTCGACCACCCCGTTGCCGGCGCCGTAGATTACCCTGGCATGGGTCCAAGATTGTCGTCTATGGAGCATTCCGTGCAGCGTGCCGCCCCGCTGTTGGGTCAACACAACATGGAAATTTACCGCGACGAGTTGGGTTTTCCCGATGATGAACTGGCGCAGCTGAGTGCGACCGGCACGATCTGATGACACCGATCTTTCAGATGTTCAGGGTGCAACGGGTCACATGACCTCTCTGCCGTTACAGGGTATACGTGTCGTGGATCTCAGCCGGGTGTTTGCCATGCCCTACTGTGGGGCCTATTTGGCCGACCTTGGCGCTGAAGTGATCAAGGTGGACACCCACCACAATCAGTTTGTCGATACCACCCGCACCCTCAACGGGCCGTATCCGGACAATGAGCCCGGCGAACTTTATTGGGAGCGCGGCGGCACTTTCAACACGCTGAACCGCGGCAAGTTGAGCCTGACGCTCGACCTGCGCTCAGGCGCCGCCCTTGAGGTGTTGCGCCAGCTGATAGCGGTGTCCGATGTACTGCTGGAGAATTTCACGCCCCGCGTCATGGACCGATTTGAACTGAGCTACGCGCACCTCAAGGCCATCAAACCGGATTTGATTATGGTTTCTAACACCGGCTATGGCCATTCAGGACCCTGGACCAACTTCGGGGCCATGGCCACCGCGCTGGAACCGACCCACGGCACCAGCGCGTTCATGGGTTACCTGGATGTTGATCCAGATGGTCGTTCGGCTCCCGGAACCGTGCCCAACAAGATTGCTAATTCCTATACCGACTTCCTGGCAAGCTGGACGGCGCAGTTGGCGGTACTTGCCAGCCTGTTTCACCGGGCCCGTACCGGCCAGGGAACCTGGATAGACCTGGCTATGTACCAGGTGGGCGTTTCCTTCATGGGGGAAGGTTTGCTGGATTTCGCATATAACGGCCGGCGAACCCGTCGCCTGGGCAACCGCCACGAACACCTGGCGCCCCACGGTTGTTACCCATGTCGCGGATCGGACGAGTGGGTAGTCATCGCGGCGCGGGATGAAAACGAATGGCAGGCAATTTGCGCTGTCATCGGATTGCCTCAGATGATCACCGACCCCAGGTTCGCCGATGTCGCCTCGCGGCACAAACACCAGGACGAACTGGACGAATTGATGGCGGGATGGACTGCTGGCAGGTCCCAATACGAGATCATGCATTTGCTGCAACAAAGGGGAGTACCCGCCGGCCCGGTCCTCGATGGCAAGGGGTTGCTATCTGATCCCAACTTCAGAGCCAGAGGTTACTTCGAAGCAGTGGATCACAAACCCGAAACCGGGTTGGGACGACAGGAATACTTGGGTCGCGGATGGAAAATGTCAGATAACGATATTCATATCCGTAAACCTGCCCCTCTATTGGGAGAGGACAATAGTTACGTGTTGTCTCAAGTGTTGGGACTTTCCCAACCCCAGATCGCGGAACTGGAGAACAGCAACGCCGTTGGGCTAACATTGGAAGGGGCTCGGAAACCTGCGTCCGTCCCGTTGGAACGCCAGGTCGAATTGGGTTGGACGGTGGATTACGACGCTGACTACCGCCGGCATCTTGCGGAATTGACTGATAGTGAACAATCCTCCGCAACGTGAACCGCGGGCCTAGTAGGTCTCAGAACCGGTGGGCGTTTTCGTGCCGTCCTCCGCTGGGCGGGACTCACTCCAGGCACCCGCCGACATCTGAAGGCGACGCTTCAGTCTTTAATCTTGTTGTCAGGCCCATTCTGAGCCTGTAACCATCCGCGAAAACACCGGGGTTGAACGGGTTTCTACCCCGGTGTATGCTCGCTCCAGCACGCCCGGCGAACCTGCCAAAGGTTCGGCATGGGCGGAGCATCCTGATTTCGCCGAGGAGCAGGCTATGAACTTCGGTATGTTCACCGACTTCCACGTCCGCAGGGGCATGACCCAGGCAGAAGCCTTTGAGGAATCTTTCAATCAGGTCGCTGAGGCCGAGAAGATGGGCATCGACTCGGTCTGGCTTGCCGAGCACCATTTCACTCCTGACCGGTCTGTCCTGGCCTCACCTCTCATCATTGCCAGCGCCATCGCCGCCCGCACTTCAACTCTCCGCGTCGGACTGGCGGTGCAAGTCTTGCCGTTGACCAATCCCCTGAGGGTGGCGGAGGAAGCGGCGACTGTCGACCACATCAGCAGGGGACGCTTCGAATTCGGCATCGGACGCAGTGGCCTGACCAAGTATTACCAAGGCTACAACATACCGTACTCCGAAAGCCGCGGCAGATTTTTCGAAGCGCTCCAGGTGATCATGACCGCCTGGAAAGGAGACAACTTCTCCTACCAGGGCGACTTCTATTCTTACGACGACGTGCAGGTGGTTCCCCAGCCTTTCCAGCAGCCATATCCGCCGACACGCATCGCCGTGGCCTCGGCAGACACGTTCCCCCTCGTTGGCAAGTTGGGCCATCCCATCTTCATCAGCGCCGCGGCGGGCATTCCGGCCCTCAAGGAACGGCTTGAGCTTTACCGCACTGCCCGGAAAGAAGCCGGTTGGGATGGACCAGGCGAGGTAACCCTCCGCATCCCCGCGTACGTGTCGGATACCACCGCCAAAGCCCAAGAGGAACCGAAGGACAGCGCCATCCATGCCATCCAGTATGCCGCCACGGAACTCATCAAGACCGCGGCCAGCGAGGAAGGAGTGGAACGGCTGAGGCAAACGGCAAATATCCCGTACGAGGAGATTCTGCAACGGCGGGTTATGTTTGGCACACCCCGGGAAGTGACCGAAAGGCTGGAAGAATATCGGGAAGAACTGGACATTACCGGCGTGGTGCTGGAGACCAACTACGGCGGCCAGATACCCAACGACCGCGTGATGGCTTCGGTGCGTATGCTGACCGAGAAGGTAGTCCCCGGTTTCAAGTAACCCCTCGCGGGACGGCTCGCCCGCCACCACCGCGGGCGTCGGTGTCGATATGCTGCGCGCTGCTGCATAGCGGCCGTCGCCAACGATTTTCGATCTGTAGTTGCGCACCCCTGCGCAGCCAGAACTTGGTGTCGCAGAGACTGCCGGCAAGCCAAATCATCAGTGCGAATTGTGGATTCACGGACCAGGCAGAACTGTACAAAGCGCACCGTACCGCCGCCATGCCCCCTCCCGGTGGTTGTGTTCCTATATTCCGTGTCAACGTCTGAAACTGGAAAGACCCCTGACGATTTCGGGGTCTCTTTTTTCGGTTGAGCGCCACCAAGGCGCTGCACCCCGCCTTGAGGTTTGGGGCGATATCTTTTCTCGCCGACCGGACCGGTATCGACGGTTACGTGTGTGTCCTAACTCCGTCGAATTGTTGGCCCCGGGAACCTGAGTCTGCTCCAAACAACCAGGCTACTGCAGCTTCCCTACATCATACAATCGGAATTTATACTATGGCGAATCGTTATAATTGTGGTAAAATGCCGATAATTGGCAATGATTAGATCGTTGTCGAAGTAACTTTCTGTCCGATAGTCAATTTACGGCCTGATCGGTCGCAAGTTTGAAGATACCAATTAGGCATAGACCAGCGCACTGCATGCGTAAACGGGAGGTAGTTTCCAGGCCCGGAAATTCGCCACTGCATCGAATAGCCACTGCCGAAATGCGTAATTCGAGTGGTGTATCTACTTCCAAAGGTTCTACGTGTCCGATTTCGTAAAACGATCTGAGGCGCTCCCCTGCGGAAACGAATCGGGTCATATCCCGACCCACCCTGAACACATCGAGTCCCGGAGAACGCAGGTTCCGGAGTGCTGAACAGCCACGATAGCGATGTGCATCGTCCAATACGTGAAGATATTCCCAAGGCGCCGCCCCAAGACGTGACCCGTTTCTCAGTCTTCGTTGGCGCCGAATACGATAAGAAAGCAAAAGGAATAGAGATGCAGCGTTTTATTATTGTTCGCGTATTCCATTCAATGATTGCCCTCGTGGCGATCAGCATTATCGTTTTTAGCCTGGCCCGTATCACCGGTAACCCCCTGGACGTACTGCTTCCGATTGAAGCTACCCAGGAAGACTTTGATCGGGTTGAAAGAGTCTGGGGGCTGGATAAGCCTCTTCCCTTACAATACTTCAAGTACGTTAACAACATCATGCACGGAAACTTTGGCAATTCCTTCAAATGGCAGGACAAAACCGCTTGGGAATTAGTAACTAGCCGGTTCCCGGCTACCCTCCAGTTGGCGGCCCTGGCGCTCGTATTGAGCGTGGTCATCGCAGTACCAATCGGCGTGATTGCGGCGGTGAAGAAAGACTCCCCGATCGACTACGCCGGTAAACTGATAGCTTTGCTGGGCCAGTCCCTGCCGTCTTTTTGGCTGGGAATCGTCTTGATGTGGATTTTCGCCGTCCAACTGGACCTGCTCCCCACATCAGGCAAGGGTGGATTAAGCCACATGATTCTTCCCGCCGTTGCCCTCGGATGGTTCCAGGTAGCCGCAATCATGAGGCTGACCCGTTCTTCGCTGCTGGAAGTTTTGGATACCGAATTCGTGAAACTGGCCCGCATCAAAGGTCTGTCTGAGAGGAAAGTAATCTGGAAGCACTGCTTGCGCAACGCCCTCATTACTCCGCTCACCTACTTTGGACTCATCCTGGGAAGTTTCCTCACCGGTTCGGTAGTCACCGAAACCGTATTCGCATGGCCCGGGGTCGGATTACTGGCGATTGACGCCGTTAGGGCTCGCGATTTTCAGGTTGTACAGACGGTCGTGCTTTTCTTCGCAACCATTTACATCTTCGCCAACCTGGCGGTGGATATCATGTACGCCTATCTGGACCCTCGCATCAGGTATGACTGATCAGCGCGGTCTATTTACTCAGCCGCATTGGCCAATCTACCGAGTTGACCTGCATTTAAACCATAGATTCCACAATTAATCATTCACACCGAAAGTATCAGCGCACTGCGACTCAGGGATATCGCCGAGTTGAAAGCGCAGTGCGATACCTCCACCACTAATACAGGAAAAAGTAGGCAGAAACTATGGCAGGCATAGCGCTACCCCAGCGAATCCCCGGACTAAAAGCTCTGGCCGGCTGGCGAGCTGTTGTTAAAGATCAACGATTGCCAGTCATACCCGTTGCAATATTGTTGATCGTGCTGGTAATTCCAGCCATTTTCGCCAACCAGGTGGCGCCCCACGATCCGCTGAAAGGCAGCTTACCGAACCGCTTGCGTCCGCCGGTCTGGACAAATCCGGTGGTGGTAGACGGAGTGGAGGTTAAGGCGGGCGGGACCTGGCAACACATCCTGGGCACCGACAAGCAGGGCCGGGATATGCTGAGCCGCATCATTCACGGGGCTCGCGTCTCATTGACCGTTTCGCTGATCGCCGTTTTCATCGCCGGATTCATCGGCACTGTCCTTGGGTTGATGGCGGGATTTTTTGGCGGATGGATCGATCACCTGGTTATGAGGGTGGTGGACATCGGGCTTTCCATACCGGCCATTCTTTTGGCCCTGGTGTTGGTGTCAGCCATTGGCGCCAGCTTTGGCACGGTCATTGTGGTAATTGGCGGTGTTTTCTGGTCCCGTTACGCCCGCATGGTGCGAGGCGACACTCTGAGCATTAAAGGTCAGGATTTTGTCGCCCGGTCACGGGTCGCCGGAGCATCCAACAGCCGCATAATGGGCCGCCACATTTTTCCCAACGTCCTGAATACCATAATTGTCCTTGGCACCCTGGAAATCGGCCAGGTGATCCTGCTGGAAGCCACCCTGAGTTTCCTGGGAGCCGGTATCCCCAAGCCTACCCCGGCGTGGGGATTGATGGTCTCTGACGGTAGAGAACTGATCACTGACGCCTGGTGGGTGGCTATGTTCCCCGGCGTCGCTATTTTGCTAACAGTATTGTCGTTGAACCTTTTCGGCGACTGGGTGCGTGATCGCCTGGACCCGAAACTGCGCAATGTATAACCCACGAGACGGCTATCTGGATCTACTGTCACGCTCACTGGAGCCAACGGCCTGCAACTGCTTTCGCGATGTTGCCTCGATCAACTACGACGACATTACCACCGATTCCAGGTAGTTACTTTCCCCTCATTGCATTTAGGAGGTCAAATATACATCTGACGGATCAAGATTTACACCGGAGGAATCAAACGTGCTTTATCGGTTCAAACAAACCAAAGTATTATTATTCGGATCCCTGCTGCTCATCATGGCATTCGCAATTTCCTGCGGCGGAGCGGCTGAGGAATCTACTGACCCCCAGGAGCCCGCGGTTGCCAGCACCACTGAAACCGCCACGACTGGCGAATCTAGTGCACCGATCGCCACGGCCGTCCCTCAATCTACCCAGGATAGCGCCGCATTAGCCGAGCCCACCGTGGGCCGCCTCAGGATAGCGTTCACAGTTCCGCCCCAGGAAACCAACCTCCCCTGGATCGGTCCCCGAAGCCTGCTCACCCAACTGAGCCCCATGGTAGAGACGCTCCTCGACATCGACCCCGACACCGGCGAATTCATGCCGATGTTGGCCACGCGCTGGGAAATGGCGCCAGATGGCAAGAGTTGGACTATGGACTTGCGGGAAGGGGTGACATTCCACTCCGAGTTTGGCGAATTCGATGCCCAGGACGTGGCGCACATGAGATTCCTCATGGGCCCCCAGGAAGGAAACCTCAACAGCTTCCGCAACACTTGGGCCACCACGGTGAATAACGTAGAAATCGTGGACGACCATAGGGTTGTCTTCCAGCTGGATAAACCAGACCCTGGCCTGGACTTCTTCCTGTCACTGAGCGGAGACCTGGTCATGCTGAGCAAGAATCAGTGGGACCAGGAAGGCCAGGATGGCCTCGAGCAGCGCCTGATCGGCACCGGCCCTTACGAATACCTGGAACGAGAGGTGGGCCAGTCTATTTCCTTTAGCCGGGTTCCTTATGAACACTGGCGCGTGCCCAACGCCGACTTCCAGGAGTTGGAGTTGGTATGGGCCCCCGAGTCGGCGACACGCCTGGCGATGCTGCTGACCCAAGAGGCTCACATGGCCGAACTGCCCCGGGACGTGCTCGCCCAAGCGGTGTCAGGGGGCATGGGTATCTCCCAGAGCGGTCTGGGCGCCATACTCACCTGGCTCGTAATGGGCGGCCAGTATTACACAACCGGCGATGAGGTCTACGATGCCACCGTGCCTTACGCCCAGCCCGGCGAGAACGGTCGCCTGGTGCGTAAAGCCATGAACAAAGCCATCAGCCGGGACCAGATTAACGAATTCATCTTCAGGCATGGCGGGACAACCATGCTGGTGCATGGCTACCACCACACTCTGCCCGGCTGGAACCCGGAATGGGAAGATCGGTGGGAAGAGGAATACGGCTACGATCCCGAGGCAGCGAAAGATTTGCTGGAGCAAGCCGGATACCCCGACGGTTTCAAGTTGAAGATGTACGGAGCCCACACTCTGCCAGGGGTGCCGGAACTGCCTGACATCGCTGAAGCAGTGAGCATCTTCTGGACCGAGATCGGAATCGACGTCGAAATCGTGAGCCTGGAGTTCTCGGCGGTCCGTCCTCAATACCGGACCAAGCAAATCCAGGGCTTCATCTTTCCAATGAGGACCGTGCGCCGACCTCTTCAGGAACAGATCCGCCTTTTCAATCTCCCTGATGGAGTGGTCCACCATTACGAAACTGACTCCGTCGTCGAGACATGGAATGAGTTGTCGTTGACCCTGGACCCAGCGGAACGAGACCGCCTGATCCGGGAGATTGGAAACGAGAAGTTTGACAATCATGAGACCATACCCCTGCTCTGGATATTTTTCCAGGTTGCGATCAACCCCGATGTAATAGCCGAGTACAAGTTCCCCGGAACGGCCGCCAGCAACTTTAGCCACTTGGAAACAATCAAGGCCGTTCGTTAACAAACACAAACAAGCCACAACTTAAAAGACAGCTAACTAATTCAACGTGAAGGCTGCGCATCCGAGGCACGAGTCTTCGGAAAGTAAATAGCCTTCGACAAACGGGAAACAGGCCGGGGAGGGATGATCAGTCAGGACGATCCTTCCCCGGCCTGTCTCATTTCACACAGCAAAGCAAGGAGGCCAGATTATCATGCTCCCCGGGTTCAATAGGTCCGAGGGTTAGTGACCCACTCATTTTTTGATGGTCGTGTAGTTGATAGCGGGTTGTCGCCCCGCGGCGGGACCGCCTACTACCCACAGGGCGATAACAGACGCTGGCCGAGCATTGGCTCACCACAAGTACAGGGCCGTCAAATTTACACCAGGCAGGTCAAATTTCGAGAAGGAGGAATTAATCGTGCATTACCGGTTCAAAAAAACCAACGTATTATTGTTCACGCCACTACTCCTGATCCTGGCATTGGTTATCGCCTGTGGGTCGTCGGCTCCTGAACCCGAAAACACACAGCAACCTGTGGTTGCCGATACTCCGGGCGCAACCACACCCGGAGATACTGGCGCCTCGGTTGCCACAGCAGTCCCTGCATCAACGCCCGAAGAATCTGGTATAACCGTGCCCCAGGCGGACCGTTTGAGGATAGCCTTCACTGCTCCTCCCCAGGAAACCAACCTCCCCTGGATCAGTTCCCGAAGCCTGTTGACCCAACTGAGCCCCATGTACGAGACGCTCCTCGACATCGACCCCGATACCGGTGCGTACGTGCCGATGTTGGCAACGCGGTGGGAAATGGCGACTGACGGTAGGAGCTGGACGCTGGACTTGAGGGAAGACGTTATTTTCCATTTTGGCTTTGGCGAATTCGATTCCAAGGACGTGCTCCACACTCGGAACCTCATGGGGCCCCCTGAGGGAAACCTCAACACATTCCGCGATACCTGGGCCACCAAAGTAGTAGATGTGGAACTGGTAGATGACCATCGCGTGGTCTTCCGGCTGGGGGAGACAGACCCAAATATGGATTTCTTCCTTTCTCCCAGCGGGGATCTGGCGATTCTCAGCAAGGACCAGTGGGATCAGGAAGGCCAGGAAGGTATGGAGCAACGGTTCGTGAGTACCGGCCCGTATCAGTACCTGGAGCGCGAAGTAGGACAATCCATATCCTACGAACGCGTGCCCTACGAACACTGGCGCGTGCCCAATGCAGACTTCCGGGAGATGGAGCAGGTATGGGCGCCTGAGTCTGCAACACGCCTGGCAATGCTGTTGACCGGAGAGGCCCACATGACCGAACTACCGCGGGATGTGCTGGCCCAGGCCGTTTCAGAGGGTATGGAAATCTCCCAGAGTGGTCTGGGAGCAATAATGACCTGGATCGTCATGGGAGGCCAATATTACGTTACCGGCGACGAGGCCTATGACCCGACAGTACCTTATGCGGTTCCCGGCGAGCCGGGCCGCCTGGTGCGGCAGGCCCTGAACAAAGCCATCAGTCGCGACCAGATCAACGAGTTCATCTTCAGGCAAGGTGGGACCCCGATGCTGGTACACGGCTATCATCCCACCCTTCCGGGCTGGAACCCGGAATGGGAAGACCGGTGGGAAGAGGAGTACGGCTACGATCCCGAGGCAGCGAAAGATTTGCTGGAGCAAGCCGGATACCCCGACGGCTTCAAGTTGAAGATGTATGGATCCCACACTCTGCCAGGGGTGCCGGAATTACCCGACATCGCCGAAGCGGTGAGCATCTTCTGGACCGAAATCGGAATAGATGTCGAAATAATCAGCCTGGAATTCTCGGCGGTCAGACCCCAATATCGAACCAAGCAATTCCAGGGCTTCACCGCCCCGTTCAGGACCGTGCGCCGACCTCTGCAGGAACAGATCCGCATCGTCAATGCCTATGAAGCCGGCGTGCTTCACCAATACGAATCCGATACCCTCGAGGCGAACTGGCAACAGCTTACTCTTACCCTGGACCCAGTTGAAAGAGACCGCTTGATACGGGAAATCGGAAACGAGAAGTTCGACCAATTCGAAGCCGTTCCGCTCCTCTGGATATATTTCCAGGTGGCAATAAACCCGGACGTGGTGGCCGAGTACAAGTACCCCGGCACGGCGGCCAGCAACTTCAGCCACCTTGAGACCATCAAGGCCGCCCGATAATCAACTTATTGCAACTCATTGGAAAACGAGTGAACTCAACGTCAAGGTCTGATGCAAATCAGAAACGCAGTTCTTCGAAATGCCACTAGCCTCATATAAACATTCCGGGGAGGTGCGCACTGACCTGGCGTCGCCTCCCTGGGCGGACCTATTCTAAATGACACCCAAAGGAGCCCAATTCATCATGTTTCACCGGTTCAACACACCAAGATTATTACTGTCCGCCGTTGCGCTGCTGGCCCTGTTGTTGGTCGTCGGCTGTCGTTCCGCAGCTACCGACGAGCCGGCGTCGACCGTCGCACCACCGGACGCCGGCGCGGCGACGGAGCCGACTGCGGCCGTCACCGAACCATCCGGCGGCCAGTCGACCGCAGCAACTCCTCAACCCACTGCTGCTATCACCGGACCGGTGGAAGCCAAGGTGAACCGCCTGGTGATTGCATTCACCCAACCGACTCACGAGACCAACGTTCCTTGGTTCGGTGCCCGCACGATGTTGTCTCAGTTCAGCCCTATGACCGAGACCCTCGTCGACCTGGCTCCGGCGACCGGGGAATACACGGCCAATCTGTCCACCAGTTGGGAAATGAGCCCCGATGGCAAGAACTGGACCCTGAATCTGCGGGAAGGTGTGCCTTTCCATTTCGGGTTTGGTGAGTTCACCGCCAAGGACGTAGTGCACAGTCGGGCGTTGATGGGGCAGGACGACGGTGTAAACACCTTGAACAGTGTGTGGCGCGAGACCGTTGATACCGTGGAAGTGGTGGACGATCATCAGGTCGTGTTCCGCCTCACAGCATCAGAGCCAGACCTGGACTTTGCCCTCTCAATAGGGGGCGACCTGATGATGATGAGCAAGGACCACTGGGACCAGGAGGGCCAGGAGGGCCTGGAGCAGCGGGTAGTGGGCACCGGTGCGTACCAGTATCTTGATCGGGAGGTGGGCCAATCCATCCTGTTCGAGCGGGCGACCGATGAACACTGGCGAGTCGGACGCGGCGACTTCAATGAGATTCAGCAGGTTTTCGCTCCCGAGGCGGCCACGCGCCTGGCCATGCTGCTGGCTGAGGAGGCCCACGTGGCGGCGCTGCCCCGCGATGGTCTGGCCCAGGCCGCAGATAACGGTATGAAGATCATCAACAGCGGAATTGGCGGCCTCCACACCATGTTTCTCTTCGGGGGTCTATTCTTCATCACTGGCGACGAGGCCTATGACCCCTCGATTCCGTGGGCGGCCCCCGGTGAAAAAGGCCGTCTGGTTCGACAGGCTCTAAACAAGGCGATCAACCGGGATGAGATCAACGAGTTCATTTTCAGGGGAGGGGGCGCCCCTTACCGCGTTGTTGACTACCACCCCACCATGCCCGGCTGGAACCCGGATTGGGACGAGCGCTGGGAGGAGGAATATGGTTTTGATCCAGACAAATCCAGGGAGTTACTAACCCAGGCCGGCTACCCCGACGGTTTCAAGATGAAGATATATGGCGCTCACACACTGCCAGGAGTGCCAGAAATGCCGGATATGGCGGAGGCCCTGAGCATCTATTTCGACCAGATTGGCATAGATGTCGAAATAGTGAGCGTTGAGTTCAGCGTGGTGCGCAACCAATTCCGCAACAAGCTGGATAACGAGTTCTTGTATCCCCTGAGAAGCTCCCGGCGGCCATTGCAACAGCAAATCCGGGTCCACAATCTCCCCGCTCCACTTGGGGTAGGCCATTTCTACGAAAGCGATTTCATTGTGGAAAAGTACGATGAGTTAACCCAGACCCTGGACCTGGTGGAACGAGACCGCATCTTCCGGGAAATTGGAGACCACAAATTCGACAACTTTGCATCCATGCCTCTCCATTGGCTCTACATCCAAATGGCGGTGAACCCGGAAATAGTGGCTGAGTACAACTTCCCGGGAACGGCTGGTTGGAATTTCAGTCACATGGAGACCATTAAAGCCGTGCCCCAATAGATCTTCGCCCGTTTTCGGCTCCGGGTTGCACGGGCAACCCAAGGACAAAACGACTCCTGAGGTTCAGGGGTCGTTTTGTCATTATTGATTCGTGCTGTTGGTGATTCCCCCTGGATGTTGGTTTACCGAAACGATTGATCGCGTCGGCCGCTGATCGATGTTGGAACGCCAGGAGGTCGAGGACCACACTTGGCCAGAAAAAACGACATCGAGAAACGGGGTCGGCCAACCATCCTGACCCGCACAATTCGCTAACCACCCCTGGCGTTCAAGGACCTGCCAATGCCCCGCGCCTGCTGCAACGTCGGATTGAATTCAGCCATCCCTGAGCGAACACCTGAATATCTCCAGGGTGCATGTACGTTTGTGTTCGCCATCGATTTTGGGTACATTATGTGCGCCCGCGCCACCGTCTCCGCGGTTAGCGTGCGGGAAAAGTTAATCGTGTTGAACACTTAATAAAACGCAAGCCCGAGGAGGAACCCGAATGGCGGACACGCCTCTGTTCCCAGTAACCGTGGTCGGGAGTTGGCCCCGCTCCACTGAATTGGTGCGCGCCCTGCGCAGCAAGGAAGCCGGCGACATCACTTTGGCGGAGTTTAATCAGGTAGCTGACGGTGAAGTCCTGGCTTGCATCCGTGCTCAGGAAGAAGCCGGAGTGGACATCCTCAGCGACGGGGAACAACGCCGCGATAATTTCTACTCGTTTGCGGTGGACAAACTCACCGGTATGCGACTGATGAAGGTTTCGGAACTGTTGGACTACTCCAGGGATCGCGCCCGCATGGAAGAGGTTCTTAGAGCCCTGGACGTGCCATCCTTCGCCATCAAAAGCCCCATCGTTGTCGATCGCATCGGCAAGCGGGAGGGGCTAGCCCAGGATGAATTGGCCTTCATGCGCGAGCACACCGACCGGGCGATCAAAATTCCTCTGCCTGGCCCCTACATGCTGACCCGATCCAGCTGGTTTGAGGGGTTGTCTGACCGGGTGTACCCAAATCCTGAAGACCTGGCCGAAGACGTAGTTGCCATCCTCCGGGAAGAAATCATCGCCCTCCGCGACCAGGGGTGTGACTTTGTCCAGTTGGACGAACCCATCCTGAGTCAGGTGGTATTCGGTGAGGAGAGCACCGAGACATTCATGTGCGCTGCCTTGCCCAACCGTCGCGACCCCACCGATGAGCTGGAATTCGCGGTGCGCTTGATGAACGAGACAACCGAGGGCATTACCGGTATCAAAACTGGTGTTCACATCTGTCGGGGCAACTGGAGTCGCCGCGAAGATGTGCTGTTAACCGGCAACTATGGACCGATGCTTCCCTACCTCACACAGATGAACATCGATCAGCTTGTCCTGGAGTGCGCCACTCCACGCGCCGGTGAGATGGAAGTCTTCAAGGAATACAGCAATGAAAAAGAAATAGGTTTCGGGGTGGTCAATCCGCGCACCGACGACATCGAACCACCGGAACAGATCGTTGCCCGCGTCAAGGAATTGCTGCAATACTTTGATCCCGAAAAGATTTTCCTGAACCCCGACTGCGGTTTCGGCACGTTTGCTGAACGGAACGTCAATACCCACGAAATGGCCGCCAGGAAAATGAAAACGATCGCCCAGGCAGCCGAGCTGCTCAGGGCCGAATATCAGTAAGGCAAAAAACGCGCGATCCTCACCAAGCACCTACGAATCGAATGGAGGAGCTGAACATGACACAAGAAGGAATCCTCAACGGGTTACCCCGAGAAAAACTCGCCGAAGTGCTCGACTCCTTCCGCGACCCCGAAGTGTTTAATGCCGTAACCGGCCCCTGGAAATCGCGGGTGGTCTGGCAGGACGGGATGCGTGCTCGCGCCTATATGCGAAACCACCAGGTGGACATGGACGAACCCGGCGATCTCACCGCTACCGACGTGGCCGCCAGCGCCCACGAACAACTGCTGTCTGCCATCGGTAGCTGCATGACCGTTGGCTTTGTGGTCAACGCCACCAAACAGGGCGTTCGCATTCACGACCTCGAAGTGGCGGTAGAAGGGTATTTCGACAACATTCGCAAGTGGGCTGGCGTCGAAGACGAAGGAAACCCGGGTTACGGTAAAATCTCGGCAAAGTGCTTCGTGCGCGCCGATGCCGATGAGGAAACCTTGCGCGAAATTTGGCGCCTGGCAGTGGAAGGTTCTCCCGTCACTCAATCGGTGGCCAACTCAACGGCGGTCGAGACCGACTTTGAAGCGATCGGTTAATGGCCGCTTTCGTCTCTCCTGACTGGGTCGCCGATCACATCGGTCGACCGGGGTACCTGATCATCGATCCCCGGTCGGCAATGCGCTATCTGATGGGTCATCTTAGAGGAGCCGTCAGCGTTCCGTTCAAAAAACTGCAGACGCCGGACGGACGCCTCGGAACGCCGGACCAACTTGCCACCGTGTTCGGTCACGTGGGTCTGGGCGACGATGTTATACCGGTACTATACGACCACCAGGATGGCCGCAACGCCGCCATGGCAGCCTGGGTGCTGGAGTATCTGGGCCGGGAGGACGTCCACATCATGGACATGCTCTACGACGCCTGGAAGGACTCGGGCCGCGACGTGCTTTATCGGCCAGTGCCCACCGAACCCAAACCTTTCACATCGCGCCTCAACCCAGCCGCGCGCGCCACGTTGGACGATCTGGCCAACGCCGGCGGCGCAATACTTCTGGATGCCCGGTCTCCCGAGGAATTTCGTGGCGAAGTGGAAATGGACCATCGCCCGGGCCACATCCCCGGCGCGATCAACCTCTCACACTCCGAGATGGTCGGGGACGGAGGCAAACTACTCATCGACCCGTCGGCGCTGCACCAGAGGTTGGCCGCCCTGGGCATAACGACTCAAGATACAGTGGTGGCCTACTGCCGCAGCGGGGTCCGAGCCTCACTCACCTATCTTGCCATGAAGCAGGCCGGTTATAACGTCCGCCTCTACGACGGGTCGTACGCCGAATGGATGGACAGCGATCACCCCGTAGCCCTCTGAAATCCTTTCCGACTGGTTAGCCAGTACGGACAGGCGGCGGTGTCGGAGAATCCGCTTCCCATCTCGGTGAGTCTGGACCTGGTGCCAACAACCGGTTTAAACCAGGCCACCGCATTGTTGATACACAGTTCCGTCAGTTGCCGCAAATGTCACTGACATCCGGCGGCGCTGGACCGATTGCTATCCGCAGCGCAGCCGACCGACGCCGCAAATACACCCCCAAGAGCCTACCGAGTGATGGCTATCGTGGGATATAAGGGCCCGCAGCCCCTGCGTTCTTTTTGTCAGACCCACGGCTATCCGGAGAGTGACCTATCCCGCTGTAGGCGCTTGCAGCATCGGCCACAACTGATGGGCAGCCTCGCCCATGATCCAATTGCGGTCGTCGTCGGAAAGCCAGGGCAGGGCCGTTTGGCCGAGCTGTACCTGCCCGATGTACCCACCTTCACGCGACGAAGGGAAGTTGGAGCCCCACATCACGCGCCGCGGTGTGAACGCCTCAATCACACGCCTGAAGAGGTCCTGCTCGGGCGCGGTCAGGTCGGCGTAAGGGCCGAGACTGGTGCTGGAAATTCGCAGGTAGACGTTGGGCAGTTGGGCCAGGGTTTCCAGGGCGGTAGTCATACCGGCCTTGTCTCCGGCGCCGCTCCAGCCAGCGAAATGGTCTGGGGCGAAGAGCACGTTGGGGTGCCGGGCGCCCATGTTCCGCATCGCCTCGACCTTGTCCGGTTGGCCGCCGCCGCCGATGGAGATCGGAACGCCGAGAGCCTCGGCTCGCTGCCAGAGAGCATCGCAGCGAGGATCGTCGGGCTCGGCCTGACTCTGGAGTCGCACGCCCGTCATGCCGCGCTCGTTCACCCAATACGACAGCAAGTCCGCGGCATCGGGCGCAGCCGGGTCCAGTATCCCCACCGCAACGGTGCGTGGAGTAAACCGCAGGGCACTGTCGCACTGGTAGGCGTTGTCAAGACCGTAGGTGCCGTTGGGCTGAACCAGGGTTGCGCACTCCACACCGGCCTGGTCCATCTCGGCGATCAAGTCCTCAACGTCGTTGCTGACCTCGGTGGACCATCCTCGCGCGCCGGGGTCTAGCGGGTGCTTGGCCTTGTCGCTGCTGACCACATGCGTATGGGTGTCGATGATCATGGGCAAAACTCCTGGAGGGACTGCATCGAACGGAATGCCGAAGTTTAGCACACCGCTCAGGGCGATGAAACCAGCAACGGGTCTGGCCCAGGTTCATTCGATTACCCGTTCATCCTGAGTCCGTCAAAGGACCGCCATGAGCCCGTCGAAAGATCACCAATATTCTGCCCGCCAGATTGCATCCGGCCATCCAAAAGCCTCCCGTTGATCCGTGGCCGCCTGCCGTCGGTGCATGACCCGTTGTTGCGCCGCCGTCACCTGAGTAGTAGCCGCCACCCGATGGCTAGTCATCTCCCCCGGTACAATAAATCTTCAGATATGATGGGGCCTCAGGGATGTCCGATCCAAGCCTGATACACAGCGTAGATAGCAACTCCAGCGCCACCGACCCACCATCCACTGTAATAACGCCGAGGTCTGCCCTGCCAGACAGGTTCATAGGGCCGACGCATCCGGACCGAACGCGAGCCGCAATTTATCATATCTCTGCTACCACAGAATTAGTCACGCCACGCAGCAACAGCACCGAAGCAGGGTTGACCACGCACCGGAACCTTGACTCGTAAACAAACGGGTAATGCGAGGAGGCTCTGTTAGAGTACAGGCGAACCCGGGACCCGGCCACAAGCCGAATCGTCCCCTCCACTTAGATACGAAAGGTCAGGTAAGAGTCCGATTCATGCGCGTTTATTACGGGTGGTGGGTTGCCGCCGCAGCTGCTGGCATCCAGTTTGCCAACGCTGCCACCGCTATCGGCATCCTCACTGTGTTTGTAATCCCCATGAGCCAGGAATTCGGTTGGAACCGTACCGAAGTTGCCGGCGCTACCAGTTTGGGCGCCGTGTTAGGCGCTGCTCTTGCTCCTTTCAGCGGCAATCTGATCGACCGCATGGGAGCCCGGATAATACTCGTCGTTGGGGGATTCGTGGTAGTGCTGGGCTGCCTCTACCTGTCCACGGCGCATACCCTCTTGGGTTTCTACGTTGCTTTCACCATGATCAGAATCGCCGACCAGGGGCTGATTCAGATCGGCGCTTCGGTAACTGCCAGCAAATGGTTCTTGAGGTATCGTGGCCGGGCAACCGGATTGGTATCCTTCGGTGGATTCGTAGGCATAGTCGTAGTCGCCCCTCTGGTGCAGTTGGTCATTGGCAATTGGGGTTGGAGGCCAGCCTGGGTCGCGCTTGCCGCCTTGATGTTGGGTGTAGGCGTAATCCCGTCCGCACTGATAATTCGGCGGCAACCGGAGGACCTGGGTCTGGTTATTGATGGCGCTACCGTCCAGACGCGGTCCGACGGTGAACCCGGTTTGGGAATGGACGAGCAATCATTGCCTTTACGTACGGTAATCAAGACCCCAGCCTTCTGGTTGATCCTGCTTTCGTTGTTTCTGGTCAGTACATCAACATCGGGCATCGGGCTTCACCTGATCCCCCACCTCACCCAACAGGGTCTATCCGCCGGGGCGGCAGTGGGAGCGGTCAGCGTCATGTCTGTGTCCGGAGCTTTCGCGGCGTTGGCATTCGGTTTCGTCGCGGAGAGAGTGTCCGCCAAACTCTTGCTGGCGATGGTATATCTGCTCGGCGCGGTCAGCATGTGGGTGCTCATGGGAGCCCACACCTTGCCGGAAGCGTACATGTTCGCCGTTTTACAAGGGTCAGTCGGTAGCGGAGTGAATACCCTGGCCCCATTGATGTGGGCCCGCTACTACGGACGAAGGACACTGGGCAGTATCTTCGGGTTGAGCCGGGCGGCTCAGGTTGTTGGCTTCGCGGTTGGCCCGCTGGGATCTGCGGTCGCCTTCGACAGGACGGGAACATACCAGGGAGCCTTCCTGACCCTGGCATTGGTGTCGGTCGCTGCCGCATTGCTCCTCGTAACCACCCGGCGACCAACGCTCCTCAACCGGTCTTGACGAATCTCGTCGTGGGTGGGAATTCGCGGCCATCACGCGCGACAGCAATCGGCTCCGGCCGGCGAACCCGGTTGCCGCCACCTGACGGGGAGCGGTGACCCTCGTCCCTGTAAATCCGTCCAGGGAATGGCTGCGTCACACAGCCAGCGGTCTCAACTGGGGAAGCTGAAGCAGCGATCTAACCTGCTCAGTGTCCGGCGCATCCGTTACGGCCCGAATTAACAGCTTCCCGGCTTCGAACGCAGCCACTGGTATGCCGTTGCGGAATACGATGCGATTTCCCGGTACGGCGGGCACTCTGTCGCCAGCGGTCAGGATGCCTGTCAGATTCAGGGGATCACAGGCCGAGATTGCCACCATGCTCCCGGTGGGTTCGCTGCGTTTGACTTCCCTCAACAAGTCCACGGCTTCGGGAAGGCCGAATTGTTCACCCACGAAACCGGTTACAAAGCGCCCTCCCCGTATCTCGCCTCGAGCTTCCATGCGACGCAACACGCGAACTGCGTCCCGCCAGCTGGGGCCTGTAGACTCCCGCGCCAATATCTCCGGGAACACCACACCGTACCGGCGCAGCAGTTGCGTCACCCGCATTTCGACGGCGTCAGTCGCCGGGTCCAGCGACTCCAGAATCGACCAGCGGCTGTGGGCTTCCCGCCGGCGCGGGTCGAGCCGTCGCCCGGGGGTGTGCCGGCGACGGGATGATCGGTTGCCATCAGGCGCTCCGTTACGATTCTTGCCAGATCGACCGTTGACCCGGCGCCGCAAGGGTTGCAGGCTATCGCAGGTTACCCGGCCCTGAGCCGCCAGCAGCCATAGCGCTTCTTCGACATCAGACGGCAACCGCCGGGTGATAGAGATAATATCGGACGTGAAGCAGGCTCCACGCTGGGACAGTACCGACAGCACCTCGGCGGCGGCTCCACTCCCGGCATCGCCTTCCGGCTGTACCGGCCCCAGCAGCCAGTCCAGGCATTCCCGCAGTCCCAAAGTAACGGGTGTGGCGCGAGTTAGCGGCGACCTGGCGCTGGAACCGTTGGCGGTGGCGATCTGCCGGCTCATGCACCCCCACACCACCTCACCACCCATGGACAAACGATCCAGCAGATCGGGCTTATAATCCTGCATCCGGGGAGCTATAACCTCGGACTCCAGGACGCCGGCAGCGACCTCGAAACCCTGTAGTTGCTCGATTATGTCCAGCAGTCCTCCCTCCCCTACCGCTGCGGTTGCCGGATCCAGGTGCTGCCACCGAAACAGGAACCGCATTAGAGTGGTCTGGGAAACGGGTTCAATCTGCCGGCGAAGCCTCCCCAGCGTGCCCCGGTGGATTCGGGCCAGTATTCGCCGATCACAAAATTCCACTTCCACCGCGCCAGGCCGAAAGCGTCCGCGCAAAACCAGCCCTTCACCCTCCAGCTGGGCCAGAGCAAAAGTGACACCAGCGCAATCCAGCCTCAGGGTTTCAGCGAGCTCGTTGGCGGTGATGGGCCCAGAAGACTCGACCCAACCGCGCAAGATGGACAGTGTCGCCAGCTCAGCAGCGATCGCCGGACCGGCATTCTCCACGTCGCCGGGCGAAGGCCAGAAGCGGGCCGATGGGTACGCCGCGAATGCGACGGGCAAACGTTCCGCCGCCACCCAGCCGTGCCATTCGCCGGGCAAAGTTATGCGATAGGCTCGATTGACGGCGGCCAGGTTGGCGAACCACCCGGCCAGGAGAAGCGAATCTGCGTCGCGCTGGCGCCCTGCTGCACAGGTCTCGGGGAGAATTCCCAGGTTCAGGAGTGCATCGTGCAGCTCATCGGGGTCCCGAATTGGCGGCCATGCGTTGGCGTGTTCCTCTTCGATTGCGATTGCGTCCAGTTGCCCCAGTTCCCGGGAGTCCTCCGGCAGAGCCCGGCGCAGCGCAACCGCTCTGGAGCGCCGCTCTTCCAGGGGAGCGTCGTCAAGAAAGGCATAGGGCATGGCGTTCAGAATCTGGTGACAGAACACGGAAGGCTGTACCGTATCCCGAGCGTACACCTCAATCTCTCCCTTTTCGATGGTTGCCAGAACCCGCTCCAGGCCCGGCAAGTCCATCGCCTCGGTGAGACAGTCGCGAACGGTCTCGAATACCAGCGGGTGATCCGGCGGTTCGATTTCTACGCCGGGGGCGTTGTCCTGGCATTGTACCTGGGCCGGAAACACTGCCGCCAGCAGGTCCTCCGAGCGCATCCTCTGCAAGGGAGCCGGCACCTTGCGGCCTCCGGCATGACGGAGCAGGGCCAGAAACCGAGAGGCATTCCACCGCCATCGCGTACCGAATACGGGCGCCTGGAGAACCGCCTGCAAGAGTACGTCTCCCACAGTGCGGGAGGATAGAAAAGTAAACACATCCGTGAGTGGAAACGAGAGATTCGGCCCCAGGGAGAAGTTCAAACCGTCGTCGGTGGCGGATGCCTGCAATTCGAAGTCGAATGTGCGGCAAATCCGTTTGCGGAGCGCCATGCCCCAGGCCCGATTGATGGCCGCTCCAAACGGGGAGTGAATCACCAGTTGCATTCCGCCGCTCTCGTCGAAAAATCGCTCCGCGACCACTCGGTTGCCAGTCGGCACCATCCCCAGCACGCGCTTGCCCTCTGCCAGATACTCCACGATCTGTTTCGCGCCGTCGGCATCGATCCCGCACTCCCGAATCAACCATGCCTGCGCTTCGTTGGGGCATTCCAGTCGTGCATCCACGGCCTCGCGCAATTCGCTAATTTCGCCAGACAATTCCCAGGTGCGGCCCGGCGCTTCGCCCAGCCAGAACGGGATGGTGGGAGCCAGGCCGTGGGCGTCCTCAACCCGAACCTTGCCGCTCTCCACCCGGCGGATTTTCCAGGCCGTATTGCCCAGTAGAAACACGTCCCCGGCCATACTCTCGATAGCGAAATCCTCGTTAACGGTGCCGACGAAGGTGTCCTCCGGGGCGGCGATCACGTCGTAGTCGGCGTTGTCGGGTATGGCGCCCCCGCTGGTCAGCGCCGCCAGGCGCGCGCCACGCCGGCCTTTGAGTACGCGATTCACACCGTCCCGGTGCAGGTGCGCTCCGCGTCGCCCCAGTCGGGCCGCGAATCCCTCCGACAGGGCACCCACCACCTGATCGAACCTATCCCTGGGCAGACCCCGATAGGAGTACGAATTGACACACAATTCGAAGAGGTCGTCCTCCCGCCACTCTTCCGCGGAACAGGCAGCAACCATCTGCTGGGCAAGCACATCCAGCGGCCAATCGGGGATGCGGAGCGTATCCAGGTTGCCCCCGCGTACGGCCCGGCAGAGCGCAGCGCACTCCACCAACTCATCGCGAGTCAGCGGAAACAGGACGCCTTTGGAAGTTCCCCCCACCGTGTGCCCCGAGCGACCGATGCGTTGTAACAATAGGCCGATCGAGCGGGGAGACCCGATTTGACACACCAGGTCAACCACGCCGATGTCGATGCCAAGTTCCAGGGAGGCGGTGGCAACGCAAACCTTGATCTCCCCTTGCTTCAACTTTTCTTCTGCCGCCAGGCGCGTGGTGCGCGAGAGGCTGCCGTGGTGGGCCACCACTGCTTCCTCCCCCATCCGCAGCGAGAGTTGATGGGACACTCGTTCCACCAAACGGCGCGTATTGACAAACACCAGCGTGGTGCCGTGCCTGGCGGCCAAACTCGCCACCGTATCCAGCGATTCACCCCAAATCTCGTGGGTGGCGATGGGACCCAGTTCCCCCCGAAGGAGTTGCACCGCCAGATCCATGCGTCTGGTGTGGCCCGTATCCGCGATGAGACAATCGGGACGGCCGTCGCTGGAGATATACCGGTTTCCCACCAGGAACCGGGCAACCTCATCGATGGGGCGTTGCGTGGCAGACAGACCCACCCTCACGACGGGTCCCCGGGCCAGGGCGCACAGCCGCTCCACGGACAGCGAAAGGTGCGCTCCGCGCTTGTCATCGACAACTGCGTGAATTTCGTCGAGGATTATGGTCTTCACGTCGGCAAGCCCACGACGTCCGCTTTCAGAGGTCAGCAGAATGTAGAGCGATTCCGGCGTCGTTATCAGGATGTGCGGCGGCTGTTTCGCCATCCTCTGTCGCTCCGCAGCCGGCGTATCACCAGTTCGCACAGCCGTCCGCATGGCCGGTAGCGGCATCCCCCGAGCTTCCGCGATGGCGTGAATCTCCTCCAGCGGCGTACTCAGATTCTTCTGAATGTCGTTGGACAGGGCCTTGAGGGGCGATACATATACCACCTGGGTCGCATCGGGCAACCCTTCGCGCAGACCCTGGCGCACCAGTTGGTCGATGCAGGTCAGAAAGGCGGCCAGGGTTTTGCCAGAACCGGTGGGCGCGGCGATCAGAGTGTGCCGCCCCTGCGCGATGGCTGACCATCCCTCAGCCTGGGCCTCGGTCGGCGCATCAAATCGGCTCCGGAACCAGTCCTGGATTATGGGATGGAATTCAGCGAGGGACATGGCGCCAGTTTAGCAGACAGGCGCCCCACCGACGCCGGCCAGATCGTCACCAGGTAATGGGCTCTGCTGTATCAGCGTTGGCAATCCACCGGAGGGGGATCGGACAGCAGGATATTTGCGACGGTTTTCGGCGAGAACGCCAACTCGCCAAAGGTAATGATCATGTTCTGCACGTCTGTACCGAACCGGTTGCCGGCTTCCAACTAGCCGATATCAACGTGGACCCCTGACACCTTCATCCCGGCGCACATGGACTTCCACCGGCAATATTGAGCCTCGGATATCCCCTGCTGGCGACACAGGGCGCTGACTTGCAGCCCTCTCTCCCTCATTCAGTATCCAGATGATCCGTTCCTCGGTTTATTTCTTGTCCTTCATTTCCAGTCTTCCTTCCTCTTCAATCCACCGGAGAACTCTCATCTCTACTGATACAGTCTTGGGGGAAGGTCATAACCCCTAACAACCCTTCGTCCCCGGAACTGGGACCTATTCTGTCCATCCAGAGCAAATACTCAGGTTGATTGGATTCAAACCGCAGTCGCTAATTGACGTTAGTTGAAGTGGAGGACACGCGGAAAATGGGAAATGTCAGGATAGTGGGGCATATCCAACGGCGGAAGCCCGTATCCTCTTGACTCCAAGGCGCTCGTTCGAGTCCGACCGTCTAAACAAGCCTGTGTTCGCCCCGTCGCACTTCACGCCTACTGAATTTCGTGGGGCCCAATGCACTAATGTGTTGGCCTAACCCCGCGTCGCCGCCAATAATTGATTTGGGGAGTAATTCGTGCGATTAGGAACACCAAGCGCTGTGGGAAGGCCCACGCAGGTGATAGCGATAGCTCTGTCAATTATCACAATCATCGCCTGCAGTGAATTGACTGATGCTGGGGAGCGGTCTGCGCCAGATACGACGTTTCCAGCAAATACAACGGATCAACTTCCCCAATCCGTGCCCAGTGAATTTCCATCGGCAACTACGAAGGGTAAAGGTTTCCAACCGACGCCAAGCGCACCGCCTTCGGCAAATACTGGGGCGACATATAACCTCTATGACGTACGAGAGGAGTCGATAACGAAAATTATGGTCGAACACGCCGGTGAGCAGGTGGGATATGCCCGAATCCCTGAGACAGGTGCTGGGGTTATCCAGGGCGAATCCAATATTCCAGTGTACGTGCCAGACTGGGCAGGGACACTACTATTGATCTCTAATCTTCGTGGTGCTGAACTTCTCTATCCGACCGAACCCCCGGACCAGCCAACCTTGGGACTGGACCCTCCAGAATCTGTGCTCGTGATTAACATTATTGAGATGCAGCCGATCAGGGTCTTGTTGGGTCATCCTGCACCTGGCGGCAACCAAATATTTGCCAGTGTTGATGAAAAAGCATATTTGGTCTCCGCCGTATGGGCCGATACCATTCGTAGACTAGCGACTAACCCTCCTGACGGGCCCCGCTAGCCTCGACTATTGGCCTGCGGCCATGACGCCGGTCGGGATCAGCGGCTGTGGGAGGCGGCACTTTCCCGCCTGGCCCAGGGCTGGTCCCCAGAAAAGGTGGCGGGACAGGTTGGCCGACCCTTCGAGCGCGCCAGGCCATCGTCACGGCATCGGCCCAGCGCGGTCCAAAGGTCTCGAGACCTAGTCCTCCACTTCGACTATCATCTCGATTTCTATCGGCATTCCGCCTGGCAGCGTAGCCATGCCAACCGCGGACCGGGCGTGGCGACCCCGGTCGCCGAAAAGGCTGATGAGCAGGTCCGAAGCGCCGTTGGCCACCCGGGGCGTGTCTCCGAAGTCGGGAGCGGAGTTGACCATGCACAGCAGCTTGACCACCCTCTTTAACTTATCCAGGTCGCCGATCTCTCCCTTCAAATTGGTTAACAGATTCAGCATGGTCTGTCGGGCGCAGTCGTAACCCTGTTCAACGGTCACTTCCGAGCCCAACTTACCCACGTGTAGCAACCCGCCCCCAGGCAGCCCCGGACCGGTGCCCGAAAGGAACACCAGATTTCCGGTCCGAACCGCTGGGATGATATTGCCGGCCCCCGGCGGCCGGGGCGCAGGTAACTCGTAGCCCAACTCTTTCAGCTTGTTCTCTATCTCCGGCATGAAATTGCTCCTTCACAAGTCTATATTCCAGACGTCCCGGTTGACGGGCAACCCGGTTCCATCACGCCGCCAATTGTAACCGCAGCGAAGCAGGTTGCGACATCCGATTGACCTTCGACCTTTGCCCGACTTCGGCGACAATCGTCACGGTCTCAAATCCCGCAGCGGCCCAGCTACCCAACAGCGCCAAAAACATGCTGAACGCCAGGTAGCGCGATGCGGGACAAGCATCAAGAGTAGTCGATTCGGATGGATTCCGGTATTTGGGTCGTGTTCGGGCTTTGTTGATATAATCGCGCCAGCAATTGGTACCACATAGTACGTTTTAAGGAGAATGCGAGCCATGCCAGAAGATCTTTCCGCAATTGTAGAGTCTGCCGACCCAGTCCTGGTTACCACTGGAGGAGCCACTGAGGGGCCTCTGTGGCATCCCGGCAACTATTTGACCTACGTACGACACCGGGAAAGTATGCTGATGCGCTGGGATAGTGGGGACGAGGCCGTCGCCATCCGCAATGACACCGGAGAAGGCAACGGTTGTACTCTCGACCGCCAGGGCCGGCTTCTGATGTGCGAAGGGGCTAACCGGCAAATCACACGGATGGACGCCGATGGCTCCGTCACGACGGTAGCCGACCGCTGGCAGGGAAAGCGGCTCAACCGTCCCAACGACATAGTGTGCCGCTCCGACGGAAGCGTCTATTTCACCGATCCGGAGCTCGGCGTGCCGGCTGAACAGCGAGAATTGGGCTTCGCCGGCGTATTCAGGATCGCCCCCGACGGTTCTCTGAGCGTGGCTACCGACGAGTGCGAATACCCCAACGGCCTGGCGCTTTCTCCTGACGAGTCGGTTCTGTACGTTGCCATCAGCCGTCTGGACAACCGCTGCGTCCAGGAAGCCGAACGCGGCGAGGTCTGCACCCACCGGCGCATTCGAGCCTTCGACGTCGCCGCCGATGGGACCCTCAGCAACAACCGGGTCTTCTGCGATATGTCGTCGGCCGAGCCCGGAGTGCCCGACGGCATGAAAGTGGATACCGAGGGGAGAGTATATTGCACCGGCTCCGGAGGGATTTGGGTAATCGATCCCCAGGGCAACCGACTGGGTACCATTCGCGTCCCCGAGGTGCCCCGCAATCTCGCCTTTGGTGGGCCGGATCTGAATACTATGTTCATTACCGCCGGAGATTCGGTTTACAGCCTGCGAACCAAGGTCCGGGGCGTGACCGCATACTGACCAACAATTGTCGGGCAAATTCACGCCAAGATCACCCGTATCCGGAACGGCATCAGGTTGGCTGGGCGCAGACCGGTCGGCATATCCGACTTCCAGGGATTGCGCCTTGGCCGGCTAAAAATCATGGCCCAGAGCGACTGCCTCGGCCCTTTGGTTCTTGGGTCTGCTTATCCCAGGTCCCGGATGCGGTGTGATCTTGACTTCCATGCCTGATCATTCTCCGGTCAAAAAGATTGAATTTCCCCACCGACGTCAACCCGCTTTCGGCATTCGGCCCACGGTGCCTGTTCTCATCGCCACATCACCAGGGACAGCTTCCGCAATCATGCCTTGAATCAGATGGATTGGGATCGATGGCCGGGTCCAAGGGTGATATCTCCGGCTCGGCGGTGCTGACGAAATTGAAGCGATGCAGGGCGTCTTCTCCATCGCCTTTACGGGCGGGGACTCAACGGCTATCACCCGACTATGCCACGCAGCAAGCTGCCCGACAGGTAAGCAAACCGTAACAACAACTGTGGCAAAAGCAGACACGCCGTTCCGGATCTTCGTGCCCTTCCTCATCACCTGACAGATTCTCCAAGCCCTCCTTGACGAAGAGAGGAACCAGTACCAGGGCTGACACAGGGTCAGCCCACCACCAGGAAAGCAGGGTGTTTAACCCCAATCCCACCAGAACGGTGAGGTCCTGGAGGTCGCAGAACAGGCTTTCAAGAGCCTCCGCTCTCAACGATCTGGACTGCATCCGGGTGGCGATGCGCATCTTGCTCACATAGAGGACACTCATCACCACCGCGCTTGCGACCACAATTCCAACACCGATCAGGCTCGGCTGTGGCTCGGGGAACCATCCCAGCAGGTTGGCGCCTGAATGAAGGGCAATGTATACCGCCAACAAAAGGAAACTGAGTCCCAGCAACTTTTGTGCCCGTCTCTCCGCGGCCCCCTCCTCCAATTCGTCCCGTCCGCCGCTCAACCGCCACACCAGGACCCCGCCAGCTAGAAGTTCGACAACGCTGTCCAGGCCAAAAGCCAGCAAGGCAACACTGCCAGACTCAACACCTGCCCACAAAGAAACCCCGGCCTCTACCAGGTTCCACAGCAGACCTGCGAAGACCAAAATAAGGGCTGTCCGGCGAAGGGAATGCGGTTCCAACATTGGTAGTGATTCCTTCTTCCTTCCTGAACCTCTCCACTGGAGAAGCCCGTGCGCCACTGCTTACGCGGCATCCAAAAACAGTCCGACACCCCGTCTCGTACAGCGCCAATCATGAATTCGGTGCTCACATCATACAAACAACCTGGCAGCTCGGTATATACCGATCCGGGTTGGCCGAGCGTGTCGGCGTCGGCGCTGGAACCACCCGCCCCGGGGAATCGGAGGGCACGGCGCCAAAAGGCCTCCCGGTGGAGTCGCTGCCAATGGTAACCCTCCACTGCCAGGTAGAGCAGGTAGACTGCGGTCATGCCTGGTATGGAATGGCTGGAACCGGCGCATCACAGCTGATGGACGATCCGAGCCGGGTCAAAGAACCTCGGCGAAATCTGCTTCTATGGCTAAGACGGTCCATTGAAGTGTTTCGCACCGCGGGGGTTCAAAGTTGCACGATGCAACAAAAGTGCCCATTTTGTTACACTGCCGCCCATGACCACCACCACTCAGAGTACGCGCCGCGCCCGGGGAATCCACGCCATAAGCGGCAAAACGCACCAACCGCTCCCGGGGAATGGTTCCAACCTGCCAGAGTACCCGGAACAGCCCGAAGCACAGGTAGTCATCTCCTCCGCTCCGAATCCCCGGCCAAACTCCTGATGCTGGGGCAGTGGCGGCCTGACCTGTGGGCGTCCGATGCGTTGGCGCTAAGGCCCGGGCTCGAGGCTGCATTGCCGGTCTGAGCGCAAAACTGCAACTACGATAGTCTTGCTTGAAACCAACCCCGGAAGACGGGACGGTTGGGCATACACGAAATACCGAAAGGGGGAAGAGTGATGCAAGAGAGAAAACGTATGACTACCAGGCTCAAGGAGCTGTTTGAGCGCCCGGAGATTTTCGTTCTGGCCGGCGGGATGAACGCCATGGGCGCAAAGATGGCCGAGGTGCTGGGGTTCGAGGCCTTTTACATGTCCGGGGGAAATACCTCGGCCCAACTCATGGGCTGGACCGAGGGCGGAACCAGTATGCGAGACATGGTGGACAATGCCAGGCGGATCGTAAACACGGTGGACATTCCGGCGTTCGTCGACATGGATACCGGCTACGGAGATGCCGTTACGGTTTACGAGACGGTGAAGGAGTACATCCGTGCCGGGATCGCCGGCACCCACCTGGAGGACCAGACCTACCCACCCAAGAGCGGCCCCCGCCGCCGGTGCGTTTCCATCGAAGAGATGGTCGGCAAACTGAGGGCCGCCATGGACGCCAAGATGGAGCTGGACCCGGACTTCGTAATTGTGGCCAGATGCGATTACGCCGGTGTCCCAGGGGCAACCTTCGAGGACGTCATGGAGCGTTGCCTGGCCTACAAGAGCCAGACCAACGTGGACGTAGTCTGCCCCGCCGTAGCGTCCTGGGAGGACAACCAGGAAGCCATCCGGCGGATTCCCGGTCCGGTGCTGCCACTGTTCACCCACGGGAGCCAGACTCATCCCACTTTGGAAGAGTTGCAGGAAGCAGGGGCTGCCGCGGCCTGGTATCCCGGCCTCACTACCATGGCCGGGCTTCAGGCATCCTGGGACTTCCTCAGCGATTTTCAGGAACGCGGCACCGGCGCCATCGACGAATTCCTGGCGACGGCTTCTCAAAGCAGGTGGGGCGTGGCCAGCAACGGAGGTATCCTGGGGGCGCAGCGCATTCGGGAGATGGAGGATAAGTACCTACCATAGGGGAGACCGAACCAGAAATACAGCATACGGTCACCTTAGAGCGTTGCTGGACTGAGGGAGAAATCTGTGTCAGGGTCATTGGGCGCCAACCAAATCACCCGGCTCCACGAAGACTACGTGGAAGAACTCAAGAGCAAAGGGGCAATCCAGTCTCCGAGGGTGGAGGAAGCCTTCAGATCTGTCCCACGGCACCTGTTCCTGCCTGAAGTACCTTTGGAAAGGGTCTACCGTGATGAAGCGATTCTTACCAAGCGCCAGGACGGACAGCTAGTCAGTTCCTCTTCGCAGCCCGCCATGATGGCCATAATGCTGGAGCAACTGGACCTGCAATCCGGCCACCGCGTCCTCGAGATCGGTGCGGGTACCGGCTATAACGCGGGTCTGATGGCGCACATCGTCGGCGATTCCGGGCAGGTCACGACAATTGACATCGATGAAGACCTCGTCGAAGGCGCCCGAAACCGCTTGAGTGTGGCGGGCCTGGATGCCGTAACCGTGGTTTGCCGTGACGGAGGCCTCGGGTACCCGGGCAACGCACCTTACGACCGGATCATCCTGACGGTAGCAGCATGGGATATCGCTCCCGCCTGGAGAGAGCAGTTGAAACCGGGGGGACGGTTGCTCTTACCGTTGGAGGTTGGTCGCAGCGTTCAGAAATCGGTCGCTTTCGACAAAATAGGCGACCAACTGGAAAGCGCGTCGGTCAAGGATTGCGGGTTCATGCCCCTCAGGGGCGACTTCGCCAGGCCCCTGGAGTACATTCCATTGGGCCCGGATCCGGGGCTCGTTGTGTCCGTTGACGATCCGACAAAAGTGGATGGAGAGGTTGTTTATCGCCTACTGTCAGGCCCGTCTGAATATGCGCCCACCGGGATATATGCAACTCCGGGTGAGGTCATGTTTGGCGGATTGGCTCTCTGGCTCAGTTTACACGAGCCCGGCTTCTGCGTCCTATCCGCCGAGGATCAGATGGCAGACCGCGGCATCGTGGCAGGTTTGATGGAATTATCAGGAGAGTGGAGAAGATGTTGGACTAATGGACTGCTTGGGGATGATGGCCTTTGTGTCTTTGCCCGCCCTCCCGATGGATATTCCGCATCCGAGCAGCCAGTCGGTTTCGCTGGGTTTGAACTATTCGTGCGAGGCTACGGATCATGGTCTGATCATGCCGAGCGCCTGATTCAGCAGGTGCGACGTTGGGAAGCTGTTGGCCGCCCGGCCAACGACCGGATCCGCCTGAGGGCATACTCCATTGACACAGATTATCTCCCGTCGCCGGGCGAGGTTGTGGTGCGCAAACGATGGACCCAGCTCATCCTGGACTGGGGATAGAGTGTGCGAAGCGATCAGGACTTGCCAGGAATGTCGGCCAGCACGCAGGGGCTTTCGATTGTTCCCTGATGTCATTGCGACCCCGTACTCGATGCGGGGGTTGGCAATCTCGATCAGGTTGAACCCACGTCGGCGAACCGCCGTTGCTACGGCGACGAGATTGCCACGTCGCTGTGCTCCCCGCAATGTAAGATTAGAGTGCGTAGGCGTGAGATCTTGGTAACTGTTCAGAGTTGAAGGTAGTATCCTGGCCCGAACCTGTCTTTCCCGCGAACGCGGGAATCCAGGAAGCCGAGGATTGGCAACATTGCGGTTTAAAGACGTCTCTGGATTCCGGCTCAAGGCCGGAATGACGGAATGGTATGGCCGGCATGACGGAGTGGTATGGAAATCACACGTCGAACCTGAACTGTTACAGATCTTGGTTCTGGTTGAGAGTGGGCATTTACTTGGGTTATATTGTTTTGAACACATTTGAGGAGCCTGCGTAATGGCAAACAAGATTCGCCTGGGGTTTGTGGGAGCTAACGTTAGCTCGAACTGGTCAACCCAGTCGCACTTCCCGGCGCTACTGGCCAGTCCGGATGTCGAGCTCACTGCAGTCTGCACCACCAGGCCCGAGAGCGCGGAAGAGGCTCGCCAAGCCTTTGGAGCAAAGCTCGCCTTCCACGATTTCCGGACAATGGTGTCGTCGACGGAGATCGACGCGGTGGCCGTGGTAGTGCGGGTTCCATCCCACTATGAGCCAACGAAGGCTGCCATCGAAGCCGGGAAGCACGTTTTGACCGAGTGGCCATTGGGCCGAAATACCGCCGAAGCCGAAGAGCTGGCGACCCTTGCTCGCGCCAAAGGCGTGCAAACCGCAGTGGGTCTGCAATCGCGAGTTAGCCCCGCATTGCTTTATGTCAAGGAGCTGATCGACGCTGGTTACGTAGGCGAGGTGCTGTCTTGTCATGTCACCACGATGCGCGACGGATCGTTGGAACGCCTTTCCAGCAACACCTGGCAGCGCGACCCCAGCCAGGGCGCGAACACCCTGACCATCGCGAACGGACACGTCATTGACGCCTTGCGCTTCGTGTTGGGGAATTTCACCCGCGTGGCGTGCATGGTCACTACCCAGGTGCAGCGGTGGTACGAGACCGATACTCAGCAATTCGTAGAGGTCACCTCTCCGGACAACGTACGAGTATCCGGACAGCTGGAGCGCGGCGCGGCGGCGTCGGTCCATGTCGGAGCCGTCCCCTGGGCCGGCAGCGGCTTTCGTATGGAGATTTACGGTCGGGAAGGCACGCTGGTCACCACCGGGAACGTCTCATCCCAACGCGGCGAGATGCTGCGCGTGCAAGGTGCAAAGGCAAGCCACGAGTTGCAGGACCTGACCATACCCCAGCGTTTCGTGTACCTGCCGGACGACTTTCCCCGCGGAGATCCGTTCAATGTCGGGCAGTTGTATGCCCTGTTCGCTGAGGCAATCAACACCGGGCAGAGCCGCTTGCCGACATTCGATACCGCTGTTGACCTCCATCGCTTTCTTGATACGATCAAGCAGGCGTCCGATACGGGACGGGAGTTGCCGGTTGCCTGAAGTGTCGATATGGTACGTCGGCCGTTCCAGTTCTGCTGTACCTACCAGAAAATACGCCGCGACAGGAAATGCCCCCGGGAACGCCGGGGGTTTGTTGCCGTAAGGCTTGGTTGGCGGCCCTCAGATGACTCCCCGCCCAGCCAGTTCGCGGAGGGTTTGCGGCGCAATTCCCAGCAGGTCGCAATAGACCAGCTCATTATCGTGACCCACCGGGACCGAACCACGCCAGATCTTGCCCGGCGTTTTGGATAACTTGGGAACTGGGCCTACGCCTTTCACCGTCCTTCCCAGTTGCTGGTCCTCCCATTCCACGTGCACACCCCGGGCACGATAATGGGGGTCCTCGGCCATCTCCCGCGCATTCATGATCCGGCTGCAGCCAACCTGCGCTTCGTTGAAAATCCTGACCACCTCGTCCACCGTCCGGTCTTCCACCCAGCCGCGGAGGATGGCGTCGAACTCAATACCCTCAGCGGAATTGACCTCACGCCGGGCCGAGATCCATTTCTCTTCATCCGGGTCCAACCCCAGAACATGGCAGACCCTGGAGTAGACCACCGGCCCGACGGCAGCGACAACGACCCAACCGTCGCTGGCCCGAAATGTGTCCCAGGGCTGCGCATTCCCGGCCTTGTTGCCTGCCCTCTCCCGTACCAGTCCCAGCTCATGATAGGCCACCATAGTGCCGGACAAAATACGGTGCACCGCCTCGAATTGAGCGAGATCGATGACCTGGCCTTGTCCGGTGCGTTGCGCGTAAATGTATGCGGCCAATGACGACCACAGGCAGAACAGGGCCGTTATGTAGTCAGCGGTCCAGGGCACTGCCCGCGTCGGTGGGTCCGGTTCGGGATTGCCCATCAGATTCATCATGCCGCCGAAGGCCTGGGCCGTGAAATCGTAAGAAGCCCGGTCCACGTATGTCGGGTCGCCGTCTTGTCCGTACCCGGAAACATGGCAGATTACTATAGCGGGATTGACTGCCAAAACCGCGTTGTCATCCAGTCCCCACTTGTCGTAGGTGCGGGCTTTGGAACTCTCCATCCAGATGTCGGCCCGCTGCGCCAGCTTCAGGAAAATCTCGCGGCCTTCCGTCGTGCTGAAATCCAGGGTAGTGTAATAGGTGTTGCGCCGATCCTGTATCCAGGAACTGGCTATCCGATCCCCGTTAGGAGCTTCGATGGGAAACTCTGCCTCCCTCCAGTCCTCGCCTTTGCCAGGACGCTCGATATGGATCACCTCAGCGCCCATCTCTGCCGCCATACCGGCAGCCACCGGCTCAGCCACGATGGTACCGGTGGACAGTATGCGCACCCCCTGTAGCGGGCCGAATTGTTCGGACAATAAAGTAGGGTCGGGCGGCCCCATATGCGGCCTCCTTGAAGAATGTATGTCAGCAAGCGGGGTCAATATATCAGATTAGTGGCCGCCTTTAATCTGATGAGCCTCGGCCAGTTGAACTGCACCACGCTTAATCTAGTGTCGTCAGCCTGACCTTGATATGCGGCGTTGCGGCCCCACAGCGAGGAGCCGGACAGGCTGGGACTGGGCCGGATAGTGGGGCCGGTGGTGCGCTACCTGACGGGCAGCTACTCCATCTTGATCCGTTTTTAGGCGGTGGCGCGGGGCAAAGTGATATCCTCCTACCGCCCGGCCGGAGCCGACCAGCTGGTATTGCCCTCCTGCATCTCAAAGGGCGGGGAAGTTGCGGAGACGTAGATTAACTTTTCCTCTCCGATGTTGCGGATGGAGTGGCTGGCGCCCGGCGGTACCAGAATGGCTGTGCCCGGCCCGACTTCTTCCACCTCGTCCCCCACCCGCATCGCCCCGCGTCCCTGGACAACCACGTACACCTGCTCCCGACCATCGTGGGAATGGACGGCTTGTTCGCTGCCCGGTTCACCTTCAACCCATGTTACGGCCAGGTTCTCCGACCCGAAATGGCCCGAGGCCAAGAGTAAGTGCGACACCTGCCCGCCCCGGTGGTTTTGTGGACTCCGCTCCAAAGTCTGGATGTTCATCGGCTAAGTCTCCTGTTTTGCGTTTGGCATGAAATCTTGGTTTGTTGCTCAACCTTCATTCTCGCCGGTGCGGGGATCCGCTCCAATCCCCATCCTACCATCAACCAAAAGGACGCAGACCTTGAGGGCCAAACTAGACGACATCACGGACAGTGACCGCGTCGGTGACCGCGACAGGACAGCCGGCAATAACGCTTGCCGCGGGACACCCGGCGCACTAAACCGCCCAAGCCGGCCCGATTACCGACCCTAACCTTGCTCACTTTGTCATTGCGAGCGTAGCGTGGCGATCCCGTCGCTGTAAAACGGGCGGTCGCCGGGAGTAGTTAATACCAGAACGACATTGCCACGGACGCCTGATTGCGTTCTCGCACTGAACAAATTAACAGAAGTTTGTACGCACGAGGGGGCAGTAAGAATGCACCCGCCTTTTGGGCAATCACAGCTTCTCGGCACGTTGCTTCACCTCGCGCGACGCCCGTTGTGTGAGCGCCTTGGATCGGTCATTGAGCGCCGACCAGGATTTCGGACTTCCATTACCACGTCATTGATGTTGATCCACCACAGGCGCGCCTCCCGCACGCCACCCCTACCCGGCCACCAGCATCTCGTCGGTGTTAAAGAGCGGCGACAACAGCCTGGGGGAGTCGTCGGTGACCACCACCATGTCCTGCAGGTGCCAGTAGCCGATGTGCGGTTCGAGGGCCACCACCATCCCTTCCTCCAGGACGCGCGTGCTGGACGGCACCATGTACGGTTCCTGCTGGTGCCACCAGGCGCCTACGCCATGCCCGGCCAGGGACACATTGCCCTGGAACCCGGCTTCGTGGAAACTGTCGTTGGCAAAGTGGTAGATGTCCGCGGTCCGCGCCCCGGGGCGGCACCGCTCGATAGTGGCGCGGTAGATGTCTCTCGTGACCCGGTAAATCCGTTTCTGTTCGTCTGAGGGCGCACCGACGCAGACGCTCCGCGACTGGTGCCCGGGATAGCCGTTAAGATATGCGACATAATCGTTGCGGATAATGTCGCCCGCTTCAAAAGCCAGGTCGCTTTCGCCGCCGTAGGCCACCGTGTTGCGACTGGAGTTCAGGATGCCGTGGGCCCAGTTGGCGCCCCGGCGCAGGCAGCTCTCGATTATGCGGCTATGCACCAGTCTTTCTGTGTCGTCGGGCCGAACCGTGGGCAGCACCTCCAGGTATGCTTCGTCCAAAAGCCGGGCTCCAGCTTCGAGCGCCGCTACCTCTTCGGGAGTCTTGATCCAACGCACCCGGTCCATCAACTCAGTGCTGTCGACGATACGCGCCCTGGGCAGCAGCCCGCCAATTTCCTCCCAACGGTTCGCGCTGACGTAACTCTTCTCGAAGCCGATGGTTTCCTCAGCCAGCCCCAGTTGCCGCAGCACATCGGCCGCCCTCTCGTAGGGCGACTCCGCGTAGTCGTCGACGACCTCGATGCGTTCCAGCCACGAGTCGCGGCGGGCCAGCGGGGCAGCGTAGGAGTTCAGCACCATCACCGGCTCACCCGTCCGCGGCCACACCACCACCACCTCCCGCGGCGAATCCGGGAACTCCAGATGCCGCGCCAGAGTGCCGGGGTAAGCGAACCCAGCGAGGTAGGTGAAGTTCTTGCCCGAGCGGGCGACTATGGCCGAAATGCCTGCTTCGTCCATCAGCCGGTGCAGCCGCTCTACGTTTGCGATTATCTTGCCGTGGGCGTTGGCCATAACCCTCACTCTCCTTCCTGGGTGGTGTCAGAAAAACAACTCGGTCCAAAGGAATGGCGCTCGGATTGCAAATGCTCAGGAAGCAGGCGCAGCTTGTCCTTCCTGGAGGACGCCCGGTAGCGATCTCGTGCTGTTGTCAGTAGCCCTTGTTTAACCATCCTGCTCATCCTCCCGTCACGCCATCGCCTCCAGACCTTTCGGTAGCATCTTATTTGATGGAATCACTTCCTGATAGAAACGATTCCATTGAGGCAATGCGCCGGCAGGACTAATTGTCTATCATCAAACGTACAGTGCCTTCAACTGTTCCCCGTCCTTCCAAACTCCTCTCAGGTTCAGGCTGACCAACGCGCGGCGTCAAGTCAGTTGCTGCCTCGCAGGAACTACGGGACAGTGGTGGTGGGGACGGGATGGAGTGCGCTGCGGTTGGGGTCGCCGCCGCGCACGACTTCTTGTGCCAACAACGGGGGTCTGATATAAGGGCAAGACCTATGGCATCCTCTTTGTTCGCTCTCCTAAACCGGCGTCCCAACACCCCCTTTTATTACGGCTGGCTGGTGCTCGGACTTTCGGGCACTGGGGCTTTCGTGGCCACGGCGGTGGCCGGGGTAGTGTTGGGAGGAGTGCAGGGCTACATCCTGGAGGACACCGGCTGGCCCCGGACCAGCATCGGGCTGGCCTCCAGCTGCGGCGTTTGGATGTCGGGGGTCTTCGCTCCCTTCGCCGGACGGCTGGCGGACCGGTATGGCCCCCGATGGTTGATGCCCATCGGCGTGATTGTCCTTGGGCTGTCCCTGGTGGCAATCGGCGGAGTGCATGCCCCCTGGCAATTTTTCATTGCGGCGGTCATCGGTCGGGCCATTAGCCAACCCTTCCTCATCGGCGTGGTGCCCCGGACCATGGCGGTCAATTTCTTCAACCGGCGCCGCAACATTGCGCTGGCCATCACCGGCATCTATCGTCCCGTCAGCGGGGCGCTGATCATCCAGGCGTTCTCCGTCATCACCGTGTTGGCGGACTGGCGGATGGCGTTCCGGCTGATCGGGATATTCAGCCTGTTCCTGGCCGTCCCCATGATGATCATCATGCGGCGGCGGCCAGAGGACATCGGGCTGCTGCCCGACGGGGCCCGGGCACCGCCCGCACCGGGACCACCCGACCCTGCTCCGACGGGACGGGGCGGGCACGGATCGCCACGCGAGACAGAAGTTGAAGAAGTGAGCTGGACTTCCAGAGAGGCAATGCGGTCAAGGGCCTTCTGGATGGTTTCAATGGTCGCTTTTCTCAACGTGACGGGCAGTTCCGGCCTGGGGTTCAGCCTGGTGCCCTACCTGCACGAGTTTGCGGGGTTGACCACTCCGCAGGCGGCAGGCGTACTGAGCGTTAGCACATTCCTGGCGCTGAGCAGCCTCGTGTGGGGACAGCTAGCGGGAAAGCTGACGCCGCGATGGTGCATCGTCGGAGCCATGGCAGTTGCGACGGTGACGACGCTGGCATTGCTGCAAGTCAACTCGTTGGCGGCCGCGTATGCCTTCGGGGCGTTTTGGGGGCTGTTCCACAGCGCGCTGGAAGTGCTGTTGTACATGGTGCTGGCGGACTATTTCGGGCGGAACTCCTACGGAGCCATCGCCGGGGCGATGCGTCCCTTCGAGGCCGGCGGGCTGGGACTGGGACAGATAGTGGGGCCAGTGGTGTACGACCTGACGGGCAGCTACTCCATTCTGATCTTTTTCGCGGCGGCAGTGCAGGCGATGGCGATGTGCCTGATGTTGCTGGCGCGGCGTCCGGAGCGCCGAACACCGCTGACTGCGGAAGCGGCGTAGACCCTCCATCCCGATCGGGTTGCCCCGCAGTTAACTTGTCTCATCGGAGAAACCCTTAGGGACGAGGCATCTTTCGTCGTACTTCAGGTTGCACTTTTGCCATTCTTGTAGTGTTACAATGGCGCCCCTTTTAAATCAGTAATACCGACGCCCGCCGTCCGTTTCAGCTGCCAGCTGGAAACCAGGAATCCAAAGGTGTTATCTGTTCATTATCAGATATGTTGCGACGCGGTGGTTTGGCGCGAGTGTACTAACCGGATACATTTATCGGTTATTACCAATTCCCGACGATTTCATGTCGTTGACCACATGACCGGCGCACTCCTGGTTAGAGACTTGGTCAGGGCAGGCGTATCCCCCGCCATGGGATTCGCCGTGGACCGCTACGGTCCCCGATACCTTATGGCAGGCAGCGCCGTAGTGTTGGGCATATCACTGATGCTCCTGTCCCAAACCCGGGAAATCTGGCAGTTTATCCTGTTCTACGGGGTCATCGGCACCTTCGGCGTTCCGGGGTTAGGTTACAGCGTAGTCAGTCCGACCATCGCCAAGTGGTTTATCCGCCATCGGGGCCGGGCAACCGGCATCGCAACTGCCGGACTCAATGTGGGTGCGGTGGCGTTGACACCGTTGATACTGTTTCTGATCCAAGTTTTTGGTTGGCGGACAGCCTGGTTCTTTCTTGGTTTCGTTCCCTGGATCGTTGTTGTCCCACCTTCCCTACTGTGGTTGCGCAGGCAGCCGGAAGACATGGGATTGTTGCCGGATGGGGCCACTCCAGCTGTTCCTTCTGGGACGGACGAAACGCCAGAACCCGGTCGCACAGGCGAGGAGCCGGTTGATGAGATAAGTTGGACGGTTGCCCAGGCGTTGCGAACCCCAGCGTTTTGGCTACTCGTTGTCTACGAAGTGTTATCAGGTATGTCGATAGGCGCTTTGATAATCCACAGGATCCCATACGCAACGGATCTGGGCTTTTCCGATGTGCAAGCGGGTATCTCATTCGCGATCTATGGCATTTGCGCTTTCGCAGCCAAACTGACCTGGGGATTTTTGGCGGACCGTTATTCGATTTGGCTGTTGGCCATCATCGCCTTATTTGGCAGCGCAATCAGCATCTTTGCCGGCGTGGGTTCAACGAGTGTTTGGCAGTTCTACGGCACATTCGGAGTGATGTACGGCCTAACAGGAGGATCGTTGGTTGTGATAGGGCCCCTGCTGTGGGCTGCGCATTTCGGTCGGCGGCACCAAGGCGCGATCAGAGGAATGATGAGCCCGTTCTACCTCATCGCCAGCATTGGCGGGCCTATGTTCGCTGCGTTGATTTACGACCATTCCGGAAGCTACGATGTTGCTTTCAGAGTGTTCGCGGGGTACTTTGTGGCTAGCGCGGCACTAGTCTGGTTGTCCGGACGTTGGGCTAATTCAGCCTCCCCGGGCTGATTCACGATTCGAAAGGTATTCATGTGGTCGTCTTGAACGGAGTTGCATTATGACACCCGACCGATTCCACCTCGTCAGTCAAGTAGGCCGTGTTCCCTCCATGACCATTCGGCTGGACAGGCAGCAGGAAGTCAGGTTTCAACGCTTGACGGAGGAATCGATAATGATCGACCTTCACCAGCATCCGATGGTCCTGCCCGAAGACTTTGGCCAATATTGGGAGTACCTCCGTAGCGACAACTACGTTTGGGGGTACGATGCAGTGAGAGAAGGCGGCTTCACCGCCGTGGGAACAGCCAACGTCTTTCGGGGAATGCTGCACACCAACGAAATGTCCTTCATCCGATTCTCCGATCTGTTGGACGAGATCAGCATGATGGTTGCTGACATATCGCGGCATGACGACGTGCTCCAGGTGAGCAATGCAGCCGACATAGAGACGGCTAAGCAGCAGGGCCAGGTGGGGTTCTTGCCCACGGTGGAACACTTGGCCATTGGCAATGAGGTAAACCTGGTAGACGTGCTTTACAACTCGGGAATACGGCTGGCCGGCCTGACCTATAGTCGCAAGGCCTACATTGGCGACGGCATCTTCGAGCGCAACGACGGAGGCCTTAGTGAGTTCGGGCTGGAGGTTGTACAGCGCATGAACGAACTGGGGATGGTTGTCGACGTGTCGCACGCCTCCTTCCGAACCGCCATGGACGCCATCGAGGCATCAAAATCTCCGGTTACCTTCAGCCACGACGGTTCCTACACCCTCGCCAGCGACAGTTTTCAAGCCCGGAGGTTGAGAAAGGATGAAGAGTTGCTGGCCTGCGCCCAAAAGGGCGGCATTGTGGGCATCACCGCCGTACCCAACAGACTCAGCAACAATCCGGCGCAAAGCATCGAAAACGTGCTGGACCATTACGATTACATGGTCAACCTCGTGGGCATGGAGCATGTCGCCATCGGCACAGACACCGGCATCGGCGACACCGTTGGTGTGGGGCAAGTGGTGATGCGCCGCACCGGTCCCGCTCCGGCTTCCTACCTCAACGGTCTGGAATCTCCCGCCGACGGCAAGAACATCGTCCGTGGCCTTATAGTCCGTGGCTACTCCGACGAAGACATCAAGAAGATCGTCGGCGGCAACGCCCTCGCTTTTTTCAAGCGGATCATGAAGTGAGCCAACTCACATTTCCCGCCATACTCCCAGGATCTACGTCTCCATTCTTGGCTTTTGCCTGGCGCAGGCCCCGAGTAGCTCCCCGCCCCAGCGAGCTTACTGTCCCGCTATATCGCCTTTCCCTGCCAGCGCCAGGCACAGGAGGCACCACGGGGGCGGAAGTATGCCGCCGGCCGGGCATCGGCGAGCATACCTTCTCCAATACCTGTAGAATCCCATTCAGGCTAGCCCGAAGGAGGCCCGCATCCATTATGAAGTTTGCCCTGTTTTTGCTGGGTTCCTGGACAGAGGACGAAACCAGCGCTCAAAGCCGCATCTTTGGTGAAATGCTGGAACAGGTTGAATACGCCGAGGATTTAGGCTTTGATTCAATCTGGATCGCGGAGCATCACTCCAGCCGGTACGGCATCTGTCCATCCCTGATGCCGTTGCTCGGCCACATCGCCGCCCGCACCAGGAAGATCCGGATCGGTGCCGGCGTCAGCGTCTTGCCTTTCCACAATCCCATTTTCCTGGCTGAAGAGACCGCCATGCTAGACGTTTTAAGCAATGGCAGGCTGGACTTCGGGGTTGGACGCGGCTCGGCGGATTACGAGTACGGCAACTTCAATGTCGACTTTGACACCCGGGACGTGCGGACCCAGGAGGCCCTGGACGTTATCCTGGGGCTTTGGACCGAAGACGATTTCACTTTTCAGGGCGAATTTTATCAGGTGAGAGACCTGACGATAGCTCCCAAGCCCGTGCAACAGCCCCATCCCCCGGTATTTCTGGCCGTATCCCGCACTCCCGCCAGCGTGGACGTCGCCGTTTCGCGAGACCTGCCCATCCTGACCAGCTTTTCTACCCCGGAGGCGGATAACCTGGGCCTGTTTTCCCTTTACGCTGAACGCTGCGCCGCTGCCGGAAAGGATCTGCCTGTGGAGGAAATGCCCTACTTCCGGTTTGTGTACCTCGATGAAGACGAGCTGACAGCCCGGGAATACCCGCGCCAGTCTCTGACCTGGGTCCGGGATCTGGGCGGTTATCGGCGCACCTTGACCCACGGCGATGAGATCAATGTGGACCTGGACCACTGGCGCCGCACCCGCACCGTCGAACCGGCCACCTATGAGTCGGAACTGGAGACAACTGCTTACTTCGGCACGCCCGAGCAATGTGTGCAGAGAATCACCAAGTTACGGGACGAACACGGCATCGGGTACTTTGGCGCCAGCATGTCCTTCGGTAGCATGGAGCACTCCAGGGTATTGCGTTCAATGGAGCTTTTCGCCAAGGAAGTAATGCCCAAGTTCCGGCAATAGAATTTCGTCACCGACTCTTGAGAGTCCAGGACCTCGCTTCCGGTCATGGTGATTACGTTGTCCCAGACAAATTGGCCACCTTCCTGAAGTACCAGGATGAAATCTAGCGGTGCGCTCCCTGCCGGAACATACGCGCAACCCCGGCCCCCGCGGTGGAAGCAGGGGCTACCGATGACCGTACCCTGGCAGCGCCAGACTCCGTGGAGCGTCACAGTTTCCTGGGAATTCGCCCCGGCGGCCGCCGAAGGCTTGATGGCCTGGGCGCAGCCTGATCCAGGTCCGTCGTCTTCTGCTCCAGGTGCGGCAGGCAGTGGATGGGATCGATGACAAAGTCGTCCCGCTCAAACCCGCCGGTATCGGCGCGATCTGCTGGGCATCGCCGTCCGCCGGAATACCTCATGGTTCATCGAAAAACTTCCTGGGTTCTGTTGTGGCAAGTAGATTTGAGATTGAGCACCAATGAAACACGCGGAGAGCGACTGTATGGCTTATCGGAAAATATCGTTCGGCGTTCGCCGACAAACACGGCAACGAGAAAGCGAAGTGTTGCGAACCATCCAAGAGGGGATCGACCTCCACTTCTCCTTGTTTCAACACCCAGGTAAGCTATCGACCACCGAGGACAACAGGGTAGAACGGGTTTGGTTAAATCTGACTACCAGTGGTTTCCATTCGTTGAGGATAGCGACGTACGCATTGGAATCTGGCTACTATTCGCAATGCTTCACTTTGACCAGAGCAGCGCTCGAGGATTGGTTAACCGCGTACGACTGTATCAACAACCCCGGGACCGTTAAGGCTTTGGACGATGCCGAAGGGCGTGTTCCAACGTTTACTGACATGGCGGCAAGGCTTCCGGAAAAACTCAAGATTCTCTGGAAAGCTGCCGACGAACCTGAGGGAACTTACGGGTTTTTGAGCACGTTCGCGCACCCCCGCACACGAGCACTACAAGCCACATTCAACGACAGCGGGATGCTCCTGATAGTCCCGGCATACAACGAGATACGATTTGCGCTAGCTGCGCGACTGCTTCTTCAAACGGCATTATTGTTGTTGGAGTTCGTCGAGCGGCTGGCGGATTATTTGGCAACCCCGGCATCAAACGAATGGAAGGTACAAAGTCTGAACACAGTCAAACCCAGGTGTTTTACCCTTCTTGCATCATTGCTGGATCGCTTGGATTCCTACATCTCTGACCCATAGCAGGGCATTGCAATGGAGTGGGCAACTGGTTGGGAGAAGCTGCGCATTGGCGCGGTTGGCAGCGTATCCGCTGGTTCAAGTGAGTATGCGGACGCCCAGACGGTTTGCTGTGGTGATACGGAGCAGGCCGCTTACCTGGACTTTGGCGCCACCTCGCAGCGCCTAGTTCCGAACCGCGTTCAACACGCCGGGAATGAGTAGCCGCTCTGGCACGTGCTCCTCGTTGTGCCAGCGGTCAATATCCTCCTCCGCCTCCGGGAGACCATCGGTAAAGACCATTAACATTCCTCCTCCATTGTCTCTGCCACCCTGGACCTACCGAATCGATCCGTCGGCGTCGCCCTTCGTGAGCATCGGTACCGCCTGATCGTTGTTTATGCGGCCCGGGACATACTCGGCGTGATATAGTCAGCGGCAGATACGAGCCAGCGAGTTTTAAAGGTTGCAATCGCACCGGTGGTTGGATGACGCCATCCGCCGAATCACCAAAAGGCAGAGAGAGAGACGGTCATCAGTCCATCGGTGGAGAACCGTCATTCCGACAAACCAGTATCAGGAGGCCACCATGCCCGATAGTTTGGATCAAATCGTAGAATCCTCCGAAGCGGAACGGCTGGCCACCGGTTTCGAGTTTACCGAAGGGCCCCTGTGGCACCCGGAGGGCTACCTATTATTCGTGAATAACCGGATCAACGTCATCTATCGCCTGGTGCCCGGCGGCGATCCCGAGGTCATACGGGATAATAGCGGGGCCGCCAACGGCCTGACCTTCGACCTCCAGGGCCGGCTGATAATGTGCGAAGGGGACAACCGGCAGATCACCCGTTGGGAACCCGACGGGTCCATCACCGTAATCGCCGACCGCTGGGAGGGCAAGCGGTTACACCGGCCCAACGACGTGGTTTGCCGCTCCGACGGAGGCATCTACTTCACCAGCCCCGGCCTTCGCCTGCCCCCGGAAGAGCGGGAAATCGACTTCCACGGCATCCACCGTATTGCTCCCGACGGCACGGTGACCGCCGTGATCACCGACCTGGAATCGCCCAACGGCCTGGCCTTCTCTCCCGACGAAACTATTCTGTACGCCGACAACACCCGCCGCGGCGACGAATGTGCCGCGGAGAAGGAACGGGGGGAGGTTTGTACTCACCAGTACATCCGGGCGTACGACGTGGCTCCCGACGGCTCGGTGAGCAACAGTAGACTGTTCGCCAATATGCACTCGGCGGAGGACGGCGTCCCCGATGGGATGAAGGTTGATACCGACGGCCGGGTCTACTGCACGGGCGCGGAAGGAGTTTGGGTCTTCGAGCCGGACGGTTCCCTGTTGGGTATAATCCGGTTGCCCGAGATTCCGGCCAATTGCGCCTGGGGTGACCCCGACTACCGTACCATGTACTTCACGGCCCGTAGCTCAGTCTACCGGATGCGGATGAAGACCACCGGAATCAACCCCTGGCGGGGCGGCTGACCGACCCTTTCCGACTACGCATGCGTCCGCAGATGCCAGTCCGTTCGTGGTCTTCCCGATTGGGCGGTATACCACGCCGGGGATGTGGAGCCAGTCGACGATCCCCTCCCATGCGCCCAGCGCACCAGGACCCGGTGGGCCGCGCGCGCCCGTTCAAACAGGTAACCTTGCGGAGGCGGGTGCCGGATGCAAAGGAGGAGCAATCTCATGACAGGACGCGACCTGATCGGCTACGGCCCCAACCCGCCGGTGGTCGAGTGGCCCAACGGCGCCCGGATTGCCGTATCGTTTGTCGTCAACTACGAGGAGGGATCCGAAAATTCCATCCTGGATGGGGATCCTCACGGTGAGACGGTTGGCGAATCGCCGTCGCCGGTGGCCAGAGGAGAGAGGGACCTGGCAAATGAGTCTTTCTTCGAGTATGGGAGCCGGGTCGGCGTCTGGCGCATCCTGGATCTGCTGGACGAGTATGGAGTCAACTCGACCTTCTTCGCCTGCGCCCTGGCCCTGGAACGCAACCCGGAAGTGGGGCCGGAGGTCGTTCGCCGGGGACATGAGGTGATGGGCCACGGCAACCGCTGGGAAGAATACTACAAGATGGACCGGGAGGCTGAACGCGTGGCCATCAATCAGGCCGTGGCCTCCATCACCCGCACCACCGGGCAGCGGCCTTTGGGCTGGTACACGCGTTACGGACCCAGCGTGAACACCCGGGAACTGGTGGTTGAGGAAGGCGGATTCGTCTACGACTGCAACGCCTACAACGACGACCTCCCCTATTACACTGAGGTCCATGGAAACCCGTGGCTGGTGGTGCCATACTCGTTGGAGGTCAACGACTACGGGTTTTGGCGCGGCCAGTTGTCAACGCCCAACGATTTCTTCGAGTCGGCTCGCAATTGCTTCGACACCCTTTACCGGGAGGGAGCAACCCACCCCAAGATGATGTCCGTAGGACTCCATTGCCGCATCATCGGCAAGCCGGCCCGCGCGGCGGCGCTACGCCGGTTCCTGGAATATGTGAAGGGCAAGCCCGATGTTTGGCTGCCCCGTCGCATCGACATCGCCCGGTGGTGGCAGGGTAATTACCCCCCTGGCAAATGATGACCGTGGGGCTCAGAGTGATCGGGCAAGACTGAGGCTGGCGTTATTCCTCCACGTCTTGGGTGGCTGTGAGGAAGTCGGCGTCGGCGAAATCTGCGAAGCGGTCGGGGAGGAATTGGCTCATGTCGGAGACGACCCGAGTTGAACCACGGCAGATGTAGTCGGTGATGATGCGGCCAGTGATGGGCCCCAGGTGGATGCCCTTGGTGGTGTGTCCGGTAGCCAGGAGGACCCCTTCTCGACCGGGCACCGGGCCGATGATCGGTTTGCTGTCGGGACTCAGGGGGCGGGAACCGGCGAGCTGTTGAACCAACTCGGCACGCTCCAGGTCGGGTAAGACATCTATGGCACGCTGAAGGAGCTCCAACCGGGCAGTTTCGGTTGGCTGTCGGTCAAATTCCTCGCCCCAAAAAAGTTCTTTCTGGTCATAGTCCCGACCGCCGGTGCTCCCGACGCTGGTGAGACCGTCCATCCGGCTGATCATGTGACCGCGCTTGGGGGAGCTGATCAGCACCGGAAGGGGTTCGCCGGGGTAGTTGAGCAAAAGGCGCTCTCCCTTCATGGGGCGGACCGGAACGGGAAAGCCCAGCCAGGGAGCGAAGGCCCGGCTCCAGGTGCCGGCGGCCACCACCACCGCTCCGCAGCGTATATCCTCGGAGACGGTCTTGACGCCGGAAATCGTGGAGCCACTGGTGACCAGGCCGGTTACTTCCCGGTAAAGGATGTTGGCGCCCTTGAGTTCGGCGCCCCGGCCCAGGGCCAGGTTAAGGCGGTAGCTGTCCAACTGGGCGGACTCGTCCTCATAGACAGCTCCGATGATGGAGTGTGAGAGGCGAGGTTCAATGGAGTGGACTTCCCGGGAGTCGATCCAGTGCATCTTGACATGGGGTTGCTGCCAGACCATCAGGCTTTTGATCAGACCGGCCTCTTCGTCGTCCAGAGCCAACCGGAGAGAAGGGCGACGCTGGTAGAGCAGGTCCATCCCGGTGGTGGATTCCAGCTCGGGGACGATCTGCTCAAACTCGGAGTAGGAGGCCCGCGCCATTTGGAAGGACGCCCCGGCGGAGAACTCAGCGCCCAGCAGGCTGAGGGAACCGGTGGCGTGAGCGGAGGCTCCGCTGCCGATTGATTCCCGCTCCAGGAGGGTCACGTTGACGCCTTCCCGGGCCAGGTAATATGCAACCGAGCACCCGACCACGCCGGCGCCGATCACCACTACATCCGCAGTTTCAGGCACAATTCTGCCCTCCAATGGGAGTTTTGGGGACTATCGCCGTGGGCCACATACGCCGGTTCTCCTGCTACTCCAGGTCTCGCAGCAGGCTGCCGTAGCCGTCTATCGGCTTCGACCATCCCAGCCGCCGGAGGGCCATCCAGATGGTGGCCTGGTTGACCGTGATGACGGTCTTGCCAAGCTTCTGCTCCAGTTCTTCTGCTGCGTCCAGCGCCCGCCAGGCCGTGCCGGGCAGGAAGATGGTATCGGCCTCTTCCTGGGCCACCGTCGGCACGAAGTCGATGATGGTCTGGGGCGGTTCGGCGTCGATTTCGCGAGGGTTCATCGAATCCTGCATCCACGGTTCGCCGTCGGCGCTCAGCACCTCGAAGCCGGCCTCTTCCATTAGCGGTCTAAGCCGGTTTCGCAGGTGGAAGTTACGATATGGACCAGCGATGCTCAGCCTGCGGCTACCCATGTGCCGCATGGCGGCGATGCAGGAGGCCACCGCGGTTATTGACTGGACGCCGCTGGCTGCCTCCATGATTTCCGCCATCCTCCGATCGTAGGCCATATAACCCTTATGCCACGTGCCCGAGGTGCAGGCGTAGACCAGGACGTCAGGACCGATGTTGGACAGGGCGCTGGCGCCGCGGGCCACATCGTCGTTCATCTTGCCGACGTCGAACCCGAACAGCGCCCAGTCAACTTCGTTGGCTTCGTTGCTGGTCATACTGAGACGGTGCCCGGTTTCGGCGGACGTTTCTGGCTGGCTTCCCCAGGTGCCGTTCCACATTCGCTCGAAGTGCACCGTGATTTCCGGTGGCACCACCCGGTAGAAGTCGGGTTCGACCACCGGGTTGGTGGCGGGAACCAGGGCGCCAATTCGGTGGGCGTTGGTCAGATTTGCCATATTCCTCCGCTCCAGTCCATTTTCGACCCCATTATACAACCCGAACTACGCACATAATCTGCAGAATGCTCGGAACTTGCGGATTGTCTACCCACGGCAATCGTGTTCCGACTGCGACGTATGACGCATCACCTATTGTCGATCCGTCCTATGATTTCTTCCTATGGTGAGGGAGAGCGCCCCTCGAAGCCCGGCCCCCAGGTCGTGCCGAAGTCAGCGCGGGCCGCCAGTTGCCCCGTAAAGGTGCTGGCGTCCTGCAGGGCCAGGTACACGGCGCAAGGACCAACGGCGCTGGGGGCTACCCTTGCATGCCAATCGCGTTGCGTCCATGGGATTGCTGCGGAGCCTTCACTGCGCAGCCCGCCGGGGCTCAGGATGTTGACCGCGATGTTGTAGTCCCGCACTTCGTCGGCCAGGCAGAGGCTGAACATGTGGACCGCCGCTTTGCTGGCGCTGTATAGGACGCCGCCGCCCTGGTTGGGGTCGGTGGCCATCCTGGAACCGATGTTAATGATGCTGCCCCGCCGCTGCTCCATCATTGTCGGAATCACGGCCCGGCTGCAAAGGTAGGGGCCGCCTACGTTGACCCGCATGAGTTGATCCCAACGGGCGGGGTCAATTTCCAGGATCGACTCCCCCAGTACCATGGCGCCGGCGTTGTTGAAAAGCACGTCGATCCTGCCGTAACGTGCCATCGCTTGACGGACCATGTCATTGACTTGAGACTCATCGGTGACGTCGCAGTCGATGGCAAAGACGTCTCCGCCGGCGCTCCTGATGTCTATGACCGTCTCTTCCAGAGTCCCCGCCAAGCCGGTTGGGGACTGACTGCGGGCGCAAATCACTACCTTTGCGCCTTCCTCGGCGTACTCCTTGGCTATGGCCCGCCCCAACCCCCGGCTGGCGCCGGTGACGACTGCCACCATTCCGTCCATCTGATTCATAGTCGGCCTGCCTACACGAATGGGTCGTTGACCCACCCTTCGTCAATTGGGGTCCAGAAGTGGGTCCTTGGCTTCAGGTGTTTGAACATACAGACTCCGTTTACCCTCACTGCTCTCCATAGTACCTTGCTGAGCCCCTTACCTGCTTTCCTCCGAAAGGGTACGCAAACTCTGATGGCTCAGGTGGCCAGGCCGCCGGCCATTACTATACATTGACCCACGATAAACCCGGGCACCACCGGGATGCACTGACCTCGCACCGTTTCATCCTCGTCTTCCCTCACCACACGATTGACCCAGACTAACACTCTAGCGCTTCGGGAGGTTCCCTCCGGTTATTCCGGGCTCAGGGGAGTATCACAACAGCCCCCGGCGGGAATAACCTGATGGTCTCCTCGCCAGGTGTTGCGCCCGTCTCGATTCAGCATAGAATGTCGCAACTGAGATCGAGCAGGAGGAACGACGAGATGGGATTCAAGCTGGTAATCTGCCCACCCAACTACCAGGACCACTGGCCGCAGAAACTCCAGGAGGAGATACCGGATATCGACGTTCACGTTTGCCCAACGGTGGGAGAGGCGATGGAGGTCATTGGCGATGCTGACGCTGCATTCGGCGACATCGTGCCCGAACTGCTGGAGCGCGCCCACAACCTCAAGTGGATTGCCTGCCCCCAGGCAGGGCCACGCGCCGGGTATTACCACCAGGATTTAATCGGGAGCGACGTGGTGGTTACCAACACCAGAGAGATATACAACGACCACATCAGCGCCCACATAATGTCACTGCTGTTGGCTTTCGCCCGAGGATTGCAGGTGTACATCCCCCAACAGGTTGCCGGGGTCTGGCAGCAGGGATACCAGACCGTCTACCTGCCACAAGCCACCGCGGTGATCGTGGGCGTCGGCGGCATCGGCGGCGAAACGGCCCGTCTGTGCTCGGAGTTCGGAATTACGGTACTTGGGATCGATCCCAGACTGCCAATGGCCCCGGCGGGCGTTTCAGAACTGCACCGGCCCGATGACCTGCTGGAAGTCCTGCCGAGAGGAGACTTCGTGATTGTAACCGTGCCGGAAACGCCGGAAACGCAGGGCATGTTCGGCAGGGCACAGCTGCGGGCTATGAAGAACAGCGGATTTTTTATCAATATCGGTCGGGGAGCCACGGTAATCCTGGACGACTTGGTGGATGCATTGAGGGAGGGCGAGATCGCCGGTGCTGGCCTCGATGTGTTCCAGATCGAGCCGCTGCCCGCTGGACACCCCCTTTGGAACATGCCGGGAGTGCTGATCACGCCCCACGTGGCGGGTAACGGACCCTATCTCGAAGACCGACGTACTGAGCTCTTCATCGACAACTGCAAGCGCTTCAACGAGGGAAGGGAACTGCGAAACGTGGTGGACAAAGCCAACTGGTTCTGAAATCTCAGCTGCGCACATCCTGGTCAAAAGGGAGGCCGGCTATTTGAGCACCAAGCAGGCTGAGAGTCGTTTTTCAGGGAATTGCATACCGAAATAACCAACGGCTCCTTCATTCCTTGTGGTCGGAATACTCAGACGAATTGACGTTTGCACCAATCTCTCTGCGGTCCAGCGCTGTGCATATGGCAATCACTAATACGATTGCCACTCCACCAGCGACGCCAAACGCAATTGGGTCGTCAACAACTGCCATCGGTACCTTCACAGCGCTAACGGCCAACGATAAGAACGCAAGCGTGATACTGATGCCAGCCAACCTCCGGGCATCATGGCGCTCCGTCGGGTTCTTTGGTATGTAATTCTCTTAAATTGACCCCTCAGACAGCCGACCAGTCAGAATTTCACTCCGGCTGGACCACGATAGGTCCACAATGTGTTCCATCGCGTCGTCCGGCAACTGATTGTGTTCAATCACCCACGCTATCTCATCAGCCAAAGTGGTCCCAAATATCCCTGGATCATCGCTTGCGATAATGAACGGGGCATTGCTGGAAAGGAACTGTTTCACGGGATGATGTTCGGGGCGGCTGATACCGCCGATACGCCGGTTGGAAGTTGGACAGATTTCGATGACAGACCCCAGCGTCCGAACGCAACCAATGGCATATCTTTGACGTTGCCTCAACTCATCAAGTTTCTCGTCATCGTATTCAATCGTAAACCGATGGTCCATGGGAAAAGCGCTTATGCGTTCCAATTCGTCCATGACTCTGGTAATGTCCACATGAACGCCAAATTTGGCCAGCCCTTCCAAGTGTAGTAAATCATATCTCAGTTGGTCGATGCGCTCTCCTACACCTTCCGACCGGCTATGCTTGCCGAACTGGTCCGGGTCAACACCCAGTGAGATAGCATGACCCAGGCGATGCGCTCCGAGTTCCGCCGCTTCATGGACCCAGCGCACGGCGCTCTCCAGGGACTTGTCGTTGAAACTTTCTCCGACGTGATACAAGATGGCCAACGCCCGTTCGGGATGCCTGCGGTTGAAATCCTTCACCTGATCAAATAACTCACTCTGCTGCTTGGGGGGATGCCCTTCTTCCAGGTAGCAAAAGTCTATCCCGGTCAAAAGGTGGCCTGTTGGACCCAATGCCAGATCCCGAACCACCTCCCAGTCCGCCCAGGGGTTATCCCTGGGGAGACTGATGGCAAGCCTCGGTTGTATGTCGGAGTCCTCATACTCCCCATACGACCGCAGCATTGCCAGGATCAATTCTTTCGACTGGTCTTGGGTAAGTTTCCGGGGGAGGTTCATCCGGTGTTCAACGTACCCGACGTTTTGCCGGCGTTGCCTTGCAATGATTTTATGGATGAACATACACACTTCATCGATAACCACCGGCAACGGCACTTCGCCTCTCGCGAACCCAGCCCAATCGCTCCCATGAATGAGCATGTCGAACTTTGCCTGAAATCTATCGAAGTTGCCGCTGTCGTCATCCCCGAATACGAAAAGTCGGTCAAATTCAATTTGAGAACCAGCCACACCGCTGCGACACAGTTCCAGAATCTCCGTGATGGGAGGGGTAACCCCGTAGACTCTCTGATAATTGCTCTGATAAGCGGTCCAATCTACTTCCCGGCCCAGTAGGAACTCCAAAAAGTCCGCAGAATGGATGCACCCGTACAGATGGGTATGAAGGTCGGCAAGTTTCCTGTAATGCGTGTACATATGTGAACTTTACCATTACGGTCAGTGGCGGCGGTAAAACATACCACTGAGGGGGAAAGGTTTATCACTGGGATGCTGTCCGGTGGCTCTGACACCAACTGGTGTTTTGTACAGTGGTGGTCACAGGAAAAGTACTGGATGCCCGTCCCTTTGCCAAGGCATCGGCAACCGTAGGCGCGGTGACGATAACTTCAGTTGGCTCGGCTGGTCCGCCTGAGCCATGGATGCAACTTCCGTTTGAGTGGGAATTTACTCAGGCAAAGGTTCGGTTTGTTCGAAATGTTCCCTGCTGTCGCCGATCTGATTCATGAGCGCCAAGATCGGTCTGCCCCCGACCGCGGCCGTTATGACGAGGCTCGCCTAGCTGGTGATCACCAACATGTCAAACTGGCACCATTCGAATATGGCCAAAATTGTTCATCCGCGACTCCCTCACGCAAACGAAGGTACGTCCAACGCAGACATCATGTACGTTTGGAATTCACGTAAGTGCCTTCAGCGCTTATGACCATGGCATTGCGGTCGAACCCACGCACTGGTCCGGACTAAAAATTAACCCAAGCCGCCCTCCGAAAGTCCACATGAACATAGATACAATATATGCCACAGATAAGCAGATGATGATCTACAATGCCCAACTAAGAATCCTTCGAGGCCGCAAGTGTATTCTAGACCGCTTGGGTTTGGGCGGAGGATTATGGTTAGTGAGCATTTTGCACAATCCTCAAGGCAAAAGTGGTTGTTACAAGGCGTGTAGCGCCAGTATGTCAAAGGGGCGCGGTCCGCAATTCGGTTCGTTGTTGAGGTTCATAACCGACCCCTGTTCCAAAGCAGGATAGGCGGGTGAATTGAACTGGCGCGGCCATTGCCGACAGATGTTTAAATTTTTCACCGTAGCTGCTGTGCGTGTCTATCCCGGTTTATTTGGCCGGTGCACTACCACTAAAAACCGCATTCGTTACTGTTTGGCGCTACACAATAGGGTATAGCGCTGTGAACTTGTCCGCCAATTCAGGTTCAAACGAAAAACCGCCCTTATTGAAGCGGTAATCAGGCAGGGCGGAGTTAGTTATTGATATTCATGGAGCCGATGAAGGGAATCGAACCCTTGACCTGCGGTTTACGAAACCGCTGCTCTACCGCTGAGCTACATCGGCAACCTGTCGGCGTTCACATTGTAACGCCGTCATATCCCATTTCCAAGTTGGAGACCTCACCATGCACCGCCATTTGCGCTAAAATAACGGCTACCGGCGATGTCCCATCCGCAATTTGCCGGGTCACAATCTACGACAAACTAAAACACAATCATCTGGAGGTGCAGGCTCATGTTCACACGCATTTACACCGGAGACGACGGTCAGGCTCATTTTGAGGATCTGGACCTTCCCGGCGAGCGGGCGATTCATAGTGGAATGCAGGTTACTCCGGGCGTCAATTTCCGCAGGTTCGAGCCCGGATACTTTTCCGACTGGCACACCGCTCCCCGGCGGCAGTACGTCATCACCCTGTCCGGAGAGATGGAAGTTGGCATCGGAGACGGCACCAAGCGCCGATTCGGAGCCGGCGATGTTCTGATGGCCGACGATTTGACCGGGCAGGGCCATACTACCGCCTGCGTCGGCGACCAGCCCCGCCTGTCAGTCACCATACCGATTACCCTCTGGTCGCCCTGGCTACCGGCCGGCGACTGAACTACCAACCAGCATCGCTCCAACCCCTGCCACTCAGGGCAGATGCTCTCATTCAGGAGCGTTTGCCCTGATAATCTGTTGCGCAGTTGCGAAAGGGTCCGTACCCTCAAGCCGCGGCGCTATGATAGGCAGCGAGATGCCGGCATCTCGATATTCCTGCAACCTCTCCCGACGCTCGCCGGCCCCAGCAGGGAGAGACATTCTCCGGATTAGTCCCTCCGGCACCAACCCCTCCGCTTCCGCCACATTCCCCTGGCGCCACGCCTGCCGCACCAACTGAACTTCATCGGCGTATCCAGCTTCAGCCATCAGGCGGCGATATCTTGGAAACCTGCCAGCGTAGGTAGCCACCGTCCGGCGCATCCCCGCGCCGTCATCTTCCGGCCCAGACACCGACAACAGGGTGGCCAGCTCGACGTTCGCGGCATCACGACCAGCCCTGGCCGCTCCGATGGATACGTGCCGTGCCGCCGTGCGGGCGTGTTCCGGCGTACTCCAGGTTAGCAGCACTCCTTCGCTGATTTCGCCGGCGATTTCCAGCATCTTGGGGAACACCGCTGATAGATAGATCGGTACCCGTGGGCGGAATGTCGGGAAATGCAGATCGAAGGACCTGATATTCAGGGCTTCGCCTGCGAAATCATTGACCGCACCATCGCGCATCAAATCACGCACGAATTTTACGGTATCCCGCACACGGGGAATCGCCCCGGAAAACTCCAGGCCATGTTCCGGTTCCACCTGAACCTTGTGGCTGCTGCCCAATCCCAGGATGAACCTCCCGTTTGAAAAGCTGTCGACACATGCCGCCGCCATTGCAATGGTGGGCGCGCTGCGCACGAACACGCTGCTGATGCTGGTTCCAAGCAGGATGCGTTCAGTGTTCAATGCGCAGGCCGTCAGTATGGAAAACTGGTCTCCGCCGTGTCCTTCCGCCACCCATGCCGATTCATACCCCAGGTCTTCGGCGAGCCGCACGCATTCCACTACTTCCGGCGGCGACATCCCGCCGCCAGTGAACGCAACACCTAGTCTTTCCATGGCCAACCTCGAAAATCCCCGCTACCGTCAACCCCGCCCGGTCACGGCGTATTCGGCATTTTAGTCCCGCCGGTCTCCCAGGTTAGCAATACCTCTCGCACCGGCTTGAGCCAACGGGGTGTCAATCCCGCGGGATCACGGTCATACAACTGTTCCAGGTTGGATGCAACCAGTCTTCTCGCATCGTCGCCAGTGTCGTCCAGTTGCGCCATGGCAAACTCTATCGCCTGTTCAGTCGATAAACCACCGGCCGCCTCCGGCATCCACCACGGCAACTCGGGCAACGGCCGGATGTCGGGCAGCAATTCCAATTCCCAAAGCACCGCAGCCAATTCGGGCAATCCGGGTAACCTTGGCGGAGATTCCCCGTACAACACCTGGCGCAATCCAGAATGAAGATCTCCGGGCGTAGGGCGCCAAACGGTGATCATCACGCGGCGCGCCGCGCTGTTATGCAACTTCGCGATGAACGGAGCGATATCCCGGACAAAATACGTTACGTCGGAAAGCGTCACCACGTCGCCACTCGCCGGGGATTCCATCCACCAGTCACCGGTGGCCTCGGCGTTCGTAATTCCGGCTTCATCGCGGGCGGCGAGGAACTGGTCTCGCATCCCCTCTGATGGTTCCACCAACTCCACGCTGCCAACCCGGGCCGCCAACGCCAGCGAGACCCGTCCGGCGCCTCCGCCTACGTCGATCAGCCGGTCACCAGGCTGCACGTAACTGGCCAGAACGCCCAGGTTCCCGCCCAGATCCCGCAGCGGGTCCAGGCGAAACAGTTCCGCCATGCCACCCCAGGGATCCCCCGGATCATTGATTCCGGACAACCATTCCCGGCTCATGGCCGCGTCATATACGGCAGCGTAATCGGCGGTGGCAGTCATGAGTTCCAGCGTCCCGTCGCCAGCTACGGCGTCAGGATTACCTTACCCCTGGTGCCGCGAGAAGCCAGATGCTGATGAGCGCTGGGCGCCTCCTCCATGGGTAGTACACGATCCACAATCAACTTCAGCTGCCCGTCGGTAATCATCGGCCCCAGTTCTTGCATGGCTCCCTGGTGGTCCAGCGAACCCATGGGTGAGCGACCCATGCTGAACCCGATGACCGTTCGGTTCACCGTGGTGATGTCTGCCGCAGCCAGATTGGCCGGCTGCCCGCTGGCGTTACCGTAGCTCACCAGCCGGCCGTAGGATGCCACGCAACGCACCGACTTCTCCAGCACCGGCCCGCCGACGCATTCCAGAACCAGCGCCACTCCCCGACCGTCGGTCAGCGTCTTCACCTCTTCCTCAAAATCCGCTTTCGTGTAGTTGATGGCAACGTCCGCGCCGAGCGAACGGCATAGTTCCAATTTGTCCTCAGTAGAGGCAGTAACTACGACGCGGGCTCCCCATTCCTTCGCCAACTGTATCGCTATCGTGCCCACCCCCGACGCGCCGGCCTGGATCAGCACCGTGTCACCGGGTTGCATACCGCCGCGAGTTTTCAACAGATGGTAGGACGTGAGGAACGTAATGGGCATACCGCCAGCGTGAACCGGATCTATCCCGTCGGGATAGGGGAAAACAAAATTGGAGTTTACCGCTACAAACTCAGCCTGCCCCTGGGGTCCCATCGCCATCACCCGTTGGCCCACGGAAAGGCGACCGTCGGTTACGTCCGAACCCAGGGCGGCAATCGTGCCGGCAGCCTCCAGACCCAACGTGGCCGGCAAATCCGGCCCGGGGTAATTCCCCTGGCGGCGCATGATATCGGCGTAGTTGACCCCCGCCGAATCAACCTTAATCAGGACCTGGTGCCTGCTGGGTTGAGGTTCTGGTACGTCCTTCCATTGCAGGACGTCCACCCCGCCGTATTCTTCGATTCGTAAGGCTTTCATTTGAAGGTTCTCCTGAATTGAGCAGCGGCAATCAGGCGAGGCCGCGCAGATTCCCGGCTTCCAGAACGTCGGGATTGATCACCCGCACCGGCTCCCCGGCGGCAAAGGCCCGAATGTTCTCGACCACGCCGGAATAAAAGGCGCGGTACCCGTCATCCGTAACATACCCCACGTGGGGCGTGATCAATGTGTTGTCCAGGGCGAGGAACGGATGGTCGGCGGGCAGTGGTTCAACGTCGAAGGTATCCAGTGCGGCGCCGCCGATTGCCCTGCGCTCCAGGGCGCTGATCAATGCCGGCTCGTCGACGATTGGGCCGCGTGAGATGTTGACCAGTATGGCGCTGTTTTTCATCAGGCCAATTTCATGCGCACCCACCAGCCCCCGCGTGCGGTCGCTCAGACGAACGTGCACCGAAACAACGTCACCTTCGCTGAACAGAGTGTCCTTGTCAACCAGTGTCGCGCCGCATTCAGCAGCCCGTTCGGCGGTCAGGTTCTGGCTCCACGCAATCACCCGCATGTCGAACGCATTCCCCACGCGAGCCACCAGGGAACCGATGTGTCCCAACCCCAACAACGCCAGGGTTTTGCCCTGCAGCCCCGTACCCACGTAGGATCCCCACTTGCCTTCGGCCCGCGCGAGTCGGTCTTCTTCGGAGATGCGGCGCAGTAATCCAATTATCAGGCCCCAGGTCAGTTCAGTCGGACCTTCACCCGCGCCCTGGGTGCCGCACACAGTAATCCCCAACTCGGTGGCGGCCTCCATGTCAAATGATGCGTTCCTGGCTCCCGTTGTGATCAGGCACCGCAGGTTGGGTAGTCGCTGGAGCAACGACCTTGGGAAAGCGGTTCGCTCTCGCATACCCATCACCACGTCGAAATCGGCGAGCCGCTCCGCCAGCGCTCCCTCGTCACTCAGGTGATCCGCAAAGAACGACACCTCGACGCCTGACGGCAGCGATGACCAATCCGCGAAATCGGCGGCAACGCTCTGGTAATCATCAAGTACAGCTACTTTCATTTTTTAGAAACCCCCGGGCAACAACTCAGGTGTGAATAATTACTTGAACGCCGGCATGACCTTTTCAGTAAGCATTTTGATGTTTCGCAGCACAATATCGTGCGGAATGAGACCTCCGGCATTTAGCTCAGCGACCACGCCGTCCAGCCCAAGCTCTTCCCGCAATTTCGTGAAGCGGTCGACCAGACCCTCCGGAGTGCCGAACGCCACCTTGGTTTCCAGGATGTCTTCGTACGACAATTGCGCCAGGCGAGCGGCGCGGTCGTCGCGCAGTTCGGTTTGCTGGATACCGGCTGAACCCGAATCCGCCCGATAGAGTTGACCCATGCGACCAAAATAGGCCTGGATGCTTTCAAACGGTTCATCAACAGCGGCGGCTTCATTCTGGCCCACATACACCGGGACACGCAACGAAACATCCCCGTCTCCCACGTGTCCGGCGTCGCTCCAGGCCTTTCGGTAGTGTTTCAGGTTCTCGCGCAATTCTGGTATATCCATGCCGCGCAACCCCACAAAAATAGGGTAACCCGCTTCCCCAGCCCGCGGGAAAGTTTCCGCTGTGGTTGCCGCCATGCGGAACGGAGGATGCGGTTTCTGGTAGGGCAACGGCGCCACAGTGGCGTTGTTCACCTGGTAGTACTGTCCTTGGTAGGAAAACGGTTCGCCTTCCCACGCCTGCAGGATTATGTCCAGGGCTTCGCTGAACCGGTCGCGGCTTTCCGTGTATGGAACACCGTATATGTCGTACGACCTCGCGAACCCGCTCCTGCCGATACCAAAATCGAAGCGCCCTTCGCTGATCTGGTCAACGGTAGCCACTTCTTCGGCAATGCGCAGGGGATTGTTGAGCGGCAATACATAAACCGCCATGCCAATGCGGAGCCGGCGGGTGCGCGTGGCTATGCTACTGGCAATGGTTATCGGTGAAGACAACACCGATCGATCAGGCGTGAAGGGCATCTCAGCCAGCCATGCACCATCCAGGCCCATGGATTCAGCGGCGTCAATCAGCTCAAAATCTTCAGAAAATGCCCCCGCCTGCGAAGCGCCGGCCCGGGTCTCGAACTGCATAAACATCCCAAAGTGCATAAATCGGTCTCCCGCGTGGACCGTGTCGTCGTCAGGTCTGATCGGCGCCGCGATGAAAAGTAAAACACAGGGCAATTGGGTGGTCAAGGCGAAGCCGAACTGACGCCAGGGTCTTTCGATTATCGGAACGTACCGGTCAAAGGTGAGATGCCGGCAGCGTTGGTCAATACGGCTACGAGATTGCCAATCCCCGCATCGAGTACGGGGTCGCAATGACAAAGTGGGTACGCGTGAGGAAGCCGAACTGACGCCAGGTTCGCTCGATTGCCAACCCCAATAGATTTCACAGCGCACCCTGCGACGAAATCTCTCCGCTCATGCTGAGCCGGTCCAACCTTCAACCCGAGACAGTGGGCGGCTTGCCGTTATCCGTCTGCACGTACGCCGCCCAACTATCGGAATCCTCTGGAACCTGCTCACACGGCGGCGTACTGATTTGTAGATTCCCACGTCCACGCCCATCATCTTCTTAAGTTTTCTTTCAAATTCTAAAAAATGGCAAATATTGGTAATTTTATTGTCATTGACATAATCATGTCTGATTTCCTAAATTGGGCCAGATCATATTGCTGCCGTATATCAGGTCCCGCGTGCCCGGTCCCGAATGGGAGAATCCAGATGTCGATAATGCGCGTTTTACCCGCTGGTTGCGTTACTCCCGCCTTGATTGCGATGTGTGCTATCGCGTCGGTGGTTATGTTGAGCAACAGCATCGCTGAATCAGCCTACAGCCGTTCACCGGCGCCGTTGTCAATTACATTGACCCAACCGCAGTGGCACGTGGCCGCCACACAATCTGACCCCACAACGGCGTTCCCGGAGGAAGAGGCAGGATTCGCGGCGTTCTATAGAGTCGCAGCGCCGACCGAAACTGATACGTCGGCGGAACCCGCTTCGCGCCTGAACGTACGGGCAATTACCGGCACATTATTGTCCCCAACCACATCGGGAGACACGGTGAGGGCCGGCGCTGGCTCAATTGTGGCCATGGGTGACAACTACGGGATTGTGTCGATCCCCATGTTTCGGACTACAGAAGTACACGTTCCAACAACGTTGGTGAATGTTTATTACGACGATAGGGGCTGGATAGTGGCGTACTTGCCGGTTGGGGAGCCGGCCGCCCTCATTTGGCGACACGATGCGTCGTACGGTGCTGCCGATCAGGAATCCACCGTTTCCCAGGGTTTGAAAGAGAACCTGTTGATCCGAGCCATTAACGAAGCCCTGACAGCCAACGATCCCTCTTTGGCCATTGTTACTCACGAGTCCGCCGGATACTACGATTGGGAAAACCCCGACTGCAACGCGTTCACGGTGTTCAGCAATTCCACCGACGGGGGTGTCTCCAGTGGTGTTGACTTCGTAGTCCCATCTACCATCCAAAACGTACGGTCTTCGGCGGCGGTGTTGATCACCAGCCCGATGGAAATCGGGGGAGAAGTGTCCGCCGCAGTGCTTATCGACGGCGAACCTGCCACATCCGCCCCACACAATGACGCGGCAATAGCGAGTTCTCATTTCGTATTGAATCACTCTGGCGACATCGCCACCAGGCATCACATGTCGGTGGACGCAACACCGGGGAAATCAGCAGTCGGCGCGGTGGTGTTGCTCTACCAAAAACCAACACCCTGATGCTGCGCGCACGAAGTTAAGACCACTCTTGGCGCAATCCGATGCTTCACAACATAACCCCAGCACGCGTATTTGTATTTGCAATTCTCATCATGTTGGCCAGCACCTTGTTCGTTAGCGTCACAACCGGCCTCGAGCCCGCTTTGGCGATTGACGACCGTTCAGCCAATCGCGACACCCAATTATTCAGAGTTCAAGGATCGTGTATTGACGACGTGAGCATAACGGTTTGGGACCCGGCCGACATACAAAACAACTACGTGCTAAAGGATCCACCAGACTACGGGTCTGACGATGAACTCTGGATCTACTACGACGTTGAAAACCTCAGCTGCCAGGACGTTAACGTTTCGGTGGCGTTGACCGGTTCCGTGACCCAGAGTCAGATACAAAACGCAGCTGCCTCTGGAGACGTGTGCCTCACCGAATGCACCGTTGCATCCGGCGATTGGCACGCGGGGGCCGTTAGATGGGACCTGGCAGTCCATCCGGCGGTAACCGACGAGCGGGTGGTTGCCACCTTCACTATTCTGTCGCCTTCGGGTTTCGTAGATGCGGATGCAACCAACAACATTAGCATCACGGACGCCGCCATCAACGTCGTGCATCCCGACGGCGCACCTCCGGAACCAGTGGTCGATGTCACACTCAGCAGCATCGATCCCCCGGATGCGGATGCCATTGTTGGAGAAACCCTCGGCTTCGCCGCTACGATCGTAAATGCTGGAACCGTTGCCGCGGCGCCCCAATTGTCACTGTATTTGGGCGACGATGAAACTCCGATCGAATCCACCAGCATCGTCAATATCGCGCCCGGCGCCTCGGTGATTCAGGATTTCACGTGGGACACGTCCGCCCAGGCAGCGGGCCAGTACGCACTCAGGATAGTTGCCGCCACGCCCGATGAAACGCTGACCAATGACAATGAGATCGAGATTCCGGTAACACTGCGCGACCCTGTGGTGGACGTTCGATTGTCGGCAGTCGTGCCGTCCCAAACCACGGCGATAATAGGTCAAACCGTCACATTTCAGGTTTCGGTGACCAACGCCGGCGATTCATCGGTTGAACCCACCGTCGGTTTATTTGTGGACGACACCGACAGCCCTGTCGAAACCGTCCAGTCGCCTGCGATAGCGCCCGGAGAAGTGAGCGAACTGATTTTGCCGTGGGATACCTCCGGCACGTCCGCAGGAAACCACTCTGTAGGAATAGCGGCGCTGGTGCCCGACAATACGGCTGCTGATGCGGCGGAGCGCCGAGTAGAAATGCGTTTGCACAACCCCGTTGACTTGGCCATTACCTCCGCCCTGTTGATGAGTGAGAAAACGTACCACGGTGATCAGATTCCTGTAGCCGTAACCGTCGCAAACACCAGTGATTTCGACGCTGACGCTTCGTCGGTAGCGTTGCATATTCGCGGCGAGGCGTCGCCCGTAGCCACCGGATCAATCCCGCTCATTGGTTCTCTCTCCTCTGAAACCGTGGAATTACGGTGGGACACAGCAGGTCTCGCCACCGGACAATACGATCTGACCGCCATTGTCCAGGGTTGCTGCGACACCAACCAGACCAACAACTCTGCATCGTTGACGGTAATCTTGCACAACGCCATTGAGTTGATTGATATCGCACCAACCGAATCCAACGGCGTTCTGGGAGATCGCATCGAATACACCGCCAGGCTCCGCAATGAAGGTGAACACACCGCCGAAGACGTGATCGTCAGCCTGTACGAACTTGGCGACACCCTGGTGCTGGCTAATACTGAGCCGTTAAGCATCCCTCCTGGATCAACAGCCGATGTGACGTTTACCTGGGACACAACGGCCATCTCTGTCGGGAATCATGCTCTGTCCGTGGTCGCCACCGCAGCGAACACCGAACCGGATGTCAACGACGTTGCGACGGTTTCGGTAACATTGTTTAACCCCATCGCAATCACAGATACACGGTTCACTCCCGCAGATCCAGTTATTGGCAATCCCATATCCATCCAAGCCACTGTGGCGAACCGGAGCAATCACACAGTGCCGGCCGCAACCGTCAACCTGACCTCGACCAATGACGGCGCGTTGCGCGCTACTGCCCAAACGGGAGCCATCGATACGGGTGCATCCCAACCCGTTACCTTGCTGTTGGAAACCGACGGCTTCCAGCCTGGAACCCATCAGTTCACGATTAAAGCCGAACTCCCCGGAACCCCCGCCGATACTGACGACCTTTGGCCCATACAAGTCCCAATGCGAAATCCCATCGTGGATATCGAGCTCCTCAACGTCGTCGCTGACAGTTCGGCAGCGGTCGTCGGAAACCCGGTTACATTGTCGGCGAGCGTCACCAACCACGGCGAATCAACCGTCCCCGTTCCCTTGCAGCTGCTGGTGGATAACGCTTCACAGCCCGTTCACAGCAGGTCTACCACCCCTCTTGCCCCCGGCGCAACCGCCAGTGTGTCCCTCGAATGGGATACTCTCAACTACCCGATAGGCGATTACACACTCCACGTCGTGGCAGCGGCGGACGGCGACGTTAGCTTTGGCAACGACTCCCACCATTTGATACTGCGTCTATTTGACTCCGCGTTCGACGGACCAGTGGGCAGCTACCAATGTACGGATGACGTGAGTGTAAATGTGCTGGGACTCACCGCCCGGGAGGCTGGCCTCCAGGACCCGCCTCGGTACCGTGCCGACGAAACATTGACCATCGCGTACGAGATCAGCAATTACAGCTGCGATGCGGACGTGACTGCCAGGTTGGAATTAACCGGAAGCGCCAGTCGGGCCGGCATTTCAGATCCTTCGGACCAATGCCTGTCTGGGTGTCTGATCCCAGCCGGCGGCAGAACTATCGGCGTCGCCCGATGGGAGCTGCTCAATCACCCGGTGGTACAGCATGAATCCGTCCGCGCAGTAATCGCCGTCGTTCAACCCGCATCCTTTGCCGACACTAACCCGTCCAACGATGAACACCTGTCGGCACAATGGATCGACCGCGTGCCGGATCAGGACATACTTTTGAGCGTCGGCGCCCACGATAAAAACTCGGGGAGCGCTGCGGGAGCGCTCGGGAAACCAACGTTCGGCGTAGTCAACGTCCAGCTGGTTTCGGCGCATTTAGATAGCCAACCGACCTTCTCCCAATTGGCTGCGCCGGTAACCATCACCATAGCGAACCACGGGGAGCAAACCGAGGTGGTAACCGCAAGAGTCATCCATTCTGGTTCTGAGCAATCCGACGAACCCGATTTGGTATCGACCTACGTTAGCGTGGCTCCGGGCGTCCAATCCTCTGTTGTGATGGATGTGCCGGCATCACGACTAAACATCGGCATCAACGACCTCACCGTCCAAATCGCGACCACCAGCGATGCCGATCTGTCTGACAATGCCCGGCGCTTATCCATCCAGCGAATGCCCCGGCAAGCGCCCTACCGCATATCGGGCGTGGAGATTCCAGATAGGCTGACGCCCGGCGATAAAGCGTTCATCACCGTCCATGTGGCCAACGACGGCCAATCGCCGGTCGCCGTTTTCGTGGACGCACAGGTTGATGGCGCATCCATCGCCAACGCACCCGTCTGGTCGGAAATCATCAACGCCGGCGCCAACGGCAACGTGGTACTCACGTGGACCATTCCAGAAACTTTCGTGCCCGGCGAGTATCACCTTGTCGTAAGCGCCACCGACCCCCGGTCGCCCGAAACGGCTTCAGCATCGTTCAGCAGGGACATCGCGGTACGCCAGCCGCACGGCGGGACTATCACGGACATTCGGGTAACGCCATCCGCGATCCTGCCCGGAGCATCCACAGCCGTAGAGGTCACATTGACAAACGATGGCCCAACCCCGCGGGAGTTTCCGTTTGCCCTGTTCCTCGGTGAGAGCAGTAAGTCAGTTGCGCGTGGCTCCACCGGGCTGCTGGAGTCGAGAGCAAGCGGCGTAGCGAGGCTGGTTTGGGAAAGCGGGATTAATATTGATCCTGGTGAGTATGTACTACGGGTCGCCGGGGAATTCGACGAAGGAGCCACGTCCGTAACGTTGCTGAAACCCGTCGTAAACGTGGCGATTACCGCAGTGTCGGCATCGCGCAACACGTTGGTGCTGGGTCGCCACGACTCGGTTGAAATCAGGACAACGGTAAACAATCTTGGCGACCAGGCAGCGACCGTTACGGTGCATCTACACGAAGAAGGCAATCCGGATGACGTCATCAGGTCCCCCACAACCAACGTCCTGCGGGACCGGTCGACCGAAGTGGTGATGGAATGGCCCTTGCCTTCGGATATTGCAGTCGGGGAATACACACTCCTGTTGATGGCAGATGTGACGGGCGACAGTCAACCTGAAGACAATCGCCAGGCAATACCCATCACGGTGCGCGGAGAGTTCTCCGAGGACGAGCTGATCAATATCGCAGTTCAGCCCGACCCTGCATTCCTCGGTGAGGACGTGAATGTCTCAGTTTCCGTTTACAACCCAACGGGAACACCGTTGTCTATTCCTATATCCCTGGCGACAAACGGTTTCCAGTCCGGTTCAAACGTGCGAAACCCGTTGGTCCAACCTGAACAATGGGCAACCCGTGAGTTTGTTTGGCGAACGGGTGATCAGTCTCCCGGGATGTTTGCCGTTACCGCGTCAGCCGATTTTGGTGAATACACGTGGAACGAAATCGGCGTAGCCAACCGCATCGCGACCGCGACAGAATCCGTCACATTGAAGATCGACGCCGAGATCGTGGCAATGTATACGTCACCGAGCTCCACCGCCTCGCAGGGTGAGCCTGTGACCGTATCAGTGGTTGTACGTAACAACGGGGGCGCGGCCATCCACGTGCCAGTCGAGTTGACGTTTCCTTCCACCGACAAAGCTCCGGAACGCAGGTCGCCCCGGATACTCCCCGGCGAAGCTACCACCGTGGAGTTCTCCTAAACTAAAGCCAAGGTGGGATGTACATTTAAGTGGCGATGATGATTAGCTGGGTTGCGCCGGTGAATCCCTCTCATCCGTACTTGGAGAACGACCCGGCTCCGTCGTCTGACCCCGACCATCTGCGCATTTCACCTTGGCTTTAGTTTAGTATACCCGCAATTACGAGCCTGGCCGGCACTCACTCTACGCCAGGTTGACGGGCAGTGGCAACATCACCGGCGGGTCCACTGAGGCTGTGGTGCAATTGCTGCTCACACGGCCAGAGCTATCCGCCACCATTGAGACGATATCCGCGTATCCCTTTTCGGCCAGGGTTGGCGACAGCGTCGAGATCACGGTTGTAGTGCGCAACGACGGTCCAATATCGGCCTATATACCGGTCACTGTCTATTTCCCTTCTTCCGACCGACAACCCGAAACGCGAAGTCCGTTTACCCAACCGGGCTCGAGCAGCGTGGCCAGTTTCCGTTGGCGCACCGGCAATTTCGAACCTGGGGAGTACATCTTCAGGGTGGCAATACAGGCTCAGAATGGCTCCGGCCCAGTAGTATCTGCACGCACATTCACCGTGGAATTACTTCCCCCGGAAATAGACTTCGCCGTCCTGGAATTCTTCCCTCCCGACGCAGACCCCCCGTTGGAGCGCGGGGAGTGGGTGGACATTCAGGTTAAAATGCAGAATCTTGGGCGTTATGCCGGGCGAGGCTCCATCTTGCTGAACGATCTCACAGCCGACAAAACCCTGTACAGCCGGGATATCAGCCTAGATCCAGGCGAATCCAGGATGGTAACGTTCGTTTGGAAAACGCTGCGCCACGCCCTCGGAGAACACCGGCTTCAGGTGATTGTAAACGCCGATTACGACGGCAATCATCTCAACGACACGTCCGCCACCATAACTGTTTCCGTTTTCACGGATCGCAGTATCACCCTCGGCGTGGGCGCCAACCTCCCCCTCGACTACATCATCGGAGAAGTGAGCGAACCCGCCCTGATAACCGGAGCCGGCGAGGACGCAACAATCGCGCTGCTGTCTGCAAACCCCATTGCAACCGGTACTCTAGACGGCCCTGACGGATTCGGATCGTTCGTCCCAGTCGGGATTTCCAATTCTGAATATTCTCCGGTCGTTTCGCTCACCAATCGGGCGGAACTAATGATCACGGTGTACCGGTTGAGCCAGTTGGCTCGCATGGAACCACACGCCTGTGCCAGGTTTCAGCATGCACTGGGCCACGTAGAACCACGCGCCATTATCTGCCCCCAAACGCCTGCGCTCGTACGCTGATCGGCGGGTTACGCAACAGCGTCGCGCAGCATTTCCACCAGGTGCCGAGCTTTTCGTCCCGTGCCGTGCTCAACCTGCTGGCGACACGATACGCCCATCACCGCAACCTCCCAGTCGGGTTTGCTTTCTATGGACGGGAAAAGAGCAAGGCCACCGATCTGCATGGAAATGTCATAGTGCTCTTTTTCAAAGCCAAACGAGCCGGCCATGCCACAGCAGCCGGCATTGATGAGCTCAACTTCGTAGCCGGGAACCAGGCGCAGCGCGGCCAACGAATGCTCCGTTCCGACCATGGCTTTCTGGTGGCAGTGGCCATGGAACAGCACCCGTTTCTCCACGTCCTTGAACGTCAGGTCCAGGCGGTCATCGGATTTCGCCTTAGCCAGAAATTCGTCGATCAGGAACGAATTTTCTGCCACCACCCTGGCCTGCTCTTCAGGAACAAACTCGGGATATTCGTCGCGCAGTGTCAACAGGCAACTGGGTTCGCATCCCACAATTGGAATGCCCTGCCGCGCATAATCGTAAAGACCCGCCATGTTCGACCGAGCCAGTTCTCGTGCCTGGTCCAGCATTCCCTTGGAGATCATGGGCCGGCCGCAACACCCGCCGTTAACCAGCTCCACCTCGTAGCCGGCAGCTTCCAGAAGCTCAACCGCAGCGATGCCAATTTCCGGATAGTTGTAGTTCATGAAGGTGTCGTTGTACAACGCGACGGCCCCGAATTTAGCGGCCGATAACCGGCTGCGATCGCGTTGGGCAAACCAGTCTGGCAGCGATTGCCTGGCGAAACTTGGTTGCTGACGGCGTGAACTGATGCCCAGTAATGCCGATACCAACGCCTTCCCCAAACCGTTCCCGGCGATCCAGTTGGTCATGGGAGCATAGCGGCTGCCCAGTCGGTTCAGCGCATTGATGTTGCCAAACAGCCGGGAACGCAACGGGACCCCGTGCCGTTCCTGATACCGATCCAGAAATTCATACTTCAGCTTGGCCATATCGACGCCCGATTCGCACTCGGCTTTACAGGCTTTGCATTCCAGGCACAGATCCAGAGCATCATGCAGCCGCTTGTCGGTAATCGATCCCTCTGCCCCCTCGGGCATTCGACCCGACAATGCCGCCCGCAGCAGGTTGGCGCGGCCGCGCGTCGAATGTTCCTCATCCCGCGTTGCCATGAAAGACGGACACATCGTCCCGTCCAGCTTGCGGCAGGCCCCCATTCCATTGCACATTTCCACCGCGCCCGAGAACCCGAAATCACTGGTGAAGTCCAGCTTGGTTTCCAGGTGGATCGGCTCGTATGCTGAGCCGTAACGCAGGTTTTCGGTCATCAGGGGAGTGTCAATGATTTTGCCTGGGTTCATTATGTCTTGTGGGTCCCAGGTGTGTTTCAGCTCCCTGAAGGCGTTGTAAATCCGGTCGCCAAACATCTTCCTCGTCCACACGCCCCGCACGATACCGTCCCCGTGCTCGCCGCTCATGGAACCGCCGAACTCCTTGATCAGATCGGAAACCGCATCGCCGATGGATACCATCTTGTCTATGCCTTCGCGGTTCTTGAGACTGATCATGGGCCGGATGTGTAAACACCCAACCGCTGCATGGCCGTAGTATCCGGCGGTGGTCCCGTGGGAGGTCACGATCTCGTCGAACCGGCGCACGAAGTCGCCCATGACCGACGGATCGACCGCAGGGTCCTCAACGAATGGGATCGGTTTGGCGTCGCCGCGAATGCTCATCAGCAAGCCCAGGCCACCCTTGCGTACGTTCCACACCGCCGCCTGTCCGGCCCGATCCATGATGTTGACGCAGGCATACGCCAGGCCGATATCCTTCTGCAGCGCATCCATCTTCCTGGTCAGTTCGGCCTCGTTTTCCCCGTAAAATTCCACCAGCAACATCGCGCCGGGATCGCCTTCTATGAAGGACAGCAACCGCGATTGGCCCAGCGCCTCCCGGCACCGGTCGAGAATCATCTTGTCGATCAGCTCAACCGACGACGGATCGTGGCCCAGCACCTTCATGGTCGCTTCGCTGGCGTCGAATACGCTGCGGAAATGCAACACGGATAGCGACGTCATGGTGGGTCGGGATACCAGGTTCACCTTGGCTTCGGTCACGACGCAAAGCGTACCCTCAGAACCCACCACCATCCGCGCGAGGTTGACCGGGCCGGTCAAACCGGCCTGAGGCACGAATTCGTCCAGGTTGTAGCCGCTGACGCGCCGTTGAATTTTGGCGTAGGTTCGGTCAATTTCTTCCTGCTGTTCGGCGGCGATTCGCATCACTCCGCGGTATATATCGCCCTCCAGACCACCGGCGCTGAGCCGGCTCTCCAGCTCGCTCGCGGTCAGCGGAGCGAAATGAGCCCGGCTGCCGTCCGACAAAATAACGTCCAGCTCGTTGATGTGATCCAGCGTCTTGCCATATATCACCGAGTGAGCGCCGCACGTATTGTTGCCGATGCCCCCACCAACACAGGCCCGATTGGCGGTGGTTGGGTCCGGTGCGTACTGCAACCCATGATTGGCAACCTGTTTCGTCAATTGCTCCAGGATGATCCCCGGTTGAACTCGGGCCCAGCTTTCCTCGGCGTTTACTTCCAGCACGTTGTTCAGGTACTTGCTGAAGTCCAGCACGATGGCATGGTTCACGGTTTGGCCCGCCAGGCTGGTCCCCCCCGAACGCGGCAACACCGGTATCCCTTCGCCAGCCGCAAACTCCACCACTGCCTGCACATCGTCGGTGGTGCGCGGTATTACCACACCGATGGGTTCCATTTGATAGATGCTGGCGTCGGTGCTGTACAACAGCCGGGAGTAGGGATCGAAACGGACTTCGCCATCCACGCGCCTGGTCAATTCGTCGGCGATATCCTGCCGCTCTTTGCCGCGGATCCTGCGCTGTGTGACGGTCGCCATCGTGATCCCCTCCTGATTATTGCCGTATGCCGACGACTAGGTTAGCGCACGGCGGCGGCGGCGGCAACACGAACACAATTCACCTCACCGAGTCTGAACAGTTACACATCCACACCCGCCCGATTACACTCGTCTTTCCCGCGGTATTACTCCCGTGTTTCCTGCCCCATCTCTCTCGTCTTTCCCGCCCGATTACACTCGTCGTTCCCGCCCCATCTCTCGTCTTTCCAGCGAAAGCGGGAATCCAGAGTCCCAAATCCGACTCCACTGTGCTCTCTGTGTTCCGACTCGCGCCGGGACCACGTAAGTGCAATTCATAATGCGATTGACTGGACACCGTCGCAGCGCGGTTGGCAGTGTCCATACCCGGTGATACACTGGCGCATAGTCCACCAAAATGCGGCGGAATGACCGCAATTTCGGTGAGAAACTGCCGGAGGCCAATGCGATGATACGGCTGGGCGCAACCGGCTCCCGGGCACACTTGGATCTGTGCCGGGCGTTGGAAACGGTGTTCGTTAGACGCGGTATCGATTTCGACTGGGTGTTGTATTCAGGATACGATCAAATGGTTGAGGCCTTCGTCCGCGGCGATATAAACCTCGCCTGGAACGGCCCGCTTTCCCATGTGAAGATGCGTCGGGCATTCCCGGACGGCGCGCCAGTGGTCGCCCTGCGCGACGTCGATGTGGATTTCACCACGGTATTCGTGGCCAGGACCGATTCAGATATCAACACCGTCGAAGACCTCCCCGGGCTGCGTTTCGCCTTCGGGGCGCGAAGTTCAGTGCAAGCCGGACTGCTCCCCGTCCATTTCCTGAAAGAAATGGGCTTACATCCCAACCGGGACCTCGCCTCCGCCGACTTCTTCGACCAACGCCAATCGGGTAGCACGTCCGATGAACTGGATGTCCTGCATCGGGTGTTGGCGCGCGAGTACGACGCCGGCGCAGTCAGCGGCCGTGTCCTGGATTCCATAAAACCCGGCGACGGCATTGAAACCGGGGCGTTGAAGGTATTTTGGACCAGCGCCGGTTACAGCCACTGCTGCTTCACGGCGCGACCCGACCTGCATCCCCAGGATGCGTCGGAAGTAACCGCGGCCCTCGTGGCGGTCGACGCCAGCGATCCAATCGGCAAAGCCGTTCTCGAAGCCGAAAATTGTGACAGCCTGATACCCGGCAAGGACGATGGGTGGGATATCGTGGAAGCCGCCGCCCTGGCCGAAGGATTGATCTGAGGCGGCAACGTTAAACGCGGCAACGTTAAACGATGAGGAGCAATTAGTTTGAGCGCCACAATCGGTTTCATAGGTTTGGGTCGCATGGGATTGCCCATGTCGTACAATCTCCTTCGGGCGGGTTATGACCTTACCGTCCACAACCGAAGCCAGGAAAAGGTTCATCAGATCGCAGACGCTGGCGCGACCGCAGCCGCCTCCGCCGCCGAATTGACCGCCAGCTGCGAAATCGTCCTCGCCTGCCTGCCCGACGTCGCAACCTGCGAAGAGGTAATGCTGGGCGACAGCGGAGTGCTCCAAAACGCCCGCCCGGGTCAGGTTATCGTAGATCACAGCACGGTCGGCGCCTCCACTTCCAAAGCCTGCGCCGCAGCAGCCCAGGCCAAAGGCGCCATTTTCCTGGACGCACCCATCAGCGGAGGGACCGAACGCGCCACCGATGGAACCCTAACCATCATGGTCGGCGGCCCCGCCGAGGGATACGATCGGGTGCGGGAGATATTCGACGTTATGGGCGCGGTGGTGCGCCACGTTGGACCCACCGGGTCTGGGACGGCCGCCAAGCTGGTGAATCAACTCCTGGTAGGCGTTCACATGGTCGCGGCAGCCGAAGCAATGTTGCTGGGCGCTAAATCCGGCGCAGACCCGGCCCTCGTCTTTGAGCTGGTCAGTTCAGGCTGGGGGCAAAGCTTCATGCTGGACCGAAACGCCCCCGCCATGCTGGACCGCGATTTCGACGGCATCCGAACTCAGATGCGCGTATTCCTGAAGGATTTGGGGCTGATTCGGGAGATGGCGCGCGACCTCGAAACTCCCATTCCCGGCGGCGATCTGGCGTTCCGGCTGTTTGGAGAGGCGGTGGAACAGGGCTTGGGTGACATGGACGGGGCTGCGATCGTGCTCCCTATGGAACAGGATGCCCGCTTCCAGATCAGTCGCCGCGAAAACGCGACCGGCTAAACGTCAGTCGCCAACGAAGCAGCCACGGTCAATCTCGGAGGTTCAGGCCATGCCGGCAGAAAAAACGGTTTATTTCAACGGGGAATTCATGCCCGCCGACCAGGTGGGAATCTCCATTTACGACCGGGGATTCCTCTACGGAGACGCCGTTTTTGACGCAACGCGTACTTTCAACGGCAAAACTTTCAGGTTGGACCGGCACATCAACCGCCTTTACGACTCACTGCGCTATCTTCGCATCGACGTGGGGATGAGCAAAAACGAAATGACGGAAGCTACCGAGGCTGTGGTAGCCCACAATTACCCCCTGCTGCCGTCCGGTCAGGATATGTGGGTCATGCAGCGCGTCAGCCGGGGCGTCGAAGCGCCGGACCGGGCCGGCGGTATCATCCCCACCGTCCTCATCGAAAGTCACCCGATCCCATTCGCCTCCCGCGCGCCCTTGTATCGAGATGGCGTCAGAGTTAATACTCCGTCGGTTCAGCGCATCCCGCCCCGTTTCGTCAGCCCTCGCGCCAAAACGCACAACTACCTCAACCTCATTCTTGGGGAGCTGGAAGTGCATAGCGACGACCCACAGGCCTGGGCGATCCTGCTGGACGAGTTCGGCAACCTGACTGAGGGCAGGGGCAGCAACATTTTCATAGTCAAAAACGGCGTGGCGATCACCCCGCAATCCCAATACGTCCTGGAAGGAATAACCCGCAACCAGACGCTGGAGTTGGCCGCCGGTTTGGGTATGCCCACCGAAGAACGCGATATCGACCTCTACGACGCCTACACCGCAGATGAAGCTTTCCTCACCTCCACCAGTTTGTGCATCTGCCCGGTATCCGCGATTAACGGCGCTCCGGTGGGGGACGGTGCGGTACCCGGCCCGATCACGGGTCGGTTGATGTCCGCTTTCAGCGACCTGGTGGGAATGGACTTCGCAGACCAATACCTCTCTCATTTGCCCGCCGCTGACTGATTTCCCACAGCAGCACAACTCGCCCACAAGGAGAATGAAATGCCCGACAACCTGGATAGCATCGTCGAGCCAGGGCAGGAAGCCCAGCAGCTCGCCACCGGATTCGCGTTCACCGAGGGTCCGGTTTGGCACCCCGACGGATACTGGCTGTTCGTCGATTTGCGCCGCGAACCTCCGGTGATTCACCGGATGTCTCCGGGTGGCGGCGCTCCCGAAATCATCCGGGAACCCAGCGGCGGTACCAACGGTATCACCTTCGACCTGCAGGGTCGTCTCCTCATGTGCGAAGGGGATAACCGGCGCATCACCCGCATGGAAGCCGACGGCACCATCACGCTCATGGCTGACCGGTGGGATGGCAAGCGCTTGCACCGTCCCAACGACATCGTTTGCCGCTCCGACGGAAGCATATATTTCACCAACCCCAGCGGGCGCGTTCCCCCCGAAGAGCAGGAGATCGAGTTCCCGGGCCTCATCCAGCGCATCGCTCCGGACGGGTCGGTGTCCGCCGAAGCAACCGACATCGATTACCCCAACGGGCTGGGATTCTCACCCGATGAATCGGTCCTGTATGTGTCCAACACGCGCGCCCTCGGGGAACCGGCGGATCAATACTGGGGCGGCCAGATCAAACAGAATCAATACATCCGCGCGTACGACGTGGCCGCCGACGGTTCGCTCAGCAACAGCCGGGTGTTTGCCAGCATGGCGTCCGCCGAGGATGGTGTGCCCGACGGCATGAAGGTCGACAGCGCGGGCCGCGTTTACTGCACCGGTTCCGGCGGCGTGTGGGTCTTCGCGCCCGACGGGGAACACCTGGGCATCATCAGGCTGCCGGAAATCCCCGCCAACTGCGCGTTCGGCGGCCCGGATTTCAAAACTATGCTCTTCACCGCACGCACCTCGGTATACAGCCTGCGCCTCACCACGCCCGGCGCTCCGCTGCCCCGCGCCTGACGCCAGCGGTTTTCGCAGATGCGCGAGTTTGATGCCATCGTAATCGGTATCGGCGGCATGGGCAGCGCTGCCGTTTACCACCTCGCCCGCCGAGGGTGGCGCGTGCTCGGGTTAGAGCAGTACGACATTCCCAATGAAATGGGATCCTCGCATGGCATCAGCCGGATGATTCGGCTGGCCTACCACGAGGATCCCTCCTATGTGCCCTTGTTGCGTCGCGCTTACGAATTGTGGCATCAGCTCGAAAATTCGTCCGGCGAGCGCCTCTTGGTATACACGGGATGCCTGCGTGGCGGTGTGGGAGCCAGTCAGTTGTTGGAAGGATCCATCGCCACGCTGCGCACCCACAACCTGCCCTATCGGTTACTCACCGGCCCCGAGGTTAACGCCGAATGGCCCGGTTACCAGCTGCCCGAAGACGCGGTGATGGTATACGAACAGAACGGCGGGTTTTTGAATTCCGAACGGAGTATCGTCGCCCACGTTTCAGTAGCCCTGGAGCTGGGTGCCGAGGTTCATGGGAGAGAGGCCGTGCTCAGCTGGGAAACCACTGCTTCCGGCGGCGTGAAGGTGTATACCGAAAAAGATACCTACACCGCAAACCGATTGGTGATCACCACCGGCGCCTGGGCTGGCAAGTTGGCCCCGCAGGTCGCGGCCCACGCCATCCCCGAACGCCAGGTATTGGGCTGGTTCGCTCCGTATCGTCCCGAGCTGTTCCGTCCTGCGTCGTTCCCCGCGTTCGGCGTGCAGGTAGAAGAGGGACGTTTCTATGGATTCCCTTCGTACGGAATACCCGGCTTCAAAGTCGGTTTGTTCAATCACTTCCGCGAACAGGTCGACCCCGATACCATGCAGCGCGAGCCAACGCTCCAGGACGAAACGGCGTTGCGGGAATTCACCACCCGGTATTTCCCGGAAGCCGCTGGACCCACCCTTGCCCTCAAAACCTGCATGTTCACCAACACGCCGGACGAACATTTCATAATCGATGTATTGCCCGATCAACCTCAGGTTTCCGTAGCGGCCGGCTTCTCCGGGCATGGTTTCAAGTTTTGCAGCGTAGTCGGAGAGGTGATGGCCGATCTGGCAGAGCATGGCGAGTCTCAACACGACATTTCGCTGTTCAGGCTCAACCGATTCGCCAAGCCGTAATCAGCGATTCTCAATCTGGCAGCGGCAATGGCAACCCCTCTTCCAACCCGGCTATGCGATTCAGACATCCACCATCCGGAGGCTATTCCCCCATGAAAATTACCGACGTGGAAGCAATCGTATTGATTTGGCCGCCTCCGGATCGGGAATACTGGACCGCTTTACGGCCAATCGGTCGCGTCAACGAACTGCTGGTGCGTGTCCACACCGACGCCGGATTCTACGGGATCGGAGAAGCCCACAGCGCCGGCCAGGGGTTCGCCGGCATCTACCGCCAGGATGCGGACGGTTCGTTTCACGCTGACGGTGCCTCCCGCGCCGTCGTTGATCTGCTAAAACCCATGCTGCTGGGGCGCGATCCCCTCGACAACGAGCGGCTCTGGGATGAAATGTTCGGATTGTGCCATCGGGTGGGTTGGGGCGCTTCGGGTTTTGGCCGGCCACAGATTCTTACTGCTCTGGCCGCCGTCGACATCGCGTTGTGGGACGTCAAGGGTAAGGCCGCCGGGTTGCCGGTCTACAAACTGTTGGGAGGCCACAACAACTCGGTGCCATGTTACGTTACCGGTGGCTACTACCAGGATGGCAAATCGGTCTCCGACCTGGTTCAGGAATGCGAGACCTACGTGGAAAAGGGATATGAAGCCATCAAACTGAAGATCGGCCACGTCAGCCTCACCGAAGACTACGAACGGGTGTGCGCGGTCCGGCACGCAGTCGGCGCAAGCGTCGACATCATGGTGGACGTTAACGAAGGGTGGGACGTAGACACGGCTATCCAGGGCGCCCGCATGTTGGAGCCCCTGAATATCCGCTGGTTGGAGGAACCGGTCCATTGGTACGACCGCGTAACCGGTCTCGGCAAAGTCGCCGCCGCCACGACCATCCCCATCGCATCCGGCGAGAACGCGGTAACCCGGTGGGACGCACGTGATTTGATCCGTCTTGGGGGCGTGAAAGTAATGCAGTATGACAGCACACGCAACTGCGGCATCACCGAGTGTTTGCGGATCGCCGGTTTGTGTGCCGCTGAAAATGTGCGCCTCGCACCGCACCACGACCCGCAGGTGCACGGCCACGTGGTCGCGGGCTTGTCCGTAGGTGAAATCTGCGAAACGTTCCCGTCAGCCGATCGGGATCCCATTTGGGAGGAGCTCTTCACCGTTCGTCCAGAAATCATCGGGGGCAAGATGACATTGTTGGATCGGCCGGGATGGGGCATCGAGTTGAACGAACGTACGCTGGAACAGCGCGGTGTCTGGGCATAGGCAAGCCGTCGGCGGTGTTTCGGCCAAACCATGATCTGGATATTGGTTGCGGCCGGCGGCGCCATCGGTTCGGTGTTAAGATTCGGCGCCAACCGGTTGGCGATCCACTACCTAGGGCCCGATACCGTCGTCAGCACGTTCGCGGTAAACGTAATCGGTTCGTTTGCGCTGGGCGTGTTGGCAGTCGTTTTCATCGCCCGCACCGGTATTCCCCTGGAGTTGCGGGCGATGGCCACCGTTGGCCTGTTGGGCGGGTTCACCACGTTTTCAACGCTGGCCTACGACGGCGTGCGCCTGCTGTCCGGCGGAGAATTCACCCGCGCCGCCACATCAATCGCTGCCAACCTGATCCTGGGCCTGGCAGCTGCCTACCTCGGTGTCCTGGTCGGGCGGGCTTTGTCCTGAATTGGTGAGCCATGGTCCGGTTGCGTGCGCATCAAATCCCCGCAATGGGTTCAACCGCCCGGCCGACACTCCGACGAACGGACGCGAGAATGTTGGCCTCGCAAATCGTCGATGATAGAATGCTGACGAAATAATCATTTCGCGAAACATAGCCCGTAACTGACCAACAAGGACACGCTCATGCCAACCCTGGAAGACTATTTGATTGTCAGTGAATACCCTCAACAAACCGTTGATCGTATGGTCATTGCCTTTCGCGGTTGGCCGGACGCCGGCGATGCTGCCACCGCCGCACTGAATTACATACTCACCACATTGGGAGCCGAAAAATTCGCCGAGATTGACCCCGAAGAATTTTTCAATTTCGCCCAGGAACGACCCCGATCAACCCGTGGCAAGGACGGCAGGCGACATCTCCAGTGGCCGTCCAACGAATTCTTTCTCCGGCCTGGCAACGAATCCGTTCCATCAACCCTGTTTTACCTCGGAACCGAACCGCACCTCCGCTGGCGCACGTTCGCCTCGCTGGTGGGCGATTTGGCCAAGCGCTGCGGCGTAAAATCGGTGGTACACATGGGGGCCCTCCTGGACGCTGTGCCACACACACGCAGCACTCGCTTTACGGGTACTTCCTCCAACCAAAACATCCAGGCGTTGCTGGATGTTGGCAGTATCCGTTCATCCAATTATCAGGGACCCTCCGGCATCACTGTGCCCATCTCAGAGTCACTGGCCAGCCGGGGCATCAGTTTTACCTCGCTTTGGGGCCACGTTTCCCATTACCTGCACGCCACTCCCAATTTTCGGGTCAGCCTGGGATTGGTTAGCAATCTGTCGGAAATGCTGAATCTTCCCATAGACTTGGCTCGCCTGGGCACTATGGCAGATGCTTTCGACCAGGAGGTTGGCAAGGTGATAATCGACGACGAGCAGCTCACCAAGTACATCGTCACCCTGGAAGAACGTTACGACGAAGCCGTGGAGCAACCGGAGATGCCCGACCCTGCCGATCTGGTGCGCGAACTGGAACGTTACCTCCGCGAGGAACGCCGGGAAAACCCCGGCCAATAGAGTCGTCCGGCCTCCCGCGCCAGGCCGCTGCGCGTGTGCCACTTCCATCCCCCGGCCGGCGACGACCGCTCGTTCTTGGCGCCGGGCACGACCCGGTCGGCGCCAGTTGCTTGCCCGTACTTTGTCCGGCGGGTATAGTCAACACATTCACACTCAGGATGATCAGCGGAGGCCTCCATTGACCATTTTCGACTGGCCCGCCCGGATGCGGCAAATGGCTGATTTCGTTGGATTAGGTGACGATGATCTGGAATTGATTCGGGAAAGCGGACCTTTCCTGCTGGCCCGGGCCGATGAGTTGACCTCCGCCGTCTACGACCATTTCCTCAAGTTCCCCGCCGCCGCCAGGTTCTTCCTCACACCAGACGGCGAAGTGGATCAAACGCGTTTGGACCGGCGCAAGCACAGCCTGGCTCGCTGGTTGCAAAACAGCATCGCGTTTGAAATCAACGAGCAATTCCCCGTGTTTTTGCTGGCGATAAGCGTCGTTCACAGCAACCCGTCTTTGGAACGCGGATACCTGGGATCGGTGCCGGCCCGATTCATGATCGGTACCATGTCCTTCGCGCAAACCGCCATCGCCTCGGTGTTGTCGGAAGACATGGACGACCCGAAGCGCGTGCTGGCAGCGTCGGTGGCGTGGAATAAACTTCTGATGCTGCAGCTGGACGTCCTGCTGGCCGGCTACGTTACCGAAACCCCCACACCCGCCACCCTGCCCCCCTCCGCCGAGGACGACCCACTACCGGGCGATCCCCCCAACGGGGTGCGACAGGTGCTTACCAACATCCTAGACGATAATCGGGAAAACGGCAGTTCCCGCACCAACCAAGGAGAATAACGATGACCAAGGTGTTAGTTATACAGGGAGCCGGCATGAATATGCGCGGCAAGGTTCAGGTCGAGATATTCGGCCCCCAGACGCTGGACGAAATCAACGACCAGATTCGTGCCTATGGCGAAAACCTGGGCGTGGATGTCGAGATTGTGCACTCCAACATCGAAGGCGAAGTCGTCAATGCCCTCTACGATGCCTGCGATCGCGGCATAGATGCGTGCCTCATCAACCCCGCCGGATATACCACCCTGGCCGGCCCTCTGCGCGGCGCGATCCAGCAGGTGCCCATGCCCGTTATCGAGGTTCACGCCAGCAACCCGACCGCCCGCGGCACGGTATCCGCCGTCCTGCCGGTCAGCAAGGGCTGCGTGTACGGTTTTGGGGTGTATGGCTACTACCTGGCCATGGAGGCCGTCAAACACACTACGGGTTAGACGGCCGGTTTCCCGTCAACGGTTATTCACACCGCAGGCAACGCACATCTTTGAAAACAGTGTCGTGGATGCTCGGGTTGGTAATAAGGTAATCCATGATGATCCGTACTACCTTCCCTTCGTCCGCGATGTCGTACTTCTCTTTGGAAGTATTGATCAGGCCGATGTGTTCGGCGTTCACGTCCACGGTGATTTCTGTCTTGGTGCCGGCCATTTGATCAGCTCCTGCATTAAATGGGATTCAGAATCGGCGCGGCATGAAACATTTCGCCGCAGCGACTTAGGATAGCCCGTTGACCTCGTCGATTCAACTGCGCCCCCCGTTCATCCTGCTCATTCCGTTCATCCTGAGCCTGTCGAAGGACCCCCTCTCCCCTCGTGGCGAGAGGGGCCGGGGGTGAGGGCCGCACCCACCCTCCCCCGTTCATCCTGAGCCTGTCGAAGGACCCCCTCCCCCAGTGGGGGAGGGACTTGGGGTGGAGGGCGAACCCACCCTCCCCCGTTCATCCTGAGCCTGTCGAAGGACGCCCTCTCCCCTCGTGGGAGAGTGGCCGGGGGTGAGGGGCGTATCCACCCTCCCCCGTTCATCCTGAGCCTGTCGAAGGACCCCCTCTCCCCTCGTGGGAGAGGGGCCAGGGGCGAGGGGCGTACGCAACCCGAACATCCTGCCACCGAATCGCCTGGCCTCCACTCGCCGGTTTTAGCAAAACATCGGTTCAACAAATCATTCAAACTTGACCGGGCGCTGGCTACAATGGAATCAGGACGCCGGCTGCTCTCCGGCCGGTATCACTCAGATTGGAGGTTTTGATATGGCGTCTGCCAAAACTTCGTACCTGTGCCCGAAATGCCAAAGCACTTCATACGAAACTGACGAGTTCAGGGCCACCGGTGGCAATTTCGCCAAATTCTTTGACGTTCAAAACAAGAAATTCATGACGGTGTCGTGTACCCAATGCGGTTACACCGAAATCTACCGCGGCGACACTTCCAAACTCAGCAATATTTTCGACTTCTTCGCCGGCGGTTAGGCTCGGGCGTTATTTCCGCCCGAGCCTAAAAATCAGATCGGCCCTCCGCTATCAAACGGAGGGCCCTATCTTTTGGTACCCCGGATGGGCTTCGATCCCATGATCTCCACCTTGAAAGGGTGGCGTCCTTGCCAGGCTAGACGACCGGGGCAAGCTGGCATCGTGGAGAACGATGCTCGTTTAATGTATCACAAGAATACCGATTATGGGTAGACGGCCAGCGCCTCCAGCGACATCTCTTCCGGAAACCCGCACATCAGGTTCATGTTCAAAAGGGGCCGTCTCCAAAGACCGCAGTACCACACCACATTACATCCAAGTACAATCAGAACAAACATTCGGGATAAGCGGGTGGTTTGTTGTCATATCCCGGGACGTTTGTCGGCAATTTGTCGGCAAACCGCCCCCTCACTCACGCAACGCCCCAGCCACGCCCTCAGCCACGTCCCGCTGCCATGCCGGCAACGCATGAGCGTAAATATCCAGCATCACCGACACCCGGGAATGTCCCAGCCGCTTGGATACCACCACCGGATTATGGCCCTCCTGCAGCGCCACCGAGGCGTGGAAATGCCGGAGCGCCCTCGCAGTTAGTCCCATGACGCCCAACGACTCTCCACGACGCCGCAACCGGTTCTGGAAAGTGTCCGCCGCCAGGTAGAAACCCACTTCGTTGGGTAAAACCAACCGCAATTCGTGCCAGGACTCCCCAGCCTTGACACGACAGGCCAGCTGCCGCTCGCCGTGCTCCCGGAGCACCTCCACCGTGCCGGCATCCAGATCAATACGCTGCCGACCAGCACGAGTCTTGGGCGGACCAGCCCCTAGCCCGCCTCCCGACACCTTCATCAGGTTGTTCACCACCGCCAAATGGCCGCCCTCCAGGGAAACGTCGGCCCACCGCAGGGCCAAGACCTCGCCGCTACGCATCCCGGTATGGGCCAGCAGGTGGCATAGGGCGTGAACATCGGGCTCTACCTCACGGAGGTGCGCCAGAACCCGGATCACCGAAGCCACGTCCGGCACCACCGGTTCCTAGGGCCGATAGGCCAATGCGCCTAAGCCCGTAATCGGACTACGGGTAATCAATCCCGATTTCAGGGCATAGTTCAAGATACATGTCAGCACCTGGCGAGCATAACGCAAAACACTCAATCCGACGCCCCTCATCAACAAACGATCCTCCATGCCCGACACATCCCGGCTCGTCAGACGTGGCAACGGGATATCACCCAGCTCCGGCTTCAGACGCAACCGCACCTCGCGGCTGTACAGTTCTCAACTCTGCTGGCGCAGACGGGGGTATACCTGATGCTCCAGCCAGCGATCCATGAACTCGCCCAGAAGCGCCCGGGACGACATGACGCCCTGGCTCATCTCAGCAGCACGGAGCAGCTGGTTCAACACTCGTTCCGCCTCAGCCTTGGTACCCCGCACCGTCCGGAACTGGCGTATCCGCTCACCGCCGGCATCCCGGCCCACATCCACGGTCAGCTCCCAGGAGCCACGGCTACGGCGACGCACGCTGCCACGCATCAGGCAAACCTCCAAAGTTGGTTCTGAACTGGAATGGTGGGTCCCACCGTTGCTATTGTGAACCTTTTGGCGCCTGTCCAGTCGCACAACGTCGTCGCCGAAGCCAATCCCGATGTTCGGTCCCTCATCTCCGACTCTAGTCACGCTGTTGCAGAACGCGCAATGGCCGGCCTGTCACTCTCTGTCGAGATTCTGTACCAATCTGAAGCACCACCCGGATCGGGGCAGATCCCCACATAGGGCAATGGGCGGGAAGGGGCGAGGATTGGCCGGGCAGATGCAACGCGGAGTAGTGCGGGTATAACGTCTACCACCTGGGACCCACCGCCGATTGCACCCATCTTAAGGACGCCGGCTGATGGCGCGGCATCCGGTGGGAGGGTCAATGGGAGAACCCCCCGGACCGCTAGCCAACCTCCATCCCAGATATCTGGGCAGCAGTAAGCCGGTCCACCGGAATATCACCCAGCTCGCGAAGCAAGTAGAACGGCACCGCCCGATCATACCAGCGGCATGTTTGAGAACGGAGCCGGGGGAGACACCCGCTCCTTCGGCCAACTCCCCACGAAATCTCCCAAGAGCAGGCGGGGCGATAATTGCCCGCGCCCATATCAGCTTCGCGGAGCATACCGTTCAACACTCGTTCCGCCTCCGTCCTGGTGCCACGCACCGTGCGGAACGAGCGCACGCGCTTGCCCTCCGCAATCCCGACCCAGATCCACACCGTCAGCTCCCAGGAGCCACGGCCACGGTGACGCGCGCTACCACGCACAGATTTTGCTCCAACATTTGGGTTCATCAAGAACCGGACGATCCGCACGATAATATAGAGGAACACAAGCTGCCGAACTTGCCCTGACGCCACCGGGGCAAACTGGACCAAAAGGAGAAACCATGCTCAGAAACCTGTGGCACAACCCACCCGAAACCCCGCCCGATAACTCCAACCCCCAACCGTTGGAACGACGCACCCTCACCATCAAGGAGACCGCCGCATCGCTGGAAATCAGCGACCGGATGGTCTACGAGATGGTCAAGCGTGGCGAGATCAAGACCATCCGCGTCGGCAATCGCATCCTCGTTCCCGTCAGCGCACCGGACCAATTTGTCGCCGAAAATCAATCACCTGACGACCAATAAAAACGTCGACCCGGAGACCCTCGCCCCAAGGTGATCAACCCTACGGAGCCAACCCAGGCATACCTACACCAAAGACAATCAAACGAATGACCTCAACTTACGAACTGTTCTGGATCAGAGGCGCCTTGGAGTCGAATCTCTTCCGTCGCCGAGCCAGGGAAGGCGGCATGTTCCGCGATAACCATCTTGACGCTGGCTGCGCCGCACACCGCCTCTTCACAGAGAAGTTCGGTGACCCCACCCTCAAGCCCTACCGCCTCTCCACCTCAGGTATCTTCCAGGCTTATCCCACCATCCCCTCGGAAGAGTTCAAAACCCACGCCGCCATCTGCGCCGACCCACTGCAACACAAGGTGTTGCTGCCAGAACGCCTGAACGCCAAACCCATGACCCGAAACTGGTCCGACAACGTCACCCTCGGTTTCGAGTCAATGGTCAGACCCATCATGCGCGGCTAGGACAACGAACACGACGAACTTGATCACTTCACCCTCAGACACGGGGGACCCGTCCTTTACTCTGAAATCAACCTGCCGGAATCGCTGGGTTATCGCATTAACGGGGACCACGTGTCCCGCGTCAACTACATTTGCCGGCGTGTTGCCTCACCAAAAAATGGCACCAAAATTTAGCACCCAGGGACCATCCCTACCGGCGTTGACAACGGCGATTGGTGACTTCCGCTCCTTACCGATCCCGCCTTGAGGGGCTGGAATTAAATCCAAATATTCGGGGAGGGAACTAACCCCAGCGTTGGGAGCAGAACCATGGACGCTGCGTTACGGGAATGCGTCAGCGCCATCGTCCAAAACGCGCCGGGGGAGCAATTCCACTGAAGCCTCATCTTTGAGCCGGTAGCCGTCGTAGAACACAAAGACCAGTACAGCGATCTGGAAGGCGACTACATGGCCATCATCATGATCTACGGGGGCGACCAACATCTGCTGGATTCCGGTTGGCCTTCTTCCTTCCTATTGGACATCAGGCCCCAACTCATCGCCGTAGGTGCTCACCACACCATCATCCCCACTTTCATCCAGAAATCAGACTGGATCGACGCCTACGACGCTTACCGACGCTTCTACACGGAACTCGACGTTGACGCACCTTAACCTGCTTACCAACGCTGAGCACGTCGCCAGTACGCCATCGAGGGATAGACCAGGCACCACAAACCTTCGCCACGCTGACAACAACGCGCCATACGCGTTGCTGTCGCAACACCAAGGGATTCGCCAGGGAATGTCGGAGGTTTGAAGTAACGCCCCATGTAGTCCAGAAGCAGCGCTCGTCCATCGACGGGAGCACCACTCGGCATGAGGGGTGTCGATTGAGCCAGCGGGCACGGAGACGGACCGAAGGGATCTTCGTCTGGGTTGAGACGGTGACGGCTAACGGAAACTGTGGTATCGCGGCATCGCCCACAACCGGTGATTAACGACCACTAGTGGGCTTGTTGAGAAAGTCGATTTCCGGCAGGCGAATCCTTCAGTAGGCAGGTTTGGGGACCGCGATAAACAGACCTATAATGGCAAAACGTCCTCGTTGGTAGAGGTACGAAAGTGCCATCCCTACCTGACTGTCAGCGGCCACGTCAGCGATGTCGCTATTCGGGGAGGCTGGATCGGTCGGTCCGGTCCAACGTCCCAGTTTGCGCACGGCTTTTAGGGCATTGTGCGCGAAGGATGCTATGTATCCTCCGCAATCGACCTTCCGACACGCCCGGGAACGGGTGAACTCGATGCCCGGTCGGCGCAGTACTCGGTGGGGAGTCGTTGATGAACACGCTGTCATTGTCGGAGTCAATGCCCAGGACGGGGAAAAGGCAGTTGTTTGGCGATGGCTTCCAGCCCAGCCACCACTAGGGAATGCTCCCTGGCCAGGAGGGGCACGGCTTCGGTCCAGTCGGTACAGATGTCGGTGGCTACCAGGCTGTGGATAAATGAACCATATAAAGGACCGCTACAACGGTCCACCAGACCGATTTCCAGAAAACCCGTTGGCGACCGGTCCCGGTCATTGTAGGTAAGCGCCGGAGTAGGTACGGACCGGATCCGTTTTCCCATTGACTGCCTACTCCGGCGTTTGCGCCGGCTACCCGCGACGGGACGGATGGGTTTCAGGAGACGGTCGAGAGTGGCCGCGCTGTCGGCCAGCAGACGGACTTGTACCTCGGGGTCGAGACAGAGGTGGCCATGGCGCTCCATGGACTCCACCAGATGGAGCAGCGCCGCCTTCAGGCGTTTCCCGCAGATCCGGTCGGCGGTTTCCCAGATCACGATCACCGCTTCTCTGACGGCCTCATCGTAGATGCGCTGGCATCGTGTCGGAGGCGGCGTGTCCTCATCATCGTCAGGCTCCCCGAGCAACCTGATGCCGTGCTTGCGATGGTGTCCGGTAATCGCAATGAACTCGTCGAGGAACCTACTTTTGTCCATCCGTGAGGACACCCGGTAGCCGTCCCGTATGTTCACAAGAACTCTTGATTAGGCATCCTGCTCATGCCTCCCGCCACGCCATTGCCTCCCGAATTTTCGGTAGCATGCTAGGTGCGGCAACTACTTCCAAAAAGTAACGCTTTTGTTGAGGCGATGCGATCACCTGGGGCTGAGGCTTTACGTTGAGGTGGATCAGGGAGCCTGAACTATGACGCTCCCAATGCTGTGTCGATCCAGGCTCTCGGTTTGGAATTAGGCCGCGAGATACGAGAGCCTGAATGCCGATCGTCGCCCTCGCCCGCCGCGATTGGCCCCCGTCTTGAAGGAGGTTGCCGTCGGCGAAGCCTGCGCACCCAGCAGGTACACATCCGCGGCACTTACAGAACAGGTTACCGGAGGTGCTACAATCGCGCTGAGACTGAGGTGGACCCCATTAGTTGGACCGTATTGAGGGTGAGTCAAGCGAGAGTCCGGGTGCTCCTGGCAATGATACCAGTACTCGTTCCGTTGAATTTCTCCCTTCCTTGGATTCCTCTACCGGAGCATCCGTGGCCCCGTGGAACATCTCGGCCGGGGTCCGGTAGCCCAGGGCTTGATGGGGCCTCTGGTCATTGTAGAACCGGAAGTAGGCTCCCACTTCCTTCCGTGCCTCGGTGGCATTGGCGTAGGCTTTCAGGTACTCCTCCTCGTACTTCAGCGTCCGCCACAACCGCTCCACGAAAATGTTGTCGCTGTACCGGCCCTTCCCGTCCCTGCTGATCTTCACCCCGTGTTCCTGCAGCACCTGGGTGAACTCCAGGCTGGTAAACTGGCTGCCCTGGTCGGTGTTGCCCTGGTCGGTGTTGAAGATCTCCGGCTGGCCTTGCTCCAACCCCTCCTGCAAGGCATCGACGCAGCAGTCGGCCTCCAGGGTGTTGGACAATCGCCACGCCACCACGTACCGGCTGTGCCAGTCCATGATGGCTACCAAGTAGAGGAGTCCCCGGGCCATGGGCAAGTAGGTGATGTCGGCGGCCCACACCTGGTTGGACCGGGTAACTGTGATCTTTTCCAACAGATAGGGATAGGCCCGGTGCGCTGGCGCTGGCAGGCTGGTGCGGGGACCCCGGTAGATGGCCCGCAGCAAGGCCAAGTCCTCGCCGGAGGCCTCCTTGGGCCGATAGTACAGGCTGGAACGGGCCACTCCCAGCAGGGCGCACTGCCGCGCTATCGACAACGATGCTATCAACAACGATAGGTGCTCCCGATCCACCATCCCCCGCCGCTGGGCCACGCTCATGGACCGGACCTCCCCGACCAGAAATCCCGCTCCACCTTCAGCGGTCCGATTTCCTGGTACAGCCGGGCGATCAGCGCGGCGTCGCTACTGGCCTTCTGCTCTGGCCCGTTGCTGAACACGCCGGCGGCTCCCGCGGTCAGGACTTTCTTCCAGGCCTGAATCTGGCTGGGGTGGACCTGGTACCTGGCCGCCAGTTGGGCCACCGTCTCCTCCCCCTTCACCGCCTCCAGGGCCACCTTGGCCTTGAAAGCCGGGTTGTGCTTCCTTCGTTGTTTCGACATCTCCAACTCCTTCTCGACAGCGACTGCTGCCTTCAGTTTAGGAGCAGGACTCTCGCTTAGCTACCTGTCCAGTTTCCCGGGTCCACCTCAGACTACTCACTTCTCTGAAAACTACACCGGGAACGCGACCGGCGGCGGCGGGCATGGATACGTTAGGCCACATCAAAATCGAGGGCTTCAAAAGCATAAAATCGGCGGAGCTGGAGATCGCCCCGATCAACATCCTCATTGGCGCCAACGGATCCGGTAAATCGAACCTGATCGAAGTTTCGAGTTGCTAAGGGAATTCCGTGATGATCGGTGGCAGGAATACCTTGGCGCCGCTGGGTCTGCGGATCAGCTTCTCCACTTCGGCTCCCGCTACACCGAGACCATAAACATCGAGGTATTTCTAGCGAGTAAAAGACTATCTGTCCAGTTTCAATTGCGACCCACCAAGTACGACACTTTTGCTATAGGACGCCAGCAATACTCGACCAGGGGAATCGAAGGGCACCCTGCTCGCAACTCGATATTGGTTCCGACGTTGTCTGATGTGGCAGAGGAAAACGTGCCGTCATTCCGCAACATTCGCAGCTGGAATCCATCCCTGGATCCGCTGCTGGAACGACTTTTCGATAGTCATCGCGTCTACCACGCTATCGAGTCCAATCTCCATGCGCCCATCAAGAAGACAGCCTACGTCCACGACGACGCATATCTACGCGCTGACGGATCGAACGTAGCGCCATTCCTATTGCGGCTGCATCATCAATTCCCAGATGCCTATCAGGAAATTCGCCAAGTGGCGCAGATGGTCGCTCCATTCCTCGATGACTTCGACCTGCGCCCCTTGAGTACCGACCCCAACAGGATTCGGCTGGCGTGGAAGCACTTGCGTTCAGACAACTACTTCGATGTATCCGCAATGTCCGCCGGCACACTGTGCTTCATCATGCTGGCCGCGCTGTTCCTCCAACCCGTGGAGTTGCGACCCCGGTTGATAGTCTTTGACGAACCAGAGTTGGGCCTGCATCCCGCCGCGATCTCCTTGCTCGGCGCACTCATTCGGCGCGCCGCCGTTGACGGCAGAGTGATCGTCGCCACCCAATCGTCAGCCTTGGTGGACGAGTTTGAACCTGCTGACATCGTGATAGCCGAACGTGTGGACGGCGCTACCCAGTTCCATCGTCCGGACGGGGAGGAGCTGCAATATTGGCTGGATGATTACACCATCGGCCAACTTTGGGAGAAGAACGTCTTGGGCGGAAACCCGAAGCCGGAATAACGATGACCCGACTGACCATCTTGTCGGAAGGTCAGACGGAGCGTGGTTTCGTCGATCAGGTCTTGGCCCCGCACCTTTACAGCTACGGTTACACCGCCATACTGCCTATCTTGATCCCGGACCGAACTGGCTCCCGGGGCGGCACCGGAAGGTGGCACCGCGATAAGAGAAATATACTCGATTCGTTGAACAATCCGAACAATGACCTAGTGACCACGCTGGTGGACTACTACGGCCTTGACCCATCGTGGCCAGGTCGGGTAGAAGCGCGATCAGCACGAGCAAACGCCGATAAGGCAAGCATTGTAGAGACAGCCGTCGCCGCGGCCATAGCGACGGGGATAAAAAATCTCGACCCCGAACGTTTCATCCCCTTCGTGACGATGCACGAGTTCGAGGCGCTCCTGTTCAGCGACCCAGCATTGCTGTCGAACTCTATTGGCCGGTCCTACTTGGCTCCAGCGTTTCAGGCAATCCGCGACCAGTTTCCATCCCCACAAGATATCAACGATGATTACAACACATGCCCCAGCCGCCGCATCCTGGCTCTAGTGCCCAGCTATCAGAAACGGGTTGACGGTCTTCGGGTGGCCGCGAACCTGGGTTTGGCAACTTTTCGTAGGGAATGTCCCCATTTCAACGGCTGGCTCACTCGCCTAGAGCAATTCCCCAGGGCGGTGCAGCGCTACGGACTTCCTTGATACAGGCGCCCCAGGAGCCCGTCCGAGGACCACGGTGGCTGTGGAGCGACGCGATGGTGGCAGTTCAACTCGGGGAAGCCAGTGATGGGCAAGCGCTGTAGAGTCCCGAAAGGTGGTGTAACAACCATCGGGCTGGCGACTAGCTGGCCACCGCATCATCCTTATCGCAACTAAACAAACCCGATCAGCAGGGTGTTGAAAAACGAGCGGAATGGCGAGAGGATGGTAGGATGCCGGGTACTAGGACTTTGGAGGTTCCTCATGCGAGGCAAAGCGGCGCGACAGGTCGAGATGCTGACAGCGGTTACCCCGGACGCTTTGGTGCCACACGGTCATCCCATCAGGCGCATCAAGCCCATGGTCGATAAAGCCCTGGGGCAACTCTCGCCCACCTTCGACCGGATGTACGCCGCCAATGGTCGCGCCTCGATACCGCCAGAGAACCTGCTGAAAGCCTGTCTGTTGATGGCGCTCTTCTCGGTGCGCAGCGAGCGGCAGTTCTGTAAAAGGCTGGAGTACGACCTGCTGTTCAAGTGGTTTTTGGACCTGAACATCATGGATAGCAGTTTCGACCACTCGGTGTTCGCCAAGAACCGGCGGCGGCTATTGGACGCGGATGTGGCCCGGGAGTTTCTGCTGGAGGTCGTGGCGCAGGCGCGGCAGCAGCGGCTATTGTCGGAGGAACACTTCAGCGTGGATGGGACGCTATTGGAGGCGTGGGCATCGGTGAAGAGTTTCCGACCCCGGGACGATAATTCACCGCCGCCCGAGGGTGGGGGGCGCAACCCAGACGTGGATTTTCGAGGTGAGCGGCGCCGCAATGAGACCCACCGGTCCACCACGGACCCAGATGCCAGGCTGGCCAAGAAGGGCAAGGAAGCACGGTTATGTTTCGGCGCCCACGTGCTGATGGACAATCGGGAAGGCTTGGTGTGGACGTGCGCCTCACCCCAGCCGATGGCGCCTGGGAACGGGGAACCGCGCTGGAGATGCTGGCGTCAGCGCCGGGAACGGGTAGGATCACCGTGGGGGCCGATCGTGGTTACGACACCAGGGGTTTCGTCCTGGGATGCCGGAACATGCTGGTTACGCCCCATGTGGCCCAGAAGCAAGGGTCGGCCATCGACCGGCGCACCAGCCGCCACCATGGGTACCGATTGAGCCAGCGGGCCAGGAAACGAGTTGAGGAGGTCTTCGGCTGGGTGAGAACGGTGGCCGGAGGCCGGAAGCTGCGCTACTGCGGAGCAGCCCGCAACCGGTTGTGGGCGGAAATGACCATCACCGGCTACAACCTGGTCCCGCTGGCCAAACTGACGCCGGTGGGGGCGTGAGCGCACGATTGGTCTGTCCTGGCCGTCGCCCGTTGACCCGGAGATCCTGAAAACTACTCCATCACCCAGCATCAACCAGGACCCCGCACCGGCAAACTTGACGCCCACCCTCAGTTTCATGACCTCTCATCCCTCCCGTACCACTGCGCCACCCGCCATTTCAACATCCTGCTAATCAGCTATCTCCAGATCGTCAACGAACACTGGCGCTGCCGACGGGGATGAATCCCAATCTGCCATTTGGCGTTCCAGAGACTGACGTACCAACGACACCACGTAGGGAAGCAGATCCAACTCTGTCAGCCAGACAGCCACATCTCCGTTTCCCCAACGGCCCACCCCAGTGACATCCAACGCCAGACCTCTTGGATCATCCAAGTCGGCGAACGACGTATTCAAAGTCAGCTGCAGGCCATTTGCCTGCGGCACAACATCCACGAAGTTTGTCTCTGCTTTATACGCGATGTAGTGTTTGAGGAAATCCTCTGTCACGCAAGGGTCCAATCCACGAACCAAAACCCGGAAAGATTCGAACAAAGTACGAGTTGCACCCCCACGGCCAAGAAATTCGTAGCCATCTATCGCACCACCACCGGTGGATACCCCACCCACCATGTCCATAGATTGGATGTACTGCGCGGGCGGTTCGGTCCACACCTGCACCGCTCTGTCGATCAATCTTCCCGCCCGATCGACAATCGCAGCTTCGTTCCATTCTTCCACAGTGTCCAAGCCAGCATTGAGCCATAGATGACTTTGGGCGAAGCCGCCATCCATATCCCTTTTTACAGGAAATGGACGATCTCCCATCTCAGGGTTGTACGCCGTCAACGTCAAATTACCCAAAGTATGACGGTACTGAACATGTAGCCGATGCCACTCATGTCCCAACGCCTTTTGCCAAGCTTCAGCCACATTCTCATTCTGCGGCATTATATGCTCGACCGAGTATTCGGACATTAGAACGGGATCTTTACGATCGTGGTTCTCAAGCCGACGGAGCCAATAGTGACGCCTCGGGAAATTGTACAAATCTCGAGCGACCAACTCCCGTTCGAACTCGTCGTTTCGAGGAAACCGACGATAGGACGGCATCCCCATAAACTGCTCACAGACGCTCGCATAGTAGCGTTTCTTATCCACCGACCTAGCCAAATTCGGGAACGTCTTGTTCAACGAATTGGTCGGAATCGAGCAGATCGCCCGTCTAAACACGGAGGACTCAATCAACCTCAAGATGCCTAAAAAGTCCCCAGAATCCAACTGCCCGGTGGAGTAATCCTCGAACAGTTCCAAAAGGAAAGGAAACGCCACGTCTACCTTGAATTCTCTAAGGTCACGGAACGCAGCTTCCAGTTGCAGATCCATTTCACGTTTCAAGCCAGCCATCACGCAATAATGTTCAGCGAACCGTCGCACATCCGCGACGAGCGACTCAACGCTGCCACCCTCCCTTTGCCGACGGTGAGAATAGGATTTGAAAGCTTCGTAGACCGCGCTCACGTTCGGTATTTCCCCGGTTTTGTAGGTCAGATAATGCCTCATGAACTTGTTGAATTCCTCGGCATAAGACCCTTGCCCGAATAGAACCTCCATAGGGTGCCAATAGTCCCTCCAAAGCGCTGTCTGCCGCAGGCTCCAATCCCATCAGGACAAAGTTGCGGATCATATCCGAAGGCGTTAGCCGCTTCCCCGTCGAGTTCAAACTCTCAAAGATTAGCTGCGGATTGTCCTGATTGGCTTCCAACGCAACATCAACCACCGCCAATCGCCCCAATCCATTGCACAATTGCTCGATATCCCCTAGTTGGGCAATTCTACGCTGAAAGAATTCGAAGTTAGCGATCACACTCTCCGAGCGAGCCACGGGCAATGGCCGTTGATCCACCAACGCGTTAAAGGTTTCTCGGTCCTTGTCATTCAACACCAATTTGTAACGGTTATCGCCGTCCTCATGAGCGTTCAACAGGTAACGGTCCCGCAACTTCGCCGCTGAGAACCCGGCGACCGGCTCAGTGTCTCCAAGAGATCTAGCCAGAGCCTCCAGCACCAGCATAACTGTGGTCAGCCTTAGCTGACCATCGATCACCAAAAGAGAATCCATTCCCGTCACCGGGGAAGAACTAGGTCCCACGTACACTATCGAACCAATGAAATGACTCGTCATACCATCTCCAATGCCGACATGCACAATGTCGTTCCAAAGTTGCAGACATTCGACCCACGTCCACGAGTAGTCCCGTTGACAAATTGGGACCACAAAATGGCTTCCAGAGGTACTCATTAGCCTAAGCCCGAATCCACCGAAGGGATGTAGCGAGGCCGGTCTGACGAGAGATGAGAGGCGGGGGAAGGGGAGTGTAAGGCTCTGACCCCGATAGATCTGGCTGGTTGCAGGGTGTGGCAATCGTGGAGAGGGGATATTGACGGTCCGCAGCGCCGGCGGCGGGCGAGATCGGCAGCCAACGTGCAGCAGGAGACACTCAGGGACCGACCTGGCGCAAATCGGCCCGGCGGTTCAGTAGTCCAGCGGACGGGTCGGACGCCGTCAGGAAGGGAGTGGCCGGGCGCGCAGTCTCGCCACGGCGCCACTGAATTGGTTTTCCCAAGGCCAGCCTTGGGGAAGATGCAAGGTGAGGCGGCGGGCCGAGCGGGTGAGCCGTCCGGCCAGGGAGAAGAAACGCCGCCGCAGGGTCTTGGTGGTGACCAGTTGCTCACCGAGACCGATGCGGGCGGTCCAGCGGGCCAGGTTGTGGGCGATGACCCCGTATCGAGTACGGGGCAGGCTCTGGACGGCCAGCCAGGCCCCCTTCGGCAGGCTCAGGATTGGCGGGGAAACGGCCCGATGGCAGGTGGTTGAGGCCCACGCCGTACTTGAGGTCGCGGATGGCGTTCTCGATCTCGGCGTGGCGGCGGTGGTTGCAGTCAGCACGAAGAGGCCGTTCTCCTCGATGGCCTGTTCCTTGAACTCCGCCATGGTCATCCCGCTGGCCTCCAGTCCGCAACCGCGCGTGGGCCTTGACCAAACTGGCATCCACGTACACCTCTGGCGACAACGTACCAACCGCAGCAGTTCGTCGTTCAGACCGTCAAAGATCGCCGCGAAGCCGTCCCGCCCGATCCGATCGATGAAGTGGCTGATTGAAGAGTGGTCAAACACCGGATCGTCGATGGTCAGGAAACAAACCCAGCGGCGGGCGATGTTCTTCGAAATTGCCAAGCACAGCCTGCGGAAAGAGGCGATGTTGTACAGGGAGCAGATCAGCAGTGCCCTGGCCATCATCTCGGGGTGGATGGCCGGCCTTCCGAAGTCGGGGCAGTAGCACCCTTCCAATGGCTCCACCAACTCGGCGAAGTCCAACTGCTCGTCGATCCGGATCAGCAGGTGGTTGGGGTCAATGAAATCTCGCAACTGCCTGGTGGTGAACTGGAACAAAGTGGAGTCGCGACGACTACGGTCCAAAGGCTCGGTCATCGGCATTCTTGCCAATTCCTGATTGTCCCAGCATCTTAGCCGAAAATCACGCCCAGATTGGCTTCACCATCAACTTTTTCAACAAGTCCGTCCGCGGCGTTTCACAATAGCGGATTAGATAACCCTCGCCGCCCGCAGCAGTCCCAGGTCCCGGACCGTGAGGCCCAGCTCACCACACAGAATTTCAACGTTGTGTTCGCCCAGGCGGGGCGCCGGTCGGGCCGATGCCATGGCGTTTTCTCCGTCGATAAAGAATCCCGAACCCGGGTATTTCAATAGGCCGGCCCTGGCATGGTCCATCTCGACGAAGAACCCTCTCTCTTCCAGGTGCGGCGATTTCACTACCTGCTGCGGCGTCTGAACCAGCCCTATGACCAGGCCCCGGGCCATGGTTTCTCGCATCAAGTCCAGGTTGGTCCACTGGGCCAGCTTGGGGGCCACCAGTCCATGAAGCTCCTCCCAGTGTTCCATCCGGCCGCCGCGGGACGCGAACTTGGAGTCCAGCAGCCCCGGTTCCTCCAGAAACTCGGCCCACGCCTGCATGGGACGGCCGCCGGTGCCAGCCGTAGTGAGTGTTACTTCCCCATCCAGGGTGGGCAGGTGCATCCCGTCCATTACGTTGCCGTCACTGCCGCCCCGGTGGGGGTTGCGTCCAGTGTAGGTGTAGGGGTGAATCAGCCCGGAGGGGGTGCTGACGGCGGCCTCCATGGTCGAGACATCGATGTGGGTACCTTTTCCTGACTGCTCCCGCCGCATCAGCGCTGCCATTACCGCCACCGCCCCGTTGCGGGCAGCGGTAATCTCCATCTGCTGCAGGGCCGTGCCCATGGGCGGTTGGCTGGCCGAGCCTGTTACCGCGTAAAGGTAGCCCCCCATGGCCTGAGCCACCAGATCATCGCCCTGGTAGCTGGCATAGGGCCCGTCCTGACCAAAATAGGTGATGGAAACCAGGATCAGGCCGGGGTTGGATTGGGACAGCTGTTCATAGCCCAGTCCCAATTCCGCCAGCCTCCCCGGTGGACAGCTCTCAAGAATAATATCCGCAGTGGTGGCCAACCGCTCGAAAAGCTCCCGACCTTCTGCCTGCTCCACGTCCAGTGTGATGCCCCGCTTGTTGGTATTGAAGGCAAGGTAGGAGGTGCCCCGGTCGGGATGGGGAACCTCGTCAATAAAGGGCGGCTCGTGGCGGGCCTGGTCGCCCCAACCGGGCGGCTCAACCTTGATGGTGTCCGCGCCCTGGTCGGCCAGCAGCTTGGCGCAATAGGCGCCCGAGGGCTGGTGGGACAGTTCCAGTACGCGCAATTCTGAGAGTATTCCGGGCATGGTCTCTCCAACAATTGCTTATCCATGAATGCTAATGTCGCTACTCTTCGCGATTGTTCGTCTGCCCTGGCGCATGAATTACGGCCTTGGTTCGTCGGGCCGGGGTGCGCCAAAAACCACGCCTTCGGATTCCAGTTCCCCTATTTCCGCCGGAGACAACCCGGCCAGCTCTGCCAATATCGCCTCGTTGTCCTGTCCCAATCCCGCGACCTTCGCAATTGACATGGGATTACCGGGATCTCTGAAGGGGCGCCCGGCGAAAAGACGGGACCCAACGGCAGGGGCCTGAGGGTTGGAGAACTCCCACATATAGCCCCGTTCCCGCAGATGAAAGTTGTTTACCAGGTCCTGGGCGGTCATCGCCGAGCCGGCGGCGATGCCCAGTCCCTGCAACCTCCGCCCCAGCTCCAGGTCGTCGTGCTGGGCGGTCCAGGTACCGATCAACTCGTCCAGTTCATGGCGGTTGTGCCAGCGGGCTAAAGCGGTGCCGAATTTGGCTCCCTCGGCCCACTGGGGCCTACCCATTGCTCCCTTCAGCGATTCCCATTCTGTGTCTGACGACACGACAATAACTATCCAACGGTCGTCGCCCCTGGCCGGATACACATTGTGCGGCGCCTTCCACCAGTGGGCGCAGCCCAAACGATCGCGGGTTATGCCCCGCTGCGCCTCCAGGATGGCCGGCCCCACTGCCGAGACCCCGGTTTCCAGCATGGTAAGGTCAACCCGCATGCCCTTGCCCGTCTTGGTGCGCTGGTACAGAGCCAGCAGCAGGGCGTAGGCCACGTTGTTGCCTACGGAATGATCCATGTAGTTGTTGCTGGCCCGCATGGAAGGGCCGCCCTCGTAGCCGGTCAGGTAGGACAAACCACAGGCGGCATCAACGGTGCGGGCCCGGGAGCCTGCCCGCCGCCAAGGTCCAGTGTACCCGTAAGCGGTGCAGCTGAGGGTAATGATACGGGGGTTGATTGTGGAGAGGCTGTCATGGTCGAACCCGAACCGCTGCATGGTGCCCGGACGGAAGTTGTCGGTCACGATGTCAGCCTTCTCCACCAGCTTGAGAAAGACTTCCTTGCCCCGCGGGTTGGTCACGTCCATGCACAGGCTGCGCTTGTTGCGGGTGCCGTAATAGACCAGGTTGCCGGCTTCGTTCCACCACTCTTCACCCGGAGTTCCTTCAGGAAAGGGGCCGGCTTTGCGGTCCTGCAGGTGGTCAGGGCTTTCGACGCGGATGACATCGGCGCCCAGATCCGCAAGGAATCCCGTCCCCCACGGTAGCGCATGCACCTGCTCCAGGGTAAGGACTCTAACCCCGTCGAGAATTCCCTTCTCCGCCATTGCCCCCGGACCTCCATTTGCCGCTGCCGCGCCGAAGCGTCTGACAGGCCCAATGATAGTCCAGACCAGGGACCAAGTCCACTTGGGCCGTCGCCCCCAACCAATAAATCTATAGTGTCATACCATTAGTCGATAACCTGCACCACAAGCGTGTAGTCGTCGCGCTCGAAATCACCGTAGGTTGTCGCCACAGTGGTGTAAGCGCCAGGGTTGAGCCACCGCGCAATCCGGGAGTTGAGGCCCGGGCCGTCGTCGTCCCGTTCGAGGTAGCTAACCCCATAGGCCGAGCCTCCAGCCAACAAATACATGAAGGTATCAGCTGATAGACGACAATAAGGAGCGAGCCATCGAGGTCAACGGGTTGTTCATGATCACCGAGACCACCGTCGATGAGGATGGCGACGAACCCGAGGAGGTGCGGCACTTCCAGAAACCGGACGGTCGGTTGCCGCTGAGCCCCGTGGACACCGATGCCCGGTCGCGGACCAGCCGTCGTGGGAAACCATCCGGGTTGCACTACCGGGAGAACGTCATGGTTGACCTGGGCGGCTTCATCCAGTCTCGCGGGGTCTCCCACGCGTCCGAGGGTAAGTGGAAAGCGGTGCCCGCCTTGCTTGAAGGGCTACCGTTACAACCGGTGTCGTTGGCTGCGGACACCGGCTACAACGTCGGACAAATTCGGCAACTGTTGGATGAGCGGGACATGGGCGCCTACATCCCCATCCATCCGATCCAGGAAACGAACATGGTTGCCAAGGGCGGGTTCGAATATCGGGGCGACCACTTGGTCTGCCCTGAAGGCAAGATTCTACGTCGTCGGTAGTTCCACAGTCGGGACGGCGGACGGCGCTTACCAGTATGTTGCGCACCAAAAAGACTGCCAGGGGTGCCCCATCAAAGACATCTGCCTGACGCCGGGACAAATGCGACGCTACGTGGCCCTCAGTATGTACTACCCCTTATTCCTAGCAGCTCAAGCACGCAACCAAACAGCGGCGTTCCGACGGGAGCAAAACCGGCGCCGTACCGTTGCCGAGGGAACCTTCGCCTCCCTGGACCGGTTGGGGAGGGAGAAGTCGCGCCTGCGGGGATTGTGGAAAGTGGACTGCGAAGGGTACCTGGCCGGCTTGGCCCACAACGTCCTGAAAGCAGTCAGAAAGATGCGGCGGTGGGGTGTCGGACCGCCCGGATCCAGCAACCTGAGAGCCGCTATCGCTACATCATGGAGGGACGAATCGGAGGAATCGCCCTTGTCCCATGGTGTCGACCCATATCTTTCACCCCCACCAATATGCTCGACACAAAGATGAACAAACCTGTCCGTTGAGTAATCCGATGGTTTTCACGACTTTCTCAACAGGCCCACTCCACCGGCGTTGACTGGGGAGAAATTCAAGACTCGCCGTGATTCGACGTAGTTCTCCAGAATGGATTCCACGTCTTCCAGCTGCTTCATCACGTCCGTCGAGGTAGGCGCGTCTCCCAGAACAGTCACGTAACCTGTGACAAAACCCAACGCAAGTACGAGTGTTGATTTTAGCTTGCTCATTTCTCGCCTCAACTGGTGTTAAGAATGTAGGTGCCAACGGCGCCACCAGTATTATGGGGCGAGGATAGGAACAACCGAAAATCGCCGCATTTAAGAGGTGGTTGTGGGCACTCCGTATCCAAGAGTAAGGTCCCGGTAGGTGGTGTAACAGAAACCAGGTGGCAAGAAGTCTGCCACCGCGTCATCCTTATCGGAATAACTACAAATCCGTGCAAGGGGGACAGCGATGTCCAAGTGCGGGATGAACCTTTTGGAACTACTACCCGAACGGTGCCGGGACCGCGATGTGGACTTCTTCCGGGAAGGTCTGCACGTCTTGGTGGAGGGCATCATGGACGCTGGGGTGTCGGCCCAGATCGGCGCCCGGCATGGCGAGCGCAACCCGGAACGACTCACCCACCGGAACGGCTACAGCAGCCGAGATTGGGACACCCGGGTGGGGACGATAGAGTTGAGGATACCTAAGGTCAGGGAGGGGAGCTATTTCCCCAGCCTGCTCGAGCCCAGGTGGCGTAGTGAGAAGGCTCTGCTGGCGGTGATCCAGCAGGCTTACGTGGAAAGGGTGTCCACCAGGAGGGTGGATGACCTGATCAAGGCGTTGGGTTGCGATAGCTTCTTGAAAAGCCAGGTCTCACGTATCTGTAAGGAACTGGACCAAGTAGTGGAGACCTTCCTGGGCCGACCCCTGGACGGTGGCCCCTACCCCTACGTGTGGCTGGACGCTCTGACTCAGAAGGTCCGGCATGGTGGCCGTATTGTGAATGTCAGCGTGGTGGTGGCCACCGGTGTCAACGGCACTGGTCAGCGTGAGGTGCTGGGCATGGGCGTGGGGGTCAGCGAGGACGGCGCCTTCTGGTTGGCCTTCCTCCGGTCGCTGAACGCCCGGGCTTACGGTGGGGTCGAACTGGTCATCTCCGATGCCCACCACGGGCTGAAGCAAGCCATCGCCACGGTGTTTGCCGGTGCGAGTTGGCGACGCTGCCGAACCCACTTCATGACCAACCTGCTGACCGGAGTGCCCAAGCGGTCCCACGCCGGAGTAGCCACCATGGTGCGCGCCATCTACCCCGGCTCTCACCGGAGGAGGTTCACGCCCAGGCGGACCGGGTGGATAGCTCAACTCCGGGAACACTTCCCCCAGGCTGCCCAGGTGCTGGAGGATGCCTTGCCCGACACCCTGGCCTTCACCGCCTTCCCAGTGTCTCATTGTCCTGAGCCTGCCGAAGGGTCTGGTCCAAGAATCCACTGGAACGGCTGAACAAGGAGATCCGTCGGCGTACCGACGTGGTGGGTATCTTCCCCAACCGGACCGCGACCCGGCGTCTGGTGGGTGCCGTCCTGGCCGAGCAGCACGACGAGTGGGCTGAAGCCCGCCGCTACCTAACCATTGACAAGGACGTCGACGCCGAGGTCCTTCCCTCCGCCAACATCCTGGAGACAGCAGCCTGAACCACATCAACAAGGATGACGCTTATCCCACCACTTGACGGGACGTGACCTCTGCGGCCAAGAGCCTGGGCCGGGACAGTCGCGTCTGCCGGTATACGAACCATCAGGCTATGTACCCGGCTTCTCCCCTGCGTTTGATGGTGTAGCCTCGGTATAGATAAGCTTCAAACGGTTCGCCAACGGTGGATTCCGGTTGGCCCATGAAAAAGAGTAACGTCCCAGGGCAGGAATCGGTCAGTCGCCCGGATGGTGCGGCGTCAGCGTCCGTTGACCAAGTCAATGGTTATGTCCCCCGGAGGATGACGAGGTTGATTACTTTGGTCATATGGTCGGCCAGTGGGAGCGTTTGGAAGGAACGCGGGGCTACAGGCTGGTGCCGGTGGAGGAGCAGGTGTCCAGGCGGGACGATACGTTGAACATCGCTGTACGGGGCACCCGGCCGTTGGAATGGCCGGTAAGCCATTTGCCAAAGCCGCGTTCCTGCCGGGAAGTGTCACGGGAACCAACACGGATGGACAGGATGGGGTGGCCCGTTATCGAGCTCTGTGCATGGAGGCTGGTTGAATATGCTCATTATTGGGGATCGCACATTGAAAACCGCGATTGGTCTCACGTACCATCAAGCAGCTGCCGTACTCGGCCAAGACCGGGGCCAGATTTACTGCGGTGGTTTGCCAGGGGGGCCATGAAGCTGCTTAGTAAATTGCCCGACATCGTGATCTTTCCGTCGTTGGTGGGGATTCGCCCAGGGCGGCGAACGGTTCTCGTCGTCCTTTTTGTCCTGGCGTTGCTGGCTATCCTGACGATTCCACAGACCAGCCAGGCGCAGGGGAACCCGCCCGAAGCGCCGGCCATGAGTATTACCAAGCCCAGGTTGCCAGGCTGGATCACCCCGACCTGTCTGTTGATGATCACTTCGGCTAGTCGGTAGCGGTGGACGGCGACGTGGCGGTGGTGGGAGCGCCCGGGGACCAACTAGAGACACGTCTCCCGGGTGCCGCCTACGTGTTCACCAGGGAAAACGGGGTTTGGACCCGGGTGGCCGACCTGACCGCATCTGACGGCAGCGATGGCGATCGTTTCGGCGTGTCGGTAGCCGTGGGCGGCGACACCATCGTCGTCAGCGCGAAGAATCACGGCGTGGACAGCGTGGACCACGGGGCGGTGTATGTATTTTCCGAGCCCAGCTCAGGGTGGACCGACGCCAATGAGACGGCCAAGTGCACCCCTTCAGACGGTGCTGACCATGACCGTTTTGGCGCCAAGGTGGCCCTGGTCTGGGACACCGTAGTGGTGGGTGCGCCCCACGATGACGACGGAGAAGACAATCGGTAAGTGGGGTCCGCCTACGTGTTCATCAAACCCGACTCGGGGTGGTCCAACTCCACCGAGACGTCCAAGCTGACCGCATCGGACGGAGACGAATACCATCAATTTGGCAAGTCGGTGGCCACGGACGGAACAACGGTTGTGGTGGGAGCGCCCAAGTCGTTCTCGGAAGAAAACCCTCCCGGAGTGGCCTACGTGTTCGAGCGGTCCAGCGACGGGTGGGCCGACGCTACGGAGACGGCCCAGCTCACCGCATCTGATGGACACGACTTCGACTTTTTCGGGGAATCAGTGGGCGTCGATGGCGACACCATAGTAGTGGGAGCTCCCCTAAATGAACTCGACGATCATCCTTCCGGGTCGGCCTACGTTTTCGTCCGTCCCGACGACGGTTGGGCAACGGCCGACGAAACGGGCAAACTGACGGCTTCCGACGGTGAGTTGAACAATCAATTTGGTTTCTCCGTAGCGGTTAGCGGTGATTACATCGTAGTCGGTAACGTGGGCGACGGTGAGGTCCGTGCCAACGGGGGCCCGGCCTACGCATATGCGGAACCAACCGCTGGTTGGGGTGACGCCGTAGAAACGGTGAAGTTGACCGCACCCGATGCCTCCACATCTTATCGGGTTGGATACTCGGTCGCGGTGGACGCGAACACTGTTTTCGCTGGCTCTCTTGCCAGTGCGGCCTACTCGTTCGACCTGTCGGCCTGGTTGTCCATCCCCAACAGCGGCCACGGCGAAGCGAACGGGACATCGTACACGGCAAGCGGCCTGACCAACGGCCAGCTCTACACCTTCCGAGTGCGGGCGGTGAATCCGCTAGGAACAGGTCCGGCTTCGGACAGGGTAACAGCCACGCCGCAGTTTCTGGTAACAATATCGGTGAGCGATTCCACTCCGGTGATCGGACAGCGCATCACCCTGACCGCCAATGTCGAATTAAGGATAACCGTCGCGTCCTACCAGTGGGATCGCAGATTTGGGGATGGCACCTGGCGCGAAGTCGGCCCGCCCAGAAAGTCCAAAGGTGTGGAGTTCGACGTAAATCGAACTGCCGTCTACCGCGCAGTGGCAACCCTGTCCACCGGCCGAACCGTCCGCTCGGAGCCGATCACGTTGACCTGGCGGATATTCTCCAGAATTACGGTGAGCAACTCCTCGCCGGCTCGGGGAGAACCGGTGACCTGGACTGCTCAACTCAGAGGAGGCGATTGCAGTTCGATGGATTACGCCTGGTACCAGGTTGGTGTCGATGGCGCTGGGTCGTCCGTCGAGGGCGCCAGCTCGGATACGATAACCGAGATGTTCTTCCAGGCGGAACCACGAACATATTACGTGGAGGTAACCTGCCCTGATAGCGAGGGTAACGGCGTCACCTACACGTCGGACCGCGTTACTGCAACCGCCACCGACGAGATCTGGCCCTATGCAATAATCACCTCGAATGACGACGACAACGTGGTGCCGGTGGGAACCCAGGTGGTGCTCACCAGCAACTTGGAACGTAGCCACCCACCTCTCAACTACCGAGGAACCTGGGAGCGGAGGTTCGGCAACGGCGAGTGGCGTGAAGTGGTGGACAAACCAGGATCAGCTCGTTTCCGGAGGACGTTCGACAGCCCGGGTTCGAGGACCTACCGGTCGTCCATCTACATCATCCAACTGGACGATACCGTCAAGTCGGACCCGATTACTGTAACCTGGACTGATTAGAGACCCACGTTACGGTAACGTCCTCTTTGTTTCAGTAAGGGGCCGTGGTGTCATTCCCACGGCCCCTGGTGTATTGGCGCGAGCCGGTAGTGAACTGGGTATCCACCGCTCAATATCGCTCATTGGTCCCTCAGAGTATTCCAGCACGACATCGGCTAGAAAGCTGGCCGGGAACCCCGATTCTCCACAAGCCGTTATTTTCTTGACGTCGATTACCGATGTAATGATGGGTTCTTGAAACGTATTGGATACACTATAATGCCGAGTACGACTGTAATACGTCTGCTTGGAGTAGTGCAAAACCCGACCAATGGCTTTCCGGCCAGACCTCTAGTAGTATCATGCTGGGGCAAACTAAACTGAAACCGAAGAGGAATCTACATTCGCAGGACGGTGATAGTTAGCCTTCTGCAGCAGTTGTCCCGCGTCAACTATTCCTGCCGACTCCTGTTACGTCACTCAGAAAGGTTATCGAAATTCGGTCGCACAAAATTTCCTGGCGAACCCTGCCACGAAATGCGAATGGAGAGCTTGGCCAGCATCGTCGAGAAAGCCCGCCGCGACGCCCTGGCGAATTTGGTTTACACATCAATCATACTTGCGTCCGCCGTCTTATTGATACCCCATCTGATTCGCCCAAGGGTCATTACGTAAACGCGATTATGCTACCAACCAGTCCGCGTTCAAGTTCTACTCAACCCGCGGCTTCCTTTTCGGCACTCGGCCGGTTCGCATAGAGACCGTAGTCGGGATGACCGGCATCCTGATCGGCCAGTTCCTGAACGCAAAACACCTTTGGTCTCAGTGTGCCGCCCACCGCGTTCAGTAAGTTGGCCAGCGGCACGTACAGCGACCGCTCGTTGGTGGCATCACCCGACACTCTCACTATCCGCAGGTCGTTAAAGTAGGCCTCGACTGCCTGCATCAGTTTGCAATCTGCCATGTCATCCTGGTGATTCCACAGGCTTGGAGCGAGCTGTTACTTGTACGCCAGTTTGAACAATGATCGATCGGACGAGATGGTCTGCCGCCAGCCGGTTGATAACCATAGGTATAAATGCCAGGAGTAGGCGAGGCGACCGTCCACAACCGCCAACGTCACCTCATGCCAATCGAGCACCTAGTACCGTTCCCAGATAGATTTGTAAGAATATGAGAAGGCAGCCATGCTTGGGTATGATCTTTCTGCGAGGAAGCTCCCAGCCATGGCTGCCTTCAAGTATAAAGTCAAACTGACCGAGTCCAAACGGACCTGTCTCAATGAGGTTTCCCACCGGGTCAAGCCGTCAGTCCGCACCGTCAAGCGGGCGCTCGCGCTGCTCAAAGCTGACGAAGGGCTTGGGGATCGTGAGATAGCCGATGTGCTGTTGATCACCGCCGCTACCGTTGCCAGAGCGCGGAAGCGGTACGTGGAGAAAGGACTTGAGGCTGCCATCAATGACCGACCGCGGCCGGGCCGGGAGCGCAAGCTGGAAGGCAAGCAGGAAGCGCACCTGATCGCCTTCGCGTGCAGCGCAGCGCCCGCAGGACACGTGCACTGGACGCTCCAGTTGCTGGCCGGCAAGGTGGTGGAGTTGGAGTTTGCCGAGAGCATCTCCCTGAAGACGGTGCGCCAGATACTCAAAAAAATGAACCCAAGCCCTGGAAGAAGAAAGAGTGGTGCATCCCCAAGGTGAGCGGGGAGTTCGTGGCGCGGATGGAGGATGTGCTGGACTTGTACCACCAGGAGTACGACCCGGAGCGTCCGGTAGTGTGTTTCGACGAGACCTCCAGGCAATTGACCGGGGAGGTGCGTCCGCCCATCAAGGCCGTTCCTGGACGGGTGGAACGCTATGATACTGAGTACCAGCGAAACGGGACCCGGAACCTGTTCATGATCTGCGAGCCGAAGGCCGGGTGGAGACATGTCGCAGTGACCGGGGCGCCGCACTGCCGTGGACTTCGCGCACCAGATGCGGTGGCTGGTGGACGAGGCATACCCTGATGCCCAGGTTGTCACGGTGGTGATGGATAACCTCAACACCCACAAGCCCGGCTCGCTCTACGAAGCATTTGAGCCATCCGAAGCCCGGCGCATCGCTAAACGGCTGGAGTTTCATTACACTCCCACTCATGGCAGCTGGCTGAATATGGCTGAGATCGAGTTGAGCGTCTTCAGCAGAGCGTGTCTGAACCGCCGTATCAGCGATGAGCCGGAGCTGCGGCGAGAGGTTGCGGCGCTCGAAAGCGAGCGCAACGAAGCAAAATCAGTCATAGACTGGCGGTTTTCCACCCAAGATGCTCGTAGTGAGCTCCCACATATCTACCCTACAAAATCAGATTGAAACGGATTCAGACCGGCGGCGAGGAGATCGGCGTTTATGAAGGTGGGGCATTCCGCCTCGTTGGGCAGAAGCTCCATAGCGAGGGTGGTTTTGCCGGCCCCATTGGGCCCGGCAATTGTGATGATTCTCATCGCGGGGTTGTTTGTCACACTATCACTTAAACCGCTCCCGCTTCGCGCAGCGCCGCCACTTCCGCGCCGCTATATCCCAGTAGCCCGGTCAGGACGGTTTCGGTATCCTGGCCCAGGGTTGGCGGCGGCGCGAAGTTATCGGGGCTGCCGGTCTTGATGGGGTTGCCGGCGGTGCGGTAGGCGCCGGCGACTGGATGGTTGATTTCCACCACCATGTCGCGTAGCTGCACCTGCGGGTCGGCCAGGGCCTCGCCAATGTTGTTGACAGGGCCGCCGGGCACATCATACTTCAGCAGCAGTTGCTCCCACTCGGGGCGCGGCTTTGTCATAAAGCCTGCGGTCAGGGCTTCTTCGAGCGCATCGCGGTTCTCGATGCGGGAGGGGGAGGTGGTGAAGCGTAGGTCTTCATCCATGCCCCGCAGCGCTTCGATTTCGCCGGCCATCATGCGCAGGGTCTTCATGGCGAATTCCTGGCTGGCGCAGTGAACCTGCACGTATTTGCCGTCGGAGCATTGGTAGGCGCCCACGGGCAGGTTGGATGGATGGCCGGAGCCGATGGGCTGCGGCACCTCGCCGGACACGAGGTAGAACTGCCCCAGGTGGGCTTGCAGGGCAATCTGAACGTCCAGCAGGGAGATGTCCAGGCGGCGCCCCTCGCCGGTGAACAGCCGCCCGTACAACGCGGAGGCGATGCTTAGGGCGGCCACGTAGCCGCCGACCATGTCGCCCACCGGAAAGCCCATGAACACCGGCGGCTGGCCGGGGTTGCCGGTGACGCTCATCCCGCCGCCCATGGCCTGCACGATGCCGTCGAAGCCGGGCCGCTCACGGTACGGCCCCTCTTGCCCGAAGGCCGACAGCGAGCAGGCGATGATGGACGGGTTGATTGCCTTCAACGATTCGTAGTCCAGTCCCAGGCGCTCCAGCACCGAAGGCCGGAATGCGTCGAACACCACGTCGGACACGGCTACGAGCCGGCGGCAGACTTCCCGGCCCTCCGGCGTTCGCAGGTCTATGGTTACGCTCTTCTTGTTGCGGTTGAAGTTCAGGTAATAGGCGCTCTCGCCGCCGAGGAAGTGGGGGCCGATGCGCCGTGACATATCCCCCACGCCGGGCTCCTCGATCTTGATTATCTCAGCACCCAGGTCGCCCAGCGTCCGCGCCGCCACCGGCCCGGCGATAGCCTGCGACATTTCGAGGATGCGGACACCCTGCAACGGAGGGGTCATATTCTCTTGCCCATCTTCACTGCTTGGTGGCCTATTCCGTGGACAGGAGGGCTGCCAGCTCTCGCACGTCCTCCATTTCGTCCAGCGATTCTATGGCGGCGATGATTTGTTGCTGGCGTTCCGGGCTGATGACCGTTGCGGTAAGGACGGCGAACTTCTCTTTCATTTCGGCCCACGACAGGGCATTCTCCGGGTCGCCCTTGGGGTATCGGATGTCGCTGCGCAGGCGGCGTCCGTCGGCGGTGGAGACTTCAGCCCAGGCGCGAAACTCGCGGGGGAAGTGGGCGTCCAACTCCGAGTCGGTCACACACTTCACCCGCGGCAGGATGCGGCTTATCTCCGGGCGGTCAGGCACCCCGTCGGCGTATTCCTCCAGCGACGCGCGGCCATAGGCCAAGGCTACCGCCGCGCCGAAGGGCATGGAGAACTGCATATCCACGACTGTCTTGGGGTTGGCCTTGGCCTCTTCTGGAGACGCTACCAGCTTGAAACCGCCGCTGAGTAATCCGACGGTCACTTCCTCGACGTCATCGGCCTCCAGACCATGGGTGTTGCGGATGTCTATCAGGCAGTCTATGGGTCCCTGCTTGTAACGGCAGCAAGCATGGGGCTTGATTCCCGTGCGGGTAATCAGATATTCGTCCCCCAGGTCTTCCAGCACCAGCGACATGTCGGGATTGCCGGAATAGGCTTGCAGGAAGCCGTCGCGCCCCTCGAGGATGGTGGTGGGGCCGGTGTAACCGGAGCGGGCCAGCAGGGCCGCCCAGGAACCGCTGTGCGACGCCCAGCCGGGATGGAATCGCTTGGTCCAGGCGCCCTGCGCCAGGTATTCCATGCTGCCGGCGGTCTGGCTGCCCGCGATGCCCAGGGCGTGGATGAAGTCGTCGCCCTGCAGCCCCAGCAGCCGCCCGGCCACCACCGCAGCGCCGAAAGCCCCGCAGGTGCCGGTGGGATGGAAGCCTCGCCCGTAATGCTCGGCAGGCTGCAACGCGCGGCCCAGCCGCACGATGACGTCGTACCCCGCAACCACTGCGGCGATGAAGTCCTTGCCCGACACATGGGCCAGGTCGGCCATCGAAAGGGCGGTGGGAAAGGCCACCACGCCCGGATGCAGCGACGCCTCGTTGTTCACGTCGTCCATCTCTATGCTGTGAAAGGCGATGCCGTTGGCCATCGAAGCGTACTCCGGCAGCACTCGATAGGGCGTACCGACGACCACCGACGGCCCGGAGCGGTCCAGCCGCTGCAGCGCATCAACGACAGCGTGCGCCGAGCCGGTGGTGGAGCCGTTGAGCGTAACTGCGGCGAAGTCCAGGCACAGGTACTTGGCCCAGTCGACCACCTCAGGCGACAGATCCTCGTACTCGAGCGCCTGCGCGAAGCTGCCTAGGGCGCGGGTCATGCCGGTTTCGTTGTTGCTCTGAACCATGGCTGAGGACCTCCATAAAGTATTACAACGACGGTTCTCAAAATACTATTCGTCGTGCCCGACCAGTTCGAAATAGGGTAACATACTCGCCAAATCCAGCCCGCCTACAACCCGGACTCGTATAGGAAGTCGCCGGTGGGGTAGTCGTTGAGCAGATGGCGGGCGATGACCAGGCGCTGAATCTCGTTGGTTCCCTCGCCGATCATCATCAGCGGGGCGTCGCGGAAGTGGCGCTCCACCGTCAGGTCCTGGGTGTAGCCGTAGCCGCCGTGGATGCGCATGGCGTCGATGGCGACCTGCATACACATCTCGCTGGCGAACAGCTTGGCCATTCCTGCCTCCATGTCGGCGCGCTCGCCCCGGTCCTTCTTCTCGGCGGCGTGGAGCACCATCAGGTGGGCCGCCTGCATCTGGGTCGCCATGTTGGCCAGCATTATCTGCACGCTCTGGTGTTCTCCGATGGGCTTGCCGAAGGTTTGGCGCTGCTTGGCGTATCGCGTGGATTCTTCCAGCGCGGCCCGCGCCACACCGAGGCAGCGGGCGGCAACATTGATGCGGCCCAGCTCCAGCCCGCTCATTATCTGGTAGAACCCCTTGCCCTCCTCGCCGCTGACCAGATTCCCGCCGGATACGCGGTAGTCCTCGAAGGACAGCTCGCAGGTATCCACGCCCTTGTAGCCCAGCTTCGGTATGTCCCGCACCACGTTGAAGCCCGGCCCCTTCTCGGCGATGAAGATGCTGATGCCGCGCCGGGGCGGGTCGGCGTTCGGGTCGGTCTTGGCGACCAGGGCGAAGGTGTTGCCGTGGCGCCCGTTGGTAATCAGGCTCTTGGCCCCGTTTACCACGTATTCGTCGCCTTCGCGGACGGCGCGAGTCTCGATGGCCTGGACGTCGCTGCCCGCGTTGGGCTCGGTGATGCAGATGCCGCCTCGCTTCTCGCCGGTCGCCATCAGGGGCAGGAATCGCTCCTTCTGCTCCATTGTTCCGTGGGTCGTGATCATGTAGGCCATGATGAGGTGGGAGTTCAGTATCCCGCTCAGGCTCATCCATCCCCGGCAGATTTCCTCGATGACCAGGGCGTAGGACGTGACATCCAGCTCAAGCCCGCCGTACTCTTCGGGGATCACCGCGCCGAACAAGCCCAGCTCCTTCATCCGCTCCACCAGCTCGAAGGGGTACTCGTCGGCGTGTTCCATTTTCTGGGCGACAGGTTGGACTTCCCTGCGGACAAACTCTCTGATTGTGGCGACCATGCCGCGCTGCGCTTCAGTCAATTGAGGCAAAACTGCTCCTGAAACCGGGCTGATTTCGTGGCGGCATTTTATCACGCGCCGGGCGCAGCCAAGTTTGACACCCCAAGGGCGGCGCACTAAACTCGCCTGTAACCGCGTTGCCTGACAATCATCGGCGAGTGCTTTATTATGAAAAGATGGCAGCCGCGCCCGCTTTCGCCTCCCAAATGCTCAATATAATGAGGTATCGCAATGCCGGACAAACCAGAATACATAGACCTGCTCAACGACATTCGCCTGCAGGAGCACCGGGCTGGAGTCTTCCTCAAGGCGTGGGCCGATAAGACCGAGCATCCGGGGCTGAAGGGTTGCCTTTCTCTGGTAGCCGAGCGCGAGACCAGCCACGGGGACATCTTCGACCGGCGCATTCGTGAGTTGGGCGGCGCCCCCGAGGACAAGGACGACGCCATGTTTGCCGAGCGGCTGCGCGTGGCCGGTTCGGAAATGACCGACAAGGAAAAGATCGTCTGGATGCGCGAAGCCCAAACTCGTGTAACCCTGCCCACTGTGCGCCAGCGCTATGAGGCTGCCTCAGTTGATGAGTCTGTCGACCAGCTGACACGTTCTCTGATCAAGTGGTTCACCGAGGTGGAGGACGACTCCGGCGCCTCCATGCGGGCGGTGTACGCCGAGATCGAGCGGGAGGACTAACCGGATGAAATTCGGAGCCTTCTTCGTGGGCCAGCGCCCCCTGCTGCACGAGCAATACGCCGACGAGAGCAAGATCAATCCCAACCCGGTCAGCCGCACCGACGTCGAGGTCTACGAGGACATTCTGCGCGGCGCGGAATTGGCGGAGGAACTGGGCTTCGACTCGGTGTGGATTGCCGAGCACGCTTTCAGCGAACACAGCATCATCAGCTCGCCCCACAGCCTGCTGGCCGCCATCGCCGCCAAGACCAAGCGGGTCAAGGTGGGCGTGGCCTGCACCATAGTGCCGTGGCACGCTCCACTGCGGCTGGCGCAGGACCTGGCCACACTGGACATTATCAGCCAGGGACGCCTGATTGTCGGGGCCGGCCGCGGCTACCAGAAGCGGGAGTTCGACATCTATGGCCTGGACATCGCCGAATCCCGCGACCGTTTCATCGAGGGCATGGACATCGCTGTCAGGTCGTGGACGGAGGACACCTTCTCCTACGACGGCGACTATTTCAGCTTCCCGGAAGTGCGGGTTATTCCCAAGCCGGTGCAGAAGCCGCATCCGCCCATATTTATGGCGGTCACTCACAGCCCGGAATCGGTAGAGATTGCCGTCCGCAACCGTTGGGGGTTGTTCACCGTGGGCAGCAGTTTCTTCCCTGCTTCGCCGGACTCTGACCAGAACCTGATTAACCTCTACCGCCGGCGGATGCTGGAAGAGGGGACGGCGCCCGATGACATCGAGGTCGCCGCCGTCCGCAACGTTTATGTGGCTCCCACCGACGAGGAAGCCATCGAACTGCTCGTGCCGCGCCTGCAATGGGCTGGCGACATGGGGGACTTCCTGCGCCGCCCGCTCTCCGACGTTGCGCGGGCCTCAGGGGTGCGTGGCTATGAGCACTACATCCAAGACCCCTTTATCGAGCCGGATCTGGTGGCCGAGCGGGGCAAGGAAGGCATGGCAGCCATCGGCAGCCCCGAGAAGGTCACGGCAGCCATCAAGGAACTGGAAGAGAACCACGTCACCCACTTCATCAGCTACCTGGACGCCGGGGGCCTGTCCTACGACCAGGTGTCCAGCTCGCTGCAACTGTTCGCAGAAAAAGTGATGCCCAACTTCCGCTAAACCCCAATCCGCCGAAGAGATGAGTGTGGCAGCGTGCTGAAGGGGTAAGAAAGTGCTCCTGTGCTTCGGGGATAATGGTTTCGGAAACACAAAACCGACCTCAGACCAGGAGCACCCGATAGCAACTGTCTTGAAAGTCAACAGGGATGAGCGACGACTCGCTGAGTCATATCGCACCACGGAGAGCCATGATTGAGCATGGCGTTGAGTATAACCAGCAGTTTGCGCATGGACGCGACGAGCGCCACCTTTTTCGGCTTACCAGCTGCCAGCAGCCTCTGGTAGAAGTCCCGAATAGCAGGATTGTGGCGGCTGGCTACCAACGCTCCCATGTAGAGGACGGCCCGCACCCGGGAGCGTCCGCCCCGGACGGCGCGTTTGCCTCGAAGGGCGCCGCTGTCGCGGTTGTAGGGAGCCACGCCCACAAGGGCGGCGATCTGCCGGCGATCCAGCGTGCCCAGTGCTGGCAGATGCGCCAGCAAGGTCAGCGTTAGCTGCGGGCCCACGCCGGGAACCGTGCGGAGCAGGTCATCCTTCTCACGCCACATTGGACTCCGGCGCAAAGTCTGAGGTAGCCCCTGATCCAAGTCGCTCAACTCTTGTTCCAACCACGCGATGTGGGCTGCAATGCGGGGACTAACGGCGCCGATGGCGGTACCCAGCCGGTTCTTCTCGGAGACCAGCATGGTCATCACCTGGCGCCTGCGGGCAGTCAGCGAGTTGAGGACCTGGGTCTCGGCGTCCTTGAGGGGGCGCACGTCAGGACGGACGACGTCGGCGCAATGGGCCAGGACCCCCGCGTCCAGAGCGTCGGTCCTGGCCAGCGTTCCGGTGGCCCTGGCGAAGTCCCTGACCTGCCGTGGGTTGACCACTACCACCGGCAGTGCCGCAGCGGCCAGGGCGACCACCAAGGGCAGCTCCAAGCCGCCCGTTGATTAACGACAATTGGTCCTGCCGGCGCATTGCCTCAAATCAAATGTTACTGAACTTCGGCCGTACAAGATCTCTTGGCGGATCCAAGCACAAAATTGGAGATAGCCGGACACCGTCGTCGGAAAGACTCGCTGCAACGCATCGGTGGAGTTGATTTGTCCGTGCGCCGTTCCGGCGTCCTCCACTTTATTGATACCCGCCGTGCTTCGCTCAATAGTCATTACGTAAACCATTCCGTGCGGAGATTCCGCCCGCCAAGCTCACGCCGGATATCGTCGGCCTGTTTTGGACCCTCTCGATTACGGATGCGCCACATCATCCGCCCCCGGGTCGTCGCGCCAGCCATCCAATCCGCGCCCTACACGGCGGATTCCGTCGCCACCATAGCGCACCTGGCATTCAGCCTTGCGGCGACCATTGCGATACTGGACTGCCCCCGCCCAAGCGACTTTCGCCCGCGCTCTTCCCGCAACTCCCGCCGGCTCCTATTTACGGTAGCGGGCGTAGTCGGCCCTGATCTTCCCCATGGTGAACTCCCCTCTCTCCAGCTGACCACGCAACCGCTTCTCCATCGCCTCGGCGCTCAGCGTTACGGTGCCGCTGGCGCTGGACGTGGTCATGCGATACAGAGCGGTGTTGGCGTCCGTCAGGCATACCGCGTAGCGACGCAACATACAGTCGTCGGTGTTGTCCAACCCGCAGGCCAACTCGACCCACCAGCCGACAATCAGCAGCAGCGTGTTCAACCACCGATGCACGGTTGGTTCTTCCAGACGCCGTATGACACGCATTCATCAAGGGCGCCGCAAGCCACTGGCCCGCTGGTCCGGCATCCTCTCACCGAACAGATCGGACGCCACCGTGGCAAAGTCGGCGTCCATGAAATAGCTCTGCAACGGGCTGTTGGCCGCCACCGGCCGCGACAACGCCATGCCCCGCTCCCGCTGGAACCTCCTCAGCGCGCGGCCCATCCTCATCACCAACGTGCGCAACTCCACCGGCGTCAGGTCCGTCCTCTGGCAGAGTGTGTTCCGATGGATGCCAGCTGCACCGGCCCGCCACACTTGGAACATCACCCGTCCGGCCACGACGTCCAGGCCTGCCGTGAAGTCGGCAGCCAGCTCCTCCGTCCAGTGGCCGGGCGCCAACGCTGCAGAAGCTGCCGTTGTCCCCGGCTCCGGAACAGTGTCCACAGCCGACGCTCTCTCCTCCGCTAGGAGCGAGTCTGAGTATTGGCTAACTAGGCTCCCCGGGCAAGCCGAGATCGATGGGGGTCAATGATTCCTGCCGGTTGACGATGCTCACTCTGGGAGGCTCTGTGCATGGGTCGTCGTCCCCAACCGGTGGGGTGGACATCCCAGGCGCTCGGATAGCCGGGTGGCCCATGCTCATCCGGGGGCCAGTCGGCCGGAGCGGAACAGTTTGAGCAGAGCCTGCCCTGAACTTGATTCAGGGTTGTGGCCGGTGCAGATGAGCGACCACTCGCCCTGGACCTTTTCCAAGCCCCGCAGGAGGAACTGCCGGAAGCCCCGTCCCTGCTTGATCTGGCCGAAGACCGGCTCCACCGTCTCCATCCGCAACGCGTAACGTTGGCGACCCCGCCTGGTCTGCAACTTGCGCCGCTCCGGTCCCTGGGGGACAGGTGCTTGGGTATGCGTCCTCGGGGCGCCGGCGGAACCACTCTGCCGTGGCGGGTCTGTTCCGACGCGACGTAGGGGTCCACTCCCAGGTTGCTGAGCCCTTCAACCGCCTTCGCCGAGTAGTAACCGGCATCGGCGGATACTTCCTTTGGTACTGCGCCGGTGTTGCTGATGGCTTCCTCAATCATGCCTACGGCCTGCTGTTTGTCCGAGGACTGGCTGGTGGCGCGGGCCGCCACGATGACCTGGCGGGTATGGTCCACCACCGCCTGACAGTTGTAGGCTTGCAGGAAGTCCCGGCCACCCGGCGCGGGCATGATGCGGGACTCAGCGTCGGTGAAGTTGCGCTGGGCCTGGTCGTCGGGCACCCCTGGGTGCTTGCGATCTTCGGCCTTGGCCTGTTCCGCCGCCGCCTGTGCCTCGGCTTCCAGCGCCGCCATGGTGATTTGAGACTGGGTCAGTTGGCGGCGGAATACCTTCGTGCGAAGCAGGTATCCGGCCGGGTCGGATCCGACGTACTAATCGAACATTGGGTCGGCCCCGGTAACCAAGCAGGCTTTTCGCCGTTCCTGCCCATCCAACAGCATCCCCTCGCATAGGGTCAAGGCCACATGGTCGGGGTCCTGCCGGATTGACTCCACTAGCAGTTCGAATTGCTCCGGTGGCGCGGGGGCCAACAATTGGGCGTAGGGATGCGTGGGCAGCTCCTCCAAGGGCGGCAATGCCGCACGCTGCGCGGCAGTTAGGGGTTGTAAGTCGGGATGGTGCATGATTTTCACCTGGGATAGATTTGCGCGGCCATTCATATTATGATTAGAGATCCAATTAATTGCCCGGAGGAGACAAATGTTGACCAGATTCCGGCGTTTCGGCGGGTTTGTGAGGTTGTACGTCCGGAAGAAAGTTGGACATGATTCCGCCATCACGCTGCGGATTGTCGGGCTCCCATGCATCGCCAACGGCGTGACCGGCACTGAGGTCCCATAGCCACTCGTTGTTCGAATGCGTGCTGAGCTATTGGGGATGGCGCTACGCTGAGGTCGCCGCCAGCGAGACCTTCCTGGCCTTGCAGCAGGGTTTGCAGCATGTCCTGTGGACCCTGGGCGGCGTCCCAGAGGTGGTGCGTATCGACAATACCTCGGCTGCGACTCACGAATTGCGCAGCAGCCGCGGCCGCGCCCTGAACGACAATTACGCCGCCCTGCTGGACCACTATGGTCTCTGCTCCACCCGCATCAATCCCGGCCAGAACCGTGAAAACGGCGTCGCAGAGCATGCCCACTACCGCTTGAAGGACGCCATCAACCAGGCCCTCGTCCTGCAGGGCAGCCGCGATTTCGACACCGCCGACGACTACGCCGGATTCGTCCGGCAGATGGTGGAGAGACGCAATCGCCTGGTAGAGGGGAAGCTGGAGCAGGAGACGCTTTGCCTGGGCTCCCTGCCGCCAGCTCCCGTGCCGGAATGGCGCGGTGAGCGTACCGACTTGGAGTACGTGCGGATCCGGCACCTGGCGGCAACCACCATGGAAGCCACGGTGGACAGCGCACTGTCGTCGGTGATGGACGCTGATAAGTGCTTCGACTACGCCGCGGTGCGGAACCTGGCAGAGCGCAAGCCGCCCGAAATTCCTCTGTTGGACCCTGTCCGGCTAGCCAGACCCCAAAGCCTACGACCGCCTGCTCCCGGTCAGCCTGGCGGCGGCGGCGCTGTGCGGATGACGATCGCCGACACCAGCGTCATGCAGGAACGCATCCGCCACCTGTGTCACCATTTCAAGCTGTCGACGGTAGCTGCGGAGAAGGTGGCCCGTTTCACCGCGGCCGGCCACGGCGACGCCCTGCCCACCTTCATCAAGGTCCTGTAACAGGAGGCTGAGGATAGATACCACCGCCGTAGGCCGGGAAACTCCTCGTCGCGAAACCCAACCTGGACCTGCCCGGCAAGCTGCGCAAGCTGGGAAACTTCGACTTCCTCCTCCTGACCTGAGGCTACCTGCCTCAGGAAACCGTGGGCCGCGGCATCGACTCCCGCGTCGCCGGAATCGCCCCTCCCCAAGACGTTTCAACTCGCTACCGGTCCGCCAACGGTTGCGGGCTCCAACACCCCCTCGAAATCCCACCTTTCCATCACCATCAACGATTCTTCCACCACCACCTACGGAATCAAGTTCAAATTTCTATACAACCCCAAGGGGCACTCCACGATTCCAACAATCCTCTGCCGCTTCTATTGGACAAAATCGACCATGTCTCAGCCCAAAAAGTGACTTTCGGCCAACTGTCGCAATCTGCCACCCTACCGGGCCAAAAACCGGCTGACTGACCAGTTTTCGTCGATTTTTCTTCTGCCGATACAGGACGCCCAAGTACCCACTTTAGCCATTTTCGCTCAACAAACGGTCACTCAGTCGATTTCGCGGGTACATAATCTTAATCAACGTCGTATCACCGACGCCGCCGCGACACCAACCCCAACTGGGACGACACGGGATCAGACCCACATGGCCAACAGCAGACGCAACACCGAAAACACCGAATACAACGTACCGGCGCCGGCTGAGCACTCCAACCAGGAGGCCACCAACTACAACCCCAACGCCGGAAACCAGGAACAGCTCCTCACCGAATTCCAGGACAACCTTGCCAAGATCAACGGCAAGGTCGCACTGGAATGGGAAAATCGCAAGGACGTGGGCAACGAGCCCCTGGAAGCCAACACCGAATACACCAAGGACGAGATCCGCGCCCTGCGCGACCTCAACTTCACCGACGCTGAAAAAACTCAGTTCCAGGAGGACTGGGCAAGGGAGAAACTCGCCTCCCAATTCCAACTCATCGAAAACCTGGCAGCAGATGGCTGGGAGCATCAGTTCGTCACAGACAAGGAACTGGAAGCGCTCCGCGCCGACCCCAACATTGAGGTCATACTCATCAGCGACCTCCAAACCGCCGCCGGCTCCACCAACGATGCAGACCTGGTACACCTGTACGAAACCGACCGCAAGCTCCTGGATGACACTCTCAAGCGGCTGGGCGACACCGACTACGACACCCTGCACAAGGTCTACACCACCCAAAACGAACAGCACACCGAGAACTACCGCAACGCACAAACCAAGATGCAGAGCTACTTGGACCAGATCGTAAACGCGATGAACCTCGAAAGAGAAAAAAAGGAATCAGACGACGACTACGAAGAGCGCACCGCCAAAGCCACCAACGGCGTAGTCGCCGAGGCGACAAAGTTCACCAACACCTACCAGGCGGGGTACGTCCCAGCCGATGTGGACGTTCCCGACCCACCAGAGGTCCTGCTATACCAGGTGAGTAACTCCAGGGAGCCTTGGCCACCCCCTGCAACGTTTTTCCCCGCTTACGACCCTGCCCAAGTTCGGCGTCGCCAGCACAAATCCGTTTTTCCGACAACAAATGGTTCCCCTCTGGACTTTATGGGGGCAGTTTCTGATAATTTGACCGAGCGGCAACGCCGCTACATCGACACCGCACATTCATCGCCATGACCACCCATTCTACGCTCAAAACATTAGTTTCCTACACGATCCAGGTTTTCCGACGTTGCGCCGGCTCACAGGTGGATCAGGATAATTCAGGCAGTTCAGCAGCTGAATTGGTACCAGAACCAACCCCTGCGCCTGTCCTGCCCGGCTTCCTCGGAGAAGCCTTCAGCGTCGCTCCGTCGCATTCAGCGATGGGCGCCGTTCCGGCATTCCGAAGTGCATGCCGCCGTCGCTTGCGCCAAATCCGGGTGGTGGATTGTCGACTGCATCCGTTACCCGCTGTGCACTTCGCTCCCGCTTTAGCTTCCGAACCCGGTTCCGCCAGGCTGACGCGTGCGGAAACACCGCCCCGGCAGGCACATTGGTTGCCCCCGGCATCCCGGGTGGCAACAGCCCAGCCACTCCCGTATTCGCCGGCATAGTGCGCGATAAGTTCCCCGGCAACCCGAGCATCGGCCAGCACAATCCTGATGCGTTGTGCAACCACGCTCATCGTCAAACCCCTGATGCGCGACACACTTACAGCTATCCGGGTGCCTCTGCCATCCCACCGCCGGCGCACTGCGTGGGAGATCCGGCTACCGGTTCGACAGAGGACCCCTCTTCAACCGTGCCCTTCGTGTCAGGAAGAGGCTTGCCCAGTTGCACCCAACACCGGCTCGTTTGTATTCTCCGGAGAGCCGCCGTCGATCCCATCGCCCTCCCCGCCGCACGCAGATAACTTTCGAACCATCCGCTGAGGTTTCCGCCGTGCTCACCTGTGGCAGCCCCGAAGCCGGCATGATTGTACCCGCGGTGTCACCACCGGAAAACGCCCCAAATGAACTGGGTCGCCGTCCCCGAATCCGACCCAACTTCATGCGGTTTGGGGGCTGCAGCAACCTGCAGGCGGCCGTAAGCCATGCGGATTGGGGAGGCGTGGATCAATCAAATCGCCGTATTCACATCAGCAACGGCGCGGGGGATGACCATTGCTCCAACAAATCGCTGCCACGACACGCAATGGATTGGCGGTAAACCGGTGTCCAGACCGGCACCACGTCCCCATCGACCCGACATCAGACAACCTGCGCACCGAGCCGATACCGCCTCATTGGCTTCGCGCGGGCGGCGTTCCAACAGGAGCAACGTGGGCGACAGCCATCGTTTGCGGCAGATTAGGTCGCTGCGCCATTTGCCGCACGGCCCAGTCAGCACCAGGTTGGGTTCCATCGATGGCTGGCCACCTTGGATAGGATGACGAGCCCGCTGGCGGATCCCGTAACATAGAACCGTGCCCAGCAGCGAGAAACACGACCAACGCAACGCGAAGATCCTGGAATTCATCCGCCGGTACATCGCGGACAACCGGCTGGCTCCTTCTGTCCTAGATATCCAGCGCGGTGGCCATATAACCAGTTCGTCCACGGTGCACCGGCACCTGGAGGAGTTGGTCCAGCTAGGACTGATCAACCGCCGCCGCAACGTGGCCCGGGGAATCACGCGGGCGGACTGAACCCGTGACCGCTGCGGAAGTTGGCGATCACCCGGTACCCGTCAGCCATGCCATGAGATTTGCGACAGGAAGAGCGCCCTCCGTGTCATGGTTATTGTTGCTCCACGCCGAGCACACGCCGACACCACCGATCTCCGGTGGATGGAATCTGGTGCGGAAAATCATACATACGTGCTAAAATATAACATGGTCACCACCATTGCCCCGCAGCGTTACCCATGACCCGCGCTGCCTCCGGAATCCGAACCAGTCTCCCATGCTGGCGACCCGCCTCCCATGGATTCGTACACCGCACCACTTCGACCGGGCGGCACAGATCCGGATGGGGCGAATTGCCACCATGAGCGGGCGCCAACCATTCGCGAACCTTCTCAAAGACTTCACACCCGAACGCCTGGCGCGTGTCAAAGCGCTGGCGCGTGAGATGTTGTCCCAGATCGAGGCGGACCGTTCCCGCCGCGACCAGCGTCCAACCCAACCCGAGGAGCGCGGCCGACTCCGCGAGTAACCGGACTTGCCCAACTCCCATTCCCTTCGCTTGAACTGACCGGCAGCAGGTGGCGCACCGTCCTCCCTCGGGATCCAAATCCCTACGGCCCCGACGGTCAGGACGATTCGCAAACCACCGGATTCTCACTGCAGGGAAGGATCCGCGCTATGACAACCCTCCACGAACTCATCGCGGAACTGCCAGAGATAGCCGCCACCGCATAGAAGATCGTACCCGCGAACTTCTGGCAGAGGCAACCGCGCTACAACAGCCCCACGGCGACCAGCAGGTAACCGACGACGTTTGCGATCAACTGCCCGGTTGCGTGTAAACGGCGGCGGTAAAGTGGGCCACGTGGGCAGGTCGATCGTTGGGTTGCGGCTGTCGACGTTCAGGAAAACTGTACCACCGGCGGAATGCCTGACGGCTCTGACAGGAAGGACGGTACGGCTATGGAGATGGTGGTAAGGCCGGCGTTGGCGGGGAGCTAATCGGCGGCTGGCCGGTCCGACGCTGGCGCTAACGCGCCGGCGCTGTGCCGGATGCCCTTGAGGCGGTAGCTCTCGCCGTTCATCTCCAGGATGTGCACGTGGTGGGTGAAGCGATCCAGCAGCGCGCCGGTGAGTCTTTCGGACCCGAAGACCTCGGTCCACTCGTCGAAGGGGAGGTTGGTGGTGACCAGGACGGAGCCCCGTTCGTAGCGTTGGCTGAAAACCTCGAAGAGCAGTTCCGCCCCGGTGGTGGACAGGGGTACGAAGCCCAATTCGTCAAGCTCCGGGACCATCGCTGCCGAACCACCATAATGGAAGCAGATTGCCACATTGCCGACCAACGCTTCCCAACGGTGATTTCGTCAGGTGATTTACGGTGGATTTTGCTGGAGCGCGCTATGCTCGGTAAATTTGTGTCGGCAAAATGTCGGCAAACCCTCCAGGAAGCCCATTTATGGATACACCGCAAGCGCATCCAGCGACATTGCTTCCGGAAATCCGCACATCAGGTTCATGTTTTGCACCGCCTGACCGGCCGCCCCTTTCACCAGATTATCCAGACAGCTGATTACGATGAGCCGGTTCGTACGCGAGTCGACCACCGGATGAACCAGACAGTAGTTGTTGCCCAGGGTTTGCTTGGTTTGCGGCGGCGTATCGGTGACCTGAACGAAGGCGTTGTCAGCGTAGAAATCTTTGTACATCTGCCGAACCCGCTCCGACGCATCCGCAGATTGCGCGATGTCGGGACGAAGCGGAGCGTAGCAGGAACTCAGGATCCCGCGGGTCATGGGGATCAGGTGGGTCAGGAACGTCAGGTTAACGGGCTGATCCGCCACCGCGTCCAGTTCCTGACTGATCTCTGGTAGATGGCGATGTCCGTTGACGGAATAAGCCATCACGTTTTCGTTCACTTCCGAAAAGTGCGTGGTCATGCTCAAACTGCGGCCAGCGCCCGAAACACCCGATTTACTATCGACGATGATGTCACCGCCGATCCAACCGTTCTGCACCGCCGGCGTTAGCGCGAGAATGGCCGAGGTGGGATAACATCCAGGATTAGCCACCAGCCGCGCGTCGGAAACGGCATCCCGGTTCAATTCGGTCAGACCGTAAACGGCTTCCTCAAGATACGTAGGGTCGGGATGTTCGACTCCATACCACTGGGTGTAAACATCGGCCTGCTTGAGCCTGAAGTCCGCCGATATATCCACTACCTTTATGTTCTGCTCCAACAGCGGGATGCAGGCTTCAGCGCTTGCCTTGTGAGGCAATGCCGAGAACACCAGATCGAGACCGTCGCACAAGTCAGCGGTGATCTCCAGTTTCATGTTGTCCAGGTGAGGAAACACTTGACCCAATGGTTGCCCGGCGGCGCTGCGCCCGGTCACGGACGCTATCTCCACCTCCGGGTGATGGCGCAATATACGCACCAGTTCACATCCGGCATATCCGGTCACGTTGATGATTCCTACTTTCACGGTTCCAGCTCCTTAACGGCTTGAGTATGTGGTACAGGCGTAGCGGACTTGTCGTTCCGTCGCCTGCGTCCCGGAGCCTGGCCATCTGGACGATCATTGTCTGCTGTAGTAGTCGACCCATCGCCGGATTCGACGGCGGCCCGCACGGCTGCCTCATCTCGGGCGGGGCAACCGTAATTCACCACGCATTCCCCGCACAACGGACGCTGTGCCTTGCACACCTGCCGCCCGTGGGTGATAAACGCGGCATGAAAAGGATACACATCCTCCGGAGGCATCGCCGCTTCCAGTATTTCGTGGGCTTTGTCAGCGCTCACTTTCGGGCCGATTATGCCCAACCGTTGGCTAACCCGATAGATGTGCGTATCCACCGCCATCGCCGGCATCCCCAGCGAAAAACTCAACACTATACCCGCTGATTTGGGACCAATACCCGGCAGTTGCCGCAGCCAGGTTCGAGCATCGCCCATCGGCATCTCCGCCAAAAAATGCAAGTCCAGCGATCCTTCGTTCAACTCGAGAATTTGGTTCAGCACCCTGCTTATGCGCGGGGCTTTGATTTTCGCCAGTCCACCACCGGCAATCGCTTCCTCAATGTCTTCTACAGATGCCTCGGCTACGGCGTACAGGGTGCCAAAGCGATGCATCAGGCTTCGGAACGCCCGCTCCGAATTCCGGTCGGACGTGTGCTGAGACAGGATCGTGAAAACCAGTTCATGAGCTGGGTCGAGGCGGGGTTCGTTTTCGAACGGTCCGTGCTGTTCCGTCAGCAGGCGGATCGCATCAGCCACGGTTACGCCAAGTTTTTTGGCGCGGCGAGTGCGGCGCGGTTTGGCGGCGGTTTTCGGAGGCATTTGCAATCCCAATCAGTACCGGGATTTTAGCATACAGCAACCGGCCACGCCCGCATCAGGGGGCCTGGGTTCGCGCCGGCGCGGTCGATTGGGGTGTTGGTGGCGAGGGGCGCGTGATCAGGGGGGTCAGGAACAGGGCGGGCAGTGAAATCGCAATGCACGCCAGGGCGCTCAGCGTGACGGACATTCGGATACCGATCAAATCTCCCAACCAACCCATCAGCAGGACGCCCGGCGGGGTACCGATGCCGATACACAGGCTCTGCAAGCCAACCATACGACCCCGCATCTCGGGCGGCGACGAGCGCATGGTGATGGCGCCCTGCATGGTACCAAAACAGGAGAGGCCGATTCCGCTGAGAATCAGAATGACAAAAGTAACCGCGTACCAGGGAGACCAGACAAATACTGTTGATAACAACATCACGGTGAAAGCGCCGGCGGCGAAAAAGCGTCCGTGATACCGCATGGTACCAATGGAGGCAAGTATGCCGGCCATGGCCAACTGGCCCAGAGCTTCCGCGGCCGCAAGGGCGCCCACCAGGGTCTCACCGACGCGCAGGTGATCTCGCCCTATGGCCGGCACAAATTGACGTGCCGGAAAGGCCAGGCCGTTAATCATTATGGTGATGAAGAGCATCCCCAACAGTTGACGATGGCCCAGGGCCGCGCGCACCACGTTGCCCAGGCTGTTCCAGATGGGTTCCACGCGCCATTCCCGTTCCACCAGAGGAATCCGCACCCGGATTACCAACGCCATAGCGGCCACGTGCAACACTACAATCACGGCATAAGCCCAAGTGTAACCGGCATAGTGAGGCCAAAAGTATCCGACGTGTTCGACGAAGAAGCCACCGAAGAAGGGGCCTACCATCCTCCCAACGGTTCCGCTGATGGAGTCAATTGACAGGGCGTTAACCACGCGTCGCTCGCCAACGATGTCAAAGACGGCGGTACGGCGAGCCGGGTCTTCCAGGGCGCGACTGATGCCCTGCAGCAGCATGGCGGTAAAAACATGCCACGGCGCAATCTGGCCGGACCACAGCAACACGAACAACGCCACCCCCCCGGCAAACTTGATGGCCAGCGCAATAACCCAGATTTTCTTACGGTCAAAACGGTCGGCAATCACTCCGGTGAAGGGTGAAATTATGGGCCTGGGCAGGTTTTCAAACGCCAGCACCAGCCCAAGCATCAGCGCAGAATCAGTCAGGGAATAAACCAGTACGCTGGTAACCAGAAGTTCCATCCAGCGCGTGAGTTCTGCTACGTTGACCACATACCATATCGCTCGAAAAAGGGGGTTCCGCAAAACCTCCATTAACGGCGATGGCGAACGGCCCCCGCGAAATGCCAACTAAGCCCCCAAGCGTCTAAAATGCCCCAACAGTGTAAACGCTGTGTGAAGGGGTTTCTATATCCCGAGCATCAGGATATGGCTCAATTGCCTGGCGAGTCGGGCCATCAGTCCGAATGCCGGTGGATCAGTGCCCGCGTTCACCACGCAAAACCGGTGGACTCCGCCGCCGCGCCGTACAGGACAATGAATACCCGTACGATATAATGCGTCGAAATATTTGACGGCTGGGCTGCGGCTGATCGCCGCCCATGCCGCGAATGCAGGACCTCAGATAATCGCCCGATCGCATCCGAATCGCCGCCCACCTTGTCTGGAGATACCGCCGCGATGCTGGCACAGCCGCAAAGTGAACTGCGCTTGCAGCGTCCCTTCGTGATTTGGCTCACGGGATTGTCCGGAGCCGGCAAAAGCACGCTGGCCGGTTGGGTTTCCGCCGAGCTACGCCAAAAAGGATTCGGCACCTACATACTCGATGGCGACGATCTCCGGCACGGGCTGAACAACGACCTGGGATTTAGCGCCGCTGATCGGAAGGAGAACGTGCGTCGGCTCGCTCACGTTGCAACCCTTATGTACGACGCGGGTCTCATTATCCTCGTGGCCTGTATTTCCCCATTCCAGTCCGAACGCGACTTTGCCCGTGGTATGTTGCCGTGCGGCAGGTTCGTGGAGGTGTTTGTGGACACTCCGCTGTCGCTATGCGAGAAACGGGATACCAAGGGGTTGTACCGCCGGGCGCGCGCCGGAGAAATCTCCGAATTTACCGGCATCGACTCTCCCTACGAACGCCCCGTCGACGCGGAAATCATCGTTGACACCACCGGCCGTTCGGTCTCCGACTCCGGTTCCGAAGTACTCGATTTCTTGATCCAAAGGCAGCTGTTGAAGTGGCCGGTTCACGGGTGACCCAGGAGTCTGCAAAGCCACCGCCGTCGCGTCCCGCCAACCGAAGCGGCTACAACCCGGGGGCCGGGAACCAATCCGGCGCCTTCGCCTCCGGTTTCAACAACTTCCTGGCCACGGGGCGGGTTTCGCTGGCGCTGGCGCTGGCAATTCGCTACGGTGTCGACCGGGAGTACCTGCCGCGATTCCTGGGCGTTTTGACCGCCGACGCAATATTTTCGCCAATGCGGTTCTGGCAAAGTGTCACCTACGGGCGCAGGATCAAACATGCCGAGCTGCATCCTGAACCGCTTTTCCTTCTCGGATTCTGGCGTTCCGGCACCACCCTGCTGCACAACCTTCTTGCCGTAGATCAGCGTTGGGGATACGTCAACACCTATCAGGCCGCCATGCCCGACCTTTTCCTTGCCGGTCAGCGGTGGGTCCGGCGTCTGCTGGCATCGAAACTCCCCGAGAACCGCGGCATCGACAACATCCCCGTAGATTTCGCGATGCCCCAGGAAGAAGAGATCGCCATGATGTGCACCTGTGGTCTCAGCCCTTATGTTTTTCTTCACTTTCCCCGCACCGCCAGCAAGATGCTCGACTACCTGTTCGTGGGCGATCGATTGGACAATTCCCAATCCCAGCGTTGGCGCAGGAAATACCTGGGACTGCTGAAAGCGGCCAGCTATAACATGGGAGGCAAACCGCTGCTGCTCAAGTCGCCCTCCAATACCAGCCGGGTGTCGACTTTGTTGGAGCTGTTTCCCAACGCGCGGTTTGTATATATCCAGCGCAACCCATACGACACGCTGCGGTCTTACATGCACCTGTTGCGCTTGATGAACGATTGGCACGCCTTTCAGCGTGTTGACTTCGACGACCTGCTCCAACGGCAGGTCTTGACCTACCGACAGATGGCCAAAACCTACCTCGAACAGCGTGAGTTGATACCCAATGGTCGCCTGGTCGAGATCAAATACGAAGATCTGGAACTGGATAAACTGGGCCAAATCCATAGCATCTATGACCAGTTGGGATTGGAGGGGTTCGAGTTCTTCAAACCACAGCTGGGAGAGTATGTGGACTCCATCGCCGGCTTTCAAAAGAACCCGTCCCACATCGACGATCAGGTGATTGAGTTGGTCAACGAGCATGTTCCGTTCCTCGTCACCGAATATGGATACGACCGGTTGTCGCAACACGCCCCGACTTCAACAACCGGGCGTGATAGTATTTAGCCTGCGGTTGATACGTACTCATCTAATTGCGGATTCTGGCGGCCTGATCGGATCAAGGGAGGCACATAATGGACAAGTCTGTAACTGATTTTTGGGATGCCACGGTTGCAATACTGAACGAAACTGCAGTAGACGCCACCCTCACGGAATGCCCGGAACGAAGCGGCCGGGAATACGAAACCTGGAACGTCACCGTGCGCAGCTACGGCGGCCAACGACTCCGGGGCTTCTACTCCGTGCCGCGAGATGTACCAGCCTCCGGAAAATTTCCGGCTATGCTGGCCGTCCCCGGTTACGGCGGCGCCAAGGAAATCCCCTACCACGTGGTGATGCAGGGATTCGCCGTACTGACGTTGTTCCCCAGAGCTCAGGGAGAAAGCGTGCCGGAATGGGATTTGCCCAGCGACACCAAGCTGACCTACAGCATCAACGATCGAAACGGCTATTACTACCGGGCTGGATACATGGATTGTGTCCGCGGTATCGACTTCCTTTCAGAACGCGACGAAGTGGACGGCAACCGCATCGGCATGTGGAGCCGCAGCCAGGGCGGTGGGTTCACCCTGGCCACCGCTGCTCTCGATCATCGCCTCGCCGCCGCTGTGGCCGAAGAGCCCTTCATGTGCAACTACCCGGTCGCCATCGATATCGACACCCGCCCCTACCATGAGCTGCGTAATTACGTTCAGGATCACCCGGAACAGCGCCAATCCATGCTCGATACCCTCTATTACTTCGACACCCTCACCCTGGCCGATGCCATTGAGTGTCCGATCCTGGTCAACATCGGCATGGCCGACAACACCTGCCCTTACCCCACCATCATGCCGGTGTTCGATCGGATCCAGGCGCATAAATCCCTGTTGGTTTACCCCGACCTCCATCACAGCCCCTGTACTGACTTCAACATCCACGCCATGAACTGGTTGAAACGGTATCTGGGCGCCTGATTCGTCCGGCGACGCAGCCACCACAACAGGAGTATCCACATGCCAGCGCGCACCGGAGCGGAGTACCTGACTGGCCTCAGGGAACAGACCCGTGAAATCTGGCTGGACGGGGAAAGAGTTCCCGACGCTACCGAGTTCCCCGGATTGGCCAACGCAGCCAGATCAATCGCCGCTCTCTACGATATGCAACACCGCGGTCCCGCCGCAGGGCAGATGACCTACACCTCTCCCACCACCGGCGACCCGGTCGGCCTGTCGTTTCTGGTACCCAGGACCTCCGAAGATTTGGCGCTCCGCCGCACCATGATGTCCCAATGGGCGCACGCCACCTACGGCATGATGGGACGAACGCCAGACTTCCTCAACGTAACCATCATGGCGATGGCGGCGGCCGGAGACTTCTTCGGGGACGACCGGCCCGAATTCAAGCAAAACGTCCAGAGTTACTATGAGTTCGCTCGGGAAAACGACATCTGCATGACCCACACGCTGGTCAACTTGCAGCGCAACCGGGCCCCATCAGCCACCTCGATGAACTACTCCACTGATGTCGCCCTACAGGTCGTCAACGAAACTGATGCCGGGCTGGTCGTGCGCGGCCCCAGGGTCCTGGCCACGCTGGGTCCCCTGTCAGACGAGATAATGGTCTATCCCACCCGTTCGCACCTCCTGGCCCGGGATGAAGATGCCCACAAGTACGCCTTCGCGTTCGCGGTACCCTGCGGGATACCCGGCCTCAAGTTCATCTGCCGCGAAAGTTTCGACTTGAACAAATCGCATTTCGACCATCCGTTGGGATCGCGATTCGATGAAATGGACGCCATCGTCTATTTCGACGACGTTCTGGTCCCGTGGGAGCGGGTGTTCATGTACGGCGACCGGCACAAGTGCAACAACATGTCAGCCGTAACCGGGCAGTACGTCCATACCGGGCATCAGGTGGTAACCAAGAACGTCGCCAAGTGTGAGTTCGTCGCCGGAATCGCCAGTTTGATGGTCGATACCTTGGGCACCGGCGACATCCCTCAGGTTCAGGGATTGCTGGCCGAGCTGGTTGAAAATCTGGAAATTACCAAAGCCCTGCTCACACAATCCGAAGTCAACGCCGCCGTCGACGAATGGGGCGTCATGCTGCCGGATCGAGTGCCTCTGAATGTCGCCCGCAACCTGTTTATCAAGATGTACCCGCGCATGGCGGAAATCATCCAGCTCCTGGGCTCCAGCAGCCTGATGGCTCTCCCATCTGAGGCCGACTTCAATGGGCCGTTGGCCGACGTGCTCGATACCTACCTCGACACTGATACCGCCACTGCCCGCGAACGGGTACGTCTGTTCCGGCTCGCCTGGGACACGGCGTGCAGCGCCTTCGGTGGTCGGCAGGTGTTATACGAACGGTATTTCCAGGGCGACTGGATGCGCAACGCCGCCCTGTTGTTGAGTATCTACGACCGCGAGCCGCTGATGCAGCAGGTCCGCGAATTCCTCGAACGAGACTAACGACGGATACTCAAACCCAACGCCCCGAGACCCTGCGTACGGTTCGTGGCATACGGTTCCGTGCCTACAGGCAGCAGTCCCGCCTCGGTTTGCAAATAAATGCGGCGGGACTGTAATCCGGTCCCGCCGTCAAAGAATCCGACAATTGCCCGGCTCCGGGTAATAGACGACTATCTCGTCAAACCTTCAGCAACCGAGCCTTTGAACGCGTTGTTGCCTCCGAACACGGTACCCGTGGTCCCGGCGTTGAACTTCGCCAATCCAAGGTTGTATATCTCGCCGGGGAACGGGATGTACCCCACCGATGCAGCCAAACTCCGGCCTTGGGGGCTCAGATAGTACTTCACGAACTCGGCTATGTGCGGTTCCGTCGCCGCGTCTGCCCGCACGTAGATGAACAGCGGGCGGCTCAGCGGTGCGTACGTCCCGTTGTTGATGGCCGCGTCGCTCGGCGCTATGCATCCGTCCCCGCCGTCAATCGCCACTGCCTTCAGCTTGTCCAGGTTCTCCATGTAATACGCGTAGCCAAAATAGCCCAGGCTGTACCTGTCTCCCGTGATCCCCTGCACCAGCACGTTGTCGTCTTCCGATGGTACAAAGTCTCCCCGCGACGCCCCGCCGTCACCATTGATCGCTTCCGTGAAGTAGTCAAACGTTCCAGAATCCACACCCGGCGCGTACAACTCGATCTCTTCGGCCGGCCAGGTCGGATCAACCTGATTCCAGTGCGTAACCACTTCTTCCGCCTCGGGTGACCAGATCATGTTCAGTTGCTCCACCGTCAAACATTCCACGAAGTCGTTGGCCGGATTTACCAGTACGCTCAGTCCGTCTATAGCCACCGGTAGCTCGATGTACTCGATGCCCGCGGCCTCGCACAAATCAATTTCTTTCTGCTTTATCGGACGCGACGCATCGGAGATAACAGTCTCATCCGTGCAGAATTTCTTGAATCCGCCGCCCGTACCTGAAATTCCCACCACTGTTCGCACATTTCCATCGGTCAGCCCGCCAAACTCCACCGCCACCGCCTCCGTAATCGGGAACACGGTGGAAGAACCGTCAATCGCAATGTCTCCCGACAGCGAGGCGTAAACGCCGGGGTCGGTCTGGCTAGCCGGCGCGCCAACCGATGCGGATGCGCCCGGTTCTTGCCCGGCCGCGCTGGGACTGACTCCGTTGCCACCCGCCGGCTCGGTGACCGCGCTCGATGATCCGTCGGACCCGCCGGCGGCATCCTGAGGCTCATTCGAGGATTCGCACGCCGTAACTAACAAAGCAATCGCCATCACCGCAGCTGCGATCAGGAGCAGCCGCATGGGTGTTCTGTTACTAACCAATCTGGGGAAACTCATCGATCCTCCTCTTGGGGTCGAGATTTAGTAGCGACCGGATGCCCTGCCTGCAATTGGTTTGTCTGGCGGTTCCGGCGGTCATTCCCTGGTTGGGATGATGCCGGATGCTCATTATAATAGCGACGCCTGACCGATTCCGGCTCCTAACTGGTCCATCTGGACCCGTGCCGATCCGCGCCGTTCACCTGCTACATAGGCACACCTCCGGCGACGTACATCGGTTTCGTCATTCGGCCGATATGACGCAGCCGATCCACGCGCCCAAAAAAGAAGCGAAGTCCGAAAACTTCGCCTGAATAAATCCGACGCGGCTCGCAAGCCGCAATTGCATCCGGAACCGGAATCACGAAAACTTTCCCGCGGATCGCAGCACGTTCGCACGCTTGACCACGGCTCGCCGTGGCAAGAAAAATAGCGGGGAATAAATTCCTCGCCGTAAAAATACGATTGGTTTGGAGGATTTCGAATGCGTCAACCGGGATGGTGGTTTCCGCATCGGATCCCCCTTTTGGGGGAATGGGCACGGTGTTCGTTCTCCATTCGTCAGCGAAGAACACCGTTCCTGCTGCTTCAATGGGTTCGATCACGCTTCACCTGGAGTCCGCTACGATCGCTTCCAGTTCTTCGGGTTCTTTTGGTATGCCTTCAGAAAGAACCCGACATCCATCTTCGGTTACCAGCACATCGTCTTCAATCCGGATTCCAATGCCCCGGTATATTTCTGGCGCATTCTTCGCCTGGGAACCGAAATACAATCCAGGTTCAACGGTAAGCACCATTCCCGGGCGCAGCCGCATTTGACCCCGGTCGTCGCGATAAGGACCGCAGTCGTGCACATCCAGTCCCAGCCAGTGCGACGTGCCATGCATGTAGTAATCGCGATACGCCTGCCGACTCATGATGTCGTCGGCGTTTCCTTCCATTACACCCAATGTTATCAGCCCATCGATCAGGGCTCTGGTGGCCACACGATGCACATCATCGAACCCCACGCCCGGCTTCACGGCGGCGATCGCCTGGCGTTGCGACTCCAGCACCAGGTCGTAGATGTCACGCTGTGGCGCCGTGAACTTGCCCGATACCGGCCAGGTGCGGGTGACATCAGCAGTGTAATACCCATACTCCGCGCCAGCGTCAATCAGCAGCAGGTCATCCGGGCCCAGGGCATCGCGATTGCGTACGTAGTGCAGCACGCACGCGTTTGACCCCCCTGCCACAATTGACGGGTAACCATTGCGTGGCGAACCCAATCGGCGGAAAGGACGTTCCAACGCCGCCTGCACTTCGTACTCATAAACTCCCGGAGCCGCGGTCCGCATTGCAGCGTCAAATCCCCCGGCGGTAATGTCGATTGCATGTTGCAGCAGCGAAATCTCGTCCTCGGTCTTGGTTTGACGCATCAGGTCGATCTGCGCGGTGGGGTCTTCGATTCTGCGGACTCCCTTGGCGCCCCGTTGCGCCATTCCCCGCCGGCGTTTCACCAAACCGGCGATGATGCCGTCCAGCCGGTCATCGCCGCCCAGCGCGTAGTGCACCGTTTCGTAATCAGCAAGCAGCTTTGGCAACTGGGTATCCAGCTGCTCCAGGGGATATGCCGCATTCGCTCCGAGCGATCCGACCGCTCCCGCCACGCCGGCCCGGTAACCTACCCAAATTTCAAACGTGGGATCATAGGGCCGCACAAACAGGGCATAAGGCGTATCGGATCCGGGACGCAGCACCGCCACCGCATCGGGCTCGTCAAAGCCTGTCAAATACCAGAAACTGGATGTCTGGCGGTATTCATGGTCCACATCATTGTTGCGGGGTGAGTCGTGCCCCGCCGCCAGGACAATTGCCCCGCCTGCGGATGCGTCCATGAGCCGGCGCCTGCGCCGGGCGAACTCACTGCTTTGGATCACAAGGTCAGGCGTATTCATTCCAACACCGTGAATGCGGGACTACTTCTGCAATTTGCTTGTAATTATAACAAGCGCGATTCAAGACAGCAATTGGTGTGCTGCCAGCACAATTCCTGCCCCAACTGGGACTGTTGATATCGTGAAATGACTATCCGTCATCTGTCATTGCGAGGGGCGTAGCGACGTGGCAACCTCGATGAGGCTGAACACACGTCGGCGAACCGCCGTTGCTACGACGACGAGGCTGCCACCCTACGCTCGAAATGACAGATTGTGGGTACGCATGAGGCTCCGCCAGTCCTGTTGCCCACACCTCGTTTCTGCTATACTGCGGCAGGTGGCTGTGCGCCACCCATCTTATGCAGGTCACAGATTGGCCGCTATCAGCGCCATCGCCGTGTATCTGCGCTTAGTTCTGAATAATCGGGAGCGAAGAACAATGCCGGCTTTCGCCGTAATCGGGGGTCAGTGGGGAGACGAAGGCAAGGGGAAGGTCATTGATTACCTTGCCGGCCAGTCCGATTGCGTCGTTCGCTACGCGGGCGGAAACAACGCCGGACACACCGTAGTAAACGATCGCGGCGTGTTCCAGCTGCACCTGGTCCCTTCGGGCATTTGTTGGCCCGGCGTCATCGGCATTATCGGCAACGGAGTGGTCGTCAACCCAGATGTTCTCCTGGGAGAAATGGCCGGCCTTCGCGAACAGGGCGTCGACACCGATCGCCTGTTCATCAGCGACCGCGCCCACGTCATCATGCCCTACCACATCGTCCTGGACGCCCTGCAGGAACAGGCTCGGGGCAGCGGCGCGATTGGGACCACCGGCCAGGGTATCGGCCCGGCATACGTGGACAAGGTCTCTCGCGACGGTATTCGGGTCGGGGACCTGCTCGACCCCAAAAATCTGCCCGACCGGGTCGCCACCGCCGTCAAGATGAAAAATCGGGTAATCACCGGCGTTTACGACGGTGAGCCCATGGACGTCGACACCGTGATTGCTCTGTGCCAGCGATGGGCCGAGGCGCTGGGTTCCTTCGTCCGACCCACCGAACAGATGGTTCAGGATCTCCTGGCCCAGGATAAACGCGTGTTGCTGGAAGGCGCTCAGGGAACATTGCTCGATATAGACCACGGTTCGTATCCTTACGTCACCTCATCCTCCCCCTCCATCGGCGGCGCCATCACCGGGCTGGGGATCAACCCCCAGGCCATCAAGGGCGTTGTTGGCGTGTTCAAGGCATACTCAACCAGGGTCGGCGAGGGCCCCATGCCCACCGAAATGCTCGACCCGGCCGGCAGCGAACTGCGTGAGAAGGCCCACGAGTACGGAACCACCACCGGCAGGCCCCGTCGAGTGGGCTGGTTCGACGCCGTGGCCGCCCGATACAGTCGCGAGATCAACGGGTTCACCGGGATAGTCCTCACTCGCCTCGACATCCTGGACGGCATGGATTCCGTGAAAATCTGTGTGGGCTACCGCGCCGATGGCCAGATTGTAGACCGTTTCCCGGCCAATACCGCGCTACTGCAACGTTGCGAACCCATCTACGAAAAGATGCCCGGATGGGATGATCCCACCGCCAGCACTACCCACACGAGTCAATTGCCGGCCAAAGCGCTGGCTTACGTTCGCCGCATCGAGGAGCTGGTGGGCAGTAATGCTCAAATCATCTCCACCGGACCCAGTCGCAACGAAACTATCGCTATAGATCCAATTATCCATTAGGCGTATCCGCGCCTGTATTTCTTCTACCGGCAGGAATGACGGCCATGCAACAGCAAGCTAGAAAATTCGGTATCTATTACAACGCCGCGGATAATCAGGTCGTGCGGATCAACTCCCCATACTGGTTCCCTCCCGAACCCGATTGGCAGATGGTCACCAACGAAGTGAACGCAACGCTGCTGGAGATCAGGCAAATTATCGCCGACCAGGGTTTGTCGGGCGATGCTGATTCAGCGGCCTGGACTACTTTGCCGCTCCTGGAAGAAGACGCTTAGTCTTCCGCCGCCGCCTGGTACGCCGGATAATCTGGCATCCATGCCATCTGACCCATCCGACGACCCTGCCGGCCCCAGCGACCCCGGCCATCAAATAGTTCGCCCGCCCCGTATATTGGGGTTGCCGTCGGCCGCTTCACCCGAACAGGCTCGCAGTTGGATGCGCTGGGCCTGGATTGCCGCCCTGGTGTGGTGCGTGTGGCTAACCTGGTGGGTAATCATCGGGCTGGTTACCGTCATCGCCTCACCCGGACTGGCCAACCTCGAAAACCCAAACGCCGCCGAGAATGGGCCTACCATCCCAGCCGATCAACCCCAGGCCGTCGACCCGGCCCCGAGTGTCGCTGCCCCTGATCCTGCCGCCTCGGTCATGGTAACCCCTGACGTTGGGCCGCTGATACTGGCGGGCATTGAAGCCATGATCGTCGGAGGGCTTGCATTGGGCGTACGGCAGTCGTTTCGACCCGCGGCCATCCTCCTCGCCGGCGGATTCTTTGCGTCCCGTATTGGCGGCATTGCCATCGGTCTGATTTCGGTGAACGACGTTCGTGACGCGCTTTGGCTGTTCATTTTCGGCGTCCTGCTCTTTTTCTTCGTTCGAGGAGTGCAGGGAACATTCAGCTACCACTGGTACACACACCTCCGTTTCCCGATGTCCGTGAGAGAAAGGACATAAGCGCAACTATCAGTGTCCAGGCAGGCAATGTCCCCGCGAAAAAAGGCCCGCCCGCGACTGTCGCGGGCGGGCCTTTTTGGCCACCCTCAGCGCAGTGGCAACCGTCAGGAACTACTTATCCGAGAAGGCCGGCATCACGTCAGAGGCAAAGCGGGACAACTGGTCCTTGAACACCTCGCGGGGCATTCCCATTACCGATCCCAGGTTGATTCGCTCAACTCCGGGATATTTGGCTTCGGCGCTTTTCAAATGATTGATCACATCATCTGCAGAACCGCACAGCCAAGTCCCGCTTTCGACTGCCGCCTCCAGGCTGGGCAACTCGACCCCGCGCCGCAGCCGGGGATCGGCAACCGCGTTTATCTGTTCCGGTTCCAGGCGCATCAACCCCAGAGGAGCCGCAAATTTCATCGCCTCCTCAAAATACGGTCGAGCCTTTTCGATGGCTTTTTCCCGGTTCTCCGCGATAAAGAACCGATAACCCAGCGCTATATCTTCACCCAGCGCCAGTTCCCGTCCGTGGTTGGCGGCGGCTTGCTGGTACATCTCCATCCGTTCAGCCAATGCGGGTTCCGGCGTATTGGCCACCATCGCCTTTATTCCCACCCTACCCATAAAATCCACGCCCTTGGGATTGCCCGAGACCAACGGCTGCCAGATGTCCACCGGTTGGCTCACCGGGCGCGGCACCAGGCTCAACTTTTCCAGCGTGTACCCGCGATACGGGACCGGAGCCGGGATGGTGTAATGCTTTCCCTGGTGCGAGAAAGATTCCTGGCTGAATGCCTTTACCATCACCTCGACCTGCTCTTCGAACAACTCGCGGTTTGCATCTCCGTCAAACATCGGCGACCCGAACGTTTCAACCTCTCGCGAATGATATCCGCGTCCCACACCGAACACGATGCGACCGCCCGACAGGATATCGGCCATGGCGAAATCCTCCGCCAAGCGCAGCGGATGCCACATCGGAGTGATGTTGAACCCGCATCCGAATTTCAACCGCTGAGTGTTGCAGGCCAAATATAACCCCAGCATCAACAGGTTCGGGATGCACTCGTATCCCTCGGGCTGAAAATGGTGCTCAGCCATCCAGAACTCTTCATACCCGTTGGCTTCCAAATGGCGCGAAAAATCCAGCGCCCAATCGAATGCCTCCGCCAGTTGCTCATTGGGATACCAACGGTCATTCGCAGGTGTGCCGTCCAGGCCCAATTGATCGTCTACCACATGGCCGGCGTATGACGCGCTAAAGCTCTTGAACATTTACTCACTTCCTTACATCGTCCACGGATTCCGGGGATCGTTGACAGCAATTGGTCAACTGGCCGGTAATTGGCCAGCCCAGTGGCTGGACCGTTGTAGAACCACCCAACCGGCGGCTAGGCGGTTGGAGGCGGCATCGGCGCCGGGTTGTAGAGCTCGATACCGATCGTGGCGGGAAAAACCGCCGCCAGTTCATCCACCGACCACCGACTGTCCTTCTGGATGGTCTTGATGGGCGCCGGTTCGTTGAGCAGCGTCACCAACCCGCCCGTAACGTGGAAAACATGCCCGTTCACATGGGCAGCCTCGTCGGAGGCCAGCCAGGTAACCATCGGAGCCACGTCTTCCGCCTCCCCACGCAATCCACCACCGGCCGCAATACCTCGTGCCGAACGCAACTCTCGGGCTTCGTCGGGTACGCTGGTGGTCATGCGCGTGCTCGCCGACGGAGAGATGGAGTTCGCCGTCACTCCGTAGCGGCCCAGGTCTCGGGCGCACACCCGCGTGAACCCGGCGATGCCATCTTTGGCCGCGCCGTAGTTGGCCTGCCCGCTGTTGCCATAAAGTCCGGATGTGCTGCTGAAGGTGATAATTCGACCCGAGCGCTGTTGTCGAAACAGTATGCTGGCATTTTTCACGACGGTGAATGTGCCCTTGAGGTGGACGGCAATAACATCGTCCCATTCTTCCTCGGACATGTTGAACACCATCCGGTCGCGCAGGATGCCGGCGACCGTAACCACAATGTCCAGCTTGCCGAAATTATCGATCGCAGTCTGTACGATATTTTCTCCGCCGGTCATGGTCGCCACCGATTCAGTGCAGGACACCGCTGTCCCGCCGGCTTCACCGATTTCGTTTACCACCTGCTGGGCTACGGAAATGTCGGCTCCCGATCCATCCACGTTCACGCCCAGGTCGCACACCACCACGCTGGCGCCCTCAGAGGCCATCAGCTTCGCCACTCCCCGCCCGATGCCGCGGCCCGCTCCAGTTACGATTGCTACCTTGTTTTCCAGTAATGACATTACTCAGTCCTTGTCGTACGTTGCTGCGTTGGTGCTGCTGGCCCAAACGTTCTCAGGATGCCGCCGGCGCCGGATTGTCGATGCCCGCCGTCAGATAGTTGCGAGCCCTTGACGACAGATCATCCATATCCCAATGACCAGATTCCGTCCAGATGGCTCGTTCTGGCCGCGGCTGCGACATCAAAGTCACCGTATCGCCGTACACCAGGAAGGTTTGGCCGTTGACGTTGCTGGCGTAGTCCGATGCCAGGTAGCACACGAACGGTGCGATCCCATCAGGGTCAAGATTGTTGATGTTGCCCTCTTCTGTATCCGATCCGGATAGCGACGCCACTCCACCGCGGGCTCGAATCTCCGCCGCCGAGTCGGGTATGGATCCAATCATGCGGGTAGTGGCACGTGGCGCAATGGAGTTGACGGTAACACCGTAACGTCCCATGTCCTTGGCCACCACCTTGGTGAAACCGGCAATCCCGCTTTTGGCCGCGCCGTAATTCGCCTGCCCGCTGTTGCCAACCAGGCCGGACTCGCTCGTAAACGTAATCACCCGACCCGAACGTTGTTGCCGGAACAGGATGCAGGCGTGTTTGACCACGGTGAAAGTACCCTTGAGATGGACGGCAATCACATCATCCCATTCCTGCTCGGACATGTTGAATACCATCCGGTCTCGCAGAATTCCGGCGCAGGTTACTACAATGTCCAGACGCCCGAAGTTATCGATCGCCGTCTGAACAATCTTCTCTCCACCCGACATCGTGGCTACTGACTCAGCGCACGCCACCGCCGTTCCTCCCGCGTCCCTGATCTCGCTGACCACCAGGTCTGCAATCGACTGGTCGAACCCCGACCCGTCCACGTTGACCCCCGGATCGACCACCACCACTTTCGCGCCTTCTTCCGCCATCAGCATAGCTATGCCTCGACCCACGCCTCGGCCCGAGCCCGTGACTATCGCTACCTTACCTTCCAGGTTGTTGGGCATAGTTAATTCGTCCTTTCAATTGTTCGGTATCAAGTGCTTCGCGAGATATATTGGCGAGGTTTAATCGCCGCGGCTTGGCAGCGCAACCGTCGCCGTGCCCGGCGTGGTTTGCTGACCCTGCGGATTTTCCAGCCAGATAGTGCAGTCAACCAGGTTCTGATTGCCTTCCTGGTACACCCGACTCACGTGCCCTTTCGCCGTAATCGGTTCGCCCGGGTAATCCATGCCACGATACTGACAGGTCAGTCGGCGTAAAACCGCGTCCGGACCGGCCCAGTTGGTGATAAACGACCCCAGCATCGCATTTTTCAATGCGCCGTGCAGTATCACGCCGTTCAGCCCAGTGGACTCAGCGAAATCCTTGTCATAGTGTATTTCGTAAAAATCCCCAGAGGCGCCCGCATATTGCGCAAGTTGGCGCGTCGTCGGTTCGCGCACCTCGGCGGGCAACTCCATGCCTTCGGATACGTCCTCGAAATATACCTGGTCCCCCATGATTTCCCCCTGGCCGCAACGCGGTTGATATTGCGTAACGTGCAGCCGTCAGTAGCGGATGGAAGTGCTGGTCTGCGTGGCCACGATGGCGCCCGCCTGATTTCTGTAAGTTATCTTGATCGTAGAAATCAGCATTTGCCCGATGCTGCCAGTGCGTTCACGCATATCTTCAATGCGTCCCACCGCCGTAATCGTATCTCCAGCGCGGACTGGTTCAAAATACTCCCAATCGCTTCCACCATCCAGAAGGCGGGTAAAAGGCACATCGAAGGGCACCACGGGACGCACGTCGCGGATCGCCCGCAGGAAGGTGGGCGGCGCCACCACCCCGCCAGACTGTGGCGTGCCGGCGGTGTATGCCGGATTGTCGTCGCCAATTGCCTCCGCAAAGCGGGCTACGTGTCCCCGTTCAACTTCCAGGGTCGTGGGTTCACTCTCTACCCCGATGACTTGGGATCGCATTTCGTCCGTTAAGGTGAAGGTGTTCGTCGACAACTGACAGTTCTCCTTACAACGCGCCGATTGAGGGCAAACCCCAAGCGGTCGTCCGCGGCTAACGGGGTAAAATTATGTTACGGGTACCGCCTAGTGTCAAGGAAACTGCCACCACCGCCAGGGCGATCGCATTTTGACTCCATTGCCCCCGTCTTTCCCGCGAAAGCGGGAAACCACCCACCCCCGGTCATTGCGAGGAGCGCAGCGACGTGGCAATCCCGTCCCACCCGTGTCGCATTAGACTCCCCTCTCCGGTAGGAGAGGGGCCGGGGGTGAGGGGCGTACCCTTAACTGACGCCCAGCCCCCGCAATTACAATTTGGGTACCCGTGAGGACTGCCACCACCGCCAATCATCGCCAACGCCGGTAGTCCACAACACCACACTCCGGAAGCGCCGGCGGTCGGCGCTCTGCACTCCTCCGCGGACTGAGGCGCTACCAACCGCTCTTGAACAATTACGAACCATCTAACACAACGCCTCCGTTGCTCGCGGCCTCTCCAACCTCCGCGGTTTCCCGCCGGCGTCTCCGGACGTTGATCGTGTTGGCGGTGTTGTGCCTGCCCACTGCCATATGCACCCAGGATTACCGCCCAACCTTCATCGACGCGGCGACGTCCTCATACCAGCTGGACGTCATATCCTGGGAATTGGCGAATCTGCCGGACAAATGGTTTCGCCGGCTCTTCCGGAATCCGGCAAGTTGGTTCGGTAATGATAATTCGGATCAGATTATCGTAGAAGTCGAGCAGTATTTCGCTTACGCAGCGTGGCTGAGTAGCGCGGATGTCCGTTTGGTGACTCTACTGACCGACGACACCCTCGATCCCGAACTCCATGAAGAGATACGGATGCTTCAAGAGGGGCAAGTTCGACTTCGGGCAGACCAGGACAATTCACGAGTCCGGGTTGAAGAAGCCCTGGAAAGCGCCGTTGCCGACGCCTTGAGATCCCTGGGTTTCGGCTCAGCCGCGGGAATTTTCCCTCCGGTCGACACCGTGCTTACCGGCACGCCTACCGTATTGATAACTTCGCCACGCAACCGGATTGAACGGGCCGACGAGCGATTGCTGGAACCTGGCCTCACACCCCAAACCAGGGACTCTATCGAGTCCAGGGTGGAGAAGGAATCCGACTTGTCGGCGCTCGTCGTTGATACCGGAGGGATCGCATTCTTTCCGTCCATTTCTCAATCTCACCACGGCGTCGACATTGCACTGGAAACCATCGCCCACGAGTGGGTCCATCATTGGCTGTGGTTTCGGCCTTTGGGTCGCCGCTACTTCCAGGGTGGCGAACTCGTACGCTTGAACGAAACCGTAGCCGACGTTGTCGGGCAGGAATTGGGCCGACTTGCGCGACATGAGCTGTTCGGAAAAGAATGCTGCGAGTCCGAATCCTCCGGACTACCATCCTCCCCTGCTCGTGCCGCAGCCCAGTCTTCCAAGTTCGATTTCCAGGCCGAAATGAGGATAACCCGCGTTCGCGTTGACGAGTTGTTGGCCAACGGCGCCGTGGACGAGGCGGAGGCGTACATGGAGGAACGGCGCCGTTTGTTTGTTGCCAATGGCTACCCGATCCGTCGCCTGAATCAGGCGTACTTCGCCTTTCACGGTTCCTACGGGACCACCGGCGCGGCTGGTATCGATCCGATAGGACCACAGATCCAAGAGCTACGCCGGCGCAGCGAATCGTTGGAGGATTTCCTCCGGGTCGCCGCCGAGTTTACCAGCCTGCAGGATTTAAACGACCATCTGGCTACGCCAAAACCTTGACGCAACGGCCTGTTGAATAATTCCGTACCGTCCCCGCGTCATCGCGAGGAGTTCCACCCCCGTCTTTCCCGCGAAATCAGCGTCTTTCCCGCAAAAGCGGGAATCCAGTGGTCGCAGGAATGACGGGTTGGTTTGCCAATTTTCAACAGGCGCTACGCCGCCTTGAGGGCATCTTCCAGCAGGGCCAGAGCGGCCCGCGCAAAAACCCACATGTTGGCTTCCCGATCCCCGCTGCCGGTCTCCAGCGTCTGCGATCGCTCCAACGGTCCCGCGACACCGAAACAGGCGTGGCCGGCGCTGTCGCCATATCGGTTGCCGGTGGGACCGCTGGCCCCCGTTTCGGCCAGCGCCCACGTTGTTCCCAAAACCTCACGCGAGGTGCGGGCGTTGAGCAGCGCATAGAATTCGGTACTGGCTCGCTGGCCTTCCATGGCGGATTCCGGAACGTGCAGCAGTCCCTGTTGCGCCGTTCGCGTGTACACCACCGAACCGCCCACGTAATAGTCTGATGCCCCGGGTATGGACACCAGGGCCGCCGAAATCAGCCCGCCACAGGACGATTCCGAAACCGCCAATGTGTCTCCCCGTTGTTTCAACAACGCTGCTACCGACGCCGCCAGATCGTTCAGATCCCCCATGGAAATTACCTCCTGTCTTGGTTGTATCCCCAGTTGCGTTTGATTCCCAGGCTGATTCCTACACCGCCGGCAGCCGTTTGGAGCGCGATTTACCCGATTCCGGCGCCGGCAATCCCTGCTTTTCCAGCATGGACAATACCACCTTTTGAAATTCCGACCGGTCGTGTCCGGTTACCACTGCCTGCTCATGCGCTTCCGAAATAACCACCGGATACCCCAAACCCAATTCACCCTGGCGCACCAGCATTGCATGACCCATCCCCAACAGGCTCGCATCGTCCGCCACCCACGCCGGTACTTCCACCCTGGCGATCTCGAATCCGACGTTGACGTAGTAGAAATGCGTCCACTGGTTCCCCAGTTCGCCGGCGCGCGAACGGCGGCCGGACGTATACAAAGGAGACCGGTGTCCCGGCTCCAGTACCAACTCAAACAACTCCCGATCATCAAACCCGGCTGCGCGATCACAATTCGACAGGTCCGAACGCCGGGTGCTGCATCTCCGCGTGCATTCCGTGGCTGTAGTTCCGCAAAGGCTCGCCCTGACTGCGCCAACCACCTCTGTAGTTCGGGGTTTGGACGTGTATGCGGCCGCAGTGACGCCCTCCGGCCCTTGGGCCAGATCACGCAATTTCTCCAGTGCCGGACTCAACCCGGCGTCAATGAACGATCTCACCACGTTTCTGGGGTAACTGCCATGTTGCAGGTCCCAAAATGCAACCGTGCCGTCCAGAACGGCCAGCGTCGGCAAATGGCGTTGCAGCGATTCCACCGTCTCGGCGAGTTTCTCCACCTCCCGCACCGTCCGCAACGCTCCCAGCAACGGCCCGGTGATCGCAGTTTCAGCCTGCGGACGACCAGATTCCCGCAAATATAACTCGCCTTCCCGTACCGCCAGCGCCGGTTCGCTGAAGAGTGTGCATCCGGGTTGATTGCCGTAAGTGATCACGCATCCGCCCAGATTCACCAGGTAGCACGACAACGGCAAATGCCGGTCCACATCAATGTGCGAGCCATCCACCGATACGGCCGACCAGTCATCGGGCAGCGCCGGCGGCGGGATGCTGGCCAACAATCCTTGTTCATGCGTTTGCGCCACCACGAATGGCCGCTCACCCACCGCGTCCGTGCGCTCGCGGGCTTCCGCCGGCGAGAAAACCCGCGCAACGTCAACAGCGTCAGCAAACCTTTGCCGCCGGTTCCTCAAAGTCATCGCCACTTCACCAATGGCCGATTGAAGCTGCAGCGTGGCTTTCCCCAAATCCAGCGCCATCATCGATCATCCTCCGGGATTACCCTCCGGCAGCGCACCACCTCCAGCACACCGCCGACGGTGGACGGGCGTTACCGTAATACCCGTTCGTCACCAACCCGTCGCGTGATCCTTTGCTGGTCCAGGTATTCCAGTAGCGGCAAAACGTACTTGCGGCTGGTCCCGAAGATGGTGCGGGCGTCCGCTACTGTAACGCTTCCGTTTGCATTCAGGTGCCCGACGATGCGGTTCTTCATATCCCCGTAGGCTTCGGTCGAGAAAACCACCGTTTCATTCACCTTCACCACGTCCCCGCGTTCCAGCAGGTGACCGAGCAGCTCAGGGTCGATGGCGTGGTCGGTCGGTGGCGACCACGGTTCCGAAGCCAGTACGTCCAGATATTTTGTGATGTCAGATTCCTGACCTTCGCTCAGAACAACACTGTGGTCGGAAACCCTCACCAGCCCCCCGTCGTCAACCAGAATACCCTCTTCGGATAGTCGTTCCGCCGCTCTGACGTACACCGGTTGCGACAATTTGAGCCGGCTGCGCAATTCCTGGGGAGGAGCGCCCCGACGCAGCGGATATAGATTGTGGTACGCCTGCAACGCCACCTGCGCCTGGTTTTTCACAATGTCCCAACCCCGCCGGGAGTAAATCGGACAATCCGATAGCGAGGCCACATCACCCAGCGCCACCACGTCACCCTCGTCGATCAACTCCAGCAGACGCTCCAGCACTTCCGATTCCGACAGGTTGGAACGTTGGGAAAGTGTCCGCACATCACACGGACCCAATTGGTCTGCCAGCGTGATGATCACATCCTCGTTCGCTCCGGCATCCAGCGTGGTAAGCCGATCCAGAACCTCCGGAGCGAAACGACGGTGGCGTCGTCGGGGCGTCGGGTCGGCGATTTGACCGCCACCCAGCGTATCTTCAGAAGAACGGAGTACGAAGAAATCCCCCTTCACCATGGGAACCGGCTCGTCCAGCAGAATCTGAACCCAACCCTCAGCGCCGGGCGCCAGCCGGTCTGTGTCCAGCAGGCGGACGCGCCCCGTGGTTTCAGAGGTGAAAAGATGAAAAGTGACCCCTTCGTTGTGTTTCAGGGAATGGGGAGCGCCCTTCACCATGCGCAAAAGCGCGTCGAAACGCCGGGACGCCTGCAGCCAACCCGGATTGGTTAACACTTCCCCTCGCATCACGTCGTCCCGGGAGACTCCCGACAGGTTCAGGGCCAGCCGAACCCCCGGAGTGGTGGTTTCCAGCCGGGATTTATGGCTCTGCAAACCGCGGATCCGCGCCCGCACTCCCGATGGGGACAATTCGACCTGTTGCCCCACCGCCATCGAACCATCTATCAGCGTGCCCGTAACCACGGTTCCGAATCCGCTCACCGTGAAACACCGGTCTATCGGCAAACGCGGCCGGCCAAGGTCAAGGCGGGTTTCGGTGTCGTCCAGGATTCCATCGAGGACCGTTTTCAGTTGGTCCAGTCCGGCGCCGGTGTAAGCCGAAACAGCCACCATCTCACACCCGGCGAATGCCGTCCCTTCCAAAACGTCCTCCACCTCGGCCTTAACCAGTTCCACCAGTTCTTCATCCACCAGGTCGGTTTTGGTAATAACCACCACACCGCGCCGGATGCGTAACAGGTCCAGAATGGCCAGATGCTCCCGAGTTTGAGGCATCACGCTTTCATCGGCGGCCACAATCAGCATCGCCAGGTCGATCCCCCCGACTCCGGCCAGCATGTTTTTGATGAACCGCTCATGCCCCGGCACATCTACGATACTGACTTCCCGGCCGCTGGGCAGCGTCAGCCAGGCGAACCCCAGGTCAACCGTCATCTCCCGTTCCTTTTCCTCAGGGAGGCGGTCGGGATCGATGTCGGTGAGAACCTTGACTAACGTAGACTTGCCGTGATCAACGTGGCCGGCGGTGCCGATTACGTACATCGCCCAAGTTATCCTTCAAAGTTGGTGATTACGCTGCGCCGCACACTGCCGGCCTTCATATCAGCGAAAGCCCGATTGATTTCCGACAACGCCAACTCCTGGCTCACCAGTTCATCCAGCTTCAATCTACCCTGCTTGTAGAATTCGATGAACCGCGGCATGTCGGTTCGGAAACGGTTGGAGCCCATGGTGCAACCCTGAATCGCCCGGCCGCGCCGCAGATAATTGCCAGCGTCAATTTCTATCTTCACCCCTTCCGGAACCATCCCGATGATGGTGGCGACGCCGCCCGGCCGGAGCATGTTGTAGCAATCCTCGGCCGTCTGCTTCAGCCCGATTGCCTCAAACGAATAATCCACACCGCCGTCGGTCAAATCGACGATACGTTCCGCCACGTTGCCCGAAGTAGCATCGATTACATCGGTGGCGCCGAACTCCCGGGCCAGCGATAGCTTGTCCTCGGTGGTGTCCACCGCGATGATTCGCAACGCACCCGCCAGCGCCGCTGCCTGCACGCAATGAATGCCGATGCCACCGCAACCCACCACCGCCACGGTGCTGCCCGGCTCAACCCGCGCCGTGTTAAGGACAGCGCCCAACCCGGTGGTGGCCCCGCATCCTATTAATGCCAATTGCGGGAATGGGATGTCGTCGTCTACCTTTAGCAGCGCGTTTTCGTGCACCAGCATCTCCGCAGCGTAAGATCCAAGCTGGGCAAATTGCGTGATTGCCTCGCCGTCCTTGCGCAGCCGTGGCGGGTCCTGAGATCCGCGCGTCACCGCCGTCTTGGTGCACAGATACGGTTGGCCGCGAGTACAGTATTCGCAGATCCCGCAAAATACCGATAGGCACATGATCACCGAGTCGCCGGTCTGCACATAACTGACCTGGTCGCCAACCGCCTCCACGACTCCGGCAGCCTCATGTCCCAGGATGCATGGCATCGGCGTGGTGTACAGCCCTTCAACAAAATGCAGGTCGCTGTGGCAAACTCCAGATGCTCCGGTCCTCACCAGCACCTCCCTGGGAGCCGGCGTGTCTACCTGAACGTCTTCAATCGTCACCGGCTGATTTACTGCTCGCAGTACCGCTGCTTTCATCTGCCAATCCCTCCGTGTTTATATCCAAACATTATAAGGTGGGCGCAACCCCGCCTTTATGTCGTGTAGTCATCCCGTCAAACCAGCCTCAACGGGCTGGTTCTACCTTGGGCCGAGGTTAGCATTGCCCTGGATACAGCGTCAACAAATTCCCCGCGCATCCCGTTCCTACCCCGCTCGTCCTGAGCCCGTCGAAGGACCCCCTCGCCCTTGATGGGAGAGGGCAAGGGTCAGGGTGAACCCCCGCTCGTCCTGAGCCCGTCGAAGGACCCCCCTCGCCCTTGATGGGAGAGGGCAAGGGTGAGGGTTAACCCCCGTTCGTCCTGAGCCTGTCGAAGGACCCCGTCATCGCGAAGAACGCAGCGACGTTGCAATCCCGCCACGGCGAAAATATCCCCGGGAATCGCGGCCCACGGACCATAACGCCTAACTTAAATGAAGTTCAGAAACGCCCGGAAATAATTGACAATCAAACTTGCGAACTGTACCATCCTTCCACTTTGGGCGTGCTGTATTCATCAGTGCGTCAATACATCGGTCTCTCAAGGAGGACTGCCAAACAATGAGTCGTAAACGAACCCCACGATTGCGCCTGTTACATCTGCTGATCCCAGCAGCACTGCTCGTCATGCTCATCGGCGTGGCGTGCGGCGGCGCTGAACAAACCCCTGACACAGATACCGGCGCTGGTGCCGCCGATTCCACCACTACCGATTCCACCGCTGCCGATTCCACCGCTGCCGATTCAGGCGCCGGCTCCTCTGACTCCGGCGCGGTCGGAGCCACGGCCACCCCCTTGGCGGTACTGCCACCAATCACCGAAGCCCAATCCGGCGAAGGCCGGCGGCTGGTCGTGCTGACCGAGTCCTTCGGCAACGAAGTGTGGGACCCCAAGTACGAAAGCGGCGATAAGCACCTTTGGCACTTCCCCATACACTCTCACCTGATCACCACCAGCGACGATTTGAAGTTCACTAAGGACGGTCTTGCCACCGATTGGAGAGTGTCTGCCGACGGCTTGACCATGACGTGGACGATTCGAGAGGACGCGGTTTTCCATAACGGCGACCCCGTTACTCCCGACGACGCCGCCTGGTATCAGCGCTATGTGCTGGACGACGCAGCGCGTTCCGTGGTTCGGATTCGCTCCTGGCGCCTGGTCGCCGGCAACGAGCCCAACGCGGCCTATGAAGGTGAAAACACTGCCCGTGAAAAGGAAGGCCACTTCTCTGTAACTGGCCCCAACGAAATGTCCGTCACCTTCAGCCAACCGACGCTCAACTTTTTTGCCGTCACCACCGAATCCAACGGTGGCAACGGTGGCGCCGTGTTGTCACGTTCCTACTTCGAGAGCCTGGGCGACGACGACCAGTCTCGCTCCGATGGCTTTATCGCCAACCCAAATCCGGGCACAGCCGGCCCCTTCGACCTGACCGAATTCAGTTCCGGTCAGCAGATTGTCTACACCAAGCGCCCCGACCACTTCATCCTGTCCCTTCGGCCCTATCCCTTTGATGAACTGGAAATCAACCTGATCGCCGAGGCAGCCACCCGCAAGGCGGCCCTGCTCAGCGGCGCAGCCGACATTTCCCCCATCGACCTGGACTCCCGGGAAGAGCTGGAAGCAGCCGGCTTGCAGTATCGTTTCGGTCCGGAATCTACCGTAATCTGGATCAACGCCTGGAACTGCAGCGTCGACGCTCCCCAGACTCTGGGCTACGACCAGAGTCGTGATCAGGACGACGCCGGTCAATACATTGGCGAACCCAAGGGCAATCCATTGATGTGCCAGGACAAGCGAATCCGCCACGCCCTGGACTACGCTATCGACAAGGAAGCCATCCAGGAATTGGTTGGCGGCCCGGACGTATTCCACATCGCTGGTTCAGCCGGCATCTCGCCTTCCGGTCTTGGCTATCGCCCCAACGCTGGGCTCGACCCGTTCCCCTTCGATCCGGTCAAGGCGCGTGATCTGTTCGTCCAAGCCGGATACAACGTGCCTGAAGCCATCACCCCGGACGGGGTCACGCTGGAGGCCGTTACCAACCTCAAGGACCCGGTTTACCCCGGTGGTGGAGACGAATGGAACGTGTGGACCTGGGAAGCCGGCGCCACCATACCGAAGATGCTCCAGATCGTTGAGTTTGTCTGCGCCGACTGGCAAACCTTCCTGGGATTGTCCTGCAAGGTCAATGTCGGTGACGAAGCCGGCGTCAAGGACAAACAGTACGGCGGGGAAATCCCCGGTCAGTATCTGGTCCGCTCCAACGAGCACGAATACGACGTAGGAGCCAAGTTGGTGGGACGCTTCGCCGACCCGGCCGGGGCCTACATCAGCTACGACCCGCTGGTCAAACCGCTCGTCGATGCTGCACTGGCAGCAACCACGCCGGAAGACGCCGAAGCAACCTACTATGCGGCATTGGTACAGGCGCATGAGGGTCACTGGGACTTCGCTCCCGGGTACCTGGATGCTCCTTACGCCGTCGGCGCTCGAATTGCCGACTGGCGGCCCCGTCCACTGCGCCCGTCCCCGAGCGCATTGTGGACGATACGCTGGGTAGAGTAGCTACCCCCTTTCACGAAGCAAGTGCTTCCAGGGAGAAGGGTCCGGTCCTCCGGGCCCTTCTTCTGTAACTGTTCAGAGTTGAGGGTAGTTCCTGGCGCCATCCTGTCGTTCCCGCTTTCGCGGGAATGCAGGAAGCCGAGGACGAGCAACATTGCGGTTTAATGACGTCTCTGGATTCCGGCTCAAGGCCGGAATGACGGAGTGGTATGGAAATCACCCGTCGAGTCTGAACCGTTACCTTCTTCTTTAGATTGGCAGCCAATTTTTACTTATCTGGTATAATCCCCAGCGATATCCATGGCTTGGCCAGAATCGCCCGTCTTGCGTTACAGCATTGACGATTCGAACCCTGGCGGCACATTAGCGAGGAGTACAAGTTGGTACGCTTCATTTTTTTCCGGATAATCCAGGCTGTTGCTACATTGGTCGTGCTCAGCGCCGCAGTGTACTTCGGCACCGAACTGACCGGAGATGCGGCGCTTGCGATGGCGCCCGGCGATGCCAAACCATCAGAAATTGAGGCTATCCGGGTCCAACTCGGACTCGATCGCCATGTCATGGTCCGTTATTTCGACTACCTGGGGGGCCTGTTCATCGGCGATTTCGGCCGTTCCTACACCAAACGACAGCCTGCGTTCGACCTGGTGGCCCAACGCGTCCCCAACACGGTTCAACTGGCGATCGCCGCCCTCATTATCGCCGTGTCCATCGGCATACCATTAGGAATCTTATCCGCCGTTAAACGGGATAGCTTCCTGGATAGATTCGCCAAAGTGTTCGCCATTCTGGGCATGTCAATGCCCCAGTTTTGGCTCGCCATCATCTTGATGTGGATTCTGGCGGTCGAGTTCCCCATACTTCCGGTCTACGGCAAAGAAGGGCTCGATCCGCGCTTCTTCCTCATCCCGGCCTTCTCGATAGCAGTGTTCACCATGGCCGGTTTCATGCGTCTTACCCGCTCGGCCATGCTCGAAGTGCTGGATAGTGAATACGTCAAGTTCGCCCGCATCAAGGGGCTGGGAGAGGAGTTAGTGATCTTCAAGCACGCCTTGAAAAACGCCATCATCCCGGTCCTCACCTTCGGCGGTATCAGCTTCGCCGGCCTGCTTAACGGCTCCATCGTCGTCGAGGTGATCTTCGCCTGGCCGGGTCTCGGCAACTTGATGCTCGAAGGGATTCGCACCAGGGATGTACCGATCATCGAGGCCACCATCCTGGTGTCCGGCTTCCTGTATATCTTCATGTCCACTATCGTAGATATCGCCTACGCCTACGTTGACCCACGAATCCGGTTCGGATAAACCCCCGAATCTGGCTGTTTTTAGGAGCTAACACCTTGGCAACTCAAGACCTGGTAACGACGGCTGCGCAACCCAATATTGCGGTTCGCGCCGCCCGCAAAGCCAAAGAGCTGAAACTCCCCTGGATCCCCATCGCCATCCTGACCCTTTTGGTCGTTTGCGCCATTTTTGCCCCATTGCTGGCGCCTCACAACCCGGCGCAACTCAACAAAAGAGACCGGGAAGTACCTCCTTTCCAAAACAGCCGTTACTGGCTGGGCACCGATAAATCCGGCAAGGATATTCTCAGTCGCCTGGTTTACGGGGCGCGTACCTCGGTATTCATCAGCCTCGTGGCCCTTGGCACAGGTGCGCTCATCGGTAGCTCCCTCGGCGTAATATCCGGTTACTACGGCGGACGCACTGACATCGTGATCATGCGGTTTGTAGATGCCGTGCTTGGTTTCCCCACCGTGCTCTTAGCGCTCATCATCGTTGCAATTGCCGGAGGCGCCGGCGTCGGCAATGTAATCGTGGCCGTCGCCGCAACCGTGTGGGCCAGGTTTGCCCGTCAGGCGCGCGGAGAGGTGCTCAGCGTCAAGGAACGCGACTTCGTAACCCTTGCCGTCGTAGCCGGCGTGCCGGCTTTGATTATCATGTGGCGCCATGTATTCCCCAACGTGGTGAACACCATTCTTATCGTCATCAGTCTGCTGGTGGGCCAAACCATTCTGCTGGAAGCCTCGCTGAGCTTCCTCGGGGTCGGCGTGCCTCCTGGCGATCCGGCCTGGGGCATAATGGTGTCCGAAGGTCGCGACCAGATTTTCGACATCTGGTGGCTCGCACTATTCCCCGGCATGGCAATCACCATCGTCGTCATGGCAATGAACTTCTTCGGCGACTGGCTTCGCGATACCCTGGACCCACGCCTGCGCCGCACCCGTTAGACACCTCTGGATAATCGGGCAGCGCGCTTACCAACTCATTCGAGCGCTGCCCACACCAGAGTTGCGATCCCGGCCAATACCAGGGACCCGGCCCACAACAGATCCAGGTTAATCCAGCCGCGCCGAAGAAAGGCCAGCCCTACCCGGTAGTACACAATCGTCGCGGCCGCCAGCATCGCTGTCAGCATCACCACCGTGTGAAGCAGCAATCCCAGCGCCCACCACACCGGAGCATCCGCCAGGGATAGGAACAACCCGTGTTCCCCCAGATCGCCGGCCACTCCCGACGCCACCACCCGGTCTGTCAGCGCCAGCACCACCGGGGCCAGCATTAGACCGGCGCCGTGGGCAGTTGCCATCAGGAACGCCCACAGGATCAAATCGCGGCCGCCGATGTTCATTCCCACCCAGCGCGGATGGCGGTAATAGAGAACCAGCCGGTAAACGCCAAACGACAGCAAAATCGCGCCGGCGGCCAGTCGCACCCAGTTCAATGGCAAAAAAGCGCCCACCGCCAGCAGCGCCGCCAACACCACCAACAGCGACAGCAAATGTCCCAGTGCGATGTACCCGGTGGCGGTGCATATCTGCGAAGCCCGCTGACGTTGCAACGCCAGCGCCACTGAGAACAACCAGCCCATCGCCGGGTTGAGTCCGTGGAATAACCCCAGGGCGACCAGTCCCAGCCAGGGCCCCAAGGACGATAAAGCCGCCGGGTCTGGGATGAGGGAGTGCAGTAACACTACCTGCATCGCGCACCCGGCGGCCGGCAACCGTTAGTGTTTACTTGGCCGGCCCGCCCGTACCCGAGCGAACCAGCCAACGGGTTCGGTACTTCTACGGGAAGCAGAACGTATCGGAAGAGGCGTCGCCGCCCTGCAGCCGAACCTGGTGCGACCGCGTTTTGCCATAATCGACAAAGAAGTCCCGGTTCACCGAAATACCGCCCTGAGGATCCGCGTCAATGCGGCTCATCCAGCCGTTTAGTCCGTCAGGGTAGAACTGGTCGTCCCATGAGGAATACAGCGAATTGGTCAGGTAAACCCGGCGCCCGTCACGACTGATCTCGACCATCTGCGGCCCGCCCGTGAGCGTGGCCCCGTTGGGATGATTTGCCTTCCGTATCACGCCGCCCATTTCGACCTCGCCGGTCTGCACCGGATGGAACGGGTCGGATACGTCGAACTGCAGCAGCTTGCCCGTACCCCAGCACGACACGTATAGGAACTTGTCGTCCAGCGAAAGGTCAATATCGGTGATCAGGGGAGGCACTGCGCCCAGCGGTTGCAGGGCCGGCGGCAACACCGATGCGTCGGCGGCTTCCGCCGGAATCGAGATCACCTTGGTGGCTGCCCATTCTTCGCCGTCCCGGTACCACAGGAAAACCGAACCCGACAGGTCTTCGGTGCTTACGACAACGCCGCAAAAACCGTAGTGCCGGGTCGGGTTGTGGGCTGGCCGAAGTTCCAACGCCATCTGATGCTGGGCGCCTAGGTCAACAACCTGTTTGTGCGCTCTACGCCTCATGTCCCAGAAGTTGATGCTGTGGCCGTAATTCTGCCCCACTATGTCATCCAGCCTGGCGCCATGCTCAAACATCTCCGGCGTTCCCCATTCGCTGGTCATCATCGTGTCCAGGCCAATGTGCCACCAGAAGTCATAGGCGAGTTCCTGCGGGCCCCGGTCCAGTTCCCACGGCCCGACCGGTTCGAAGGTGTAGTGGTCCAGCATCATGATGCCGCCGGGCCTCCCGCCGTCCGCCGAGCCCAGGGCGCTAACGTAGATGGCGTCGGGACCACAGTGAACAGTGTGGGGACGGCTGTAGCCGGCCCGTTGCACATCCTCGGCTTCGATGGTTTTCACGATGCGGGGCCGCGCCGGGTCCGGTTGCGTATCGATGATGTAGATCCGGCTGCTGGCCAGTGTTGGCACCACCAGATATCGCCGTTCCAGGTGCGGGTGGGCAGATGAGGGGCACAGGGCCGCGCTGCATGCGTTCCAACCGAAATGATGCAACTCGTCGTCCAAATGGGGCATGGGCAGGGAGTGAATGACCTGGGAATATGATCCCGAGTTGGGATCACAGTCCACCACTGTCATCGCGTCAGGTTCACCGGAACCTGGGTTCAGGACGGCTACGTACGCCAGCCTTTCCGGCGGCGCTTCCATCGCCAACCTCGCGGACGGATAGAATGTCGGATCAGGCCTCCAAAGTGCCATCGGGTCTCCCTCCTGTGCGTAATTTGCTCGGTGTAATTTGCGCGTGATTCAATCGTCGCGGCAGCCAGTGTAACGCAAAAGCCCACCATCGCCCACCTTGCGCGGCTTCGAATTACGCATCCCGCTGGTGGCGTTACCGGAACGCCGGTGTCCCGCACCGCCACGCCCAAGCCACCTGCCATTGCCTTAGCCAATCCGGCGCTTGTCAGTTAGCGGTCTGTCGAGCGGCCACGCTCGGCCCACGAAACTCACCCCATCGCCACGCAACGCCCGCACATACCAGCGGAACCACAACCGACAATAAGCCCAATGCAACCGCCAGCTTGTCCTGATCCATGGCCGCCACCGCGCCGGCGGCCATCGCCAGATTGGCAATCGCCAGCCCCAGGAACAAAATGGCCGCCCAATTTGGTTTCCACATGGCTACGGCGCCCGCAACAAATCCCGCTATCGCTCCCGCCAACACAATACTCACCATATCCACCGGCGCGTCCTGGGGAAAGCTCAGGAACAATTCCGTCCACGCATGGCATTCGGTGTGGAACACAAACTCCCCAATGCTGGTTGGCTCACAATTCATGCTCACCACCTGCGACCAGATCGTCTGGCACAATCCGCCCAGCACGCCGAGGGCAAGCGCGAACAATCTCGCAATCATTTGCTTGTTGGTATAGGCGCCCATCCAGTTCTTTTCACTCACTCCAGTCCATCGAGCATGCATCGCGGATAAAGTATCCACATCAACATCAAACTATACCCCTAACCGGTGGTAGAATGCTCTAAACGGGCACATCCGGACACGGTCGCAATCGCATTTTGATTCTCTTGCTCCCGTCTTGCCGCTGCTCTCGTTTTTCCCGTGAATGCGGAAATCCAGTACTCTAGTCTTTCCCGCGAAAGCGGGAATCCAGTATCAGAAAGGAATCTAGACCGTCCGAAATCCGACTCAATCGTGCTTTCTGTGTTCCGTCGCAAGCCGGAACAACTCAAGGGCAATTTATAATGCAATTGCCCCGCGCATCCGGAGGGAATATGACCGCCAGTAAGATTACCATCGGCAACGTGGAAATCGCCTCTCTCTCTGACGGATTACTCGAATTCGACATCTGTAACTTCTTCCCCGACATTTCCGCCGAACAGTGGGAGCCGTTTCACGACCACTTGACCCCGGAACGAAAAGTAAGCTTCAACCTCGCTTGCTTCCTCGTGCGCTCCGATGGAAAAACCATCGCCATCGACACTGGACTGGGCGCCAAAGACACCCCTGAAACACCCTGGGGCGAGCTCCTGGACGATATGGCCCGCAACGGCCTATCGCCAGGCGACATCGACGCCGTCGTGATGACTCACCTGCACCGCGACCATGTGGGCTGGAACACCGTCCGCGACGAGGGCGGCAAGTTGGTTCCGACCTTTCCCAACGCCCGCTACTATTTCAGCAGTGTCGACTACGAAGCCAGCCAAGACCCGGCGCTGCAACCCGACCGCTTCCCCAACGCCCCGGAATGCGTGTGGCCCATCGCTGAAATGGACCTGGTCGAATGGATGGAGGGTGAATTCAGCATCACCAGCGAACTTACCACGCTCCCCACTCCCGGGCACACTCCGGGGCACATGAGCATCATGATCAATTCCGGCGGAGAGCGGGCCATGATTCTCGGCGACGTCCTGCACAACACTGCCCAAATCCAGCAGACGCACTGGGCGTCCCGGGCCGACATTATCCCGGACCTGGCAATCTCTACCCGACAAACCGTTTTGGACCGCCTGGAAAGTGAAGGGATGCCCGTTGCCGCCGTCCACTTGCCGGCCCCCGGTTTCGGCAAGATAGTTACGCTGCAAGGTAAGAGATACTGGCAGGCCATCTGATAGTATTTCCTGATTCGGTTCCGGTGGACAATTCACCAGGCCACCAACCACCATCCGCCGGAGACCTGACATCTCACCGCCACCGGATGGCCTGACCCGGCATCGATTCTTCTACGGGTGGGTCATCGTGGCCACCATGTTCGCCGTCAACTTTTCCACGATGGCGACGGGTACTCTCAATTACGGCCTCTTTGTCGTCCCCATGGGCGCCGCATTGCCGCTGTCCCGCGCCACTTTCGGCTGGATGCAGACCACCCGCCGTTTGTCAGCCGGGGTTCTCAGCTTCGCGGTGGGGCAACTGTTGGATCGATACGGGCCCCGCGCCTATATCCCGGTGGCCGCAACCCTCATCTGTGGTTGCCTCCTCCTGGTGAGCATCAGCAGCCACGCCTGGCAGTTCATCGCCCTGTTCGGCCTGATCGGCGTTTCGGGAGTGGCGGCGCCCAACGGAATCGTCACGTCCGTGCCGGTGGCAAAGTGGTTCCTGCGCCGCCGCGGCATGGCCCTGGCGCTCACGGCGTCCGGATTGGGCATCGGGGGAATAGCTTTTCTTCCCATCACCCAATGGCTGATAGATGACTTCGGGTGGCGCGGCGCCTGGCGGGCCTTGGCGATCGTGTTCCTGCTGATATCGTTGCCATTACCGGCGCTGTTCCTGCGCCGCCAACCCGAAGATATGGGCCTTCGAATAGATGGACAACCTCTCCGCGCCGTTGGGCCTACCCCGGACGCTCCCGGACGCAGGATGAGCGCCGACACCGAACAGACCTGGACCGTTCGTGAAGCCCTCCACACCGCGGCCATGTGGAAGCTCATCCTGGTTTTCGCCATCGCGGGGATCGCTCAGGGCGGCGCCAGCTTCCACCGCATCGCCTATTTCCTCGAACGAGGTTTCGACCCCCAACTGGTGTCTTGGTCATTTTCGGCTGACGCCGGTTCCGCCGCCGCTATGGCCTTGGTTTCCGGTTGGCTAGCCGACCGATTCCCCATTCGTTTCGTCTCCGCGGCGTCTTATTCCGGTTTTATCGTTGCGATTCTGCTGATGATCTACGTCGCGTCACCGCAGATGATGTTTCTGTCTACCATCGTGTTCGGTAGTTCGGTGGGCGCCGGCATGATCGTGCATTCCTACATCTTCGCATCCTACTTCGGGCGCCAATTCCTGGGTGCAATCCGGGGCATCGTGATGCCCGTCAACCTGCTCACCGCAGGAATCGGCGCTCCATTGGTCGGTTACCTCCACGATTACACCCACAACTATGTACCGTCGTGGTGGGCCATTTTGGCCATCTATGGTCTCGCCGCGGCGGTAATGCTCACTGCGGTGCCGCCCCGGAAAGCCACCGGCGCAAGCAGCTGATCGACTAACGACCCTGTCCCCGGTCCAGGTAGTCCTGCCCGGAGCCAAGCCCCTCCAGCGCCAGACCGTATCCCAGCAGATCATGCAGTTCCTGCTTCAACCGATGGGTCAGCAGCACACGCGAGTACCGCAACACCAGTCTCGGTTGCTGAGCCAGCTGCCGCGCCAGCTCCCACGCCCTTGGCAACAGCTGCTCCAGCTCCAGCACCTCACCGACCAAACCAAACTCCAGAGCCTGCGCGGCGTCCAGCATCTGCCCGGTCAGCAGGAAATACCGCCCACGGTTGATTCCCAGCAACAACGGATAAATGATGTGCATCCCATCGCCGGGCGTGAGCCCGCTCATAAAGTGCCCCGAATCCTGAAAAGTGGTGTGGGGAGCAGCCAATACGATATCGCTCAGCAGCGGCAGCTCCGAATGCCTCAGCGCCGGCCCGTTTACCGCTGCGATCACCGGCACTTCGATATTCAGCAAATTGCCCAGCAGATGCTTGCCTTCCCAATAGGTAGAGTCCCACTGTTCCGGTGTGCGACGCGGCACCGTGGCGCTGCTGCCGGCCGGCCCCGTGAAACCATCGCCCGCCCCGGTCATGATGATTACTTTTGTTTCAGGGTCGGTGCCAACTGTATGAAACACCTCGGGCAATTCGCTGTGGGGGCCGGCACCCCACTGCAACGTATCACCGTCGCTGTGCAGGGTCATCTGCAAAATGCCGTCTTCTCGTTCCAATTGCACGTACTGGAACCGGTTTGCGTAGTCTTCCAGGCGAGCCATGTCGACTTCTCCTCTCCCCGCCGGTCTGTTTTCCCTCCGGACAAACCTTCCCGATTAACCAGAGGGATTCGTCGAGGCTTTCGTCCAGTATAATCAATGCGCCAGCGGAACGGTCGTCAACGTCGGGCCAGCGCCCACTCCTGATCACTGATCCCTCTGGTTCTCATTATGGCAACCGACCGATTCAACATTGGACCCCAATATTTTCCCGGTTCTCCGGACGGTGGCGTTTCGCCTCTGGATAATCGCCCGAGAACCATGTTCCGCGCGCCACATCGCACGGACATCGACTCGCTCGACGTGGACGTTGCATTTATCGGAATGCCCTTCGATCAAGGCACGTTGGGCCGGCCGGGAGCTCGTTTTGGGCCGGATGCCCTGCGCGACGCCCCAAGGGCCTATTCTTACAGCGACCCATTTGGTGGCAACAACGACGCCGAAGGATTTTTCGACGCGGATGTTGGCGACGAATTGCTGCGTGGCATAACGATGGCCGACTGTGGCAATCTCTCTGTTACCGCCTCTGATGTGGTGCATAATTTCAACCGGCTGGCCTCCGTGGTTGAGCGCGTGGCGCTCACCGGCACCATGCCGGTGATACTGGGCGGCGACCATGCCATCACCTTCCCGGCCGTTGCCGGCCTGTCCCGGTTCGCCCCCCTCGATATTGTCCATTTCGACGCCCACCTGGATTACACCCATCACTACCACGGCGCCATGTTGACCCACGGCAGCCCCATCCGACGCTGCCAGGAATTGGATTTCGTGGCCAATATCACGTCAATAGGTATACGCAGCGTACGGCGCGCACCCTACGAAGAAGCCATCAGCCACGGGAACACCATCATCACCGCGCGGCAATTTCACGACACCGGACCCGAAGCGGTCGCGGAGAGCATTCCCGTCGGGTCCAACCTGTACGTCACCTTTGATGTGGATGTGCTGGATCCCACCCAGGCGCCCGGCACTGGCACCCCGGAGGTTGGCGGCCTCTTTTACGAAGAAGCCCGCCGTTGCCTGACCACACTGGTTCAGCGGAGCAACCTGGTCGCCTTCGACGTGGTGGAAGTTTCCCCGCCCTACGACCGTTCCGACCTCACGGCACAGGTCGCCGCCCGCCTCGTGGCAGATATCCTGGCCGCCCGTTTCCCTTCGCGCGGACAACGTTAAACAAGTGCCCTCCTCCTCGTTGCTCATCGACTCGGAGGAGTTCCGCTCGGTCATTGAGCCGGCTATCCTTTGCGCCCGCCGCCGGGTGCTCATCCAGGTGATGACCTTTGAGATGGATAGCATCGGCAAACATTTTTGGGACGTTTTAGCGCACTCACCGGCCAAAGAGAAAATCCTGTGTGTCGACGCGTTTTCAACCGCAAAAATCAGCGATAACCTGGTGTTCGGCGGCCGTTACCTGACTGACTCCGCCTTCCGTCAGGAAGTACAGGAAACCCGCCAACTCCTTCGTTATGGGAAGCGAGACGGCGTTCGGATCGTCGTCACCAACCCCATGGGTACTTTCCTGCAAAAATTCCCGTTCCGCAATCACAAAAAGATGATGATTGTGGATGATCAGGCGTTTCTCGGCGGGATCAATTTCAGCGAGCACAATTTCCTGTGGCGCGATTTGATGCTTCAGACCGACTGCGCCCCCATCATCGACTCCCTGGTGTGCGATTTCCACCACACCGTCGCCGGCTTCAATCAGTCATCCACCATTGAATCGCCCATCGGCAGGCTCTATTTCCTGGACGGTCGCCGCAGCCGCTCCCAATACGAGGGACTGTTCGGAGAAATCACCGCGGCCAAAAAATCCATCGATGTCATCTCGCCGTACGTTACCAACCCACTGCTGGAACGCCTCAACTGCGTGAACCCATCGGTCCGGGTTCGCATCATCAATCCGGCGGCAAACAACAAACCCATCCTGCAACAGGCTTTGTTAAAATCCGCCGCCAATTCCAATGTGGAAGTGCGCCTGTACCAACCCGGTATGTCCCACTTGAAGGCCATTCTCATCGACGATACCCGGTTGATCCTCGGTAGCTACAATTTCGATTTCGTGGGTTATGAACTACAGCAGGAAGTCGTCCTGTCCACCAGCGAACCGGCGCTGATCAACGATTTCCGAAAACGGGTTCTGCATCCCGATTTGGACCAGAGCACGCCTACAATCGGCTTGCCGGCCCGGTTTTATCATCGCTGGCCGTGGGCACTGGATTTCGCAAAAGCCTACGTGCGAATGCTGGGCCGCTTGACCCAGTGACACACCGGCTCCTGCCACCACGAGATTCACTGGTTGAAGACAGGTCATGCCCGCCGCACCTGCGATTGCCAGTCGGCAATTGGCGCTCGCCCGGTCCGCCTGCCCCCGACAGAGTGGCCGGGCGTTTCAGCTTCCAAGCCCCAATAGCTAGGTCGCTCCAGGCGAATCATGGCCTTGGATGGGCAACAACTATCAAGTAACAAGATGGTAACACTCGTGCAATATTTGCTTAACACGCCAGAAATCCTGACGTAACATTGGAACATTATCGTGTCCTTATTGGCCGCGACATCCTAATTCGCCGGACTCCAGGTAGAGGGTTACAGGCGGGATCGCGGCTGCAATAATTCGCCCAGGCCGGGCGAGGAACTAAAACACCAGGAGGAACGATCAAGAATGTCCCACATGGATTTACACCGAGGAAGCAGCATATTGCGCTACGTCGCGTTTGCGGTGCTTGCCAGCCTGATGCTGGTGGTACTCGCAGCTTGCGGGTCTGAACCCGCCCCGGCAGATACATCGGCGGCCGCTTCACCCACCGGGGCGATGGAAGAAACCACCGCCAGCTCCGACACCATCAAAGTCGGCATTCTCCACTCCCTGTCCGGAACCATGGCAATCAGTGAAAGTGCCGTCCACGACGCGGAACTGCTGGCCATATCAGAAATCAACGCCGCCGGCGGTGTTTTGGGCAAACAACTGGAAGCTGTGATCGAAGACGGCGCCTCCGACTGGCCTACCTTTGCCGAGAAAGCCGGCAAACTGTTGCAGAATGACGAAGTGGCCGTGGTATTCGGCGGGTGGACCAGCGCCAGTCGCAAGGCCATGTTGCCCGTATTTGAAGGCAACAACGGCCTGTTGTTCTACCCCGTCCAGTACGAAGGGTTGGAATCTTCCCCTAATATTTTCTACACCGGAGCCACCACCAACCAGCAGATTGTCCCCGCGATTGAATACCTGCTGGATCAGGGCAAGACCAAGTTCTTCCTGCTGGGTTCCGACTACGTGTTCCCACGTACTTCCAACCTCATCATCAACAAGCAACTGGAAGCCGCCGGCCTGACCGCCGTCGGTGAAGAATACACTCCGCTGGGTCACACCGAGTACAGCACCGTAATCGCCAAAATCAGAGAAGCCGATCCCGATGTCGTATTCAACACCCTGAACGGCGATTCCAACGTTGCTTTCTTCAAGCAGCTCAAGGACGTTGGCATCTCCGCCGAAGATCTCCCCACAGTCTCGGTCAGCGTGGCCGAAGAGGAAATCACCGGCATCGGCGCCGAGAACATCACCGGGCATCTGGTGGCCTGGAACTATTTCCAGACTACCGATACACCGGCCAATGCCAAATTCGTAGCCGCGTTCAAAGCCATGTACGGCGACGATCGTGTCACTGACGACCCCATCGAAGCCGGTTATTTCGGTGTATATCTGTGGGCCGCCGCGGTGGAAGCAGCGGGTTCCACCGACGTGGCCGCCGTCAAGGAAGCAGCGAAAGGCATTTCCTTCGAAGCCCCGGGCGGCACGGTAACCATCCACGACGCGAACCAGCACGTCTCCAAGACGGTTCGTATCGGATCGGTGCGCGCCGACGGACAGGTCGATGAGATCTGGAACTCCGGCTCCCCCGTAGAACCAGACCCTTACCTGGTTACCTACGAATGGGCCGCCGACCTCCGCGACGCCGCACAGTAAATCATCCGGTGACTGGTGCGGCGCGCCCTATTTGGCCGGGCCGCATCGGTCACTAATTTTCCCGTTCGCCCCGTCCGTCTTCCCCCTCTCCTTCGATGGGAGAGGGCCGGGGTGAGGGTGAACCCCCCGTTCGTCCTGAGCCTGTCGAAGGACCCCGTCATTGCGAGGAGCGTTAGCGACGTGGCAATCCCGTTACCACCCTCGTCTTTCTCACGAAGGCCGGAATCCAGTGTCCAAGTGGATAGGCTAGCCCCTGCCTTTGCTGGTATTCGAGTATCATTGGCTGACTGGTGGGTATAATCCTACCCGTGGCTGGTTTCTTCTCCGCCTCCAAATTCGGGATAATCCATGGAACTATGGGCGCTACAACTCTTCAACGGACTCAGCTTGAGTTCCATACTGCTGCTGATAGCACTGGGGCTGGCGTTATCCTTCGGGTTGATGAACGTCATCAATCTCGCCCACGGGGAATTCATAATGATCGGCGCCTACACCACCTACGCATTGCAACAGGCGGCACGACACTTCATCGGCGATGCCTACCCGGACACCACTTTTATTGTGGCCATCCCCCTCTCTTTCGTGGTAGCGGGAGCCGCCGGTTTCCTGGTCGAGAACATCCTGATACGCTTCCTGTATCGCCGCCCTCTGGACACGCTGCTGGCTACCTGGGGGGTCGGACTCTTCCTTCAGCAACTGGCCCGTTCCATCTTCGGCGCTCCCAACGTACAGGTAATCGCCCCTTCCTGGCTTGGCGGCGCCATTTCCATAACATCCAACCTGGTGTTGCCGTTTAAACGCATTTTCATACTGGCCCTGGTGATCGCCTGCATCGGCGGACTCTACTGGTACATGTACCGATCCAATGAAGGCCGGCGGATGCGCGGGGTTATGCAAAATCGGGACATGGCCGCCAGTCTGGGCGTATCCACCCGCCGGGTCGACAGCTTCACTTTCGCATTGGGTTCTGGACTGGCCGGCATCGCCGGCTGTGCCCTTACGCTCATCGGCCCCATCGGGCCCTCCCTGGGCACCAACTACATCGTCGACTCCTTCATAGTCGTGATTCTGGGTGGCCTGGGACAGATCCCCGGAACCATTTTGGCTGCCATCATCATCGGCATGTTGAACACCATTTTCGAATTCGGCACCACCGCTGTGGTCGGCAAAGTCCTGGTCTTTGCGATGGTAATCCTCTTCCTGCAATGGAAACCCGCCGGCCTGATGCGAGCGAAGGGCAGGTAAGACCACGGTGGCAGCCAAAACTTCCATCATCAGCGTCGTCCGCAGCGCCTACGCTCCCATCCGCATCGGCGAAGGGATTCAAACCTGGCTGCCGCCCGTGATCATGCTGGTCGTGCTGCTGTTGGCTCCATTGGTGCTGTCAGATTTCCGCGTATCGCTCCTGGCCAAATTCCTCACCTTCGCCATCCTCGCGTTATCGTTGAACCTGATCTGGGGATACGCCGGTATGCTTAGCCTCGGACACGGCGTTTTCTTCGGCCTGGGCGGCTACGCCATGGCCATGTATCTCAAACTGGAAGCCGCCAACGGCAAGTTGCCCGATTTCATGTTCTGGAGCGGCTTGACCGAGCTTCCGTTTTTCTGGGCTCCATTCAAGTACGCCTGGTTCGCCATTCCCATGACCTTTATCGTTCCGGCTGCTCTGGCAGGCACCTTGGGGTATCTGGTTTTCCGCAGCCGAATCACCGGTGTCTATTTCGCCCTCATCACTCAGGCTTTGGCATTAATCGTAAGCATCCTTTTTATCGGGCAGCAACCGTTCACCGGTGGCACCAACGGCATCACCAATTACGCCACCATGTTCGGGTTCCCGTTGAAAAACCCGTCGATTCAACTGGCGATGTACTACATCACCGTGGCGGTGCTCACCGTGACCTACCTGATTTGCGCCTGGATTATCTCTTCCCGCTTCGGCAGGCTCCTCGTAGCCATGCGGGATGACGAAAACCGCGTCAGATTCTCCGGCTACGACCCAGCGATCCTGAAGACGCTGGTGTTTTGCATATCAGCAGGATTGGCCGGAGTCGGCGGTGCATTGTTTGCTCCCCAGGTGGGCATCATTTCCCCCACCATGATGGGCATCGTCCCATCCATCGAAGTCGCAATCTGGGTGGCCGTTGGAGGCCGTGGCGTGCTGATGGGCGCCGTCCTGGGAGCCCTCGTCGTCAACGGAGCCAAAACCGGGCTCAGCGAATCGTTCCCGGCCATCTGGCAATATTTCCTGGGATTGCTGTTTATCGGTGCAGTTTTGATGTTCCCTTCAGGCATAATGGGATTGCTCAGGAGTGAGACGCGGCGGCGACCCTGGTGGTTGTCAAGAGAGCAGGCGCGCATCACCATCAGAGGCATGATCGCAGGAGTGAAACGATGAACCGTGGTCGGTTAGCCCGCCGTATCCGCCCCGTCGCTTTCCGTGGCGACAACGGCGCCCACGAACAGTCTGAAGCCTCCAGATCCATATTGTCGGTCGAACAACTGACCGTTAGTTTCGACGGTTTCACCGTTCTGGACGAGTTGGACTTCCAAGTGGGATACGGGGAAATGCGCTTCCTCATCGGGCCCAACGGCGCCGGTAAAACCACCCTCATCGACGTAATCACCGGCAAGTCCAGGCCCGACCGCGGCCGGATTGTGTTTGACGGATCCACCGACCTCACACGCCGCCAGGAGTATCAGCTGGTCCGTCTCGGCATTGGCCGTAAATTTCAGACTCCGGCGATATTCTCCAGCCTCACCGTATACGAGAATCTGGAAGTAACCCTGGGGTTCCGCAGCCGGATAACCAGCCTGCTCGGCGGCCTTCGCCGCGGTGGCAACGAACGAATACGAAACACCCTCGAACAGGTGGGACTCCAGCACCGGTCGGGCGACATAGCTGGCGCCTTGTCTCACGGAGAAAAGCAGTGGCTCGAAATCAGCATGTTGCTGGTCCAGGAACCAAAGCTGCTCCTGCTGGACGAGCCGGTGGCCGGCATGACGCGCCGCGAACGGGAGCGCACCGGCGAGCTTTTGCAGGCCATCGGCAACGACCGGTCAGTGCTGGTGGTCGAACACGACATGGAATTTGTTCGGCAATTCGCCAAAACTGTAACCGTGCTGCATCTTGGCAAGGTATTGAGCGAGGGCTCCATGGAGGATGTACAACAGGACCCGGAAGTCATTAAAGCCTATCTGGGCCACGGAAAACCCAGGGGCGGCCCATCAGGTTCGGTCTCCCGACCATCAAATACCAGGCAATCCCGCACCGTCAGGGTCGCCGTACCCGATTAACGCCAAACACTCTACTGACCACTCACCACCACACGTCTCCCCGAATAGCGCCATGCGATACAACCAGGCACTTCTAACCATCCGGGACTTGTCCGTCGGCTACGGGCAAAGCCTCGTGTTGTCAAACGTGGCGCTGGATGTTCCGGAGGGTCAGGTAGTCTGTCTGATGGGTCGTAACGGAGTTGGGAAAACCACCCTGCTGAAGGCTATCATGGGTTTGCTCAATCCCAGATCAGGCAGCGTTACGTTCAACGAAGCCGACCTTACGCGGTGGGGACCCCACCGCCGTGCTAAAGCCGGTTTCGGTTATGTTCCCCAGGGCCGGCACATCTTCCCCTACCTCACGGTTTACGAAAACTTGCTGATGGGTCTCGAAGCTTTCCCCGGCAAGAAAGGTCGCCCGGAGGCCGTCGACAAAATGTACACGCTCTTTCCCGCCCTGAAGCTCAACCCAAAGAAGACCGCCGGTACTCTCAGCGGCGGCCAACAGCAGCAACTGGCCCTGGCTCGCGCGTTGATCCGACGGCCCCGACTGCTGCTGCTCGACGAACCTACTGAGGGTATTCAGCCCTCAATCGTCCACGAAATAGAGGAACTCCTGCACAGACTTCGAGAACAACAGGAGACTACAATACTGCTGGTCGAGCAGTTTCTCGATTTCGCACTCGGAATCGCCGATTACTGTTATGTGATGGAAAAGGGCGCAATCGTGTTGGAGGGTGCTGCCAGAGACCTGGATCATAATCTGATCCGCGAGTATGTGGCGGTTTAGCCCTCCTCGACGAACAACCATGCAAAGAGGTTACGATGTCCACTGAAGGTAATATCGACCGAGATCATGTGCTGCGTGCAGCCCGGGAACACGACGTGAAATTCGTCCGCCTGTGGTTCACCGACATCTTGGGCAAATTGAAGGGCTTCGCCATCAACGTGGATGACCTCGAAGATGCCATCGACCAGGGCGTCGGCTTCGACGGCTCGGCCATCGATGGTTTCGCCCGGCATCACGAAAGCGATATGCGCGCCTATCCCGATCCCGCCACCTTTACCCTGCTGCCGTGGCGACCCCGGCAAAACGCCGTGGCCCGCATGATTTGCAACATCCGACACCAGCGCGGCCAGACCTTCACCGGAGATCCCCGCTACGTGCTCAAGCGGAACCTCGAGCGGGCAGCGCAATTGGGATTCACCTACAACGTGGGCACCGAGCTCGAGTTCTTTTATCTTCAGAACTCCAGAACCCCCGAGTTGCTGGACCACGACGGCTACTTCGATCAGCTTTCCAGCTTCCCGGCCTCCGACCTGCGCCGCGACACCGTGCTCAATCTGGCCGACATGGGTATACCGGTCAAATACTCCCATCACGAAGGCGCGCCCAGCCAACACGAGATTGACCTCGAGTACACCGATGCCCTGACCATGGCCGATAACCTGATGACCGCCAAACTCGTCATCAAGGAACTGGCCCAGTTGCAGAATGTTTACGCCACGTTCATGCCGAAACCCATCTCCGGGATCAATGGCTCTGGCATGCACCTGCACCAGTCATTGTTCCAGGGCGACTCCAACAGTTTCTTCGACGTCGACGACGAGCAGTACCTGTCAGCGCTGGGCAAACAGTTCATCGCCGGATTGGTGGCTCACGCACCCGAGATCACCGTAGTCACGAACCAGTGGGTCAACTCCTACAAGCGGCTGGTGGCCGGATTCGAAGCGCCGGTATACGTCTCGTGGACCCACGTCAACCGCTCCGATCTCATTCGCGTTCCCACCTATCATCCCGGCGCTCAAAGTTCCATTCGTATTGAATACCGAGGAGCCGATCCGGCCTGTAATCCCTATCTCGCCTTCAGCGTCATGCTTGCCGCCGGCCTCAAGGGGATCGAGGAAGAATACCAGGTGCCTGCGCCGGCGGTGGGTAACGTCCTGGAGATGTCCCCCCAGCGCCGGCAGTCTCTGGGCATACGGCCGTTGCCCACCAGCCTGGGCGAAGCCATCGTGCTGGCCGAATCCAGCGATCTCTTGTACGAAGCCCTGGGCGACCGCGTCTTCAACAGCCTGATCGAAAACAAAAAGATCGAGTGGGAGGAATACCGCTCCACGGTAACCGATTACGAAGTCTCCCGTTACCTGTCCACTCTGTAGCCCCGGCATCCGTGTCTTCGTGCAGCAGCGTAACGTCATTGCGCTTTCCTGTGGCTTTCAGGATCACCGTCTCACCCTCCCCACGGCGAATCTCAGTTGATCAACGAGGAACAACCCCATGATGCTAACGCCCCGCGAATCCGAGAAACTGCTGGTTTACGTTGCTGCCGACTTGGCCCGCAGGCGCCAGGGTCGGGGTTTGAAACTCAACGTCCCGGAGTCGGTAGCATTGATTACCGAGGCAATCCTCGAGGCGGCAAGGGATGGCCGGACGGTGGCCGAAGTAATGGAACTCGGCCGCCAGGTACTCGCTCGGGAAGACGTTATGGAAGGCGTGCCGGAACTCGTCGACCTGGTCCAGGTTGAAGCCACCTTCCCCGACGGTACCAAGCTGGTCTCCTGCCACGACCCGATCATTTAGTCCCGACACCTGCCTTGATCATACGCATGCACAACCCCATCGAAATTACCGCCAGCAACATTCAGGCCCTGTCATGAGCGCAGAAATCGGACCTTACATCATCTCCGATGAACCGATCGAAATAAATGCCGGCCGACCTACCCGTTCGCTGTCCGTGTGGAACACCGGGGATCGGGCCATACAGGTCGGGTCGCATTTCCATTTCTTCGAGGTGAACCGCGCGCTGAGGTTCGACCGTCAGGCGGCATTCGGTATGCGGCTCAACATACCGGCTGGTACAGCAGTGCGTTTCGAGCCCGGTGACCGCAAGGATATAGACCTGGTGGCAATCGGCGGCAATCGGCGGGTCAGCGGTTTGAACGGCCTCACTGAGGGTAACCTGGACTCTCCGGCGGTACGTATCCAGGCCATCGCCCGAATCTCGCAACAGCGGTTTACCGACCAGCCTTCCGGTGACCCCGCCGCTACCTCAGAGGATTAACATGGCCCGCATCAGCCGTCGACAATACGTGGAACTATACGGCCCAACCGTCGGCGACCGGTTCCGGTTGGCCGACACCGCCCTGATCTGCGAAATAGAAGCTGACCTCCTAACCTACGGGGATGAACTGGTCTTCGGCGGCGGCAAAACCGCCCGCGACGGGATGGGTCAGGCCTCGTCAATAACCAACCGCAACGGCGCCCTCGACCTGGTGATTACCAACGCGATCGTCATGGACCCGGTACTGGGCATCATCAAAGCCGACATCGGTATCCGTAACGGGCACATCGTGGGCGTGGGCAAGTCGGGCAACCCGGGCGTAATGGACGGCGTACACCCTGAACTGGTCGTGGGCCCAGGTACCGAGATCATCGCCGGCGAGCACCTCATTGCTACTCCCGGCGGCGTGGACGCGCACATCCACATGATCGCGCCCCAGCAGGTGATTCACGCGCTGTCCAACGGGATCACCACTATGCTGGGCGGCGGAACCGGCCCCGCCGACGGTACTAACGCCACCACCTGTACTCCCGGTCCCTGGAACATTTCCCGAATGCTGGAAGCCGCCGAGGCATTGCCGGTGAATTGGGGTCTCCTGGGAAAGGGAAACGCCAGTGATCCGGCGCCGCTGGAAGAACAGCTGGAGGCCGGCGCCAGCGGTTTGAAGCTCCACGAAGATTGGGGAACCACACCTGCCGCCATTGACTGTTGTCTGGACGTGGCCGACCGCTTCGACGTGCCCGTTGCCATCCACACCGACACGCTAAACGAGGCCGGCTTCGTCGAAGACACCATTGCAGCCATTGCGGGTAGAACCATCCATACCTATCACACCGAGGGCGCCGGCGGCGGGCATGCGCCTGACATCATCCGTATCGCAGCCGAACTCAACGTCCTGCCGTCGTCAACCAATCCCACGCGGCCCTATACGGTCAATACGCTGGCCGAGCACATGGACATGCTGATGGTATGCCACCATCTCAACCCGCGTGTGCCGGAAGACGTTGCCTTCGCCGAAAGTCGCATCCGCCCGGAAACCATGGCCGCCGAGGACGTCCTCCATGACATGGGCGTCATCAGCATGTACGCCTCCGACTCGCAGGCAATGGGTCGAGTCGGTGAGAATTTCACCCGCCTGTTTCAGACCGCCGACAAAATGCGCCAGTTCAAGGGCAAGTTGCCCGAGGATTCGCCAGACAACGATAACTTCAGGGTCCTGCGATATCTCGCCAAGTTGACCATCAACCCGGCCATCACCCACGGTATTTCGCACCTCGTCGGCTCGCTGGAACCCGGCAAACTGGCTGACATCGTCCTGTGGCCAGTGGGTTCTTTCGGGGCCAAACCCAAAATGATCATCAAGGGCGGCATGGTGTCCTGGGCGGTAATGGGTGATCCCAACGGCTCGATCCCTACCGCCGAACCCTCCTTCTACCGGCCCATGTTTGGGTCAATGGGGAAGGCCGCGTCGCGAACCAGCGTAACTTTTGTATCAAGGCGATCCTACGAATTGGGCGTCCATCAGCAGTTGGGATTGGCCAAACGTGTGGAACCCGTCCACGGAACCCGTACCATCACCAAGCGGCAAATGTTGCGCAACGACTCCATGCCCGTCATCGAGGTAAATCCGGATACCTATGAGGTCAGGGTTGACGGGGAGCTTGCCACCGTGCCCGCCGCGGAGCGCTTGAGCCTGGCCCAGCTCTTTTTCCTGGTCTAGCGTCCCCGCCGATCGATGAATATCACCGGCGACTCTCATTTCCTGGCCGCCCTGCAACTGGCCGACTCTTTTTTTCCAACGGGTACATACGCCCAGTCCCACGGGCTTGAGGGCATGGTTACCCACGGATGGGTCCGCGATGGAAAGGGCATCCAGGAATTGCTGGAAAACTTGCTCACCTGGTCGGTAATACCGTCCGACGGCGTTGCCCTGCTCAATGCTCACTCACATGCGTCCCAGGGTGATCTGCCAACTGTGATAGCCATCGATTGGCATTTGCACGCCATGAAACTACCTGGCGAACTTCGCGCGGCTTCACGCCAGTCAGGCCGTCGGATTCTCGATGAATCTGCTGCTCTCCTGGATGCTGAAGCAGCGGCTCCGGTGCACCGTCCTTACCAGTCGCAGGTGGCAGTTCAGGCAGCGCCCGGCTCCGCCGCTGTCGCCCTGGGCGTAACTGCCAGCGCCGCTTGCATCCCGGCGCCAACCGCTCTGATGATGTATTGCCACAGCCTGGCGGTGGGCGTGTTGGGCGCAGCCCAGCGATTGCTGCCCATCACCCACACTCAGGCGCAACAAATACTGCGATCACTGCACACGCCCATTGCCAAGCTGAGTAGCGAGATCCAACATCGCACCTGGCACAACATGACGGCGTTCACGCCCGAGTTGGACATCGCGGCCATGCAGCACGAATTTGACGACATTCGCATGTTCGCCAGCTAACCGGTTCAGTCTGTGCCAAGTCTTCCGCCCGGCGTTGAAAGGAGATTGCTTTGACATCCAGAATCCCCAGAATAGGTGTCGGTGGCCCGGTCGGTTCGGGCAAAACCTCGCTGATCGAGGCGCTCGTGCCGTTGCTGTTGGATCAGGGATTGCAACCACTGATCATCACCAACGACATCTTCACCCGCGAGGATGCCGACCACGCCAAAAGCGCTTTGCAGGACGTGATTGACACTGATCGCATTCGCGGTGTCGCCACGGGAGCTTGCCCACATACGGCGGTGCGCGAGGATCCCAGTCTGAATCTGCTGGCGGTGGAAGAAATGACTGCCACCTATCCCAATTCCGACGTTTTCCTTATCGAAAGCGGTGGCGACAACCTGACCCTGACCTTCAGTCCGGCCCTCGCTGACTATCAAATCTACGTCATCGACGTCGCAGCCGGCGACAAAATCCCCCGCAAACGCGGCCAGGGAATCACCCAGACCGACCTGCTGGTGGTCAACAAGACTGACCTTGCGCCTCACGTCGGCGCCAATCTGGATATCATGCGCCGCGATCTGAACCTGGTGAGAGGCGAAAAACCGTATCTGTTCACCAACTGCCGCACCGGTGACGGATTGGAAAACGTCCTGGACCACATCCTTGGCGCCGTGAATGCCACCACCTCGCATCCCTGACCCAACGCATCCGGCACAGCGCGGATTGGCGCAACTGGTGCTGGCCGCGCGTCACGGTCGCACCCGGTTGGTGCAGTGCAGCACCAGGCCGCCTCTGGTGGTGCAAAAAGCGCTCTACCTCGATGAATCGGTGCCCGACATGGCCTTTGTCTACCTGGCCAATCCCACCGGCGGGATGCTGGGCAATGACCTGCATACAGTGTCGGTGGAGGTTTGTTCAGGAGGCAAAGCCCACATCACCACGCAGAATGCCACCAAGATATTCTCCATGACCCAGGGTTCGGCCAGACAGCAGGTGAACCTGACCGTCTCGGCTGGCTGTTACCTGGAGTACCTGCCCGATCCAATAATCCCGTTCCACGGTTCAAGTTTCGAACAGATCACGTCCATCCGCATCTCTCCGGGCGGCACGCTGCTGCACGCCGAGGTATTGACCCCCGGCCGTGTCGCAATGGGGGAGTCATTCCAGTACCAACGACTGGCCAGCCAAATTGTGGCTTGCGGCCAGGATGAATATCCCTTTTATCGGGAAGCCTTCGAGTTGACTCCTGCGACCCGTAATCCGATGGCCCCTGCCGTCCTGGGCCTGCCGTTCCGTGGATCTGAACACCTAATGGATTCGAACACCCTTGGTTCCATGCTGGTCTTCACTGACCCAGTGCATCTCCCATCTCTGTTGAAAGCGTCGCAAGAGTCGCTCACTACTCATCCCCACGTACGTGCCGGCGTAACCACGCTACCCGACAGCAAGGGCGTCGGCGTGAAGATCATTGGACGGGACACCGCATCGGTGCGAGCAGCGATAGCCGACGTTTGGTCCGTTGTTCGGAAACAAATTCTGGGCGTGCCGGCTCCCTTTCTCCGCAAATACTGACACCCGCTAAAGCGGGAATCTAGCACCCTCGTCCTTCCCGCGCAAGTACCGTCATCGCGAGCGAAGCGTGGCAATCTCGTTGAGCATCGAACCGTCATTCCCGCGCAAGTACCGTCATTCCGAGGGGCACAGCAACGCGGCAATCTCGCTGCGCCCACCGCCCCCGTTCATCCTGAGCCCGTCGAAGGACATCCCCTCTCCCTCGATGGGAGAGGGCTGGGGTGAGGGCGAACCCCCGTCCGTCCTGAGCCTGTCGAAGGACCCTGTCATTGCGAGGGGCGCAGCGACGTGGCAATCCTCGGGTATCAAACCGTCTTTCCCGCGCCACCGGGAATCCATCGTCCGCCATCGCCGGAACAGCGCAAGCGCAATCTATAAATGCAAATCCCCGGCACGTACCATGCCGGGGATTAGTCGCTATTTGCGCCTGGCGAAGTGGGTAAGTTTTGTCCGTTCCCACCTGCCAGCGCGGAGTATCGACAGGGCTATTCTATGGCGAACCCTTCATAGCCATTGTTCGCCACCTCCGCGCGCTTGGCCCGCATGGCCGGAGCGCTGTCGGGTGCAGTCAACAACACCCGGGCTTTGCCGGGGATGTTGGCGCCCACAAACCAGGAGTTGGCCTGCGTCCGGAGAATCTTGGCGCCGCCTTCGGCAACGTGCTGGACCCACTCCTCTTCAGCATCCGGCGTGGAACAAATCCGGGTATATCCCCGATCACGCACGTTGCGGATACACTCGGTCACCCAATCAACCAGCGGTTCGGCAGCGCGCACGAAATTGCCCACTGATGCCGCGTTGACGGTGAACAGGTTCGGAAAACCTGAACTGGAAATGCCCATGTACGTGCGCGGTCCGTTGGCGAATTTATCCTTCAGCGTCTCCCCACCCAAACCCTGGATGTGCATCCGGTTCAATGAACCCGTCACTGCGTCGTAGCCGGTGGCAAAGATGAGCACGTCAAACTCGTACGAGGCATCGGCGGTTTCAAGACCCTTGGGCGTTATTCGCTGAATGGGAGCTTCACGCACGTCTACCAACAGGACGTTGTCCTGGTTGTACACCTCATAGTACCCGCTCTCACAGGGTAGCCGTTTGGATCCAAACATGTGATCTTTCGGCACCAGTTTTTCGGCAACTTCCGGATCGTGCACCCGTTCACGAATCTTGTTCCGCACGAACTCGGCATAGTCTTCGTTGGCCTCTCCCGGCATCATAACGTCATAGAAGTTGCTCAACCATTTCTTGAATCCGGGCTCAGACCACAGAGTTTCGTATTGTTGCATCCGTTCTTCGGGCGAAACTTCCAGTGCCGACCGCGGATCAAACTGGTGCATGAAAGAACCCGGGGTTTCCAGGCACTGTTCAAAAATTTCCGGATAACTCTCCTTGATTTCCCGCTGCGTTTCGTCGTCAATCAGGCGGTTGCGTAGCGGCGCGCAGTAGTTGGCGGTGCGCTGGAAAACGGTGAGATGCCCCACTTCTTTGGCGATCTCGGTGATGAGTTGAACACCGGTGGCGCCCGTGCCGATCACCCCGACGCGTTTGCCCGCGAGATCCATCCCTTCTTTCGGCCACCGACCGGTATGGCACCACTGCCCCTCGAAACTGTCAATTCCTTCGAAATCAGGGACGTAGTAGGCGGAAAGGATTCCCACCGCCGTGATCAAAAATTGGGCCCGCGCCCGGTAACCATCCTCCACCTCAACTTCCCAGCAGTTGTTGGCGTCGTCAAATACCGCCGAAGCCACCCGCGAATTCAACCTGATGTGCCGCCGCAGATCGAATTTATCGGCCACGTAGTTCAGATAGCGCTCGTTCTCCGGTTGGCCGGAATACAGCTCTTTCCAGTCCCATTCTTGCAGCAACTCCTTCGAGAAGGAATATCCATAGGTATAACTCTCGGAATCGAAACGCGCTCCCGGATACCGATTCCAGTACCAGGTTCCTCCTACGCCGCTACCGCCTTCCAGGGACTGCACCGAGAACCCCAATTCCCGCAAGCGGTATAGCGAATACAATCCGGTAACCCCCGCCCCAACCACAATCGCGTCAAATTCGGGCACGCCATCATCCGGCCGCATACCGGTCGCTTCATTAGTTTCCAACGAACTCGTCATACATAGTCTCCCTGTATTCGCAACGCACATGGCTCATCAACGCCGATGCTTGGAAGCGCCGTCAGCGTCCCATGTGGGCAATGCATTCATGACGGCTAACGGGTGTTTTCAGGATTATAACCCATTTTTTCGACCCGGTCAGCCACGCAGCAATCCCGTACCCTGCCACGGCCCAAATCCTGTCCATCCCGTTCGTTCTGAGCCTGTCGAAAGCACACCCTCTCCCTTGATAGGAGAGGGTAGGGAGAGGGCAAGCTCCCGCGCATCCTGAGCCTGTCGAAGGACCCCCTCTCCCGTTGGGAGAGGGGCCGGGGGTGAGGGCCGTACCGACCTGGCAATCCCGGTGTCGCTAACCCAACGGCAAGACCGTTTCAGTGCGGTCGTCGGGGAGTTGCACCTCAAAAGAGTTCAGGAAAAAAGCGGTCTGGGCGTAGTTGCCCATGAGCGCAGTTATCTCCACCAAGTGCTGGACGCCGAATTGCTCCAGAGCAATCTGGAAGGTCGAAGCCGACACTCGATGGTTCGTGTAGAACTCGGTGCAAAAATTGATGACAGCCCGTTCGTCGGCAGCCATCGCCGGCAGAGGCTTACGGTCGCGCAAGGCGTCTACCAGAGCGTCGCTGACACCCTCCGTTCGGGCCGCCGGAGCGTGGGCGTTCCAGATGTAAGGGCAATCCATGGCGCGGGCGGTTGCCAAAATCGCCAGTTCCTGTATCCGCTTCGGAAAAGTACTCTCGAAGCGCAGGTAAGCCGTAAGATGGCTGCGTCGCCGTGACATCTCTGGACTGTTGATGGTTATCGATCCGGGACCTCCGGTGATTGACCCGCCAGTGTCCCGGGTCAACTCATTGAAGGCATCTCTGAATTCCTCTGGCACCATGTCTTGGGTAACTACGGGTACTCTCGCCATGATTCTCCTCAACTGTCTGATCGTATTCTGCTGTGTCCGTTAAGTGGTCTGTCAGGTGGCAGCGTCACCCGTTACGGGGCGATTGTACCACCCTCCTTCCTCGCCACGGCCCGACATCCCCTCTTTCCCGTTCATCCATGTTGGATACGGCTCCCCTCTCCCTTGATGGCAGAGGGCTGGGGTGAGGGTGAGCCCCCGTTCATCCTGAGCCTGTCGAAGGACATCCCCTCTCCCCTCGTGGGAGAGGGGCCGGGGGTGAGGGCCGCTCCTCGCCACGACCCAACATCCCCTCGTGGCAGAGGGGCCGGGAGGTGACGGGCGTACCCCAACTCCAACATCCGGTCATCAACCTCTTGACATTCAGAACAATTGTTCCTATTATGGTCTTTGTCAGGTATATCTTCACTGCCAGAGCCAACGGTCAATCACGGCCACCCGTCAGCATCAAAATCGCAAACCGGCCTGATGCCGCGACTGCCGCAGTCTATTGCTTCATCTGCGCAGTCCCATGGGCCACAGCGGACGCCACTACGCTGCGTGCTGCGACCCCGGTCTCACCACCGTTCGCAGAGCACGGAAACAGGGGCTAAACCTAGCGTAATCCCTCGGCCGTGGGGCTGACAACGACCGGACGCTCTGGCACACATAAAACCCTGACAACCTGACCCGCAATAACCACCATTGAATCAACCCGCAACTCGGAGAATTGCCATCGCACCTGCATCACATCACCTGCTACGCAGCCAACATTACCTCAACCTCGTTCCAGCCAATATCGCCAACGGTGACTACCTCCGGGCCGCGGATGCCTTACGTCGCGCCGCCAGCCATGCGGTTACCGCTGCCGCTATCCACTGGAGCATACCGCATAAGTCCCGTCGCCGTCTGCATACCGTCCTGGCAATGCTAATGTTCGACGGTAAGCTCGGTTACACCCACCAGCGCACTTTTCGACAGGTTTACGTGTTGGGCGATCGCATCGCTGATGCCAGTCCGGCCTTCGCGAGACGCATATTGTTTCGGGAACGCCGCCGCGTGTCCGAGTTACTGTCGGCGATCAGGACCGCCATGCTCCAGCAACCCAATCCGCCAACCTGGGAAGACATCATCCAGTCCCTGTCCACTCCCATCGGGAGCGGGATCGGGTGAGGTATTAAACCTCAATCATTTTGAGGAACCCAACGACGCGGCAATCTCGACCGGCGGCGCTGGGCGCTGTTACTATGTCGGCGTCGGATTGTGACTCACACCGAAATCTTGGAGGTTCATAATGGTACTCGTTGGCCAGGAATTAGAGACAGGGACAATCCAGTACACCAGCCGCGACGGCACGATGGTCGACGCCTTCTACAGCCGACCGGCCGGGGCAGGATCATACCCCGGTGTAATCGTCACCATGGAAGGCATGGGGCTCATGGACCACCATAAGGACATCGCCGCCCGCTTCGCTGGGCAGGGATACCTGGCCATCGCCCCCGACCTCTACACCCGGGAAGGCACCCCGGAACCCGCAAACGTGCTGGCCACCCTTTTCGCCTCCCCCGACTCCCGGGCAATGGACGATCTGGAAGGGGCGGCCTCATTCCTCAAGTCCCAGGCCCACAGCAACGGCAAGGTGGGCATCATCGGCTTTTGCTCCGGCGGACGCTACACCCTCATGATGGCCTGCCTCAGCAGCAACATCGACGCGGCGGTCGACTCCGCGGGTGGCCATATCGTCCACGAACCCACCGAACTCCGCCCGGTGCAACCCATGGACATGGTCGCCGACCTGTCCTGCCCCTTGCTGGCCCTGTTCGGCGTTGAGGACGAAAACCCCCCTCCGGAACAGGCAGAGCAGATGAAAGCGCTCCTGGACCAGCACGGCAAGACTTACGAGTGGGTGATGTACAACAACGCCGGGCACGCATTTTTTGCAGACTATCGACCCAGCTACCGGGCCGCCCCGGCCCAGGACATGTGGCACCGCGTAATGCTGTTCTACGGCCGACACCTCAAAGGCTGACCGGCGCATCCCGTAGCAGATGTACTCCCGATCAGAACACGTCCGGGCTGTAGATAAGGTCCCGGGGCGTCGGGTAAGCGGCGTACAGCTCCTCCCGCGCGGCGGCGAACCCCTCCGTCGTCCAGGGCGTTGCTCCCTCTAGCCTCTGTCGCATCTCGTTCAGATCCCCGGCCAGATGGTTGGGGACCTGAACCGTGTGTTCCGGCTCCAGGGATGTGCCGTCGTAAATCAGAAATACGATCCGGGATTGAGCGGCCAGTATCTCCAGCTCCGCCAGGCCGTCGCCCTCATCCGCGCATGGGTTGATCCAGGATTCGTACCAGGTGTCGCCCACCTGAGCCACCAGGGGCAGGAGGTAAACGCCGCCCATCCTGAACAACCGGGCCTGCAATGAGATCTGCGGGTCCGGCGATAGTCGACCGACTGCGTCTGGGGAATTTTGCACCAGCACGCAAACTTCCGGGGATTGGCCCGGCTCCTGCACGACCGTGGTCAACATTCCGCCACCCGCCGAGAAAAGCACCTCCAGCGGACTGGTCAAGTTCTGGAACCGAGTGGCGTACCCGCGCATCTCCAGCCAAGTCCAGGCGATACCGTTCTCCAGTCCGGAAATCTCGTAGGCGATGCGGTCGGCAGCGGGCCGGCTGCCCAGAGAGCCGGCGGCAACGGCCTGCAACCATCCGCCAATGCTCGTCATCAAAATAGCCGGATCGCCGTTCGCTGCCGGAGGACGAACCGTCATCTCGGTAATGGCAACATCGCCAACGGACACCGTGCCGAACTCGACGCGAAGGGCATCGTCAGGGCCCCCTCCTGAGGCTAACTGCCTTGCCCTGAACCAGTAATCTGTCGGTGGTATCCGTACCTGCGGGTCTCCAGCCAGCGCCCGTTCCAGCATCGGCGCCAGAGTTTCAACGGTGCCGCTCGCCATCTCCCGCTGTGGCATATCCTCCTGGTCGCCCGACTCCAGCGTCAGGCGGCGCAGCGTCGTGGTTGTGGCGCGTTCGGGCATGGTATTCCTCACGTTGGTTGGCGGCATTCCCAATGGATGCTACCTCATTTTGGAGTTAAAAACCGGCGGGCGCCAGTGCTCTCCAGGGTCTTGTATCTTAACCCTGAGGTGGAACAGTTCCAAGAGCGCAGCGTTTACGAGTGCGGCAGACCGGTAGGGTCTTGGTCCGAGGAGGCCGTTCGAAAGCATGGGTCGCCGCACTCCTGCCCAAGGAGCCCAAACAGTTGCCAGGGTTAGCCAAGCCCGCATCGTGCAAGGACGGGCCATCTTATGACCAGGAGTACCTCATGAATCAGGAAGCTAGCTACGTGGGCACCGACGTGTTCAAGGACCGGCTGGATGTGGCGGTGCGGCCCCGGGGCGATGGATGGAGGGTGGGTTACGACGAAGCTGGGGTGGGACAACTGACCACTGAGTTGACGACACGGGGTCCGGCGATGGTGGTGCTAGAAGCCACCGGCGGCCTGGAGACACTGCTAGTGGCAGCGTTGGCCACGGCGGGTTTGCCGGTGGTGGTGGTCAATCCTCGCCAGGTAAGGGACTTTGCCAATGCCACCAGAAGGTTAGCCAAGACCGATGCCCTGGACGCCCGGGTATTAGCCCATTTTGCCGAGGCAATGCGTCCGCCGGAGCGTCCTCTACCAGATCCCCAGACCCAGGAATTCGCCGGGTTGACCGCCCTGCGCAACCGGGTGATGACCATGTTGGTTGCGGAGAAGAACCGGCTGGGCCAGTCCACGCCCTCGATACGCCCCAGTGTCCAATCCCACATCACCTGGCTGGAGAAGGAACTGTCGGACTTGGACCGAGAACTCCCACAGACTTGGCGGCAAAGCCCGCTGTGGCGTGCGCGCGATGATCTGCTACGTTCCGTTCCCGGTGTGGGAGAACAACTTTCCCTAACCTTGTTGGTTCACCTCCCGTAATTGGGCACCCTGAACCGGCGGCAAATCGCCGCCTTGGTGGGTGTGGCTCGCATCAACCGGGACAGTGGCACAATGCGGGGCAAGCGGTCGGTTTGGGGAGGCCGGGCCCGGGTCCGCGCCGTCCTTGACATGGCGGCATTGGTGGGCAGTCGGCACAACCCAGTGCTTCGAGCACTTGTACCAACGTCTGTTGGCAGCCGGCAAGGCCAAGAAGGTATCTCTCACTGCGTGTATGCGTAAGCTCTTGACCATTCTCAGCGCCATGGTCAAAAACGGCCAGCCCTGGCATCCGCCTACTGTTACCCCTTGATTTCTAAGACAGTTGCTTTTGAGTCAAATTCATAATTCTGTTCAACGACTCCTCAGCCGATTCGCAGGTCGTATTGACGATTGGCACACTGAACTCCTCTGCTAGCGATAGATAAAGTTTTATGAAATGCTCATGCTCAGCGTCATTCCCTGGATCCTCTCCACGAGTTGACAATCTGGCTTTGGTCGTTTCAAGGTCGGTCCAACAAAGTATGGTGGTCGGTAGCGTAAACCACGAAACTCTTAATTCAACCGGAAAAAGTGTAAACATTGACAGCCAATGCCTATCAAATATTAGGAGCGGTGACTCTGTATGCTCTTCCATTATTTTTCGAATGGAAGCGCGGGATAATTCGTCAGCGAGTTCGAAGCCTTGTTCTTCGCACAACCAGGCGATCATATCCCCAAGAGTACTATCGAAGGGCTTTACGTAGGTGCCACCCAAAGTTGCGGCGGCGAGCCTTGCCAGCGTGGTTTTTCCAGCACCGTCGTGACCATCCAGCACAATGATTTCCGGCGCTTTAGCCAACTGATCCGTGCTCATGCATATCCTCCTTTGGGATAGGGCGAAGGAACGTTATTTGGATCGACCCAAAAAATCTAACCGTTGGTGCTAGTTAGTATTCAGAGGGTGCATTGAGCGATGAAGGGATGAGTACGCCTTTGGGCGTCGGATTCCGAGCTATTCCATTGCGGCATGATGTTGAAAGCGGCCACGGCGTAGGCCAGGTGAGTCAGCACCACCTCCCGCAGCCCCTGATCCCGCTCCAACCGGCAACCACTCCAAACGCCGGGCCCGCGCCTGCTGCTGGGCATAGCTGGGCTCGTAGCCCTTGGTGCGAGACCCATTGCGCTTCAACTCCCGAGCGATCGTTGATGGCGCACGATCCAGAGCTGCCGCGATTTCCCGGATCTTAAACCCGGCGGCGAGCAGCTGGGTAATTTGGCACCGTTCTGCAAGCGTGATCTGTTTATAGTTTCGTCCCATGACAACACCCCACCAAGGTGTTGCACTTCGTTTGTGAACTTAGGGAATCCATCGGCCGGCTCCCGCCGGAACCACGCAAGTGCCATTCATCATGCGATTGGCCTGGTAGGGAGCCGTATTCACTCCAGCCGCCTGATTCGCGGCAGACCCAATCCCGAAATAACATTGATTGTAGTCAATATGGCTCCGTTCACCAGCAGCGCCTTCGGAGCCCCCAATACGCCCGCCAACGCTCCAACCCCCACGTGGCCTACTGGGGCGACTCCGATGCTGAGCACCCAGGAACCCGTTGCCCGCCCTCGTTCCTCGTCGGCCACATGGTCCTGCATCAGCGTTTTATAGAGGGTATCGACGGCCATGGCGCAGGCGTTCACGAATAGCAGCACGCCCAGGAAGGAGTAAATGTTGCCCGACAAGAAGAACGCCATCTGTCCCACTCCGAATCCTACCGCCGTTACGAACATCATCAGACCCTTCTTCCTGGTGGCCCCTAGACCGGCCAGCACCCACAGGCCCAGCAGTCCCCCGGTCTGCCGCATCGCGGTCATCACTCCCAGTCCCGTCGGCCCGACGTGGAGGACATTCTTGGCGAATACCGGCAGCAGCGTCATGTGCGTAAACCCGAACACCTCCGTTGAGGCGGTCAGAGACATGAGAACCAGGAGGAAGCGATTCTCACGAACCAGCCTCACGTAGCCCGCCAAATTTTTCAGGACAGGTTCAACAGACCCGGTAGCCGAGCGGCCGGGGTTGCCGATCGCCATAGTCGCCGCCGCAGAGCCCAGGTAACAGACCGCCGATGCGATGAACTGCCAACCCGGCCCTACCAGCTCGATCAGCCCACCGGCGGCGAGCGACCCAATGATTCCGCCCCCCTGCATGGCCATCGCGCCCAGGGCAAGTCCGTTCAGGGCTTGTCCCCGGCCTACGATGTCGTACGTAAAGGTCTGCCTGACCGTAGTCGTAAAGGCCATAAAACTGCCGAGAGCGATCACGAGCACGACAATTACCCAAACGTTGGTGATCCCGCCCAGCAGCAGGAGCGCCATCACCAGTGCGGCGGCCGACGCTCCCAGAGTGCCCAGCCGAAGCAGCATTCGCCGTTCCCAGCGGTCGGCAACCGCTCCCGACAACAAACCCAGCAGGAAAAAAGGCAACATTCGTGCCCCCGCTCCCACGCCCACCATGAACGCAGACCCGGTCAGCTCGTAGATAAGCCACCCGACCGAGACCTGCTCCATCCCTGTGCCCAGGGAGTAGAGGATAGTCGATGCCCACAGCAGGCGGAAGTCTCGGATACGAAGAGAGACCGCCCAGTTCTTAATGCCGTTCACGTAGCCGCCATGTTACACCCGCGCCCACGGTACTACTAATGCGCCGGGCATGAGTTATGCCAAACTGGGTTTTGACTATATCAACGGCAAAGTCGGCCTCCGCCCGGCTTCGGTCAAATCGTCGGGAAACACGCTCGCTGAAGTGGTATTATTGGCGTGACACCCGGTATTTGGAGGGGTTGACGTGCCTTTTGGAAATGATGACTGGCTGGCTCTGACCCAGGAAACTCCCTTGGAGCCTGCCATCCCACTTTGCGACCCGCACCACCATTTTTGGGATCAACGGCCCGCAAGTATCCCTTACCAGCGGTACCTCATTCACGAGCTCATGGCTGATTTGGACTCCGGGCACAACGTCCGGTCCACGGTGTTCGTGGAAGCCCGGTCGATGTATCGGGCCTCGGGGCCGGAGGAGTTGCGGCCAGTGGGGGAGGTTGAGTTCGTACAGGGGCTCGCGGCGGCTAGCGCCAGCGGGATTTACGGCGAGACCAGGGCCGCGGCCGCTATCGTCGGTCACGCCGACCTGAAGCTGGGCGAAGGCGTGGCGCCGGTGTTGGAAACCCTCCGGGCGGCCAGCCCCAATCGCTTCAAAGGCATCCGCCACAACGTCACCTGGAGCCCCGACCCTTCTCTCGACAATCGGGAAACAGAGGGGATAATGGCCAACGACTCCTTCCGCGCCGGCGCCCGGGTTTTGGCCCGCATGGGGCTATCGCTGGACGTCATGCTCTCCTTCCCGCAATTGAACGAACTGGCCGACTTCGCCAGGGCGGTGCCCGAGTTGACCATCATCCTCAACCATCTGGGCGGCATGAGCCGAACGGGCATCTACGCCGGCCAGGACGATGAAGTGATACCAGCCTGGCGGGAGGGCATCCGTGCCGTGGCCAGTTGCCCCAACGTCACCTGCAAGGTGGGCGGTATGGGGATGCCCCGGTGGGGCTTCGGCTGGCATGCCCGGAACATTCCAATCGGCTCCGAGGAACTGGCCGAATCCATGGCTCCGTGGATGAACTACTGTATCGAGCAGTTCGGGCCCGAACGTTCCATGTTCGAAAGCAACTTCCCCCCGGACAAGGTCTCCTTCTCCTATAACGTGATGTACAACGCCTTCAAGCGTCTCTCACAGGGCTACAGCGCCACTGAACGGGCCAACCTCTTCCACGACGCTGCGGTTAGGGCATACCGCATCGAAACGTAACGCGGAGCGCACGCTGGTATGAAATATGACGTCATCATCGTCGGGGCTGGATCGGCAGGCTGTGTTCTTGCCAACCGACTGTCCGAAGACCTTGGCCGGTCCGTGCTCCTGCTGGAGGCCGGACCCGATTACCCATCCCCAGACGGGCTGCCCGACGAGTTGAAATATGACATGAACCAGGCCGCCTCCGAGAAGGGATCGGCCCATAACTGGTCGTTCGTGGGCCAATCCACTCCCCAGCAAACGGCTCCGCTGCATGTGGCCCGGGGCCGCGTGACCGGTGGCAGCAGCGCCATCAACCACCAAATCCTGTTGCGGGGGATCCCGGAGGACTTCGACGCCTGGGCTGATGCGGGTAACGACGAGTGGAGTTACCAGAAGACGTTGCCCTACTTCCGTAGGCTGGAAAGCGACGCCGATATTCGAGATGATTTTCATGGCGGCGACGGCCCCATCCCGGTTTGGCGGCACCCCCGGGAGACCTGGCTGCCTCTGCAGGCGGCATTCTATCAGGCATGCCGTGACGCCGGCTTCCCGGAAGACCAGGACATGAACCATCCCGATGCCACCGGCGTAGGAGCTGTCCCTCTTAACAACCCCGGCGGCGTACGCATGAGTACTGCCATCACCTACCTCGACTCCTGCCGCCATCGCCTCAACCTTACCATCCGCCCCAATATCCTGGCGCAACGCATCCGATTCGACGGCAACCGCGCTACCGGCGTGGAAGTTGATAGCAACGGCCAGTTGTTCGTAGTCGAAGGCGAGCAAATCATCCTGAGCGCCGGGGCAATCGCTTCGCCGCAACTGCTCATGCTGTCTGGCGTGGGGCCCGCCGATCAGCTCCGGCAGCTGGGCATAGAACCCGTCCACGACCTGCCCGGCGTGGGCCACAACATGAAAAACCACCCATCGGTTTCTATCGTGTTTCGTGCCCAGCACGATAACCACCAGCCGTCGGACGCGCCCAGAAACCAGGTGGGCCTGCGGTTCACCGCCCACGGCTCGTCAGCCCGCAACGATATCCAGGTCCAGCCCACCACTTCCTACCCGGAAAGCCGGGATGCGCCGGATATTCGCATCGGTTGCAGGTTGGAACTACCCTACAGCGAAGGGCGCCTGACCCTTGCCTCCGATGACGTTTCGGTGCAACCAAACCTCGATTTCCGATTCCTGACCGATCCCAGGGACACTGACAGATTGCGCGACGCGGTGCGCCGCTGTGTGCAACTTTTCGAACACCCTGGCTTCGCCGATCTGCTGGCGGAACGGCTGGCCCCTACGGATGCAGACTTGGCCGATGACGACACTCTGGACGCCTGGCTCCAGCAAAACGCCGGCATCGCCGGGCACACTGCCGTTACCTGCAAAATGGGGCCGGATTCCGACCGTTTCGCGGTGGTCGACCAATACTGCAGAATTCACGGTTTGGAAAATCTCCGCGTAATTGATTCCTCCGTAATGCCGGAGATAGTGCGGGCCAACACCAACGCCACGATCATCATGATCGCAGAGCGGGTTGCCGACTTCATCAACGAAGGCCAATAACGGAAAAATGCTTACCGGGACGGTAGGCCGGTAACGTCAGCTCGCCACCTGCTCTGTGCCGGTGTCGGCGCCGGCCACCCTCACCGTGTGATTTGCATCGACAAAGGCGAGAAACCAGACCAGGGCAATCCGGCAGGGTGTTTGATCGCAAGGGCTGATCTACCGCCAGTGGTCGCTGGTCAATGCGGTTGCGTAGACCCCGACTTGTTCCAGCGGGTATCCGGCGGTAATTCAGGCTCGCAGAGCAAACCCATCACAAATCCGGTACCACCGAAAAAGGAAATCCCCGCACGTAACGGGGATTGTTGAAGGCAGTGGAGCGGAAGAAGGGATTGGATTTAGGGCCGCTGTATAGCGTTGAATAGTCCCAATTTATGCATGATTCGTGCTTGTAACATGAGGACTTCCCCGGTCAATTTCGAGGGTTTCCGAGATTTTGTGCGGCATTTGTGCGGCAAATTGCGGCTGATACGACACCTAATTGCCACTCGATTCGCCAGCAGCCATGGCAGCGGCGAAAGCGTTAGCGGCTTCCTTCTGCCATCCAGGAAGCTCGTGAGCGTAGATGTCCGAAGTGATGCTCACGTTGGAGTGGCCCAGACGCTTTGAAATTACCACGATGTTCTGGCCGGTCTGAAGCGCAACGCTGGCGTGGAAATGGCGGAGACTCCTAGCGGTGATGGCATCAGCGCCTGAACGCCTCGCTAAGTCCCCGATCACTCTCGTCACCATATTTGGATTCACCCAATCCCCTTGTTGGTTCGTGAATACCTTGTCTCCGCCCCAAAAATCATCCTCCAATGCATCTCTGAACTGTCTCTGATGTTCGCGGTGAGCTCGTAGGATTTCCACAGTACGAGCGTCCAAATCGATTTTACGTTGGCCGCTCTTGCTTTTGGGCACATCTACGACCAACCCCTGCCTGCCGACTCTGCCTACGGAAGCGACCACATTCAGGTGTCCTGCCTCGAGATCCACGTTGTTCCAAGTCAAAGCGACCGCCTCTCCCCTACGCATCCCGGTATAAGCCAGGAGATGGATGCACGGAAAAAGATAGTGGTTCAATTCCTCGGCAAGCCGCAGCATTCGACGCACCGATTCCATAGAGGGGGCTTGCGCTTCTTTCTTTGGTTTAGCCGGCGGCGAAACCAAAGATGCGGGGTTCCGCATGATCAGTTCCAAGGAAGCCGCGTACCGCATGGCGCCCGACAGCACCGCGTGGACCAAATTGACGCTGGTGGCCGATTCGCCGTTGGCGGTTAGACCAGCTTCAGATGCGTTGATCTGAGCGGGAGATATCTTATCCAACTCCAAAGGTCCTAGCGCTGGTTCGATATGACGGCGGATGGCCCTTTCATAGCGGTCCACAGTAGATAGCTTACGGTGAGGCACGATACGTTCCATCATCCACCGCTGAAGCCAATCGCAGAGCTTGATGCGCTCCGTCGACGGTGTCGAGCCGTGATCCACAGCGGTCAGGAGTTGACGCAAACGCTGCTGGGCCTGGCGTTTGGTACCTCGGACGGTTTCGTACCGCCTGCGGATCTTTCCGTTCTCACCGCGCCCCAAGAAGATCACGATCTCCCAAGAACCCGGCGCGCGTTGTCGGATGCTCCCGTTCACGTATTAACCCCCCAGGCAGCGAAATTTGATACTGATTAGGTCGATAAGAATGTATCGGCGTTTGCAAGTCCTGCCTCGCTCGACAGCGAATTGGGCAAGGGTCACAACCCGCCCAACTACAGTTTATGTCAAGCGACCGCAAGTGGAAAGCCCGTCTCCGATGGGGCCAGGCGCTTCGGAAGAGAACGAAATTTCAAGCGATTGCTCAGCGCGACGCCGTGTCAAGTACTACTACATACTGTTCAGGTTCAACGCCGAACTCTTACAGGTCCTCACGTAAGAGAAGTCCATGATCTGGTCCTACCTGGATCCAATCGTCAAGCAAATGATGACCTATCCCACCCATCCGCAGTGCCCACCATGGTCCCGACTCCGCTATCGGGCGCTACTTCGGGACCCAAGCCGGCACCACGATCAGCTCAACCAGGTTCTCAAGTGAGAGCGTTCCGGTATGTAGTCCTTAGCTGAAGAGGATGACTTACCGCTCGCCAGGGATGTCATCATGCGGAGCAGAAACCACTGCTGGCATTTCACCCGCGTCCTGGATGATTATCCTTGGCTAGCTTCTGACAAATAGTAGTGTCTCGTCTTCGTCCCAAGGCGTTAGGCTTTAGCCGCTAATCCTCCGGGCGTGGTAGCAGGCCAAGGGATATCGCACGCTTGCCACCGAGTCCGACGAGTTGCAACAGCATCCGCGGATGCTGACGACGACGTCGTCCATCTCAGCCTGGTCTTCGAGGGGCAGGCCTAGGACCGTTTCGTCGATGCCCAACGATTCAGCCACTGCCGCAGGCCCAAGGTCATCGGCCAGTTTCTTGACGAGTTCCGACGGATCGTAAGCCCCAATCCACCGAAAAGATGAGTGTGGCGGTGCGCTGAGGGGATGAAAAAGTGCTCCTGTGCTTCGGGGATAATGGTTTGTGAAACAGCAAACCGACCCGAAACAAGGAGCACTCAAAAGATGCTACCACTTGAGCAGCCCGACCGCATCCAAATCGCCTTTGACGATCACCGTCTGGTGGCCAATGCTGGGCTGCTCTTGCCGGTCACCCTGGCCCAGCGCCTGGGTCTGTCCCAACTGGTTGACCGCCACGTTGACCTGGGCCGCGCTCCTGGCCGAGCCAACACCGGCGACAAGATGATGACCCTGGTGGCGTCGGCGCTGGCCGGTGGCGACTGCATTGACGACGCCGACGTGTTGCGCACCAGCGGGACGGCTGGCGTCATCGGCTGCGTGGTGAAGGCGCCATCCACTCTAGGTACCTTCCTGTGCAGCTTCCGGTGGGGCCACGTCCGCCAACTGGATCGGGTCAGCCGCGAGCTGCTGGCACTGGCCTGGTCGGCTGGGGCCGGACCCGGCGACGCGCCCCTGACCATCGACCTGGACTCCACCATCTGCGAAACCTATGGTCTGGCCAAGGAAGGCGCCCGCCACCACAGCTACACCGGCCGCGGGGCATCACCCGCTGCTGGCCATTGCCGCCGGAACCGGCGACGTGCTGATGTCTCGGCTGCGTGAGGGCCGCGCCAACACCGCTCGGGGCGCCGCCCACTTCCTGCGTGAGACGGTGGGACGGGTGCGCTACGGCGGGGCCAGGGGACAACTCACGGTGCGGGCCGACAGCGGCTTCTATACCCGTGCCTTGGTCGCGGTCTGCCGCGAAATGGATGTCCGCTTCTCCATCACCGTCCGCCAGCACAAAAGCCTGCGGAATCTTATCGAGGCGATACCCGAGACGGACTGGACGCCCATCCCTTACTGGATGGACGGCACCGCCGCTGTGGCGGAGGCCACCTACACCCCCTTCCAGCACCCCTGTCCAGAGTGAGCCCGACGCCGCGCCGGTGCGGCTCATCGTCCGGCGGGTAAAGCCCACGCCCGGTACCCAGTTGGCCCTCTTCGCCACTTACAGCCATCACGCCTGCATCACCGACCTGGACGGGCAACCCTGGCACTGGAGGCCGACCATCGCCGCCAACGCTGCCTGGCTGGCGGTGCAGGTGATGGCGCATAACCTCGCTCGCTGGACAACTCGCATCGGTCTGGGCGAGCAACTGGTGACCACCAAGACCCTCCGGCGGCGCTTCTTCTCTATCGCCGGACGGCTCACCCGCTCGGCGCGCCGCCTCACTTTGCATCTGCCACAGCGTTGGCCTTGGGAAACCTAGTTCAGTGGCGCCTTGGCGCGATTGCGCGCCCTGCCACTCCCAACCTGACGGCGCCCGTCTGCCACTGACCCGCCATCTGGCCAACTGAACATGGTCGCCAACTCGCACCAACTCGGTCCGCGAGGGACACTTCCTGCCTACCGCCTGTCGAATCCCGCCCGCCATGGCCGCACGGCCGCCATCATCGTGCCAATGTGGCTGCCCTCACGCCGGCCTCATCCCCAGCTATTGGGATCTGGCTGGGCCCGTTCGCCTTCCCTTACCCATCATCCATGGTGTCAACGCCAGCGACCATCACTTCGGTGGATTCGCGCTTACGCTGGTAACAAAGATTGACGCGGCTCCCCGCAGTCTATAAACTACACTCCGAACCCCATTGCGGCCGAATACTGGCGTCTTATCAGGTAAAAATAGCGATGTTCGTCTAAAATATCGCAAACTGCAACGATTCAAGCAAAACGGAGGAAGTAAAATGGCGTATGACCTGCTTATCAAGAACGGGCGCGTGGTTGACGGCTCCGGCGGGCCTTCCTTTTACGCAGATGTGGCGGTGCAAAATGGGAAAATCGTGGGAGTCGGCAAGTTCACTGAATCGGCCGATCGCACTATCGACGCCGACGGCCGAGTAGTGGCCCCCGGGTTCATTGACCATCACACCCACTATGACCCCCAGGCGTTATGGGACCCCCTATGCAACTATACGGTCCAGAACGGCAACACCACCGTGGTAGTTGGACAGTGCGGACAGACGATCGCTCCGGCGCGGCCGGGGGACCAAGAGTGGTACCTGAAATTTTTCGCGGATGCCGAGGCCATCCCGCTAAGTTCGTTGCAGAACGGGGTGAACTTCACTTGGGGATCCATCGCGGAGTACCTTGACGCCTTGGGCCAAAGGCGCGGCGTCAACGTGGGCGCCCTGGTCGGCCACTCCGGAGTAAGACGCTACGTTATGGGTGAAGCAGCCTCGGAGCGGGCCGAGGCCACTGCTGAGGAAATCGAGTCCATGAAGCAGTTGGTTCGAGAGGGTATGCTGGCCGGCGCGCTGGGGTTCAGCACCACCCCCAAAGACCGGGATGACCCTGCCGGCGTCGCCGCTGAGGAAGAGCGATATATCCTCGGCAGCGTCCTGGGCGAGTTGGGCTCCGGCCTCTTCCAGGTTAGCGGCGGCTCCCCGGAGGGCGTTTACGCGTCGCATCGTACTGCCAAGGAGCTATCCCGGAGGAACGGTCGTCCTGCCATCTACAACCTGGTGTCCCAGGAGCTGAACGACCCCGACGGATGGAAAGAGCACCTCCAGTGGTTGGAAGACTCCTTCAAAGAGGGGATCAGAGCCTATGGCTCCTGCATATCCATCACGGCCGGTCCGATCTTCAACCTAAGGCTGGGTTTGGATGTTCCCCAGGACGAAGACCTGATCAGCCCGCACATCATGTTCGCGGGTATGCCCACCTGGGACTCGGTCATGGCCCGGCCGACTCCGGAGCGTATACGGGCTTTCCGGGACTCCGAGATCCGCCGGGCGCTGAGCGCAGAGGCGGTGGAAGGGACCGTTGCCCAAGCGGCGCCGGGGACGGACCGCCGGGGCAGTCCCCGGGGATTCTTCAACCGGCGCTGGGATTTGGTAGAGGTCTTCATGGCCCACCAGGAGCGGAACCGGCAGTTCGAGGGCAAGAGCATCGAGCAATTGGCTCAGGAGCAGGGTAAAGGGATTATGGAAGCCTTTCTGGATCTGTCCCTGGACGAAAACCTGGAGACCCACTTCCTGTGCGTTGACCGGAACGTTGACGTTGACTCCCAGAGGCAGATACTCGGCTCGCCCTACACCGTTATCGGCACCACCGACGGCGGCGCGCGTCCGGACACGATGGACCGCTACGAATACAGCACCAATCTGCTGGGCTACTGGGTACGGGAAAAGCAGGTCATGTCACTGGAAGATGCCGTCTATCGGCTGACGGGCAAGACCGCCCTGATGCACGAACTCCATGACCGCGGCTTCATCGCGCCGGGCAAAGCCGCCGACCTAACCATCTTCGATGCTGACACCATCGCCTCCAAACCCCGGGAACCGGTGGATTATCCCCCGGCCGGCGCTAATGCCAAGCACGTGAGGCGGGGCGCCATCGGGATCGACTATGTGATAGTCAACGGCGAGGTTCTGCTGGAAGACGGCGAGCACACCGGAGCGCTGCCGGGCCAGGTCCTCCGGGGGCCCTTGCACCAAGGCTAACCGTTACCCCAGAAGCGATCGGTCGGGCAAATGGCCCAACCTCGTCTCAATGGGTATTTCAGTAGGGGGCAGATTTGAAACCTGCCCCCTTTTCAGGACCGGTGCAAAGTCGTCGCTACCGTCCCCTCCGGTACGTCGTTCCCGCGCAAGAATAGCCGCCCCTGTGTCGTGTACGAGGCCGGGAATCCAGGGACTCTTTCTGAACTAAAACAAAGTTGAAACCCACATCGGCGTCGTTGGTGTCCCGCGTCAATCAGTTTTGCCGGTTCACCTCCTCGGTCTGCCCCCGTTGCTGGGCAACGTTGCTGCGGTAGCCGGGGACGTCAAACTCCAGGATTACGGAGTGGTGGACCACTCGGTCGATTGCCGCGGCGGTGGCCATGGGGTTGGCGAAGATGCGCTCCCACTCCGAGAAGACCAGGTTTGACGTGATGCCCAGCGATCTCCGTTCGTAGCGTTCGGCGATATCGGAGCTCCGTTCGAAGGGACTTGCGAAACCCCGCGAAGACGGAGTTTCGATCCCGCTACAACCCACCGTACGAACCACCATTCTGGTCATTCTCGCGCAGCTCGCCCGCTCGGCGGGCAACAAACAGAACCTGTCCGTGCATCCTGCAACCCATGACGGGAATGCCGTTCGGGACCTCGTCGAGCGCGACGACCACAGCACGCGCCATAACTTCGCGCCCTGCCGGACCCTTTGCCCCCGGCGAGGCAAACGCGGCAGCCGAACGCTACGTGCAAGACTTGAGAGACTCATGGTGTCCACCCCCTGGCCAGTGACGAACACGGCCTTTTTCCGCTATGGTTCAGGGAAAACGCCAAGGCACGTTTGGTCCGGCCCAGCAGGCGACCATTGCTGTTGCACCCCTGCACGATGGCCCGGGTCGCGCGTTCGTTCCACAGCCCGGGCGAAGCCCGCCCGACGCCCGTGCGCCTCGTCGTTGGTCCCGCTCACCGGCACGCCGTAGGTGGTGTCAGCGTCCATGCCAGTAATGGTGGCGCTGGTGTAGTCGCCTTCGTATTCCACTTCCGTGAAATCGCCGCTGTCCCCGCTGATCCGGTAGCGCAGGTCGTAGTCTTCGACGCCGGGGCCGGTGTTGTCGGGCTCCGTCCAGCTCTACGCCTGGCTGCTGCGCCCGCCACTGGCGGCCTCCACCGTGGGCGGATCCAGCGCCGCGGCCGGCTCGTACACATCGGCATTGGTGGCGCACGCCGGCGGGCCGATCGAGAGTCCGGTTTCCGGGACCTCCGTGTTCTCAGCGTTGCTGCGGGTGGCGGTTTCGCCCTCTTGAAAGACCGGAGACGGAGCCTGCACGGTTCCCGCCCACGTGAACCAGTTGAGTGCGGCGACCGGGGCAATCAGGATCGGAGCAGCATGGCGATGCCGGAAGCGCGGTATCCCTAACAGCGCCCCCGGCCTTTTCCGAACGTCGCCTGGTCGGGTTTGACGCCCGAAATAGCTCCGAACATATTGAGTGCCTTCGTTCAATGGTATTACGGGGAGACAACCGATGTAACAATGACGGTGCGGAACGCGCCCCGAACCAAGGATCTGCTTTACCCCGGCATATCAAGGACCGGTACCGAGCCATGTACATCGGACAATGGCCGTGCCCCACGCCCGACATCAGGTACCGGACAACCTGAAGGTCCAAAAGACGGCCACGAGATTACTTCATTGGCGGTTCTCTACCATAGGTGCAACTATCCTCAATATTGACCAAGTATTAGGGCTAATCGACAATTGCTAACCCCAGATGACAGAGGCTACCAAGTGCAGGGCTGACAGAAAATACAAGCTCTTGCGATCATAACGGGTGGCGATTCGGCGCCACTGCTTCAGTTTGTTGAAGGCTCGCTCAATCAGGTTGCGCTCCCGATACAGTTCCCGGTCGTATTCCCAAGGGTCCCTCCGGTTCGACTTGGGCGGTATAACCGCTTCGGCTCCCTGGTCCCGGATGAAGGCCAGTAGGCGATTGCTTTCATACCCCTTGTCGGCGATGACGGCCCCAGTCTCGATACCGGTCAGCAGAGGTATGGCTTGGGAGACATCCGCCCGCTGACCCCCGGTGAGAGAGAAACGCAGGGCGCCCCTGGGCATCAACAAGGAGATGAACCTTGGTGCTCAGTCCGCCGCGGGAGCGGCCCAGAGCCTCACGTTGGCCCCCCCTTTGCCACAGACCGCCTGCTGATGGGCCCGCACTATGGTGGAATCAATCATCACGTATCTGTTGTCCGGGTCCTGCAGCAACACTTGGAAGATCCTCTCCCAGATTCCGGACCTGGCCCAGCGAGTGAAACGTTTGTGGACGCTTTTCCAGTTGCCATACCCAGGGGGCAAGTCTTTCCACTGCGCGCCGCTGCGCAACACCCACAGGACGCCGTTGACGAAGGTTCGGTTGTCATTGGCCGTAACGCCGACCCAACCGGGACGCCCCGGCAGGAAACTCTCCACCTGCCGCCATTGAGTGTTGCTCAACTCGTAACGCTCCACGTAAGTCCCTCCACCGCACTGCACTTGCTCAGTTACACTCTACTCCTTGCGTGCAGTTCCTCTCCGACCACTTCAATCAGATTTCACCCAATTGTCGATTAGCCCTGGTTCCTCCTTTCGGCGTGTTCCCGGGTCGTTCGCTGGGATGGATTTGTGAGGTTGTTTCGGCCGGGTCTGCTTCCGTAATGGTCGCTCGTAGGCTCTGGAGTGTGCCGGTGTGCTATCGTGGGTTTGGAGCAGCCGGGATTTGGCCTCCGGTAATCGGCGCTCCCAGGGAGTTTGATGACTGCTTTTGTTCTGCGGATCACAGATGAGTCATCGGGTCTGGCTTCGGCAATGAGGCTCCATGACCCCGAGGATCGCGCTCTACCTCTGGGTCGCCTATTGGACGTCCGGTTCCAAGACTGGGACGGCTCCGACCCTTCGGTATCGGTGTTGCCCGAGCATAGCCACGGTTTGCGCTGTCTGCAGGACCTGGTGTACCGGTTGGGTTCTGGGTCGGTCGCCATGTGGCCTGGGGTTGGATTCCTTCAGGACGGCATTCCGTTGGACCTGGGGTCTGGGGCAGTGGCCCGGAGGGCTGTTGCCGGCGACGTCGAGTTCAACCTGGTGGATCTGACGTTGGATCGGAGCTGCTCGGACTATGGCCGGGACTGGGCTGCTTTCCACGCCCGCCGCTGGGGGCTCGCGGCTGATGAGTACGAGGATTTTGTGGCCGGCGCTCTGGAGGCCGGTGGCTGTGATGAGGGTGTGTTGGATCTTGATGCGACGGATAGTGGGCTGGGTTTGGTGCTGGCGCTGGCCCGTCGGATCTTCGGGAGCGACTTCGAGAACTATTCGCGCTTCGTCGATGGTGGGCTCCGTTTCCGCACTGGAGATCAGGCGGTGCTCAACATGGCGGCTGGGTACGGCGGGGTTTGTGCGGAGAAGGTGCAGGCTCTAAAATTCCTGACCGATCATTACGGTCTGGAATCGGAGTACCTCCTGGCTGGCCCGGCGGGCGGCCGTCCGCCGGTGGACCGGCTCAGGGAACTGCTCTGCACGCTGGATTTCAGGTTCGCCAAGCGGCACATGCGCTACTGGCATCATCTCGCGCTTTTGTACTGGCTGGACGGCGAGCCGTTGGTGGTGGACGCCACGGGCGGCTGTTTGCCCTTCGTCTTCAGTCTTGGTGGCGCGGCCCGGCGTCTCTTGGATTTGGGCGAGCCGGTGCGGGTCAGGATGGTGGGCGAGCCGGAGGACTACTGCTATCACCGGGTTGATCAGGACGTGCCGCTGGGTCTCCTGCTGGCGCTGGAGTGCCGGCTGGACGGGGCGGACATGGTGCAGGTCTTTGAGAACGAGCTGGGCCTCTATCTTTCCGAGCGGTATTACGTCATGCCGTTGCCGTACCGGAGCCAGGCCGAATATGGTCGCTTGCGTGCCGAGTACGAGGAATATTGCCTCCGTCTGGGGCTATGCTGGGATGTCAGTCCCGATTGGGCTCTGGACGGCGCGGTGGGTCGCCGGTTCGCCGCCGGTTGTCCCGCCGTTGCCGCCGCGGTCTTGGGTTGCCGGGACCGATTGTTTGAGCGCTACGACGACTGGCTGGAGGCAGAGCACAACGCTGGGCTGGTGGTCATCGACCTGCGGGGTTCCGGCGGGCGATGAGTGCCCGGCCCGGCTTCTGGCGGGGTTTTTCCGGGGGCGGGTTCGGGCCCGGGCGTGAGGGTCGTCTGCTGGCTCGGATACGCGCCTTTCGGGATGAGGCCGGGGTTGGTGAATGGCCGGACGTCCGGCTACGGGACGTGGCACGTTCGCTGGCGGACTTGGCTTCCGACGAGGGTCTGGTGCGGGGGTTCGCGGTGGTTGACGAGACGGTGCGGCGGCGGCTGGGCTGCTGGCGGGTCTTCGGGATGGATTTTGAGGCTGAGCCGGTTGCGGTTGCCCGGGCCAGGCGGGCTTGGTCTGAGGCTGGCCCCGGCGGCTGCGGCGACGTGCTGTTGCCTGGGGAGTTCTACCGGGAGGTTCGCTCCCTGGCTGGGGAATGGCCGGAGCTGCTGTTGGAGCCGACGGATCGACAGCTCTTGGCGGGCCTGCACCTGTGGACGGGCCGGGTGGTCGAGTTGGCGTCCGGGGAAGGTAAGACGGTTTCCATCGTCTTCCCGGCTATGTTTCACGCTCTGTCCGGGCGCACGGTTCACGTTGGCACGGCCAACGACTATCTGGCCGCCCGGGACTGGGGTTCTCTGGAGGCAGTGTATCGTGCGCTGGGCGTAACGGCGGGGTACGTGGTGGCCAGTATGGACGCTCCGGCGCGTCTTGCGGCCTATGGCTGTGGTGTAGTTTACGGGACGGTTCGGGAGTTTGGGTTCGACTATCTGCGGGATCAGCTGGTAACAGTGGCGAAGGAATGTGTGCAGGGGCCGCTGGACGTGCTGATCGTCGATGAGGCTGACCAGGTACTTCTGGACGAGGCGGTTACGCCTCTGGTTATTGGCGGTGACCCGGTGTTGGGACGTGGGGTGATTGTCCGGGCGGAGCGGGTGGTCCGTGAATTGGTGGACGAGCAGCGCCGCATGGCTGGCAGCTTTCGGCGGACTTTGGCCGGATTGGGCGACGGTGTTGGCGACGGAGATCGGGCTCTCTGGTTGGCCCGGGGGTTGGTGGCCGACCCATTTGACTCCGACGTGAGGGCACTGGTTGCCGGTCGGGCCGGGCTATGGCGCCGGGTCCGTAGTCTGCTGGATGAGGATGGGTCGGGCCGTCCGGCTCCGGCCGTGGTGGAGGGTATGTATTGTCTGGTGGATCCCGAGGGTCGGTACTGCTCTCTGCAACCCGCGGGGCTGTCTTTCCTTGAGGAGCGTCTGGGGGACCTGTTTTTTGCGGGTCAGGATCCGTCGGGTGTGCTGGAGGGTCGGTCGGGGCTATTGGGTCAGATGTATCAGTTGCTGCGCGCTCACCTGTTGCTGCGGCGGGACGTTGACTACGTGGTGGACGATGGTCGTGTGGTGCTTGTGGACCGGGAGACGGGTCGGCCCAGGCTTGACTCCCACTACCGGGACGGTATGCAATCTGCGGTGGAGGCGAAGGAGGGTTTGGTCGTTCATCCCGACCGTCGAAATCTGGCGGAGTTGGGAGTGCCCGGGCTGGTGCGGCTCTATGCTGGTGTGTGCGGTGTGACGGGAACGGCAAAGTCCTCTGCGGACGAGTTCCGGCGCCTTTACGGGTTGGAGGTGGTGGTGGTGGCGTCGGATCCTGGGTTCAGGCGTTTCTTGGGCAGCCGGGTGTACCCGAGTGCTGATGATCAGCTTGACGCGGTGGTTGATGAGGTTAAGTACTGCGGGTCTTCGGGTCGGCCGGCGCTAGTGTCCTGTCGCACTGTGGAGAGGTCCCTGCTGATCAGTCGCCGGCTTGAGGCTGAGGACGTGCTCCACGGGCTGCTGAACGCGCGTACTGTGGTTGGGGAGGTCTCGGTGGTGGGAGCGGCGGGGACGCTTTGGGCGGTTACGGTGGCCACCAACATGGCGGGTCGTGGGACCGACGTGGTCTTGTCGCCGGGCATCGATGACCGAGTGCTGGAGGGCTTCGTCGAGGTGTTGAGGCTCCGCTGCACGGCGGGTGAGGGTGAGGCGGTTGTGGTGCGAGCGAGCACGGGAACCGAGGCGGCGCTCTTGGCCCGTCGGCTGTCTGGGGAAACTGACCTGGTCCTGTTGCGTTGTGGGGGGGGTAAGGGCCGGTTGTTGGTGGGTCCGTCCTGGGCTGATTCTACTTGGGCTGATTCTTCATGCGTGCCTGCTCATTCTGAGCTGGAGTTTGGGTTGGGGTTGCACTTGATCAGCACCGAGTTCAACGAGTCGCCGAGGGTGGCGTTGCAGCTGGAAGGCAGGGTGGGCCGACAGGGGGCGTTCGGGTCGGGGCGCAGCCTGCTGGTGGCCTCGGACCCGGGGCTGAGCGGCATGGACTTTGGGGAGTTGGGCACTGACGACGCGGGGCGTGCTTGCTGGCAGGGTCGAGCGGTGGATATGGAGCTGGAGCGGCAACGTGAGGCGGCCCGTCTGGATGCTGCCCGGGCCAGGGACGTTGCGGTGGAATATGGTGCGGTGATGGACCTCTGGGCGCACAACTACTACCGGATCAGGCGTGATCTCGTGTCGGGTTCGGCGGGGTTGCTGGATGCCTGGGCTCGCGGTGGGGTCTCGGGAGCTGTGGATGGCCTGGTTTCTCGTCATTTCCCGGGGCTGACGGTGGACGGTTACGCCGAGCGTTTCGCGGCTTTGTCCCATAATGTGAGGAAAACCTTTGGGTTGGACGCTGGGGCTGCCTTGGGTTGTTCTCTCGACGACCTGGGTTCCCGGTTGGGCGACCTGGTGACTGGGCGCCTGGAGGATATACGCCGGGTCTTGGGTCGGGCGCGTTTCTCAGAGTTGGTGCGGTTGCTGGCCCTTGGGGTGGGAGACGAGCTGTGGGAGGTTCATCGGGAGCTGTTGCGTGGCATGGGCACGGGTTCCCGGCTCGGCGGTTTGGAGTTACGGACTGCTTTGGCGGAGTACGTGATCTGGGCCGACCGGCAGTGGTGGGAGTTTGTGGAGGTGTGGCGCGGGGTATTCCTGTCGCGTCTGTGCCTTTTCCCACTGGACGGTCTGGACGGTGCTGGGTCTGCTGACCCTCCGGTGGTGGTGCCCGACCTGATGGGGTTGGTAGAATGATCTTGAAACGCTCTCTGCTTGACGCAGGAAGGAGATAAACGCCATGTCTGGAAATGTTAGCCGGAAAGTGCTGGCTGTTTCGGCCGGCGGGTTGCTGGTTACGTCGCCGTTGCTGGCGGCCTGTACCCCGGTTGCCGCTGCCGAGCCGGCGGGATACCGTGATTGGGTGGCCACCGACGGCGCGGCTGGTCGGATCAACATGGACGATGTGCAGGCGGCGTTTCAGGACTCCACCAGCGCCAGCGATTTTGAGACTCGGGTGAACGAGATTTACGAGGGGGACGGGGTTATTTTGGTGCGGGTTGCCCAGGAAACGGACCGCATGGTGCTGGAGGGCTGGGAGGATCTGGACGGGAACGCCGAGGTTGACGATGTGGTGGATGACCTGATGTTCTCCATCGTGCGGCAGGACGGCCAGCACGAGATGGTTGGGCATCACGCCAACTCGTACTATCGCAGCAGCTTTGGAGGTGGGGACTTCCTCTTTTTCTACCTGCTGGCGGGTGGCCTGAGGGGTAACAACTACTACTATCAGACGCCTTCGCACCGTGGGCCGGTGCTGCGTCAGCAGCGTGACACCTACCGCGGGAGTTCCCAGTACCGGGCCCAGCAGGGGTCGAACCGGGGTTACACAACACGTCAGCAGTCCTATCAGGGTTCTCGTTACCAGGAGGCTGGTCGCAACTTGGGGAATAGCCGTTCCACCTATCAGACGGTGCGAAAGACCACCGGCACCTTCCGGAGCAGCGCTTCCTTCTCCAGCGGGCGCAGCAGTTCCATCCTCGGGGGGGCTGGTGCGGGCTCCGGGTCTTCGATCTCCAAGGGTGGCGGCGGTTTGTGGGGCGGTGGATTCAGTGGTGGAGGTGGCGCTGCGGCGGTGAAGGTCGATCGTGCGCTGGCCCGCTTGGTGCGGGTGGGATGAGGCCGATGTCCGGGGGTATCCGGGACGGGTTGTCGGTTTCGGTTTGGACTGACCGCTTTCCCCACGACACCTACTTGGACGCGGTCCTGTCCGATGATGCCCGTGTCCTGACGCTGCGTTCGTTATTGGATGGGCTTTTCCCCGGGAACGCTTCCGAGCGGTCCGAGGTGTTGGCTGGACTGGATTGCGTCGGCAATCCTGACCTGCCCGCCTGTTACGCCGAGCTGTTTGAGCTGGTGGGCCAGTGGCGTGAGGGTTTCTGCCAATTGTCGTTTTACACCGGGCGTGGTTGGGGCTCTCTGGCCCAGGCTGACGTTCCGATTGCCCCGCGCATCCACGGCCCGGCCTTTTGCGCCGGCCCGGCCAGCGGGGGAGGTGATCTGTTGCTGCGTCTGGCGCCGCGTTACCGTCCGCTGGATTGGGGGGTGGCCGCTGGTTACGTGGGCGACTTGGACGAGTGGTTGGACTGGATGCGGGCCTGCCTGGTTCTCTACTTCGTGGGCAAGTGCGCTTGTCGGGTGCCATCTCCGGCGGCGCTGGATCGTGGAGAGCCGTGCTGGCCGGTGGTTGCCGGCCTGTACCAGCGGCGTTTGCTGGGACTGGGCTCGGACGGGTTCTCCCGGGTGACCGAGTTGGGTCGGTCTTTCATCGGCTGGTTGGTGGCTGAGACTGAGGGCCTCATTGATCGATTCGACCTCTATTCGGACGTCCTGTGGGGTGAAGGCGGGCAGCCGGTGGAGTTCGGGACCGGGATGGGCGACGACCTGCGGGTTCTGGCGTTGATGACGGAGGGGCTGGATCCGCTGCGGGCCGTGTTCCTGCTGCAGCTCTACGACGGGATTCCCGACGCGTGGGCAGATTCTTGGGCGTCGGTGGTTGGAGACGTCCGCGCGTTTGACCATCTGCTGGAGCCGGTGGTGAACCGCGCTTTTCCAGCGCCGGATGCTGGTGTTTTGTCTGTCATTATCGAAGGCGGCCAGGTTGTGTTGGATGCTCGGGCGGCTGCGGAGCAGGCCCGTGTTGCTGACGCTGGGATACGGGCTCGGCTGCTGGCGCTCTGAGCGTGGGCCGGTTCGCTGGTTCCCTCAGATGGCGACGAGCAGGATGAGGGCGGAGCTGATGGCTACCGTGCTCTCTACGATGGCAACTCCGATGTTGCGGCCTGCTGCCAGCGCTTCGGAGGTCTTTGTTCTCGGCAGTATGAGGGTGTCGACGGCGAGCCTGATCAGGTAGAGCATGGCGAAGCCGAAGATGGCGAAGACTCCGAATTCGATGAGGCTTGTCGTCCAGCCGAAGAAGTCGCCGAAGGTGGCCTTGAAGATCACGAGTCCGATGGCGACCAGGTTGCCGCCCAGGGCGATGCCGACGGCAGGGTTGCCGGATTCGATTTCGTCGTGGATGTTGAAGGGCGTGGTCCACTCGTAGAACAGGGCAAACAGGATTAGGGCGGTGAGGCCGAGGCCGAAGAACGCCAGGGCGTTGAGGGGGCTGCCGTAGCCGGCGATGGCTCCGGCGATGGCTAGTCCGGCGGCGACGTTGATTCCGAATTCGGCGGCGGCGACGCCCACGTTTTGGTCTTCGACGATCTCTTTCTCTACTTGGAACTTGTAGAGCACCAGCCGGTCGGTGAGGAGCCGTACCAGGTTTAGGGCGACGACGCCGGCCATGGCGTAGGCGAAGGTCCATAGCAGCTGCATCCCGAACGCCCGGTCGATGCCCAGGCCGGAGTTGGGGTTGGCGTCCCACTGCTGGGGTTGGAACACGGCGCCGACGAACACGATGATCACGCCCAGGAGGTAGCCGGAGAGGCGCAGGGCGACGGCTGTGTTCTTCTTGGTGACGATCTCCTCTTCGAGCTTGTGGCGGGTCACGATTTCGCGAGCGAGGGTTGCGAGGACCAGTATGGCCACTCCCAGCGCGACGTAGATCAGTCCGCGCGGCAGGAATGTTAGGATGTCAATCAAGGTGTCCATTTTGGTCTGCTCCGTGTTGTTGACTGGTGGCGCCGGCTGGCGCGTTGGGATCTTTAGTCCAGGGTGGCTGAGGGTAATGCAGGCGGATGGTTGACATTTTAGGACCGGTACAGGGTCACGTCGTCCGGGTCGATCACGTCGTTGAAGTATGCCTCAAAGGGTATGCCCTCGGCCTTGGTGACCGCGAGTGTCTGGGTGCCGTCGTCGGCGATGAAGTCCCACAGGTAGAAGCCCTGCTTGTGGTCTGGCTGGGTGAAGACTTCGAAGCTGTTCCGGTAGGAGTAGCGCTTTCCCTCGATGATGACTCCGTTGTTGAGGGAGTGCTCTTCGTCCAGGGTGATGAGTTCGCCTTCGGTCAGGCCGATGGCTTCCAGGCTCAGGGGTTGGCGGTCGTGGGCGGCGGTGACGAACAGGCCGTCTGGTGTTTTCGTGTATTCGATCCAGACCCTGCGTTGGGAGTTTGCCGTTACTATCTCGGTCCACTCGCCGCCGGTGCCGGAATACCGTTGGACGCGCTCTATGATCAGGTAGGGGTCGTCGTGGTCCGGGGCCTGGCCTGGGAAGGTGACCACGTCTCCGACTCCGGCGAACGCCAGGTTGTTCTGATCCGGTTGGTGGGCGGGAGAGTTGGTGGGGCGCCGTTTGTGGCGACCCAGGATGCGGTTGATGAGACCTGGTTTCCTTGTCACGGCGGCTACTCCCGTTGTAGGATTTAACTCATAATGGAGTACAGTGATCATTATAATCTGACCTGGGTGCCGTTTACACTTATGGTGTGTCCGTTGTTGGAGGTGATTGGATGCGAATATTGACTGCCGGCGGAAGCGTATTGGGCGGGTTGTTGCTCCTGTTTTTGGGGATACTGATGCTGGTTGGTATCCTGGATTTCGTGGTCCGGATCGGGGGAGTGTTGTGCGTGGTGGTCGGTTTGGTGATATTCGTCCGGGCCTTCACGTCGCGAAAGAGAGATTATTGACGGGAGCTGAAGCTGAGCTCCGTTCCGTCCTTGCACTTGATTCAGGAGGATTCTGAAGATGGGAATGATGTCCAGGATGTCCACGATAGTGAAGTCGAAGATGAACCGGCTGCTCGACTCGGCGGAGGATCCGCGGGAGACGCTGGATTACTCCTACGAACAGCAGTTGGAGATGTTGCAGAGGGTGAAGCGGGGTGTGGTTGAGATGGTGACCGCTCGTCGGCGCATCCAGCAACAGGCGGACCGCGTGCGCACCAACGTGACCCGTCTGGAGCGGCAGGCTCGTCAGGCGGTGGAAGCCGGGCGTGACGACCTGGCGCGTCTGGCCTTGCAGCGCAAGAACGAATCTGCGCTTGAGCTTGAGGGCCTGGACGAGCAGCTAGCCAACATGGAGTTGGAGCAGGAGAAGCTGACCGCGTCGGAAGCCAGGCTGCAGGCCAAGGTCAGTGCCTTCCGTAACCGGAAGGAGATCATCAAGGCCCAGTACTCGGCGGCCGAGGCCCAGGTCCGGATTGGGGCCGCCTTGGGTGGTATCTCCGAGGAGATGGGCGATATGTCGCTGGCCATCCAGCGCGCCGAGAACAAGACCGACCAGATGCGGGCGAAGGCTGGCGCCATCGACGAGTTGGTGGAGGCCGGAGTCTTGGACGATCCGACCGGCACCCGGGACGACATTGATCGGGAACTGGCGAAGATCTCGGTTTCGCAGAGCGTGGAGTCGGAATTGGCTGCTCTGAAGGTAGGGAGCGCCGAATCTGATTCCAGCCCGAAGGCGGAGGGATAGTCATGATAGTGCGGATATTGGGTGAAGGTCAGTTCACGCTGCCTGGTGCTGCCATCGACGGCCTGAACGCCATCGACAACCGGATGGTGGATGCGGTGGCTGCTGAGGATGGTGGCCTGTTCAGTTCGCTGCTTGCCGAGATGCACGACTTGGTGCTGGAGCAGGGTGAGGCGGTGCCGGTGGATGAGCTGGTGGAGTCGGATATCATCGTGCCGGGTCTTGACCTGACCCTGGCAGAGGCGGCGCACATCTTCATCGGCGACGGCTTGGTGCCGGGGTAGGGTCTGGCTGGTTCTGGTGTGCTGTGGGTCTTGCAAGAGCCCGATGCCTAGTACCGTGTCAATCTGGTTTTGTAGGGTAGATATGTTGGAGCTTACGGCGAGCATCTTGGGTGGTAAACCGCCAGTCTATGGCTGATTTTGCTGCGTTGCGCTCGCGTTCGAGCGCCGCAACCTCTCGCCGCAGCTCCGCCTCATCGCTGATACGGCGGTTCAGACACCCTCTGCTGAAGACGCTCAACTCGATCTCAGCCATGTTCAGCCAGCTGCCATGCGTAGGAGTGTAATGAAACTCGAGGCGTTGGGCGATGCGCCGAGCTTCGCACGGCTCAAATGCTTCGTAGAGCGAGCCGAGCTGGTGGGTGTTGAGGTTGTCCAGTACCAGCCTGACCACCTCGGCATCAGGGTAGGCCTCGTCCACCAGCCACCGCATCTGGTGCGCGAAGTCCACGGCAGTGCGGCGCTCGGTCACCTCCACATGTCTCCATCCACCCTTCGGCTCGCAGATCATGATCAGGTTCCGGGTCCCGTTTCGCTGGTACTCGGTGTCATAGCGTGCCACCCGTCCCGGGGCAGCTTCGATGGGCGGACGCACCTCCCCAGTCAATTGCCTGGAGGTCTCGTCGAAACACACTACCGGACGCTCCGGATTGCACTCCGGTTGGTACAGGTCCAGCACGTCCTCCATCCGCGCCACGAACTCCCCGCTCACCTTGGGGATACACCACTCTTTCTTCTTCCAGGGCTTGAGTTCGTTTTTTTGAGCATCTGGCGCACCGTCTCCAGGGAGATGCTATCGGCAAACTCCAACTCCACCACCTGGTCGGCCAACAACTGGAGTGTCCAGTGCGTGTGCCCTTCGGGCGCGGCGCTGCACGCGAAGGCGATCAGGTGCGCTTCCTGCTTGCCGTCCAGCTTGCGCTCCTGGCCCGGCCGCGGTCGGTCATTGATGGCGGCCTCAAGTCCTTCCTCCACGTACCGCTTCCGCGCTCTGGCGACCGTGGCCGCGTTGACCAACAGCACATCGGCTATCTCACGGTCCCGAAGCCCCTGGTCAGCTTTGAGCAGCGACAGCGCACGCTTCACGGTGCGCACTGACGCCTTGCCTCGCTGGGACACCTCATCGAGACGGGAGCGTTCGGCCTCGGTCAACTCTACTTTATACTTGATGGCAGCCATGGCTGGGCACTTCCTCACACAAAGATCATGCCCAAGTATGGCTGCTTTCTTATATTCTTACAAATCTACCTGGCAACGGTACTAGTGGTCGGGCTGTTTTGTGGCCCGTGCGTCGTGAGCAAGGATCCAAGGTGGGTCAGTCGGCGCTGGCTTCGTGGTGGACTGGAGCGGGAGAGAGGGGTCTGCGGACTGAGCGGGGGTCGGTTCCCGAACGGATAGCGGCCATTATGCCGGCTGCTTCGAGGTAGTTATCTGCGACGTGGAGTTGTCCCGGGGCCCAGGGAAGGATCCGCAGGTCGTTGTCCATCAGGTTCCGGTTCTCTCGGACTGCGATGGTGGGTATGCCCTGCTTTAGGGCGGCGAGGGTTGGGAGTCCGATGCAACCGTCGGGTATGACGATGCACGAGACGTCGGCGGCGTTGAGGACGCTGTGGTGTTGTCTGGCCTGGGGTTCGGTAACTATTTTGGGGCTGCCCTGGAGGCCGTGCAGGATGCACTGGACCATCGCCAGGGAGACGGCTTCGGCCGCCATGCGGGGATCGGTGATCCCGGGGTCGGCGTTGGCGATCTCGGTGCTCTCGAACATGGGAGAGTGGGCGGAAGGGATGTTGTAGATGGCGGAGATGGTATGGGTCAGCATGGCCTCGATGCCGCCCCATGGGTTGACCATCTCTCCCCGGAGCTCGAAGTACTGGGCGTGGTACTCTGGGGGCACGTCGATCTGGGAGGTGAGGGCTACGGCGTCGTACTGGCCGGCGAGGTGATCCAACACGTCGAGTAGGGGTTCCAACTTGGTGATTTGGCCGGTAGCGCGGCCTGAGGGCGCGTATTTGGAGCGCATGATGGGCCCGTTCTGCATCCGGACGATGGTGGGTTCCCGCATACCGTAGGAGGTTCGGGCGGCGTTCACGGAATTGATGGCCGCGTGGATGAAGGTGTCGTCGTGATGGGGTCCGACGATGACGAGAAGGCGGTTGTTGCGCGTCCTCTGGATTCCGACGGCGCCCATCATGAGCCGGGATATGACGCTGCCCTCGACGTATAGGGCATTCGGCGGTATCTGGATCAGGTCGGAGGCGTTGACCACGTTGGGGTGGGTGATCAGCGTGTCGCAGACCGACGCCAGGAGTTTGGCGACCGGCATGGCGTCTCCGGCGTGCCCCCCTATTTCGGCTCCGATTCCGGTGGGTATAAGCAGGACGGCATTGAACTGGTCGGTGTTTTCCAGTCCCCTGGGTTCGAACCGGAAGATGGATTCCGGCGCTGGCCGGTCCTGGAGTCCTCGCAGGATGCCGACCTCGCAGGCGTAGTCGTGTTGGGACTGGTGGTTCACCGCCAGGCGCACCGGGACGTCCCCAGGCTCGGTCTGGCTGGCGACGACGGATTCCAGGTGGTGCATGGCGTCTTGGCTTGGTTGGGGACGGGGGATGACCAGGTGCCTTTCCGAGAGCTGGAGTGCGGTCATGGTTCCTGATCCTCCGCCCATCGCCGGGCGTAGTCCTCGTAGGTGTACCGTCGCTTCATCTCCATCCGCCCGTTGGCGGACAGGTGGTATATCGTGGGCAGGTTCACCCCGTTGAAGGTGTGTGCCTTGACGAGGGTGTAGGCGCCGGAGTTTGGGAACACCACCCGGTCTCCAACGGACAGGGGCTCCGGGAACTGGTATTGTCCGAACACGTCGCCGGCCAGGCAGGTGGCTCCGGCCAGGTTGCAGTCCCAGGGGGCTCCGTCTTGGTGTCCCGCGACGTCTGGTTCGAACTGGTACTCGAATACCTCGGGCATGTGGTTTACTGAAGTGTCAAGAATGGCGGTACGGTGTTGGGCCGTCTCCTGGATTTCCAGGACGGTGGCTACGATGTGGCCGACGTTGCGGATCAGGGCGTTGCCCGGCTCGATGAAGACTTCCAGTCCGTGGTCGCGCAGCTCTTGGATGGTGCGGCGCAGGGGTTCGAGGTCTACGTCCGAGCCGTCGTCTCTTTGGAACAGGTATCCGCCGCCCAGGTTGATCCAGCCGAGGCGGCCGTTCTGGAGGCGGTGGGAGAGGTGAGATTGGAGTTTGCGGACGTTGAGTTCCAGCTCTTTCAGGTTGGTGGATTCGCAGTTGGTGTGGATGAGCAGGCCGTCGATTGGCTCGTTTCCGTCCAGGATTCGGGCGACGTTGGCCAGTGGCTCGCCCAGGCGGGATTGGGGGCGGCAGGGGTCGTGTCGGCGGTCGCCGGCGAAGGGGAGTTCGGTGTTGACCCGCAGTCCGCACCGGACGTCGGCGCCGATGGCAGCGTGGTGGGTGCGCCACTGGTTCCACGAGTTGAAGGCTGCGTAGTCGCACCATCTGGTGATCTGGGGCTGGTCCTGTTTCCTGATGGCCGGAGTGGTGAGGTGGACGGTTCCGGCGTCTCCCAGGGTGGAGCGGGCGAGCTTGGCCTCAAAGGTGGAGCTGACGGCGAATCCGTCCAGGTGTGTTGCCATGAGTTCCAGGGTGGGCTGGAAGGAGAAGGCCTTGATGGCGAATAGTATCTGGCACCCGGTTGTGGTCCTCAGGGTGTCGGCTCGCTGCAGGGCTTGTGTGAGGGCGAATTCGTCGATGACGAAGGCAGGGGTTTGGTCGGGAAGGTCCCGGATTTGGTCGTAGTTGGATGCCTTGCTGGTGGAGTTCGTGCTGTTCATTGTTTCATAATGGGCGTGCTGTCGCCTCATCATCTTGGTACTTGGCGCTCTTGCGTCGAGCTGACGCTTTGGATGTAGTTTGAGCGTGCCAACAGGAGGAAAGTTTGTTGTGGGTGTTTCACATGAGGATGTTGTGGTGATGAGTCCCCAGGTGGGTCTGCGATTGCGAGCCTACCGGCTCTTCGAGGAGCGGGGTGACCGGCACACGTATTTGTTGGAGTTGTTGCTGGTGGGGGTCATCCTGATCAACACCGTGTCTCTGATTCTCTGGACGGTGCCGAGCTTGGTGGAAGGATACTCCTTTTGGTTCCGTTTGTCCGAGTACGGTACGGTGGGGGTGTTCGTGTTCGAGTACACGGTCCGGTTCTGGGCGGCTGCCGAGGGGTTTGGCGAGGGTGGTGTGTGGCGGCGGCGGGTCCGTTTCATGGTCTCGCCGGCGGCGCTGATTGATGGTGGGGTGCTGTTGCCTTCGCTGGTGGCGGTGGTGATCCTGTTGACGGGCGGCGATGAGTTGAGCCTGTCCTTCCTGCTGGCCATCAGGTTGTTGACCCGGTTCGCGAAGTTGGCTCGTTATTTGCCGGGAGGGAGGCGCGTGGGGATGGCAATACGTTCTCGGTCGGGGCAGTTACTCACGGCAGTGATCGGGCTGCTGGTGGTGCTGGTGATTGCGGCGGCTTTGATGTACTTCGCTGAGGCTCGGGCCCAGCCCGAGGTTTTCTCCAGTATTCCGGCCGCGATGTGGTGGAGCGTGGTGACATTGACGACTGTGGGTTACGGGGATACTGTGCCGGTTACGGTCATCGGCCGGTTGTTGGCTGCGGCGATTGCGGTGTTGGGCATTGGGCTGTTTGCCCTGCCCGCCGGCATCCTGAGCGCTGCGATGGTGGAGGCCAATGAGGAGGGCGAGGACGCCGTAGTCCTTGGGGTGTGTCCTCACTGCGGGGGTGAGCTGGGATCCTGAGAGTTGCGGTCTTCCATTCGGGATCTTTGCGTTCCACCAGGTGGCCCTTGTAGTACACTTCCACCCAGTCGGCGTACAAACGGATCTGTACTTCCTTCCCGATGAGACGGGAGGGCACGGAGTAAGTCCGACCGGCTACCCGCTTTTTTACTACGGGATGGTGGTCCACTTGCGCACCTTGGACTGGTAGTTTACGTATTCCGGCACCGGAGCTGGCGGCAGGGAGCGTAGCCCCAATCCACCGACAAGATAAGTGTCGCGGCGTACTGAAGGGGTAAGAAAGTGCTCCCGGCTTCGGGGGTAATGGTTTCTGGAAGACGAAACCGACCCCAGACCAGGAGCACCCGATTGATGCTACCACCGGAGCGCCCCGACCGCATCCAAATTGCCTTTGATGATCACCGCCTGGTGGCCAATGCCGGACTGCTCTTGCCGGTCACCCTGGCCCAGCGCCTGGGTCTGTCCCAACTGGTTGACCGCCACGTTGACCTGGGCCACGCCCCTGGCCGAGCCAATCCTGGCGACAAGATGATGACGCTGGTGGCTTCGGCGCTGGCGGGCGGCGACTGCATTGACGACGCCAACGTGTTGCGCACCGGCGGGACGGCTGGCGCCATCGGCTGCGTGGTCAAGGCGCCGTCCACCCTGGGCACTTTCCTGCGCAGTTTCCGGTAGGGCCATGTACGCCAATTGGACCGGGTGAGCCGGGATTTGCTGGCCCAAGCCTGGGCCGCCGGTGGGGGACCCGGCGACGGGCCGTTGACTATTGATCTTGATTCCACCATCTGCGAAACCTACGGGTTGGCGAAGGAGGGGGCGCGGCGCCACAAATACACTGGCCAGCGGGGCTATCACCCGCTCCTCGCCATCGCCGCTGGCACTGGCGACGTGCTGATGGCCCGGGGCGCGGCCCACCTCCTGCGGGAGACGGTGGGTCGGGTCCGCTACGCTGGGGCCACCGGACCACTCACCGTGCGGGCCGACAGCGGCTTTTACACCCACGCCATCGTCGCCGTCTGTCGCAAGACGAAGGTCCGCTTCTCCATCACCGTCCGCCAGCACGCCCGATTGCGGAATATCATCGAGGCCATACCCGAGGAAGACTGGACGCCCATACCCTACTGGATGGACGGCGCCGCCGACGTGGCCGAGACTGACTACACGCCCTTCGATAGCAAACCCGACGCCGCGCCGGTGCGGCTCATCGTCCGACGGGTGAAACCCATGCCCGGCTCCCAACTGGCCTTCTTCGCCAACTACAGCTGTCACGCTTTCATCACCGACCGGGAGGGCGATACCTTGGATCTCGAGGCCGACCACCGCCGCCACGCTGAGATCGAGAACGCCATCCGCGACCTGAAGTACGGCGTGGGGCTCAACCACCTGCCATCGGGCCGCTTCCCCGCCAATCCTGAGCATGCCGAAGGGGGCCTGGCTGGCCGTCCAGATTATCGCCCACAACCTGGCCCGCTGGACCGCACGCATCGGTCTGGGCGAGCAGGTGGTCACCACCAAGACCCTGCGACGACGCTTCTTCTCCCTCCCCGGACGGCTCACCCGCAAGGCCCGGCGCCTGACTTTGCACCTGCCCCAACACTGGCCCTGGGAAACCCAGTTCAGTCGCGCCCTCGCTCGATTGCGCGCCCTGCCTCTCCCAGCCTGACGGCGGCAACCAGCTCGCCGACCCGCCATCCGGCCCACGGAACATCCCCGCCGACTCGCACCAACTCGGCCCGCGAAGGGCACTTCCTGCCCACCGTCTGCCGAATTACGCCCGCCATGGCCACTGCGCGCCACCAGAATCGTGGCGGTGTGGCTACCTCACACCGCCCGCATCCCCATCTGTTGGGATCGGACCCGCCCCGTTCGCCTTCCCTGGCCCATCATCCCTGGTGTCAACGCCAGCGCCGATCACTACGGTGGATTCGGGTTTAGTCGTACCGGCGGGTCATTTAACCGGAATTTCAGCCGGTAGGACACCGGAAAGGCGGACAAGGCCAGGATGTCTGGTATGGCGTCTTCCAGCATCTCGGCGGCCTTGGGGAAATGTTCCCAGAGTTGGGCAATCACCCGGTCCACCTGCGTGTGGACCTCCTCCAGTGAGAGCTGCTGGTAGAAGGTGCGCGCCATGGCAGGCACGGCCGGTTGGTACCGATTGGGCACGCAGGTGAGCAGGTTGGTCATGAAGTGGGTGGTACAGCGCTGCCAGCTGGCTCCAGCAAACACCGTGGTGATGGCGTTCTTCAGTCCCCCTGCCTACGCCGGGGCAGGCTTTGATAGACATCTGATATGCCCAGTTCCACTCCGTTGAGCGGGGTCGTCCCGGAATACGGTGCGCAAGTACCCCTGCCTTCCGGGGGTAGGCTCTGGCGGCGGCGCAGCCGGAAGGCGTCGCCCGGGACGGTCCGGTTCCTACTGAGGAGCAGTTGAGTCGGCTGGAGGCGATTGGCCAGTCTGGGCCGCGGCAGGTGGACACGCCCGGCCAGGACCAGCTTGCCCCCTGGGCGGACCAGATCTACCAGTGGATCGCCAAAGACCGGCTGCAGCTGACCCGCATCCATAAGCTGCTAATGGCCGGGGGCTATGAGTTGTCGTATCAATCGCTGCGCCGTTTCGTGCTGAAGCGGAATTGGCAGCGGGTGAGCTAGACCGCGGTGCGGATGGGGGATACGCTGCCCGGAGAGGTGTCCGAGGCCGACTTCGGCCGCTTGGGTATGATCACGGACCCGGCCACGGGTCGGCGCCAGGCGGAGTGGGCCATTGTCATCGTGCTATGCCACTCTCGCCACTGTTTCGTCGCCGATGCAGCAGCAGAAGTGGAACGCATCCTGGTGCAGGCCCTGGAGGAGGAGAGCACACCCCAACTGCCATTGCCCATGCCGCCGGGTCGTTTTGCCCGTCCCGGAGACGTCTTCTCCCACACCACCACATACCGCCGCCAGTCGGCCTGAGGAGTTCACCCATGACCCGCGTTACCGAACTTACGCCTTTGCTCAAACGGCTCCAGCTGGGACCCATGGCCGCCACCCTGCCCGAGCGCATCACACCGTCCCGCCTCCGTCCCCCGCCAACCTACCTCGATCATCATATCACCCGACCTCAAAGGGTAATCCCCCGTTGAACGTTAGCCCAGTCACGGCTATCCATGCCTGTCCCTGATCGGTGGATACCGATCGTCCAACCGACCTCTGAGGTCGAGACACGGTATTCGGGTCACCTGCGAGTCGGGCCAGATTCGTGGTTGCCAGCGACGATTTGCCCTGAGACGGACCTTTGGTCGCTAGGCGATGCGGCTGTTGCGGTGCCCCCGGCGAGCCGAACTTCTTGGTGCGATCCGCAGGATGGTCTAACTACCCGGCATCTGACCGCGGCGATCGCGCGGGAGACGGCTCTTGCCACTCCGCCGATAACTGGGCTACGCCCGCCTACGGCGGCGGCGGGATACCTCCCGTCCTAGCGACCGGCCCTTTGCGCGGGGCGCTGGCCGGTCGCCGCTGAATCTGAAAGATGGGATGGAGGCCCACTGAACCATCGGCCAACTGGCGCTCAAGCGCCGCGCCATTAACCGTGTTACAAAGCAAAAGGGGCTATCACATGGCAACCACCATGAAGCCGATCAACACGATCATTCTCGACGGCAACGAGGAGCCCGACGCGCTCCAGTTTGCCAGCACCGAGGGTTCGCCCGGACTGGCAGCACACATCCCCAGGGACGACGTCGGACACTCCGCGGTGAACGAGTCGTTCAGTCGACCCGGCGTCTATCTCCTGGTCTATCCCCAGCCCCACGGAAGGTACCCCGGCATATACATCGGGTCCTCCGGGGATGTCGCCAACCGGCTGCCTCAGCACATGACCACGGACAAGCCCTGGACTCACTGCTATGCATTCACCAGTCGCGACCGCCGCCTGGAGATCCAGCACTTTCAATTCATAGAGGCTATCCTGGTGAACCTGGCCGAAACCTCTGGTTCGTACGCCGTCCACAACGTGAACCGGCCCCACGCCCCCGACCTGAGCGAGCGGGATCAGGCTATCGCCGAACTCTACCTGGAGGACGCCTTGCGGGTGCTGCGGTTCTTCAGTCTGGATTTCGGACCGTTCACCGCCCTGTCCTTCCCCCGGTACGCTTCAGGGTTGGACCCAGCCGGTGAAGGTGACTACAGTACTGAACGAAAGGCATTGCTGCGGCAGATCAGCAGGTCCATGCAAACAGAGGTGACGTCCATCCAGCGTCGCGACGGAAAGCCCAATTCCTGGATCATCGAGACGAGCCGTGGCAGCTTCAAGGTCAACGACCTGCAAAACCACAGCCGGGTCCGCCAGGAATGCCTGGAAGCAACCAATCACCTCATCCCCCACATGTCTCGCCAGCGGTGGGACCGAGTGGTCCAAGCCATCTATGACGTTTGCCCGCAGCCTACCGGTCCCGCCAGTTCCGGGAACGAAATGCGCACCTGGATCAAGGAATACCTAGCCAGCAACCCGCCCAGCGACGCCCTCGACTTCAAGAAGCACCCCCAAAGGCCGTTCTTGAAAGACGAAAGCGTCCACATCTTCCAGGCCGACCTCAATACCTGGCTGCAGATCAACCACGGCCTGCGCGTCAACGGCAAGGGGCTGGCCCGACGGCTCCGGGCGGCGGGCTGGCAGCCAGTTAGCGTGGGCCTGAGGTCACAAAGCGGCGACCGCAGCACCGTGCGCACCTGGACCCGAGTGGCTGACGCCGGATAACGGTGCATCCCTAACACGCGTTCCTGCGGAACCGCGATACGGTCTCCAAATGCGTGACTATGTCCGAGCTAACCGCATGACCAGGGACCTTAGGGTTACAGTCGCGCTGCGGAACGCGCTCAAAGGCCGTTCCGCGGATGACATTCTACCGCGGCACACAGCGTTCAACCACGGTGAGACATTCACTCCTGCCTTGTCTCGCCATTTGAAAGCAGGGACTACACCCGGCCTTACTCGATTTGGTCCATTCAATGACGTACAGTGCCGCACGATCCTAAGGAATTGTGCGGCATTTGTGCGGCAATTCGCCACCGGAGGCTCAAAAAACCCGGTTGTTGATACTCGTTTGAGTAGGAACAACCGGGATATTGATAACTTGGAGCGGAAGAAGGGATTCGAACCCTCGACCTTCTCCTTGGCAAGGAGACGCTCTACCACTGAGCCACTTCCGCAGAGCACCCGATCTAACTCGCCTCTTCTTGAGAACCGGTAGACCGTCAAGGTGCTTGGTGACAGATGCGCCGATCTTTAATATTATAGCATGATTCTGGGCATCCCAAAACCGTATGCCCAGTGAACCCCATGGTCATTCGATTGTCCCCTAATGTCATTGCGACCCCGTACTCGATGCGGGAGTTGGCACTCTCGTAGCCGTATCGACCAACGCTGTCGCCAGCTCACCTTTGACCGCTACGTTCCAATAACCGAAAGGCCTGGGTGAATCCATTGCCCTCGTTTTCCCGCGAAAGCGGGAATCCAGTGTCCAATGGGACAAAGCCACCGACAGATCCACCTTGCAGACCCCTGCCAAAATACCCGGCTACACGCCGCCGGGTCCAAGATCACGGAAATCTCAGCAACCCTGTTTCATACAAATCCAAGACCAGCTGAACCAGGCATCGAACATACCTGCTGCACTACGGCCGGCGATATCGGAATTTGCGGAGCGGGGATTCGCCGGTCATTGCCCATCACGAATCACCCCCGCTTTTTCAGGAATATGGTGAGGACCGGATGATACGATGGCGGCAGTCTAGGGATGCTGGCGGGTCGGGTACGGATTGGTGTGGCGAACCATGGCAGCCCAATATTGAGATTGAGAACTGAGCGCATTGGCCACTGAGCGCATTTGCTGAGGAGGTAAATGATGACTGACGAACAAATCCGCGTGGGTCTTATAGGAGCGGGCGGCAATGTCCGGGCGCGCCACATTCCCGGGTTTCTGGATGTTGACGATTGCGAAATCGTGGCAGTAGCCAACCGGACCGTTGAGTCAGGGCGAGCCATCGCCGATCAATTCAACATTCCTACGGTGTACGGCAACTGGCGGGAGTTGCTCGACGACGATAATATCAACGCCGTGTGCATCGGCACCTGGCCTTACATGCACCGCACCATGACTCTGGCCGCCCTGGAAGCTGGAAAGCACGTGCTCACCGAAGCCCGCATGGCCTCCACCGCCGCGGAAGCCCGCGACATGCTCGCCGCTTCCAGGGCCCATCCCGATCTGGTGTGTCAACTGACTCCAACATCTACCAGCTACACAATCGATAACGTCCTGAAACATTTGATTGACGAAGGGCATCTGGGTGAGCTGCTATCAGTGGATTTCACGTCCCTGCAGAACAACTTCGCCGACTTCGACGGTCCTCTGCACTGGCGTCACGACCGGTCGCTCAGCGGTTACAACACCCTGAACATCGGGGCATCCTACGAGTCCATGATGCGATGGCTGGGCCGGGGCAACCGCGTCATGGCCATGTCCAAAGTCCACGTGCCCTACCGCAAGGACGAGAATGGGTTTCCGACCTCGGTCGCTATTCCCGACCACGTCGATATTCTCTACGAGTTGGCCAACGGGGCCCAGGTCCACATGCAGATGAGCGCCACCTCCGGCCTGAATGGAGGTAATCATATTTGGATGTTTGGCACCCAAGGCACCATCCATGTCGATTTCCAGCGCAATGTCTGGGCCGGAAAACGCGGGGACCGCGAACTGACCGAAGTCCCCAACCCACCGGAAACTCAAGCCAGGTACCGAGTGGAGGAGCAGTTCACCAATGCCGTCCGCGGCAGAGAAAAAGTTGACATGGTGGCGTTTGAGACCGGAGTCCATTACATGGAATGGACTGAAGCGGTTTACCACAGCGCCACGACGGGGCAGGCGGTGTTCCTGCCTATGTAAGCCGTCGTGGTCTGAAAACCGTCACAACGCGCAGGAAGGCCGCACCAACGTAATAATTACCAGTGGTGCGACCTTTTCTATTGGCCTGCGGTCGAGATTATTGCCAGATCCGACGTTCGAATCTGCAACCATTTCTTCGACCCGGCGAGCCTCTTTCGTGAAACCCCAACCCAGTGAAGAACATTTTGCGCTGGACACAGCGGCCGTGCCAGCAGACGCCTATACCGACGTCTGGGTAACCACCCTCGGCGCAACCTTTCGGGAGAGCCAACGCCCGTCTCCGGGACTGCCGTGGAGCTGGCCGTCGCGGACTATCACCTTACCGCGCAGCAGGGTCATAATCGGGTAGCCTTCGCACTGGAAACCGTCCCAGATGGAGTAGTCGGAATCGGCGTGCAGCTCGTCCACCGTTATCGTCTTCTTGAGATTCGGGTCGAAGATGACGATGTCGGCGTCACTGCCCGCGGCTATGGCGCCCTTCTGAGGATACATCCCGAGAATTTTGGCAGCGTTGGTGGACGTGATGTCGGCGAACTTCTCCAGGCCGATGCGCCCGGTGGACACCATCTTGGTGTAAGTGACCGGCAAACGCGTCTCTATACCATTGTGTCCGCCGCAGAGGGTGCGGATCGTGTCGCCCGCCAGTTTGATGTTCTTGTAGGTGGTCCATTCATCCGTCGCTGTGGTGCAGATGGGACCGTCCACCAGCCCCTGTTGCAGCGCGTCGCGATCGTCGGCAAATTTAATCGCCGGGTAGGTGTGGATGGCCAGGCCCTCCGGCTTCAGGTAATCGTCGCATGTAAACTCCAGATAATTGTGCAGCGCCTCGCCGTACACTGGCAGTTGCGCGGCGCGGGCCTCGGCGATGGCGGCTACGCCCTCTTTGGCCGTGGTGTGGACGAAGTAAATGCCGGTCTCGGTGCTCTGGGCCAGCCGCACCACCTTACGGAAGGAAATATCCTCGGAAATGTTGTTGTGGGCCAGGTGCAGATTGGAACCGTGGTCGCGGCCCTCCCGCTCCAGCTTTTCCTCCATGTAGGTTACGATGTCGTCCTCTTCGGCGTGGACCGCCATGATGCCACCGTGCTTGCCCACTTCCTGGAAAACCTCCCACAAATGCCCCATCGGGACGCGGGCGTGGAAAGTAGTGAATATCTTGAAGCTGGCGACACCCGACTGAATGGCTTCGCCAATCTCGCCGATCGTGCTGGGAGGGACTGCTCCGGCCAGAATGTAGTGAAACGTGTGGTCGGTGTAGGAATGTCCACGGAACGTATCCCGCCGCCTTTCAATCTGGGCCATGATGGGTTCGGCGGACGGGACCGCACCCGGCGTCAGCGGCAGCGCGCCGGCGAAGTCAACGTAGGTGGTGACACCACCGAAAGCGGCGGCGCGGCTGGCGGCCTCGGGCGGTTGGGTGAAGATGCTGGTGTCCCCGCCGGCCCAGTAATCAGGCACCGGCACATTGATATGAGCGTGCGGTTCGATGCCGCCAGGCAAAACGATCATTCCGGTGGCGTCAATGGTTTCAACGGCGCCCAGGTCGTCCAGAGTGCCCGGCGAGACCACCGCCACGATTTGCTCCCCCTGAATCCCCACGTCCATCAGGCCAGCGCCTCCCGGCGCAACCACCGTCCCGCCCTTGATGATCAAATCCAGCATGATTGCCTCCCGAATCTTCGTCTTGACGCTCTGCCTCGAGAAAAACGCTACTCCGAAAAAGCGTAACCGAGCTGATTATAACCCAGTGAACGACCATCGACCCAAAACCACGTTGGTCTCACTCGTTTCCGGTCCAATGTGCCGTTCAGAATGTGGTGCGGAATCTCCGCCACACCGCCGGTCGACTTCCCCTTGAAGTTATTTGCCACAACGATGCAGAGCAATCCTCCAGTGCCGTACTGAGCAACCCATTCTCATTTGAACGAGGAATCTTGCCCGGTTCTTCCAGCCCTCGGTGCGCCCCACACATTCCTCCCTACTCGCCATCGCTGCCGTACCTTGCCGACGGTTTGTTGTAGAATTGCCGGGCAATCCGCACTGCCCGACCGCCATTCCCGGGCAGTCCACTTGAGGAGAGGCCATGTCGCAACTGATGACCGGCAAGCAGGCGCTTTTGGAAATGCTCAAGGCCGAGGGTGTCGAGTACATATTCGGCAACCCAGGCACTAGCGAAGGGCCCATCATCGACCTGCTGGGCGATTATCCGGAGCTCCGCTACATCCTGACCCTCCAGGAGAGCGTGGCCGTGGGAATGGGTGAGGCCTATGCCCGCGCGACCGGGCGGGCTTCTTTTGTTAGCCTTCACGTGGACAGCGGGTTGGCCAATGGCATCGCACTCATGCTGGACGCCCTCAATACCGGCACTCCCATGGTGGTTACGTCTGCCAATTACGACGCCCGCAAGGTGAACGAGACCATGACCGATTTGGCCCAGCTGGTCCGACCGGTCACCAAGTGGGCGGTGGAACTGACCCTTCCGGACCAGATTCCCAGCGCCATGCGGAGGGCATTCAACGAGGCCAACAGCCATCCCAAAGGCCCGGTGTACGTGGGATTCACCTCCAACGCCCTGGAAGGGATGGCCGAGATGAACATCGTACCCTCCCGTCCCGTGTACGACGCACCGCATCCCAGCCCGGATGGCATCGCCCAGGCTGCATCACTCCTGCTCGGCGCGAGTCGGCCCATCATGCTGGTGGGCGACCGCCTTGCCGAAGATGACGCCCTAAAGCAGGCGGTAGAACTGGCCGAGCTGATGGGCCTGCCCGTGTACCAGTCACGCGGCGCCGAAGTCGCTTTCCCAACCACCCATGAGCAGTTCCTCGGCAATCTCTCGCTGCGAGTTACCGATCAGCGCGCCATTCTGCAGCGCGTCGATCTGGTTCTGGCCGTGGGAACTGACCCCTTCGAGGAACTCTTCTACTGGGGCGACGTAATCCTTCCGCAGGACGCCAGGCTGGTTCACATCGATCCTAGCCCCGGACGCATCGGCCGCTCCGAACCCACCGATGTCGGCATCGTGGCCCATTGCGCCAGCGCGCTTTCCGACCTGACCGCAGTTCTGACGGAACGGTTGTCGCCGGGAGATCGGACGGAAATCGAGGAGCGGAGGCGGGCCGTAATAATCGAAAAGCGAACCAGCCGGGACAAATTCAACGAGGCATTCTCTGACCGGTGGGACCACAAGCCAATGTCGCCGGCCCGCATGATGTCCGAATTATCTGCAGCGGTTCCCGACAACGCCATAGTAGTTGACGACTCCATCAGTAATCGTGGCGTCATGCGCCACTATTTTCAAGCCGCCCGCCCGGGCGATCTGCGAGGCGTCCGGGGACAGGCCATCGGTGGCGGCATCGGGGCAACGATGGGAGCCCAGTGCGCCAATCCGGACCGACCCGTCTTTGGTGTCATCGGCGATGGCAGCGCCATGATGACGGTCCAGGGACTCTGGACAGCCGCCAACGACAACATCCCTTGCGTCTTCGTCATCTGCAACAACGGTATGTACCGGGTCCTTAAGGTCAACTTCAACGTCTACCAACAGGATGTTCTGGAGTTGCCCGAAACCTCGGGCGGCCGGCTGCTGTATTCCGACTTCGCCACACCCTTCGATATGGCAGCCATCGCCAACAGTATGGGCGTCCACGGCGAACGCATCACCGACCCCGACCAAATCAAGCCCGCGGTGGACCGGGCGGTGGCGTCGAAAAAACCGGCGCTCCTGGATATCGTAATCGACGGCTCGTTGTAGGACTTTTGGCGACGACTCCCTCAATCAATTGGCCGTCTGTTGCGGCAGTCGGGGATACTCTTTTCTAAAGGGGAACATTCTAAATGCGTACCAACACCACCAAGGCCAAACTCAACGAAGGCGAGGTCGTTTTCGGGGCAATCATCACCCGCTACGCTCCCGACATGGTTGAGATTTTCGGCGCTCTCGGCTATGACTTCGTGATGATTGACTGCGAACACGGACCGGCCAGCCTGGATCAGGTGGAGCACATGGTTCGCGCCGCCGAATCGTTCGGCATCACGCCCATTGCCCGCATCCCCGACCACTCCGATCAAACCATTCTCCGGTTCCTCGATCGCGGCCTCCAGGGGATAATCGTGCCTCACGTCAACACGGGCGAGCAGGCCGCTGCAATAGGCCGGGCCTCCCGCTACTATCCCGACGGCTACCGAGGCATGGGAGGCGGTCGGGCGCAGGACTATGGGATCGGTGTCTCCCGGGACGAGGCAACGGCCTGGATTAACTCCCAGGTACTGGTGATTCCCATGGTCGAAGACATCGAAGCCGTGGGCAACCTGGACGACATTCTCCAGGTACCAGGCGCCGACGTCCTCCACGTGGCGGCATCCGATCTGGGCCAGAGCATGGGGAATCCCGGGGCCGCCGAAGTGCGCCGCGTGATGAGTGAGGTCATCCCCCGCGTTCGCGCCGGCGGCAAGTCTGTCGGTGTGGGTGGCAATAACCCCGCCGACGCCGCCGGGGTCGCCGAGTTCATCAACCTGGGTGCAAACTTCGTAACCGTTTCCGCCTGGGGCCTGTTGCGTATTGGGGGCGAAGATTTCCTGAAAAGGGTTAACGACGCCCGGTAAGCGAACCCTGGCCAGGTTGAATTCACGCCGCTGGAACACCAATGCTGGCGAAGATGTAATCGCCCCCAGGGACTTAAACTTTGGCGAAGGGGATTGCCACGATCGGCTCGCGATGACAGTCTAAACCCGAATCCACCGATGGACACGGATGGACGGCGTGAGGACAGTGGAAGGAGGGTGAGGGAGTTACAGGCGCGATGATCCGGGCTCGAATTCGGGTAGACGGGAGGTTGGCGGCGGTCTGCAGGCGCTTTTGGGGGCGCCGATGGCGGCCTACAGTGGCTGTGGTGAGCGAGATGGCGGGCTAAGACACGGCGAGAGGCGCTCGCGGACCGGGATGGCGCGAGTTGGCGGAGAGGTTCAGTTGGCGGGCGGGCGGGTCAGTGGCCGACAGGCGCCGTCAGGAGGGGAGAGGCAGCGCTCGGAATCTAGCGAGGGCGCGACTGAACTGGGTTTCCCAGGGCCAGCGCTGGGGCAGATGCAAAGTGAGGCGGCGCGCCGAGCGGGTGAGCCGTCCGGCGAGGGAGAAGAACCGCCGCCGGAGGGTCTTGGTGGTTACGATCTGCTCACCCAGCCCGAGCCGCGCGGTCCAGCGGGCCAGGTTATGCGCCAGCACCTGCACCGCCAGCCAGGCGCCGTTGGCGGCGAAGCGACCCGAGGGGAGATGGTTGAGCCCCACGCCGTACTTCAGGTCTCGGATGGCGTTCTCGATCTCGGCGTGGCGCGATGGTCGGCCTCCAGTTCCAGGGTTTCCCCCTCCCGGTCGGTGATGAAGCCGTGATAGCTGTAGGTGGCGAAGAGGGCCAACTGGGAACCGGGCGTGGGCTTCACCCGCCGGACGATGAGCCGCACCGGCGCGGCGTCGGGCCCACTCTGGAAGGGAGTGTAGCTGGTTTCGGCCACGTCGGCGGCGCCGTCCATCCAGTAGGGTATCGGCGTCCAGGCATCTTCGGGTATGGCCTCGATGAGACTGCGCAGGCTAGCACTCTGGCGGATGGTGATGGAAAAGCGGACATTCGTCTCTCGGCAGGCGGACACCACGGCGTGGGTGTAGAAGCCGCTGTCGGCCCGCACCGTGAGTTGTCCCCTGGCCCCGCCGTAGCGCACCCGCCCCACCGTCTCACGCAGGAAGTGGGCGGCGCCCCGAGCGGTGTTGGCGCGGCCCTCGCGCAGCCGGGCCATCAGCACGTCGCCGGTGCCGGCGGCAATGGCCAGCAGCGGGTGATAGCCCCGCTGGCCGGTGTAGCTGTGGTGGCGGGCGCCTTCCTTGGCCAGCCCATAGGTTTCGCAGATGGTGGAGTCCAGGTCAATGGTCAGGGGCGTGTCGCCCGGTCCGGCCCCAGCCGCCCAGGCCCGGGCCAGCAACTCCCGGCTCACCCGGTCCAGTTGGCGGACATGTCCCCATCGGAAGCTGCGCAGGAAGGTCCCCAGGGTGGATGGCGCCTTGACCGTACCGCCCAGGGTGCGGGCGGTCCCGCCGGTGCGCAACACGTCGGCGTCGTCAATGCAGTCACCGCCAGCCAGCGCGGAGGCCACCAGGGTCATGATCTTGTCGCCGGTGTTCGCCCGGCCCGGGGCATTGCCCAGGTCCAGGCACTCCTGTACCAGTTGGGGCAAGCCCAGGTGCCGGGCCAAGGTGGTGGGAAGGATCAGCCCGGCATTGGCTACCAGACGGTGGTCGTCAAAGGTGATTTGGATGCGGTCGGGATGGTCAAGTGGTAGCATCTATTGAGTGCTCCTTGTTTCGGGTCGGTTTTGTGATTCCAAAACCATTATCCCCGAAGCACAGGAGCACTTTCTTACCCCTTCAGCACGCCGCGACACTCATCCTTTCGGTGGATTGGGGCTAAATAGGGTAGTCGACCGGCCCTGGCCGGATTTCCATTGCCTCTTATAGTACGGTACGATGTCGCAATCGTGGACCTGAACACCAGGCCCTGAAGGCAACGGTTCACCCACATCCGGTAACGTCGCTGCCCATCGGATCCGACTGACTAACGAGACCGCTTTCAATTGGAGAAATCAGTCGTTCGCGAGCATTCGCGCCGAATGCTGTAATGGAGAGAAAGGATATGACCTCACAGACCAACCCGGGCACCCTGGATTCCGCAACCTTGGCCGGTTTTCGGGAAGCCTTTGAATCCCAACCGTCCCACCAACTGATGCAGAACGTCGTCACCCAGCACGACGTCAACGATGTGGCGCTCGACCGCAATATCGTCGCTGCGGCAACCCACACGTTTTCCAATGTCCTGGACGATTGGGGCGTTACAAACCAGGCCCGCTCCGGCCGCTGCTGGATGTTCGCCGGCCTGAATCTGTTCCGGGCGGAAAGCAAAAACCTGCTCAACGTCAAAGAGTTCGAGTTCAGCCAGAGTTATGTAATGTTCTGGGACAAGATTGAGCGAGCCAATTACATCCTGGAAGCAGTTATCGAGACCGCCGACCGCCCCATTGACGATCGGGTGGTAGCTTGGCTACTGCACCAACCCCTTGGAGACGGCGGCCAATGGGATATGTTTGTCAGCCTGATGAAGAAACACGGCGTGGTCCCAAAGGCCGTGATGCCCGAGACGGAAAGCTCCAGTAACTCGGCGCGCATGAACGCCAGCCTGAACTACCAGGTCCGCCAGGGAGCTCGGAATATCCGCCAGATGTTCACCAAAGAAGGGGGATTGGTTGCTATGCGCCAGGCCAAGGAGGAGGCTTTGCGTTCCATTTATCAAATCCTCTGCATCCACCTGGGCAACCCGCCGACAGACTTCGACTGGCAATGGAAGGACAAGGACGGAGAATTCCATCGGGACGCCCGTATGACTCCCCTGGAGTTCGCCGAAAAATACATCGCCACCCCTATGGAGGAATACGTTTGCCTGGTCCACGACCCGCGCCAGTCCAGCCCGCCGGGCCGCACCTATACCGTCCAGTATCTGGGCAACGTGGTGGACGGGGAACGGATCAAATACCTCAACGTAGACATCGATTTGATGAAGGACATTGCCATGCGGATGCTCCTGGACGGCAAGCCGGTCTGGATGGGCTGCGACACAGGTAAGCAGATGCACCGCGACAAGGGATTGTGGGACGCCGATTTGTTCGACTACGCCAATGTCTATAACGCCGAGTTCGCCATGGACAAGGCGGAACGGCTGGAATACCACCAGACAGCCATGACCCACGCCATGCTGTTTACTGGCGTGGACGTGGTTGACGGCAAACCGCGGCGCTGGCGGGTGGAAAACAGCTGGGACGACAAGGTGGGAGACAAGGGATTCTTCCTGATGAACGATTCCTGGTTCGCCGAGTATATGTTCGAAATCGCAGCCCCCAAAAGCTATCTCCCCGAAGCCCTGCAGCAAGCCCTGGATCTGGAGCCCATAGTGCTGCCGCCGTGGGACCCGATGGGATCGCTGGCGGATTGATAATCGATAGGCGCACCGCCCTGTACCTAAGAACCTGTCTACGATCTCTGAAATAGGTTAAGTTGAGACTATTATCAGGGGAGGGGTAATCATGTCTCATTCCTATCCCAGCGACATCAGCCGGGAGCAATTCGTCCGGATTCTGCCGACGTTGGAGTCGGCCCGCCGCCGGACCAAGCCCCGCACCGTGGACTTGTATGACGTTTTCTGCGGCGTACTGTACCTCTTGAAAAGCGGGTGCCAATGGCGAATGCTGCCCGTGGACTTCCCCAATTGGCGCACTTGCTACAAGTATTTCCGGCAATGGAGCGAGCGGCCTGGCCCAGGTCAGGATTCCATTCTGGAGCAAGTCCTAAAAAAAATCGGTTGGCGCGGCCCGACAAAGCAATGGACGGAAAGAGCAGACCAGCTTCTGTATCGTGGACTCCCAGAGCGTCAAGAACACGGACACCGCCGATAGCAAGGGCTATGACGCGGGCAAGAAGGTGTCGGGAATCAAGCGTCACATCGCGGTGGACACGCAAGGATTGCCCCATGCGATACACGTGACTACCGCCGACGTTACCGACCGGGCTGGGGCTTTGGCGATGTTTGACGAAAACCGGGCCGACCTCAGCCAGGTCCAGAAGGTGCTGGTCGACGGGGGTTACACCGGGAAGCCCTTTGCCACTGCGGTGCAAGGCTTGTTGGGAGCCTCGGTGGAAGTAGTGAAACGCAGCGAACTGCACACCTTCGTGGTGCTGCCGAAGCGATGGGTGGTGGAGCGGTCTTTCGCCTGGCTGGAAAAGTGCCGCCGACTCTGGAAGAACTGCGAAAGAAAGCTCAATACCAGCCTGCAAATGGTGGTGCTTGCCTTCATGGTGCTAATCCTAAAAAGATTGTAAACAGGCTCTAAAATAACCGGGGAGTCGGCAGGTGCGTCAACGGGTCGGGGCGATCTTCTGACCCATCGGGCCCCCGGCCCAGAGGTCAATCCCGTAGCCGGACCGGCAAGATTCGTTCAGACGATGTCCGGCTACGACTGATTCGCACCGACTTTTTCAGGCGTTAGGTAACGAATCGGTAATCTTCGCCCGGTTCGGGCCATGAGAACCCCCCCCGTTCCAATAGGAAACGGGGGGTCTTTATCAGCAATGGTGCCGAGGGGCGGATTCGGAATCATGCATGATGTACCACCTAAATAGCCGAGATTTTATACTTGGATCTGAGGTTTGGTACTGCCGGATATCGGGTGGTACCGGGAATTAGTCCGCCATTTGGCCGCCATCAGTCCGCCAATAGGCCGCCATTTTCAGCTCTCCCGGTTTCGTTTCAATTCCTCGGCAAACGCCTGGGCGGCTTCCCGTTGCCACCCCGGCAGAGAGTGTGCATAGATATCGGACGTGATACTGACATTGGAGTGCCCCAGGCGTTTTGAAATGACGACGATGTTCTGCCCTGTCTGCAACGCCACCGAGGCGTGGAAATGGCGCAGACTCCGGAAGGTTACTCCGGAGCAACCAGCTTTATTCCGCAATCGCTCAAGGGAGCGAACCAGGGTGTTGGGATGCGACCAGTCGCGGCTGAATTTCCGCGTAAACAGGATATCGGGTGCTGGCACTCCGAATTGCCGCGCGGTTGCCACCTGCTTTTCCTGGTGCTGGCGCAACACTGCCACCGTATCGTCGTCCAGATCAACAATCCTTTCGCCGCTGACCGTCTTGGGCGGCTCCAAACGCACTCCCTGGCTCGTTGATACCAGAGAACCCACGATACGCAGTGTCTGATTATCCAGGTCGACGTACTCCCATTTTAAACCAAGGGCCTCGCCCCGTCGCAGGCCAGTGTAGGCAATTAGATGCAAGCAGGGCTAGATGTAAGATTCGGTCTCTTTGGCGTAGTCGAGCAAACGCTGAACGGTATCAATATCGGGAGTCGGAGCTTCGTTGCGACGCGCGACGGGCGCCTTGGTTAAGCTGACCGGAATACCCGGGATGAGTTCCATGTTCACCGCGTGCTGCATCGCCGCTCCCAGCACGTGATGCGCCATTTGCACGCTCTTGGCTGACTTCCCTTCCCGCAGCAATCTGGCGCTGAGGGTTTGCACCTGTAGGGGCGTGATTTTCCCTAATTCATGCTCGCCCAAAAATGGTGCGATATGCAGCCGGATAATCCCGGAATAGCGTTCAATCGTTTTCTGCCGTCGGTGGGGCACAATCATATCGTTCATCCAGGCCTTAAGCCAGTCACGAAGCGTGTAACGCTCCATTGGAGGAGCAATACCCTGGTCGAGGTCAGGAAGGATCTCGCGGAGCCGGCGCTGAGCCTCGGACTTACGCCCTCGAACGGTTTCCATATGACGCAGGCGCTTGCCGCTGGAATCGCGGCCCAGGTAGACCTCAAGGCGCCAGGATCCCGGACTGCGTTGCCTGATAGTGCCTTTCATGTCGGGTCCTCAATGCTCTCGAAACGACCAACGAACCCGGCCAAGTATATCAGTCCGTGACCGGTCCACCTCGACGATTTCGCCGTCTCCCGACACTATTTTGAGACGGCGCCGGTTCATGATATAGACGTGCCGGGCGGCAATGGCCTGGTTGTGGGCCTCAGATCGGACCGCGTAAATCCGGCCGTCGACCATCGGTGCATCTGGATCGACGACCAGAATATCGCCATCAAAGATGGCCGAAGAAGCCAAGCTATTGCCGTTAACCCGGAGCGCGAAGGCGCGCGGCGCCTGACGGCGGATATTAGCTGGCGCCTCGATTGTCCCAAGGTCTGACTCCCAGGCTTCAATCAAGCCACCAGCTGAGATCGAACCAATGATACGTAGAGCGTCGAGGTCAAGTTCCTGCAGGACTTCCTTATCATCCTGCAGCCAGGAAACCGTGGTCCCATAGAGCGCCGCCAGGCCAATCAGCGAAATAACGGGCGCGGCGTCAACGTGCTGGCTTTTGGGCTGCCCGGCACCGGCAAGACCCACGCCCTGTGCGCCCTGGGCCACCGCCTGGTGGAAGTTGGCCACTCCGTCCTTTTCGCACCGGCCTACCGCCTGGTGCAGGAACTCCTCGCCGCCAAGCGCGACCTGGATCTGCCCCGCCGGCTGCGCAAGCTGGACAACTTCGACTTCCTGCTCCTCGACGACCTGGGCTACCTGCCCCAGGGCGCCGAGGAATCCGAGGTCCTCTTCACCCTCATCGCCGAACGCTACGAGCGCAGATCGTTGGGCATCACGTCAAACCTGGTCTTCTCGGAGTGGGAGCGCATCTTCGCCAACCCCATGGCCACCGCCGCGGCGATTGACCGGGTCGTGCACCACTCCGTCATCCTGGAGTTTGACGTCCCCAGCTACCGGACCAATGCTGCCCAGCAACGGGGCCAGGCCAAGGAGGTGAACCGGCAAAACTGATTGACGCCAACCGGCAAATATAGTTGACGCGGGACACAGCCCGCTAACCAGACCTTGTCCTTTTTCCAAGCATAGGCGCAAAAAAGAGAAGCCCGCTGGTATATACAGATTGATGGATAGGAAGGGCTAAAAACCTACCTGTATCCTTGTTTGTAGAGGAATAGAGCCAGAATGAAGTGAGGAAAGGGTAGGGTGAAAATAGGCCGTTTTATGGAGCCCTAACCTGTGAGTAGCTGGAAATCTACAGATGAGTGAATCTCAAGCTGTTGGGACCTCTAGGAGTGCCCCAATACATGGGATGTACCAAAAGAGGTCCTAACCGATGTGAAGTGCGCCAGGAGCCGTGACGCCTTTTCTCACCAGCTACTTCAGATTGCCACCCTCATAAGCCCTGCGTACAATGCAACTATCTCCTGCGCTCAAGAATCAGAGGCTCCGGCATGGCTAGTGAACGGATACAACGGCGTATTGGCCTCCTCCTTGATGAAGCGGACGAGGCGGTAGCCCAAGGCGATTGGGCGTTGGTACGCGATTGTTCTCAGAAGGTCCTGGTGGTTGACCCGGAGAACCAAGAAGCCCTCACTTTCCTGGCTATCGCAGAGAGAGGGCTTGGAACTCAAGATACTTCCTCGCTTGAGCGGGCTCCTGTTCCCTCAGCGCCTACTCCCGCCCCCGCTCCACCAGACGCCCAGCCCACCTCCTTCGCTAACGGCCGCTATGAGGTCAAGCGTTTCTTGGGTGAGGGAGGTAAGATGGTCACCGGCAGGCCTCCTTTCCTGGGGGACGACTCAGTGCAATCATCGGGCAACATATCAACACTCCGCCGGTGGCCCCCACCTGGCACAACGGGCAGTGCCCGCGCCCTTTAGAAGCATTGATACTCAGGTTGTTGGCCAAGGACCCCTCGGAGCGGCCCCAGCCGCCTCAGCCTTGACACCCTCTCGGATAGCATTACAATCGAGCTATAGCCTTGTTACGGAATCTTGTCTAAAGGGACAAAATTCTCCTCTCGTGCTTCAAACCCTTATGTACCGAGGCCTCGTCATAAATACTCCACCATAGGATCAGGACACTGCACACTGTCCGCGGGCGGGAGTTTTTTGTATAGGAGGACGTTTCCTGTGGAACATGTCCGAGTGTGCCGCTTCTGTGGACACATTGACTCGGTGGACGATGCAGGGAGGTGCAATCACTGCCGGTCTTTCTCTGGCCTTACTTCCGTTACTCGGGCAGAAGCGAAACGGATATCTCGCGGCCGGCGGTTTAGTCTTCTGCGAAGCCGCCTCTTGCGCCTGGGGCTGGTCCTGGCCCTCATTGCAGGGCTGGGAGTCTGGGTAATGTGGAACTTGTTTGATCTGGCTCCCAACCCACCCGGTGCCACTACCAATATCAGCGCCAGCGTTGGCCCCCACACTTGGGCCCAAGGGCGACGTGTCCCGCAGAACTCCGGCTTTACTCCCGACCCAGCGCCCATTCCGCAAAAAGTGAAATGGACTTATGCTACCTCTCAACCCCTTCTCTCTTCGCCTGCGGTAGTGGGGGACCGGGTATACCTCACCACCGAGGATGGCCGCGCCGTGGCCCTGGACCGGGAAACAGGTCAGGAGGTGTGGCAGTACGAGGGTGGTTCCCCGTCAAATACAACTCCGGCGGTGGTAGAAGACTTGGTATTTTTCACCCTTCGTCCTGGCCTGGTCGTGGCCTTGGATCGAGAGAACGGCTCCTTGCGGTGGGAGAAGGACATCGGGAATGCCATATTAGCCTCGCCCATTGTGGTCAATGGCACCCTGTACATCGGAGCCGCAGACCGTAAATTGTACGCCTTGGATGCCGCCACCGGGCGAGAGCGTTGGGCTTTTGCCACCTCGAATTGGGTCATCTCCTCGGTAGCTTACGCCGACGATACGGTGATAGTTACATCCCAGGACAATCTTAATTATATTTTAGATGAGCAAACCGGCCGCAAGCGCTTGGATTACGATACAGGCCGAGGCAGGCGCACCCTTGGAGCACCGGCAATCAAGGGAGACCTGGTCTACTTGGGTTCCTATGGCGGCCGAGTGTGGGCAATAAACCGCAGGGCCAAGAACCATCCACTGGACGGGACCATATTGTATTGGAAGACTAGCCTGCACCTATGGGGGGTTCTCCCAAATCCGCCGGTGCAAAGAGGCAGCGTTTGGGCCACCCAATTGGAAGGTGACGTAACCCAAACCCTTGCTGTTGCCCACGACATGGTCTATGTAACCAACACGGACGGCAAAGTATTTGCCCTTGACGCAGCTACGGGCACCGAAGAATGGGCTACTGATCTGGGGGTCAAAATTACCGCCGCTCCCACTGTGGCCGGGCGAACGGTGCTGGTTGGAACCCATGGCGGCGCAGTCTTTGGCCTGGATGGCAGTACCGGTGCAGTGTTATGGGACTTCAAGACCGGAGGAAAGATCACTGGCAGCCCCATAGTGGCTGGAGATACGATGTACGTCGCCTCCCATGACGGCAAACTCTATGCTGTCACCGATATTGAATAACAGTTCGTCCCCTTAATATTACAACGACGGGTTATTTGGTAAGATTGTCAGGCGATAGGATGAAGGCTTCAAAGGGGTGGGATGATGGATGTGGCGGACCTTGAGCGGGTGTATGAGGCCTTTCAGGATTTCCACGACTACTTCGCGCCAGCCTTTGGCCGCCAGCAATGGCGGGAGCACAGCCGCCATTATCTGCAAGGCCTGCTGGTGCAGTCTCAGGAGCGGCGCAACGCCGAGAACCTCTCGGAGATGGTTCCGGTATCGCCGCGGGCGATGCAGCGGTTTCTTGCCGAGGCTCGCTGGGACGACGACAGCGTGATTGGGCGTCTGCAAGAGTATCTGGGTTCGCGGTTGGATGATCCGCAGGCGGTGTGGGTGCTGGCCGGCAGCGATTTCCCCAAGCAGGGGGTGAAGTCGGTGGGAGTGGCTCGGCAGTATTGTGGGGCGTTGGGTAAGATAGCCAACTGCCAGGCTGGGGTGTTTTTGGCCCACGTGGGACCGAACGGACGGGCGTTGGTGGACAAACGGCTGTATCTGCCGGAGGAGTGGACTGGGGATACTGAGCGATGTGCGGCGGCGGGTGTGCCAGCAACCCGGCGTCAGTATCGTTCCAAGACGGAGTTAGCGCTGGAGATGCTGGAGCAAGCGCAGGCGCTGGGTCATCTCAGGGCGCAGTGGGTGGCAGGGGATTCCGCCTTCGGGATGTCGCCGACGTTGCGGGAGGGCCTTACCGCGCAGGGGATGCAATACGTCCTGGACGTACCGCCGCATACCACGGTGTGGCCGTTGGAGCCGACCTGGAGCAAGCCGCCCTATCAGGGACGGGGGCAGCCGCGCAAACCCAAGCCGTTGCGTGAGGAGCGGCAGACCGTAGCCGAGCGCAGCGAGGCCTTGCCGGAAGAAGCGTGGCGGGAGATAAAGCTGGCGGAGGGAAGCCAGGGGCCGCGTATCTACCGCTTCAGCGCTCAGCGGGTTAGGGTGACGCGGCAGCGGAAGCCTGGTGAAGCGCTCTGGGCAGTCTATCGTCAAAACCTGGATGGCAGCGAACCCCGCTACTACCTGTCCAACGCTCCTGAGAACACTCCCTTGGAAACCCTCGCTTACGTGGGAGGCTCCCGGTGGCGCATCGAAACCGAGTTTGAGACCGAGAAGGGCGACGTTGGGCTGGATGAATACGAGACCCGAGCCTGGGCGGGCTGGCATCACCACATCGCCATGTGCCTGTTGGCTGGGGCTTTCCTGCTGAGCCTGCAGCAGGCGTGGGGGGAAAAAGATGCCCCAAATCACGCGGCCGCAGGTGTACCGAGTAGTGCGGGAGATGCTGCCCCGGGAACGGTTCGGACCTCGGGAGCTGCTGCTATGGCTGGAAGATGTCCAGCAGCGCAACGAACGGGCCAGACGCTCCCATGAGAAACGCCGTGCAACGCGCCTCTGGGCACCATCCGGTCTTCCGCCTTAACCCGTCGTTGTAATATTAAGTCCGTGACCAGGTTTCTAACCACGACAACCTCTCCATGCCCCAAATCTTCCCATTGCCCACTAAAAGATAGAGTCACGGGCGAAAGACGATAAGCGCTCCTCGCTTCCAAGCTTACCGCACATTACCTCGGGACATATCTTAGTTTATTCATTTGGATACGGAAGTAGATGCTACTCAACCCGGATGCCATAGATTAAGCTTGACCTACGCTACCCTCGGCGCAGCATGCTTTATATGTTAAGTCAAGAATATATCGCTATTTCGGTAACTGTTCACGTTTGAGGGGACGGAAACGGTTTGCAGTGGAAATTCCGTACTTGGTTGCACCTCCACAAGAGGCCGAATAGTCGGCAGATCCCCGGAAGTCTGAACAGTCACCTATTTCGGTAACAGTTCAGAGTTGCGGGGAAATGAGCAGTTGACGGCAGGCGGCGAGAGGATTTAGACCCTGGGCGCGCCAGGTGCCGAAGAGAGAGGCCAAGGTCATCTTGCTCTGTGTGCCTTGCTCCGAGCGGGTGCCGTCGCTGATCTTGCGACTGATGACCAGGTGGCGCAGGCTGCGCTCGGCGGCGTTGTTGTCCGCTGGCACGTCCGGTTCGGCCACAAAGACAAAGAGTTCCCTGATGTGGCGTTCAATGCGTCGGCACAGCTTGGCCTGGGTTGCCGACGGTTCGTGCCGGAAGGGTTGGCCGAGGGCCAGCAGTTGTCGTTCCAGGGCCAGTTGGGCGGTGCGCCGCCGCTTGGCCTGGGGATGAGTGCAGGCTTTGGCCCGGTCGTAAATCCCGTGGACGGCGTCGGCCCACCTGGCCAGTGGCGCATCATCGGGGTAGAGGGTGCGCAGGTCATGGATGTCCCGCAGCAGGTGGGCCCAGCACCGCTGCTTGGGGCCATCATAATGGTGGTAGGCAGCGTAGAAATCGCTGACCAATACTCCGGAGAAAGCATCGCTCAGGGCTTCATCCACCACCGTCTTGCCCCGGCCCCGCCGCAGAAAATACCGCTCGGTGGGGGTGCTGAAAGTCCACACGTAGCCGTTGGCCCCGCTCTGACGCCAGCCGGTTTCGTCGGCGTGGACCACCGGGCTGGCCCGGACGCGGTCCAGTATGCCGGCTACCATCGGCTGGGCCTTTTGCGCCGTCTGACGAATGGCCCCGACGATGGCGCCCTCGCTGACGCGCAGTTGATGTACGGTATCCAGATACCGCTGGATGGTGCGGAAGGGCATTCGCCCCTCTTCCCGTAGCGTGGCGACCAGGCTGAGCACGTTGACGCCGAGGCGCTGCCGTCCCAAAACTACACCGTCCAGTCCCGCCGGGGGCGTGCAGCGGCGCCGGCACGCCGGGCAAGTCCGAGCAATGTAGACGTGCTCGGTGACCTGTACCGGAGCCACCGGCAACTCGATGACTTCCCGAGTGCGCTGAGTCCAGCCCCCAGTCAGGTGAGTCCCGCAATCGGGACAGTTCTCCATCACGTGCTCCACCCGCTGGGTGGGCGTCATGCGCCGGCGGGCAAAGCCGTGGCGTCGCTGCTTGTGGGGCAGCTGCTTCACCGGCGGCTGGCGGCCCGATTTCGCCTTCAGGCCGGGCATCCGGGGCGGGCCGCCCGGTTTCGCCTGGCCTTCCAGTTCGGCAATCCGCCGCTCCAACCGCTCAATCACCCGCTGCTGTTCCAGAACGGTGGCCTGTAGTTGGGCAATGATGGCGATGAGGACATCGCGGTCGGCGGCGCTCAGAACCTGCCCCTGACCCGAACAGGGGCCAATTTCGGTATCCATGCCCTGTATATGACATAACCACTGCCACCCGCGCCAGCGTTCGGCAACCCGCCTTCGGCCAATTCAACCCACCAACTCTGAACAGTTACCTATTTCGGGATGGATTGACTTCCGCCAGGACGATAGTTTATATTACATCAACACTTTGACGGATTAGGTTGTTAATGCTCCTGATCCATCGATGTGGTCACCCGTGTTTCGGGCCCCGTAACGTGGTTTCATTCACCTGGCGTGCCTTTGATGCAGGTAATCGCTTTTCTGAATGGCCGGTTCTCGTACTTGATGGTGGCCAGACGGTAGCCCCAGGTATTTAATGGATTGGAGGTTCATTGATGACGCACTATTGGTTCTGGAAGCCCAAGGTCCTGGTATGCACACCCCTGATGCTACTCTTGTTGTTCGCCGTGGCTTGCGGGGCAACGGCAACGGCCACACCGGTACCTCCCACTGCAACCACTGCGCCGGTGGCGGACACCGCGGCTCCTGCCGCTACCGAGGCACCGTCGGCCCAACCCCGAGCGACGACCGCTGCCGCAGCACCCACCGCAGTGCCCACAGCTGCTCCCGCGGTGGCCGCGCCTGTTCCGGACTGGGTGAGCATCGGACAAGGGAAGCACTACAACGGCGTCATACCCATGGCGACGTGTTCCAAGCCGGGGTTCTGGGATGTCCATTACGGTGGTAGTTCGTGCAGCACCCTCAGACCGTCCCACCCTCGGTTTAACCAGCTGTTGGAGTGGAATCCAGTCCAGCCCGATGAGATACAAGGCGACCTGGCGGAAAGCTGGGAGATCAGCGACGACGGCATGCTCTACACCTTCCGCCTCCACGACGCCCAGTGGAGCGATGGCAAGCCCGTCACTGCCGCGGATGTTGTGTTTACCCTGGACCGGATAGTGGAGCCGGGAGCGATCAGGGCCCGAACGGCGTCGCTCCGGAGGTTCTACGAGTCGGGAACTGCCGAAGCCATTGACGCGAAGACGGTGAGGGTGCCCACCAAAATTCGCGCGGTGACTTTCATGCTGAATATGGCTTCGGACTACATGGTAATGTACCCCAAGCACATCGTAGAGGGGCAGTCACAGGATGATCTGAATTGCTGCCCGAAGAACCTGATCGGGTCAGGCCCCTGGATATTCAAGGACCAGATCCTCGGAGAGTCCTACGAATACGAGAAAAACCCCAACTACTTCAAGGAGGGCCGTCCCTTCTTCGATGGCTTCCAGGCCTTCTTCATCAAGGATAAGGCCAGGCTCATGTCGGCCTTCAAGGTCGGACAGCTCTCGATGAGCTACGGATTCTTCAGTTCTAGCATTCAACCCAAGGACCTGGAGATCCTGGAACAGGATACACAAGGCAGGATAAAGAAGTGGGTAATACTGGATTCATCGCGCGAATTATATATGAACGTGAACGAGCCGCCCTTCGACAACCCCAAGGTGAGGCGTGCTATATACCTGGCAATTGACCGGCAGGAGATTTCAGAGGTCGTTTGGAATGGCTTTGCCAAACCGGGCAGCTTCTTCCCAATTGGGATGGTGGAGGACCAGGCTGAGCTGGCCCTGATGCCGGGCTACCGGCAGCCCAAGGACCAGGATATAGCCGAGGCCAAAAAGCTCCTGGCGGAGGCCGGTTTCCCCGAAGGCTTTGAGACCAGCATTAACATCCTCAATTCATCGGCATCCATCATTGCTCACGGTGAGCTGCTCACCGACCAATTACGGAGAAAACTGGGCATAGATGCCCGGATTAGCTCCGTGGACCTGGCTACCTACTACGTCCAGCTAAGAGATGGCACCCATCCCCTGAGTCTTGGGGGCACTGGCTACCCGGTACGGGACCCCTCGGAGACTCTTACCCAGTTCTTCCAGCTGCCCTCGCTCCGGAACTCTTATGACTGGAGCCATCCCAGGATTGATGAACTGAGCGCGATCCAGGAGGCGGAGTTTGATCCGGAGAAGCGTCAGGCCATGTTCAAAGAAATGGCCGACATTCTTCACCAGGGGGAGAGCCACTACGTGCCGCTCATCTGGTTCCCCCTATCTGGAGCCCTTGATTACCGGATACAGAATTTCCATGTGACCTCATTTACCCAGAACATAACCAAGCTGGAGCATCTCTGGTGGGACGAGGACGCGAAGGTACCGGGCAGCTAGCCGGATGAGGGACTGGCACGCTGGGCTTATAAGCCTAATCCAGACTGAACTCTAAGGAGGAATCGTGGCGCAGTACGTGATGAGAAGGCTGCTCCTCTTTATACCTACCTTAATCTTGGCTACCATGATGGTATTCGCCTTGTTCTGGATAGTTCCCGGGGACGCAGCCATGATGATCCTGACCGGGGAGGAAGGTGAGGGCGGCCGGGTCGATATTGAGGACCTTGAGCGGTTGCGGAGCGAGCTGGGGCTGGACCGGCCCATCTACGTGCAGTACGGGGAGTGGGTGTTCAATCTGCTGAAGGGTGACCTGGGTACGTCCATCTGGTACCGGATCCCGGTTATGGACGAGTTGAAAGACCGGTTCATCGTCTCCATGGAACTGGCGGTGATGGCCATTCTGATGGCCTTTGTGGCGGCGGTGCCCTTGGGAGTCATCTCCGCCGTGAAGCAGGACACCAAGGGCGACTATGCTAGCCGGATCTTCGCCCTCATCGGCATTGCCATGCCCACCTTCTGGGTCGGCATACTGACGGTGTATGCCCTGGCCTACATCTTCAACTGGCTGCCTCCTTTAGGCTACGCCAAGGTCTGGGAAGACCCCCTGACCAACCTGCAACAGTTGATATTTCCCGCCTTGGTCCTGGCGTTTCATGACCTGGCATTCACCGCCCGGGTGACCCGCTCCTCGATGCTGGAGGTGATGCGAGAGGACTATATGAGAACCGCCCGGTCCAAGGGTCTTAGCGAGTGGGTGGTAACTGGGCGCCACGCCCTCAGGAACGCCCTTCTGCCCGTCATCACCGTGTCCGGCTATCAGTTCGGACGCCTCCTGGGCGGGGTAATTATCATCGAGGTCATCTTCGTGGTGCCAGGCGTGGGGTCTTTCCTGATAGACGCCATCGTCCACCGGGACTACGTTGTACTTCAAGCGGTGGTTCTACTCACCGCGGCGGTAGTCCTCGTCTTGAACCTCGTTATTGACCTGTTTTACGCCGTCCTGGATCCCAGGATCCGTTACGGGTAAGGCAATTCAGCGAGGAGGAGACCACTATGATAGAACGTGAGAGCGTTGAGATAACAGCCCCTTCCCGAGAAAGGACTGGGGTTTTAAGCCCGGGGCTTGCCGCTGTTCGAGCAGTGGACGCCTTCTCCCGGCGGAAGCCCCTGGGAGCGATAGGCGGAGCGATAACCCTGCTCCTCATTCTGGTTGCCCTCCTGGCCCCGATTATTTCCCCTTACCCGCCCCGTGAGACCCACGGGAAGTTCGTATATGCTCCACCGCAGAGCGCATTCTATCTGGGAACCGACCATGTGGGTCGTGATGTGCTGAGCCGGCTGATACACGGTGCTCGCATCTCCCTTTACGTGGGCTTAGGCAGCGTATTGATCGGCATAACGGCGGGCTTTGTCGTGGGCGTGATCAGTACCTACATCGGAGGGGCGCTGGACCTGGCAGTCCAGCGCGTGGTGGACGCCCTGATGGCCTTACCCGGCCTCATCATCGCCCTGGCGATCATTGCTGTGCTGGGCCCTTCATTGAACAACGTTATCATCGCCATCGTCGTTGGGATGATAGCGCCGGTCGTGCGTACCGTCCGCTCCCAGGTGCTGTCCATAAAAGAGCTAGACTACGTAACCGCAGCCAGAGCGGTGGGCGCCACCCAGTTGCGCATCATTTTCCGGCACATCGCACCGAATTGTTTCGCTATCTACCTTATTCTGGCTACTTATTATTTGGGGTTCGCCATCATCATCGAGGCCTCGTTGAGCTTCCTCGGAGTGGGCGCACCCCCAGATGTACCCAGTTGGGGTGGAATGTTGACCAGGGCGGCTCAAGAGCACATAAAAACAGCGCCGTTGGTCGCTATATTCCCTGGCCTGGCTATCTTCATAGTAGTACTGGGGTTTAACCTTCTGGGCGACGCCCTGCGCGATGTTTTTGATCCTAAGCTGAGGGGCCGGTAGAATTCCTGTATTGTTCTTCAGTCGGCCATTAGCTGGGTCAGACTCTCCTCAGGGAAGCCTGGCGTTGATGGTTGATGCTGCCCATCAGTACATCGGCCAGACAGGCACGCGGAACGACATCATTGCCAAATGCTACCAGGAAATCGGCTTGATTGTAGCTGGGGCACCCGTTCACCAGCGGGTGGCCATCTCCTTAACCGACCAGTAAGCTGCGGCGATGCGAAATGCCGTCCACCGTTGGCGTTGGGAAAGGAAACGGAAGCACTCCAAGGACTAATCCACGTAATCGCTCATTCTTCATCTAGCTCCAAATTCCATTGCACACATCCGTGCAAGCGCGCAAGGCTTACATTGTCTCCTCCTATCAAAAACACCGAGCCGACGGTTCGGACCGCGGGTAATCATCACCAAAAGAAGGAAGGAATGTAGGGAGAGTGTTCCGACCCCTTTGACAAGGCCTCTTCTAGTACTCAATCAAGTCTGGAAAGGCAGGGATAGAGGCGATGCAATTTGGATCGGGCATCTTGAGTGCTGAACCGCCAGTTGATGGTGACGCCCGCTGCGTTGCGCTCGGTCTCGTAGGCCGTGATTTGGCGTTGCAGGGCGTCCGCGTCGGGGTTTCTCCCCTTGAGACAAGCGCGGCTCAACACGCTGAATTCGATCTCCGCCATGTTCAACCAACTGGCGTGCTTGGGCGTGTGGTGAAACTCGAGGCGCTTCACGATGCGCCGGGCCTCAGCAGCCGGGAACGTCTCGTAAAGGGACGCCATACGATGGGTATTCAGATTGTCCAGCACCACGCGGACCACCGGGGCATCGGGGTAAGCCTCATCCACTAGCCAGCGCATCTGGTGGGCGAAGTCCTGCATGGTGCGCCGCTCGGTGATGGCCAGGTGGCGCCAGCCCGCCAGGGGTTCACAGGTCCGGAAGATGTTGCGGGTGCCGCCGCGTCGATACTCGTAGTCCTGCCGCCGCGGTCGTCCCGGTTGAGGAGGCAACGGCTCCCTGACCTCGGCCAGCAGTTGGGTGGAGGTCTCGTCAAAGCACACCACCGGCCGATCGGGGTCGTAGGGTTCGGCATACAGGTCCAGCACGTCCTCCATGGCCGCCACGAATTCGCCGCCTACTTTCGGGATGCACCATTGCTGCTTCCGCCACGGCTTGAGGGTGTTTTTTTGAGCCTGAGCCTTACCGTCTCGTAGGACAGCGATGGCACCAATCCCAACTCCACCACCTTGCCAGCCAACAACCGCAGGGTCCAGTGCTCATGGCCCTCGGGCGCGTCGCTGCACGCCAGCGCAATCAGGTGGGCTTCGCCCCGATCGTCCAGCTTGCGATACCGGTTGGCTTGGGGATGGTCGTGCAGCACGCCCTCCAACCCCTCTTCGGCGTACCGCCGTTTGGTGCGGAACACCGTGCGCTGCGACGTGTCCAGAGCCGCCACCACCTGGGGGGCGCTCCACCCTTCGTCAGTCTTGAGGAGGATGCGCGCCCGATTGATGGCCCGAGCGGAATGCCGCCCACTGTGGATCAATCCCCGCAACTGCTCCTGATCTTCCGACGACAACCGTACCGCGTATTTCTCCTGAACCATGGATGTCGCACCTCCCGCACCACTGTTTGCCAGTCAGCGTAACAACCCTGGCCCGCCCCGCGCTTCACCTGCCGGTGCAAGTTTGACTGAGTACTAAACCAAAGCCGAGGTGAAATACGCAGAAAAATGGGATAAATTTGTGGAGGAACTGGGCCAGAGAGTGCAGTAGTTGGGGGGGTAGATGATGAGCGTGAGGGAGATAGATCGGTCTTTGGAACAATGGCAAATGGAAGTCAAGGATTTGCGTCGACGGATGATCTTGGCACCGACGCCAAGGGAGCGGGAGCGGTGGTACGCCATCCTGTTGCTGGCCCAAGGCTGGAGGGCATCGGCCACGGCGGCGGCGCTGGAAAGGGACCCTCACACCATCGGACGATGGGCGGCGGCCTTTGGTGAGGGAGGGCCCAGAGCCCTGATATTCGAGCAGACCGGTGGTTCCCCCCCGCCCTTGGCGAGGCGCAGCGGGAGGAGTTGAGGGCGGCGGTGCAGCAGCTGCCTGCCGCGGCGGGCCTGGACCTGGCCAACTGGAACTGGAAGGTGGTGCATCGGTTTGTCTGGGAACGCTTCGGCCTCAGCCTGTGCCGCAGCAGCTGCCTGACCTACCTGCGCCGCTTGGGATTTGCCTTCAAGCGTCCCAAGAAGCGGCTGCTGAAGGCGGATGAGGAGAAACGGGAGGCCTTCGTGGCGGCGTACGCCGCCCTGCGGGAGGAGGCAGTAGGGAGCGGAGCCAAGATATTCTTCGCCGACGAGGCCCACTTCCGTGCCGATGCGGAGTTGCGGGGCCGGTGGGTGCTGCGGGGAGAGCCAGCCCTGGTGAACTCCAGCAGTCCGCGGTATGGCGAGAAAGCCAGCTACTATTCGGCGGTGTGTCTGGAGACGGGAGAGGTGGAATGGATGGACCTGGAGGGAAACAGCAACAGCGGAACCTCGGCAGCCTTTTTGGACCAGTTGCGCCAGAGGCACTCTGGGCCGCTTCAGGTAATTTGGGATAATGCCCCAGCCCATCGTGGCGAGGCGGTGCGGGAGTATCTGCGGAGGCCTGGCCTGGGGCTGAGGCTGGTGAATCTGCCGGGCTACAGCCCAGACTTCAACGCCGATGAAGCCATCTGGGGATGGGCGCGGGAAGAGGCGACCGGGAACCTGTGCTTGGGAAGCAGAGCGGCGGTGCAGGAGAGGGTGGGCAGCTTCCTGGCCAGGCTGACCAGCCGGAAAGACGAGGTCAAGCGCCGCTGCCGCACGGTCCTGCAATCAAGGGCCGAATCCCTCCTGCGAGACTCCCAGCCCGGTCCCCGACTTCCGGCAAATGCACATCCCACCTTGGCTTTGGTTTAGATAGTTTCCGCGGTTCCTACGGCGCGAAATCGGTAATTCCGCTATATCGCGATGTGCAGGCCAGTGAGCCGAATCTCTTACCCAATTTGCTTGAACGCCTGTCCACGCTCACAAAACTGGAAATCAGTCCGGAGGATTTCGTCGCCTATGTTTACGGGATTATGTCGGTCCCGGCCTACGTAGACCGGTTTTATCAAGAACTGGATACTCGTCAAATACGGGTTCCGATTACCTCCGATGCTGACCTGTTCGGCAAGATGCGAGACCTTGGGGCCAAACTCATCTGGCTGCACACTTACGGCGAACGTTGCGTCCCCGATGGCTATAACAAAAGCCAAGTCCCGCCGGGGGTCGCCCAATGCTCGGTGGGCGTACAAACCCGAACAGACGATTACCCAGCTTCGTTTAGGTACGACTATGATACCCAAAAGTTGTTTGTGGGAGACGGGGAGTTCGCACCAGTCCAGCCCACAATTTATGAGTATGCCGTATCCGGGCTTAAAGTTGTCCAGTCTTGGCTCAAGTACCGGATGCTCGACGGAGCGGGCCTGAAGTCCTCACCTCTGGACGACATACGCCCCAGTGTGTGGCCGGCGGAATTCACCACGGAGTTGCTACAGCTAATTTGGGTACTGGAGGCCACTCTGGAAATCCATGCAGAGCAAAAGATACTGTTGGACACTGTGGTCAAGGGCGATTGCATTGCGGAATAGGATCTGACGAGCGCAATCCCTGACAGTTCGCGTAAACCCCCGTCCGCTCCACCTAGCGGAGCCCGGTTGGTTTAGGCCGATTCAGGTTCACGTTTCATCGCCAATCATACAGTGCGAACCTTAGAGCCCAATGGCAGACTTTGTCTTAAAGTCTGTCATTTCTTGTGCCCTGGCGTCGGACCCGAGCGTCGCCGTAAGCACGGTGCTGTAGCCTAACTGTGGCAAAATGGCAGAGTTGCTAATGAAGTCTGCCATTTCAGATGCGAGCGGATACCCAGCGGCGGGTTGCCCAATCCCGGCCGCCGGAACAGGTCCGGCAAATCCTAACCCCGATGCCCACCGGTCGGGCTTGTTTGTTTGCCCTCTTACTATGGCGCTCCGCGCTGCGCCAAGCAGAGGCGGTCGATCTGTAGTGGCGGAACCGTAACTATCCCGCCGCCCCGAAGACCATCACGGCGGGGAAAAGCAAGAGGGGCCGCTACAGCGTGATTCCGGCCCCTCCAGAGCTGGTGGGCGCGTTCCGTTAGCCCGAATCCACCGATGGACACGGACTGAGGGAGTGAGAACACAGGAAGGGGGTGTGAGGAAATTACAAACGCGATGGCCCGGGCTCGAATTCGGGTAGACGGGGGGTTGGCGGCGGTCTGCAGGCGTTTTTGGGGGCGACGATGTCGGCCTACAGTGGTTGTTGCGAGCGAGATGGCGGGATAAGACGCAGCAAGAGATGCTCGCGGACCGAGCTGGTGCGAGTTTGCGGGGACGTTCAGTTGGCCGGATGGCGGGTCAGTGGCGGTCGTGCGCCGTCAGGAGGGGAGAGGCAGCGCTCGGAATCTAGCGAGGGCGCCACTGAACTGGGTTTCCCAGGGCCAGCGCTGGGGCAGATGCAAAGTGAGGCGGCGCGCCGAGCGGGTGAGCCTTCCGGCCATGGAAAAGAAGCGGCGTCGCAGGGTCTTGGTGGTCACGATCTGCTCGCCCAGACCGATGCGCGCCGTCCAGCGTGCCAGGTTGTGGGCGATCACCTGCACCGCCAGCCAGGCGCCGTTGGCGGGGAAGCGGCCCGAGGGGAGATGGTTGAGCCCCACGCCGTACTTGAGGTCTCGGATGGCGTTCTCGATCTCGGCGTGGCGCCGATGGTCGGCCTCCAGTTCCAGGGTTTCCCCCTCCCGGTCGGTGATGAAGCCGTGATAGCTGTAGGTGGCGAAGAGGGCCAACTGGGAACCGGGCGTGGGCTTCACGCGCCGGACGATGAGCCGCACCGGCGCGGCGTCGGGCTTGCTCTGGAAGGGAGTGTAGCTGGTTTCGGCCACATCGGCGGCGCCGTCCATCCAGTAGGGTATCGGCGTCCAGGCATCTTCGGGTATGGCCTCGATGAGACTGCGCAGGCTAGCACTCTGGCGGATGGTGATGGAAAAGCGGACATTCGTCTCTCGGCAGGCGGACACCACGGCGTGGGTGTAGAAGCCGCTGTCGGCCCGCACCGTGAGTTGTCCCCTGGCCCCGCCGTAGCGCACCCGCCCCACCGTCTCACGCAGGAAGTGGGCGGCGCCCCGAGCGGTGTTGGCGCGGCCCTCGCGCAGCCGGGCCATCAGCACGTCGCCGGTGCCGGCGGCAATGGCCAGCAGCGGGTGATAGCCCCGCTGGCCGGTGTAGCTGTGGTGGCGGGCGCCTTCCTTGGCCAGCCCATAGGTTTCGCAGATGGTGGAGTCCAGGTCAATGGTCAGGGGCGTGTCGCCCGGTCCGGCCCCAGCCGCCCAGGCCCGGGCCAGCAACTCCCGGCTCACCCGGTCCAGTTGGCGGACATGTCCCCATCGGAAGCTGCGCAGGAAGGTCCCCAGGGTGGATGGCGCCTTGACCGTACCGCCCAGGGTGCGGGCGGTCCCGCCGGTGCGCAACACGTCGGCGTCGTCAATGCAGTCACCGCCAGCCAGCGCGGAGGCCACCAGGGTCATGATCTTGTCGCCGGTGTTCGCCCGGCCCGGGGCATTGCCCAGGTCCAGGCACTCCTGTACCAGTTGGGGCAAGCCCAGGTGCCGGGCCAAGGTGGTGGGAAGGATCAGCCCGGCATTGGCTACCAGACGGTGGTCGTCAAAGGTGATTTGGATGCGGTCGGGATGGTCAAGTGGTAGCATCTATTGAGTGCTCCTTGTTTCGGGTCGGTTTTGTGATTCCAAAACCATTATCCCCGAAGCACAGGAGCACTTTCTTACCCCTTCAGCACGCCGCGACACTCATCCTTTCGGTGGATTGGGGGTTAGGTGCCCAGCGGCCGAGCCGACGCCACGGTGTTCCAATTTTCTGCCAGGGCCTCGGCCAGGTGGATCCCGCAGGGGATAGCGGCGGTGGGCATGGTGACGGCCGCCTGCATCCGGTGCCGCGCCATCCCGGTGTCGCCGAGTGGCAGGGGGCAAGGTTGCCCGCCTGTGTTGTCTGCCTTTCAGGACCAACCCTTGCCGCGCTCCGTAGTCTAGTACCCTCGGCTGAGGAATAGTGCCGGAAATAGCGCAACGACCAGCACATCAGGCGCGTGGACTAGGGGTGCAACCCTCTCCCCGACCTGGGGTTGAATGACGTCGACCGCTGTAGATTTAGGCCGGTTCCTGCGGTTGATGTAACCAAGCGGTAACCAAATCAGGGCTCATGGCAGCGACAAATCCAAAATCCCCGAACGAATCGGGGATTACAGAGTCAAAAGGTGCCGAGGGGCGGACTCGAACCACCGACACCGGCATTTTCAGTGCCGTGCTCTACCAAGCTGAGCTACCTCGGCTAGCGTATAACGCACATTGAATCTTATCCGGAGGCCGATTAAGTGTCAAATCCATTCGCGCAATATGACAGCATGAGAATATCATCGGTGCGCACATTCAACGGGCCTGCTGGCCCCTGCTCCGTCTCACATGTACTGAAGGGTGCACCAGATTGATAAGGCCGGCGTCCGCGGCTATAATGGAATCCTAGCACCATGTGTTTCGTGAGGAGGCTCATCGATGGTTGATGTTCTAACCGGCACCTTTACCGTTAAATCTGGCCACGCCCAAATGTTGAAGGGTGGCGTCATCATGGACGTCGTTAACGCAGAACAGGCGCTCATTGCCCAGGAATCCGGCGCCGTCGCCGTGATGGCTCTGGAACGTGTGCCGGCCGACATCCGCGCCGACGGTGGGGTCGCCCGCATGAGCGACCCCACCATGATCGCCGAAATTATCGACGCCGTGTCTATTCCCGTGATGGCAAAATGCCGCATCGGGCATTTCGTCGAAGCCCAGATCCTGGAAGCGCTTGGCGTTGACTATGTCGACGAGTCCGAGGTCCTGACCCCAGCGGACGAGACTCACCACGTTTGGAAGCATGATTTCAAGGTCCCATTCGTCTGCGGTTGCCGCGACTTGGGAGAGGCCCTGCGCCGCATTTCCGAAGGCGCCGCCATGATCCGTACCAAAGGCGAAGCCGGTACCGGAGATGTGGTTGAGGCCGTCACCCACATGCGGGCAGTACAGGACGCGATCCGGAAACTTCGTACGCTTCCCGACGATGAGCTTGTTGTCGAAGCCCGCGACATGCGCGTCAGCCTGGATCTGCTGCAGCAAACTCGCCAAGAAGGCCGCATGCCCGTGGTGAACTTCGCCGCCGGCGGTGTCGCCACCCCGGCGGACGCAGCGCTGATGATGCAGCTGGGAGCCGACGGCGTGTTCGTTGGATCAGGAATCTTCAAGTCGGGCGACCCCGCTCGTCGTGCCCACGCCATCGTGCAGGCCGTGACGCATTACCAGGACCCCCAAATCCTCGCTGAAGTTTCCAAAAACCTGGGCGAAGCGATGGTTGGCATTTCGGCCCGTTCCATCCCATCCGAACAGTTGCTCGCCACACGGAGCGTATAACACGGCGTATCCCCCTCGGCTACGTACGCCTTTCGCGCGCCAATCAAAAAAATCATCGTTAAACTGGGACAACGGTTGGGCACTTAGTTGAACATCGGCGTTTTGGCGGTTCAGGGCGACTTTGCGGAGCATTGCCATGTGCTGCGTAGCATCGGCGCTAACGCCACGGAAGTAAGGCTCCCTTCCCAATTGGACGGGTTGGACGGACTGATCATCCCAGGCGGCGAGAGTACTACTCTCAGCCGCCTGATGTCTCTGTATGACCTGCGCGAACCCGTTGCACAAATGGCCCGCTCCGGCAAATCCGTTTGGGGAACCTGCGCCGGTATGATAATGTTGGCGACGGAAATCACCGAGCAGGACCCGGTTCCCCTCGGTATAATGAATGTGGGAGTGCAACGCAACGCGTTCGGCCGCCAAATCGACTCTTTCGAACAGGACCTCACCGTGGCCGGACTGGGGGACGATCCATATCATGCCATATTTATCCGCGCCCCGGTGATCATCCGGGTCGGGGATGATGTGCAAGTCATAGCTTCCCTGGAGGACGGCCGTCCCGTTGCCGTTCGCCAAAATAACCTGTTGGCTACTTCATTCCACCCCGAATTGACTGCCGATGCCCGCATCCACCGGTATTTTCTGGCCATGGCAGGGGGCCCGGACTTCGATCCTGCAGCCCCATTGATTGACTCACCCCGAGTGCGTTGACCCGCGTGGTATACACTGCTCCGGTCTCGCATCAGCATCACTCACCGATACTGCAACTCATTCACTGCTTACTGGAGGCGATAGTTGGCAACCGTTGAACAACTGGCGCACGACGAACTGAAGCAGCTGCTTGATGTGCTGCCCGCCCACGTCTCGGAACTCCTTCACGACCAGGAAAACCTGGACGAGTTGCTGGAGGTGGTGCTGGACTTGGGCAGGCCTCCCGAAGCCCGCTTCTTGACGGGGGATGTCCTGCTCACCGATGCTCCGGTCAGCCGGGAACATCTGCAACACGTGGTGGATGGAATCGGGGAATTCGGAGACGATAACCGCGCCGGCATGGAGCGAACTCTCCACCGCATTTCTGCCATTCGCAACCGGCATGGCGACGTGATAGGTATCACATGCCGCGTGGGACGCGCCGTGCACGGCACCATCCAGATGATCGAAGACCTGGCGTATAGCGGCAAAAATATCCTTCTGCTGGGACGCCCCGGCGTTGGTAAAACCACCATGCTGCGCGAAGTAGCCCGCGTGTTGGCCGATGAAGCCCACAGGCGAGTAATCATAGTCGACACATCAAACGAAATCGCCGGCGATGGAGATATACCCCATCCGGCCATCGGACACGCCCGCCGCATGCAGGTGCCCAGTCCCACTGAGCAACACGGAGTGATGATTGAGGCGGTTGAAAACCATATGCCTCAGGTCATCATCATCGATGAGATGGGCACCACCGAAGAAGCCGCCGCCGCACGTACAATCGCTGAACGCGGCGTGCAACTGGTCGCCACCGCCCACGGCAACACTCTTGACAACCTCATCATGAATCCCACCCTGTCCGATCTGATTGGCGGAGTACAAACAGTAACCCTGGGAGACCAGGAAGCGAGATTCCGGGGCACACAGAAGTCGGTCCTCGAACGCAAGGCGCCACCTACGTTCGACGTGGTCGTCGAGATTGAAAATTGGGACGAGGTAGCGGTTCACGACGACGTGGCCCAGGTAGTTGACCAATGGTTGCGCGGCTATCCCGTGGAGCCAGAGGTACGCCGCATGGACGAAAACGGGAAAATCTCCCGTACCGCCGCCCCGCGGCAGAGCGAAGCCAGCACCGCACCTTGGTCGGCCAATGAAATTCGGAGTCGCCGCAGCGCAAAAACCCGCAATAAGGGCGATCAATCAAATTATGACTCGTACCCGCCCGAATCCTTTCGCGACGAACCCGACGCCGGTGGGATAACCGGGCCCCGATTGGACTCGCGGATCTTCCTGTTCGGCGTCAGCCGGGACAAAGTCGAAGCATCCCTGGCAGAACGCGGGGTTTCCGCAGAAATTGTTAGCGAATTGCGCCGCGCCAACGTGTTGTTAACTACCAAAAACCACTACCGCAGGGGCAGCCAGTTGGTTCGCGTGGCCGAGGACAACAGTATTCCCGTGTACGTGCTGCGCAAGAACACTGTTCCGCAAGTCGGGGAGTTCCTGGGCTCCCTCGCCAGGGATCAGGGGGTCGACCTGCCTACCATAAACCGGCATCTAAACGGAGCGGACGACGACGATAACTCTGATGCGATCGTACAGGCCCGGGCCGAGGCGGAAGAAGCAGCCCGAAGGGTGTTGTCCGGAGAGTTTTCGGTGCAGCTGGACCCCCAGCGCCCATACGTCCGACGATTGCAACACATGCTGGCAGAACAATTTAACCTGGCATCAACCAGCCGGGGACGCGACCCCCGCCGCGGCGTCCTGATTTATCGCCCGTAGGTCACTGCCCTCAGTGCCCTGCGCCCACCGGTCGCCATGCCTGGATTCTTCATAGCCTTCGAGGGCGGCGACGGCGCCGGTAAGACAACCCAGGCCACCATCCTGGAGTCCCGGTTGTGCGAACTGGGCCATCGCCCGGTAGTGGTGCATGAGCCCGGCTCCACGCCGTTGGGTGATTATCTCCGGCGGTATCTCATTGACGAGCCGCCATTGTCGCCGTTGGCAGAGTTGTTTCTATTTGAAGCGTCCCGCGCCGAATTGGTCCGGGAACAAATTGTGCCGAACCTTGATGCTGGCTCGGTGGTTATCGCCGACCGGTTCGCCGGGTCCACAATCGCCTATCAGGGTTACGGGCGCGGTATCGAGGTGGAACGGATCGCCTGGATGAATGATCTAGCCACAAACGGTCGGTATCCCGACCTCACAGTGCTGTTGGACATCCACCCCGCCATTGGCATCGGCAGAGTTCAGGGAAGGCAGCTGGAACTCGGTCTTGAAATGAGTGACGAACCCGACCGATTCGAAGACCAGCCGCTCGCTTTTCACCATAACGTGCGCCGGGGATTCCTCGATCAGTTGGCCGCTCGTCCTGATAGTTGGACGTTGGTGGAAGCGAACCAGTCAATTGAAACAGTAGCAGTGCAGGTTTGGCACGAGGTGACAAAACTGCTGCAGCAATAGCTCGCTCAAGGCATCATGCGCCTGCCCTAGGAAAACGGAAAAACTAACCGCCGCTCTCCGTGTTGGGAGCGGCGGCCATTTAATGGGCGAGTTTCGGATCCTTTTAGTTATCCGCGGCTACACTCATGTCAAATCGCGCGATCCTGGCTGAGATGACTTCCTTCATCTTCCGCACACGACCCAGGTCGGGGTAAATATTGCCCTCGGCCTTCCGGTCAAAGATCTTTTCGCCGTCCACGAACACTTCCATGATGCTCTGGCCGCGAGGCGAAATAGTAATTGCTGCGTCACCACCATACGCCCTGAAAAATTCGTTCGCCATCCACGTGGCGGTAGCATGGTGCTGTCAAGGGACGCAGTAGGTTATCTCAATCTGAACCTTTCCTTCCATTTGATATCCTCCGTGGCAGATTGTTTAATGGGCTTTTGCCTCGTGAATCTTATCACATTTCGTACCTGGTTCCAAATCCTGAATGACCTATCGGAATTCAGGCGACAAATCACGAAATCCGTTGTTTATTGGGCCTTGGACGAAGGAACGGGCGCACATAATACGGATAATAATTATTGACCTCACATTACTGCGTTGTTACAATGATCGAAATTAGACCTGTACACTAACAATCACTGGTCGACTTTTGATCGGTCGGCCTTTAATTGCTGAACGGAGGGACGGCATGGTTACCACGTTTAACGAGGATCTCTTTTCACCGGAAGTAGTGCAAGACCCGTATTCCTACTTTGGTCGGATGCGCGAAGAAGACCCGGTGCACTGGAACGACCCCTACAAACTGTGGGTAATTTCCAAATACAAGGACCTGGTTTGGGTCACCCGCCGCCCGGAGCTGTTCTCCTCCGAAGTATTCAATCGTGATCCCCTGCCTCCGTATCCCGACATCGATGAATCCGACATGGGTTTGTACGAGTATGTAAAAGACTTCTTCTCCCAGTGGTTCATCCAGCACGACCGCAAGGAAGTATCGGTTCACGAAGGACCGGACCATACGGACATGCGGAAGGTTATCCACGGGTACTTCACCCCCAAAGCGATGGAACTCTGGCGCCCATTGGTACAGTCGGCCATCAATCAGCTCCTCGACGAGGCGGAAGAACGCGGCCACATGGACGTGATGCGGGATTACGCTACACCGTTGCCTCTACTGGTCATCGCGGCGATGATGGGCATCGAAACCACGGACCGTCAGTTCATTCGTTCCCTGGCCGAAAAACTCCTGTTCATCGGCCGTGGCAACAACGACCGGATGCAGCCCCTCACCGAAGGCATCATGGGACTACAGGAATACCTGCGCCCCATGGTCACCGAGCGAATCAAGAACCCCAATGGGGACTTGCTCGACCGCATGACTGACGCCTACCGCGTGGGCGTGATGAACGAAGAACAGGTGGTGGCGAACTCGATTCTCCTGCTGTTGGCCGGACACGAAACCACTATTAACCTCATCTGCAACGGCACCCGGGCCTTCATGACCCACCCCGACCAGTGGGAATTGTTCAAGTCTGATCCCAATGCTCGCATGATCCGCGCCACCGAGGAATGCCTCCGCTACGACCCGCCCGTCAAGTCCATCACTCGCATCGCCGGTGATACCATCGAACTCGGCGGGAAGCAGATCAATCGGGACGAACGGATGCGATGGTTCGTCACCAGCGCCAACCGTGATCCGGAAGTGTTCGACCGGCCAGACGACTTTGACATCGAGCGCTATCCCAATCCTCACGTGGCGTTCGGCAGCGGCATCCACCACTGCCTGGGAGCGACGTTGGCGCGATTGGAAGGGCAGGAAGCCTTCAAGGCTCTGGCCGAGAGGTTCCCGAACGTCAACCTCGCCGCCGATCCGGCAGACCTGACCTATACCTCAAGCATCACGTTCCGCACGCTGGAACAGTTGCCGGTGAACCTTTCGTAACACTCACCGCCAATTAGCTGTATCAGCGGCGACCGCGGGGAATCCTGCGGTCGCCGTTTTTAATATGCCGGTCGTTGTGATTTCTGATCAAGGATTGCGTTCTACACTCAACATTTGCAACACAGGGATACTCTCCAGGGTTCTACCCACACCCCGTTGGCCACGGTGTGACTAACCCCAGCGCCTCTGTTAGACCGGGTATCCTGCGTTCAAAGTGCAAATAGAGTCGAATGTCGTTGAGCCCGACGACATTATCAGTTATAATCGTTCAAAATTAGTCCCCAGGCGCTCTTTGAGAGCACGACTTACACTCAACCCTGTCAGGAGGTTGCAATCATGGTCAGCACCATCAACGACAACCCCTTCTCACTAGAAGCAATGTATCAGCCTTACGAGTTCTTCAGTCGGCTGAGAGAGTGGGAACCGGTCCATTACAACGAGGAATACGAAGTCTGGATGGTTAGCTCCTGGGAACACCTGGTCTGGGTAACCCGGCATCCGGAGGCGTTTTCTTCCAGTGTGTTCGCCCGGGACTTACGTCCACCCAACCCGCCAATTGACGAAGACGACATGGAAATCTACAACTTCATCAAGAATTGGCAGGTCTCCCGTTTCATCCAGCACGATCAGAAGCGTTACAACACGGCAATATCTGGCCCAGACCACGTTGATATGCGTCGTGTGATGCACGGTTACTTCACGCCCAAATCCATGGAAATGTGGCGGCCGCTGGTGCAATCTGCCATCACCGAGTTGCTGGACGCCGTGGAAGAGAAGGGTCGCATGGACGTCATGGCCGACCTGGCAACTCCGCTTCCCCTCCTGGTGATCGCCCGTATGCTCGGCATCCCCGACAGCGACCGGCCCATCATGCGAAAGCTGGCCAAAGACCTGCGCCACCTGAATCGCACTGGCCCGGACCGCATGGCTCCACTGTCAGAATCGGTTCAGAACCTGCAGGACTACCTTGGCCCACTGGTCGCCGAACGAGTGGCCAACCCCAAGGACGACCTCATTTCTGTCGTTGCAGAAGGCGAGCGGCAAGGAATCTTCAGTCGCGACATGGTGATCAACAACGTCATGCTGCTGCTTTCTGCCGGCCACGAAACTACCATCAACCTAATTTGCAACGGCACGCTGGCGTTCGCGCAACATCCCGACCAGTGGGCGATCTTGAAATCGGACCCTGATGGCAAAACCGTCCGCGCCACCGAAGAGGCCCTGCGGTATGATTCCCCGGTCAAGTCCATCCAGCGCATCGCCGTGGACGACATCGAAATAGCCGGAAAAACCATCGCCAAAAACGACCGGGTACGCTGGTTCATCTCCGGCGCCAACCGTGATCCCAAGGTATTCGACCGGGCCGACGACTTCGACGTCGAACGGTACCCCAACATGCACGTTGCATTCGGCAGCGGCATCCATCACTGCCTGGGCGCCACGCTGGCGCGTCTGGAGGGTCAGGAGATCTTCCGCAATCTTGCCAATCGGTTCGACACCATTGAGCTTGAGATCCCGGCAGATCAGATCGAATACGACCAGTTGATCGGATTGCGGGCGATGGAAAGCTTGCCTGTTACGGTAACCAGCGCGCGGTAACGGGAAAAATCGCAATCTGACTACACTGTCGATATTATCTCGGCCGCCTGGGGGTAATCGACCCCTGGGTGGCCGATTTCCTTTGCAGTTTGTCATCCGCCGTTCGTAACCCGTTTGTTCGGGGGCCAGCGTGTAGCGTATCGCTCCAAACTCGGTTATAATCGCCGCATCTGCATGGCCAGCCGCGGGACGGTTAGCCACGACAATTATTCAACCGGAGGCTGCACCAATGGTCAGTACCATCAACGACAACCCATTCTCAATGGAGGCCATCTACCAGCCGTACGATTTCTACAATCGTTTGCGCGAATACGAACCGGTCTACTACAACGAAGAACTCGAAGTATGGATGATCACCTCGTGGGAACACTTGGTCTGGGTCACCCGTCATCCGGAAGCGTTCTCCTCCAGTGTTTATGCGCGCGACGTTCGCGCGCCAAACCCGCCCATTGACGAAGACGACATGGAAATCTACAACTTCATCAAGAAGTGGCAGGTTTCCCGCTTCATTCAGCACGACCAGAGGCGCTACAACCCGGAAGTATCTGGCGCCGACCACGTCGACATGCGCCGGGTGATGCACGGTTATTTCACTCCTAAGTCAATGGAGATGTGGCGGCCTCTCGTGCAGTCGGCAATCGACGAGTTGCTGGACGCAGTTGAAGAGAAAGGCCGAATGGACGTCATGGCCGACCTCGCCACGCCGTTGCCGTTGCTGGTGATCGCCCGCATGTTGGGCATTCCCGACAGCGATCGGCCAAAATTGCGGGAACTCGCCAAGGATTTGCGGTTCCTGAATCGCGATGGTCCGGATCGTATGGGCCCCTTGTCCCAAGCCGTGAAGAACCTCCAGGACTATATCAGCCCCTTGGTCGCGGAACGCGTTGAGAGTCCAAAGGATGACCTTATCTCGGTGGTCGCCGAGGGCGAACGGCAGGGTATCTTCAACCGTGATATGACCATCAACAACGTGATGCTGCTGCTGTCTGCCGGACACGAAACAACGATTAACCTGATTTGTAACGGAACTCTCGCCTTCACGCAGCACCCTGATCAGTGGGCCGACCTCAAGTCAGATCCCGAAGGCAAAACCGTGCGCGCCACCGAAGAAGCCTTGCGGTACGATTCGCCCGTTCGCTCGATCCAGCGTATCGCGGTGGACGACATCGAGATGAATGGCCAGACCATTCGCAAGAACGATCGCGTACGCTGGTTCATACCCGGCGCCAACCGTGATCCCAAGGTGTTTGACCGCGCCGACGACTTCGATATCGAGCGTTACCCGAATCAGCACGTCGCCTTTGGTAGCGGCGTCCACCACTGTCTCGGTGCAACGCTGGCCCGCCTGGAAGGGCAGGAGATTTTCCGCAATCTGGCCAACCGTTTCGACAAGATGGAGTTGGAAATCCCGGTGGAACAGGTCGAGTACGACCATGTTCTTACGTTCCGGGCCGTGGAAAGCCTACCGGTCACTGTAACCAGCGCCCGCTAACCCTGCCGAGCGCCGATGGTCGGCGCCGAGAATCCATGATCGGCCGTACCGTGCAGTACGCATGGTGGGCCGATTCACGTTTGAATTGTGGGACTCGGTGTGATAACTTACCCACATTCTGGCGTGTTCTAATAATCACCGAACTTCGGTACCTCGCCGCCAGCGGATGGAGCATCCCGGATATGCCATCTACCTTCCATGATGACCTCTTCGCGCCCGATGCGATCCGGGACCCTTACACCTTTTTCGGCACACTCCGGGATGCACAACCGGTGCGCTGGAACCAGCAGTACCAGGTGTGGATCATCTCCAGTTATAAGCAGCTGGTTTGGACGGCGCGCCACCCGGAATACTTCTCTTCCGAAGTAGCCCTGCGCGACACGCAACCGCTTTCCCCAACCATTCCCGAAGAAGACATGGAGTTGTTCGGCGCGGTCAGACAGTGGTTGGCCGCCAGGTTCACCCAGAACGACGGCGCCAAACACAAGGAACAGCGCAAGGTAGTACACGGCTTTTTCACTCCCAAAGCCATGGAGTCGTGGCGACCTCTGGTTCGCCAAACTGTCAGTGCCCTGCTGGACGATTTGCAGGGATCAGGGCAGCTGGACATGATGCGCGATTTTGCCACCCCACTCACCTACAGCATTATCGCTGGCCTGATGGACATCCCGGAAAGCGACCGCGCCTTCGTCAAAGAGTTGTCCAGCCAAATGTGCGGTTTCGACGGCAACGATCCCAACCGCGTTCGCAACTTCGCTGAAGGTGTACAGGCTGTAACCGACTATCTCAAGCCCATCGTGGCAGAGCGAGTGCGCGAGCCGGGCGACGACCTGTTGTCGGTAATCTGCAGAGGCGAAATCATGGGAGCTTACACCCGGGATGAAGTGCTCGCCAACGCCCTGCTTCTTCTGGTAGCCGGCCATGAAACCACCAACGACCTGATCGCCAACGGTATCCTGGCGTTCTCACAGCATCCCGACCAGTTCAAAATGCTGCGCTCCGACCCCGACGGCCACATCGTCGACGCAGTTGAAGAAATTCTGCGTTACGACTCGCCGCTTAAGTCTGTGCAGCGCATCGCGACGCAGAATATTGAGATGGAGGGCGGTCAGCGCGTCGGCAAGGACGACCGCGTGCGGTGGGTAATTTCGTCCGCCAACCGTGACCCATCGATCTTCGACAACCCCGACGACCTGGATATCTCCAGGAATCCCAACCCTCACGTTGCGTTTGGGAGTGGAGTCCACCATTGCCTGGGAGCGACCCTGGCTCGTTTGGAAGGGCAGGAAGCGTTCGCCGCTTTGGCCCAACGATTCGAAGGATTACAACTGGAAACTGACCCGGCCGATCTGGAATATCTGCCCAGCGTCGGTCAGAGAACTCTGCTCAACCTGCCCATCACTACCCGATAGAGTCTTAACCGGGCGCCTGCGCCCAACCCTACAATCCATACCCGGAAATACCAAGAGGAGGAGGTTACCCTGATGGCACGGCAACTCAAGATTACAGTGGACTACAACGTGTGCGTGGGTAACGCCATGTGCGAGACCTTTGCCACCCATACCTTCGGGCTGAATGAAGACCGCCAGTCCTACGTGAAGGACGCCGCGGGAGACCCTGAGGAAACGGTTCTGGAAGCGGCTGAGAACTGCCCGGTGACCGCTATCACCGTGGAAGACGCCGAAACCGGAGAGATTCTATTCCCATAGGACTCCCAACGTGTCGCAACCGAAGCGTCGAATGCCCTCCTGCCCGCTCGGTCAGGAGGGTTTTCTCATTGTCAACGGGCGATAATTTCTTCCCCGAACCGCCGGATTATTTCCGCCGGATCGTGGCTGATGGCTGTAATCTGGAGCACGTCGACGCCTGAGGCAACGATCTGGCGAACCTTTTCGCGACATTCGCCTGGCGTACCAACGACGGCAAACCGGTCCGCCAGGTAGTCGGTAACGCCCAGTTCGTCGGAAAGCGCGGCGTTTCGCGTGTCACCTACCTGCTCGTGCTCGGCGGGTACGTATTCACCCTGTATGGCCATGAGCGCTTCATGCAACTCTTCGGGAACATGCTTGCCCTCCAGCGTAAAGCGGAAGGCATGATGCGCGCTGGCGGCCAACGCCATCTTGATCTCGTCGATGGCAGCGTTCCGGTCGTCACCGATATTGCATTTGGCAAATGCCCAAATCTCCGAGTTGCCGGCTGCCTTCCCACCGTCAATTTCTCCGGCGCGAATGTGTTCCACCGTGTCGTCCAGCACTTCGCGCGTCAGGCCGGTATGCACCATCACCCGGTCAGCGATCTCTCCCGCCATGCGCAGCGTACGCGGCCCTTCCGCAGACATCATGATGGGCACCGGATCCCGACTCCATCGTACGTGACCCTCCCGTCCCAAATACTCGACCGTTTCACCGTTGAGCATCGAACGCACCGTTGTAACGTATTCGCGCAGCGCTCTCATCCGAGCCGGTCGCAATCCCAGATTCAGTATCGCGCTATCTCCGGTCCCGATGCCCAAAAACGCCCGGCCTTCTGACAATTCCTGCAGCGACGCAATCGCCGAAGCCGTCACCGCCGGATGACGTGTCAACGGATTGGTGACCGATGGCCCCAGGTGCACACGTGTCGTTTCGGTGGCGGCTACCGTCAGCGATACGAACAGTTCCCGGAACAGCGATTGCGAGTCGGCGATACCGATGTAGTCAAAACCCACCGCTTCGGCCAGGCGAACGTGTTTCCGCAACGACTCAAACGACGTTGGTAACAGCGTTACTCCATACTTCATGACTTCATGCCGCCGGTTAAAACCCACCTCCGATTTGGGTGCCGGCCGCGTCAATGGTAGTTTGAACGGTTACGTCCTGACCCAACTGACCCTGGAATCTCGCCAACTCCTGCTCGCTGACCCGCCCGTCAGCGAGCTGCCCGTTCGTGCCGGCGACTCCAGGATGCGCCCACGTACGGTTGGCTCGCATCCGGCGCAGGAACCAGGTGCCAAACCCAACAACGAGCAAAGCCGCGGCGCATCCCGTAACTATCAACACAATCTCCATCATCCGTCCCTTTCTGCCGGCACCCGGAGCCGCGCCTGGTTGTCTCTTACCGGTACTGCAGTCGCGGTCCCACGGTGGCCTGGTAGCCCTCAAAGTTGCGGCGGGTTTCCGGAATGCTGTCGCCGCCGAACTTCTCCATGAAGGCGTCAGCCAGAACCAGCGCCATCATAGCCTCTCCGATTACGCCGGCTGGGGGAGCCTGACAAACGTCGCTCCGCTCGAAATGTGCCCTAACCGGTTCGCCAGTGTCCAGGTCTACAGAAGGCAGGGGATTGTGTAAGGTGGCAATCGGCTTGATGACGAAGCGGGCAACCAGTGGCGTTCCGCTGGTCATTCCACCCTCCGTACCTCCAGCCCGGTTGGTCTTCCGTTGCCAGGGATTGTTCGGATCGGTTACCGGTTCGATCACATCCTGAAACTCGGAGCCCCACCTGTCCAACAACTCCCAGCCCTCTCCAATGCTCACCGCTTTGACCGCGTTTATGCTCATCAATGCCTGGGAGATTTTGGCGTCTATCTTGCGATCCCAATGGACGTGCGATCCCAATCCGATGGGTACGTTTTCAGCGATCACCTCCACGGTACCGCCAACCGTGTCACCGGCCTCTCTCGCCGCATCAACCTCGGCCATCATCAGGTCGGCGGCGGCGGCATCGGCGCAATGCACCGGCGACTCCTCAACTGCGTCCCAGTCGATTTCCTCTTGTGCCGGTGGATTGGCCCTGACTCTACCAATTGAAATCACGTGGCTGTGGAGCTTGATGCCAAATTCTTCCAGTAATCGCATGGCTACCGCGCCGGCGGCGACTCGAGCCGCGGTTTCCCGCGCGGATGCACGCTCCAGAGAGTTTCGTACATCGTGAAAACCGTATTTCATCGCGCCAGGAAGGTCGGCATGGCCAGGTCTGATCCGCGTAACCCTCTGGTTGCGTCCTTCCTGTGAAGGGTTTTCGATGTATTCGACGGCCATGGCTTCCTGCCAATTCGCCCAGTCTTTGTTCTCAATGGACATCCCGATGGGGCTGCCCAGCGTGTAACCGTGGCGCACACCGGTCTGGATATGCGCGTGGTCGCTTTCAATCAACTGCCGACCGCCTCGACCATATCCACGTTGGCGACGACCCAAATGCCGCGCGATATACTCCTCGTCGAGGGACAGATAAGCCGGCACACCCTCCACGATAATCATCAGACCCTGCCCGTGGGACTCACCCGCCGTAAACCACCGTATCATCGAGGATTTGCCTCCTGTCGGGATTATTCTTTCGACCCAGTATCACGCGATTCGCTGCGTTACACGCCTACAGCCGCCTATGCTGGCTACGACTCGCGTGCCTGCATTGCCTCCGTCGCGGTACGGGTCATCACATCAACCGGCGCCGGCTGATCAAACCAGATCTCGAACGCCGCCGCTCCCTGATACACAAGCATTGATAACCCACCCAGCACGGCGGCGCCAGCACGTTGTGCAGATGCCAGTAATGGCGTCAGCATGGGATTATACACGAGGTCGTATACCAGCGCGTTCGGCGTGAGTTTAAGGGTCGCCAGCGCAGTGGCATCGGCGTCCGGTCCGTGCCGCATGCCCAATGAGGTGCAATTTACGATCAGGTCCACTTCCGCCGCAATGGCAGACAGACGAGACGGTTCCAATGGCACCGCACCGGCCGGTATACCGCCGCCAATGGCGACCTGGGCCAGCGTCTCCGCGCGAGACACGGTGCGGTTGGCGATAACAATCTGACCCACGCCAGCCCTGATCAGCGCTTGCACCACGCCCCGAGCTGACCCACCGGCTCCCAGAATCAAAACTTGCTTGCCCGACGGTTCCAAACCGCCGGATTCACGCAACGCACGCAAAAATCCGTACCCGTCGGTATTGTGCCCGAACAGCTGGCCGTCGCGGTTCACGATAGTGTTGACGGCGCCAGCCTCAGAAGCCCACTCGTCCACAACATCCAGATGGGGGATCACCGCCTCCTTGTGCGGTACGGTTACATTGATTCCCCTGGCGTTGGGCGCCCGCAGACTACCTACGAAATTTCCCACTGCTTCGGGTTGAACTTCATAAGCTCGGTATTCGGCATCGATTCCCAAATGGTCCAGCGCGGCCTGCTGAAACAACGGGGAGATGGAATGCCCGATAGGATTGCCGATGATTCCGAGGGCAGTTTCGATTGGCATGTTGGGTATAATTCGATCGGTGCGGCTATATTCAGATTATTTCAGCTGCCCGGCAACCCGACAAATTACGGATGGGAACGACCAGCGCGACCATTTTATCAAATTGAACCACCTGGAGGCGCGACCCCTCCGATCAAAAGATAATTACCCCGGTGGGAACCCGCCGGGGCAATTATCAAATACCGTCGAAAGCGGTCTACTGAATCACCAGATTCTTGGCTTGAACGTCACCAAGGATAATCGGAGCAGTATTTACCCCAGTGTCGTCGCTGCCAACGTAAAGGTCCAGCACGATCCCGCGAACTCGTACTTCAAACGAATATCTGCCGTCGGCGTCCGTCTGAGTTTGCAACACCGTGGTTGGGTTAGTTTCCGTTGAGCGTGCGTATATCACAACGCCCTGTGGAGCCCGGCTACCTCCGATATCCACAAATCCGGTGATAATCGCCGGCCTGGTCAGTGCATCAACGGTAGGAGTCGGGATCGGCGTATCTGTGGGCTGAATCGTAGGAACCGGGGTGTCGGTCGGCAACACAACAGGCACCGGGGTGTCGGCAGGTTCCGAAGTATTCGTGGGCTGAGGCTGCGCCTCTGCCGTCGCCTGAGCATCCAGAGCAGCTTGAGCTTCTTGAGCAGCTAACGCGGCGGCTAGCATTGCAGCCACGGTGCCTTCGGGGTCCGGAGGCACTGCGGTCGGCGCCGCTTCCGTCAATCTGGCCGATACAGTCGCCTCGACGTCAGGAGTTCCCTCCTCAACAATCGGTTCATCGTCGCCGCCAAACAAACAACCTGTCATCGTAGCCAGCATCAATATCGCTACCATTGTAAGCACGGTGTTTCGGATTATTTTATGCCTCATCCCAGTACTGCCACCTCGTTTTGGTTTCGTGCTTTTATTGTGCCAGTTAGCCGACCAACGCGTCCTGAAGTTATGTAACCGGATTACGCAATCTTGGTGACTATGCGCCCAACTGGGCAATGATTTCTTCGAGACGCCTCCGTTGCTCACCCAGCATTTGCAGACGTTGGCGTTCGTTCTCGACTACCTCGGGACGGGCCTTTGAGACAAAATTGGGGTTATCCAGCAATTTTTGCACCCGTTGTTCATTGTTGATAACAGCATCAAGCTCGCCGCCAAGTCGCTGGCCCTCGGCCGTCAGGTCCACAATGCCTTCCAGGGGCATTCGAACCACCAGGGGATTCACCACCAGGCTCACGCCCAAAATCATGCCGCCTTCTCCGGTCTCGGCTACCCGCAGCGGATCGATGCGCGCCAGAGCGCCAATAACGGCGTTCTCCTCTTCTACGACCAACCGCATCCCATTGGATTCAATAGTTGCAGCCAGATGTTGTCCCGCGGGGATTCTCAGTTGCGCCCGCAAGTTGCGCACCGCACGAATCGTTTGCATCACGACATCGATTTCGGATTCCGCATCCGGAGCGATCCGTGGATTTTCGGTTAGCGGATACGGAGCGATCATGATTGACGGGGAGAGCCCGCCCTCGGGCGCCGGCAGCCGCATCGTCAGGTTCTGCCAAATCTCTTCAGTGACGAACGGCATGAAGGGATGCAACAATCGCAACGACCGTTCCAGCACGTGCGCCAGGGTTCTCGCGGCCGCATCTGCCGAGGATCCGTTGCGAATCCGCACCTTGGCCATTTCAATATACCAGTCGCAAAAATCGTTCCAGACAAAGTCGTACAGCATCTGCTGCGCTTCGCCCAATTCAAAGAGCGACAGCGACTCGTTGACGGCGACGGTCACGGCGTCCAGCCTTCCCACGATCCAACGGTCTTCCCGGTGTTCAGGTTGGTCAAGGTCATGCCAACCCGCAAGGTCGTCCCTCGATTCCAGTGCGCCGCAAACGTACCGCGATGCGTTCCAGATTTTGTTGGCAAAGTTGCGCGCCGATTCCAGCTTGTCGTCGCTGAGTCTCAGGTTATTGCCGGGGGCTGTCCCCGTAGTCAGGGCGAAACGCAGGGCATCCGTCCCATATTGTTCCACCAAATCCAGCGGGTCCATGGTGTTGCCGCGGGTTTTGCTCATCTTCTGACCCTCGGCGTCCAGAACCATGCCATGAAGGTACACGGCACGGAACGGAACCTCGCCCGTGTTCTCCATCCCCAGCATTATCATCCGGGCAACCCAGAAAAACAGGATGTCGTAACCTGTTTCCAATACCGAGTTGGGGTAAAAGGTTTCAAAATCTTCTGACCCTTCGTCGGGCCAACCCAGTGTGGAATGAGGCCAAAGTCCGCTGCTGAACCACGTGTCCAGAACGTCGTTATCCTGAGATATGTTGGGGCTGCCACAACTCGAGCAAACCTCAGGGTCATCGACCGATGCCGAGTGGTCGGAACAGTCCGAGCAATACCACACCGGAATTCGATGGCCCCACCACAACTGCCGGCTGATACACCAATCCCTGATGTTCTCCAACCAATTTAGATAAACCCTGGCAAATCGTTGCGGAACAATCTTTATTTCGCCGTCTACAACTGCGGCGTAGGCCCGGCCGGCGATGCTGTCGATATCTGTGTGGCCTCCCACATTTAGGAACCATTGCAGGCTGATCAACGGTTCCACCACCTCATTGCAACGTTGGCAATGGCCCACGGAATGGTGGTAATCTTCGACCTTCTCGAGCAACCCCAATGTTTCCAGTTCTGCGGTTACTTCTCTTCGCGCCGCAAAACGATCCATGCCGCCGTACTTCTCGCCAGCTGCGTTGGTCATGCAACCGTCGAATCCGATCACGGTTATTATCGGCAAGTCCTGGCGTTCACCTATCTCAAAGTCGACTACATCGTGGCCCGGGGTAACCTTTAGAGCGCCGGTTCCAAATTCCATCTCAATGGCTTCGTCGGCTACTATCGGTATCTGCCGACCCACAATCGGCAATTCCACCATCGCCCCAACCTTGTCACGGTACCGTTCGTCATCGGGATGCACTGCAACACCGGTGTCACCGAGCATCGACTCAGGGCGGGTTGTGGCGACGGTTACATTTCTCCCGGACCCATCAGCCAGCGGGTACCGGATGTGGTATAGCTTCCCATCCTGTTCTTCGTAATCTACTTCAAGATCAGACAGGGCGGTCGCACAGCGCGGACACCAGTTGATGATGCGCTCGTGGCGGTAAATCAGCCCCTTGTTGAACAAATTCACGAAAGCGGTGCGCACCGCCCGAGCCGGCCCGGGGTCCAAGGTGAACCTGATACGGGACCAATCGCAGGAAGTTCCCAATCGCCGATGCTGTTCGTCAATGGTGTCGCCGTACTGGGCTACCCACTCCCAGATTCTTTCCTCGAAACGTTCGCGACCAAATGCGTGCCGGTCCGTGCCCTCCGAGGCCAACATCCGCTCCACAACCCATTGAGTGGCGATACCAGCATGGTCTTTGCCGGGCACCCACAGCGTGGGGTCGCCCAGCATCCGATGCCATCGGGCCAGGGCGTCCTGGAGACTGGCGGTGAGGGCGTGACCCAGGTGGAGCTCGCCCGTTACGTTGGGCGGCGGCATCACCATGCAAAATGGTGATCTTGACCGGTCTCCTCCGGGCTGGAAATAACCAGCATCCCACCAAGTCTGATAGATGCGTTGTTCGACTGACGCGGCCTGGTAGGCGCGAGGCAGTTGAGCGGCGGTGTCGGCCATCGTAGCATCCAGCGGCTCGCGATTAACCGAGGTGCGCCACTGCGCAACCCCGGTTCTCTACTGAGCAACCAATTCAATTTTAAAAAATACTAGCATCGCATCCGCCCGGTTGTCCATATTGAGCGGCTCGCCGCGGTGCCCGGCTATGTTGTCCGCATCCACCGTCTCGACGATAAGTCTCCATTGCTGGCCCGCAAGTAAACGATATTACCGACACCCTCGACGATTTCTGTCTTGGACAACCACTGACCCCTATCAACGTGGAATGGTACCTGGCCTGAATCTAGTGCGATCTGTGGGGTTCCTGACGCGACGGTTGCAATTTGTTCCCGGCATAAGTATTATTAGGCAGGCGAATTGTAACTATAAGATTTCACGTGGAGTCAATTCTTCGCCATTGCGGCTGACGAGACGATCACCCGCCAGTTATAGAGTAAGGAGCAGCTGAACAGATGGTAGCCCAGGACCCTTACGCAGTCACTGATATGTCGGAACTCCCCGAGTCGGCGTTTTCGCCGCGGGAGTACCGCAGAGGCGATTTGGTGACCGGGGAAATTGTACGCATTGATGACGAAGGTATGGTCATCAGCGCCGGCCTCAAAACCGAAGGCATCGTTCCTCCCCAAGAAATGCGGACTTTGACCGACGAACGAAGAGAGCAGATGGTGCAGGGCGCCCGCGTCATGGTGATTCATCTGAACAACCGTGGCCCCGGCGGCATGGCGGTTTTCTCCTACGACCAGGCTCAGGAAAAGCAGGTCTGGGAAGACCTCATCGACCTACACCAAAAAGATTCGGAACTATCCGCCAAAGTTGTGCAGCACAACAAAGGCGGTCTGGTCGTAGACTGGCAAGGTGTCCGCGGATTCGTTCCTTTCTCTCAAATGGCCCCAGTACCCAAAGAAGGCCGTGTCGAGCATCTCGATGCGCGTATCGGGGAAGACGCCCGCTTCAACATCCTGGAGTTGGACTCTCAACGCGAAAAACTGGTGCTCACCGAGCGCAGGATCTGGCGTCAGCAACGCAACGCGGCGAAAGAACGATTGCTGGAGGTCCTGGAAGAGGGCCAGATAGTCCAGGGGATCGTTCGCTCTATGCGCGGTTTCGGCGCATTTGTCGACTTGGGCGATGCTGAAGGTTTGGTTCCGATATCGGAGTTGTCCTGGTCGATGGTCAAGTCTCCGGAAGAAGTGGTAAGCATCGGCGACGAGTTGACCCTCAAAGTCCTGCGCGTGGATAAAGAGAACAGCAAGATTTCCCTCAGCCTCAAGCGGACCCAGCCCGAACCTTGGGATTCGGTTCCAGAACGCTACCACGTCGGTGACGTAGTTGACGGCACGGTAACGCGGCTGATGGACTTCGGCGCTTTCGTCAAGCTGGAAGACTGGGTAGAGGGACTGGTTCATATCTCTGAACTGTCGGCCCGCCGCATGGAGCACCCCAAGGAAATCGTATACCAGGGTCAATTGATAAAGGTGCAAATCCTTAGCATCGACACTGAACGGAAACGGATGAGCCTGAGTTACCGCAAGGTGTACGGTCTCTAGACCCGCATAATTACGTAACGCAATGGGCCCGCCGGATCATATGTCCGGCGGGCCCGTTTTTTGCACCGATCCGTCGCCGACTGTGAATCAGGATTTACCAGCCGGGATTAGCAGGGCCAACGCGGAATGACTGTTTGCCAGTGCGTCAACCGCAGCATCGATCCCAATCCTGTTTTGCAGTTCTCGCAACATTTCCAATCCACGGCGCGTGTCGCTTGCAACACGGGCCGGGTGCCATTTTTTCAATCTTCTCTTGAACAACCAGTAGGTAAATTCCTTGTAACCCGTCAACGTAAAGGTTTCTGCATCCCCTCCCCACAGGCAATCGGCGGTGTCTATGAACTGCGCCGCCAACGCGACGCGAGTCTCCCCGTAAATGTGCCGGAATGTTTCCTCAACCAGGGATTCATTGTCCTGGTAGCAACGGGCCCGGTGGTTCTTTCGGATGCCGTTTTCCACGGACAACTGCAACGCTTCTTCCACAACAACCCCATACCAATAGTTGAGGTGAGCGGTGTAACGGAGCGCACCGATAATCTGTCTAAACTGTTCTTCCCCCACTTCATCCGGTAATTCCCCACGAAACAGTAACGCTTCCAATTCTTCAGGAGGAACCACATCGGGAATCTCATAGCAAAGTCGTTCCGCAAGCGTCAGCCAGTCCAGCGCCTCGCCGCCAATAACGTAGTGCCAATCACGTTCGCGCACGCGTTCGTAAGGCGCCTTCCATTGACCCACCGCCCGCAGCAATGCAGCGTGCCAGGGTTCTGTAATCCCGGCCGCGGCTCGCAAATCTGCCAGTATTCTGTCTCGTGATTCCCTTGCCTCCGTGTGGGACTCTGCGGCAAGCGACACCGGATACGGCATGTGATCTATAACTGAGGGCATCGAGTCTACCCCAAGACGCCCGATGCCAACATGGCGTCGAACTTCGCGGACCGTTCCGCTTTGGGGGTGTGCAACCAATCCAAAAAATCTGGCCGTGGGTAGCAATTCAACACGTGCCGCGGACTGCACCAGGCTCGCCGTGCCACGGCCGCACCGAACCGTCGGTTGACTAATCCGTCAACATGGTGCGAATCGGTGTTGATGACCAGCGGCACGCCCAGTTCCCTGGCCCTTGCTGAGTGGGTGTCTTTCAGGTCTAGGCGTTCCGGCGCGGCGTTAAGTTCCATCGCGGTGCCGGTATCACGGGCGGTTCGCAGCAACGCCTCGATGTCGAAGTCAACCGGGTCACGCCGCCCGAGCAAACGCGTCGAAGCATGACCGATCACGTTCACGTACGGGTTTTGCATCGCGCTCATGATGCGCCGCGTCATTACGTCCCGCTCCTGGCCCATGGCGTTGTGTACCGACCCGATGACCCAGTCCAGCATCCCCAGCACGTCGTCGGGAAAATCCATCGAACCGTCCGCTCTGATATCAACCTCAGATCCACACAGGATAGTCATTTCATAACGCCCCTGTAGTCCCTTCAGGATCTCGATTTGACGAACCAGGCGGTCCGGTGTCAGCCCATTGGCCACTCCCAATCCCTGAGAATGGTCGGTCAGCGCCATGTACTCGTACCCCATTGCCGCCACCGCCGCTACCATCTCTTCGAGCGGAAACTTACCGTCACTCCAGTTGCTGTGCAGATGCAGGTCGCCGCGCAGGTCCGTTTCCGCAATCAATGCCGGCAGATCGCCCCGTCGGGCAACGTCCAGTTCGTCAGACCCGCGGCGCAGCTCAGGTGGGATCCAGGGCAACCCCAACCTACCGTAAAAGATCTCTTCATCCGCAAAATGTTCGATGGCTCCGGTATCAATCACCGTAATACCATATTCGTTCAACGAAAGACCCTGTCGGTTGGCGTAATCCCGTAGCCTTATATTGTGCTGCTGGCTGCCAGTGAAATACTGGAGCATCGCACCCAGAGTGTTGGTTTTTCCGTTTCTCAGGTCGATCTGAATCCCCGGATCTACCACCACCGATGTTTTTTCATCCCCGTGGACCAACACTTCCCGTACCGACGGCAACGCTGCCAGAGCGGACCCGACGTCTTCGCCGTCGTCGGAGATGCTAATGAGGTCCAGATCCCCGATTGTTTCTTCCCAACGGCGCAACGATCCGGCCGCGGTGAGGCTGACCAATCCACTGCACGCCTCAAATAGCGCTTCCGTAACCGCCTCGCATGTCTCCATCGCGATGCCCAACGGGGTCCGGTCGGACCGCAACCGTTGAGCCCTGATATGCCTGAGTATGTTTTCGGCGGAGCGCTTTCCCATTCTGGGAAGTTGTGACAACCTGCCGTCCAATGCCGCCATCTCCAGCTCGGCCACAGTGGTTATACCCAACTCGTTTGCCGCTGTTTTCACGGTCTTGGGACCCATGCCGGGAATTTCCAGCAGGTCCAGAACACCGGCCGGCAATTCCTCGGCCAATCGATCGTAGGCCACCACGCGTCCGGTGGTCAGCAACTCCTGAACCTTGTCGCTGATCGCCTTGCCCACTCCGGTAATCTTTCGCAGGTCCTCGCCGGCAGCGGCAGCAGTCGCCAACGACCAGCTGAGCTGGTCGATCGTGTTAGCTGCTCGTTGGTAGGCCCGGATTTTGAAGACCGATTCGCCCTTCACCTCCAGCATAGAGGCCATGTTATTGAACAGGCGGACGATATCTTCGTTATCGATTGATCGATTCATACACCATTACCTTACCATCAGCAATTGAGGGCAATCAAGCAACTTGCGATCCATTCCACCAGCCAATAAAGGCTATCAAGAATCTGCAACATCGCATTCTCCAGGTTCATTCCCAACGTGGTTCCTCGTCAACTCCAGGTGACCACCGCCGTCAAAGTCGATCGCCACGGAATACCCGGCCATTGAATCATCGGACGCGTTAAGCCTTCAATATAAGCTCAAACGATTTTGGCTGACGATGTCGCAGTTTCGACATCATGCAATTATTTTTTACCATTGTCGTAGTTTTCCAGTGAATATTAGTTGACTACTGACAAATATTCGTGTTGAATAACCGATAATTGCAAATATATGCCGATGGGTATTTGAACGGCTTCGGGCACAAATCGTGCGATTCCCAGCTAACGTCGTTCTTACTTCGGCGCAAACAACACGCGCGTCATAAGGAGACCATACGATGTTAGCAACCCGTAACGCCAGATTCGCAATGTCGTTGGTTATGTTGTTAATCCTGGGGTTGGTCGTCGCTTGTGGCGGCGCCGCCTCAGATGATGCTGCAACCGCAACCGATTCGGCCGGTGCCGATGCACCCGCCGGCGCTGACGCGACTGTTCCACCTACCGCCACTCAACCACCTTCGGACGCCGCCGAAATCGCGACCCCAGCCCCCTTGGCTGGCAATGCTCCACTGATGTTGAGAGCCCCGGAAGACGATCCGAAACGCGGCGGTATTCTGCAATGGGCCGGTCTTTCAGACTCCCCCCATTTCGATATGCACCAGTGTAATACAGCGGCGTGCGCGCAGCCCCAGGGCCCCTTCTTCGACAACCTGCTGCGCTACAGCCCGTTCGACGGCGGCAAGGAAATCCTGCCCGACCTCGCCTATAACTGGGAGGTATCAGACGATGGTCTCATCTATACCTTCCATCTTCGCGATGGCGTGTTGTTCCACGATGGCGCCGAACTCACTTCCGACGACATCAAGGCCACCTTCGATCGCATCATCTACCCGCCCGTGGGCATGATCTCACCGCGCCAAAGTATTTTCGAGGCCGTTGCCGAGATTCGGACGGTCGACCCGTTGACGGTTGAATTCGAACTGAAAGCTCCCAGGGCTTTTCTACCAGCTGCAATCGCATCCGGTTGGAACGTTATCGAACGCAAGCAGACCCTGGATGACAACAACCTGGACGTAAAAAAGGTCAAGCCGGGTACGATGGAACACCCGGGCACGGGCCCCTTTATCCTGGAGGATCACCAGGCAGGCGAGTTCTGGAAGTCGGAGAAGAACCCGAACTACTGGAATCCTGACCTGCCGTACGTGGACGGGATTCAGCACAACCATCTGGCCTACGGACCAGCCACCGGCGCCGCTCTGATTGCCGGACGCGTCGACTATGTGTACGGCGCCGGCGCCGATTTGCGCGACGACATCCGCCAAAATTACGCCGACACCCACACCGTGGTGGTTTACCCAATCCCCTCAATCGGTGGAATGTTCGTCAACCACGAGAGTGGTCCGTTGGGAGATCCTCAAGTCCGCCGCGCCATTTCCATGGTGCAGGACCGCTGCGCCATCAAACTCGCCGTCGCAGCCATCCGGGAGATCGAAGTCGGAACTTGGATTGTCCCCAATGACCCGACCTTCGGCGCCTCGTACCGCGAGGCGACTCTGCGCCAGAAAGAGGGCTACAGTTGCCCCACACCAGAGGCAGATATTCTAACCGCCCAACAACTCCTCGCCGCCGCCGGTTATCCCAACGGCGAGGGCTTCCCCACCCTGGACTTGATGGTACGCGACATCAACTTCCTGGTTTCCCCAATGGCGCCCATGATGCAGGCGTTCATGAAGCAGAATCTGAACATCAACAGTGAGATCCGCGTCGTCCACACCTCGGTGTGGCAGGAAGACCGTGACCTGGGCAACTACGACCTGGCCGTGAACGGTACGCCCACCCCCCTGGCTTCGACGCCCGCCTATTGGTCCGCGTGGTTCACCACCGGCAGCGGAAGCAACTGGAACCGCGGATCGACCAACCCCGAGTTTGACGCCATCGTATCCGAGCTCATCGGAACCATCGATCCGGTGCGCCAGTCAGAACTCACACTCGCCGGCGCCGCCTTGTTGGAAGAATGGTCGCCGATGATTCTCATCAACCATTTCACTATCATCGACGGATTCGCCAACTACTTGAAGGGCCATGGCCGGGCCAACCGCGTGACCCTGTTCAACGACATCCGATTTGACACCGCCTGGCTGGACAAGTAAGCAAATATGCTGAAATACATCGGTAGAAGGCTGCTCTATTCCCTTCCCGGTCTGTTCGGAATCACGGTAATTATCTTCCTGGCCCTCCGAGTCCTGCCGGGCAAGCCCCTTACTATCCTGTAGGGACAAGGGCAAGAAGAACCTTACTCCTGCTGACATCGCGGAGATCAAGCACCAACTCGGTATCGACAAGGCGTTATACCTTCAGTGCCCCGATTGTATGAAGGACGTTGTTACCGGCAAGATGGGTGTGTCGTTCTGGCGCGGAGATTCGGTGTCGTCGCTGGTGTCCTTCCGATACGGACCGTCGTGATTCATTTGCTATCGCGTAAAACCAGATCGTCGAATCACCGGAAGCGTAATTAACCTAACAAGCACTTGAACCGTTCGCGACAGGGTAATTACTGTTTCATTCTTGATCACACCGATAGCTGACGATTATCGTATTCAATCATGTCAATACCTGTTGACAATGAATGCCTGCTGGTGTTATATAACGCGTGCGTACTGATGTACGCACATAGATAGACAGGCGGGTTCGGGCGAATATCCTGCTCGAGCCAACTTAAGTCTTGCGTATTGGCGCGTGATAACCGCGCTCGTTATAAGGAGATCAAATAATGTTGGCAGCCTTCAAGATCAGATTCGCAGTGTCGTTGGTTATGTTGTTAACCTTGGGGTTGGTCGTCGCTTGTGGCGGCGCCGCCTCAGATGATGCTGCAACCGCAACCGATTCGGCCGGTGCCGATGCACCCGCCGGCGCTGACGCGACTGTTCCACCTACCGCCACTCAACCACCTTCGGACGCCGCCGAAATCGCGACCCCAGCCCCCTTGGCTGGCAATGCTCCACTGATGTTGAGAGCCCCGGAAGACGATCCGAAACGCGGCGGTATTCTGCAATGGGCCGGTCTTTCAGACTCCCCCCATTTCGATATGCACCAGTGTAATACAGCGGCGTGCGCGCAGCCCCAGGGCCCCTTCTTCGACAACCTGCTGCGCTACAGCCCGTTCGACGGCGGCAAGGAAATCCTGCCCGACCTCGCCTATAACTGGGAGGTATCAGACGATGGTCTCATCTATACCTTCCATCTTCGCGATGGCGTGTTGTTCCACGATGGCGCCGAACTCACTTCCGACGACATCAAGGCCACCTTCGATCGCATCATCTACCCGCCCGTGGGCATGATCTCACCGCGCCAAAGTATTTTCGAGGCCGTTGCTGAGATTCGGACGGTCGACCCGTTGACGGTTGAATTCGAACTGAAAGCTCCCAGGGCTTTTCTACCAGCTGCAATCGCTTCCGGTTGGAACGTTATCGAACGCAAGCAGACCCTGGATGACAACAACCTGGACGTAAAAAAGGTCAAGCCGGGCACGATGGAACACCCGGGCACGGGCCCCTTTATCCTGGAGGATCACCAGGCAGGCGAGTTCTGGAAGTCGGAAAAGAACCCGAATTACTGGAATCCTGACCTGCCGTACGTGGACGGGATTCAGCACAACCATCTGGCCTACGGGCCAGCCACCGGCGCCGCTCTGATTGCCGGACGCGTCGACTACGTGTACGGCGCCGGCGCCGATTTGCGCGACGACATCCGCCAAAATTACGCCGACACCCACACCGTGGTGGTTTACCCAATCCCCTCAATCGGTGGAATGTTCGTCAACCACGAGAGTGGTCCGTTGGGAGATCCTCAAGTCCGCCGCGCCATTTCCATGGTGCAGGACCGCTGCGCCATCAAACTCGCCGTCGCAGCCATCCGGGAGATCGAAATCGGAACTTGGGTCGTCCCCAATGACCCGACCTTCGGCGCCTCGTACCGCGAGGCGACTCTGCGCCAGAAAGAGGGCTACAGTTGCCCCACACCAGAGGCAGATATTCTAGCCGCCCAACAACTCCTGGCCGCCGCCGGTTATCCCAACGGCGAGGGCTTCCCAACCCTGGACTTGATGGTACGCGACATCAACTTCTTTGTTTCCCCAATGGCGCCCATGATGCAGGCGTTCATGAAGCAGAATCTGAACATCAACAGTGAGATCCGCGTCGTCCACACCTCGGTGTGGCAGGAAGACCGTGACCTGGGCAACTACGACCTGGCCGTGAACGGTACGCCCACCCCCCTGGCTTCGACGCCCGCCTATTGGTCCGCGTGGTTCACCACCGGCAGCGGAAGCAACTGGAACCGCGGATCGACCAACCCCGAGTTCGACGCCATCGTATCCGAGCTTATCGGAACCATCGATCCGGCGCGCCAGTCAGAACTCACACTCGCCGGCGCCGCCTTGTTGGAAGAATGGTCGCCGATGATTCTCATCAACCATTTCACTATCATCGACGGATTCGCCAACTACTTGAAGGGTCATGGCCGGGCCAACCGCGTGACCCTGTTCAACGACATCCGATTTGACACCGCCTGGCTGGACAAGTAAGCAAATATGCTGAAATACATCGGTAGAAGGCTGCTCTATTCCCTTCCCGGTCTGTTCGGAATCACGGTAATTATCTTCCTGGCCCTCCGAATTCTCCCGGGCGACCCGCTCGCAATTTTGTACGGCGATGGGGGCAAGGAAAACCTTACTCCTGCTGACATCGCGGAGATCAAGCACCAACTCGGTATCGACAAGGCGTTATACCTTCAGTATGCAGACTGGATGAAAGACGTTGTTACCGGCAAGATGGGTGTGTCGTTCTGGCGCGGAGATTCGGTGTCGGAGATGATTCTCCGGCGTGGGCCGTTGACCGCGGAAATAGCAATAATCGCAGTGGCAGTTTCCTGGATCATCGGGTTGCCCGTTGGCATCCTGGGGGCTATCAAACAAAATGGCGTGGCAGACTACGTTTCCAGATTCTTCACGATCATCTTCCTGGCAGTCCCCAGCTTCTGGGTAGCAATCCTGGTGGTCGTATTCTCGCTCCTGGCATTTAATTACAGACCTCCGTTAGGAATTATCCAACTGTGGGAAGACCCGCTGACGAATTTCCAGATTGTCATCGCACCGGGTATCGTGCTGGGTCTGGCTACATCAGCCTATATTGCACGCATGGCCCGGACCACGCTCCTGGAGGTTATCCGGGATGATTACATACGTACCGCCCGGTCCAAAGGGTTGCCGGAACGTTTGGTCGTGTTACGCCACGCCTTGCGCAACGCGCTGCTGCCGGTGCTGACCCTGTCGGGTGTCCTGTTCGGACTTCTCCTGGGTGGTTCGGTGGCGGTAGAGACCGCCTTCACGGTACCCGGTCTCGGTACGGCGCTGGTTCAGGCCTTCACCGAACGCGACTTCGTAGTCGTACAGAACCTGGTCCTGCTGTACGGCCTAATCTTCGTCTTTGTGAATCTGGCCATTGACGTCGCCTACGCCGTACTGGATCCCAGAATTCGCTACGACTGATGGCTACCAAGATTCCGGTGGCAGGCGAATAAACGCCTGCCGATATGTAATGACGATCCCACTGGTTGTTCAGGGTCAACCCGACCAATCATAAAAAGAGGTTTATTACCGTGGCTACACCGGCAGACCTTCAACTAGATGTTGCCCAAAGCGGGGGTGGGATCGCCAGCAACGCTGCCGGCGTTGCCCGAGTGCTCACAACGTTTTCGCGCAGATATCCAGTCGGGGCGGTTGCTGCGGTTCTCCTGATACTGATTGTCGTCGTCTCTGGGTTTGCTGAAGCGGTATCCCCCAGAGATCCACTTTACGTTGATTATCTGAACCTGGGCACCTCGCCCTCCGCTAGGTACCTATTAGGCACCGACTACGAAGGAAGGGACATCCTCAGTCGGATCATCTTTGGCGGTCGTATATCCCTTCAAGTATCGGTGCTGTCAGTGCTATTGGGCTCCACGGTTGGCGCTATCTGGGGCGTCGCCAGCGCTTTCCTGGGTGGGAGGTTCGACATCATCAGCCAGCGTCTAGTGGAAATCGTAATGTCATTTCCGGCTTTGGTGCTGGCGATGGTTTTGCTGGTTGCCTTGGGTGGAGGTATGTGGACTGTCATCGTGGCCATAGCGGTGACCCGTTTGCCCTACGGTGTGCGCGTGATACGTTCAGTGGCGCTCACCGTAAAAGAGCTAACCTATGTTGACGCTGCCCGGGCGATGGGCGCCTCAAATCTCAGAATCATGGCCCGCCACATCGCTCCCCAGTGCTTCGCTGCCTTCCTCGTGTTGGCCACCGCCCACCTGGGTGCGGCCATAGTGATCGAGGCCTCCCTTGGATTTCTCGGCGTAGGAATCACGCCGCCGACCCCCAGTTGGGGCAACATGCTCGGCGGGGTCATTGCAAATACCTACAAGCCCATCTGGTGGCTCGTCGTATTCCCAGGCGTCGCAATATCGCTGACGGTGTTGTCGTTCAATCTGTTGGGTGATTCGCTCCGCGACGCCCTCGATCCCAAGCTGCGCGGACGCTAACGCATCCCCCCACACGCCGCATACCAGCCTATGGATCCCCATCGGCTCCGAAGCAAATGCAGACCCGCCGGTTCGTTGGATCCGCCGCCCACCCGGGTCCGTTAAGGTCAACCCACGTTACCACGGCGTGAACCTCACGCTAGCGGTGGACCGGATTTATTGGGCCGTGTAACCGCCGTCAATCACCAGCTCGCTGCCCGTCATGAATGATGCTTCGTCTGACGCCAGGAACAATACGCCGTTTGCGATGTCGTCCACAGTACCGATGCGACCAAGCGGCGTCGCTCCGATGCGTCGGTCCCTCATCCCCGGTTGCGACATCATGCGCTCGGTCATCGCGGTATCTATATAGCCCGGGTGCACCGAGTTGCACCGTATCCCCTCACCGGCATATTGCACCGCTGTTGACTTGGTCAGCAGCCGGACGGCGCCCTTCGAACTGGCGTAGGCAGAACCTGCTCCCGAGCCGGGACCCAAACCCACCAGGCCGGCTATCGAAGATATGTTGATGATTGAACCGCCTCCCGCCTCCCGCATGGCGCCGATGGCAGCGCGGCAGCCGAGAAAGACGCCCTTCGCGTTCACGTCCATAATCTGGTCCCAAACCTCCACCGGAGCCTCGTGGATCCGAGGAGCATCCACGCCGCCCGCGTTGGTGCTGCCAATGCCGGCGTTATTCACCAGGATGTCCAGTTTGCCGTAGCTGTTTACCGCCTCGCTGACCGCGCTTTCCCACTGGTCTGCATCGGTAACGTCGAGATGGACGAACGTCGCCAAGCCGCCCAGTTCACGAATTTCCGCCTCCAGCTTCATGCCCTCTTCGTCCAGGATATCCCCGATAACCACTGCAGCGCCTTCTAGGGAGAATAACCTGGCCTCAGCAGCGCCTTGCCCGCGCGCGCCGCCGCTGATCAACGCTACTTTGCCTTCCAGTCGCATGATGAACCTCCCGCAGAATACGTTTATCAGAGATCAGCGCCGGAGAAACCGAACGCTGACGCCTGGGCCCCATCTTATCGCATGGAGCCGGTTCGAGGGAATCCGACGCCCCGAGAACGATGGCCGGCCGACGAGCCAACCTGTCCCCCGCGTCCACGACTCCGCCGGTCAGACCTGGCAATCAGACGGGTGTTGAACCCGTCAGTTTGACGACGGCTCCCATGCTGTATAGGATATATCAGAACCCAGTGACCCCGCTAATCACCTTTGCACCCACATGTCCTGATCCCACCTTCGACACTCCCGACTTCCACTCTCTGAAGCATGCAAACCGCCGCCACCTCCACGCCCAATCCAGCCGCCAGATTACCTGCCACGCTGGCCGAGATCATCCTGCCCGACTCGGCGGGAGCTCGCCGTATCGCCCGCGACGTCGTGCTGATTGTCGCCGGCAGCCTGCTGGTGGCCCTTTTCGCACAAATCAAGGTGCCCCTGGGTTTCACTCCGGTGCCAATCACCGGGCAAACCTTTGCGGTGCTGGTGGTCGGTGCATTGCTGGGAGGCTGGCGCGGCGGCCTCGCCCTGGCTCTATACGCCATCGAGGGAGCCTTTCTGCCCTTCTTCGCCAACGCGGCGTCCGGCTGGTTCTGGACCTTCACGTCGGGCGGCTACATAGTAGGATTCATTCCGGCAGCGGCGCTGGTCGGCTGGTTGTGCCAACTGGGATGGGTTCGTCGCCCGTGGATCCTCGGGGCCATGCTGCTGGGCAATGCCATCCTGTATGTTCCCGGACTCATCCAGCTGAATTACTTCCTGCCCGGCGACTCTACTGCCGCCTGGGGGTGCGCCGACCTGTGGCAATGCGGTCTGCTGCCGTTCATTCCCGGCGACCTGGCCAAGCTGATTGCCGCCAGCCTGGTGGTCCCCGCGGGATGGGCTGCCCTCGATCGTTTCGCCATCAACCGCAACATTAGACCTTCCTGACTACGAACTGAATATGGACATATACTGGCTGGGACACGCCTGCTTTCGCCTGCGCTCCTCCACCTCCGGACTCTCCATCATCACTGACCCGTACGCCCAGTCGCTCGGCGTGCGTATCGACCCGCGCCAGACCGCAGAGGTGGTCGCGGTTACCGTCAGCCATGACGATAAGCTGCACAATAACGCTGCTGATCTGGAGGGCAACCCCCGGGTTTTCAGTTCGCCGGGGGAGTACGAGTTCCAGGGCATCATCATCCGTGCCGTGATGACGCCGTTGCCACCGGATACCCCCCGGGAGCAGCGGAACGTTGCCTACACCGTCACGCTGGACGGCGTCAACGTTTGCCACCTGGGCAACATCTCCCAGCCGCTCACCGCGCAGCAGATCGACCTCATCGGCCCGGCCGACGTGGTGCTGGCCCCCGCCGGCGGAGCCGAACGAAACCTGCTGTCCTACCGCGCCATCAACCAGGCCGCCCAGCAGCTGGATGCCAGGTGGGTCATCCCCATGCACTTCAAAGCCCGCGGCGAAACGTCGGACGTGCAACCCGAAGGCGCCAGCGAGTTCCTGCGTGAGCTGGGTGTGGCAGAGGGCACTCTGGAGCCCCAGGGGCGTATGCAGGTGACGCGCAACAACCTGCCGCCCAATTTATCAATCGGGCTGCTGACTCCTCAGTTTCGGGCCGGCTGATACCCTTGACGTCGTAACCGGGGGAGCCTTCACCGGATCGTCCGCTCTACCGCAACGGCTATGGCGAGGCCGCAATTCCTCTCGCAACTTCAGCGAGGCTTTGGCCCGCGCACCCGGTTACCAGACCAGCCGCCGGCGATAGGCCAGCAGCGACACCCCGATCGCTCCGAGCAGAACGCCCAGCACGATCGCGAACCCCGGCAATACCGGCAACCCACCCAACTGAAGGGTCTGCGCCGCAAATGCCTGTGCCGTCCCGGCCGGGACCAAACCCAACTCGTCCGCCGACGGCAGCGTCAGGTCGGTCGTCGTCGTGCGTGTCGACGCGCTGGTGACGGGAGCCGGTTCCTCCACCGTAACCTCGTCCTGAACTTCCTCTTGCGGCAGAAGGGGAGCGGCCACGAAACTGAGATGCAGCTCGCGGACTCTTTCCAGACCCTCGAACAATACCGCCTGGTCGGCCGGCTCCCACTCCTCGCCCCTCACCATCCAGAATGTCACGACGTCGCCCTCCAGCTGGACATCCTGTCCCAACCGGCCCGGATCGACCCGCAGGCCCTGGTAACGCCCTTCCAGACCCACGATCACCGGCTCGCTGACGTACCCCGCTTCACACCCGCCCAGGCACGCCACCAGCGAAACCCCGGACGGAGCGATCTGCCCGACGGCGAAAGCGTGCCCCTCGAAAATATCCCAACCGGTCGCGCCGGTCGCCCCCGGTGCAACGTCGGTGCCCGGTGCGATGCCCGCCCGTTCGTTGGACACGGCTCCAACCGATGCCAGCATCAGTATTGCCAACAGCGCCATCGACGCGGCTATCACTAATGTCTTGTTGAATCTGCGGCCTGAACAAATGCGACCCATCTTTCTGCACCCTGCATCCGGTATGACGAACTACCCGTGACAACCCACGGTTGCTGCAAATGTAATCCATCCCGACCCTTCGACGCACCACGCGGCAATTGCATATTTCGCCCAAATCCCTCTGCACCCGCGGTGCCCCCACCCTCCGTTCGTTCTGAGCCTGTCGAAGGACCACCTCTCCCTCGATGGGAGAGGGTAAGAGCCTGCCCCGTACTTGATACGGGGGTGAGGGTGACCCCCGTTCGTCCTGAGCCTGTCGAAGGACCCCTTCTCCCTCTATGGAAGAGTTTGGGTGTGGGTGGTGCCCCCCGTTCGTCCTGAGCCCGTCGAAGGACCCCCACTCCCCGGTTCGTCCTGAGCCCGCAGAACAACCCCCACCCCCCCGTTCGTCCTGAGCCTGTCGAAGGACCCCATGGGTGTGGGTGGTGCCCCCCGTTCGTCCTGAGCCCGTCGAAGGACCCCCACTCCCCGGTTCGTCCTGAGCCCGCAGAACAACCCCCACCCCCCCGTTCGTCCTGAGCCTGTCGAAGGACCCCATCTCCCTCGATGGGAGAGGGCTGGGGAGAGGGTGACCATGTCCCCCGCATCCCAAAACAAAAAACCCCCGCCGACCGAAGCCGACGGGGGCTGTTTGGTTGCCATTCTTCAGCGACTAGGCTGTTTGGCGGCGTCCCATGATGATGCCGACCACTGCGATAACCGCGGCAACGATTGCTACGATCAGCGCGATGATTCCCAGCGATCCCGTAGGACCAGAGGGGCCAACTTCACCGGCAGGACCAGCGGGACCGGCTTCGCCCTGCGTACCCTGGGCGCCCTGCGGTCCCTCGGAACCAGCAGCGCCAGCAGCGCCACGGGGACCGGCGGCGCCTCTCATGCCTTCCATGGTGGTGTCGTCGGGCACCAGGTTGGCGTTTATCATCACCACCTCGGCGCCGCCGCTCATCCACTCGAACATGTAGTCCGACATCCGCTCGCCCACCATGAAGCTGACCATCATGTCATCTCCGCTGGGGGACATCATGGTCAACGGGCCAAACATGCCTTCCGCCATGACTTCAGTCGAACCGACTTTCTCGTCACCAACCATGGCGACGATCATGGTCCCCGGAGGAACCGGAAAACCGTCGGCCATAGCCGTGCCGAAGAGGGTGGCTGGCGGGCGATTGCCAGTGTCGCCTTCCTGGGCCATTACCAGGCCCAGGGGCAGCGCCAGCAGCAAGGCAATCATTGCCGTCGCCGCCATTACTCCAATTCTCTTCATTTCAATTGCTCCTGCTTGTGGGGGCATCCCTCACCCCGCCGCCTGAACGTTGGGGTGAGGGTGTTCTTTACCTTGCGTTACTGTTGGTCACTTGATTTGGTTCTACCTTGCGGTTTACCAAACCTCCAGGTTCCAGCAGTCGCCGCCCGAGCAGGTCAGGTTACGGGTCTGTCCGTTGAGCACCACGTTCTCTTGCCCTTCCGATACCAGGACCCAGTAGGGCTGGCCATTGGCGAGCTCGGACAGGGTGTTAAGACCGTCGAACTCTGGGCGCGGGTCGTAGAACGTCCAAACCTTGCTGGTGTTGTTGAAGTGGAATACCCGTACCAGGCTTTCACCCAGCGGAGCCAGAGCGTCGGCCACGTCGGTTGCCGTGCCGGTCACTGTAGCTTCAGCCAGAATTTCCAGCTGTTCAACGCGAGTCTCGGTGTCAACCTTCACCGTCACCGGATAGAATCCGGCGTCCAGGAACGGAACAAGGAGACCTTCGATCACGGCGTTACCATCGCCGTCAGTGTTGACAGCAATGTCCAACCGGTCCCGACCGCCGAGGAACACGGAGTCAACGTTCTGCAGGATTGGCATCCCGAAGAGTTCGATGTTGATCCGGTCACCAGGCACGGCCTGGGTGGGACTCAGCACCATGTTGGCATCGGGAACCGAGAAGGATGACTCTTCCTCGATGTCGCCAGGACCTGCGTCATCGAAGGTGACGACCACCTTGTGGGTTTCACCGATGGCGATCCGTCCACCCAGCTGATACTGGATGTTGAAGCGACCAGAGCTGTCCACCGTGGTGGTGCGAATGGCGTCGCCTTCAGAGATGTTGATGGTTACCTGCCGCTCAATCTCCGAGGTGCTGACCGGCCAGTTCTCACCGGTGATGGTGATGAAGTCGCGCGGGTGAGCTTCCGCCGGGGTTACCGAGACGGTAGCTGCTCGGACCGTGACCTTGGTCGAGCCCTCATAGCCAGCGCTGTCGGTAGCTTTGACGGTGTACTCATCGTCGGCCAGTGCCGGGTTGGTCTCAGCATCATTGGACCAGATCCGCACGGTCGCCGTGAACTCACCATTGCTGGTGGTGTTCAGGTACCGGTTTCCCTTTAGCCCGAATCCACCGATGGACACGGACTGAGGGAGTGAGAACACAGGAAGGGGGTGTGAGGAAATTACAAACGCGATGGCCCGGGCTCGAATTCGGGTAGACGGGGGGTTGGCGGCGGTCTGCAGGCGTTTTTGGGGGCGACGATGTCGGCCTACAGTGGTTGTTGCGAGCGAGATGGCGGGATAGGACGCAGCAAGAGATGCTCGCGGACCGAGCTGGTGCGAGTTTGCGGGGACGTTCAGTTGGCCGGATGGCGGGTCAGTGGCGGTCGTGCGCCGTCAGGAGGGGAGAGGCAGCGCTCGGAATCTAGCCAGGGCGCCACTGAACTGGGCTTCCCAGGGCCAACGCTGGGGCAGATGCAAAGTGAGGCGGCGCGCCGAGCGGGTGAGCCTTCCGGCCATGGAAAAGAAGCGGCGCCGCAGGGTCTTGGTGGTCACGATCTGCTCGCCCAGACCGATGCGCGCCGTCCAGCGTGCCAGGTTGTGGGCGATCACCTGCACCGCCAGCCAGGCGCCGTTGGCGGGGAAGCGGCCCGAGGGGAGATGGTTGAGCCCCACGCCGTACTTGAGGTCTCGGATGGCGTTCTCGATCTCGGCGTGGCGCCGATGGTCGGCCTCCAGTTCCAGGGTTTCCCCCTCCCGGTCGGTGATGAAGCCGTGATAGCTGTAGGTGGCGAAGAGGGCCAACTGGGAACCGGGCGTGGGCTTCACGCGCCGGACGATGAGCCGCACCGGCGCGGCGTCGGGCTTGCTCTGGAAGGGAGTGTAGCTGGTTTCGGCCACGTCGGCGGCGCCCTCCATCCAGTAGGGGATGGGCGTCCAGTCCTGCTGGGGTATGGCCTCGATGAGACTGCGCAGGCTAGCACTCTGGCGGATGGTGATGGAGAAGCGGACATCCATCCGGCGGCAGGCGGCGACGATGGCGTGGGTGTAGAAGCCGCTGTCGGCCCGCACCGTGAGTTGTCCCCTGGCCCCGGCGTAGCGCACCCGCCCCACCGTCTCACGCAGGAAGTGGGCGGCGCCCCGAGCGGTGTTGGCCCGGCCCTCGCGCAGCCGGGCCATCAGCACGTCGCCGGTGCCAGCGGCCACGGCCAACAGCGGGTGATAGCCCCTCTTGCCCGTGTAGCCGTGGTCGCGCGCCCCCTCCTTGGCCAGACCGTATGTCTCGCAGATCGTCGAATCCAGGTCGATGGTGAATGGCGCGTCGCCGGGTCCGGCCCCAGCCGACCAGGCCCGGGCCAGCAGCTCCCGGCTGACCCGATCCAATTGGCGGACGTGGCCCCACCGGAAGCTGCGCAGGAACGTCCCCAGGGTGGATGGCGCCTTGACTACGCAGCCCAGGGTCTGGGCGGTTCCCCCGGTGCGCAACACGTCGGCGTCGTCAATGCAGTCGCCGCCCGCCAGCGCCGACGCCACCAGGGTCAGCATCTTGTCGCCCGCATTCGCCCGCCCCGGCGCATTGCCCAGGTCCAGGTGATGGTCAACCAGTTCACGCAGACCCAGGTGCTGGGCCAACGTGACCGGAAGGAGCAGCCCAGCATTGGCCACCAGGCGGCGGTCGTCGAAGGTGATTTGGATGCGGTCGGGATGGTCAAGTGGTAGCATCTGTTGGGTGCTCCTTGTTTCGGGTCGGTTTGCTGTCTCGCAAACCATTATCCCCGAAGCACAGGAGCACTTTCTTACCCCTTCAGCACACCGCCACACTCATATCTTCGGTGGATTGGGGTTTAGGTTACACGCGATGGCGGGAGCGTCGACCACAGAAGTGCCAGCATTGTCGACCAACAACGCTTTGCCGTCGATCTTGATGTCACCAACGCAGATGTAAGCGTCTTCGCTGAACCCGCTACCCGAGACGATAACGGACTCGTACGGAGCGACACTCGTGCTACTCAGTTCCAGGGACGAAGGCACTACCACGATGTCAACGCGCTTCGTGTCGGTGCCGTCGGTAACGGACACGTTGATGGTGTCGGAAAGGCCGCCAGGCATGTCGAACATGATATCGGAGTTGGTGCTTGACGGGTTATCCAGCATCCAGTCGCCCGGTCCCAGCGTTTGTTCGCCTCCCAGCGAGATGGAAGTGATGTGGCCGCCAAAGTCCCGAGGCTTGACCGTGACTTCGTCGCCGGAGTTCAAGGTGGTCGGGTCTATGGTGACGGACGGAGTGAACTCGAAGACCTCAACGTCGTCATCTGCGCGACGGTTCGTCGGAGCCTCGTAGTCGGTGGCGCAGATGTAGTTCACAGCACCAGCATCAAAGTCGTCCTGGTGGACGGTGAATGGGATGGAGAACTTGTCGTCGGTGCCAACGTGAGCGGTGCCCAGGCTCGTACCGTCAGCAACGACGGTCGCGCAGTCGGGCGCACCTCCGGTCTTCTTTATCAACACGAAAGCTTCGGCGCCAACGCCGTTGTTGAAGCCGGAGCCAGCGATGGTTATCGGTTTACCGCGACCGCCATCGTCCGAGTCCAGAGAAATCTTGGCCTTGGTTCCGAGGTCAGGCAGTCTCCTTTCAGCGGTGCCGTCAGCCATTTCGGTGGTAGTCAACACCGAGTAACCAACGCTATGGCTTCCCTGTTCGCTGGGATTCAAAATGCCGGCGCTGGTCTCGATGACGAGCGTCAACGTGTCATCAGCTTCGCCGGACGGCGAGTTGGGGAAGTGGCGACCATCATCACTCGGATCGAAGTCGGGTATTTCAGCTACGATCGAGTGGGCATCGCCGTCGGTGTCGGTTCCGGGAATATCACCGCCGTCTTCCACACTCACGCTGGCGGCCGGAATCGTACTTCCGTAAGCCACGCCATCCGTACCTCCTCCACCAATGATGAAGGATACGGAACTGGTTGGAATTGAACCGGGGACGACATAGTCGTTTTCCAGGAACACCTCAACGCGGTCACCCGCGGCCATATCTTGTATACCAGCAGCTCCAATCTCCAGCACCAGGCGCAAACCTGCGCTGGCTGTGGTACTGGGAACATTGGTAATGCTGGCAGTGGGCAACAACGTAGGCGTTGCGGTGGCCTCTGCGGCTGGGCTGCTACCACCGCTGTTGTCAGCCGTTACGCTAACCGTGTATTCCGTGGCGTCGGTCAAACCGGTGATGGTTGCCGTAAGCTCAGCTAAATCAGCATCGCCATTCGTGCCATCCGCCGGAAGATGAGTCACGGTGTAGCCGGTGACAGGCGCACCGCCCTGGCTATCAGGTGCGTCCCAAGACACGATGAGTTCCGTAGCGCTTGCGCCCGGCACTGCCCTGACATTATTCGGGGCACTGGGTACCTCAACCACGTTCGGGATGAAGGGACCGGCTACGTCATAATCTCCGGCTTGTCCCCCCGCCACGGCAGCAATCCGCACGTAATATGCAGCACCGTTAGTCAATGGGCTAATGGTGGCAGATCGATCAGTCAAACCGGGCTCGGTAGTAACATCGGTCCACGTAGCGCCATCGGCCGGCCTGGTAGTTGACGCAATGTAGTCCAAGTCGTACGCGTCAAACGCCGGTACACCGGGCTCGGTAGGAGCCGTCCACAACACGGTGATGCTGCCATCCCCTGCGGCCGTGTTGCCATGGATGGAAGGCGCACTAGGAGGAATGCTCTGCGTTGAGCTACGCTGTAGCCCAGAACGCCAAAAGCGGCCAATGCACCGATGACGGCGAAAGCCGCCACCACGGGCACTGACCAAATGAATTTTCTCGTTTTACTACTCATTTGACAAAATCTCCCTTGAGATTGTCTGTTGATAATCTTTCCTTGCTATCTTGCACCGCTCGCTGCGCGTCATTACAAAAGGAAATCCCCTCTGTCATTGCAAAGAGCGATAGCGACCTGGCGGTCCCGCGTCCTGTTCCTGCTTCAATTGCGAGAGGGTCAGGGGTCAGGGCTGTGCCGGCAATCGCGTGCGGTGTTGAAGGGTAGTTCGGCGTTGCACCTCCTATGCGATGCCCGTCGGCCAAACGCCGGCGGGCTGCCGGCAAGGAGCGACGGAAATGTCTCCCTATATACATACTGCGCAATTTTAGCCTATTCTACATTACGGGAGTATTATATAATAACGCCAATTTTGACCAATTTCCAAAAACCATCCGAACATCGACCACCCTCTGTCATTGCGAAGAGCGCCCCTCACCCCAACCCCTCTCCCAAAGGAAAGGGGCTATCGGCCCTCGTCCCATCTTCTCCCCTCGCCCTCCGGGAGAAGGGCCGGGGGCGGAGGGCGTAACACCACCCCGTTCGTCCTGCGCCTGTCGAAGGACCCCCTCGCCCTCCGGGAGCGGGGCCGGGGGTGAGGGCGTAACACCACCCCGTCGGCATATAATGTCCCAAACCATTTAATCAGGAGAACCATTTTGATCCGCAGCATCGACGGCAAAACCCCTCAAATTCACCCCAGCGTGTTCGTCAGCGAGGCAGCCTACATCGTGGGCGACGTCATCATCGGCGAGGACACCAGCATCTGGCCCGGCGCCGTTATCCGCGGCGATTACGGCCAGATCGTCATCGGCAGGAACTGCTCCATCCAGGACAACTGCGTCCTGCACACCGACGACTACCTGGAGCTGGGCGACAACGTCCTGATGACTCACGGCGCGGTGATCCACGGCGGCAAGGTCGGCAACAACGTCATGATCGGCGTCAACGCCGTTTGCCTCGAGGACTGCGACGTTGGCGACTACGTGCTCATCGGCGCCGGAGCCATCGTGACGGGAACCGCCATACCCAGCGAATCGCTGGTTATCGGAGTGCCCGGTCGCATTCACGAGCTGCCCGAGGTTCACCGCCAGCGCCTCCAGGACCCCACCGCCCTCTACAAGGAAAACGGTAAGCGGTTCATCGCCGCGGGCCTGGGCCTGCAAATCCCGGCCACCGAATCCTGAATCTCGGCGCCAACCGCCGGCCTAATCCGCCGCGGCTGGCAACTCCCAGTTACAGTATTCGGCGCATCCCTCGCCCAGCAATTCCTGCAACCGCTCCTGCAGCTCGTCGCAAGCGCCGGTGGACACGGTGGGAATCTCCACCAACACCCGCCGGCCTTCCTGCAGGTGTAGTTCAACGTATACCCGATCATCGCCGGTGTATTCCAGCATCACCCGGATCGCCTGGCGCAGCCGGTACCGGTCGTCGTCTGCGTTGTCGGTCTCAGACATGCGGATCAGCACCCCGGCCTCGCGCCCGCCCGCTGACTCAGCCGACCCCGACTTCGAGGCAGTCCCGTTGGCGCCGGACTGGGCGGGTCTGGACGCCGCACCGTTGCCGCGACCGTTCCGCCGCGTTCCCTGCGATGCAGTTCCGGGTGCTTCGGTAGAATCCCTGGCTTGAGGGCTGGTAGCATCGCCGTCCATGACCGGAGCGGCCTGAGGCGTCAGCTGAAACTCCTCGGCCTCGTAGCACGCCAGCGAGAAATCGTCGCCTCTGATCTGGTGCCGTCCGGTCACGCGCACCGTGATGCCCTGCCGCCACACCTCCGCGGTTTTCGCCAGCACATCCGGCCACACCATGGTCTCCACGTTCCCGCCCAGCAGCGCCAGATCCACCCGCAGGAACTTGCGGTTGTCCCGGGTGTAGCGTTCAGTCACCTCGTTCACGTAGCCCAGCAGGGTAACGGTCGCCCCGACCATCTCATCTTCCAGCCGCGCCACGGCATTGATGGCATCGCCGGCGTCGACGGCGGCCAGCGCCAGCATCGGGTTGTACGAAAGCGCAAACCCCAGATATTCCCGTTCCCATTCGGCCTTTTCCTGGTCGGTCACATCGGGCTGGTTATTGTCCAGTTCCAGCAGGGTCCCGCCGGATCCCCCGTCCACCTCTTCGCCAAACATCCCGAATTGTCCGGAATTGCGGTTGCGTGTTTCCTGCTGCGCCACCGCCCAGATGCGGTCCAGGGCAGCAAGCACGGCGGCACGTCGCCCCAGCGAGTCGAACGCTCCCGCCTTGGCCAGGGCCTCCAGCGTGCGCCGGTTCAGCCCCGATACGTCCACCCGACGACAGAAATCACCAACGGACGCATAGGGGCCGTTGGCCTCGCGCTCGGCCACGATGGGCGCGACGGCAGCCTCCCCCACCGACTTGACGGCAGCCAGGCCAACGCGCAGGGCATCCGTTCCGTCCGCCCATTCGGCGGCTCGGTCAGTGGTGTAGTGCACTCCCGAACCGTTCACGTCCGGCAGCCCGATCCTGATCCCCATGCGCGTGCATTCATTGATGGATGCCACGTACCGGTCGGCGTGGTCCAGCCGGCAGTTGAGCACCGATGCCATGTACTCCAGCGCATGGTGGGTTTTGAAATACGCCGTCCAGTAGGAAATCAGCCCGTAGCTGACACTGTGGGCCTTGTTGAAGGCGTAACCCGCGAACGGCTCGATGAGGTCGAAAATCTCGGTGCCCATCGACTCCGTGTATCCCCGCTTAATTGCTCCCGAAATAAACCGGTCCCGCTCCTCGGCCATCAGCGCGGGAATCTTCTTGCCCATGGCCTTGCGGACAGTGTCGGCCTCCCCCAGCGTGTAACCGGCGAAGTTTTGCAGGATGTGCAGCACCTGGTCCTGGTAGACGATGACGCCGTAGGTCTCGTCCAGCAGCTCCTTCATGCTGGGATGGGGATACGAAACCTGCTCCACACCATGTTTGGAGCGGATGAATCGGTCGATGTGCTCCATGGGGCCGGGCCTATAGAGGGCGATCATCGCCGCAATATCCCCCAGGTTCGACGGTTTCAGCTCCTTGATATAGCGCTGCATCCCGGCGCTTTCCAGCTGGAACAGGTCGGTGGTGTTGCCCGTGCTCAGCAGCGCGTAGGCTTCCGGGTCGTCCAGAGTCAACCGGCCCAGGTCGATGCGGATCCCCTTTTCCGCATCCAGCAATTTGATGGTGCGGTCCAGGATCGTCAGGTTGGTGAGGCCGAGGAAATCCATCTTCAGCAACCCCAGCTTGGCCACCGGGTCCATCGAGAACTGGGTCATCATCACCGGACTGTTCTCATCGCCGCGGGCCGGCCGCTGCAAAGGAACCGTGTCCGTTAGCGGTTCGTCGGCGATCAGGACGCCGGCGGCATGGGTGCTCACGTGGTGGACGATGCCTTCCAGGGCCTGGGCATTATCCACCAGTTGCTGCAGGGAGGCATCGCTGTGGCAGCTCTGCTCCAGCTCCGGATTGGCTTTCATCGCGTCGGCCAGTGTCCGCGATTTCATCGGAACCATGCGGGCGATGCGGTCGACGTCACCGTAGCTCATGCCCAGGCCCCGGCCAACGTCGCGGAGGGCAGCCTTGGGGCCCATGGTTCCGAAAGTGATGATCTGTGCCACCCTGTCCCGGCCGTAGCGGTCTATAACGAAGCGCAGCACTTCATCCCGCCGGTCATCCTGGAAGTCCATGTCGATGTCCGGCATTTCTTTGCGTTCGAAATTGAGGAAGCGTTCGAACACAAGGCGGTATTCCAGCGGGTCAATTTCCGTGATGCCCAGGCAGTACAGCACGATGCTGGCGGCAGCGCTCCCCCTGACCCCGAACAATATCCCCCGCTCACGCACGAACGAAATGATGTCCCACACGACCAGGAAATAATTGGCGAAACTAGTCTGTTTCACCACTTCCAGCTCGTACTCCATGCGTGCTTGCGCCACCGGATTGTTGCGCCCGTAGCGTTTGTTGAATCCTTCCCAACACAGCCTTTCCAGATAGGCGTCGGCGTCTTCATTGTTGGGAGTGGGATAACGCGGCAAATGCATCTTCCCGAACCCCAGGGAGACATCGCACTGCTGCGCAATCTCGCCGGTAATGTCGAGGGCGGCCGGAAATTCGGAAAAATCGGCGGCCATCTCCTGCGGCGACTTGATGTAGTACGAAGAATCCTCCATACGGAGCCGCTTGTCGTCATGAATGTTGGTGCCGGTCTGGATGCAGATGTAAACGTCCTGGTATTGATGGTCGGTTTGCCGCACGTAATGGGCGTCATTGGTAACCACCAACGGGATGCCGGTGTCTTTGTTCAACCGAATCAAACCATCGTTGATCCTGGGCAACTGGGGGACGTGTTCGTGGCGTTGCAGTTCCAGAAAATAATTCTCGCCGAACAACTCGCGGTACCAGCCAACCATCTCCCTGGCGGCTTCGTAATTCCCGTCGGCAAGCAGCGTGGGCACTTCCGCAGAAGCGCACCCGGACATGCAGATCATTCCCTCGCGATACTTGTGCAGCAGTTCTTTATCGACTCGGGGACGGTAGTGGAAACCCTCCAAGTGAGAGAGAGTGACCAACTGGAGCAGGTTTCGGTATCCCGTATTGTCCCTGGCGATCAACACCAGGTGATTGGCGGTTCGTTCGTTGGGTGTGCGGTCGTGGCGACTTCCGTGCGCGACGTACAGTTCACAACCCACGATCGGTTTGATCCCGGCTTCCACACACTCGGAATAGAAATCCACCACACCGTACAGTGAACCGTGATCGGTAATGCTTGCGGCGTCCATCCCCAGTTCCCGGGTGCGATTCACCAAGTCCGGAATCCGGCTGATGCCATCCAGCATGCTGTATTCAGTGTGGGTGTGTAGATGAGTGAACAATTTGCAAGTTACCGTCCAATTGATTATGTCAAATGAGTTGTGATTTTTGTAGACTGCGCCGACCGAGCGGTTAAATCAAGGGCGATATCTCGCCCTGATTGATGAGTACGTCCAGGTTCAGACCTGAAATCGGGTCCGCAACCCCACGTCAACCCGGCATTTCTATTTTCTCGGTGACCACACGGGTTACACCCCATCCGGCCAGCCAGGCCGAATGCCTGCCGTCTCCGCCCGCTACCACTATAACGACGTCGTCGGCCCGCGGCGCAATGGGAACCATCGTATCCGGTTTTGTGTCATCGATCCAGGCTGGGTAGTTGCGATTACCCCAGTGCCCCAGATCGGACAACTCGGCAATCGACATTCTGGCGTTGGCGTAAACGTACTCCCGCACATCCTTCTTGGTCAGGCCGGCCGCCGCGATCTCGGTGGCATGTTCCGGACTCAACACCAACGTAACCTGCGCTCCGGTGCCAATCTGATAATAATTCGAGAACCCGGTTGCGCGGGTCGCTCGCACCAACGTATTGAGTACGTCCAGCCCGTTGGACACCGTTGTTTCCATGACCGGGTAGAAGCCGCGGATAGCGTGCAGCGTTATCATGCTGTCTTCCGGTTCCAATCCCAATTCCACGTGCCGGGGTTCCCAAGGGCTGCGCTCTTCGTTTTCGGCGAAACAGAAGGAATAACGGCCCGGCATGGCCAACGTGGCTTTGTCCATATCACCGATGATCAGGCCGGCCACGTTGCGTACGAACAACCGCAGCGCCCGACCGATGGTGGCGTTGGAACGATACCCGGGCCCAAAGCAACCCGAATCACCATTGATACCTAGTTGCCGTACAATAGGGCCATTGACGATCACCACTGGAGCCGCGCCGCCGGTTGTGGCCTGGCAACCTGCCAGGTTGAACGATTGCTGCAATGCCGCCTTAACACAGGCGACAACGACCGGGAAATATTCGGGTCTGCAACCGGCCATAACTGCGTTAATGGCCACTTTTTCCAGCGTAACTTCGCAGTTGGATGGTTGGGCCACGCCGAGGGACTGGGATGGATCTTCACCCCACGGACCCAGCATACGCTGGACCGCGCCCTCGGTGGCGGGCACTACCGGCATACCGTCCGTCCACCCCTGCTCCTCGTAGTAATCCTGGATCGCATCATAGGAATCGGCAACCTCGATGCGTCGCGACTGTAGGGCCGGGGTTTCACTGGGCATAAGGTTGATACTCCTGTGTAACGGGACCCAACTACCTGGAGGCGGTCAACATTGTCGCGATCTCACCGGCGAATTTATGCGCCAAATCACGCACTTCCGGAATCGACCGCGGCGCCAATGGACTGGGCAACGCCAATATCTGCACCCCCGGCATTCCAAGCGCCGCCGCTCTCGCATGAGCAGCCCGGGTAAAACTCTCGGTGATAACGCTGACTGAAGGGACGCCCCTGGATTCGGTAATTACTGTGTCGTGGAGACCCCACGCCGTGCAGCTTCCTCAATCAGCAATGCCGTGTACGACAGCGTCGCACTGGGCCACCAGTTCTTCGATCGTCTCATCCGAACACGGAGAGCTAAAGCTAAATTTCCGGAGGTAAACGACCTTATCGACCGCGTATTCCTCTTCCAGGATGGTCTGCAACTCTTTGAAGAAATTGTCAGAGTGATATTTACGGTTCTCCAGCAGCCCTATGGTCTTCCCGCTCAGGCCGGGTAGACGGCCGGCGGCCGGGCGCTCGGCGGTTGTTTGCTCCGGACGCGGGTCCAGAATCTGAATGGTGCCGGTCGACATGAACAGCCTCCTATGATTGAAATAGCGGTTGGAAAGATGCGTATCTCTGGCTAACGCCCTACCCCAACATCTGGAAATGTTTGCCCTCGGTTTTGATGGCGGGAGCTATGACCATTTCGGCCTTGTGAAAATCCCGAACCGTGTATGCACCGCACATGCCCATGGCTACTCGCAGCGCACCCACCAGGTTCTGCGTGCCGTTGGTCACGCTAGACGGGCCGTGCATCAACTGTCTCAACGTGCCCTTGGTTCCCACATTGATGCGGGTTCCCCGAGGAAGTTCCGGGTGCGCATTAGCCATGCCCCAGTTGAAGCCGCGGCCCGGCGCCTCCGCAGCCTGAGCGAATGGCGTACCCAACATCACGCCGTCGGCGCCGCTGGCCATCGCCTTGCAAAGGTCGCCACCCGTCCGGATTCCTCCGTCCGTAATGATGCTGACATACCGGCCGGTCCGCTGGAAATAATCTTCCCGTGCAGCCGCGCATTCCAACGTTGCCGACACCTGCGGCACACCCACGCCTGTAACCTCCCGGGTGGTGCACGCAGCGCCGGGACCCACACCCACCAATACGGCGTCAATGCCGGTTTCCATCAATTCGGTGGCCACGTCATAGGTCACGCAATTGCCAACCACAACCGGTACATTCAACGCATTCACCAGTTCAGAGAATATCAATCCTCGGTAGCTGCGCGAAACGTGGCGAGCGGTGGTAACCGTCGATTGGACCACAATAATGTCAGCGCCGGCTTCGACCGCCAGCGGGCTGAACTTCTTGGTAGTTTGAGGCGTGAACGCAATTGCCGCAATGGCGCCGGTGTTTTTGATCTCCTGCACGCGCTCTCCAATCAGGTGATCTTGCACCGGTTCGGTGTAGACGTGCTGGAGGTATTCGGTAACCTCCGCCTGGTCCATCGATATTATCTCTTCCAATACGGAATAGGGATCCTCGTAACGGCTGTACAGACCCTCACCATTCAGGACACCCAAGCCTCCCATCTCATGCATGAGCGCGGCAAACCTGGGCGACACCGATCCGTCCATCGCAGAGGCCATCACCGGTGATTCGAACGTGAACTGGCCGATGCTCATCTGTGTGGATGTCATCTCGGGATTGATGGTAACTTCGCCGGGAACAATTGCCACTTCGTCGAAGCCGTATACCTGTTCCAATTCTTTTAGCATTCGCCTGGCCATTCAATCACCTCAATACCCGCTGAAAGCGTTCCGAAAATTTAGCAATACCTTGATGAACCGTCAACCGCCGACGCCAGAGGAGCTGCTCGACACCAGTTAATCCGTTGTCGATGCAGCCCCATCGAGTGGCGCATCACAGCAGCAACATCTCCCCATCCAGCCAGTGTTGCGTATGAAGCAATGCAATTGACATACCTACCCCGGAATCCTGATGAAGTCGCATTGAACATTCTGCGGCCCAGATCAGCTGCCGGCTACACTAACCGTTGAGGGCGCCATTTTTGATGACGCCCTCAATTTTAGCTTGCGTTGTAGATTTCCTCTAAGCCGCGGGCAAAGCGGCCATCTCCTCGCTGCGTACCTTGACTACGACTTTCCCGTCTTCGTCGAGGTCGACAATCGCAGTGTCGCCTTCTGATAATTTGCCACCCAGCAACTCGTCGGACAGTTTATCTTCGACTTCGTTCTGGATGAGTCGGCGTAATGGCCTGGCGCCTAGCATCGGGTCGTAGCCCTTTTCGCCCAAAAATTCGCGAGCAGCCTCGGTCAATTCGATACCGATGTTTTTATCCTTCAGCTCCAGTCTCACCATGTTCATCATCAGATCAACTATCTGGTTGATCTCTGCCTTGCTCAACGCATGGAAGACGATGGTGGCATCCAGCCGGTTCAGGAATTCGGGTCTGAAGAAGCGTTTCACTTCATCCATAACCTTATCCTTCATCCGCTCGTAAGCCTGGTTGTCCGTCTGTGCCGAGTCCGACTTGACGGCGAATCCCAAGCTGGTGTCGCGTTTGATCAGGTCAGAACCAAGGTTACTGGTCATTACAATAATGGAGTTCCGGAAATCCACCCGACGTCCACGGGCATCGGTCAATTGGCCGGCATCAAAGATCTGCAACAGGATGTTGAACACTTCCGGATGCGCCTTCTCGATTTCGTCGAGCAGAATTGCACAGTAGTTCTTGCGGCGAACACCCTCGGTTAATTGACCACCTTCGTCGTAGCCAACGTACCCGGGAGGCGCGCCGATCAGACGGGCCGTGGTGTGGCGCTCCTGGAACTCGGACATGTCCAGACGAATCATGTTGTCTTCGTGTCCGAACATGAACTCTGCCATTGCTCGAACCAGTTCTGTCTTCCCTACTCCGGTGGGTCCAAGGAAAAGGAAGACGCCAATCGGATGGCGGGGATCCTTTAGCCCGGCGCGCGCTCTGCGAACAGCACGGGATATCCCGACAATCGCTTCATCCTGTCCGATGATCCGCTTGTGCAGATCCTCTTCCATGTGAAGCAAACGATCCGTTTCCTCCTGGGCCAGGCGAGTCACCGGGATGCCGGTCCACATGCTCACCACTTCGGCGATGTCTTCTTCCGTTACCTGAGTGCGCTCTTTATTGCGGTCGGCACGCCACTCGCGCTCCAGGTCACCAACATTTTGCGAGAGGTGCAATTCCCGATCCCGCAACTCAGCCGCCACTTCGTACTGCTGCGAAGCGATCGCCTCGTCCTTTTCTTTTCGCACCCTCTCCAGGACTTCCATGGCGTCCTTGACTTCCTGAGGAGCGTGACTGCCTCGCAAACGCACCCGTGAGCCCGCCTCGTCCAGCAGGTCGATGGCCTTGTCTGGCAGGAACCGATCCGGGATGTAGCGTGTGGACAGCGTGGCCGCCGCATGCACCGCTTCGTCGGTAATCTCTACATTGTGATGGTCTTCGTACTGGACCTTCACCCCTTTGAGTATGTCAACGGTCATTTCGGCATCGGGTTCTTCCACCCGAACCGGTTGTAGGCGCCGTTCCAGCGCTGGGTCACGTTCGACATATTTTCGATAGTCGTCCAGGGTGGTCGCGCCGATGCACTGAATTTCCCCTCGAGCCAGGGACGGCTTCAAAATATTGGAAGCGTCCACGGCGCCCTCGGCTGCTCCCGCACCCACTATGGTATGAATCTCGTCGATGAAAAGAACGCAATTGCCTGAGGTCTTGATTTCCTCAATTACTTTCTTCAGTCGTTCCTCGAACTCGCCGCGGTACTTCGTGCCCGCGACCAAGGCGCCCATGTCCAGAGTGACCAGGCGTTTGCCTTTCAGAGTGTCCGGAACATCGCCAGACGATATCTGCTGGGCCATGGCCTCGACGATTGCCGTCTTACCCACGCCAGGTTCGCCCACCAACACCGGGTTGTTCTTGGTGCGCCGGCTCAGAATCTGAGTAACCCTTTCGATCTCGGTATCGCGACCGATCACGGGATCCAGCTTGCCACCTAGCGCGGCATTGGTCAGGTCGACGCCCAATTGATCAAGGGTCGGAGTGCGGGTGCTGGAACGGGTGCTCGTCGAAGTCCCTGTCCCGGAGTTACTGAGGATGCGATGCGTTTCCGCTCGTACCTTTTCCAGATTGACACCCAGACTCTCCAACACGCCGGCTGCAACACCTTCGCCTTCGCGCAACAGGCCGATCAGAAGGTGCTCCGTGCCAATATAGGTATGGTTCATTCGACGGGCTTCATCGACCGCCAATTCCACCACTTTCTTGGCTCGGGGCGTTAGACCGATCTCGCCTTGTGCCGGCCGCTCGCCGCGCCCGATGATGAACTCTACGGCCGACCGCACCTTACCAAGGTCTACGCTCAGGCCGGACAGCACTCGAGCGGCTACACCCTCGGTTTCACGTACCAAGCCGAGCAATATGTGCTCAGTCCCGATGTAGTTGTGGTTAAACCGCTGTGCTTCTTCCTGAGCTAGCGACAAAACACGCCGTGCTCTTTCTGAAAATTTCTCGAATCTGCTGCCCATGAGTTTCTCCTGGGTTGGTTTCAGGTTAATGATTCTGCGCTGTACACGCCATTTTACCGCATTTGGGCAAAAATAAAAGAGCCATTAACTACAAAAGCGGCTCATAAAGTCGAAATATATCGACAAAGCCGCCGTTTCAGGTTAGGAATCAGGGTTTTCGGTGGACTCATTGCGCCGGTTGCGGTTTCGTTGTTCATCACACCCAGCCCCATCGCCGTACACCATCGAACCCATTGCGCCCGGGTCGGCGTCGTTCCTTACGGTTATTTGGCCTTCAGCCTCGATCCCATTGGTGGCTTCATGCTGATTTCAGATAGAGAGGGCAGTACAAGTACTGCCCCACTACTATCTAAACGATAACTTTCCGGCAGTGACCTATTTTCCCACTCCGTCACCGGGGCAGTATCGTCGGCGCTGGGGCGTTTCACTTCCGTGTTCGGGATGGGAACGGGTGGGGCCACCCCGCTTGAACCACCAGAAAGTTGTGGCGTAATTATGCACCCGCTGCAACATTTTGGCAAGTGTCTGTCTTTGTTATGCAGCAATCACCAACCAAAAACACCCCGCCCGTTGGTGATCTGGTGGCTATGCTATACTTTTTTCCGATTCAACGCTTGGCGAATACCTCGGGCCGTTAGCTCAGCTGGCAGAGCACCGGACTTTTAATCCGGGTGTCGTGGGTTCGATCCCCACACGGCCCACCAATTCCCCCACTCCCAATTGCGGCATCCCCGAGTCCAGGGGTGCAATAGCTCCGCGCTGCCGCCCCGACTCCAAACTAATCACCTATATCCGGCGTCCAGTTGTATATTTTCGCCAGCGATCCACCCATTAGCGCAGAACGCTCCGTATCCGAGAGCTGGTCGGTAACACGAAATGCCTCCACGCCCTGCTCGTAGGTCAATAGGTTCACCGCCCTGGTCCAGTCAGTACCCCACAGGCACCGGTCGAATCCAAACGCGTCGAATATCTGGCGCAAAGGCTCCCAGATGTCCGGGTACGGAAATAGCTCATGAGACAGGGTGCCCGCTCCGGAAATCTTGATGGCTACGTTGTCGTATTCCGCCAGCGAAAGCACGGTGGGCAGATCCGCGAACGGTTCCGGCGGGGCCGGCGGCGCAGGGGGTTGCGCCAGTCCCAGATGATCGATCACCATCTGAGTGCCCGGATTGCGGCGGGCCAGCTCACCGAAGAGGGGCAGATTGCCCGAACACATGACGTTCACCGGAACGCCAGCGGTTGCTCCGGCGGCGAGTATGCGATTGAGTCCCGGGTCGTCCGCTTCGAATGGCTGAGCCGTAAGCATGATGCGGGCTCCGACCACACCCGGAGTACCCGTCCACTCAGCCACATCGTCCTCGATCGTTTCGGATCGCGGATCAAATGGCCTTACCAAGCCGAAACGCGTCGGGTGTTTCGCGTACACTTCCAGTGCATAGCTGGCGTCGTAGCGATACATGGAAAACGGTGATATCAAGATCGCCCCGTCGACGCCAAGTGCGTCCATCGCTGCCACCATGTCGTCACCGGTGACCTCTTCAGGACCCTGCAAGGTTCCGGCCCAGGGGCGTTCCGGACGGTTTCGTTCGTAGGCATGTACTTGTGAATCAATTGTGAGATTCCGCGGCGTCATCGTCTTTCTCCTTGTCGTGCATGGATGTCGGGTTTGTGAGTGACGTTCCGCTCCATAGCGTCCGAGAGTTGTCCACTGACCCGTGGCAGTTTACACCTGGACCGGGATTGAGGGGGAGACTCCGGTTGTCGCCGGGGACAAACGGCTGATTTGCTGAGCGGATTATATCCCGGCGGATCGTATCCGGTTAAAGCTTCGGTGTCGTTGAACATGATAGACCCCGCCGGGATGTGCCGTTGCTGTGGATACCATGGCCCGGCCTCAGGCCTGAAGGGCCTTACTACGATCTCCTGACGGCCCTCCACTGCATCACTCCGTGCGCCGTCGACGACACGCCCGATTATGGCCGGCCAATGTGCACCTTTGCGTCGGTGTCGGCCTCTTCAAGTGACGACGCTCCGGAGACGGTCCACGTCCCAGACATAAAGTTTAGGGAGCGAGTACTTTGGTCCATTCCAAGTGGACGTCGATTGGCAGAATGACAGTGGCGTCTTCAACACCTGGTTCGTGGGAGAATTCGGCGATGGCTGGGCCGACGGCTACCAGTGCACCTGGTGGCTGGCGGAACAAAATGTGATTGTGGCCAACACGGTCCAACACCAAGTTTGGGACGGCGGAGGGATAACGGACACGGGAAACATAATCGTGTGGATAACAACGATCGGGATACAGGAGTGATGACCCTTTCTGTTCTGTTCATCAAATTCACCGTGGCACTCGCCGCGGCGGTTCTCCTGTTTGCGTGCGGAACGCCCGGCGAGCCTACAAGGTCTAACGACGGTGTGAGTGATGAGGTCTTTCGGGTGGTATCCAAAGTCCGCAAGAGCATGGGCACCGTCCACTCCTACCGGGTGGACGGGACGATCACGACGTACCGGTCGGGAGGGGCGGAGGATACAAGGATCACCGTGCGCGGGGATTGGGTCGGGCCGGACCGCCTGGATTGGGACGTGTCCGGCCTCCGGCACAACCGGGCCGAGCATCTGATTATCGTAGGCGACCGGGCTTACCAGCGCGAACGGAACACCAGCACCCGGGATTGGTCCGAATGGGTCGCATTCAACGCCAATTCGGTGGACACCGCGTACACCGCGGGATTGCCGGAATTGACGCTGGGGCTGGACGAGTACTTGGCAAGAATTCCCTGGTCCTCGGCCGCCTCCGCGCCGGAACGTGACATGTGGCTGAGGGGAATACACTCCGAAGATGGCGAACAGATCTTCACGTACTATCGCATGAGGGTCCGCAAGGCTGGGCCCCTTCCCTTTGTCACGCTGAGACACTGGATCCACGAGCTGGACACCTTGGTTGTTGACCACAGCGGGCCGGAACGCGTGGTGGTTCAAGAGGCATCCTACGAGTTCTCCCTGTTCACACCCACCGGCTCGAGGTCGAACCGCCAATACCATGACCATAACCTGGCCCCTAAGAGGGCTTGGACAACCACAGAGCACAACACACGACCCATGAGCCTGCAACAACATAAATCCAACGGCGCACTGGTTTCGGGCGAGTTGGAACATGCTTTCGACACCGATTTTTTTTCGGTTCAATTTCCAGGCCGGCCGAAACTCCTCCATCGAATTTCGCAGCCCTTCAATCACGCGCCAATTAGAGAGACAGCTCTTTCGTCTGCTGTTTCACCCGCCCAACGGCGGCGAGTCGATCCGGTTGCGAGCTCCCGTCAGCGCACCAGGTTCGCTGTGGCTCTATTGGACCGCTCCTCACGACGGCACGTACCTGCTATCGGTGGAACACGGTGCCGGGAACCACGCGAATTATTCGTCGCGAGTTGCCACGGGGGACCGGGGGACTACTCAGTTAACTGGTTGCCCAAGGAACCAACCCGGTACTTGATAATGGTCGATAGTCCACTCGGCCATATTGGGAGCTACGAACCGTCTGTCCGGAGAGTGAAATAGTTCCAGGCCTTTTCGGCCGGGAACCAACCCTTATCTGGCTTGGCCGGTTCGACGAATACCCTCCGCGGTTGCACCCCACCCCCAATCGCTATAAAGTGAGCGCGGAACCCTTTTTATGTAACGCACGAATCGTTGTCGGAGGTTCATCATGCCCAGACTTGAAGGGAAGGTTGCGCTAATCAGCGGCGGAGCCCGGGGCCAGGGAGCGGTGGAAGCTCGCATGTTTGCCGAGGAGGGCGCCAGCGTCGTCATTGGCGACATCCTGGACGACCAGGGCCGCCAGACCGAAGCGGAATTGCAGGAACTGGGCTATCAGGTCACCTACGTCCACCTGGACGTGACCAATGAATCGGATTGGCAGTCCGCAGTGCAAACCGCGGTCAGCGCCTACGGCAAGCTGGACATCCTGCTGAACAACGCTGGCATCCTGATTCGCAAGAACATCGAAGAGACTACCGTGGAAGACTGGGACCGCATCTTTGCCGTCAACTCCAAGGGCGTGTTCCTTGGCACGAAGGCGGCCATCCCGGTCATGCGAGAGAACGGCGGCGGCTCGATCATCAACATCTCCTCCACGGCCGGCCTGGTGGGCAGTCCCAATGGATCGGCCAGCTACACCGCAACCAAGGGATCCGTTCGACTCTTCACCAAATCCACTGCGATCCAGCACGCCCGAGATGGCATCCGGTGCAACTCAATCCATCCGGGCCCCATCGAAACCGACATGATCGCCGATACCCTCAACGACCCCGACAACATGGCTCTACGGATGCAGCGCCTTCCCCTGGGCCGTATCGGCAAACCCAGTGAAATCGCCTACGGCGCTATCTACCTGGCCTCTGATGAGTCTTCCTTCGTTACCGGCTCCGAGTTGGTTATCGATGGTGGAACCACGGCGGCCTGATGCCGGGTATCCTTCGGAATCCGCGAATAATGCGCGACTGACAGGAGTTTGGAAATGGCCACAGTAATTGATACTCATTGCCACGCCTCACCCTACTGGTTCGAACCGGTGGAAATTCTGCTTGATGAGATGGATCGGGTTGGCGTGGACAAGGCTGTGCTAACCCAGTTTTTCGGTGTTTTCGACAACAGCTATCTGATCGAGTCGGTCAAACGGTTCCCCGGTCGCTTCGCCGTAATTGCGATTGTCGACCATACGCAAACCGACGCCCCCGACCGCGTGGCCGAACTGCATCAACAGGGAGTTGACGGCCTGCGCTTCAACTGCGCCTGGCGCGCTCCCGGCGATGACCCCCTGGCTCTATGGCGCAAATGTGCTGATTTGGGCGTCATTGCCAGCGTCATGGGCACGGTGGAGCAATACGCCGATCCAGAATTTGAGGCGATCATCCAGGAGTTTCCCAACCTGACGGTAGTGATGGAACACCTGGCCGGTGTCGGCGCGTTCTTCGGGCCCGGCCGCTCCGACCGGGAAGCCCCCATGGAAACCTACCAACAGACTTTGGCGCTGTCCAAATACCCCAACGTCTATGTTAAGGTCCCGGGCCTTGGCGAATTCTGCCCGCGGCCGGTTCCCTTCCGCCAGCCGATACCCTTTGCCGATGTTCCCCCACTAATCGAGATGGCTGTAGAGGCGTTCGGAGGTGACCGATTGATGTGGGGAAGCGATTTCCCGCCCGTGGCCAACCGTGAAGGCTATCGGAACGCGTTGCGTCTCCCCATGGACATGATTGAATACCCCAGCTCCGAAGCACGGGACCAGGTGTTCGGCGTAACTGCCTCCAACCTTTGGGAATTCCGTTAATCGCCACAGTGGTCCCAGCGGCGCCCTAAACTGCCCTTATAAACCCAATCGCAATTCAACAGGAGATCAGGTTATGCCCAGGTTCGCAGTAGACCTCAACACTCCACAAGGCCGAAGTATCGCAGGCGGGCGGCCCTGGCGCGTCGCCCCTGGGCTGGTCCCGGGCGAACCCAACGAAGGATTATCCGCCCGCCTGCTGGCCGCGCCTCCCCGTCTGGCCGAATTTGATGATTCGGCATGGGAGGAATGCGACAACGTTCGCCAGAGTCTTTCGGTAGGTTTCACCTTTGCCTGGTACCGAATCAGCGTCACCGTACCCGCGACAATTGACGGTGTCGACGTCAGCGGGTCCCGGATCTGGTTCGAAACCAGTTTTGACAACTATGGCGAGGTTTGGGTGAACGGTGAAATAGATCGGGCATTCGGTAGCATCGTGGGGCTGAACGCACCCCACCGCGTGGAAGTCAGCGGCTCAGCCGAGCCGGGGGCCACCTTCGTGATTGCCTGCCTCTGCCTGAATGGTCCGCTGGCTGCTCCTCGAGGCGGAATCTTCATGCGGTTTACCACCCTGGCATTCGAGGCCACGGACAACTAACCCGAAAATATCCTGCCGAACTTTAACAACGTGGGGCGGGTATGCAACCCGCCCCATTATTTTTGTGGCTGGCCGATTCAACCGTTAGCTGAGATGCCGCCCGTAAAAGGCAAACACTTCTTGCCAACCCTGATTGGCCGCCTCCACCGCATAGCTGGGCCGGTCAACGGCAAAGAAACCATGGCCAGCGTTGGGGTACGTGTGGTATTCCCACGACTTGCCCGCCGCTTTGATGGCCGCGTCGGTCGCCTCCACCTCGGCGATTGACGGCCGGGCGTCATCCTCACCAAACAGGCCCATCAATGGGCAGCTGAGATCAGACACGAACTCGATGGGAGCATGTGGCATGGCCTCAGTAGGCGGCTCGCTGTCCCGGGGGGTTACTCCGCCGCCCCAGCAATCCACCGCCGCGTTAATACCCTGCAGTTTGCACGCGCCAAGGAACACCTGCCGGCCACCGGAACAGAACCCGATGATTCCGACTTTTCCGTTATGAACGTCCAGGTGGCGCAGATAACCGATCGCACCGGCAGCGTCGCCCAGTGTGCGTGCGTCCGGCATACCACCCTTGTCACGGATGCTGGCGCTGTTGACCGACGGGTCGTCGTTCCCCTCGCGGTAGTGCAGGTTGGGCGAGATGGCAATGTATCCGTTGTGGGCGAATTTGCGGGCCATCTCCTTGGTTGCAGCGTCCCAGCCCGGCATGTGATGGAACAACATTACCGCGGGAAACGGGCCCGATCCCAAGGGTCGTGCCACGTAAGCGTTGATTCGATCGCCGTCATGACCCTCAACCCAAACTTGCTCTGCTATCAATCCTTCGTATGCCATATCCTGATCCCTCCGTTTGATTTAGTGTGTAGTAATCGCGGTTTTCATCGTGCAACGTTGTCAGGGTTTATGTCCACCGTTGACGCTTTGAAGATTAAACTCCCCTGCCCCTAGTGTCAAACGTCGATCCCACATACACGCCGCCGCAGGAGCAAATCCTTCAATCTGTTCCCAACCCGGCATTTTGCAGGAAGGCGCGCAACATCCGTGACATCTGCGCCTCGTGACTGGGCGCGAACGCCGTGAATTCCCTCAGATTCCTGGCAGATTCCTCTTCGGAATCAAATCGGTCTCCCATCAGTTCGTAGTCCTGGTACAGCACGCGGTTCCAGATTTTCAATTCTTCCAGCGTCAGTTGCGGCTCGAATTGGAACCCGTATGACAATCCGCTGCAGAAAGCCATCGGAACGCGCTTGAATCCGCCATCACGACGCAACATGGTGCCTTCCGCCAACAACGTAGCACTGGGCGGCACCGAAAAGTATTCGCCGTGCAGCGTGGGCACCAGTGGCGTTTTGATTTCGCCAAATACCCGGTTGCAAATGCCCTCGGCGGTGACGTCTATCTTGCGCAACCCGAACTGATAGCCTCCGGTCGGGGCCACAACCCCTCCAAGCGACCTGGCCAACAACTGCGCGCCCAGACAGATGCCAATGACCGGAGTCGCCGGCGTGCCGGTGGTCGCGACCCGTAAATATTCCATCTCCCGCTGCAGCGCCGGGTAATCATCGTTGGCAGACATCGGCCCTCCCAGCGAGATGATCAAACTCACGTCTGCCAACTCCGGCGCATTGAACTCGAGGAACTCCGGAGCACCGTCGAATACAGGAACCGTCGTGAGGTGAAACCCGGCATCCTCCAGCACCGATTGGAAGTTGCTGCCCAACGTCTCAACCGCGATGTGCTGGATGACGACGGCCCGTTTGGTCATTGCACATACTCCGTGCCGATGGCGGTTGCAAGTTCGGCCAACACCTTCACATCAGTCGGAAAAGCCAAAGGTTCCGGAGGAGCGCCGGCATGAAACCAACCAATTTCGTCCAGATCGTCGGCCGCCCGAACGGCGCCACCAATAATCTTGCCCCAAAACCAGACACCCACTGTCAGCGCATTAGGATTGTGAAAGTTGGAATGCACCGCAAAGACTTCACCGACGGCTACTTCCAGCCCGGTTTCCTCCAGGAACTCGCGGCGAGCAGCATCACGGATATCTTCGCCCCACTCCACGTAGCCACAGGGAATACACCACTCTCCGACGTTGCCGCCGGCGGAGCGACGGCCCAGCAGTATCCGCCCGTCTTCGTCCAAAACAATCACTGCCACTCCCACCGCCGGGTTTCGAAAGTGTACGTAACCGCAACCAACGCAGCCGGGTCGCGGCAATCCGCCTCTCTCCACCGTGGCCAACGGTTCACCGCAGCGTGGGCAGAAATGGAAATCGGGCGAAACGGATTCGTTCATCGGCCCCGGATCAGGTCGTGGCATGGCCGCGACGCAGGGCACGCCCGGGCAACACCCCGGTATTCTCACCCTGCTCGATCACTACCTGACCATTGACTATCACGTACTCGATTCCAACCGGGTACTGCTTGGGATTCTCCCGAGTGGCGTGGGTCTTCACCGTGTCTGGATTGAATACCACAATGTCGGCCTTGAACCCGTCCCTAAGGATTCCCCGATCTGGCAAACCCAGCCGCTGGGCCGGGAAGGATGTCATCTTCCGGATGGCCTCGGGCAATCTCAGGTGCTGTTCCGCCCGAACGAACTCCGCCAAAACGATGGGAAAGCAACCGTAGGTTCGAGGATTCGGATATTCTCCAAAAAGAATGGCATCGGACGCAATCATGCCGTACGGATGCGAAACAAAGGCATAGAGTGTCTGGGCGTTGGTACCAAGGCCCACGGTGCTGATACCCAGGTTCTCCGAAATCAGTAGATCAAACAGTGCGTCAGCAGGCTCCTGACCACGCATTTCAGCTATGTCCGCGATCAGGTGGCCGTCGTACTGCTGATTTTCGGGTTTGGTGAAATTGGTCAACCAGTTGTTGTGCAGCCGGGATGGGGATAATTCCCGCTTCATTCGTTCCCGGTCATCGAAATCCTGCAAGGCAGCCATCAGTCCCTCGGGACCGCCGTCCTTCGCCCAGTGGGGTAGTCCGATGGTGATCGTTGTTCCAGAGTAGGGATAAGTGTAACAGTCGAAGGTGCAGTCGATCCCTTCGGCCCTGGCGTCCTCCACCAGCCCCAAATGACCCAGATGGCTGCCGGTTCCGGAAACACTCTGCCGATAATGGGTCAGATGAACCGGGACCCCGGAACGTCGACCAATCTCAATCGCTTCGTGCCACGGAGCCAGATAACCCTGGCTCAACAGGCTGGCCCGGGTATGGGTGTGGTAAATCCCGCCCATCGAAGCGGCGGTCTCCGACAGGGCAACCAGCTCGTCGGTGTCAGCGTAAGCGCCAGGAGGATAGTCCAGACCGGTGGACAATCCCCACGCACCTTCCTCCATGGCTTCTCGCACCACGGCCTGCATGTCGGCGATCTCGGCGGCGGTGGCCGCCCGCTGATTCCACCCGACGCTCCAGATACGCACCGGCGAATTGCCCAGGATATAAGCCATGTTGATGGCGACCGTTCCGTCGTATTTGCCCAGCATGTCCGCCACCGTCAGCCAGTCGGCCGGCATCGGCGGGTATCCGTTGAGCCCGGAATCCAGCCAAATATAACGGTGCAGTTCGTCCTGGGTCTTGAACGGCGCGTGGGAAATCCCATCGATCCCAACTAATTCGGTAGTCACACCCTGCCGTACTTTGGGATCGTGGTGAGGGTCACCCAGAATAGTCAATCCCGCGTGGGAATGCAGGTCAACGAAGCCAGGGCAAACCACGTGCCCGACTACGTCAATGATGCGCACGGCGTTTCTTCGCAAGTCAGTGTCATCGCCCCGATGCACGGATACCGTCTCTCCTGAAACGGCTACGGCGGCATAGAATCCGGGACTGCCGGTGCCATCAATCACCTGGGCGCCGGTTATCAGCAGGTCAATCATGGCGCAATGATAGCGGCGCCGGCAGTCGCGAGCAAGGAACGGTTCCCGGTTGCGCCGGAACGTATCCACCCTTACACTGCTGGCGTTCCAACCTCGACTACCATCATGGAGGCAGTTATGAGCGAATTAGACGACCGCTACGAAAGCGGCCAGGAAACCCGTCGCATGTTCGGTGGAGGCTCACTGACCGGCGGTTCCGCGCCCGGTGCGTGGGACATCGCCCCCGACCTCGAGCGCATACTTGGCGAAGCCCTGTTCGGAACCATCTGGAAACGCCCGGCGCTGACACCGGTGCAACGGGAGATGATCACGCTATCCTCCCTTATTGTGTTGCAGCGCGAAGTCCAGTTGCGTCGTCACCTGAGCAATGCTCTCAACGTGGGCCTGACTCCCGACCAGATAGTGGAGCTGATTATCCATGACACCTGGTATGGCGGAGCCCCCGCCGGCATTACCGCGTTGAGCATTTGCAAAGGCGTTTTTGAAGAGCAGGGCGTCGACTTCACACCCGCAAGGATCCATAACACCGACGAAGACCCTGACAGCCTGTTCCAGCGCGGTGATGAGTACCGCCGCAACTATATGGGAACTCAACCCGGCGGCCGGCCGGCGCCGCCTACACAGGCGGAACGCGAGTTGGGTCGCATTACTGGCGAGTATTATTGGGGAGCCACCTGGACCCGTCCCGGTTTGGACCTTCCCAGCCGCTGCCTGTGTACCATGACCTGTCTGGCCACGCTGGGCAGGGAAGCGCCACTGCGGAGCCACATTCGCGGTGCACTGAACATCGGCTTTACCCAGGACCAGATCATCGAGGTCTTTGGGCACATGACCCTATACTCCGGGATTCCATTCGCCCGCGGCGCCATGGACATCGCCAACGAAATTTTCACCGACGGCTAGATCCGGATCCGCAGAATTACCGAGAAGACTGATTCCACACGCCCGTTTCCAACTGATGGCGGGGTTTCGCGACCCCGCCATTAATCGGCTAATATCGCGCCGCTAATCGGATTGCTGCGGACTTTCCCGGACGGAATGACCACCGAACTGCCGACGCAATGCCGCCAGCATCCGACCACTGAACGGTTCGTCCTGGCGTGAACGGAACCTTTGATACAACGCCGCCGTGATCACCGGTGTGGGCACCGCCAGCTCGACCGACTCGTTGACCGTCCAGCGCCCTTCGCCAGAGTCGTCAACGTATGACGCCAGCGTCTCCAGGTTCACATCTTCCTGCAGAGCCCGCACCGCCATGTCCAAAAGCCATGACCGTATCACGCTGCCGTGTTGCCACGTTTTGGCGATGGACAACAGGTCCAGATCAAAATCGTCCTTCTTGGCCTGCAACAGCTCAAACCCTTCGGCGTAAGCTTGCATCAGACCATATTCCACGCCGTTGTGAACCATCTTGGTGAAATGCCCGGCGCCGGTCGGGCCCACTCGACTATACCCGCGGTCGGCTCCCGGGGCCAAAGCCTGGAAGATGGGCTCCAGTCTGCGGAAGGCGTCCTCATCCCCACCCACCATCAGGGAATACCCTTCGGTCAATCCCCAGATACCACCGCTGGTTCCCGCGTCGAGCAATTGGATGCCACGCTGCGACAGCATCTCCCCCCGGCGCAATGTTTCCCGATAATTAGCGTTGCCACCGTCGATGATGGCGTCCCCGTCCGACAGCAATTCGGCCAGGTCGTTCATACATGATTCTGTGACATCGCCTGCCGGCAACATGAGCCAAACGGCGCGTGGCGGCGCCAACTGACTCACCAAATCGGCAACAGATTTTGCTCCTGACGCGCCCAGCGCCACACTGGAATCCAACGCATTTGCGTTTTGGTCGAACGCACGCACCTGGTGGCCGGCCATCAACAATCGCTGGGCCATATTGCCGCCCATGCGACCCAGACCAATCATCCCGATTTCCAAAACAGCAGTCTCCTTAAATCGTTGCCGATTTGACCGTTGGTCAAACCGATTCCACCAGGCGACGTATTCCCCGGACATACTCCCTCTCCATGTGGAAGGAGACGGTTCTGCGCCCCAGATCTTGTAACGCTTGCAGATCTCCCAACGCCTGAGCATCCGCCAGGGTCCCGAAACTGATCGGCCAACCCGGGATCGCAACATCAGGCGTGTGGTCGGCGGTAAGTTGCAGAAATAACCCACTGGCCGGGCCACCCTTGTGCAATTGGCCCGTGGAATGTAGAAATCGCGGTCCGTACCCCACCGTCGTCGCGAACCCGTATTTCTGCGTCACTCGTTCCCGCAGGTCGGCCAGCGCAATTGCCACCGCCGGTTCATCCGGCAAGTACGCCATAATCGCCAGGTAATCACCCGCTTCGCAGTTTTCCAACAAGTGGCGCAGCGCATTCTCACCGTCCGGTTTAAGGTTGGGCAACTGCCCCTCGCGCTCAACTCGATTCAACACGCTGATCGTTCGGTCTTTCGCCCCCTGCACATCCGGTTGGTCAAACGGGTTGATGCCCAAAATGTGCCCGGCGACGGCGGTGGCATATTCCCATCTGTAGAATTCGGCGCCCAGATCGTACGCGCCCGCCATTTGCAATCGCACAACGGGATGCCCGGCCGATAGAAGCCGACTCGCTAATTCAACAACCTTGCTATCCTCATCTCCGGACAAACACAATTCCACAAAAAACCGGTCATCGCCGTAGGATTCCACGTCCTGCAAGGGTTCGTCTACGATTGGAATCACGCCAGTGCCGTTTTTACCGGTGCTCTCCGCCAACAGCTGCTCCACCCAAAGCCCAAACCCGGACAGGCTCTCAGGAGCAAGCAACGTGAGCTTGTCGCGACCCGCCTTCACCAATGTTCCCATGGCGGCGCCCAGCCGGATTCCAGGGTTATCACCGTTGATTCCATCCATTGAGCAACGATTTTGCATGGAGGCGGCAGGTTTTAGCAACCGCCCCAAATCCACGCCGCTGAGCGCCGCCGGAACCAACCCAAAATGTGACAGGACGGAGTATCGTCCACCAACGTTGGGGTCATTGAGAAACACCGCCTGAAATTCATCATCGCTAGCCAATTGCGCCAACGGAGTTTGGGGATCGGTAACGGCCACAAAATGCCGTCCACCGTGTTCCCGGCCAACCTCATCATCTACCATTTTGCGGAAATGAGCGTAGAAAGCATTGGGTTCGGTGGTAGTTCCAGATTTTGAAGAAACGATGAATAGCGAATGCGCTGGATCAATCGACTCCGTAGTCGCTGCCACCCAGCCGGGAACAGTGCTGTCCAGCGAGAGTAGTTGAGGGTATCCGGCGCCGTTGCCGATGACGCGCCGGATCACTTCCGGACCCAAACTGCTCCCGCCCATACCCAGCAACACCACATGCCTGTAACCATCGGCCCGGGCCGATTCACCGAATTCACGAAGGCTTGGGGCAAGCGTCGCCATATCTTCCGGCAACGTTAACCAGTTTAACCGGTCACTTATTTCGGCTGGATTATCGACCCAAAAAGTATGGTCGTGGGCACGCATGCGCGCCGGCGCCCGCAATTCGTAGAGTCGGGCCACTTCCTCAATTACCAAAGGAGAAAGTTCGCCTAAGCGATAGCTTTCGGACATTGCGAATTCCTTACGCACCAAGGGATTAACGAGGCCGGCGAATTTTAGCACATCGGTTCACAGATCCTCGCATCGGATCCTCCGAATGGAATTTCCAGGAGTATAATCCTTGGCGACACCAACCACGCTCAGGAGTTTTTGTTATGACAAACCCGGATACCGGTCATGGAAACTCCGAACCTGTATCCCGCACCGCCTCCGTAGGTGAACTGACCACTCACTATCTGGACTGGGGTGGTGACGGGCCCCCGATTCTGGCGTTGCACGGTCTGGCATCGTCAGGGCATTGGTACCGGCGTGTCGCGCCATACCTGACGGCGGATTACCGAGTAGTCGCACCCGATCAACGCGGACACGGCGCCACGACGCAGGCCCCTGCCGGTTACGACTGGCAGACATTGTGCCAGGACATCGTGGCTTTAATGGACCATCTGGAGGTCGACCGGGCAGCGGTGTTGGGACACTCCTGGGGAGGACACGTCGCCAGCAACCTGGCTGCGCGATTCCCTGACCGTGTCAGCCGACTCGTGCTCATCGACGGAGGTTTTCAGGACGGTGGGTTAATGCCTGACCCAACTTGGGAAGGATTCAGGCAGCGTCTTGCCCCCCGCAGGGTTGCCGGCACCCGGCCGGAGTATCTGGAACACCTCGCTGACAACCTGTCTTTTTGTTGGGGTGACGACCTCCAGAATATTGCATTGACTATGGTTTATGAAGGCACGGACGGCCAGATGCGGGACATTTTGCGCCCGGAGAATCATGCCCAGGTACTGACTTCAATGTGGAACGAACCGCCGTCGGTCATTCTGCCGAGGGTGCTCGCTCCAACGCTCGTGATTCCCGCCGGCCCACGCGCCGACCGCGCTGGTTCCCAGTTCGCCCGGCAACGTGAGGTGATGGTCAAGGCCGCGGAAATGGCGCTAAGTAATGGGCGCGTACAATGGATTTCCGACACCATTCACGACATCGGCTACCACAAACCAGAAGAACTGGCCGCGTTGATCAGTCGGTTTTTGTCGGAGGGTTAAGCCCGCGATCCGTCAGGTTCGCCTGCCTAGTCACCAGCGGCTGCCGTCGACAGTCCGTCTGCTCCGATAACCTCGCCACCAGTTGGCGCCACGTCTACGCTCGGACCAGACAGTCCGTAGTTGATGGCGTACAACTGCGCGTAAACACCGCCGGCTTCGAGCAGTTCATCGTGGGTGCCCACTTCTGCAACTCGGCCCCGGTCCAGGACCACGATCTTGTCCGCGTTTCGAATCGTCGACAAACGATGAGCGATTACGACCGAAGTTCGGCCCTTCAGGATGCGGTTCAAGGCCTGCTGAATCAGTAGTTCAGTGTGGGTATCGATATTGGCGGTCGCTTCGTCCAGCACCAGAATCCGCGGGTTCCCAACAATTGCCCGTGCGAAACTGATGAGTTGCCGTTGACCGATGCTGAGGTTGACGCCACGTTCAGCCAGCTCGGATTCGTAACCGCCTTCCATGTCCAGGATAAAATCGTTGGCCCCCACCGCCGTAGCCGCGGCCCTTACATCTTCGTCGGTGGCATGTTCGTTCAGATAGCTGATGTTTTCCCGAACCGTTCCAGAGAACAGATAGGGTTCCTGCAGCACCATGCTCATCTGATGCACCAGCGAATTGCGCTGCACCTGGCGAAGATCGTATCCGTCAACCTCGATCGCGCCACCGGTTACGTCGGCCGAGCGGTGCAACAGATTTACCAACGTGCTCTTGCCTGCTCCGGTGGAACCCACCAGCGCCACGTTTTCTCCGGCCTTGATATGAAGATTCACATCCTTGAGGACCTCTATCCCTTCAACGTAGTGGAACGCGACGTCTTTGTATCGGATGTCGCCCTGTATTTCCGGCAACGGAACCGCGTCAGGAGCATCCACAATGTCCGGCTCAAGGTCCAGCACTTCGAATATTCGTACGCCGGCGGCCATCGCCCGCTGCAACTGGCTGTACTGCATCGTCAACTGACGAATGGGCTCAAAGAATCGCTGTATCCAGAAGGCGAACGCTACCAGCGTGCCAACTTCCAGGCTGCCCAGATTCAACAGGAAGCCGCCGAACACCACCACACCCATCCCTATACCCAATCCAATCAGCAACTCTACCAGCGGCTGCAGCATTCCAGAATAGCGCGCCGCCTCCAGGTTGGCAGCCAGATATTCGGAGTTGAGGCTGCGGAAATGTTCCAGGTTTTCGTCCTGACGGTTAAGGCTCTGCACTACCCGAACACCGGTAATGTTCTGGTTGTATTCACCGTTAACCATGGCAATGGCCCGCCTGATCCGCATGAACGAATGTCTGGCGAATCGCTGCCAGTACATCATGATCAGCGTCAGAACCGGCACCACGAACATGCAAACCAAGGCCAACTGCCAGTTTACAATCAGCATCAGAATGATGATTGCACCGACAGTAACCAGCTCGGCCAGCGCCAGCGCCAGCAACTCGAACGTTTCCTGCAATTGCAGAATGTCCGACTGCATGCGCGACATAATGCGCCCTATCGGCGTTCGGTTGTAGAAGGAGTTGGACTGGTTCTGCAGATGACTGAACATCCCGGTCCGCAGGTCGTACAGGATAGCCTGACCGGTTCTCGAGATGAAAATGAATTGCAAACGGTTGGACAGGAAATGAATAACCGTAATCACCATGAAGGCGGCGCCGATTATATGAACGCGGTTAACGTCTCCGACAGCGATGGCCCAGTCAATCCCGAATTTGATCAGCAACGGGATGGCCGCGTTGACGGATGCGTATACCAGCACGGAAGCCAAAGCGATCAGGGCAAACTTGCGATAGGGACGAATATAGGTCAGGAAACGCGAAACCACCTTGTTGTCGTAAACGCGGCCAACCACCTCTTCATCGGTCAAGTTGTCGTTGGATGGCGCGAACATGCTGTCTGCAGAGGTGCCACGCATCCCCTGCATCATCCCGCCGCCCATTCCGCCGCCGCGCATCATAACGCCGCTCTCCCGTCGGCCATGGCTGGAATCGCGGCTTCCAGCAAGACTTCTTCTTGCGGCCGCAATTGCAACTCGTAGATGCTCTGGTAAATGCCACCCTTCTCGATCAATTCGAGATGTGTGCCCTGCTCCGCGATGGCGCCCTTGTCCAGCACAAGAATCTGGTCGGCTTCTCTCACGGTGCTCAATCTATGGGCAATCACGAAGGTGGTTCGCCCTTTCATCACTTCAATCATCGCGCGGTGGATCTGACGCTCAGTCTCCACGTCAACACTGGAGGTGGAGTCATCCAAGATCAGCACCGGAGGATCGATCAATATAGTTCGGGCAATCGAAAGGCGCTGCCGCTGCCCGCCCGACAATGTAGCGCCCCTCTCTCCCACCCAGGTATCGTAACCGCCGGGAAAGGCCATTATCTGGTCGTGCAGTTGCGCTACTTTGGCCGCCCGTTCCACGTCTTCGTGTGTGGCGTTGCTGACCCCGTAGGCAATGTTTTCCCGGATCGAAGCGCTGAAAAGGTACACATCCTGATGCACGATTCCTACGTTGTGACGCAAAGACTGCAACGTGAAATCGCGGATGTCGTCTCCGTCGATCGTGATCTGCCCGCGGGTCACGTCATAGAAACGTGGCAGCAGATTAACCACTGTCGTCTTTCCGCTGCCGGGCGCTCCCAGTATGGCGGTAATCTGGCCTGGTTTGGCATCCAGGTCGAATTTATTGAGGGCCGGCGAGCGATCCTGGTAGGAGAACCCAACATCCTCGAAACATACATGCCCGGTTGCCCGACCCATCGGTTTGGCGTTCGGTAGTTCTTCTACCGGCGATACCGTATCCAATACTGCGAACAAACGCTGCCCGGATGAAATAGCGCGGGAGAAAGTATTGATTATCTGCGCCGATGCCCGAATCGGGAAAGTCAGCTGGTTGAGGAACAGGAAGAACATCGCCAGTTCGCCCGGGTTCAAATCGCCCAGCAAAACCAGCCAGCCGCCCAACCATAAAATTAACCCCAAAGCAAAAGTGAAGTACAGCGTCATCCACGCGCTATTGGTGCCCTGCATCCGCTCGGCGTCATAGTATTCGTGGCGCAGTTCTTCGGCCTTGCGATTGTATTTCCGCCGTTCGTAGTCCTCGGACGCAAATGCCTTGACGACGTGGATCCCGGCCAGATTCTCCTGGAGAACCGTCACCGACTCCCCCATCACCACCTGAACGTGCAGCCACTTGCGACGCAACGCACGCATCACCAGGCTGGACCGCAGCACCAGCGCGGGCACGAAAATCATGCTTACCAGCGCCAGTTGCCAGTTCACCAGCATCAGAATGATAGGAATGGCGATGATTCGAACGACCACATCCAGTGATCGGATCATCCCCAGATTTACAAACCGGCGCATCGCCTCCACGTCAGCGGTGGCCCGCGACATCAAGTCTCCGGTGTGCTCTTTGTCGTGAAATGCAAAGCTGACGTTCTGCAACTTGTCGTAAAGCAAGTTGCGGCTATCAAACGAAACTTTCTGTGATAGAGATTCTGTGGTGTACGTCCGTCCAAAGTCGCAAAAACCACGACCCAGGCTCACCAAAAGTATTCCCACGCCGAAAATCACCAGGCTGCCGACGGTGAAATCCCGGATGACCAGTTCCTTTCCGTTATGTTCCACCATTAGGTCAATGGCGTTGCCGAAAAGTTGAGGCAGGGCGAGCGAGAAGCCAATGGCTGCCAGCGCGGTAATGTACGCCAGAAGTAACCGAGCCCGGTAACGGCTGGCCATAACGATGATGCGCCAGAGGATGTTCATTGCTGGGCGGCCTTTCCATCACGAGGGAACGAGAACCGGGGCGATGTCGGCTCTGGATGACGAACCGGTTTACGAGAATCGCATCTGTCGATGCCGGGCTTGGCGAACCGGAACAAAGTTAAGTTTCCTACGATCATAGGAATCGAACTATACACCGCATAACACGATAAGACAATCCCGGCGGTATCATTTCAGCATCGATTCCCGGTGGGTCGCCGGCCTGTCGCCAGACTACTGGGTTCGATCCATTCGGTCCGGCGCAGACATTCCCATCAGGGTCAGGGTCCGGTGAAACACCACCTGGGCCGCAGCCACCAGTTTCAGGCGCGCCAACGTGGTCTCATTGTCTTCAGGATTGGCCGAAATCACGCGACAATTCTCGTAAAAATGGTGGAACGCGGTCGCCAACTCCATTGCGTAATGCGGCAAGTGATGCGGCTCCAGATTTTCGGCGATCTGAACCACGAGCTCCGGCAGCCTCAACATGGTCCGGATCAAGTGCAACTCATGTGGATCACACAGCAGACCGACGTTGCCTTCAGTAAAGTCTATGGCGCGATCTGCCGCCAGTTTGAGAATGCTGGCGTTGCGGGCGTGGGCATACTGTACGTAATAAACCGGATTCTCAGCTGATTCGCGAGTCGCCAGCTCCAGGTCGAATTCCATCTGCGTGGAAGCGGCGCGAGCCAGGAAGAAATACCGGCAGGCGTCCACTCCTACTTCATCTACCAGGTCCCGCAAGGTTACAAAATCCCCGGTGCGTTTGGATGCGCGCACGGTTTCGTCCCCACGTCTCAGCGTCACCATTTGCGAAATCAGGACGGTTAGATTTTCGGGCTCCATGCCCAGAGCAGACACCGCGGCTTTCATCCGCGGCACGTGTCCCTGGTGGTCGGCCCCCCAGATATCGATCACCCGTTGGAAGCCGCGGCCGTCGAATTTGTTGAAATGGTAGGCAATGTCGGATGCGAAATACGTGGGTTCCCCCGATGAGCGCACCACCACGTTGTCGCGGTCATCACCGAGAGCCGTCGAATTAAACCACAGGGCGCCGCTGCGCTCAGCCAGGTGGCCGCCTTCACGCAACTTTGCGATGGCGTTTTCGTAATCGCCTTGCTGATACAGCCAGCGTTCGCTGAACCAGTTGTCGAACGTTACGCCGATGGCGCCGAGATCATCCCGTATTACGCTTACCATCTGTTCGCGGGCCAGATCGCCGATCTCACGTATCGCCGCCAATTCGCTCAGTTCCAGAAACCGGGGACCTTCCGTTCCAATAATTTCGCCCGCGATGTCGTGGATGTAATCACCCTGATACCCGTTGTCCGGCATCGCAGCTTCTCTGCCCAATGCCTGCTGGTATCTGGCCCAAACCGAGCGGTAGAACGCCTCCATCTGAGACCCTGCATCATTGATGTAATACTCTCGAGTTACGGCAAACCCCGCCGCTTCCAGGGCGTTCGCCAGGGCGCTCCCCAGCACCGCTCCGCGAGCGTGACCCACGTGGACCGGACCCGTCGGGTTGACGCTGACGAATTCGACCATAACCTTCTGGCCGCCGCCAATGTCGGTAGCCCCAAAGTTGCTCCCCTCCTCGCGTACCAACTCCACCTGACGCTGCAGCCATCCGTCACTCAGCTTGAAGTTGATAAACCCGGGAGCAGCCGGAGACACGCTGGCAATCTCGGGGCCGACCTCCACGCGTTCTGCAATAGCCTCGGCCAACTGCAGCGGATTGGTGCGTGCTGCCCTGGCCAGACGCAACGGAAGGTTGGTCGCAAAATCACCGTGGTCCGGATTATTCGGTCGATCGACCTCGATGTCCGGGACAGTGTCAATGCTGAGGATTCCGTCTTGGTGGGCTCGTTTCAGGGCTTCGGAGATCGCCAACCCTATGGTGTCTTTTACAAGCATTCCAGTGCGTCCGGCTACTGTGATTGAGCGTATTAGTAGGTTTTCATACTAGCACATCGCCTCGGAGAAAACGTCTTTATCCCTCAGCTAATTGGAACCACAACCCCAGGCTGTCTTCGGGTTCGATGTTGGCGGTGGTGTAACCGCGTGGGCTTTGCGTGACGCCGCCCTCTCCCCGCAGCCGATTGCCCTTGGCCGCCAGATCAGCCGCCACCTGACGAACGTTTTCGACCCCGAAGGCAACGTGATAAACGCCCGGCCCGTGGTCTGCAAGGTGCTGCCCGATGCCGGAGTCTGCATCCAGGGGCTCGGTAATCTCGATGAGTGTTTCGCCAACGCGATACAGAGCGTCTTTCATTCCCCTCCCTTCAACCACGTGCAGGTCATCGGGTTCCATACCAAAGTTGTTCCTGATGTATTCCACCATTTCGTCGCGGTTGCGCACCACATAGTGGATGTGATGAATCGAAGTGAACATGGCTATCCTCCCTTTGCTCCAATCCGGCCTTAGAACCGGCAGATTGCTTTGCTCTGAGCATGATTACAGTCATATCCTGCTGTTCTGTTGGCTATCCCTCGGCCAGTTGGAATGGGAACCCCAGGGCGCTGCTGGCGTCAATGTTCGCGGTCATGTAACCCTCGGCGCTCCTGGACAATCCATTGTCCCCCCGCATTTCATTGCCTTTTCCGGCCAATTCGCGAGCTTTGTCTTCGATCCCGGACACACCAAACGCCATGTGGTACGGGCCCGGTCCGAAGGTTGAGAGGTACTGCCCCATTGCAGAATCCGGGTCCAGGGGTTCGGTGAATTCGACGTTGGTTTGTCCAACTTTGTAAATAGCGTTTTTCATGCCGCGTGATTCGTAAACCTGAATCTTCTCCGGAGTCAGCCCGAAGTTGTCCTCGATGTATTGGGCCATCTCGTCAGCGTTGTGGACTAGGATGCGGACATGGTGTATATAGTCGAACATTCTTCCTCCAGTATGGAATGAGTCGGCGGCACTTCATATGACGAACCAGCGACAACGTCCCGGTCAGGCCCATCGCGTCCTGTTGGTTGGCGGCGACGAATTTCGCCCGTCCTGCATCGAGATGGATCGGCAACTGTTGGCCCTGGCCGGCGGCGCGAACCCGCGCGTTGCCATCATACCAACAGCAGCGGCGTTCGAGAACCCACAGCGCGCCGCGGCCAACGGTGTGCGTCACTTCAACAGCCTGGGAGCAGATGCGTTTGCCATAGACCTAACCGACCGGAGCGGCGCCGAAGACCCGGCCGTTGTTGACCAAATTGCCGGCGCGGACGTCATCTATTTCACCGGTGGAAACCCGGATCATTTGCTATCCGTATTGTCTGATTCCCCGTGCCTTGATGCCGTTATCGTCGCCGGTCAACGGGGCGTATTACTGGCCGGGTCCAGCGCCGGGGCGATGGTGATGGGTGAACGCATGCGCCGACCGGGTTCACCGCAGGGGATCGAGGCGCTGTCCCTGGTTCCCGGCGTGATGGTACTCCCGCACCACGAACGGAGCTCGCCCAGCGTGGTTTCGGATCAAGTTTCAGCCATCGGCGAATCAGGTTTGATCGTTCTAGGCATCGACGGCGCTACCGGAGCCTTTCTAGAATCCCAACGAACCACCGTGCTGGGAGCGGGCCATGTTACCGCATATCGAGCCGGCGATTGGGTCATCCACTCTGCTGGGGATGCCGTGGCCGGATTGACCTCATCAGGTGCTGGAGGCTAGCCCCGACGGGAACGCAATTCCTCCCAAACGGCGTTGGGCGACACCCCGGCCGAAGCCATCAAGGTGAGGGTATGATACAAAAGGTCCGCGATTTCCCCGGGCAGGTTTTCAGTGTCATTAGTGGCTGCGGCCAATGCCGTCTCCCCCGCTTCCTCGATGACCTTCTGCGCGACCCGGCTGGTGCCTTCCGCCAGTAATTTGGCGGTGTAACTGCCCTCCGGCATCGCGCGCTGACGATCCTTGATCACCGCGAACAGTTCTTCCAGCACCCGCGGGCCACCGTCGGAGGCTTCGTAGTCGTCGGGCAATCCGTCCATTTCGGTGTAAAAGCACGATATCTCGCCGGTATGGCACGCCGGACCGTCGGGGTCGACTTTCAGCAGGATGGTATCCGAGTCGCAATCGACGTACCACTCGCGCAGGTTCAGATAGTTGCCCGAAACCTCCCCCTTGTGCCACAGGTCTTCCTGACTGCGACTGTAGAACCAGACCTGCGTTCCCTCTAACGTACGTTTCAACGACCCGGGGTTCATGTAGCCCAACATCAATACGCGCCCGGTGTTGATGTCCTGGGCGATTGCCGGAACCAGTCCTCGGTCATCCAGTTTAATTTCGGTCATGAGTTTCCTCCGTGGCTGAGCGCCTCCCGATATTCTCCAGGGCAGATGGCAGCTCCAGCAAATTGCGAATCTCAGCGTCCGGGGTCGGTAACGATTGTTGTAGCGGAGCCGCGGCCCGATTGATCCAAATCGCGGCCATTCCCACGCCGTGCGCCCCGGCAACGTCTTCAAACTGGCGATCTCCCACATATACGCATTCGCCCGGATCCACGTTCATTTGCCGGCATGCCGCTTCAAACAGTCGCGCATCCGGCTTGTAACACCCTTCGCCTTCGGACGAGATCACCGCCCCAAAGGGCAATCCGATTCGGGCCACTACGGGATTCAGATAGGCATCGTCGGCGTTGGAGATTATCGCCAGGCGCAGATCCCTGGAAATCAGGGTCAGGGCTTCCAGACTGTCGGGCCATAGCCCACGCGTGCCCAGGTCGTCTATGGATTTTTGCGACGCGGCCCGCCCGTCTCCCGGGACACCCAGGTCTCGAAAAGCTCCGCTGAATGCCTCTGCCCAACCATCCAGGTATGAGATGAACACAGCGCCCGGGGCGGTACGACGATCACGGAAATTGTCTGCCCCGTTGTCCCAGGCATGCCGCAAAGCCTCCGGTGTGGTGTCCAGCCTTTGGTCGCGGATAATATCGGCGAACGTCTGCCGCCAGAGATCCGACCCATCCTGCGCGATGGTATTGAACATGTCGAATATGACCGTAGTGATAGCCGTCGTCATCCAATCACCTGCAAATATTATCGTGGATGTCGGATCAAACCCTCATGGGAATATCGCGAGAAGCCAGGTAATTCTTCGCCTCCGCAATGGAATAAGTGCCGAAATGGAAGATACTGGCGGCCAATACCGCATCCGCTTCGCCCCCGGTGAAAGCATCATATAGATGCTCCAGGTTGCCGGCTCCGCCGCTGGCAATGACCGGCACGGGAACCGCTCTGGAGATCGCCCGAGTCAACTCCAGATCATAACCGTTAAGTTGCCCGTCTTCGTCCATACTGGTCAGCAGAATCTCGCCCGATCCCAAACCGACGGCGCGTTGTGCCCATTTCACCGCATCCAGCCCGGTGGGGTTGCGCCCGCCGTGGGTGAACACCTGCCATCCGGAACTGGCATCGATCACCAGGGATTCGTCGGCAGGCGCCGGATACTCCTCGCCCTCAACCACCCTCCGGGCGTCGATCGCCACCACGATGCATTGGCTGCCGAATTGGTTTGCGCCATCTGTTATGAGGTCAGGCGTGTTGATGGCAGCGGTATTGATGGAAACTTTGTCGGCTCCGGCGTTGAGCATCCGCCGCACGTCTTCGATGGACCGTATGCCACCGCCCACGGTCAGCGGAATGAACACCTGCTCCGAGACCCGCTGCACGACACCTACCATAGTGTCGCGGGAGTCGCTGCTGGCGGTAATATCCAAAAACACCAGCTCGTCGCCGCCTTCCCGGTCGTATTGCGCTGCCAGTTCGGCTGGATCGCCGGCATCACGAAGGTTCACAAAACTGGTCCCCTTGACTACCCGCCCGCCGTCAACGTCCAGGCACGGGATAATGCGGCGCGTCAACACGTTATAAATGCCTTCCGGTGTCCAAAAATCGGATCAAGTATAGCACCTCAACATGTCGGAACCGGACTTGCTCGCAGGCGCACACCCTAATATGATTGCTTAAACCGAGTTTCAGACGCGCCACCTCAGGAGGCAAATAATGTCATTGAATTTAGCCGCAACCAATCGGATCATGGCGGCCGCTATCGCACAGGCCGAAGAACTAAACATCAAAGTAAGTGTCGCAGTAGTGGACGCCGGGGGCCGCCTGCTGGGACTGCAGCGAATGGACGGAGCAATCTGGGCCTCTGCGTATGGTTGCCAGGGGAAGGCCGTGGCGTCAGCCGCGTTCGGACAACCCAGCGGTGCAATGCAAGCCCGCGCCGAGGCACCCACGCCCAGCGGCATTCGCCAGCGTTCCGGTTCCGAGATGATATTCGGACAGGGCGCCGTTCCCATCATCAGCGATGGAGAAGTTGTTGGAGCGTGTGGTGTCGGCGGCGGTACCAGCGAAGAGGACGAACAATGCGCCGCAGCCGGCGCCGCGGCCCTTTAGCCCTGGGGGCCATCAGTCGCGGACAGACTTCAGGGCGTCAGAGCCAACACTGAAGCCGGGGAACCGCTGCCGCCTACCAGACTCAATCGCCCCACTACTATCGTGGAACCGGCAGGTGGCAGTTGGTCCAGATTGTTCAGGCATTCCAACACCAAACGGTGTTGTTCCAGGACCAGCCTGCTGACCTCAAAACTGGTGTCAACCCCGGCGTCAACTCCCGGCGCATCGGTTCCCAACCCGGACGCACCCCGTTCCAGCAGCAAATCCCGCGCCGCGTTCGGGGCGAACCCCGGTGTGTGCATAACTCCGGAAGAGTCAACGTTGATGAACCGGTGGGGTTCGTCCCAATATCGATGCCATCCGGTGCGCAGCAATACCAACGCTCCCTGAGGAATCCGGCCCCACTCCTGCTCCCAAGATTCGATATCGCGTCTATCCAGTACGTAGTCCGGATCCTCGCTGGCTCGGACGCTCACGTCAACCACAGCCGCAGGCACGACGAGCTGCTCTGGTTGCAAATCGTGTGGTCCCGCAGCGCCGGCACGAAACGTCGCCGGAGATGATATGTGGGTGCCGCTGTGCTCGCCCATCTCAAATCGCCGCAAAAAATAACCACCCTCGGTAATCGTAGCAACGGTTTCAAATCTTACCGGTGGGTCTCCGGGCCACCGGGGCATTCCGGGTTTTATCGAATGGCTCAAATCAACCACTCGCCGGTACCGGATTGCCCTCATTGGCGACTCGTGCATGTCTGGATATCCTGGTGAACCGGGTGGGCAACGCGACAGCCCCAACGCTTCCCGGTGCGAAATTGCTCCCGTTGTTAACGCTCGCCGTCAGGCCGCGTCAAGCCAAACGTCATCGCCGCCAGCATCCCGCGCCACATCAGGCAGGATCGGTTGCCGACGCCGCAGCTGCTCGATGTGACCGTCCACCCATTGCATGGATTCCGGGAAACTCCGGGCGACGCCCAATTCGGAGAGCTGCCCAGTTTTGTTCCAACCATACACGACGTAACTGATTGATGGAATCTCTCCATGGATCATGTAGCCCCGGTAGCTGATCTTTCGACCTTGGCCGGGGATTGCGGTGGTGGTTACCGCGTTGCGGACGTTGAAAACGCTTTCAGTGTTGTGCGGCATTGTGGTTCCTCTGGCACGCCTTAGTTTTGTGTATCCGGCGCGGTACATATGTTCTATCGTTCCCAATTGAACCGTCAACGGCCGGCCTGTCATCGATTTTTCCCGCGCTCAGCCCAACGAACCAAAAAGGCTGGCCCGCAGGCCAGCCTCTATCGTCCTGCGTATCAGCCCGCTGTCAACCGGAGATCTGGGACAGAAACTCGCCAACATTTTGGGTCTGTTGGTTGGACGTGTTCATGTCCCGCACCGCCACCGTGCCATCGCGAACTTCATCCTCGCCCAAAATCAACACCATTTCGACACCAAGCGCGCTGGCCTGGCGCATCTGTCCGCGCAAAGCCCGGCCACCGTTGGCCAATATGGCTCCAACTCCGGCATTTCGCATCTGGTGGGCCAGATGCACGCCAGCTACTCTGGCGTCATCGCCAATAGTAGCGATCAGATAACGCGGCGCTGGTTCGTCGGGTACCGAAATTTCGGCCCGCTGCAGGTTCAACGTTAGCCGCTCGATCCCACTGCCGAAACCGATCCCGGGCGTAGGGCGACCACCCAGTTGTTCGATCAAGCCATCGTACCTGCCACCGCCGCATATCGTTGACTGCGCACCCTCGATCGCCGGCTGTATTTCGAAAACAGTGCGGGTGTAGTAGTCCAGCCCTCTAACCAGCCGATGGTCCACCCGATGCACGATACCGTTGGCCGCCAGGTAACTTCGCACCCGATCCCAGTGTAACTGGCAATCGGCGCACAGGCACTCGACCGATTTCGGGGCGTCTTCACCCAGCGCCCGGCAGGTTCCAACCTTGCAGTCCAGCAGCCGCAGGGGATTGCGCTCCAGGCGCGTTCGGCAATCCTGGCAAAGGTGCCCCTGCATGTTGTCGAAATAGTTTTTCAGTGCGGCGATGTATTGTGGGCGGCACTGCTCGTCGCCGATGCTGTTGGTCACCAACGTCACGTCGGACAGGCCAATGTCGTGAACAAATGTCCACGCCACCTCGATGACCTCCGCATCGACGGACGGATCGCCGTCACCGATGGCTTCGACGCCAAACTGATGGTGCTGCCGAAAACGGCCGGCCTGGGGGCGTTCGTATCTGAACACCGGGCACAGGTAATACATTCGAACCGGCTGCGTTTGATTGTGCATCCCGTGCTGAAGGTACGCGCGGCAGACGGGCGCGGTGCCCTCGGCCCGCAGCGTCACCAAGTCACCGCCGCGGTCCTCAAACACGTACATCTCTTTTTCAACAATATCGGTGCCTTCACCAATGCCCCGAACGAACAGCCTGGCGTCCTCGAACATGGGACTGTCAATCCGACCGTAACCAAAACGGCGCGCCACACTGACGGCCTTGTCTTCTAAGTACCGCCAGTATTTCTGCTCTGCCGGGAGGCGGTCAGCGGTGCCGCGTGGGGCTTGAAACGTGGGCATGATAGTCAATCCGCTCTATCGGTTGTGTCGCGTATATTCAGGCTGGCGTTAATCGATTGAAAGTCGCTGGAAAATATCCGACCGATTTGTCAGGCCGGGTGGATTCAGGCCTTGCCGGTCGACTGAAGTTCGTTCAGCTCTTCCGCAGTCAAGCCGCCGATATCGCATAGCACTTCCCGGTTGTGCTGACCCAACCGCGGCGGTGGGTTGGTTGGAGTGTTTTCGCACCCGGTCAATTGTACCGGCGTATTCACGGTCCGGAAGGGTCGGCCATACGTATCGCCACTGTCCACGAACATGTTGCGAACCTCCAGATGCTCGCACCGGTCCAAATCCTCGGTGTCCTGCACGATTCCCATCGAGAACCCACATTCAAGCAGTTTCTGATTCAATTCGCGCTTGGGCAGGTGCACCGACCATTCTTCGATCGCTGGCACGATGTGGCTGAAATAAAACGGCCCGGTTACTCCGCGTCCCAGGAAACGGGGGTCGTCCGCCAACTCGGGTCGACCGGCCAATGCCCACAACGCCCGCCATTTGTCGTCGGCGTCGCCGGCCCCTGCCAACACTACGTATCCATCTGATGCCCGCAGCGCGAGTTGGGCTGAAAACATGTTCTCCCGCGCCGTCGTCGTGGTCTGTCCAGTAGCCTGATATAGGGGCATGCTGCTGGTGGTATGGGCCACCATGCAATCATACATCGACATATCCACGTGCTGACCCTTGCCGGTTTTGCGACGGGATTCCAGGGCCAGCAAAACGCCCAGCGCTGTCCAAAGCCCCGGTACTGAATCTCCCACGTTGTCGCCCACCATCTGCGGGCCGCTTTCCGGCGCTCCGGTCATTGCCATCCAGCCACCCATTCCCTGAACGCAAGGGTTATTGGCCGGCCAGTTGGAATACGGACCCCGTAAGCCGTCGCTGTCGCCGTATCCGGTGATACTGGCATACACCAACCCCGGGTTGATCTCCGCCAGCGCCGGGTATCCGAAACCCAGCCTTTCCATGGCGCCGGGGCCCCAATTATCCAGCAATACATCCGAAACACGCAGCATATTGATGAACGCGCGCTTGGCGACCGGGTCCCTTAAATCCAGAGCCACGCTTTTTTTGTTGCGGTTAACGCCCAGGTAACGGGCGCTCACCTGCGTCCCGTCCGGGCCGTCGATGTACGGGTCGTTTGCCCGAGCCCGATCGCCCACGCCGGGACGTTCGATCTTGATGACCTCGGCGCCCATATCCGCCAATATCATGGAACAGTAAGGCCCTGCCACAATGTGTGTAGCGTCCAGCACGCGTACTCCCTTGAGGGGCAACGGTTGCGGTTGGATTGTCGAATCTGCGGGAGTGGTCATTCAGTGTCTCCAGGCTCGGTTGATGGTGCTCTGCGGGTACACAAAACTATACATGAGTTGATGGCGCCTTGAAAACCGGCGTATCACCTGCCCGGCCAACTTCCTGCAATTGACAGGATTCGTGGGTCGCTAATACAATAATCATTACGCAATCTTCCGTTGCGTGTCGTTTGGGCCCGGTGGTGTAGCGGTTAACACACTGCCCTGTCAAGGCAGAGATCGTCGGTTCGAATCCGATCCGGGTCGCCATTTTTTCGCCCCACCAAGTGTCAGTTCCACTGGATGTCGTGGATTAGGTGGCGGGGCGTTGCCAACCGATTTCTCCTGTACCTGCCCGTGTCGGCCGCAATCAATTCAATCCCGGGCACGTTGCAGCCGTTGTGTGCGACCGGATAGCCGATCCCCCGGCTGACAAACGGCGTGATCCCTCATCGCCTGTCGTGTTTCCCGAATGGATACCGGCAGCCACCCCGGTCGTGTGAAGATTGGTAGTCAGATCTACCGAGTCGCACTCGCAACAGCCCGTGTCGATCATGGCGCGGTGCGCGGGATGGACTCCCTGCCCGCCATCATGCGGACCACGTTGTTGCGTTCAAGACAGTGTCGACCCCGGATGGACAATAACGCCAACCCCTGAAGGCGGCGACAGCTGACCGCCTCCTGGTGTGTCATCGACGGGTTATCCAGAATTTTCGTGTCCGGTGGTTTGGAGAATTGAGCTCACGCCAGGCGCAAGTCTGGTTGCCCTCGGCCTCGTATGATACGATTGGAATTGCCCCCGTAGCTCAGTGGATAGAGTGCTGGCCTCCGGAGCCAGAGACCGGAGTTCGAATCTCCGCGGGGGTACTTGCGACAACAATCGGTAATAACCGACCGCAATATGCGTCGGGTGTCAGGGCAACCGGGCAGCGGGGTGTGGCCTAGCGGCAAGGCGCCTGCTTTGGGAGCAGGAGATCGGCAGTTCGAATCTGCCCACCCCGACCACGTTGCCCAATCCTTGTCAGACTGGCCAGTCCTGCAACGTCCAACCCATCTCCCAAAATGCCTGCTCATACCGCGTGCAGGTGATGTAGGCTTCTTTCATCGCCGCTATTTCTGCTGGTCCGGCAGTACTCGCCACCCGGTCGCAAATGCTGCGGGCTTCTTCCGCCACCGCCTGAAACTCGGACGCAGCGTACATGCGGATCCATTTGGCGTAGCCCGGGGCATTTTCGGGCTCTCCCTGGTCAGCCAGCCGCTTTCCCACCTGCCAATATCCCCAAATGCACGGCAAGAGCGATGCCACCAATTCGCCGAAGCTCCCCTGATGGGCCACCCGCAACAGGTAGCTCGTGTACGAGTACGTCGTTGGCGCGTGTTTCGTGGCATCAAGATCCGCTTCGGTGATGCCGAATCCCGCGCAGTACGATCGATGGAGGTCCATCTCGGTGTTCAGGATGTAATCCACGGCCCGGGCGAACCAGCCCATCGTTTCCAGATCCGGAGCCTTCGCCACGCCGAGGGCCAGGCACCGGGCGAAATCCACCACATAAACGTAATCCTGTGTGATGAAGTGACGGAATCGGTCCAAGGGAAGGGTTCCATCTCCGATCCCCCGCACGAAGGGATGGTTTGCCATCGCTTCCCGCTGCAGGGCAGATTCATTTTCTATTTCTTCGCAAAACGACATGGTTCCTCCGCGCGCTCAACCGGGTCATGTACCCACGGAATCGATTCCCGGGCTTGGCCCGTCTTGATATGGTTGGAAAGGGTATGCACATGTCGCTGCCGAGTCAATGCCCGCTCACCCGTGAACGTGAGACGGTTGCGCTCTTCGCCGCAACAGGCGTTTAGTTTATAATGTTGCACCTAATACTGTTATCCGGGTCCCCGGCGCGCCAGTCGCCACACCGTTGAATCGATGCGCTTCGGCAAGGTTCCTAACTAACCGGTGGTCCGACAATTGGAGAGTTTGCCATCATGATGATGTTGTTTATAAAGGACGTGCCTGACCAGGCCCGCGCCGGAGAGATCAAACGCGTATCGAGAGGGTACGCACGCAACTACCTGCTGCCCAAAGGACTCGCGGAGATTGCCACCGACGAAACCCTGAAGCGCCTGGAGAAAATCAGGAACGAAGGAAACACTCAGCGCGCCCGGGAAACGCATGTGATGGAAGAGTTGGCCGAGGCGTTGGATAACCTCACTCTCACGATTGCCGGTCGCGTCACCCCAACGGGCCGATACTACGGAGCCATCAGCGGCGTGCGAATAACCGAAGCGTTGGGTGAGACGCTGGGACGGGAGATCGACCGTAGAATTGCCAACTCGGTTGAACCGATCCGGGAACCCGGCGAGTACGAAATCGCCATACCCCTGTCCAGTGAAATCACTGCCACCATTAACGTAGTCGCGACTATCGAGGAGTAATCGGCCGTGGTCGTCGCCCAATACAGCGAACGCCAGCTGCCGTACGACCACGATGCCGAAGCGGCTGTTTTGGGCGGCCTGTTAATCGACGGTCAGGCCCTCCTCCGGGTCATGCCCATTATCAAACCCGAGGATTTCCACCGGGCCCACCACCGGTTTTGTTTTGAAGCGTGCCTGAAGCTGTTCAGTCAGCAGGAGGCTATCGACCCCATAACCGTAGCCAGGGAATTGGACCGTGCCAACCAGCTGGAACAGGTGGGTGGGCCCACCTATCTCGGACAGCTCATCTCCATCACTCCCACCTCGGTTAACGTCGAGTACTACGCCGGCATCGTCGCCGACACCGCGGTCAAGCGCCGCGTCATAGAAGCCGGTAATCGCATCGCCGAATTGGGTTTTGAGGACAACCTCGACGCCGAGGAAACCATCCAACGCGCCGTGGACGTTCTGTTCGAAGTCCAGCCAGCGAATTCTGATAATGGTTTCGTCCGCCTCAGTCCCTTCTTTGACCCATACTTGCAGGGTGACGTCGCCGACGACAGCTTGACGGAGCAGGGGCCGTTGCTCAGCGGCTATGGAGACCTGGACAGTCTGTTGGGCGGTTGGCAGCGATCTGACCTGGTGATACTGGGCGCCCGCCCCAGTCTGGGCAAGAGCAGTCTGGCCCTCAACGTGTGCATCAACGCGGCCAAAAACGGTGCGGTCTGCGGTATCTTCAGCCTGGAAATGAGCCGCGAACAGGTGGCCATGCGCATCCTCGCATCCGATTCCGGGGTGGACTCTCACCGCCTCCGATTACGTTTGTATACCCAGCAAGAAGAAGACGCAATCGTTGACGCGATTGGCGTTTTGTCCGGGTTACCAATCTTCGTCGACGACACCCCATTCCAATCGGTTCTTGAAATGCGCAGCAAGGCGCAGCGCCTGAAACTTGAGCATGGGCTCGATTTCCTGGTTGTGGACTACCTGCAATTGATTCAGGGTTCGAGCCGCCGTCGCGGGTACAGCGAGAACCGGGTACAGGAAATCAGCGAGATATCCCGTTCGTTGAAAGGCATGGCGCGCGACCTGAACGTCCCCGTGTTCACCTGCTCTCAGCTCAGCCGCGTGGTGGAAAACCGCCCCGGCCATCGACCACAACTTTCAGACCTCCGCGACAGCGGCAGCATCGAACAGGACGCCGACGTGGTGATGTTCCTCTACCGGGAAGACAAGCACTTCACTGAAGAAGAATGGGAACAGCACTCCCCCGGACGGCCTTACCCCCGGAACATCGCTGAGTTGATCATCTCGAAGCACCGCCACGGTCCGACCGGCAGCCTCCATCTGTATTTCCGCGACTCCCTCATGCGCTTCGACCAGATCGCGCAATATCAGGAGTTCATCGCCTAAATGACCACGCCCGTCGGGGAAGGCGCAATCCCGGCTGACGCTCGTCGAATAACGATGCCAGCGGCAATTTTTGGTGGATTGCTGGCCGAAATCGACGATATCCACGAGTTGAAGCTCATTCTCAGGGGCACGGCCCTGCTGGCACAACGCCGGGCGCGTGGCGGCATACCCCCATCGCTGGGGTTGGAAGACCTCCACGAGGACGCCGTTCTGCAACACAGCAATCCGAATTCAACCGGCGTGTCTGCCGCAGACGATTTCCAAATCCTGCGCCCATTGGCAGCGGCGCTGCGGCGCGGAATCTTCGTTGCGGCCAAACCCGCCCACGAAGTGCGAATATTCCTGAACGACGATTATAGTCGCCGCTATTTTCAAGACTCTTCCATCACCGTACTCGATCCAGCGTCCGCATTGGGTCCAATAGATTCAGCGGCGTCCAACCGAACGGGCATCCCCGATTCCCGGCTCGCGCAACGTGCTAACATGGTGGCGTTGTACGAAGAACACATCGGAACCCTCACTCCCAGGACCGGTGCCACCCTGGCGGCGGCCGAGGAAGAATTCCCATATAATTGGATAGCGGATGCCATTGGTGAGGCCGCCAAAAACGACGCCAGGAACTGGGCCTACGTGGAGCAAATCCTGCGACGGTGGCTCACCGAAGGGCGCCCGGACACCGTGAACTCACCGGATGGCCGACAGCGACAACCACACAATGAGCATGGAAAGCCTGGACTCAATTCTGCGCCGGATCGCCGCACCGGGTACCTCGATGCCTACCGACGGCGATTCGGAACTCTTCCCTGGGAAACCGAGGAAGGACGAAGATTCGTCGAAGGCGACCAATAGTTGCCTCTCGTGCGGCGGGATCGGGTGGTTAACCCGTCGCCTGCCGGTAGAACACCCCGATTTTGGTCGGGCATTCCCCTGCGATTGCCAGTTTTCCGACGCCGACCAACCCGCCCGCCTCGCCGCGCTGGAGCGATTCAGTAACCTGGGCGCACTGCGCCACTGCACGTTGGAGGCGGCGAATCCCCAGGGACCGGACCATTTCCCGGGGACTCACCAGGCCTATGCCGCCGCGCTTTCGGCGGCTACGCGGTTTGCCGAATACCCAGCTGGCTGGATCACCTTCGCCGGTCCCAGCGCCAGCGGCAAAACCTATCTGGCCGCCGCCATTGCCAACCGCCAAATCGAACTGGGAAACGTGGTGTATTTCATCACCGCCGCCGATTTGCTCGACTATTTGCGGAGCCAGTTCGACGACGACGAATCCAACTTCGCCGACCGCTTTGAGCTGGTTCGCAATGTGGACTTGCTGGTACTGGACGATCTGCCCACCCAGTCTCCCACGACCTGGGGCCAGGACCGTTTATTCCAGCTACTCGCTTATCGGCACTCAGCGCGGTTGCCCACGGTCGTCACCTTGCGAGGCGACCCGGCTCGCCTTGACGAATTCTTGCGGACGCGCCTCGATTCCCCGGATGGATTCGCCAAGCTTCATGCGCTGGGACGCATCGGGGGAGGCAGCCGGGTGTTGGGCGCCATCCCGCCGGAAATGCTGCACCGCATGACCTTCGACAACTTCGACCCCCGCGGAAACAGTCAACTAACGCCTGATCAGATCCGGAGCCTCACCTACACCAAAAATGTCGTCGACCATTGGTCGGTGGACCCCCACGCCTGGTTATTCATCTTCGGTCCCATCGGGGTCGGAAAAACCCATCTTGCCGTGGCCGCAGCCGCCGAACGGGAGCGCCGGGGTGACGAAATATTTTTCGCCACCGTCCCGGATCTGCTGGATTACCTACGAGCAACCTTCGCGCCTGACAGTAACGTAGCCTATGACGACTTGCTCGACCGGATAAAAACGGTGGACCTGCTGGTGCTCGACGACATGGGAGCCGAGCGGAGCACGCCTTTCGCCGAAGACAAACTATTTCAGATCATCAATTATCGATACGAAAGTCGCCTTGCCACCATAATAACCTCGTCCCATGACCACGACGACATCGCAACCTTCCGACCCCGCATCGCTTCACGCCTGAGCGACCGTTCTGTCGTAATGGAATTACCAATCGAAGTGCCTGACTACCGCGGCGGCAAACTCCAGACCGACAGTCAATAACACGATTCATACCGCCTCAACCCATGTCATGGAATCTCCCCGCCTTCCGCACCTGGTGGCAGGGAGAAATTCATGCAGCCCTGACGCGTAGGCTACGATTCCGCCCAGATCCGAATAGCAATGCCTCGGAACCGCGCTCCGGTGGGTAACGCGCCAGGCGTAAGGACGACCAACACTGTGCCGAACCCTGTAGTACATTTCGAAATCCATTGTGCCGACGCCAGGGCTCAGCATCAGTTCTACGCCAGCCTGTTTGGTTGGAATATCAACGCCGAAAACGAATGGAATTACGGCCTGGTGCAGCACCGCGAGGGAGGTTTGGGTGGCGGGATCAGCCCCGCTATGAGTGACCCTCCTGTCGCTCGCATCACCTTCCACGTACAAGTCGAGGGCCTGCAGGCGTCACTGAATCGCGCCGTCGAATTGGGCGGAGCAGTCGCCATGCCACCCACGGATGTGAACGCCTTCGGGGAACAGTTCTCCGTCGCGGCGTTTGCTGATCCAGAAGGCAATCATATCGGTCTGTACTATCAGCAACCCCGCGAAACCAGCGAATCGGAAGCTTCAGCGCCCAGTGCTGGTTGTCGTCAGGTTTGCGACTTCGCCATCGCTGCCGCCATCAGGGAAATAATTCCCATAGTTGACCCGGTTGTCCATTGCGAAATTCACTGCATCGACGCCAGGGCTCAGCATCAGTTCTACGCCAGCCTGTTTGGCTGGAATATCAACGCCGAAAACGAATGGAATTACGGCCTGGTGCAGCACCGCGAGAGAGGCTTGGGTAGCGGGATCAGCCCCGCGATGGGTGTCCCTTCCGTCGCCCGCATAACCTTCCACGTACAAGTCGAGGACCTGCAGGCTTCACTGGACTCAGAGGGCAATTTCATCGGTTTGTACCGACAGTAGGTAGGATATAATGACGCGCCCCCGTGGTTGAACCAGGCGAGCCGATTACCGCTCCAACTAAAGGCCGCCATAAATCTGTGACAAATACAATCGAACCCAACGGTAACCAGCTTGCCGTGGGTCAGGAATAGCAAACGATTATGACAACACAACCCGCCGACTCAGAATCGATGCAGTTTCCCAGCTGGCACGCCGCACAAGAATATTTTTACGCCAACGGCATGACCGACGGCCTGCCCGTTGTGCCGCCCACCCCGGAAAGAGTCCAGGAAATGCTGGATTTCGCTGGCGTCGAATCAAACCACTCCCTCGGCACCGAGGTCATACGCCAAAAACGGTTCACCGCCGGCAAGGCCGCGGTAAACGCCGTCATGGCGGGTTGCCAGCCCGAACACTTTCCGATTGTATTGGCATCCATATCGGCTATCTCAGAACGCACATTCAACCTGCATGCCAGCAGCACCACAACCAACGGAGCAACCGTCCTCACGGTGGTGAGCGGACCCTACGCGGAGGCCATCGGCATGAACGCCGGCGTGGCCATGATGGGCAATGGCAACCGAGCCAACGCATCCATCGGTCGTGCGGTCAACCTGTTCAAAGCCAATTTCTACGGTTCGGTCCCTATCGTGATGGACAACAGCACCTTCGGCCACCCCGGAAAGATTGGTTTCTGTTTCCCTGAGAATCTGGCGGTGAGTCCCTGGCAGTCGTTGGCCGCCGAAAAGGGCTACGGCGACGATGCCACTATAGTCACTGCGTATGCGACCTTAGCCCCGTTGCAGGTTACCCTCCACGGAGATCGCGACCCGGCGGATTTCCTCACCACCGTCGCCCACGCCATGCTGGCCTTCGGTCCCAATTCAACAGAAGTCATCTGCGTCATCAGCCCCGAGTCGATGCTGCATATCGACGAGGCCGGATGGTCCCGGCAACAGGTGGCCGAATTCCTGCACCAAAACACCCACCTGCCGGCCGCGGAGTGGCTGCGCTGGAGGCGGTTGGAAAACGCCGCGGACCCCGAGCAATTGATCCCCGTGGTTGCCGACGCTGACCGAATCACAGTCCTGCCCGGCGGTGGGATGGCCGGCGCGTTTATCAGCCTAATCAACACATGGGGCAGCAGCCGTTCCGTTTCGCGCCAGGTAACTGTGCCCAATCACTAGGAACACCATCATCCCAGGCTGATCGAATCTCGTGCCGGCGACGAATCTGACCCCACGAACCGCCGAAAAGTTAGACCCCAATCGACACGACGAAAATGGAGCGCACGCCATGGCGACACAAAATAATCCAATCAGCGTACTGGATCCCAGAGACGACCTTGCCACTGGCCCGTCGCGGTTGGCGCAACGACCGGCCACGCTGGAAGGCAAAGTGATCGGCTTGTTCGCCAACAACAAACCCCATTCCGAGGAATTGTTGCGACGCATTGCCGCCATCCTTGGCGAGCGGTATGACATCGCCGGCACGGTAGAGTTCAACAAGGGCGGTTGGCAATGGCCGGCCCGCATCGAAGATCTCCAGCGCACCGCATCCAGCATCGACGTGGCAATCCACGCCACAGCGGAATGAGGGTCCTGCACCGCGTGCAGTGTGCACGACGCAATCGAAACCGAGTTGCTGGGCATCCCCTCCACCGTACTTACCACCAAACCGTTCGTCAGCCAGGCCCACGCCATGTCCCGAATGCGGGGCGATCCGGATTACGGGCTGGCGATCATAGATCACCCAATCGTAACCCTCAATGATGCGGAGTTGTCGGAACGCGCCGCCGTTGCCGCGCCGCAGGTGATCGCCTGCCTGGTTGACCGTTAGATTCGAACACCGGCGGATGCCGTTGCAAAAGGGTCGATTTGCACGGGTGTGCAGATCGACCCCTTTATTGATTCGCAGCGCACTTGCGGCGCAATTGTGAGGCAACCGGTTACATGGGTAGTGCAACCGACTCGCCGGATTGGGCGCTCACCGTCACCGCTTCGGTAAACTCCATGTAGTGCACGCCTATGTTGAACGGCGTCCGCATCACCGGCGCCGCATCGCGCACCGAAGCGATGAACTCCTGCTCCACCGACCAGGAGTATCGTTGTTCCGGAGGATTGGCGATTTCCTGTAATTCAGAATCTCCCCGCCTGCCGCCGAAAATGCGCCATTGGTTGTCCACATGGATCGTACCGTCGGTGCCGTACAGACTGATGGAATTGCCGGGCGCTAGCCCAGCGCACGCGCTGAACCGCAAGTGGGCGTTGGCCCCGTTCGCCAACCTGGCCAGAATGTCCACCGTGTCGGGAATAGTCACCGAGCGCCAGTTGCCATCATCATCTTTTCGATGGGGAACAGTGATCTTGGTCATCGCAATCACGTCAGTTGCTCGCCCCACCCACCGGATCATCGCTTCGTACCAGATGCCCATATTCAGGATATTGAACCCGCTCAAATCCCGGTCCTGGCGCCAGTGCATCGGGGCTTCCGGGTCTGCAAATCCCGATAGCGACTGTACGTCCACGGACACCAGATCGCCCAGGAACCCGTCGGATATCAGGCGGATCAGCGCGTCATCGATACCGAATGTCATCGGAGAAGGCACTATCTGGGCAACCAGCCCGGGGATGGACTGGGAGTAAGACAACATCTCGTGTGCCTCTCCCGCGCTCATCGCCATGCGAGCTTCACAAAGGACGTGCTTCCCAGCGGCCAGCGACGCCAAAGTCAGCGTTCGGTGCATGTATGGCCACGTACCAATGCAGACTACATCCAGGCTTTCGTCCTCCAGCAGTTCCTCCCAATCGTCGTACACTGTCGGAATATTGAACGCGTCGGCGACGCGTTGGCCCGACTCCCGACTGCGGTTGGCAACCGCGCCTATTTCGACACCGGGAACGGTCTGGAAACCGGGAATATGCCTGTCACGGGTATTGCGTCCGGCTCCAATCAAGCCGACTCGGACGGATTCGATGGCCAAGGTGCTACCTCCGGCGCCGACGAAATTATCAACCACGGCGCTGCAAAATCGATTATATGGCAACCACCACACCCGGTCAAAGTACGCCAACGGGACGATGGCGCCAACGCCTGCGATTGGGGCACGGATCTCCTGCCGAACAGTAAGGCGGAATTACGGCTGGCGTTCCTCGTCCGAGTCCCCGGAGTTGCGGTTGCGAATGCGGTCCACGATCCCCCAGACCAGCGTGGCTAGCTCGCTGCCCATACTCACCAAACCCGAAATTCGGTTTGCCGTACCCAACATCATCTCCGAGGCCGCCATGAAGTTCTGCGTCCCTCGGCGCAGCGCCGGATAGGTTTTCAAAAGGACGATCATCGAAACCAGCGCAGCCAGCGCCACCGTCACCGCCATCACTATGATGGCAATGTCTCTGATCAATTGCACCAACTCATAACTCATCAAATCTACCGATCCATCACTTTGTATATTAGGGTCCCTTTATTTTCGAATACCAGGTTTATTTCGCCCCTGGAGGCCATCCGTTCGAATTTATTGATGCCGTCTGAATCATAATAGATACGTTCCAAATCGCCCACAACAATATACGCTACGGCATACTTTTCCAGCAATTGGAGCACCACCGGCCCGTGGACGCTGTCGTATATCGTTTCCACATCCCGGGCCCGCTCCCGCACCCCATCCCAATCGTTGCGCTGCTGAACCTGGTGCCACGGCCATCCCAACACCGTTGGCAAACCCGTGTACGCTGAGAACCTCCCGTTCCACCGGTACTGATCTCCGTGGGCTTCCAACACCACCGGCGTGCCTGCCACGTTGTCCTGCATCCACCGGATGGCTTCAGCATCCCAACCCAGCTCAATCGGAACATCCCGTTCCCAGTGAACCGCGGTTGTCATCCAGGCTGCCCCGTCCAGCGTGTATGGTGTGTCTCCAAACCGGTCGTCGAGCCTCACCGGGGTCGCCAACACGGGATAAACCAGCACCCCAGTCGTTACCAGCGCGACCAGGCCGGCTCCAGCGATTCTCGACCCTCTCCTGACTGCCAGGGCATATTCCCCGGTGGTTTGCCACCATCTCCAAAACCCGTAACCGGCTACGATGGAGAACAACAGCCAGGCAACCAGATAATACTTGAACACGGTGTTCATCCGCGCAATGTCGCCCTCGACCCTGACCAGTTCAACTCCGATGCCTACGGCCAACGCCAGGGCCAATATTGCCAGCGCCATCGTGTCAGGCCGCCGATTCACGGCATCCCGCGAGGCGATTCTGTCCACTAGCGCCCAGGCCGTTAGGGAAACCAATACTGTCAGAAAGCCAGCCGTAACGTAACCGGCCGCCCACAAATAGATCGCCAGGATCATCCCCAGGACCACGCCCGCCAGCGTCCACTGCCGTTGCGCCAATAGCCCGGATCGGGTTCGTACGGCCGGCACCAGCGGCGAAAACGCCGCCGGCAATGTAACCACGAGCAGACCCAGCGCTCCGAGCAACAGTAACCCGTGAATCAACAGATAGTTTGTGATCGGCGTGCGCCATCGCGTCAGTTCGATCCCTGTGCCAAACGTTTCCGTAGACGCATGAAACGGCCAGAACGCGGCATAACTGACCAGCAACGCCACCATTGCCAGACCACCACCGGCGAGAAGCCTCGCCTTGACGGAGCCGGGCGACATCCAGGAGGCGCCGGCGCAAACTCCCACCATCAACAGCGCGTAGGCCGGAAACTCCCACGAGTTGATCGCCCACAAACTCCCCACCGCCAGCCCGAATATTACAGCAACAATCCACGGCCAATAGCCGCGCCACACCCGGCGCGTTGCCAGTCCAAGTAACAAACTCAGCCCCAACGCCAGCGCCAACACGGCAAAGGGCATCGTCATCATGTGAGCATGCAGATCCGCAAACAGAAACGTGAAAAACGGGAATTCGGTGATGTGAAACCCGGATTCCATCCAGTCACGTCGTTCGATCCAGGGGGTCAATTTCGATGGCTCGAATTCGTCAAGAACCGGGATCGCCCTGCTGCTGCGCCAAAAATCGAAATTGGACAGGGCCGCCGCCCCACCCTGAAGCCTGGCCTGCGCTAACTGAATCAGCTGCACCGCACCGTCCAAATTGCCCGCGATCGTCGCCATAGCGGCAGCAGCGCACCCGGCCAGCGCGGCCCCACCACCGGGAATCCAGATCCACCAGCGCCTCCTGCCCGAATGATCCGTTTGGGGGCGGTTCGCATCTGGCCGGCCGCGGGCGGATGCAACCAGGTTGTACACCAGGGAACCAACCCCGGTTGCCGTCAGCGCGAACAGCAGCGGGACGGCCAGGTTGAACGCCGTAGCCGGCGGTATGCCCGTTAACCTCACCGGCGCCGAAAGAATGAAATAGCCCCAATAGTAATAATTGAGATAACCACCCGCGAACCACGGATCGTAGGGCGGCAGCGCCACGGATCGCGTTACCGCCGTGAAGTACGCCAGCTCCATGGGTTTCTCGCCGCCCCGCCACGGATGCCACAAATCTGGATTCGCGGCACGAATCATCAGGAACCCGACGTAAGCCAGCAGGAACAGGGCTTCCGCCGTAACCACCAATCGCCAGTTCTGCCGAACCCAGTCCAACATCGGTTGCCACTGCCGCCACAACACCAGCGCTGATGGGATGGCCGCGATGCACAACGCCAACCAAACCGTTCCCGCTGAGTACTGAATTACCCCGAGGCTCACCAACATCCAGGCGACCCACGCCACGAGAAGCAGTCCAAGGACCCTGGCGAACAAAATTCCCCGATCCGGCAATGGTCGCATCAGCCACCAGGTGAACGGAAAAGCCGCCAGGCAGATCAGCTCAACGACCAACAACCATGCCAAACCCGGCACTCTCGCCGGCCATCCTCCCCGGTCGAATACCTCCGACCATCCCCCACCGGTTCGCTGGATTTGAACAGCTTCTTCGGACAACATCAGCGGCGCGGCGCTATCGGTACCCAAAACCCCGGATTCGATCACTTCAAGAATCGCCGTATCCGATAACCGGCCCACGTTCCGGAAAATCAGGGTTTGAGGATGGTCATATCCAACAACGTTTTCGTCGGCGTATCCGAGATTCAGGTACAGCCCGCCCGGCTGTCTCCAGTCCGCATTGGAAGAGGATTGCCGGGGAGCCGGCAAACCGGCCCGGTCGTACGGATCATCCTGCAGCGATACTCCCGCGATCCTGGGGAAGGACACAAACTCCTGCTCCAATCGATAACCCAGATCGCCGACGAACAGCTGCTGATAGAAAGCCGCGCTTTGCGGGTACCGGTCGGGCAACCGTGTAATCGAGCCAAACGCCCGGTTGGAATAGAAGATCAGGTAGTCGGCGGCAGACAGACGCTGGGCAAGTTCAGGGATTTTTCCCGGGTCGCCGTCGGGATGGTAAGCGGGAAACGTCCACACATCGTACCGACCCAAATCCGGAATACGCTCGTCCCAGAACGACCCGCCGTTGACTATGGAAGAACCCGGCGCTACGTTGGCGTTGATCCACTCAGATGCAACCACCGCGGTGTGAGGGCGGGAATAGATCCCGGCGAAAGCAACCGCATACAGCACCGCGCCTGCCAGCAATACAACCACCAGCGCGATGATCCCAGGAAAGGCCCACCGTTCAATCCCCCGGCCCAACCCGGTCGACCGCACTGGAATATCGGCAGGCTCCGATGCGGCCCACACCGTCCCGGCTACCGGCGGTGTAGCGTGCCATTCTTCCGAAAACGGAGCATCCCCCACCAGGGGATCGTCAAACAGGAAGTCATCGCCCACGGTGGGCGGAGACGCATGCCATTCTTCCGAAAACGGTGCGTCGCCAGGCGGTTCATCCGGTTCCCTGAACCCTGATTTCCGGAGGTTCCATGCCCAGCATACCGCCACGGTAAACATCCGCGCCGTCATCAGCAGATAGAATGGTACCAGCGGAAACACGTAACGAAGGAATTTCACCTCGAACAGTTCCAGGAATACGAACGCGGGCACCGCCCAGGCCAACAGCAGCAGGTCTGCCCTCCGCGCCGGACTCCCCCGCCACACCAGCCAGGCCGTGAACGGCGCCGCCAGCCATACGAAGGCCCCCAGCGGCAATCCAACACCCCAAACCGCCACCTGCCGGATTTGGTACCAGAATGCCTCAGCGCCGATGTATTGCCGGGCGAATGGAAATATCCATGCATCCCTGGCCATTGCCGTTTGCTGTTTGATGTCGCCGGCGAAAGTGCTCAAATCCAGCAGGGCGTACGGTGTTGTGATCAAAAAAACCACCAAAGCCGCCGCCGCACTGAGCAACATCATCGGAATTACGCGAACCGACGCCACGAAGGTCAAATCCGACCATCGACCACCGGCTCGGTCTTTTGCCACCCACAAAAAGGACAACGCCAACGGCGCCAGTATGGGAGCCACCGATATTTTTGGCGCCATCGCCAAACCCACCAATGCCCCCAACAGCAACGCATCCCGATACCTCCCTCCGTCCACCAGGCGCAGCATCGCCCACAACGCTCCCAAGGACGTCAACACCGTGAACGGCTCGGGACGGTAGAAATGGGCGTGCTGGATGTGAATCACCGCGAACGTGGTCAACGCGGCTGCCAGCAACCCGGTCCAACGCCCATACATCCTGCGGCCGATGACGTACATCATCGCCACGGAACCCACATCAGCCAGGGCGGCCAGCGTACGACCGGCGAACCGCATATCCATTGCGCCCCAGTCGGTAAACAGCTCGGCAACAGATCGAATCAGCACCAGGATATAAATGAGGACGCTGCCCAACGGGAACCAGTGTGGGTTCAGAGGGCTGCGTTCCGCGTCGAAAAACGTAGCCAGGGTCGGTATCCCGGCTTCCATCTCCGGCCACTGCGCCAGCCATCGCTCGTGGCCGGGCGCAACCGCCAACGTCCTGAACATGTCATCGGCCCGCAGATAAAACGACCGCTCGTCGGGATGGAACCCGTGGCCGGCGTCCCAGTCAATCCCGTAGAGCCGCAGCCCCAGCGCGACCAGCAACAGCGCCGGCAATAGTAAATTCGGCCCCCACAGCAATCGCAGGGGGGCCAGAGCACGGACCAGCAGCGGATGCAATGCGGTTAGCCGCCCTCGCCGCCAACCACGCAGCACAGGTCAGCAGTGCGGCAGGAATAGCCCCACTCGTTGTCATACCAACCCATGATCTTGACCATGCTGCCGTCCAAAACCATGGTGCTCAACCCGTCCAAGATACAGCTATGTGTGTTCCCTCGAATATCGGAACTGACAATTGGGTCTTCGGTATAATCCAAAATCCCCTTCATTGAGCCGGATGCTGCTGCCTTGAATGCCGCGTTTACCTCATCCTTTGTTACCGCCTGCTTCAAGTCGGCGACAAAGTCAGTAACCGAGCCCACCGATGTCGGGATGCGATAGGCGATGCCGTGCAGTTTGCCTTCCAGTTCGGGCAACACCACGCCCACCGATCGCGCCGCTCCGGTACTGGTCGGGATAATATTTTGCGCTGCCGCTCGGGCACGCCTCAAGTCGCGGTGATTCCGGTCCAGGATGCTCTGGTCGTTAGTGTAGGCGTGAATGGTCGACATCAATCCGCGCTCCACCCCGAAAGCGTCATGAAGCACCTTGACCATGGGGGCGAAGCAGTTGGTAGTACAAGACGCATTGGATATGATGCGATGTTCGTCGCCCTTGTAAACTTCGTCGTTCACGCCCAAAACGATCGTAGCGTCGGCCCCCCGGGCTGGCGCCGAGATGATCACTTTGCCAGCGCCGCCGCTGTCAATGTGCGCCGCGGCTTTCGCTGCGTCGGTAAACCGTCCCGTGCATTCCACCACGATGTCCACGCCCATCTCGGACCACGGAATATTAGCCGGTTCGGATTCCTGAAACATGCGGATGGTCTTGCCGTCGATAACGAGATCCCCGTTCTCCGAACCAACCGTGCCGGCATAGGGCCCGTATGTACTGTCGTACTTGAACAGGTGGGCAGCCGTCGCCGTCTCGCCCCTACCATTCACGGCGACCAGGTCGAGCCGGTTGTGATACGTGGGAGAGAGCGCCGCACGGGCTACCAACCGCCCAATACGACCGAAGCCATTGATACCAATACGCGTCACCATCTCGGTGTGCCTCCCGTCAATCGTGTTTAGTGTGACAGGTGAAACGGCGCGATATTCGCACAGCCTGTTTGTCTTGCGAGTCGATTAGATTCGCAACCCTGGCGACGGCGATTATATCACCCGCGACGCCCGTGTGGGCGCCGATAATTAACATTATCGTAATAACTACAATATCAAATGGCGGTAAATCGACTTGCCCGCGTACCGCGCATCCGGTCCCAGTTCAGCTTCGATGCGTAACAACCGGTTGTATTTGGCCACCCGTTCGGATCGGGCTGGGGCGCCAGTTTTAATTTGACCAACGTCCCATGCAACTGCCAGGTCGGCGATGGTCGTATCTTCAGTCTCCCCCGACCGGTGACTCATCACCGCCGTCCAACCGGCGTCCCTCGCCATGGAAAGGGCATCTTCAGTTTCCGATATCGTGCCGATCTGGTTGGGTTTGAGCAGGATGGCATTGGCCGCCGCGGTGTCAATACCCCGGCGCAAACGTGAGATGTTGGTAACCAACAGGTCATCGCCGACCAACTGAATCCGGTTTCCCAACTGCTGCGTCAACGTCGTCCAGCCGTCCCAATCATCCTCAAACAACCCGTCTTCGATACTGATGATGGGATACTCATCGCACCAACCCGCATACAACGCCACCAGCTGCTCCGCACTCAAGGACGTTCCCTCGCGCGCCAGGTCGTACTCACCGGTTTCGGCGTTCCAGAGTTCCGAAGCCGCCACATCCAGCGCAATGTACACCTGGCGTCCCGGTTCGTAACCGGCAGACGCGATAGCTTGCAAAACCACTTCAATGGCGTCTCGGTTGGACGGCAATGTGGGAGCGAACCCACCTTCGTCGCCCACGTTCAGGTTATGTCCGCTGTCCCTGAGAATTGATTTCAATGACTGGTAAATTTCCACTCCGGCTCGCAATGCATCGGAGAACCGTTCGAATCCGGCCGGCGCGACCATAAACTCCTGGACATCAGCGGAGTTGGAGGCATGGCGTCCGCCATTCAGGATATTCAGCATCGGCACCGGCAGCGAAACCGGCCTTCCATCTGACAAGTGTCGCCATAAAGAGTCACCCGCAGATACTGAGGCTGCCCGCGCCGCCGCCATGGACACCGCCAGCACCGCGTTTGCGCCCAGTCCACTCTTGTCATCGGAGCCGTCCAACTCGCGCAATGCGGCGTCGATGTCGCGCTGGACAAACGGTGATGTTCCCTTCAAAGCGGGTGCGATACGGTCATTTACATTGGCCACCGCGGTTTTCGTGCCGTTTCCGCCAAAACGCGATGCGTCCCCATCCCGCAGTTCCAGCGCCTCGTAGCTGCCGGTACTGGCGCCGGAGGGTACCAGTGCCAGACCAACACTGCCGTCGGTCAGGGTTACTTCCGCTTCAACAGTCGGGTTTCCTCGCGAATCCAGAGCTTCGCGACCAACGATAGTTGCAATGGCGGCGGCGGGCATCAGGCACCTCTCGTTATAGGTTCGGAAAATGCCACGGTGCCAGTGTCCACCGTACGGGCTTCCGCCGCAGCGATAGCTTTCTGGACGGCGTCGGCGGGGTCGTCGGCGATAATGTAACCGTCGCCCACGGGCTGACCGTCGCCGCGCAAGGTCAGCGGCCAGCTGTTCAGCGACACCACCGGGATGCCATAACTTAGAGCGTAGGCGATTTCGGAGAGCGTGCCAAAGGCGCCGCCCACCGCGATGACGGAACTGCCGGTGCTGACCACCGCCACGTTCCGGGCGTATCCCATATTGGTCGCGACTGGAATATCTACGTAGTCATTAGCAGTGCCGGGCGATCCGCCGGGCAAAATGCCGATGGTAGTGCCGCCCTCCGACTTGGCTCCCTTGCACACCGCCTCCATTACACCGGTGAGACCACCGCACACCAGTGTTATCCCGCGTTTCGCCAACTCTCGTCCCACCTCTTCAGCCAGCGCGTAAATATGGGGCGGTGGGTCAAAGTTACCAATCACTGCAATTATCACTTGCGTTCACCTCGTGCGAGCGTTCCCGGTTCGTTGTGCATTATCCCATTGGTAGTATGGCCGAGCTGGCAAACTCAATGACAGCCAGTAACGGCGCCGGATATATTCCCAGCCATATAACTGCCAGGACACCCACGCCCATGGTGGCGGACAATGTGATCGACGGACGCGGCAGCATTGGCACTGGAAGCGAATCCTGCTCCGGCTCGGCATCATGATGACCTCCACCGTGTTCGGCCGCGGCGTCGCCCTCCGTTCCGGATTCCGGCGCTGCCGGCTCGATGTATATCTGCCTCAGAACCTGCAGGTAGTAATACAACGAAACCAGGCTGCTGAAAATCGCCACCCCGGCGAGCCACAGGAAACCACCATCCGCCACGGCAGCGAACAGGTAGAACTTTGCCGTGAACCCGGCGAATATTGGCAAACCTGCCAGCGAGAACAGGCCGATTGCCAGTACGGCAGCGGTGAACGGCTGCCGGTCAGCCAGTCCCGCCAGATCGGCTATGTTGTCCTTTCCCGTGCTGTTGTAATACGACGCCAAACCGGCGAACACGATCAGGTTCGTGATGGCATACACCACGAGATAGAAGATTACGGCCTTCGCCGCCAGGGCAAAATCGTCGCCCAACACCGCGATTCCGGCAAGGGTGTATCCCACGTGCCCGATGCTGCTGTATGCCATCAACCGCTTCAGATTGCTCTGCGCCAGCGCCACCAGATTACCCACCAGCATGGTAACGGCGGACAGAACCGCGATTACCAACTGCCAGTCCGCCCACCGGTCACCAGCCGGCGCCACTGCTTCAGCCAACAGGCGCAGCGTCAGCGCGAAAGCGGCGGCCTTGGAGCCGATGGCCAGGTACGCCGTGACCGGAAGCGGAGCGCCTTCGTAGGCATCCGGCGCCCACATGTGGAACGGCACCGCCGACAATTTGAACCCCAGTCCCACTATCAGCAACGCGAGTCCCACCCACAATACGGGATTGTCGGTGGCCGGCGATGATAACGCTGCCGCTATTCCCGAAAAGTACGTAGTACCCAGGGCGGCGTAGATGTTGCTCAATCCATACAACATCACCGCCGACGACAACGCCCCGATAATGATGTACTTGATGCCAGCTTCGTTGGAACGGGCTTCCCGCAGTCCGTAGGCCACCAACACGTACAGGCTGAAGGACAACAGTTCCAGGGCAATGTATGCCGTCAGCAGCTCACGGGACATGGCCATCAAATTCATCCCCAGGATGGAAAACAGCAGCAATCCGTAAAACTCGCCCCGATGCTGCAGTCGCGCTTTTCCATATTCCAGAGCAATCGCGATGATGCCGATGCCGATGGCAAGGAAGAACACCTTAAAAAACAGACCAAAACCATCCACTGCCAGCAACCCGCCGTACAATTCGACATTGCGGCCCGGCAGCATCAGCAGCGCGATTGCGCCGACTCCGATCAAGCCCAACACCGACAATCCGGCCAGCCATTCCTTCGACCGCTCCGGCAAAAACAGGTCCAACGTAAACACCAGGAAAGCCAGCCCGGTGAGCGCGAACTCAGGCATCAGCAGCTGCAGGTTAGTCGTCAGGCCGGTTTCCATCAAAGGTAATCCCTAAAACACTGCCAGCGTGCTTTCCACGCCGGTGTTGATTACGCGCAGCAAGGGGGCCGGCCAAATTCCCACTGCAATGATGATCCCAACGAAAACAGCGCCAACGCCCTTCTCCACCGGGCTGGCGTCAGTGAGGTGATCCCACTGTGGATCGCCCTCACCGAAGAATGATCGCGCCAGCAGCCTCAGGATATACACCGCTGTTATCGCGGCGCCGATGACTCCCAACACGGCAAGCGGCCAATAGGTACGGAACGCTCCGGTGAAAACCATAAACTCCGCGATGAACCCGCTCATTCCGGGCAAACCCAACGACGCCAGACCGGCAGCCGCGAAAAAGAACGTGGTTACTCCCATTCGCTTGACCAAACCGTTCAATATCAGTGAATCCCGTATGTGGGCTCGCTCGTAGATCGCACCCACCATTGCAAACATTAGCGCCGTCATGATGCCGTGGGAGAACATTTGCAACACCGCTCCGGCCAGTCCAACCGGATGCAGCGTAGCGATTCCCATCAATACATAACCCATGTGGCTGACACTGGAATATCCGATTACATACTTCAGGTCGTTTTGGGACATGGCAGAAATCGCCCCGTACACGACGTTCACGGTTCCCAGGCCGATCAACACCGGCATCCAAACCTCGGCTCCATCCGGGGTGAGTACCATGCCCACCTGAATGATACCGAAGGCGCCCAGCTTCATCAGCACACCGGCATGCAGCATACTCACTCCCGTGGGAGCCGCCACGTGCCCATCCGGTGACCAGGTATGCAGCGGCCACAATCCGGCCAGCACGCCGAATCCCACCATGAACAGCGGGAACACCCAGATCTGCAGACCGCGGCTGATGTAACCGCCCGCCTCCAATTCGGACAGGACATCGATGTTGAAACTGGGCAAGCCGGCCCGGGAGGACGCCACGTACAACGCCAGAATCCCGATCCAGATCAATACGCTTCCGGCGACCAGCATGACCATCAGTTTCATTGCCCCGTACTCTTTGGTGCGCAGGAAGTCTTTGAAATCGGTGCTGCTGCCCCAAACCCCGATCAGCAAATACATCGGTAATACGGCCAATTCGTAGAAAAAGAACAGGAAGAACAGATCGCGCACTATGAATACGCCGTACACTCCCGCTCCCAACGCCAGTAGCAGCACGAAGAAGTCTCGAGTGCGACGGCGGATGGTCTGGCTGATCAGAACCGCACCCATCAGCACAATGCCGTTGAGCAAAACCAGGGGCGCTCCGATGCCGTTCAACCCGAACGAAAGATTGATGTTGATGGGATGGCCAATCCAGGCAAACTCCCTCTGAAACTGAATGCCGCCATCGCCGTAGTCATAGCGCACAAACACCACCACCGCCAGCGCCAGCGAGACAGCCGCCACCAGAATTGCGAACTGCCACGCGTCTCGCGGCCGGTCTTTGGGCAGGAACATGGCCAGCATTCCGCCGGCCAGCGGAACCAAAACCAGCAGCAACAGGGATACCTGATCGAAATTTGCCATCGTCAATCCGGTCGCGGCAACAGGCTAGACTGACCGTAGCCACCAGAATATCGCCAGGCCCACGACCCCCAATGCCACCGCCAGGGCGTATGTGTATACGTGCCCCGTAACGTGCAACCGCAGCGCCACTCCCGCCCGGCGAACCGTATCGGCAGGGGCGTTCACCCCAACATCATTCACCACAGCGCGATCGAAAAAGGCCAGGCGGGTGGACACTGTCAACACCACCCGATCGATACCCCATTGATAAACCTCGTCCACGTAATAGCGATTTTCTACCACCCGCAGCACCGGCCCCAATCTCGCCCGCCAGGCTGTCAGGGAGATTGACCGGCGTCCGTAAATCAGCCAGGCGACCACGAACGCGCCAACGGCCAACACAATAGAAAGCACACCCAGCAGGATGTTGAAGTGGAATTTCTCTCCATGTTCAAAGAACACAAAGCCGCCGAATCCGCTGAAACCGCCTGGCCAGTCGAATGCTATCCAGCCAAATCCCAGCGCCAGGATCGCCAGGACCGACATCACGCCGACCATGAAGATAGGGGACTCGTGGGCGTGCCCACTGTCCTCGCCCGCCTCACCAAAGAACACCACAAACATCGCCCTGGCCATGTACAAAGCGCTGAGGAAAGCGGTCAGCATCGCCAGGACTATGAACACAACCGGCAAGTTCCCCGCTACCGCCACGGCCAGCAAAATCTCGTCCTTGCTCCAGAAACCGGACAGTATGGGTATGCCGCCCAGCGACAGAGCTCCGATGGAAAACACGATGGCGGTTATCGGCATTGCTTTGCGCAGCCCGCCCACCCGGCGGATGTCAACGTCGCCGTGCGCTCCCACGCCGTGCATGACGCTCCCGGCACCCAGGAACAGCAGCGCTTTAGCGAATCCGTGCGCCATCAGGTGGAATACCGCGGCCGTCCAGCCGAACGCTCCCAGCGATAGCATCATCAATCCCAGGTGGGAAATGGTTGAGTAAGCCAGTATCCGTTTCAGGTCGGTGGACACCAGGGCGATGGTCGCCGCCCCAAGCGCCGTAATCAATCCTATCGTTGCGGTTACCAACATGGCTTCCGGAGACGCCACGAAGATTGGATAGGCCCGAGCCACCAGGTAAACCCCCGCTATAACCATCGTGGCCGCGTGGATCAAGGCGCTCACCGGAGTGGGACCCTCCATAGCATCAGGCAGCCACACGTGAAACGGAAACTGCGCCGATTTCCCCATGGCTCCAAGCAGCAGCAGCAGCGCGGCCGCCGTGGTAACACCGCTGCCCAAGGCTCCCGATTGGGCGGCGGCAAACGCGTCGCTCATACTGAAGCTCCCAACGTTCACCCACAACAGCAGGATGCCCACAAGCAGTCCTACATCGCCGATTCGGGTAACCACGAAGGCTTTCTTGGCTGCTTCCCGCGGCCCCGGATTCTCGAACCAGAATCCGATCAACAGGTACGAACACAGGCCCACCAGTTCCCAGGCGATATACAACAACAGGAAGTTGTCGGCCAGCACCAATGTGAGCATCGCTGCGACGAATAGCGCCTGCCATGCAAAGTACCAACCGAACCTTGCATCGCCCTTCATGTAGTCCAGCGAATACAACTGCACGCCAAGAGCCACGAAAGTCACCAACCCCAGCAGCACCACGGTCAGGGGGTCGATCAAAATACCCCATTCGACGTGGATAGCCTGGTCTATCGAGGCGGCAACGCCGGGGAGACCTGCCTCAAACCATGCCGTGCTGAAATGGCACGTCAATGCGCCGGTAAGTCCGCTGACCTGGCACCCTTTTACAGCGTCCGACGCTCCCAGGAAATCCGCCAGCACCCAAACCCACAACCCGAAGCCGGCTGCGATTGCCAGAATGGCCAACGCCGCTCCCCGCAGGGGCAACCAGCGTTGCAGCAGAATAATCGCCGGACACGCGACGAACGAGAATACTGGTATCAGAAAAGCAAGCGACATTGTTCAGGAACCAACCAATACCGATTACCACTTCAGCAGGTTGATCTCGTCTACATTGACGGTGCCGCGGTTCCGATACATCCGCAGGATGATTGCGAAAGCCAGACCGACTTCGGCGGCGGCAACGGTTATCACGAATATGGCGATAACCTGTCCGTCAAAAGCCTCGAACCTGCCGATACCGTTGAGGTATGAAGCAGCGGCGATCAAGTTGATATTCACAGCGTTTAGCATCAGCTCGATGGACAGCACAATCAATACCGCGCTCCGCCGCGCCAACACGCCATACAAACCGATCCCGAAGAGAGCGGCGCTCAACAATTGGTAATACAGCAGAGGAACCATCGGCTGCTATGGATTACTGATTCCCGACTGCCCGTCTTCCAACGGCGTCAGATCCTGCGTGCGGGCAATGATGATGGCGCCAATCAGGGCCACCAGCAGCACCAGAGAGGCGATCTCGAACGGCAAAGCCCACTTGGTAAACAGCGACGCCGCCAGTCCCGTGAACTCTGGCGCCTGGGGTTGCGAGTCAATCTTTGGCGCGAGCCAGAAAGCCGATCCCAGCACCGCGGCTACCCCCAGCGCCGTCAAAATCGCCAACGGCCACTGGCGGTTATCCGTAATACGCGGGTATTCGGACGACCGCGTTAACATCACGGCGAAAAGCACTACGATGATTATCGCACCGCCGTATATCAGGACCTGAACCAGCGCCAGGAATTCGGCGAAAAGCACCAGATATATGCCGGCAGCTCCCAGCAATGACAAAAGGAGAAACAACGCCGCATGCACGACGTTCCGTGTCGCCACCACGCCGATTGCGCCTCCCAGCGTGAATACGGCGACGATTACAAACAGCGCCAACTGCACGGTCAACTGTCCATCCGACCGGTTGTCCGCATCCCGCGATCGGTATGAGTATCAAAGTACGAGCCGCCCGTTCGGCGGCTTTGACAGTGTGGTGTTGGCTCCAGCTGCGACATTGTGAGTATGTTGGATCAGCCGAGGTTGGCTTCGTATCGAGCTAGTATTGAATCGAGTTAGTATTTAGATGGATTTCAATAGCGTGCAGGTGGCGCACTCACAATCGGGTTTATGCTTTTTTACTGTTTCGGCCACCGCTTTTGACTTACCCTTTGATTTGCCGGCGCCGCCGGATTTACCACGGTTTTTACCTTTGCCGATTTTACCCGCTTTTGCTGCCTTACCGGCAAGTTTACCTACCAAACCGCCAATGTTGCGCACCGCACCGAATTCGCCCTTGCCGGCGACCCGCTTTTCTGCGCACTCCACACACGTGCAGTACTCCGGATGTCGCGGAGAAAGATTTCGGAACCGTTCGTCTTCTCTGGGCAAAACGTTCAGCCTTGTCTAAATTTCTGAGTGCATCCCTGGCGATCAGGTTTCGCTGGCATCCGCAACTGAGTTGCTCGCTGCCTTGGCGGCTTCGGCCCGTTGCTTTGCCAGCACCGTGGGAGGAATCCAACGGGTGTTTTCCTGGTATTTCTTGCCGATATCCAGCAATGCCGGCAGATCCACCCGATCTCCGTTGCGCTGGTACGTGCTCATCTCGTGTTCGTGACTCATCACGATGGCGTCGAAATTACAGTACTCCACGCAGATGCCGCACAATATACAACGATTCAGATTTATTTCAAAGTAGTCTACTATCTTGCGCCGGGAGCTTTCCCCCTCCGCATGCTTCGGGTTGTCCATCATGCTGGCAGACATGCACTGGGTCGGGCAGTTTCGGATACACACCATGCAACCCGTACAGTAGGGTTCATCGACCGGTCCATCCCACGTCAGCGCAGGGAAACCCATGAAGCGCGGGCGCACGGGTGTCGGCTGGTCGGGGTATTGCTGAGTAACCGGGCGCCGAATGCCCAACATGGCGGACGCCAATGTCTGCATCATTCCTTTTACGCTTTCCAACATACCTGTTCGCTCTCCATCATCCGCGCGCTTGAACGATTACGCGAACCGTAGCCCTCAGCATCTCGCAACACTCTGCAATTTTCAATGGGACCAACATCATGATAACAGCATCAGATGCTACGTGCGCCGTTGCGAGGCGCGCTGCTGCATCGATTCAACCCGACTCCTGACCTGGGCCACCCGTCTGGCCGGGGCACTCATGCGGCGGTATATTATCCAGCCGGACACTGCCAGACCAAGAACCGAAAGCAGCGTAACACTCCACCAGGGCCACTCGTAAAATCGGTACACCGCTGCAACGATCACGGTGTAGAACGACAGCGGAACCATTACCTTCCACGCGAAAGACATCAGTTGATCGATTCGCAAGCGGGGGAAGGTTCCCCGCACCCAGAAGACCACCAGGATTACCGCATAGGTTTTCAGGAGGAACCACACCACATCGGGCAGGAAGGGTCCCCCCCAACCACCCAGGAACAGCAAGGTCGACAGGGCTGCAATGGCAAAGGTGTTGATGTATTCCGCCAGGAAAAATACCGACCAGTGGGCGCCGCTGTACTCGACGAACGGACCACCCACCACCTCACTTTCAGCGTGGTAAATGTCGAAAGGCGTGCGACCCACTTCGGCCAACCCCGCCACGAAAAACACCACAAACCCCAGCGGCAACACCAAGATGTACGGGATAGATGCCTGCTGCGCCACGATTTCCTGCATGTCCAGCGACTGCGCCAGAATCGCCACCGAAGCCGCTATTAGCACAACCGGAATTTCGTACGATATGAGCTGGGCTGCAGACCTCAACCCACCCATGATGCCGTATTTGTTACCCGAACCCCAACCCGCCAGTACCAGACCCAATATCCCAATTACTGCAAAGGCGACGATATAAAACAGTCCCAGCGGCAGGTTCCGGACCACCGCATTGGCTCCGCCCGGGATTGTCACCCAGATAACGAATGCCGACACCACCACAATTACCGGAGCGATCCAGAAAATGGCCTTCTCGGAATCATCGGGGATGATGTCCTCTTTGATAATCAGCTTAACCGCGTCGGCTATGGGTTGCATCAGACCGAACAGCCCCGTGCGGGTCGGACCGTATCGCAACTGCAGTCTCCCCAAAGCCTTCCGCTCCAGCCAGGTGAGCGACAACACGATGAACGATAGCGCGGCAAACATCACCGCCAGCGCGAGTGCACTCCAGCCGATATCGATGAGAAAACTCATCGGTCAACCTCACCCAGCACGATATCCAACGAGCCCAGCACCACCACACTGTCGGCCACCCAGGTATCCCGCAGCAGGCGCCGCAACGCCGACAGGTTGCAGAACGACGGCGGCCGCACCTTAACCCGATATGGGCGATCCGTTCCATCGCTGACCAGGTATACGCCTATCTCGCCCCGCGGGTTTTCGGCCCGTACGTACGATTCACCAGCAGGGGGTCTGACCAGCCGCCGACCCAGCGGGGATGCCACCGGCCCATCAGGCAGCTGCTCCAGCGCCTGTTCCACGATACGCAGCGACTCGTACATTTCCTGGATTCGCACCCAATGTCGGTCCCAGCAATCTCCGTCCAGACCCACCGGGACATCGAAATCAAACCGGTCGTACACGGAATAGGGCTGTGCCTTCCGTACGTCGTACTCGTACCCACAGGCGCGCAGGCAGGGCCCGGTCAACCCCAGGGCGATGGCTTCGTCCGCTCCAATCGGGCTGACATCCTTCAGCCGAGACAGGAAAATCTCATTAAATGTCAAAATACGGTCGCTTTCTTCCACGTCGCGCCGTAGCACGGGCAATAGTTCGTTCACCATCTGCCGAAAATTGTCCGGCACGTCCTCTTTCAGTCCGCCAATCCGGAAATAGTTGTGCATCATCCGGGCCCCGGAGACCGCTTCAAACAGGGACTGCACCCTTTCCCTGCCGCGGAACGAGAACATCACCGGCGTCATCGCGCCGGCGTCCAAACCCATCGTACCAACGTAAAGCAAGTGACTGGCGATCCGGTTCAGTTCGCACAGAATCACCCGCACGTACTCGGCTCGTTCCGGTACCTCCAGACCCATCAGGCGTTCTACCGCCATACAATAAGCCTGTTCGTTGTTGAAATTGGCGATGTAATCCAGGCGGTCGAACAGTGTCACCACCTGATGATACTGCTCACCCTCGCACAATTTCTCCGAGCCCCGATGCAGGTACCCGATATGGGGCTCCACGTCCACCACTTTCTCCCCATCAACCCACAGCACCATGCGAAAAACGCCGTGAGTCGAAGGATGCTGCGGCCCCATGTTGAGCAGCATCTCCACCGGCTGGGAGTCACTCCGCATCGACATTGCCGAGTCCGGTGTGGTAGTTGGTCGGTCAGTCATGACGTTACCGCTCCGGTTTACCGGCCCGAGTCCTCTTCGGTTGTCTCGAATGGCGTTCCCAAAAATCGGAGACTGGGTTGCGGCGCTTCAATCAGGCTGCTCATCCAGACGTCTCCGTTATCGTAAAATCCGGCTTCTCCAAGTACTTCGTCCAGCGCGCCCAATTGCTCGCAGTCCTCCAGGTAATCAGAAACCTGCCGGCGCAACGCTGTCCGCGCTTCCTCCCGGGAGTCTCCAAACACCGTGACCTGGAATTCGGGGCAATACGCTGACCAACCGGAGCCAGCCCGGGATTCCTCGATTTGATACACAATCCGGTCCATGAGTTTCAGTCGTTCCCTGCCGACGAACGGACTTCACCCGCTGATCTAAACCGCAAGACGATCTCCGCCTCCTCGTCCAGGTATTCCAAACCAAGCGCTTCGGCCAGCTTTCCAAACGTATCCTGACGCTCCAACCAGCCGCGCATCGCCTGAATGAGCGCGTTTTGCGCCGCCGACTCGGTATTGCCTGTCGTTTCCAGCTCCAAACCTTCCACGGAGGCCACGTATTTCGTGCCGTCCAACTCCACCGTCGCCACCAATTCGATGGGGATTTCGCCATCGGGTACTAGCCGGTCAGTTTCGGGCATAGTATCCAACCCAGACACTAAAACTCGCGATACTCGTAAAACGCGTATTCCTTCCGACCGGGGAACCCCTCGAACTCGGGGTACAGCAGCAACGGCGACAGATCTGGGTGGCCTTCAAAAACCACGCCAAACAGGTCATGCGCCTCGCGTTCATACCAGTCGGCGGCGGGCCACACTGTCGCAACGGACGGTAACGACGGCCCATCGTACGGGACTTCCGCCTTGATCACCAGTGTCCGCTCCATCGCCAGCGATTGCAAAAAGTACACCAGCTCAAATCGTTCCCGGTAGTCCACACAGGCTAAACAGAGCAGCATCCGGCAATCCAGCTGGCTGTCGTCGCGGCAGGTGGCGCAGGCGTCGACAATGCTGGCGGCAGGTACGGTAACCTGCGGCAAATCTCCCAAAACTCCCGGGACAGGGCTCCAGACTGACAATACGGCTACGGCGCGGTCCAACGTCGCCCGGTGATGAGCAGAGAGATCATCGACGGGATCAGGTTCTACAACCGTCTCGGGTTCGTTTTCGGGTCCCGTCGACGCGCTCCCGCTATTCTGGAGACTGTCTGCCACGGTTCCCTGCGTCGGACATTATCTTTTCCTGCAATTTCAAAATGCCGTACAGCAACGCTTCCGGCCTCGGGGGGCAACCGGGCACGTATACGTCCACCGGAATAATATGATCAACACCCATCACCACCGAGTATGAACGATAGTACGGCCCGCCATTGGTCGCGCAGCTGCCCATGGCGATAACCCACTTGGGTTCCGGCATCTGTTCGTATAGCAGCCTGATGGGTTCGGCCATCTTTTTCACCACCGTTCCCGCGACTATCATGACGTCCGACTGGCGCGGAGACGGCCACGTAACCACGCCGAATCGGTCAAAATCATGATGGGCCATATAGGTGGATATCATCTCGATGGCGCAGCACGCCAGACCGAAACTCAACGTCCACAAAGACGACTTGCGCGCCATTGCAAACAATTGCTCGGTGGTGGCGGTGATTACGCCCGGGATTCGCCCGTCGGTCGCCTGATTCAGCAGGCTGGGGCCGGGTTGATTTCCCTCCCCCATGATTATCTCTGTACGCTGCGGCGCCATCGCCAACGGCGAAGGTTCTTCCGGCGTGTTGCCGCCCGGTGATGCCGAGGAGTTTATTTCTGCCATTCCAGCACTCCCTTGCGCCAACCATAAATTACGGCGAAGAACAGCATCGCCAGGAACAGCATCATGGCGTAGAACGGAATCGGGTTGCCGGCAGCTTTCTCTTGCAGGAACACCACCGCCCAAGGAAACAGGAACACCGCCTCGACGTCGAAAATCAAAAACATGATGGCAAAAATGTAGAACCGTATGTTTATGTTTGACCACGCGAAGGGCGTGGGTGGTATCCCGCATTCATAGGTGGTCAACTTGGCAGCCGAGCGGCGCCGGGCCGACAGTATCTGCGATGCCGCGAACATACCCCCGATAGCCACCAGCGCGATGACTATCGCCAACACAACCGCGGTCCAATTGCCAACATAGTCGGCCGGGTTGAATGACTGAATTGGTACGGCATTAAGCATGGTTAGCAGTCTTGACCGACTTGATCAGGGATGAGGTCCAGCCCAATTCGGGCGTCTACGGTTTCGGACGTTCTAATCATCGTAGCAACGGCCTGTTCCGGTGTCAACGTTGCGGGACGACGGCCGTAATCTGCCCGTTACCCACCACCGGTTTCGCGAATGCGAGTTGATGAAACGTCCGCCCGGAAATCTGGCTCCGGTATTTCAACAAACAACGGCCGAAATCCCTCCGGGATCGCGACATCGGCCAGCGTACGAAACGCCCCAGCCGCATCGGCTCGGCCTCCCACCGCAAACCGGCATCCCAATGCCCACATTTCGGCCAACGCCGTCAGCATGGCAATTTCCGAATCGGCGTAATAACGCGGTTGGATCAAGCGAGTGGCGGTGTCCCAGCCAATGGCAAACCCGCATCCGGGGAATATCTCGGCTTTCTTGCGAAACGTCTCCGCGCGGGTCAGGATTACCGTCCCTTCGCCTCGAAATTGGGCGACCCGACGGCTCACATCTTCGTACTCCAGTTGCGGTTTGTCGACGTTGGTTACCGACAATTCGTAGGCCACAGGAGTCCCCAAAAACTCCGCTGCAGCGGCGGCCAACTCGGTGTGGCCCTCGTGAACCGGGTTAAACGACCCCGGAAGCAGCGCCATCGGCCGATCCGCATCCGCAACCGAGCGGCCATCCGGGTGAATCGTCACCCAATTGGCGGCGCCGTTCAACAGACGCTCGATCGGGTCCCCGTGCGGGCGCGTTTCAGTCAATACCTGCTCCGACGAATTCAGTCTCAAATCCACTTCGGCGTCAACGGCGCAGGCCTTGGCAACCGCCGCAATCACCAACCTGCTAACCACATCTTCCTCACCGATGCGGTCGCGCAGTCCCTTCTCCAGCGTCAGGGAGTCCACCGTGCATTGCGTCTCGTCCCAGGTGGCGACGAACGCCCGGTGGTCGCCGCGCTTCGTTCGGTCGGTTGCGATCGTTGCCGTGCAGGCAACGCCCACAATAGGAGCTGATCCTTCCCGCAGTGCCAATCCTCTATCCCAGGCCGCCCGAGCCATGCGCTGGGCGGTGTCAACTGACACCGTCTGATCGGGGGCGTACCCGCCCAATAGATCGGTCATCGCCAAATACCCGTAGGGCACTCGGGTCTCCAGCACCGTCCGAGATGCCCCTCCTACTCCCAGCAACCATGCCAGGGCGTAATTCCCCGCCCCCGCCACCGCCAGAACCGCCTGCTCTGGCGTGTCATGAATCCGGGCCACCACGTCGAGGATGGCCGGGTCCACTGACATATCGATTTGTTGTTGATTCATCCCGCTCTCCGTACAAAGGGCGCTTCCGTCCATGCTGACGGGTCGAGTTTGTGCATCGATTCGACAGACGTAGCCATTTCCCCGGCTATTTTGCGGTCCCATTCGTCCGACCATTGCCTGGGTAACCGTGGACGTGCTTCACGCCATCGCATTGGCGTACCGCCTAAAGTTTCGGCCGCCACGACTTCCGCCAGGAAAGCGGTCATGTCCCCGCCATCCATCGCGTTCACCACGCGGCAGTCCAGATACCCGTAACATCCTTCCAGCAGCGGACTGCGAGTTGAACCTTCCTGGTACGGAACCCCGGCCAGTTTGTCGTAGTCCCGGCCCGATCGCATACCCAATTCCCAGATGAGAGGCAGCTGGTGTTCTTCAAGGAAATTCACGGCCAACACACCGCTCGCCGCAATCAATTCGTGAGTGTAGTTGGTGTGGTAAATCTGCACGATAACCCGCGGCCGGTGCAGCACGATGGAGGCCGACGTAACCGTGACCGCAATCTGGGCGTTCACCACGTCCCCACTCCGCACCGAGATGGCCGCCAGCGGTACGCTGAGTTGCCCCAGCATGGGAGCCACATTGGCCGGATCGATATCGGGTTGCGGGTTCGTCATTCGGACACCGTGGATTCGGTTCGGTCGGCGGCTACCAATCGGGCTGCGTATCGATCTGGTCATTGATGGTAACCCGTCTTTGCTCAGAACCGTCACCGTTCATGTAAACAATCTCGGGGTTGCCATAGGCGTAGGAAACGAAAACGATCTTACCCCCAGCGTGCGACCAGGTGGGCTGCAAATCATCCGACAGGTTGTGCGTGAGGCGCTTTCGGTCCGACCCGTCCACCAGCACCGTGTAAATATCGGTTTGACCTTCGTTGTTGACCACGAATACCAGTCGGCGACCATCTCCCGACCAGTCCGGGTTGCGTTCATCGTCATCCCGCTCCGACACAGCCACCTCGTCGGTGTCGGCGGCCCAATCGCCCGATTGAGTCGGACGCAACACATAAACATCCCCGCCGTCCCGGGAGTTCCGCACGAAGGCGATGCGGTCACCCTTGGGAGACCACGCCGGGTCGACGTCCGGCCCGTGAGTCAGCGGCACTCGGTTAACACCATTGGGGTTCCGCAACAGTAATCCGTCGCTTCCGTCTTCCGTGAACACGATCCATTCGCCGTCGGGGGACCAATCACCCAACTGCTCTCGCTCCGTCGTGAATGTCAGCCGGGTTTCCCGGCCGTTCTCCAGTTCAACCATATACAGGTCAGGTTCCCCATCGGCGACGGATACGTAAGCGATTTTGTCGCCCATCGGAGACCAAACTGGCAGTTGCTCCGGATCTACACCCGAAACCAGGGTGACCACATCCCCCGTTTCCCGTTCGTACACCATCAGTTGGGCCGGATCGCCACCATCCAACGACACCCACGCGAGCAATTTGTAATCTCTCGACCACCGCGGGAACCTGGAGTCGACGTTGCGACTCGATATTCGAACCGGCTCATCCGCGTCCAGGTCAGCCACCCATACCTGCATTGAATCGTTGTCGCCGCTCACGTATGCAACCGATGGCAGACTCCCGCCAAACCAGTTACCGACGAAACATCCGGGTAATGCTGCCAGGAGCGCCAGGATCGCCGCAATCGCAAACCACCGGTGTGCTTTTATGACCACGGCGCCGTTTTCTAAATCAGATACTCGCCGGGCCAGTTCTTCCCCGGACGTTCGCGAGGTGATAAACCTGTGCCGATGGATCATGCTCCGGGATACTTCCAAAACCCTATAATCCCGCAATTATACCCCACGGGCCAGCCGTACCGAGAGTGAAGCGCCTACCCCGTTGGACGATTACGCGGGTTGTTACCGTTCTACGCCCCTAGTTGCCGGAAATCTTGACAAGCCCCGGCAGCCAATTTAGCATCCAACTCTCGGCGGATCCCCGGCGCGTTTGAACTCAACCCCTGCTTATTTCCTGAAATCGGATTCGCTCACTGCGCTCACACCCATTGGAGGTACGTTATGCTGGCGATAGTAGGCGGCAATTTGATCGATGGCCTGGGGCAGCCCGTTGTTGAAAACGCCACCGTCCTCGTCGACGGTTCACTCATCGTAGAAGTCGGTCCCCGCGCCGCTATCACCATACCAGAGGGCGCCGAAGTCCTGGACGCTTCCGGGCGAACCATCATGCCGGGACTCATTGATGTTCATGACCACCTGGCATCGGGCGGATACGGCCTCACCGGCCGCTGGGGCATGGACGAACCCCTGTCGTTCAGCAACATCCAGACCGCGCGGGTCATCGAAGACACGCTGGCCGCCGGTTACACCACCGTACGCGACGCCGGCGGTCTGGATGCCGGCTTCAAGATGGCGGTGGAGCAGGGATTGATTATCGGGCCGCGCCTTATCATTTCGGTAAATATCATTACGCCAACCGGAGGCATCGAAGATAAGGTCAGCGGCAGTGGCCACAGCAAGCATCTTCTGGGCCACGATCCCCTGTCTCCCTCGGGAGTCGCCGACGGCGTGGAAGGTGTGCGGGCGAAGGTTCGTGAACTAGTCCGTTGCGGGGCCGACCAGATCAAGTTTGCAACCACCGGTGGAGCCTCCGGCCGCCCCGGCAACGGGCCGCTGGATCAAGCCTACGCCCTGGACGAGGCCAACGCCCTGGTGCATGAAGCTGCGGCACTGGGCTGCGGAACCCTCTGCCACGCAGTCGGGGGAACCGGTCTGCCGATTGCCATCCAGGCCGGCGCCGGTTCCATCGAACACGGATGTTACCTCGCGGTCAACGCTGACTGGTTAAAAATGATGGCCGACCAGGGTACATTCTTCACCCCAACATTCGAGGTATACGATTTTCATAGCACGGTCAGTGCGCCACACATCAAGGCGCGCGCCGAGGCGTTGATGCAAATCCATATAGAAAGCGTGGAATTGGCCATCAAAGAAGGTGTACGCATCGTCGCCGGCACGGATGCCGGCGGGTTCGTCCACGGGGACAACGCCCGCGAGTTGGAGTTGATGGTAGAAAAGGGAATGAGCAACATGCTGGCCATTCAGTCTGCCACCGGCCACGCCGCAGTGTGCTGCGGGATCGGCAACGAAACCGGTACCCTGGAACCCGGCAAACAGGCCGATATTCTGGTTGTGGACGGCGATCCGTTGAGTAACATTTCCGTGTTGCGTGACCGTGAGCGCCTGCAACTCATCATGAAGGGCGGCATCGCCCACACGAATCGCCTGTCGACGCTCAACCTCCAACCGGCGTGAAGAATTCCCTCACCGGCGCACTGGCCAAAGGACCTCCCATACACTCATCCCCCGTAATGAAACCGCCCGATAACCAATGCGTTTCCACGTTGTAACCCTCTTTCCAGAGGCCTTTGAAGGCGCGACCAGTTACAGCATTCTGGGTCGCGCCGTGCACCGTGGCCTCGTTTCCGTAACTGTTACCGACATTCGCAAATTCACGTTCGACCGGCACGGCACTGCAGACGATTACCAGTTCGGAGGCGGGCCGGGCATGGTAATGAAACCCGAGCCCATATTTCGTGCGGTCGAGGATGTGTTGGAATCCCTGCCTCCGGAGGAACCAGACCTAATCCCGATTCTTCTCATGTCTCCCCAGGGTGAACAGCTGAATCAACGATTGATCGACGAACTGGCGGTTGCCCCCGATATCGTTATTGTCTGTGGGCACTACGCTGGAGTAGATGAACGAATCCGCACCGGTCTGGCTACTCATGAAATCAGCATTGGAGACTATGTGCTAACCGGCGGTGAACTGGCCGCCATGGTCGTCATCGACGCGGTTTCGCGGTTCATACCCGATGTGGTAGGGTCAGCCGAAAACGTGCATGAAGACAGCATCACTTCGGGATTGCTGCAGCATCCGCTGTACACCCGTCCAGTGGAGTTCCGAGGCATGACGACTCCCGAGGTGCTTCGGTCTGGAAATCATGCCGAAATCGCTCGTTGGCGCCGCCAACAATCCCTTGAACGCACGTTGCGCCTGCGACCCGACCTGCTGCGGTTTGCGGAACTCAGCAATTCTGACCGGATCTACCTGGAACAGCTGGGCTGGTCCGGAGAATCCGGCGATCCATCAAACAACCCAGCCGACCAGGCACGGGAACGCCAGGCATTGGATCGGTAGCTGTGCCAAAAGACGATTTCCGCTTCAGTACGCCGGTTCGCGTTCGCTGGCAGGAATGTGACGCTCAGGGCATTGCGTTCAACGGCAGCTACCTCGGATGGCTGGAAATCGCGCAGGCCGAGTATTTCAGAAACCTGGGATTCAGTATCTATAGGATCGCCGCGTCTGGGTATTTCGACAGCGCCGTTGTCAAAGCCACCATCGAGTACAAATCGCCGGCGCGCGTCGACGAGATCCTGTATCTAAGGGCAAGGGTGTCGCGCATCGGTAACACCAGCCTGACCCTGGAAGTAGGTATTTACCGCACCGGCGCCCTACCCGACGACGCGCCAATCACCATGATCGAGGCGATTTATGTGGGCTTCGATGCCAACACCGGCGACACGCGCCGCGTCCCCCAGTCAATTCGGGACCTTGTAGAACGCTATGAAACGTCGGGAGTGGTGCTCCCGTTGTCAGGTTTCCCTGAACTTGCCGCCGCTGCCGGATAACGGCGGATGCTACACCATGTATACCGGGGAATCATCCCGATTCACTCGGGTTTCGCCGGCAATTCCCTCCCGAATGTAACGGGGTAAAGCGAACATGGCGATGTGGGTGCCCCCATCGTAATGGCGGGTTGACCTATCTATCCGCGCGGCCAACCGCTCGTCGATTTCTTCTTCGCTCAACACAGGTAAAGGCGCATCAGATACCAGGGTGAACCCCCACAAGGTGATGAATGACGGGACATGTACCTGATACGGAACCGAATGGACGAAGATACCGTCAAGAGTATTGTAAATCGTCGTGAAACACTCGTGAAGGCTCAGGAACCCCACCGGTCCGGATTGAGTAACCAGAATGCCGCCCGGATTCAATCGGGCGCGCGCGATTTTGTAATACTCCTCGGTATACAGGAGATATGCGGGACCACCCTCCAACGGGTCAACCAGGTCCATTACCATGACGTCAAATTGCTGGTCGGTGGTCTCCAGATATTTTCGGGCATCATCGTGGATCAATTCAAGCCTGGGGTCATCGAAAGCCCCCTGATGATGATGGGGCAGGTGCTGCCGGCATAGTTCGACCACCTGTTGGTCGAGGTCCACCATCACCACTTGCTCTACGGTGCGGTGGACCAGCGTCTCTCTCAGGGTTCCGCCCTCACCCCCGCCGCCGATAAACACGGAGCGAGGTTCGGGGTGCATCAGCATGGCGGGATGCACCAGGCTTTCGTGATAAATATGTTCATCCCGCTCCGTAGATTGCGTCTTGCCATCCAACAACAGGCTGCGCCCATAGACGTCGGAATGCACGACCTCAACCCGTTGGAACCCGGTATGACCCGAATACAAAACCTCGTCGACCTTCAACATTATTGCCAGATCGGGCAAGACGGTTTCGATAACCCACTTGCCTGTGATGTCTTCCATCGGGTAGTTAGCCATGGTCACTGATCCCGCGTTCCAGGCAGATTGGGGTAACAGGCCGGGCCACGTACAGACCAAGTCCCGCAGACGCCAGCAGGGCGGTTACTTGACGAGATGAACCGATTGCAGATCGGCAACGATCGATTCGTTCAGTCCACGCCGTATTTCGGTGATTTGGGGGGCGCGGCAACCCAGCGCTTCAATAATCAGGTTGGCGGCTCTACCAGGCATGGTCTGATCACCGCACGTAAAAATATCCGCCGCCGCATATCTGTGTTCCGGCCACGTGTGTATGGAAATATGCGATTCGGCGATTGACAAGATACCAGTCACTCCCTGAGGTGTGAACTGGTGAAACGACTCTCCGACAACGTGGGCGTCCACCGCAGCAGCAGCCTTTAGCAGTTCATTCCGGATGTGATCCAAGTCGTTTAGCAATTGAGGGTCGCATTCTCGAAGATCCAGCAACACGTGAGTGCCTAGTACATTCAATCACCCTTTCCTCCAGATCGATTGGCCGAATCGCATGGGATCAGCGCGGTTCGCGGGCGCCCAAACGATGCAGCAATCGCCAATTTTAGCCATTTTTGGTTCCCGGTTCAAGTTGCAGCGCCTCCGGATTCTATACACAGGGTTGCCAAATACATTGATAAGCCGATCAACCAACATTGAAAACCTCCCTGTTTACGCAGGCACTCTCCACATTTTGCGGTTTCCGATGCTTCGGTTCAGGACATAACCTGGCCGGTCAGTTCTGGATTCAATTGACATCAGAACAGTGGCCCTCTACCATTATTGTGTGGTCGTGCTACACGGGGAGCTGGCGGTGCCCTACACCCGCAACCCGCCACAGCGGGGTGGAATTCCTCCCTTCGGCAAGGCGCAAGAGCCAATGTCACAGAAAATAATGTTGAGGGCCGGGTCCCACGCGGCGCAGGCTTGCAAACCCCGCCAGGTCCGGAAGGAAGCAACGGTAAGCGATGTCCAGCGGGCGCCGTGGGAGTGCCTGGCTTGAGTTCTTTTCGGTGATATGCTCCCAGGCTGCAGTCAACGGGCGGTGCTCGGCCACGAAACTTTCCCCACCAATTGCGCTGACCCGATGAACCGCGCACTTGACCCAACCCGATCGCATCCGGCGCGATACGCGGTGTTCGAATGACTCTTCCCGACCAAACGCCAGGCGCTTTACCCGCAACGTCATCACGCCGGCGACCGCGCAAGTCCCTCGGTCAGCACTTCCTGACCGATCCCCGCATTGCCCAACGAATTGTCGCCGCAGCACAGCCGTCTCCTGGCGATACGATTCTGGAAATTGGCCCCGGCTCAGGCACATTGACCCGGCGATTGATTGCCAGCGGCAGCAACGTCATTGCCGTCGAAATAGATCCTCACCTGGCTGCAGTGTTGCCCGAACGGATGGACAACCCTCCCAATCTCAAGGTGGTGCAGGGAGACGCCCGAACCATCGATATCCCAGCGCTGCTGGAAGGCCGGAGCACCTATAAACTGGTTGCCAACCTGCCGTACTACGCCGCCGCCCCCATTCTTCGGAGGTTTCTGGAATCTCAAGTACCTCCCACTTCGCTGATAGTCATGGTGCAACGCGAGGTCGCCGACGCCATGTGCGCTGCCCCCGGGCAAATGACCCTGATGTCAGTGGCCACCCAACTCTACGCCGTTCCGTCGGTAGTCGCGCAGGTGCCGCCCCGGTCGTTCAGACCGCCGCCCAAGGTATCATCCACGGTCATCAAACTCGTGATGAAAGAGACCCAACCGGATCCTCTCAACGGGATCGAGGAATTCTTTGCCCTGGTCCGCTCTGGCTTCTCCGCACCCCGCAAGCAATTACGCAACTCGCTGATGCAGGGTTCAGGTTCGCCCGCTGAGTTCGTGTCGGCCGTATTGACCGATGCGGGCATCGACGGGCAGCGGCGCCCGGCTACGCTTTCCATACCCGAATGGTTGACCCTGGACACTCACTGGCCGGCGGGGGTTCCACGGCACCGCAGTCAGCACAACAGTGGCGAAGTAAACGGAACCCGCGCCCGGGGTTCCCGCTAGATGTCCAACCCCGGTTTGCAGGTCCAGGCTTTTGCCAAGGTCAACCTGACCCTCGAGATCATTGGCCGGCGTTCCGACGGATACCACGATGTTGCCACCATCCTGCAATCCATCGACCTGGCCGACACCCTGACCATCAAACCCGCCGGATCTCTCACGGTAGAGTGTGACGACCCTGACCTTGACGGCCAGCGCAACCTGATCTGGAGGGCCGCAGTGGCCCTGGCAGATCACGCCGGCGTCCGCCCGAACGCGCACATTCACCTCACCAAGCAGATCCCCGTGGCCGCGGGTCTTGGTGGTGGCTCTTCCGACGCCGCGTCCGCGCTGCGCGGCCTGAATGACCTGTGGCAATTGCAAATATCTCGTGAGGAACTGGCGAAGGTGGCCGCCGGCATCGGATCTGACGTTCCGTTCTGCATCGACGGCGGTACGGCGCTGGCCACGGGCCGGGGTGACCAATTGATTCCCCTGCCGCCGTTGCCTCCCCATGACGTGCTCCTGGTAGTACCGCGCGAAACGCTGGAGTCCAAAACTCCAACGCTGTTTGCAGCCCTGGAACCCGGAGATTTTTCCGATGGGAGTTGCACGCACCGGATATCTTCCACCATAACCGACACTTTAATAACGTCCGGCCAGTGGCGTAACGCCTTTGAACGTGCCGCGCTGGAAATCTTTCCTGGCCTTTCGGACGTATGGAATATTGTTGCCGGTCTGGTCAAACATGCACCTCGTTTGTCCGGCGCTGGACCATCTTTCTTTTCACTTCCATCAACCGAAATTGAATACACGGCGGTTCAATCCGCCTTGCGAAACACCGGTGCAACGGCGTACCTTGTCCGAACCATTTAGCCAAATCGGTGGCGGCAATAACGCATCCTCACATCCCTCAGTAATAAAGACAGGAATTGCAACTCCATGGACATCCTCGCAGTCATAAATATCCCGTTCGACCCCGACATAATCCGCACCGCCGCATTCCAGCTGTCCTGGCATGGCTTCTTCACCTTCGTCGCCGTGGCGGTCGCCGTTTACCTCACCTGGTTTTGGGGCCGGCGCGACAGCCTCGATGGCGACGCCATTCTTTCGGTCGCCACCTGGTCCATCATCGGGGGCATCGTCGGCGCGCGAGTGCTCCACGTAACTGATTTTTGGGACTCGCATTACGCAGCCGATCCCGTCAGCGTACTGTATTTCTGGCAAGGCGGTATCGCGATCTTCGGCGCCTACCTGGGAGGCTTTGTTGGCGGTGCATCCTATATATTGCTGCGGAACGCAAGTTGGCTCAACCGTCTTTGCGATCGCCCCACCTGCCGATGGACGGGTTTGCACCTTCCGTTCACCCAATTGCCGTCCGTGCCCCACCTGGCCGACATCACCGCTCCAGCATTGCTGATAGCACTGGCCATCGGACGCCTGGGCGATGTCATCAACGGGGAACATTGCGCCACTTTCTCCGGTCTGCCCTGGGCGGTGGTCTACTCGGACCCGGACAGCCTCTACAATCGTTGTGTCCATGGCGGAGCGGCCGCAACACACCCCGCCGTGGCCTACGAGCTGATATTCTGCCTGGCATTGGCCGGCATACTTTGGCTGATGAAAGATCGACTACAGCCCCACGGGATGTTGTTCGCCCTATTCTTCGCCGGTTACTCGATCGGGCGTTTCTTCATATCGTTCCTGCGCGTAGAAAGCAACACCTACCTTTTCGGCTTCAACGAAGCTCAGTTGGTCGCTCTTGCCATAATGTTGGTAACCGTGCCCCTGCTGGTCTACAAAGCTCGCCTGGTTCGACCTACCCCCAGCGGATCTGGACCGCGCTCCGGCCGCCGCCGCGCCTCCTGACCACAGACTCAATCAGCAGTGGCGCTATGATCCTTCCGCTGCCTAATCGTCGGCCGCGCTGGCGCTGTCGCGGTTAGCCTGGCCGATGCGATGCTGGAACGTGGCGATCAGGCTGCCGGTCGCAGGTCATCGATACGCAGGTAATTCCGGCGTTCGCCCCGGTACCTCTCTTCGGCGATCTGAAATACCAGGTCCACCGTCCCGTAGCCGCCCCAATCACCGGAGTAATTCCACCACAAGGCGTCCATCACGCGGCTGCCGCTGCTCACCTGCAACTTTAGATGCTGGGAGTTGGCGCCCACGTATCCCCAATTTAGCACGCGCGCCCGGCGCGCCAGATAACGGGGCGTAGGATTGTCCTTCCCAAAGGGCTCCAACCGCTCCCGTAATCGGACCATCTCAGGGTCCAGAATCTCATCCAGGTTGCCTTCAGCGTGGATTTCCAATGTCGGTTCGGCGCCGAACAACCCCAGTTCCGAATCCGCAATCGCCAACAACCGCTGCGCCACCGCATCGTAATTTTCGCGGCTTACGGTAAAACCGGCAGCGGCGGCGTGCCCTCCGAACCGGGTCAGCAGGTCGCCGCACCGGCTTATCGCCTCTATCAAATTGAATCCGCCAGCGCTCCGGGCACTGGCTACCAGATGATCAGGATCAACAGCGGCCAGGGCAATCGCAGGGCAATTGAACCTTTCTGCCAGCCTGCCGGCGATCAAGCCATTTATCCCCGGAGTGTATTCCTTGTCGTGGGTAATGATGATCGACGGTTTGGCCGCCATTGATGAAACATGTCCAATGGCTATTTCAACGGCTCGCGCCGTCAGATCACGCCGCCGTTGGTTATACTGCTCCAACTGTCCCGCCAGCTGATCCGCTTCTCGCGAGTCCCTGGTGAGTAACAGGTTCAGCGCCGTTATCGGGTGAGCCATTCGCCCCGGCGCGTTTAGCCGGGGAGCAATTTGGAACGAAACATGCTCGGAACGAATTTCCTGGCCGTCCAGGTTGGTTCGTCTCAACAGGGCCCGCATCCCGGGCCGCCCGGTATGCGACAACGCCGCCAACCCATGTTGCACCAGGTGGCGATTTTCATCCCGTAACGGCACCAGGTCGGCGATAGTCCCAAGCGCCGCCAACTCCATCAACGATTCATCGTGTTCAACGCCCAGGTGATCTTCCAGTCCACAAGCCAGCTTGTATGCAACGCCAGCGCCGCATAATTCACCGTATGGATACTGACTCCCCAGCACCCGGGGACTCACGATCGCCACCGCATCGGGGCATATTTCGGGTGGTGTGTGATGGTCGGTAATGATAACTTCAGCGCCTCTATCTACCGCCAAAGCGACCTCATCGAAGTTGCTGATACCGCAATCTACGGTAACTATCAGTGAAACACCATTGTCGATCAGACGGTGAACTGCATCCGGGGTCATTCCGTGCCCTTCGGCAACCGGATCAGGAAGGTAGGGCACAGTGTCAGCGCCCAGCCGTCGCAGGGTTTCGGTGAGAATGGCTGTCCCGGTTATCCCGTCGACGTCGAAATCTCCATAGACGGCAACCCTCTCGCCGACCCTTACCGCATCCGCCAGGCGGGACACCGCCTGTTTCATTCCAGCCATGAGTCCCGGTTCGTACGGCAGACCCTGAGGGTCCAGCATGGATGCCAGCTCCTTAGGATTGCCTATGCCACGGGACAGTAGCAACTGGACCGCGGTATCCGACAGATGGGAAGGCAAACGGTGGCCGTTAACCCTTGGGGGCAGTATCCACCGGCGCGTCGGTGCAGCTTGCAATCCTCGGCTCACAAACCCGGCGGCGCCGGGGTTCCTCGGCCTAGTCGCCCAGATCCGGTTGGGTCAGCACCAATACCGAGTTGTGGCCTCCGAATCCGAAAGAATTGCTCAACACCACCTGGAGGTCAGCCTTTCGGGCCTGTAGCGGCACGTAGTCCAGGTCACATTCGTCGTCGGGTTCATCGAGATTGATAGTGGGCGGCATCAATCCTCGTCGCAGCGCCATGGTACACACGGCGGCTTCCAGCGCCCCGCCGGCGCCCAGCAGATGGCCCGTCATGCTCTTGGTACTGCTGATTGGCACCCGGTACGCTTGTTCACCCAACGCCAGTTTCAACGCCTTGGTTTCGTGCCAGTCATTCAACGGAGTGGACGTTCCGTGGGCGTTGAGGTAGTCGATGTCGGTCGGAGCCAGTTTCGACACTGCCAACGCATCGGTCACCGCCGCCGCCGCGCTCTGGCCGGTGGGGTTGGGTTCAGTCAAGTGATGAGAATCGCTTGTGGCAGCGTAGCCGCGAATCTCGGCCAACGGCTCCGCCCCCCGGGATTGCGCATGCTCCACGCTTTCCAGCACCAGCACCGCGGCGCCCTCGGCCAGCACAAAGCCATCTCGATGCCGGTTGAAAGGTTGGCTGGCCCGTTGCGGATAGTCGTTCTGGCGTGACAGGGCGCGCAGAGCGTTGAACCCGGCCACCGACAGTGGCGTGATAGGCGCCTCAGCGCCGCCGGCCAGGACAACGTCTGCCCGGCCATATCTGATCAGGTCCCATCCGATGCCGATGGCGTCGGCTCCGCTGCTGCACGACGATGTAATGCAGTAGTTTGCTCCCATGGCTCCGGTAACCATCGACACCTGCGCCGAACCCATGTCTGCCAGCATCATAGGGATGAGGAATGGCGTAACACGTCGCGGTCCGCGTTCCAGCAATACTTTATGCTGTTCTGTGAGGGTGCTGATACCGCCGATCCCGCTCCCTATCACCACGTGCACGCTGTATCTGTCCATGGATCTGGGGTCCAGAGTGGCCTGCTGGCAAGCCTCCCGAGCCGCCACCGCAGCAAATTGCGCGAAGCGATCCATGCGTCGGGCTTCCTTCCGATCGAGATAATTTTCGGCGTTGAATCCTTTGACCTCAGCGGCGAACCGCGTGTCGAAGGATTCCGCGTCAAACCGGGTGATGTAATCGATCCCCGATTTGCCGGCAGCTATGGCTTCCCAACTCTCGGGAACATTCAACCCCAGGGGGCTCACCATTCCCAGTCCGGTAATTACTACGCGGTGGCGAGCACCACCGTTATCGGACATACGCTAACTCGCCCGCGTTCTATTGCGCCGTTGCCTGTGGGTGTCCATTACGCTATCCAGCATCTCGGTTACTTCGTTCACGCGCATCGAAATGTTACTCGCAACTTCCTTGCTGCCAGCGTCGGCCCGCTCAGCGTAATTGCACAGCGCTTCCGAGGCTTCGTTTATCCGGACCCGCAGGTTATCCACAAAGTCGGACCGCATGTTCGACAACGGTTGACTCACCGACCGGTATGTTTCAGCCAACTCGGTGACCCGCTGGTGCAAACTCTCGCCCAGTTCCTTCCCGGCTTGGTACACCTGCTGGGAGTAAGTGCGCATCGTTTCCGTGGTTTCCGACAAATCCTCCACGCGACGGGCCTGCCGCAGCCGGTAGTTGCCCATCATACGGAAAAGCCGGCCGTAGAGCGTGTCGATTGACGTCAATTTGGCGCTGTAGCGGTCGAACAGGTCGCGGCTTTCGGCCATCGTCCACCGTTCATCTTCATAGACCAACTGGCGACCGGTGTAAAGCTCGTAGGGCCGCATCTCTCCCTCTTGCAGGGGATCGCCATCTGCATTCAGGGGCTTGAGATCCCAGTTAGAGGTTGCGGGCAGCGGCGTGAGCAGGTTGGCCGTCTGGTAGCGACTGTGCTGGGTTACCCAATCGGCCAGCGTCATGATCGACTCTTCGGTGTCATAGGGCAATCCGATAATGGTCATGGCCACCACCGAGAATCCCTTCTCATTCAGGTGCACCAGGTCCTTTTCCATCTGGCCCGGCTCCTGACGCTTGCGAACCGCTTTCAGGCTTTCGGCGTTGTTTGATTCCACGCCGAGGTAAAGCATCTTTACGTTGGCATCCAGCAACGCATCGGCCAATTCGTCGTCCTGCCCGATTTCGGCCCGCGCCTGGCAGATCATGTTCATCGAATCGGTGCGGCCTTTCCAGCTTTGCAACCGCTCCAAACGCTCATTGCGGAACTTCACCGCCCGCAACGGGGGGGTGTGCAAGTCATCCGAAATAAATACATTGATGCTCCCGTTACGGCCGGTGTGGATCAGTCCGTCGGAAGCCAGTTCTTCCAACTGTTCCAAACGCTTGTACTCAGTGGATCGGTCAATAAGCCGATAGCCCAGAAACTGTTGGATCACCTGACAGTAGGAGCAATTTTCGGTGCACCCGCGGACTGTCTCCAGCACTGCGCCGACCATTGGATTGGACGGCGTGAGCCCGAGTATCGAGCGGTAATCCGGCAGCTCGACGAAATCGGGCCTGACCAGACCCTTCCGGATGGTTTGCACCACGTGTCCGTCCTTCAGGTACGAAATGCCGGCGACACGTTCCAGGTATGTGTATTTACGATCGTCGCGCCACGTCAACAATATGTCGCACAGTTGGCCGATGATGTCCTCGCCTTCGCGGTTGACAATTACATCGAATCCACCCTGAGCGATGGCCTCTTCGGGTAAGGGGCTCATCTGAGGTCCGCCGCCCATGATGATCAGATCGGGATGATATTCCCGCGCTTCCCGAGCAATTTGATATGCCCTGGGCGTTTCGTTGATCAGCGAGGTCATCATGAGAATGTGGACGCCATCCAGGTCTTTATTCGGATCGATGTGGCCCAGCCGGTCTTCAAACCAGATGTCCCGCTCGTACACGTAGGGCCCTTCCCACTGCGCCAGCGCGCCGGAAAGGAACAACATCCCTTGTCGTGGGATGGCAATATATTCAAAGTTTCCGCCAGCCGAAGCAGGCTGCACCATCATGACTCGTCGCGTGCGGTCACCTTTGGGTTGAATCGCAACCGGAGAAACCGTAGCGGGGGTGCCGTCAAATTTGTCTTTGAGCAATCGAATCGCGGTCATTGCGTCACTTAACTCCAACGCCGGTAAATGGGCGCCGTACCAGTTTGGAAATTCCTAGGGCTCCGAAACGGTATTATACATCATCTCCGATCCCCAATAACCACAATTTACACCACGGCAATCGACGAAATCAGCGGGACCGGAAATGGGGGATGATGTCCTTGGCAATAACCTCCAGGTGGCGACGGCGATCTTCGCGTGGCGCGGCAATGCTGAACACAATATACCGGGCTCCAGCATCGATGTACTCCTGCAAACGTTCAATGCACATCCGCGGCGTACCCAGCAGACAATACCGACGCACAATGTTGATGAACCCGCCGCTGTAGAGGTATTGGTTCCCCAGGGATTCGGCAGCAGTTCGGGCGGCGCTCTCTTCCGTTTGTCCCAGGGTAATGTAAGGGAAAAAGGCCCATTGGAAACCGCTTAAGTCTCGACCTTCCTCCGTTGCGAATTCGTTGATCCGAGACACACTTTCGCGATAACGATCGGGACTGTAGAAATAAGGCAGCCAACCGTCACCGTAGCGAACCGCCCTCCTCATCGCAGCATCGCGTCTGCCTGCCACCCAGATGGGAGGGTGTGGTTGTTGCGTGGGTTTGGGATTGATCGCCGCCTCATCGAGAGTGTAATGCCTGCCTGCCATCGTTACGGCATCTTCCGTCCACAGGCGTCGCAAGGCGTCCAGACACTCGTTGGTTCTGCGACCGCGCTGTTCAATGTTGATTCCAGCGTTCTGGTACTCCATGGGAAACTCGCCGCCAACACCCACTCCCAGCGTCAACCGCCCTCCGGAAGCAATGTCCAGGGTGGCCGTCATGCGCGCCAACACCAGCGGATGGTAGAAAGGAGCCAGCGTTACCGACGTCAGGATTCGCATCCTCTCGGTAGCCCCGGCCGCCACCGCCAGCAGCGGAATGGCGGCGTGGGTGGGGCCAGGCGGGCGTCCCCGCATAAAATGCTCTCCCGCGCCCATATACTCGAAGCCCAGTTCCTCCATCAAACGCGCCTGCTCGGCAGTTCGGTCGGCAGGCAACGCCATGCTGGCCCCAAAGTGCAATTCGGGCGCGCCGGGCACCCTGCTGGTAGAGGAGGTCATGTCGCCAGATATTCGGAGTCGCGCCGTTGGCTCGGTAATTCTTTCGTTTCGTCGTTCTGGTGTTGAATGGTTTTTGTATGCCGCGCTGAAACCGTTCGCGCTTCGTTTTCCCGTATTATCACGCTTCGTTATTTTTGCGTTGCGTTCGCTTTTCGTTATTGTAAAGTGAGCCAATTGTACTGTAGTTAACCCCGTTCCGCAAAATACTGCAGCTCAACGGAAACACCCAATCCCGCCACGGGTCAGTTGGGAAGGCATGTTGGGTGGGTGATATAATCTGATATCAAATCTGGGCCGTATCGAATCTTATTCTGACGCCAGGATTGCCATGACCGTTCTCGTTACGGGAGCCACCGGGTTGTTGGGTCGGCAAGTCGTCCAACGGTTGTTGGACACCAACCACGAAGTAAGGGTGATGGTGCGTTCGCCCGGCAGGGAACGGGTTCTCCATTCCCCGCCCACCGACGTGTTCTACGGCGATGTGTCCGATCCCAACGCCCTCACCGAAGCATGTCGGGATATTTCCGAAGTCGTCCACCTGGTAGCAGTCATCCGCGGCAATCGCCGGCAATTTGACGCCATCAACCGACAGGGCACAGCCAACGTGGTCACCGCCGCCAAAGCATCCGGGTCGGTGCGCCGATTCATTCACGTCAGCGCCAACGGAGCCACCAACACTCCTCGGCTCCAGTACCTTCACTCAAAATGGCTTGGCGAGCAGGCGGTGGTCACTGGGGGAATACCCTACGTGATCTTGCGGCCCTCTTTGATCTTCGGACCTGGCGACGAATTCACCTCAGCGGTGGCGGCATTGGCCAAGATTGCACCCATCACGCCCGTAATCGGTTCCGGAAATAATCGACTTCAGCCCATCCACGTTGACGATGTGGCGCGCTGCGTGGTCGGAGCCCTCACCGGCGATGTCAAAAGCAGCCAGATCGTGGAAATCGGCGGTCCGCAACAGCTCACCTACAACGAAATCGTGGCCACCGTCGCCCATACGGTGGGGCGCGGCGGGCATACCCTCAATATTCCTCTTTGGATGATTCGCCCGGGTATAGCTTTACTCGGGGCGCTCACTCCCAATCCGCCCATAAACAAGGCGATGCTGCAACTGATTTCGCTGCGCAACGTAGCGGAGATCCACGGCGTTGAACAGCATTTCGATTTCCGGCCACGACCCCTGGCCGGCAACATAGACCACGTCAAGGATCTCACCATCGGCGCTGCGTTGCGTATGAATCTGGGATTCTCGCCTCGCCGTCGGGCCGCAGCCTGAATTGGAATGGCGCCTTCGAGAGCATCGAAATCGTGACACTCTCATACAACGATGCTATCAACATGCTGTTGTCCCTGGTGGACCACGAGCGGAGCACTCCCTCATTGCCCCGGCAAAAGCGTATTTACGATTTGAAGAGTGTCGAGTGCCTGCTGGACAGGATGGGAAACCCGCATCGGCGATCCGGAATCATTCATGTCGCCGGCACCAAGGGTAAAGGCAGCACGGCGGCCATGGTGGAGTCAATTCTGCGAGCCGCCGGATATTCCACCGGATTCTATTCGTCGCCCCACCTGCATTCGTTCTGCGAACGCATCCGCCTCAACGGTTCCCCCATAGCGCAGGACCAGTTTGCAAGGCTGGTCGATTCGGTGTGGCCATTCCATATCGCTAATGCTGGCGACCCGGGCGCCGGTCCCGCCACTCTGTTTGAATACCTCACTGCAATGGCGTTTCGTTATTTCAGTGAACGTGAAACCGAATTCAGTGTTATCGAAGTTGGGCTGGGCGGTCGACTGGACGCCACCAACGTCGTAACCCCTGAAATCTCGGTCATCACACCCGTCAGCATGGACCACATGGCCATCCTGGGAGACACCATCGCCGCCATTGCCACCGACAAGGCCGGCATCATCAAACCCGGTGTACCGGTAGTTGTGGCCCCCCAGTTCCCGGAGGCCGCTGCTGTAATTTCACAGACCGCCGCCGCCCGCAACTCGCCCGTTGTTCAAGTAGGCGATGCCGTCACGTGGGAAACCCGCGGCGAGAGCCTGAAGGGCCAGAGCCTGACCATTCACGGTCGCCTCGGCACCTACGAAACAACGATCCCCTTGCTCGGAGATTTTCAGGGCGCCAACGCAGCCTCTGCCGTCGCCGCCGTAGAAACTCTGTCAGAAAAAGAGTACGATATACCAGCGAGGTCCATAACCGAGGGTCTGTCAGTAGTGAGTTGGCCCTGTCGCTTGGAAGTTTTGGGGCTCAACCCTACCGTCATCGCCGATGGGGCGCATAATGACCATTCGGTGGCGGCCATTCTCTCGACCGTGGGAGCTTACTCAGCACACCGCCGCCTCGTTGTCGTAGCCGGATTCTCTCGGGACAAGCAGGTGGAGTCCATGGTGAAACTCTTTGCCCGGCACGCCCACTGCGTGGTTGCCACCCGTTCCAGGCATCCCCGATCCATGGCGCCGTCGGAAATTGCGGACATGTTCATTGCCGCCGGCACGAAGGACCAACAGGTGCTGGCATGTTCCGACGTAACCCACGCCATCGAGGAAGCGCTGACCCTGGCGTCGCCCGATGATCTGGTGCTGGTCGCCGGGTCGTTGTTCGTAGCAGCCGAAGCTCGAGAAAAAATGTTGGGCATCGAACCTGAGGAATACCCGGATTTGTTGGCTCCAGATTTACGACAATCCCATTGAAATGCAAAAACACCCTTCAGCGCGGCGCCGTAGCCGCCACTTGCTAAGATCGTAATTATGACTGTGCCACGAAATGTAGAATCCGAACCAGCGCGCCGCGTCGTTGTTACCGGCCTGGGCGCGATCACTCCGTTGGGATTAAACGTCGACGATTTTTGGGCCAATCTGGTTGCTGGCAAGTCTGGAATCGGCCCGATGACCTTGTGCGACCCCACTGACTACCCGTGTCGTATTGCCGGGGAAGCAATCGATTTTGAACCCAAGGACTATATCCCGGGCCGGGATTCCCGACGAATGGCCCGTTTTTCGCAGATGGCGGTGGCGGCAGCATTGCAGGCCGTATCCCACTCCGGACTGGACATCAAATGCGAAGACCCATACCGCGTCGGGGTGCTACTTGGCAACGGGAACGGCGGGTTCCCAACCCTCGAAGAGAATTGCCGCATCCTCGCCACCAAAGGCGGCATGCGCATTTCACCGTATTTCTTCCCCATGGTCTTACCCAACATGGCAGCGGCCAATGTCAGCCAATATGTCGGCGCCCACGGCTTTAATTCCACATCTACCACTGCCTGCGCCGCATCCAATAACGCCATCGGTGAGGCTTTGCAGATCATCCGACACGGAATCGCCGACGTCATGTTCACCGGCGGCGCCGAGGCCGGAATCAGTCAGTTGGGATTGGCCGGTTTCGCCGTCATGCGCGCCCTGAGCACCAGGAACGAAGAACCCCAACGCGCCAGTCGGCCTTTCGACGCCCACCGGGACGGATTTGTTCCTTCAGAGGGCGCCGGGGTATTGGTGCTGGAAGAAATGGCACGGGCTCAATCCCGGGGCGCCACCATCCTGTGCGAACTGGTCGGTTTCGGAGCGACTTCCGATGCCGGTCACCTGGTTCAACCCCAGGAAACCGGAGCCAGCGCCGCTCGCGCCATGTCAGATGCCCTTAACAACGCCGGCCTCACTCCAGCGGACATCTCGTACATCAACGCCCACGGCACCTCCACTCCACTGAACGACGCTGTAGAAACCACCGCCATCAAACTCCTGCTCAAGGATCGCGTCTACCAGGTTCCTATCAGTAGCACCAAAAGCATGATTGGTCACTCATTGGGTGCGTCGGGCGCGTTGGAAGCCATCGCCTGCGTGCAGACCATAACCCACCAGGTAATCCATCCCACGGTTAACTACGAATGGCCGGATCCGGAATGCGACTTGGACTACGTGCCGAATCAGTCCCGGGACGCCAAGGTAGATGTGGTGCTGTCTAACGCCTTCGGATTCGGCGGTCAGAACGCGTGCCTGGTGTTCCGTCCCTTCGAGCCGTGATCTGATCACCGCAGACCCTTTCGTTTAATCAGGCCGGGGTGCACGTGCGACCCCGGCCTTTTTACAGCTCTAGACGGGCCCGTTGCTACGTTCCGGATACTTCTTCAGCGGCGGTGCGTGCCAGCATTTCATCCAGCATTCGCTGCAAGGCCATGGTGTGGCTGCACACGTCCCGAGTGCTGAAAAAAGCGCATTCACAACTCCAGTTACCATCGTTGAATGCCACTCGGTAGGTATTGTGATTGCCGATGAACGATGCTTCGAACGTGTGGATGTTCACCCGTTCCGGTTCTTCGGCGTACTTGCGTGCTTTGTCAACCTTGCCAATGTAACTCGATGACATTTCGACCCCCGCCACGTATTGGGATGCAAGGCCTTGGCCAGCTCCCGATGTATTGATGTTACTGGCACCAGTGGTTCCGGGTCAATACATCTTTGCGCTTAAGGGTACCCACTTTGTCATTGCAATGAGCACAGCGGCGTGGCAATCCCGGCCGGCCCCACCGGGCCGTTCGTCCTGAGCTTGTCGAAGGATCGTCGCCGTATGTTCAGCCTCATCAAGATTGCCACGCTACGTTCGCGATGACAAATTAATGCGGATACGCGTGAGCCCGGCGGCAATTGTCTCAACCCGCCAGTTCTGCCGAACCTCCGTCGCCGGCCGCGCAATCAGCAATTTCCCGGAATCAGTCGCCAGGACCCCCAGCCCTGTCATCATCCTACGCAACATCGCGCACCCGGCTTTGTGTGCTATGATTACCAACATTCTGAGGCCCGGTCGGGTCCCAATTCCATCAATATTGTCAGGAGCCAGGTTTTCAATGACTTCCCAAACTATCTCCCTTGAACTTGAACCCCGTACGGTTTTGGGCAAAAAAGTCAAGAACTTGCGCCGAGCCGGTATCGTGCCCGTACACCTTTACGGTCGCGCTATCGATTCCAGGGCGTTGCAGTGCGAAGAACGCAAGTTGTTGCAGGCGCTCAGCCAGTCTGGCGGCGAACAGGGTCGACCTTTGCGGGTCACCGTTGCCGGAGAGTCTGCCGAGTACACCGCACTGGCTTCACAGATTCAATGGCAACCCCGAACCGGTGGCATCGTCCACGTAGATTTCCTGACCACGTAATTCACAACCTGTTCGGCGTGGTCAACGTTCAGGTTCCCTAATTCGCCAGCGCAGGAGGCAACCGATGTATTTGGTTTTCATGAATGAATCGGGAATTACGGGCGTAAATGCCAATGATCCCAACCAGCCTCATCATGTTCACGCCGGCCTCCTGGTCCACGAAAACCAGTATATCTCCATGACTGGCGAATTCGACGCGTTGTTTCGTCGACACTTCGGTGTCCGACCAGGATCAGCGGGCGTTCCCGGAAAACTGTCTGCCCGAGATATTTATCAAGGTCAGGGCGTATATCGAACCTGGCAGCCAACCCAACGAGCGGAGTTACTGCAGGATTGCTTCAACATATTGATCCGCCGGGAAACGCCGTTGCTGGTCTCTTATATCAACAAGGGCGATTACCAGCAGGCCCGCGAGTCCGAAAATAACTCTCTTTACGGCCATGCAGACCCTTCCCAGCTGGCATTCGGACGTTTACTATTCGCGCTGACCATGTTCATGGACGAAAACGTAATGTCCGAAATGAATCCTGAAGAGATCATGCAATCCACCTGGTCGGTCGCCGACTACGCCCTACTCATGGCCGGTTCGGATTCGGAATCAGTTTCGCAGGGGCTCAGTCAATTCCTGAGCGACGAATCGGATACAGTTACACCCTCTTTGTACGACGACCTCATGATCGCCCGGTCTACAAATTCCGTAGGAGCCCAGCTGGTGGCAATGTGCGCCTACGTGGTCCGCCGTTGGCTGCAGCAGCCCGACGTACCACATAGCTATTTCGACGCGCTCCGTGATGGTCGGGTCATGCAAGTTGTCTATCCCTACCATTTTGACTAACTCCGCCTAACCGATGGCGCCTGCCAGGTTTACGGCGAAGCCAATCCCCTGACGAGCTTTGCGCCCACAGCGCCGACGCGATTTCCCTATCCAGTCGCAATCTTCAGACCCAACCGGTACCGAGTCGCAGACGTGATGAACCCGGTACCTACCCTGCGTTTGTTCATCGTCCTGTCGGCCGTGTTGTTGGCCCTTGGTCTGGGTTGTGGCCATACCAGGCAACCGGAGGCCTCTCCCACCGAGTCTGTTGCCATGCCGACGTCTGCCACTCCGGGCACCGACGCCACCGTTCCGGCGTCGGGCGCTCCCGATCTCGCTGCAGCGTCCAGTGGCGATGCAACAATACCAACTTCGCCACCGACCAGCATATCCAACGATCTAACGACCCGGTCACCCCGTACCTATGATTCCAACGCCACCATGTACCGGATCTGGGCCGGGTTCGGGCATTCTTCTAACGAAACACTTGAGGCCCTGGCAGACGCTCGAATGGCCCGCGACAAATCCCAGGTTCCCATCATTCTGGAATCCCTCATTTTTTTCAGGCTGGACCCAGCGCGGGAAGCCATCGAGACTGCCAGCGTAATTACCGGCCAGGATTTCGGTTTTGAATCCAGAGATTGGGGCCAATGGATCGGCTCCCGACGCGACGAATACGCTCCGCCTTCCGAATACCCGGCCTGGAAAATCAACCTGTTGTCGCAGATTGATCCCGCCATGGCAGACTTGCTGGAACCCGGGATCTTTCGATCCCGGGTGGACCTGAGCGAAGTGCTCTGGGGCGGAGTGCGGGTCGACGGTATCCCGCCTCTGGAAAATCCTCCCCACGTTGCGCCCGGCGAAGCCAGCTACCTGTTCCCGCGGGATCGCGTTTTCGGCGTATCAATCAACGGCGAGCACCGAGCCTATCCATTGCGCATCATGAATGCCCACGAATTGGCCAATGACGTTTTGGGCGGCGAACCAATATCCCTGGTCTATTGAACCCTCTGTGGAACCGGGATCGTGTATTCCGGCGTAGTGAACGGCCAGACGACCACATTCGGAACATCGGGGTTGCTTTACCGCAGTAACAAAGTGATGTACGACCGCGCCACCAGGTCGCTGTGGAACCAGTTCTCTGGCGAACCGATCATCGGGACCCTGGCAGACTCCGGCATTCAACAGCCGTTTTTCCCTTCAGTAGTCTCGACCTGGGGGGAATGGCAAGCAGAACATCCCGACACTACGGTGCTGTCCCGGGAGACCGACATCTATCCACCAGAATTCTACGTGCCGGAAGATGATCCCAGAGCAATCTATTACAGTTATTTCACATCCGACGAGGTAATGTTCCCGGTGTGGCTGCGGGACCCTATATTCGAACCCAAAGAGGTCGTCGTGGGCATCACCATCCAATCGGCCTCGAAAGCCTGGCGTGTCGCAGACCTTCAGGACGTCCGGTTGTTGAACGACACCGTCGGCGGCGTGGACATAGTAATTGTGGCATCGCCTGATTCCCGTTCTGGCCGTGTCTACGAACGGGCTGGCGCCAGCTTCTCAATCGCCGCCAACGGGGAAGTATCCAGCCCGCCGTCCATCCTGGCCGATTCCACCGGAAGCCGTTGGAACGTCACCGAGGAGGCTTTGGTCAATGTAGACGATCCAGCAACCAAATTACTGCGCGTCCCAACCACGACGTCATTCTGGTTTGGGTGGTACCAATATCACCCCGAAACCGAGATTTTCGAACCACCGGGTTAATATATCCGGTGCGGAATTGGTTGAAAATCATCTCAGGTGTATCCCGTGGGAACTGCTACGAATAACCGCCTCCGACTCAGGGATTACGCAGGGTATCCGTTCTAACGGTACTATCTTTCCGGCATGTTATAATGCGGGCCCGCCCGTTAGACGCACAGGAATTTGGCTTGTCCTGAATCAGGGCTTATTGCGGAGAGGTGCCAGAGTGGACGAATGGGCGCGACTGGAAATCGCGTAGGGGTTTACGCCTCTCGCGGGTTCGAATCCCGCCCTCTCCGCCATTTTACATCATAAATGTCCGCTCGCAATGGCCGTTTCCTACTCATTTTAAGTAGGAAACGGCCATCATTCTGTCCTGAGTAATCCGCCAAAATCCAGGGGCATCCTCTAAAATAATGGTATAGTACTGGTATAGCTGGCATAGGAGGATGGGGCCCATGACCACCAAACGCAAGCGCAACGCCCTCTCTGCGGTTTTCGTTCAGTCGGTTCAGGAAACGGGTACCTACGCAGATGGCGGCGGTCTTAACCTCAGGGTGGAAGATTCCGGCGCCAAATTTTGGTTTCAGCGGGTCACCATTGATGGGAAACGGCGTAATCTGGGACTCGGTGGTTACCCGACGGTTTCGCTGGCAGAGGCCCGCAAGGCCGCTTTAGTCAATGCTCGGATGATCCGGGAGGGCCGCGACCCGTTGGCCGAAAAGCGTGAGGCCATCACAGCCCGACAGAGGCCACCTACTCCCACCTTCGCAGAAGCATCCGAGATCGTCATAGACATACGTCGCCCGACCTGGTCGAACGCAAAGCACGCCGAGCAGTGGACCAATACACTTACCACCTACGCGTTCCCCAAGCTCGGTCCGAAACTGGTCACCGATATCACCAGCTCGGACATCCTGTCCGTACTGACGCCGATATGGATCGAGAAACCTGAAACGGCCAGCCGGGTCCGGCAACGCATGGAAACGGTGCTGGATTGGGCCGTCGCCCAAGGTTACCGGACCGACAATCCTGCCGCTCGCTCAATCGCCAAAGTGTTGCCCAGGACGCCCCGTACCAAGCAGCACTTTGCGGCGCTGCACTACCGCGACGTTCCAGCCGCGTTAGCAACGGCGAATGGATCAAATGCCGACACCGTCACCAAGTTGGCGTTCGAGTTCCTGGTATTGACGGCGGCACGCAGCGGCGAAGTCAGGCTGGCGACCTGGAATGAAATTGATTGGAAAGGAAGACGGTGGTCAGTGCCGGCCGAACGGATGAAGGCGCGCCGCAAGCATCAGGTGCCGCTGTCCACCAGGTCGATTGAGGTATTGCGGCAGGCGGAAGAGTTGACCGACGGATCTGGCGGATTGGTGTTCCCCGGTTTGCGAGGGAGACCGCTCTCCGACATGGTTTTCACCGCACTGCTGCGAAGGCTCGACATACCGGCAGTCGCCCATGGATTTCGCAGCAGTTTCAGGGATTGGTGCATCGAATGCACCGACGTAAGTTGGGCGGTGGGGGAAGCGGCACTGGCTCACAATCTGGGTACTTCGACCGAGCAGGCCTATGCTCGAACCGACCTGTTTGACCAACGGAGGGATTTGATGCAGCAGTGGGCCGACTTCGTGGTTTACGGCAACAGACAGGCGGCGATACCTGGGCTCTGACCTTACCCGAACCGGAGTCAGGGTGATATCTTCGGCTGTTCAGACGAATCGATTGCCTCAGGGGACCCTGTAGGTTTCGACGTTCGAGTTCGAGGGTTAGTCCGGTGACGGGCCCGGATCCGCTTGCCGCGACGAGACGGTTTCCCGAATAAGGCACCACCCTTTTCACTTTGCGTTGCGGGATTCCAAGGGCAGGTTGATGGTCGCTACCTGCCGCCCCCACTGTACCGATCTGGCAGCGCGACGGACTTTTCACAAAATCCATTTTGGCGGGCAAAGCACCGCCCGCGTTGAATGCTTTTTGGGCGCTTGCTCCCGGGATGGCGCAGCTTGGCAGGGTGTCAGCGTCAAGTTCGCCGGCTACGCAGAGATTTGGCCGATATTGGGACCAATTGCTTTGCTGATAGGCCCCTTTTTTCTCTCATACCTCGCGTCAACGACACGGCTGCGGAATTACCCGTCGCAAGGGTTGGAAAGTCGGTTTCCTAATCGATCCGTTGCGGTTGGCGCGTTCGGTTAGGGATTCTGACAGCAGAAACCCGGGAAAGCCTTGATGCAGCAGTCTACAGCGGTTTTTGTCTAGGGCCTGTTCACACTAACGGTGCTGAAATGTTATCATCGCCGCATGGAGATTACAGCAGCTCAGTACGAACGCATTGCACCGGTCCTGCCCGTTCAGCGAGGGAACGTCAAACTGTCGAACTTGCAAGTGCTCAACGCGATTCTGTATGTCGCTGAGCAGGGCTGCAAGTGGCGGGGGTTGCCGGCCCGATTCGGCAACTGGCATACCGTCTACACACGGATGAACCGCTGGTCGAAGAATGGGGTGATCGACCGGGTGTTTGAACACCTCCAGCGGGAACAGATCGTGCGCATCAAACTCGAAGCGGTAGCGATGGACAGCACCATCGTCAAGGTCCACCCCGATGGCACGGGCGCGCTAAAAAAACGGACCTCAGTCCATCGGCAAGTCCCGGGGCGGCTGGAGCACCAAGATTCATATGGTTGCCGCGGATGCTCGAACCGCCATAACGTTCTGGCTCTCCCCTGGACAGGCCCACGACGCGCCGGAAGGGCGTAAGCTGCTGACCCGTCTTGGCCCGCAACGCCCAGGCCTGTCCAGGTTGATGGACCGGGCATATGAGGGCAATGAGACCCGCCAACTCGCCTTGGCCTTGGGGTTCATGCCGGTGGTGCCACCCCTGAGCACCCGTGTACACCCATGGGCTTATGACCGGGAGATATACCAGAGGCGGAATCAGATCGAGCGGCTGTTCCGCCGACCGAAGGGATTTAGCCGCATCTTCTCGCGCTTCGAGAAGCTCGACGTGCTCTTCCTCGGGTTCATCTCATTCGCACTCATTCTCGATGCACTGCGTTAGTGTGAACACGCCCTAGTGCATCTGCCTACAATCACCCCGGGAGCGGATTTGCCCCGGAAATCAGAAAAATCCGAGGTAAAGGGTCTTCTCCAAACGGAGAGAACAAGTCGGATAGAGCTTGTCACGGGGTTCACCCCGGGAGCAGAAAATAGAGATTCGTGCTTGGACGACGCACGAATAGTGGACCCTGATCCGTCCGGAAAAGCGAGCCAAGTTAAACTGAGGCGAAAGCAGTCCACCAAATCCCCCTCTTTGGACATCATCCGGTCATGAACGATTACACCTCAAACCGAAAACACCCTTCCCAGCTCGACGAACTTCGACTGATCCGTTTGCCCGAAGTGCTACACGTTTGTGCAATTTCGCGATCGGCGCTTTACGACATGATCGCCCGCGGCAGTTTCCCGCGGCCGGTTCGCATAGGCTCACGCAGCGTGGGATGGCGCCTACGGGATATTCGGACGTGGCTCGATAACCGACCGCCGGCGGCCGATCCCCCAAGAACGAAACCAGTTAGTTAGCCGCCTACCTCACGCGAAAGGAGCGGACCATGAGCGAAAACCGATTGCGGCTGGCCGCGGACCTCAGCCCCGAGCAAAAGACCATCTTGGGGCTCCTCCGTGAAGTGCCGTTTGTAAGCGTGGCGGACTTGGCGAAACGGCGTGAGCTTTTGGGGTGGAGCAGGGCAAGCATCGACAATCAGCTGCAAGGACTTTTCGACCGCGACTACGTGGATCGTGTGGAGATGGGATGGAGCCAAAAATCCAAGCGGCGGCACTACCTGATTTCGAAAGGGAACACCGCAGTGGAGAAGATCTCGGGAAAACCGACGTAATGGGGTGAAACCGAGCCAGCGCTGCGGAGATTGTCGAATCAAGGACAGTTGCTGGAGATGTCGTACGACACCACCCCGGGGCTTTTCAGCTCCGGGGCGGTGTGCACGCCGTGGCGACGCTCATTCCCTTTGGTGCGGTGGCGGTGGGTCAGCTGGGGACCCGTCTCAGCTGTAGGGGAGTACTACATGACACCCCCGGTCACGCCCTCAATGCACGGTTGATTGTGCCCTTTGCTTGGTATGGTTTCCGCCCCAAACCCAACCCGCTCCCGAAGAATACGGCCCTAGGGCTAATCGACAATTGGACGAAACCCGGTTGTGGTGGTAGGGCAAAAACAGAGTACCAGGAGGTACCGTGAAACTCTGGCAGCAAAGTGTGGTGGAAGGGAGGTATGTGATGAGTTACCAGTTGAGCAGCACTCAATGGCGGCAGGTGGAGAGTTTCCTGCCGGGGCGTCCCGGTTGGGTTGGCGTTACCGCCAAGGATAACCGAACCTTCGTCAACGGCGTCCTGTGGGTGCTGCGCAGCGGCGCCCAGTGGAAAGACCTGCCCCCGGGGTATGGCAACTGGAAAAGCGTCCACAAACGTTTCACCCGCTGGGCCAAGTCTGGAATCTGGGAGAGGATCTTCCAAGTGTTGCTGGATGACCCGGACAACAGATACGTGATGATTGATTCCACCATAGTGCGGGCCCATCAGCAAGCAGCCTGTGGCAAAGGGGGGCCAAAGTGAGGCTCTGGGCCGCTCCCGCGGCGGACTGAGCGCCAAGATCCATCTCCTGGTTGATACCCAGGGGCGCCCGGTGCGTTTCTCTCTTACCGGGGGTCAGCGGGCGGATGTCTCCCAAGCCATACCTCTGCTGACCGGTATCGAGACTGGGGCCGTCATAGCCGACAAGGGGTATGAAAGCAACCGCCTACTGGCCTTCATCCGGGACCAGGGAGCGGAAGCGGTCATACCGCCCAAGTCAAACCGGAGGGACCCTTGGGAATATGACCGGGAACTGTATCGGGAGCGCAACCTGATTGAGCGAGCCTTCAACAAACTGAAGCAGTGGCGCCGAATCGCCACCCGTTATGATCGCAGGAGCTTGTATTTTCTGTCAGCCCTGCACTTGGTAGCCTCTGTCATCTGGGGTTAGCAATTGTCGATTAGCCCTAGTACGCTGGCGGGGCAGCGCAGTGGTGGGTTGAGGCTGCCATAGACCGCCGCAACATTGAGAGGGTAACACGGCACGGACGCCGGGAATTATGATTCCAGCGCCCGCGCCACCCGGCGCTCCTCACCGAGGACGCCGCCGGGGCGCAGCAGGATAACCACCACGATCAGGACGCCGATCATCAGGAACCGCAGGTTGGGATTGGCGAAAACACCGGGAAGAAATTGCGTGCCAGACCAGATGCCCCAGACCAGAAACGCTCCGAGGACGGCGCCGCGGTTGTTGCCGGATCCACCCACCATCAGCATCGACCAGATGATGAACGTTGCCAGGAGTGGGTCGAAGGTGCCGGGCGACAGGATCCGAAAGTGATGGGCAAATAGCCCACCGCCGATTCCCATGATGACCGCGCCCAGGATGAACGCCTGGAGCTTGAATCTGAACACGTTTTTGCCGCTGGCCTCGGCAGCCACCTCGTCCTCGCGGATTGCCCGCAGCACTCGACCCCACGGAGAACGCACCACCTGCTGAATCGCGGAGTAGAGGATCGCCAGAATGACCAGAACGACCACCACGTACAGATAGTCGTAGTGTTCGGGGGCCACCAGTTCACCCAGGAACTTGGGAATCCGATACAGGCCCTTGGACCCGTTGGCGATCCATTTCTCATTGAGGAAAAACAGCCGCACGGTCTCGGCAATGCCCAGGGTGGCGATGGCCAGGTAATCGTCTCGGAGACGCAGCGTAACGTAGCCGATAATCAGGGCGATTATGCCGCATACCAGGGCCGCGGACGCCAGACCCAGGAAGAACCACAGGTCGAAACCCAGGTCAAGATAGAACAGTTCGGCCCAGTTGCCGCCGAATTTGAAATCCTCGAACAGCGTCAGGTCCGGCGGGCGGGTGGTCAGCAGTGCAGCGGTGTAGGCTCCGACGGCGAAAAACCCGGCGATGCCGATATTGAACAGCCCGGTGAAGCCCCAATGAACGTTCAGGCCCAGAGAGAACACCGCATAGATCCCGGCCATGATGGTGAAACCTACGAGGTTATTAAAGATGCCTATAATTTCCATAACTTACATACACCGGAGTTTCCACTTGGCGGCGCTCCTCGCCATGACGGGGATGGGCAGTCGCGTCGGACCAGAAAATCGAAAGGCCCTGGGATTCGCTGGGGAAGTTTGTAATTCAGCAACCATTTCCAATCTCTTCCCGCGATCATTAATCCCTGGACCCACCGAAAATTCCACGCGGTCGGACCAGCAACACGCCGATCATAATTGCGAAGGCGATGGCTGGCTTGTAGCTGGGATTGATCCACTGGGTCGAGACCTCGGAGGTAACCCCGATCACGAATGCGCCCACCAGAGCGCCGTAGGGGTTGCCGATGCCACCGAGGATTACGGCGGCGAAAAGGGGTATCAGGAAGCGCCATCCCATGATGGGGAGTAACTGCGCCTGGAACACGGCCAGCAGAACCCCGGCCGTGGACGCCAGCACTGCTCCCATCGCCCACGTCCACCAGATGACCCGACGGGTGTCGATACCGCTGACGAGGGCAAGATCGGGGTTGTCGGCGGTGGCCCGCATGGCCTTCCCCATCCTGGTGCGATTCAGAATGAGGTATACGGCCACGACGAGCATGACAGTGACGACCGCGATGAATATGGCGTCGGGCGGGATACGAACGTCCATCGGGAGGTGGTAGACCGGTTTAGATTCCCGGGCATAGTGCTGCGTGCTGCCGCTCCAGATGACCTGCACGAGTCCGCGCAGGGCGATGGCAACACCCAGCGACGCCATCGCCAGCACCACGGCGTTGACACCCCGGTTCCTGAGGCGGCGGTAGATTGCGACGTCGAGGATGATGGCGCCGACGGCAACGATGGCCACCGCAAACGGCAGGGCAATGAGCAGGGGGTATCCGAAAGTGAAGGGACCCAGCCCACTGCCTTCGATGCCAATTCGGGGGAGCAGACTGCCCATGATGAAGAGCGCCATATACGCCCCCATGGTCATGTAATCGCCGTGGGCGATGTTGGCGAAATTGAGGATGCCGTATATCAGCGTTAGTCCGACGGCTCCCAGGGCGATGATGGCCCCCAGGAACATGCCGTTGACCACCAGGCCCATCTTGACAAAGGGCAGGAATCCGATTGGCACGGCCAGGAACACAATTGCAATGGCAGTGTGGCCCGGTGACCATGCCAGAAGGAGACGCCTGATGATGTCCTGCGGGTATGATGGCAACGGCGGGTTATCCCCCAAGCGGGTTATCCCCCAAGGTAGAGGGTGGCAACTTCTGGGTTGTCGAGCAGATGTGCGCCGGTGTCCTCGAGGCGGTTCTCGCCGGCGACAAGGATGTATCCGCGGTCGGACATTCTGAGGGCTTCCCGAGCGTTCTGTTCGACGAGGAGGATGGACACGCCGGTTTGGTTGATCTCGCGAATGCGCTCGAACACGGTTCCCATGATGGCGGGCGAGAGCCCGGCAGAAGGTTCATCCAGCAATACCAGGACTGGATCCAGCATCAGGGCGCGGGCGATGGCGAGCATCTGGCGTTGACCACCAGACAGGCTGCCGGCCTTCTGCCCCGGGCGCAGCGCCAGATCGGGGAAGAGGTCGAACATCTCGGCGATTCGGCTTCGAGGATCGCCGCGGCGCACGAATCCGCCCATCTCGAGGTTTTCCCGAATGGACATGGACGGAAAAACATTATTGGTCTGTGGGACGTAGCACAGCCCGTTGCGGACAATCTGTTCGGGAGGCCGGTCGGAGATGTCGGAGCCGCGGAACAAAACGCTGCCAGTGCGGACCTTTACCAACCCCACGATGGCCTTCATGAGAGTGGATTTTCCGCAACCGTTTGGCCCGATGATGGTAACCACCTCGCCTTCACCGACCACCACCGAGACGCCGTGGAGGATTTCAGTCTCGCCGTATCCCGCCACCACGTCGGAAGCCTCAAGCAGCGCCACGGTGGGATCCTCCCAAATAAGCTTCCAGAACCTGGGGGTCTTGCTGCACCTGGGTGGGGGTTCCCTGGGCGATGACTGCCCCGTTGGCCATGACGATGATGGGATCGCAGAGGTGCATGACGAACTGCATGTCATGTTCGATGATAATGAACGTGATGCCGCGGTCGACGCTGGCGCTGAGGATGTTGGCCGACAGGTCGCGCAGCAGGGTCCGGTTGACGCCGGCTGCCGGCTCGTCGAGCAACACCATCTTTGGCTCGGCCATGAGGGTTCGGGCCAGCTCCAGCAGTTTTTTCTGGCCCGATGACAGGTTGCCCGCGTACTCGTTGGCCAGATGGGACAACTTGACGAAATCCAGCACGTCAAGCGCCTGCGCCTCGACGCAGCGTTCCTGCCGTTCTACTCGCCAGGGCATAAACCAGGGTGCCCAGATGCGCTCGCCGAGTTGAAGAGCCGGCACCAGCATCAGGTTTTCCAGTACCGTCATGCGCTTCATTTCACGGGGAATCTGGAAGGTGCGCATCAAGCCCAGACCGAACGTCTGATGCATTCGCAAACCGTCGATGCGGTGGCCGTCGAAGATAATCTCGCCGCTGGAAGGGGCGATAGCGCCCGACACGAGGTTGAACAGGGTGGTCTTGCCGGCTCCGTTGGGACCGATGAGACCGGTGATGGCTCCCGGCATGACCTGAAAGGTGCACTGATTCACAGCCCTCAGTCCGCCGAAATCCTTGACCAGGTTCCTGACTTCGAGAATGGGAGTTGTATCCGTCACGATGTCGTCGGCACGCTCGGAGCGGGAGTTGCTGCGCGAGTCCTGGGTGGGGACACTCCCGAAGGGTGTTGTGGGAACGCCCGTCCGGCGACGCATGGCGCGCCACCGGACGGAGTGAGCTCAGTGGGTCAGGCCACCGGGACTTCCTGGAAATGCGGCATAACTTCAGTCGCGAATAGCTCGATGGAGCGCATTACCTTTTCGTGGGGGAGGCCGGCGAATCCGAAGTTGCCGAAAACGTGGTTGATGCCCGCTTCCTGAACCTGCTTCAAGCGCTCGATCACCACCTCGGGGGTGCCGCGCAACGGCGGCAGGCCGGCGTGGCCCGGGTCATCGCGACGTTCGCGATCCTGCTGGCGATTGGCCCAGTGCTCGTAGCCTTTCGCGATGTTTCCATTCTTGTCCATGGGCATTCCGATGGGGGATCCGTTGCTGCCTATGGAGCGCAGGATGCGGGACGAGAAATCCTCGAGGCCGATGGGGTCTCGCTCGGCTTCCTCCATGGTGGGGGCAACGTAGATTGACTTGGACATCGGCGGGTCCAGGTGGGCGTGCGGGTGCCCGTATTCATCCATCTTCTGGCGCCACAGTTTGATGACCTCGGGGGCCTGGCCGAGGATGTCGGTGGGGCCGCCGGTGATCACCTGTATCTGTCGGCTGGCGGCGAAGTCGATGCTGGCCGGGCTGGTGCTGACCGCCTGGAACAGCGGAGGATGGGGTTGTTGGACGGGCTTGGGCAAAACCCAGACATCGTCGACGTTGGTGAATTTGCCGTGGTAGGTAAGTGTCTCCTCGGTCCATGCCTTGATGATGACGTCGACGGACTCCTGGAAGCGGTCGCGGCTGGTGTCGATATCGACGCCAACGCCTTCAAACTCCTGGCGCTGGTAGCCGGAGCCGATACCAAAATTGAACCGACCGCCACTGATGACGTCCAGCATGGCGGCCTCTTCTGCCACCAGAACGGGATTGTGCAGGGGCAGGACGATTACGGCGGTGCCGATGCGTATGTTGGTGGTTCGCCCGGCTACGGCGCCCAGGAAGGACCAGATTCCCGAGAGCAAGCCATGACGCGAGAAGCGGTGCTCGCCCAGCCAGGCTTCGTCGATGCCGGCCTGATCCGCGAATGTGATTTGCTCCAGAGCGTCGTTCAATGCCTGTTTCTGGGTAAAGTCCTGGTGGTAAGGGACGATGGTAAAGATTCCGAACTTCATGTGGCCTCCCTATTCAGGCGCCGATGGGCGCCCACTGGTACTACTCGCCGCCGTTCCACTGGCGGTTGGGGCGGTGTTCGCCCGGTGTTCGTGGCGCAACTTTACTACAGTGACGGAGTGAATGAAAAGGACGCAAAGTGGGGGGTAACTGTTCAGAGTTGAAGGTAGTGTCCTGGCCCCAACCTGTCTTTCCCGCGCAAGCGGGAATCCAGGGAGCCGAGGATAAGCAACATTGCGGTTAAAAGGCGTCTCTGGATTCCGGCTCAAGGCCGGAATGACGGAGTGGTATGGAAATCACACGTCTAGTCTGAACTGTTACAGAGGGAGTTGCGATTGGGTTTGGATGGCCCGGGCCGGAAAGGGGGAGGGGATTGCCGCGATGGTATGATCGCTGGGAATGACGGGGAAGCAGAGTGATCCTTCGACAGGCTCAGGATGCGCGGTGGTTCACGCTCACCCAACCCACTACCATCAAGGGAGTGGTGACAGGCGTGGCGTGGCGATACTGGCATGTGTTGGTGCTATTCGTAATCACAGGAGGCTGCGCTCTTCGCAGCAATTACAAATGACCTACATGCCGGTAGCCGGCTAGCTACCCGAAAAGGAGATAATATGCCGCCGAACCTGGTTCCCTATTTGCTATACGAGCCCGAAGAGTCGGGAATCCTGTGGATCAAGTTCAACCGACCGGAACGCATGAATGCCCTGATCGGCTCATCTGAGGAGAATGGCACCGTGGCCAAGGTGGGTGAATACATGCGCGCTGGCGACGACGATCCCAACGTGCGCGTCATAGTCCTGACCGGCATGGGGAGGGGATTCTGCTCGGGTGCAGACATGAGAAGGGATACGCCAGACGATGTCAGGGGCGAGAATTTCGTGGGCAATCGCAGCTCCACCGAAGGACCTGACGCGCCGCGCGAGCACTTTTTCCACGGGTTTACCAAGTTGCACCGAGACATATCCTTGATCAGGAAGCCAACGATAGCCATGGTCAACGGTCCCGCGGTTGGTTCGGGGATGGATATGGCGCTCCACTGCGATATTCGCCTGGGCTGCGAGAACACGCGGTTCATCGGCTACCAGCAGTTGGGCCAGATCATCGAGAACGGAGGCAGTTATTATCTTCCGAAGATGGTGGGTCTGGGCAGGGCGCTGGAGTTCGCGTACACCGGGCATCTGGACGCCCAGAGAGCCTACGAGTGGGGCATGCTGAACTACCTGGTTCCTGCCGAGGAGCTGGAGGAGACGACGCGCGGATTGTGCGACCGGATCATGCGGACGCCTCCGATGGTGCAGTGGATCAGCAAGCGGATCATGCGTTCCGCGCTGGACAGCTCGCTGGAAACGACAATGGTGCTGACGTCCAACGCCGGCGGCATCCTAAACGGCTCGGAGGACGCCCGGGAGGCGAGACAGGCGTTCCTGGAAAAGCGCCCGCCGACTTTCGAAGGCCGGTAAAATCCGCGCAAACCGGCATTCGAGTAGTCGCCAGCGGTGGGAGCGGGTTGATCCGTGGCCGAGCAGAACTTCTTGACCACCAACGGGGGTTAGCCGATGGACAGGCTCTGACCGAACCGCTCACCGTGGGTTATCTCGGACATGGGTTTGCGGGGTGTTCCGCCGCTTCTGGCGCCGGCTGCGCGGTGCCCGAAGGGCAGCACGGTGACCAGCTCGAGTTCCTCCGGTATGCCCAGGAGGTCTTTGACTTCCTGCTGCTGCTCGCCTCTGATGCCAACGAAGCAGGTACCGAGGCCCTCGGACCAGGCCACCAATTCCATCTGCTGGAGGGCTCGCCCGGCATCGAGTTGGGCGCGCCGGGCGCCATCCATCACGATGGCTATGGCGACGGGCGCCTGGCCGATGAACGCGCCCTGGGTGCAGATACGGCTCAACTCTTCGATAGTTTCCTTTTCCCTGACGACGACGAAATGCCAGGGTTGAGTGTTGCTGGAACTGGGCGCCCAACGGGCGGCTTGCAGCATTTTCAGGATGACGGTATCGGACACCGGCTCTGACGTGAATTCCCGCACGGTGCGGCGTGTCCTGATGCAATGGAAAACGTCCATACCCAAACCTCCTGGAGGATGCTGGTTCTGTATATAACGGTGATGCCTGACTGCGGCCGGCGAATCGATCCGGAGAGCCAGTGTGGACAGACGGGCAGGGACACTGTACCTGTTGCCAATATTTCCGGCAAGACGAGGAATGTGGGCCGCGGTTCAACGCGACGGCCGGCGATGCCGTGGCTGTCAACGCCAGGATCGCCGGATGATCTGGCCGCAAGCGGCCTGGTCTGGTTCCGGTTGACGGAGCCGTGAGCGCAACGTAGACTCCGCACTTAGAAAAGGGCCGGTTTGGAGCGCGCGCGGAACGGCATTGTCCCGGCTGGGACAATGCCGGCGCGACTTGACCGAGGCCCAGAGTATCAAACGAAAGGATTTTATTGATGAAGCTGCAGATCATGTCTCCCGCTGCGGATCGCGTCGATTTCAAAGTGCCGCCGGCCCCACGCCTGGAGACGCTGGAAGGCAAGACGATTGGGCTCTATAACAACATGACGGGCGGCGCGGACGTGGCCGTCAACCGGGTTGCGGAACACATTGGCCGCCGTTTCCCCAACGTCAAATTTGAACGATATGGTGGCGAGGTCAGATCGGGCCGTGTAGCGCTGAGCCGGGGCAACCACATCGACGATGAGGAAGCCGCGCTTATCGCCGGGGAAGTTGACGCGATGATTGGCGCCACTGCTCATTGAGGGGGCTGTACGTCGTGGCTTGCCCACGACATGGTTGCCATGGAAAAGGCCGGTGTTCCGGTGGTAGGCATCGCGGCGCGCAGTTTCGCCCGGGCCTGGCAATCCTGCGTAGACGGTTGGGGTCAACCCAGCACGGCATTCGTAACGATCCCCCACGCCACGTCGGGCCAGCAGGCCGACTACATCTGCAGGATGGTGGACGAGCAGATCGAAGACATCATCCTGGGGTTGACCAGCCTGACCGCATTGCCGGCTCCACGGCAGAGGGCGAGGAACGGAAACCAGGGCACAGAGATGTTTACGGTGGAGCTGGACGAATCACCGCTGGGCCTTGACGCGGTCAACCTGTTTCTGGAAGAGCGTGACTGGAGCGACGGTATGCCCGTCATTCCGCCCACGCCGGCAGCCGTCGAGGCGATGCTCAAGGGAACCAGGCGCAGCCCGCAGGATGTGGTGATGGTCATGGAGCCTGGCTTCGGCCTGGCGACCGTGGAGAAGATAGCCATCAACGCGGTGATGGCGGGATGCAGCCCCGAACAGTTTCCCGTCCTGCTCGCCGCCATCGACTGCATTGCACAACCGGAGATGAACCACCGGGACATGCAGGTATCGGGCCACACGGAAGCGCCGCTGATTCTGGTGAACGGACCCATCACCGAGAAGGCCGGGATCAACTTCGGTACATCCGCTATGGGACCGGGCGTGGTCAACCGGCCAAACACCGCCATCGGGCGGGCGCTGCGACTCTGCCTGATTAACATCGGGTACTGCAAGCCGGGCGCCGGAGACCCCAATTTCATTGGGTTGCCGACCAAGTTCGGGATGTGCATCGCGGAGAATGAGGCGCTAAGTCCGTGGCAGCCCTACCACATGGACAAGGGGTACAAGCACGAAGAGAGCGCGGTAACAGTCGTTACGGTAACGGGTCCGACGGACATTCTCGATTCCAACTCGAAGAACCACCACGACACTCTGGACAATATTGCCTCCATGATGTTCTATCGCCACGCGGGCGCAGGAAGCTGGATCCGAGGTCGGCAGTCGGCGCAGGTGGGCCATACCAACAAGCGCGTGGAGTACCAGGGCCCCTACCATCCCATCATGCTCAGTCCCTCGCGTGCGGTTATTCTGGCCGAGGCAGGGATGAGCAAACAGGACACCCAGGAGTGGTTGCACGAGAATTGCCGCGCTCCGCTGAGTGAAGCCCTGGGATCGCGCGGGATGCCCAAGGATGCGGACGGAAAATGGCTTTCGCACCCTGAGTTACAGCACTTGGAAAATGATCCGGACGCCACGATCCCGGCGCTGGAAAGCCCCGAGCAGTACTTGCTGTTCGTGACCGGAGGATCAACTCACTACGCCAATTTCTTCTACGGCACTTACGGCATCGCAACGGTCCCGGTTGAAGATGTTTAGCGACTGGCAGGTCGCCCTTCGAGGAGTGGTATGCCCAGGTTAGCGGCTGACAAATACGAAACCATAGTCAAGAAACCCGATGACATGGACGAATTCTGGGAAGATGTGCTGGCGGAGACCGCCAGGATTCCGCTGGAACCGGAAGTGGTTCACGATCCGCTGCGGTCATCTGAAGAGATCGATGTGTACGAGGTGTTCTTCACCAGCCTGGACCGGGTGCGGATCGCCGGATGGTACGCCCTGCCCAAACAGAGGGACGGCCGGCTGCCGGGGCTTTTGCAGGTACCGGGATACAACATGGAGCCACCGGTTCCGAAGGTTTGGGCGCGCAAGAATTACGCGGCGTTCAGCGTGGCCCCGCGGGGAAAACTGCGAAGCAACCGACAGTTCAATCCCGGCTATCCCGGACTGCTCACCTACGGCATGGTGGACCGGAACATCTACTCCTACCGGGGTTTCTACATGGATGCCTGCCGAGCGGTGGAGTTCCTGTTGGGTCGGGAGGAAGTTGACGGCGACAGAATCGGCGTGACCGGACACAGCCAGGGCGGCGGGTTGACGGTGTCCACCGCTGCCTTGCGTCCTGAGATCAAGGCTGCGGCTGCCGGGGCTCCATACCTGTGCGGTTACATGGACGCCATTGAGCTGACCGACGCCTATCCGTACCAGGAGATTGCCGACTACCTGCGGATGAATCCGGGGAGCCGGGAACAGGTGGAAAACACTCTGGCTTACTTTGACGGCATCAACCTGGCGCACCGAATCAACTGCCCGATAATTGTCAGCGTTGGGCTGCAGGACAGCACGTGTCCGCCGGAGACCGGCTACGCGATGTTCAACGCCATCTCCAGCGCCGACAAGAAAATTTACGGCTACGACGGCCACGGCCACGACGCCAACAACCATGAACACGGGGCCATCGTGGATGCGTTCATGGCGAAACACCTGAAGCCTTAGCGGCCTGGACGATATGACGACAATGAGCGGAACCAAGCCGGCTGACTTCGACAGCTACTGGCAGGCGACCCTGGACCAGCTGGCGCAGTTGCCGGCGGCGCCGGAAGTCGTGGAGATCCCATTGCGGTCGACCGATTTTGCGACGGCGTACGGCGTGCGCCTCACATCGATTGGCCCCTACCGGATTTATGGATACCTGAGCATTCCGGTTGGAGACGGGCCATTTCCGGCCAAGTACTTTTTGCCGCGTTACGGGAGTGTGGTGGATCTGGTGCCCCAGGGCACTGCCAACGGTCAACGCCGCCAGTACGTAACTTTCTCCATCTGCGTGCGCGGCCAGCGGCTGGCTGACCAACCGTACGCGGCGAGTTTCCCGGGGCTCCTGACCGACGGAATCTCCGACCACGAAACCTACGTGTACCGCGGGATCGTGGCGGACTGTTGCCGAGGCGTGGAATATTTGGCCAGCCGACCTGAGGTTGACGGTACGCGCATCGCCGCCATCGGGCCGGATCTGGCCCTGACCACCGCGGCCCTGTGTCCGCAAATTACCCACGTGGTCTGCGGCCCGGCCCTCTCGTACGCGGCAGCCGAGCTGGCTCCCCGCACCGGAGCGTACCCACTGGAGGAGATCAACGACTACCTGCGTCTGCATCCGGAGCGCCAGGTACCGGTGCACCGCACGTTGTCCTACTTCGATATCAGGTGGTTCGCGCCCCGGGTGAACGCGACCACCCTGCTGATGGCCGGCGCGGATGGCACGGCGCTGGACGCCGCCGCTCTGGAACCGCTGGTGCAGGCAATAAAGGGTGACACTGATGTGCATGAAGCAGAGCATTCCGGTTATAAAGATGGTGTGTTCAGCGAAGAATGGTTGACTCGGCAATTCGGGCTCGCCGCACCCAGCCTGCCTCCACACTGGCAGCCGTAAGAGCCGGTCCGCTCCCCGTGTTTGCCTGCCACCGCTATTCTTGCCGGGGGATCTGACAGCGAGCGAGTCGTCCAATCCGAGAAACGGGAAATTTGCACTCACCGGGCGATCCGGCGCATTGCATCATCCCGAGGCGAACGGAGGGAAACAATGAAGGCATCTTATCTTGGTGCGATGGGGTGGTCCCAGCGGCACCTGTTCCCCACGACCTGGCCCATGCCACCGGGTTATCACGATCCGGAATCCTCCGTGCAGAGTTACCAGGACGGTATCGCCGAGTGCGAATTTGCCGAGGAAATGGGATTTGACTGGGTCAGTTTTTCTGAACATCACTACTCGGGGCGGATTGCCACCGGCACTCCGGCGGTGATGGCGGCGGCGGTGGCCGAACGGTGCAAGAAGGTGAAGATTGCGATGCTGGGGCAGTTGTTGCCCCTGAACAATCCGATCCGGTGCGCCGAGGAGCTTGGACTGCTGGACAACCTGACCAATGGACGTTTGATCATTGGATTCCTGCGGGGAACCCCGAACGAAGACCAGACCTATGGCGTCAATCCCGCCGAGGGTCGCGGGCGGCTGTTTGAGGGAATGGATCTAATCCTGAAGGCGCTTACCGAACCGCAACCGTTCTCGTGGGAGGGACGCTACCACCAGTTTCGGACCGTGGCGGTGTGGCCGTTGCCGGTTCAGCAACCCCTGCCGCCGGTGATAGTTTGCACCCGTAGCGATGACACGGTGCGCTACGCCGCCGAGCATCAGCTTGGGCTTGGGGTATCGTTTGTGCAGCCGGAGAACATGGCGACGATCACCGGCAAATATCTACAATGGTGTAAAGAGGCCGAATGGCAGCCGGAACCGGATCAGGTGGTGTACCGGGGCAGCATCTATCTGGCTGAAACTGATCAGCAATCCGAGGAATGGCTGGCACAACGCACTGGGATGGGTCCGGTGCCGCGCGGGATTGAGATGAGCGCCGGAGCTTCGCGCGCGGTGAATGATGCACGCCAAATCGACGGGTCGAGCCTGCGTGCAGCCGTGGCGGGTAGTCCTCAGGGTGATGTGGTTGGAGTGGCGGGCAGGCTGAATTTCATGGGGAGTCCGGACACGGTGGTGAAGCAGATCAAGCAGTTCCATGACGAGTGCGGGGCGGGGGTGGTGGACCTATTCTTCCAGCAACCGGGCGTCACTCATCAGGAAGTCATGCGGGAAATCGACCTGTTCGGCCGGGAAGTACTGCCTCGCATCCGAGAGTTTTAGCAGGGTAACCGCGGCCAGGGGTTGGGAGCAACGTATGTCAGGCACGTCGGCGGATCCTGAGGTTTATCAAGCGGAGCGGCTGGTTCACGTTGGGGGTGAAACCATCCGCTATTGGGAAGCAGGCGCCGGCGAAGTCGTGGTGATTCTGGATGGCGGTGGCGCCGGCATGGCGAAACTCCAGGACGCATTGGCCGGCAAATACCGGGTGATTCGGCTGGAACCGCACGGAACCGGGACCTCGAAAGACGTGGCCAGCCTGATGGTCCAGGCGGTGCGTGAGATAACGAGCGGAAAGATCACGCTGATTGCGGCCTCCGGTTCCGCGAACGCAGCCATTTGGCACGCGCTGGAGGCGACACAAGTGGTGGAAGCCCTGGTGCTAATTTCCCCAGTGGCCGTTTTGCCTGCCGGAGAGGCCGACGGAGGCCGTGATGCGGGCCTGGAGAGCAGGATGGGCGAAATCGAATGTGCAGCGCTGGTTGTGTTCGGGCTGAACGACCGCACGATTGCTCCGGAAGCGGCAGGCGTTTACAAGGCAAATATTCCCAACTGCAACGTGTCGCTGGTGTACGACGCGGGCCACAACATCATGGCCGATCGTCCGGAAGCATTGATCGACGTGGTATCCGATTTTGTGGAGAGGGGAGAGGCGTTCATCGTGGCGCGGCATTCCGGCTTGATCAACCCGTGAGTCGCAGCATCCCGAGTTGCATCGCACACCACTGATTTTGATTCGCCACAGGAGTTGTTGACGCTATGCCATTTGTGAATTTACCCGGGGTGGACCTGTGGTTCGAGGACACCGGCGGGTCTGGAACGCCGGTGATCTTTATGCACGCGGCATCCGGCACTTGCGATAGCTGGGTACATCAGCTGTCGGCGTTCACAACGTCGGGATACCGGTGCATCACGTACGACCGGCGCACCTGGGGTCGTTCGCGGCCGACCGACGCCAACGAGCAGCCGGGTTTCGTGGGCGATGACCTGCATGGACTGGTCGAGCACCTGGGACTGCAACGGTTCCACCTGGTAGCTACGGCGGCGGGCGGGATCACTGCGCTGGACTATGCGCTGGACCATCCGGAGCGCGTGCTCAGCCTGGTGGCGGCCAACACCATCGGCGGTGTTCAGGACCCGGAATATCTGGAGGTGCAAACCCGGCTGCGACCGGCGGAAATTCAGGAACTCCCGGTGAACCTGCGGGAGCTGGGGCCATCGTACCGGGGCACCGACCCGGAAGGCGCTCAACGGTGGCTGGAAATCGAACTGGCAAGCCGTCCGTACGGGACATTGCCCTCGCAACCGGTACGCGAGCCGATCACCTATTCGCGGCTCGGCACTATGAGGGTTCCAACGCTGATACTGTCCGGGGAGGCCGATCTGCTCTCGCCGCCGGCGCTGATGCGGATGCTGGCGGCGCACATTCCCACCAGCCGTTTTGCGTCGTTGGCCGACGCGGGACACGGGGCATTTTGGGAACGACCCCAGGTCTGGAATGGCCTGGTGCTGGAGTTCATTGGCCAACACTAGCCGCCGCAGAAGATTAGGCTTTGCTCGTGGGCTTGACATCACGGCGCAACTGAGATTAAGTACCCTGTGAAGGCAGGAGCCTAAACACAAAAAAGGCCGCATACGGGCCGGGAGCAGATGCGATATATCCATGGCACGTTGGCGCAGCTTCGGTTACCTGAAGTTGGGAATAATCCTAGCTGTTGCAATGTTAGCTGTTGCTTGCGACGACCCAAGGACTGGTCCCGCACCAAGCCCGGCACCGACTCCCACTATCGCGGCAAGCCCGTCCCCAACATCAGTGCCAACCTCGATTCCGGCGCCCACGGACTCCCCGACTCCCCTGCCGACTCCTACCGCCAGCCCGACACCGGAGCCGACAAAGGCCCCTGAACCCACGGAAACCCCGGAACCATCGGCTACGCTCGCGACCACCCCAACGCCTGCGCCGTCACCGACTCCTACCGCTACTCCTACACCAACGCCTATAATAACTCCTACTCCTGAAAATCTGGATGTTTTGGACTATGTTAAATGGGAGATAGGCAGTGAAGTGTCATTGACGGACCAGCAGAATGCAAAGTATGCGGTTCAGTTGATGCATGATTACATGGTATCATTAGGTATGCCTAAAATTGAGGAAGATATTACGTTTCATCTTTACTATAATCATGATACTATGGCAGCTGCATTGGCGAGACTAACAGGGTGGTCTTTTGAGAAGACTTGGGACCGTTTGGGACCTGATGGATCATCTGGGATGTGTGGTAAAGGATATACTTTTGCGAATTTATCTAGCCAACATATCCAGAGAAGACCAGAGAAGGGTTTGATCAGTTTAGCAGCCGGAGAGTTCTATTGCGCCCAGAAGTACGATTGGAGCGAGCTGCGGCTGAGTTCGCCTGGGGATGAGGTACCAGAAGCCGGTCCGCGTTGGCTCCATTCTGGCACCGGTTACTTCTTGATACATGATCTCCTGTCCGAGGCCTTACACGATACTCATGATGGATACCGAGAATGGCTACTAAGCGGGGTGCAGGGTGAATATGCACCGCTAAGAACTATGGAAACTCGCGTTGGCTTTACAGCAGCCGGTTCAAATCCCTACAGATATAGTGCGCTTGCCGCAGAACTACTGGCATCCCATACTGGCGTTCGTTCCCTGATTCACTATTACACATCCCTAAAACACGGAACTACTTGGCAGAAAGAGTTCCAAAATACTTTTGGGATGAGTGTTGATGAGTTTTATGGCTTGTTTGAGGAGCATCGTGCTGCTGGTTATCCTGAACTAAGCATCGCTAAATGATATGCTCTGCTGGCATGTAACCATATGCAACAAACATTAACAAGTGAGAATTTGTGCTTGCTTCGGTTCTCTGAGAAGGCATGCCACAAAACAAAATGCAAGAAAGATGCACCTAAATCGAACCTGCGAGGCTTGCATGCGCCTACACAAGGAAATCGCTAAAAGCCCACGACGGTAGGCTCGTCCACTAATCCGCTTTTCCTGTTGATCCGGGCAACTGGCGCACGGAGGTACCCCAAAGGCGGTTTGGGCGCTGGCAGATGAGACGACCCGCGATGCCTGCCGTGATCTTACGAGCCGCCCTCCGATGGAGTGATGAACGGTCACAAGACAACTGTGTAACCGAAAAGCTCGCAAAACGTGGACGTGCAGGGGAAGGACACCGAGACGCAAGACGCGGTGTCCTCTCCTCGTGTCTTGTGGCCTGGCATCCCGCGCCGACCGGGCCTTTCTCCCTTCTGGCTCGGCGCTCAGCACCCACTCGAAGAGGGGCGGGGACGAAGGCTTAGCCTGGCCGCTGCGTCCCAGGGGCTGCGCCGGTTCCTCGGCCGGGCTGAATTTCATGGGGAGTCCGGACACGGTGGTGAAGCAGATCAAGCAGTTCCACGACGAGTGCGGGGCGGGGGTGGTGGACTTGTTCTTCCAGCAACCTGGCGTAACTCACCAGGAAGTCATGCGGGAAATCGACCTGGGTCTGGAACGGCCTGGCGCTGGAGTTCATCGGCCAACACTAGCCGCCGCGATGTTTTAGGTTGTGTTGACAAATACCGTCATTCCCGCGAAAGCAGGAGTGACGGGCTGGTTTGCTAATTGTCAACAGGCTCCAGGGTCTCATGCGTATCCACTTTGTCAAACCAAACTGGCCGACTGTCATTGCGAAGGGCGCCTACCCCCACCTGTCATTGCGAGGAGCGCAGCCGCTCATGGTGAGCCTGTCGAACCACGTGGCAATCTCGTTGAGGTTGAGCACATGTCGGGGAACCATCATTGCTACGGCGACGAGATTGCCACCCCCGTATCAAGTACGGGGTCGCAATGACAGATTAAAGTCGGTACGCGTGAGGCTCCTGGGTTGGAGCGCAGGCAGTCAGGCGTCCGCCGAGTAGTCCCAGGAGCGAATGCGATGAGGTGACACCTTGATGTAGGCGGCGCCGGTTCTTGGTTCGGTGGGGAGGTCGTGCTCGGGGACACCGCGCAATTTCGCGGCTTCGCGGGAGTAGTGCAGGATCTCAGCCGGGTCCGAATGAACCGTCGCGTTACCCTGCACCATCAGTCCCTTGATGTCTCCCATGGAACCGCCGGTTTCGATCAGCAGGCTCACCTTTGGGTTGTGCTGAATGTTCTTCAGCTTGCGGGTGTTGGATCGCACGCCCATCAGGATGTCATCACCCAGCCGGAAGTACCCCAAGGGTACGGTATGGGGAAATCCATCCGGGCCGATGGTGGTTAGCACGATCCAACCCGGTTTGCTATCGAGAAATGCGTGGGCTTCCTGGCGAGTCAGTTGGCGAGGCATCAAATTCACCCCAGTGGTTCGTCATAGTACCGGAAGTGCAGGAGTTGCTCAGAATGCCCGTGCCGGAAACACGCGACGGTAGACGCCCGGGGAGCCCGGAGCGTGACCGTAGCTACCGCCGATGTACTCGTGCATCGTGTCCTGACCACGCTGGATCTCCCAAGCCTGGGTTTCGGGCACCTTTTCGTGCTCGAATTCATACATGGTGAGGTATTTGGGCGCACCCTCAACGGCATTGTAGCGACGCACGTGCATACAACCCGGTATCTGCAGGTTGGCGGGGGTACGCATATTGTCGTAGTAGTAGTTGTATTTGTCCTCTATGTCCGGAGGCACGTCCATCCGTCCGATCTGCAGGGCGGGCGCCATGCCGCGACCCAGCGTATTGGGATCGCTTTCTGCGGGATATATCTGTGTGTAGACGTTGCGTAGAGTGCCCCGACCGACGATGTTGGGCGACATCCGCTGGCTCCACTCGGTGGGGTTGCGGCTCATGCGCAGGTACTCATCGGTATGGAGGGCGTCCACTGATTCCAGCTCGTAAACGGCCAGATACCGGGGGCCGCCGCGTAGGGCCTCGTAGCGGGCGGCGTCCAGGAAACCGGGGGCGCTCAACCGTTCGGGCACGTGCTCCTGGTTGTACCAGGCGTTGAATTCGGCGTCATGTTCGGGGTCTACGTCGGTGTATACCACCATGATGGCGGAGCCTTTCTTAACAACCACGATGTTTACCTCCCATGTCAGAACGTCCCGGCGAACATGGTAACCAGGGGCCGGGTGCTTATCCTTGCGGCGCGGGTTATTCCTACGGAAACCGGATGGTCCCGTTTGAGGCACATTAAATCATAATTTCGGTGATGGCGTGGGATTTTAGGCAAGGCCGCCAGACTTTGTTGAAGTGGGACGATCTCGGGGCGTCGTCGACGTTGAGGTTTCGACCATTTGCCAATTCGGTGCCCGGATGTTACTACTCAGGCCAATGGTGTCGTGGTCGAAGAGACGCCATCTGTTGCGAACTAACGTCAAACTGGTTGAGAGGGTGAAGATATGCCGAGAGCGACGATCAATATCGGGGACGCATCGGGAAAGGCAGCCACCGGCGCCAACTGGCGATACGCGCGGGGATACGCGCCGGGCGAAGCCAATGAGGGTCTGGTGGCTCAGGGCGAGGGCAGCGCGGCCCGGTTGCCAGACTATGACGACTCCGGCTGGGAAGTTTGCGGGGACCTGGCCGCGCGGATTTCCCACGGTTTCAGTTTCGTGTGGTATCGGACAACGGTAACAATCCCGGACACGGTGGACGGGCATCCCACCGCCGGGATGCGGGTGCAGTTTGAGACTTGTGTGGACGACTACGGTGAAGTCTGGATTGACGGCGAATGCAACCGGGAGCGGGGAACCGTGCAGGGATTCAACGTACCGCAGCGGGTGCAGGTTACCGACAACGCCCAGCCGGGGAACCAGCACACCATCGCGGTGCTGGCGGTCAACGGGCCGTTGGGAGCGCCGGGCGGAACGGTGTTTATGCGCTACGCCAACCTGGGTTTCGAGTGGACCGGGGCATAGGCTCTTTGTATCGCGGGTGGGGTCGCGCGTCGGTTATTCGACGGCGGCCTCGCGGCCCTGTTCAGAAGCCTGTTCGATTTTGTCGATGAAACGGTGCAGTCGGACAGCCTCATCGAAATCGGGCTGGCAACCGTCGCCTTCGCGAATGGCGCGGCCAAACTGGTAATACATCTGACCCACGTTGTACGGGGCGCCGCGGGGCATTCCCTCGAGCACGAAGGTGTAGTCGACGGGGACGTGGAGGTCTTCGAGGCGGTCGCTGCCCTGCGCGCCCTGCAAGCGTACACTGTCGTGGTTGGGCGATTCATCGGAGGATGCCACCAGGGTGCCCTCGCGACCATAGATCTCCATGCGATAGCCGCTTCCCGCCCACGGGTTGCTGGCGATGTGAACCGAGGCGACGCCACCGTTGGCGAGCCGACCGCTGACCAGGATGTTGTCGGGCGAGGTGACGTCCACCATCTGATTGGTGTCGGTTTCGAACCATTGGTCTATCTGGGTGCTGACAACGGACGAGACGTGACTGAAATCTCCGACGACGAACCGCAGGGCGTCGATGGTGTGGCCGCAGGAGATGGTCAGGGTGTTGGCTCCCAGCTGCCGGTCCCGTTGCCAGGTACGGTCGGATTGCCTTTCCAGGCCGCCGGCTGCGATGCGGCTGACGTGGCAGGACATGACCTCGCCGACGTATCCCGAAGCCACCATATCTTTCAGGTACAGCATGACCGGATTCGCGCGTGACTGAAGTCCCACCATGTTACGGACGCCCTTGGCGCGGGCGAGATCGGCCATCTCTTCAGCTTCGGCGGTAGTCCGGCCCAAAGGCCATTCGGTATAGACGTGCTTGCCGGCGTTGAGGGCGGCCACCGTGGGTTCATAGTGGGACGGCACCCTGAGACTGACGGCAACGGCATCGATGTCCGGGTGTGCCAGCATGGCATGGTAATCGTCGAAGGCCAACCGCGCACCGAATGCCTGGCGTGCCTCCTCAGCGCTTTCCATACGTGTCGTGCAGACCGCGGTCAGCTCGAATTCCGGACTGGCGACGACAGCGGGGAGGTGAGAACGCACTGCCCAACCCCGATGAATGTTGGCGCCGATAATTCCCAGGCGAATCTTGTCTGGCATGATGTTCCCCCATAGCGGTGTTGCCGGTCATCCTAACATACGGTATCGCGACGGCGTCACGATTTCCGTTACGAAGGCACCAAACCGAGTTGGTTCCGGCGGGCCGGATCCAGGCCTGTGATAGGATTGGGCCATCCAAACTGGGCCATGGAGGCGCGATTATGCCGTACGGAGATAACGACTGGCTAGCCCTGACCACCGAACCAACGCTGGAACCGGAGATGCCCATCTGCGACGCCCACCATCATTTTTGGGATTTTCGTATGGAACGCATCCCTTACCACCGATACCTGCTGCATGAACTGGCGGCGGACCTCAACAGCGGCCACAACGTGCGGTCGACGGTATTTCTGGAAGCGCGGTCGATGTACCGCCCCGACGGGCCGGAGGAGCTACGGCCAGTGGGCGAGGTGGAGTTCGTACAGGGTCTCGCAGCGGCCAGCGCCACTGGTCAGTATGGTCCCGCCAAAGCCGCGGCAGCCATCATCGGTCATGCGAACCTGAACCTGGGCGACGATGTGGGTCGCGTGCTGGACGCCTTGCAACAGGCCAGCCCCAACCGGTTTCGCGGCATCCGGCAATCGGTGGGCTGGGATCCCCATCCCGAAATCGAAAACCGCGGCGCGGAGCACCAGCTCGCCAGTCCCGACTTCAGGGCCGGCGCGCGCGTGTTGGCCAGCAGGGGCCTGGTGTACGAAAACACGGTGCACTTTCCGCAGCTAGCCGAGCTGGCGGAATTCGCCAATTCGGTACCGAATTTGACCATTGTGTCCAACCACATTGGCGGCCTGATGCGAGTTGGTCCCTACGGCAACCGGGACGACGAGGTGTTGCCCGCCTGGCGCGAGGGCATCGCGGCGCTGGCCCAGTGTCCCAATGTGGTGATGAAGCTGGGTGGAGTGGGACAGCCCCGGTATGGTTTTGACTGGCACACTCGTGATGCGCCGATCGGGTCCGAGGAGTTGGCGGAGGCCCTGGCTCCCCTGATGAAATACTGCATCGACCAGTTCGGGCCAAACCGTTCCCTGTTCGAAAGTAACTTTCCTCCGGATAAGGTGTCGTACTCCTATAACGTGATGTACAACGCCTTCAAGCGACTTACCAGCGGTTATTCGGCGACGGAGCGGGCGGCGATGTTTCATGACAATGCCGTGCGGGTCTATCGGATAGATTCGTAGGGTTGTCCGTAGGGTTGGTGGTTACGCCCCGAGCGGGTGGCCGCGAAGGGTGAGAGGATGATCGTTCGGCAGGCTCAGCTTGTGCGGGGGTTTACCCTCTCCCCAACCCTCTCCCATCAAGGGAGAGGGGATGTCCTTCGACAGGCTCAGGATGAACGGGGCGGTGGGCTCAAGATGAACGGGGGCGGTGGGCTCAAGATGAACGGGGGCGGTGGGCTCAGGATGAACGGGGGCGGTGGGCTCAGGATGAACGGGGGCGGTGGGCTCAGGATGAACGGGGGCGGCGGGCTCAGGATGAGGGGCGGGGGGAGGTTTATCCGGGCTTCAGGCGAAGGCAGGCATGACTTCGTCGGCGAATAGGCGGATGGAGTTTTTGGCGGCTTCCGGAGAGATGTACCCGAAGAGGTGCCGGGCGCAGAAGATGTCGTGGCCAATGAGCCGGCGCTGCTCCTCCAGTTGCCTTGCCACTGTTTCGGGGCTACCCACCAGTGCGATGCCGTTGTCGATCCAGAAGTCGAATGACTTGGCCCGCTCCGAGAAAATGCGGCGGAGCTCGGCCCGTTCCGGCGTACCAGGGTCGCCGCCCCGCATTCCCTGTGGGCCGTAACCGATTCGGGTCGCGCCGATGATGTCGCGTCCCTTGCCGGCGGGCACGGCTGACGGAAAGACTGCGGTGGCCAGATGGGGTTCCGCCTGTTCTCTGGCTTTCTGGTCGGTCTCTGCCACGTGTACGTGCCGCGTCAGGAAGGTCTTCGGCATGGGAGTAGTGTGGCCGGCTTCTCTCCACAAGCCCCGCCAGGTCTCAAACTTGTCGGCGATGACCTGATCGGTGTCGATATTCTGTGAGACGTGGAAGTTTTTCCGGGCAGCATATTCGAAACTGGCCGCGCTGTGGCAGCCGAACCAGACCGGTGGGTGCGGTTGCTGGAAGGGTTTGGGATTCGTGAGCACCTCGTCGAACTGGAAGAATTCGCCGTCGTAGGTGACGCTATTCTGGGTCCAGGCCTGCAGGATGACGTCCAACGCTTCCTGGCTGATATCGCGTCTGCGGTCGAAGTCAACATTCCAGCGGAGGAACTCGTGGCTGGTGACACCGGTGCCGGCCCCAAATTCGACGCGGCCCCGGGAAAGGTGGTCCAGCATCGCGACCTCCTCGGCCAGACGGATGGGATGGTGAAAGGGCAACTGGTAAATCATCACGCCGAACCGGATGGCGCTGGTTTCGCGGGCCAGCGCGGTGAGGTACACGTTGGGCGCGCTGAGGAAGCTGACGTCGGAGGTCTGGTGCTCGATGGAAAAGTAATACCTGTACCCCATCTGCTCCGCTTCCTGAGCGCCGCGGAGGTGCTCGTCGTAAACGTCGGCGGCGACCGCGTGGGATTCCATCTGAGCCTGATCCAGGACATCGTAGATTCCGATTTCCATCTTCGCCATTCCGTTCACCTCAGGTTGGTGCGCTGGAGCGCCATCGCGGCGACTAAATTCTGCGATATCGGGTAGTATAATGCCGAAGACACTCAGGGAGGGATTGTGATGACCGCTTTGGATTACTCCGCGCTGGACAGCCCCGCGGCGTCGGCGCGATCCTTTTACCCGCGGCAACACTGGACGGAAACTCCCGACGGGGCAGTGGACTACGGGATTACCATGGATGACGGGGTGGTTTTGTCGAGCCGGTTTTTCGTGGTAGGGCGGCCGAATCCCACAATACTGTTCTTCTACGGCAACGGTGAAACGGTGGCCGGTTACGACGGCATAGCTCCGTTGTACAACGACATCGGTGTCAACCTTTTTATCGTCGATTACCGTGGTTACGGAGCAGCCGGCGGCTCCCCCGCGTTCACGGCCATGCTGTCTGACTCCCACAAGGTTCTGGCGTGGTTGCGGGATACCATGAAGGAGCTGGAGTTCACCGGGCCGCTATACGTGATGGGCCGTTCCATGGGCCGGCATTCGGCCTTCGAGCTGGCCGTTGAGGCGTCCGACCAGATTAACGGCGTAATCATCGAGAGTGGCAGGCCCAACCTGGGTCAGTTTTTGCTGGGTCTTGACCCGGAGGTCAGTCAGGCTCTGGATGAGGCGTATCACGCCAAGGTTTATTCAATAGATATTCCGGCGCTGGTGATCCACGGCCAGTGGGACGAGAGCGCTCCGTTACCCGACGCGGTGGGTATGTTCAATGAACTGCAGACCACTGACAAGCACCTGGAAATAATTCCCGGCGCGGGGCACAACGACCTGATGTACGTTGGTACCCGCCAATACCTGGGAGCGATTCGTAAGTTCCTGGTCCAGTATGCCGGCGCCTGACGCACAACACCCGGGAGACCGAGAATGACGATGGCTGAAATCAACACCGGCACGGTAAACGCCAACGGCATCAATTTCCACTACCTGGAAATGGGTGAAGGGCCGCTGGCGTTATGCTTCCACGGATTCCCCGACCACGCTTGGTCATTTCGCCACCTGCTGCCCGACTTGGCGGACGCCGGTTTCCGTGCGGTGGCGCCATTCATGCGGGGATATGCACCCACCGAGCCGCCGGCAGATGGGCGTTATCAGCAGGTCGCGCTCTGCAAGGATGTGTTGGCACTGATTGGCGCTCTGGGCGCCGAGCGAGCGTACCTCATCGGCAACGACTGGGGAGCGGGAGCGGTTACCGGCGCTACGGTCCTCGAACCGGAGAAGGTGATGAAGCTGGTGATCATAGCCTCCGGCCAGGTGGATCGTGACCTGCAAATGAATTACCAGTACCTGAAGGGCACATGGCATTCATATTTCTTCCAGTTGCCTCAGGCGGAACAGGCGCTGGCTTATAACGACTTTGCTTTTGTCGAAGAGTGGTGGCGGGACGCTTCTCCGGAGTGGGACATACCGGCGTCGGCGCTGGAGAGCATCCGGGAGACATTCCGCAAACCCGGGGTCGTCGAAGCGGCATTGGGCTACTATCGGGCCAGATACAGTCCCGCGCTACAGGACTCGTCGATGCGGGAGGATCAGGATCGGGTCAACGCGGGACCGGTCACAGTGCCGACGCTGGCGCTGCACGGTACTCGTGATCGACCCAGGCGGCTGGACGCATTCGAGAGTGAGGCGATGGACAGGTTCTTCACTGGGGGACTGGAAAAGGTGATCATCTCCGGCACGGGGCACTTCATGCACCAGGAAAAGCCTGAAGAGGTTAACCCGAAAATCGTAGAGTTTCTGACCCGGTAGGGCGAACCGGCGCTGCATGTTGACGGCCCCTAAACGATAGCGCGGGTCAGGATCGCGGGGGCATTGGTTCACGACGTTGATCCTCGCCAGTTTGCTCAGGCGTCGGCCAGGGCCTGTTCAAGGTCGGCGATGAGGTCGTCCGGGTTTTCCAGACCCACCGACACGCGCAGCAAGTCGTCGGGAGTGCTGCTTCCCGGCCCCTCGATGGATGCGCGGTGCTCGATGAGGCTTTCGTAGCTGCCCAAACTGGTGGCTCGCGTGAAGAGGGCGGTTCTGGCGGCGACTCCGAACGCCGCTGCGCTGCCTCCGTGAACCCGGAACGAAAGCATGCCACCGAACATTTCCATCTGTCGGCGGGCGATATCGTGGCCGGGGTGACTTTCCAGCCCGGGATAGCACACCTCCGCAACCCTGGGGTGGCTGTCGAGGAACGCGGCTATTCTGGCGGCGTTCTCCGAGTGGGCACGCATACGATAGGGCAGGGTACGAATCCCGCGCAGGATCAGCCAACAGTCGAAGGGAGACGGGACCGCCCCGCCATCCTGCTGAATCCCGCGAATCTCCCGGAACAGATCGTCCTCGCGGGCGCAGACCACCATCCCGCCGGTCACGTCGCCGTGGCCGCCCAGATACTTGGTGGTTGAGTGGACGACGAGGTCTGCGCCCAGGCCGAGGCATCGCTGGAGGACCGGGCTGGCCCAGGTGTTGTCGCAAATGCAGGCGATCCCGTGCTGGTGGGCGAGGTCGGCTACCGCCGCAATATCGGTGATTTTCAGCTGTGGGTTGGATGGGGTCTCGATGAGTATGAGTTTTGTAGCGGGGTTGATCTCCCCACGGACATTTTCGATATTGGTCATGTCCACGAATGTTGTTCTCAAATTCCACCGGGCAAGTCTCACATTCAGAAGTTGAGCGGTGCCGTGGTAGAGGTCCTGCGGCACGATCACGTGATCTCCAGGGGACAGGGCCTGAAAGACGCTCATGATGGCGGCCATACCCGAGGAGAACGCTGCGGCGGACGCTCCTCCCTCGAGGTCGCGGAGGCATTCCTCCAGCTGATTTCGGGTGGGGTTGCCCGAGCGGCTGTAGGCGAAACCGCGGGGATAGGTTCCATCGGGCGCTCGCTCGAAGGTGGTGGACATGTGAATCGGGGGCGTAACGGCCCCCGTCTCTGGATCCACCGAGCGTCCGCTATGAACCGCCAGAGTCTCGATTTTCATGTTTGCTCCTTACCAACGACGATGGGAGTGCAATTCTATCCGATGGGGGATTGCAGGGCGTTTTGCTTGCATCGGGTCAAACACCACAACTAGAATCGGGCTACTGATCTGTCTCAATCCACAGGTATCTTTTACCAACACCGGGAGGGCGACACCATGGCCACCAGTCTCGCAGGGCAAATAATGGCCGGCACCGTAGCAGAATTGAAGACGGCGGGATGCCGGGTGGTAACCGGCGGTGGGCACACGATTGCGGTAATCTACCACGACGGCCAGGTTTACGCGGTGGACAATCGATGTCCGCACATGGGTTTTCCGCTGGATCGTGGCAGCGTGAGAGACGGCATTCTGACCTGCCACTGGCATCATGCCAGGTTCGATCTGTCCAGCGGCGGGACGTTCAACCCGTTCGCCGATGACGTGCGTAGTTTCCCAGTGACCGTAATCGATGAGCAGGTTTGGGTGGACCCACAACCCGCCCAACGGGATGAGATACAGCATTGGTCGGGCCGGCTGCAGGATGGATTGGAGCACAATATCCGCCTGGTGACTGCGAAATCGGTGCTGGGGCTCCACTCCGCTGGCGCCGGATATCGAGAGGCATTGCGAATCGGCGCTGAGTTTGGGACGACCTACACCTCTGCCGGGTGGGGTGCGGCCATGACCATTCTCACGGCGACGGCCAATATCCTACCGCACCTCGCGGAGAACGACCACCCGGTGGCCATGTACCAGGGATTGTTGCACGTGGCCCGGGAGTGCGCGGGTAGGCCGCCCCGCTTCGTTGTGGACCCGTTGCCGACTGGGGAGACTCGCCCGGCTGTCTTCAAGCAATGGTTCCGCGGGTTTATCGACGTGCGAGATGAAGACGCGGCCGAGCGGTGTTTGCGGACTGCTGTCCAGTTGGGATTTTCGCCGGTGGACATAGCAGACATGGTCTTTGCCGCTGCCACCGACCACATTTATCTGGACGCCGGCCATGTGGTGGACTTCGCCAACAAGGCTTTCGAGCTGCTTGATCACATCGGCTGGGAACATGCCAGCCAGGTGTTGACCAGCCTGGTACACGGGATGGCCAGCGCCCGGCGGAGTCAGGAGATGAGCTCCTGGCGCCATCCCATCGATGTGGCATCCCTGGTCTGGCAGGCCCGGGAAGAATTGCCCGAACTGTATCAGCAGGGCCGCGACAAGGGTGCGAACTGGACCGGGGCTGACGCACTGGCCACGGAGATGTTGGGCGACTCGCCGGCGGATATCTTGGTGGCGATCAAGGAAGCGATAAAATCCGGGGCGACTGCGGACGACTTGGGTTCAGCCGTGGCCTATGCCGCGTTCCTGAGGATGGCTCACTTTCACGTGTCCAACGAGTTCAACGACTGGGACACGGTTCACAACACATTGACCGCAGCCAACGCGCTGCACCAGGCGTTGAAACGCGCTCCCTCGCCGGAGCTGATGCGGGGGGTCTTCGATGTGGCAATGAGCGTGTACCTGGACCGGTTCCTCAATATGCCGCCGCAACGCATCCCTGAAACGGGCGTTGAACCGGTGGATGGGGCGCAAGTGCTGACCGAGATTCGGGAGCACATGGATGTTCGGCAGCAGGTGGAGGAAGTGTCGCATCTGGTGTCGCAGTACATCACCGGCTCGGGCGACCCGGGCGCGCTGGTGGCTGAACTCGGGCGCGGGATGCTGATGGAGGACGCCGGGTTCCACTCCTTCCAGATCGTGGACGCCGGGTTCAAGCAGTACCAGAGCCGGCGGGGCACCGAGTCGGGGCGACACGTGCTGATCGGTATGGCGCGGTTTCTGGCAGCCCACGCTCCCACGCCCCGGGCGGTTGGCCAAACCTACCAGATTGCCCTGCGCCTGCATCGCGGCGAAGAGATATTCCGTGATCAGTAGAGATGGTCAACCCCAACCTGCCGCCAGGCGCGGCATGAAAGAAATGCTGGCGATCGGGAGATGGAGAATAGCCGGCGTATTGATAAGCCTGGTGGTCATCCGAGTGATCGCATCGATCGGGTTCAAGCTGGCCGGCATTGAGCAGGGCGACGGTTTCGACGTACGGTTGGCGCTGGTGACGGTGGTCGACTCAGTGTGCATCGTGCTGGCCGTGATCGCCATCGTTGGGTTCGTGCTGTACGGCAGGATATACAACGCCCGCGTTCCGACGGAGTAATTAATCGGGCGGCGGCGGGAGGCCCGATTGATCCGTCGGGGTGTTAACGACTCTCGACCAAGGCTCTCAGCAGCCGGAGTTGCTTGCCGTCGGAGAACCGAACCGCGAGGCGGATCAGCGGTGAGATCATTCGCCACCTCAGGCCGGTGAACTGGCAGTTTGCGACCAGTGTTACGCGAGTGGAACGCTCTCCCATGGCGTGCACCCCGTAGGCGTAATCGGCGGTGACTCCGCCCTGGACCGACCGCAGCACTATCGACTGTCCGTCCTCACAATGGACGATGGTGGTGGAGCGATCTGCTCCGCGGGCGCGGAACGTCAGTACCGTTCCGGTTTTTGTCTCCCCATCACCCTGCAAACGGTCAATCCCCGGCATCCACTGATGCGCGTTGTTCCAGTCAGTCAGAGCTTCCCACACCTCGCTGGCCGGCCTGTGGATGGTTTCTTCGACAGAGAACGATTGCGCCATGATTTGCCTCCTCTCCTCGACGAATTTATAACTGACGACCTCGCGCAGTATTGAACGAATTTCACATGGGTACGAATCCCGAGGCGTGGATTGTCTCATCGGGGCTGTAGGCGGCGCGCTGGGCAGCAATGTAGCCGGAGGGCGTTACACCGGTATGGTGTTTGAAATCGCGAATAAGGTGGGCCTGGTCGGACCAACCCAGCCTGGCTGCGAGGTCAACCCAATCGATGCGGCCATACACGTCGAGTTCGTCGAGGAGGCGCCGGACGCGGAGCAGCCGGGCCAGCTTGCGGGGAGTCAACCCGACCACGCGGGCCAACTCCCGGTCGAGGTGTCCGTGGGATATGCCCAGTTCGGCGGCGATATCGGCTATGGGTCGGGCGGGATTTTGCTGCAGCATGGCGACGGCGCGGCCGCATCGTTTGAGGCCCGCGATTTCGATCCGGATCGACCCCAGGGCGCATTCCAGCAGGTCAAGCATCGCTTCCGGATTTTCGCACGACAGTAACTGATCACGTATCTGCGCGGCTGGCGGCCAGATGGGTTCGAGATGTACGGCACGTCCGCGAATGTGGGACGGCCGGACGCCGAACAGCCCTTCGCAACCGATGGGCGTTGTTACTATCCCGACAGCAAAGGTTTCTCCGGTGGGCTCGTTGATGGCCGGACGATCGTGGGGACCGACCAGGAAGCCGCGTGCGGCCCGCAGGGTTCCGCCGGCGCCGTGGTCTGCGGTGTGGAGAATGGGATCACCGAGGACGAAGACAGCCACCGAAGAACCGGTCGGCGCGATCTTCTCCCGCGTGTACGTTATCGTTCCGCGAGCGTACCAAAGCGATTCAACCAGTTGGTCAAGCGGAGGCTTCGGGATGCGGCTGCGGAAATCAAACGCCGGCGACGATGCGTTCACGTCATTCAACCGCAGGTCATCGTCAGCGCGGGGACACGGAGCGCTGGCCTGAGATTGGCCGGGCACGATAGGCAGCGTCAGGGGTCGCGGGCAGTCATGTCCTGCGGACGAGCTTCTGCACGCGTTGATTCCCCACGTCCACGCCGTAAATATCTCCCCTGGAGTCGGTGTAAACCTGGTGCGCGTGCTCGAAGGTTCTGCCACGGGCCAGGAGCTCGCCGTCCAGGTTCAGGATGCTGATGCGCGGTATTTGATCCGTAACGTACACGGTCTGCTGGGCGTCGATGTGCACTCCCATGGGGCACTTGAAGTCGGTCCACTGATCCAGAAATACGCCGTCGACTGTGAAGACCTGCACCCGGTTATTTTCCCGATCGGCAACGTAAACCCTGCCGTCGTTGGACACCCGAACGCTGTGAGGCACCAGAAACTCACCGGGCCCCCGGCCGGGGCTACCGAAGGACGTAATATGAGATCCGTCGGCGGCGAACCGGTGCACACTGGAATTGCCGTATCCGTCGGCCACAAATAGCTCTCCGGAGGGAGCGACGCAGATGTCCGCCGGATGATTGAAGGGAGCCTGGAGAGATGCCTGATCGCGGGTGCCCAGGGATCCCACCAGCTCGCCATCTGTGGAGTATTTCAACACCTGGTGGGCATCGCGGTCCACGAGGTAAACGGTGTCATCGGGGCCGATGTGAATATGGTGAGCGTCGGCGGGCACGCCCTCCCGCCTGGGCCAGGAGGAAAGCAAATTGCCGTCCCGATCGAATACCAGCACCGGCGGCCCCTGCCTCTGAAAGACGTAGACGCGATCACCGGAATCAACGGCCACACCGCTGGCACCCTGAAAGTCAGAGCCGGCAGGCAGCTTGGCCCATTCTGGCCGGTATTCGTAAACGTAGTCTCCCATCCCGATGGTTATTGACATAAGGATAGTCTCCCTGTGGTGGAACCGCTTCAACAGCGCTTTAGCGCAGTGAGTTGCGGGCGGAGGTAGTCAAATCGATGCCGATAGTACCGGTCTACGCCGATCTCTCGGGCCACACCGGGTCGTGGTAACCCAGAGGAACCGAGGGCCGGGCCCAGTAGGGTCGGGTCTCGGAGAGCTGCAACACCGGCGCCAGGTGGCGCAGACGACCTCCCGGGGCATCGCTGGCGGTGGACCAACGCTCGATTTCATCGGGAGTAAATTCCTTCGGCACGTCCTGCAGCTCTGATTCTGGCACCTGACCCTTTTCAACCAGCCAACGTCCCGTCTGCGCCAGGGAAATGCGAACCAGCCAGCTGCCCCCTTCACGGACGCGTCGGCTCAACGCTACGAGAGCGCCAAAGGCCATGAGGTAGCCGGTGAGATAGTCGATAGCCGACACCGGATAGAACTGGGGTCCTGGCGCGCCGCCGGGGAACAACTCGCCCTGCCGGTCGGTTATGCCGCTGACAGTTTGCACCACGGTATCGAATCCGCGACGGGTGGCCCAGGGCCCTACCCGGCCAAAGGCGGACAACGATACATAGACGATTCCCGGCCGTAGTTCCGCCAGATCCTGGGGTGAAAGTCCGCGTTGGGCGAGAGTGCCCGGGCGGTATCCCTGGGAGAAAACGTCGGCTTCCCTGGCCAGCCCCCGCAGAGTCTCCACGTCCTGCTGTTCCCGCAGGTCGAGGAAGGTGGAGAGCTTGCCGTGGCCGGTGTCGAATTCCTGGGTCGTGTTGCTGGGCAGATGGCTGGCGGCGATCTTCATCACGTCGGCTCCGTGTTCAGCCAGGGTGCGGGCGCAGGTTGGCCCGGCCAAAACGCGGGTGAGGTCCAGCACCCGGATGCCGGACAGGGGCCGGGAACCGTCGGGCAGGGGTTGGGGCGGACAGTCGCCGATCTTTTCGATCTCAAGGAGCGGCAAAGTGGCGATTGCTGCGGCCTGAGGGTGTTGGGCCCACTCGGCCATGGAGCGAACCATGCCGCCGGCGCCGTTGGCGGCGATGATGGCCTCCTCGAGTTCCAGGGCATCCCAACCTGCCACCGCTCGCGTCACGGCGTCACGGTCTTCTTCGACGCCGAGGACGCCCAACGCTGCCGCGCGATGGTTGGGGAAATTACAGTGGAGATAGCTCCAGCGTCCATTTTTGGCCGGATAAACTCCCATCACCGAAGGGCGTTCGCGGGCAACCGACGCTCCATCCATCGCCAGATACTGGCTGCTGCGCAGGGACGCCGTTGCCTGCCGGGCGTCGACTTTGACGTCCTGGCGACGTCCGGTGCGTAGTTCCCAAAGATCGGAAACGGCAAGGCCGACGGCGGCCAGGCTGGCCGCGGCGGTCTCTCCGATTCGGAAGGGGGTTGGCAGGATGGGGTCGACGCCTCCCGAGAACTGAACTTCAGTTGCGCGTTGCTGGTCCAAACCCGGAATGGATAGAAGCGTGGATAGAACTGAGTCGCTCACTGGGGAATTGCTCCTTATTTATTGCGTGTCGGCTGCGCCCCCGAGGCGGTATGCACCCCGGTGCCCTTGAACGTCAATCAAGACACGGGATGATCTCGGCATGGGCCAACAGCGAGGCGCGCGTTGGTCATTTGGTTGACGGTATTGCTGGTCTCGTCGGCCAAATGGTACAGGAACCCATGCTCGTAATCAATTTGAACCAGTTGTCACCAGATCGGGCAGGGTAGTAGCAGAGTGATGCCGTAGGGCGCCGAATTTTGGAGCTTTAGCCCGGCGGTCTGCATCCATTTTGGCGAGCTGACGTCACATGGTGAAGGTATGTCAGCCCCGGCAAATCAGGCAGATACGGCGTCAATCAATGACCAGGAAACACGCACCGGTGAACCCTTCCAGACGCTCAACAGCGGGTGGCCCGCGAATCCGGTACAATAGGCTCCGAAGGGCTTTCCCCAGACAACCTGCAACGGCCCGCTTTCTCCTGGAGACGAACGTCGGCGGTGGCGGTTTGCTCTGGCGATGGGGGACAACAGGCGGCCGGGATCAAGGAAAGCTTGGCTCGATTGGACCTTTCGCCGGGAGTGGGTAACTGCGTTGGGATTCGGACGCGTCGAGCCAGCAGGAGGCAGCAAAGATGGCAGCACTGGTATTGCAAACGGCCATAGGCAACTACGGCCACACGACTGGGTTGAAGGACGGTACCGTCACATCCGGCATGTTCAATATGGAACATATCGAGGTGTCGCCGGTGACCAGCATCTTCCGCCGCATGGTGCGCGGCCTGGAATTTGACGTTGCGGAAATGGCGCTTTCGACCTACATTTGCGCCCGTTCCCACGGCAAGCCTTTCACCGGCATCCCGATCTTTCTGACCAGGGCCTTCTATCATGGGGGGTTGGTATACAACCGGCGCAGTGGCATCGAGTCCCCCAGGGATCTGGAGGGACGGAAGGTGGGAGTGCGCAGCTATACCCTGACGCCGGGGGTGTGGACCCGAGGAATTTTGCAGACCGAGTACGGTGTCGACCTGGACTCGGTGACGTGGGTGCTGTCGGGAGACGAGCACGTGGCGGAGTACGTTGCGCCGCCGAACGTGGTGTCGTCGAGCAACAACAACCTGGGCGAAATGCTCCTGTCGGGAGAAATAGACGCTGCTATTGGGGCAGGACCAGTGGATTCGCCAGACGTTTTGCCGCTGTTCCAGGAACCGGACGAAGCCGACGCGGCCTGGCACCGGAAGACCGGCATCTATCCCATCAGTCACATGCTGGTGGTGAAGGATGATGCGCTGCAGTCGAATCCCGACCTGGCGCACGAGCTATTTGAAGTGTTCAAAGCGGCCAAGGCGCCGTACATCGAGCGCCTTCGATCCGGGGATGATTCGAGTCCGGCAGACCGGGCGCTGCTGAAGATGGCCGATGTGGTGGGGGATGATCCCGTTCCATACGGCTTCGAGAGTTCGCGCACCACCCTGGAAGCATTCGTCGGTTTCAACGTGGAACAGGGTGTGATCACGGACAAGGTGAGCGCAGAAGAGCTATTCTCTTCTGCCACGCTTTCACTAGCCTGACGGCGGCGCGGGCGTGATTCTAAATTTGGTGGCCCGTATTACAGCTTCCATTGAGGATTAACGCCCGGAGGCGGCATGGCGAAGTATTCGTTTCGTATTCCCAACGCAGACTACCTGGGATTCCCGGCCACCCCGGAGGCGATCATAACGACCGCGTGTAAGGCCGAAGAGTCGGGTTTTGACGCCCTTTTCGTCAACGACCACGTGATTGTGGACGATTCTGCGCGCAACGACCTGTGGCGGAATGTGTATGACCCTCTGATGGTACTTTCGTACGTGGCGGCCCGGACGTCCACGGTGATGCTGGGAACGTCGGTGCTCATAATGCCGTACCGCAATCCCATAGTGACGGCCAAAATGATTGCCACCCTGGACCAGATGTCGGGAGGGCGGGCGATCGCCGGAGTGGGAGCGGGCTGGAACGAAGCCGAATATGACACCCTGGGCGTACCGTACCGGCAACGCGGTGCGCGAACCAACGAATACCTGCGCCTGTGGCAAGCGTGTTGGGAGCCGGGCCCCACCACCTTCCACGGCAGGTTCTTCTCGTTCGATAACATGCACGTTAATCCGAAGCCCGTTCAGCAGCCCCATCCACCGATATGGATCGGTGGGTCGAGTCACGCTTCGTTGCGGCGGGCGGCCCGCTTTGCCGATGTGTGGCAACCCACGCCCACGCCACTGACGGACCTGATCAGCAAACAGGCCTATCTGCGCGATGTTTGTGCAGAGGCGGGGAGAGAGGACGTGCCTCGGACGCGCATGAGCTTCCGGGTCAATTTTAGCAGCATTACCGGCAGTTCCAGTGCCGGCGGCGACAGGCCCACCGGCCAGGGAAGCGCAGAACAGGTCGCATCGGACATGAAACGCTACCGGCAGGAAGCAGGTTTGGAGGAGTTCCAGATCAATTTCAACGGCTGCGGTAACTTGCAACAGTTGCTGGATTCAATGGACGCGCTGGTTCAAGATGTGATCCCAAGGGTCGATGCTTAAACAACCAGCGTCCGTTCAACGAGGACTGAATCGTACCAACACGTGAGGAATGGGAGTGACTGGATAACTTGAAAGCTTTTCCCACCGATCGAACCGAGAATCGCCGGGTCCTGATGGATGCGGTGGAGGCGGTCCGCGCCACGCTGGAGGCGGGTACGCAGGAAGCCGAGGAGACCGCCACGCTGCCGCTGAAGTCGGTGGAGGCGCTCTATGACTCAGGGTTGCTGCGTTTGAAGCTGCCCCATGTATTGGGCGGCGCCGAAGCCGACCCGATGACTCAGCTTGACGTGCTGGAGGCGGTGAGCCGCATTGACCCGTCGGTGGGGTGGTGCCTGATGATCGGCGCGGCCAGCCTGGGGAGCCTGGCGGCGTTCCTCCCCGATGACGCCGTTGACGAGATTTTTGTGGACGGGATGCCACCGCGGGTCGCGGGCGCGTTCGCACCCTTTGGCACGGCGGTGCCCGCGGCCGGGGGCTACCGGGTTACCGGGCGATGGCCGTTCGGCAGCGGAGTGCGGCATTCTCAGTGGGTTTCGGCCGGCGCCCGGGTGACAACGGAATCAGCGGGCTATCCGCCCCAGCTGCGTTGCGTGATGCCCACCGCCAACGTAAAGATTCACGACAACTGGGACGTGATGGGCCTGCGCGGCACCGGGAGTTGTGACTTCTCGGTGGAAGACCTGTTCGTTCCGGACAGATTTGCGTGGGATGTGTCGTTGACGGAGCCGAGGAGGGGTGGAGCGCTGTACCGGTTGGGCCGGCCCGGCTTTGTCACCAACGAGCACTCGGCCTTTGCCCTGGGTGTGGGTCGCCGCGCTCTGGACGCCGTGACCGAGGTGGCCGTGTCGAAGTCCCGCGGTTACAACTCCACCAACCTGCTGGCTGACCGGCCGACGCTGCAGCGGGCCCTGGGGGAATGCGACCTTAAGCTCCGGGCAGCGAGAGCCCTGAACGTGGAGATACTGGAGGAAGCCTGGCAGTCGGTATGTGACGGCCAAACGCCTGCTCCGCCGTTGCAGGCACAGCTGCGCGGCTGCGCTACCTACACCACCGACGTGGCTGCCGACGTTGTTGCCAAGGCGTTCCGGTACGGTGGTGGGTCGGCGCTGTTCATGTCCAGCGTGCTTCAACGATGCCTGCGGGACATCAACGCCGCCGCCCAGCACCAGATGGTCAGCGATGCCGCTTACGAAAATCACGGACAGTTCCTACTGGGGCTGCCCGGCGCGAGGCCGATGGAATAGGGCTTGGTCCAGTGGAGCGCCGAACCAGCGCAGGCGGCGGGATTGCCACGTCGCTGCGCTCCACGCAATGACAGGTGGGCCCTTCGACAGGCTTAGGATGATGCTTCGCCGGGCTAAGGATGCGAGGGCCTTTTTGATTAACTGACTTCCTCGGCTACGGCGCGGGGTTGGTGCGCCACCACGGGACGTCGCACCAGGGGCGTGAGCAGTATCACTGGAAGCATCAACAACAGGCCGACACCCGCGTTGACCCCGATGGCGAGTGAGATGGTGAAAGCCTGGGCTATCGCTCCGATCTCCACCCCGCCAATCAGGTGCCCCAGCCCGTTTACCAGCCCCGAAGACCCCATGATCCGTCCACGCATCTCCGCCGGAGACGACAACAGCAGGATGGTGCTTTGCATGGTGCTGAATCCCGATTGGCCAACTCCAGAGCAGAATAGCAGAAAGAAGGAAACCAGGAACCAGGGCGACCAGGCAACCGCGGTCACTCCGACCGCCACGATCAATGCCCCTATTACGAAGTAACGCCCATGAAATGTGTAATTCCGGCGGACTGCGATGATTATCGCTCCCATAAACGTCCCGATGCCATCGGCAGATCCTAACAACCCTCCCAGAGTTGGCGTCACTTTCAAGACGTCGGTTGCGATCACCGGTATGAAATATTGCAACGGTAGCACCATGCCGTTCATCACCAGGGATATTGAAAGCACCCCCAGTACGAACTTGTTGGAGAAAGAGTGCCCAATACCGGATTTGATCCCTTGCCAGAACACGGTGTCCCGCACCAACATGGTGGGAACGGCAGGCAGCCGCATCCTGAAGATTAGCAGCGCCGCCAACAGGTCCAGAATAACCAGTACGGCGAACACCGCGGTGAATCCGTAGAATTCAACCAGGAATCCACCGGCTAATGGTCCCAAAATCTTGCCGCCGTTGTTGGTAAAGGTTTCCAGGGACATGGCCTGGACGATGCGTTCCTGTCCCGCCAGGTCGAACAGGGCCGCCCTCCGAGTAGGGTCGTCCAACACCTTGGCCGTTCCCTGCATGAGGATGGCGAGAAAAACGTGCCAGGGTTGAATGACTCCCATCAACAGGAGAATCAAAAGGCACGAAGCAACGAGCAGGTAGAAGAAGTGGATGCCGGCAAGGATGCGCCAGCGGTCCAACCGATCGGCCAGCATTCCCGCTACCAAAGACAATGGAGGGCGGGGTCCGTTGAGGAAAACCGAAATTAGCCCGACTTGAAAGACCGAGTCGGTGAGTTCGTAGATGAGGTATCCCAACGCAATGAGTTCCATGCGCCGGGAAATCTCATGGATCCACCGGGCCGCCCACAACAGCTGGAAGTTTCGGTCCTGCAGGACGAGCAGTACCGGGCTAAAGGAGACTGAATTCATTATGATTGTTGGGCCGGGCTCGAGGCAGACGATGCCAGGCGTCGGGTGAGAAGGTGCAACGCAGGGCTGGGACCGACGCCAGACAGCCGGCCCATGTTCACGGTGGATAGGTAAGCGGCAGGACTGGGGATGTCAGTCATCAGGTCGTGGGGATGAAGCCAGCCGGCACACATGACCACAGACTGCCTACATCTGCTCGATGCGACCCAAGAACAGGTTCGCATCGGTGGCTAAGTCCCTGATCATGAATATGAAGGGGCGATCGACGGTTACGCTGATGGGCAAGGGCGTGGGTTCGGCGGATTCGGTGACGGCCCCTGCAACCTTTTGAGCGCCCGAGGCAATTCGGTCGCCCAGCGGATATGGAGCCCCCAACTGGAACGCTGGCAAGTTTAAGTGAGAAACAGGCTCATCCATGCGCGACCTCCGTTCAGCGTCCTGTCCATCGCCATTCTCCTTTCATCGGCAAACGATCCATTGGGTAAGACGTGGGTGACTGGTTGAAGTAACAAAGGGTTCCCGAACAATATAGAGTCAACCGCGATGCGAACGAGGTTACGCCGCTGCTACCGAACGCATCACGTTGTGCGGAGAAGGCACGCCGCCGACTATGGAATACGTGGACAGGAGGTGGTACAGAGACGAGGATTCGAACCATCGGGCGTCTCCCCGTCGGGTGTAATTGGGCGAGAAAAGGCACTGCCGTCAAAACCAGCGTTACCCCATCCGACCCAGCGTGAAAATTCAACCATACGCCGGTTGCAGACGACAGGTCAACCTAGGCATCCCAGGCCCAGGGAAACCGCATTTTGATGCTATTGCTCTCGTCTTTCACGCGAAATCGGGAATCCAACGTCCGAAATGATTGGAGACCGTCCGAAGTCAGACTCAATCTTACTTTCTGTGTTCCGGATTGCGCCGTACACAAGGTACCCTGAACTCGGCGCCCCAACAATCTATTTGCTGTTATGCCTGGTTGGATAGCGCACTGGTCCCTGGTTCCTGTTTCCGTAGAATCACCAATGGCTGATAGGGAGAGGAACTTGCGGACCCCCTACGATTGCGACCGTGCGGTTGACCGGTAATGCACGGCAATACTAATATGGCGGAAGCGCTCGCAGCGAATAACGTAATTAGCCGATTTGAAATTTGTAATATTCGCGCTTCGTGAGGCATTATTGGTGGGGAGGTGCTAAGAACCTGTCTACGATCTCTGAAATAGGTTAAGTTGAGACTATTATCAGGGGAGGGGTAATCATGTCTCATTCCTATCCCAGCGACATCAGCCGGGAGCAATTCGCCCGTATTCTGCCGACGTTGGAGTCGGCCCGACGCCGGACCAAGCCCCGCACCGTGGACTTATATGACGTTTTCTGCGGCGTACTGTACCTCCTGAAAAGCGGGTGCCAGTGGCGAATGCTGCCGGCGGACTTCTCCAATTGGCGCACTTGCTACAAGTATTTCCGGCAATGGAGCGAGCGGCCTGGCCCGGGTCAGGATTCCATTCTGGAGCAAGTCCTAAAAAAAATCGGTTGGCGCGGCCCGACAAAGCAATGGACGGAAAGAGCAGACCAGCTTCTGCATCGTGGACTCCCAGAGCGTCAAGAACACGGACACCGCCGGGCACAAGGGCTATGACGCAGGCAAGAAGGTGTCGGGAATCAAGCGTCACATCGCGGTGGACACGCAGGGATTGCCCCATGGGATACACGTGACTACCGCCGACGTTACCGACCGGGCCGGGGCTTTGGCGATGTTTGACCGGCGGCGGGACGACCTCAGCCTGGTGCGGAACGTGCTGGTGGACGGGGGTTACACCGGGAAGCCCTTTGCCACTGCGGTGCAAGGCCTGTTGGGAGCCTCGGTGGAAGTAGTGAAACGCAACGAACTGCACACCTTCGTGGTGCTGCCAAAGCGATGGGTGGTGGAGCGGTCTTTCGCCTGGCTGGAAAAGTGCCGCCGACTCTGGAAGAACTGCGAAAGAAAGCTCAATACCAGCCTGCAAATGGTGGTGCTTGCCTTCACGGTGCTAATCCTAAAAAGATTGTAAACAGGCTCTTACGACCGACGGCTCCCCGGTTTGCTGGGGACGGAATGAAAACGGGGAGTCCGAGCCGCCAATAGGCGAAACCTTCGTTGCCATCAGCAGTGGATCCGGGCACACCTGCGCGTTGCGGGAAGACGGCACTCCCGTCTGTTGGGGCAAAAACACGGACCGGTATGGCAACACGGCAGGCCAGGCCACGCCGCCTGAGGGCGAAACCTTCTCCATCATTTCCAGCGGCGGGGACCACACCTGCGGTATCCAGATCGACGACACAATGAGGTGCTGGGGATGGAACGCCTTTGGTCAAGCATCGCCTCCGAACGACGACGACTTCAGGTACCTCAGTACCAGAAGTTGGTGGCACACCTGTGCGCTAAAGGAAGACGGAACCGCCAAATGCTGGGGCCTTAACAATTGGGGCCAATCCAACGCCCCCGAGGATGAGGTCTTCGTCGAGGTTGCAACGGGAGATGTCCACTCCTGCGGGCTGCGCTCCAACGGCACCGTGCGGTGCTGGGGCAGCAACTCCAGGTGGAGCGGTTCACCCTACTACGGGCAAGCCACCCCTCCGGAAGGCATTTCCTTCGTGAGCATCACCGCGGGCTACAACCACACCTGCGGACTCACCGCAGATGGCATTGCTCACTGCTGGGGAGACGACAGCGACGGCCAGGGAACTGCCAATCGGTTCCGGACCATCACAACGAAGGGAAATTCGGTGTGCGGCCTGCGTCTGGACGGATCCATGCTGTGCTGGGGAGACGACACGCACGGTCAACTGTCCGTGCCCCCCGGCGCCGGGTTTACTGCCGTCGCTGGCGGCGTGGACTTCAATTGCGCCCTCGGTTCCGTGGGGACACCGTCCTGCTGGGGCATCGACATCGAAGGCCGGCTATCCGCACCGGCGAACGAACAGTTTGTGGACATCACTGCCGGTTCCCACCACGCCTGCGGCCTGCGGGCGGATGGCTCCGCGGATTGCTGGGGTACCCGACCCAGTCGGCAGAACCCCGCCTGGGGCTATGTCAACCCGCCGGCTGGGCAACGATTCAAGCACATCACCGGGGGATGGGGCCACATGTGCGGGCTTCACTTTGACAACACGGCTACGTGCTGGGGTTGGGGCAGCAGCGGTCAGCTGGAAGTTCCTGGACGGGTAGAGTGGTTGAGCATCAGCCCTGGAGCTCGTCACACCTGTGGCGTGGCCACTGACGGAATGGCCATGTGTTGGGGGGGCAACGAACACGGACAAACCGAGGTTACGTCCGGCGAGATCTTCAAGCAGATCGCGTCGGGCTTTTATCACACCTGTGGCCTGCGCACGGACGGAACACCGGTGTGCTGGGGCGGCGACGGCAGAGGTGCGATGGAGCCACCTGCCGGTGAAACTTTCGTGTCGCTATCGGCCGGTGACGGCATAACCTGCGGCATCCGTCAGAATGGTAGTTTCAACTGCTGGGGCCGCAATGAATACGGCCAATTGAATCGCCACGGCGCTATCGCCAAGTGGTCGGCTGATGGGTCTGCGCGCGACATTCTGGATCAGCACGACGGGGAGTTGATGGGTGACGCCGGGTTCGCCAACGGTATATCCGGTCAGGCGTTCGATTTCCGTGGTCCCGAATCCTTTGTCAGGATTCCACACGACCTTCGCCTGAGCGGTGAGGACGAATTGACCGTAGCCATGTGGGTAAATCTCCGGTCATATCCGGACGATGACCACGCAGGGTTGGCGAACATTTGGGGCCCAGGCAGGCATGAAGACGATTCCTGGAGCCTCAATCTGAAGCCTTCCGGATCGGTCCGTTTTCGCGTCGCCGGTGGCGACACGGCGTCCGACAGCTCGGAGGTGAACACAAACCATCAGATTGAATTGAACGAATGGGTTCACGTAGTCGCCGTGTACCGTCGGGGCGCGTTCATTGGCGTGTATTTCGACGGTGTTCGCGATGATGGGGGCGTGCTGCTAGTGGTTACGATAGAGAATGGAGATGATGCAATACACGTCTCCGACCAGGACCTATGGATTGGCTTGAATTATGAGAATAGCTCCCAACGGGCCAGCCTGAACGGACTGGTGGATGAGGTGATGATCTTCGACCGTGCTCTGACTGAGGCGGAGATTCAGGAACTGGCCAGCGGACACGGAAACTGAACTGCTGCTGCCAATGCAACGAGGCTGGCACGAAGGTAATAGCGCACCGTAGCGGTTTGACTAACAGCGCTTCCCGGACGGGTTACCCGGGCATCTCCTGGCATCAGACGCAACCTGCCGCCGAACTCTTGCCTGAGTTCGGCGGCAGGGATTTTATTGGGCAGACTTTGGATTGAGGGTTGTAGATTGGCGCCGCGAGCCAGGGGACCGGGCGGGGGCTAGATGCCCTGCCAGTACCGCCGGTCTTCTCCCCGGACGAAATGGCCAAAGCCAGGGTCGGGGAAGTGCCCGGCAGACACCAGCGTTCCCTCGGCTTCCAGCATGTCGATAACCGCATGTCTGGTGGACCGGGCCATGTCCTGGTCGATGTCGAACTCTGGGCACCAATCGGTGTGATGGGCCTGAATGGGACTGTGGGCAACGTCGCCCAGGATAAATGCGTGTTCACCGTTGGACGTGACGCGGATGGAGTTGTGTCCTGGAGTGTGGCCCGGCGTCGGGTAAGCCGTCAGTTCCGGGGTTATCTGGAATTCGCCGTCCATCAGATCCATTACGCCGTGTTCCTGCAGCGGCAAAACCTGTGGGACCACGTACTCGACGGTGTTTATCACGTCGGCTTGGGTCCAGTAGTCCCAATCCTTTTGGGGCACCAGGAAACGGGCGTTGGGGAAGTTGGGTTTGCCGTCGGTGTAATTCCAACCGACGTGGTCGGGATGCACATGGGTAAAGACCACCAGGTCCACAGCCTCCCGGTCGATGCCCTTGGCCTGCATGTCGTCCAGCAGGTAGCAGCCTTCGCCCTGCATTCCGGTGTCCACGATTATCAGCTTGCCGGAGGACCGCACGGCCAACGAACCCCAGCGGTACCTGGCGTTTTCATGGTCGGCCATCAGCTCCGGGTACTCCATCCATTGCTCGATGGTGGTGTGGGGAAACGCGACGAAGGGCGACCTGACGGGCAGGTTGTCGTTGAGAGAAATCAGTTCGACGGCGCCTACATTTACGATGTGATTGGGCATTAGAAACTCCAGATAGTCGGGTCTAAAGTTCGAAAGTCTTCTTGAAAATGCTGGGAGAACCGGGGCCGTGGGTGATCAAGGCCCGCATTTCGGCATTCCTGGGGTCGGCGTCCAGCTGGGCTGCCCATTCCGGGGTCTGGGAGACGTTCTCGTGCTCAAACTCGTAGACCACCGAGTACTTTGGGTCCTCTCCCCGCACCGTCCTGAAACGGCGTCCCCGGATCACGCCGGGCACTTTCTCGAAATTGGGCACGAAAATCGAGTTATACCACTGGTTCCACTCGGCATCGCGTTCGGGCGGGATGTTCATCCGGCCCACCTGTAGCGCTGGGGCCATGCCGCTGGCCGCCATCTCGCTGGAGACCGAGTCGGGATAAATCATTTCATAGAGCGGGTTGAAGAAATTCAGGCCGATAAGAGACGGACCCATTGTCTCGCTCCACGTGGACTTGGCCCGCTTGGTGAAACCATCGCCCAACACCGCGGCCGGGCTTTCCAACTCATAGGCGGCCAGATGCTTTGGCCCGCCTCGCACCGCTTCGTAACGGGCGGCGTTCAGCACACCGGGGACATTGAGAATCTCCTGGATGTGCTCCTCGTTGTACCAGCGGTTGAACTCGTCCTCGCGGTCCTGCGGGACGTCGCACCAGACCATCAGTATTCCGGTCCCTTTTTTGGCAGCCATATTGTTTCCCTCCGTTGGATATTGATTTTGGATGATAGCGTTCTGGGCGGTGGTGTTGTGGCAACTGCATTCTGCTTCGTTGATACAGCTTCGTCGATACAGCGAACACTATAGCCCAGGTTGGCGCCATCAGGAACGAGCTGCGGCCGTCGGTCGTATTGTTGAGTGCGATCGTTCTGGTGGAATCCGCAGATATACGGGCCTGAGGCAGGGTCTCGTTGCCCAGCGCGCCCCACCCATTGGCATCGCTACCACGTTCGCAGCTATGCGCTACAGCTGGAACCTGCCTCCACGTGCCAATGCTGGCGGCAACGCGGTCGTTGCCATGGGCGCTGCCTCCGGCGTATTGGGCACCGACGCCACCGGAGAAACGGGAGTTGATGAACATCGGGTGCGTCCCCCGGGCGCGAGCAAACGCCTGCACTCGCGATGTTGGGGCGAGGCGGGATTGGCGCACAGCGCGATGGCGATGGTAAGGTGCGTACACTTGAAGCGACGCGACCGATTGCGTGAGGGGGCATATTTTGGCGGATACACCGTTGCATTATCAGACTATTACCGAAGTAGCCGGGAAGATCCAGTCAGGAGAAGTTTCGCCGGTTGAATTGACCCGGGCCTTGCTGGACCGGATCGCCGCTCTGGACGGGGAGTTGAAAAGCTACGCCACGGTCATGGAGGACCAGGCGATGGCCGCCGCCCTGGCGGCGGAGCAGGAGATCGCCTCGGGACGTTATCGCGGTGCTCTGCACGGTGTTCCAATCGCCGTCAAAGACCTTTGCCTCACCCGCGGCGTGGCGACCATGGGCGGGACACAGGCGCTGCGGGATTTCGTTCCTGATTTTGACGGCACCGTGGTGCGGAAATTGAACGACGCCGGAGCGGTCATACTGGGCAAACTGAACCTCACCGAAGGCGCGATGGCGGGGTACAACCCCAGGTTCGACATCCCGGTGAATCCCTGGGGAGCCGACCGTTGGTCTGGAGCGTCTTCCAGCGGTTCGGGCGTGGCGACGGCAGCGGGGTTGTGCTATGGCTCGCTGGGCAGCGACACCGGCGGGTCGATTCGGTTTCCGGCGGCAGCCTGCGGCACGGTGGGAATCAAACCCACGTGGGGACGCGTCAGTCGGTATGGGGTGCTGGCGCTGGCGGAGTCTATGGATCACATTGGCCCGATGACCCGCAGCGCGGCGGACGCGGGAATCATGCTCCAGGCGCTGGCTGGCCACGACCCCAACGACCACACGTCGCTGCGTGCTCCGGTTCCCGATATGCTGGCCGGGCTGGGTCAGGGAGTTGCCGGGATCCGTATCGGTGTGGACGAACGTTACATCGGCGACGGGGTGGACTCCGAGGTAGCTGACGCGGTGCTGGCCGGCGCACGACTGCTGGAGCGCATGGGAGCGCGGCTGGTTCCGGTGAGGATGCCGGAGACCGAGGATTTCTCCCGCGCGTGGGGCGTGCTGTGCTCGGCGGAGGCGGCCGCTGCCCACCGGGACACTTTTCCGTCGCGCGCCGATGAATACGGTCCCTGGTTCCGAGGCTGGCTGGAGCTGGGGCACAAGTACACCGCCGCCGACTACGCGATTGCCAACCAGGGACGGCTGGCATGCAACGGCATTCTGACAGGAGTGTTTGAAGACATCGACGTGCTGATCTGCCCGTCCATGACTACCGCGCCCGAGCGGGTTACGCTTGAGGAATTGTATGGGCCAATGAGTGAACAAGAATGGACCTGGGGTCGCTTCACGATCCCATTTGATTTCAACGGAGCGCCCACGATTTCACTGCCCAGTGGTCTCAACAGCGAGGGGCTGCCGCTGAGCATCCAGTTTGTGGGCAAGCACCTGGCGGAGCCGCTGTTGGTGCAAGTAGGCGAATCGTACGAGTCGGCTACGCAACACAACCTTCGGCCAGGCGTTTAGAACTGGATCGCCTGGTGAGCCTGTGCGGAACTAGGCCAGGGCGTGAGCACGGTCCGTAAGTTGGGCAGGACCGAATCAGGCATTGCTGATCCGTCAACGGTTGGCAAGCTAGGGGTATAGTGGCGCAACTGGGCCGGAACCCGGTCGCTTCAACTTGGCCCGTTACCCATCTCCACCGAGTGCGACAGAACGATCGCGTGAGGCGGTTCCCGTGGCTCTGGGGTCAAAATCAGTATTGTTGCCAGGGCAAGAAAAGATAAAGACTCACCAGAGATTTTGGCAGCTGCCCAGCCCCGTGGGCCGGGCAGCTGCCGGTTTCAGCGGGCGGCTGTCGCAGGTTGATGCGCCTTGAGGAAATCGCGCACCTGGTTTATGGTCTGGGCCTTCAGGTCTGGGGACTCTTTCCACGGATACGCCGTCACCTCAGCGTTGGGCGCCAATTCCACCAGTTCCATGGCGGCCTCGAGTGAGTGCGATGGAGTATCGTCGGGCATGACCAGCATCGGAGTCTGGCATGATCGAGCGAAGTCTCGGGACACGCAGTACACGAAGTTCGGCTGGACGCGGTAAAGGTTGTGCAGGTACTGATCCACGATCTCCATTGTTACGTCGGGCCGGAGCGAGCATAGCTCGGGTCCCCAGATATCATGGCCGGAGTCATACATGGAATCCGGTGTTCGGGTTGCGTGCCCAACTGGCTGGCAGAGTACGGCAGCCAGGACGCGCTCGGGGGCACGTTCAATGAGCTTGAGGGCAAAGGGGCCACCGATGCAGTAGCCCATGAAGAAGAACTCCTGTATGCCGAGGTGGTCCATCAGCCCCAGTTGGTCGTCTGCGAAGGCTCCCCACGGGTCGTTGACCTGGACCGGCCCGGTGGACTCTCCGCCGATAGCGTTGCGCTGGTCCATCGTAATGCAGCGAAAGTCGTTCTTGAACTCCTCCATCGCGTTGAATACCTGACCGGGCCAATTGCTGGCCAGGGAGCTCAAGCCCCCGCCGGGAGTGAGGAGAATCGGGAAACCGGATCCCGTCTCCTCATATCGGATGCGGACATCGCCATTGGTATAAAAAGGCATTGCAGTTTCTCCTTACTCGGCCACAGCACCGGGTTTGTACGGCGATTGTAACTTGGGAGACCTGGTTGTCAAGGGAGTGGTCGTGGGATGAACCTGTCTGGTGAGACCGGCTCCCGTTACGTTGGCTCCGCAAGGAACACCGGAATCCTCCGAGCCGTCCGGCCCTGATACTCTTCGTAGGGCGGGAACGCCGCCACGGCAAGCGCCCACAACCGCTCCCGCTCCTCCCCTTCCGCGATTTCGCGGACTCGCATGGTGTACACGTCAGCCTCGTCCCGAATCTCCGCGTCGCCGTCCGCACGAAGGTTATACACCCACACCGGGTTTTTGGGCGCACCGCCCCGCGAGCCCACCAGCACGTAGTTGTTGCCATCCTTCACGCGCATCAGCGGCGTCTTGCGTATTGCCCCGGTTCGATTGCCACGGTTGGTTACGATGATGACTGGCAAACCGGTATCACGCAGAGTAGTTCCATCTGCGCCTCCGGAGCCCTCGTAAAGTGCCACCTGCTCACGTACCCAATCGGCGGTTGACGGTATGTATTCGGCCATAGTTCGCTCCTTCCTCCTGATTGCCTCGTCATCATATCTTTAATCGCTGCCGTACTCTACTCCTGTACGCCATCCCCGGGACGGAACCTTCATTCGTCCCAGCTTGAAATCCGGTGCGGGAGAGGAACGGATTGACGCCGGATTCAGTCAACGCGGAGACGACGGGTGCTGCGGCGAATCCACGGGTCGCCACGGCCATCATCAATGCGGTTACACAGCGCTTCGGATGAAACCTGTATTTCTCACGTTTTTGGGCGGCGTCTCATTCGCACCAGTCCGGATGCCGGGCTTGACGGACTGGAGGTTCTGCAAAGCTGGGGTATCGGCGGTTGGCGGGAGGATGACTGCACGCGAGGAATCCCATCTGTTAGAATGCCGCAAAACTGGAAACAACAACCAGAGGTTCAATAACATGAAGCCCGGTGACTCTGTCGAACACATACTCGAAGAATTGAGGGAACGAGCCGTCGCCGAGTTCGGAGAACGGCGTGCCGCCGAGTTACAGGATTTCCTGGAACAGACGGCCTGTCAAATTTGGGAAATCGACCAGGTTTCGGTGCATGTGGACCTGGAACCAGGCTTTTATCAATAGACCGCCAATGGATTGTGAGGACGACGATGCCGGAACCTTACGAACTCACCGCCTCCCAGGCCGCCGCGCAGATACGGCAGGGCACGCTCTCCCCGGTAACACTGTGCCAGTCGTTGCTCGACCGGATCGACCGTTTCGACGGCGACATTCGCGCCTGGGTTACCATCGACCGGGAGGAAGTGCTGGAGACGGCCCGCCGCCGGGAGACCGAGGTGGAACGTGGTGATCCCCTGGGGCCACTCCACGGTGTTCCGGTGGGGCTCAAGGATATTTTCAACACCGACGGGATGCTGACCACCGCCGGTTCCAGGATCTACGCTGAATTCGTACCGGACTATGACGCCACGTCGGTGGCCAGGATACGCCGGGCCGGCGGGATCATCCTGGGCAAGGCGGTTACCACCGAGTTTGCCACCTCCGATCCATCGCCGACCCGCAATCCGTGGAACCTTGAGCACACCCCGGGCGGTTCCAGCAGCGGCTCTTCGGCGGCCGTGGCCGCCCGCATGGTGCCCGCCGCCACCGGGTCGCAAACTGGCGGCTCCACCTGCCGACCCGCCGGTTACAACGGTATCGTGGGCCTGAAGCCGACCTACGGGCGCATCAGCCGATACGGCGTCGTTCCGGTCAGTTGGTCGTTGGACCATGTTGGCATCCTGGTGCGCAGCGTGGCCGACGCCGCCCTGATGCTTACCGCGATGAGCGGCTTTGATCCTAACGATCCGGGATCACTGGACCTGCCCGTTCCTGACTTCACCCGACAGATGGCCCAACATAATCATCCGCCGCGGATCGGTCTGGTGCGTGAATACTTTGCCGAGACCGCAACCGCCGAGGTATGGGCGCATACTGAGCAGGTTGCCCAACGGTTAGCTGATGCGGGAGCGGAAGTGGTGGAGTTGTCGCTTCCCGACACTTTTGCCTCGTGCCACAGCGCCCAGCGCCTCGTTATGCACGTGGAATGCGCTGCCTTCCATGAGCGATTCTACCGGGAAAGGGCCGACGAATATGGTCCACGCGTCCGCTCCGCCATCGAAATGGGCTTGATAATGCCGGCTTCCAAGTACCTCCAGGCGCAGCGGCTTCGACGTCAGTTCCGCGACGACATGGTGGACATGGTGAGGCAGGTCGATGTCGTCATGACGCCGGCCACCGTTTCACCCGCGCCCAAGGACCTCAACACCACCGGCGACGCAGCCTTCCAGGTTCCCTGGACCTCCAGCGGTTTGCCCACGGTTGTCGTGCCGTCCGGGCTTAGCGAGCTGGGTTTGCCCATGGCCGTCCAGTTTGGGGGCCTGCCCTACGAAGAAGGCAAGTTGTTGGGCGCGGCGCAATGGTGCGAGCAAGCGTTGGGAGTGTCCCTCTGTCCACCAGGGTTTGATTAGACCCCAACAGCGCAAACTGCATTAGTAGCATCCAACCTGGCGACTTCCTCGTCTACCATCCGGTCGCTTTGCAAAATTCGAGCCTGTTGATCACCGACTGGCAGGCACCGGCGGAGAGTCTCTGGGTCCGACAGCCCAACTACCGTCGCCGTGCCTGGGTATATCACCCCGCAACCGGGGAGCGCCAGTGGGCTGTGTAGGGCTCGGATTGCCACCGCTGGCTTTCGTCGGTCGCGGTCCCGGATCGTTCACCTGGATGTCTATGAATCGGCGGGTTATGCAGGCTATGACGTCGGGCAGACCGGTATTGAAGCATGGAATCGGTCCGCCAATAGTGCGGCGGGTCGATTCCTGCGTTGGGCCGCCGGAGCTGTGGATGGGATGGTGCCGAAGGTCAGACTCAACTTCAGTGACTGCATTAGCCTGCATTGAGCGGCACGGACGGCAGTTCCAAGTGAGGCAAATGGCATTAGGCGGAATAGGGCTGCATTGAGTTGCAACAACGATTGTGCCAAAGTTGTGCCAATTGTGCCAAATCAGGCTACCCCCGTATCAACAACGATCTCCGGCGCCGGCGCCAGAGCACGCTCAAAATCCTCAGCGGCCTGCCGCTGCCAGCCCGGTAGACTATGAGCGTAGATGTCGCTGGTGATGCTGACGTTGGAGTGCCCCAACCGCTTGCTCACGATCACGATTTCGTGCCCTGCTGCAACGCGACCGAGGCGTGAAAATGGCGTAGGCTGCGTATTGTGAGGTTGGGTTGACCTACCCGGCGTCCGAGCGTTTGCACCGCGCGGGTCACCTTCATCGGGTTCAGCCACCCGCCCAGCCCATCGCAGAATACAAGTTCGTTGTTCTGGTACGCGGGCCCGAGTTCCTCCAGCATCCGCAGCTGGTCCTCCCGATGCCGGCGTAGTACCTGCACGGTTTATGGTCCCAGGTCGATCTTTCTCTCCCCGGCAGCGGTCTTGGGCGGCGATATCGTGAGCCCAATTAACCGTCGGCCCAACGACGCTCGCACAACCAGGTCGCCGTAGTCTAGGTTTAAGTCGGCCCAAGTGAGTGCTAGCGCCTCTCCCCGACGCATCCCGGTGTAGGCCAACAGGTGGATGCAGGCGAACAGCGGATGTCCCTCGGCCTCTGCGATCCCCAACACCTCGGTGACCGCCTCGATTGGCGGTGCGACCGCCTCGGTTTTCCGAACGGTGGGGGCCGATACCAGAGCCACCGGATTTCGGCCGATCAATTCTAACCGCATGGCCTGGCGATATGCTCCGGACAGGACGTTGTGTACCATCCCCACGGTCTTGGGGCCCAACCCCTCGGCCAACAGCTGCGTCTCCACCGACTGAACTTGGAGGGGTGTGAGTTTTGCCAGTTCGAGCTCGCCCAGTTTAGGTTTGAGGGTGCGGCGAATGATGCCCTCGTAGCGTTCCCGGGTGGCCTGACTGCGGTTGGGAATGATGTGGTCGGCCATCCATCGGTCGAGCCAGTCTTTGAGTAGGATGCGCTCGGGAGGCGTGATGCCCCGGTCAAGCTCGACGAGGATCTCTCGAAGGCGACGCTGAGCTTGGGCCTTTGTGCCCCGCACCGTTACCCACTTGCGCCGGGGTTTGCCTTGGTCGTCTCGACCGAGGTAGATGTTGAGCTCCCAGGTGCCGGGGCTGCGTTGTCTGATGCCGCCTTTCATATTCTTCCAACCCTCTTGACAATTCATAGTGTGTATTATACACACTATGAACAGCGGGGATGTAATCCGCGGGTTATTGCGGGACGGATGGGAACGCAGGAACATTACTGGTAGCCACCACCATTTCACCCACCCTGATAGACGACATTTAGTCCTGCCGGTAGTGTCGACTATTTTTGCCGGTCGATATGAGGTAATCATTCGGTACGGGGGTACCGTTGATTACAGACCGACAAGTCAGGCTACTGAGGCAGAGACGTATGGAAGGAAAGACACAGGAAACGGCAGCGGCCAAGGCTGGGATGAGCGTGCGTTCGGCGCGGAAATGGCAGATTGGCCCATTGCCGTCGGCGACGAAACCGGAGCATCGGTGGCGCACTCGGCCCGACCCCTTCGACGGGGTGTGGGAGGATGAAATCGAGCCGCTGCTACGGGGCGATCCGACGGGCAAGCTGAAGGCAACGACAATTATCGACTGCCCTTCGACAAGCTCAGGAGGAGGAGCAGCATCCCGGCCGGTTCAGCGCCGCCCAGCTGCGCACCCTGCAACGACGATTGCAGGCCCTTCGGCAGGGCTCAGGAGGAGGGCGCTGCACGGTCCGGACCAGGAGGTGTACTTCCCCCAGGAGCATCCGCCGGGCCGGGCGGCCCAGATTGACTTCACCCACGGTAACTCACTGAGCGTGACCATTGCTGGCCAGCCCTACCGGCATCTGCTGTTCCAGCTGATTCTCAGCCACTCGGGGTGGCGCTACGCGGAGATCGCCGCCAGCGAGACCTTCCTGGCCTTGCAGCAGGGTCTGCAGAATGCCCCCTGGACCCTGGGCGGCGTTCCACAGATACTGCGCTCAGACAATACCTCGGCGGCCACCCACGAGGTGAAACGCAGCCGTGGCCGGGCCCTCAACGACAATTACGCCGGCCTGCTGGACCACTACGGCTCCGTTCCACCCGCATCAATCTCGGCCAGTGCCACGAAAACGGCGTCGCTGAGCAGGCTCACTACCGGCTCAAGGACGCCATCGACCAGGCCCTCATCCTGCGGGGCAGCCGCGATTTCGACACCGCCGGCGACTACGCCAGCTTCGTCCGGCAGATGGTGGAGAGACGCAATCGCCTGGTACAGGGGAAGTTGGAGCAGGAAATGCTTTGCCTGGGCTCCCTGCCGCCAGCTCCGGTGCCGGAATACGTCAACTACCAAGCCAGGGTGCGCAAGTGGAGCACCATCCAGGTAGCCAAGCGGACCTACAGCGTCCCCTCCCGTCTCATCGGGAATGAGGTGCAGATCCGTCTGTACGCCGACTGGGTGCAAGTGTACTACAAGGGCCACCTGGTGGAGCGGATGGACCGAGTGCATGGCGAGCGGGAAGCTCACGTCAATTACCGCCACGTCATCGGCTCGCTGGTGCGCAAGCCCGGAGCCTTTGCCCGCTACCGCTTCCGGGAGCAGCTGTTTCCCACCAGGCACTTCAGGCTGGCCTACGACGCGCTGCGGCAGTGGCGCGGTGAGCGTGCCGACGTGGAGTACGTACGCATTCTGCACCTGGCGGCGACCACCATGGAAGCCACGGTATGGAAGCCACGGTATGGAAGCCACGGTATGGAAGCCACGGTGGACAGCGCCCTGTCGTTGCTGCTGGAGGCGGGTGAGCCCTTCGACTACGCCGAGGTGCGGGACCTGGCCGAGCCCAAACCACCGGAAGCCCCGGTGCTGGTCTGGTCCGGCCAGCCAGACCTGAAAGTCTACGACCGCCTGCTCACGGTCAGCCTGGCCGCGGCGGGGGTGTGCGCATGATGGACACCAGCGTCATGCAGGAACGCATCGGCCAACTGTGCGGTCAATTCAAGCTGCCCACGGTAGCTGCGAAGACGGTGGCTCGTTTCAGCGCCGCTGGCCACGGCGAGGCCCTGCCCACCTTCTTAGTACTACAGTCGCACATATGATGCCAGAAGTTTGAGGCGGCGTTGATAATGACAACGCTGGGCTCTGGCCTGATGTCGCCGTCTCCACCGAGACCAGGCCAACACCAAATCCACCGGGAGGGAGGGCGTCCAGACCAGCCGGCAGAGCAATCGGCGCACCTCGGGCACCGTCATCGGTATCAGCCCTTCCTCCCCTTCGAGGCAGCCCCCTTTTTACCCGATCCCCCCTGGGCCGCCTGATGCCGAGCCACCGCCAGAAAGGCCTGGGCCCAGCATGGCCAGGGTGATGTGCCGGTGCCAGCCGTCCCACTTGCGCACTTCATACTGGTCCAGCCCCACCTGGCCTTTGGCCTCCTCAAAGCATTCCTCGATGGCCCAGCGGGCGCCAGCTATCCTCACCAGTTCCTCCAGGGTGGTTCCTTCGAGGCCAAAGCACACGTAATAGGCCAACTCCCCTGGCTTGGTGATGCTGCGCCGGGCCAGCAGCCAGTAGCCTTTGCCCGGTTCCTTCAGGGGCCGTATCTCCACCCTGGCCCAATCGTAAACCCTGGGACCCTTGGCGCCATCGCCCGCGCTGCGCCGTTGCCAATGCGATGCATCAACCAGCGCAGCTAACCGGTCCGCCCTCACCTGGCGGGGGCCCTTTCCCGGCCAGACCCACAGCTTCTCGTTGCTCTTGATGGCCAGCACGTGGGACATCCCTTTCTGCTCCAGCCACATCCGCAGGCGGCGGTCGCTGCCGTAGACCGCATCCCCAGTAACCCAGGCAAAGGGAACTCCCGCTTCCAGCGCCCGTTCCAGCATCTCCTGGGCTAACCGGGGCTTGGTCCGAAAGGAAACATCTCCCGGAACTCCGGCCTCCTTCCTCCGCTCCCAGTCCTCAGCCCATACTTGAGGCAGATACAGTTCCCGGTCCAGCAGGGTTCTTCCCCTGGCGCCAGCGTAGGCCAGAAATACCCCGATCTGACAGTTTTCGATCCGCCCCGCCGTGCCGCTGTACTGCCGCTGCACTCCCACCGACTTCTCCCCTTTCTTGAGGAAGCCGGTCTCGTCCACCACCAGCACCCCCCCAACATCCCCCAGATGCTCCAGCACGTAGCTCCTGAGGTCATCTCGAACCAGGTCCGCATCCCAGCGATAGGTGGACAGCAGGCGCTGCACCCCGTCAGGTGTGGCATCCCCCGCCTGCTCCGCCAGTTGCCACCCGTTCTTGCGCTCGACCGAGCTGACCAGTCCTCGCAAGTAGTCCAGTACCCGCCGGCGAGGCTCAGGGCGCCGGAACCGTCCGGCAATGCAGGAATGAACCTGCTCAATCCCTTCGGCCCAGCGGGCCACTTCCGCCAGTTCCTCTTCACGCCCCGTCACCGCCGCACCCCCTCACCGGATAATGGCCTATTTTACCCGCTAATATGCGACTGTAGTATTAGAGCCTATCCTAAAAACTGATTGAAGATTGCAGGGGTGTTGCGGGAAGGAAAGCGGGGGTTGCGTCTAGACTGGGGCAATGACCAAAGCGAAAGACCCCAAGCCGCCACGTCCGAAGCGTGCTGGCCCAGCCACCAAGACCAATCCTACCACCGGCGCGTTCCAGATCTCCGACGAGCTCTGGGAGGTGCTGGCACCGTTGATCCCCCAGCATGTGAACACCCATCGTTTCGGCGGCGGCCGGCCTCGGGTCCCTGACCGCACCTGCGCCAATGGCATCTTCTACGTGCTGCGCACTGGCTGCCAGTGGAAGGCGCTGGACGCCACGGGCATCTGCTCCGGGTCCACCGCCCACCTGCGCTTTCAGGAATGGGTTGCCGCTGGGGTGTTCCTGGAGCTGTGGCGGGTGGGACTGGAACGCTATGACGAACTGAAGGGGCTGGACTGGAGTTGGCTGAGTATGGACGGCGCCATGACCAAATCGCCCTTGGGCGGGGGGAAAAACCGGCCCCAACCCCACTGACCGCGGCAAAGGCGGGGTCAAGCGTAGCCTGTTGACCGAAGCCCAGGGCATTCCGGTGGGTCTGGCGGTGGACGGGGCCAACCGTCATGACATGAAACTGGTGCGGGCCACGGTGGACAGCCTGCCCGTGCCGCGACCGGCGCCCAGTCCAGACCAACCCCAGGGTATGTGCCTGGATAAAGGCTACGACTTTGACGAGGTGCGACGTACGTTGGACGAGTTTGGCTTCACCGCTCACATCCGCAGCCGGGGCGAGGAGGCCAAGGCCATCAAAAGAGAAGCTGGGTTCAAAGCCAGGCGCTGGGTGGTGGAACGCTCGCACAGCTGGCTGAACCGATTCCGGCGCATCCTGGTCCGCTGGGATAAGTCTCCCGACAACTACATCGCCTTCCTTCACTTCGCCTGCGCCCTCACCGCCCTCAGAGCTGCTGGATTATTAGGATAGGCTCTTAGAGGTCCTGGAACAGGAGGCTGAGGATCGCCGCCACCGCCGCATCAACCGGCTACGCCGGGAATCCAGGCTGCCCTCGGGCAAGACCTGGGAAACCTTCGAGCACCACCGGGTCCCCCTGGCGCTACGCCAGCAGCTGGACCATCTGGCCCGGGGCAACTTCGTCGAGCGCGGCGTCAACGTGCTGGCCTTCGGGCTGCCCGGCACCGGCAAGACCCACGCCCTGTGCGCCCTGGGCCACCGGCTGGTGGAAGCCGGCCATTCCGTCCTCTTCGCTCCCGCCTACCGCCTGGTGCAGAGCCTGCCCCTGCGTAGGCAGGGGAGCTCCTCGCCGCCAAACGCGACCTGGACCTGCCCCGCCGGCTGCGCAAGCTGGACAACTTCGACTTCCTCCTCCTTGATGACCTGGGCTACCTGCCCCAGGGCGCCGAGGAGTCCGAGGTCCTCTTCACCCTCATCGTCGAGCGCTACGAACGGAGGTCTCTGGGCATCACGTCAAACCTGGTCTTCTCGGAGTGGGAACGCATCTTTGCCAACCCCATGGCCACCGCTGCGGCCATCGACCGGGTGGTGCATCACTCCGTCATCCTGGAGTTTGACGTCCCCAGCTACCGTACCGACGCTGCCCAACAACGGGGCCAAGCCGAGGAGGTGAACCGGCAAAACTAGTTGACGCTAAACCGGCAAATATGCTTGACGCGGGACACACCCGGACAAACCGGGCATAGTCACCGTCGCGCACCCCACGCGGGACATCCCGATAGGGACATTGCGTAACATCTTCCGCCAGGCGAATTGGGATTGGAGGGACCGGTAATGGAATACCTGATTGTGATCCACAAAGACCCGGAATCTGTCTACGGGGTTTCCGTACCCGACCTGCCCGGGTGTTTCTCGGCCGGAGAGACTTTGGCGGAAGCCATGACCGCCGCCCAGGAGGCTATCATCGGACACATCGATACTCTGCTGATGGACGGCCGGCCGATCCCTGACCAGCTCCCATTCGAAGAGCATCTGGCCGACGAACATTATCGCGACGGGGTCTGGGCGCTGGTGAACATCGACATGTCGAAGATCTCCGGCAAAGCAGTCCGCATCAACATAACCGTCCCGCAGCGCGTGTTGAATATCGTCGACGCTGCCGCTTCCCTATCTGGCGAATCGCGTTCGGGGTTTCTGACCAGGGCAGCTCTGCACGTCATCCAACAAGAAAGTCAACGAGGATTTGGCGACGAGTAGCAAATCACGCTTGTCGCCTGGTTGTCCGCCGGGGCTGCGTTGTCGGATGCCGCCTTTCATTGGGTTGGCTCTGGCGTCAGGTCAGTTATTGGAAAGACAATCGGTTCGCGCCGCAGTTTTTTGAACCGCCTAACAAGAGGCGCGTGGTCTTCAATCATAGCGTTGATTTCAGCGTCCGCGTAATAGAGCTGATGGCACGCTATCCTGGCGGTCATGTCGGTTTGCCCTATGGCGTTGATCCAAACATCAGGAAACTTCAGGTTCATTAGATGACGCTCTGGAGACACGTGCTCGGCAATGTTGGACAACAACGACCATTGATAAATCAGCCTTTCTTCGTGTTCGGTTGGCTCATCGTTACGAATGCATTCGCACATCTTGCCGGCGTTTATGAATCTCCCAGATTGGCGTGGGTCCCTTCGTATGGGCCGATTCTGGGTTTGCCCCAACAATTCCATTAACTCATCCAATTTACTCTGGTATTGCTGCAACTCCGCCGGCCAGCGCTTAAAATATTGGATGTCTATCATGTGTTCTACGGCGGGCCGAAGAACGGTCAAGGCGTCCACCAGAAACCCGCAGTAGAGTTGGACGTGGGCGCTCGCGAGAGTATGGGCGATATCGAAATGATTCCACGAAACTATCTTGGCCAACCGTGAAAGGTCGGACTTATTCTGCCAGTAGAGATGTACTGCCGCATCGCCATGCCACTCTATCAACTCCCAAAGTTCTTGCAATTTGGGTAACCAAGTAGTCAAGGAGTGCTTGATCGCCCCGGGTATACGGATCATCAGATAATCATCATTTGTCATCGCATCACTGTCTGGTAATAGCAACGGCACCAGTCGCCGCTCGGGTTCTTATTGCCCTGGTTGCTGCAGGTCGGGCAGGGTATAGGCATCCGATCCAACGCCTCGTCATCGGATAGTGTCCACGTATCCTTGAATGCTGCGCCCGCTGCCTGGCTGCCCGCCGGGGCGGCATAGTTGCGGTGGGAATTTAACGGCGGGTTGAGATAGATCAAGTCCTCCGACTCGCTGTTCATGCCCTGCATAATGTCGATGTTGTCCCGCGTCGAGATTGTTTTGCCCGTGAAGTTCATCACGTTTGAGTCGCCCTTCTTGACGTTGGTGGTCATCTATTATTTGGTCATTCCATCCAACGCGCTCATAGCCCTGCCATATTTATTTGACATGCTAAAGAGCTTGAGTCGGGCCAGTCTTCGGGGTTGTTGGGCAATCTGACACGCCTCCCGACGAATTCTTTGTATGTAGAATGGATCAAATCGGGCGCAGCCAAAACTTTCTTCGTTTCTGGGTCTATGGCAATCAATCCCAAATCGAAGAGCGTGTGTAAGTCGGCGCGCAGCAGTAGCCCGTTTGAGAGCTGATTGTTTCCTGTCTCCGCGTACTTCAAAATGTGGCACGCTTCCAGTGCTTCTGCCCCGTCACAGGAAGAAATCGCACATTTTCCTTGGTATGCCTCCAACAATTTTGTCCGAAAATCTCGTTGGCCTCGTCTTTCTGCAATGGTTCGAGTAACACGATTGACCGCTTCCGCATAGTTGGGTGGTTTGTGAAAATCTGGTCCTACGTCGACTTTTGCTACAACAGCGCGTAAGTTTCCTTTGAGGATGGAGGTCGTTGGCCCTCCGGACAGCGTTTCGTTTTCTGGCGATGACGCGTTCATCGCAAAGAGATCCTTGCCAACCCTGTCCGGTAGCCCCCGGAAAGTGAAATATCGTTCGCCTCTGTCGACCACCATCGCCAAACCTAAAACCTTGTGTATTCGACTCCCAGGATATTGGTAGGTGGATTGCCACAATACCCCGATTGGGATCGAGTCATTCAAACATTTAGCGACGCGCTGAACTCCATTCTGATCGCTATGGTGGAACGTCAAGGACCAGGAGTCGTCGGGCTGATACACGAGATTCCCGCCCGTCCTTACACTCACGGCATATTCACCTTTTTTGGACAATCGACAGATATGTTTGTAGGGGAAGATCAGTGGTATCCCATCCTGCAATTGCAGGTCATGATAATCATGCTCTTCACCAACGTGATGGGCGTACCAATGCAGAACTCGCCGATGATCTCCGTGTAAGTTGCCAACGGACTCTTTCAACGCAAGGTCCAAGCGATCGAAAGTCATAGGCTCCTTCTCCTGAATCTCAAAGCAAACTCACTTGTCCCCAGGTATCTGGCGCATTCTCCCAAAGTCCGTGCATGGGAATGCCGAAGTGTTCGGCCACCTCGGCCATGGAGCCCAGCCGCTCAGCCAGCACCTCGGCCTCGTCAACCAACAGGCCGTAGGCGAAGTCCTCTGCCTCTCGCTCGAAAGGGATGGCAAGGCCGGTCCGGGACCGGAGCCAGATCTGGTTTCCGGGATGCAGCACTCGGTGACCGATGCCGTGGGCGATGGCCCAACGCCGCTCCTGGTCGTTCAGATCGTGGGAGACGGCCATGCTGCGCCCCACCATGGTTTCGTGGATCTCATCGGACGGTAGGGGCCACGAGAACACGTCGAGGCCCATACGCTCGGCGATTTCCTGAGCGTTCACGCTGCCGGTGAGGGCATATTTTGCCGGAGCAGCCGGCCCTTGTCCATGGATTTCATGAAGTAGCTCGGGCTAAATGGGTATCACAGCATCATGGGAGTTTGGGTATATGGTTCGCAAACTGCAAATCCCAACACGTCGGAGTACCTAGGCAGTTGTGTATCGTAGGTATGAAATTCGTCGATTCAAATCCCGTTTCTAGATAACCATTGGGCCGTAGCTAGGTGCACGGCGTCGAGGGGTTTTAAACTCCATCCGAGCGGGATGCCTCGCCTCATCAGATCCCGAGCTAATTTTCCTATGATGTCGATAAACTCGACAGATACGATGGCCTTGGGATCGGTCCAAAGAGTGTCGATTCTTCCCTCTATTAGAGCATCAAGTTGCCCAGATCCTCGTTCCGACTCCGAGAAAGCTACTTCCACATGGCTCAATGTCGATGTATATATCTGGATGTCCCCGTCGGGGTTGCTTCTTGCCAAAAGAGATCCCAATGTGGGGCCCCTTCCTGGTGTGTCTTCAATGTAGGACACGAACAGGCATGAATCCCAATAAACGGCCCGATGGTCTTTAGGCATCACGCATCCGCCGTATGAGGTCTTCAGGGGCTTCAAAGCCCGGCTGCCATGGAACCGCTCCCCGGGCCAGTTGGTAGGCGCCAGGCTCTTTCTCTTCAATTACCTCAATATCAATAATCCGCCGGATGACGGTTGGATTGCCTGTGCTTTCCTCTCGGGATACCGTACCGCTGACTCGGGCCATGCGGCCCCAAGCTTGGCGCATCCTGTCTTCCTGACCCGGTTCCAAATAGCAAGCAACCGCTCTGTCGTGGATGTTGTCGTACAGGTTGAAACGCAAGCCAGACCGGTTGCTGAGTGTCTGCACTCGACCAGTAACCGCGCCGATGGACTGCGTGGTGCGACGCGGACTGCTAGTAGACCAACCGCTTTGAAATGATGGGAATCCGTCTTCACGCCTTGCTTTAGACCGACTTCGCTGGAGAACCAGGACGAAGCCAGCAACTCATCATTTCAAAGATTTCGGACCACTAGGCGCGTCGTTTCGATAGATTACGTGGTCAATATCTGGGTTTCGAACCTGACGTATTCCACTGACTCAACCAGGGAAGCGACGGCACCGGCGGCCTTAACAACCAACCCGCGAAAATCTTCTACGGGCTCGTGTCGGGCCAACGTGTTTCCGATTCTTTCGTATTCGCTCATGATGTCATCGACCGCTTCCATGCGTTCTGACTCGCCTCGAAAAGTGGCGATGGCACTACCGGGCTGTAAATCCTCGACAACCCAACGTATGTCCGAACTACGTGGGGTCAACGCCATTATCAGTCGCCGGAAGGCGGTGATGCCCTTGGCCAAGTCGCTCAGTTCGACTCGTCCTCCGAGCTCAAATGTGACGGTGGACTTAGGCATCTCTGGCCGCTCCCACACGTGCGCGGGCGTTCTCAGACCCATCCGGGCAAGGTTCGCCATGGCACGGCGCAACAGGGTGGTGTCCTTGCAGGATTGCACTCGGCGGGCCTGACTGGCTCACTCCCGCTGTCATCGCGATAACGCTATTCCCCATCCCGTTCACGGCGCGCCCTTTCCTCCCGTTCGTATGTGAACCGCACGAAGTCGGCGATGGCCTTTATGGCCTCCGGGGACAGTTCCCTCGCCACTTGGCGTAGCGCCAGGCTGGCCTCGTTCTCGATGAGCTCCCAATCCGCCTCTATGTCGGATTGCTCCGGGTCGGGCTCGGCGGGTCCGTCGTCGCCGAGCAACCATTCGGTGGACCTGCCGTAGAGCACGGCCAGCAATTTTAATGCGGCCTGGGACGGGTAACCCAGGGCTCTCTCGTAACGCGCTATTGAAGTCGTGCTGAGCCCAGCTTGCTCAGCAGCTTTTTCCTGGGTTAAGCCCGCCCTTTTTCTGGCTTCGGCCAACCGTGCCGGTATCGGATATGTGCGACTGCTGGGCATGGAAATCCTTACTACATGGTGTAATAAAACTTCTTGACACGCCATATCATCATGTAATTTATTGCCAGCAACCAATAATTACATCATCTCATGTACGTCCAAGGCCAAAGGTCGCCATACATGGAAAAATCGCCGACTCAGGAAAAACTCGAGGCACAGCGTCGGATGGATATTCACGACATCGTCGCTCAGACCTTGACTCAACATCATGGCCAAAAATACATGGTCATGCTGGCCGCTGTGGACCTCGGCGTATCCGACGTAACCGTACACCGATGGTGCAACCAGCTGGGCATCGACATCGCCGGGTACCGCCGGCCATCGGACGCCGTCAACCCCGGACCCGAGGCGGTGATGGACCTACACGCCGCCCTCGCCATCTGCTTCTTCGTGGGCTGCGGGCTCATGTTGGCCCAATCGGTAATCCTTTTCCGCATGGGCAAAGCCATGGATAGTCTATATGCCGAATTGAGCCGCGTCCTAAGCCAACCCGAGGACCAGGAGCCGCGGCAATGACCTATTCGCTGCTCACCACGCTGGCCATCACCATCTGCTTCGTGGTGGTGGGAGCCGGCCTACTGGCTCACTCGTTGATCCTGTACCGCATGAGTAGGCGACTGCGTTTTTTTGGGAGCCATCCTCAACGAGATATTCACCGATAACCAGAACTCTGGAGCGCCGGAGAGAAAGTGCGGTACAGGAGCACAGTACCAAAAGCGCCATGCGGAGGGCGAGCGATGACCACCAGAGACACAAAACCGTTCGGCAGGGTGTTCTGGCACAACTCGCCGCATATCCCCTCCTCCCCGGCCAGGGAGTCAAACGCGCCTCCGGTCGGGACCATGCCCACAGACGAACACCACGAACCTCGGGCCGCCCGACAGACCTGCTCTCACTGCGGCGCCACCTACACAATTTGCCCCGGCTGCGGATCGCCCGTGCATCACGGCCGGCGCAACTACGGCGACCACTGCCCGCGCTACCCGTGCCTGTTCAGCAACCATCCCCGGGCCCGGCAAGGGTTCACACCGACCGAATTCACCTGATTAGCCGACAACCCCGGCCAACCGCCGCCGCTCCAGGAGCAATCGCAATGACCGAAAAGATGGGATACAGCGTCGCCGAGGCCGCCAAGGCCATCGGCATCTCCGAGACCAAGATGCGCGAGCTATGCCTGCGAGGGGTGGTCAAGTCCATCAAGTTGGAGGGCCGGCGCATCGTGCCGCGTTGGGTGCTGGAGGAGTTGCTCCAGACCCCGCCGACCAAGCCAGACCCCATCGACTCGTCGGCATTGTACTCGTAGCCGCAACCTTCACCACCTACGGAGACCGAGATTAACCAGTTTGAACGGATGTGGATCGCAGCCGTCAGAGCGGCTGCCCATTCCGAATCGCTGGCCGATGTTGTTGACGCCATGAATAACTCGGCTGACGGCCCCACCATGAAGGATTGGGCTACTGCCGTTCAGGGCCGTGCCGAAGAACTCTACCTACTGATAAGCAACGGACCGAAGGGCCACGGCTGACCGGCCGGCATGGTGTCCAGGACCATCTTCACCTGGTTGGGGGTCCAGTAGTGGGGGAGTCCTCGCGTGGTCATGGGGCCAATCTATCATGGCAGACTTCCGTCCAAAATCTGCCATTCGTCGGTCGATTTATCGAAGCCTTTGACTATCGCCTGCGTCGTCGCCCTGTGCGCTCAGCGGCCCGTCCCATCTGGAGGTTACTTTCGTTCTTCATCCAACCGTTGGCCCGATTTACTTGTTGCAACGCGATGAGCGTGTAGCGGTCGCGCTTTTCCTTGTTGCACGGCGGGCACAAAAGTGTCAGATTTTCGTAAGCGTCCGTTCCACCTTGAGAACGCGGGTTGATGTGGTCAACCTCCAGCGCGCGCCGGTCAAAAGCGTAGTCCGCGCCACAACCTTGGCAGAAAGCGCCGATGTCGGTCAGCGAACGCCCGTGTTGCGTCCTCGGACGAGGATACTGCAATGCGCGACCCGTTGGGGTTCGGAGCGTCAGCGTGGCGGGTTCCCCATCATCGGTTCGTTTCGCAGGTTTTGATTCGTATTGAATATCGGCAAAATTGAGCGACTGCTGTCCGCCGCGCCTGCCGCGACGGTTCTTGACGGCCAATCCCTCCGACTCCAATCTGTCTAACACCATTTGGTGAGCACCAGTCCAAATGTCCATACCAACCCACTGCTGGCTCAGCCGTTCAGCGGCAACCGGGGTGGTAGCGCATCCGCAGAACGGGTCCAGCACCAAGTCTCCTACGTTGCTGCTGGCTTCAATCAATATTTCGTACAACGCCAAAGGCTTTTGGGTCGTATAACCCGTAGATGGTGTTGTTACCTGGCCCACAAGCAGCCGACGCGCCCGGGTTAGAGTCTAGCCTGCTATGGGGCTTGCCAGGATCATCCGCTCTCGCGTCTGCGTACAGGGTAACGGCTGTCGACGCGCCACGGCATCGGGGGAGGCTCCTACGACGTCGCTTGGACCATATCCATTGCCGCCAGTCTCGCCGGAGTCGTCTTCATCCTGTTGCTGGAATCATCCTCCCGCGTCCTCGTCCCCAACTGGGAAGAATCCCTGCCTGGGGAGGGACAAACCTCGCCCGCGGCTTCGTGACCGCTGGTTTGGACGAAAAAAGCTGGTCCTAGTTACCGGGCTTTCTACGGGGACAGTAGTGCGGTAGCTCGGGGCATGGTCGACCTCCCGGAATCGGAGGTTGCCGGTCGGATTAACCCGAAACCCCCGCCGGTTCCCTCGGCGGCGCCGGGGTCGGAGCCTGTGGCGGTTTGGCCGCCAGTACCATGATTCCCGCCATGAACACTGCCACGGCGAAAAACGTAAACGGAATCTGGTAGCTGTCGGAATAGTCGAACATGAACCCGGCGATTACCGGCCCCAGCGCCTGCCCGCCCACCTGCACCGACATCGTCAGCCCCCGGATTGTCCCCAGATTCTGCCGCCCGTAGTAGTCCGCCCACACCAGCCGTATCAGCAGCGTCAGACCCCCCACGCCGAACCCGACCCCCGCCGCCGAGATTATCTCCGGCAGCAGCCAGTCGCTCATCACCGTCCCCGCCGCGGCCAGCGCCACCACGAACGCCGCTCCCATCATCAGGAATCGGATGGGCACCCTCCGAGCCAGGCCCGCCCAGAAGAGGCTAGCCGGCATTTGGGCCAGGGCGGATGTGCTCGCGCTCATCGCGGCGAACGGCGGGTCAACTCCCTGGCTGATGTAGTGGGAGACCTGGTGCAGGCTCAACCCCGCCTGGACCATCATCCCGGCACCGGAAAAGATCGCCAGGATCCAGAACGCCCGCGTTCGCAGCGCCTGCCCCACTGTGAAGTTGATCTCGGCGAAGCCACCCGAGTTGACGGAACCTTTGGCAGCCTGCGAATCCTGGTTTGCTGAATCTTCCCGCGTCGGTACCGGGTCAGGTTCCAGCCCCATGTCCTCCGGTCGCCGTGCCACCAGCAACAGGCACGGGACAACCCCCAGCGCAAATGATAGAACCCCCAGGGTGACCCACGCAGTTCGCCAGTCAAACCCGGTGATGATAAGCTGCATCGCCAAGGGCACGATGACGAGGCCAGCCCCCTTGCCGATTTGGTCCACGGCCAGCCCCATCGGACGCCTCCGGATGAACCAGTTGCTGATGGCCGTGGGCAGCCCCATCTCCATCGGACCGGAGAAGATCATCCGCCCCGGAACGCACAAAAAATAGAAGGCCAACGGATGGGTAACGAAGGCCAGCCCAATCGCCAGCGCCCCCGTGGCAAATGAACCCATCCCAAGGATGACTCCCGCCCCGTACTTGTCCAGCCATCTCCCCACTAAGGGCGAAACGAAGACCGCGACCAGCCCTGCCAGGCTTACCGCCCCGGAGAACATCCCCACCGACCAACCCATGGATTGGGTCATTGGAACAACGAACACGGAAAGGGTCGCCACCGCCATCACGGTCCGGGTGGACAGGCTCACCGCCACCCCGTTCCCTGCGATTACCCAGCCGTAGTAGAACGGCAGGGCGTGGGCCAGCCTCGTCCGCCAGATGGTAACGTTGGTCATTGCTCGACCCCGAAAGCTGGCCGTTGCATACCAGTGCGACGCATGGCGGGGCCGGTCCCACGCCAGCGATACGTGGGGGGACGCGGCATGAACGTCCCGGTGGAACCGCTGCAGCGGATGGGCTCGAACAGGTCCTTTCTGCCGGATGACTCGAACACCCGGTCAATGGCTTGAACGCTCAGCCTGGCGATGTAGGACTGGTCTCTGCCGTAACGCGCCCTTTCCTCCAGCGTGAACGACTGGCTGTCCCTGGCCTTTCCGAAAATCTCCGCGCAATTGTGCTTCAACAATGCCTGTGCGGCCCGCAGCTCCGCGTCCGCCTCGGCCAACCTCAGCTGCAGCCCCACCGACTCGGCGAACTTCCCTCCCGTGCGCCCCGACACCCGCCCCTGGATAGTCTCCGAAAACACATCCAACCCACCCTGAGCCATTCCCAGCACTGACGCCGATAGAGCGAAGGACAAAATGCTCCGCATGGGAATGCGGTAGTTGGGAGCGCCGTGGATTGCTCGGCCGGGGGTGCAGCCTTCCCTCACATCGTTCATCGACACCGCTCGGTGGTGTGGCACGAACGCCCCGTCCACCACGACGTCCTTGCTCCCCGACCCCCGCAGCCCGACCACGAACCAGGTATCGTCAATCCGGCAATCGGTGCTGGGCAGCATCAGCAGCACTGGCCCCTCCGGTGCGTTGCATATGAGCATGACCCGCGTTTCCGGATCGCACCCGCTGGAAAAGTCCCACCGTCCCGCAACCCGGTATCCCCTTCCGCCGCGTCGACCAGTCCGCCCGCCGGATTAAAGGATGTTGACGACAACGTGTCCGGTGACTCCGCCCAATACTCCTCTTGCGCATTCTCCGGGAACATCCCCCCAGCCAGTTGTGGCTGGACCAGATGGCGTAACAACACCATGAATATCATCCTGCCAACTCCAGCGGTCTTGAAACTGTGCTCCGGAAGACAAGCTATCCGGAGTAGCGTGAAAATCACGGCTTTCGTTGAATGGCGGATCAGTGGCAATCAGATTGACGGTACTGCTGTTCATTCCGCGCAGGAAGTCAAGGTTGTCACCGTGGTACAGCGTGTGGTTGGCAAAATTGCGCTCTGCCATCACAGGGCCTCTCTGTATTTTTACCTGTGATGTTACCATCAACAATTATCTATTGACCGACTTTGCCATAAAGTCGGCCATTTTTTGCGACCTGGAGCGGTTCCGGCCGCAACAGCAAGCACGGCGTTGGGACGGAACACCGTCGAAATAGCAGAGTTGCTAATGAAGTTTGCCATTTCCGATGGGAGAGTATGCGCAGCCGCTGGTTGCCCAATACCGGACGCCGGAACAGGTCCGACAAATCCTGACCGCCATGCACGCCGGTCGGGCTTGTTTGTTTACCCTCCTACTACGGCGCTCCGCGCTGCGCCAGGCGGAGGCGCTCGATCTGTAGTGGCGCGACCTTAACTTTCCCGCCACCCCGAAGACCATCAAGGCGGGGAAAGGCAAGAGGGGCCGCTACCGCGTGGTCTAGGCCCATCCAGAGTTGGGGGACGCGTTCCGGTCGGTGTCCAGGGGCCGGGCCGACGATACGGTGTTCCAATTTTCTGCCAGGGCCTCGGCCAAGTGGATCCCGCAGGGGATAGCGGCGGTGGGCATGGTGACGGTCGCCACCGGAACCGGCGCCTCACCGTGCCCGGGATAGGCGAACACCTGAATAGCGAGGTTGCCCGCCTGCGTTGTCCGCCTTTCAGGGCCAACCTTTGCCGCGTTCAGTAATCTAGCACGCTCGGCTGAGGAATAGCGCCGGAAATGGCGTAACCACCAAAACATCAGGCGCGTGGATTATGGGTGCAGCCCTCTCTCTGACCTGGGGTTGAATGACGTCGACCGCTGTAGATTTGGGCCGGTTCCTGCGGTTGAGGTAACCAAGCGGTAACCAAATCAGGGCTTATGGCAGCGACAAATCCAAAAACCCCGAACGAATCGGGGATTACGGAATGAAAAGGTGCCGGGGGAGGGAATAGACCCCGTGTAGCATGATTGTGGCAAACAACGCGAAAATGCCCAGATTTCGGGGCGATTCACCCATGCAACCTATACTGAGTGCCGAAGGTCAGATTCGAACTGACACGGGATATTCTCCCACCGGTTTTTGAGACCGGCGCGTCTACCATTCCGCCACTTCGGCCAGCTCGAAAATTATAGCACGGTTGCTTTGCAGGCACCGTCGTTGTAGCATGGTTTGACCGGTTGGTCACTCGCGAATCCCACCACGGCGGGAAGGCCGGCACAGGCGACGGCGGTGCGATTATGAGCATAAAAGAACGGTTGGAAGAGGATATTCGCAACGCGATGCGCTCGCGCGATCAGGACCGATTGGATGCCCTGCGGTTCCTGAAGAGTCAGATCCAGTTGATCGAGAAGAACGCTCTAAAGGAACTGGATGAACCCGGTGTGGTTGAGGTGGTGGCCAAACAGGCCAAGGATCGGCGAGAAAGCATCCAGATGTTTGGCGATGGCGGGCGCGACGATCTGGTGGTGAAGGAGCGGGCGGCCCTGGCAGTGATGCTGGAGTATCTGCCGGAGCAATTCAGCATCGAGAAACTGGAGGATCTGGCCCGCCAGGCGATCGCAGATGTTGGCGCCACCGGAGCTTCGGACCGCGGCAAGGTGATGGGCAGGATCATGCCACAGGTACGGGGCAAGGCCGATGGCAGCGAAGTCAACGCGGTCGTTTCGCGCCTGCTGGAATCACTCGGCTGACAAACGCCATGCGCTTTGGCATCCTAGTCTTTCCAGGCACCTGGAGCGAAACCGATTGTCACCACGCAGTGAACGGCACGCTGGGACAGGAAGCCGATTATATCTGGCACAAGGATGACAATCTTGCCGGGTACGATGCAATCATAGTACCCGGTGGTTTTTCCTACGGGGATTACCTTAGAGCTGGAGCCATCGCCAGATTTTCGCCAGTTATGGGCGCCGTCCGGCAGTTTGCAGAATCGGGTGGACTGGTAATCGGCATCTGCAACGGTTTTCAGATATTGTGCGAGGCCGGCTTGCTGCCGGGCGCATTGAGACGCAACGAACACCTGCAATACCGTTGCCAATGGACTCACTTACAGACAGCGCGGAACGACACGCCATTCACGAGCCGGTGCGGTGCACGTCAGGTTTTGGCGGTGCCCGTGTCCCACGGCGAGGGCAACTATTTCGCTGATCAGGCAACACTGGAGCAGCTGGAGGAAGAAGGGCGAGTGTTGTTTCGCTACTGCGATTCCAATGGCGTGGTGTCTCCGGACGCCAATCCAAATGGGTCAATCGCCAACATAGCGGGCGTCGTGAATCGGGAAGGAAACGTGCTGGGCATGATGCCTCACCCCGAACGCAGTTGCGACCTATTGCTGGGTTCGGATGATGGAAACCTGATATTTGGGTCCATGATCGATTTCTTCAGTCATCGGTAGCGATGTCATTATCCATCGCCCTGGCGTTGATCTCGGTGTTGGGATTTGGCAGCGCCGCCATCTTTGCACGGCTGGGGATGCAAACCATGCGTCCGATGCCAGGGACGCTGATCTCGCTGGTAGCGTCTACGCTGCTGGCTGGATCGCTGGCGGTAGCGTTTTCCTGGAACGACATTACGCTCCTGCCGGCGATAGCCATGGTATGGCTGTTGGGGAACGGGATTCTCACCTACATGGGAGGCCGTACACAGCAATACATCGCCATCAACCTGATTGGAGCTGCCCGAGTTACGCCGATCACTGGCAGCGCTGCACTCTTCTCGGCGATGTTCGCGATTGTGTTCACAAGGATCGGTGTGCCCGGATTCAACGAACACCTCACCGTGTTGATCGGAATCGGAACGGTTGTGGTGGTGTTTGGTCTGGCACTTACCGGAGGAAACTTTTTGAGGCACAGTTGGGGCCGTGACTGGAAGTCCGTGATCGGTTATGGCCTGGCGCTGGCGTCAGCGGCCTGCTACGGGGCTTCGACCATCAGCGGCCGGGTGCTCAGCAATTTGTTCGGGTCGCCGTTGATCATGGCAGCCGGCAGCATGATGTTCGCCATGCTGATTCTGTCGCCGTGGTTTGGGAAGCAGGCGGTCGAAGGAGTGGCGAGTTCCGGGCGGGGCTCAATCTATATGTTCATGGCCGGCCTGTCGGCGGCGTGTGCCGTAATGGCGCTATATTTTTCCATCACACGCGAGGGCTCCAGCGTGCTGGTCATCAGCCCCATCGTGTCGTGCAACCCGCTGGTAACCTTGATTGTGGCGCGCCTTTTCTTACGGCGCAGCGAAAACGTTACACGGGAGTTGGCAATCGGTACACTGATGGCAGTCGGCGGTGTGGCATTGGTAGTGATTGGGGCAACTCTGTAGCTTTTTATTCCCTGGTGCAATCAGACAAACAGCCCGCATATCAGGTGGTGTGAGAAAAGCAAATGGCAGTGACCAAAGAAATCCTTGACGAAATCGCACTGTCTCCAGCCGAATACGAAATGATTGTGGATCTGCTGGACCGGGAACCAAATTCTGTGGAATTGGGCCTGTTTGGAGCCCTTTGGAGCGAACACTGCGGTTACAAACACTCGCGGCCGCTGCTTGGAATGCTGCCCAGCACGTCGGCACGCACGCTTTCGGCATCGGGCGCCGAGAATGCAGGCGCGGTGGATATCGGCGACGGTTTGGCGGTGGTGTTCAAGGTAGAGTCGCACAACCATCCCTCAGCGGTGGAGCCCTTGCAGGGCGCAGCCACCGGTGTGGGAGGCATCGTCAGGGACATTCTGGCGATGGGGGCGCGACCAATGGCTCTTTTGAATTCGCTGCGATTTGGTCCACCTGACATAGCATCGAACCGCCGGTTGCTGCGGGGCGTGGTTGACGGCATCGGCTGGTACGGCAACTGTATCGGAGTGCCCGATGTGGCTGGTGAAGTCTGTTTCGATCCATCGTATTCGCAAAACCCTCTCGTGAACGCAATGTGCGTGGGGATCGCCCCAGCTAACCGGCTAGCGAGCGCCGCCGCCGACCGAACCGGTGATGTTCTGCTGCTCGTCGGGGCCGGCACGGGACGGGACGGAATTCACGGGGCATCCGGACTGGCATCGCGCACGTTTGAAGAAGACCAGGAGCTCAGACCCACCGTGCAGGTTGGTAATCCGTTCTTGGAGAAAGTGCTGATCGAGGCGTGTCTGGAAGCGCTGGCTACCGGTAAGGTTCACGCGCTGCAAGATCTGGGAGCAGCGGGCTTGACCAGCGCCGCCGTGGAATCCGCTGCCCGGGGAAATCGCGGTGTTGCACTGGATATCAGCAGGGTGCACCGTCGCGAAGGGGGCATGTCCGGGTACGAAGTGATGCTGTCCGAGTCTCAGGAACGGATGCTGCTGGCCATCGCGCCGGAAGACGTGGATGAAGTTGGAAAAGTTTTTGACAAGTGGGACGTGGAGCGCCACGTGGTGGGCGTGATTACCGATGAGAAGGTGGTGCAAGTCTCAGATGGCGGCGAAACCCTGGCTTCGGTTCCCATTGACCATCTGGCGAACGCCCCAAGATACCGCCTCCATGGATCGCTTTCGTCTGAGGCGCTGGAGCGGCGCCGGCTCAGGTTGGCGGACGTTGCAATGCCACGGGCCGCGGGGCCAACGTTGCTGCAATTGTTGGCGGCGCCCAACGTGGCCAGTCGTCGTGGGATTTACCGCCAGTACGACCATCAGGTGCAAACGAACACAGTAGTTGGTCCGGGCGCCGGCGACGCTGCCGTCCTGCACATCAAGGGGACGGAAAGGGCGATCGCGGTGGCCATCGACGGGAACAGTCGATATTGTTACCTTGATCCGTACCGAGGCGGGCAAATGGCGGTGGCGGAGGTTACGCGAAACCTGTCGTGTACCGGCGCTCAACCCCTGGCCTTAACCGATTGCCTTAACTTTGGAAATCCGGAGCGACCCGATGTGTACTACCAGCTGGAGCAGTGCATACGAGGAATGGCGAGGGCGTGCCGAGTCCTGGAGGTTCCGGTAGTTAGCGGCAACGTCAGTCTTTACAACGAAAGCCTCGGTACGGCGATTTACCCCACTCCGGTAATTGGAGGTCTGGGTCTGCTGGACAACGTCCGGCGCCATGCCCGGGCGGGGTTCCCGTTGGATGGACTAATGGTTGTGCTGTTGGGCACGAACCGGCTGACGGCCCGCGCAGCAGACCTGGCGGGGAGTGAGTATCTGAATGCCGTCCACGGCATGGTGCGGGGAAGGCCGCGCGTTGACCTAACGTTGGAGAAGCGCGTCCAGCAACTTTGTCGTGACCTGATATCCCAGGGTGTTGCGCTTTCGGCTCACGATTGTTCGGAGGGCGGGCTGGCGGTGGCGCTGGCTGAATCTGCGATTCTGGGTGGCGGCAGTAGCGGCCGGGAAGGTGGGATCGGATTCACCGGGCGTCGGGATTTTGTGGAGGCGATTCCACGGCGTTGGGACGCGGCCCTGTTCGGTGAAGCGGCATCCCGCATCGTGATTTCCGCGCGTGGGGCAGACCTGCCCAACATAATGGAAGCAGCAGCGGCTTCGGATGTCCCGGTTATGACACTGGGTGAAACCGGGGGTGCAAGATTCGAGGTCGGTTCGCTGATCGATTTGTCAGTGACCGACCTCGCCGACGCCTGGAACGGTGGCCTGGCTGACGCGGTTACTTAGCCGGCGCCATCCTCCTTCCGCATACGCTTGGCCCACGGCAGTTCAGGTTAAGATAGCCGTCGCCTCGGCGTCCTCAGCCGATTGAACCAGGTGAGCTTCTGCAGAGTGGTGTTCTTCAAGGGGCGGTGTGGCCATAGCGTCGTTGCTGGGCGTGAAATCGTCGTCGGCAGCCGCGTACGACGGACCGAGGCGGTGGGCAAGGGCCATGCCGATCAACGGATGCGTCCGGTTCAAACCAAACACACGACGGCGTCGCGTGCGGTTAGTGGTTTCGTCTCGGAAACTAACGTTACGGTATTGAAAAACGTCTTTGGAAATGAGACTGCGGACCAGTCGGGTAACGTGGGTTCTTGAACAGTTGTCGCTCCAGTGCGCTAACACGGTGGGATCACCGGCTTCGATGCCGTTGGCGAGGGCATCCGACACTTCGTTGCAGAGGGCATTGAACATCACGGAGTCGGCGCCGTCGCGTGCCTCCAGGGTGTGCCCCATGACGATCAGGTCGACCACGCGGTCCACGGCAGTCTGCTCACCGTCTTCGGCGATCAGTTCCAGTAAGGCGACCGCCTGGGTGATTGAGGCGAAGAGTTCGTCAGCCTCGCGGGAGTCGGCAGATTGGCGCGCCCCATTTGCGCGCGCTGTCGCCTCGCCAGCCGCGGCGTAGGCGGGTTGTTCAATTTCTTCATCGTCGCGGTCAAATTCGCCATCGCCGGCTTCTTCGTCAAGGTCGTCATTGTCGCCAAAACTCGAGCTGCGATCGTAAGCCCGCGCTTCTTGGTTGGTGTCCGAGTCGAAGTCTTCGTCGTCGTCGGTGTCAGAGTCGAAGTCTTCGGAGTCGTAATCGTCGTCGGCGATGTCATCCATCAAATCCGTGGTTTCGACGTCGGCGATTTCCGGTTCTGGATCGGGCTCGTCGGCCATCAGGATCCAATCTACGAGGTCCACGCTGCGTATTTTGATATTGCCTTCCTCAGCAACCCGCAGCATCAACTTTTTGAATCCTGAGAACCCGAGTTTACGTTCGTCAAATCCGGCGATTCGCCTGACCAGGCGTTGTTTTAAGGAAGTGAGCAGGAGGGTGTGCCCGGCTGAGCGTTCGGCGCGGATCACGTCCTCGATGGCGCGTATGACCTCCGGAAGCTGGTGGCGACCGGGATTGGCCAGGGGTGTTTGGGCTGGCTGCCGGCCGCGAAATGCGGGTTCGGGAGCGTTGATAGGATCGACATCGCTGTCGTAGAAGATCAATCCGTCGACGTGGTCTGCCATGCGGCGGGAGGTCGCCCAGGAAACGCCGACAACAATCACACGTTTGCCGACAGCGCGCAGGGAGTTGATGACGTGGATGAAGTCTGAATCTCCGGATACCAGGACAAAAGTGTTGATGTTGGGAAAGTTATGGGCGGTATCGATGCAATCGGCAGTCATTTTGACGTCGACGCTGTTTTTGACGCGCATGGTGCGTCCGGAGTTATTAAAACCTCCGGTCGGGAGGCGCGTTGGCACATACACTGGCTCGATGCCGGCTGCGTACAGGGACGGTGGGTCCAGTATGAATTGACTGGCCCCTCTGAGTTCGGGGGACCGGGTTACCCAGTCGGCATAGGCCTTGCCAACCACCACGCGGCCGTGGTTAGCTACTTCTTCTTTCAATGCCGAAACGTTGGGAGTACGCCCGCGCACGGCCAAACTGATCTTGAAGTTTTCCCAATCTATGAATAAGGCAACGTCATCGCTGAACTTACCGTTGCCGTTATTGTTTTGAATAACGATGATAATTCTCCGGTCGGTGCTTGATTGCGGCGCCAGCACGTACGAACGCCACGGAAAGTTTATTCCGGCATGTGTACAAGCGTCAAGGTAACAGGTGATCAATGTGAACGCTTCGTGGACAATTGTCGACACTTAATTATGATAATGTTGAATTCGAGATTGGATTCACTAATATATTTCAACCATTCGGTGTAGATTGGCACGAACAAAAAAGGTGGGGTTCCTGTCGCTTGCCCTGGCGGGATCGATTCTGGTGACGGCGGCAGGAATGTGGGCCCTGATGGCGTGGGTCCCCAGTGGCGCAGCGGAAGCAAACGGGGTTTCCTCCGAGATATATAACCAGGTGCAAGGCCCGTATCGGCTGGTAGTGGGAATATCGCCCGGTCGGCCGGTTATCCCGCAAACCCATTTCGCGATGCAGGTTATGGACGCAGATCAGGACACGTTGCTCCGAGATAGTGATATCCAGCTGTTTGTTACGGCAACCGGTCCAGATGGTTCCGTAGGGTTTGGACCAGAACAAACATACAACGACCTTTCCCTGGCGTATTTCGAAATAGACGTTCCGTTTGATGTGGTGGGGCCGTGGCGAGTGTCAGTGGAAATAAATGCAGATGAGAGCAAAGAGGTTTTCGTTTTACCCGTGTCGGTAGGTGAGCCTGGCCCACGAATCCAATGGATCTGGGTCTCCGTGGTTTTGGTGGCGATAGTAGCGGTAGGGATCTGGACGTGGGCCACCATGAGCCGCCGCGGAAGCGAAGGGTCGGCATAGGGCATGAGCGGATGCGGTTTCCATTCCGGTATGAAGCATGACCGCTACACAATAATTTTGCGCCTGATAATTTGGCATATTGAATACGCAGTGTCCTGAAGAGCCCCATCGTTGATGAGAAGAGCGTTGTTTCTGGCGGTGACGGCCACCGTTATTCCCGTGGCGTTCGCATGGATCGCGGTGGGACAGGTATCGGCGCACGGCTTTGGTGAGCGTTACGACTTACCGTTGCCGCTTTCGCTGTTTGTGCTGGCCGGCGGGGCAGCCGTGGCGCTGTCATTTGTAATCGTAGCAGTGTTCCTCCAGAGGGGGAGAGCTGCGCCCGGTTCGTACCCGCGACTAAATCTGCTGAACATCCCAGTCGTTAATTGGCTGGCTGAAGCCTGGGTTACCGTACCGTTGCGCGCGGCTTCGCTTATTCTGACCGTATATGTCATCGGCGGCGCGCTGATTGGATCTGAACGAGCGGCGTTGAATCCGGCGCCGGCAGCAGTGTACGTGGCTTTTTGGGTTGGGTTGAGCTTTTTCTCGGCGCTGCTGGGGAACCTGTGGGCGCTGGTTAACCCGTGGAAGGTGTTGTGGACCTGGTTCGAATACCTGGCTGACCTGATTCGGCCGGGTGCGGCGCTGGGCCAGTATGTCCCGTATCCGTCGCGCCTGGGTGTGTGGCCGGCGGTTCTGGTTTTCGCTGGATTCGCGTTCCTGGAGACGGTGGTCGCCGACTCCGCCGGGCCCCGGGTATTGGGATGGATTCTAATCGGATACACGGTTTACAACCTGGTCGGGATGTTCCTGTTCGGGAGGGATGTTTGGTTGCGAAACGCCGAGGGGTTCACCCTGGTATTTGGTTTTATGGCGCGGTTTTCGGTTACCGAGGTTCGCGCGCCAGTATCGGTGTGCGAGGATTGCAGCTCGGACGGCCAATGCCATGCTGCTGCAACCGACTGCGTAGATTGCTACGAATGCTACGGGCTGGCAACGCGGGAAGGAAGGGAGTGGAATTTGCGGCCGCCGGTGGCGGGTCTTAATCGACTGGGTCGGGTATCGGCGGCGGAGGTGGTACTGGTTGTCCTGCTGCTGTCCACGGTGTCATTCGATGGACTGTCGGCGACGCCGGAATGGTTGATATTTGCAACCTGGTTCGAGTTGCAGTGGCGCGGTTTTGGTGGCGATGCCGACAACCTGATGGGAGTGCTGGGGTTACCGGTGTTGTTCGGCATCCTGTTTGCGTTCACGTGCAGCCTCATGACGTTGATCGCGCGCAGGCCGACGCCGGCTGCAACGGAGTTGGTAAAGGTATTTGCGTTTTCTTTGCTGCCCATAGCGCTGGCTTATCATTTTGCCCATTTCGTAGGGTTCCTGTTCGTCAATGGGCAACGGTTTATCGTGTTGGTGTCGGATCCGTTTGGCCGGGGATAGGATTTATTCGGCACCGCCGATGCGATCATCAACATCGGAATTCTCTCGCCCATATTCATCTGGTATTTCTCCATGTTGGCCATCGTGATCGGTCATATTGCCGGAGTGTATCTGGCTCACGCGCAGGCCGTGAGGATATACGGTGACCGCGCCACTGCACTGCGAAGCCAGCTGCCGATGCTGGTTTTAATGGTGTGTTACACTTGCGCGAGTTTGTGGATTATTTCGCGTCCAATCGCGGAATAGTACCGCGCGGGAAGCGGAAAATCGGCCTCCGTAAACAACCACCGCTGGAGATTGACAGTGCCTGAAATCAAACCGAGGCTGGAAGGGAAAGTCGCCATCGTGACGGGAGCCGGTTCCAGTGGACCGGGCGTGGGCAACGGCCGCGCCACGGCGACGCTGTTCGCCCGCGAAGGCGCGCGCGTTTTGTTGGCCGACCAGACCATAGTGCGGGCCGAGGAAACGTTGGAATTGATCCAGTCGGAAGGCGGGGAAGCCTCTACGATTCAGGCAGACGTGACGAATATCGATGACTGCCGTCGGATGGTGGAAGCGTGCATGGAGCGCTATGGTCGCCTGGACATCCTGGACAATAACGTAGGGATATCGAGCCGCGGGACGGTGGTGGAGGTTTCGGAAGAGGACTGGGATCGGGTGATGTCCATCAACGTGAAAAGCATCGTGCTGGCCAGCAAGTTCGCGATTCCCAGGATGCAGGAAACCGGCGGCGGTTCGATAATCAACATCTCTTCGATCGCCGGACTGAGGGCTCACAGCAGCACACCCTATACGGCGTCGAAAGCAGCGGTTATCGGGCTGACCATTTCGATGGCGGCAGACCACGGACCCGATGGCATTCGCACGAACTGCATCGCTCCGGGCCTGGTGTACACCCCGATGGTGGCCCCACGTATGGATGATGATTTGCGGCAAATCCGCAGCGCAGCGGCCCCGTTGCGCACCGAGGGCACGGCCTGGGACATTGGCTACGCCGCGTTGTTCCTGGCCAGCGACGAGGCACGGTGGGTCAACGGCGTGGTGCTGCCCGTGGACGCCGGACTGGTGGCCACATCGCCGGTAACGTACGAGACTCTGGCGCAGCAGGTGAGGGTTTAGCCCCGACCGCAGGTAACCCGATCCGGTTTACAGCCGGATATTGCGGGGATTGCCGCAAGAATTGCAGCCATACCGAAGACCAGGACTCGATCGACTACGACTCGATGGAAATCAGTTGCAGATCGAACGTGAGGTCTTTGCCGGCCAGAGGATGATTGGCGTCCAGGGTGACTTCCTGATCTCCAACGGAGACGATGCCAAACGACACGAGTTGTCCTTCGCTCCGTTGGCCCTGGACACGGGTGCCTACTTCCAGCGGCATGTCGGAAGGGAACTCGTCTCGCGGCACGTTCATTATGCCGTCAGACTGGTGTTCGCCGTAGGCATCGGCGCATGGGATGTGAACCGTCTTGGCCTCGCCGGGGGACATACCCAGGACACCCTGGTCAAATCCAGGGATGACCTGGCCGCTGCCGACGGTGAACGCCAGGGGCGTGCCACCTTCGGATGAATCGAACACTTCGCCATCGTCGAGCCGACCGGTGTAGTGGACCCGCACCTTGTCACCCTGCTGTACTGTAGCCAATTTAACCGCCTCCGCCGGGTTATTTGGCTCAATATAGCACACCCGGCAAAATGATCCCTGATTATGATATGGTACGGATGCGGCCTGAAGCATCCGAAATTGCAAAGGGATTTGGTCGCGGGAGGAGTCATGAAGTACGGGTTGTTTATGATGCCGTCCCACCCGCCGGAACGTAACATTTACGATGCGCACCAATGGGACCTGGAGTACTTGGTACTGTGCGACCGGCTGGGTTTTGACGAAGCCTGGATTGGGGAACATTTCACTTCCCCCTGGGAACCGATCCCCGCGCCAGATCTGCTAATTGCACAGGCGCTGATGAAGACCGAGCGCATTAAGCTGGGTTCTGGGGCGCATCTGTTGCCTTTCCACCATCCGGCGGAACTGGCGCACCGGGTGGCGTACCTGGATCACCTGTCCCAGGGAAGGTTCCTGTTTGGCGTGGGCAGCAGCGGATTACCCAGTGACTGGGCTCTGTTTGACGTTGACGGCAACAACGGTGAGCACCGGGAGATGACCCGGGAGTCGCTGGACATCATTCTGAAAATCTGGGAGAACGACGGGCCGTTTGAATACAAGGGGAAGTTCTGGAACGTCAGCATCCCGGAGCCCATGTACGGAACTCTGGAATTTTTCCTGCGCCCTTACCAGAAACCTCATCCACCGATAGGAGTAGCTTCGGTGAGTTACAAATCTCCCACGTTGATGATTGCTGGCGAAAAGGGCTTCATCCCCATGAGCCTGGCGCTGAACGCGGATTATTGCCGCAGCCATTGGGAGGCGGTGGAAGAAGGGGCACAACGTTCCGGCCTGCATCCGTCTCGCGAAGATTGGCGACTGGTTCGGGATGTGTACGTTGCCGACACCGACGAAGAAGCTCGCGACAAGGCCCTGAACGGAATGCTGGGTCGGGTGTGGGATGAATATCTACTGCCCCTGTTCCGGGAATTCGACCTGATGGCCGTGTTCAAGCACGACCCGGAAGTCGACGACGACGCGGTGAACATCGAGTACATGGCTGACCACCTCTGGCTGATTGGCTCACCCGACACGGTGGCTGGCAAAATCCGCCGCATGTATGACGAAGTCGGTGGCTTCGGCGCATTGCTGACGCTCGTTTACGATCAGTGGCAGGATCAGGAAGGTTGGGAAAAATCCACACGGTTACTGGCTGAGAAGGTGATGCCCCAGGTCGCGGACCTGACGGGCGCAGCAAAATGACCGGGTGCGGAGAATTGCCGGGGTCGGGGTCGGCGGTACCTTCGCTAAAAGTAATCCGCCTTGCGCCAATCCGCTTTTTGCCGCTCCAACGGTGGCGCCAGATACTCACCAGTTAAAATTATCGGCGATCAATACCAAAATAACGACAGGTGGTAAGGCCATATGACTGCATTGGTGGAACCACGTGGTGTAATATGTGCGATGTCCGCTCCACGTAACATGCAAATGGTTGTGGGCGCGGTGAACACACTTCGGGAAGAGGGGATATGGCGACGCAGCGAATAAGAAAAACTAAGCTGATGCGCAAAGTGGAGGACAAACACGGCAGGCCTCTGGAAAACCTGGTGCCCGAACTGGTGAATCAAATGGGTATGAGCCGGGCAGCCACTGAGCTGGAAGTCAGCCCAGCTACCTTGGGCTACTGGATGTTGAAAATGGGTATCCAATATCGCCGCGTTGCCCTTGCGGAAGGCGAGACGATAGAGGTTCGTCGGCAGGGTTAGCACGACCCAGCCAACCACCGCGGATGCAAAACGCGTTAGCTACGGCGGCGAGAGGGTAGGTGCCCCCAAGCCGCCGATTTCTACGTCTATGGCTTCTTCGGCGCCGGGCCACGGCGGCATGGTTATGCACAGGAACCGCAGCTCTTCGTGCAGGTCGGCGCTGAACTGGAACGCCCAGCCCACAGGAATCACCACCGCGTCTCCGGGCGTTACCGCGACTGGCGAGCAGCTTCCAGGGTCCGTGTTGGGAGGGCAGCGCCAAACTCGGCCCGTACCAGCGATGATGTACCAGGCTTCTTCGACGGTACGGTGGCGCACCGGCCTGCTGACCGAACCGGGCCCGATGCTGACCTCGACGATGCTGCAGGCGTGAGCACCGTGTTCAGAGTGGAGTACGAGCCGAATTTGTGATCCGTCGGGAGCGGTTATCGCATCGGTTGAGCGTCGCCCTACCGGTAGGACTGGGTTTGGCGATCGAGGCTCAGGCATGAGAGGCGTTTTAATACGGGCGATCGGCTAGTTCGATCCGACGGGCTTCTAACCATTCGTTTTGGTACCAGACATAAACGGTGCCATTGCGTTCTTGCCCGCTGTAATCGCATTTACCGTACCACTTGAATCGATCACCGGATTGTGTCGTTCGGTCGACGCAAATGCTCTCGTCTTGCCGGGTGTTGTACCAACCATCATCCCAAGTGAGGACGGCCAGAAACGACCCATCGGTGAACTCCCCCATGCGTATGGGGACGGGAGTATTTGTAGGATTGGGTGCCAACTGGCTCGTCCCTGTTGCCAATGCAGGTAACCGGGCAAGCATTTCTTGCATATGCAGAGCATACCCAACGTTTTCCAGATCGGTGCGACCCCAGGTGTTCATGCCAATTATGCGCCCAGACATGGTCATGAGAGGCCCCCCGCTGTTTCCGGGATTAAGAGCGGTATCCGTCTTGATCCAGTTAACTCCGTCGAAGTAGACATTCGCGGCAGAAACTACTCCTTGGGTAATGGTTCGTCCCCCGCCACCGTCTGGGAATCCCAAAGCTATTACTTCATCGCCCGGGCGAAACGAGGTGGACGGATTAATGCCAATTCCCCAGTGATTCAAGTAATCAAGACCGTTTTCCCAACCGGTGCTGCTCCAATCGAAGTCGTTGGGACCCACATCTAACAATGCCACATGGGCGTATTCGTCCAAGCCGAGCACTCGTACTCTTGCCAAGTCTGGAATGTCTCGATAAGCCCAGCTAACCCGAACGTGCTTGTTATCACCTACCACGTGCGCGTTGGTCACGACATACCAATTTGACTCATCAATAGGGTCATTGAAGAAGAAGCCAGTCCCTAAGCTACGATCCGTGGATATCCGAACTACCCAGGGTTTCAATCTTTCGCTCCAGTCGGCAATCGTAGGGGTGTTGGTTGGTCGAAGCGTGGGACGCCAAGTGGCCGTACTACGAGGCGTAGGAGTAGGACGCCTTGTAGCAGTTGGCAATATAGTCGACGTGGGAGCCGGCGGCGGAGTTGCCGTGGGGATGGGAGTTGGCGTAGGAATCGGCGTTACAGTGGGCGCGGGCGTGGCGCTTGGTACGCGTGCTATGGCCGTTTGCACTTGTTGATCTACGCGGACTGCCAGGGTGGCTTCTATGTTGGGAGTCGGCGGCGGCGTGGTGCACGCCACCGTCGCCAGAAGAATACCCCCGATCAAGAAACCTATTCCTTTCGCCAACTTTTTCTGTCCCCGATAAGGGATGACGAGTGGAATGAGTTGGGACAGGCGCCGAGATTACTAGTCGTCACTGGGCTTGCGACCCTTGCGGTCGAGGAAATCAGCGAAGCCTTCCTCTACGGACAGACCCTTGAAGCGGCTTGACCGTCCCATAATCTCGTTGCGATATTGCTCTTCAATGGGCAGGCCGGAATGTTCGAGCAGTAATTGCTTGATGTTAGCCAGGCCTTCCACCCGGTTGCGAGCCATGCCGGCGGCGATGTCCAGCGCTTTGTCCATCAGTTCTTCGGACGAGAACAGGTGGTTAATCAGCCCCATGTGATAGGCCTCATCGGCAAATACTTCACGTCCGCTGAGCAACAGTTCCTTGGCACGGTGGATGCCGACCAACTGTGGGAGGCTCCACGTGGCGTTCATCTGGCCGTAGTTGACTGCCAGGAAACGGAAACTGGTTTTTTCGCAGCCGACCAGGAAATCGAGGCTGGTGGCCAGCACTGTCCCACCGCCGTAGCACAGACCGTTGACGGCTCCGATCAGAGGTTTGCTGCAGGTATGCAGGTGCCAAGTGTATTGAGAGCGCTCCCGCTGGCCTCCCTCGCGCTGTTCCGGGCTGAATTCCCGGTTCTCGTGGATGTCTGCGCCGGCCGAGAACGCCCGCTCCCCGGCTCCGGTGATGATGATTGCTCCGACGCTGTCATCGTTTTCAAAATCGGTGATCGCCTGGTCCAGTTCGCGCACCAGCTGCAGGTTGAGCGCGTTGAGAACCTCGGGGCGATTGAGTGTAACTACTCCGATATGGGTTTCCACCTCGTTTCGGCCCATCATGATGGGACGGGTCACCGTATCGGTCTTGATGCAGGCGTACGTAGTAACCATAGTTCCTTCCTAAGCCATAGACGGGACGAGGAGAGCGACTGGATGATCGTCCCGCACTGGAGGTTGATTTGCGGGGGCCATTATAACGGGGTTCGCGTTGGGCGGGTAGTGCGGGCAGTATGGGGGAGTGTGCAGGTGCAGCTGTAAGTCAGCACACCGGCGGGCGATGGTGGCCCCACGGCCGGGCTTCCTCAAATGCTGCCATTGCGCGCAAAACCCGGCCTTCCGCACCCGATGGGCCCACGATGTGCAGGCCGACGGGAAGGCCATCAGCAGAGAACCCGCAGGGTACGCTGGCCGCAGTTTGCCCACTCATGTTGATCGGGAATGTGAACGGCAGATATCCCCACCAGGGTTCTACGTCGCGCCCGGCGATGACGGTGGGGTGTTGTCCGATAGGGAATGCAGTTACGGCCATGGCCGGCGTCAACAGAATGTCGTAGTTGTTGAAGAAATCGGCAAAGCGGCGTTTGAGCCGGTCGACATAGGCCAGGGCGCGGGACAATTCCGCGGCTGATAGTTTGGAGGCAACGTCAAAGGTCTGTCGCACATACTGGGTGAACTCGTCGCGGCGTTCCGGGTACAAACTTTCATAGGAAGTGTACGAGGCTGTACCGAAAACGGTGGCGAACGCCGGGAATGGATCGCCTTCGATCTCGGGAGCGGCTTCTTCGACCGTCGCGCCCATATCCTGAAAGACCTGGGCGGCCGATCGGGTAATCTGCACCACCTCGGGATCAACCGCTGCGTAGCCGAAATCCTCGCTCCAGGCGACGCGCCAACCGCTGACGCCTCCTTCCAGAGCGGCCAGATAATCGGGCGGCTGGTCGGTGAGAGTATTGGGATCGCGGGAATCAGGTCCTGAGAGCACCTGGAGCAGGAGCGCGGTGTCGCGAACAGAACGGCTCATGGGGCCAGACTGGGAGAAATGATTGGCCGCCGGGCCGCCGTAGCCTCCGAATCGTGGCACACGGCCCTGTGAGGGTTTGATGCCCGTTACGCCGCTGAAGCTCGACGGTATTCGGATGCTGCCTCCGCCGTCGCTGCCGGTCGCCAGGGTGCAAAGTCCTGAGATCAGCGCCGCCGCTGCGCCGCCGCTGCTTCCGCCGGGAGTGTAATCGGTGTTCCAGGGATTGCGGCAAGGATCGCTGACCAGGTTTTCAGTAGTGCCCGACTGGCCGAACTCGGGAGTGTTGGTTTTGCCCAGGATTATGCCGCCGGCGGCCTTGACCCGTTCCACCACGATGGAATCGATGTCCGGAACCCGGTCTCGGAAGATGGCAGAACCGAGAGTCGTGGTGACTCCTTTAGTCATCTCCAGGTCCTTGATGGATACGGGGACGCCATGGAGCGGCCCGAGGGCATCTCCGCGCTGCACCGCCGCGTCGGCGTCGCTGGCGGCGGCGGTGGCTTCGTCGTGGCAGACGGTCAGGTAGGCGCTGAGCTGAGGATTGAGTTGGTCGATCCGGTCCAGAAACAATCTGGTCAGTTCGGCCGCGGATATTTCACGGTCGGCAATCATGCGCCGGATGTCAATGGCCGATGCAAAGGCTAGTTCAGAATCCATGGCACGTCTCCTGCGATTAGGTTTGAGCCGCTACCCCGAATATGCGGGGGTATGGTGTATAGTAATCGACCTGTACACGGGTCATTCTAGCATCGGGAAAGGCTAAGGGCGCACTGAAATGGCCACCGTAGGAATCATCGCCAACCCGGCTGCCAGCAAGGACATCCGACGTCTGGTTGCACAGGGTCGAGTTGTTCCCGACTGGGAAAAGGTAAACATCGTGCGGCGGGTGCTGATTGGCTTGCAATCCACCGGCGTAACGAAGGTACTGGCAATGCCCGACAGCGGCAACCTGTGTCGGCGCGCCGCCGATGATGCCGACGTGGAGTTGGCAGTTGAGATGCTGCCAATGTCGCCGCACTATACGGAAGGCGACACGATGCGGGCGGCTGCGGCCATGGCCGAACAGGGCGTTGGATGCCTGGTTACGCTGGGCGGAGACGGAACCAATCGCGCGGTGGCGGTCGGTACCAACCAGGTGCCGATAGTCGCGATATCGACCGGAACCAACAACATTTTCCCGGTTATGGTGGAGGGCACTCAGGCCGGTATTGCCGCAGGAATCGTGGCATCGGGCTGGCTGGACTCTCAGGACACGTCGGTGATAAGCAAAACGCTTCAAGTCGCCGTGAACGGGCAACCCGCCGACCTGGCGTTGGTGGACGTGGCGATCTCGCGGGAGAGGTTTGTTGCTTCCCGGGCCATTTGGGATATGGATACGGTGTATGAAGTGTTTCTGACCCGTGCTGAACCCGCTGGAATCGGCCTGTCTTCGGTGGGCGGTCGGCTGCGCCCTTTGTCGATGGGCGAGGTGGGGGGATTGCGGTACCGGCCTGGTCTTCCCGACGGCGACGAAGTGGCGTCGGTGTGGGCGACCACGGTGATTGCTCCGGTGGCGCCCGGTTTGGTGAAACCGGTGGCAATCGCCGACTGGGGTTTGTTGCAAGAAGGTGTGCCGGTGGACCTGGAACCCAGGCACTGCACGGTGGCTCTGGACGGAGAACGCACGTTGATGATAACGCCGAACGACCGCGTTCAGATCGTGCTGGCTCGCAACGGGCCGCCGGTGGTACAGGTACAGCGAACGTTGCGGCGGGCTGCCGAAAAAGGACTGTTTGGCGCTGCATAACACGAGCGACCGGATAGTATTTCGCTGATGCTCAGCGGTCTGGAATTAATCATCGGCCTGGTGATGGTGTTCCTGGGTTCCCTGGTATTGGGAACGATCGGTTTTGGGTTGGGCATGGTGGCAATGCCGGTACTGCTGCTGATTCTGGCGCCGCAGGAAACGGTGGTCATCATCAACGCGATGATTGTTCTGACGGCCGGGTTGACGTTGGCACAAACCTGGCGACACCTCAAACTGAGGGAAACCTGGCCGTTCGTGGTTGCCGGGTTGCCTCCCATCCCCATTGCCGTCGTGTTGCTGGACTCTGCCGACCCAGTGGTTTTGCGCCTGGTAATTATCGGGCTGATACTGACATTGGGAGTGATGAGCCTATTTCAGTTGCGGTTGCCGGGAGCGAGACGCAAATTGGCTGCCCCGGTGTGTGGTTTTATCACCACCCTGCTGGTTGCGACGTTGGGCGTGGGAGGACCGCTGGCCGGGCTTTATTCCATCGAGCAGGGTTGGTCGCGGGACGCCATCCGCGGTACGCTGGCGCTATATTTCGTTCTGGCGACGACGCTGGCGTTGGCGCTCTATGCCGTCGTGGGTCTGGTACCACGCGAGACGGCGCAAAATGCGGGTGTACTGGCCCCGGCGGCGATATTGGGTTCGGCAGCGGCAGCCGTGGTCGCGCGCCGCATGACATCAGTAGTCTTCCGCTATGCGGTGTTGGCGATTACCATCGGCGGGAGCATTTCCCTGTTAATCAGGGAAGCGGTTCGGTTGTGAACGTTTCAACCGCCGGTTGACACGTCGCTGGCACTCCTCGCCATGACCAGGGCGTACCCCCGGCCATATAGTCCGACGACCCTGCGGTAACCGGTGCTAAACTTGTCGCTTTGAGAATTTTGTTGCCCAATGGAGAAGTCATTGACCCGACACTGGCTAATCACCCTCCAACTCGGAATAATCGTGGCGTTGGTGTACCTCTTTGTGGTCGGCATAGGGGCGATGGGACACGGCTTCATGCTGTTGGGCGAGGAGTTTTCAGACTCGATCATCAGGGCAACCGAGTCACCTTTTGTCGCATTGTTCGTTGGGATTTTAGCCACTTCCCTGGTTCAAAGCTCGTCAACCACCACGTCAATTATTGTCGGTCTGGTGGCTGGTGGGGCGCTGTCGACACAGGGGGCTATTTTCATGGTGATGGGTACGAACATCGGTACTACCATCACAAGCACCATCGTGTCGCTAGCTCACATAACACGGTCCGACGACTTCCGACGTACGTTTGCAGCGGCGACGGTTCACGACTTTTTCAACTTTATGGCGGTGGCCGTTTTGTTTCCGGTGGAGCTGGCCACCGGTCTCCTGACGAAGATTTCCACCGTGCTGGCAGGTACGGTGGCGGGTTTGGGTGGGCTGAAACTCGGGGATCCGATCGGCGACGCCACCACGCCAGTGGTCCGGGCGCTGGCTGGATTGACGGAACAGAACGGCGCCCTGCTCCTGATCGTGGCTGCCATCCTGACCATCGGTACGCTGCTGGCGATCGTGCGGGTGTCCAGGAGATTGGTTTATGGACGCATCGAATCTGTATTCAGCGAACACCTATTCAGGAGTTCAGGACGGTCCATGCTGCTGGGTGCGGGAATCACGGTACTGGTACAGAGCAGCTCGATTTCTACGTCCCTGGTCATTCCGCTGGTTGGGGCCGGCTTGTTGAACCTGACCCAAGTCTTTCCCTATACACTTGGCGCAAACATCGGTACAACCGTCACGGCGAATCTCGTGGCTCTCTCCACGGGCAACGCTGCAGCGGTCACGGTTTCTCTAGCCCATCTGCTTTTCAATGTGTTTGGGATTTGCCTGATCTGGCCGGTAGGGAAGGTGCGCCGGATTCCCATTTTATTGGCGGAAAGAATGTCGGCAGCCACGATGCGCACTCGTTTGGCGCCGGTTATTTACATCGTGCTGGCCTTTTTCGCTCTGCCGTTCGTTGCCATACTGGTCTGGGATTAACCCCGGCAATCGTACCTGGCTGGCCGGGGTCAATGGTTTCAGATAGGTGCGGGTAACCTACCGCGACCGACTGGTGTCTGATAATCCTCTGAGACAAGCATCGGAAACCGTGCGCGCCCAACGCGATCGCCCGGTCTCTACGTATTGACGACGCCCTCGCTAACTACTGTTCAGAGTAGCGCCAGGGCATCGATTTCGAGGACAAGGATGGCGAGGTTAAGGTTTTACGTTGAGAGGTCGTGGAACGCGGTCAACGCCGCGGTAATCCCGTCTCCGACGGCGGCTCCCAACTGACGGGTGGATTCGGCGCGGGCGTCGCCACAGACGTACACCTTTGGTATGTTGGTGCGCATGTGCAGGTCGGCGTAAACGTGGCCGAGTTCGTCCATGTCCAGGATGTTCCTCAAGTACTCGGTATTGGGATGGAAACCAACGTACACGAACGCGGCTGCAGTTGGGTAGTCGTAGATCTCGTCTGTTTTAAGGTTCTTCACGCGGATGGCTTCCAGCACGCCGTTGCCGACGAACTCTTCGACTACGTGGCTCCACAGCCACTTGTACTTGGGGTTCGCGAAAGCGCGGTCCTGCAGCACCTTGGTGGCGCGCAGCTCGTCCCGCCGATGGATAATCGTAACTGAGTTGCAGATGCCGGTAAGGTAGAAGCTCTCGTCCATTGCAGAGTCGCCGCCGCCTATCACCACGACGTCCTGGCCGCGGAAAAAGTTGCCATCGCAAACGGCGCAATAGGAAACACCGCGTCCGCTGAATTCGTCCTCACCTCGGGCGCCAAGCTTGTTGTGAGAACCACCGGTCGCGATTATCAGGGCGCGCGCGGTGAAATCCCCTTCAGACGTACGGATCAGTTTTCGATCCTCGTTCAGGTTTTCCACTCCCTCGATTTCGGCAAATTCCAATTTCGCACCGAAGCGGTCGGCCTGGTTGTACATCTCTTCCGCCAGGGCCTGGCCTTTTACGCCTTCTCTGAAACCGGGATAGTTTTCTATTTCATCGGTTATCAGGAGTTGCCCACCGGGACCGATGCTCTCGATCATGACGGTGCTGAGCATTGCTCGGGTGGAGTAAAGGCCGGCAGAAAGGCCGGCGGCGCCGGCGCCGAGGATGACAACGTCGTAGTCATTTGCCATTGGAGTGGTTCCTCCTGTTGATATTGTACAAAATTGAAGCGGGGCGATTTACGGGCGCCGGGGGTCAGGAGTTAGCCTCACCCGCGTGGGACGCCTGGTGAGGGCTGAACGAATGTGGTCTACCGTTCGTTGCAGACCATCCTCCAACGACACAGTGGGCTCCCACCGCAATTCCTGAGACGCGCGGGTGGCGTCCAGGGCGATGCGGAAAACTTCGCCGTGGCGCAGTGGTTGATGGTGGGCTTCTTCGGGGAAGCCGGTATATTCTCGCAGAAGGTCGTAGATGCGATTGATGGTTACACCGACGCCGGTACCAATATTGTACGTTCTGCCGTCGCCGTTATTTACGGAAGCCAGGTTGGCTTCCACCACATCGGAGACGTAAACGAAATCGCGTTCCTGCTCACCGGTTCCGTAGATAGTGGGGCAAACACCCTCCAGCATCATGCCGGTGAAGATGGCGACCACACCGGCCTCTCCGTGGGGATTCTGGCCGGGCCCATATACATTAGCGTAACGGAGAATCGTGTAATCCAGGCCGTAGTCCTGATTGAAGTGTTCCAGGTAAAGTTCGCCTACCCGTTTGGACAGGCCGTACGGCGTCAATGGCTTAACCGGTGTTGACTCGTCGCAGGGTATGGATGCGGGGTTGCCGTAAATAGCGCCGCCGGTGGAGGAAAAAACGATCTTTTCTACCCCGGCTGCGGCGCAGGCGGATATAAGCCGCACCGTACCCACGATGTTGGAGTCGGCGTCTGCCACCGGGTTGATAGACGATTCCCGTACGCTGCTCTGGGCAGCAAGGTGAAACACTATTTCCGGGCGTTCGCGCTGAATGATCTGGTCAATCTTGGGATCGTTGATCCCGGCGTGGTAGAACGTGGCGTGATGGTTGACGTCCCGCAGATGACCGGAGCTGAGGTTGTCGACGATGGCGACGGCGTAGGAGTTTTCCAAAAGGCCGGTGACCAGGTGCGATCCGATAAAGCCGGCGCCGCCAGTGACCAGTACTTTGGTGGGTTCTGCCATCGTGAAAGATCCTTTTTACGGAACAATAGTGTTGGAGAGTCCTTATCTATCGTAATTCAAACCCGTAAATGCGGCAACCGGTGGTAACGGTGCGGATTTTGCGGCGCAGCAAAGGCTCTGGTTGATGCCGGCACCATTGACAACCGTAGGTTAGATGGTGTATCAATTTGCTACTGCAAGCGATAGCCGGCGGTGGTGCCGGTAACCTGGTTTCAGGAGGAGAATTCGATGCCAGACATTTACTACGCCAGGCCCAGCAACTTCCTGTCCGACCCGCGTGATAAGACTATCATCGTGGGGGAGTCGGAAAACGAAGTACTCCAGAAGATGTATGAGTATCTCAACAGTCCGGCGGCCCAGGAGCGCTACCCCGGCGTTGGAGACCCCACGGAGCTGGAGAACAACATCCGGACGTGCATTTTCAAGAAGGGAACCAAGGCCATCCATAACAGGCCTCCAGATGCTGCACCGGTGAAATAACTCTCAGCATCGACCGTTGAAAAGAGAGCCCCCATCCGAAATCAAATGGGGGCTCTCTTTTCAGGTGTGCCTGGCGATGGGACGCGGCCCCCGGTGAGGGGATCACCGGTTGCGGCGCCGGCAACCCAACGTTATACTCCGATTATCATGACGCTGAACCCGGATGACCACCCGACTTCGGCCGGAGTCGAGCTCGCGTTGTTCCCATTGAACAACGTGGTGCTGTTCCCCGGGATGCCGTTGCCGTTGCACATCTTTGAGGAACGCTACAAGGAGATGATTGGGGCGTGCGTGGATAGCGACGAACCTTTCGGTGTGCTGCTGATCAGGGAAGGCGCTGAAGTCGGAGAGGCGGCAACTCCCCATTCCATCGGGACCACGGCCCGCATTTCCCAGGTGCAACGGTTGCAGGAAGGACGGCTGAATATTCTGACCCGCGGAGAAAGGCGGTTCGAATTGTTGGCCACGTTGCAAACCACTCCGCACATGGTTGGGCTGGTCCGGTTTCTGGAAGACGAAGAGGGTGAGGTATCGGCGGAGACGCTAGCCGGCGTGCAAGAAGAATTCATAAAGCTACAGCGTCAACTCACTGCGATGGCAGGTGGCTGGGACCGCGAGATAAATGCGCCGGATGATGCCATTGCGCTGGCACGGGCGGCCTGCACGACGCTGGCCGTGAGCCTGCCGACGCCCCCGGACGTGCGGCAATCTCTGCTGGAGACTGTTACGGCGGGGGCGCAACTGGATAGGCTATTGACGTTGATGGGTCAGGCCAACCGGATCGTCAGCGAACAGGTGGAGCAAAACACCCCGTTCAAGGGACCACGCCTCAATTAGCGGCTATGGACGCCGCGTTGTAGACGCGACGCGCAGCGGCCTCGGGCACCATTCCTGAGAACAGCTCGGGGTGGATCATTTCGGCCAGAATTTCCAAACCGGTGACCAGGCGAGGGCCCGAGCGGCTGGTATAGTTGCTGGCATCGATGACGAATACCCGGTTGTTTTGAACAGCCGGCAGGGATTCCCAACCGGGCCTGGCGGCCAACAGGGGCACATCCTGTAAACCGCGGGGCACTTCAAACCCACACGGCATAATGACCACGACATCCGGCTGACTTTCAACCACTGCATCCCATTCGATAGGGAAAGAACCCATTTCTTTGTTGCCAAAGCAATTGACACCGCCGGCCAACTCAACCATCTCCGGGACCCAATGCCCGCCACACATGGGAGGGTCGGTCCATTCCAGGTGCAATACACGGGGCTGGTAATCGGCGATAGCGGCCTGCGTCGTGATTGCATCAATGCGTTGCTGCATGCGGGCTGTCACCACTTCCGCGGTTGCCTCGGCCCCGGTGGCCCGCCCGACGCGCCGTACATCTTCAAGTACGTCGCCCAGGTATTGGGGGTCCAGCGACAGAAGTTCCGGTTCTTTGTCCATGTTCACGGTGGACTCGGCGACCTGCCGAGAGGACACGGCTCAAACTTCGCAGATGGCTTGTGTCAGGAGCAAGTCGGGTTGAGCCGCATCCAGAATGTCCTGATCTATGTGATAGATACCCAATCCCTCGGCCAGCCGTTCAGAAATGATCCGGTTGATTTCGCCGCTGCTGGGATTAGTGCCTTCGAAAACGCTCCTTACGACCCAGGGCTTGTCACGAGCTTGCGCCGGGTAATCGCATTCGTGGGTTACTCCGAAGAGTTGGTCTTCCAACCCCAGTTCGTAAACGATCTCGGTAGCCGATGGCAGAAATGAACAAATACGCATTGGTGAGCCTTCCTGTTGGTCAGGTCCGGTTCAGGGAGCACAATGCGGCAATTGTAGCACGGCGAGGATGGCAGCACCCGGACCATCCGGTTGAAGGTGCGCCTCCGTTAATCGGAATCGACGCGGGGATCGGCATCGCTGCCGGGGTTGGGCGTCGTCGCGGTTTGTTGTAATACTGCGATTCTCTCTTCGAGCAACTGCCATAGCTCATCCTGCTCGTCCAGATGCTCGATCGCCGCGGCTACCAACAAATCGGGTCGCCTAGCGCCGGCAGAACCAGTGGATGGTGAGGGCGCGACTGGCCGGTGCGGGAGTCCGTTGGGCGACTCTGGGTCGCCTGGACGGATGGCGTCGTTACTCCAGTGCGTCATGCCGGGAAGGTGCCCGGCTTCAGACGTGAATGTATCGTGGAAAGCGGGTTCCAAAACGCGGTGTACCCGGAAGCTGATTATTCCCATAGCCAACGCTGGCGCCACCAACAGCAATATTGACAGGGGCGCCGAAAGGCTGCCCAGGGCGAACAGGCGGACCACCAGGGGCAGCGACAATACCACCAGCAGCGCGAGGAGCACGGTGGCGAGTCCGTTTTGCACCATAGTCCGCAGTGTCCCCCAGATTGGGTCGCCACTGCCCGGGCGACTCCCGGTGTCGTTTTCGCCGGTCGCGAGGCGTGCGAGGGTTCGCAGGGAGTGCCAGACGCTGATGGCCGAGGGTGTACTCAAACCGACAACGGCTCCGCCCATCAACAAGCCGAAGATACTTTGGGAAACCGGGAGGGCGTGCGGGAACAGCGCGGGCAGGGCGTACAACGCCACGGTGCCCCCGGCGGTGATAACCGCGATGATGCACAGGTTAATCAGCATACGCCGGCCGAGGTTGTGGAGGCGCGCGCCGGTCGGGCCGCCCAGAGAAAGCGCCGACCAGAACGTATCTACTCCCAACTGGATGGAGAGGTTAACCTCGTGCAACGTAGACGGGGCGCGTCGCTCTACCCACAGGCACATAGGCAATGAAACTCGCATGGTGAGGGGCGCCAGGACCGACGTTATGGCCGTGGCAATTGCGAGCACTGGCCCCAACACAGAATTTCCCAAGGCATCCACCGGACTGACCCGCCCGATGGCCAGCGAAAATTCTCCCATTTGAGGCATCGTCATGCCCACCTGCACCGCATCGTGGGGATTTCGGCCGGCCAGCGTGGCGCCGACGATGTTGGCTATAATCTTGCCGGCCATGAATACGCCGACAACTATGAGAGCCGGGACGATGAAATCATCGAGGGTGCGAAAATCGATGAGCATCCCAATAGACAGGAAGAAGAGTGCGCCAAACATGTCTCGCACCGGGCTGACCAATCGGGTAACCCGGCCGGCAACTTCGGTATCTCCGATTACGACGCCGATAAGAAACGCTCCCGCAGCGCCTGACAAATCCAGTACATTGGCGCACAGCGCCAGGACAAAACACCCGCCCAAACTGGCGACCAGCATTGATTCTTCGGATTGCGCCCGGGGCAACCAGCGCAGCAGCCGGACCATCCGTGGCGCCAGGAAGGTACCAAAAACCAGCACCGTGATGCAGAAAATGGCCAGTTTCGCAACCAGCACTCCGGCATCGGGCAGGCTGGCCGACCCGGTGGTGGCGAGGCCGGAAAGAATGGTCAGGAATATTACAGCGGCGAAGTCTTCCACCAGGAGTATGCCCACGACAGTTTGACCCCAGCCGGAACGCAATTTTCCGGTGTCACGCAGACCTTTCAACAGTATGGCTGAGCTGCTAATTGCCAGGGCGCCGCCCAAATACAAGCCGTAGACTCCCTCCAGACCCAGGACGGCGCTGGCGATCCACATTCCGAAGAGGGTGAGCACGCTGATCTCAACGACACCGATAACCAGTACCCGAAACCCGATGCTGCGGATCCGGCGCCATCCCAACTCTAGCCCTATCCCGAATAGGAGCAGCACCAATCCAAGCTCTGCCAACAGGCCGATAGTGTCCAGGTTGCTGATGAGCGGACTGGGCAGCGTAAAGGGACCGATGAGGAGTCCGGCCAGCAGGTAACCCAACACGGGCGGCTGCCAGACCAACCGGGCTAAAGCCAACCCTGCTGCGGCTATCGCCATAGCGACGGCAAAATCTTTGAGGAGGGATGCGCTACCCTCGGACAGGCTGGCGGCGAACAGGGAAAGTGGAAACTCTATAGTGGACCTCCCGAGATACAGGGCTTCTTCAACCCCGGTAGGTCAGATCGGGTTCACGCGGATCGATCGACATTAGATGCGGGCTATCCGGTGTGGATCTGGGACATTCGCCAATCCGAACAGACGGTTGGCCTAAAAAGTACGAAACGACCGGCAGGGAGTGTAATGGTACGCCACCCAGCCGGTCGGTGCATGGACGGGTCTCAGCCCTTTCCGGTGATATGTTTTGTCACGAGAACCCGGGGAGGAACTGATGCCAAAAACTTGTTGGGCCGGTCAGGAGTGCTTCTGGCGTCCTTCGGAAACGAATTCAGCGGTTACGGAAGTGCTTGGCGTCGCCACGGCGACGGAACCATACAGCGGTCAACGTTTTTTCCAGGTGTCCACGAGATGGTTACCCTGATCGTCGTCCACGCCCCAGATTTTGAAGTGGATACGGACGTCGGCATAGAGGGTCAAGTCCCCGGGGACGGAGTCTGGATCGCGGTACGCTTCGGCCGACACTTCCATGAAATTGACCGGAGAATCGTCGGTGACGGCGATACGTTCCACCATGTTGACCGCACACGCGGTGATTCCGGAGAGAAACAGCTCGCCGGAGTGCACCGCGTCTCCGCTTCCATCGTCTGCCACCCAGTGGTGTGTCCGGGCATTGCAGATTGCCCTCCCGTGGGTGCCAGAGCTGTAGGTTTGGGCCTGATAGGCCAGTTCTAGTTCCGCCATGATTCCCCCTCATGATGCATGTAGTCGTCAGTGCGTTTGGGTGTTGTTCAAAGCGAGTGGTAAGATGCCCCAATAATAAACGATGTCGGGCTTGCCCGCCAACTGAATTGACGAAGGGATTGTTGTCGTAAGCCAGAGTTGGCGGATTCGGTGGCGGTTATCCAGAGAGTCGATGCGAAATATCCACAATGACCAGCGACCACGGACAGAACGACAACAAACAAGATGGCGGGTTTGGCGTCGTTGTGGTTGCCGCCGGCAGCAGTACCCGCATGGGGGGAACCGATAAAATCTTCGCCCTGATCAACGGGATTCCGCTGATAGTGCACACATTGCGCCGCCTTGCCGCATCGGAAACCGTTGAACGCATAATATTGGTGGTAGCCAAGGATGCCGTAAGCATGGCGGAAGCCCTGTTGAAGCGGCATGGTGTGGCGAAGGTGGCCGGCGTGTGTGCGGGGGGAACCAGGCGGCAAGATTCGGTTTACGCCGGGCTGCAGTCACTGGGCGATTGCCAGTGGGTGGCCATCCACGACGGAGCGCGTCCATGCGTGGACGCTGGGATACTCGACCGGGCGTTGGAAGCGGTGCGCGAATCGGGAGCTGCGGTAGCGGCGGTGCCGGTCACCGACACGATAAAAGTGGTAGGTGAAGACCACACGGTTACCGACACACCGCCCAGGGCGAAATTGTGGGCGGCGCAAACGCCCCAGGTGTTTGGGGTGCGATTGCTGGTCGACGCCCACGTTTCGGCCGCCGGAGAATTTACCGACGATGCGGCGATGGTAGAGGCGATGGGGCATCCGGTGAAGGTTTTCCTGGGAAGCTACGAGAATATAAAAGTCACTACGCCAGCGGATTTCACGATGGTGTCGCAGATCCTGTCAGTAGAACAGTGATCAAATTCGCATAAAGGGCCCCCCGTGCTTCTAGAACCTTTGCAGTACGCGGCGATATGATGTGATGGCCGATGATGCCGCGGCCGTCGGCATCTGAATGCTCCGTATCTGAATGCTCCGAGGAGGAGGACGCCCCATGGCATCTCGCGCCGTAAACCGAGACCGTTACCGCCAGTACGCGCGATTCCTTCGAAATAGCGCAGATCGCCTGAACGCCGAGATAACTCCGGGCGGACTGGATCAACTGCTGTCTCAGGTTAATGCGGAACGAAACAAGTTCATGATATGGGAGATTACCTGGCTGCTGGTAGCAATTATTGCCGCCGGACCGGTAGTCATGATTGCCGCCGTTCAGTTTGAGGTAGCGCTGCCAGAACCCATAGCGACGCGAGCGCATATTTTCCACCTCCAGGTAGTTACGATAGAGAATATGGTGGCCTGGTCGGCTACCCTCATTTCGATTGGGGTGTTTGTGGTTGCTGCGGTGGTTGCGTTCTCGCCGATTATTCTCCACGGAGACGCTGTGAAGGACCTGGAGCAGGCCAACAAGGTGCTGAAAATTCGCCGCAAAGCATAAACACCGCGTTGCCCAGCAACGTTGCACCAGGCATCAGAGGCATTCATTGAAACTGCCATCGAGATTGCGCCCTGGGAAGGCTGGATTCAACACGAACTGGGATGGTTTGCCGATCCCGGCTGTTTACGAAATGCTGAGGTAGTTGGGTGGAGTATCGAGTAGGCACCGGCGCTGATGCTCACGCCCTGGCGGTGGGGAGGCCCCTGATACTCGGCGGCGTGGACGTTCCACACTCTCACGGTCTGGAAGGTCACAGCGATGGCGATGTCCTCAGTCATGCCATCATCGACGCGTTGCTGGGGGCGGCCGGGTTGGGGGATATCGGCGCGCATTTCCCTCCGGGAGACACATCGCTGGTCGGAATCAGCAGCCTGATCCTACTGGAACGCACTGCTGAGATAATTGGTGTGGACGGTTGGTGCATCGCCAACGTAGATGCTACAATGCTGGCGCAACGGCCTCGGTTGTCGACTTATATAGGGAAGATGCGTAGCAAAATCGCTGACGCGCTGGCGACCGAACACCAGATTATCAACCTAAAGGCAACCACCACAGATTACTTGGGTTTCACCGGACGGGAAGAAGGCATCGCCGCCATCGCAGTGGCGCTGTTATCCCGATAGTGGACGGTAATCTGCAAATGGTATAGACGCTAACGGTTCACCATGAAGCTCTACAACACCTTGAGCGGGACAGTCGAAGAGTTCACCCCCGCTGACGGCAACCTCGTCAAGATGTATGTATGCGGCGTAACACCGTATTCATCGACGCACGTCGGCCATGCTTTGAGCTACGTGGTATTCGATACGCTGCGTCGCTACCTGGAACACAACGGGTACGAGGTTCGCCACGTCCAGAATTTCACCGACGTCGACGACAAGATAATTCAGCGGGCCAGGGAACGGGGCATCAGCGAAGATGAACTCGTTTCCGAATACATCGATGATTACTTCCACGCCATGGATTCGCTGAACATCAAGCGTGCTGCGGAGTATCCAAGAGCGACTCGGGAGATTCCAAGGATCATTGACGCAATCGGTGGCCTGATCGATCGGGGCCATGCGTATTCGACCGCCGGCGACGTTTATTTCCGGGTCACCAGCAAGGATGACTACGGCAAACTGAGCCACCGGTCTCTGGACAGCATGATAGCCGGCGCCCGCATTCAGGTTGACGAAAACAAAGAGCACCCCATGGACTTTGTGTTGTGGAAGGGAGCCAAGGAAGGCGAGCCGTCCTGGCCCAGCCCGTGGGGACCCGGGAGGCCCGGCTGGCACATCGAATGTACGGCGATGTCGCTGGAATACCTGGGGGAACAGCTGGACATCCACGGGGGCGGTCAGGACCTGGTATTTCCACACCACGAAAACGAGATCGCCCAGAGCGAATGTTACACGGGCGCCAAGCCCTTTTCCCGGTATTGGATGCACAACGGATTGCTGCAATTGGGCTCGGACAAGATGAGCAAATCGTTGGGGAATCTGGTGTCGGTCGTAGACGCGCTGGAACGATTCCATCCGGATACCATGCGCCTGTATTTCCTCAGCAGCCACTACCGCAGTCCGTTGGCCTACAGTGAAGAGGGTGCGGCTGCGATCGAACGGAGTCTGGAACGAATCCGCCATGCACTGACTCCGGGGACGGGTTTCGGCCCTCAGGTGGAGGGTGAAACCCATGCTGACCGATTCATGGCTGCAATGGATGACGACCTGAATACTCCCCAGGCCATAGCCGCATTGTTCGACCTGGCGCGGGACATAAACCGGGGGCGGGATTCGGGGCGCCAGGTCGGTGAGGCTCAAAAGACTTTGCGAGATCTGGGCGCGGTATTGGGGTTGAACTTCGTGGAAGTTGAGGACAGCTCTGATCAACTGGCGGCGGCTCCGTTTATAGATTTGCTGGTTTCCATAAGGTCCGAATTACGCGGAGCGCGGCAATTCGAAATGGCGGACAGCATTCGGAATCAATTGGCGGAGCAGGGTGTTTTGCTGGAAGACGGGCCGCAGGGCACCCAGTGGGAATACCAGAGCCACAATTAGCAGTCTACCGTGCCCGATCACCGTTCGTCAGCCACGTCCCCGGATTTGGCATCTATCGCCAACCGGTTGTGTGATGTTGTAGGGTCCGATCACGTTCTGACCGATCCGGTATCGCTTGATCGTTATTCCGCCGACGCGCTCACACCGTATCGCGCCTATTATGCGGATGCGGCGTTCGATCGGCTGGCAGACGTCGTGGTGCGTCCAGAGGACGTCAAGCAGGTTTCCAGAATCGTGCAACTGGCCCAATCGGAACGAATTCCGGTGATCCCCTACGGCGGCGGAACCGGTGTGATGGGCGGAGTGCTCCCGATACACGGCGGGATCATCGTAGATGTGGGGCGGATGAACCGACTGCTGACCCTTAGTGTGAGCGCTCTCACCGCCGATGTGCAGGCTGGCATGGTTTTGGAAGACCTGTACAACGCGCTGGCTCCCAGCGGGTTGATGCCGGGTCATGATCCCTACAGCGTGCCCATTGCCACCGTTGCCGGGACGATTTCTACGAACGGAGTGGGTTACCGGGCCGCCGCGTTTGGGCCGATGGGAGACCAGGTTGTGGCGCTGGAAGTCGTGCTCCCAGACGGGCGAATACTGGACACTAACGCGGTTCCCAAATTGTCGTCGGGTCCGAACCTGAAGCACCTGTTCATAGGGGCCGAGGGAGTATTTGGAATCATTACCAGAGCGACCATCAAAGTGTTCCGGATACCAGAGGCGTCGGCGTTCGCCACGGTGGAATTCGAAGATTTTGAAGCTGGCTTCGCGGCGGTGAATGAGATTGTTGGCCTTGGGATTCGGCCGACCCTACTGGATTTGAGCGAGGATGACGACGGCATCCTGCTGCATTTGCTGTTCGAGGGGTTCCGGGAAGGGGTGGATTCGTCACTGGAGCGGACTTTGAAGGTTTGCAGCGAAGCTGGCGGCCGGGACGTGGGTGAGCAATCTACTGTGAATTACTGGGTGCACCGACATGATTCAGCGTTGAACTACCGTGAAACCGCTCTGGGTCGGCCCAGAACAGAGCGCTGGCAGCGCCAATGGGGGCGCACCTTCGATTACTTGCACATGAGTTTGCCGGCAGACCGGGTTCTGGACTACCGCCGACGGGCCGATGAATTGCTGGCGGCGCGCAGCATACACGTGGTGGAGTATTCGTTGTGGGGCCGGCCGGAGTTTTTCTCGATGTTGGTAGTGCCGGATCGTCCCCGGCGCAAGGCAGGTCGGGGCAACCGGGAAGCCGAGGTTCGGAGCAATCTGGCTGCCGGTGTGGATGAAGTCCTGAAACTGGCGCAGGATATGGGCGGCATAATGGAGTATTGCCACGGGGTGGGCGTGAAGTTGAACCACCTGTTGCCTCGGGAACTGGGCAATAGCTGGCCTGTGTTGCAGGACCTCAAGCGCACTCTGGATCCGGCCGGCATCATGAATCCGGGGAAATTGGCCTTGTAGCGTCGCGAGGTATCCGTTCCCGCCTGGATCTACGACCGTTCATCGGTCGTTTTTTGTTGACTCGGTGGGAATTCAATATGATATATATTGTGAAATCAAATGGTAGCAATGATGTAAAATCTGTTGACCTGATGGTAAAGTTGTTGTATCATAAATTCACATGAACTGAGGTCGACAGTATTTGTACTCGACAGGAGGAACCCATGGTTACAACCACTACTGTTAGCAAGGAAACCGAAAACGTAATTGCCATGCCGTTGGTGAAAGAGACAGAATCAGCTGCCATTCCGGTGGATGTTTTGGCGATTCCGGAAACTCCTGAGGAGCTTCTGAAGCAGTGGACTGGCGCCGACAAAATTTCCCGGGTGAGCAAGTTGGTTTCCGGAGTGGTCGCATTTTTCGCTGCTTTCGGCGGACCGGCGATGACGGACCAACAAAAGGCGCAGCGTGAATTGGCCGAGGGAACAGCGGATCTGCGCATCATCTGGCGCTCAATGTAATCTCAGAGACGTTTCAGCGCCGCTGACACCCGGCGTTGCCGGAATCAAGATAATCGGGGCCAACTTCCCGTTGGGAGTGGCCCCGATTCATTTGCTCCCGGATTTTCGGCGATTTAGAACGGAAGTTGCTGCCCCACTCCGGCTGCCACGGCCTTGCGGTACACCAACTGAGCCGCTGCGATATCTTCCAACGCAGTACCCATGGATTCGAAGAGCGTAATGGAGCCGGCGTTTGGCCGGCCTGGCTGCCGACCGGACACCACTTCCCGAAGTTCTCTGACCTGATCCCATCGGAATGCTCCCCGGGCTTCGGGCCACAGCAGGTCGCCACATTCCTGTTTGGCCCCGGCCAGTTCGTCCACGACGATCAGGTCTGACCGCGTTACGGTGGTTTCGTCTATTTCGCGCCGTTGCCAATGATTGCTGCCGGCGGCGTTGACGTGCGTTCCTTCCGACAACCATTCACCCATCAGGACGGGTTCACGGGAAGGTGTGATGGCGACCACGATGTCGGCCCCTTCAACGCAGAATTGGGCGTCTGATGCCGCGGTGACCGGAATGTTCAGTTGTTCGCTCATTCTGGTAGCAAACTGTTCACGCCTTTCGGCGCGTCGACTGAAGACCCGGGCGGAGGTTACGTCGCGCACGCTGCAGATGGCTTCCAATTGCGTACGGGCCTGAAATCCTGAGCCGATCACCCCAACGGTGGCAGATTCTTTGCGTGCCATCAGGTCGGTGGCCAAACCGGTAGCCGCACCGGTGCGTATCTGACCCAAACGCCCCGCTTCCAGGCACGCGAGCAATCCACCGGTTTCGTAGTCGTAGAGCATCACAATGAATTTGCTCCCGCCGGGACCCGCAAAGGACGGGTAGGCTTTGTAACCGAACACGCCGTGGGCTTGGTCGGCGGCAGCCATGAAATGGAAGAACCCGCCCGGCATACGCATCCGCGAACGTGGCTTGATCTCGGTGAGACCGGTATCGCTGTGGGAGAACGCTTCGGAAAGTGCAGAAATACACTCGTCCATGGGCAGCAGTTCTGCCACTTCGCGCTCGGTGAGAAAAAGTGTCATCGTGACCTCAAAACTTGTGGGCTTATGCAATGGCCGCCGAGTATAGCACGGCCATCACCTTCACCGGACATAACCGTCCGCAGCGCGTAAGGTGATCCTGCAAGTGACATATGGCGGTACGGCAGTCTACTGGCGAGCGCCTGGTCAAAACACTACAATCCCGGGTAGCGGCGGAACCGCCGCAGATCGACAGGGTGGTGAATGCACATGTCTCGCCCCAAAGCGTTGGTAACCCGAATGCTGTTGCCGGAAGCATTGGACATTCTGCGACAGCACGCCGAGATAGAGGTTTGGCCAGGTGAATCGCCACCGTCCGTTGACCAGTTGCACCGGATGGTGGCGGACTGCAACGGGATACTCACCACCATAATGGATCGGATCGACGGCGCATTGATGGACGCTGCGCCTAATCTGAGGGCGATCAGCCAGCTGGCGGTGGGGTTGGACAATGTGGACGTGGCGGAGGCAACGCGCCGCCGGATTCCGGTGGGCAACACTCCGGGCGTGCTGGCGAAAGCGACGGCTGATCTGGCTTTTGCGTTGCTCCTTGGTGCGGCAAGGCGTACTGCAGAGAGCGAGCGGTGGGTGAGGCAAGGAAGTTGGGAACTGGCGTTCCATCCCACGCATTGGCTGGGACGGGACGTGCATGAATCCACGCTGGGCATAGTGGGTTTGGGTCAAATAGGGCGGGAAATAGCGCGGCGCGCCAGGGGATTCGACATGCGGATCATTTATCACTCCCGCACCCGATACGCCGACGTCGAAGCGGAATACGGGGTGAGTTACGTTGATTTTCCTACCCTGTTGGCCGAAGCCGATTTCGTGGTGATGAGCGTTCCGCTGACACCAGAGACCTACCACCTCATCAGCGTTGAACAACTGGCGATGATGAAACCGTCCGGAATCCTGATCAACGTGTCTCGAGGTCCGGTGGTGGATCCGGTCGCGTTGTACAGGGCGCTGGAAGCACGCTCTATCGGCGGCGCGGCGCTGGACGTAACATCACCGGAACCGATACCGCCCGATGATCCGCTGCTGACCCTGGATAATCTGGTGATAACCCCTCACATCGGCAGCGCAGCGTTGCCAACCCGATTGAACACCATGAAGTTGGCGGCGAGGAACCTGGTGGCGGGTTTGGCGGGCGAACCGATGGAAGCGTGCGCCAATCCGGAAGTGAATGGATAGTAAGACGCCAGCTGGGATGACGTCTTAGCGCCCGGCGACGGGCTGACCGGTCGGGCGGCGGATACACCATGCCCGCCGTAACTGACCCGGGTGTACGGTAGGACAGCAGACGGGGTGTCCACCAACACGACGGGGTTTGCACCCAAGGCAACAGTAACTACAGGGACATCTGACGGACGCACAGAACCACATCTGTGCGTCCGGACACCGTCAAAATCAGCGTGCGCCGTCTCAGCCCGGAGAGTACGACCGTTGTAGCAATTGCATGGGGTTTGTGTGGATATTGTCCACTGTTTTCCGACGAGGCTATTCTCGCCATACCTCGTTCTGCAGGGTAGATCGGCGGACCTGCCAGGCCAGGCCGTAGCGGATCGGGGATGCGGTCGTTTTTGCCTTGACTACGATGGTATAGGGTTGCCCGACGGCCAGGCCACCCGGCACGTAGATGTGCTCGATGTTGTTTCCGAGGTCATCGCTGCGTGCCAGAACACGGTTGGCTCTGTCGAGGAGTTCGACCTGTAGGTCAGCCAGGCTGGATGAGAAATTTCCATCGGCATCGAGCTCGACGTCCCGGTTCCAGGTAAGCGCCAGAGAAAACTCATCGTTGGGTTGGGTGACAGTGAAGGGATAGAATGAACTTTGACCCTCAGCAATCTCCTGGGAGTCCCAACCTGCGTCGCGGGACTGGACGCTGCCGATGGAAGGTCCGGCGGTAAGGATATGGAAGGAATCGCGATAATTGAACAAACCGACGCCGTAGTGGGGGTCCAGCGGGGCGGTTTCCGAATTTGTCCATTGCCATTGCTCTGACCTGGAAGGCAGGGCGTTGCAATAACCCTCGGTTTCGATCGAGGATTCGGGGCAGAGGTGGTTTTTGCCCGCACCGGCCAGGATGATGGCTTTCATGGTCTGCATGTAGGTGGCGCCAGCGAGGTGCGGGTCCGAGTATGCCAGGGCCAAAAAACCAGAGGCCGCCGCCGCGAGCGTGGGTGCGGACCAACTACTGGCTTCGGCCAGATTGCTGGCAGCCACGACGATATCGGGCTTGTTGCGGGGGCCGTTGGAGTTGTCGACGGAGGATTGGGCGGGATAGGTGTAGTTGTAGCTCTTTTTGCCGACGACGATGGAGTTGTAGTAGTTGCCGCCCAGCGTGGGATTCTCGTGTCCGGCGTAGCTGCCCGGCTGAGTGGAGATCGCCAGGATGTTGAATTGTGAGAATATCCAGTCACCCAGACGCAGGTTTTGTACCTGTCCGGTTGCGAAATCACCATCCCGATGTACGCCGGTGGGATGAGCGTGGGACATCGTCATAATTTGCGGTGCTCCCATCTCGCCGAATAACGCGTTCCGAAACTCGTTGACGTTCTCGAGTGCAGGAGGAAAGTCGGAGAGGCGTGCGCCCAACTCCGCGCTGGTCATGGAATACTTCAGAGAATTTACCTGACACCCCCGGTAGTAAGACTGCCGTGAATCGGAGACCTCGCAATCGTAGAGCATACTGGCTACTGTATCGGCATGGTTGCCGCTATCTCCAGCCGGTCCCAGCCTGATCACGTCCGAGCGGGCCGGGTAGTTGTTTTCGGTTTGCAGTATGCTGACCCGGTCGGACCCGACGAGCACTCGTTCGCCCAGGTTGTGGTACAGGTCGATCGCCGCCGACCCGGCCACGAACGCTTCGAAGCTTTCGTCCCACGTGACGTACCGCGGGTCGGGGTGGCGTATACCCCAGAAGCTGTTTGGGGCGTTTCGCATGACGGATGCGTACCGATCAACGTCGAACCTAAAGGGCGAATGCACGAACCAGGCCTGACTGACAGCCGAACCCACGAGCGTTCGCGTTGTATCGAACGCCCAAACCGTCAGATAGTAGTCGCGGTTATAGTCCAGCGACAGTTGAACGCCGTCCACGCCGTTTTGCATTCGATATACCGTAAGCGTGCCGATATTGGTCCGACCTACGATGTCGCTGCCGCCCATTGACGTGCCGACAGCTATTTCGTAGTGAGACAGTCCGGGGATACCTGGCGCGACCAAACGTGCGGTGGGAGCGCTGGTGATGGTCTGGTCGTTGACCAGGTTAAAAGATAGCGTTATGGGACTGGATGGCGGTGGTGGAGTAGGTTGCGCAACTGCGGTCGGCGTGGGCGTCGGCGTGGGCCGTGGTGTCACGGGCGCTTGAGCCTCCGGTGTGATGGGCGCTTGAGCCTCCGGTGTAGTCTCCAAAGTCGCCGGGGAAGCGGTTCCTCCCGGGGTGGGCGCTGACAAGGGTATGTAACGGCTGAAATTGGTTGTGGATGTAACTTGGGAAGGCCCCGGGGAATCCGGCATCTTGGTAGCAATGACGAAACCAGATGCCGGAGGGGTCCCATGCGCCTTCCCAGGGAATGCTATCAGGTTCAACAGATGATTGACACGCATTTACCTCACCTCAGTCAGGCACAATTGGGCGGGCTGGCCCTGTGGGTGTGCGGGGCTATTCTCGCGGGGAGCGCCTGCCAGAATGCCGTCGCGTCGGCCCTCTCGCCCTGGGGCAACTGGAACAGCTGGCGCCAGTATCTCAGGGAGTGGTTGTACGACGGCAGCGACCGGGCGCGCCCCTGCAAGACCGAACTGGACGTAAGTCTCTGCTTCGCGCCGCTGCTCAGATGGGTCCTGGCCTGGTGGCGTTCCGGCCGGCTGGCCCTGGCGGTTGACCCTACGCTGAAAGGGGACGACACCACCGCCATCGTCATCAGCGTGGTCTACCGGGGATGCGCCATTCCCGTGGCCTGGCGCATCATGCGCGCCAACCAGCCCGGGGCCTGGATGGACCCGATAGTGGAACTGCTGCGGGAACTGGCCCCAGCGGTCCCCAAGGAAATGACCGTGATCGTGCTGTGCGACCGGGGCCTGACCAGTCCCAAGTTGTGGCAACAGATCCTGGCTCAGGGCTGGCATCCCTACATGAGGTATCCCAAAAGCATCACCTTCTGCGCCGATGGCGGCCGCCGGCTGCCCGCGCGAGCCTTCGTTTCCCGTCCAGATACCGCGTGGGTCGGCCACGGAACCGCCTTCGGCACCGCCGCCGCTAAACGCCGTTGCACCCTGCTGGCGGTCTGGTACGCTGAGCAAGAGGAGCCATGGATCATCCTGACCGACCTTCCGCCGGAAGAGGTCGGGGTGAGTTGGTACGCGCTGCGTTTCTGGATTGAATTGGGCTTCAAGGCACTCAAGAGCCTGGGCTGGAAATGGGACAAGACCCGCAGAACCGACCCGGCGCGTGTCTCCCGGCATTGGCTCGTGTTGTCGGTGGCGACCCTGCTGACCCTGGCCTATGGCACCAGAGTGGAAGACGCCAACGACCGGAGAATTGCTCCGGCCAACCTGCGAACACCGCCCAAGGCCCTGGACCCTACGCACCTTAACCCTCGGCGTCGGCTGGGACGGACCGTCAGCGTGATCCGCCACGGCATTGACTGGCTGAGGCGGTTGCTGCTCCGAGGCCGGCTCTGGCGCCGCGTCTGGCTGCATCCCGAGCCCTGGCCGGAACCCAAGCCCAACCTGGAGATCACCTACCATGCCCCTACGTGATAAATCCCATACATACCCTTGTCAGCGGGGTGGGCGAGGGTGGTACAACCGGAGTGGGGACCTCAGTTGGCCGGGCTGCCGGAGGTGGGACAGTCGGGACCGCGGCTTCAGGCTGGCGGGAGACCCGGGAGTCAAAAACCCGCCGCTCTTCGCCGGGTTGGAATCCCGTGGGTGGGTTCTGGTTGCAGGATATTGCCGCAGCGGCCAAACCTATGGCGAGGCATAGCACTAGCACCATTCTGGACCATGGGAAGTTGCGGATTAGAGTGGAGGCAATCGTGGCGAGCTCTTGCATAACGTTAGTCTGGATCTCCGAGCTAGACAGAGTAAGGGGAATATAATTCTATTACGTTTGGCGTAGTTGGCCAGTTTTATAGCAGGCAGCGTTTGATGCATTTATCCTGGGACATTGAGCCATCATGGCCGAAATCCGGTTTACGCTATGACTGATGAAACCTTGGCGGAACTCAATGTACTGTGGGAACTGGCGCTAATTGGAGCGGTTTCCAGGTGCTAAAGTCTCAGCAATATTCTTCGGTAAAACAACGGGCCGGCAGACCTTATCGTCGTTAGTCGCCTGTGTATCCAGCCTCGTCGTGCATGCGGAGAGGCCGTTTTTGGCGGGGGGCCGGATGTCGGAGGCATCACACCAACCCCGGGGAATAAGATGCTACGGAGCCTTGCAATAATAAAGGAGAATTCCATCATCAGTAACCCAATTCGCAACTTGCTGTTATCTCTTTTTGTCCTCTTACTCATAGCAGCTATCGCTTGTGCTCCAGCCACATCATCGCAATCGGGACTTGGAAACAGCTCCGGGCAATCAACACAAAACAGCGATCTTCCGCCTTCGCCGACCGGGCTTGAATTGATGGTCCGGCCTGGAACTACCGAAGTCACGGCTACCTGGAAACCAGCAGTTGGCGCGACCTCCTACCGGGTTCATTGGCGCCCGCTGGGCACGGGCTTTTCCGAAGGCTCCGAACTGAGCGTCGCCGATCCCGTTGCCAAAATAGATGTCCATGATCAAGGGCTGTGGCTGTTCCGTGTAGAAGCTTGCAACGACGATGCCTGTGGTCGGGGCAGTACAGCTACGACCCCCGTTATCATCAATATATCGGGGCACCAAGCCCTTCGGATATGGTTTGAGTACGACCAGGAGGTCGAAAGTAGCAACATCATTACTGCTATCCATCTGGATTGGGACCCGTTGCCGGGTTATTACGTTGTGAAGCACCGCCTCTCCAACCACGATAATTGGGCAACGTCAGGCGTGCTTTCGGAGGTTGGTTACACCATCTCGGCAGATGCCTTTAAACAATTCGACCAGGGTGGCATTCCGATCATAGAGGCATTCTTTAATTGCGATGAGAATGGAGAAGGCTGTGCTCTTCTGGGTAGCCAGCCCAACAATACCATCGAGCAAATCGTACATATTCCGGAGCCGGTTCCGACCACTGCAGCCCGGTCTCCGAACGGGTTAGCCGACGAGGTAGGGGATCCGATTACCAATATGCTTCGACCCAATTCTGACTTTGCCGTCACCAATGAAATACGCGACGACGGGATTTCCTATCGCTGCATTTCTCGTGCCGCCGAAAATAGGTGGGAGGAAGCGACGTTCGGTTCTACTCCAGATGCCATCAAAAGATGCACGGGGAGCCGGATCCTTAACCAGTATGTATTCGACCCGAAGGCCGTATTTCCAGACGGGGCCACCTGTGGCGAACGACCAACGAAGTCGGATCCGGAACGTCGCGCATTCGGTGAAACGGCACAAGTTTGCAATGTGCATCCTACGCTTGGCCCTCATTAGGAACAATGATGGGAACAATGGTGACGGTCAAGGTAAAGCGCCGAAGGGTCTCCAGCAGGGCGCGCCCACGAACAGGGGCATGTATTAGATTACACGGGCATTCTGACGTGGACCAGCAGCCATGCTTGCATCGATCCAGATTCAAACGTATGTACCAACCGGCAGTAGCGAATCACCTACTGGCACAAAAACTGGGAGCTGTAAACTTGGATCACGGCAGTGAGGTGCTACGATTGGCGATATCCGGTGGCACAGCCTCTCTCGCTGCGTGATCTCACGGCTAACGAATCACCCGGGGATTCTGGAACGTAGTTAGAGTCATTACCGGTAATGGCGATTATGAACGATGCTGTTAGGTGGCAGGTCACTTTGACGAAAACCTCAATGAATTCATCTGGCAATATAAAAACACCGGCGATTCGAACACTCCCGCGAAGGTGCTTGATTGGGGGTATGTTGCCTTGGTAATAGCCCAGTACGGTAACCCTAGGCCGCCCAGAAGACCCAGTGGAAGGCCATGCCGCAAGCCCAGCTGAAGGGGCTGTCCCGGCGGGCCATCGCCCGGGAACTCGGCATCGCTCGCGATGCCGTGCGCAAATACGTCTACGCTGAGAGCCCGCCCACCCAGAAGCTCAGCGCCCCGGAGCGAGCCAAACTGCCGGGGCTACGAAAATCCCAACCCGTTGCCAAATAATCGACCGGACATTTTCGCTTTCCATTCAATCGGACAAAATCGCCGGACAACAACAATTGATGGAATCGTCTGCGCCGCTGTTCGGAGTCCCCATCCTGCCCACTACCGCCTATTGTTGCCCACTAACGCCTACTCTCGTGATCCGTGGCGGCGAAATGGCGGCATTTCAGGTTTTTGGGCGATGGCTGGATGGTGATCCCCGGTCAAATCTTTATGATTTGAGCGATGTGGCGGAGAGGGCGTCCGTAGGATATCTAGTGATGTCATGCTTGAAATAGAGGATATCTGGTGCTTATAGGGAATTTCTATACCAATTGGTATACCTATTTCCTCGGGATGTCCTGGGACGATCAGCATGCGTCGAAAGTAGATGTCCTCCTCTCGTGGCAAGTGCGTATTATAGGTGAAGCTGATCGCGGAGTACACCGCGCGAATCCGATTCCGATGATACCCTTTGTAATCTTGCCATCAGCGACTTGCCAGTGGCGTTCGGTTCGGCGTGCAGCCAGACCAGCACGTTGCTCCAACCCCTTTCGAAGGCATATTTATGGGTTCACAATGCCCCGGACTTCGCATGCGGGCTGAGTGCGTGGGCCGCATTCTCCCTGACGGCACCGGCGACGCTTTAGCCTTCTCCTTCCGGATATATCACGTTCCGGTTCGGGAGCACGAGGTGGTGAGTCTGGCCCCGGTCAATCTTGCGAAACAAGTCGCTCAAAATTAGTTTGACGGTAAAGATGGCGGAGAAGCGCGGCACCAGGTTCGAGGAGCCGATTTCAGGCCGGTTACTCAAGCCCACCCAAACCCGGGATTATGGTTTCCCGGAAGACTTCCACCTCGGCCCGCGGAATATCGTAACCACCCTCCTGGGTGTGGGTGGGGAAGATGAAGACGTGGTCAATACCCGCTTCGTGCCGGGCCCGCTTCAACCTGGACAGGCATTCATCAGGCGTGCCGAACAGGCCGAAGGCATCGCATATTTCGGCCGCCTGTGTGTCGCTGACGCCCTCGGGGTCGAAATCGTCGGCCAGGTCGATGCCGGCCTCTCGCAGCCAGACCAGGTTGGAGTCGCTGGGGTATTTCAGGTACGGCTGATCAGGTCGGAACCATTGCTGGGGAAAACGACGGGCGGCGCGGCCATCATCCGACACCGTGGTTGGGGTGATGAAGATCGTCTGGAAACCGTTGAGGTTGCGTCCCGCTCGGGCCGCTCCGATCTCCAGCCGCCGGCGCGCCGCATCGACCGACCGAGGATGGAGTCCGACCAGCAACAGGGCGCCGTCGGCAACTTCCCCGGCCAGCTCCACCATCCGCGGACCGGCGGCGGTCATGAAAACGGGTGTCGGATGGGGGCTCAAATTACGGAGACGGGTTTCGACTCCGTTGAATTCCACTCGCTCGCCCCGCAGCAGGCGCCGGATGGTCAGGACGGCCCGACGCATGGCCGCCACCGTGGCCCGGGGCCGCCCTATGTTGCCGACGGAGAGGTAACCGGGGCCGACGGTCAGCCGCACCCGCTCTGGTGCGATCTCCTCCAGCGAGTGGGCCAGCGAGGCCAGTACCATCGAATGACGGGTGACCGGGTTGGAGGTCGCAGGGTACAGGGTGAGCCGTGAGGTCCGCTCGGCGGCCAGGGCCAGGGTGACAAAGACGTCCCGCCCGCTGTGCTGATGATCGTGGACGCCAACACCGGAAAATCCCGCGGCCTCACATCCCGCGATGAAGTCTGCGGTCTCCTGGACCGGCAGGCCCACGGGCACCCTGATATCCACTTTCATCGAACTCACCTACTGTTCAGACCACAGATGGGCGAAGCGGCCGGAGACCACCTGCTCGTAGATGGCGTCGCCGGAAAGCAGGCCGGTATTCCGGCAGAACTCGTTGAGGCTGGCTACCGAATCCGGAGAGATATCTGCGGCGTAGTAGGGAGCGTCCCGCCGGACCAGGTCCTCAATCAACGCTGCCTCATCGGGCGGGAATAGCCGCCGGCCGACTTCGGCTGCCCGAGACGGTTCGGCGCGCAGCGCTCTTTGCGCCGCCACGACCGCCCGCACCGCCCCTTCGGCCGTCGCGACGGACTCTTCAATTAGCCCGTCCGTGGTGACCAGCGCCGCAAAGGTGTAGTCCCTGGCCGCCGGTGGGCCCAGTCCTTGCCTCGGGTCGAGCACCACTTTGCCTATCCCGCTCCGCACCGCCACCTCGGCTCCCATGGCGTTGGCCCAGAACCCGTCGATTATTCCATCCTCCAGGGCTTGGGCGGCATGAACGCCGAAGGACACGCCGGCGGCGTCGCTGCCGGTTACCGGAGCCAGCGTTACGTCGCCCGCCGCGGGATCCACACCCGCCTCGGCCAGCAACCGGCGCAAGGCCGCGTCGGGTCCCGGGGCTGCTCCGATGCGCAAACCCCTGACCGCCGCAACGTCCCCCGGCTGGACCCCCAGGTCGGAACGCAGCACCAACAACCAGAAGGTGTGCTGGGACAGGGCGGCCAACAGTTTGGCGCCCTGCCAGCAGGGGAAGGCCGACAGGGTGGCATGGGCGGGACCGGCCACGAAATCGACGCGACGGTCCCGCAATGCCTCCATGGCCCGTCCCACCGGGAAGACCATCTCCAACTCCGCATCAAGCCCCTGGGCCTGGAAGAACCCCAGCTCTATGGCGGCAACCGCCGGAAAGTAGGAGTTGGACACCAGGTCGGGTACCGCGATGCGCATTGGAGTTATCTCCTGGCCCTTGGCCGGAAATCAGAGTGCAGGGTCGGGCCAAGTTTACCACCGGCCCGGCAACCAGTATCCTCTTGATAGGACTGATGCGGCCGGCGGGTTGGCCGGTCAAATACCCATTCGCCGATCATCGTAGCGGCGGCTTCAGTTCAAGCAATTGGGAGGAACGCCCCATGACTACGTCCTACCGTCCCACTGGATTGGTCCGCTACCACGCAACCGGCGCGTACCGGGGGTACACCCTGTTCTCCCCGAACGGCAGGGACGACGCCTACCTGATCGACATGGCAGGCAACTTCGTACACCGTTGGCATCATCCCGGCGGCATCGCCTATGGCTTCCTGCTGGACAACGGGAACCTGCTTTTTCGTGATCAAGGTTCCAACCCGCCCGGCGCCGACCATATCCGGGAACTGGACTGGGACAGCAGGTTGGTCTGGGAATATCACAACCCCAGCCTGCGGCGCCACAGCCGCCTTCCCAACGGCAACAACCTGTTCCTGTTGCAACGCGACCGGATATCCGCGGAACTGACCCGGAGGGTTCGTGGAGGCTTCACCACGCCCAACGACCCGGAACAGATGGCCGGCGACCAGGTGGTGGAGGTTACGCCAGACGGAAGCGAGGTGAGCGTTTGGCGGTCCGCCGACCACCTGGATCCGGAAACGGACGTGATTTGCCCCCTGGAAAGGCGCGATGCCTGGGGAGGCGCGAACGACCTCACGGCCTCGCCGGACGGCAGCACCTTCCTGATCAGCTTCCGCGTCCTTGACACCGTGGCGTTGGTGGACCGTTCGACAGGGGAGATTACCTGGAAGTGGGGGCCGGGGAACATGTCTCATCAGCACCATCCCACCTACTTGGATAACGCAAACGTGCTGCTGCTGGACAATGGCGCCCACCGTCGGGGCCTGAGCTACTCCCGGGTCATTGAGGTGGAACCGTCCACCGGCGAGATCGCATGGCAGTACCAGGGTCTGCCGATGGTCTCGTTTTTCACCCACTTCACCGGCGGGGCGCAACGCTTGCCCAACGGCAACACCCTGATAACCGAAGGACAGCAGGGGAGGCTGTTCGAGGTGACCACCGGCGGAGAAACAGTGTGGGAATACGTCAGTCCCTTCGTTGTCCCGTCCCAGTTCGGCATGGCCAACGGCGTGTTCCGAGCCCATCGCTACGGCCCCGACCATCCCGCGTTGCAGGGAAAGGAATTGAATCCAGAGCGACTGGGCAATTTCAATCGGCTGTATGGAAGCTGGTGAATCGAAGGCGTCCGGCAGTTCTCGCAGGAGCACTAGCGGGTTGGCCCTCTTGCGAGGTTGGGCCGTTCCCTGGATTTACGACATCGTACGGGCGCGTGTAGACTGGCTCCAAACCCAGCCACTGGACCAACGGCAACCCGTTGGTGAATAAGCGGAGCAGTTTCCCAATCTCCATATTCCAGGAGGTCGAATTATGTACAACAAGGCAATGCTCAGTCTGGAACAGGCCCAGAACGCCATTACGGCCATGATCGCCGATTTCAACCGGGACCCCGACCGTCGCAAGGTCGATATGGCCGTGGTGGACGATGCCGGGAACCTGCTGGCCTACGCCCGGATGGACCGTTGCTTGCGGCCCACCTTCGCCATTCGCAAGGCCTACACCGCCGCGGTCCGCTCCATGGACACCGCCGCATTCGCGGAGCAGCTCAGCAGCACGGGCAGGTCGCTTGAGTCCTTCGGGGATCCCCAGTTGATATCTATACCGGGCGGAGTGGCCGTTTTCCAGGAGGGTGTGGTGGTCGGCGCCATCGGCGTGGGAGGCTTGCCCAGCGGGTTTGACGACGAATCCATCGCCAAGGCAGGGGTAGCGGCGTTGGGAATCTAACGGCGAGGGGTGATTAAGATGTCTAGCGATTTCGTGCGCAAAAAACCAGTGAACACCCATGCGGCGTGCCCGGTATCTTATGATTGCGTTGCAATCAAGGTGTGCTCGATCTAGTTCGTGTTGGAGATTGGAGTGGTGGAGGGCATTACCGTCCGAAACCTGGATGACCAGATCAAGCGGCGTCTACGCTTGGGGGCGGCGGCCCTGGGCAAGTCCATGGAGCAAGAGGCTAGGGAGATCCTGAGGCGCGCGCTGGCCGACGATCCCGCTCCGACGCAAAACCTTGGCTCTGCACTTCATGCCCTGTTCCTGCCCTACGCGGACGTTGAGCTGGAGATTCCGCCTCCAGAACCAATGCGGCAACCTCCGCAGTTCCGGTGACCCTGTTGCCCACGATCGTGCTCAACACCAAAGTTGTCCTAGAGTTCATGCGGCCCAACCCGGAGCCCCGGGTGTTGCGTTGGTTGGACAGTCATTCTACTTCCGACCTGTGCGTCACCACCGTGACCCCGGCGGAGATTCTCACCGGCATCGCCATCATGCCGGAGGGCAGGCGGCGCAGGGGTTGCAAGCCGCGGCGGAGCACGCGTTCGCCGCGCGCTTCGCGCAGCTGGTGCTGACCTTCGACCGGCCCGCAGCATCTGCTTGCGCAACCATTTTCGCTGCCCGGAGCACTGGGGGTAGTCCTATCAGCCAGTCCGATCGCCAGATCGTATCCATCGCCCGATCCCGCGGGGAGGGCATGGCGACCCGGGACGTGGGCGGGCTGGAAAGTTGCGGCGTGGATTGATAAACCCACGGACAGTGGAATGACGCCAGAAGCAAAAGCACGGGCCAACATCGACCACTTGCTGGAGTAGGCGGGTTGGCCCGTGCAGAACGCCGACGCCTTGAACCTCTACGCCAGCCCCGGCGTGGCGGTTCGCGAATTCACGCTGAAACCCGGGCCCTGAACTGCCCACCACCTCCTGTTCGCCAATCAAACGGCGGCGGGGGTGGTGCACGCCAATGCCATGGATCGGCCCAGACCGCACGCCGCTCAGGCGAACTTGCCGGCAATCTGGGGCGTGGTTCCCTCCTTGCCCTGCTCCATCATTTCCAGGCGGGTAGTCCGGGCCCAGGTGCGCTTGAGGTCATCTTGAACCTTGATCTGGAGAGTGCCCAGTCCCTGGATTTCGAGATCAACTGTATCGCCGTCCTGGAAGGCGCTCAGGCCGCGGTGGTTGGTGCCGGTGGCGATTACGTCCCCTGGCTCCAGTTCATGGATGGAGCTCACCCACTCGACGATCCTTGGGATCTGGTGGGCCATGTCGCTGGTGTTGTAGTTCTGCTTGAGGTCTTCGTTGACCCACAGCCTCACCGGCAAATCATGGGGGTCTGCGATCTCATCGGCGGTGACCAGCCAGGGTCCCATGGGAGCAAAGGTCTCTCGCGATTTCATCTGGTAGAAGGTGTTGCCGCCGGACTGCAAGCCCCGGGCGGAACCGTCGATGAAGTTCAGGTACCCAAACACATGGTCAAAGGCGTCTTCCTGGCTGACGTGGCTGGCCCGTTTGCCGATTACGAACGCCAGCTCCGCTTCGCCCTCAAAGATGGTGGCTGGAGCATCGGGCAGAACCATGGTGTCGCCATGTCCGATCACCGCGTTGGGGGATTTGTGGAAGGCGTTGATTGGAGCGGGGGCGTCCCTGGTGCCATCTTCCATGTAATTGACTGCCATGGCAACGATATTGCTCGGCTTGGGGAGCGGCGACCGTAATCTTACCGCGCTCAATGGGACGCCCTGACCGGAATCGGCGGCCTGTTGCAACGCAGTTCGGTGATCCGAGAAGTTTTCGATCACCTGGTTAATCAGGTCCTGGGGAGAGGTATGGTTGATTCCGGCCACCGCTGCGCCAACGTCCACCACGTTCCCGTCCTTTAGACTCCCAGCTTGAAATCGTCAAAAAATACCAGCTTCATGAGTTCCTCCTCGCTGCAAAATAATCACCAGGGTGTGAAACGACCCCCGGTCTGACCCCCAGAGTCCAAACATGGCAATCGTTTGATCGACGCCATTGTAGGGGTGGGTGCGATGCCGGGTCAACGCGCGGCGCCCTTCTGGTGGCGGGGTTTACACTCCTGCCCCGCATCCATCAAGACTCGGGTGTGCCGGCGCCGGTTCGATAAACTCGGAGGCGGCCACGTGAGTGGAGGCATAAGCAAGACGGCAAAGCGGGAATTTTTGGAGACACTGAGAGACCGTTACCGGAGCTCCTCCAAGAAGGACAAGAGCCGGATCCTCGACGAGTTCATCGCGGTTACCGGACACCATCGCAAGCACGGCATCAGGTTGCTCGCCCAGCTTGACGATGATGAGGGTACACCGCGACCGGCACGAGGCCGGCGCATCTACGATGAGGCCATTGGAGAAGCGGTGATCGTAGTCTGGGAAGCCGCCGACCGTATCTGCGGGAAACGTCTGATTGACGCTAAACCGGCAAGAATGCTTGACGTGGGACAGCGATGCCCCACCTGGTGGATTCCATGGAACGCCATGGGCACCTCGCTCTCGACCCCGAGGTACGAGACCGGCTGCCGGCCGCCAGTGCAGCCACTCTCGACCGTCTCCTGAAACCCATCCGTCCCGTCGCGGGCAGCCGGCGCAAACGCCGGCGTAGGCAGTCGATGGGAATACGCATTCCGGTACGTACCTACTCCGGGGCATACTTACAATGATTGGGACCGGCCGCCGCCGGGTTTTCTGGAAATCGCCCTGGTGGCCCACTGTGGCGGTCCTTTGTCTGGGTCATTTATCCACAGCCTGGTGGCCACCGACATCTGTACTGGCGGGACCGAAGCCGTGCCCCTCCTGGCCAGGGAGCAGTCCCTGGTGGCGGCAGGACTGGAGGCCATCGGACGACAGCTGCCCTTCCCCGTCAAAGGCATCGACTCGGACAACGACAGAGTGTTCATCAACGAGACGCTGATCAAGTACTGCGCCGAGCGGGGCATCGAGTTCACCCGTTCCCGGCCGTACCGCAAGAACCACCAGGCCTGGATTGAGCAGAAGAATGGCGCGGTGGTCCGCCGCTTCGTCGGCCATGATCGTTACTCGGGCCAAGTCGCCGGACAGACCATGGCGCGCCTTTACGAGGCGTTGCGTCGGTACGTGAACTTCGTCCAGCCCTCCTTCAAGCTGATCGACAAGACTCGGGACGGAGCCGCCACCGTCAAGCACTACAGCCAGCCCACCACGCCCTGCGACCGGCTGATCTAGCACGACGCAACCAGCGATGAAGTGAAAGACGCGCTGAAGGAGTACCGGGCCAGGTTGGATCCGGTGTTGTTGCTGCATACCATTCGTGAAGCCCAGTCAGCCCTGGTGGCGGCGACTGCTCCAGAAGTGCGGGAAACGCCAACGGGTGAAAGCCTCGAATATTTCCTCGCCAAATTGCCGAGGCTGTGGCGCCAGGGCGAGGTTCGACCTACTCACACAGCGAAAGTAAGAGGTCCGCGGCACTGGCGGGCGCGAGAAGATCCCTTCGAGGGTGTCTGGGGGACGTGCTTATGTGGTTGCAGGCCGAACCGGATGCCACGGGCCAGGCGCTGATGGCCAGGTTGCAATCGGAACACCCGGACCGGTTCACCGAGGCACAGTTGCGAACCATGCAACGCCGGGTGAAGGAGTGGCGCGGCATCATGGCCAAAAAGCTGGTCTACGCTAGGGCTAATCGACAATTGGACGAAACCCGGTTGTGGTAGTCGGGCAAAAACAGAGTACCAGGAGGTACAGTGAAACTCTGGCAGCAAAGTGTGGTGGAAGGGAGGTATGTGATGAGTTACCAGTTGAGCAGCACTCAATGGCGGCAGGTGGAGAGTTTCCTGCCGGGGCGTCCCGGCTGGGTGGGCGTTACGGCCAAGGATAACCGGACCTTCGTCAACGGCGTCCTGTGGGTGCTGCGCAGCGGCGCCCAGTGGAAAGACTTGCCCCCGGGGTATGGCAACTGGAAAAGCGTCCACAAACGTTTCACCCGCTGGGCCAGGTCCGGAATCTGGGAGAGGATCTTCCAAGTGTTGCTGGATGACCCGGACAACAAGTATGTGATGGTTGATTCCACTATAGTGCGGGCCCATCAGCGGGCGGTCTGTGGCAAAGGGGGGGCCAAAGTGAGGCTCTGGGCCGCTCCCGCGGCGGACTGAGCCCCAAGATTCATCTCCTTGTTGATGCCCAGGGGTGCCCGGTGCGTTTCTCTCTCACCGGCGGTCAACGGGCGGATGTCTCCCAGGCCATACCTCTGCTGACCGGTATCGAGACTGGGGCCGTCATCGCCGACAAGGGGTATGAAAGCAACCGGGTACTGGCCTTCATCCGGGACCAAGGAGCGGAAGCGGTCATACCGCCCAAGTCAAACCGGAGGGACCCTTGGGAATACGACCGGGAACTGTATTGGGAGCGCTACCTGATTGAGCGAGCCTTCAACAAACTGAAGCAGTGGCGCCGAATCGCCACCCGGTGTGATCGCAGGAGCTTGTATTTTCTGTCGGCCCTGCACTTGGTAGCCTCTGTCATCTGGGGTTAGCAATTGTCGATTAGCCCTAGTATTACAACGACGGATGTTCAGGTTGCTGGGGCAGTCCGGCAACGATTGGGAGCAGCAGCCAGCGGTAAAAAGGAGCCGACGCATCTACGACGATGCAGTTGGTGAGGCGTTGATCGTGGTTTGGGAAGCTGCAGACCGGATCTGCGGCAAGCGGCTGAAGGCGGCGTTGCCCCACCTGGTGGAGTCCATGGAGCGCCATGGCCACCTGGATCTGGACCCTCGGGTGCGCCAACGACTGCGACGGCCAGCGCCGCCACCTTGGACCGATTGCTCCAGCCCATCAGGACACCGGAGGCCCGCCGCCTCAGACGAAGGAGGCAGCAGTCGCTGGGCCGCAATATACCGGTGCGGACCTTCGCCGACTGGAATAAGCCCCCACCTGGTTTCCTGGAAATTGATCTGGTGGCCCATTGCGGGGACAACATGGGCGGATCCTTCGTCTATAGCCTGGTGGGCCACCGACGTTTGCACCGGCTGGACTGAAGCGGTGCCGTTGCTAGCCCGGGAGCAGTCCCTGGTGGTGGCAGGACTGGAGGCGATCGGACGACAGCTGCCCTTCCCCGTCAAAGGTATCGACTCGGATAACGACGGCGCGTTCATCAACGAGACGCTGATCCAGTACTGTACCGACCATGGCATCGAGTTCACCCGGTCTCGGGCGTATCGTAGTAACGACCAGGCTTGGATCGAGCAGAAGAATGGTTCCGTGGTACGGCGCTTCGTCGGCCATGATCGTTACTCGGGCCAAGCCGCTGGACAGACCATGGCGCACCTTTACAAGGCGTTGCGTCGGTACGTGAACTTCTACCAGCCCTCCTTCAAGCTGATCGACAAGACCCGGGACGGCGCCACCACCGTCAAGCACTACAGTCAGCCCACCACGCCCTGAGACCGGCTGATCCAGCACGACGCAACCAGCGATGAAATGAAAGACGCGTTGAAGGAGTACCGGGTCGAGTTGGACCCGGTGGCGCTGCTGCACGCCATCCGGGAAGCCCAGTCGGCCCTGGCGGCGGTTACGTGTGCCGAAATCCGGTCCACTCCCAGCGGCGAGAGCCTGGAACAGTTCCTGGCCAAGTTGCCCGATTTGTGGCGTCAGGATGCAGCGCGCACCTCACGGAAACGGCGGGTGCAACCGCCCCGCACCTGGCGAACTCGGCCAGACCCTTTCGAGGGAGTGTGGTGCGACGTGCTGTCCTGGTTGCAGGAAGACCCTGACGCCAAGGCCATCGCCCTGATGAACCGGCTGAAGTCCGCCTATCCCGACCGTTTCAGCGACACTCACTTGCGCACGTTGCAACGTAGAGTGCAGCAGTGGCGCGGCATCATGAGCAAAGAGCTGGTCTACGCCGCGGCTGGTGAGCCCATGGCAGGACTCCCTGCAATGCCGGAATTAGCGCTGGTTGGGGCGGATCCCAGATGCTAAAGTTTCGGTAACATTTCTCAATGAGGCAACAGGAACCGGCAAATATGCTTGACGCGGGACACCGATGCCCGCCACGCTCCGGTACGGCTTGACCTGCAGGGAAGAGACTCCCCGCTGGCTACGACGGCTCGGTACTCCTGTTCCGACTGGGCAATCCCGTTGTCCGCCAGGTTCGCCGGCGGCGGATGCCGTTGGGGGAAGCGGCCGCTTTGGTGGACAATCCCTTGTCTAGCCGGTCCCGCCCCCCCAATTAATGTCCGCAGGTCATCCAGGCGCTGGTCTTTCGGCCAGGCTGTCCTTAGTGACCCCGTGCGACGGTCGCGTCCTCAGACACTTGGTAACGTAGGCCACATCAACTGGCGGCATTGTGAGCCCAAACCCGCTGATGGCCTCCGTGAACCGGCTGATGTCGTAAGCGCTGGTATCAGACAGGTACGATTCGACTGAGTCTAGAGAGTGCACCAGGACTCTCAACTCCATGTCTTCTGCTTGCTCGGCCATTGCTGCCAGTCTTGATTTCCACTCCCCCAATGGGACACGTTCTGTTGCATATCCATGGCGCTCCATGTAATCAAAGACCTGATCAGCGGGGACGGGTTCCTGTTGGACCACGTTGTAAACCTTGCCCAAATGCACCGGATCGTCTGAAATCCTCGTGATGGCGGTCACCAAAAAGTCTACTGGGGTCATCTCGAAGAACCAGTCCGGCGCCGTGGGAGCGTAACCGAGTCGCGCGCAGGCCTTGATGATCAATGAAAGGAAGTCATTCGGATTGACCGTGCCGGTTCCACTGTGGTGGCCTATGTTGCCCGGTCGGAAAATGCACACCGGGAGTCCCCGGGATACCGCTGACCATACCAACCGTTCCGCAACCCATTTGGCCTGATTGTAGCCTCCCTCCATCCTGTCCACAAAGTCGTCGATCTGACTGTTTTCCAGGTAGGGAGAGTCGTCTCCTCCGGGGAAAACGCCGTTGGATGAAATGTACTGGATTGGCTTTGTTTTTGAGTTGCAAGCGAACTTTAGCGCCTCCAACGTTCCGCTTACGGTGTGGGGCTTTGCCGCGCTATAGGGATAGGCGTAATTGACTGAGGCGGCGCAATGAAATATCAGATCTATCTCGTCCGAGAGTTGCTGATACTCATCATCGTCCAGTCCCATTCGAGGCTGGGTAAGGTCTCCGCGGACAGGGACGATTCTCTGTTGCATGGACTGGCCGGCCAGTCCGTAAAACCTCTGGGTCTCCAGTATTCGGTTACCAGACGCGTCCGGTCCCGGATTTCGGTCCCTAGCCAAGCAGTAAAAACGAGTGTCCCGGCCCGTGGCGCGCAGCAGTTCGTCAAGCAGGAAGGCTCCCAGAAACCCTGTTGCCCCAGTGATCAACACCGACGACGCTTCGCTCAATCGGGCAACCGGAGCGCTACCTCTGGGCACGACGTCCGGTGCCAGGGTCGAGTCTTCGGCCAGAGAAATTCTTGATCCCATATTCGGCCCTCTATGTTCCAGGTACGACGCCAGTTCACTGATGGTCGGGTATTCGTAGACCTCCGTGCCGCTGAGTTCAATCCCAAATGTCTTTTCGATGCCCAGCGTGAGAGCCAGGCCAGTCAGCGAGTCGCCGCCCACGTCAAAGAAGTTCCAGTCGTCCTCCAGGAACTCGCTGTCAATATCCAGGGTTTCGCCCCATAACTCTCGCAAGGCTGTGTGTCGTTCTGTCGAGGTGGCATGCTTGGGGAGCTGCGCCAGCCGCTTAGCGTCAAACCCGCCTTTACGCGGCACGGGTAGAGCCTTGCGGTCCAATTTTCCTGTCTGCTGGTTCAACGGGAGCGCTTCGATCTCTACGAAGTGGCTGGGCACCATGTAGAGAGGCAGATACCGCTCCAACAGAGTACGCAGGTCTTTGCTTGTTCTGCTGGCAGTGTCGACTCGCCATGTCGTCTGCGGGCCCCGTACCACGTAGGCCACCAATCGCTTGTTGGTTTCGTCTTCCGTTTCGGCCAACACCGCCGCATCCGCCACACCACAGTGATTGCGTAGCGTCTCCTCGATGGCGCCCAGGTAAACGCTGTAACCCCTGATTTTGACCATAGAATCGGTTCGCCCAACGATGGTTGTCATTCCCCCCGCATCCACCTCGGCCAGGTCGCCGGTCGCGTAGTATCTCTCACCATCCAGTGTGACGAACTTTTCCGCGTCCAGGTCGGGCCTCTTCAAGTAGCCCCTGGCAAGCCCGCGTCCGCCGATGTACAACTCGCCGACGCCGCTCGGAACCAGGGCCGACTGTCCCTCCGGAAGTACGCGGACCGTCACTCCATCCATCGGCAATCCCACCGGGCAGGCGGCCATTCCTTCCGTGCTCAAATTCGTCAATCCAATGGTGCAAGTATCATGGGCCTCGCTGATGCTGTAAGTATTGAAAACGTTGGCCGAAGCGGGCAAAAGTTCCAAAGCCAGCTTCAACAGGCTGGTTGGTACCACCTCTCCGTTCAGCCAAACCACTTGTAGAGACGACAATCGGTGGCGCAAGAGGTCAGGGTCTGCCGAGTTCAGGACCGCCTGCAACGGGGACGGAGTGAACAGGACCTCCGAAATCTGGTGTTCCGCTATAAACTGGGTGAGAGCCCTGGGAAGGAATATGGTGTCATCAGGGATTACGTACACCGTCCCGCCTTTGAGCAGCGGACGGAGGAACTCCCACGGGAAGAAAATGTTGCAGGCGACCCGGTCCCCAACGACGTAGGAACTGAACTTGTACCTGGCAAAGTAGGAAGAAATGACGGATCCGCTGGTCTGCATCACCCCCTTTGGGTCCCCGGTCGTGCCGGAAGTGTAAGGCAGAAAAGCCAGGTCGTCGTTCGCAACTTCAACTTCAGAGGTTGCGGCATAGCAGTCCCTCCAGGACGGATCGCTGTCAATAGGCAATACATGCGTTCCGGTGAGCTGCTTCAACCGTGACAGGTGCCGCGCTTGGGTGATCACCACCTTGGGCTGCGCTTCCGACAAATTGGCTCGGAGCTGAGGTTCGGGCGAGTCCAGGGCCATGTGCATGAAGGCGGCCCCAGCCTTCAGAGTACCGATGCTGGCAACGATGTAATCCGGGCACGTCTCCATAAAAATGCCCACGGGGTCATCGGTTGAAACACCGCAATTCAGAAGATGGACCCCCAACGCGTCCGTGGCTTGGTCCAACTGGGCATAGGATGTCCGCTCACCTCGGAATACGATCGCCGGTTGGTCCGGAGTTCTGGCTGCTTGTGCTTTGAAAAGCTGATGTAGACCACTCTCTGCGGAATTCATACGACAATCTCGAGCACCAGCAATCGCAAGCAAGCAAAACGAGCGATGATGCGGTGGTTTTGGGATGTAGGATTCGATTTTACAAAAATCCTCACGCTATGTAGACTTATCTGGTAAAAATATAGTCGTTTTTCGTCTCGCCAATGCCGTTAGATTTACGGGTGGCCCTATGCAATCCGACTCTTTGGACTTTTACCGGGAAAACGCCCAGAGATATTCTCAGCTTTCCCACGAATATACTCATTCCGTGTACACTGCTACCTCTCACCCTGCCCTGGCTGGCGATCTGGACCTGCTCAAGCGGGTCGTCGAACCGGCGTCAGGCAAACGTGGGCTGGACGCGGGATGCGGGGCGGGCGCACGGGACGTTTACCTTTTGAACACTTGGGGGTATGACGTCTATGGAGTCGACGCGGTGGAGGAAAACATCAGCCTCGGGAAAGAGTTGCACCCGGCAATCGCCGACCGCCTCCGAGTAGCTGACATGAGCGAGCCGCTGGACTTTGAGACGGGTTTCTTTGATTTCGTCCTGTGCAACGCTGTGATACAGCATCTGACTCCAGAGACCACCGAAACTACGACTATCCCCGAGCTGGCCAGGGTACTGGCTCCCGGGGGAGTGCTACAGCTGATGTTCAAGACCGGCGCGGGAGTGACGACCATCAGCGACCGCGCTTACGGAACCTACGGTGTAGACAGGTCCTTTCAGCTCTACGACGAACTCCGCTTGTTGAAGATACTGGAGGACTGTGGCTGCTCACTCGTGGAAGCGGCAGGGAGCGATGATCTGGGCGGAATGCTCTATTTCAGCGACCCCAAGCCGATGCGCTATTGCGCTTTTTGGGCGAGGAAGGACTAGGCCAGTCGGCTCACAGAGGCATGGGTCGGACATCCAACGTGGCGGCGGTTTCCTGGATCTCACTCATGGAGAGACCGGCAATCCCAGCCACCTGGCACTTGAGCCCGGCGTAGCCGGCGGCAAGACGAGCGCAATTCTCCAAAGGCCATCCTCTTCGAAGTCCGTATATGATGCCTGCCGAAAAGGCCGCTCCGGCCCCGTAACAGTCCAGCACCTTTACTGCCGGGGTCCTGACCCAGTAGGTCTCCTGTCCCTGGGCTACCACACAGCCGTCTGCGCCCAAGGTCACCAGGGCCGTGCCCACGCCCTGACCGATCAGGGAACGCGCGATGTCGGCAGGGCTTCCGGACACTCCGGGTTCGTCCATAGAAACCTGACAGATGCTGGCGTATTCCAACAGACCCGTCACCCCGGGGTTCTTTTGGTATTGCGATTCCAAATTGAGAAAAACGGGCACGCCTTGGGAAAAGGCGGTTTCCATAGCCTCCACCACCCTGGGGCCGTCATACCAGTCAACGTAGAGCAGTCCTGCCCCTGCAAGGTTGGTGAATGTTGGCGCTTCCAACCTGTCCAGGACCACGGGCTCCCGCCGTTGGAAATAGGTGCGGCCCCCGGTGGCATCCAGGATTCCCACTTCCAACGGAGTTGCCAGTCCCTGGCTGACTCTTTCATCGGTGTCCACTCCCCACGACTTCAGATGTTCAAGGACTGTCCCACCGTAGTGATCGGCGCCTACCGGAGTGGAGACAAGCCTGGTCGGTACACCCCAGCCGGACAGAATGCAGGCCACGATGGCGGCGTCGTCTCCCACGGTTTCGACTGAGCCTACGACCAACGCGCCGCCATTTTTCGGCGGAAGGTCATCCACCATCATGAGCAGGCAATAGGTCAGAAATCCAAAGCAGACCACATCTCCGCTGGGTATTCCGACCGGGTTGTGGCCTTCGCCGGCGGCTGACGGATTAATCGGCATGACAGGTTAGATCCTTCGCTTGAAATACCAATCGCAAGCGCCGAAAATCGCTGTGAAATCGTCGGCGATCGACGAACAATGCCAGCCGATGGTATCGTGGAACCGGACAGATTGTCCAACAAGGAAACGGGACAGGAAATGCTAATGATTTTACCACTCCTGCTGAAGCTGCAGCGACCACTGGAATTAAACTCCTGTCTCACCCATTCAACGACCTGCAGGTCGTTAACCCGAAAACGGCACTGCTTACAGTCCCCTTGAGTCCGCGTGCCCGGAGATTTACCCGGAGATTCCAAAGCGAGATATATCAGGTTATCGTTCGCTCCGTACCCGCGGAGATTCAACGTCCTATTTCTCAGCGAATATCGATTGCCTCACAATTCCGCGGATAATTCCCAAAAATCAGTGCCACTCCCCAAGGATTTGCACCTCTCCTGCGGATAGTCCCTACAGCCGGATAAGGTCCCCCCATTGAGATTCGGGTTCGAGCCACATGCGGGAAAGTTTGCCGCGAAAACCAAACTTGGGAGCGACTACCATGACGGACCCTAGTACTCAGTCAACGTTGGTAGGGCATGGGTAAAACCGATGGAGTTTGTTTCTGGCGTCGTCGGTGCTGAACCGCCAGTTGATGGTGACGCCCGCTGCCTTGCGCTCGGTTTCGTAGGCGGTGATTTGGCGTTGCAGAGCGTCTGCGTCGGGGTTTCTTCCCCTGAGGCAGGCTCAGCTCAACACGCTGAACTCAATCTCCGCCATCCCTTCGGCAAGCTCAGGACAGGATTGAGCCAACTGGCGTGCTTGGGCGTGTGGCGAAACTCCAGACGTTTGGCGATGCGTCGGGCCTCGGCAGGCAGAAAGGTCTCGTACCGGGACGCCATGCGGTGAGTGTTCAGGTTGTCCAGCACCACGCGGACCACCGGAGCGTGGGGGTAGACCACGTTCACCAGCCACTGCATCTGGTGGGCGAAGTCGGCCATGGTGCGGCGCTCGGTGATGGCCACGTGGCGCCAGCCCGCCAGGGGCTCGCAGGTCAGGAAGAGGTTGCGGGTACCGCCACGTCGATACTCGTAGCCCTGCCGCCGCGGTCGTCCCGGCTGGGCGGGCAACGGCGCTCTGACCACGGCCAGCAGTTGGGTGGAGGTCTCGTCGAAACAGATGACCGGTCGTTGGGGGTCGTCGGGTTCGGCATACAAGTCCAGCACGTCCTCCATGGCCGCCACAAACTCCCCGTTCATCCTTGGGGCGGGATGCACCAGCACGGCTTCAGCCAAGGCTTGAGTTGTTTTTTTCAGCGCCCTGCCGCACCGTTTGGTAGCTGATGCGAAACCACTATCTTGCATTCAACCAGCCGGTCCGCCAGCAATTTCAGGTCCAACTTACCCGGCCCAGTGGCGGTTCGGCGCAGGCCAGGGCAACCAGGCGGGCTTCCCCCTGACCGTCCAACTTCTTCGACGGCGATTGAGTTGCTCCAGAATGCGTCCCAAGGCCCCTCTCACCCTGGGGCCTCCACACAGCGGCGCCGTACCCTTTCCACCGTCGCCCGTTGCCAACGGAGGGACCGGGCGATATCGCCGTCCTTCATCACCCCGTCCCCTTGCGTAAGTCATCGCTTCAACAGCAGAATGCGAGCATGGGTCTGCCGGTAGGCCGCCGCCCTGGCCCTCTCGACACCATTGCGCTTCAATTCCTGCACGCTCCTCCACACTCAGTTCGACCCGGATGCTTCTTCCCATCACTCACATCATGCGCACCAACTTTAGCTCCTTTAATTCACCTCATTACCCATCAGTTCAAAGCTGTTGGGCTACTAGTACTCAGTCAACGTTGGTAGGGCATGGGTAAAACCGATGGAGTTTGTTTCCGGCGTCGTCGGTGCTGACCGCCAGTTGATGGTGACGCCCGCTGCCTTGGGCTCGGTTTCGTAGGCGGTGAGGTTTGGCGTTGCAGAGCGTCTGCGTCGGGGTTTCCCCCTGAGCGCGAGGCTCGGCTCAACACCGCGTGGGTCTGAACTCAACCTCCTTCCATCCCTTCGGCGCTAAAGCTCAGGCACAGGATTGAGCCAACTGGCGTGCTTGGGCGTGTGGCGAAACTCCAGACGTTTGGCGATGCGTCGGGCCTCGGCAGGCAGAAAGGTCTCGTACCGGGACGCCATGCGGTGAGTGTTCAGGTTGTCCAGCACCACGCGGACCACCGGAGCGTGGGGGTAGACCACGTTCACCAGCCACTGCATCTGGTGGGCGAAGTCGGCCATGGTGCGGCGCTCGGTGATGGCCACGTGGCGCCAGCCCGCCAGGGGCTCGCAGGTCAGGAAGAGGTTGCGGGTACCGCCACGTCGATACTCGTAGCTCTGCCGCCGCGGTCGTCCCGGCTGGGCGGGCAACGGCGCTCTGACCACGGCCAGCAGTTGGGTGGAGGTCTCGTCGAAACAGATGACCGGTCGTTGGGGGTCGTCGGGTTGGCCATACAAGCCCAACCCAGCACGTCCTCCATGGCCGCCACAAACTCCCCGTTCATCCGGGGGATGCACCACTGTTGCTTCCGCCAGGGCTTGAGGGTGTTTTTTTGAGCCTGAGCGTTACCGTCTCGTTGGATAGCGACGCCACCAATCCCAGTTCCACCACCTTGTCGGCCAGCAACCGCAGGGTCCAGTGGTCATGGCCCTCGGGCGCGTCGCTGCACGCCAACGCAATCAGGTGGGCTTCGCCTCGATCATCCAGCTTGCGATACCGATTGGCTTGAGGATGGTCGTGCAGCACGCCGCCCAATCCTTCCTCGGCATACCGTCTTTGGTGCGGAACACCGTGCGCGGCGACGTGTCCAGGGCCACCGCCACCTGTGAAGCACTCCATCCGTCATCAGTCTTGAGCAGGATGCGCGCCCGATTGATGACCCGAGCCGAGCACTGGCCCCTACGGATCAATCGCTCCAATTGGGCTTGATCTTCCGGCGACAACCGTACCGCATATTTCTCCGCAACCATAGATGCCACACCTCCCACACCGCTGTTTGCCAATCAGCGCAACAACCGTGGCCCGTTTCACGCTTCATCTGCCCTTTCAGGTTTGACTGAATACTAGGGCTAATCGACAATTGCTAACCCCAGATGACAGAGGCTACCAAGTGCAGGGCCGACAGAAAATACAAGCTCCTGCGATCACACCGGGTGGCGATTCGGCGCCACTGCTTCAGTTTGTTGAAGGCTCGCTCAATCAGGTAGCGCTCCCAATACAGTTCCCGGTCGTATTCCCAAGGGTCCCTCCGGTTTGACTTGGGCGGTATGACCGCTTCCGCTCCTTGGTCCCGGATGAAGGCCAGTACCCGGTTGCTTTCATACCCCTTGTCGGCGATGACGGCCCCAGTCTCGATACCGGTCAGCAGAGGTATGGCCTGGGAGACATCCGCCCGTTGACCGCCGGTGAGAGAGAAACGCACCGGGCGCCCCTGGGCATCAACAAGGAGATGAATCTTGGGGCTCAGTCCGCCGCGGGAGCGGCCCAGAGCCTCACTTTGGCCCCCCCTTTGCCACAGACCGCCCGCTGATGGGCCCGCACTATAGTGGAATCAACCATCACATACTTGTTGTCCGGGTCATCCAGCAACACTTGGAAGATCCTCTCCCAGATTCCGGACCTGGCCCAGCGGGTGAAACGTTTGTGGACGCTTTTCCAGTTGCCATACCCCGGGGGCAAGTCTTTCCACTGGGCGCCGCTGCGCAGCACCCACAGGACGCCGTTGACGAAGGTCCGGTTATCCTTGGCCGTAACGCCCACCCAGCCGGGACGCCCCGGCAGGAAACTCTCCACCTGCCGCCATTGAGTGCTGCTCAACTGGTAACTCATCACATACCTCCCTTCCACCACACTTTGCTGCCAGAGTTTCACTGTACCTCCTGGTACTCTGTTTCTGCCCTACCACCACAACCGGGTTTCGTCCAATTGTCGATTAGCCCTAGGGCAGTTCGAATCTTCCCGTAGATTTGATCTCGCCCTCCGAGACCGTCCATATCTCGATGGATCCGACCACGTCTCCGTTCTCGTCGAAGTCCACCGATCCAGCCGCACCTTCATAGTTGACGTCCGTTCCGGCGGCCACCAGCTCGAGCGCCCGCTGGATTCCCTCCGGCCCGGGCCCCACGATCTCCCCGGGAGGATTGGCCACGGCACGTAGCGCGTTGCGAATAGCGTTGGTATCAGTGGTGGTCCCGGCCCTGGCTGCCGCCAGCGCAATCAGGACGACTGCGTCATACGCCTCGGCGCTGAACGGGTGCTCTACTTCCTTTCCTTCATAGGTTGCCGAGTACGAGCTGAGGAAAGCCTGCAGAGCAGGGCTGTCCGGCGAACCCTGGGCCGTTCCCAACGTTCCATCCAGGGCGTCCCAGCCCACCACCTCAACCATCTCCGGCGACTTGGTGGCGTCTACAAACAGGAACGTATCGGCGTACCCGCCTTCCAGCGATTCCCGTAAATATACCTCGGCCTGTCCCGGGTAACTGATGGTGATCAAAACGTCAGGGTCTCCCTCGGTGGCTCGCTCCAGCTCCGAAGTGAATGTGGGCTGGCTGTCTTCGTGCGGCACTTTGCCCGTAACCGTCCCGCCCAGCCCGGTGAACGTCTCCTCAAACTGGTCGGCAAGTCCCGCCCCGTATGCGTTGTTGATGAACATGATGCCGGCAGTTGTATAACCTTGCTCCTCCGCCAGCCGTGCCAGCACCACACCCTGCGCGGCGTCGGATACCGCGGTGCGGAACAGAAAGTCGTTGTCTTCCAGCACCGTGATGGCTGGCGACGTGGACGCGCCGGTAATCTGCAGGATCTGTTTCGGCACGGTCACCGACTCGGCCACCGCAAGGGTTACCCCGCTGGCCAAAGCGCCCACGATCGCCACGGCGTTGTCGATATCGATGGCAGCGCGAGCCGCGTCAGCTCCCTGAACCGGATTTACCGCCGTGTCCTTGTGAACCAGTTGCACTTCCCCACCGCTTACGCCACCGGCGTCATTGATATGCTTCGCGGCCAGGTCTGTTGCGTTCCGGTGCGTGTCCCCAAAGTAGGAGAGAGAACCGGTGAATGAATTGAGGTGGCCGATCACCAGCGGACTCAATGGCTCACCCTCACCGGCAGTAGTTTCCGTAGCGGCCGGCGCCGCGGCGTTATCCTGGCATGATATCGTTGCGGCGACCGCCATCAACAATACCGCGACCAGCGCTGGGGTCATGAACCCGGACTTCAGGTTTTTGAACATCCTTTCCTCCTGCACATCCCGTCGATTCATTTGGTGAATCCCGTTTCGATGCTAGATTGCCGTCATTATATAAACACGGGTGTGAACGCACAAAGCGATATCCGAACGTGAACGGCCACATTTCTAATGTCCACCCTGACAGATAATCCCGCTTATCCCCAGCTTATCAACGGACGCACACCCTGAGGCTCCCCAACCGTCCGGCTGTGGACAGTGGCCGATCGCCCCTGATACGATGGGCCGCGATTCAGCCCCCGCCAACCCGCCTGCGCTCCCAACAGGAAATAACTTGCTATGGCTACCCAACCCGATCCCGACCCACGCCCGGAAACCGCCGACGCCCGTGTCAGCATGCGGATCGAGCAGGTGCTCGTTGGCCCGCCGCACGAAGGCGATGTGGGAGAGGGGCTGGTGTTGCGTACCACCAGGGGCGACATCCCAGCGATTAAGCACGCCGCCCCCGATTCCACCAAGGCGGTAATCTGGGTCTGCGGAGCCCGGGGCGGCTTCGGCGGTCCCGCCAGCGGATTGTACGCAGAACTCGCTGCTGAACTCACCACCCAGGGCATCACGTCACTTCGCATGGACTACCGGTACCCCAACAACATCCAGGAGTGCGCTCTCGATCTGCTGGCCGGAGCCAATTTTCTCCGTACCACCGGACACGGGCCCGTCATAGTTGTCGGCCATTCCTTCGGCGGAGCGGCGGTCATAGCCGGCGCCACCATCAGCGACCACATCGCCGGCGTCGTGTCCCTGTCCCCCCAAACCTACGGAGCCCAGAGCGCGGCATTCTTGTCACCGACCCCCCTGTTGGTGGTGCACGGAAAGGCCGACACCAGGCTCCCGTTTTCCTGCGCCGTGGCGATTCACGATTGGGCCAAAGAGCCCAAAGAACTGGTCCTTTACGAAGGCGCCGAACACCGCCTCGATGAGTGTCGGGTCGAACTCGGAAACCTCTTGCGGGAGTGGATCCCGGCCCATCTCGCCTAGCACACCCTAACGGTCAGGACAGTCCCCATGAACTTCGTCCAACGGATCGGCTACGACGCCGGCGCAACCAATCTCGAAGACGCTTTGGCCACCGCGGCTGAACACGATATCCACTACCTCGATTTCTCCGCCGATACCGGCCCCAATCGGGCGGACAATTGGCCCGACGAGCGAATCCGCGCCGTCCGCACCCTGATGGACCGCCACGAGATCATCGTCACCGTGCACACCGCTTCGTCGGTCAACGTCGCCGAATACGCTCCCCACGTCGACGATGCCGTGGACGCCTACCTGCGTGGCAACATAGACCTGGCTCGCCGACTCACGGCTCATGGCGTCGTCATTCATGGCGGCATGCACTTCAGCTCCGCCATAGACGCCCGTATGGACGCCGCCCGTCAGCGTTTGTTGCGGGCCACCGACCATGCCGAATCATCTGGAGTTTCCCTTTTCTTCGAGAATCTCAACCGGGAACCCGATAACGCCGAGGTGCATTACCTGGGCCACGACGTGGCTGAGTGCCGCTATTTCTTCGACGCTATCGGATCCCCAAATTTTGGTTGGGCTTTCACCGTCAACCACGCGAATCTGGTCCCAGACGGCGTCAACGGCTTCATCGATGCCTTTGGTGTAGACAGAATCGGCGAGGTGCGGTTGGCCGACAACACCGGTGAAGTGGAAATTCACCTCCCTCCCGGGCAGGGCAACATCGATTTCGCCGCCATGTTTCGCCGCGTGGAAGGTTTGGGGTATACCGGTTTCTACACCATGGCGTTCGGATCTCTGGAAGACAAGCTGGCTGCCCGTAACCTATTCGCCAGCTATGATCTGTAGGATTAGTTAACAGGTTTTTGCTGGGCAGGTTTTTACTAGGTAGCCGCCGAGTCGGTCCCGGTTAGCAGGTTTCTATGGCTGTAGGCCCATCAGACGTAGTAATCATCGGCGGGGGAATCATTGGGTGCGCCACTGCATTGGAACTGGCGCAGCGCGGGTTGCGTCCTCTGATCGTGGAGCGAGATTCTGTCGGTAGCCATGCTTCCGGATTCGCGTTTGGCGAATTATTGCCGTGGTGGGGTCGCGGTATCCCCGGCCCTATATTCGAGTTTGGCCGTCGTTGCCTGAACGTCCACACCGAACTCCAGCCTGCGCTTCAAGATTTAACCGGAATCGATACTGGATTTCGCCTGGCGGATGCGATATCGGTGGCTCTGACTGACGAAGATCATTCCATTCTCGGACGCCGCCACGACTGGCTCGCCGGTCAGGGCGCCGAAGTGGAGTGGTTGGATGGCCCCGCCCTCCGTTCCATTGAACCCCGCCTGGCTCCAGACATAGAGGCCGGTTTGCATGTGGCATCAGTCGGCGTTCTCGATGCCTACCGGTACCTTCTGGCCACGGCCCAGGCTGCCGAACGCCACGGAGCGATGGTCCGCCACGGAACCGTCACCGGCATCCAGTTCGTCGGAACCGACGCCGTGTCGGTATCGGTGGGCGCAGATTCGATCCCATGCGGGGCAGTGGTCATCGCGGCAGGTCCCTGGAGCGCTGATGCGTCGGCGTGGCTTGGCGTTGATGTTCCGGTCCAGCCGCTCAAGGGACAGATAGTGCGCCTGGAAACGACCGGCCCGGAATTCAGGACCTTCGTCGGATGGCGCGATTATTACTCAATCACCAAATCCGACGGACTGCTGTGGGCCGGCAGCACCGAGGAACACGTCGGGTTCAGCGACACCCCAACCACCGCTGGCCGTGATGACATACTGATCAACCTCAGCCGCGTCGTGCCATCCCTGGCCGATGCCGGCATCGAAGGACACACTGCCTGTCTGCGTCCCCTTGCCGCCGACGGAATCCCCATCGTCGGCCGGGCCGCGAACCGCAATAACGTTTACCTCGCCACCGGCACCGGTCGCAGCGGCCTGCTGCTGGCGCCGGGCATCGCGCAGTCCATCGCCGACCTCATCGCCACCGGATCAACCGATTGGGACATCCAACCATACTCACCGTCCCGTTTTGGTGCAATCGCCTGATTATTGCGACCCAGCCACAAAGGGTTTCAGGGCAGCGTAAATCACATCGTTTATCGGTGTCGGCGAACCCGCCCGCTCGCCGGCACGCACCACTGCGCCGTTCAACGCCTCCAGTTCCAGAGGCCGCCCGGCCACCAGATCCGCGTGCATCGAAGCCCGCATCGCCCCTCTGGATGACTCCATGTATTCCAGGGTGCTGGCAACAATGTCTGACGCCAGATCAACCCCTGACGCCCGACCGGTGTCCTCGATCTCGCGCATACAGCCCTCGACAATCCTGCGCCATTCCGGGCGGGGCAGCAGCTCCTCCAGAAACTCCCGGGCCAGTGACGTTATTCCCGCCATCGTCGCAATGAAAAGAAACTTGCTCCACAGGGTCACGTCGATGTTATCAGACGCTTCAGCCGGGACACCCGCGTCCCTGAACGCCGCGCAAATCGCAGCGGCCCGCCGTCCGTGACCAGGGTCGGAATCCCGCATCCCGCCGGTAACGATTCGCACCACCGCGCCCGCCTGACGCACCGTGCCGGGCCCCAGCCGGCTGGCCTCGATGTAGGCCGCACCAGGCAGCACTATTGCATCGGGAAATCGCTCGGCCACCGGCAGGTACGAGTCGATCCCGTTTTGCAGCGACAGCACCTCGGTTTCATTTCCTATCATCGGGGCCATCGCCGGTACCGAGTCCACGTTGTGATAGGTTTTGGTGGTGAGCAGCACCAGATCCACCGTTCCCACCTCCGCCGGGTTTTGAGTCGCGCCGCACCGCACCGAGAAATCCCCGGCTTCTGTCCGCATTTGCAGCCCGTCCCGCAAAATCGCCTGCAGATGCTCGCCGCGGGCGATCAGCGTAACGTCATGTCCGGCCCGGGCCAGCATCCCTCCGAAGTAACCCCCGATCGCACCGGCCCCCATCACTGCGACTTTCATCCCGGTATGCTCCTTCGGCGTCCGCCCGCTCGGTCGAAAATATTGTGGCCGAACAATAACCCATCCGGCCAAATCTGGGCAACGATTTTTCCGTCGTCCCGCCCCCGTCCCCGCGCATCCTGGGCCTGTCGAAGGGGGTCCCACGCTTGCGCCCCACACATTCTGTCGTTATCCTTACACGGCAACGCAGGTAAAAACCTAGGAGCCTGTCCGAGAAACAATGTTCTAAACGATAATCGTCTTTAACAGGGTTAATCATTTCGAATAAATCCGTACTAGAGCCAATCATGCGAGAGATACACCAATTAGTGACGCTTTTAGTCTCTCGGCGCTAATTCTCGGACAGGCTCCTAGGGCAATATCATCGGGAGAAAAACCAAATGACCCAATCCGCGCCCCCCATCACCCCACCGGCTCCCCAGCCTGAGTCCGACTTCTATTGGGAAAAATGTAAAGCCGGCGAACTATGGCTCCGGCGATGCACTGCGTGCGACCGGGCGTACTTTTATCCCCGCGACATTTGCCCGTTCCCGGAATGCTTCTCTCGGGACACCGAATGGATCCAGAGCAGTGGTCGCGGTATTTTGCACACCTTCGCCATCGTGCACCGCGCCCCGACTCCGGCGTTTCGCAGCAAAGTACCGTTTATCACCGCAGTAGTGGAACTGGAGGAAGGGGCTCGGATACCCACCAATCTGGTCGGCATAGAGTTCGCCGAGGATGAAATCCGACCCGAATCCATCCAGTGCGGAATGGCGGTGGAAGTGGTTTTCGAGGAACTCGACGAAAACATCAGCCTGCCCATGTTCCGCCCTGCGTAATCCCTGCATCGCATTTCAGAAGTACGATGCCCCTTTCCGCCCCCGCGGAAGGGGGTATTTTGCTGGCGCCTGGACGGGTTCCGTACTATACTGCGCCCGATGCGACATGAACGTTATGTCGACACATGCCCTTAACCACCACCATCTTTAGGAGCAATCATGACCCAGCCAGCCGCCCGTACCGTAATGCAGGAAGTCTCCCCCAAATTGGCCGAACTGTCAGCAGACGTGTTGTTCGGTGACGTTTGGGAACGCCCCGAATTGTCCAAGCGTGACCGCAGTCTGATCACCGTCGCGACCCTCACTGCGCTTTACCGCACCGACCAGTTGCGCGGACACATCGGGCGTGCGTTGGACAACGGCGTCACCCGTTCGGAAATATCAGAGGTCATTACCCACCAGGCTTTTTACGCCGGCTGGCCTGTGGCCGCCAACGCCGCCCGAATCGCCAAAGAAGTATTCGAAGAACGCGGCGTCTAACGTCCCATACCCCGGCACACACCGACGCGACCCGGACGCTTGCCGCTCCGGTTATATCAATCAGGAGGCAACCCGATGCCACGAATGACGGGGGCTCGTTTCCTCGCCGAAACCCTGCGGGATTACGGCGTTACCCATGTTTTCTTTGTCCCGGCCATCATCCGCAGAGCCCTGATGGAAATGGAAGACGTTGGAATTAAGCGCATCATCAGCCACGGGGAGAAATCCGCGGCCTATATGGCCGACGCCTATGCCCGAGTTACCGGCAAGCCGGGACTCTGTTTCGCCCAGTCGGTTGGCGCCGCCAACCTGGCCGCTGGTCTGCAGGACGCATACCTCGGCGTGTCTCCCGTCATTGCCATTACCGGCCACCGTCCTCCGATGCACCGGCATCGCAACTCCTACCAGGAAATCGAACACTCCAGCCCGTTTGCCTCGGTTACCAAATACAGCGCTGAAGTCGAATCCGTCGAACAGCTCCCCCATTTGCTCCGTCAGGCTTTCCGCGAGGCCACCAGCGGCCAGACCTTGCCAGTCCATCTCGATTTCTCCGGAATTTCCGGCGACGTCATTACCGACGGAGAGTTTGATACGGATGTCATCGTCGAAGAATCATTCACGGCTCGGCCGGCGTTTCGCCCCGAACCGGAACCCGAACGTGTTCGGGAGGCAGCCCGCATCCTTTCTCAGGCAGAACGTCCGGTCATCGTTGCCGGCGGTGGTGTAACCGCTTCGGGTGCCCAGGCCGGGGTCGTCCGGCTGGCCGAAATGCTCAATATCCCGGTCGCCACCGCGCTGAACGCCAAGGGCTGCATCCCCGAAAACCATCCCCTGTCGGTCGGTGTGGTGGGCAGCTACTCCCGGTGGTCGGCTAACCGGGTCGTGTCCGAAGCCGATCTGGTGTTGTTCATCGGCAGCCATACCGGCAGCCAGGTTACGCTTGACTGGCGGGTCCCGGCCGTCGGTACGCCGGTGGTCCAAATCGATATCGACGCCACGGAGCTGGGACGTTCGTACCCTGGGACGTACGGATTGATGGGCGATGCCCAACGCACGCTACAACGCCTCATCGACGTCCTCGAACCCAGCGGCGGCAACGCCGGCTGGGTGGCCCAGGCTCAGGAACACGTCCAGAACTGGAGGCAGGAGAACGAGCCTCTGTTGACCTCCAATGATGTTCCCATCCGTCCGGAACGGCTGTGCCAGGAGCTAACCGACTTCCTCCCGTCTGACGCCGTTTTGCTAGCCGACACCGGCCACGCCGGCATCTGGACCGGCAGCATGGTCGAACTAAACCGCCCGGGTCAGTCCTACCTCAGGGCCGCCGGGTCGTTGGGTTGGGGCCTGCCGGCCGCTCTCGGAGCCAAGTGTGGCGCGCCCGACCGTCCGGTCGTTTGTTGGACCGGCGACGGTGGAATGTGGTACCACATCGGCGAACTGGAAACTGCGGTTCGTTACGGCATCAACGCTGTTATCGTGGTGCACAACAACGGCGGTCTGAATCAGGACCGTCGTGGCGACGAGGCGGCCTACGTCGGGCGCGAGGGCAATCCCGACGAGTTATGGCGCTTCACCGACACCAACTTCGCCCAGATCGCCGAGTCCATGGGAGCGCTGGGAATCCGAGTTACCGATCCGAACCAGATCAACTCCGCTCTGGACCAGGCGGTAAGCGCCAATCGCCCGGCGGTGGTCGACATCGTCAGCGACGGCGACGTGGCCGCAGAACCTCCGTGGGGGCCTTAAAGCCTCCACGAACCTTCGCCGAATCAGGCCGCCCGTTCCAGAAACTCACGGGCGGCCTCATAGTTTCGTGCGCCGCCCCTGCGGATCGGAGGAACCAGGTAGCAGTCCCGCGCCCCGCCATCCCGCAGAGCCTCCCAGTTCCCCAGCGCAATTTCCACTCCGGAACGACCGGCCGCCAATTCATCACGCACCTTTTGCGGCACATTGGCAAACGATATCCCGTCCGTTTCCATCAATCCGATTCCGTAGAACACCGGCGTCTCGGCAAAATTACCGCCGCTGCGACCGCGGGCATCGTCGAATCGTTCCACGTCAACCGGATCGAATACCGGCTGGGTGATCAGGAATCGCGCCCCTGCCGCCACCTTTCTCGCCGCCAGTCGCGCCTCATCCTCTATCCCGCGTCCCAGATCAACCGTCGCCCCGACGCAAAAATCGGTGGGAGCGGCCAACCCCCTCCCGCGGTAATCGATACCCCCGTTCAACGCGGATATGGCAGTCATCAATTCGGTGGGCCGATAGTCTTCAACCGCCACTGCCCCGTAATCGGTCGGTCCGAACTGATCGCCCGCTACGACGATGACGTTTTCCAGACCCAGGCCCTGGGCCCCCAGCAACAACGACTGTAGCGCCAGACGGTTCATGTCCCGCGTGGCCAGAGTGAAAATTGGTTCTGCGGAAAAACGGGATCGCAACACCGCCGCTGTCGTCACGGAATTCATACGTACCGCCCGACCGGGGTTGTACGCCACGGAAATAAAATCTGATTGAACCGGCGGCTCCGGAACGTCAACCGCCCGACCGCTGCGGGGAGGCGAATAATCGCAGATGAAGCCAGGGCGACCGGTCTTCGCCCAGCAAACGTCGGTTACTTTGACCATCCAACGAAATAAAGCGTCATCCGCCCAACTGTTCCAGGCACTCCCTGAATCGGTTTATGCTTTGCTGTTCCGACCGGCCAATGTAGTAACGGATTCCCTGAACGTACTGCACCACGTCTCGCGGCAGCATCAGCAGCTCGTCCCGCGGTTCGTTCAGGTGGTAAAGGGCATCGACCCCTTCTTCCAGTCCCACGTACAGCGTATCCTCCAGCAATGCCTTCTCCTGGTTCTCCAGCGACTTGCGCATCACCCACCTGCTGAACACAAAAGGCAATCCGGTCCAGTCCAACCACTCCTGGCCCAAGTCGATTCGGTGGGCAAACCCGCGGGCGCCGCGACGCCGACGCAACGCTCGGTTGCCAATCAGCAAAAACGCATCGAACGGTTCGTCGGGTCGAATCACATCGCCCGGACGCTCGGCGAATTCACCGGGTTCCACTCCGTATCTTTGCCGCAGCAACACTTCCAGCAATCGGCGCGCGGTAACGTCCTCGTCCGATATCCCAATGGTGACTCCACCCAGTTCTTCCATGGGAACCTGGGAATACAGCAGGACGCTGGTTGCCCGGTTGATGGTGGCGAAACAGAATCCGCTGATCGGTTCGAATTCCTCTTCCAGGCGAAACGTGTCCACGAGATGGGCAGGTCCCGCGTCCAGTTCCCCGCTCGCCAACAGGTCGCCCATCTGCCGCGGAGTAGTACTGCGCAACACTATGCCACGGCGTTCCATATCGAAGTAGAATGGTTCGGCTTCCAGATACGGTAGCCGGCCGACTTTAATGGGCATTACACCGCCACCAACTTATTGAAATTCAGAATCCATCCGGTCAACGCGCCGGATCATCCAGCAACCAGACAGGCCAGTAAGATTGTATGGCTGCCCGCATTGTGGGTCAAGAACCGTAAAATAAACTCAATCGTAAATACTATAATCGTAAGAACAGCCGGCGCCCCGGCTAAACGGATCGAAACTGTGCATAAATATCTCATCAGCTTAGTATTCATCGCCACTGTCGCCGTGGCAGTTTTGCTCACGTCGTCAACCCCAGCCGCGTTCGCCCAGGCGGACATTGTGGTGACCCGTCAGGGCGTCGAAAATCAGTTCCCCGACGGCTTGCGTTTCTACATATCCGCAGAGAGTTCCAGCTCGATAGACGAAATCCGTGTATACGTGCGCAAACTCGGGCAGGCCAGCCGGATTACCTACCGTCAGGTGGAATTCGAACCCGGCGATTCCGTGTCTGGAGAAGCCCTGTTCAAAAGCAAAACAGCCAACGAATACATCCCCACCGGTACGCGCCTCTCCTACCATTTCGAAATCCGCGCCCAGGACGGATCGGTGATGGAAACCCAACCCCAAACCGTGGTGTACCTCAATTCGGGACTCGACTGGCAAACGACCACTTCCGGATTCATCAACGTCTATTACTACCGTCACAATGACCGTTCAGAAGGGAGCGCCAACGCCGTATTGTCCGTCGCCGCCGATACCTATTCATTCATGGCCCCCATTCTGGGCGTTGAGCTCACCCAACCCATGAGCATCGTCGTCTATTCTGATTACAGGCACATGCTGGAAGCCCTGCAGCCAGCGTCTCGGGTCGCTTCGCAACAGCTCAGAACCCTGGGCAAAGCCTTCCCCAACGAACGTACCCTCCTGGTGGATGGATCTCTCAACAACATACTGTCCACCGCGGCCCACGAATTCACGCATCTCCTGGTTGCAGACTCGGCCGGCTCTTCATATTCCGGCGTCGACGCCTGGCTGAACGAGGGCCTCGCGGTCTATGCGGAACGCAACCCAGATACCGAGTTCGTGCGATACATCTCCGATGCCATCATGACTGACAGTGTCCCGCCTCTCGCCAGCCTGCGGACCTACGCCGGCACCCCCAGAGAGACCCTGCGCAACTACGGCCAGGGATTCGCGATGGTTTCATACCTGTTGGACACCTACGGCGCATCCACGATGTCCGATTTTTTCGCCAGCATCGCCACGTTGCGCACCACCGACAACGCTTTACAGGCCGCGTATGGCCGGTCCATAGTCGAGCTGGACAACGAATGGCGCGAGTCGGTCGGCCTGCTTCCCCGGTCGCTGGCCACCGAGTCCCTCCCTCCCCTTCAGCTGCTACCCACCAGGCGAGGCGGTTCAAATTCCTCGGCTAATCCGGCCCCTCCGCTGATACCTGCGCAACTTTCTCCCACCGACCAGCCCGCCACCGGTCCGTCGGACGCCGCTGCGGCGCCGGACATCGAGGCGCAGCCGCCCTTGACCCCGGGACCGGCGCCGCAAGGAATCGAACCCCAGGAATCCTCGTCTCCTCCCGCCGCCGGATGCTACGCGCCAGCGTCCGCGAATTCGGCGCCGGCTGCTCCCGAGCTGACCTCAATCGCTCTACTAACATTTCCCGCCGGCTTGTTGGGCCTCATCGCGGTGCGCCGACGCCGCAGATAATTTCTCCCACCCCGCCACCGCTGATCTGGCGCACATCGTTTGACACGGCAACTCTCCCCCATTACATTCCAACTCCCCGCTAGCCGTGGCGAAACTGCCAGAAACACCCGAGGAGGACCGTAATGCGAGCTGTTTGGTACGAACAAAACGGAGACGCCACCGTGTTGCAGGTTGGTGAAATGCCCGACCCTGTTCCAGGACCCGGAGAAGTTCGCGTGCGCGTGCACGCTTCGGGCGTCAACCCGTCCGACTGGAAACGGCGTCAAGGCACCACCGCGCGCATCAACTTTCCGCGCATCATACCCAACCAGGACGGCAGCGGGATCATCGACCAGGTGGGTCCCGGAGTACCGTCCAGCCGCATCGGCGAACGTGTCTGGCTGTACCAGTCTCAGATCGGACGCCCCTTCGGCACCGCCGCCGAATACACGGTTCAGCCGGCGATCCGGGCGGTCCCTTTACCCAATAACGCTGATTTCGCGCTTGCCGCCGGGTTGGGCGTGCCGGCCATGACCGCCCACCGTTGTGTGTTCGCAGACGGCCCGGTGGAGGGTAAAACCGTGCTGGTCCCCGGCGGCGCGGGAGCCGTGGGTAACATGGCGATCCAATTGGCCCGGCTGGGTGGCGCCGGAACCATCATCAGCACCGTGAGCGGAGACGCCAAAGGCGATATTGCCCGCAAGGCCGGCGCCGACCACACCGTCAATTATCGTTCCGAAGACACCGCCGCCCGCATCCTGGAACTCACCGACGGCAACGGCGTAGACCTTATCGTTGAGGTCGATTTTTCCGGCAACTTCGCCGTTAGCCAGCGGATCATCGGTCGCGGCGGCAGCATCTCGATTTACGCCGCCGGCAACGGTCTAGCCCCTGCATTCGACTTCCCCGTCAGCAACGTCAATGTCCGTCACGTACTGGTGTACGACATGTCGGAACCCGCCAAGACCGCCGCCGTAAATGACGTTAACCGTTGGGTCGCTGAGGGCAGCCTGGTCGGCATGGACGGGCCGCATTTCCCGCTGGATGACACGGCCGGGGCCCATGAGGCAGTGCGCGCCGCCGCCGTTGGCAAGGTAGTCATCGACGTTCGCCACGACTAATCGCGCCCCGTCGCAATCGGCGCCCGGTCTTACTGGGCCGTCGTGCCGCCGTCGATGACCAGCTCCGCGCCGGTGATGAAAGAAGATTCGTCGGAGGCGAGAAACACTATCCCATAGGCAATGTCGTCGGCGTTGCCCACGCGCCCGACCGGGATACGTTCCTGGATCCAGTCAAAGTACCGTTCGTTCTGGTAACTACCGTCCGTTAGCGGGGTACGGCAGTAGCCGGGGTGAATCGAATTGATTCGGATATTGTCTCCCGCGTACTGCAGCGCCGCCGATTTGGTAAACAGCCGGATGGCCCCCTTCGCCGCGTGGTAGGCGGTGGACGTGGGGCTGCCTACTATTCCGTAAATCGAAGAAATATTCACTATCGACCCGTTGCCTGCTTTCAGCATCTCGGGAATGGCATGTTTGGTGCCCAGTAACGTGCCCTTGGCGTGAACGTCCATCTGTCCGTCCCACACCGCTTCCGTCGTTTCCTCAACTGTGTAACGCGCCCCGGTGCCCGCATTGTTGACCAGCACGTCCAGCTTGCCATGCGCCGCAATCGCGGCGGCCACCGCATCGACCCAGTCCTGCTCGTTGGTTACGTCCAGTTTCACGAACGTGGCATTGCCGCCTTCCGCCCTGATCTGTGCCGCCGTGCGTTCGCCACCATCGGTATTGATGTCGCCCAGCACAACGCTGGCGCCTTCCCGACAGAACATCCGCGCTGCCGCCCCACCGAATCCCATCAGTTCGCCCTCGACGCCGCTGGCCGCCCCGCTGATCAACGCAACCTTGCCCTCCAACCGCATAGTGCAACCTCCCGCCGTGGATATAACGTATTACCCGTTTTCGTAGGCGGCATTATATCAGGCGCCGGATTTGGCGAATCCGGGAAGTCGATCCCCCATTGCCGCTGCCAGTGCCCGTACTACCTCGATACAACCGGCTGCGGAGTATTGTATCAACGGGTATAATGCTTGACTGGAGCCACGACAATATCGTGGCGCTACGGTATAGGAGGATATGCCCAATGCCCGACTACTTCACGGACGTGAATGTCTTACGCAATGGTGATTCTGCCGGCAACGGGATGGTGCTGAGTCTCACCGACCAGAACGGGCGACGAATCCACACCGTGGCCGTTCCCCAGGAAGGCCATTCTCACACCGGCCCAACCTGGGCCTACATCTTTGAAAACGACGGCCTTACCCTCATCGATCCGGGCGCTGCTGCCTCCTTCGATCTGTTGCAATCTGGCATGGCCCTGTTCGGCGCCAGTGCCGCCGACATCCAGAGGGTCATTATCACCCACGGCCACGCCGACCACGATGGTGGAGTGGCGCTCGTCGTGGAAGCCTCGGGCGCCGAGTTCTGGGCCCACGATATCTATCAGCCGCTGTTGCCCTTCGATCCCCGCGACCTGCAGCTGTTGCCCACCTCTCGCATCAAAGAAGCGATGTGGGAAACCGCCCGCGCTAACGGATTCATCCCATCCGATTCCGAAGAGCGCGACCGCTACATGGCCTCGCGCAAGACCCACCAGGTAGGCCATCACATCACCGCCGGCGAGCATCAGGGCGAGTTGACCTACATGCATGCGCCAGGACATTCGCCCGATGAGATCTGCGCCACCCTCGGCGGAATGGTGTTCACCGGCGACCATGTGCTGCCCGAAATCAGCCCCCACCCGACCATGAAAACCGACTACCCGGCTGAGGTCAAAGATAGCCTGCCCCTCCATTACCAGGACCCGGTTGACTCGTTCGGATTGCTCACCTACCTGCGCTCATTGCAGAAGGTGGCCGACCTTGGTCCCGAAGTGGCCGTCTTGCCCGCCCACCGGTTGTACAACAATCACCGGTTCAACTTCCAGACGACGCAGCGCGCCGGCGACATCATCCGTTTCCATGCTCGGCGACTGGGCCGAATACTGGTAACCGCTGGCCCGGAACCGCAACCGTTGGAAGACGTTACCCGCCGCACTTTCGAACGACGCAAGCTGGAAGGCGGCAATTTCTTCGCTGCCCTCACCGAGGTCGTGGCCCACGTCGAATTGCTGGAGGACTCCGGCGACCTAGAGGTGCTGGACAATCACCGAGTCCGACGCACCGGAGAAGAAAACTATCAGGAAATCCTGCGGGCGTTGTAGCCGGCCATTCGGTCCTACGGGATGGATTTGCCCAGGTATCATCGGGATGGATACAGCAGCATTCATCCGCAGGTAGATCGTTCAACCAATTTGCCTAACTTGTTCTGACGCACCCTTGTCCGGCGCCGTTTAGCGCCTGGCAACCTAACCGGGAGGTTTCCGCTATGTCTCTTGATGGTAAGGTCGCACTGGTCACCGGCGCCGGACGCGGCATGGGACGAGCCACCGCTCTGGCCCTGGCCGCCGATGGAGCCGACGTCGCAGTCACCGACATCATGGCCGACAACGTTGAAGAAACCGCTACCGACGTGCGGGCCTCCGGTCGCAACAGCCTGGCCATCGTCGCCGACATCGGTGACGGCAACGACATCGACCGCGTCATCGCTGATACCGTCAGCGCCCTCGGTCATATCGACATCCTGGTCAACAACGCCGGCGTAACCCGTTTCCTCGACATCATGGATATTACCGAAGCGGACTGGGATCGCATCCATCGCGTCAACGCCCGCGGCGCGTTCTTCGTCATGCAGAGAACCGCCCGCCAGATGATAGAGCAGGGCAGCGGCGGGAAAATCGTTAACATCGCCTCCATCGCCGGCAAGGGTTACCGCGGTACGTCCAACGCCGCCTACGCCGCCAGCAAGGGCGCTGTAATCTCCATGACACTGATCGCCGCCCATCAATTGGCTCGCCACGACATCAACGTCAACGCCATCTGCCCCGGCTCCACCATAACGGCAATGTCCACCAGCACCATGGAACAGCGGGCCGCCGAGGCCGGCATTTCCGTAGCAGAGCTGCAGGCGCAACGGGCTACCAATATTCCCATAGGCCGGGCCAACGAACCCGAGGATATCGCCGCGATGGCAGCATTCCTGGCCAGCCCGGGGGCGCGCAACATCACCGGCCAGACCATCAACGTCGATGGCGGCCTCGTAATGCACTAACCCCGCATCCCAGCCTCCGCTCATCCTGAGCCCGCCTGTCATTGCGAGGAGCATAGCGACGTCGCAATCTCGATGAGGTTGAATACACGCCGGCGAACCGCCGTTGCTACGGCGACGAGATTGCCACGCTACGCTCGCAATGACAAAGTGCGTACGCTTGAGCAACATCCCATGATTGTCTTACCCACTAATTATGATCTCCATACCGGGTCTCGCAGCACATGGCCAGCGCCAGGCATAACCGCCCCTTGCGGCATATCGGCTCCCTGTATATGATGGCCCTGTTAATCAAGGCCCCGGCTCCACTGGCGCCCGCGTGAAACTTATTGGTTAGCGGCTGGTGGACGGCGAATTCACAAGGAGCACAGCGAATATGAAATACGACTACATAGTGATCGGGGCTGGCTCAGCCGGTTCCATCATCGCGAGTCGGCTAACCGAAGACCATAGTAAGCATGTCTTGCTGGTCGAGGCCGGTCCCGACTATCCAGAGTTCGAAAACCTCCCCGAAGAGGTGAAGTTCGGTTACAACACCGAGATCGATATAATGGTCAGCGACCACAACTGGCAGTTCGTTGGCAAGGGAACCGATACGTCTCCCGAGATGATGGTTCCTCGCGGCAAGGTCACCGGAGGGTCCAGCGCCATCAACGGCCAGGTGTTCCTGCGCGGCGTGCCCGAAGACTACGATGGGTGGGCCGCGGCCGGCAATGACGAATGGGGATACACCAAGTTGCTGCCCATCTTTCGCCGGATCGAAACCGACACCGACTACGGCAATGACGACTTCCACGGCGGCGACGGTCCCATCGTGATGCACCGCTTCGCCCGCGAGACCTGGCTACCCGCCCAGAACGCCTTTAGCGCGGCCTGCGTTGCCGCCGGATTCCCCGAAACCTGGGACCACAACCACCCCGACTCCTACGGCGTCGGACCCACTCCGTTCAACAACCCGAACGGTATCCGTATGAGCACCAACCTGGGCTATCTTTCCGAATCGCGACACCGCCTCAACCTTACCATCAAGGCCAACTGCCACGTCCACCGTATCCTGTTCGACGGCAACAAGGCCACCGGGGTGCAGTTGGAGTCCGGTGGAGAAACATTCGTTGCCGAGGCAGACCAGATCGTCCTCAGCAGCGGGGCGATCGGATCCCCCCACATCCTGATGCTCTCCGGCATCGGCCCGGCCGCCCACTTGCGTCAGGTCGGCATTCCCGTTATCCAGGATGCGCCCGGCGTTGGTCAGAACCTCCGCGACCATCCAACTGTCTGGTGCACGTGGCGCACCAAACCCGATTTCGAACTCGACGGCTTTGCGCCGCGATCCCAGTTATCCCTCCGCTATACCGCCGAGGGCTCACCCCTGCGTAATGACATGAAAATCAGCATGCAGTCCTTCGCCACCGAGCGCATCAACCGCGGCGGCAATCGCATGGAGCCCCTGGGCGTTCGCATGACTACCGGCATCCAGCTGGCAGCGGGCGCTGGTCACATGGAATTGCAGTCCTCCGACCCGTATCAGCAGCCTTTCCTGGACTACAACTACCTCAGCGAAGAATCAGACCGGGTTCGCCTCCGCGACTCAGTTCGCCTGTGCCTGCAACTGGCCGATCATCCCGAGTTCCAGGCCATGATCCAGGAACGAACCGAGCCACCCGCCGACGCTGTCGTCAGCGATGAAGCTCTCGATGCCTGGATTGCTCGCGAAGTCACCACCTCGCAGCACATCTCCGGCACTTGCAAAATGGGTCCGGACAACGACCGCATGGCCGTGGTCGACCAGTTCGGCAAGGTCAAGGGCATCGAAAACCTTAGGGTCGCCGACGCCAGCATCATGCCCAATTGCATCCGCGCCAACACCAACGTTTCTTCCATGACCATCGGCGAGAGGGTCGCCGAATTCATCATCGAAGGCCGTTAGCATCTTAATCGTTGTCTAACCAGCCGGATTGGATTGCCACTGCCTTTCCTCCACGGGGGAGAGGCAGTTTGCAATAGCTGTTCAGGAGACGCCGATGCCTCCCTCTCGAAAATGGACGCGCCTGGAAGAACTGGCGGTGCTGCACCTCTATCGCGGCAAGGTAGTGCCCGACAGCCGGGAAGCAGTGGCCCTGGCCCAGGCTGTCGAACGCAGCCCCAAATCCATCGGGGCGCGGATGTTGGCCTTGTCCCAGCTTGACCCCAACAACCCCAAGGTCACGGCCATCAAACCCACCGCTCTCACCCGTTCGGTCTGGGCCGAGTACATCGCCGACCGCACCGCCATCGCCACCGAAGGCCAACGCGCCTACCTCGGAATCCTCAATCGCTATGCCATGGGCAGACCCTGAGGTCGCCGGCGGCGTATTCTAACTGAGGAACCCCTGCATCTTCTCGATGATGATCGCCGGTTGTTCCTCTGGCGGATAGTGGCCGCAATCTGCAACGGGTTCCCCCGAACATCGGTGCACCACTCCCGCCAAACGTCCATCACCCACTCGCCGCCCCGGCCGCCCAGACTCCAGTGTTGGCCCTACAGGTCCAAAGTCGGGGCGGTAATTTTCCTGCCCGCTGCCATATCTTCCAGATCCCTGGGACTGTCAACCGCCGCACCCGCCCGGTCATCCTCCAGGCAACTGCAAATGGTACCCGGCAACGAGAACACCCGCACGTATTCGTCCACCGCCTCGGGCTCGATCGCCGCCGGGTTGTAGGCCGCGTTCCTGAACGACCACGCCAGGTACTCCGGGATGTTGCTACTCAACCACATTTCAGGCAGGTCGGCCAACTGGAAAAAGAACCAGCGCCAGTTGCGGCGCGCCGTCGTGGCGTCGACATTCGCGAACATCACGCCCGTGGGCACAATGTCCATTAATATCAACTGCTCTACCGCTTCCGGATGATCCAGCGCCAACCGGTAAGACACACGCGCTCCCCGGTCGTATCCGGCCAATCGAAACCGCTTATGTCCCAGCGCACTCATCAACCCCACTAGGTCCGAGGCAATCGTGCGCTTGTCGAACCCGTCAGCCGGCTTGTCCGGATCCCCGTAACCACGCAGGTCTGGTGCGAACACGGTGTACCGCTCCGCCAGCGCTGGCAACACCTTGCGCCACAAGTGGCCGCTTTGGGATATCCGTGCAGCAGCACCAACGGCGGGCCGCTACCTTCTGTCCGGTAGTGAATCCGCATGCCGTTCACCCGTTCAACGGCCCGATCCATACGTCAAATACCCGTTCCCGCGGGACCGCGGCGATGCAGGATCCCGCAGAGATACCAGCTACACCAGCACACCAAATCCCGACTTGGTGCAAATTTCCAGCCGGTTATGGTCTGGATCATGGAAGTAGAAAGCCTGTTGTCCGTCGTTTCTGGTTTGGATGTCGGTGCATTCCACGCCGATGTTTTGCAGTTCGTCGCGGGCCGCTGCGATGTCATCCACTTCAAAGGCGGTGTGGTGCGACGGCGCCGAAGGAGCATCCGGGTTCTCGATGATATGCACCATGGCTCCACTGGGCAGCTGCAGCCAGTACAGGTGGTCGCCGTCAACCATCTTGGGAATCTGTTTCACTCCCAGAACGTCCTGATACCACTTCAACGCTAGGTCTTTGTTCCGCACGTTGTACGTAATATGGTTGATGGCCTTCAGTCGAATATTGTCAGCATTCAGTCCCATGAAATTCCTCCTCGGGTCAGGTAGCCGTGAGTTCGTTCACCGTCTGCAATCAGCCGCTATATGCCGAGCAGACGCTCCAGATTCGCAAACAGAATAGCATCCTTTTCATCCTTCGACAGGCTCTCCAGCCCCAGCAGCCAGGCGACCGGCCAGTCCGCGCACATGTCGAAGGGCCAGTCCGTACCGAATACAACCTGCTCAATGCCCACCATATCGATCAGCATCCGCAACCCTTCCTCGCTGTGGGTGAGGCAATCGTAATAAAAACGGCTCAGGTAAGCGCTGGGCGGCTGATTGATGTTGGCGCGAGCCTCGGGACGCACCTGCCAGCCTCGATCCATGCGCCCGATTCCGTAGCATGCGTATCCGCCGCCGTGGCACAGGCAAATCTTCAGATCGGGGAATCGGTCCATCACGCCGCCGAAAACAAACGAGGCGAACGTGACGGTGCGGTCTGCCAGATTGCCGATGGTGTTGGGCAGGTGGTATCGATCCAGCCGCGGCGTAACCACCGTCCCGCCTCCCTGGTGGACCAGGAACATGGCCCCCAGTCGTTCCGCCGTCGCCCACAACGGATTGAACACCGGGTCATCGAAAGTCCGTCCGTTCACATGATCGCCGATCATGGCGCCCTTCAACCCCAGTTCCTCGACCGACCTCGTAAGCTCCTCGATAGCGGCGCCAACATCCTGCATCGGAAGATTTGCCAATCCGGCAAACCGCTCCGGATACTCGGTTACCAACTCGGCGACGTAATCGTTGCACTCCCGGTGCATCTCCAGCGCCTGCTGGGCATCCAGCTCATAAAAGTACATGTTGGCGTTGGTGGACAGCACATGCACGTCCACCCCCAAAGACATCATATCGGCGATGCGTTGCTCCGGGGTCCAAAAAGTCCTCGGATTGTACCGGTGCTGGTTGTACAGGATGGGAGCGCTCACCCCATACCAGGCGTCCCCGCTTTGCATCGCTCGCAAAGCTCCCGCTGGTGTGATGTGAGCGTGCACGTCCAGGACTCTTTCTGCCATGACTTGTAAACTCCTGTCGACCTCATCGGGACTCGGTTGAATTGCGACTCGGGTAGTTGGGCGGTTGGCCGCCTCAGCCTCGCGGAGAGTATAGACTCTTTGCAGGCATCCGTCAGCGTGAATCCCGCGCCGCCACCCGCCGCGTTACGCCACGCAAAGCTGGCCGGTGTTGACGCTGGCGCCCGGGTGAGCATAGGATTCAGACAACCGGGAATGAGGGAGAATCAAATGCGCGAAAATACAATGAAAAAGAAACTTGGAGCCGGACAACCCGTTTTCGGTTCCATGATTACTTTTCCATCGCCGCCCGTCGTCGAGATGCTGGGTTTCCTGGGCTACGACTGGGTGCTGATCGACAATGAACACGGCAGCATCACGGTGGACCTTGCCGAGGATATGATCCGCGCCGCCGAGTATTCCGGCACGGCTCCCATTGTCCGCCCCGTCGGCAACCGCCCCGAGTTGATTTGTCCCTTCCTGGATCGCGGCGCCTGGGGCGTTCAGGTGCCCCACGTCAATACCGCTGATGAGGCCCGAGCCGCGGTAACGGCCGTCAAATATTACCCCGAAGGCGAGCGGGGGCTGTTTAGCGGCGGCCGTCCGGCAGAATACGGGTTCAGTGGATCAACTCCCGATTACGTCGCCGACGCCAACCGCAACACCCTGGTATGCCTGATGCTCGAAGAAGTCGAAGCCATCGAAAACATCCCCGAGCTGGTCAAGGTGCCCGGCGTGGATGTTTACTTCATCGGCGCGGGCGACCTCTCCCAAAGCATGGGATATCCGGGGCAACAGACCCATCCCGAAGTTCAGGCCCTGGTTGAGAAGGGGGTGCAGCAGATCGCGGCGGCCGGCATAACCGCCGGATGCAGCTGCCCCGACAACCTGGTTCCCCACTACCTGGAACTGGGCGTCCGCTATTTTCACAACACGGTGGGCCGTTTGATCCAATCAGCGAGCGATGGGTACCTGAACACCATGCGCGCCGCCGCCGACGGCCTGGCGTAACATCAACCCTGCAACCAACATTTACGAAACAAGCATACCCGACAATCCAGAGGTGCTCCATGACCAGCCCTGTCGACCCCAACCAAATCTGCCTAACGGGAGAAAATTCCTTCATCAGATTGTCCCCCGAACCCGGAGGAAACCTGACGACCCGCGCCAGCCATTGGCGGGTGTTGTGGTCTCCCAGCGGGGCCGGGCATGTCCTGTTTCTCAAAAGCGATGATTTGTCCGACAATCCCGTCCGCGTTTATTCCGACAACATCGCCCTCACCCGCTACCTGCAGGATGAGATCGAATCGATGCTGTTTCCTGAATTCGCCAACACTTCGTTGCCAGTCATTGGCGCGGAATTTAGCAAGAGCGGCGACCCAGCCAATTTCTGGACCGAAACCGTGGCGGCGGCCGACGAATCGGTGGTGCTGAGCTGGTACGATTTCCTGACGCCGTTTATGCTCAACGTCCCGGCCGGCAGCGTGGAAGGGCGCCCTCACGGTGTGTACAGCTGTTTCATACCGGCTCGCGGAGCCCAACTAACCGTGGGCAGACAGGCTCTCAGCGGCGTGGTATCGCCGGAAATGCGCGGGGCGGCGCAAAGTAGTTCGGCGTGCATCGCCTGGTCGGAAACTTGGGTCAAACCATAGCAGCCCCGCGGGCAATCGGGCCGGCGGACAATGTAGTATGACTCAGAGTCGCTCTAACCCTGCCACCACGCCGTCGACATACAGTAGCTGCAGCGCCTGAATTGCCAGGTCGGCAACCGCCCGGGCCTGTTCCGATTCCAGTCGGACACACATAGACGAGATCGCATCGTCGACCGTCCTTTGCCCGTCCAGCCGCGAAACGAAACTGGCTACGATAGCGCTGCACGGCAGACCCTCCGGGTGCCCATCGGTCACCAACCCATACCCCCAAACAAACTCCCCGTCGTCCAAAACAGGTTGGCGTTGAACGCGGACTCCATCTTTCAGCCGGGGCGTCGCGGATCCCAGTCCGCCCACAGAGTTCCCCAATCGCCAATGTTGCATCGTTGCCCGGCGACTTTGCCGTCCTATCTCAACTTCCGCGATGCTGTCAGCAAACGTATCCGGAGCCAAGCCTCGGGACAACACAGCGCGCTCGTAGCCACGTGCCGGCTGCCCAGCCACCGCCTGAATGAAAGATTGCCGGGGAGTCAACGCCGGGTCATCTTCCAGCAGCCGACGTGCTTCCCAAAAATAGGAATCGGCCGAACGATTGCTGGAGTAAAAGAGCCGGGCCATTTCACGAAAATGGCTATATTCCTTGTAGTACAACTGCTGATACACCATGCCCGCCGGTTCGGCCATCGCTGAATCTTTCAGCGCCGAAACTACCATCGCTGCCGCCAGCGACGCCGACGTCAACGCCAGATGCACTCCGGAAGAAAACAGCGGGTCTATGAAGCATGCGGCATCACCCACCAAGACGTAGCCCGGCCCGCTGAGCGGATCACAGCGGTATGACCAGTCCCGCAAGACTTGCGGTTTCCCCACTAATTGCGCCGTTTCCAGCATCCGCGACGTCCGTCCCGACGCCTTGATCTGCGCCTCAAGAAACCTGCGGGCGCCAATTGCCCGGATACCCTCTTGTCCTATAGCGGAATCGACCACTGCGCCGACGCTGGACCAGCCGTCACGCAGCGGGATATTCCACAGCCAGCCGTCGGCTTGCGACTCTATGAAAATGTTGCCTTCATCCGGGGATTCCAGCCGACGACCCCCGGCAAAATATCCGTACACCGCCAGGTTCCGGAAAAAATCGTCCCACTCTCTCAATCCCAGTTGGCGGGATACCACGCCCCTCTGTCCGCTCGCGTCCACCACCCAGGCAGCAATCGTCTCAGTATCCCCCTGGGAACCATCGGCGGGTCGATGGCGCACACCGACCGCCCGGCCCGTGGAATCCAGCGTGATGCCGGTCGCCTGCTGACCCTCCAACACCCGAACCCCGTTACGTCGGGCGTTATCCAGGAGAATCTTGTCGAACTCCGGCCGCCACACCTGGTAAGAATGTGGATTGCTAACGTTTGTCTCGCTGAAATACCAGCTCCAGGGCTCCGTGTCGGTACCCCAAACCATGGTGGCGCCACGCTTGCGAACAAAACCGGCCTTCTCCACTTCATCCAGAACGCCCAAGTCTTGCAGTATCGGTATGCTGGCCGGCAACAACGATTCACCCACGTGGTCCCGTGGGAACCGATCGCGTTCCAGCAGCACGACGCTGTAACCGCGCCGGGCCAAAAGCGTGCTTACGCAGGAGCCGGCCGGGCCGCCGCCGATTACAATTATCGGGTCAGGATTTGCCAACTTGATCTATCCGTCAGCAAGGCTGCCCAACCAACCTGAGGTCATGCCGAGCAGTTACCGGTAGTACTGGGAAAACACCGGCTCTTCACGCGTGATTATCTCCAATACGCATGGTTGACCGGTAGCAGAAATGTCCTTGGCGCATTCGATAGCCGGGCCCACTTCCCCGGGGTCAGTGATTTTTTCGGCGTACGCACCCAATGACTCAGCCATCCTGGCGTACTCGCCGGTTACGTACTTGCTACCGTACCGTTCCACTGCCACCGGAATGTTTTTCTCGTAACCGCCCATCGCACCGTTGTTCACTATGACCGTGATGATGCCCAATTTTTCCCGCGCCGCGGTCTCAAAATCGGTGCCGGCCATCCCAACCGCTACGTCACCCATCAGATTCACACAGGTTTTATCGGGAAACGCTACCTTGGCTCCCAAGGCATAACCCAGTCCTGTTCCCAGCTGCGTGGAATTTCCCCATCCAATGTAACCTCTGGGAGTGGTGGCAGCGTAGAAAGGCACAATCTGATCCCGAGGATTACCGGAGTCATGCGTTACAATGCTGTTGGCTTTATCCAGCCTGGCATTTAGCTCATACACCACGCGATACGGGCTGATGGGCGTGTCGTTGCTGGAAAGACGGGGCATCCACTCTGCGATCCATGCCTGGCGTACTTGCCTGATTTCCGCCGCCACCGATTCGTCGCCGCGCCGACCTTCCGGCCCCAGCCTGTCTTTCACCTCTTCGATCAATTGACCCAGCACCAGCTTGGCATCGCCGACAATCATTTCTTCGAGGGCGTATTCACCATTCAGGTCTTTTTCATCAATGGTGGACTGAATAATGGTCTTGCCCACCGGTACCGGCGCCGACGCCAACGTCCGCTGAAAGCTGGTACCGATCCCGAACACCACGTCGCTTGCGGCCAGAAAATCGCCCACCATCCTGGTGCAGGTATTGCCCCCCGTTCCCAATGCCAGGGGATGGTTTTCCGGGAATGCGCTCTTCCCCAGCGTGGTGGTCATCGTGGGCGCGCTAAGCAGTTCAGCCAACTCTACCAGCTCCGGGGTCGCCTCCGAATACAGCACTCCCTGACCCGCGTACAGCACCGGACGGCGTGCTTTCACCAGAATCTCAGCGACGCGGGAAACGTCCCGCGGATCGCCGGCCGACCTTCGCTTTTCCTGCGCTTTGTAGTGGAACTGTTCCTCGGAAATCTCGCCGCTCAGCACGTCGTTGGGCATTTCCAGCAGCACGGGATACGGACGCCCCGTTCGCAGCTGAGTGTAGGCGCGTCGCATCATCTCGGGGATGCGTTCAGTGTAATTGACGTAGTCTGCCCACTTGGTAACGCCCTGATAATTACGAGAGGAATCAAAATCGGACGACATCCCGTGGCGTTTCGTGCCGGGATGTCCGGGAATCATCAGCAAAGGAGAAGAGTCAGCGTAGGCTTGTGCCACCCCGGAGAAGGCGTTTTCGATCCCTGGTCCACCCTGAACAATGCAAACGCCGTTTTTGTTGCCGTTGTTTACCCGGCTGTATGCGTCGGCCATATTCACTGCGGTACGCTCCATCCGGGAAATGATGGGCCGGATCCCGGCGGCGGCGCAGGCATCAATCAGAATATTGTTGGGAAAACAGAAAACTACATCCACGCTTTCCTGTCCCAGAATATTGGCGACAGCGGCTTTCCCGTCCATATTATGCCTCCGGAACCCCCGGTAAGTTAAAAAATCATTGCCGCGGCGGGGCGAAACCGGGGCATGCGTTCGCGTCGTAATTGATGATAACCGACGGCAATTAGTATGCGGCGATTAGTATATGGTAATCGGTATCCTTCGGCAAACTGGCGATTCTAAATACCGCCGAGAGCGTTTTTACAACGTCGCATATTTCTCCTTCGGGGCTGATTTTCCGATAAACAGTGGCATTCGCGGTTGCATTGCCTCTGTTATCAGGGTATTGTAGTGTCGGTACTAGGTTGCGCCGGCCCGCTCTCCTTGGGGTTCTTGTGGATTGCTGAGCTCGACGAATCGGACCAATCTCGCTCAGCGACATAGCCCGACCCACAGGAGGATCTAACGTGGCACTGTCAGACATTACCTTGGTGTGCAGCGATTGCGGCGCCGAGTTTCCTTTCACCGTGGGAGAACAGCAATTCTATGCTTCCCGCGGTTTTACCAACCAGCCCAAACGCTGCGTCTCATGTCGTAATTCCCGACGCGGGCAACCAAGGGATGGTGGTGGTTACGGTTCTCCCAGAGAGACTTTCTCTATTGTTTGCAGCAATTGCGGGGCAGACGCCACCGTGCCGTTCCGGCCGCGGGGTGACCGCCCGGTATACTGCAGCGACTGCTTCTCGCAGATGCGCAACTCCTAATTTTTCGCCCCCTGTGCCTCTCTACGGAGTCGCTTGGGCCATAGCTCTCTACTGACATCGCGATCGGGGTCCCTCCGGACGGCTAACAGCGCTGGCGGGGATCCCGATCGTCATTCATATCTGCCAGTCGACCGACTGTTCCCACCGCCCCATCGGGGCCATTGACAGCATCTACACGGCCGGGCCACTGCTACAATAGCGTAATCCGATCGCCAGGATCGATCCTGGAATGTGGAAATCCTGGGCCAAAGCATCCACGATGCCATTCAAAGACCTGCGCGAATACATCGCTTTTCTCGAACATCATGGAGATCTACGCCGCATCACCGCGCCGGTGGATCCTGAGTTGGAGATTACCGAAATTGCCCACCGGCTTCTGCGCGCCGATGGTCCGGCACTGTTATTCGAGAATGTCATCGGTTTTGACATGCCGGTCGCAGTTAACCTGTTTTGCTCCCACCGGCGAATGAATTGGGCCCTCGACATGGACAACGCCGACGCGCTGGCCAGTCGTCTGGAATCAATGATCGAAATGGTGCAGGGCGGCCCGCCATCCGGGATCGTGAACAAACTGCGTACCCTGGGAAGATTGATCCACGTCGGCAGCTTTCAGCCAAAAACCGTGAGACAAGCGCCCTGCCAGGAAGTGGTCCTCACCGGCGAGGACGTAAATCTCTATCAATTTCCTATCATCAAGTGCTGGCCCATGGACGCGGGGCCATACATAACCCTGCCGTTGGTGATCACCAAAGACCCAAATACAGGCGTTCAGAATTACGGTATCTACCGGATGCAGGTTTTTGACCAAAGCACAACCGGTATGCACTGGCAAACCCACAAGGTCGGCGCCAGGCACTACCGAGCCAGCGGGGATCGCGAAGACGACCGGTTGGAAGTGGCGGTAGCTCTGGGGGGAGACCCGGTTGCTATCTGGAGCGGATCCGCTCCTCTGCCACCAGACATCGACGAGATGTTGCTCGCCGGTTTCATACGGGATGAAGGCGTGGAGCTCGTTCCTGCCAAAACCGTGGATCTCATGGTACCGGCCCACGCCGAAATCATCCTGGAAGGCTACGTGATTCCGGGCGAAGAACGGCTGGAAGGACCCTTCGGCGACCATACCGGTTATTACTCACTGGCCGAACCTTACCCGGTATTCCACGTTACCACTATCACCAGACGCCACAGCCCAATCTACCCCACTACCTTCGTTGGCCGTCCACCCACTGAGGATTACTGGATGGGCAAGGTTACCGAGCGCGTGTTCCTGCCGCTGATCCGGCTAATCCTGCCCGAAGTCGTTGACATCAACATGCCGGCAGAGGGGATATTTCACAACCTCGTCCTGGTTTCGGTGAAGAAGGAATACCCCGGGCAGGCCAGAAAGGTGATTTACGGCCTGTGGGGGCTGGGGCTATTGAGTCTCGCCAAAGTCATCGTGGTAGTCGACCATTTTGTGGACGTACAGAATCCGTCTGAGGTGGCCTGGCGCGTCGCCAACAACCTGAATCCGGGAACCGACCTGATCATCGCCGACGGGCCTATTGACGACCTGGACGTTGCATCTCCGACCCCTCGGTTCGGCAGCAAGATGGGCATCGACGCCACCCGCAAAGGACCTGATGAAGGGTACCACCGGGAATGGCCTCCTGACATCGAGATGAGCGAGGAGATTCAGCAGCGCGTGTCCCGGCGTTGGTCCGAGTTGGGCCTGGACGATCTCATCCCGTCTCACGGCATTTAGAGATCTCGGGCTTGCTCCGAGTAAACGGTGCGAATGACCAATGCGTGAGTCGACGACCCATCCGGTAACGGGCCGCGGGATAGCGGGCAAAATCCCCCACTATCTGAACGCGATTAACGTTTCCGAATCCCTGTTCGCCATGCCTTTTGGGTACATCGGCATGGTGTTGGCTTCCCATTATTCGGGCGGTTCCGGGTGGCCGGGCTGGCATTCCTTCATTTGGATTACGCTGGCTTTCCTGGGTGTGCGCACACTCGGAATGTCTGCAAACCGCATCATCAACGCCCGTGAAGACGCGAAAAATCCGCGTACGTCTTCCAGACACATTCCCACCGGATTGCTCAAACCCATAGAAGTAGGCGCCATGGCTACTGTGGGCGCCGTTATCTTCTTTGCCGCCGCGTGGCAGTTGAATACGCTCGCATTGATCCTCTCGCCGGTGGCGGCAGTGTACGTCGTGATTTACTCCTTTGCCAAATACTACACATGGCTCTGCAGTCTTATGTTGGGGTTCGCCCTCGCCATTGCGCCATCGGGGGCATGGATAGGTGTAACCGGGAGTTTGATTTGGGCGCCGGCCCTGCTCACCTTCGCGGTTGCCATGTGGGCCGGTGGATTCGAAACCATCTACGGAACCATGGATATCGAATTTGACCGGGCTAACCGCATACATTCGGTCTCTGCCCGTTTCGGGGTCCGGAACGCCATCCGCACCACCAGAGCCCTGCACACCGTGGCCGCGGCCGCCCTGCTGGCTCTGGGCATTTTGATGAATCTTAACGTGTTTTATTTCATCGGCTGGGCCGTGGCGGTGGTCCTGTTGGTGTACGAAAATAACCTGGTAAAGTCTGGCGAACCAGCCAACGTTGGCGCCGCGTTTGCGTTCAACAAATATATTTCTTCCCAATTGCTGCTCTTTACGATTCTCGCGGTCGTCGTTCCCATCCAGGGGTTCTTCCCATGGTGAATTCTAAATCCACGTTTGCCGGGCCAATCCCTCCGGTGGTGATCGGCCTGACCGGAGCCAGCGGAGCAATCATCGGCCGGGAAATGGTAGACACCCTCCTGAACATGGAAATCCCGGTCGTAGCGGTAGCGTCCAACGGCGCGCGCATGGTATGGCAGGAAGAATTGGATGAGCCGTTTAATCAGACAGTGGCCCGGTGGATCGAGAATTCTTACTTCAGACACTTCGCCATTGGTGATCTGTTTGCCCCAATCGCCAGCGGCACCATGCCCACGGCTGGTATGATCGTGGCGCCCGCCAGCATGAACTCGGTGGCATCCATCGCCCACGGCTTAACCCCCAACCTCCTGCTGCGCGCCGCTGATGTCACGCTCAAGGAAAACCGCCGTTTGGTGCTGATCCCGAGGGAAACACCCCTCCATGCCATCCATCTCGAAAACATGCTGAAACTAAGCCGTATGGGGGTTACGATCTTGCCTCCCGACCCACCGTTTTATCTAAAACCCCTGGACATTGCCGGTGTCGTCCGGTTCGTGGTTCAACGAGCGCTGGTCGCCTTGGGCATCAATCAGAGCCTTCCCGACGAATTGCAATATCACGACCGCGAACGGTAGGCCCTGCACTCGATCCGCTATGGGAATCATAAGTCTGTATATCGCCACCAGCCTTGACGGATACATCGCCGACTCAAACGGCGATGTCGATTGGTTGTTCCACGATGCTGACTATGGGTATACAGATTTTTATGACGGCGTAAATGCGTTGGTAATGGGAAGGCGCACCTACGATCAGGTACTGGGCTTCGGTGAGTGGCCGTGGGCCGGCAAGCGATCCTATGTTTTCTCCAACTCTCCCTTGCACGACGCCCCTCCGGATGCGGAAGCCGTGCGAACCGATGTCTCCAGTTTCGTGCGGGACTACGCCGGCACCCACGCCGGGACGGTCTGGTTGGTCGGCGGAGCGAATCTGGCGCAGCAATTTCAGGCCCTCGGCGCAATCGACGAATACGTACTCTCCGTCCATCCGATATTGCTGGGAAGCGGGATTCCCCTGTTCGGCCCGCTGGCGAACCCGTGTGAGTTGACCTCGACCCGTGTGATTCAATTCGACAGCGGGTTGGTCCAATTGCACTACCGACCCCGACAGGCCACGCCCATTACCGATCCCGAGTAACCCGTTGGCGCATCTTCACGGAGACGATAAACAGCGCTACGTAGCAGAGATGTTCGCCCGCATCTCGCCGCGCTACGACCTTATGAACTCCCTTATGACCGGAGGGTTGCACCACCGCTGGAAGCGGGCCACCGCACAATTGACTACTGCGAATCTGTCGGGTAACTCCCTGGACGTGGCAACCGGTACCGGCGACCTGGCGTTCGCATTGGCACGGTGCCCTGCCATCACATCAGTAGTGGGTGTAGACCTGTTGCCCGAGATGCTGCGAATCGCCAGCAGCAAGGCTTTCGGCATGGTTGCGAGCACGACCGAAATCAACTTCGTCATTGGCGACGCATTACGCCTGCCCTTCCCTGATGACACATTCGCTTGCGCCACCGCCGGGTTCAGCATGCGCAACATGGCCGACGTCCCCGCTGCGGTACAAGAAATGGCTCGAGTGGTGAAACCAGGTGGAAGGGTTACCACCCTGGAGCTAACGCCCATGCCGAAAGGAGTGCTTTCATCGATCGGGCGCCTATATTTCCATTATCTGGTGCCTTTTTTGGGACAGCTTATTTCCGGTGATCGCGCGGCATATACCTACCTTCCCAACAGCGTAGATTATTTCCTCACCGCCGACGGTCTGGCACAGGTTTTCAGTCAGTCGGGCCTCATCAACGTCGGCTATGTCCGGTTGGGATTTGGCGGTGTGGCATTGCACTACGGAGACAAACCGGTAGGTCATTCTCGTTCCGCCCATCACCATCCGGCCGGTTGCTGATGGTTGGCAGCCTAAGTTATACTTTAGAGCGTTTCCGGAGTGTTTCCCGCCGTTGCCGATGAGTTTGTAATGCCCGATATTTTCCTCAAATTGCAGCCCGTAGTCCGGCGCCATCAGGACATCGAGTCGGAGATGGCCCTTCCCGATGTAGCCACGGACTACGAACGACTGAAAGAATTGAACCAGGAACGTTCCGCAATGGAACAACTGGTTAATATCTATGGCCGTTACACCAAACTCAGCGAAGAGTCCGCCGATCTGCGGGCGCTTATCAGTGAAGGTGGCGACCACGAGCTGGTGGAGATGGCCCAACACGAACTCGCCGAGGTGGATGGTCGGCTTTCTGCATTGACCGAGGAGCTGAAATTCGCTCTTTTGCCGAAGGACTCCAACGACGAACGCAACGTTATTGTGGAGGTCCACGCCGCCGCGGGAGGGCAGGAAGCCTCACTTTTCGCTGGTGACCTTTACCGTATGTACCAACGCTACGCCAGCGAGCAGGGTTGGACCGTCGAGATCATGGACTCTAACCCATCAGACCTGGGCGGATTCAATCGCATCGCGTTCTCCGTGGATGGCAAAGATGCCTACAGTCACCTGAAATTCGAAGCCGGCGTTCACCGCGTCCAGCGGGTTCCTGAAACCGAAACGCAGGGACGACTTCACACTTCTACGGTCACGGTTGCAGTGTTGCCTCAGGCCGACGAAGTGGAACTCAACATCAAAGATGATGATCTGCGCATCGACATATTCCACGCCGGCGGCCACGGAGGCCAGAACGTCAACAAGGTGGCAACCGCCGTGCGCATCGTCCACGAACCATCCGGGCTGGTTGTCGTTTGCCAGGATGAACGCTCCCAATTCAAGAACAAGTCAAAAGCCATGACTATCTTGCGCAGCCGGATCTTCGCCGCCGAACAGGAGCGGCAACAGGCCGCTATCTTCACCAACAGGAAATCCCAGGTGGGAACGGGTGACCGCAGCGAGCGCATCCGAACGTACAACTTCCCTCAGGACCGCATCACCGACCACCGGCTTGGAACGTCCGTCCACGGTATGCAACGCATCATGGATGGTGGATTGCACGAAATGATCGATCAGCTAATTGCTCACGACCAGGCCCGTCGCCTGGAAGAAGCTAGCGCCTAATTCACGCACCGTTGTTCCAAGTCATCCCTACCGGGTAGCATCCATGCCTAACCTGCGGAGCATAATTCAGGACACTCATCGCGCACTGGAAGTTGTTGGCATCCCGGACGCCCGGCTCGAATCCGAAGTGATGGTCATGGACGTGATGCGTATGCCGCGCCAGTCCATCTTCGCCGAACAGGAAACCGAGGTTTCCGCACAGCAACAGGAGCAACTGGCGACCATTATCCAACGCCGCCTGACTCGGGAACCCCTGGCCTACATCCTGAATCACAGGGAGTTCTACGGCGTAAACCTGCTCGTAAACTCGGATGTGCTTATCCCCCGTCCGGAAACCGAAACGATGGTAGAACATGCACTGTTCATGGCGCTCATGGGTATGGAAAGTCGGGAACTGATCATCGCCGACGTAGGTACCGGTTCAGGAGCGATCGCTATCAATCTGGCCATACACCTGCCGGCCGCTCACATTTACGCCATCGATGCCTTCGACCCAACGCTGGACGTCGCCGCATACAACATTCGAATGCACAACGTCACTGACCGCGTAACGTTACTGAAAGGTGACCTGCTCGAACCCCTGCCCCAACCCGTAGATGTGGTGGTAGCGAATTTGCCCTACCTCCCCACGGCACGGATTCCAACGCTGCAACCCGAAGTCCAATGGGAACCCGTGGCAGCGCTGGACGGCGGCCCCGACGGTTTGGAACACATCCGCCGCCTGCTACAACAAGCCTCTGATAGCGAGCGATTGAAACCTCACGGCGTGATTCTTCTCGAGATGGACCCTGAACAGATGTCTGACGCGCAGACAGCAGCCAACCAGGCGTTTCCAGACGCAGAGGTTTCAATGGAGCCAGATTTATCCGGGCGGGACCGGGTACTGGTCGTCAATCTGGGCGGTACATCACCGGATTACTGACCCTGTCCCCGGCTCGTACGCCCCTGGTGGGTTGAAACCCCAAGGCTCAGGCTCGAGTGATGGCTCCGGTAAATTCGGTCAACCAGTCGCTGCCCAAATGAACGGTGGGTCGGCAAAGCTTGATGAAATCGCCCACGTCACCGATGTAAGGAGCCTCCCCACTGCAACGGCGCAGGTAATCGACCACATTTGCCACGTTAATGATGCCGTGGGCGTCCACAAACGGAGACCCGGCCGCTTCCGCTGCCTCAGTCAGCACCCATTTTCCATAAACCGGGTTATTGAACCAGGTTCCTTTCAGCACTCCATCAACATCAGGCGACCGGTCGCCCATTGCCAACTCAACGGCCTGCCACAGTTCACGCCTGCGCACCGGTTCATCACGCGTAACCAGAACATCGCGCATCACCTTGCTGGCCAACAACGTGATGTTGTCGTCAGCTCTGACGGCGTATCCGGGTTCAAGGTCAGATTGGTCTTCGAGCGAAGACGCGTCGAGGGAGGGAGGGACAACCATATCATCTCCTGGTGAGTCGAAATCTAATGCTAGTGATGTGTACGCCAAACCGCGACAACCACAATATCACGTTTCCGGATGATGTCCGTACTCTCGTTGTTAACGACTGCGAGTTACGGGCCTGGGATCAACGAACAATAAAAGCGGTTACGCGCTCGGCCCGATTTTTACAATCCACGCAACTCAAGAGTGCTAACCTGGTCATTTGGAAGATCCACAATCCGGATCGCGTGGTTGTTGGTATCTGCTATGTACAGTTGCGAAGGGCGTCCGTCGTCAAAGACGGCAAAGCTCAGGCCGCTCGGTTCACTAAACGTTGCCAGTTTTCCCGGCCCGTCGTGGAGCCCGGTGGCGCCAGAACCCAACACCGTCTGTACAGACCGCGTGAGTGGAAGCAAACGCTTTATTTTGTGGTTGTAGGTGTCGGCAAAGAACAATTCGCCTTCATGCCACTCTATGCCGATGGGATGCTGCAGCCGCACATGATGCTCCACACCGTCGTGGTCTCCGAACGCAAAAAGATCGATCCCAACCAGAGTTGCTACGCGGCCGATCGCCGGGTCGATCCCGGCGCTGCGGATGCTGCTGGTTTCTGAGTCGACGAAATAAAGCAGTCCGTTGCCTACTGTGATACCGCTGGGTTGAGCCAAAGTAGCCGTGGCCAAAGGCCCGTTGTCGATGCTTTCAGCGCCCGTTCCGGCGTGTGGTTCAACGATCCCACTAGCTAACGACCAACGCCAGATCTGATGGATGCCCGCCATCGCAACATACAACACGCCTTCGTGGTGAGCCAGGTCCCAGGGACTGCTCAACGCCACCTGTCTGCCAGGCCCGGAGGCCCGCCGGTCGTTGCCCTGTTCACCGGTGCCGGCGACGGTGTCCACCGTCTCAGCGATCAAGTCGACGCGCCGGATGGCGTGGTTTTCGGTATCAGCCACATACAGCACATCGGAAACCAGCTCCATCCCCTGCGGATGATTGAACGCAGCCGCCGCATATCCACCGTCTATGAAATCCTCTGCGCCAGAACCCACCACCGCCCGAACGGTTCCGCTTAAATCGGAGATAACGATGCGATTGTGGTTCGTATCCGCGATGAACAGACGATTGCCCGGACCATCGGCCAAAACCTTGCCGGGAAAGGCCAGGGATGAGACCTCCACCGCGTCCGGTTTCAGATTCAGATTCGATCGATCGATCATTCCCTGTTCGTCGAACTCGGCAATCATCTTTCCCAACAGGGAGTCAAAGTCATCGTACGGAAGTTCTCCCTCGTGTTTGCCGATAACCTTCCCGGCGGGGTCCACAAACATCAACGTGGGCCAGGCCCGGCAGGCATACTGACGCCAAACCTTAAATTCGGCGTCGTTGATCACCGGGTGTTTCAGCTCATATCGCTGGGCGGCGCGTAGCACATTGTCGGCGTCCCTTTCATTGGGAAATTTGGCCGAATGGACCCCGATAACCACCAACTCCTCGGCGTATTTCTCTTCCAGTTTCCGCAACTGCGGAAATATGTGCATGCAGTTGACTCAACAATAGGTCCAGAAGTCGAGCACAACCAGTTTCCCACGCAGGTCAGCCATGCTGAGTGCGCGGTCCGTGTTGACCCATTCGACGTCGTCAGGAAATTCCGGCGCGTTTACCGTGCCTGCAAAAGATTGGGTGGCCATAACCAAGCCTCCATAGCGATAGAGCAGTATTGACGGGGTTAGCGCGGGGGCTGTGACTCAAATGCCAGTGTTGCGTGGCGCATGAATATTGAACCCACTGGCTCGCCCAACGGAGCGTTGGCCACCAGCACCGCAATAACGTGTTCCTGGCCCGGTTGGCCCGGTTCTTCAACCAGCACACGTTTCGGCGTGTTATTCCCAGTCACCACCCCGATGTTGCGGTCGATTTTTCCGTCAACGAAAACCTCGCCGTAGTTATCCACGTTGGTCTCAAAGAATACCCGGCATGTCGACACATCCTGTCCCTTTACCGCGTCAGGCATAATGAAACGCAACCGATACCACGCGAACGTAAATCCTACCGAATAACGTTTCTGAAAATCGGACCCGCTCTCCCACGAGGAATCGTCGTAGTCTGGCAATCTGGCCTCGCTGGCCAGCTTCTCTGCCACCAATCCCTGGTTGGGTTCGCCGGGCTCCAGGCCCAGCGCTACGCGCCAGCCATCCGACTTGATGATGGACAGGTCGGATTTCTGCTCTAAATCAAGCGCTACTCTCGGCATGGGGTTTCTCCTGTAATGGTTGTGATGATCGGGTCACGATCCCGCCCAGCGGCGTGGTGATCAGGCCTTCAGGTGCTGGCCGAAAAACTCCAGCGTCCGCGGCCAAGACCGGTCAGCGGCTTCTTTCTGGTAGCGGGGACCCGTAAAATCCATAAATGCGTGATCCGCTTCACGGTAAACGTAAAACTGATGCTCCTTGCCCAGGCGGTTCAGCTCTTCGTCGAAATTACGCATGTCGACTTGAGATGGGTTCTCGTCAACTTCACCAAAGTGGAACAGCATCGGGCAGTTGATATTGCCAGCCAGTTCAAACGGAGGCGTGGCGCCGTCTCCCCACGTAACCAGCAGGTTCCCGCCGTAGTAGGGCGCTACCGCTGCGAAATGCGGGTTCGATGCGGCTGCCAACCAGGCGACCCGACCACCCATGCAGAAGCCGGTCACACCGATGCGGTCGCCTCGTATCGCTTCGTGGTTACGGAGCCAATCCACCGTGGCGCCAATGTCGGCCACGATGTGGGGGTCACTGAGGACGTCCCACGGACGCGGTCGCGGGTCGCCATTCAACACGTCATCGGAAATCCGGTGGTACAAGTTTGGAGCTACCGCTGCGAATCCTTCCGCGGCCAATCGGTCGCAGATTGTTCGAATAAACTCGTCCACTCCGCCGCCGTGTTGCGCCACCACCACCGCGGGAAACGGAGCGGTGAAACCGGCGCTGCTACTCGGCACGCTGGCATACATATCCATCTCACTGCCGTCAACGGAAACTTTCTCCCAAAAACTGGCCATAACCATACCTCCATCGATATTTAATCAACCATAACTACATTCGTCATCGGAACGGGTTAACCCTTCAGGTGCCGGTCGAAAAATTCAACGGTTCGCGGCCACGAAGCTTCCGCGGCGGCCTGTTGGTAACGTCCGCCGGCGGGGTTCATGAAGGCATGGTCTGCCCCTGGGTACGAATGAAACTGATGCCCCTTGCCTAAACGGTCCAATTCCGCATCCAACGCTCGCATGTCATCGGGCGACGGGTTGACGTCGATCTCTCCGAAGTGGAACAGCATGGGGCAGTTGATGTTTTCCGCCAACTCAAATGGGGGTGTTTCTCCGGTTCCCCAGGTGGTCATTAAATTGCCACCATAATAGGGTACCACGGCGGCAAAATGCGGATTGGTGGCGGCAGCCAGCCAGGCGATCCGACCGCCCATGCAGAACCCGGTCACGCCGATCCGGTCGCTTTGCACTGCATCGTGATTCCGCAGCCACTCCACGGCAGCGTTGACGTCAGCGATGATATCCGGATCACTGAGCAATGCGGCCGGTCGGGGACGGGGCTGTTCGTTGAGCAATGCTGGATCCGTGACCCGGTGATACAGGTTCGGCGCCACGGCAGCATAACCCTGAGCCGCCAATCGGTCGCAAATGTCCTGTATGAATGCGTCAACGCCGGTGGCGTGTTGAGCGACCAGCACGGCCGGGAATGGTGCGCTGAATCCAGCGCTGCTACTGGGCACGCTGGCGTACATGTCCATTTCTTGACCATTAACGCTGATAGTTTCCCAAAAACTTGCCATGAGTTTCTCCTGCAGGCACCCAGACGCCCCGGGCCTATCCCGTCTCGACAATCGATACAGACCCGGGCGATTCCTAGAACAATCCTTCGTCGCGGACCTGCGCCAATGTGGCCTCGAAAGCGGCTAAAGTCTGGTCAATATCCGCCTCGACGTGGGTAGCTGAAACCAGCAATGCATCGCGACCCATGATATCGATCCCGCGGTTTTGCAACCCTCGCTTTATCGCGGTCACTGCCGGCGTGGCCGCGGCTGACTTGATGCGGCGATTTACTTCCGGCCCAAACTCCCGATCAAAATCACCTTCCGCCAACGTATAGTGGATCATGGACGCGATGCCATACGCATGGCCGCTCACCTCCATGCGGGAGAAAACGTCGTTGAGTCCAGTTTTGAGCCTGGCAGCCATTGCATCAGCCCGTTGATTGATTGGTTCGGCTGCTATCAATTCCAGGCAGGTTGCCCCGGCTACTGCCGATAGAGGATTACCATTGAACGTGCCCGGATGATAGACCCTTTGGGTGTTGTCCCAGTCCGGATCGCCCCGTTGCGCGATCATGTCGACGATTTCTGACTTTCCTCCCACGGCTCCACCCGGCAACGCACCGGCAACGATCTTGGCCATGGTCGTCAAGTCCGGCGAAATTCCAAACCGCACTTGTGCTCCGCCCGGCGACGCTCGAAAGCCGGTAACTACCTCGTCGAATATAAGAACCACTCCATGACGATCGCAGAGATCCCTCAATCCCGACAGATATGCCACCACATCGAAAGGCAGTTGCCCGTAATGAGCGCCGGTGGGTTCAAGGATTATCGCGGCTATGTCTGTATCTCGCTCCATCGCCTGCTGTACGGCATCCAGGTCACCGGCGGGCACAACAACCATGCTGCCCCAGGATTCCACCGGAATTCCGGGAGCCGGGCGATCAGAGCCCGCCATCGCGTAGTCGTGCCAGCCATGGAAATGGTCTTGCAGCTTTATGACTTTGTTCCGGCCCGTGTACGCGCGTGCCAGTCGCATCGCCATCAGTGTGGCTTCGGTGCCGCTGCTGTGAAAACGCACCCGCTCGATTGCCGGCATTAACGCCATGATCGCCCTGGCCCACCGTAGCTCTTCGTCGGTGCACGCGCCAAGGTGAGTACCGCGGCGCATCTGCTCCACCACCGCGTCGGCGACCGCTGGATGAGAATGACCTAAAATTAATGCGCCGTGTCCCGATACATAGTCAATAAGCTCATTCCCGTCCACATCCCATTTTCTGGGACCCTCTCCGTGAGTTATGTATAGTGGGAATGGTTCGGCGTACCGGTTGTCGTGGGTCACACCGCCGGGGAATATCCCGACAGCTTCCCGGTATCGTTCCGCGGAGCCGGGGTGTTGACTAATGTACTGTTCCAGGATCGTGGGCATATTTACACTCCGACTGTTTCATTCTCACGATTGAACGGCGGGCACATTGTAGCACAGCGACTCGGTCGGAAATCTAATCGCTATCGGATGGATCGGGCGCTGCAGCAGTCAATACCGGTGGTTTCCTTATCAGCATGAAAAACACCCCGGCAATCATGGCGCAGATGGCTCCCGGCACGATTGCCCGGTCGTAGTTCCCGAACCTGTCGTAGACCCATCCGGCGTACACCGGCGAAGCCACCAGGGCCCACGCGTACCCGAAAGTTATGTATCCTCGCAGCGTCGCGAATCTGCTACGACCAAAATATTCGCCCAACGCCGCCCACACAATCACGCCAGCCCCGTCCATCATCCCCTCGCAAACGACAAACCCCAAAACCAACGTGATTCCCACCGCCGTCTGCCAATCACCCAACCACAGGAACAGGTAACCGATCCCCTCCACGCTCAGACTGAGACCCAAAATTGCCTTCTTGGAAACTCGATCTCCCAAATATCCCATGACCAGCCGGGACACGAAGTTGATCGCAGACATGGCGCCGACGAGGTTGGCGGCCATCTGCGGAGTCATTCCCTTGTCCTCCACCAGGATGGGAAACAGACTCACCAATATGCCCAACGTGGCGGTCTGCCTCAATCCAGCGCCCAACAACAGGAACCAGTAAGCCTGGGTCCGTAACGCCTCCCGAACCGTGTAATCCCGGTACTCCCGCCGGGCAACCCCTCGGGTCCCGGCGGCTGCGGGAGGACGCGTTGCGCCATCCGGCAACAGTCCCATGTCCTCCGGCCGGTTACGGAACCAGTAACAGATCGGAAGCAGGATCACCAAATAAAACAATCCGGAGGTAACCAATCCCCATTGCAAATTCGTTTTGTCAATCAACAGATTCATCGTAGGGATGAGAGCCAATCCACCCAACGATGCAACGGCGGCAAGGATTGAAATCGACAGCGATCTCCGCCTGACGAACCACTGGTTTAAGCCAGCAAAACAGGCGTGCTGGAACGCCATGCTGTTACCCAGCGACACCAATCCCAGGTAAACCACGGCAAAGGCCCACAGGTTTGGCATCCAGAACGCCATCAGCAGGTAGCCAGCGACCGTAATCATCAGTGACGGCACCAATACTTTGCGGTTACCGAACTTGTCGATCAACCATCCCGCGAGCGGACCCTCCAGGCCTCCTTCCGCTCGTGCGACTGAAAACACCAGGTTCGTTTGTGCCTGCGTGATCATCAACTGATCCCGGATCGGCAAGACCAGCACTCCGAACCCCCGGAAGAATATGCCGCTGGCGAAAAAGCTCATCACCGAGGTGATTGCAACCATCCACCAACCGTAGTACATCCGCGGCTGTCGCTGGGCAGGCGCCGTCCTTTCACCAGTCACTGCCAAATCGATTCACCACACCAAAGCGCAAAAATTTGCCCCGGTCTGCATTCGCAGCCGGGGGCGACGCGCACCGGAAAACTATTGTAATCGTTGCCACTGTTCACAGCAATGACGGTTACATGCTCACGCGTACCCACTTTGTCATTGCCACCCTGTGCTCGATGCGGGGGTTGGCAATCTCGATGAGGCTGAACACACGTAGACGATCCTTCGACAAGCTCAGGACGAACGGCCCGGTGGGGCCGGCCGGGATTGCCACGTCGCTGTGCTCCTCGCAATGACAGAATTGAGCTGTGCTCCGCGCAGTGACAGATTAAAGCGGGTACGCGTGGGCGGTTACATGACGCTCTTCGATTTCATTCATGGGTTTGCACCGGGTACAATTCACAGTTGATACCCGTCCGTTGACAATTTGCTGGATTCACGATGGCGCAGCAATCGGCCCGCTACATTATTCACGCCGACCTGGACGCGTTCTACGCGGCAGTGGAACAGCTGGATCGCCCTGAGCTCCGCGGCAAGCCCGTGCTCGTGGGAGGCAGACCCGAAGGCCGCGGCGTGGTGGCCACAGCATCATACGAGGCCCGCGAATTTGGGGTGCACTCAGCAATGCCCATGGCAACTGCCATCCGGCAATGCCCCGACGGTATAGTAGTTCGACCTCGTTTCGACCGTTACCGGGAAATGTCGGGGCAGGTTATGCACATTTTTCGGTCAGTCACCCATATTGTTGAGCCTCTGTCGCTTGATGAAGCATTTCTCGACATAACCGCAGTCGCCGCTGCCGGCGGTTCCCCTCTCGCCATCGCTATCGATATAAAAAAGCGAGTATCCACGGAAACCGGCCTAAAGGTTTCCGTGGGATTAAGCAGTAGCAAGTGCGTTTCCAAGATCGCATCCGACCTGCAAAAACCAGATGGCCTTGTCGTTATCCCGGCAGGGCAAGAAGCCGAATTCTTGGCTCCGTTGCCCGTGGGCAAACTTTCCGGGATTGGTCCAAAATCCGTTGCGCGCATTCACGCTGACGGAGTGAGAACCATCGGCGACCTGGCGCAGATGCCCGACAGTTGGTTCGCCCACCGATTCGGAAAGCGCGGTCCAAGCATCCGCGACCACTCCCGCGGTATCGACCACGACCGCGTCCAACCGGTGCGCGAAAGAAAATCAATCAGCAGCGAGACCACTTTTCCCGAGGATCTCAACGATTCTAAGGACCTGTTCGCGGTTATCCGACGATTGTCTGAGCATGTTGCCAGCGCGTTGACCGACAAAGGATTACTCGGCAGGACGGTGACCGTGAAAATGCGGCTCTCCGATTTCACGACGTTTACCCGTCAGACCACGTTACCCAACCCCACCAGCGACGCCGCCACAATAGAATCTACAGCCCGAACCTTGCTGGATCGGGAACTGGCGCCAGAACGGGCATTCCGTCTGCTCGGAGTGGGAATCTCCGGGTTCACCGACCACGGAGAATCAAACCGGGAACGGCACGTGCCCGCTGATTCTCCGCACACTGTTGGGACCCTGTCGACGCCCGATTATCAATACCGTATGCCGTTACTGTTCGATGGTGGCCCGACGCAAACCGGAATATAGCATCTGGGCGACCAACGGAGACCCGGCCGGGTCTCGGAGCAGATCACGGTGATTCATTAACAGTGTTCCATTAGTTGGGCTAGCGGAAAAGGTCCTTGTCCGAATCCCTCACTATCGCTCTACTATCAGCATCGTCCATCCTTTCGATGGGATAACCTTTGATGATTGCCACGGGTACGCCGAGCAATTTGCCGGTAACCAGTTCCGCAGTGGCCGCGAGCTCGTCAGCCACCGCAATGGTCGTAGTGTGCAATTCGTTGCCGTGAGGATCAAACTCACCCACGTAGCTAACCACCGGATTGAAGCCGGCCACGCCAATCGACACGTTGACGGCTCCGTTCCGCCAGGGACGGCCAAATGTGTCAGACACCAACACGGCCACATCGACTCCAAGCCGCACCCGTATCGCATCCCTGATCTGTCTAGCCGAAGCATCAGGATCCACCGGTAGCAGACAAATCGCGTTAGCCCCGGGAATGTTGGAAGCATCGATTCCAGCGTTGGCGCAAATATAACCGTGATAGGTCTCGCTGATGATCACGCCCCTGTCCATACGAACGATTCGGCGACTTTCCCGCAAAATCATCTCAGTGTGGCGCGGGTCACGCCGGTGCCCTTCGGTGATAGCCACCGCCAATGGAGACGCCTCAACATCGTCGATGGTCATCACCCTCCCCTCAGCTTTGCTGACGATTTTCTGGGTCACCACCAACACGTCGCCATCTTCAATCGGTGTTCCTTGAGCAGCGCAGGCATCCATGATCTGCGTCGCCAGGTCGTCCCCGGCACGCACTTCAGGCAACCCTTCGATTCCGATGGCGCGAATTTCCGGCGGCATGGTGTCCTCCCCAACTTGGCAGTAGATTCTGACGTGGATCCCCTGTATCGTCAGTTTATCACTTGACCATTGTCTTCCCAACGGATCACGGTTGCCCCGCGTACTGTTGCCGGTACCCCGGGTAGCGATGCCGGAAAGGTAGTGCTAGAATGACACGTCGCCGAAATTGGCACGGGAGTATCTAAAAATGAGTACATCTTCGTCATCTCCACGCCGCAAGCGCGTGTACACCAAATACGGCGACCAGGGCGAGACCAGCCTGCTTTACGGTGGCCGAGTGTCCAAAGCCAACCCGCACACGGAAGCTTACGGGATCACCGATGAAGCGGTCAGCCTCATGGGTCTGGCCCGCTCGTTGACCGACGACGACAAGGTCAAAAACATCCTGAGGGATTTGCAGCGCGAACTGTTCACTGTCGCTGCCGAGTTGGCAACCGATCCCGAAAAGTACGATCTGTTCCATCAACACTTCACCCCGGTAACCGAAGCGATGGTGGACAAACTGGAAGAGATAATCGACGAACTGGAAACGCATTTCCAGATGCCCCAGGTATTCATACTGCCGGGCGGCACGCCGTCGTCATCGGCGATGGATTCAGCGCGAACCGTCATTCGCACCGCTGAGCGTAGGGTAGTCACTCTGGCTGAGGTCGGCGGGTTGACCAACAACCTGATTCTGGCCTACCTCAACCGGTTGGGAGACCTGCTGTTCGTCCTGGCTCGTTACCACGATCGGGAGATCCCCATCGAACGGGCCACCGGCGAGCGTGTCTGATAGCACGATGGCTGAGGACCCGCCCCGCGAACCCCGAATCGTCGTAATTGACTACGATTCCGGCAACTTAAGAAGCGTCGCCCGAGCCGTCGAGAAAGCCGGCGTCGTTCCGTGTGTGACGTCAGACCCGGCGCGAGTCGCTTCCGCAGACGCCGTCGTACTGCCCGGCGTTGGTTCCGGGCCGGCGGCAATGTCAGCGCTTCGTTCACGCGGCCTGGTGCAACCTCTGCTGGAATACATCGCCAGTGGACGGCCGTTTTTGGGTGTTTGCCTCGGTTTGCAGCTCCTATTGGATGCTACCGACGAGGGCGATGCCGATTGCATCGGCCTCGTTCCAGGACGGGTGAGACGCCTGCCGGAAGGCCGCAAAGTACCCCACATGGGTTGGAACACCGTCCACTTTCAGTCGGATCACCCATTGTGGGCCGGCATCCCCCAGGACAGTCATTTCTACTTCGTGCACAGTTATTATGCCGACCCAACGCACCGCGACCACGTGGCCGGGCTCACCGACTACGGCGTGGAATTTTGCAGTATATACGCCCGCGACAATGTGGTAGCAACCCAATTCCACCCCGAAAAGAGCGGCGAAAACGGGCTGCGAATTTACGCCAACTTCGTCGATCAGATCACTGGCACGGTCGCATAGCGGCGCAGGTCGCAGCCCCCATGGAAATCATTCCGGCAATAGACTTACGAGGCGGCAATTGCGTTCGTTTGTATCAGGGCGATTACGCGCAGGAGACCGTATTTTCCGACAACCCCCTGGAGGTGGCTGAGCGATGGCAATCGGAAGGTGGACAGCGCCTCCACATCGTGGATCTTGACGGAGCCTACAGCGGCAACCCGGCTAATCTCGCCGCAATCTCGGGCATCACGCGCACGCTCACTATTCCGGTGCAGGTTGGCGGCGGCATCCGCAGCATAGATACAGCTTCCGGTTTGTTCGATGCGGGAGCGGCTCGCGTCGTTGTCGGGACTGCTGCCGTGTCCAACCCTGACCTGGTTGAGGAATTATGCCGTCGGTTCGGCAGTCACCGAGTGGTGGTCGCCCTCGACGCCAGGGATGGTTTGGTCGCCATCCGCGGTTGGACCGAAACGTCGGAAATTACCGCCATCGAATTGTCCGCGCGCATGGCGGAGCTGGGTGTCGTGCGTGTGCTTTATACCGACATTTCGCGCGATGGAACCCTGGAAGAACCCAATTACTCAGCAACCGCGGCCCTCGCCCAAACCAGCGGACTCAGCGTTCTGTCAGCCGGTGGTGTTGGCGCTCCGGACCATGTGTCGAAATTGGTGCCCACCGGGGCCGAGGCCGCGATCATAGGTAGGGCCCTATACACCGGAGACATCACCATTTCAGAGGCGATAATCGCAGCTAACGGTTGATCCCCACCGATGGCTGGATATTCCGGACAGCGGATTACGCCAACGGACCCGCGGCGACAGCGTCATCGTCGCCGACCAGCAACCCGCCTCGTTGATCCAGATACTGCTGCCTGAGCGCCAACCGCTCACTCGACGTTGCGTCCCAATCGTCCCTATATACTTCCATCAGGATGAAATTGTGGGACATCCGCCGCACCTCGCGTACCGGATTGAATCCGGATCGTTCAAAGCATTTTTGCGCGCGGTGATTCCAATCCAGCGTGTGCAGATAAACTCGTTTCAACCTCAAATCGTCAAACATATGATGCAGCAGCGTAACCACCGCATCGTACCCATACCCGCCACTCCAGTAATCTCGGTCTCCAATTACGATGCCCAATTCAGCTTCTTTCGAAAGGCTGTCGAGGTCGTAATACATGCAGTTGCCGATAAACTTTCCGCCGGCCACCTCAATGGCGAAATGATGAGAACCTGGGGTGGGCCAACGGATCTGGTCTTCAAAGAGTTTCAGGTATCGCTCGTATTTCATTGTGAGAGGATACGCGGCGTCCAGACGGGCGATTTCCGGATCACTGCGCCAGATGTAATCCAACTCAGCATCCTGAACGCGTTTGCCACGCAGCAGCACGCGCACTCCTCTCAGAACGATGGTCCGATCCATGGTCATTCGCCATCCCGATAGGAGGCGATCAATGATCGCGCTGCTTCCAGAACGCTGCGCTCATTGTCGTATTCGAGCAGCTGCAGCGCGCGGTCGTAGGCTTGCCATTCGACCACGTCGAATTCGGCGTCATGATCGGCGGTATTGCCCCCAAGCGGTTCCATCAGATAAAAATGGACCGTCTTATCATAGCGAACTCCGTCATCGTGGCCCACGAAGTAGTACTGGATACTGGTGATGGGAGCAATCAGATTCACGCGCACGCCGGTTTCTTCCTGCACCTCACGGCGGGCCGTCTCCTCCACACTTTCGCCCGGCTCGGGCGTTCCTTTAGGCAAACGCCAGCTTAAGGGAGCATCCGGACCCTGGCGACCCGGCCGAGTCCTGGCGCAAAGCAACGTTTCGATGCCATCGTCCGCCTCCCGAAAGACCAGCCCACCAGCCGAAATTGCTTTCGCTACAGCCTCGCTAACGGGTATCTCGCCCGCAACCTGCACTGTGACCGGAAAAGCAAACTCTTCTTCGGGTGCCTGGGGATTGTCACTTGGCAATGCCGTAGAACTCATCACAAATCTAAATTTTGGCGGCTGATATTGGAGGTAATTGTATCTGCCCCCGCGGTACGGGTCAATCTGCGCCACCGGTCGTAGCAGTTCAGACTCGACGGGTTGCTTCCATCCCACCCCGTCATTCCGGCCCTGAGCCGGAATCCAGAGACGTCTTTACAACACAATGTTGCTTATCCCAGGCTTCCTGGATTCCCGCGAAAGCGGGAATGACAGGTTGGGGCGAGGATACTACCTTCAACTCTGAACAGTTGCCACCGGTCGCCCGATGCCCGCGCTCGTACCGGGTGGATGCGGCTCCGCACGATACCCCGCCAAAAGGCTAAATGCCGCCTCCAATCGCGGGGACGAAATGAATCTCCGTATCTTGGCCGACCCGCTCCAATAAGCCCATCCGAGCCACTTCCCCATCCACTGCCACCGCCAAATTCGGGCGAATCTCATCGTCTTCCATCAGGCGATCAGCGATGCCAGGAAACAGTTGGTCCAGCTGTTCAATTACCTGGCGTACGTTCCGGGCGTTGACGTCCACCTCTTTTACTCCGCCGGTGGTGGCTTGCAACATCGTGGGAACGAATACTTTTGCCACGAAACACCTCCAGTCATGCCGATAAATCGCCGGGCCTGTTTCAAGATTATGATAACCCACCGTGTCCTACCCGTGGGTAAGCGCGCCCTACGTCATCTCCACCGGTGCGATCAGCACGGCGCTTTATCAGCGATACCTTCTGCTACTTGCAACTCGCGGACATAGCAGATGATTTGATCCAATTGCTCCGGTGCAACCGTCACAATAGCTGCCATGTCTCCAAACGTCCAATGATGCGACCGGACTCCGGATTGAACCGCGGAACGGATCGAATTATCCGAGTGGTGGCCAGGCTCGTAGATGGGATGCACTAATGGCGGCCCGATTGCGGTCCCGGTACCTCGTGCTCCGTGGCAGACCATGCAATTCGCTTCAAAGAGCTTTTCACCTTCCCGCGCCGCGGCGGAAAGATCTTTCGCCGATGTGCCTGGCGCCGTTTCCACCGGATCAGCCACCACGATTTCTTCGTTTGCCGTTCCGCAACTGGCGGCAAGAATCGCCCAAGCGACCCCACTTCCAAAGAGCAGCAGGCCTGGGCGCACGATCTTCCAGTTAGGTATTCCCATCGTCACATCCTTCACGACCGATGGATCACGACTGCAACCCGTCTGGTTGGGCCGTGCAACCCGAGCCCGCAGTTTTTGTTCCGACGCCGGTTACTCCCCGTTCCAGTCGGCTTCCAGGACACTCCCCGGCGTAATGGGGAGACTCGTCATTCGCTTGCCAGTGGCGCCAGCAATCGCGCTGGCAATCGCCGGCAATGGAGGGACGATTGGCACCTCGCCGACGCCGCGAACGCCGTAGGGATGGCCCGGATTGGCTACCTCTACGATCACGGTGTCAATCATCGGCAGGTCCAATGCCGTGGGCATTCGATAATCCAGGAAACTGGAGTTCACCATCTGACCGCTGTCGTTGAAGAAATATTCCTCATTAAGCGCCCAGCCAATCCCCTGCACAGCGCCACCCTGGATTTGTCCTTCCACGTAACTGGGATGCACGGCTTTGCCGGCGTCCTGGATGGCCGTGTAGCGGAGAATGGTTGTTTTGCCGGTCTCCGGATCAACCTCCACATCCACCAGGTGAACGGCGAATGAATTGCCCTCCCCGGTGGGGTCGAGGCTGGCCGTGCCCGTGATGCCGCCGCCCGTCGCGTACAACTGACGCGCCAATTCACGGAAAGTGAAACTCAACTCCTGGGACTTGTGCCGGATGGTTCCCCGGTCATACTCGACCTCGTCGGCCGGGACGTCCCAAATTGACGCTGCCCGCTCGACCATTTGCTGCATGACATCTTCCGCCGCGAGGATGGCAGCCCAGCCGGTGGCGAATGTGGTCCTACTACCGCCGGTGACCATGGTGAACCCAATCGAATCCGTATCGACCACCTGCGGCTTGATGTCGTCATAACCGATGCCCAGTGTTTCGGCAGCCTGTTGAGCGATGGATGCCCGGGAACCGCCGATGTCCACCGATCCCTCGATCAGGTTGACGGTGCCGTCGGGATTGACCGTCATATTAACACTTGAATGGAATCCCCGGTTCATCCAAAAACCGGCCGCAACACCGCGTCCGCGATTGGGCCCCTCCAGCGGGGATTGATAGTGGTCGTGATTACGCGCGGCTTCCAGACATTCAACCAGTCCGATCCGCTGAAACACCGGCCCTTCCACCTTGCGAGTACCTTCGACCGAAGCGTTGTTGAGGCGGAACGCGATCGGGTCCATGCCAAGTTCAACACACAACTCGTCTACGACCTGCTCAACACCAAAGGCAGCCTGTGGCGAACCCGGAGCGCGATAGGCAGCGGTCTTGGGTTTGTTGACCATCACGTCGTAGCCTTCTACCAATGCATTCTCCAGGTTGTAACAGGCTAAGCCGCACGTGGCCCCCTGCATCACCGGGGAGCCCGGATACGCCCCGGCTTCAAATGCCAGTTCGAATTCGGCGGCCGTTATCTTCCCCTCTTTGGTCGCTCCCATTTTGACCCGCATCCAACTGCCGGGCGCCGGGCCACTTCCCTCAAAAACTTCGGTTCGGCTCATCAGAATCTTAACCGGGGCACCGGCTTTGCGGGACAGCAATGCAGCCACCGGTTCAATATAGAACGAAACCTTTCCTCCAAAACCGCCGCCAATCTCCATGGGCGTAACCCGCACGTTAGAAATATCCACCCGCAAAACATCGGCGGTGTTGGCACGCACGACGAACGCCCCTTGCGTGCTGCACCAGATGTTGATTTGCCCGTCCGGCCGCCAGTGGGCGGTGGCGTTGTGTGGCTCAATGTAGCCCTGGTGTACCGAGGCGGTCGTGAATTCCCGTTCTACAATGGCGTCGGAATTGGCGAACCCCGACGCAACGTCGCCCTTTTCAATTTTCATGTAAGACGCAACGTTACTCGGCTGATCGGACATATCGCCCATCGCGGAAGTGTGGATCAGGTCGTCATGGAGTAACGGCGACCCTTCAAGCATCGCATCGCGCACATCCAAAACCGGTTGCAGAACTTCATACTCGACGTCGATCAACTCCAGGGCCGCCTCGGCGATGTGGGCGTTGTCGGCGGCCACTGCGGCCACTGGGTGACCTCGATACAACACCTTGTCACTGGCCAGGAAATTATCGCTCAGGAACTTGAAACGGTTGTAATCGTTCCCCAGTTCAGCTTTACTCAGCCCGGCGAACGGCAGATCGGTTGCAGTAACAACTGCCCGCACTCCAGCCAGCGCCAGGGCTTTGCTCACGTCTATAGAATTGATACGGGCGTGGGCGTGGGGGCTGCGCAACACTCGCCCTTGAAGCAGGCCGGCAAGGTTCAGATCCGCGCCATACTGCGCACGACCCGTGACTTTGTCCACACCATCCGGTCGCACCGGACGTTTGCCAACTACGTCATATTCGGTTTCCGATAAAACCAGGTTGGAGGACGTCATTTTAATTCACCTCAGTTCGTAATAGTTGCAAACGCGACTGTCGTGAATGACACGCGATGCCGTTGAAATGACTGGAACCGGGGCAACCAGGGGCGCTCCGGTTCCACAAACGATGTCGGTTACAGTGAACCGGAATCGACTAGGCTTTCATTCGTTCTCCGGCATCCATAACGGCCCGGATAATCTTGTCATAACCGGTGCATCGGCACAGATTACCCGCCAACCAGTGGCGAATACGCGCCTCGTCCGCGTCCGGTTCGGCTTCCAGCAGCGCCTTGGCGGCCACAATGAAACCTGGTGTGCAGATGCCACACTGCAGCGCAGCGTTTTCCAGGAACGACTGCTGCACCGGATGCAATCCGTCTGCTGTGGCAACGCCTTCGATGGTGTTTACTTCGGCGCCCTGTGCTTCAACACCCAAAACCAGGCAGGATGTAACGATACGACCGTCGAACTGGACGGTGCACGCGCCACAGTTGCCATCGTTACAACCCTCTTTTGTACCGGTCATGCCCACGATATCTCGCAGACATTCCAGCAGACTTTGCCTAGGCTCACACAGGAAGTCGGCCTGGTTTCCGTTTATGGTGGTAGTTACATGGACAAGTCCGGGCATGTTATTCCTCCCCTCGAGCGCGCCGGATGGCAATATTCAATGTGCGGCGGGTCAAAACGTCCACCAAATGGTGCCGCTGTCGAATCGTGCCTCTCATATCGGTAATAGGCGTTGCGGCTTCGCTGGCCAATCGACCGGCCTCGGCAATCGCGTCGTCAGACACTGCCTTGCCAGCCAGGCTATCGCCCGCTGCTGTCGCCAGAATCGGGGTCGGTCCCACCGACGCCAACGCTATGCGCGCTGACTGAATATTTTGGCCGGACGCGTCCAGAACCACCGTGGACGACACGCCAGCGACCGCGATATCCATCTCATTACGGGGAATGAATCGCAGGTATGCGGTGCCCGAATTCGCCGCCGGCGCCGGGATCTGAATTGCTACCAGCAACTCGCCTGGTTCCAGGGCGCTTCGACCCGGTCCGGTGCAGAAATTCTCGGTCGGAACCGTGCGCCACCCGTTGGGGCCGTTGATGTGGGCTTCGCCGCCCAGCGTGATAATCGGAGGGATGCTGTCGCCCGACGGAGCTGCGTTGCACAGGTTTCCGCCGATGGATGCGCGACCCTGAATCTGTATGCTGCCGATGAGACTGGCAGCGTCAATCAACCCGGGATAGGCAGCGACAACTGCCTGGTCGTCATATATTTGGGTACAGGCAACGGCAGCTCCGAGTTGCAAACCATTGTCATCCAAACGGATTCCATTTAATTCGGGGATCTTCTTGGTATCAACGAGAACGTCGGCTTCACGCCGACCGCTTCGCAACTGAACCAGCACATCGGTACCGCCGGCCAATGGGCGGGCGCGGTCACCGTGGGCCGCCATAATGGAAACGGCTTCACTAAGGGATGTAGGGGCAGTGTAATCAATAGCTCGCATAGGCACCTCCGGCGGTGATTATATCAATGAATGGCGGGACTGTCAGCACGGCATCGCCAGCCTCGGCACTTCCCGACGTGGCTTCGTTGCTGCCGGCAGTTGTTTAATCAACGCCGAGCATCATACCGCACACGGGCAGTTTGCGCCAATGGTTCCAGCCCACCAACAGCGTCCCGCTGGCGTGGTCCCCACCCGGACTAATCGCGCAATCTTGATTCCAGCGCAACGCGCACCGACGGCCACTCTGAATCGATGATGCTGTAGAACACGGAATGCCGGTTTATTCCGTCCCAGGTAATGCGATGATTTCGCCAAGTACCCTCCCGGACTGCCCCGATGCGTTCAATGGCCCTTTGAGATCGCTCGTTGCGACTGTCTGTTTTCAGGCAAACGCGCAACGCTCCCAGATCCTCAAAAGCGTGCCGCAGCAACAGATACTTGCATTCGGTGTTTACTCCAGTGCGTTGATAGGCGAGTCCATACCAGGTCATTCCGATTTCCAGGGCGCGGTTGGGCCGGTCGATATCCAGGTACCCGGTCGAACCGATTGCCTTACCTTCGGCGGACAGGATCACCGCAAATTGCACCCGCTCTCCGGAATTGTTGCGTTCCACACACATGTCCACCCACCCTCTGGCATCATCCAAACTTCGGTAGGCGGGTCGGGGCAGAAACCGCCAGATAGATTCGTCGGCTCCCACGGCATACAGGTCCCCGGCGTGTTGCGGCCCCACTGGTTCAAGGCGCACGTGAAAACCCAACAGCGTGACGGGTTTCGGATCGAATGTCGGCTGCTTCGGTTCGGTCACGGTTCTGCTCTCCTGCCTTTCAGTTGTCAATCGCTGTCGCCCGTGGCTGGGGCAACCTCGGTGTCTAGGGCCTGTCCCCCCAGCCATCGGCGCTGTGCGCTCACCGGGAGCGATGGCCGCGTGCACAGCAAAAACGCCAGGGCGCTAATCAGGAACATGGGCGTGAACGTCGCCAGCACGATGTAGTAACTATCGGTTGCTTCCCACACGAACGAGGCAAACATCGGCGCAGCAAACAGTCCGATATTCATGAAAAGGCTCATGAATCCCATCAGCGTCGCGAAACGAGCTCTCCCGTAGTAGTCGCTCAGCATCAACCAATTGACAGAGGTGATGCCTTCCACGACGGCGATTCCCACCACGAAGGTCAACAATCCGTATACTCCAGGGCCGATCCACAGGCCCCACATCCCTACCGCGCCGATCGCCATCCCGATGGCCAGCAAAATATTCCCCGGGAACCTCCCGGCGGTTACGCCGAGGACATAGCGGAGTGGAATCCCAAGAAAGAACATGGCGGCCACCCAGGCCGACGCTTCATCTTCCGACACGTTGCGTTCCAGCATCATGGGGAATATATGGACCAGCATTCCATTCGTAGCCGATACCCGCATGAAAGCGCCAATTGACATGAGCCAAAACGTGCGAGTAACGATGGCCTGCCGGAATGTAAAACTTAACTCTGCACCTCCGGACCCACGTCTCTGAACCGGGTTTCCATCCGACGTTTCGCTTTCGGTTGTGTCACCATCGGGTCGCAGGCCCATGTCCTCCGGCCGGCTCCTGATAACTAAAGATACCGGCAGCGTAATCGCCAGTATCCCGACGCCGGTCCAGATCAAAGTTTGACGCCAGCCCAGCCATTGAATCCCCTCGTTCAGTAGGGGCACTACTATGGCTCCACCGCCAGCAAACGCCGTCATCAAAGCAGACAGGGCAACATGCCGGCGCCGTATGAACCACTGGTTCACGCAGGCCATCAGCGTTTGACCCAACCCCGCCGATTTGCCCAGGGAAATCACGCCGCCAAACAACACCAGCAGCGCCCAGTAGGAATGTACTTGGGAGAGCACTATGACCCCAACGCCTACCGTGATACTTCCGACGATGACCAGTGGGCGGGCTCCATACCGATCCGCCAGCCACCCGACAGCCGGGCCAGCCACACTCCCTTCAGCCCGCGCCAGGCTGAACACCAGTCCCATCTGGCTGCGGGTCAAACCGAGGGAGGATTCTATCGGCAAGAGGAACCGGGGAAAACCCTGGGAGATGGACCCGTTGCCGAACATACCCAATATAGAGGCAGCGGCGACCACCCACCATCCGTAAAAAATTTTGGGTCGCCGCCGCTCGCCATCAACGTTTTCGTCTTTCACAACTGAGGATTATAAGCATTGGCTTCTTCGTCGGTCAAACCTGGAATCCTCTTGACATACTGAACGGAGTGAAATACCGTTGCCCCATCAATCGCCGTTTTAAGGAGGCACTCTCATGCCGCAAATCGCCGGCCTTGGGCACGTTGGGATCTATGCAACCGATCTGATGAAGATGCGTGATTTTTACACTCGCGTAATGGGCTTGCAGATCGCGGACGAAGACCTTGAGCAGCGCCGTATGGTGTTCCTCAGCTCTGACCCGGTGGGCGAACATCACGAATTCGTCCTGATGGAAGGGCGGGTAACGACTGATGACGCCAAGGTCATTCAACAAATCTCCTTCCGTGTGCCATCCATACAGGACATGCGCGATTACAAAGCCCGCATCGACGCTGAAAGCGTGACCATTGACCGCATTGTCAGCCACGGCAACGCATTCGGCATGTATTTCTTCGACCCCGAGGGTAACCGGATTGAGTTGTACTACAAGACGGGTTTCCCAGTACCACAACCCCACGGCGACCCTCTGGACCTGGAACGTTCCGACGACGAATTACTTTCCGAAGCAATGGAGTTGTTGCACACAAATCGTTAATTCCCGCGCAATTAATTGTCACCGCCGTCGTGGGGCCAATGTCCGGCGACGGCGGTGTCATTGTTTCTAACTTCAATCGGATGCGTGTGCTACCGACAACATGGCGTCTCCCAACGATTCACACTCCATCGACGGCCGTGCCGCCCAGTCTGCGTTGTCTGAGGCGCCTACCGGCGGCGGCCCGGTAGCCTACGACGATCTGCCGCCCCGCTACCATCGCTGGAAGTGGCAGGTACTCATCGCGTTCTGTGTGTTTTACCTCTTTCTGTACACGGGACGCTTTAATTTCTGGCCCACGTCGCCACTGATCAAGGAGGCATTGGACCTAAGTCACATCGAAATTGGCATCATCAACGCCATGCTCCTGTGGGGCTTCATGGTGGGAGACCTGGTACACGGGCGCCTTGCCGAAGCCTACGGACTGCGCCTGTGGGTAGCCGTGGGAGCCGTTTTGACCACGGTATTCAACTGGACTGCATCCTTCGGAACTTCAACCTTTGGCTTCGCGATCCCATGGTTCTTCGCGGGCTTTGTCAACGCCGCATGTTGGGCGCCTGCCATCAGCCTTATCAGCCAGTGGTGGCCTCGCCGGGAACGCGGCATCGCAATGGGAATAATCGGCACCACGACTGGTGGCGCCATGCTCGTTATGTGGTGGCTCAGCAGCTTCGTGGCGGCTCGATGGGGCTGGCAAGCCGCTTTCCGTTACCCACCACTAATCATCCTGGTGCTTGGTATAGCCTTCTATTTCGTCGCGAGGGACCGCCCGCGTGACGTCAACCTCCCTGAGTACATTGAGGAAGACGAGATATCCGCCGAACCGGAGTCGGTAACCGACGAACAATTGAAAGGGCTGGGGCCCTATAAACTGCTCCTCACCAACTCCAGGTTTCAACTGGCCTGCCACGTCAAAGGATTGGAAAACGTCACCCGTTACGGTCTCACTACGTGGGTTCCCATCTACTACTCGGAAGCCGGCAACTTCGACATAACCGAAACCATATTGGTCACGGTGCTGCTTCCCCTGGGGTATCTGATCGCTCCACCCGTGGCCGGCTTCGTGTCAGACCGTTTTCTCAACAGCAGCCGACGCCCCCTGGTCATCGCGTCCTGCGGATTCTCCGCGGCAGCGTTGGTGGCAATCGCGCTGGCTCCTCCCAACAACGCATATCTTGGCGCCGCCCTCATGTTGTGGGGAGGAATCAGCATGGGCGTTTCCACCATTTCCGCCATAGCGGTTGATCTATCCGGTCGCAAAATGTCCGGCACCGCCGCTGGCGTGTTGGACGCTCACGGATACCTCTATGCTGGCGCGCAGGCTATTCTATTCAGCGTTGTACTGAATGTATCCGGCAGTCCGTGGCCCATAGTGTTCTTCGCCATGGCATTTACCCGGATCCTGTCGATGGGCATGATCTGGCGAGTACGGGTGTAACACGCGTCTTATCCGATTCGCAATTTCGCCGCTCGCCTTCTGACATTTATGCCGAATTCTCTAACGGTCATCCGTGCCTCTTACCGTGGTTGGGCGTAGTCATAGTCGCCCCGTTTGCCCTCCATCCTCCATCCTCCGGATCGAACGGCTCCGGACACCTCGGATTTCGCCCTGGGTATACTGCGCTTCGACGTGTACGTTCGTGGTTGGTCGCTTCTCAGCCGGTTCCAATCGATGCGATGCGCACGACTCAGGCCGGCCAGCGTAGATGACCCCGCCGTAATCAAATTTGATTACACACTTCTTCGCCGCAAATTTGCCGTTATGTTTCGTCGGCTTCCCGACCTGAGACCCAATCTCTGACGCCGCATCCGAAGAGGCAAATCGTCTGCCGCCAACATGCCGGATCCCATGCGATCGGGTTTGGCAGAGTTCAAAAGATGCGGAGGACGAATACTTAGTTCGCCTGCGACGGCACGACGCGGATGGGAAGCCGGGTGCGTTGGGGAGCGGCACCATGCGAGTTTTCAGGCAACTTTACGGACATATCGCCGTAGTCCGATGGGAGCCCCGGTTAATTTCGGTTCTTTAGCCGCTCCAGTTGCTGCACTGTTCCGGGCAATTTCCAGTCCACGTACAAAAGCACGTGCTCCTTTATCGCTTCCTCGTGGACCCGGCAGGAAAAACACGCGCGGTCGATGCACAATCCGTGGCGCGGACGCAGCGCCTGACGCAGCGAACCCACCACCTCGGCGGTTTCTGCGGTTCCTGCCTTCCCATCCCTGGCGAGCTCCAGCAGCTGTTCCAGTTGCTCGCCCAGACTCTCCAGCAATTCGTTGTATCGCTGTAGTCCCTTTTCCACGAAGTTGCGCGGCTCGGTAGCCGTCAGGTAGGGGATCATTTGCATGTCGGGAACTTCGGCCATTCTGCACCTCTTGGGGGCTGCGTACCAGAATTGCGAGCCGCCCCTACTCTACCACACGCACGTGGTTGCCCTGTTTGCCACGGCTGGCAGGAGAAAACCGTCCAACTGATATCCCCAGTGCTTTATCCGTTTACGATGTCCGTCGCTACGCTCGTCGTGCCATCTGCCGCCAATGTAGCCGCCATTGCGGCGATGGCTACTTCAATCTGGTCGTCATCCGGTATACGGGTTGTGATTCGTTGTAGCCACAGACCCGGAGCGGCCAGAGCCTGACCGAACCAAGCCGTCCGGTGGGCGCCGGCGAATCGGATTATTTCATAGCTGATCGCGGCCACCACCGGAATCAAAACGATGCGGGAAGTGATGAGCCATTCCAAAGGGGGCCGGCCCAAAAGCGCAAACACCACCACCGAAACCACGGCGACGGTGAGCAAAAACGCCGTTCCGCATCTGGGATGTGGCGTCGGGTGTTGGCGAACATGCTCCACCGTTAGAGGTTCGCCCGCTTCGTAGGTGTGCACCGCCATGTGCTCTGCCCCATGGTAAGCATAAACGCGCCTGATGTCCTTCATAGCTGAGATGCCGGCTACGTACCCTATCAGGATGGCCAGCCGGATGAATCCTTCTATCAGGTTGCTGATTAACGAGGAATAGATGAGAGGTTCGATGAGCGGCTCAACAAGCCAAACCGCCAACGACGGGGCCACCAGGAAAATACCGATTCCGAACACGAGCGCGATCGCCATTGTGATACCCATGGTCCAACCGCTGACCTGGACGCTGCCACCGCCATTCGGTGACTCTCCCGCTTCGGCATCCTCGGTTTCGGCCGCAATGATGGCTGAGCGCTGCAGGGATTTCATACCCAACCACAACGTTTCCGCCAGCACCAGCACCCCACGCACAAACGGCACTCGCCTGACCCGGCTGGAGAACTTGGCGTTGACCTCTTCCGTGGTGCAAAATATTGCGCCATCAGGGCGTCGCACTGCCAGACTGTAGTGCCTTACCCCCCTAATCATGACCCCTTCAATTACCGCCTGCCCGCCGTAGAGAGGCAGCGGTTGCCGGGGATTCTGGTCCCCCGATCGAACACTCATGCGAGCCAGCGGTTCGGGCTATCAGCTGAACGTGGCGGAGTCATCACTTGATCACGCCGCCAGCTTGTGCCACGCTTCTTTGAAGCCATCCCCCGAGAATTCGTCCGGTTGCAGCCATAGCGCACCTTCAAACTCCTCTTCCAGCCTTCCTTTGGCCGAGACGTCATCGCGCAACAACAGGTAAGTCGTTGGCGCATCACCCAGTACGAACGTGGTGATGACCAGGCATTCCCAATCCCAGTCCAAGGTGGCCACGTTGTAGAACCGTATCGCCTGCGCGTGTTCTTGCGAATGGAATTTGAGGCGCACCTCCCGGCCGTCAGAAGGGACGGCGGCGATCACTTCATCTTCATTGGGACTGCGGCGCGCGACAAAACACTGCCAACCGTGTTGGGCCAGTTGCTCAGCCAGATGGACGCGTCCGTATTCCCGCACGGTCTTCGGTACGTAGCGTGGCATGAGCATCCTCCGGGAATAGAATGGCATCTGAGGCTTGGGCTGTGGCCGCATCAGGGTACTCCCTGTGTAACAAAAACGGGAGCCCGTAGGTGGCTCCCGTTGCGCGCAACCACTGTCGCCGACTGGTCTATTCGTCCAGATTGAACCTGCGCCGCATTCGCTCAATGCGCCCCTGAGTGTCCACGATCCGTTGTTCACCGGTATAAAAGGGATGGCAACGACCGCACACTTCGATGCGCAACGCCGGTTTGGTGGAACCGGTTTGAAACACGTTGCCGCACGAACACGTTATCGTAGCATTGAAGTACTGGGGATGGATTTCGGCTTTCATCGTATCAACGTCCTATGCGGCCACAGACTCTGCGACGGCGAACGGGTAAACGCTCACCCGCCGACGTCCCCTGGCTGCCCATTCAAAGGTCACCTGGCCATCGATCTTGGCGAATAAGGTGAAGTCGCGGCCCAACCCAACGTTGGTGCCCGGTCGAATCCGCGTTCCGCGCTGTCGCATAATGATCGAACCGCACGTAACACGCTCTCCACCAAACTTCTTCACGCCAAGTCGCTTTGCATTGCTGTCACGACCGTTACTGGTGCTTCCACCGGCTTTCTTATGGGCCATTATGCCTGACCTCCAATCTCGATATCCTGAATCAGAATTCGGGTGTAGTTCTGACGGTGCCCGCGCTTCCGCCGGTACCGTGTTTTTGCCTTGTACTTGAAGACAATGATCTTGCGGTCTTTGTAGTGGGTTTGCACCTGCGCTACAACCCGCGCACCATCTACAAACGGCTTGCCGAATTCGACCTCTCCGTCGCGGGACACCGCCAGGACGTCGTTGATTTCGGTGGTTGATCCTTCTTCCGCGGACAGCAGTTCCACATCAACGACATCACCAGGTGAAACCCGGTACTGCTTCCCGCCGGTTTTGACGATAGCGTAATCCATTAAATACAATCTCCCAAACGGTCTATGATTCTATTGGCAGGTGGTATGTGATGTCAAGAACGAACGTGGCGTGAACGTGGCGCTGGGCACCACAGTCGCTGATTTACACAAAGCCGCCGACCTGTCTCCGGCCCTTAGATTGTTCTGCCACCTCACCGCGTTGCGTTGATTGCCGTCAACAATAAACGCAGTAACTGTTCAGAGTTGAGGGTAGTTCCTGGCACCATCCTGTCGTTCCCGCTTTCGCGGCAATCCGGGAAGCCGAGGACAAGCAACATTGTGGTTTAAAGACGTCTCTGGATTCCGGCTCAAGGCCGGAATGACGGAGTGGTATGGAAATTAACCGCCGAGTCTGAACTGTTACTAAACCCATGGCTGGTTGACATTCTTTCACCGCCGTGGGTACAATTGCCCGTCGCTGTACCGACTTTTATTCCTGTTTCGGCAGCGAGAGGCGAATTATGCCAACCGTAAACCAATTGGTTAGAAAAGGTCGCAAACCGGTGCGAAAAGGGACCAAGGCTCCGGCCCTGCATTGGGTCCAAAACTCCTTGCGCAACCGCACGAAGTGGGGGCCAGGGTGCCCGCAACGGCGGGGTGTTTGTATCCAAGTTCGGACCATGACTCCCAAAAAGCCGAACTCCGCACTGCGCAAAATCTGTCGGGTCAGGCTCACCAATGGAGTGGAAGTAACCGCCTACATCGGCGGCGAAGGTCACAATCTGCAAGAACACTCGGTGGTTCTTATTCGCGGCGGTCGCGTCAAAGACCTGCCGGGAGTACGCTATCACGTAGTGCGTAGCAACCTTGATACCGAGGGCGTAGACGGTCGCCGCCAGGGCCGTAGCAAGTACGGCACTCGCAAGGGCTGAGTCTACGCGCCAGTCAAAAGCTTGTTGAACATCACCCCCCCGACCGGGGGGTGGCTTACTCTAATCATAAGGTAGATACTGATATGTCACGAAGGCGACGTGCAGAACCCCGCATCATCAAACCAGACCCGCGGTACAACAACACCGAGTTGGCCAAGTTCATCAACCGGGTGATGTTGAAGGGAAAGAAATCCACGGCCCAACGCCTGGTGTACGACGCTCTGGAACTGGTTCGGGTGGATTCCAGCCAGGACCCAATGGCCGTTTTCGCCACCGCGCTACGAAACGCAACTCCCCTGGTGGAAGTGCGTCCCCGGCGCGTCGGCGGGGCCACCTATCAAGTTCCGGTGGAACTACGCACCACCCGCAGCGAAGCGCTGGCCATGCGCTGGATAATTCGCGGCGCCCGCGCCCGCAACGGAATTCGCATGGCTCGTGGACTGGCCAATGAGTTTCTGGATGCTGCCCGCGGCGAAGGTTCAGCCGTCCGTCGCCGGGAAGAACTGCACCGGATGGCCGAGGCCAACCGAGCCTTCGTCCATTACCGTAGATAGATTTTAGCAGCCCTGCCTTCATTTCGCGCTATACATGCAGCATCTCAAATAACAATCGCAATCTCCTGCGCATTCTCAATCGGTAATATTTAGGAATCTGGATGACTACTGTTCAAACCCCAGCGAAGAATCTTCGCAACATAGGGTTTATCGCCCACATTGACGCCGGCAAGACCACCTTAACGGAGCGCGTGCTTTACCTTACGGGTCGCATCCGCAAGGTGGGCGGTGTGGATCAGGGCACGACCGCAATGGACTGGATGCCTCAGGAAAAAGAAAGAGGCATCACAATCACCGCGGCCGCTACCACCGCGTATTGGCGCGACCATCAGGTCAACATCATCGACACGCCCGGCCATGTGGACTTCACTGCAGAAGTTGAACGCAGCCTTCGAGTGCTGGACGGCGGTATCGTTGTGCTGGACGCTGTAGCCGGTGTCCAACCCCAGTCGGAAACGGTATGGAGGCAGGCCGACACCTACAACGTTCCTCGAATCTGTTTCGTCAACAAGATGGACCGCGTCGGCGCGTCCTACGAACGTACCATTGAATCAGTACGACGACGCCTGAAAGGAAACCCCGTTGCGGTGCAGGTGCCCATCGGGTCTGAAGACACCTTCCGTGGCGTGGTCGATCTAATCGAAGGCCAGGCCATCATGTATTCAGATGGCCGAGATGACATAGCGGAACCACCGGAAATCGTGCCGGTTCCGGCTGAATACGAGAAGTCCTATCAGGATTATCGGCAGGAGATGATTGAGAAAATCGTCGAAACCGACGAAGCCCTGTTGATAAAGTACCTGGAAGGCGAAGAAATCTGCAGTGATGATCTACGTGCCGCGCTGCGGAACGCCACGATCAGCCGCCAAATTGTTCCCGTCTTGTGCGGCAGTGCGATGCGCGGCAAGGGTATCCACCCGTTGCTGGATGCAATCATCAATTACCTTCCCTCACCGCTGGACGTTCCACCAGTCGAGGGCACGGTTCCAGGGACGGAGACTACTGAAATCCGGGAGCCGGTAGATAGCGAGCCGCTTTCTGCTCTGGCATTCAAAGTCGTGGTAGACCCATATGTCGGTCGGCTGGTGTTCCTGCGCATTTATTCGGGAAAGGCAGAGTCCGGCGCGGCTGTTCTCAATGTCACCCGTGGCAACCGCGAACGCATGGGTCGCCTGCTACGCATGCACGCCAACCACCGCGAAGAGTTGCCGCTGATTACATCCGGTAATATCTGCGCCGCCGTCGGCTTGAAAGATACTTTCACCGGCGACACCATTTGCACCGATCACCGGCCTGTGATCCTGGAACCGCCACACTTCCCGGAACCCGTCGTTTCCGTGGCTATCGAACCGGCCACCCGTGTCGACCAGGACAAGCTCGGCGAAGCCCTGCGCAAATTGTCTGAAGAGGATCCCACCTTTGTGGTCCGGTTCAACGATGAAACCGGCCAGACCGTGATCTCTGGTATGGGCGAACTCCATCTGGAGGTCCTGGTGGACCGAATGCGCCGCGAATTCGACGTTGAAGCTCGGGTGGGACGACCCCGCGTTGCCTACCGCGAAACCCTCACTAAACCGGTGCGCATCGAAGGCCGATTCGTCCGCCAGACGGGCGGACATGGTCAGTACGGCCACGTTTGGTTGGTGATCGAACCCCAGGAACGTGGCGATGGAAATCTATTCGTCAACGGCATCTCCGGCGGTGATATCCCCCGCCAATTTATACCCGCCATCGAGAATGGCGTGAAACAGGCACTGGACAATGGGCCCATGGCAGGGTATCCTTTGGTCGATTTGAAGGTCACTCTGGTAGATGGTAGCTACCATAATGTAGACTCGTCTGAAATGGCCTTCCGTTCGGCAGCTATGCTGGCCATTAGGGAAGGAGCCCGTAAGGGTGCTCCGGTGTTGCAGGAACCGTTTTTCGAGATGGAAGTAGTAACACCGGGCGAATTCTTGAGTGACGTGCTTGGCGACCTGGGCGGAAGACGTGCCCGGATTCGAAGCATTGAAGGCCAAGACGATCTCCAAACCGTGCGGGCAATGATTCCCCTTGGGGAAACGTTTGCTTACACAACGGCTCTCAGATCTCTCAGCAAAGGCCGTGCTTCGTATACGATGGAGTTCCGACACTACGAACCAGTACCGGATCACCTGGCGCGAAGTATCGTAAATACCGCTTAGGGCGATCCGCGCTGCGGTAGCCAATCAAAATTCAGGAGCGTTGCAACACTCATTATGGTTTCCCGGCATCAAATGCGAATCATTCTCAAGGCCTTTGACCACAAAGTCCTTGATCAATCCAGCGTACAGATAGTGGAAACGGCCGAATTGACCGGCGCTCGCGTCGCCGGACCAGTTCCGCTGCCCACTCAAATCAGAAGGTTCTGTGTCATTCGTGGGCCACACGTTGATAAAGATTCCAGGGAACACTTCGAAATCCGCACGCACAAGCGCCTGTTGGACATCATGGAGCCCACCAGCAAAACGATAGACGCTTTGACCAGGCTCAACATGCCGGCAGGGGTGGATATCTCAATCAAGCTCTAATCAGGCTTGACCCTCCACCGGCTCCGTCAATATGAAGAACCCCCTGGCTGGCGGCAGGCTCACGAGCCACCGCCGCCGATTCATCTGTCCAAACCATTCACAAATCGAACCCCGAAAAGAGAACCAACATGCTCAACGCGTTTCTAGGCAAAAAAATCGGAATGACCCAGGTGTTCAGTGACGCCGGACATGTGGTGCCAGTAACCATCATCGAGGCGGGTCCGTGCTCGGTGACGCAAATCCGTACCGTTGAAAAAGACGGATACGAATCTGTGCAGCTTGGTTTCGGCAGGGTTCGCAAGCCCAACAAACCCGAAAGCGGCCACCTCAAGGGCAGTCAGATCGGGCGCAGGCTTGAAGAAGTAGCGGCCAGCGACATCGCGGAATATGAAATCGGTCAACTGGTAACCGTGGATATGTTCGAGCCCGGTGATATTGTAGACATCATCGGAAAGTCCAAGGGTAAGGGATTTGCCGGTACGATGAAACGCCACGGTTTCGCCGGCGGTCCCCGCACTCACGGCCAATCCGACCGGCAGCGCGCACCTGGCTCCATTGGCGGAGGGACCACCCCCGGCAAGGTGTTCAAAGGCCTCAAGATGTCCGGACACATGGGTAACCGCAGAGTAACGTGTAAGGGTCTGGAAGTGGTACGCGTAGATACAGAACGGAATCTCCTGATGGTCAAAGGCGGCGTGCCCGGGGCTCCCAACAGTTCAGTGACTATTCGCAAAACCGGCAAGAGCCGAGCCTGATTTTTCAAGTTTTTCAGGGGACAAACCCACCTATGGAAATTCCCGTCAGAAATCAAAACGGCGACTCAATTGACACTATCAACGTTGATGACGCCGTATTCAACGTTCCAATGAACCAGACGCTGGTCCATCAAGCTCTGGTTATTTACCAGGCCAACCAGCGGCAGGGCACCCACTCCACACGCACTCGCGCCGAGGTGTCTGGGGGCGGGCGGAAACCATGGATCCAGAAACACACCGGCCGGGCGCGTCAGGGCAGCATCCGGTCGCCTCAATGGCGGCACGGCGGAATCGCTTTCGGCCCCAAACCCCGTGACTACCGGAAGAGTCTGCCCCGAGCGATGCGCCGCAACGCGCTGAAGTGCGTTATGTCCGAGAAAATCCGCCAGGGTGGTCTCGTGTGCATCGATTCGCTGGATACCCTGGACGGTCGCACCAAGTCGATGAAACAACTGCTGGCGCAACTGGATATTGCCGGGTCCGTGCTGATCGTGACCGGCACAGCCGAACAGGACGTGGCCCGCGCCGGCGGGAACCTCGGCCAAGTCTGGACATTACCATCGGACCTTGTCAACGCTAACGACGTGCTGAAAAAGCGTACTGTCCTGATTACAGTGGATGCAATACAGCGTATCGAAGAGCAATGCACGGCACCCAGACATCGCTCTCGGCGCGCTACTTCGGAAGTGAATTAATCATGCACATCAGTTCGGTTCTACTGCGGCCCACCATCACTGAAAAAAGCACGTTGCTTCAGGAAGCGGGCCAATACACTTTCGAGATCGCCCCCAAAGCAAACAAAACGCTGGTGAAACAGGCCGTCGAACAGAACTTCAATGTTACCGTTCTCAGCGTAAACATCACCATGAATCGGGGTAAAAAGAAGCGTTACGGTCCTCGATTCAAAAAACGGCCCGACGTTAAAAAAGCCGTGGTAACCCTTCGACAGGGTGACCGGATCAACCTGATCGAAGGTCTGTAAAAATCGCCTCACCAGCAATTACCGCCGACCTTCTATCGCGTATAACAGCGAGAATAAAACGATATGCCCCTTAAAAATCTGCGGCCAGTAACCCCCGGCACACGGAATGCGGTTCGCCCTTCGTTCGAAGAGATAACCACCAACCAGCCCGAGAAATCGCTGCTTGAACCGCTTCAGAAACGCGCCGGTCGGAATAACAAGGGTCGTATCACTGCTTACCATCGCGGAGGCGGTTCCCGTCGGATGTACCGCCGCGTTGATTTCAAACGCCGTAAAGACGGCGTCCCAGCTGTCGTCAAAACAATCGAATACGACCCGAATCGCACCACTCGCATCGCCCTGCTGCACTACGTCGACGGAGAGAAGTCCTACATCCTGGCTCCACTAAACCTTTCAGTAGGCGACAGAATCAGTTCCGGGCCCGATGCCGAGATTAGCCCCGGCAACTCCTTGCCGCTGCGCAACATACCGACCGGTACGGTAGTCCACAACCTGGAACTCACTCCCGGTCGCGGCGGCCAGTTGGTGCGCGGAGCGGGCACCGGCGCCCAGGTATTGTCCAGGGAAGGCGAATACGTACTTATACGCCTGCCGTCCGGGGAAATGCGCCGCATCCTCCTCAATTGCCGCGCCAGCGTCGGGCAGCTTTCGAATCCCGACCACAAAAACGAGAGCCTGGGTAAGGCCGGCGCCAGACGCCACCTGGGCCGCCGCCCTCACGTTCGCGGCGTGGCGAAAAATCCGGTGGACCATCCGCATGGCGGAGGCGAAGGCCGCTCCCCAATCGGTATGCCCGGACCCAAATCTCCCACCGGCAAACCTACCCTGGGCCATAAAACCCGCAACAAGAAGAAGACGTCCAGCCGCTTTATCACTCGTGGACGGCGGCAACGGCGGTAATCTTCGGTAACAATTGGAATATCAGGCGCACAAAACTTCAGGCATTTGTCGTTATGTCAAGATCAGTAAAAAAGGGACCGTACATCCACCCCAAATTGCTCAAGAAGGTTAACCGGGTTAGAGAATCCGGTGAAGCCACTGTTATTCGTACCTGGTCCCGTGGCTCCATGATCATGCCCGAAATGGTCGGGTTGAACTTCGGTGTCCATGATGGACGCCGCCATGTACCGGTATTCATTACCGAAAACATGGTTGGTCACCGCCTCGGGGAGTTCGCACCGACTCGTACGTATCGCGGCCACGTGTCGCGCTCCGAACGTTCGAGCAGAGTGAGGTAACCCCATGCCGGTAGTCAGGGCAATGGCCAAACAGGTTGGGGCATCCCCCAAACGCCTCAAACCAATCATGGACGTCGTGCGCGGGATGACCGTGAATGATGCCCTGGATCAGCTTGGTTTGATGACTTCCCCGTGGGCGCGATCAGTGGCCAAGGTAGTGCTGTCAGCGGCATCCAACGCCGAAAACAACCTTTTTATGAGTCGCGAGACGCTACGCATCACGCGTATCTCCGCTGACCAGGCCCGTCCGCTCAAACGCTTCCGTCCGCGGGCTCGTGGGCGCATCGGCCGGGTAACGCGCCGGTCCAGCCACATCATCATTGAAGTGGACGAGATTCAGGAGGGCTAAATTATGGGCCACAAAACACATCCTTACGGTTTCCGGTTGGGAATCATCAAAGACTGGAAAACCCATTGGTACGCCAATACCGGCGCCCAATATCGCACTGGTGTGCAGGAAGATCTGGCGCTGCGCCGGGCTATCCACCGCGAATACCGTTCATTCTCTGACGCCGGTATCGCCAAAATCGAAATCGACCGCACTGCTCAGGAAATCATCATCAATATCCACTCAGCCCGGCCGGGTATCCTCATCGGCCGCGACGGCGACCGCGTCAAGGGGCTGCGTTCCAAATTGGAGACCATGTCCCGCGGCCAGATGCGCCTCAACATCATAGAAATCGAGCAGCCGGAGATGGACCCGTACCTGGTGGGTCGAAACATCGCAGACCAACTCAGCCGACGTGTCGCCTACCGGAGAGCCATGCGACAGGCTGCCCTACGAACCATGCAGGCCGGCGCCGAGGGCGTTAAGATCATTACCAAGGGCAGGATCTCCGGCGCCGAAATTGCCCGGACCGAAAAGCTGATGATGGGCCGGGTGCCCCTGCACACACTGCGCGCCGACATCGACTATGCGCTGTCAGAAGCCCACACGGCAATGGGTCGCATCGGTATCAAGGTCTGGATCTACAAAGGACAGATAATGCCGCCACCCGCGGAAGAAGAAACCGAGCTGGACAGCATCGAGTTCCGCGTCGCGAGCCAGGACGCAGAGGCGGACGCTGATCTCGCCCAAATACTGGACGCCTAGCGGTTTTCTGTGTCTTACAAGGCAATTACCTAATTTTCGGAGTTACATCCCATGTTGCAACCCAAAAGAACCAAATACCGAAAAATGGGCCGCGGCAAGCGCCGGGGCGCTGCCTCTACCGGGAATAAGGTCGAATTTGGGGAAATCGGGCTGAAGGCGATGAGCCCCGACTGGATAACCGCCCGTCAGATCGAAGCCGCCCGTGTCGCCATTTCCCGCCATCTTCAGCGCGGCGGGCGAACCTGGATTCGCATCTTCCCGGATAAAGCCGTTTCCAAGAAACCTGCCGAGGTTCGCATGGGCGGCGGGAAAGCCGCCAACGACCACTGGGTGGCTGTTGTGCGGCCGGGCCGGATAATGTTCGAGGTCGGCGGTGTCCCTCTGGACCAGGCCGAAGCAGCCCTGCTTCGCGCCGCCCACAAACTCCCCATACCCACCAAGGTTGTCTACAAAGACCGCATTAATGCCCTGCTCACCGGTACGGGAGGCTGATCTCACATGAAAATGTACGAGATACGGGTACTCACCGATGAACAGATCGAGGAAGAGCTGGAAAAGTCGTACAAGGAGTTGATGAATCTCCGTTTTCGGGACGCAACCAACCAACTCACCGACACCAACCAGCCTCGCAAAACCCGAAAGGACATTGCCCGTATGCTGACCTGCCTGCGGGAACGGCAAACACTGTAGGCTTTTTCGAACGATAATTCATCCTCCACTCCCAGGATTCAGGAAAAACTCCAGATGGCAAAAATAATGCGGAAAGTTCGGGTGGGCTCGGTAGTGGGCACCCGAATGGATAAAACAGCAGTGGTGGAACTGGTGTGGAAACAACGCCACCGGGTCTACCGCAAACAGATGCGTCGCGTAACCCGTTTCTACGTTCACGACCCGGAAGAACAGTGTCAAATCGGTGACATGGTGCGAATCCAGGAAACCCGGCCCATCTCCCGCACCAAGCACTGGCGCCTGTTGAACATCCTGTCCCGGCGGGAGGTCGCTGACATACGACCAATTGAACTCGAAGGCGATAGCATCATAGAAACATCCGAAGACCCTTCGGTGGCATCAGACTCAGCAATCGCCGTGGCACAAGAATCCGGTGACTACAACGAAGACGAGGACGCTTAGATGATTCAGAGTTACACCAGGCTCCATGTCGCGGATAACAGCGGCGCCCGACGTATTCGCCTGATCAACATTCCGGGTTCCAGTCGTCGCAAATATGCGTCCGTGGGCGACATCATCGTATGCACCGTCCGCGAAGCAGTCCCCAACTCGCCGGTTCGGAAGGGTTCGGTGGTCAAGGCCGTTATAGTGCGCCAGGCCGCTCCGCTGCTGAGGCCCGACGGCACCTACATCAGATTCGACGACAACGCCGCCGTACTCATCAATGACAACCAGTTGCCCCGAGGTACGCGCATCTTCGGTCCGGTGGCTCGCGAGCTTCGCGACCGTGGCTTCATGCGCATCGTATCCCTGGCTCCTGAGGTGGTGTGATGGCTAAAACCAAGATACGGCGCGGCGATGATGTGCTGGTTATCGCCGGCAAAGACAAAGGCAAATCTGGTCGGGTGCTTCAGATGGTATCCGAAAAAGACCGTATAGTCGTTGAAGGCGTCAATATTGTGACGCGCCATATCAAGCCCCGCCCAGGTATTCGCCAGGGCGGCCGTATCCAACAGGAAGGATCGATTCACATTTCGAATGTCAAGCTCGTAACCAGCAACTACACTGAACCCAGCACTCAGTTCCGAAATCGGGACGGTTAAATCATGACAACTGATCAAACTACAGAAACAGAAATAGAACCGGGTGTCGGCGAAAGCCAAACCCGCGGGCGGCGGCAGCGACGCCGGGATGACAGCGCCGAAACCAACGGCTCCGAACCCGCGCCTCTACCTCCTCCACACCTGAAAATTCGGTACCGCGAGGAGATCGTTCCCTCAATGATGTCCGAATTCGGGTACCCCAGCCCCATGCGCGTGCCCCGTATCACCAAGATCAACTTGAACATAGGTCTTGGAGAGGCGTTAACCAACGGGCGGGCCATGGAGAGCGCAGTAAGGGATTTGACCACTATCTCCGGCCAAAAACCCATCATCACCCGCGCCAAGCGTTCCATCGCCGGATTCAAGGTGAGGGAAGGGAACCCGGTAGGTACTACCGTTACCCTCCGTGGCAACCGCATGTATTACTTTTTGGAGCGGTTGATCATCACGGCCCTGCCTCGCATCCGAGACTTCCGCGGCATCTCGCGGAACGGATTCGACGGGCGTGGTAATTTCTCTCTGGGCCTGCGCGAACAGATTGTGTTCCCGGAAATCGATTACAACAGTATCGACCGGTTGCGGGGGTTGCAGGTTACCATCACCACCAATGCCCCTGACGACGCCGAAGCCAGCCGTTTGCTGGAACACTTCGGCATGCCGTTCATACGCGAATAACCTCATATCAGGAGATACCCACCTTGGCCAAGAAATCCTCCATAGTAAAAAACGATCGGCGGAAACAAACCGCCGCCCGGTATGCCGAAAGAAGGGCAGCGCTACTGGCACAAGCCAGGGATCTCAACCTACCCGCGCGTGATCGGTTTGAGGCCCGGCAGAAGTTGGCTTTGCTGCCACACGACGCCAACCCCAATCGCATCAGGAACCGCGATGGCGCCACCGGTCGGCCCCGGGGTTATATTCGCCACTTCGGTCTTTCCCGCATTTCGTTCCGCGAAATGGCCCTCGATGGCCTGCTGCCGGGCGTCCGGAAGGCAAGCCTGTAGGCCCGCCCGCGTTCCCAAACGTGGATACGTAACAAGGAGCTATCCCGCAATGCCAATTAACGACCCGGTGGCAGATATGCTGACACGCATTCGAAATGCCATCCAGGCGCGTCACCAGACGGTTATGGTGCCGCAATCCAAAATCAAAACTGCAATTGCCGATATCCTGAAATCGCAGGGTTACATCAAGGACTGGGAACCGGCCCGCGGTCAACGCTTTCCGACAATGCGTATCCAATTGAGATACAGCGACGACGAACAGAGCGCTATCCGCGGATTGAAGCGGGTAAGTAAACCCGGTCTCAGGGTACACGTCGGCCATGGGGAAATACCCCGTGTCTATGGCGGCCTGGGAATCGCTATCGTGTCCACTTCTCAGGGGATGATGACCGGGTACCAGGCGTGGCGGAAAGGCATCGGAGGAGAGTTGGTTTGCTATGTCTGGTAATCAGGTAATGACCAGCGTCGGCGTGGCCCAACGGGTCCCGCCCACCGAACGTCCCTTGTCCCGCATCGGGCGGCAACCCATACCAATCCCATCGGGTGTCGTAGTTGAGGTGATCTACAGCGGAGTGGTCGTCAATGGCCCTCTCGGTAGCGTTACCCAAAAATACCACCCGGAAGTCACCGTGAAGGTAGAGGATGGCAACGTCATCGTCGAACGCCTCACCGACCGCAAATTTCACCATTCGCTTCATGGCCTCACACGCACGTTGATAGCAAACGCCATCCTCGGTGTAACCGAAGGGTACGCACGTACCCTGGAATTGATGGGCGTCGGTTACCGTGTCCAACAAAATGGGGATGGGATTACGCTGAGCGTAGGTTACAGCCACACTGTTGATATTTTCCCCGATGAAGGATTGATCATGCGGGTGGAAGGCAACAACCGCGTTCACGTCAGCGGCGTTGACAAGCAGAAGGTCGGCCAACTGGCCGCGAAAGTGCGCCGCGTGCGTCCACCCAACCGCTACAAAGAGAAGGGCATCCGGTACCAGGGCGAGGTTTTGCGGCTCAAGCCCGGAAAGGCCGCCGCCAGGCGTGCCGTCTGACCATCTATCAGCCCGGTTCTCATACTACCCACGTTCCAATCCCTCACTAATAAAGAGCTGACAACAAAATGCCACGCGATAAAGATTCAAGAAAACTCCGCGTTGTCCGACATCGCAGAGTCCGTAACAAAGTCAACGGCACGTCTATACGACCCAGGCTTTGCGTATTTCGCAGTTCCAGAGGCATATATGCCCAGGTCATTGATGACGCCCGCGGACACACATTGGCCTACGCGTCAAGCCAGGAGTTGGCGTCTGATGACGCCACACCAAAAACCGCCGCTTCCGTGGCCGTGGGTAAACTGGTGGCCGAACGCGCAGCTGCAGTCGGCGTCACATCGGTCGTGTTCGACCGGGGAGGCTACCGTTATCACGGTCGCGTCAAGGCGTTGGCTGATGCAGCCCGGGAAGGAGGGCTTGAGTTCTGATGGTTTCTGCTGCACCACCCCGCAGGGGAGAAAGGAACGACCGCACTGGCGGTGGAGATCGCCGTGCCGGTGGACGCGGAGGTCGCGGTCGCGACCGTGAGCAACGTCCGCGAGAAGACGACAGCGGCGGTTTTAGTGAACGCGTAGTCCACACCCGCCGAATCTCTAAAGTAGTCAAAGGTGGACGCCGTCTCCGTTTCAACGCCCTCGTAGTGGTCGGCGACGGACAGGGACACGTGGGCGTCGGCATGGGCAAAGCCCTGGCAATTCCTGACGCAGTGCGTAAAGGAACCGCCGTGGCCCGTCGCAGCACTATCACCATACCTATCAAGGGAAGCACGATTCCACACGAAATTTCAGTTCGCAAAGGGGCATCGATCGTCATCATCAAGCCCGCTCCTTTGGGAACCGGTGTCATTGCCGCCGGTGCAATGCGGGCCATGCTCGAGTTGGGCGGCGTGCAGGATGTTGTTGGCAAGTCTTTGGGTTCACGCAATCCCATCAACATCGTCCACGCTACGATGGAAGCCCTGAGCCTCCTGCGTGATCCAGTAGCAACGCGGGCAGCCCGCCTGGCACTGGTTGCTCCGACTACCAACGGTTCGACGGAATCCGTAGCGGTGGAAGCTACTCCGGAGTTGTCCGATGCCCCGGGTCCGGTTCCAACGCCGACTCCGGCGCCGGTCGAGGTTACCGCAACCACTGCCCCGGTTGACGCCACCGCCGCGGAACCAACCGCCCCGGATACGGTGGCCACCGAGAACGTTTCAACGGATTCTGGCGATGCCGATGAACCAGTCGGCTAATTACTCAGAACCCGGTCTGAACCCACTGTAGGGCTGAATTCAAATGGCACAAATAAAAATTACCTGGAAAAAGAGTTGCATCGGTCGTCCGTCCTACCAACGGCGCATCGTGCAATCGCTGGGGCTCAAACGGCTGCACCACTCGGTCATCCACCAAGACAGCCCCACTATACTCGGAATGATTAACAAAGTGCAGCATCTCGTTACGGTCGAACCCGCTGAGGGACAATAGCCGTCCAGATCCGCATGTGGAGATACTTTCAATCATGATGGAACACCAAATTGCCTCGCCCAAAGGCGCCCGCCGCGGGCGGAAGCGCATCGGCCGAGGAGATGCCGCCGGTGGAGGTAGCTACGCCGGGCGGGGCATGAAAGGACAGAAATCTCGGTCCGGACGAGGGCTGCGCCCCGGTTTTGAAGGCGGACAACTCCCGCTCATCAAGGGTCTCCCCATGAAACGCGGTTTCACCAACCGCTACAAGACCCATTATGCGTTGGTGAGCCTTGAAACCTTACAGGAGCGGTTTGAGCCCGGCGACGAAATAACGCCAGAAAAGTTGCATACCCTGGGTATCATCCGGAGAACGCGCCTACCCGTCAAGGTGCTTGGAGACGGCGAGTTGCAGCACAGCCTTAACATTTCGGCCCACAAGTTCACCGCTGCGGCGCGAGCGAAAATCGAAGCCGCCGGCGGCACTGCGGTAGAGCTTTAACCCTCTAATCGGTCTCTGTGGGTAAGGTGCGGTAGGCGATGATTCAATCGGAGGTGCAGGGCGGTGGCCGATGGCCCCGGTTGATGCAGGCGGCAATCGACGCCTTTAGCCTGCCCGACCTACGCACGAAAATCCTGTTTACCCTGGGAATGTTGGCTCTGTACCGGTTGGTAGCCCACATTCCCATACCAGGTTTGGATTCCGTCGCCCTCGAAAACCTGTTTAACAATAACCAGCTGTTGGGATTCCTGGATTTGTTCTCCGGTGGCGCCCTGCGTCGAATGAGCATAGTGGCGCTGGGTGTATTCCCCTACATCACTGCCTCCATCATTATGCAGTTGCTCACGCCGGTCATCCCAACGTTGCAGAACCTGTCTCGAGAAGGTGAAGCCGGCCGAATCAAGATGAACCGCATCACCCATTGGGGTACGGTTCCCATTGCTATCGCGCAGGCATTCGCACAGCTGGTGCTGTTGCAACAGGCCAACGTACTCACCAACGTGGGATTTTCGGGTGATGCCCTCATGCCGACCATTGCGGCCATCCTGTCGATGACCGCCGGTACAATGTTCCTGGTCTGGCTTGGGGAACTCATCACCGAGCGCGGCATCGGGAACGGTATATCGCTGATTATCTTCGCTGGCATCGTGGTCGGTTTCCCGGGTCTGCTTGCCCGAGGGTTCCTGGACCGCGACAATATCCTCGGCGTGTTCTTTTTCGCCCTTATCGGGCTGCTGATCGTAGCCATGATCGTGGTTTTCAATGAGGCGCACCGCCGCATTCCCGTACAGTATGGTCGCAGCATCTTCAGGGGCGGGCAAATGTACCGCCAATCCGGATCGTCATACATACCGCTGCGTATCAACTCTGCCGGTATGATCCCCCTCATATTCGCTTTTTCCATCGTTATCCTGCCCGGCACAGTCGCCCAATACCTGAGCTCGGCTGGCGGGTTCCTCGGCAATCTCGCCGGCAACCTCAACGCGGCCCTGAGTCCCGGTGGCCCGATTTACTGGATTCTGGCCTTTTTCCTCGTGGTTGGTTTTACCTTCTTTTACACTCTGGTGGTTTTCCAGCAGCAAAATATCGCAGAAAATTTGCAACGTAACGGTGGTTTCGTGCTGGGCATTAGACCGGGTCGCCCCACTCAGGATTATCTGAATCGGGTGATCATTCGCCTTACCATGGGCGGCGCGCTGTTCCTGGGATTCATCGCGATTGTGCCCTACCTCGCATCGCTGGTAACCAACGTCGAAGCTATTGCACTCAGCAGCACCAGCCTGCTGATCATGGTAGGCGTGGGTCTGGACACTCTGCGTCAACTGGAAGCGCAATTGATGATGCGTAACTACGAGGGATTCCTGAGATGATAGCCCGCAACCCCAAACTCGTTCTGTTCGGACCGCCGGGCGCCGGTAAGGGAACGCAGGCGCAGTTGCTCAAAGAACAGTTGCATGTCGATCACATCAGTTCCGGCGATCTTTTCCGCCATCATCTCTCGAACGGTACTGAGTTGGGGCAATTGGCCCGTAGTTACATGAACCAGGGAGTCCTGGTTCCAGATAATGTGACCATCGACATGGTGTTAGACCGAATCAGCCAGTTGAGCGAATCCGATGGATTCCTGCTCGACGGTTTCCCTCGCAACGCAAACCAGGCCCACGCCCTAGAAGGGGCTTTGAACACCAACGGCCACAACATCCATCGTGTGGTTCATATCCAGGTAAACGATACCGAGTTGATTCGCCGGCTCAGCAACCGCTACATCTGTCGGGTTTGCCAGCGGCCGTACTCCCGGGACGACGAAACCGGTGCAGCCCCCCAACAGTGCGCCGATTGCCCGGATGGAGGAGACATATACCAACGGGACGACGATACTCCTGAAGCGGTAGCGAATCGGATCGCGGTATATCACCAGGAAACAACCCCGGTACTTGATTTTTACCGGGAGCGCGGGTTGCTTTCCGATGTCCCCGGCGAAGGGTCCATCGCCACCGTCAACCAGTTGGTCCTGGATGCCCTGGATGTCCTTACTTCATGATGTGTTTCGTTAAAGCACCGTTTACGGTATAATTATAATGGTGGGAAATACACCTAAACGTAAAACGGCCTCTAACTCGCCATCTACCTATACGGGAGGCGTGACAATCAAGTCACGGCGGGAGATGGAGGCGATGGAAAAGGCCGGCGCCATAGTCGGCGACACGTTGTCCTTGCTCAAGAAATCCGTGGAACCCGGCATGACAACGGGGGACCTGAACCGTATCGCTGACAAAAACATACGGCGACACGGGGCGGTTCCCACTTTCATCGGTTACCAGGGATTTCCGGCCGCTATTTGCGCCTCGGTAAACGAAGAGATCGTACATGGAATCCCAGGTAAACGCGTTCTGAAGGAAGGCGACATCATCAAAATGGACGTTGGCGCCACCATCGACGGTTTCATCGGAGACGCCGCGATATCCGTGGCGGTGGGTGAAGCCAGCATCGTCGCCCAACAGCTGATGGCAGCGACTGAAGCCAGCCTCTACGCCGGTATAGCAGCGGCACAGCCTGGAAACAGGATAGGAGACATCGGCGCCGCCGTGCAAGGATTCGCAGAGCCCAGGGGATACGGCGTAGTTCGCAGGTTTGTCGGCCACGGTGTCGGACGCTTTTTGCACGAGGACCCCCAGGTTCCCAATTATGGCGAAGCTGGCAAAGGCCAACTGCTGCGGCCCGGCATGTGTATCTGCATCGAACCCATGCTCAACCTGGGCACGCCCGAAGCCATCATTCTGGAAGACGACTGGACAGTTGTAACAGCAGACGGCGAACTGTCCGCCCACTTTGAACATACATTGGCAATAACCGAAAACGGGCCCAAAATCTTAACCGTTCACGACTAACCGACACGGCCGATGGTACTGGCTGGTCCAGGTGCCGCGGCAAAATAAAGCAGGCTTTTTATGGCTAAGAAAGAAGCAATCGAAGTCGAAGCGCAGGTCACCGAAGCCCTCCCCAACGGGATGTTCCGGGTTGAATTGCCCAACGACCACCAGGTATTGGCTCACGTGTCCGGCAAAATCCGGATGCATTTCATCCGTGTGCTGCCCGGCGATCGGGTTTTGGTAGAACTATCACCTTACGACCTGACACGAGGCCGTATCACCTATCGCTTTAAGTAGCGGTCTTTTCAGTGAAATACCATGAAAGTTTCGGCATCTGTAAAACCACGCTGCGACCGTTGTCGGGTAATCAAGCGTAAACGCATAGTGCGCATCATCTGCGTCAACAGCAAACACGTTCAGCGCCAGGGCTAAACCGCCCGGGCAACCCGATCTTCGGATCTACACTATCAGGAGCAAACCCATGGTTCGTATCGCCGGAGTGGACGTACCCGACCGCAAGCGGGCGCATATCGCATTGCGGAGCATTTACGGTATCGGTCCTACCAAAGCAACCGAAATCGTTGGCAAGGCCAACCTCGATATCGACATGCCGCCGCGCATGAACGAGCTTTCAGAAGATCAGCTTGACCGCATTCGGGTAATCGTCGACCAGGATTACATCACCGAGGGAGATCTGCGCCGGGAGCACAACGAGAACATCCGCCGTCTGATCGACATCGGCAGCTATCGTGGCTTGCGCCATCGCAGAAATCTACCCGTGCACGGCCAACGGACTCGCACCAATGCCCGCTCACGCAAGGGCGCCCGTCGCACCGTCGCTGGCCGTGGTCGCCGCACCGGTGGCAAGAAGTAATCATCCCGGCCTCGCCGCCTTAACGATCGGGCCGGTCCGTTCGATTCGTGCCATCGAAATCATCCAAAAGAGGTAACACTTAATGCCCAGACCACGAACCCGCCGCCGAGAACGCAGATCCATCCCTCAGGGACGGGCCTATATCTACTCCACGTTCAACAACACCCTGGTCAGTTTGACCGACCCAGACGGAAACGTGGTCGCTTCCACCAGCTCTGGAACCGCGGGTTTCAAAGGTTCTCGCAAGGGAACCGCCTTCGCCGCTCAAAGAGCAGCAGAGCAGGCGGCGCGGCGCGGCACAGACATGGGAATGCGTAATATTGACGTATACATCAAAGGCCCGGGCGCCGGCCGTGAGCCCGCTATCCGAGCGTTGCAGGGCGCTGGTTTGAATGTAACCAGTATCCGCGATGTAACACCGATCCCTCATAACGGCGTGCGGCCCCCCAAACGCCGGCGCGTATAACCACACCATCCTGCCTGTACACAACCAACGGATTGACTGACAATGGGAAGATATACTGGACCATCCTGCCGCCTGTGCCGCCGCGCTGGGGAAAAGCTATTCCTCAAAGGCGACAGGTGCTTTTCTCCGCGGTGTGCAATAGAACGCCGTCATGTACCGCCCGGAGGGGCCGGCACGCGCCGCCGCCGTGTCTCTGATTACGGCGTCCATCTGCGTGAAAAACAGAAGGCTCGACAAATGTACGGCGTGATGGAAGGACAATTCCGCAAGTACATGTCAGATGCTTTCGACGCTCCGGGAATCTCAGGTAACAACCTGCTTAGAACTTTGGAACGCCGCCTTGACAACATCATCTTCCTCCTGGGATTTGCCGATTCGCGCAAACAAGCCCGCCAGATGGTTCAGCACGGACATTTCGCCGTCAATGGGCGCAAAACCGACATACCTTCTTTCCTGGTTACGCCCGGACAAACCATCGCCTGGACCCAATCGTCCAAGAGACGCGACTTCTTCGCCGACCGTACCGAAGGTTTGCCAAAACGGACCCTCCCTTCCTGGCTCACGCTGGACCTGACGGAAATGGTCGGCCAGATCACCTCGTTACCCGCCGATAACGAGCTGCCCGATACCATTAACTCTCGCCTCATCGTAGAGTACTACTCGAGGTAAGCACCTGCATGCTAACTACCCAATTCCCCCCAATGCGGGAACCTGAACCCGAAACGCCTTCCCCAGCGATCCGGGTTATGGAAAGCACCGACACCTACGCTTCCATCGCCCTGGAACCCCTCGAGCGCGGATTTGCCACTACTGTGGGTAACCCCCTGCGTCGTCTGTTGCTCAGCTCTATACAGGGCACCGCCATCACGTGGGTAAAAATCGACGGGGTCCCCCACGAATACTCCGTAATTCCGGGCGTTAAAGAAGAGGTTATGGACCTCCTGCTTAGCGTCAAGCGGATCCGGATTCATGCAATTACGAAGCGGGCTGGCAAAATGCGCCTGGACATCAACGGCGAAGGCCGTGTATGTGCCGGCGACATTGCCACAGCCAGCGATTACCAGATAATCAACCCCGAACTGCATCTGGCCACACTGGACAATCCCGACGTTTCCCTGTCCATCGAATTCAACGTCGAATCGGGAAAGGGTTATCAGCAGGTATCCCAGGCCGATAACATGGTGGGTTTGCCGGTGGGCGTACTGCCCGTTGACGCCATCTACAACCCCGTCCGCAAGGTCGAATACTCTGTGGAGCGGATGATGGTCGGTCAGCAAACCGACTGGGAGCGGCTTATCCTGCAGGTGTGGACTGACGGCGCCGTGACGCCGCTGGCCGCCATCCAGGAAGCGTCCGAAAATCTGGTTCAGCACTTTTTTATGTTCAACCAGCTCAGCCGCCCGCCCGATTCTCCGCTGGATACTTCCAATCTTCCGGTGGCGTCCGAGGTTTACCTCATGCCTATCGAACGACTGGACCTTTCCTCACGCACCCTCAACTGTCTCAAGCGCGCCAAGCTTCACCGCGTCGGCCAGGTCCTGGACTTAAGCGAAGACGACCTGCTGGGAATCCGTAATTTCGGTCAAAAATCACTGGAAGAACTCCAGGGCAAATTGAACGAACTCGGAGTCGCCGCACCCAGGGTAGTCGGCCTCGCTGGCGAACTGGATTATGAAGGGGACATAGATATCCCCATCGACGGCTCATTGGTTTTCGATCCCGGTGACGGTGACGATGACCCCGACTATGATTTTGAGGACGACGGAGCCTAAAAATGCCATCACACAGAGTAACCGGCAGAAAACTGAGCCGGTACAAAGACCAACGCAAAGCCCTCCTCAGGGGTTTGACCGTCGACCTCATCAGGCATGAACGTATTACCACCACCCTGGCGAAGGCCAAGGAAACCCGAGTAATGGCTGAAAAGCTCATCACGCACGGGAAAAAGGGTACCCTACACAACCGCCGCATCGCTCTCAGCCAAGTCCCTAACAAGGACGCAGTTGAGAAGGTATTCGACGATTTGGGACCCAGGTACGCGGAGCGGCCGGGCGGTTATACACGCATCATCAAACTTGGTCCCCGCCAGGGCGACGGCGCCTCGATGGCCGTGATCGAGTTAGTGTAAAACCAGCTCAGCATTTGTGAGGAATTGCCATAACCAGATTAACGCCTTGACATCCGCTAGTGCCCAACATGGCAATCGCCGCAGGATGGCGTTGGTGGTGGAGTACGACGGCACCGACTATGCCGGCTTTCAGTGGCAATCCAGTGCGCCCACTATCCAGAGCGAGTTGGAAAAGGCCATCGGAAAGCTGACCGGAGAGACCGTACGCGTTGGAGGCGCCAGCCGCACCGACGCGGGAGCCCATTCTCGGGGGCAGGTAGTTCATTTCGATACCACAAGCATTTATGACCCTTCGGTATTCCAATCGGCTTTGAACCACTATTTACCACCTGCTGTTCGAATCCAAACAGTCGCCCAGGTTCCCAACGAGTTCAACGCCCGCCGCAGCGCCGCTCGCCGCTCGTATCGCTACAGTATCTCCAACCGGCCAACGAAATCACCATTACTGCGACGAACGCACCATTGGGTACGCGAACCATTGGATACACGGGCGATCAGGCTGGCTTGCACGAGCCTCCTCGGCATACGCGACTTTCGCCAGATTGTCACCACACATCCGAAAGACCAGAGCGCAGTGCGATGGGTTTACAAGTGGGACATGATCGCCGATACAGCCGATCCGGACGGAGTCTATATCGATTGCGAAGCTAACGGATTTTTGAGGCACCAAATCAGAAAAATCAATGCGGTACTGGTAGAGATTGGCAAGGGACGCCAGCCGATTCATGCCATGGCCGACGCACTAGCCGGACGATTCAGTTCCAACCGACAAATTCCCACCCTTCCCGCTCACGGACTTTGTCTCATGTCCGTTCACTACCCCGAATTCGATCAAATGTTGAAGGTAACTAGCCACCATGAAACGCACTAGCACATATTTCGCCAAGACTGGCGAGCTGCCTGACAACTGGCGGGTCATCGACGCTACCGGGATCAGCCTGGGCAGGCTCGCTCGACAAGTCGCCATCGCACTGTTGGGCAAGGACCGGCCAACGTACACTCCCCATGTCATCAGCGGCGACCATGTGGTTGTTATCAACGCCGATAATCTGCGAGTCACTGGACGTAAACTCACGCAGAAGATGTACTACCGGCACAGTGGTTACGTGGGCAATCTTAAGACATTCATGTTGCGCGACATGATGGCAGAGCACCCGGATCGCGTCGTTCGCCTCGCCGTAAAAGGCATGCTTCCTTCCACTAAACAAGGGCGCCATCTGCTTCGCCGGTTGCGCGTGTACGCCGGAGATCAGCATCCCCACGAAGCCCAGGTAGGCACCGAAACCTAATCTTTGATCGATCAACGACACCTCGACCCCAGGCAGGTAATAAATGGTGGTATCAGCAGAACCCCAACAGCAATACTTCTACGGGACTGGAAAGCGTAAATCGGCCATTGCCAAAGTGCGTCTCTATCCCGATGACGGTACGGCTATCATCGTCAACGGCAAACCCATGGAAGAATATTTCAACTGGCTCCCCTGGCAGTCCAAGGTGAAGGAGCCATTCGTAGTCTCCGAAACGGTAGGACGCTTCCGCGTCATGGCCCAGGTCTCCGGAGGCGGCGTAAACGCTCAGGCCGAGGCTATCCGCCATGGGATCACTCGTGCCCTGGTCGTCTTCGACTCCGAACTCAAGGGTAACCTTCGCAGAGCCGGGTTCATCACCCGCGATTCCAGGGTCAAGGAAAGCAAAAAGTACGGACTGAAACGCGCCCGACGCGCACCACAATACACCAAGCGCTAACACCATTCCGGAGCAAGACGCGTGATTCCAACCCCTCGCTTTTGAGCGGGGGGTTTACTGTTGCTTCACAACAGGTCGCCCAAGGTCAGCCAGTAGAACACGATGTAAGTACCGGCAACAACCATCAGCCAGGCTCCCACGATTCCCACGTAGGGCAAGACCTTTCGCAGCCAACGCACCAGCACGGTGCGGGCTACCGCCATTCCCACGGTCAGCGCCAGGATCACGCTGCCCATCCCCAGGGCGTAGAGTACAAATTGGCTGATGGTGTCCACCCACCCCGATGATAATCCCGCTCCGACTCCCAACACGGCCAAGAATACCGGCAAGGTACAGCTCAGCGAGGCCAATCCGTAGCTCACCCCAAACAGCACGTATCCGCCCACATTCAATTGGCTCGGATTGCCAACCCGGGAGGCCGCACGCTGTGCCAGGCTCGTGTAGATTTTGCCACCGGCCGCCATGAATGCTCCGGCGCCCACCAACAGCACACCAACCGCCAGGCCAACGTATGGCAAAGCCGATATTACGATCGCCTTCGAACCAAATCCCAAAATAATACCGGCCACTCCGAACAGCAATACGAAGCCCACCGATACCGACACACCAATCATGATCGCCCGCGCTATCAGCAATGCAACCGACACCGACTGAGTTGCCAGTAAACCAACCTTGACCGATCCGGCCACCGTCGAGAATTGGAAACGGTGGTTGTGTTCCTGGTCTCGCCCGCTGACGTACAGGCCCAGATAGGCGGGCAACATGGCGAAACCACAGGGGTTCACGGCGGATACCGCCCCCGCAGCGTAGGCGAATCCCAACTTGAGGCCCAAACCACGAATGCCGGTACCCGCGGATCCCGACAAAGATTCAACGAAGCGGTTGACGCCATCAATACCGGATGCGTTGCGTAACACCAACGCTCCGACTATGGCAATCGCGTAAGCTATGACGGCAACGCCGATCGCGATCGCCACGCTGCGGCTGATCGGTATGCGTTCCCAAAACCCCGCGCGAGGGGCCTCAGAGCTGGGGATATTTGCTTGCGTTGTCATGGACGGCCTCTGATTGCCCCCGAGTATCCTGTCGACGAATCAGGCATCAACACCTGCATGCGTTAATTGTCTTACGCCCGTCTATACGTGCTGGATTGCATGCCCGGATTTCAGAGTATCAATTACGTACCACCACCGTATCGGCCACTCTGTCTGCTAACGATCGGTGCTCCGTTTCATCTATCACAAGGAGTATCGCATCGGCCAAAAACCCGATTGGACCGAATGCGTGGGCCACGTTCTTCACGACTTCTCTTACGAATGTTATTAACCAGCCAGCCGGTTCGCCGTTGCGATGCATCGCGCGGATCCCCAGCAGCTGCTTACCGGGCGTTTGGCCCCGTCTGAGAACGATCAGCCACCAGATAATATAACCAACGATTAGAGTTATAAAGAACAGCACCCCATCGAGTAAGTACGCCATCAACCGGCGTAGCGGCGTCGCTGATTCCATCGTCCTGTCCTCTAGACGCCGAGGTAAGCCTGCATGGCATCAAGCAATCGCTCAACGTTATCAGATGTAGTTGCCTCGCAATAAATCCGCAAGAGGGGTTCGGTACCCGAAAAACGGGCCGCCACCCATCCTACGTCAAGCATCCACCGCCGGCCGTCAATGTCGTCAACTTCACGGATGGGCATCCCCGCCAACTGAGTCAACGTCGCATCGCTGAGTCGCTCGGCGATATCCCCTCGTTGTGCAGCCTCAAAGCCAATATCTCGCCTCAAATAGTGGTGTTCGCCTACCAGGTCGAACAATCGCTCCACCATCCCCGAAGCCGAAAGCCCGGCGGTGGCCATGTATTCCAACAAGTACAACCCGCTGAGGATACCGTCTCGCTCTGGAATATGGCCTCTAAAAGCATAGCCGCCACTTTCCTCGCCACCCAACAATGCGTTGTCGGCGAGGAACCGTGGCCCGATGTTCTTGAAGCCCACCGGTAGCTCAACTATCGGGACGCCGTAGTTGTCGGCCAGCTTGTTCAACATCACGGACGCGGTTACCCCTTTTACCAACCCACCCCGCTCTCCGCGTTCAAGTAGGTACAACGCCAGCAGCGAAAACACCTCCAGCGTACTGACGAACCGCCCGTGTTCATCCACCAAACCAATCCGGTCGGCATCCCCGTCCAGCGCCAATCCCACCGATGCACCCTCGGCGGGCACCCGGCTGCACAGATCACTCAGGTTGTGACCAATCGGTTCAGGCTGCGCCATGCCTGGAAACGCCGGGTTTCGCTCGGGCCTCAATTCGGTGACGCGGCTGGCTCCGCCCTCCAACAGACTTGCAAAGTAACCCGCTCCGGCTCCGTGCATGGAATCCGCCATGATGTGCAGGCCGGCGGACCGGATAGCTTCCAGGTTGATCAATCCGGCGACCGAATCCCGGTACGCCGGCGTTGGGTCCACGTCTACCACCAAACCACTTGACCGTGCCTGAAGCATGGACAGCATTTTCGGCGAACCCGCCGAGTCGATGCACAGTTCCAGGATGTCGGTAACTTCCTGGCTGGCGCTGCCCCCCAGCTCGGACTTTAACTTGAAACCGTTCCAGTTTCCCGGATTGTGGCTGGCCGTGATTACCACGCCGCCGGCGGCTTGGCGGTACACAACATGGTGGCTAACTACCGGAGTCGGAGTCGGATTCTGGCACAAATAGACGGATATGCCGTTCCCGGCCATCACCGATGCAACAGTCTCAGCGAACTCCCGGGACGCGAAACGCGTATCGTATCCGATAACCAACCCGGCGCCCGCCGTGTTCTGAATACGCAGGTAATCGGCAAGACCTTGAGCGCATCGGGCGACATTGACGAAGGTAAAATCGTCGGCAATGATTCCCCGCCAACCGTCCGTACCAAACTTAATGCTAGCAGCCATGGGCTAATTCTATCACCGCAGGTTGGCGACCCAAAGAAAATCCCCCTCCTATTGGAGAGGGATTGAGACATTACCGCGTATTCGCGCTCCTGGGCGCGCTAATCGCCCGTCGTGGCGGCGAATGCTCCAGCAGCCTGTTTGAGGGCCTCGGCTTTGTCGGTCTGTTCCCAGGGCAAGTCCAGGTCTTTGCGACCAAAGTGTCCGTATGCAGCGGTCTTGCCATATATGGGGCGACGCAGGTTCAGGTCTTCGATAATGGCGCCGGGACGCAGGTCAAAATGTTCCGTTACCAGTTGCTCGATGCGCTCGTTGGGCAGGTTGTTAGTATCAAACGTCTCCACCGACACGGAAATCGGCTCGGCCACGCCGATGGCGTAGGACACGATTATTTCCACCCGGTCGGCGAGACCGGCGGCAACCAGATTCTTGGCTACGTATCGAGCCGCGTAGGCGCCCGACCGATCGACTTTGGTGGGGTCCTTACCCGAAAACGCGCCACCACCGTGGCGGGCTATCCCGCCATAGGTATCCACCAGGATTTTCCGTCCGGTCAGGCCGGTATCCCCCTGGGGGCCACCGACGACGAACCAACCGCTGGGGTTGACGTAATACTTGGTCTCGTCGTCCAGCAGATGAGCCGGCACCACGGGTATGATTACGTTCTCGATAATGTCCCGGCGAATCTTTTCCTGAAAGGCCGCTCGGTCTGGCTGGTCTTCGTGGTGTGTGCTGATCACAACAGCATCCACCCGGTGAGGCTTACCGAAACGATATTCCACCGTTACCTGCGATTTTCCGTCCGGGCCCAGGTAAGGAAGCGTGCCGTTCTTACGGACCGCCGCCAGTCGTTCCACCAGGCGATGGGAGAGGTCAACCGTCAAAGGCATCAGGCCGTCAGTCTCGTTGCAGGCGAATCCCACCATCATGCCTTGGTCGCCAGCGCCGGTGGCCCGACGAGCATCGGCAGCGCCGTCTCCCCGGTGCTCCAGCGAAGTCGTCACTCCACTGCTGATGTCTGGAGATTGCTGACTCACGTGGGCCACCACGCCACAAGAATTACCGTCTATCCCATATTTAACGTCGGTATATCCGATTTCCAACATCACCCGGCGGGCAATATCATTAAAGTCGAGATCTGATGCGGTGGTAATTTCGCCGGTAATCATCACCAGGTTCTTGGTGGCAACCGTTTCGCAGGCAACCCGGCTTCCCGCGTCGCCAGCAAGGGCGGCGTCCAGTACAGCGTCCGAAATCTGGTCGCAGAGCTTGTCTGGGTGCCCTTCAGTTACCGACTCAGAGGTGAGAAGGTATTTGGGCGAAGTCATAAACTGTATTGGCATAGGTCATTTCCTCCCTGATCCAATCTTTGGTCAACTGAGATATGTGCAGCGGCTACGTGCCCTCTTCCCAGCTTTCGTTGTAGGCAGTTTGTTCCGCACTCAGTGTGTCAATGCGAATCCCCATCGTCTCCAGCTTGAGACGGCCTACCTCTGCGTCAATCTCCCTGGGCACGACATGAACCCCTGAGGCGAGATTGGAATGGTTTTTGACCAGATATTCGCAGCTCAGCGCCTGATTGGCGAAGCTCATATCCATCACCGCCGAGGGGTGACCCTCTGCAGCGGCCAGGTTAATCAGCCGGCCTTCTCCCAACAGGTGGATTCGCCTGCCGTCGGCAGTAACGAATTCCTCTACGAATGGCCGAACTTCCCGGCGGCTCACCGAGGCGGCCACCAACGCCGGAATGTCGATTTCAACGTTGAAGTGCCCGCTGTTGGCGACGATCGCGCCGTCCCGCATTACCGCAAAATGATCAGCGCTGATAACGTGCCAACCACCCGTTACCGTGATGAAAACCTCACCCTGTTGGGCCGCTTCAATACCGGTCATTACCTGGAATCCATCCATGACTGCTTCCAGCGCCCGGACCGGGTTCACTTCGGTGACGATTACCTGTGCGCCGAGCCCTCTGGCTCGCGATGCAACGCCCCGGCCGCACCAGCCGTACCCGCCGACCACCACTCGACGGCCCGCCCACAGGATGTTGGTGGCTCGAGTAATGCCGTCCAGCGTGCTTTGGCCCGTGCCATAGCGGTTGTCAAAAAAGTGCTTCGTCTCGGCCTCATTGACCGCAATGATGGGATATTTTAGTTTCCCATCCGCAGCCATGGCGGTGAGGCGCACCACTCCGGTGGTGGTCTCTTCAGTACCGGCCAGCACATGGGACAGAAGGTCGCTGCGTTCCCGGTGCAAAATACCCACCAGGTCAGCTCCATCATCCATAGTAACCATGGGAGCATGATCTAAGGCGGCGTTAATATGCCGGTAGTAAGTGTCGTTATCTTCGCCTTTGATGGCGTAGGTAGGAATACCATATTCCTGCACCAGCGCTGCGGCGGCTTCGTCTTGTGTGCTCAACGGGTTGCTGGCACAAATCACCAGGTCGGCGCCACCCTCTTTCAATGCGATAGCCAGGTTGGCGGTCTCGGTTGTTACGTGCAGGCAGGCCGCCATGCGTATCCCTTCAAAGGGTTTTTCCCGACTGAATCGTTCTGCGATTCGATTAACAACCGGCATCTCGCGGCCAGCCCACTTAATGCGGTCAACGCCAGCGGAAGCCAGCGATAAGTCTTTTACATCGCCTTTCGTTTTCTGTTCAAGCAAATTTCTTTACCTCTTCTGTTCTACCGAGTTTCGATCGAGTTTTGGAATTAATGGGGTTAGGGTTCATTGCCGTACGACGTGGGATTACCGGCTCCGATCCACGATGGCGTACCATCTTCAATGTTGTAGAGCATTTCGGAGTCGTAGCCCATTGCGGCCGCCAGCTCACAGGCCAGGCCGCTGCGCACCCCAGCCGCGCAGATGAACAAAATGGCCTTGTCTTCGGGAACCTCGTCCATCCTGCCGGGGAGATCGTCCACCGGTATGTGGACGGCGCCGGTGGCGTGTCCCGTAACCCACTCGTCGTCCCGCCGCACGTCTATGACAATTGTGCCTTCTGGGTTTGTTTCCACCATTTGGCGCGCCTCTACGGAATCCACCCGAGAGTAGGGTTCCCCGGGCATCTGTCGTGGCATGTTGGTTACCTCCTTGGTGATTCGCGAGTAATGCTCGCAAGTTTCGATAAGTTGTGGTTAACGCAGGTTCAGATACTTGCCGGCAATGGGTTCCAGGCGCCGGCGTGCCTCGTCGGATATATGGTATTTGTCAGTAATGATGGCGTTGGCCAATGCAGTTTGGCAGTCGCACGGGCCGAGTTGCGCCAGGGCCGGCACGATTTGGCGGAGAATAATCCGGCTATTGGCGATGTTGGCAATCAGGTTTTCCACTACCATGTCCACTGTCACCGCGGCGTGGTCTGGATGCCAGCAGTCATAGTCGGTCACCCAGGCCATGGTTCCGTAGCACATTTCTGCTTCGCGGGCCAACTTGGCTTCTGGCAACGCGGTCATTCCGATCAGGTCGCCGCCCCAGGACCGGTACATTTCGGATTCAGCCCTGGTTGAAAACGCCGGACCTTCCATCACCACCAGCGTCGCACCCTCATGGGTAGGAATGCCCTGCCCATCCCCACCCGCCGCGATGGCGTTGCTCACGGCCGGACAGAAAGGATCTGCAAACGTAATGTGAGCCACCACGCCGCCCTCGAAAAAGGTGCTGTCGCGAAAACGGGTACGATCGATGAGTTGATCGGGCACCACCAGGTGTTGCGGTTGAAACCTCGCCTGGAGGCTACCAACTGCGCTCACTGACACTATCTGTTTTACGCCCAGCGTTTTCAACGCATAGATATTGGCCCTGAAAGGCAGTTCGGTTGGACTCACCCGATGACCTCTTCCGTGGCGAGGCAGGAATGCTACCGGCACGTCCAACAACTCACCCACGGTTATGACGTCGCTGGGCTTGCCATACGGCGTGTCGATGTCAACCACGGCGGATTCACTAAACCCCTGGATCTCATAGAGACCGCTGCCACCGATGATTGCTATTTCGGCCTGTGGGTGATTGGGCATTGAGCGTTGTTTCCCTTTGGGTGAGTTCCTTTTGGGCGAGTTCCGTGTCTAGACGATTACCAGCCAGCCGCTCCACAATCCAATCCAAACAAGGATGCCGACGACGACAACCAGGATTTCGCCTTTGCCTATCCTGGCTCGTGACTCGAACCCATCGCCCACTGCAGCCCAGTAACGATTGATTCTCGATTGAACCAAGCATGTAATGACGATAGCGACTACAAACCCGACCCACGAACCCGCAGTGAGTATCCAGTCAGTGACGGTGAAGAACGTATCCCAGCTGGCAGACTCTAAGCGTCCCTCGAACGACGTGTTCGCCTGCGCGACCACCCAAATAGCCCCGTAGATGAGCGCAAGGAACACTGGATTGGGTATCCGCGGTACGTCTCGCCGTTCCAAAAGTTGATTGTAAGCGTGTAGGTGGTGGTGAAACCGAAAGAGTCCGTATATCGGCACCAACTGGGTCAACCCGTGCCACACTGGATAGACTTCAACCCCGGTGTAATCACGATAAGCCTTCCAGTTGCGATACAGCCAATAAACATGAAAGAAAATACCGACGCCGAGGATGGACAACACTATCATGCGCCAAATAGCTAAATGATTGCCGCTCAGCAGCCGAGCTTCTGGGCTTTCGGAGTACATCTCGGTTTGTAGTGTGACCATTATGATAATTCCCCCATCACGGCGGATTCGGTAAACCCCTGGACCTCATAAAGACCGCTGCCGCCGATGATTGCTATTTCTGCCTGGGGGTGATTGGGCATTGAGGGTTGTTTCCTTACGGGTGCGTTTCCTGAACGCGTGTTCTTGCCAGGTGGTGGTTCAGCTCAGTTGGCGGATGTCCTCGGGTAGGTAGTGGGTAGCGCGAAACACGCTGTTCACCACCTGACCCTGTTCGTTGGCGCCGAAGTGCGGATTCACGTACTCCCACACCACGTCCCCTTCCGGCGTCACCTGGAAGATGCGCCCGAATTGTCCTTCAGTAATCAGCGTATTCCCGTTGGGCAGCCGTCTCGCTCCCGAAATGTAGGCGCTGAAGAAATTGAAGGGCGGGTTGTCCTGGTATCGCCACACAATCTCATTGGTTTGAGGGTCTACCTCGATAACACGAGAATGGGGCAACGGGTTCGATTGGCTGTGCGAGCCGTTGTCGTAAACGAGAACGTTCCCGTTGTCTAATAGCGACGGATCGTGCTGTTGGGCGAGTGTGTCATGCCCAACCTTCCACACGATCTCATCTGAATCCTGATCGATTATTCCCACCGTGGAAATGTTACGGAAACTGAACATCACCCGGCGTCCCGGCAGCGGTACCACCGTGTTTCCATGACTCCATTCTTCCCTGGAATCATTGAAGGTGATTATGTCGGTGGTTGCATCAAGGTGCTGGGCCGCATGCCATTCCCAAACGCGGTTGCCGTCGGCGTCCACCTCAACCAGCACATCGCACCACATTCCGTCAGCGTCGGTGCCGACTCGGCCTCCCTGCACTTCGGCCGCATGTTGATTCGACATACGCTCGACGGTCATATACAGGCATCCGCCCGAATCAGTGCGCCGGGCATCATGATGGTGGTATTCGTCCCGGTGTTCCCAAAGAATATTCCCGTTCCAATCAGCTTCGAGCATGACGCCACCCTTGAACCGTTTGAACCCGCTAAATATTTCCCAGGTTGCGTCATCCGCCACCTTACCGCCGTAGAACAGGTTACCGTTCGGTAACAGATAGCCATAGAGACCGGGCGGATAAGGCATATTCCATGTATGGACGACCTCCCCATCTGGCCCCAGCAAAATCACTTCTCCGCCGCCGGTCATTGGCGCGAAAAGCGTGTAGCCGTGACAGGCCCGCTCCGGATCGTAGGCAGTGAGTCCGGTGCGCGCGATGCGCCGCCGGGTCTGGTTGTCTATCTGCGTTGCAGACATTCAGACTATGCCGCGTCCACGGCGCGACGAAGAGAATCGTCAAAAGGTGGGCGGCAAACCGCTGCTTCCGTGACTATCGCGGTAATGTATCGATTGGGTGTTACATCAAACGCCGGGTTATAAGCAACGGTCCCTGATGGCGCTACAGGCATCCCGCCGTAGGCGGTAACCTCGTGCTGCGGTCGCTCTTCTATCTTGATGCCGGAACCGTCTGTAACCGACAAATCTACGGTACTGGTGGGCGCTGCAATATAAAACGGGATGCCGTTTTCATGAGCCAAAACCGACAGGGCATAGGTGCCGATTTTATTTGCGGTGTCGCCGTTGGCGGCGATCCGGTCCGCGCCGGTTATTACGCACGATATGTCACCGTTCAACATCATCATCCCGGCAGCGGAATCAGCGATGAGCGTCGCTGGTATACCCAACTGCTGAAACTCCCATGATGTGAGACGCGCTCCCTGCAACCAGGGTCGCGTCTCGGTGTTGTAAACTCGAAATCTGCCGCCCTTTTCCCATCCGGCTCGAATCACTCCCAAAGCAGTGCCAAAAGCCGAGGTCGCCAGCGCTCCGGTATTGCAGTGCGTCAACACGCCCTCGCCATCCTGCGGCATCAGCACGCGGCCATGTTCTCCGATACGCCGATTGATTTCTTCATCTTCGGCCTGGATTCGCCGCGCCTCCGCTTCCAGTTTAGGCAGAATGCTGCCCGGATCGGGTTCGGCTTCAGCAACGCGCAACATGCGTCGTACCGCCCAGCCCAGATTGACGGCCGTTGGCCGCGCGGCAGCAATTTGTGACCCTGCCTGACGTAACGAACCAATGTAGTGATCGCGTTCTCGCGACTGCAATTCTGCCGCCGCCAGTACCATCGCATACGCGGCGGTAACACCGATGGCCGGAGCGCCGCGTACGCGCATATCGGTTATGGCAGCAGCAGCCACGCGATAATCGCTGATGTTGACGGTTACCTGTTCGTGAGGTAGCCGGGTTTGGTCCAGCAATTCCAAACGGCTGCCCGTCCAATTTATCGGACGAATTTCTTTCATAGCCACAGTTACGCCAGTTGCGGTAGTCTGCAGCCTGTCGGTTCGACGATACCCATCGCCGCGACAGGCAAAAATATAGGCCCACCCGCATAGGGAGAGCCGAGCGAGACAATACTCCCCTCATCTTTCGCCGATCTGCGGCGAGCGTCTCGCAACGCCCAGCAGCGACGCCGGATTTAGCACCTGATCCCGCTAGGGATGCGGGATTGGTTGCCAGGCTTCACAGGGCCGGTCCCTCCGCCTCTCTGGATAAGGGTTCCAGAAGTATTTACGATTGTTAACGAAATCTATGCTACCGGTGGGGGAACAATATGTCAAGCACGGGGAGGTTTCGGCCTTGCCCGCCGCCCCGTTTCTAACGCACGGAATCTGGTCCCAATAACCATTGTGCAGTGTTTGACACTGATCCCGGCCGGTTGGATAATGCGGACAACCCGGTCGACGATTTTCCGTAGATTGCGTTCGGTTTCCTCCCGGTGAACGTTCATGTCGATCCCCAGCCAATCTCCCTTTTTACCACTTCCCGCCGGCGACACCGGTCTTTTTACAGACCTCTACGAGCTGACCATGGGTCAATCGTACTTTTCCGAGGGCATGGCGCATGAAGCCACGTTCAGCCTCTATATGCGCGATTATCCGCCGGACCGGGGCTACATGGTCGCAGCGGGTATCGACGACACTCTTGACTGCCTGAACGCCCTTGCGTTCGATCCGACCAACATCGATTATCTTCGCACCACCGGGATTTTCACTGGCGATTTCCTGGAGTTCCTGGCGGCGACCCGCTTCACTGGCAGCGTCCGAGCCGTCCCAGAAGGCAGCGTCGTATTCGCCGATGCACCGATAATGGAAATCTCCGCTCCCATTATCGAAGCCCAGTTAGTCGAAACCATTGTGATCAATCAAATCCAGTACCAAACCTTGCTTGCCACCAAGTCAGCCCGATGTGTCCTGGCTGCCCAGGGACGAGCGATCGCCGATTTCGCTTCGCGGCGTACCCACGGCACAGAAGCCGCCCTTGCAATGGCGCGCGCCTCTTACATTGCGGGCTTCGCCGCCACCAGCAACGTATTGGCTGCGCGTCGCTACGAAATTCCTCCGGCCGGCACCATGGCACACTCTTACATAACCGGATTCTCCAGCGAGATCGAAGCCTTTCGCGCCTATGCCAGAATGTTCCCGGCACGTAGCATCTTCCTGCTGGACACCTACGACACCATTAGCGGCGCCCGCAACGCGGCCCTGGTTGCCGGGGAAATGGAAGACGCCGGCCATCGACTGACCGCCGTCCGCCTGGACTCGGGAGATCTGGATCACCTGAGCCGCCAGGTACGTTCCATACTGGACGAAGCCAACCTCGGCTACGTCCGTATCCTGGCCAGCGGTGGTCTCGATGAGTACGAAATCGAGCGCCTGGTGAACAACGGAGCGCCCATCGATATGTTCGGGGTGGGAACCCGCGTGGGCGTCTCGGGTGACGCTCCCTGGTGTGATATGGTCTACAAAATGGTGTGTTACGACGACCGGCCGGTAATGAAATTGAGCGGTGGGAAGGAGTCGATGCCGGGATCCAAGCAGATATTCCGACATTTCGACTCATCGGGATTGATGACCGGCGACGTAATAGCGTTGGCTTACGAAAACATCGCGCCGGGCCGACCCTTGCTGGCCGAGGCAATGACAAACGGCCAACGCATTTCACCTCGGGAAAACCTGGCCGTCGTACGGCAGCGTGTCGCCGAGGGCGCGGCAGGCCTCAGCCCTCCCTATCAGCGACTCAGGGAACCAGCCCGCTACCCAGTGGAATTCAGCTCCACGATTCAGGAGTTGACACAACATACACGAGAACAACTCGTCGCCAGCATTAATACCTGAGCCTGCCACCGAGTGAACGCCTGTCCGGTGCCTCCGGGTCACCGGCCATAAACCGATTTCTGCTCACAAGGAGCTTTTCCGGATGAAATTCGCGGTCTGCGTCAAATATGTCCCCGTCGTTTCCAGAATTCAGTTCGATTACGAGAATAAGGTAATCCAGCGCGAGGGCGTGCCATCAGAAATAAACCCCTTCGATCTGCTGGGTCTCAACCTCGCCATCGACTTGAAATCCGATCCCGGTGATTCGGTAGTGGCCCTGTCCATGGGCCCACCAAACGCGGCTGAGGGACTTACCCAGTGCCACGCCCTGGGGGCCGACCGGGCGATTCTACTGTCCGACCGGGCGCTGGCCGGCAGCGATACGCTGGCAACGGCCCAGGCTCTAGCTCTGGCCTTGCAGCGCGAAGAACCCGATCTTGTCATCTGCGGGCGCAACAGCAGCGACGCCGAAACTGGTCAGGTCGGCCCCGAGGTCGCAGAACTCATGGGGATGCCTCACATCAGCAATGTCCGGCATCTCGAGATCGACCGATCTGGCCACAGCATCACCTGCGAAAGGGCCACCGACCAAGGTTACCAGGTATTGCGCTGCTCCCTGCCCGCCGTCGTATGCGTAACCGAAGGCGCCGGTCAGGAGCGATATCCCGGACGCGAGGAAATGGAAGTCGCCGAGACCAAAACGGTGGAGCAACTAACCTGTGCCGACTTGACGGATGACCTGTCGTTGTTCGGATTGGACGGGTCACCCACCTGGGTTGAAGACATTCGTCTGGTTGAACCAGATCGCCTGGGCGTGATAATCCGCGATGAAACGCCCGACAATGCTGCTCGCCAGGTAGCAGAAATGCTCCGCGAACGCCTGGCCGCGCTGGATCAGGCGGAAGACTCAACTGGATCAACGGCGCCCGCTCCCGGCCGGTACACCGGGACCCAACGCAGTATCTGGGTAGTCGTGGAAATGGTCGGCCCGGACGTGCGTCACGCTACGCTGGAAATGCTCGGCAAAGCGCGCGCCCTTGCTCCCATAACACAGAGTGAGATCGTGGCCGTATTCATCGGATCCGGACCGCCGGACGGAGCAACCGTTACCCAGTTGGCTTCCGCGGGCGCCGACCGAATTTTGACCCTGAATACAGATGGTCTGGGTGTAATTTGCGGGCGCAGCGTCGCAGAGAGTCTATCTGCCGCCATCGTCGCCAACCCACCCTACGCAGTGCTCTTTTGTGCCACCGCCGATGGACGCGACCTGGCTGCCCGCATTGCCGCCCGGCAACGTTTGGGACTGACCGGTGACGCCATAGACCTGGAAATCAACGACGCCGGCCAACTGGTCCAACTCAAACCGGCCCTCGGCGGCAACGTCGTTGCTCCCATTCTTTCCAAAACGTTACCCAACCTCGTAACGCTCCGGCCCGGCGTCCTGACCCCCGCTGACCCGGATGCTGATTACACCCCGACAGTTACCGCCATAGATCCAGCGCCTTGCGACGGACCGGACGTCATCCTGTTGAGCGAGCATACGTCAGAAGAACATGGAGCCCTCGAGCTAACATCCGCGGAAGTCGTGATCGGCGTCGGCATGGGCGTGGGCGAAGAAGGTTTGGCCGAAGCCCAACGCCTGGCTGCCACCATCGGCGCCTCCATCGCAACCACTCGAAACGTCGTACATTCCGGATGGCTGCCTCATCACGTTCAGGTCGGCATCAGCGGTCGCGCGATAGCGCCCAGGGTATACCTGGCCGTGGGAATTCGCGGCGCCTTCAACCACACGGTGGGAATTCAAAAAGCCGGGGTCATCCTGGCGATTAACCGGAATCATCGTGCTGCCATCTTTAGGGCCGCCGATTACGGTATCGTTGGCGACTGGAATGAGTACCTGCCCGCACTGATCGGAGCCATCGAACCGGTGCTCGCCGAGTCCAATCTGGCCTGAAATCTATCGCTGTACAAACATGATCCTCATCGCCGGAGTTCCCCGTCATGACCGGCGATTCTTACGCAGCGCCTGAACTATCTCTACTGGTACCTGCCGCCACCTCCCCCACGCTACCGACGATCCTGGCCCTTGCCGGAATGCTCGGGCGATCCGGTGAAGACGTCCTCGGCCTGCCCTGGTAACCGGATTCGAGGTGCAGGGGGACGTATCCGAGCGGCCTCAACACCGGCGCCTTGACCAAATCCACTCACTGAGGCAAGGGCTGGAGCATCGGCCCGGAGTCCGCGCCGCTGGCTGAAATGAGGTTCACTGGCAATACCAACATCTTCGAACGCCCCAGCCAGTACGGCTCCCACCGGGGCATCGACGCCGCGCTGGACCTGTGAGCCAACCACAACTTCGACCCGTCTCAAATATCAGCCATCCGCATAGAAACACCAAGCAATGACACCAACCAGGCTAACCGTTATAATTGGACGCCAGTAAAGTACCGCACACCCTACCCGTGAGGCAGCGCCGCCATGGAATTTGCATTCACTACCGAACAGGAAGCCCTACGCTCCGATGTGCAGCAATTCATTGCTGAAAATGTGACTGACGATATCGTAGCCGAGTTGGAGGGTACCGGAATTCGCCGACGGGGCCCGAAGACCAGGGAGATGTACCAAAAAATCACCGAGCAGGGCTGGATCGGCATTTCCTGGCCCGTAGAATACGGCGGGCAGGGCGGCAGTCGAATCGACCAATACATCGTGGAAGAGGAGTTTGCTCGCATTGGCATCACCGTTGGCGGAGCCGGATCCGGCGCGCCGGCGATACTCGCAGCGGGCACCGAAGAGCAGAAGCAGGAGTTCATCCCCGGTGTAATTCGTGGCGAAATTTCATTTGCTCTGGGATTTACCGAGCCCCAAGCGGGCGCCGACCTCGCCGGTCTCCAGTGCCGCGCCGTCCGCGATGGCGACGATTACGTTATCAACGGCCAGAAGATGTACACAACGGCCGCACACTACGCAACTCACATCTACCTGATGGCGCGCACCGACCCTGACGCCCCGCGCCACCGCGGAATCAGCATATTCCTCATACCCATGGACACGCCCGGAATCACCGTCCGCCCGTTGTGGACCATCCAGAACAATCCTCCAGCGCCCCTGGGAACAACTTACGGCGACGCTCGCACCAACGAAACCTTCTTCGAAAACGTTCGGGTGCCAGCTTCGTGCATGTTGGGAGAGGAAAACCAGGGCTGGTACGTCGGCGCAATGGGACTCAACCTCGACCGCGTCGGCGCATCTCGTTACTTGATCTCCATCCAGCGCGATGAGGACATCGTCAACTGGGTAAAGGAAAACGACATCGAGGGCTACGGCATGCGCGACGACCCCACCACCCGCGACCGACTCGCAGATATGTGGATCGAAGGGCAGGTGTGTCGGCTGATGACCCTGCGTAGCATGTCCATCGTCGAATCCGATGGCAACTTCACCTACGAAGGATCGGCTGAGAAGGTCTTTGCTCCCGAACACGGTGTTCGGACAACAGAAACCATCGCCCAAATGCTGGGTCCCTACGGCCAGTTGCTCAACGGCTCCGAGGATTCCGTGGAAGACGGCATTTTTGCTCACAACCTGATGGGCGCTTTCCAGAGCGGCATCAACCACGGCAGCGTCCAGGTCATGCGAGACCAGGTTGCCCGCCGGGGATTGGGCATGCCCCGCGTTTAATCATCGTTGATCGGTACCAAGAGTTGCAGCATGTCGGCACGAACTTCAAAACCAAACCGCCCAGGCTGACGACGCATATTTTCAGGCTTCCTGTTTTCGTTGCCAAAACCGTTGCCAGGCGGAGATAACGCTGTGTGCGCAACACTCCGCCGAACCCATACCTACTGAGGCACAATGAACGTACTCCCCACCGAAGAAGAACTAATGGTGAAAAACGCCGCCCGCGAGTTTCTGGACGGAGAATGCCCGCCCAGCCTCGCTCGCGCGGTGGAGCAGGATGAGCGCGGTTACTCGGTTGAGCTATGGGAGAAGATGGCCGCTCTCGGTTGGTTCGGCATCTCCCTTCCCGAAGCCTACGGGGGAGGCGGCCTTCCGGTAACGTACCTGGGGCTCATCATAGAAGAGTGCGGCCGGGCCATTGCTCCGGTACCCATGCATTCCACTTCCACCGCTGCGCTGGCGGTGGCCAAATTCGGCTCCCCACAACAACAGGAATCGTTCCTGCCTCGGGTGGCGCGCGGCGAATTGATAATGACCTGGGCTGTCCAGGAACAGGACCCACGCCTTCGTGCCGATGCCATGCAATGCCGTGGCGAGGTGGACGGCGACAGTCTGGTGATCAATGGAATAAAGCACTTCGTTGACAACTTTTCAGCGGCAGAACTGATGGTCGTCGCAGTTCGCACTGCGCCTGCCAGTGATACCAACGCCGGGATAACACTTGCCATCGTGCCCACTGACGCGCCAGGCATTCAGGAAACACGGCTTACCACACTGGCCAAAGACTCTCAAAGCAAACTGAACCTCGAAGGCGTGCGAATCCCCCTCTCCAACATCATCGGCGAGATAAACCAGGGATGGCCGCTCACCCAGGAAATGCTGGACATTGGCACTGCCCTACTGTGCGCCCAGATCGTGGGTGCGGCCCGCAAGGATGCGGAAATGGCCATCGAGTACGCCAAGAACCGCGTTGCGTTTGGACGACCTCTCGCCGGGTTCCAGTCCATCCAGCACCTTTGCGCCGATATGGTGGTCTGGTGCGACGGCGCCCAGCTGTTGACCTACGAGGCGCTTTGGAAGCTGGACCAGGGACTTCCTTACGCCGTGGAGGTTTCCCAGGCCAAAGCGTTCACCAATGACAAATGCCAGGCTACGGTTCGTTCCTCCCAGCAAATCCACGGCGGCATTGGTTTTATGATGGAGTTCGACCTGCATCTCTGGTACCGGCGCGTTACCGCCTGGACCATGCGTATGGGTACCAGTTTTGAACACCGCGCTCGTGTGGCCCGGGCCCTGCTGGACCAGCCGGGCAAGGTGCGCCTCGGCATGAACCTGGAACCCGTTGCCTGAAATAGCCTGTATAAACGCCAGACCGACCAAGGAGTCAATCCATGCCCGTTGATCCCGTTTGCAAGTCCGAAATCAACGAAAATAACGCCCGCGCCACGACCGGTCAGACCATGCACGGCGCCAATGAAGTCGATCCGACCGCCGGCACCCGCAGTTTCCACAACGGTGAGTGGTATTATTTCTGCAGTCTTGAGTGCCGCACGAAGTTTCTGGCGGCGCCAAACACCTACATCGAGGGTTAGTTTCAGCGCAGCACAGCGGTTGTTGCATCGGCGGCGCCGACAGGAGGAATATTATGCACGTGGGTCTGGTAATGGAATGCGATTATCGCGAAGGTCGCACCCAGGACGAGGCATTCGCCGAAGCCTTTACCGTCGCCCAATTGGCTGACGAATGCGGTATCGACGGAGTCTGGTTGGCTGAACGGCATTTCGCCGCTCCTCGTACTCCTACCGATCCGGGTGGCGCCGGGATACCATCCGTTTCTTCCGTGCCGTTGCTCATGGCCGGCATCATCGCCGCTCGCACCGAACGCGTCCGTGTGGGAACGGGTGTTAGTGTCCTGCCTCTGGCCCACCCCATTCGCCTGGCTGAAGAAGCCGCTACGGTGGACAACATCTCCCGCGGCCGCCTCGATTTCGGCATCGGGCGTAGCAGTTTCCCACGGTCATATCTTGGCTATGGCGTGCCGTTTGACGAGAGTCGCCAGCGATTCTCCGAAGCCCTGGACATCATACTCAAGGCTTGGAACAACTACCGTTTTTCCCACCACGGCCACTACTACGACATGGATGACGTGGTGGTTACTCCGCGTCCCTACCAGCAACCCCACCCGCCAATTCGCATTGCCGCCAACTCGGTTGACACATTCAGCATCGTCGGAGAATTGGGCTTTCCGCTGGTTACCGGTGTCCGCGGTCAGGGAATCGCTCAGGTAGCGCGAAACCTGGAACTGTACCGCGCGGCCACGGCCAAAAATGGGCATGACGTGGACGACGTTTATGTCCGGATGCCAATCTACGTGTCAGATTCCATGGAGCAGGTCCGGGCAGACACCGAAGAAAGCACAATGCGCGCCTTCCAGCGCACCGCCAATACGTACATCCAGACTGTGGCCGCCGAGGGTGAACATGCATCGGCGGAACGCCGCCAGCGGGCGGAACAACTCCTCAACACCACCTACGACGACTTGTTGGTGGACCGGGTTGCATACGGTTCTCCGCAGCAGGTAGCCGACCGGCTCATCGAAATTCGCGACGAACTGGGTCTCACCGGTTTCATCATGGAACCCAACCTGGGCGGCACCGTCCCGCCTGAAAACGTGCAGAAGTCAATCCGCCTCTACGCCGAAGAGGTTGGGCCAGCGCTACGGGAGTAACCCGCACCACGCCGACCCCAAAGAGCCCCGATTTCCAGCGGGGCTCTTTTCTATCGAATGTGCCGGGTACTAAACCAAAGCCAAGGTGGGATGTGCATTTGCCGGGTGCTGGGAATCGGGGCGGGAGTCTCGCGGGAGTGTTTCGGCCCTTGATTGCAGGACCGTCCGGCAGCGCCGTCTCACCTCGTCTTTCCGGCTGGACAGTCCGGCCAGGAATTTGCCGACCCTCTCCTGCACCGCCGCCCTGCTCCCCAGGCACAGATTGCCAGTGGCCTCCTCTCTCGCCCAGCCCCAGATAGCCTCATCGGCGTTGAAGTCCGGGCTGTAGCCCGGCAGGTTCACCAGCCTCAGCTCCAGCTCAGGCGTCCTGAGGTACTCCCGCACCGCTTCCCCACGGTGGGCCGGCGCATTGTCCCAGATGACCCGCAGCGGCCCTGGATGCTTTTCCTTCAGTTGCGTCAGGAAGGCAACCGAGGTCCCGCTGTTGCTGTTGCCCTCCAGTTCCATCCATTCCACCTCGCCCGTCTCCAGGCACACCGCTGAATAGTAGCTGGCCTTCTCCCCATACCGCGGGCTATTGGAGTCCACCAACGCAGGCTTACCCTTCAGCACCCACTTGCCCCGCAATTCCGCGTCCGCCCGGAAGTGGGCCTCATCAGCAAAGAATATGCTGGCTTCAGTCCGTTGGGCCTCCTCCCACAGGGCGGCGTACTCCGCCACGAAGGCCTCCCGCTTGGACTCATTCGCCTTGAGCAGACGCTTCTTGGGGCGCTTGCAGGCAAACCCCAGCCGGTAAAGCCAGTTCAGGCAACTGCTGCGGCACCGGCTGATGCCAAACCGCTCTGAGACAAACTGCCGCACCACCCTCCAATACCAGTTGGCCAGTTGGATGCCCGCCGCAGCGGGCGGTTGTTCCACCGCCCCTTTCAACTCCTCCTGCTGCGTCTGGTCAAGGGCGGGGGGGAACCACCGGTCTGCTCGAATATCAGGGCCGCAGGCCCTCCCTCACCGAAGGCCGACGCCCAACGCCCGATAGTGTGGGGGTCCCGCTCCAGCGCCTCCGCCGTCGCCGCTGCCGTCAAGCCCTGAGCCAGCAGCAGGATGGCGTACCACCGCTCCCGCTCCCGGGGTGTGGGAGCCAGAATCATCCGCCGCCGCAAGTCCTTGACTCCCATCTGCCATTGTTCCAGAGACCGGTCTATCTCCCTCACGCCCATCACCAACCCCTCGCAATTTCTGAGACCAGCTACCTCGGTTCCTTCACCAAGGTTCCTTCACAAATTTACCCCATGCGTCTGCGCATTTCACCTTGGCTTTGGTTTAGTTCCCGATTTCGCCCAGGAATGACAACAGCGCTGCGTTTACCGCGTCCGGTTTTTCCTCGTGAAGAAAGTGACCTGCCCCGGGTACAAACTGGGTGCGCAGGTTAGTCGCTGCCTTTTGCCACGATGCCTCCGGATCCATACCGCCTGCCGTTGCCGTGCGTTGCCGGCGCTCTCCCCAAAGGTACAGGAGCGGAATGCTGAGCACTCGTTCGGCATCGGCTCGCCAGTCTGGCGGATCTTCGTAGGCCGCTGCCCGGTAATACGAAAAACCGCCGCGCAATGCACCGGGCTGCGAATACGCCCTGGCATAGACCGCAACTTCTTCATCAGACATCATTGCCTGGTTGACCGACCAGTTCCGGTAGAAGTAACGCAGGTACGCTTCTTCATTTCCCCGCACGAGATGTTCGGGCAGGTCGGGTATCTGGTGGAAGTACGAGTGCCACCTTTCCCGCACGCCCTGCGGCGTTTGTAGTTCCAGCTGCTCCAGCGGATGCGTACCGTCCAGCAATGCGAGACGGTCGACTTCCGCTTCATGGTCGAGACAGTATCGGTAGGACACCCGCACGCCGATATCGTGTCCAACAATTGCAACTTTGTCGTGTCCCAAATGTCGCACCAACTCGTAAATGTCGGTAGCCGCCGTACGGGTTCGGTAGTCTTGCAGCGGCTTTTCAGACGCGCCGAATCCCCGCATATCGGGAACAATTACCTGGTAATTCTGCGACAGTACCGGAATCTGCTTGCGCCAGGAGAACCACATCTCTGGCCACCCGTGAAGCAGCACAACCGGGTAACCATCACCTTCGATAACGTAATGAATATTCACTCCGTTGACCCGTGCCGTGCGGTGTGTGAAGTCCCAATCTGGCATGATGGTCACCCCCTTCTGTACAAGACCCGCAGAACGCCCAACCGCGTTCGCTTTTTACAAGTTGATTACGTTTAGTCCAACCCGGGACAAATCTTCGTCGCGCTGGCCACTGGGATAGCCACCCACGCCGATGCCGCCCAGAATCACGCCGTCCTGCATGATGACCAATCCGCCTTGACCGTGAGTAAACCGGGGGTCACCAAGGTCAGCGATGCCCCGACCCTGTTCCTGCAATCGGGCGGCGTGGGCGCCGGAGTCCTGGCCCATGACGGCTGAAGTGTATGCCTTGCGGAGGGCATGGCGGCGACTGAAAATGCGGAGGTTGTCCATGGTGCGGTATGCCAGCAACTCACCACCAGCGTCCACAATTGCCATCGCCACCGGTTCGTCCGGAATTTCCATTCCCTTGGCGAGCATGGCATTCATTGCCGCTGTGACTTGTTCATTGGAAAGCGTCGGTTTAGTAGCCATAGTGGGCCTCCAGTTGAAAGATGTTCAGGTAGTGCGCCGATGATACCACGTTAACGCCGACGCCCCGAACAAATGCGTTCATCGCCACCATGAGTTGAACTACCGGCCCTCGTCGAATGTACAATTAATTCTAAAATCCGTGAGCAAAAATCCTGGAGCCCATCGTTCACGACATGCAATCGCCCATGAATGTAATCAATTCAAACTTTGCCGGTTCAAGTCCATCCGGTTTCGGCGCACCACACCGGTTGCCAGCCGGGACAACACCTCTCCCGCCGCATTGCCTCAAATTGACGTGCCAAGTCGCGGTAAATTGCTGTCCGTCCAGCATGTTGCCAAGCGGCGATGTCAGGCTTGGTGGTAGAATGCGACCAACTGGAGTGCGCTACCCCGACGCTGCGATGATACCGAAGCACGTTTGGGCCCGTTTCGCCGGCGACCGGTCGGAACATTCCGGCAGAAAAAGAAAAACGACCAACCCCAACATTGACGACGTCCCCTGCTCCACAGGATCGGGGCGCCGTATTTCCCGCCGGTAATGCGAGACTGGTTTGACACTATGACGAAATATGACGATTTCCCGCCTGGTGAACGTCAGGCGGTTTACCGCGCAATTTATTCACGGCGGGATGTTCGGGTATTCAGGAATGATCCGATTCCTCCGGCAACGCTGGCCCGCATAATCCAGGCAGCCCACCACGGCCCGTCGGTGGGTTTCATGCAACCGTGGGACTTCATCATCGTTGGTGACACCAAAGTGCGCGGGCAAGTAAAAGACCTATTCGACCGGGAGCGTCAGGCCGCCGCCCAGTTCTTCGACGAACCCCGTCGTTCCCAATATCTGGAATTGAAGCTCGAAGGGATCATGGAATCACCGGTGAACCTGTGCATTACGTGCGACCCTACCAGGGCTGACGAGGTATTGGGGCGGAACTCGATGCCGGAGACGGATGTTTATTCCACGTGCTGCGCCGTGCAGAACCTTTGGCTGGCAGCGCGGTCGGAAGGAGTGGGAGTGGGCTGGGTCAGCATCCTGAAACGCCCTCAACTGCGGCGGCTGCTGGGCATACCACCCCACATCATCCCCGTGGCTTATCTCTGCCTCGGATATCCGGTCGAATTCGCCACCCAGCCGTTGCTCCAGTCAGTGGGTTGGCGGGAGCGCCTGCCGCTAGCCGATCTAGTGCACTACGACGGTTGGGATGCGCAGCCGGACTCCGGTATTTGGGAAGAAGTGCGGGCGGCGTTGATCGGTGTGAACGGCGCTTCTCCCGGCGAGGAACCACTGCCTGAGAGTTAGACCCGTCGCCAGGGCACGTTACGGCGCTCCCTCTCGGTGTACGCGCGCGGTGGTTGGGAAATGACCCTTAGGGTATGACCCTGCGGAAGAACGCCAGCGCGTTTCCACCGATGATCTTCTGCACCTGTTCGTCCGTATAGCCCCGGCGGATCAAGCCGCGCACTATGTTTTTCCCGTCGGCCGGCGATTCCAACCCGTTCAGATACGGAGCAGGCAATTGGTCAGGGCCGTCGCGGCCCATCATGTGACGGTGAAAGGCCACGTGGTCGCCTATCGTCGTGTCGGTACCGATTCCAACGTGATCAATTCCCACCAGCTGCACCATGTAATCGTAGTGATCCAGAACACAGTCGATGTCCTGCTCGGGATCGTCGCTAAGCGAGTTGGGCACCGCGGTGATGCAAATCAGTCCGCCTTTCCGGGCGCATGCAACCAGCTCCTCGTCCTTTCGGGTACGCCCGTTCGGACGCAGCGTGTAGGCCGCGTTGTGACTGAAAACCACCGGCACTCGAGAAAATTCTATGGCGTCCAGCGCCGTCGGCATCGAGGCATGGGACAGGTCCACCGCCATCCCAAGGTCATTCATTCGGTGCACAACTTCGATGCCGAAATTGCTCAAACCACCGGGGTTGCGTTCGTTCAGGCCGTCTCCGATGAAATTCTTTCGGTTGTACGTAATGCCGGCCAACCGCACGCCCATGCCGAACAGAGCGTCCACTCGTTCGATGCGATTCCCGATGGCAAGGTGTTCTAAGGTAGGCATGAATCCGATATTGCCCTGTTGCTTGGCGGCGACTATATCGTCAGCATTGCCTATTTTGACCACGTTTTGCTGAGAAGCGACGTCGGCCAACATGCCACCGACTTCGGCGACCAGGTCTTCGTATTCCACAAAGGACATGTCGGTCGTATTTTTTAGGCCACTGAACACGTTGGCCGTGGTCACAGTTGTCCAACCGCCGGCTGCCGCAGCCTGGTAACCCCACTGATAGCGGTTGCCGCGCAGGTAGTCTATGAATCGCTCCATGGACTCGGGCATCACGAACGGGTGCTGGTGCACGTCCACCATGACCGCCTCTTCCATAATGCCCTGGAATCTGGCGTCTTCGGAGGCGGTCAGCGGAACGGTGAATGAGGGCACCCGATTCAGTTCACGGGCCAATGGGATTCCATTTGTAGCCATGGGTTTAACCTCCGATCCTGGGCGACCAGTCGTGGCAGACACAATGATGCCAGGGGTTCAAACGACAATCAAAAACCGTAGGGAGTCCAGGGTTGGTGCTGGACGGCAAACATGCGGTCAGCCCGCTGCAGTGCCCCCGGTGTACACTCGTCTACCAGGCCGGCCCGCGAGAGGGTAGTGAAGCTCACGGTTCCCAGATACGCTGACGCCAGATCACGAACGGATAACACCAGATCGGGTGACGAATTTGAACTGCGGCATATCGCGCCTTTGGACGAACCCTCCAACTCGAACCGTCCTTCATTCCAGGTACACAGGTCATCCCGCACGTCCAGCACCAAACCGCCAGATTCCATATAATGCCGGGTCTTCAACGCGGCGGCCACATCCACCAGACGCAGCCACATGCCATCGCGCGTGGTTCGGTGCAGCCGTCTCGGATCTGCCAGCATCCAGGGTAATGGATCGTCCACCGGACGCCTGTCAGCTTCAGTTATAGTTACCAAATCCACTTCAAAGCAAAATCGCCACAAAGCGGCGTTTGCCTCTTCAGTAATTGCCATTAGCTCGTTGACGACCAGGGTCGTTCCACTGGTACGGTATTTCGCGTAGCCATCCACCGTTCCACCGTCCACATACGCGACGTAGAACAGACCCCCACGGCCACCCTGTCGGTGTTCCGGCGCTTGTGATTCCCGCTCCCACAGATGAATCGTCTTTTGGATCACCCCCGGTCGACCGACGGTACTGCGCCGAGAAACCTCGGGAAGCTCTTTTGTAATGTCCTCCGGATCTACGAAAACGACTTTGCCATGACTCTCATGTCGCCTGGCGTAGGCATTGTGCTGTCGCTCGATGGTCCATTGTTCGCGCAATGAACCGATTCCATACCCAAATCTGCCGTATATCGCGCTTTCGGAGGCAAACAGCGCAGCCAACGGTTCGCCGCGCTCGTGTATATCTCGGATCTGATGGTGCATCATCCTGGTTAAAACGCCCTGCCGCCGATGCGTCGGCTGTACAGCGATGTTGGCAACGCCTGCTGTCGCCAGGGAAGAGCCCGGCACGGACATCTCGATTCGATGCGAATGTGCACCACCGACGATGTTGCCTTCGTCGAATACTGCAATGGAGCGATCCAGGTCAAAATGCGGACGCAACACCTCCGGATCATTATCCAGCCGGTTGCCATAAGCCCGCGCCTCAGCCCGATTCCACTGGACGAATTCGTCAGGGGTTATGGCCCTCATTTCCAGCATCCAGATTACTCTCCCCGTTTGGCAGTTAACTCCAACGAATATTGTGGATTATAGGGCATTACGCTATATCCGCCACATTGGGCGGGTTCAGGGATATATTATCTGATATTGGGCACGCACGTGCCCCAGGAATTTGCTGGGTTAGGACCCCGATGGTTCACGCGTATTAGCCACCAGGACAGCTGTTATCGGTTCTTTTGACCTCTCCGGCACGGCCCAGTCTGCGTACCATCTTCAGCACGTCGGCGCTGTTGATCTGACCTACCGGAAGGTCACCCAGCGTAGCGAAGGCGTACGTTTCCAGACTACCTGACCATTGGGAAGAGTACCTGGCGTTGCGCCACGTGGCCTTCCGAAGTTCGATCACCCTGGCCGTAGCCTCGACGGAGGTTGGCATAGACCGGCGCCGCTTGTGGGCCAATGGATCGCCGCCCGCGCGTGTCATCTTCCTGTTGGCCAGGGCCGCCTCTCACGCTCCTGCCACCGACACGGCAGGATTGCCGCCCAGTCCCAACTGGTTACGGCGACCCCGCATCGTGATGCGCTGGACCCAACGACGGGAACCGGAGGGATCCACCCGGAGATACAGGCCGCCCCCATCGGCGTGCATACCCGGTCGTTGTTCCGCCCTCACGCGCCCTGCCGTGAGTGCGTTGAGTGGGAGTCTACCTTTGCCTTTCAATCCTGATCAGCCGCCTTCCTCCACACCTCGATGGCCGCTGTTCTACTGGATCCTTTTAGAACATGGCGAGAGGAGAGCCAGCCCGCAATCCTCGTTTCATGCCTTAAAACGGCCAATTACTCAAACGGACAATTAGAACCTAGCAGCAGGGGACGTCTCGGAAACTGCCCACTGTCCAGACCTAAACTCGCCACGGTAAGCAGTCCAGACCACACCTACGGAGCAAGCCGCCTCGATGGCGGCTCCAACCCAATGCACCAACACAGCCTCCATCATCCCTTGGGTCGCGCACAAGTCCAGCCGCTGCTCGTGTACCATTTCGTGTACCAAAATTTGTCCGACTGACGCAGGCTTTATTAGAACACAACGGGTCGTTGCAGAAAATGAAAAACCCCGATTTAGGTTAAAAATCAGGGCTTTCAAGGGGATTGGAACTCCCCAAAATCAAAACGACTGGTGGAGCTGGCGGGAATCGAACCCGCTACCTCTTCAATGCCATTGAAGCGCTCTCCCAAATGAGCTACAGCCCCAGCCGATGCGTCCGGCGGCGCAGCGCCACCGGACGCAACTATTCTAGCAGGCCAACGATCCGGCCCGCAACTCAACCCCCCAGACTAACCCTTCCGGGTGTACTTGACGACGGTGCGGCCCGTGCTGCCCTCATAAGGTTCCACCACGTAAAGGTCTTTCTGGCTGTCTACCCAAACGCCGTGGCAACTGCGGTGCGTCAAATCACCCCATTGAGTCAAACGCTGACCGTCAGCGTCCAGAATGCTCAGCATCCCGCCGTTGTGTTCCGCAACGTACGCTACATCATCATCATCGATGCAAATCACCGCCGGGCCGATCAACTTGCTGGGCCAGTCGGTAATGTGCGTGCCGTCCTGCTGAAACACTTGCACCCGGTCATTTTCCCGGTCCGCGATCAACAGGTTGCCGTGCCGATTGATCCAGGCGCCGTGAGGCAAATTGAACTGACCCGGCCCAGGACCTGGCTCGCCCCAGGAGAAAAGATGCTCCCCAGACGCGGTGAATTTGTGCACACGGGCATTGGCATATCCGTCAGCGATGTAAATCTCACCCTCATCATTTAACGCAATACCGGCCGGCATGTTGAACGGCTCGGCACCCCGAACGACCTTATGCCAGGAGTTGGAATCGAAAGCGCTATTGTCGGCGCCGGTATCCGAGCGGTAGCCACGCTCCCCGATGGTCATTACCAGCTCGCCATCCTTGGTCAGCTTGAAAATTTGTCCCATGTTCCGGTCTACGAGCCAAACGTAACCCCACTGGTCGATAATAATAGCGTGGGGAAACTCGAACATCCCGGCTCCCCAGGACTTTACGAACTTTCCTTCGCGGTCGAATACCATAATCGGATGCTCGGGATTCCGGTTGAAACAATAAATCCGGTCTTCATCGTCGCCGAAAACAGCGGCCGCCGGCATGGGGATACCATTGGGCAGTTGAGCCCAGTTTCGATCAAATTCGTAGGTGTGCGCGCCAGTCCCCACGATGTTGGTTGCAGTAGTCATCAAAGCCTCCGTGTGAGAGTGTGCTGAAGTCGCTCCCAGCGCAGCCAGAACCCTCGTGGCTACAACGGGAATTCCCGGCCCCAGAATACCATAACGCAACCTTCCCTACCCAATACTCTCCGAATACTCCAGCAGGATGGCCGGTTATCCAATGCAGTGGTGGCCGCTACGGAGCCGATGATCACGAAGCTTGATTTCTGGCAGAACCGGTAGGGATAGCCGGCACCATTGAGTATTGTAGTCAGGAGTTACGGCCTGGGCCGGGTCACATAAACGCAGGAGCGCCGGGTTTCAAAAAGCGCTGATCCCAGGTGTGTTTACCCTGATGCTGTAAAGGGAATGCCCGGAAGTCAGAAACAGGGTGCGCATGTCGTCACCTCCGAAACAGATGTTGCGCGTCACCTCCGGAGTCGGCAGCACGCCGGCCTGTTCTCCGTCGGGGTTCACGATCCAAACACCACCCGAACCAGTGCACCATACGCGGCCTTCGGTATCGACCTTCATGCCATCGGGAACACCCGGAGCGGTGGAGCCCATCTCGATAAGGATGCGATTCCCGCTCAACGTACCGTCAGCAGCAACGTCAAACGCCCGGATCCGCCGGTTGGGGCAGAATTCCCCGCGTTCTTCGCGGTCGAAATCCGCCGCTTCGGCCCGACTTATAGCAACGTACAGTATCGACCCATCGGGCGACAGCGCCAATCCATTGGCGTACTCACACTCGTCGGTGGCCAGATGCACATTTCCGGCGGGGTCTATGCGATAAATGCCAGCAAAGGGAATCTCGCGCAATTCTTCGGGAAAACGAAGATGCGGGTCGGTGAAATATATCGTGCCGTCGGTACGGCAAATAACATCATTGGGTTTGTTAAATCGTTTGCCGTCCCAACGGTCTGCAATTGTCGTCACGTGGCCCGCAGCGTCCATCCGCGTGACGCAGCGATGGTCGGCTCCTTCGCACATGAGCATGTTGCCCTGACGGTCCAGCGTGCAGCCGTTACCCTCACCCGTGTTTTCCCGCACCACCGACGTGAAGCGAGTCTGAGGGTCCCATTTCAACAACTGCTCCCGACCCAAATCTACGAAGGTCAAGTATCCACCGGGGTGCCACAGTGGCCCCTCCGTGCGATCCAACGTACCGTCCAGCAGTGTCAGTTCTGATTCGGACAGCAACCCAGACAAATCATCCGCCATTTTCGCGCCTCCTGTCGTAATCTACTATTCGGCGCGATTATAGCAACTGTACAACATCATCCGTAACAGTTCAGAGTTGCGGGGAAGTGAGCAGTTGTCGGCAGGCGGTGAGGGGGTTGAAGCCTTGTACGCGCCAGGTGCCGAAGATTGAGGCCAGCGTCATCTTGGTGTCAGTGCCCGCTGCGGAGCGTGAGCCACCGCTGATTTTACGGCTGATTACCACCGGTCGCAGGCTGCGCTCGGCGGCGTTGTTGTCCGGCGGGACTTCTGGTTCAGCCACAAAGAGGAAGAGTTCCTTGATGTGGTTCTCCATGCGTCGGCACAGCCTGGTTGGGGCGGCCGACGGGTCATCCTGGTAGGTACGGCAGAGGGCCAGCAGGCGCTGTTCCAAGGCCAGTTGGGCGGTGCGCCGTTGCTGCTCTGGCCGTTGCTGCTCTGGCCGTTGCTGCTCTGAGGGATGGGTGAAGGCGGTCGCCTGACGGTAGAGTTGGTGGATGGCGTCAGCCCATTGGGCCAGCCGGTCATCATACCGGTCATCATCGGGGTAGAGTGCGCGCAGGTCGTGGATGTCCCGCAACAGGTGGGCCCAACAGCGTTGCTTGGGGCCGTCGTAATGGTGATAGGCGGCGTAGAAGTCGCTGACCAGCACGCCAGCGAACTGATCGCCCAGGACCTCATCCACCACGGCCTTGCCCCGGCCCCGACGCAGGAAGTAGCGCTCGCTGGGGGTGCTGAAGGTCCACACGTAGCCGTTGTGTCCGTCCTCACGCCAGCCGGTCTCATCGGCATGGACCACCGGACTGCCTCGGATGCGTTCCAGAATGCCCGTCAGTTCAGCCTGGGCCTTGCAAGCCACCCTTTGCGTGGCGTCCACGATGGCTCCCAGGCTGAGACGCAACCCATGCACGGTGTCCAGGTACCACTGGATGGTGCGGAAAGGCAGCCTGGCCTCCTCCCGCAGGGCGGCAATCAGGCTGATCAGGTTGACCCCCAGGCGTTGCTTGCCCATCACCATGTTCTCCAGTTGCGCGGTGGGCGTACAACAGCGTTGGCACTGTGGGCAGGTGCGGGCGATATAAGCGTGCTCGGTTACCTGCACCGGAACCCGGGGCAGGTCAATCACTTCCCGAGTGCGCTGGGTCCAGCCACCGGACAGCTGGGTTCCGCAGTCGGGACACTGTTCCACCACGTGTTCCACCCGCTGGGTGGGCGTCATGCGGGTGCGAGCAAAGCCGTGGGGCCGAGGCTTGCGTGGTTTCTTGGGCTGGGCCGGCTGCTGCTCGGCTTTGGGCTTCAGACCGGGCATCCGGCGGGTGCCGCCCAATTTGTCCCGCCCTTCCAACTGGGCGATCCGTTTTTCCAGACTCTCGATGATGGCCTGTTGCCTCTCAATGATGGCAATCAGCACATCCCGGTCCGCAGTGCTGAGGTCGATTTCCGCATCCATCCCAGATATATGACATAACCACCTCTCTCAGCTCCAGCGATTCCCGACCAACCTTCGGCCAATTCACCTCTCCAAGTCTGAACTGTTACCATCATCCCAACCCGATGGACACCAACAATACCGTGGGCTATGATGGCAACCGCTTCCATTCCGGTAGTTTCAAGACGTCGCGTTGGGGAGTGAGTTTTCGTCGACCGGGCGTTTCACGGTAGCGTAATTGCCATCACCATCGCAGTTGTATCGATGAACAACACCGCGTATGCGAACCGGATATCTGATCCGCCGGACACGTCTCCATACGATTTTTGGATGTGGTGGAATCGGAACGCACTGATGCAACACGCCGTGGCTCACTCTCCGGCAATACCGATAGACGGCGACCTATTCCAGCATCATGGCCCAGCTACAATGTGTGGTACAAATCCGTCGCAAACGGGTGGGTAATGCTGTGGGTGAAAAATACGACCTGGCCATCATCGGAGCCGGCTCTGCCGGAATAACCGCCGCTCGTTTTGCCAATCGCCTCGGCAAGCGGGTGGCGCTGATCGAAGCCAACCGCGTGGGCGGAGACTGCACCTGGACCGGTTGCGTCCCCAGCAAATCCCTGCTCCACGCCGCCAGCGTCGCCAACACGGTGCGAAGCGCCAGCCACGCCGGCATCACCGTATCGCCGCCAACCATTGATTTCGCCGCTGTGATGGCCCGCATCCGGGATGTGATAGGACAAATCTATTCGTCTGAATCTCCAGACGCCCTGCGTACTGAAGGAATAGACGTGATCGAAGGTCATGCCGCATTTACAGGCAATCGATCCATTGCCGCCGCTGGGCGATCCATATACGCGAAATCCTTTCTCATTTGTACCGGCGCATCGCCATTCATCCCGCCCATTCCCGGCCTCAAAATCACGCCGATTCTCACGTATGAATCGTTCTGGCAACTGGATGCACTCCCGGCCCGGCTGATCGTTGTCGGGGGCGGCCCGATTGGATGCGAAATATCTCAAGCCTGTCAGCGACTTGGATCCCAAGTCACACTGGTTGAGGCCCTTGATCGCATCCTGCCCAACGACGATACGGATGCCGCGCGGTTGGTGGAAGCCGCGTTGATCGCCGACGGGGTTGATGTTCGATTATCGGCCCCGGTGGAATCGGTGCGACTAATCGATAAAGAGTTCTGCGTAACCGTCGCGGACGGAGTCCACATCATGGGTGACGCGGTTTTGGTGGCAGTTGGCCGACGTCCCAACGTGTCCGGAATGAATCTGGATGCCGCTGGCGTGAAGCATAGCCTGTCGGGTATTACAGTAGATGCCTTCCTGCGCACGACTGCCCGCGGTATCTATGCTGCGGGTGATTGTGTTGGTGACTTCCAGTTCACCCACTACGCCGGTTTCCAGGCTGCCATAGCCGTCCGAAACGCGTTGCTACCCGGCAAATCCCGCGCCCGACCGGAGCGCGTTCCCTGGGCAACGTTTACTGATCCGGAGGTCGCCCAGGCCGGTCATACGGATGCACAGGCCCGCGATGCCTTTGGCGGCAAAGTACGTACGACAATCCTTGAGATGGCCCAAATTGACCGGGCCGTCATCGACGGCACGACCACCGGGTTCATCAAGGTGACACACCGTGCCAACGGCGACGTACTGGGAGCCACCGTGGTGGGCCCACGAGCCGCCGAGGTGGTTCAGGAATGGACCAACGCCATCGATCAGGGGATGAGCCTTTCCGACGTTTTGAAAAGCATCCACCCTTACCCGTCGTTGGCAACCGGCAATCAGCAGGTTGCCTGGGAATCCTACCTGTCAGGGATTACCAGCGGGTTTCGGGGCAAATTGTTGCGACTGGTCAGTAGATGACCAACGCTGTAACGCGCGTCTGGCAACATCTCAGGGCGCCGGGCCAAACGGCGCCCTGAATACTCGGAACAATGCTAACGGGCTATCGGCCCAGCACCTGCTACCCCACTGTTACGTCATTCGTGCTCAAGATATGGAAAACCGCACCGGTCAGGTCTTGGGGGGCAACGCCGCGCGCTGCGGGGCGACCACCCTTCACGGACGACAATTCGATATCCTGGACCTCGACCATCTTGCGCAGATTGACCTAATGAGCCACTAGCGAATTGTCCCTCGGTTACCTCGTCCCTACACAGTGGCGCCGATGCGGAACTTTTTGGTGCCGCAATCCACACAAATCCCCTGCGTGGCCGGGCGTCCGTTTTTCATGGTAACGCCCTGCACTTCCCGCGAGTCTGTCTTAGCCTTACACTTGACACAATAGATCTGAGTTTGGGTGCTCAATTGTTTTCCCTCCGTGTTCGTCACCATCGGTGACAGTTGTATCCGTAATACCTTGCCGCACCCCATTATGTCAACGGCGTGCGCGACAGATTTTACGCCTTTTGGTGCTAATGTCCACTTGAACCCTAAATTGGCGGTCTGCGCTCTATAAATCGGGCAGTTTGTTCGTAGGAATGAGCAACTCGCAACACCACAGCTTCATCAAATGGCTTCCCCACTATTTGCAAACCCATCGGCAGCCCGTCGTCCGACAACCCGCACGGGACCGACACCGCTGGCAACCCGGAAACGTTGAACGGCCCGGTGAAACTGGGTTGCGTCAACGTCGTCGACCCGGCGTATCCATCGATCTTCGGTGCCGTCGACGCGTAGGTCGGCGTTACCAGAACGTCTGCCTCTCGCAGTGCGTCAGCCATTTCATCCTTGATTACCCGGCGCATCCGCACTGCCTGATTGTAATCCGAAGCGGTGAGCAACCCGCCCAACAGGAAACGGTTGCGGACCATATCGCCATAATCCTGTCGTCTGCTCTTAAGATTTGCCTCGTGGAACGAATAGGCCTCCGACATCATAATCACTTGGTTGGCGGTTTGGGCGTATTTGATATGCGGAATGTTTACATCCCGTATTTCTGCTCCCATCTCGGCCAATGTTTCCAGGGCACGTTCAACTGACCTGATTACTTGCGGGTCCACACCGGGCGCAGGTTCGTAAAAATACTCCCGCGGCACACCCACCTTCAGACCGTCGACGCCGTCTTTCAGAGCAGCCAGGAAATCTGGAACGGGGACATCCGCAGTCGTTGGATCCTTTGGATCATACCCGGCGATCGCCTGCAACATTACTGCGGCGTCTTCCACTGTCCAAGTCATCGGCCCGCAATGGTCCTGCGACCACGAAAGCGGAACCACACCGAAGTTGCTGACCCGTCCAAACGTTGGTTTCACTCCCACTATCCCGCACATGGAAGCCGGCCCGCGAATGCTGCCTCCGGTGTCCGATCCGAGCGCACCCATGCAAAGTCCTGCTGCCACCGCGGCGCCGGACCCGCTGCTGCTGCCGCCTGGCATGTGCTCGGTGTTCCATGGGTTGCGCGCCGGCGGGAACAGGCTCGAAAAATCGGGGCCTCCCAGCGCGAATTCATGCATCGCCAGCTTGCCCAACAACACCACACCCGCTTCGTAAAGTTTGGCTACCGTAGTTGCATCCTCGTGCGGTATTCGGTCCGGAGTAACTCGGGACATGGCGGTAGTTCTGATACCGGCGGTGTCATACAAGTCCTTCAGCGCAATCGGAATGCCGTGCAGCGGCCCCCGATAGTTGCCGGCGGCAATCTCAGCCTCCGCTTGCCGCGCCTGCTCCAGGGCTCGATCGGGTAACAGAGTGACGTAGGAATCCAGACGACCGTCGATCTCCCCGATTCTCTGAAGATATGCCTGCGTCAACTCGACTGGAGACAGGTGACCATCGCGGATCAAAGGCGCAGCCTCCGCAATGGTCAGGTAGTGCAGTTCATGGGAACTCGTCATCATCGACCACCTCTCAGCGCCACTGTATCCACGAGCCGACTACCTTGCCCAATCGGCCGGGAAAGTCATCGCCTGACCACCCAGGGGCAAATCAGCCTCGTGCAACATGGCGACCCTTTCGCGCAGAAATTGGTACAACGGCAGCAGCTCTTCCAGCTCCTTTTCGTCGAGGGGCAGCCCGGCCAATCGCACCAGCGTCCGGAGATCGTCCAACGTTACGGTTTCGTCCGCCATACCAAAATTCTCCGATGTTGCTTACGGTTAAAATACCGCGATGGGATTAACGGGAGAACCGGTTGTGTTATGCAGCCGCAGCGGGTTGATACTGACCAGGAAAGTCCACCGGTTTCTTTGACGACACTCCTGCGCCACGTCCTCGAGGTTGGCATTATCCAAGATCCACAGTCCCATCGCGGTTATGGATACCTGGTGAACCGGGTTGGTGAGCTGCCCACCGTACTGAGGTGGGCTCACGTCGTTGCCGGTATCCGATCCCAATACCGCGATGTCCCGCTCCTTAAACAGTGGCAGGCAAGCCGCTTGGCACGCAGTGGAACCCGCCTCGCGAGTCACCGGTCCCTCCACGCCGCGACGGTGCAGCTGACCGGTTCGAATCAGCAACACGTCACCCGCTTCGATCCGGAATCCGCAACGCTCTTCGGCTGCCAATATGTCGTCCGGCATCACACCCTCGCCGCGTTCCACCCAATCGATACCCCGCACGAAGGGCACATCCACCAGCACTCCGCGAGTCATGAATCCTCGCTGCGCCGCATCCACGGAACATACGGTGGCGCCCAGGTTGGTGGATACCATGTGGGCCGGCTTGCCGTTGTAGGTCTTACCGTTCCAGAAAAAGTGGGCCAGACTGTCCACGTGGGTAACCGACACGCCGTGGAATATCATGCCGATATAGTCCATCGCGACCGCCGACTCCCGCGACGACACCTTATCGCCGGTTGCCCATCCCTCGCCGCTCTCCACCATGTAGTGGACCGGAGGCGCCGGCACGTCGGGCGTGGGGTCCCAGGTGATTTCCCGCGATAACGAAACGCAATAACCTTCTTCAACCGTTGCCAGAGCTGATCGGGTTTTCTCGGGTGTTATCAGATTGGGCGTTCCCAATTCATCGTCGTCGCCCCAGCGACCCCAGTTGGAGAGGCTGTCAAACCAACCCAGGACTTCCTGTTCCGACGGGATACCTGCCTGCGGCATAATCGGGTCCTCCTTGCTTCGAGGCTCAATCGTCGTTTCAAATGATGTCTGGCATTATCCCGCAGGGCCGGCACCGGCGCAACCGACGATTCCGGCTCACGCGCACCTCCCATTAATCTGTCATTACGAGGAGTACAGCTAATCTGTCATTACGAGGAGCACAGCGACGTGGCAATCTCGATGAAGCTGAACACACGTCTACGAACCGCCGTTGGTACGGCGACGAGATTGCCAACCCCCGCATCGAGTACGGGCTCGCATTGACAAAGTCGGTACGCGTAACACGATCCCGGTGCTTTCGTCGGTATGTTATAATTCGGCCAACCACCCCGAGAGACGAAGATTATGCAGTGCCAAATTTGCAAAAAAGCCGGTATGACCGGCAACAACGTTAGCCACTCCAACCGCAAGACCAAAACCCGTTGGATGGCCAATGTCCACAAGCAAACTCTAGCTATCAACGGAAAGCCGGTTCGCTTAAAGATCTGCTCAAGGTGTCTGCGGACTATGTACAAGCCGCCACGGCCCAAGAAGGCCCGCACCCGGGCCGCTGCCTAAATCACCAAGCGAGCACCATCGGTAATCGGAACGGGCGCTTCGCCCGTTCTTTTCATGCAGGGCCGGGAAACTCCTGCGCGCGCTACTGGCCAGGTGCAACCCCGTTGGCAGCATCGCGTAGCGCTGCTATCGCCTCGGCCACAGACTGTTCCCGGTTGAAGATGGCAGTGCCAGCGACGAGGATCTCAGCGCCGGCCGCCACTGAATCGCGTGCCGTGGCGTCGGCTTTCACGCCACCATCCACCTCCAGCTGAACCGGATATCCATGCTCCTGAATCACGTCGTACAAACGGCGCAATTTCCCCAACGCCGCCGGGATGAACGATTGTCCACCGAAACCCGGATTTACTGTCATCACCAGCACGATATCCAGGTCGGGCAATACTTCCTCCACCGCCGAAATGGGTGTTGCGGGATTGATCGCAACTCCTACCTGGTTGCCATTCTCCTTTATCAAACCGATCGTGCGGTGCAGATGGGCACACGCCTCCGCATGCACCAGCACCTGGTCCGAGCTTACCTTCATCAAACCGGGTAGCAAACGATCCGGTTCGTGCACCATCAGATGCAAATTGAGCGGCAGGTCGGTGGCGCTGCGGATACAGTCCACCACGACTTCGCCGAACGAAATGTTTGGTACGAACCGGCCGTCCATCACATCAACGTGTATCAGATCGGCTCCTGCGGCGTCGGCATCCCGCACTTGCTGCGCCAGACGGCCAAAATCTGCGGCCAACACCGAGGGAGCTATCTGAATGTGAGCAGCGGTATTGACCATCAGACCCCACCCCCGGCCAGAATCCCTTGCGCTCGGGCCAACCCTTCGGCAACCCGAACCGGAGCGGTGCCACCGGGATTGTCTCTCGCCGCCACCGATGCCGCCGCCGTGATGTCAAAGACGTCGGCGCCAAAATCCGACGAAAACTTGTGATACTCGGTGAGCGGCAAATCTGACAACGCTGTACCGGATTCTTCACAATATCGACAGAGGCGACGCATAACACCGTGAGCCTCGCGGAACGGGACCCCCTTCCCCACCAGATAGTCCGCCATATCAGTGGCCAGCATGTAGCTTTCCCCAGCCAACGATTCAACCCGGTCAGCGTCCAGCTCCATCCCTGACAGCATGTCGGCGAACACCCCCAGCGTGCTGAGCACCGTATCCACCGTGTCGAAAAAGCCCTCTTTGTCTTCCTGCAAATCTCGGTTGTATGTCAACGGCAACCCCTTGAGCACGGTGAGAATCCCCATCAGGTGGCCGTACACCCGTCCGGTCTTGCCCCGGGCAATCTCGGCGAAATCCGGGTTGCGTTTCTGCGGCATGATGCTGCTGCCGGTGGTGAACTCTTCAGCCAGCGCCACAAACCCGAATTCGCGACTGGACCAGATGACGATCTCTTCGGCAAGCCGGGAAATGTGCATCATTGCTACCGCCGCCGACGCGTGGTATTCCACCAGAAAATCCCGATCCGCCACGGCGTCCATGCTGTTGGCGCTAATCTCTGAGAATCCCAGCGACTCAGCCACCGCGTGTCGATCCGTAGGATACGGCACGCCGGCCAGCGCTCCGCTGCCCAGTGGCAGCACATCCATGCGCTTGGCGCAGTCGCCGAACCTCCCGATGTCCCGCTCCAGCATTTCGAAATAGGCCAGCATGTGATGGGCGAACAAAACTGGCTGGGCCCGCTGCATGTGCGTATACCCCGGCATGATAACGTTGACGTATCGCTCGGCCAGTCCTACCAAAGCCCGCTGCACTCCCCTCAAACCAGCAATGGTGTCGTCAACCACTTCCCGGGTGTACATACGCATGTCCAGGGCTATCTGGTCGTTACGAGATCGTCCCGTGTGCAGTCGCCCCGCCGCGACGCCGATCAGGTCGGTCAGCCGCCGCTCGATGTTCATGTGGAGGTCTTCCAGCGAAGAATCCCACGGAAACTCGCCGTTGGAAATTTCCACCTGTACCGCGTCCAACCCGGCGCTGATACTGTCGGCATCATCCTGCGAAATTATGCCCTGCTGGGCCAGCATCGCCGCGTGGGCTTTGGAACCAGCTATGTCCTGCCGGTATAGCCTCCGATCGTAATGAATGGAGACGGTGTAATCGCTGTAATCCGACATTTCCCGCTGGCTCGTCAACCTTCCAGATAAGCGAAACTCGCCGCCAGATTGTCAAACACGCCGTCCGATGACGGGATCTCCATAATCGCTGCGCCGTCGTAGGCTTTGCCCTGCAGGATGCGCACCATCGCCCTACAATCCAGGTCCCCGTCTTCAACGCTCTCCAGGGCGACTCCATCGCGGGCCTGTTTGAAATGTACAATCTTGATGAAATCAGCGGGCAAAGCCGCCAATTCGTCCAGGGGATTGCTGTCGGGATGCCGTCGCAGCTGGTTGGTCGGGTCGGGACACAACCCCAGGTATTGGCCGGCGCTATCCGTCATTTGGGAGCGCGCCTCCTGAACCAGCAGACCCATCGACCGCAACGGTTGTCCCGAGTTTTCCATCGAGAACGTGACTCCCTGTCGGGCCGCTTCCTGAACCAACGGCACGATGCGCCGGACCTCTTCTGACACGGCGGCTGGAGCTTCCCACGGTTCGTCGGTGGTGGCGGGATCGACCGTCCGCAAATGCGGTGAGTCGCCGCCCACCAGGCGGGCCGCCTCCAGTTGCGACTGGAACAAGCCGCCCTTGGGGTCAATATCGCTGGTCAGGCAGGGTAGAGCGACCGCCAGGTCAAAACTCAAACTGGGAAACCGGACCACGACTTCCGCCAATGTTTCCAAATTGGGCCGCCAATCGTCCCCGGTACCCGATTCACCGTCCGCCAGGCAAGTTTGACGCAGTTCAACATGCCGGGCTCCCTGATCCTGGGCCCGGGCAATCAGGTCGCCCAAGCTGGTATCGTCAAGCTGATTTCGCCAGGAGTTGCTGATAGCCCCGAATTTCATCGTAACCTCCGCGGCCAGATAAATTGCTTTCAGGAAACTATACTCCAGCCAGAGTGAACCCTCAACCGTAGCCATTGATGACACTGCCGTGGTTGGCCTGATCAACCGCTATGTTAGAATTGCCGCACTCGAACACTCCACTAAATCAGGATCATCAGGAGGCGAAAATGGCCGAACTCTATAGCGAAAGATGCACCGCCTGCCGCCGCGATTCGCCCCACGTCACCGGCGATGAAATCTCCGAACTGCATCCCACGGTAGACGAATGGGATCTGATCGACGAATCCGGCATCCCCAAACTCGACCGGCAATTCAAGTTCAACAATTTCGTCAATGCGCTGGCGTTCACCAATGCCCTTGGCGAGTTGGCTGAAACCGAGGGACACCATCCGCGATTGACCACCGAATGGGGACGCGTGACCGTTACGTGGTGGACGCACAAAATCCGCAATCTGCATCGTAACGATTTCATTATGGCAGCCAAAACCGACCAACTTTATGGCCAATCCGCCGCGCACGCAGACTAGCGCCGGCACCTGCGACAGGCTGATTTGAGCCTTGGGTGTCCCGCAAACCGCGAGTTGAGATTCCGTTCCACTAGTTGGTTAATTCGGAATCTGCCCAATCGCCATCCGCCCCTTGATCCATCTATGGAGCACCAATGAGAGTCGTGTATTCCCTCAAATCCCGTGACCTGAACGGAGTCGCCGCCGAAGCCGCCTGGGCGGAATCGATCGGTTACGACGGAATCGCCACCAACGAAACCGCCCATGATCCGTTTCTGCCGCTGGCGGTTGCCGCCACCACCACCAGTCGTGTCACCCTGGAAACCCACGTCGCCATTGCATTTCCCCGTTCGCCCATGGTGCTGGCCCATACGGCCCGCGATCTGCAGGATTCCAGCAGCGGCAGGTTCCGCCTCGGTCTGGGCACCCAGGTGAAGGGACACATTGAACGCCGGTTTTCCACCCGTTGGGGTTCGCCGGGCCCACGCCTCCGAGAGTACGTTCAGTCCCTCAGGGCTATCTGGAATTGTTGGGATACCGGCAGCAATCTTGAATACGCCGGCGATTTCTACCAGTTCTCTCTCATGACGCCGTTTTTCAGCCCCGGGCCCAGCGAATACGCTCATCCTCAAGTTTTTACCGCTGCCGTCAACGGCTACAACTGCCTGGTAGCCGGGGAGTGCAGCGACGGTCTCATGCTCCACAGTCTCACTTCCCCTGAATACGTCCGGCAGGTGGTCAAACCCAACATATCCAAAGGAGCCCGACGCGCCGGCCGCGATCCGGGTGACATCTCCCTGGTCGGAGGTGGCTTCATAGTTACCGGGCCCAACCAAGCCGCCATCAGGGATCAAGAAGCGGAGACCAGGCGCCGGATCGCCTTTTACTCTTCCACTCGTACTTACTTCCCCGTTCTTGAATGCCACGGCTTTGAGGACATCGGCCGCCAGCTACACCAACTTTCTCTGGAAGGCAAATGGGAGGAGATGGGCGACCTTGTACCCGATGACATGCTGCACGCCTTTGCGATCATCGGTGAGTATGGCGATATCCCAGGCCTGTTCAAGGAGAAATACGGTGGTTTGGTCGATGAAATGCACTTTTCGATCCAGACCTCGAACGATGCTGAACAGGCACAGCTCCGCCGCATAGTTTCCCAACTCAAGGAGCAATAACCGCTGACGGGTCAACGAGATCGCCATTGGTCATGTTGTGCACAGAGATGCTGGACGCCGAGCGATTCAAACTGGCGAGTGAGTCTCAACTCACCTATCGGTTGAAATGGGCGGCATGGGAATGGCTCTATAGCGTCGCCGGTTGCCGAACCATTGCCTTCGAAGTCCGCCTGCACGGACCCTGGGGGCCCATCATAGACGTCGTAGCGGTCGGCCCGTCCAACACGGTTTACGCCGTAGAGGTCAAAACCAGCCGCTCGGATTTCGCCCGCGACAACAATACACCGGCTGACGTCGAACGCCTCCGCCGGAGTATGTGTTCGCTGGAACGCCGAATTTCGCTGGCCAATCAAACGTTGGTTCAGTCGAAGCAATCCGCAACCGGTGGAACAGATGACCGCTGGCAGGAAACTCCCGCCTATCGCACGGCTCTCGCCGACCTGGACCGCCTCACCACAGAGCAGGAACGGCTGCAGGAACGCCACGCTTGGTTATCAACCAAATTTCACGATCCCAGGTTTCTCGCTGCGGCCAATTTTCACTACATCATGGCGCCCCCCGGAGTGGTGCTCGCCGAGAGAGTCCCCACCCGTTGGGGCCTGCTGGAACCGACTCCCGGCGTGGTCGTCCCGGCGCCTCATCAAACCGTCCGACGCAACAGCGGGATTGTCGCCAACATATTTCGCTCCATAGCCAGGAGCAACACTACGTCTATGATGAGAGCCTACCGGGTCAAGCACACCGCCGGCGGTCCAGTGTTTCCCGATACCTGCTCCCATGCTTCGCCTAACCCACAGTAACTTGCAACACAAACCCGCTGGAGGAAATCGATGCCAGATATAGCCATAAATCCTCAAACCACCGCACTGCTGATCCAGGACATGCAAAACGAGTTGGTGAAAGGGAATGCAATGCCCGTCCAGCCGTTGACTGGAGCCGAGATCATCGCCAACGGCGCCCGCCTGCTGGAAGCGGCCCGTGCATCAGAAATGCCGGTTATCTACGTGAAGGTAACCCGGCGCGCTGATCGCCGCGATGCTCCCCGCCCTCCCTTCGGCGCGCCGGCTTCCGCCGCCGACGCTGGCCCTCGTCTGACCGAGGGCAGCGCTGACGCCGAGGTGGTATCAGAGCTTGCCCCGCTGCCTGGCGATCCGGTGATCGTCAAGCACACCACCAGCCCGTTCAATACCACCGACATTGAGGTTTTCCTGCGGCGATTCGGAATAACCACACTCATCCTCACTGGTTATTCAACGACCGGAGTTGTGGAGGGTTCGCTCCGCGATGCCCGAGATAAGGACTACGACTGCATCGTGGCCCGCGACTGCTGCGCTGCCGCGACCGTAGTGGAGCATGAGGTCTGCATGGACACCATTTTCCCAAGGATGGCCTGGGTCGCAAGTGCGGATGAGATCATCGCAGCCATAACCAGGTAACCGTCAGCGGTTCAACAGCCACCATTCATCGGTGCCAAGATTGAACTCGATGCGGCGGAACCCTTCAGCAAACGGAGTGCCGCATCGCTCACCCTGCATACGGCAACCTTCGGTCATGCGCTCCATGCGCTCTGCGGGGGTGCGGGTTCCCATCTGCGACACGTGTGCGCTGAGCGATTCGGCTTTCATCCGGATATGTTCCTCATTAATTTCGATGAACGTATCAGGCCGTTCTGATCCCCACAGCAACGCTTCCTTGACCTGGTGAGTTTCCAGGCCTTCGTCGGTAATCTGCTCCGGGAAATCCAGCCGGCTCCAGGCGTATGAAAACGCCGCGTCCAAGGCCACCTGCCCACTTCTGCGGTGGTCCCGGTGAGTGTGGGAAGTGACGCGGTACGGGTCGATGCAAAAGATGACCTCCGGCTTGTGCCGGCGGATTTCACGCACCACTTCTCCACGATACTTGAGAGTGTCTTCCAGTTCCCCGTCTCCGTAACGCAGGAACACCACCTCATCCACCCCCAAAAGGCGGGAAGCATTCTGTTGCTCGATTTCGCGGGTGGCGGCCAAGGACTCGGGAGTGAATGACTTGTCTCCGGTGCCTTTGTTGCCGTTGGTTGACATCAGCACAACCACGTGAGTTCCCGCTTCGGCAATCCAACGGGCCATGGCCGCCCCACATCCGCCTTCGGCGTCATCGGGGTGAGGAGTTACTACCAGCGCGCTGGATGGTATGTGTGTCATCAACCGGGGTGCGGGAGCATATTCCTGGGAAGCATATCCCCAGCCGTCAATTCCGTGCGGTCTGCTGGTCATTCCACCTCTCCGTTAAGCAGAACCCCCTCCGGAGCGGAGGGGGTTGGGTTTGAAACAGGGACAGTTCAGGCGCCAAGATGGAATACGACCATCTTCAATTCTGTCATCTCGTCAATGGCGTATGCCGGGCCTTCCTTGCCCATCCCGCTGTCTTTCAAGCCTCCATAAGGCATCACGTCAGCTCGCCACTGTGGGGATGCATTGATGTGCAGATTTCCGGAATGGACCTCCTGCGCGAACCGCATCGCCCAATCCACGTTCTGCGTGAATATTCCGGCGGAAAGCCCAAAGCGGGAATCGTTGGCTTTGGCGATTGCATCGTCAATGTCTTCGAATGCGCTGACGGCAATGGCCGGACCAAACAGTTCTTCCCTGGAAATCAGCATGTCAGGAAGCGCGTCGGCAATCACCGTCGCCGTGTGTAGCGTACCCTCGCGATCTCCGCCGGCGATGACTCTCGCCCCCTGACCCACTGCTTCCGCGATCCAACTCTCGACACGCTCGGCGTCGGCCTGACGGATCATGGGACCCATCTTTACGTCCTCGTCGAAGGGGTTGCCAGCGTTGAATTCCTGCGTGGGCCGCACCAGGGCATCCAGCAAGTCAGCATAAATCGCCCGGGCCGCAAACACCCGCTGCGTCGAGATACACACCTGACCGGCGTTGGAGAACCCGCTGGCGACAGTTGCTGCTGCGACCTTTTCTATATCGGCGTCCGACATGATGATGAGGGGGCTGTTGGACCCCAGCTCCATCGTTACCTTCTTGATACCGGCGTTTCGACAGATTCGGTCGCCGACTTCCATGCTTCCGGTAAAGGTAATCTTCCGGACTCTGGGATCCCCGGTGATCGCATCCCCCATCTCGCCGCCGGAGCCGGTAACCGTCTGAATCGCTTCCTCCGGCAATCCCGCTTCAAGCAAAATCTCGGTCAGTTTCAGCGCCGAAAGGGGTGTGTCTCCGGCCGGTTTCAAAATCACGGCGTTGCCTCCGGCCAGGGCCGGTCCCACCTTGTGGCACACCAAATTCAGCGGGAAGTTGAATGGGGCGATGGCCGCGACTACTCCCACCGGTACACGAATCGTAAAACCAAACTGACTTACGATGCCCGGAGCGGCATCCAGTGGTACGGTCTCACCGTGCAGTCGCTTTGATTCTTCAGCCGACAGCGTAATCGTTTGGATTGCACGCTGTACCTCGGCCCGTCCTTCTGCGATGACCTTCCCCTCTTCCCGGGTGATCGTCTCCGCCAGATCGTCGGCTTTCTCAGCCATGAGGTCCGCGGCCCGTTTCAATATCGTGTAACGCCGATGAGCAGGTAGCTTGGCCATTACGGATGCGCCGCGCACCGCACTGGATATTGCAGCATAAACATCAGCGGACGAGCCGCGTGGCACGGTATCAATCACCGACTGGTCGAAAGGATTTATCACGGACATTTTGTCGTCGCGATCAACCCACTCGCCGCAGATATACATCTTCATTTAGCGTTCTCCTTATTGCAATGCGGCGCTAATCCACCGCAGCCCCCGCTTCTGTGTCTTGAGATTGTACTACGCACCCACGATCGCAACCAAATCGACGTGAGAACCTGCGAACTCCCAACAATCGCGCCCACCCGAATTCTCGGACGCCAAGGCGTGAAAGCTACGCACCGATGGGCGGATCCCGGCGACCGTACCAATGCCCGGAATGCGGGCCGCCGGAAAATCGGAGGCGACCGCCAACTCATTCAGCGATGCGCACCGATTCGGTATGGTGCGCCCGGTCCGCTGAGGCTTAGGCCTAGACCTGATCCGGCGATTCAGCGGGCCTTGCCGGCTCCGTGGTGGTAACCGCGTTGGCGCCCTCTCCCAGCACGATGCTACGTCCGGTGTTGGTAACGCGGTAATGACCGGGTCTGCCGGGTATTCGTTCCAACCAGCGAAACTTGGTACGAGCCGCGTTCCGTAGCGTTTGCAGAAAGCTATGAGGTAGCGGCCAATGGGCCAGCGTAAACAATCTTGCCAACTCATCGGGGTCGACAGAATCGGTGTACAGGAATCGGGCCGATGCTTCAGCAGCCACTACTACGCGACGCATATCTCCCAACGGGCTGACCTTTTGGCAAAATCCTACGAATTCCTGCTCAGCGGGCGTTGACGGCTCAGAAGGGTAAACCGCCGTGATTCCGTCGGTTGCTTGATTTACTACGCCAGTAACTGGAGCCGACATTGCCCGCGGTGGAGCAACCGTCACCGGAACCTGCGGCACTGCTGCGGGACCGGGCGGCGCCGCATGCTGGTCAAACTCTGTCGCCCGGTGCGATACGGCTGCGGGTTCCACAGCGGCCTGCAACGTGCCGGGGGAAGCCCCTATTCCATCCACCGTACTCTCTGGAATGCTGACCGTATCGTCCCCATCGCCGATACCGTTAGGCAGAGGAGGATGGCCATTGATTGCCCCGTTGACGGCCGCCAAATCGTTGGCAACCGTCCCCAATTGAGGCAGGGTGAACCCCAAAACCTCACGAATCATATCGGGGTCATCAGCCTCGATGGACAACTGTGCGCTGTTGGGCAACGTGATGCTCAGCTTAATCATTCCCAGCAACCCCTGGCATCGGGCCCAGACCCGATTGTTGCCGGCAATAGTAATTTACCGCAGCAAAACAATGCAAGCAGGATGGCGTCGTTGCGTCGCGACAAATCAAACCCACTGTCCGGTCAGCCGATCCAGAGAATGAACCACGCGCCGGCGCTAAGGAAAATCAGAAACCCGAATATGTCCGTAAAGGTGGTTACGAATACCGCCGACGAAACCGCCGGGTCAACGCGCATTTTCCTCAGTATCAACGGCACGCCGGCTCCGGCTAGCGCTGCTACCAGTAAATTCCCCACCATTGCCACACCCAACGCCATTGCCAGCCCGATGCTTCCCTTCCAAACATAACCAATGACGCCGGCGACCAACGCCAACACAATCCCGTGCACCAGTCCTAACGCCAGCTCGCGACCCAACAGGCGCAACCCTGCGTTCATGGGAACCTCACCTATCGCCAGACCCCGGACCACCAGCGTAACCGTTTGAGTGCCGGCTATACCTCCCTGCCCGGCCACCACGGGCAAAAACACGGCCAGCATGGCAGCGGCGGAGATGGCCGCTTCGAAGACGCTGATCACTGCCGCTGCCAGCAACACCGTACCAAGATTCACAATCAACCAGGGCAACCGGTACAGAACCGACAAACCCACGGGACCGAACACCCGGTCGCCCGGCGCCGATGCGATTCGCAGCATGTCCTCCGTCGCTTCCTCGCCGGCTACGTTCATCATCTCTTCGGCCCGTATCACTCCCAATACCCGTTGCTCGGCGTCAACTACCGGGAGGATGCTCAACGTATACCGAGACATGATCCGGTGGGCTTGTTCCTGGTCGGTTTCCGGCGATATTGATACCAGCCGGTGGTCATATTGATCTGCCAACTCACCCGCCGTTCTCATCGGACGGGTCAGCGCCAGTTGAGCAATGCTGACGTATCCTGTCAAACGGCGATCGTTGTCCAGCACGCACACCCAGCTAAATCCCTCTGCGTCCTCGCCGAACAACCGGAGCGCATCCAGAGCCATGCCAGCCGTATCGTCCCGACGCACGTGGGGGAAATCGGGCGTCATCATGCCGCCGGCAGAATCCGACGGGTACTGCAGTAGCGCGACCACATCCTTAGGGCGTTGCAATTCCTCCACAATTGCCGAAGCCTGTTGATCGGACAATTCCTGCAGAATGTCGGCCACGGTGTGGGAATCAACGTCGTCGAGCAGATCAGCGGCCCGTTCGGCCGTCAGCTCCCGGGTGATGACAACCGCCGATTCCGTCGGCGCTTCGTCCAGGATGTCTGAAATCTCCACCAGCGTCAGCCAGGGCAGCAGCGCACGGCGCACATCGCCGGATGTCCGTTCCAGCAGAATACCCTGGTCGGCAGAAGGCAGGCGCCGCATCAATGCAGCGGCAGCTTCGGCGCCCTCTTCGTCCAGGGCTCGAAGCAACAGCTCGGCGAATTTTTCCGGCGTAAAAACGCCCAACCCTGCAATCGCGGTGGGCAGCGCGTCGCCCGAGACTGGATTGGGATCGGAGTCGGTCGGCATAGTCATCTAATCACTGGCAGGACCGACGTCCGAAGCGCCGGGCACTCTAAATGGTTTGTTTTAATCTTACAGCCAGCGAACGGGTCAGCCCTGGTACCGTGGCGATATCTTCAATGCTCGCCTCCCGAATTCCCTGGAGTGAACCAAACCGCCGCAACAGCATGCGTTTGCGTTTGGGACCGATGCCAGTAACCATATCTATGGGAGATTTCAGGCTTCCTTTGGACCGCAGGTTCCGATGGAAACTGATGGCGAAACGGTGCGCCTCATCCCTGATTCGCTGCATCAGGTACAGTGCCTGAGAATCCCTGGGCAACACGATAGATTCGGGCGTATGCGGCACGAATAATTCTTCGTTCTCTTTGGCCAACGAACACAGCGGGATATGCTGCAGTCCCAGATGCAACATAACCTCCTGGGCCGCCGAAAGGTGGCCTTTGCCCCCGTCGATGATAACCAGATCCGGGATTACTCCCCAAGCGCTCACTTTGCCTTCGGGGTCGGGATTCTTGATGGCCTCACCCAGCCGCTTGAACCGACGGGTTAACATCTCCTTCATACTGGCATAGTCGTCTACGCCTTCCACCGCCTTGATTTTGAACCGCCGATAATCTCGGCTCAACGGTTTGCCGCTATCGAACACCACCATACTGCCAACCAGGTTGCTCCCCTGGATGTGAGAAATGTCGTAACACTCCATCCGGCGGGGTAAAGCCGGCAGGCTCAACTCTTCTTCAAGTTCGGCCAACGCCCCCTGAATCGCGTCCGATCGGTTCAGCCACTTCACCCGGTGTTGCGCCAGGCCCTCTGCAGCATTTTCAGCAACCACCTGCATCAGCTTGCGGTTTTCTCCCCGCTGGGGACGCATTATTCGCACCGCACCGTTTCTTCTTTGTCTCAAAAAACCCTGCAACAGCGGGGCATCATCGTCAGGTGGGTCGTGTTGCACCAGAATAGTGGGAGGCACCTCCAGGGCTGTGGCGTAGAACTGCTGCACGAACTGCGCGATGACTTCACCGGGCTCGTCATCCTGCGGGCCATCCATGAAAAAGTGATCCCGACCGATGAGTTTCCCCCGACGCACGAAAAATATCTCTACCCACGTTTCGTTGGCAGCCATCGCTAACGCGATCACGTCCAGGTCGGTCATCCGCGGCGAGTCGACCTTTACAGTGCGTTCTTCTTCGAATTTCTGGATCGCCGCAACCTGATCGCGCAACGCCGCCGCACGTTCAAATTCCAGTTGATCCGCAGCTTCGGCCATCTTGCCTCGAAGCTGCCCGGTCACCAGCTCGGTGTTCCCCTCCAGAAAGAGGATGACGTGCTGCACGACATCCGCATATTCCTCGCGGCTGGCCAATCCGGCGCAGGGACCAACACAACGGTTAATGTAGTATTCGAGGCATGGCCGGGGGTCGGTGCCTGTTATCTTTTTAGTGCAGGAGCGGTACGGAAACAGCTTCTTCACCAAATCCATCGACTGACGCACGCTCCCTGCGCTGGCGAAGGGTCCAAAATACCGCGCCCCATCCTGGTGAACGCCTCTGGTAATGTAAACCCGCGGGAACTCTTCGGCGAGGTCGACCTTGAGGTACGGGTAAGTTTTATCGTCCTTCAACCGCACATTGAAGTAGGGCCGGTGTCGTTTGATCAGTGTATTTTCAAGTATCAGCGCCTCGGCTTCAGTGTCCGTTACGATGTACTCGTAATCCGCCAGCTCGCTGACCATTCGGCGCGTTTTCCGATCCAGGCCGGCCGGTGAGCCGAAGTAGGACCGCAATCTATTGCGCAGCACCGCGGCCTTGCCAACATAGATGACCGCGCCCCGGGCGTTTTTCATCAGGTAAACGCCGGGGCGCTCCGGGGTCACCAATAGACGGTGATCAAATTCGTGGCGTTCCATCGCCCGTCCCTGTGCTGCCTATATGACGAAGGAAACTGCTATCAAGATCACCAGCGATACCCCGGAGAATATGCCAATGCGCATCAATTCAGACCCAACGTGGTTATACGCCGCTGGTCGCTCCGACCGCCTTCCCCTGGGCTGGGCGGACGCACGATTGTTGACTTGGGGGGACGGCGCCGCCGGGTTCGCAACCGCACCATTACCCGGTGCATTACCCGTGACAGTTGCTCCGCTACCATCAACGGAGCCAGTGGGTGACGCCATGGGGCCGCCGCCCGCACGGGCCGTCGCCTCCACCGGCATCGCCGGCTGGCGGTTGCCGGTTCCCCGTCTTCGGCGAAGACTGTTTTGGCGAGCCGCTACTCGTTTACCTTTGCTCGGCATTGCTGCCCTCCATGCGTCGTCGACCGAAATACCAGGCTGGTCGGCGTACTCATGCAATCTGAACTGTATTATAGATGTCGATGCCGGTTAACCAACTCGTCATCTGCTTATCATGATACCAGCAAACGATGCACAATTGGCGAGGCTCGCCGAAACGATTTATGTCAAATTCACGAACCCGTGCCTGCAATCGTCGTCGACCCTGGCCTCGTTTTCACGTCATGCTCTTGGATGGCTTCGCTCGTACTCCGCCCGGACGTGGGGATCGGTAAGGTGCGTATAAACCTGCGTCGTGGAAATGCTGGAATGTCCCAACAACTCCTGTACGTGGCGCAGGGACGCACCGTTCTGCAATAAATGGGTCGCAAAGCTATGACGAAGTGTGTGCGGCGTAATATTGGGGTCGATACCGGCTTTTTTCGCCGAGGTTTTCAGAATGTTCCACACCCATTGGCGCGTCAGCCTCTCACCTCGCTGGTTCACGTACATGGCGGTCTGACCCCGTTTCTGCTCCAACAACGCCACCCTGGCGCCGCCAACATATACGCGAAGATTGGCTAGCGCTTCCGGGTATAGGTACACGATGCGTTCTTTCGAACCCTTGCCCCAGGTTCGGATGAACCCCTCTTCGAAGTTTATGTCCTGCACATTCAGCGCAACCAGTTCGCTGACGCGTAAACCGGTCGCGTACAGCAGCTCCAGGATGCTGGCGTCGCGTCGCCCTTCCGGAGTGCCGGTATCGGCTGCAGTCTCCAGCAGTTGTCGTATATCAGCCTCGGAAATGAACCTGGGGATTGACCGGCCCACTCGAAGCGACCCGAGGTTTGCAGTGGGGTCTTCGCTAATGAAACCGTTGGAGCTCAAATAGCCAAAAAACGAACGCACCGCCGCTACTTTGCGGGCGGTGGTTGTATCACGATAATGCCGGTTATCGCGCAGGTCCGTGATATAGGCGTTCAGCAGGTCGATATCCACCAATCTCCAAACTTCCGGATTACCGTCAGATTCCAGGTTGTCAGTGACGAATTCTCTAAATTGGTTGAGATCGTTGCTATAAGCGCTGAGCGTGTTTTGGGTCAATCCCTTCTCCACCACCAAATGTTGTAAAAAGGAATTTACAATTTGCTTCATGGTCACCACCAGTTCCTGAGTAACGGGCAAAGGTAGTGTTCGGGCCACACTTTGCCCTTATGGCCTGGGATTACCCGATGCGATACAGTCGGCCAGAGTTTTGGTTATATTCTTATATAACGGTTAATAACGGCACTTTTGGCTGGGTGCGAGATTTTGCCATTTTTGTCACTTACCCCCGGTTACGACTATCGTTGACGTTTGGATGTCTTCCTGTCGAACATGTTCGGGAGTATTCGCTACGGCGCGCTATGGCCACAACCACTCGAACAGCCCAACCGACGCAACCGTGATGATCGCCCCGTGCAACACGAGACTCACGACAATTGACACCAGTAACGCCCGGCGCGGCATCCCAAGCGTCTCGAGGGCTACCGTCGTTGCGTAAACCCCCGCCCATGGCGTAATAATGATCACGCCCCAAATGCCCCAACGCTTTACGATAATCGTCAACCGCCCGCTGCGGCGCCTCAATATCCAGGTGGCGGCCAACCGCAAAACGCGTGGGCGCAACGACAATATAATCCTCACCACCCTGGTTCCGCGCTCGGCCCGCCAGAACAACCACGAGATCACCAACGCCGGCAGGGAATTGAATATCACCGCGACCACTGCCACCAGCATGGCATTCAGCCCCAGTCCCACTCCCAGCGGTATGGACACCAGTTCCTCGCCGACAGGCGACATAGAAACCAGAGCTACAGCGATAAATTTTGCGAACAGCGCACTCAAGCGAGAATACCCATGTCAAGTCGCCCGGCCATCAGAATCGGACAAACGGGCCGATATCTCCCCAACTGCCCGATAGCCGGTTTGGGATACAATCGTGGGCCACGCCTGCCGACACTCCCAAAAAATATTTCAACCCTGAGTAAACGCATTTGAAAATCCTTTTGCTTATCGGACAGCAAGCTGGAAGCCAGTCCACATCTGTCCCGTTTTGGGCTTATCTGGATACGTGGATAATCTCGGGCCTGGTGTTGTTGGCTGTTGTCGTCGCGGTGGCCAAATGGTTGTGGGGGCGCTTTACACGCGATGACGCTGAATACGACTCGGTCTACGAGGATGATTACTATCCGGACGAGTGCTGAACCGGCCTCCGGATATCGTTCGCCCTTTTGCCTTTCAACTTGCAAACCGATATAGTGTTTCCGCTTTCAGCCATCCAGTCGGCGAAGGCCTATTGCCAAGGCGACTTCAGGAGGACCACCTTGTATCAAACCGTGAGCGAAGCAACGTTGAAGGCGTTGTCGCGTATCGACTCACCCAGCATTTGCAACGCGATTGAGGGTTTCGATTTCCGACCGAAGAACACTGGTTTCATGCTACCGGAAATCCAGACTGTCTTTCAGGAATTCGCACCCATCGTAGGTTACGCCGTGACCGGTGTAATTTCCGCCAACCGTCCCGAGGGCCACAGCGTATCTCGCGAAGATTGGTGGGACCTGATCGTGTCCGTTCCCGAACCGCGTTTCATCGTGCTCCACGACATCGACAACCCGCCGTTGGGCGCTTACTGGGGTGAAGTTCAATCCAATATTCACAAGGCGCTTGGTGCATTGGCAGTCGCAACCGACGGCACCGTCCGCGACCTGGACGAGGTGCGGGAACTCGGATTCCAATTCTTCGCCAAACACGTTTCGGTTTCCCACGCCTACGTTCACATGGTGGACATGGGCATCCCGGTCGAGGTGGGAGGCCTGACGGTTTCCACGGGTGACCTGCTCCACGGAGACAAACACGGCGTCACCAATATTCCCTTCGAATTGGCCGATCGTATTCCCGACATGGTCGCCACCATCGCCGACTACGAACAAAAAACCATCGGGTTGTGCCAGTCTCCAGACTTCACACTGGAAGCACTGAAAGAAGTCGCAAAAATCACTCGCCCATACTGATTGAAATGAAAATCGACCTTAAACTGATTAAAACAATATTGGCGGTAACCGTCGTTTCACTCTTCCTCGGCGGCTGCAGTTTGATCAGCAACCCGCTGGCGGAATCGCCTGAACCCTCCGGTGTCAATTCTCCGACCACGGCAGCTACGTCCGGCGAAACCTCCGCTCCAGGGAGCCCGATGCCACCGCAACAGGCACAACCCGCGGCGGGCGCTTCGCAATCTGGCGCCGCCTCTCAGGTCAACCCGGCGGTTGATGCCAACGCACCCAACCCCAGGACACCCACCACAATGGTCCTGAACGGACGCTCGATCAAGCAATGGCCGGCTCCACCACCCATGTTGATCGATCCGTCCGCTCCATACACTGCGATTATCAACACGGCCGCCGGAGCGATAACGGTGGAATTGCAAACCCAGCAGACACCGAACACGGTAAACAACTTCGTATTTCTGGCACGAGAAGGTTTTTACAACAACGTGACATTCCACCGGACCCTGCCTGAGTTCATGATCCAGGGTGGGGATCCCACGGGTACCGGCGCCGGCCACCCGGGGTATCGATTCGCCGACGAACCCTTCTCAGGCGAATACCGGCGCGGCGTTATCGCCATGGCCAACTCGGGGCCCAACACCAACGGCAGCCAATTTTTTCTGATGCACGCCGATTACGGGTTGCCCGCGAATTACACGATTTTCGGGCGGGCAATCTCCGGAATGGACGTTATCGACACCATCGCGACGGCTCCCACAATACCGGGCCCCACGGGTGAAAATTCTAAGCCGGTTAACCCGATTACTATTCAGTCCATCGAGATCTTCGGCCCGTAGGACTGGCCTCAGCGTAAAGATCATGGCATTCCAGGAACTCCTGTACGACGAATCCGACGGGATCGGCTACCTCACCCTGCATCGTCCCGAAAAGCTCAACGCCCTCAGCCAAACCATGATAGCTGAGTTCCGTGAGGCTTTGGAGGGCATCGAAGCCAACCCTGACGTCCGCGTCCTCATACTCACCGGTTCGGGCCGAGCATTCTCCGCCGGATTCGACATTGAATCGGAGGGGACCGGGGGACCGGGCGGTGAACCGTTGTCTGTGGATGGCCGGCGTTCCCGTCTGAAGGCCACCATCGACACCTTTCTGATGGTTTGGAATTTGAGCAAGCCCGTCATAGCCGCCGTCAACGGTTATGCCCTGGGCGGAGCCTGCGAGCTCGTCCAAGTTTGCGACGTTAAGATTGCCTCAGACCGCGCCATGCTGGGCGAACCGGAAATCCGCCTGGGCTACGGCGCTCCGTTCCTGATGACTCCCTACTCAGTCAATCTGGCCATGGCCAAAGAGATGATGCTCACCGGGGACACGATCGACGCCTACGAAGCAGCCCGCATTGGCATGGTCAACCGCGTCGTGCCCCACGACACCCTCATGGATGAATGCCGGCGAGTCGCCAATAAAATGCGCAATATCCCGGCCATCGGCATCAAAACCACCAAATTGTCCATCAATCGCGCCCTGGAATCTGCCGGATTCATTTCGGCATTGCACCACAATCTTGAACTGATGACCCAGTTCGACACCGCCTCAACCCCCGAACAGGCCGAATTCAGCCGGGTACGCGCGGAAAGCGGACTGCGGGCCGCCCTGGAATGGAGCCGCGCCCGTTTTCAGGGCCTTTAGGCGAGTTGGCACGCCAGTAAAATCAACGCAGAACTACCTTCAACGCTGGACAACCAGGTAGGGGAGTATCAGTTGATACTCCCCTACCTGGTTCCTGGCACGTTGTCCGGTACTTGCCCTAACCGCCGCGGGTTACCTCCACGCCAGCCAATTTCTCGATGAAATGCAAAATGGCCGAGTGGTCAGATTCCTGGTCGCCGTCGTTGATCAGCGAACCCAACATCTGTTGTACCAGCGCAGTGACCGGCAGTGGTACGTTCAGTTCGCCCGCTGTTTGCAGCACGTTTCGAAGGTCCTTCTGGTGCAGCCGCACACGGAAACCCGCCCTGAAATTGCGGTCCAGCATCATCGGAGCTTTGGCTTCCATCACGGCGCTCCCGGCCAATCCACCGCGTATCGCGTTGAACACCCGCTCCGGGTCCACGCCCGCTTTCTGCGTCAAAACCAGGGCCTCGCTCAGCGCCTCAATGTTGGCAGCCACGATTATCTGATTGGCCAACTTGGTGATATTTCCAGCGCCAATGTCCCCGGTCAATACTACGTTCCCGCCCATTACCTGAAGCAAGGGTTCGCAGTCGTCGAATACCGACTGCTTGCCGCCCACCATGATGGCCAGGGTGCCGGCGATGGCTCCCGGTTCCCCGCCGCTCACGGGCGCATCCAGGAATTCCACGCCTTTGTCGGCGCAGGCCACACCAATTTTTTGCGACATGGACGGCGCGATGCTGCTCATGTCTATGATTACCGAGCCTGGCGCCGCTCCCTCCAGAACTCCATCCGGCCCCAGGATCGCACGCTCCGAATCAGCAGAGTCCGGCAGCATGGTGATGGTTCTGACGTTGTTGACCGTGGCCTCCCGGGGCGACGACGACGCGGACGCGCCTTCGGTCGCCAACTCTTCCACCGGTTCCCCCACTATGTCGTAGACCGTGAGCTCGTATCCTGCCGCCATCAAATTGCGAGCCATCGGCTTTCCCATTATCCCAAGCCCAACGAATCCGATCTTCTCTGCCATTCTGCATCCTCCGTCTTTGGCCGGCCCGAGGCCGGCCCATCAGGTTACTAAATTTGTGTGTCGCCGAGCTTGCCCGGAAACCCTGTATCGAGAACGCATTATACCTGCCACCAGGCTCCTCAATCTCGAACATGTTCCGCGGCCGCCAAACCGCGACCCGAATCACCATGATGATCCAGGGTGAAGTTTCAGTACAGCACCATTGCTGAGTCCACGGTGGCAGGAGAACTCATCATGGTTGACTTGGCAAGATCACACAAACTCCCCGTCGCCACTTCAGGGTGCCCCATTAAATTCGTCAACATGCTGACCTTCGCGTCCTCAGCTACCCCTCGGCCCAGCAATTTCTCGCACACTTCGGACCAGGCGCCACTTTCATCAGCTCCGAGGATCACCACGGCGCGGCCGGTCACCGAATCCAGCAAGTTGCCGTCACGGGCCTGGTTGACCGAAGTGCACACTGCTGCCAGCGGCGATATGCCCAACTGCGCCAATACCAGGCGATAGAACCCCGGCGCCGGAATCAACGATACCGCGTCTACTTCTTCTTGCAATCGATGTAAAAGGCCCGGTACCGATTCAGCCGGATCGCCCAGCGTGACCACCATGGTCCACAGGCCGGCCCGGGTATCCCTACCGATCCGGTTAACGAGTTCATTCGCATTGTCGGATCGCATCGGCAGTTCGACTCCCCGACTCCATCTTCGAGCCAACGAAATTGCTGACTCAGAACCCACCACGTAGTCAGCATTGGCCAGCATCTGCCTGGTTTGATCAGGAATCGCGTCGGGATCGCCGGTTCCCAAACCGGCGACGGTGACAGCCCGCTCCATGGATCGGAAAGCGGCCACGTATTTTCTGGTTTCCACGACCTGTCGAGCATGGTTACCTTCGTGGCCGGAAACCCGTTCCACGAGGTCCAGGAATGACAGGGCAGGGAAATTGTTCTCGGGGTTGGGAGGCGTCGCCGGTCGGTTCAACTGTTCCTCGGTCAATCCGGATAACAGGCGTCGGAAACGCTGGTAGTTGGCTTCCAGGCGAGCGATGTCATTGGCAATCCGGTTGGCCCGCCCGTCAAATGCCGGCAGCATTTCGCGCTCGCCCGTTGCTATCTGCTCCAGGGCATCTACGAAATCCTCCGTCAGAAGATGTTGCATCACTTCCCAAACTGACCATCTGGAACCCAGAAAAGCATCCGTTTCGCCCAAATCCGCCAACGCCTCCAACAGGGCCGCGTGTCCATCGTCAAGACGCCGCAACACCCGCTGCCGGCGCTCCAGAATATTAAGCGAATCGGCATCGGGCCGAAAATCGTGGGACACCATGTCAATCACCTGAATTTCGTGGTTTTGCAGTAGTGGCACATTATGGCACACGCGAAAACGCCCGTCAGTCGTTTATCCCGTTAAGCCGGGTACGGTATCATTAGGCATGGCTGATACCAATGAGAACGTGATTCCAGAATTCAGAGCGGGCCAGCCGGTGTCTGTGTCCAGGATGTCTCAGACGCTGGATGCCATCAAAAACGCCACCGGCGCTGCCACCGTAACCGGCGCCCTGTATTCTCCACCAATACAAAACGAAGATCGGTTCGTCGCTGAGCTGTCTGGCCGGACGGGTGGTTCCCAATGGGTGGAGGCGCTGAAACTCGCCGACAGTCGGGTGTTGCGGTCGCCGACCGGAGTCGCGGCATTCCGCATCGATAACGTGGGCCTGGCTGTTCATCCACCGTTTCCCCTGCATGATGACAGGGTCACCGACGAGATGGACGACAACCCCTTACGATCCTTGCTGTCCGCTCAATATTTGGTGGGCGTAGCGATGGTCAGGCTCGGCCGCTACGCTGTTGGGGTATACCACGGTGAGCGATTGATCGTCTCCAAAACGGATACGCGGTACGTCAAGGGCAAGCATCACGCCGGCGGAACATCCCAACGCCGGTTTCAGCGTGTTCGGGAAAATCAGATTCACCGGTTGTATGTCGAGGCGGCGCAGGTAGTTCAAAAACAATGGAATCCCTATCTCGACCGCCTGGACTACGTGATGTTGGGCGGCGAGGCCAGCACCGTTAACGGTTTCGTCAAAGAATGTGCATTGCTGGGGCAATTGGCGCCCATCACGCTGCAGCGTCGGCTGGACGTGAGAGAGCCCAATCGGGCGTCCCTGGACGATGTGAGCAAAATGCTCTACCAATGGCGGGTATATCCGCTGCGCTGGCCCGAATAATTGGCGGCTCCATACTGGTTCCGATTTACCATCTGACCGCGGTGCCTATCCTGCGCAACCCCGGTATAATGCCGCTATGATGGACGCCGATGAACAAACCCTCCCACCCGACGGAGGGTTTGCACGCGCACTCGACCTGCTGGAATTCGACCAGATTCGTCAGCAGTTGGCTGGCGCCACCCGCACCGCAGTGGGAGCAGAAACCGCCGCCACGTTGACGCCCTCCGGAGACTCTCGCGACGTGGCGATGCGCCAGCAGGAAACCACCGAAGGCCGACGGTTGCTGGAAACCACCGGGGCCCTCGAACTTGGACCTCAGGACGATCTGCGCCCCGCCATCCATCGGGCAGCGCTGGGAGGGTTGTTGCGCGGTGAGGAACTCCGCAGCGTTGGTACGTTGGTGGGAGCCGCGCGTTGGAACCGCAACACCCTGGGTCGACGCGAAGATCTGCCTTTGCTGGCAGCATTGGCACAGGGTCTCCCTGACCTGCCGGACATCGAAAGCGTCGTGAATCGGGCCATTGGCGCCGGCGGCGAGATATTGGACGACGCGTCTCCTGAACTTTACCGACTGCGCCGGGAATCCCGGTCAGTCCATTCATCGTTGAACGACATCATGCAGCGATCCCTGCGTCGGTTTCAAAGTGCGGGGGTGATTCAGGAGAACATCGTAACCGAACGCAACGGCCGCATGGTGCTGCTGGTCAAAAACGACTTCAAGGGTCAAGCCCCCGGTATCGTGCACGACGTCTCCGACAGCGGCGCTACCGTTTTTATCGAACCGATGGCGGCAATCGATTTGGGCAACCGGTGGCGGGAAACGCGCTTGGCTGAACAACGGGAAGAAGAGCGCGTGCTGCGCCAGTTATCTTCGTTGATTGCCAGCTGCAACGATGACATCTCCCTAACGATACAGTTGTTGGGCCAGTTGGATGTGGCTATCGCCAAGGGGCGCCACGCCATTTCTCTCCGCGCGATAACCCCCTCCATGGCGTCTTCCGATGATCCGCGCCGTTTGCAAATGAAAGGCGCGCGCCATCCCCTGCTGACTGGTCGGGTGGTGCCCACTAACGTCGCTATCGATGTCGGGCAATGTGTGCTACTGATCACGGGACCCAACGCCGGCGGCAAAACGGTGGCGCTGAAAACGGTCGGGCTCCTTGCGATGATGGCCCACGCGGGATTGCAGGTGCCCGCGGATGACGCCGAGATTCCCGTCCTGGACGGCATCTACGCTGATATCGGAGACCAGCAGAGCATATTTGAATCGCTGTCCACTTTCAGCAGCCACATCAGGAACTTGCGCGAGGTTCTGGCGCTGGCAACTCCGCGGTCTTTGATTCTCATCGATGAATTGGGTTCCGCGACCGACCCTGAAGAGGGGTCTGCGCTGGCCGCCGCGCTGTTGTCCGAGTTTCGTGACCGCGACATCATGGTCGTGGCAACAACACACCACCGCAACGTGGCCCGCCTGGCCCAGGACCAGATCGGCATGGTAAACGCCAGCGTCGACCTGAATCCGCGCACTCTCGAACCCACCTACCAATTGACCAATGGTGTGCCGGGTCGCAGCTACGCGCTCATAATCGCGTCGCGACTGGGGTTGCCTGAATCCGTAATAACAACGGCCGAAACCCACCTGGAACCCAGCCACATCCAAACAGACCAGCTGCTCCAGGAACTTCAGGAAGAGCGGCTCACCGTCGCCGAACTACGCAACCAGGCAGAACAATTCCTTCTGGAGGCCCGTCAACGGCAAGAGGAAGCCGAGCAGCGACTCAGCGTGATAGAAGACACCAAAGCCGAATTGGTAGAAGAAGCCCGGCGCGCGCTAACGGAGCAAATCGGCCAGCTGATGAACCAGATCAGGCAGGCCGAACGATCGCTACAACGGCAGCAGGCTGACCAAGCCGCCGAAGGTAGTTTGCGTCTGGAGCGCCAGAAACTCGCCCAGGCCCGGCGCGAAGTTGCTTCGCCCGCCTGGAACCCGATCCCCGTGGAGCGGCCACCCTGGTATGCCGACCTGCGGGTTGGCGATCGAGTGTATATCAGTGGTGTCGCTCGTCCGGTGGAGGTCGTCACAGCCCCCGGCGAACAACGGGAGGTCGAAGTCGTGATCGGCAGTATGCGCGCGCGAATCCCGGTCTACCAGCTTGATCGACCCGCGGAACGCTTGCACCCGGCCGCCGAACGCGCCGGAGTCGTTTACCGTCGCCCCGAAAACAAACGCACGTTGAGCCCGGAAGTAAATCTGCATGGATACCGTGTCGATGAAGCCCTGACCGTTATCGATTCGCTGCTTGACGATGCGGCGCTGGAGGGAATGACGTCGGTTAAAATTGTCCACGGTAAAGGCACTGGCGCTTTACGCCGGGCCATCCGGGAGTACCTATCCGGACACCCGCTGGTAGCATCCACCGAGCCCGGCGAAGGCGGCGCCGCCAGCGGTGTAACGGTGGTGCAGCTCCAATAACGCTCTGTCTATTGACCAATCCGCTGACCAAACCGCGGAGCAGAACCGCATGCTGGTACGAATTACGTAATCAATTCGGCTCCGGTTGACAGCCAAACTGCAGCCACGCAAAATATCGACACACTATCCGCTGACTACACACCCATCCCACAGGCACATTACTGAAGAAGGTGAAGAAATGGCAGAAATCCTGGGCCTTGGCCTCACTCACTACCCGCCTCTGATCGCGCCCGATGAAGACAAACTGATTCCGTTGAAGCGCACCTTGCGCACCAACCAAAACCTGCCCGCCGAGATGAAAAATCCCAGCAACTGGCCCGAACCCATGCGTGTCGAATACGGTGAGGATGAAGGGTATGCGTCTTCTCTCGAACATCGCGCCCGCCTGGTGGCCGGTTTTCGGCGCATTCGTGAAGAGCTGGATGCCTTCAACCCCGATTTCGTGGTCATCTGGGGCGACGATCAGTATGAAAACTTCCGAGAGGACATCATCCCTCCGTTCTGCGTCCTGGCCTACGACGATTTCGAGTGCCACCCATTCACCAACCGCGATGGATCGCCTCGCCGCAATGTATGGGGCGAAGCCGCCGATTCCACCTTCAATTACCGCGGACACAAGAACGGTGCACGGGAGCTGGTTTCCGGCATGATCGACCGAGGCGTCGACATGGCCTACGCCTACAAACCCCTACACCAGCCGGGTCTGGGACATGCCATCCTGAACACCCTGCTCTATCTGGATTACGACCGCAAGGGATTCGACTACCCCGTAGTCCCGTTCCTGGTCAACTGCTACGGCAGCCGGGTCATCCGGAACAAAGGCGGCAGTGTTGAATATTCACCCGACCCCGATCCGCCCGGTCCTTCCCCCAAACGCTGCCTGGAAGTGGGAGCCGCCGCCGCCCAGGCGATGAAAGAATCACCCTGGCGGGTTGCGCTCATCGCGTCTTCGTCATGGTCTCACGGATTCCTTGTCGAGAAAAATCATTGGATGTGGCCCGATGTCGAATCCGACCGCGCCCGCTTTGAGGAACTGCAGGCCGGCGATTACCAGGCTTGGAGTCGCATCTCCACCGCCCAGGTCGAAGACGCCGGGCAGCAGGAAATGCTCAATTGGATGTGCCTCGCCGGCGCCATGGACACCCTGGAATACAAACCGGAGATACTGGACTACGTAGAGACTTACGTGTTCAACTCCAACAAGTGCCTGGCAATCTTCAAATAGTCCACCCACGTCAACCCATCGCTGACTCCGGGGCGACGCCGGAGTCGCTCCCGTTCATTTCTCATTTGCATCAAGGAGCGCGAACATGGCCGAAATACTTGGTTTGGGACTCACCCACTCGCCGTCGTTGATCCGCCCCGACGAAGATGGGGAGTCATCGCTGAAACGCACGCTGCGAACCAACGACCGGGTGCCGGCTGAGATGAAAAACCCCAGCAACTGGCCTGAACCCATGCGCGTCGAATACGGGGAAGACGAGGGTTACGCCTCGGCGGTTCGGTTACGCGAGCGGATGGTGGCCGGTTTCCGGCGCCTCAGGCAGGAACTGGATGCGTTCAATCCAGACTTCGTGGTTATCTGGGGCGACGACCAGTACGAGAATTTCCGGGAAGACATCATTCCTCCCTTCTGCGTCCTCGCCTACGACGAGTTCAACTGCCAACCTTTCGCCAACGGCGACGGTTCTACCCGACGCAACGTATGGGACGAATCGGCCGACACTACCTTCAACTTCCAGGGACACAAAAACGGCGCGCGCGCCCTGGTATCCGGGATGATCGACCGTGGCATTGACATGTCCTACGCCTACCAGCCTCTCCACGAACCTGGCCTGGGACACGCGATATTGAACACCCTTCTCTACCTCGACTACGACCGCAAGGGCTTTGACTACCCAGTGGTTCCGTTCCTGGTTAATTGCTACGGCAGCCGCGTCATTCGGAACAAGGGTGGCAGCGTCGAATATTCCCCCGATCCGGATCCGCCCAGCCCCTCGCCCAAGCGATGCCTCGAAGTTGGAGCAGCAGCAGCCCAGGCCCTCAAAGAGTCACCATGGCGGGTCGCCTTGATCGCATCTTCTTCCTGGTCTCACGCCTTCCTCACCGAGAAAAACTACTGGCTATACCCCGACATCGTGTCGGATCGTGCCCGCTTCGAGGAAATGAAAGACGGGGACTACCAGGCCTGGTCCCGCATCTCGACCGCCCAGGTGGAGGACGCGGGTCAACAGGAACTGCTCAACTGGATGTGCCTCGCCGGCGCTATGGACACCCTGCAATACCAGGCCCAAATCGTGGACTGGTATGAGACTTACATTTTCAACTCCACAAAATGCCTGGCCATCTTCAAGTAGCGAGGACGCGATCCGGTTAAAGCATGGGGGCGACCAATTGGCCGCCCCCATGCTTTTTGTCTCGGCAAGTATGGCCGCGCAATCGTGCCGCAGGCCACGCCGACATAGCCTAGTCGTCCGCGATAACCGGCTCATCGATCAACTGAACTCCCGAGCCTAGGATGTCGAAATCGTATTCCTGGTCGGGCGCCACTATCCGTTGGAGCACCACTACCGCCGCGGATATCGCGGACGATACCACCAGGGCGGACGCGAAGGCCCAGAACATCTGTCCGCCGGTTGGTGCGGGAATCGCCCACGGCGATATCAGATCCGGTTCCGGGTAGAACAGCGCGCCGATGATGATTCCCGCGCCGCCCGCGACAAGAACCGCCCACCCGGGCATTCGCCTGGAGTACAGACCCACCAGCATCGGCACCGCGATTGCCGCACCCAGCAGGTCGGCGATCAAGAACACGTACAGTACGCTCAACCCCTGGGTTGCCACGATTATTCCCGGTATTGCTACCACCGCCGTTACAACGCGGGCCAGCGTCATCAGCGTGCCGCGCTGGATGCCCATACCGGCCAGGTCGGTAGCGATCCCGCTGGCCAACCCGTTCATCATCGTGTCCAGAGTGCTCATGGCCAGCATCAAAGCGCATACCAGCATCAGAAAGTGCATCCATAGCGGGAATACGTCAGATGCCAGCGCGAACAAAGACGCCGCAACGGCGGGATATTCAAACGGCGCAACCGAACCGTTTCCCACCGCCGCGATGCCCGCCATGCCCATCAGGAACGTAATCGGTATGGCCAGCGCGGTCGCTCCCCACAGGCTCCGGTTGAGGGATCGTTGGCTCTCCACCGTATAAACCCGCTGCCACATTCCCGGGTGGAAGGCGTTTGAGGCCACGATGCCGATTATCAACACGATCCCGAAGAAGTAACTGCCGGAAGAACTCACCGACAGCAACCCCGCCTGTTTCGCCGCTCCCCATGCTCCGGTGTCTCCGAGCATTACTGCTGCTACGATTACTAACAGTAGCAAAACGGGAATCAGCACCCAGAACTGGATGCGATCAGTGTAAATGGATACTCGCAGGCCACCGTAAGCCGTGTATGCCACCACCACCACGCCCACCGCCACCGCTGTGGCCCATGCCGGCGATCCGGTCAGGATGCTCACCGCCGCCGTGATCGCCGTCATCTCGGCCGTAATGAATATGCCCATCACGAATATGATCACCAAGGAGATAGCAACGAAGGGGATTGTGCCGAAACGGTGTTTCACGTACTCCGTCACCGAGTGACCGTTGGGCATCAACTGTCGGATTCTGGGCCCGACGAACATGAACATTACCGGAATCCCTGCCATGCCCAGCGCATACCCCACCAGTGAAACGATACCGAAGTTCGCTCCCGACTCGCCGGGGCTGAGCAGTACCCAGGTTCCGAACATCGAAGCCACCAGCGTCGCCACGCCCACGTTAACAGGAGCGTGATTGCGCGAGATGGTGTAATCCTCCACGCTTTGGCGACGTCGGCCTACGTAAGTAACACCCAGAAACAAAAATGTAGCGCACACGAGCACTAATGTCGCGATTCCGACTCCGGTATCCAGCATAGTAGTCTCCTCGTTGGGTCTCCAAACCGGCGGCCATGCACCGCCAATGAAAAAACCGCCAGGTTGCAAATCTCTGGCGGTCGTAAATGCTGTCTCTAATCCCTACGCCGGCATTATCCGGATCAGGTACTACGGTCGGTGGCTTTCACGGCCACCCTCTCAGCCTGGCGTAACCAGGCTCCCGCCAAAGTTCTTATTCAGTTTGTAAGCCGAAACTACCACAATGCGCCCCACCGGTCAATGCTCAATAATGAACGCAACCTTTCATTGATGCTCCGCCTCCTAAAAAAACCCGCTTTGATACGTTGTAATCCCACTCCAGGAACATCTCCAGATGGGCGAGCATCTGGCCGGTTACGCTAACCCTCAACCATGAACAATGCTTACCCGGCGCTCCGGTTGCGCCGATGCTACCCCGCTGATAATCTGTTTGAGCCATGTTCTCGATTTTCAAGCGAAACCGGACCGACACCAACCGACAGCAAACCGACGCCGGTGTAAAGCGCAGCCGCGAAACCTGGTTTGGCCGCATCAGGCAGTTACTGGGCTCCGCTGAACTTGACGACACCGTGTGGGATGAGATCGAAGAAATACTGATCTCCGCCGACGTGGGGGTTCCCACCACCATGAACGTGTTGGACGATCTTCGCTCCGAAGTACGCTCCGGTCGCGTGGTTGATGGCGAGGGAGCCTACAGCCGGCTCAGGGAACTATTATCCGCAGAACTAACGGGAGCAGGCAACCCGGACGCCTGGCTTGATGACGATGCGCTAACGCTGCCTTACGTCATCCTCGTGTGCGGCGTCAACGGGGTCGGGAAAACTACCAGCATTGCGAAGCTGGCTCACCATTTCACCCAGGCCGGCAAGCGTGTTGTCCTGGGAGCCGCCGATACCTTCCGCGCCGCCGCCGAAGAGCAATTGGAAATACTGGGCCAACGGGTGGGCGTGGACGTGATCAGCCATCAATCCGGCGCCGACCCGGGAGCCGTGGCCTATGATGCCTGGCAAGCTGCCCGTGCCCGGGGAGCCGACATACTGATCGTCGATACTGCCGGCCGCCTTCATACGCGCAATAACCTCATGGATGAGCTTCGCAAAATTCGGCGCGTGATCAACAGACTCGACGGCGCCGCGCCCCATCAGGTTTTGCTCACGCTGGACGCTACCACCGGGCACAACGGATTGACACAAGCTCAGGCGTTTACCGAAGCGGTTGGTTGCACCGGTATTTTTCTGGCCAAACTCGACGGCACCGCACGAGGCGGTATCGTGCTGTCCATCCATCGCGAACTGGGAGTCCCCATCCTGTTCATCGGCACCGGTGAAGGATTAGACGACCTGGCTCCGTTTGACCCTGTAGAATTCGTGGACGCCCTGTTGGCGCCAGCCGCCTGACGCCCGATTACCAACTGACCGTGCAGGACATCGTCGCCTGGCTGATAGCTCTCGAGGCATTGTCCTGGCTCGGATTTCCAGTCGCCCACTTGCTCATGGGCAGGCTCGCCGACCGGGGTTGGGCAGTTGCGCGCATCCTGGCGCTGTTGCTGTTGGCATGGGTTACCTGGATTGGCGGCAGCGTCGGCATTGTTCCCAACTCACCGGTCGGCATTCTGGCGGTGCTGTCCGTTTTTGTGCTTGGTTCAGTCTGGTTGGCCCATCGCCAGCGCAGTGAGCTGCGGGATTTCTTCCGGCGCCGGTGGACGGTCGTCCTGACCGTCGAGTTAACCTTTCTGGCCATGTTTGCCTTCTGGGCGCTGGTCATCAGCGAAGTCCCCGCCATCAATCACACCGAAAAACCCATGGATTTCGGGATCCTCAGCGCCATCGTGAGCGCCGACAGTTTCCCGCCCATGGACTCCTGGCTCGCCGGCCATGGCATTGCCTATTATTACGGCGGCCACTATGTCGCTGCCATGCTGACCACGTTGACCGGAGTGCCAACGGATATGGCATACAACCTGTCGATCGCCACCGTAGCAGCGCTGGCGGCCACTGGAGTGCTGGGCCTGGTGTACAACCTGCTGCGATTCTCGGGGTCCAGAGTGTCCCCGGCGCTGGTCGTCGGATTGATCGCCGCCGGGGGTGTCCTGCTGCTTGGGAACCTGTCGGGCGTGCTGGAGTTTGCCCACGTGCGCGGGATCGGAGGAGAAGGATTTTGGGGTTGGGCAGGAATCAAGGGATTAACCGCCCCCACGGGCGTAGAAGGTTGGTTCCCCGATCAATTCTGGTGGTGGTGGAGGGGCAGCCGAGTCATCGATACCTTGGCTGAAACCGGCGTTTCGCTGGATTACACCATCACCGAAGTCCCTTTCTTCAGCTTCCTGCTGGGCGATCTGCACGCCCACGTTACGGTATTGCCGTTCCTCCTCCTCGTGTTGACCCTCGCACTATCCATGATGGTATCGCCCAACCCGCCGGGATTGGACTGGATACGCCGCCAACCCTGGGAAGCCGCAGCCGTGTGCCTGGCAGTTGGAGCCCTGGCCTTCATGAACGCCTGGGACTTTCCCGTTTATCTGGCAATCATTGGCATGGCCGCGTTATTGCGATGGTTCTCCTGGTTTACCCCAATCGACGACTCATCTGCCTCGGACAGCAGTCCGCCGGGAAACCGGTTGGCAAAGTCGGCTGGCCGCGCCGGATTGCTGACGCTGGGGATCGCCGCAGCCGGCGTGGTCCTGTTCCAACCGTTCTACTGGTCATTTGACAGCCAGGCCCAGGGGATTTTGCCAGTGGTTGGTCCGGCTACCCGGCCATTCCATTTTCTGGTCGTGATGGGGGTCCCCGCGCTGCTGGCAGCCGGCCTGATCATTCGGGCTCTCATGGAAGTGGGTTGGCCCACTCGCCAGCAACGCAGCGTGGCGATTGCGGTGGCAGGCTTCAGCATCGCGCCATTATTGCTGTGGCTGGTGGCTGTGGGCATCAGATTGTCGGTCAACCCGGAGGATATTCAGCTGGCCGACGGCGTGGTTTTGCAACGATTGGCGCTGGCGTTGCCGTTGCTGGCAATTGGGGGCATCGCCGCATATTGCGCGTTAGCCTTGTCGGCGGGCCGGCGACCAACTCGCTGGATAGAATTCACCCTGGTCCTGGCCGCCGCAGGTTTCTACCTGTTGGCGGGGGCAGAGTTGTTCCACATCGCCGACCAGTTCGGCAATAGAATGAACACCGTATTCAAGGTTTACTACCAGGCGTGGCTGTTGCTGGGGACGGCGGGCGCTGTGGGCACCTACTACATTATCGCAACCCCGGCACGTCGTGGATGGGCACAAAATTGGACCGCGCTGTTGCGTGCATTCGCATTGGCGTGGATCATTCTGGTGGCGTTCCTACTGTTGGCGTCCTCCTACTATCCTGTGGCCGCCACCCTGGAACGCACTGGCTGGGCCACGGACGGGAACGATTGGTCGTCGAATACCCTGGCCGGGCTGGATTTTCTGCGCCATTCAGAGCCTGACGAATACGCCGCTATCATGTGGTTGAACAATCGCCAACGCGCGGGAATTATCGTCGAGGCCGTGGGTGACGACTATACTGATTACGGTAGGATTTCCGCCGCGACAGCACGGCCAGCCGTAATAGGCTGGGAAGGTCATCAGCGCCAATGGCGAGGCGACGATCCTGCGTTATCCGGTAGGCGGGACGACGTCGCCGCGATTTACGAAATCGACGAATCCGCGCGGGTACAAAATTTGTTGAGCCGGTATGATGTTAGATGGGTCATTGTAGGTCCCCGGGAACGGAATACCTACGGCGATGGCGTCACCGGTCGGATGGAGGATTGGGTCGACGAAGGTTGGCTCATTCGGGCGTTCCAATCGGATACAGTTACCATATACGAAGTGGCCGACGCGAACTGACCGGCCAATCTTCAGACATCCTACGTTATAGCAAAATGGAGGCGAAAGTTGGAATTTTCAGACGTTAAGAGTTTCTTCCAATCCAATCACCGGGGTGTGATTACGACATTTCGACAGGACGGAACTGCCCAATCGAGTATTGTGGTGTGCGGCGCTTCTCCCTTCGATGGCGATGAAGCGGCCCTCTTCGTAACGGTTCGGGGGTCTTCCTACAAGGTGCGCAACCTGCGACGCAACTCACGCTGCAATGTAATGGCCGTAGCGGACGATTGGCGCCAGTTCGGGGTGGTGGAGGGCACGGCGACCCTCACCGATTACCACAACACCGATTCGGAGGTTATGCGGCAGAAACTGCGCGACGCCTTTATGGCTTGCGGCGATAACGAACACCCGGATTGGGAAGAATATGACCGGGCGATGGTAGCTCAGGACGCCGTCATCGTCGTGGTGCAACCGGACCGGGTATACGGATTGATACGGTAACCGGCCCGTCACACCAGCAAGCGAGTTGCCGGCTAATCACCGAGCCCGAGCGGCGCCTGCCCTTCCGGGTCAACGTCCGCGTCCGGTTCGCCCTGGGTGGTGGCGGAGCTTGTCGCGGCCGGGTCCTGCAGCAGCGCCATCAGGCCGGCTTCGTCCAGCACTGGCACCCCGAGGCGCTCGGCGGTTGCCAACTTGGTGCCCGGAGATGCTCCGGCCACCAGCCAGTCGGTCCGTCGCGAGACCGAAGACGAGGTAGCGGCACCCAGGGATTTCACCCTGCCTTCCGCCTCGCGGCGAGTCATGTTGACCAGTGTGCCGGTGATTACGAACGTCAACCCTTTCCACGGTAGCGCGGATGTGTCCACCGGCGCCAGATACTGCCGAAGCTTGACGCCCGCCGAACGCAGACCTGCAATCGTCGCCTGGTTGCGTTCAGTCGCAAAATACCTGACGATGCTCTCGGCGATTTTCGGGCCTATGCCGTCGATGTCAGTCAATTCGTCCATGCCAGCTTCGGCTATGTCATCGATGCTGGCGTAACGTCCAGCCAGCAAGTCTGCCACTTCCGCGCCCACGTGCAGGATACCCAACGCGAACAGGATGCGCGCCAACGGTCGCTGCTTGCTCGCTTCAATGTTGTTGAGGATGCGTGTCGAGAGGCGCTCTCCCATGCGGTCCAACGCCGTCAATTGCTCCGTCGTCAGTTGATAAAGGTGCGAAACGTCGGACACGAGCCCCTGATCAATCAATACGCGGCACCACTGTTCTCCCAACCCGTCTATGTCCATCGCCCCCCGGGACACAAAATGCTTCAGGGATTCGAAGAATTGCGCCGGGCAGGCCGAGTTCGGACACCGGTGCATGGCGTCGCCTTCGTCTTTCACCACGGGTGTCCCGCACACCGGGCAATGTTCCGGCATTTTGAAAACCGGCAGGTTCTCCCTACCCGGGATGTCCACCGGGCCGATCACGTGGGGGATCACGTCGCCGGCCCGCTCAATGACCACCGTGTCTCCGATGCGGATATCCTTGCGGTGGATGTCCTCTTCGTTGTGTAGCGATGCGTGTTGCACCGTCGCGCCACTCACCACCACCGGCTCCAGAATCGCCTGGGGATTAAGGCTACCCGTGCGCCCCACGTTGATGATGATGTTCAACAGACGTGTGGTGGACCGCTCTGCCGGGAACTTGTAGGCGATTGCCCAGCGCGGTTCCCGGCCCGCCACTCCCAGCGAGTTTTGCTGGGCGATGCTGTCAACCTTCACCACTATGCCATCCGCTTCATAATTCCACTCGTGCCGCCGACTCAGCATCTCGTCGTAGAAATCGCAAACCTCGTCCACGGTATCCAGAGTCCGATTCAGGGGGTTGATGCGGAACCCGTACGATTTCAGGTTTTGCAGGCATTCCCAATGTCCGGCCGGTATGGGAGCAACGCCGGTGTCATTCAGGCTATACACCCACATCTGCATGTTTCGGCTTTCCGTGACCTTGGGGTCCAGTTGACGTATCGTGCCCGCGCCGGTGTTGCGTGGGTTGGCGTACAGAGGCTCACCCAACCGTTCGCGTTCTTCGTTCATCTTGCGGAAGCTGTCCAACGGGAGATAAACCTCGCCGCGCACCTCCAGATCAGTTGGCGGCCGACCCGACAGGGTCAGGGGTATGCTCCTGACGGTACGCAGGTTGTGGGTAACGTCTTCCCCGGTTTGACCGTTGCCGCGGGTCGCACCCAGCAGGAAGCGTCCGTCCCGGTAGGTTAGTCGAACCGCCAATCCGTCGATTTTCAGTTCCGCCACCATCCGAAACGATTGACCGTCAAGCAGGTCGGTGACGCGGCGGTGCCAGGCCTCCACATCCTCCCTGGCGAACGCGTTGGCCAGGCTGAGCATGGGCATCGGATGTTCCACCTGAGTGAAACCGTCAGCGGGCGCGCCGGCGACGCGTTGGGTGGGCGAATCGGGGTTGAGGCAACCGGGAAACTGAACCTCCAGGCGGCGCAATTCCTGCAGTAACGTATCGTACTGACCATCGCCGATAACGGGGGCGTCCTCGTTGTAATATCGGTCGGCGTGATAGCGAAGTTGCAAATGCAACTGACGGGCTCGTGCGAACGGGTCGATGGCCACCCGCACACCAAATGCTAACCCGGTGTAATTCGAATGCGTGGAAAGCGTATCCATCTTTGACCTTTAACGTCCCCTAACTTCCCCGGTTTGAAACTGCCGACTACGCGATAGTATATCCCGCGCAGTTATCTCGGAGCCAGAACATGACGGCCGCCCCCACCTTCAAGTTGCACCCGTCCGTATGGCTGGGATAGACTAGCTCGTGTACCACATCTATCGGAACGAACAGGAGCCGCCGCCGTGACCACAATCTCCCCTACGCCACAGGAAGCCCGCACTCAGATAGTCAGCATGGTGCGCGACTTCGTGCGCAACGAAGTGGAGCCGGTGGCCGCCAAGCACGACGCCGAGGATACTATTCCTTACGACCTCATTGACCAGATGAAAGGGCTGGGTCTGTTTGGTATCACGGTTCCCGAAGAATACGGCGGCATGGGCCTCGACTATACAACCTTTGCCATGATTTTCGAGGAAATCAGCAAGGGTTACATGGCGTTGACCGGGACGCTGGGAACGCACCACATCCTCGCTTACGTCCTTACCCATTACGGCACTCAGGAACAACGCGACCACTTTCTGCCCCGCCTCGCCACCGGGGAAATTCGCGGCGGCCTGGCCTTGACCGAGCCCAGCGGCGGCAGCGACGTCGGCGCCCTGGAAACTCGCGCCGTCAAGGATGGCGAAGAATACGTTGTGAACGGCTCCAAGATGTTTATCACCAACGCCGATTCGGGGGATGCTTTCTGCCTGTTGGCCCGCACCAACCCCGACCCCTCCATCAAGCACCGTGGTCTGTCCGCTTTCGTCATCGAAAAAGGAGAGCATAGTTTCGAAGACGGGTTCAAAGTCGGGAGGCACCTGGACAAGTTGGGATACCGCGGCCCGGACACCTGCGAACTGTTCTTCGAGGATTATCGCATTCCAGCCGAGAACCTCATCGGCGGGGATGAAAATGTTGGTTTCGGCCAGGTGATGAGCGGGTTGGAAACCGGACGCATCAATGTGGCAGCTCGGGCCGTTGGCGTAGCGCAGGCCGCCCTGGACGCCTCGATGCGATATATCCAGCAGCGCGAAACCTTTGGACAACCGATCAGCCAGCACCAGGCTATTCAGCTCAAAATCGCCGACATGGCCACCAAGATTCAGGCTGCGCGTCTGTTGGTTTATGACGCCGCCGCCAAAAAAGATAGCGGAGAGCGTATCGACCTGGAATCCGGCATGGCCAAGCTGTTCGCCAGCGAGGTTTGCGGAGAAGTCGCTATGGAAGCCATGCGCATCCACGGTGGTTACGGCTATACCAAAGACTTCCCGGTAGAACGTTATTACCGCGACGCCCCTTTGATGATTATCGGCGAAGGCACCAACGAAATCATGCGCCTGGTAATCGCGCGCCAGCTGCTGCGCCGCCCGGAGTATCAGTTGTAGGGCTAATCCCTGCATCCAAATAAGCATTCCCCCAACGTCGAGGCATTAATGGTTGAAGCCAAATCTCCTATCCGTCTCACCGAGCTGTCTCATTGCGCAGGTTGAGCGGCCAAGCTGAGTCTTGAGGACCTGGTTCAGGTCCTGAGTTACGTTCCCCTGCTCAAGCACCCCGACCTGCTCGTGGGCGCTGAGACGGGAGACGATGCCGCCGTTTACCGCATCAACGACGAAACGGCGCTCATTGTTACTGTCGATTTCTTCCCGCCGATTACCGACGATCCATACGAGTATGGCGCCATCGCCGCGGCCAACTCGTTGTCTGATGTTTACGCCATGGGCGGCAAGCCGTTGATCGCTCTGAATATCGTCGGGTTCCCCGCGGAGTTGGACAAGGAAATACTGGGCCACATTTTGCAGGGCGGATACGCCAAAGCCGCTGAAGCCGAATGTCTGATTGTGGGCGGGCATACCGTGGACGATCCGGAACCCAAGTACGGCCTCTCAGTAGTGGGCATCGTGGAACCCGGCAAACAGGTCAGCAACGCTGGCGCACGCCCCGGTGACGTCCTGGTGTTGAGCAAACCCATCGGAACCGGGATCATCACCACCGCCGGCAAACAGGGCGTGGTGGACCCGGACGTTATGGCTGTCGCCGTTGAAACAATGGCCGCCCTGAATAAACCTGCCGCCGAGGCCATGATGGAAGTGGGGGTCAATTCGGCCACCGATATTACCGGTTTCGGTCTGTTGGGTCACCTCCGGAGCATGGTGCGCGGCAGCGGCGTTGCGGCGGAGGTCAATCTTTCCGACGTACCGATTCTGCCTGGCGTCAGGGAGCTCCTGGCTAACGGCGTCGCACCGGGTGGCACACATCGCAACGTGAGCAGCGTTTACGACTCGGTAACCTGGGGCGACGCGCTGACCGACGAGGACCGGTTGTTACTCTGCGACGCGCAAACGTCGGGCGGACTGTTGATGTCGGTCGCTTCGGAACGCGCTGCCCAACTCATCGCCGCCCTCGAAGCCCGTGGCGCGCATTGTGCGTCGGTAGTGGGCCGGATCATAGAAGGCCCGGCGGGAACGATCCGTGCCAACCGGTAACCCGCCGGCTAATAAATAGCGACCCGGGAGCGACCGAATGACCACCCCTCAGCAACAACAATCAAACACCGGTGTTCAGCCCGAATTTGGGTTGAAACGCCCGGATCAGGTAAAAACGGCTCCGCCAGCCGGAGAAAGGGTTCCGCCAGGCCAGTTCGTGGCCAAAAAATTCCCCGTTCTAACCTACGGTGACACGCCTCAGGTCGACTTGTCCTCGTGGGAAATCAGGGTTTGGGGCTTGGTGCGGCAGGAAATCACCATGGACTGGGCGCAATTCCTCGATTTGCCCTGGGTTACCGTCGATGCCGATTTTCATTGCGTGACCCAGTGGTCCGCATTGGACCAAACCTGGGAAGGAGTGATGATTTCGGCGCTATTGGAACGGTGCGGCGTATTGCCGGCAGCGCAACACATCATGGCTCATTGCTATGGCGATTACACGACCAATATCCCGCTGGATCTGGCTCTCTCTGAAGGCCTGCTGGCACACCGACAAAACGGCGCCGAGCTGGGCAAAGATAACGGATGGCCGCTGCGATTGATCATTCCCAGCCGATACGGATGGAAATCGGCTAAATGGATCAACGGCATTGAATTGATGGCCGAAGACGCGCCCGGATTCTGGGAACAACGGGGTTACAACAACAATGCCGATCCCTGGCAGGAAGAGCGATTCTGGCCCGAACTCACCCGTTGATCGCAGAGAACCTCCCGTTAAACATACAAGGCCGCCGACGTTAGAGGTCGGCGGCCCATTCCGTTGACCGGATTCCTGAATGGAACTGCTAAGCTGCTTTTAAGAGTTCGCGTTCCCTGGCTGCCACAGTTTTGGTGGCCGATTTGGGCGGCGTTTGAACGGTGGGCATTGGGGCGTCAAGATCCCGTTGCAGGCCACACTGGAAGCAGCTGACGAAGATTCCGTAAATATCTCGCCGTAATTCCATGTCTCCGGAGCACTTCGGGCAGGCGTTGAACATCAGTTTCATGATTGCCTCCTAAACGGATCCGTTATTTCCGAACCAGTTAGCAAGTGTTTTTAATCCGCTAACTGATTTGGTATACGCGCGTCGCCGAAGATTGGATTGCAATTCGCCAAACCTGTCTGAGTGAGCCAATCGGTGTCAAATTCTTTTCAATGCGGATAATACAACTTGACACATACCGTGTCAAGCCCTATTATTCAACACATCATCGTGTGATAAAATTCACGTGGCGATCCAGAGGTTTCGCCCACCATGGGCAAACCCGTTTCGCCACCTCGTTGCCAACCGGGAGGTCTGGAGTTATGCAACGGCAATGGCCTCGAACACATCGAATCAGTCAAACGCTTTTGGAATCGTATCCCACTCCCACATCAAATGCCCCCGAAGTGTGGGTGACCGGTTCGCCTCCATCGTCCAATGGTGTGGACGGCGAACACGCTTTCCCGGACCCCGCGACTGAAACGGCGAACGCGAACCGCCCGGCCGGCATGGAACTTGAAGGCGTCTATATCATTTCGGTCGCAGCGCGTTTACTGGAAATGCACCCCCAAACTCTGCGTAAATACGAAAGACTGGGGTTGATCCAACCCGAACGCACGGTGGGGATGCTACGCCTTTATTCCCGGCAGGATCTCCGCAAAGTCATGCTAATTCGTCACCTGATGGACAACCTGGGACTTAACCTGGCCGGCGTCGAGTTCGCCCTGAAGCTGGTCAACAACCTTAAAGTGTTTTCCCACCGGGTTGCCCGGTCGATTGACGACGCCGAGGTGGCAGACAGCATTCGTTCCGAAGTGGCCCTGTTGTGCAATAGCCTCGGCTTGCCCGTTCCGGACTAATCCCCGAACGCCCACCGCCACCGCGTAGCGGTCCCATTGCAAAATTAATCAGGAATTATCTAATGCCTCCAGATCAGTACAATCCACAATCAGACCCCGAAATACCGACCGGTTCTACCGAGTTCACCGCCAGCGATTCGTTGGGACAACCCAAACCTGCGCCGGCTCACGGCCACCCTGATCCCGACCCATCAATTGACGGAATAGAATCCCCTCCCATGACTCCCGAACAGGAAGCTTCTATGCTTAGGGCTGCGCTGGCCGAGGCGAACGAAGAGATTGCCCGCCAGTTGGACGCGGTTCAACGTGGGCTGGCCGACTTGGCGAATCTGCGCCGCCGTAACGACGAGGAAAGACGCACTGTTCAGGAACACGCCAACAGTCGCCTGCTGGTTCATCTGCTGCCCATCGTCGATGAGCTGGATCTGGCGATCAATCACCTTCAATACGAACCTGACGCGGATGACAAGGACGGCAGTACCGTTGCCGAATCGTGGGCCGAAGGTGTTCGATTGATTCAGCGTAAATTGGCCGCCTTCCTGGAATCGGAGGGTGTAACCCGCATTGATTCTCTCGGCGAAACCTTCAACCCTGAGTTGCATGAGGCGGTCGGCATCGCCCAGGTGGGAGACGCGGAATCGGGTAGTATCGTCGAGGTATTAAGACAGGGTTACCGGCTCCGCAATCGCGTTGTTCAGGCTGCTCAGGTCGTCGTAAACCAATAGGCGCTTTGGGGCTGATATTCAGTTCGTCCCACTTAACGGCAACCTGCCACCCAACTAAGCCCTTCAAAATCTACATCAAAAACAATCAGAGGAGATATAACAATGGCAAAGATCCTGGGCATCGACCTCGGTACCACCAACTCGGTGGCAGCGGTTATCGATGCTGGCGAGGCTACCGTAGTCGAAAACGCTGAAGGTAACCGCATCACTCCATCGGTAGTAGCCGTAAACGTCCGCAGCGGCGAGCGATACGTCGGTCAAATCGCAAAGCGCCAGGCAGTTACCAACCCGGAGAACACTATTTTCTCCGTCAAACGCCTGATGGGGCGCAGATACGACGAGCCGATCGTCCAGGACGCCGCCAAACGCTTGCCGTATCAGGTGGTCAGTGGCGATAACGGCGACGCCCACGTGGAAATGTCGGGTCAGTCGTACGCGCCTCCCCAAATCTCCAGCATGATTCTGCAGAAGATCAGGCAGGACGCCGAAGCCAAGCTTGGAGAGCGGATCACGCAAGCCGTCATTACCGTACCCGCCTACTTCAACGACTCCCAGCGGCAGGCCACCAAAGACGCCGGCACCATCGCCGGACTGGACGTTTTGCGGATCATCAACGAACCCACGGCCTCGTCGTTGGCTTACGGCATTGACAAACAGCAAACCGATTCCACCGTGGCGGTTTTCGACCTCGGCGGTGGAACCTTTGACATTACCATTCTGGAGCTGGGCGACGGCGTTTTCGAGGTGTTGTCCACCAATGGCGACACCTTCCTCGGAGGCGACGATTTCGACGATGCCATCCTGAACTGGCTGGTTAACGAATTTCGCGGCGAAACCGGCATCGACCTGACCCAGGACCGCATGGCGTTGCAACGGTTGCGCGATGCGGCCGAGAGGGCGAAGATCGAGCTATCCAGTACGTTGGAAACGGAGATAAACCTGCCGTTTATCACCGCCGACGCCAGCGGGCCCCAGCACCTGGTAAAAAGCCTCAGCCGCTCCCGTTTGGAACAGCTGGTTGGCGACCTTATTGACCGTACCGAGGGCCCGTGCCGCCAGGCGATCAGCGACGCCGGCATCGGCGCCGGCAGCATTGATGACGTGATCCTCGTTGGCGGCATGAGCCGAATGCCATCCGTCCAGGCCAAGGTTCAGCAGATCTTCGGACGGGAGCCGTCCCGCTCTGTGAACCCTGACGAAGCCGTGGCCCTGGGCGCCGCGATTCAGGCCGGAGTCCTGGCTGGAGAGGTTGGCGACATCGTTTTGCTGGATGTAACGCCACTCACCCTGGGTATCGAAACCCTGGGCGGCGTAACTACCGCGCTGATCCCGCGCAACACCACCATTCCAACCAAGAAAACCGAGACGTTCACCACCGCGTCGGACTCGCAACCCAGTGTGGATATCCACGTTTTGCAGGGCGAACGGCCGATGTCCAACGACAACAAAACCATCGGCCGGTTCATGCTGGACGGAATCCTGCCGGCCCCTCGCGGAATGCCCCAGATCGACGTAACTTTCGACATCGACTCCAACGGCATACTGAGCGTATCGGCTCAGGACAAGGGCACCGGCAAAGAACAGCGTATCGTTATCCAGACCAGCAGCGGTTTGTCGCAGGAAGACATCGAGCGCATGATGTCGGACGCCGAGGCCAATGAAGCAGCCGACCGGGAACGTCGCGCGGGGGTGGAAACTCGTAACCAGGCCGACAGCCTGGCCTATTCCGCCGAGCGTCTCCTGACTGAGCACGCCGAAACACTGCCCGCCGACCTCAAGGCCGAAGCAGATGCCAAGCTGGAATCGCTACGCACTGCCATCGCAGCAAACAACGTAGCTCAAATGCAAACCGCCATCAATGAACTGAACGAAGCCCTGCAACGGGTAGGCCAGGCCGTATACACCCAGCCGGGAGCCGGCGGTCCAGGTGATGCCGGAGGCGCTGGCGACGCTCCTCCCGGATCCGATGACACCGTCGAAGGTGAGTTCCGAGAAGTCTAAAACCACCGCCACGGGAGCGACGGAGATCAGATGGCGCGGGAATCGGACCGCGCCTTCCGGTCTGCAATCCGACCAAGCCGCCGCATCGTATTAATCAGTGCGGAGTAATTCGCACCATTCTCAACTAATTGATCACGAAACACACCACCAATATCCACTCCACCGTCACAATAATGCAAAATGTTGCCGGTTCGTAAATCCTTTGTTAAATCCTCCTACAACGGTGTGAACAGGCTGCAAAAGTGCTATAATGCCCCTAACTCAAATCTGGTTCGGGCCAACGTCCCGCCGGACCTTGGGAGTAATGCAATGAACGCGCCACAGAGTGACAACGCCAATATCAGCGGTTTGGAAAACGAGAATCCGGTAGTGAGTACGGCCCCCGTCGGGGTGGACCCGCAAGCCGGCCCTCAACTGGAAGAGTACGACCCGGAATCGCTGACTCCGCTGCAAGCCCACTACCTGGAGTCTTTGCGGCAACTTATCGGGGTGAAGAACGAATACCAGTCTGCCCCCGAATACGAAGCCTGGATGATGGACGCCATTAAGCGATCCATTTACTCCGCTCTGCGTGATTGCATCGAAGCCAATATTGGCGACACCGCCAAAGAATTGTTGCAGCGGGAGCACCAGGTCAACTAAACGGTTAGATCAGACCGAGTGGGGCGCTTCCCAGCCGTCCCGCCGGTCTTGTTCTTTTCAGGGTGTTCGGCGTTCCCACGCACCGATTTCGGCTTTACCCCACACATCGATCCGCATTGGATTCATTGTCGAATGCACCTTTGACACTGGATTTTGCCGTTGTGATATACTCCAAAAGTTCCCCAATCGCCGAGGTGGTGGAATTGGTAGACACGCGGTCTTGAGGGGGCCGTGGGCTTTCGCTCGTGTGGGTTCAAGTCCCGCCCTCGGCACCAAATGATTCATTGGGTATTGGCCGGACGAACCAATCTGGAAGCTAACCGAAGACGATTGGCAAATACAAGGCGACGTAGCCAAGTGGACTAAGGCGGAGGTCTGCAAAACCTCTATTCGGCGGTTCGAATCCGCCCGTCGCCTCCATCTCTATAATGAGTACCTCATAGTTCCATGAAACCCAGGCATCATATTGAAATGCCGTCCCGCGCCCATCGTTACGATTATCGCGACGCGCAACACACCTGATTGTATAGGAGTTGCGCGCTTTTTTTATCCGTGCCGAGGTGGCGAAAAGGTAGACGCGGCGGACTTAAAATCCGCTACCTCCTAGAGGTGTGTGGGTTCGATTCCCTCCCTCGGCACCACGTCCCTGGTCCCCTACTCAAAATGCCCCGATATGGGGCATTTTTCATGCCGTTTGACACAATCGAACGGCGGGGCGGTCGCTCAGGCAGCAAGACACCCCGGCTATATCCGGCAACCGGCCTCATTGCGAGGTGCTGGGCTCCGGCCATTCCGGGGGGCCTTTACCTGGCAGGCGTGACCAGAAACCGTCACCGCGCTACCGGTTGTCTGGAAATACGGCAGGACGTCATCACGGGCCCGAGTTCCGACCGAGAGAGAGCCCCGGTTCCGGGGGTCGGTAGCAACGTCAGGCGACCGTTGTCCGACGCCACCTGGTGCATGGGGATTAGCCATGCCGATGCACCTTCCGTCCGATGGCGCGGACAGTGCAGATGGCGTAGGGGAAGGTAGCGCCCCCGTGGAGCTCGGCGCGGTGCAATACATAGTGGTGGCGGCGCTGCCGATGCTGTCCAACCAGCGGTCGCCCAGCGGATGCAACAGATGTTCGGTGATCTCTGGATCACCCTCGATTACAAAACCTGTGATGTCAAGCGACATGCCAAGAGAATATTACCGACCGTGATTCCGTAGCCCAGCCAGGGAAAAACAGCAGCCGCCACCGATGATACTGGGGTGTGCGATCCCCGTTATCCAGGCAGCTCAGTGATCGAAATCCAGCACGGCCGGTTCCCCAACGGATAGGTCTCTAGCGGGGTCAATTCTCCTGAATCAGGGCTGACGTTGAAGGTTGCCATGATTCCCGACTCCTGTCCGGCTGAGTAGATGAACTTGTCATCGGGACCGATGCACAGCGCGTTGGGTATGGGCTCCGCAGCTACCCTGCCCGTTGCGGTCAACTCCCCAGTGGACGTGTCGATCGAGAAACAGGCGATGCTGTTATGGCCACGGTTGGGAGCGTACAGGAATTTGCCCGATGCCGCGACCTGAATCTGTGAGCAAGTATTCCTCTCGGTAAAATCTTCCGGGATTGTGGTAACGGTTTGAAATGCTGATAACGTTCCCGCGGCAGTGTCCAGGCGATAGCCAGTAACGCTGCAACCCTGTTCGTTGGAAAAGTACAAAACGTCCAGCGACGGATGGAAGCAAAAGTGCCGCGGGCCCAAAAACTCTTCGATTTCCACCACCGCCGGCGCGTTGGGAGTAATATGGCCCGTGTTTTCATCGAACCTGAATTGATAGATTGCGTTGGGTCCGTTGCCCGCGATGTGTGGCACAAAGGCGTAGCTATTGGTGGGGTCGGTCTGCATGGCGTGAGCTCCGGTGGCTGTCTCAAGCCATTCGATCGGCTCCCCGCCCACCGATCCGTCATCTCCGATGGGATGTACCCCAACATGTGCGCCCTGGTAATAGGCCGACAGCACAAATTTGCCCTTTCGGTCCGTGGCGATATACGTGGGATTGGCCTCCAGCGACACCGATCCGTTTTGCGTCAAACTTCCGTTGGCCTGATCAATCTGATAACTGAACAGCTGCGGGATCTCCCGGCATCCGGCGTACAGATATTTCCGGTCTGGACTGATCGCCAGCGTGAATGGCCCACCGGCCACGGCAACATCGCCCCGGGGAGTTAGTTTCCCCGTCTGGGAATCTACGGAAAAAACCGAAATCTTGTCATCTTCCTGCACTGCTACGTACATGAAATGGGGCATCATATTCTCCTTACGTCGGCTTGCATCTGGTGTCTTTCGAAACCACTCTAAACACCGGGCTTCGGTCGGTCAATCCTTTGGTGGCAGAGCGAGGGCAACTTCCTCATCGCTATCGGCAGCGTTCCGCCCGGTCCTGTTGTTACCACTGGAGCGGGCCAGCATGCGGATTATCTTTCCGCGCTCAAGGTACCCGTCTGGGAAGTACGTCCCGGTTACCTCGGGTTTGTGGTAAATTACCGCCATCGCCCACGTTTCAATCGTCACTCAGGAGGTCGCGTATATGCTTGATTACAAACCCAATATCGTCCTGTCCGACCCGGAAGAAAACTACCGTGTCGTCGGTACTCGCCCAGTGCGCCACGACGGCCCGGATAAGGTGATGGGCCGCGCCCGCTATGCTGCCGACATCCACCTTCCCGGAATGCTCCACGCCAAGATCCTGCGCAGCCCCTACGCCCACGCGCGAATCCACGGGATCGATGCCAGCCGCGCTCTGGCCTTACCCGGCGTACATGCCGTAGTAACCGGCGCCGACTTCCCGGATGTTTCCGCCCAAATCAACGATCAGGAAGAAGGGGCCCCCGTCAACTACGGGTTCTACACCCGCAATGTGATGGCCCGTGAGAAAGCCCTGTATCTCGGACACGCCGTGGCCGCCATCGTCGCAGACTCGCCCCACCTAGCTGAAGAAGCCCTGGCGCTGATTGACGTGGACTGGGAGGTGCTGCCGGCGGTACTCAACGCCGACGAAGCCATGGCTCCGGGCGCTCCCCTGGTCCACGAACGGCTGGTGACGCTGGCCAATCCGGCCCAGCGATCCGGCGGCTGGGCCGAAAGCGACGGGGGCGACGGTTCCAACGTCTCCAATCACTTCCAGTTCAGCCTGGGCGATATCGAGGCCGGTTTCGCGGAGGCTGACGAGATCGTCGAGCGGGAGTACCACACCAAATCGGTTCACCAGGGTTATATCGAACCCCACTCCGCAACCGCCCGTTGGAACACCGATGACACTGTGACCATCTGGGCCAGCAGTCAGGGTCACTTCGCTCTGCGCGACCACACCAGCCGCATCCTTGGAATCTCGGTGGGGCAGATGAACGTTGTCCCCATGGAGATCGGTGGCGGTTTCGGTGGGAAGGGCCAGGGCGGTTGCTACCTCGAGCCCGTCGTCGCTGCGTTGGCTCGCAAGGTTGGTCGCCCGGTCAAGATTGCCATGACACGAATCGAGGTCTTCACCGGAACCGGCCCAACTTCCGGCACGCACATCAAGGTGAAGGTTGGTGGCACCCGCGACGGTCGTTTCGTCGCCGCCCAGGCCTCGCTGGTGTACGAAGCCGGCGCATTCCCCGGATCGCCCGTGCCCAGCGGGTGCCGCACCATGTTCGCGCCTTACGAAATCCCCCACGGATTCGTGGAAGGTTACGACGTGGTTACCAACGTGCAAAAATCATCCGCTTACCGGGCTCCCGGCTCACCCCCTGCTTCTTTCGCTGCGGAGCAGGCCATCGATGAACTCTGCGAGAAGCTCGGTATCGATCCCCTGGAATTCCGACTTAATAACGCCTCCAAAGAGGGCAGCCGTCAGATTGCCGGCCCTACTTTCCGGCGCATCGGAATGGTAGAAATCCTCCAGGCCACCCAGGATCACCCCCACCTGGCCTCCCTCGTGCCTGAACCCTCCGGACCCGGCCGGCTCACCGGGCGCGGGATCGCCGCCGGTGCATGGTTCAATGGAACCGGCCCAGCCAGCGCAGTTGCCAGCGTCATGCCCGATGGCACCATCAGCCTGATTGAGGGATCACCCGACATCGGTGGCTCCAGGGCCGTCATGGCCATGCACATCGCAGAAGTTCTGGGTTTGCCGGCGGAGAGCATCAAGCCTTCCATCGTCGACACTGACAGCATCGGCTACAGCAGCGGCGCCGGCGGTAGCGGAGTTACCTTCAAAATGGGCACTGCCGTCTATCAGGCCGGCGAGGACGTCCGCCGACAGATGATCGAACGCGCTGCCCGAATCTGGGACGTACCCATCGAAGACGTGGAGTACCAGGCAGACGGGACGCTGGCTCACCGGTCGGATGACGCTCTGCGGCTAACCTTCAACCAACTCGCCCGCCGTCTCAACGGTACCGGCGGCCCCGTCGTAGGGCGGGCCACCGCCAACCCGGGCGGCGTGGGCAACGCCTTTGCAATCAACGTCGCAGATGTCGAGGTGGACGTTGAGACCGGCAAGGTGGATATACTCCGTTTCACGGCGATCCAGGATTGCGGTAAGGCAATCCACCCCAGCTATGTCGAGGGTCAAATTCAGGGCGGAGCAGTTCAGGGCATCGGCTGGGCCCTCAATGAGGAGTACTACTTCAGCAATGATGGCCAGATGCTCAATTCATCGTTCCTGGACTACCGGATGCCCACCGCACTGGACTTGCCCATGATCGACACCGTCATAGTAGAGGTGGCCAACCCTGGGCATCCGCTTGGCGTGCGGGGGGTCGGAGAGGTTTCCCTGGTTCCCCCCATGGCAGCCATCGGTAACGCCATCGCCCGGGCCACCGGGGCCCGCCTCGAATGCCTCCCCATGAACCCGGGAGCCGTCCTGGAAGCTCTCTGGGAGCGGAACGGCGGATAACGGCGCCGGATTCCGTCATTCCGGAGAAAGCCGTAATCCATGTAGGGGCGAATAATTATTCGCCCCTACTGCATATTCTGCTACTTGGCCGGTTTCACACCGGAACATTTTCGGCCTGGATATGATCCCTTCGCTTTTCGGTACGGGTTCAGGGCACCGGACGTTTTATCACGGCTTCAGGCGCACCAGGAAGCTGGCCTCTCCCAGCGGCATCCCGTCAAAAGCGATTGCGGCCACATGCCGACCCAATCGGGTCACCGGAATCCGAAAGGGTTTGATCCACCGTTGAAAGAATATGCCGTCTTCCCACCCAGTCTGTTGCGGCGGCGGACTGGAAAGACTGGCTCCGGGCGCCCGTATGTTCACCTCCAGCGTATGCTCTCCGGGACTAGCGCCGGCGATGCAAAAAACCAGGTGCACGTCCACTTCCGCCAACACACGAGGCCCGTCGCCGGTCGGCGGTTCGTCTGGCATCTCAATGTCCACCAGATCAATTATCTCGCTGCAGCTCAATTCATCGCCGTTCCCCTCCACAGTTTCCCGGCAAAACAGGGCGTATTTCAGGTACACTCCGGAACGTTCGTTAGTCAACAGGGGGCACCTCTCGACCCGCACACCCGGCGGGTGGTAGTATCCAGTATCCAGCGGCGATTTTAGCATTCGCCGACTGCAACGGCAAAGCAGACGGCCCGCGATCATGAGGTGCATCAATGGAGCTCACAGCCGAGAAATTCGCTCAGGGAATGACTACAACCCAATACATCGACTACATCAAGGTCAACAAAGAACCGTTCATACAGATACACGACAACACTGAGATCCCAGCGGCGGTCCTTGAATACTTCGACGGCCTCGACCAACCCGTCAACCTCACCGTATTCACGTCAGACTGGTGCGGCGATGCAATGTCCACCACACCCGCCATCCTCCGCCTCGCCGACGCGTCCGAAAACATCCGGCTCAGCGTGTTCAGCCGCGACGACGAGTTGGACCTGACCAACAGCTTTCTTCCGGAGCATCGCGCCGGCACTGTCCCCGTTTTTGTGGTCATGGACAGCAACATGTCCGAAATCGCCCGCTTTATCGAGACTGCCCGGACATTGGTGCCGGCAATTGACGCGATGGACGACATGGTCGCCCAGGCCGCCGCCGCCGTCAGCGATGAAGCAGAGGGACGCCAGGTGGCCCGAGGACGACGTACTGCTTACCGCGTCAACAAAGCCGGTGAGTGGGGCGCCGTTATCCTCAGCGAATTTCAGCAGTTGGTCGCAGACGGCATGGCCCGGCCACCTGCCGAACGGCCCGCCGAGGGTGGCACCCAATGGCCACCACAAGATTAATCTCCCTGGCTCGACCATTGGAGGCGCCGGATGGCAGACGATGAGATCAAGATCATCACGATGGGCGACATGAGCGTCGTGTTTACCGTAACCGACGCTTTCGGCATTCACCGTGAATCCGTCAGCGTCGAACTCGCGCGGGAAGACCCCGGCAGCGTGGATGTCACCAATCGCGGGACCATAGAGATCACGTTGCCGGCCAGTACCGCCGTCGCTGACTTCACTGCCGAAATACACACGCGACTGGAATCGCATGGCTACATACACGACCCCAGTCGCGTAGCTCCAGAGGCCGAGGATGACGACGGAGCCTCAGGCGACGATGATGAGTGGCTGAATTAACGCCTGTACTTCGGGGAGACCGTGGCTGGAGAGGGGCGCGGCTAAAGTCGCTAGTTCTACTCCCGCCACTCGAAAGCCAGCGTGGCGTACCGCACGAAAACCGCCCCTCCTGGCGCGGCCAGCGGACCGTTCATGGCCAGGATTGCGATGGTGACTTCGTCACCAGCTTTCGGCTCGGCTGTAACCACCACCCGCTGCGGTACGTTGAAGCCCTGAACCGTGGCGCGTTCGCGGTCACACTCGCCGTTTATCCATATCTCGCCGTAGTCGTCGATGCACGACTCAAACAGGCAACGCGCTCCATCGAGAGAGCGTCCGCCCACCGTCTCCGGCAGCGTTGCGGTGATTCGGTACCACACGAAAGACACACCGCGCCGTCGCCAGGCGACGAGGTCGTCGCACACTTCCCAGCCCGAATCGTCAAAATCCGGCAAGCGGCACGGCGACCCTTCGGCTTCGCTGACAATTCCCTCGTTGGGTTCGCCAGGCACAAATCCGTGGGCGCATTTCCACTGTCCGCCAATGGCAGTCAGATCGGCGGAGTTTTGCAAATCAAGAGTTGCTCGCGGCATTGTGTTTTCCTCCAGTTCGGTTCGGTTCAGTTGCCAGGCAACCAGTAATGCTGCCGAGCTATACTCCGGTGATTCTCACGCCGGAATGCACCCGGTGAATACGGTTAATATTTACCAAAAGCGGGGTGATCTGCTCCACGTATCGGGCATTGTAGAGAGCGCCAGCGTCCACGGGTCTAAGGTTAGGAATCTTGCGCGTCAGGCCAACAACCGTGGATTTCGCCGCGGCGTCGTCGCCACAAATCACCACGTCCTCATCCAGCGTAACACCCGGTTTCAGCAACTCTTCGGCCGACACGTTCTGGAAGGCGGCCACCACCCGCGAGTTGGGGGCGGCAATCTGCGCTTCCTGTGCGGCAGAACCGGCATCAACATCCTCAGCTATTGCTCCCACACCACGCTCGAAGCGCATCGGGGCGATCACGGTTACCAAAGTCTTGCCGTCCAGGGCATCGCCAACGCCCGCGATCGTGGGCGACATTCCGTTGTACGGCATAGTCAAAAACACCACGTCGCACTGCGAAGCCGCTCCGGAATTCACCGCTCCCGCGATGTTCGCTCCCGGAGCCAGGGACAACAACTCGTCGGCCGCTTCCTGCGCTCGACCAGCGTCCCGGGAACCGATGATCACCGACTCTCCAGCCATCGCCAGCCGTAGAGCCAACCCCTTTCCCTCGGGACCTGTCCCTCCCAAAAATGCCAGCATCTCCCACTTGCCTCCGGTTCAATTCAGCGGCGCAAGTATATCACCACTGGGGCGGTCAGATGCGTTATGTTACAATCGGCGTGGGCACCGGCGTGGCGTTCATGGTCCCCTTACCCTCGAAGACAGAGGGCCCCGGTGAGGGTGAAAACTTTACCAACGGAACCCGGCAAACAGCGACCATCCTATAGAGGAGTTCACATCATGGCTTTCGCACTCAATCACGTTCACCTCAAGACCCCCGATCCCAAATCCACTGCCGATTGGTACGTGGCCAATCTGGGAGCCACGGTTACCGCCGAAACCGCCAATGGTGGTTTCCGTCTCGACCTGCACGGCCTGCCCCTCAACGTGACAGACCACATCTCCACCCAGACTCACCCGCAGAACTACGGCTTCGAGCACATCGCCATCGACACCGATGACATTGACGCAACCATCGCCGACCTGAAAAACGGCGGGGCAACCGTCCTCGAAGAAACCTCCGTTGGCGGAGGCCGCCGGGTAATGTTCTTCGAAGGACCCCAGGGCATTATTCTTGAAGTCCTCGAGATCATAAACTAGCTCCCAAAGCCGCTCTCCGACTCTTCCCTTCCTACCGATAGGGTTGGGGAGCGGCAAAACCGCAGCCATCCGCTCCCGGCGCCGTGGTTCAAGCGAGTGCTGAGACTTAGCGATGCGTTTACTCAACTTGCACTCTCCCGGCTTGGGGAATGGATGAGTTGAGCTTGATCGCGCAAGGAACCGTAACGATGCCCGAACACCGTATGCTTGCTCTGCTGGCCCACCCCGACGACGAGGCGTTTCCCATGGGAGGCGCCATCGCCATGCACACCGCCCGCGGCGTAACCACCCGGCTGATCACCGCCACCTCCGGAGAGTTGGGAGAGATACGGCAGCCGGGCTCGGCCACCCGCGAAACCATCGGGGAAGTACGCCGCGCCGAGCTTGAAAAGGCCATAGTCGAGCTGGGTATCGAATCCCACGCCGTCCTCGGATACCGGGATTCGGGCATGGCTGGCTGGGATGACAACCACCATCCCAAAGCGTTCATGCAGGCCGACGAACACGAGGTTGTTGCCCGGTTGGTATTTGAAATCCGACGGTTCCGGCCCCAGGTAATACTGACCTTCGAACCCGGCGGTCTCTACGGCCATCCGGATCATATTGCCATCTGTAACCACGCCACCGAGGCATTCCGCCTGGCAGCCGACACGTCGGCGTTCCCGCATCACATGGCAATCGGAATACAACCGCACCAAACCGACCGGCTGTTTTATAGCGGACGTCCGAAGGGATTCAGAGTTCACATGGCCGAAACGCTGCGGGCCGCGGGAGTGGACTTCCCGATGCCGCCCCCTGACCGCGTCGACGACGGCTGTGATCCAAACGACATCCACGTAACTATGGATGTCTCAGACGGTTTGGACGCCAAGATGGCGTGCATCAAGCGGCACTTCACCCAGTTGCAACCCGACTGGCCTTACGAGCACGTTCCGCGAGACGTGGCCGCCGCCGCCATCGGCATCGAGCACTTCATTCGCGCCTGGCCCCCCGTCGAACCCGGCGAATCGGTTCCCGCCGATTTCTTCGCCGGTCTATAAGATTTCCTTTCCCAACGGGGTAGAAAGGGGCATCGGCGGAATATCCGTCATGGCGAGCAGTACCGGGTAGGTGCAACGTAAGTGCCCCAGGGCCAGACGTCTTCGCCATAAATAATCCCCCTCGTCCCTTGAGAGAGGGGGATAGTCCAGGGCTTGGATCCCGTTTACGATGGGCGCTGAATTATCTCCAGGCTAACCTTGTCCGGCGCCTCTACAAACATCACCTGGCTGCCAGATGGCATCGTCCACGGATCGCAAATGATGTTTGCGCCAGTGGACTTGAACTGCGAGAACGCTGCCTGGATGTCATCGGTCTCGAAACCGAAGTGGTCCAGCCCATAACGCGGCTCGGTGGAGCCGGCAACCGGGTCTTCACCATCCGCACGTCCCGACACCGTCAGCAAGGGCTGACCGTTCAGCTCCAGCCGGTGTGATACCGTGGTGGACAACGGACGGGTCTCGGCAATGGATGCGCCGAAGTTGTCCACGTAAAACTTGGCAGCGTTGTCCGGATCTTCGCTCCGGAGGTGCAGGTGGTTGCAAACGAATCCCATGATAGTGCCTCCTGATTTAGTTCGTACTGGTGATTCTGTGGTCGTACCTATTCGGTGCCATTACGCGGCTAACGCAGGTAATCGGCGATCTGCTGGTCGTATTCGGCCCTGCGCGTAACCTGGGCAATCAAATCCGGAGAAGCCAGCTGGTCCCGCAAGTCTCCCGGAGCAACGCCGTCACGCAACGCTTTGAGCGTATCGTACACTGCTTTGATCGCGGCCTGGAAAGGCAGATGCCCCTGCAATGCCACCCGTACGCCATGAGCGCCGAGCCACTCCTTGTCGGTCAATTCACCGGTGGCACCGCCCAGCAGCAACGGGATATTGACCTCGGCGTTCACCGCCGCCACCTCCGCCTTGGTACTCGCACCGGCCAGGAAAACTGCGTCCACGCCAACGGCCTCGTACGCCTTCACCCGCCGTATGCACTCATCGACGCTAACCCGAATGCTGCTCGTACGTCCAGCGACCACGAGGTTGGGGTCGGTACGTCCAGACAATGCCGCCTTCATCTTGCCGACGCCCTCTTCCAGTGGAATGAGGTTACCGTCGCCGTCGCTGCCTCCGAAGGCCATGGGGAGCAAGGTGTCTTCGATAGTAAGGGCCGCCACTCCGGCGGCTTCCAGTTCTTCAACGGTGCGGCGTACGTTCAGCGCATTTCCGTAGCCGTGGTCGGCGTCGACCATCAGGCTAAGTTCGCCGGCCCGACAAATTCGGTAAATCTGCTCAGCAAATTCGCTCAGCGTCAGCACCACATAGTCGGGGGCTCCCAGCACCGTGCCGCTGGCGATGGAGCCGGCGAACATACCCACTTCAAAACCCAGATCCTCAGCGATTCGTGCGGAAATGGGATCAAATACTGAGCCAGGGTGCACGCACACTTCTCCAGCTAATACGGCTCGATAATTCTCCCGTCGCTTGGTGTAATCCATATCGTCAGACTCCTAAATATGGTGTTGTAGTAATCATGCAGGTTCAACGACTCTGCCCCATTTCCTCTCCTCAGTGGAGAGTGAAGGGTTGGACCCTATCCCGGGGCAGATTCACCGCGGCAGCGTATTTCATTCCAAAGATACGTGCAGTATTCTACCCGATTTCCCACCCCGCCAACAGTAGCGCCCGCGCCTGCCTGATCACATCAAACCTCCCGGTCCTGCCGGCGAAGCAGGACCTACACTCACCGGGCAACCTGGATATAAACCACCGCTCCATCGCCCGACCCGTTATCAACCGCGATAGACCAGAACCGCCCGGTTCGATTGCCCGGACAGTTGCCAGGTCGACAACGTCCTCGCCGGACGATGAGGGAATGGTGATATAAACGCTTCGATGCTTCGTGAGGACTGTGGTGTACAATCGGAGCCACTATGACCACCACCAACGATGCTGCCGCCCTGGAGATCGAGCTAGCCGCCACCGAATTCGCGCGCGGCGCCGGCAATCTCTTATCCCGCCATTTCGGTCGTGCTTTGAACATCGAATACAAGGACAAGGCGCAACAGGACCCGGTAACCACGGCGGACAAAGAGACGCAGGCCTACCTGGTGGAACAGATCGCCGAGCGGTTCCCCGACCACGGCATCCTGGGCGAGGAAGACAACGCCGATGCCGACGGAGAAAAGCGCGCGCCAGATTTCCTGTGGGTATTGGACCCACTGGATGGCACCACCAACTTCATGAACGGGCTGCCGGTCTATGCCTCATCCATCGGTGTGTTGTATCGCGGTCGTCCGCTGGTCGGCGCTGTATTCATCCCCTGGCCCAATCCGGAAGGCGGCATCGTAGTGCATTGTCGCGCGGGCGCCGGAGCCTATCGCGATGGGGAACCGGTCTCGGTATTTCAGGCCGACCGTTTGCGCGGTGATCGCCTGGTCGGATTGCCAGGCTCTTTCGGCGGATCCACACGGCTGGGCAAGGGGTTAAAAGGGCAGCCGCTGGGGCAGCCCAGAGTCACCGGAAGCATCGCCTACGAGTTGGTGTTGACGGCCATGGGGATGATGCAATTCACGATCATCGGCGCCCCCCGCATGTGGGATATGCTGGGCGGAGCGCTGGCAGTGCAGGAAGCTGGCGGCACCGTGATGACACGATTGCAGGGGCGTCGGCGGTGGCATCCCATGGAATCTCTGGTGCCAACCTGGGATGAGCAACCGCCCACCATGGCCGAACTTCGCAAGTGGGTCGCTCCGCTGGTGGCCGCCAACCCTACGTTGGCCCAACTGGTCGCCGACAACCTGATACGCCGCCGCCGTCCGGTGCGGACAATGTGGCGCCGACTCAAAAGGAAACTGTCGCGCAGAAAATCCTAATCCTCGGGGCCGCGCAGCAGGTCCAGGTACTTGTAACCGGAGCCGGTATTCAGCAGCACCACTTCCTCGTCAGTCGAGATGCTGCCGTCGGCGAGCAGCCGCTCCAATCCCACCAGCGTCGCCGCACCCTCCGGGCAAGCAATGATGCCTTCCGCGGTAGCCAGCCGATACATGGCGTCGATCATGTCGTCGTCGCTCACGGCCAAAGCGCCCCCGCCCGTTTCGCGTAGCGCCTGCAAGATCAGGTAATCGGCAAAAGGCCCCGGCACGCGAAGGCCGTCCGCCCTGGTTGTTGCGTTGGGCCACGGCTCGGCCGTGTCTTTACCCTCGTTCCACGCTTTCACTATTGGTTGGCATCCATCGGCTTGCACCGCGTAAAAACGGGGAGGTTTACCTTCGATCCAACCCAATTCGAGCAATTCCTGGAATCCTTTATACATGCCGATAATACCCGTACCGCCGCCCGTCGGGTACACGATGGCGTCGGGCATGCGCCAGCCAAGTTGCTGAGCGATTTCCAACCCCATGGTCTTCTTGCCCTCGGCGCGACAGGGTTCCTTAAGTGTGGACAGATCGAACAATCCCTGTTCCGCGGCAACACCCACCGCGATTCGCCCGGCGTCACTGATCAGCCCGTCAACCAGGGTAAGCTCTGAACCTGCGACGATGGATTCTTTTTTGTTGGAATCGGGAGCATCCTGTGGCATGAACACCTTGACCGGGGTTCCGGCGCGAGCGCAATAAGCCGCGGCGGCCCCGGCGGCATTCCCCGCCGACGGCATTGTGAACCCGGTCGCTCCCAACTCCCTGGCTTTGGAAACGGCAGCCGAAATCCCCCGTGCCTTGAAGGTGCCAGTTGGATTGAGCCCTTCTTCCTTGATCAACAATCGCCGGATTCCTACCTGTTGGGCCAACGTAGTTGCATCCAGCAGAGGCGTGCCGCCTTCTCCGAGCGTGATCACCGAGTCGGGGTTTATAACCGGCAACAGCTCGTTGAAGCGCCACATGTTCGACGACCGGCTGTCGTATTCTCCCCGCGAAACTTCTCGCCCCAAACGTGCCAGGTCATATCGCACGAACAGGACTTTGCCGCAACATTCGCTAACCGTTGCCAATCCATCGTAGTCTGAGGCGGCGCCGCAAATGGTGCATTCCAGATGGTCGATGTAACTGAACGGTGGCATATCATGTCCTGTCGGCAGATTGATGTGGCGGCGATTATCAGCGGCGGCGCGTCGTACTCAGATTATCGCCGCGGTTGGTGTAACATTATAACCCACCCGTCGTCGCTGACGGACGAAGCTGCCAGGTCGCAACATCTTCTGCAGATATGGAGGAACCGGATTAGATGCCCCAATTTGAATTCGTCGAATACACAGCGGATCCTGATACTCACGTCGCCCGCATCACGTTGAACCGGCCCGCCCGGCTCAATGCCCTGAACGACCAGATGCAGCGGGAATTTACTGACGCGATCACCAGCGCCGAATCCGACGACGGTGTCCGGGTAGTCATCGTTACCGGAGCCGGCCGCGCGTTTTGCGCCGGCGGCGACCTCAACGATCTGGGAGGCTCGTCAGACGGAACCGGTGCAGGTTGGACTTCCGGCAACGCCGACGAAGTTCGACGCAGTTTCCGTTCTGCCCAGGCCATGATTCTGGGCGTGCAGCGTTGCGAAAAGCCAGTCATCGCGATAGTAAACGGTGTCGCCACCGGGGCCGGCCTGGATTTGGCCTGCGCCTGCGACATCCGCATCGGTACCGCGCGATCCCGATTCATGTCGGCTTACGTACGTATCGGGCTGTTCCCCGGATTCGGCGGAACGTGGTTATATCCGCGAACGTTGGGGAGTCTTGGGCGCGCCGCGGAAATGCTTTTCACCGGCGATTTCCTGGAAGCAGATGAAGCTTATCGGTTGGGTTTTCTCAACCGCCTCGTCGATGAAGAGGAGCTGGAATCAACCACCCTGGCCATGGCGCAACGAATTGCCGCCGGCCCGCCCATCGCGATCCGCCTATCCAAGTTGATGCTTTATAAGGGGTTGGAATTCGACCTGGAAACGGCCATGAAGATGGCCGCCGCCGGCGAAACCATAACGCTTACATCTCAGGACCACGTCGAGGGAGTCGCTGCCTTCCGAGAAAAGCGGGCCGCGGAATACCGCGACCACTAGGGCCGGATTATCCCGAAGGACAATCCGGCCCCGAACCCTGCCTCTCGTAGGCTACCTCATTAGTTAGTGCAGTACGGCTCGAAGTACCGTTCGGCGCGGGAAACCAGATCCCGTAATTCGCGGTAGGTACGGTTTTCGTCAAGCTCCGATGCCACTGTGGCCAGCAGATCTTCTACCGCGTCCAGGTCGCCGCACTGTGCCCAGAACGAACGCCGCAGCAGCTCCGCGAATTCGGCAGCGGCGGCAGTTTGCCGGAAGTATGGATCAGTGTCGGACATATCACGTTCGACGTCACCCGCCCTGATCGCAGCAGATAGTTCCGTAGGTTCGCGGGTTTCGGGGTCCAACCAGCGCAGTCGCGCTTCCGCCAGGGTGGTAAGTCGCCCAACATCATCAAACAGGCGCAGTTCGTATAGCGCTGACACGTCTCTGGCGAAGCCAACTTCGCCAAAGTCCAGGCTGTCGTCCCTGAAGTCCTCATCGGCAACCGCGCGGTTTTCGTAGCCAATCAGGCGGTACTTGCGTACGGCGTCGGGGTTGAACTCCACCTGTATCCGTGCATCACGAGCAGTTTCGGTGAATATCCCGGCCACGCTCTCCTGCATAAACCGGTCCGAAGCAACGCGATCCGCCATGTAGTGATAGGTTCCGTTGCCTCGGTTGGCCAAAACCTCGAGCAGCACGTCGTTGTAATTCCCCGAAATGCCGACGCCGATAGTGGTTAGAGTAGCGTTGCGTTGTCCGTAGTCGTCTACGACTTTCAGGATTGACTCCGGGCCGGTTTGTCCCACGTTTGCTACGCCATCGGACAGGAGCACCAAACGCACCTTACGACCCAGGCGCATCTCTGCAGAAGCCATGTCGTAAGCCTGCCTCAAGCCTGCTTCGGCATAAGTGCTGCCACCCGCCCGCAGTCCTCGGGCAGTGCTAACGATGTCTCTGGTGTTATCGCCGTCGGTAAATTCACGAGCCACGCGCACGCCATTGGCGTAGGTGACTATGGCAGCCCGATCGCTGGGGATCATCTCGTCAGCGATGCCTTCGATAATTTCTTTGGCCAAGCCGAGCCTGTTGTCGGCTTCCATCGATCCCGACACGTCGACGACGAATATCAACGAAACCGGGTCCCGATCGTCAGTGGGCGCCGGGTTGCTCACGCCAACGCGCAGCAGCACATATTCGTCATCGCCAAATGGAGCTGGGCCAGCGTCAAGATGCAAACCCAGGGCGGTCTCGGTGGGTGCGTAATTCTGCGGCAGGCTGTTGATGTACTCTTCGACTCTCACCGAATCAGGCTCCGCGATGTGGCCGTTATTGAGGAACAGCTTCAAAATCTCGTAAGACGCGGTGTCGCCATCCAGCACGAAGGTGGACAACGGGTCTTCGTCCGCGTCAATAAACGGGTTCACCCCATAATGTTCGAAATATACCAACGGAAAAGCGCCGTCATTGGGGTTCTCGGTTCCGCCGGATTCGGGAGGAATCGCCGGTCCCTGTTGAGGTGAGCCAGCGCCTTGAGCTGATCGAGCCTGCGCCATTGTTGCCGGAGCCGGCACGCCGGTCGGGGCGCTGGCCAAGGAGTCCAGGGTCGCCCGTTCCATGGCTGGAGCCGGCGTCGCCGCAGCGGACGCCGGTGCGCCTCGGTCAACGCTACGCTGACTGGCGGAAGTGGCCGCAGGTGAAGTGTTGGCGCTCTGGGAGGTCCGGTTGCTCGCCGGCGTGTTGTTGTTGCGTGCCGGCAATTGTTCCTGCGACCGGTTCGAGCTGCGCGACGGTTGGGATGAAACCCCTCCAGACTCGCTGCTGAGTGGTCCCTCTCCCTGGCTGCACGCTATCGCCAGTATCCCGGCCGCAGCGAGCATCGCCAACATGGTGGCGAACCGAATTGCGCTATGGTTTCGCATCGTTCCCTCCTGTTTCGTTGCATTTCCCTTTATTGGCAACCTATACGGGTATGGGTCTCCGCTGGATTCAATCAAGATTGGTGATAACTGTTTGGCCGGCCGCGATCCCGACCTTTGGCGTGGTGATAAAATGCCTGCGTCATGACCACAAACAACAGCCTCTCCCCCCATGGCGGCGCCCTCGTGGAACGCGTCCGTCCCCTGACTGCATCCACCGCTGCTTCGGTCGCCGGCCTGCCGACAATCCCCATTCGCGACCAGATGGCCACTGAATGCGTCAACATCGCCTATGGCTTCTTTTCACCCCTGACCGGATTCATGGGCAGCGCCGATGTGGAATCAGTAGCCGCTGCCATGCGGCTCGGCAACGGCCTCGTCTGGCCCATACCAATCGTGCTGGACGTTCCCCACGACGAACTCCGCAGACTGGGCGTGCAGGTCGGGAATACCGTGCTGCTCACTCACCAGGGCAATCCGCTGGCCACGCTGGACGTTTCCGAGATTTTTTCATCCGATCTGACCTCCCTGGCGCAGCGCGTTTACGGCACAGCAGACCCGGCTCATCCCGGCGTGCAACGAACGCTGAACTACGCCGACCGTTTCGTAGCCGGCGACATCACCCTGGTTTGCGAACCCGTCATCAATCCACCCTTCGACCGTTTCTGGCGCACTCCGCGCCAATTGCGCTCTGAACTTGCCGATGCGAACTGGCTCAGAGTGGTCGCTCACCAGACCCGCAACGTTCCCCACTCCGGTCACGAATACCTGATGAAGGGAGCCTTTATGGAGGCCCGGGCCGATGGCGTGCTGGTCAGCGCAGTTATCGGCGAAAAGAAAGAGGGAGACTACATCGATGAAGCCATCGTGCTAACGCACGATCACCTGCGCGAATGTGGCTTCTTCCGAGATGACATCCACCGCACCACCGCGCTGATGTGGGACATGCGCTATGCCGGACCCAGGGAAGCTGTGTTCCACGCCCTGGTTCGCAAGAATCTGGGGTGCACCCATCACATGTTTGGGCGAGATCACGCCGGCGTGGGTGAATACTACGGCCGTTATGCTGCTCACGAGATTTTCAGCGAACTCCCTGATTTGGGAATCCAGTCGGTGCTAACTCTGGAATGGTGGTATTGCCCGACGTGCGGCGGCGTGGCCTACGAGGGTATCTGCGGGCACCCTGACACCAAGCAGGATCTGGCCGGCCGCCTGATTCGCAGCATCATCTCGGGAGGCACCGACCCAGCGCCCCAAACGCTGCGGGCCGAAACTCTTCAAGTCGTGCAGCGTTGCGCCCAACAGTACGGTTTCGGGTCGCCCTTCGTGACGGAGCAGTACCTGAGTCAACGAACTCCCGTAATGACCATCCCGGCGCCGCCATAGCCTCTTCTACCGCTATAACCTCCGTTAGCCGTTCGCCAGACCTGCCCCTGGCCGCCGCCGCGAGGTTCCGGCACCCGCCCTGCAGATTGAATCCTCATCCTCGTTTCTATCTCCATCAAACCCGTAGAGCCCATCTCCATCGCATTTCACGGCGTTGGTGCAGATTGCGACTATTTGAGCACTGCACCTCGTGGCTCACGCGGATCGGTGGTCTATAATTACCGGCACAATGGCGTAAACTGAGCCGGCTGAAACCGTCGGCAGGCGTATGAGGCCAAACTACCCACGGGAGGGAACCAAAAGATGGTGCTGGAATCTGGCATGATCACCGAAGAGGGATTGGAACGACTGCGAAACCGGATCGGCAGTTTTAACCGTCCGCGGCAGTACGGTGTGGGATTGTTCAACGAAGAGGCCTCCCGCAGCGCCATCCGGCATTTCTGCCAGGGCATCGGGGACACCAACCCCCTGTATTGGGACCGTTCCTACGCCCAGACCAGCAAATTCGGGACCATCATCGCTCCTCCCTGTTTCCTTTACAGCGTCTATTGGTGCTCCGGTCGCACCGGTGGCTTGCCCGGCGTCCACGGATTCCATGCCGGCAATGACTGGGAATGGTACCGACCCATCTATCTGGACGACCAGATCAGCGTGCAGGAACAGTTCACCGGCCTGGAAGAAAAGGAAAGCGAGTTTGCGGGCCGCATCCTCATCCAGTCCAGCGTCACCCATTATTACAACCAGCGGGGTGAAACCATCGCCAAGACCAAAGGGTGGCAGATTCGCGCGGAGCGCAGCGCCGCCCGCGAGCGTCAGAAATACACGTTCGAACCCTACCGGTATTCCCGGCAAGAACTGGAAACAATTCAGCAGGCGATTCTGGATGAAGAAATCCGGGGCAGCAATCCCCGCTGGTTCGAGGATGTGAACATCGGCGACGACCTGATTCCAGTAGTCAAGGGGCCAATGAGTCACGGCGACATCACCGCCTTCGTTGCGGGGTGTATTGGCGGCATCAGCCACGGGATTCAGCTACAGGAGATGCTGCGCCATCCTTCCTGGGGATTCACCGACCCGAATACCGGAGCGCAGGAAGCCATCATCCGTGTCCACGACATACAGGAGGCTGCCGAGAGCGCCGGTCTGCCCGGCGCCTACGACTACGGCTGCCAGCGTTGTTGCTGGATGGGCCACCTGCTTACCAACTGGATGGGCGACGACGGCTTTCTGAAGGCGATGCACGTTGAGCTACGCCGGTTCAACGTCGTGGGCGACACCACCTGGTGCAAGGGGACGATAACCGGAAAGCGGGTGGTGGATGGCGAGCACCTGGTGGACATGGATATTTGGGGCGAGAACCAGCGCCAGCAGGTAACCACCCGTGGCAATGCAACGATCCGGCTGCCGGCCAAAGAAGCCAACATTATCTGGCCCTAACCTTTCTGATTGACTCGGTAAACTGGCGGAGTGACGGCCCTGGCGCCGCGATCAGCGCAGATATTGCTCCGCCGCTCTTGCGAAACCGTCCATGGAGCCTTCCAACACCCGGTCGTCCAGGCAGTAGGAGATTCGGAAATGACCCGGCGTACCGAATCCTTTGCCAGGCACCACCAGCACGTTATATTCCTGCAGGGCCGCAACAAAGGCTTCGTCGTCATCCAATGGTGAGCGGGGGAACAGATAGAATGCGCCTTGCGGCTTGACGATCTCGTAGCCCATCCCAGTGAGGCGTTCGTACAGGAAATCGCGTTTGCGCTGGTATTCCCCAACGTCGACCGACGCGCCCTGCACGGCCCGCACTACGTGCTGCATCAATGCCGGAGCATTTACGAATCCCAGCACCCGGTTGCAGAACACCAGGCCATCCACAAGTTCGGCTTTGCCGCCGTAGGCCGGGTGCACCGCGATGTGACCGATCCGTTCACCGGGCAATCCCAGGTCCTTGGCGTGGGAATTAACCACTATGGTGCGTTCGTACTGCGGAAACACCTGCGGATACACCAGCCCGTCGTATATGATTTTGCGGTACGGTTCGTCGCTGATGACGAAAATCTCGGAACCGAACCGGGTTTCGGCCCGTCTCAACAGGTCGGCCAGCGCTTTGATATCTTCGGTCGGATAAACCACACCAGACGGATTATTCGGCGAATTCAGAATGATCGCCCGCGTCCGCTCGGTCACCGCCGCTTCTATCGCCTCCAGGTCCAGGCCGAACTCGGCATCAGTGGGCACGATGACCGGCGCCCCGTTGTGATTCTGGATGTAGTAGACGTATTCTCCAAAAAAGGGCGAAAGAATAATGACTTCGTCCGCGGGGTTCAAAATCGTACGCAGCACCACGTTGGCGGCTCCGGCGGCCCCGCAGGTCATCACGATGTCGCCGATTCCAAACGGCAGTCCCGTTTCGCCCGACAACGTATCGGCTACAGCCTGCCGGGTTTCCGGATATCCCGCATTGGGCATGTAGCGATGCATACCAGGCGACGGGTTTTGAGCGATTCGGCGCAGCTCCTCGTGGAATTCGGGCGGCGGTTCCATGATTGGATTCCCCAGCGACAGGTCAAACACACTGTCCTCGCCGTACTGCGCCTTCAGGGCAATACCGACCTCAAACATGCGGCGTATCCAACCGCCTTCCTGCATCGACCTGCTGACGTATCGGGAAATGGGCATCGCACGGACTCCATGAGCGCAAACGGCGCGGGTGCCGAACATTATAGCCGACCGTTGTTCGCGGGTATCACACCCGGCAGAAAGTCACTGCCGGACGGAAGCCAGACTACCCTACAACCATTCAGCGACCCGCTCGCCGATCATTATCGCGGTGGCGTTGGTGTTGGCTCGCACCACGTTAGGGCAGATGGACAGGTCAACCACCCGCAAATTGTCCACACCGCGAACCCGGCAATATTGGTCCACCACCGCCATGGGATCGTGGTCCGGCCCCATGCGGCACGCCCCGGAGGTGTGAAAAGTCGTGAATACGGTGCGCTTCAGCCACGCATCCAGCGCTGCGTCCGAGGCTATAGTTCCCGCAGTTGGGGAAACCAAACCCTCCACGAACCCCGCAAACGCAGGTTGCTCAAGAACCTGCTGGCACAGGCGCACTGCCTCACGAAGACGGCTGCAGTCGAATTCGCTCCGAAGGTAACGATAGTCGATGACCGGCTTGTCCAGCGGGTCTGCCGACGCAAGGCGCATTTCTCCGACGCTATCCGCCTGTTCCAGGATGCACGTCATCCGCAGCAAAGGTTGGTCAGATCCCGGTCCGCTTCCCAAAGGGCTGGGGCCGGATGCTGCATTGTTGACGTACACCTGCATGTCGTTGCGCAGCGGTGACCCGGCGGTCGTGTAACGCAGCAGCGTCTGGATGCGTGATCCGGAGAAGTCGGTTGCGTGATCCGGATTTAACGCCGCGTCGACATAAACGATAGGATGATCACGCAGGTTTTGTCCCACGCCAGGGAGGTCTTGCACCAGCGGGATACCCAATTCGGCCAGGTGCGAAGCAGGCCCGATCCCGGACAGCATCAACAATTGTGGAGAAGCGATACCGCCGGCTGTGAGGACGATTTCTCGCCCCAACACGGTGAACACCTCGCCGTTGCTTTCCACCTCCACACCTACCGCAACTTTCCCGTCAAATTGGACGCACCGGGCCAGCACGTCGGAGCGAATGGTCAGGTTCAATCTATGACGCGCCGCCGACAGGTATGCCAACGCGCAACTCATCCTTACGCCAGCGGGATTGTTCATCGGCGCCGCCCCGAAACCGGTCGACGACGGATGGTTCATGTCCCGATCTTCCGGAAACCCCCGCGACGCGCACGCCGCCATAAATGCCTGTTGAAAGGGGTGCCAGGTCTCCAGGGGCGCTCGCACCACCGGGATCGGCCCCTCGCTGCCGTGGAAATCATCGCGAACATCGGCATCAGATTCCAGCTTGCGGAAATATGGCAAAACGTTGGCGAACGACCATTGGTCGTTGCCCTGTTGCGCCCACGAATCGTAGTCCTCAGGCAGGCCACGAAGGAACACCTGACCGTTAACTGCTCCGGAGCCGCCCATCACTCTACCCCGGGCGATCTCCATCGGAGCGTCCTGTTCCGCAGTCCCGGTTGCCCGATACGACCAGTTGAACCGCGCACCCGCGGCCGAGGCTTCCTGGCGGGTTCCATCCCGCAATTCGGTAGGCCAGTGTTCAAATTCTGTGTAGTCGGGGCCAGCCTCCAGAAGCAGCACCGACTTAGCCGGGTCCTCCGATATTCGGGTCGCCAGGGCGCAACCTGCCGAACCTCCCCCAACTACGATGACGTCGTACTGCATTCCGTTGCCTCCAGAACCGCGGCCGCGTTGGCGCTTTCACTGCGAAACCCAAACACATCGGAAAACTGCCGGGCCACAATCTCCACCACTGCTTTCACCGTCAAAATATTGGTGCTATCTGGTAGTTCGGCAACCACGCTGGTAACACCCCGATCGGTGATCCCGCAGGGGATTATGGCGTTATACATCGACAAATCGGTGCTGACATTGATCGCAAAACCGTGGTAGGCCACGCCGCCGGCAATCTTGACGCCGATGGCAGCCACCTTACGTTGTCCGTCTGCCGTCCACACGCCGGTCAAACCCGGCGCCGTTGTGCTGGCGAGGCCAACCTGGGACAAGCTGTTGATGATCACCCGTTCCAGCGTGCGCACGTACCAGTGCGGGCCTCCCCGCCCGCGCAGCCTGATGATGGGATAGACGACCAACTGACCGGGTCCGTGATAAGTGGTCAATCCGCCGCGGTCGGTTTCCACGACCTCCGCTCCGAGACTGGCAATCCCCGCATCGTCCAGCAGCAGGTGGGCATCGGGAGATAACCGCCCCCGGGTGTAGGTGTGGGGGTGCTCCAACAGCAGCAGAGTTTCAGGTTCGGCACCACGCCGCACGCGGCCTGCGATCTCCAGCTGCAGATCCCAGGCATCCCGGTAGGGCACGGTTCCCAGCCAGACTACACCGCAGCTTTCCTGGGCCGAAACTTCCGACCCCACCGAATCAATAGATAGGCGTGTCGTCATCCATCGCCTCCAGGCGACGTTTCACCGATTGCAGGAACGCGCCGGATTCCTCGCCGTCGTTGATGCGGTGGTCGAACGACAGGCAGATATTCATCATCCAACGAATCCCGATGGCGTTGTTGATGACAACCGGCCGTTGTTGCACTGCCTCCGTCGTCAGAATTCCTGCCTGAGGGTGGTTGATTATGGGTCCGCTCACGGTGCTGCCCAGCGCTCCGGTGTTGTTCACGGTGAACGTGCCACCCTGAACGTCCTCCAGGCGCAATGCACCGCTGCGAGCGCGCCCGGCCAGATCGTCAATGGAGTGAGCCAGACCGGCGATGCTGAGCCGGTCGGCGTCACGGATAACCGGCACCACCAGGCCGGTCGGCGCGGCAACCGCAATGCCCAGGTTGATGCGCCGTTTTACCAGTATGTGATCGCCTCCCCAGGATGCATTAAGCGTGGGATTGTCCTTCAACGCGGCCGCCACTGCCTTGAGTGCAAATGGCAGATAGGTGAGGTTGATACCCTCTCTTTGACGGAACCCATCCCGCTCCCGGTTCCGCAGCGCAACCAGATCGGTGATGTCGACCTCCACCATACTCCAGGCATGGGGTATCTGACTCACCGACCGCACCATTGCTTCTGCAATCATCCGGCGCACCGGCGTGGTGGCAATCCTTTCTTCGTCACCATCGGCTACCATCGTCTGCGCGGCATATTCCGTGCGAGGCGCATCGTCGGCAGCAGCGGCGGATTCCAGGAACCGGAGAACGTCGTTACGGGTTATGCGACCCCCAAGGCCAGTGCCGGCAATTCGGCTCACGTCAATGCTGTGCTCACTGGCCAGGCGACGCACGGCGGGGGACAAGAGGTTCGCGGCTCTTTCGACGTCAACATCCGTTTGGGGGGCCACGATCACCGGCTGTGGGACCTGGGCCTGCGGCGGCGCGATAGCCGTGGACAACGGCCCGGGCCGTGCTGCATCGGAAACCGTCGCGGCGGCTTCCTTGTCCAACGCCTCTACTGCAGAACCGCCGGTCGGTCCAACCGGTCGCGCATCGGTGATAAGGTACGCAGTTGGCGTGGGAGACGCTGGTGTGGCAGCGGGTGTTGTCGGCGGCGCCCCGACGGGCACGGACGCAGCGGGGGCGGGGGCGGTTGTCGCATCGTTTGCTGGTTGAGCGGCAGGCGTACCCCTTCCGTCGGTTTCCACCTCAGCAATGGGAGCGCCCATCGGCACGGTTTCACCTTCCGCGGCAATAATGCGCAGCAGCTGCCCAGCCACCGGAGAGGGAACTTCCATCGTCACCTTGTCGGTTACAACTTCGACCAGTGGATCGTAGCGTTCTATCCGATCGCCCGGTTGTTTCAGCCATTTGCCAATCGTGCCTTCAACGACACTCTCGCCAACGTGGGGAAGTTCGATGAATTCGGCCACTATGAGTTCCTCTACGGCGCGTCATCCAGATGCTGGCCGGTCAAAACGGCCAGACTGTCGCGAGATGGTTCCGTCAGTAAGCAGCCAACCGGCGCAGTTCGGAAGCGATGGCCTCCGGGCTGGGCATGTAAGCATCTTCCAGAGTCTGAGCGAACGGCATCGTCGGGACATCAGGGCCACACAATCGGGCGATCGGCGCATCCAGATACTCAAACGCTTCATCAGCTGCGAGAGCGGCAATCTCCGCGCCAATACCGCCGCTGATGTTGTCTTCGTGCACCACCAGCAATTTGCCCGTTTTCCGCACCGAATCCAGTATGGTTTCCGTATCCAGCGGTTTCAGCGTTCGGAGGTCCACCACTTCCGCGGAGATTCCATCGGCTGCTACGGCTTCGGCGGCGGCAAGGCAGTAGTGCATCGCCAGCCCATACGAGACCACGGTAACGTCGCTACCCACCCGTTTTACGTCTGCCGGACCGATGGGGATGGTGTAGTCTCCGTCAGGAACTTCACCCCGAACCAGCCGGTAGGTTTTCTTATGCTCCAGAAATATGACGGGGTTATCGTCGCGGATTGCCGATTTCAGCAGCCCTTTGGCTTCGTACGGCGTGGATGGTGTGACCACCAGCAACCCCGGCGTGTGGAAGAACAGCGCTTCCACATTCTGCGAGTGGTACAACCCTCCCCGTATACCGCCACCGTAGGGTATGCGGACGGTCATCGGGACTTTGAGAGCGCCGTTGGTGCCGTAGTAGACGCGGGCTGCTTCGCCGATCAGTTGGTTGACACTGGGCCACACAAAATCTGAGAATTGCACTTCAGGAACAGGACGCATCCCCCGGAACGCCGCCCCGAGCGCTATCCCCATGATGGAAGCCTCGGCCAATGGCGTATCCAAAACCCTCTGCGGGCCAAAATCTTCGATAAACCCTTGGGTGGCCAGGAACACGCCGCCGCGTTGACCCACATCTTCGCCCATGACGAACACCCGCTCGTCCCTCTCCATCTCCTCACGCAGTGCCGAACGCACCGCCTCGATTACCGTCATCTCTGCCATATCGTTCCCGCCCGTGCGTCCTTACACGTACAGATTGTCATAGATAGTGGATGCGTCGGGGGGGAGTGCGGCGTCCGCAAAATCGGTGGCGTCGTTGACCTGCTGAACAGCCTCGGCCCTGAATCCATCAACCTGCTCCTGAGAAACGATGCCTCGAATCACCAGGTCGGCCGGGAAAGTTACGACCGGATCCCGCTGGCGCGCAGCATCAAGGGCGTCGCGGTCGCGATAGCGCCGGTCGTCGTCATCAGTGGTATGCGGCATGAATCGTTCGCACTTCATCTCAACCAGAGTCGGGCCGGTGCGGCGCGCATATACGATGGCCTCCCGGGTAGCTTCGTAACAGGCCAAGAAGTCGAGTCCGTCGACAACAAAACCGGGGAAGCCGTACCCTTCCGCGCGGGCTGCCACATCTCCGATTACCATTTGGGAGTTTTGAGGTGTTGAGATGGCGTATTTGTTGTTCTCGCAGATGAACACGATAGGCAACTGATGGATGGCCGCGAAGTTCATGGCCTCATGAGTTTCGCCCTGGCTGGTCGCGCCGTCGCCGAAGTAGCAAATGGTAACCGTGTCATCCCCGAGCATCTTGCACCCCAAAGCGTAACCCACGCTCTGGGTCAATCCGGCCGCGACGACGTTGGAGATCTGGATAACGCGCCTGGGAAGGTCGGCGCCTTGCAACGGAAATTGGCGCGCTCCCGAATATGGATCGCCTTCCTTGCCCATGAAAGACAGCATCACCTGACGGGGTGTTAGCCCAACCGCCATCTTGATCGCCAGGTCGCGGTAATAAGGGAAAAGGAAGTAGTCGCCGTCCTTTTGCGCCGCCAGCAGCGAACCCAACTGCACAGCCTCATGACCTTGCGCAGAAGCGGCAATAGGAACTTTGCCCTGGCGATTCATCATCCAGATGCGTTCGTCCATAGTACGCACCAGGATCATTTGTCGGCAGGCTTCAACCAGATCGGTCGCAGTCAGGCCGGTCGGCAAGGCGGACGGAATGCGGTTGGATGCAAGCGCGTTCTCAATGCCTACATTCGGGACGTTGGCCTGGGTCATGGTGCGAGTCTCCTCAGAGCCAGGAGCGGAAATCGGCGGTGTACTCTGCCTGAATCAATCATAGACCAACCACCGGTAGGTGGCAAATCGGCGCGGATCTGATCGGGGTGGTCGGGACGACTTTCGCGGTGGTGATACGATACGGCGCGCATAGTTCGCCTATAATGTTACATCGTGAGGAGCATCATGAAACTGAGCATATACGGGCTGCAACGCTTTGCGGTTGCATTAGTTGTGATGGGCCTGGTCGCCGGCGCCTGCCAATCGCCGGAACCTACGCTGACGCCGGCGTCAGCGGTACCGACGGACCAGCCGCAGGCCAAAGCGACAGCATCCCAGACACCGAGCGCAACTTACATCCCTCCTACAGCCACGCCCACTGCGGCGCCCACCGCAACCTTGCTCCCCACGAACACGCCCACGCCGGTACCGACAGCCACGCCGGAACCGACGGCCACGCCCACGCCAGAACCGACAGCCACGCCGGTACCGGAGCCAACAGCAATCCCAACACTTGAGTCAAACTTGACGGAACCTATCACCGGATACGATGGTTGCGTGGTAACGAATCCGCCGAACGATTTATCGGTTGACCCGTTTTATACCAAGTATTGCCCCGCAGGGGGAATACCAGTGCTGTCGTCCGAAGACGTGCCTGATTTGGCCCTTCCGGTCGTATGGAACACCATCATGAACATGCTGTCAGCGCGCCCTGATATCCACTCTGAAATGGTGCGACAAGGCACGTTGTTTGGCGTGCTTGCAGAATCTCAAGTGCTCACCGACATGCCCGAGTATCAGGATCTGTATACGCAGTTCCCCGGCACCGACTGGAACCAGCGGGCCCGCGGATTAGGAGCCACCGCGTTCATTCCCCTAACTAGTGCATCGGAAGAGAACATTCTCTGTTACCGCACTGACCGCTGGAGGGGGTATGACGGTGACAACGTCACGGTGCACGAGTTTGCCCACTCCATAATGAACTTGGGTATCGTGCCGATCCAGCCTGATTTCCTCGCCAAGCTCACAGCTACGTATGACGCCGCCCTGGCGGCTGATTTGTGGGTTGATACCTTCGCCGCCACCAACATACATGAATACTGGGCGGAAGGCGTCCAGTCATATTTCAACGCCAATCTCGATCCCCCTGACCCGGTACACAATCACGTTAATACCCGAGAAGAACTTCGGGAATACGATCCCCAGATGTTTGAGTTTCTGACCGAATACTTCCCCGCACACGATTGGACTGCGGCATGTCCCGATTTGGGTTAAACATGCGGCTGTGCGCTTTGCCGATGCGCTAACATCGAAGGGCGCCCTTTTCTCATTGGAAAGGGCGCCCTTTTCCCTAACGGAGACGCTGGCAGATTGGTTTCCGCTCGTTTACCTCACGTACGTATTCCTAAACCGGTACAGCGTAAATTCCGGCTCCACCGGCGCCACGGGCATGTATTCGTCGGCTTCTTCTATCTTGGCCACGATGAACCAGGGGCCGGGCTCCGCCATCGCCCGCGAGAAAACGTCCTCAAGGGTTTCGAGGTCGCCCACCGTCGCGGTTTTCGTGATGCCACAGGAATTGGCGATCTCTTCCAGATCGGCGTTTGTGGACGTGTGGCTGGGCTGTCCGCCCGTTTGTCCCCACGCTTCGTTGTCCCAAACCAATACCACCAGGTTTTCCGGCTTCTCCCGGCCAATGGTTGCGATCGTCCCCAGGTTCATCAACAGGGACCCATCGCCGTCCAGCGAAATGATCTTGTCATCGGTGGAGAGGGCCATGCCCAATGCGATTGAGGAGCACAAACCCATGTTGCCGTAGGTATAGAAATTCCGGTCACGGTGGCCCGCGTGATACAGCTCGTCGCTGGTGGGCCCCAGATTGCCAACCACCGGGCTGTCTCCGGCGTGGCTGAGTACGAGTTTCGTGGCGTCGAACCTAAGCAATTGTTTCCTCCTGAAAGTGCAATAACGAATCATACCACTTGGCAACCTAAATGAGACCTTGCATTCGGTGAAATGCGGCCATTTTCGGTACCCTTCGGTACAGTTTGTCGGCAATTCGTCGGCAAATCTGGGCTTCTATTCCCACATCACCGCGGCCAACCCCTCAGCTACATCCCGCTGCCAGGCCGGCAGCACGTGCGCGTAGATGTCCGACATGACCGATACCCGGGCATGACCCAAGCACTTCGACATCGCCACGATGTTGTGCCCGTTCTGCAAGGCCACCGACGCGTGAAAATGCCTCAACACCCTGGCAGTCAAACCCGACACGCCCAACAACTCACCCCGCCGCGCCGGCTTTTTGCGGATCGCCGCCGTGGACAATACCAGCCCACATCGTTGGTGAACACCAAATCCAGGTCCTGCCAAAACTCGCCCGCCCGGTGACGACGCTCCCACTGGCGCTCTGGGTGAGCCCGCAGCATCCACCGTGTCCGCATCAAGTTCTATCCGCCGGCGACCAGCCCGCGACTTGTGGGTGCCACCTCAGCACCACCGCCCCGGGCCCTGCCCAGACTCTGCAGCACCTGGAGAAAGGCACCATCCAAAGAAACGTTGCCCCAGCGCAAAGCCAACACCTCACCCATGCGCATCCCCGTGTACGCCAAGACATGGCATAGCGCGTGGAAATCGGGATCGTGCTCGCGCAGGTACGCCAGCGCCCTGGATACCGAATCCACTTCGGGCATTATCGGCTCCTTCCGCCGATCCCCCACCGAGTCCAGACCCACCAACGGATTACGTCCGATTGGTTCCAGTTTCAGGGCGTGGTTCAACACAATCGACTGAACCCGACGGCAGGTCTGCAAAACTCTGGCACCGGCACCACGCTTCGATTAACGGTATTCCATCTCCGACACATCCCGAGTCGTGAGACGATGCAGGGGAATTCTACCCAATTCGGGCCTTAGCCGCATCCGCACCTCGCGGGCGTACAACATGCAGGTCTGAGAGCGCAACCGGGCGTACACCCGCTCCTTCAGCCAACGCTCCATGAAATCTCCCGATCGCAGACGGGGCGACTATTCCTTCCCACCTATCTCAGCCGCACGGAGCATACCGTTCAACACTCGCCGCGCTTCCGCCTTGGTACTCCGCGCCGTGCGGAACCGATGCACCCAACGGCGCTCCACGTGGCGACCCAGGTCCACCGTCAGCTCCCAGGAGCCACGGTTGCGGCGACGCACGCTGCCGCGCATCGATAATCCTCCGACATTCCGCCCCATGCAGACCCGGGCGATTCGTATCACCATATAGAGGTACACAGGCCGCCGAACTTGCCCCGACGCCACCAGGGCAAACTGACCAAAAAAGGAGAAACCATGCTCAGAAACCCGTGGCGCAACCCGCAGGAAGCGCCGCCCGATAACTCCAATCCCCAACCAGTGGAACGGCGCACCCTCACCATCAAGGAGACCGCCGCATCACCGGGAATCAACGACTGGATGGTCTTCGAAAATGGTCAAACGGGGAGACATCCAGGCCCCCCGAATCGGCAAGAGGATCCTGGAACCCATCAGCGCCCTGGACCAGTTCGTAAACGAAAACCGGTCCCCGAACAACCGATAACCGACACCAGGACAACCAACTATCAGGTGACCAAACACTGTGCAGACAATCCCAGAAGCAAACATGGAATCGTCCCAGCAGGACATCACCTCCCCAATCAAGCAGCAACTATTGTGGATCTGAGGCGCCATGGAGCTCAAGCTCTCCCGCCGCTGGGGCAAGGAACGCGGCATGTTCCGCGATAACCACTTCGACAACGGCTACGCCGCACACCGCCTCTTCACCGAGATGTTCGGAGACTCCACCCTTAAGCCCAACCGCCTCTCCACTTCAGGCATTTTCCAAGCCTATTCCACCACTCCCCTGGAAGAGGTGGAGACCCACGCCTGTCGCGCCAATTCCAGCAGCCGGTCCGCGTCAGCCACTATCTCAGCCAACAATGCCGCCCGCGCTTTGCGGTCCGACCAGTCGATCGCCGCCTCGCCCTTAATGCTGGAACCCAGGTACCTCTCGTACCCCTGGGCTTCGGCCCATTCCCCGACGGTGATTTTCGCCACGGCCGCCAGGGCCCGCAACAGTTTGACGATGCCGTCCGCCAGCAGATTATAGGTGTCCTTCACCGCGCCCCGTCCCAGGATGCAGGTCGTGTCCAGCGCCACCCGCATCCCACGCTTTTTCAGGTAGCCCGACTGCCGAGCCAAGCGCGGGCTGCTCTCGAATACCTCTCGAACCTTGGCGTGCAATATCAACTGCGCCCCGAACATCTGCAGCGTACTCTTGGCAAAGGGTACTCTTGGCAAAGGGTCTATCCTCAATCTCAATCCCCAACGCCACCTTCCAACGGATGTCGAAGTCGGCTCTGGCCTTGGCCTAAGCATCACTCACCTTGTCGTAGGTCTGCAGCAGCAGAGCCGTGGCCAGCAGGCTGGGCGGCACGCTGCCACGTTCATTGTCCGGACAGTAGATCTCGGCAAAATCGTCATCGCTGAAAAGCTGGCCCCGCAGTGACGCCAGCAAGCCGTAGAAAGTGTCCTTGCCCACGTAGTCCAGATACAACCGGTCCGCTTCCCAGAGGCCCCTCTGGTCCGAACGCTTTCCCAGCAATGCCCTGCTCCGCCAGCCTTCATTGCCCGGAGTATGACCGCTGGCCAAATCAACCGGGGTTTCCGGCCAGCTTTCTTGAACACGCTTAGCTCCAGGTCAAGTGAGACCTGGCCGGAGCAGGATGGCTGCTCTCGCCACCCGGTGGGTGTGGTCAGTGCATTGGGGGTATGACCGGAGCGCCATTCGCAGTGCCGGACTTAGGCCCGGTTCCGAATGATGACTGCGGCGGTCCAGTCGGCGTGGGCGTATTGGTCGCAGTTCCGACACTGGAATACCGCTTGGTTCTCCCGGTTGCCTCGGTGCCGGTATTCCGCAGCGTGGGCAGGTCTGGGACGTGCCCGGCGCTGGCACGGAGACGGTGGGTATGCCCTGTTTGGCGGCTTCCTCGCGTAGCAGCTTGTCGGTGTGGCCTACGGCGGCTTGGGCCAGGCTCTCGTTGAGAATGCGTTTGGCGGCAACGTTCTTGCCCGGTGCGGCGGCGGTGCCACGTGCGCTGGCCATCATGCTGATGGGATGGAGGCTGTCGGCGCCGAACGAGCGCGAGTCGCAACAGTGGAGGCACGGGCGTAGGGGAGGCGAGTGCTGCCCGACGCACTTCGGAGTGCCGTTGTGCCGTCCATAACCAGCATCGGACTAGGGCCTGTTCACACTAACGCAGTGCATCGAGAATGAGTGCGAATGAGATGAACCCGAGGAAGAGCACGTCGAGCTTCTCAAAACGGGAGAAGACGCGGCGAAATCCCTTCAACCGACGGAATAACCGCTCGATCTCATTCCGCCTCTGGTACATCTTCCGATCATACGCCCATGGGTGTACACGGGTGCTCAGGGGTGGCACCACCGGCATGAACCCCAAGGCCAAGGCGAGTTGGCGGGTCTCATTGCCCTCATATGCCCGGTCCATCAACCTGGACAGGCCCGGGCGTTGCGGGCCAAGACGGGTCAGCAGCTTACGCCCTTCCGGCGCGTCGTGGGCCTGTCCAGGGGAAGCGAGAACGTTATGGCGGTTCGAGCATCCGCGGCAACCATATGAATCTTGGTGGTCCAGCTGCCCCGGGACTTGCCGATAGACTGAGGTCCGTTTTTGTTAACGCGCCCGTGCCATCGGGGTGGACCTTGACGATGGTGCTGTCCATCGCTACCGCTTCGAGTTTGATGCGCACGATCTGTTCCCGCTGGAGGTGTTCAAACACCCGGTCGAGCACCCCATTCTTCGACCAGCGGTTCATCCGTGTGTAGACGGTATGCCAGTTGCCGAATCGGGCCGGCAACCCCCGCCACTTGCAGCCCTGCTCAGCGACATACAGAATCGCGTTGAGCACTTGCAAGTTCGACAGTTTGACGTTCCCCCGCTGAACGGGCAGGACCGGTGCAATGCGTTCGTACTGAGCTGCTGTAATCTCCATGCGGCGATGATAACATTTCAGCACTGTTAGTGTGAACAGGCCGTAGGAGCGAGTCCGAGTATTGGCTAACTAGTCTCCCCGGGCAAGCCGCGATCGATCGGCGTCAATTATTCCTGCCGGTTGACGATGCTCACTCTGGGAGGCTCTGGGCATGGGACGTCGTTCCCAACCGGTGGGGTGGATGTCCTGCACGCTCGGTTAGCCGGGTGGCCCATGCTCATCCGGGGGCCAGTCGGCCGCAGCGGAACAGCTTGAGCAGGTTGTGGCCGGTGCAGATCAGCGACCACTCGCCGTTGACCTTCTCCAGTCCCCGCAGCAGGAACTGCCGGAAGCCCCGGCCCGCCTTGATCTGGCCGAAGACCGGCTCCACCGTTTCCATCCGCAGAGCGTAGCGCTTACGACCCCGTTTGGTCTGCAACTTCCGCCGCATCCGGTCCCTGGGGGACAGCTGCTTAGGTATGCGACCTCGGGGCGCCGGCGGAACCACTCTGCCGTGGCGGGTCTGCTCCGGCGCGATGAACGGGTCCACGCCCAGGGCCTGGAGGTCGTCGACTGCCTTTGCCGAGTAATAGCCAGCATCGGCGGATACTTCCCGGGGGACTGCACCGACGTTGTCGATGGTCTCCTGCATCATCGCCGCAGCCTGCTGCTTGTCTGAGGACTGGTTGGTGGCCCGAGCCGCCACGATCACCTGGTGGGCGTGGTCAACCACCGCCTGACAGTTGTACGCTTGCAGGAAGTCCCGTCCGCCCGGAGCTGGCATGATGCGGGACTCGGCATCGGTGAAGTTGCGTTGAGCCTTGTCCTCGGGCACCCCGGGATGCTCCTTACCTTCCGCCTCAGCCGCCGCCTGGGCCTCGGCTTCCAGCGCCGCCATGGCCTCCCGTATCTTCTCCAACCGGCCTTCCCGAAAGGCCAGCTCCTCCGGTAACTCATCCCCGCGCTTATCCTTGCCGTACCGGCGATCCTCCTCGTCATCGACCTCCTGAGCCCGCCGCAGCAACTCCGCCACCTCCGCCGCCAACTGCTCCTCTTTCTCTTTCATCCGCCGGTAACTCATCGCCTTGTGCCTGGATGCGTTGGCCCTCACCTTGGTGCCGTCCAGCGCCACATGACCCAAATTCACCAGCCCCGCCCGCTGGCAAAACGCCAGCACCTGCAGGAATAACCCCGACAGCGCACCCAGGTGGTCCTTGCGGAAGTCGGAGATGGTGCGAAAGTCCGGAGTGTTGTTCGCCGCCAGCACCCGAAAGGCAATGTCCTCGTGGAGCCGTTGGGCAATGCGCCGCGATGACGCCACCCCGACGCAGTAGCCGTAGATCAGCACCTTGACCATCATCCGAGGATGGTAAGGCGGGCCACCCCGCCTTTCTCCCTCGTAGCGGGCGGTGATTGACGACAGGTCCAGTTGGTCCACCACGTCGGAGATGAAGTAGGCCAGATGGTCGTCGGGCAGCCACTCCTGCAGAGCTGCCGGCAGCAGCAACTGCTGGTCGGGATCGTAGGGACGGTAGGTCTTGCTCATCGCCGCCTCCTCGCTAATGAACTCCACCCATCATACCCCTACGGACTCACCAGTCGTATTTCTCGGACGGGCTGCTAGTATTACAACGACGCATTTGGGATGGGACGCTCGCCACTGGCCCATTCCCTTCGTAAATGTACATCGAGCAACTGTCGCAGCAGCCCCTGCGCCACGAAGCTTTCCCGAAGCGGAACATCAACCCGTCGTTGTAATACTAGTTATCATACTGACAAACACCACGAATTCTCTTGGGATGAGGGTTCGGCCACCAATGCGGAGTTGGCGCTGATGGTGGCCGAAGGGAGTGATCTGGTTGTGGCAGCGTGGTGGGTGTTGCTGTTTCCTGCGCTGGCCATCATGCTGGTGATGCTCAGCATGAACCTGCTGGGCGACTGGCCGCGGGACCGGTTGGGTCCGAAGCAGTGGCAGGCGTGGCTGCCCCGTAAAATATCGGCGACCGGTCGGTGCACTACAACCGGACTGCCCTCGGGTGGGCCGTGTTCGATGGGCACCTGCTGAAGCCATTCAACCCGACCTGCTGCTCATAACGGCACCTCCACAAGTCAGATGCGCAACAATACAGCCCTGCTGCAAGACGACAGGGCTGGACGCGCAGAAGACACAGGGCTAATGACAAGCCCAATCGGCGGAGCGCATTCCCACATCACTGCGGCCTCGGCGATAAACGACGATTAGTCCCGCCGGTATCGTCGACTATTTTTGCCGGTCGTGATGAGATAATCATTCGGCACGGAGGTGCCGTTGATTACAGACCGACAAGTCAGGATATTGAGGCAGAAACGTATGGAATGAGGTGAACCAGAAAAGCTGATTAACGGCACATCAGCGATTACGGTTTTCGTACTAACGCCGAGTACATGAACAATACCGTTATATCAGATCACGCTTGCCGTTACTGAACTCGCGTTATTCGAATTGCGAGGTTGCGGACATTCGGCGTGGCGGTCCGCGCTCTGTCGATGACGATTGCCAGGGCCCACGCCGCAGCACTTGCCGTCCACTCAGGCAACGTAACCGGAAGGCCGAGGTCAGAGGCGGAGGAGGCGCAGCGATACGGAGCCTCGGTCGCTATCCTGGTCAAGTGCTCTTCAGGCACGGTTACCATCGGTCCGAAATCAAACGGTTTTTCTGTCCATCGTTGGAGGATTGAGAATAACTCCGCTTCGGTATGATCCCCAAGCATCTTCAGGTCAAAGGCGATGAGGGCATTCGCTCTCGCCTTCAAGGCAGTGTTGAACCAGTTGAGCGGGGAGACGAGATCGCCAAGGCAGGATTCTGGGTGGAGACCCAAGCCATCCGCCGTTACCTGGATTGCAGACAAATCGACAACTCCAAAGCGGCGAAGGGCGTCATCGAAGCACTGGATCAACGCGGGCAACCGGAGAACCAGCTCGACGCCATCAAATTCTAAACCGACCTGCACCCATCCGATCCGGGATCCGTTGATCCCGGCGGTCAACTCTGCTTCGTGCATGTGCCAAGCCAGCGGGCGGCCGGTCGATCTGTCCGCGCCATACCAACTCATCAATTCCGAACGCGCTCGGAACACGCTATAGAGATCCTCTTCCTCGTCGTCAATGATGCCGTCAACGTTCGTGGCCGGTGAAAGGCGTCCGAAAGCTTCAAGGAAAATCGTACCAGGCATTGGAACCACCCTCCGTTAACAATTTATTCGGTAGCAGGATTGTATCTCAGATTGTTTGTTTCATAGGGGCGAATTATCATTCGCCTCTGGCCTCATTGGTACCGGACTGTATTCGATCAGATAACCGACTGCGATTCATCAGTTTGTATATGCTCTGCCTCCTGTTGTGGCACGGCATGTGACGTTTGCAATCCAAGTATATTGGTCAGGAGGATCGAATCTGCCCACAAGGTCAACGTCGACCATGTTGCGGTATCCGGTCATGCTTGTCGAAGCGCACGCGTGTCGGACGGTGGTTCTGCAACCGCGGCCCCCTCCAGGCCTGATACGCAGCTTTTTGTGATCGATTGTTTGCCACTCACAGCTTTGTCCTGCAGAGTTGCATGTCTCAATTTCCGAGGTCGGGATAGTTGAATAACTCGCCTTGGCCTTGGGGTTCATGCCGGTGGTGCCACCCCTGAGCACCCGTGTACACCCATGGGCGTATATCGGAAGATGTACCAGAGGCGGAATGAGATCGAGCGGTTATTCCGTCGGTTGAAGGGATTTCGCCGCGTCTTCTCCCGCTTTGAGAAGCTCGACGTGCTCTTCCTCGGGTTCATCTCATTTGCACTCATTCTCGATGCACTACGCTAGTGTGAACAGGCCCTAGTCGGCGTCCCGCAGCCGGGCCAGTGCCTTCACTTCCTCCAGCAGCCGCACCACCTGCCCCAGCCGACGGCACACAGATCGTTTACCTTCCAATCAAGCGGCGAAAGTAAAGTTGAACTTGACGCCCAACGTGTCCCGATCGCGAGGCGGCAGCTGCGCAAACTCGGCCTCGATCGGTCGAAGCCAGAACGTCTTTTCCCCGTTCCAGAATTCCATCATAGACTCGCCATGCTCCGTGCGGTATCTGACCTGCTCGGTCGTTAACCAGCCCCCGAAGCTCAGGTGGACTCCGTCCCATTCCTCGGCTACGGCCCGCCAATCGGGAACCAATATATGCTGATCCCACCGGTCCTGCACGTTCCATCTAGCGGGGTCACGCAGGCACAGATCGTGCCATCCTTCGGGCCCCTCAATTTCAAACACCCGCACCCGCCGGTCTATGTCGAGACGCCAGCAGGCCATCGGGTATCTGGGCGTAATGCCAAATAGGTGATCCAAGTCAATGATCTCGGAGCTAATACCCTGTCGGAGGGTGGAGGTGGTGTTCGCGTCGGGAGTCTGGTCCCCTTTTTGCGCCGGCGACAATCCCCACGAACCCGGATCGGGGGGGCCGCCACTACGGGAAACCCATACCTGGTTATCCAAGTCAATCGGGTCGAACCACCACGAAACCCCATCAAGCCACGGAATGGGATTGGCTCCTATGCCGAGCGCGGCCGCAGTCTTCGCGGCAGCCTCTATCGTCGATGCCCGTTCGGTGTTCCATCGCTCAATGAGGTTCGCACCCTCGGTCGCGAGGTGAAAGCACACGCGCGGATCGCGGATGTCGTGCCGACCGAGATCCGTCTGGGTTGCGACCACTATGAAGAGAACGCCAATCGGAGCGGTGAGTAAGCGGGTCAATCTATCCTGAACGTCCATTGCCGGTAGTCCTTTTATTGGATCAGGTGCGGGCGCTAATCCACAACGTCGGCGCTAATGAGTATGACCCGACGCGTTGTGGGCGCTGCAACTGACGTTGGCCTTCTTCGTATCGTTGTTGGTGTACGTACCCTCTGAGGTATAGAGACAAGCCTTCGCCGTATGCCGATAACGGTCGTCGCTACCCTCCTCACAGTGCCACGCGAGAAATGCCTCCATCATTGGATTCGAAGCAACCCGATTGGGATGACAATTCGGATCGCCGTATCCCTCCGGGCAACTGCCAATCTTACCCGACAGGTATTCCCACGAGAAAGGGCCATCCTTGCGATCCAGAAATTGGACGATTTGCTCCTCGGGTGTCCTCGTGGTCGGTCGGGCGGCAGGCGCACGACGGGCGTGGGGATCATCCAGTCGCGGCCCTCGCGCAGCCGAGAGCGCGGGCCGTCCTGCCGGTGCGCAACACGTCGGCGTCGTCGATGAGTCGCCGCCAGCCAGCGCTGACGCCACCAGGGTCACAATCTTGTCGCCCGTGTTCGCCCGACCTGGCGGATCTCCGAGGTCAACATGGTTGTCGACGAGTTCACGCAGACCCAGGTGCTGGGCGAGCGTGACCGGAAGGAGCAGCCCAGCATTGTTGACCAGGCGGCGGTCGTCAAAGGCGATGCGGATGCGGTCGGGGTGGTAGCATCTATGGAGTGGTCCCGGTCTGGGGGCGGGTTAGTGTTTCCGAAGCCACTATCCCCGAAGCACAGGAGAACTTTACTTACCCCTTCGCACGCCGCTACACTCAACTCTCGGTGGATTGGGGCTTATCAGCGGAAATGAGAATATCTGAAGCTCTTATCATCAGTTTATTCCCCTTGCGAATACAAGCCTGGGGCGTAACCTGCTGACGACAGGACATCTGGCCATGGACCGGCCCAATCACCCGACGAACCATCGAATAGTCCAGCGGCTCATGAGAACGACCGGCTGCATGAGCTGGTTGACCGAACCGCTTGAAGAGGATCACTCCGGAGGTCCAGTGGTTACGGAATCGGATCCCGCCGAGGATGTTGCCCTGGCTACTCCAAACATGATCGTGAGGTATCAATGAATCCTTGGAAGGTGCTCGGCCGGGCACAAACCCCTGGCGGAGGAGCGGAGCTCATTTTGTACCAACGTGACTCTGAGTTCTCGCTCAAAGCGGATAACCAGGAACTCATGAACAGCCGGGTTTACGGGTCAGAAGAAGATATGGCAAGACTGGCCTGTCAGAACCTGGCGAAAAAACCGAGGGCCCGCGTTCTGATTGGCGGTCTGGGCATGGGGTACTCGGTGAGAACGGCGCTGGACATCCTCGGCCACGATGCCCGGGTGGTGGTCGCGGAGCTGGTGCCAGGCGTGGTTGAGTGGAACCGGGGTGTGCTTGCCGATCTGGCTGGCCGGCCTCTTGACGATGGCCGGACTGAACTCCATGAAACTGACGTTATCCAGTTGATAAAGGCCGCCGGAGGTGACTACGACGCCATCATGCTTGATATTGACAATGGAGCGGAGGCGATGGTCCGAAAGGGCAACAATTGGCTATACAGCCTGCCGGGGCTGACCGCCACCTACGCGGCGTTGCGACACGGCGGTGTATTGGCGATGTGGTCTGCCGGTCCTCAACCGGCATTCGTCAGACGGTTGCGCCGTGCTGGTTTCGAGGTGGATGAAGTCAAGGTGCGGGCGCATGGTGCAAGCAACCGCAAGGGGGGCGCACATCATGTCGTTTGGATTGCAACGCGCGGTTGATGGAGGACAACATTGAATGGCGCTGGCACGGTGGTGATATGCCGGCCAGTCAACCCCCGGCCCCCAACCCTTGAATTACAGAGTTGACTGCTAGCGGGAGCCTTCGACCTCTACGGTAATTATGTCTATGTTTTGCTACTTGCGATGCTGCACCGACGACGCGTAATGCTGCAGCAAACGGAACGAAAAAACCCGCTCGTCCTGTATCTTAGGCTGTTCGCTCAGATACGCCAGCTTGTCTTCCAGGTTCGCCTCTTCCGCGGTGGCCATGAACTCCAGCTCAATCTTCCTGTCGCCGAGGTGCGCACTGATTATGAGCCTCTGTTTGCCATCGGCCGCATCGTCATCTTTCTGCGGCATCATGCTCGACAGCGTTTCCTCACCCGCCGAGCGCAACCGGGCGGTTGACGCCTCGTTCCAGCCGGACTTTGATGCAAATTCACTGAGGAAAGAGTCAATCGCGTGAAGAGCGGACTGGTCCAGGGTGTCCCGCGTCAACCATATTGTCGGTTTGGCGTCAATCAGTTTTGCCGGTTCACCTCCTCTGGCTATGTTAATCTACTTTCTATGAACCGGATTGACCAACAGATCACGCCAATCAGCGACGAAGAGGTCTATAGAGCTGGACGAATTCTGCTCTTGGGACCTGAAGCACAAAATCACGACAGAGAAGAGGCTCTGCAGATTATAAATCAACGGAGAGTTAACCCCAATCCACCGAAAAGATGAGTGGGCGATGCGCTGAGGGGATGAAAAAGTGCTCCTGTGCTTCGGGGATAATGGTTTGTGAAACAGCAAACCGACCCGAAACAAGGAGCACTCAAAAGATGCTACCACTTGAGCAGCCCGACCGCATCCAAATCGCCTTTGACGATCACCGTCTGGTGGCCAATGCTGGGCTGCTCTTGCCGGTCACCCTGGCCCAGCGCCTGGGTCTGCCCCAACTGGTTGACCGCCACGTTGACCTGGGCCGTGCTCCTGGCCGAGCCAACACCGGCGACAAGATGCTGACCCTGGTGGCGTCGGCGCTGGCTGGTGGCGACTGCATTGACGACGCCGCTGTGCTGCGCGCTGGCGGGGATGGGCGGGTGCTGGGCTGCGTGGTCAAGGCGCCGTCCACCCTGGGAACCTTCCTGCGCAGCTTCCGGTGGGGTCACGTGCGCCAGCTGGATCGGGTGAGCCGGGAGTTGCTGGCACGGGCCTGGGCTGCTGGGGCTGGACCCGGCGACGGACCGTTGACCATCGACCTGGACTCCACCGTCTGCGAGACCTTTGGGCCGTGCAAGGAGGGTGCGCAACGCCACAACTACGCTGGCCAGCGGGGCTATCACCCGATCTTGGCCGTGGCCGCCGGAACCGGCGACGTGTTGATGGCACGGCTGCGCCAGGGCCGCGCCAACACCGTTCGGGGCGCCGCTCACTTCCTGCGCGAGACGGTGAGCAGGGTGCGCCACGCCGGTGCCACGGGTCAACTCACGGTGCGGGCCGACAGCGGCTTCTACGCCCACGCCATCGTCGCCGTCTGCCGCGATAAGGACGTCCGCTTCTCCATCACCATCCGCCAGCACGCCCGATTGCGGAATATCATCGAGGCCATACCCGAGGAGGACTGGACGCCCATACCCTACTGGATGGAGGGTGCCGCCGCTGTGGCGGAGGCCACCTACACCCCCTTCCAGAGCAAACCCGACGCCGCGCCGGTGCGCCTCATCGTCCGCCGGGTGCAGCCCACGCCCGACTCCCAATTGGCGCTGTTCGCCAACTACAGCTATCACGCTTTCATCACCGACCGGGAGGGCGATACCCTGGATCTCGAGGCCGACCATCGCCGCCACTCTGAGATCGAGAACGCCATCCGCGACCTGAAGTATGGCGTGGGGCTCAATCACCTCCCCTCGGGCCGCTTCCCAGTCAACGCTGCCTGGCTGGCCGTCCAGAGCCTGCCCCGTACTCGATACGGGGTCATGGCCCACAATCTGGCTCGCTGGACAACGCGCGTCGGCCTGGGCGAGCAACTGGCAACCACCAAGACCCTCAGGCGGCGCTTCTTCGCTCTCCCCGGACGGCTCACCCGCTCGGCCCGGCGTCTCACCCTGCATCTGCCCCAGGGCTGGCCCTGGCAGAACCAGTTCAGCAGCGCTCTGGCGAGACTGCGCGCCCTCCCACTCCCTTCCTGACCGCGCCTGATCCGTCCGCCAGACTATCCACAGGCTTGGCTGTCCCGCGCCAGGCTGGGACCAGTGTGTCTACTGCTGCCATCTGCCCAGCTGATCTCCCCCTCCGCAACCACCTTCGGTCGTCAACAACCTCTGTCCGCGGCGCTCACTCTCCGCACCCAGCCGAATCTCTACGGATCAAGGCTCTGCAGCTTCTTTCCCGAACCTCTCATCCCTGCCTTGGCCAGCGCGACTGCATCCCTTCGGTGGATTCGGGGTTAAGCACAGCATACCGCTGAACACACTCAGGATTAATTTGCGCCGGAGAGCGGGCAAGTCTGGATTTGCCCCCCAGCGTTTGAAGCGGCTGCCGTCGATCGTGTCTAAACTCCAACGGCTGCCGCGTTTGAGATTGTCAGAAATCCAAGATATCGGCGGCTGCCGCGTCGTGGTCCCGACTGCCGACGATGCGTCCAACGTGGCGTCTGACCTCATGGAAAGTCGAATACGGCACGAATTGGTCCGCTACAGAGCGAGCCAAACTGAAGGCGCTACAGGAATCCGCAATCGTCGCCAACTAGGGCTAATCGACAATTGCTAACCCCAGATGACAGAGGCTACCAAGTGCAGGGCCGACAGAAAATACAAGCTCTTGCGATCATACCGGGTGGCGATTCGGCGCCACTGCTTCAGTTTGTTGAAGGCTCGCTCAATCAGGTTGCGCTCCCGATACAGTTCCCGGTCGTATTCCCAAGGGTCCCTCCGGTTCGACTTGGGCGGTATGACCGCTTCCGCTCCCTGGTCCCGGATGAAGGCCAGTACCCGGTTGCTTTCATACCCCTTGTCAGCTATGACGGCCCCAGTCTCGATACCGGTCAGCAGAGGTATGGCTTGGGAGACATCCGCCCGCTGACCGCCGGTAAGAGAGAAACGCACCGGGCACCCCTGGGCATCAACAAGGAGATGAATCTTGGGGCTCAGTCCGCCGCGGGAGCGGCCCAGAGCCTCACTTTGGCCCCCCCTTTGCCACAGGCTGCTTGCTGATGGGCCCGCACTATAGTGGAATCAACCATCACATACTTGTTGTCCGGGTCATCCAGCAACACTTGGAAGATCCTCTCCCAGATTCCGGACCTGGCCCAGCGGGTGAAACGTTTGTGGACGCTTTTCCAGTTGCCATACCCCGGGGGCAAGTCTTTCCACTGGGCGCCGCTGCGCAGCACCCACAGGACGCCGTTGACGAAGGTTCGGTTATCCTTGGCCGTAACGCCTACCCAGCCGGGACGCCCCGGCAGGAAACTCTCCACCCGGTGCCACTGAGCGGCGCTCAACTGGTAACTCATCACATACCTCCCTTCCGCCACACTTTGCTGCCAGAGTTTCACGGTACCTCCTGGTACTCTGTTTTTGCCCTACCACCACAACCGGGTTTCGTCCAATTGTCGATTAGCCCTAGGCGGCGTGGTCGCCAAGGCGCCGTGACCCTGGGGACCTCCTCTGCGCAGCTTCCGGTGGACACCGGTGCGCCAGGGCGGCGCCAATTGGGAGGTCTGGCCAGCCGCCCTGGGCTTGGAACTGGGGTCTGCACCCTCCCAATGACCAAAATGGCTTCACACCCGGGCTCGTTGACCATCGACCCGGATCCACCAATTGGAGACCATTGGGCCGGCAGGGCAGGGTGCTAAGGCAAGCCTCAACTAGCCGGAACTGGCCAGCGGGGTTTATACCAATGACTTGGCAGTGGACGCTGGATTCACCGGCGACGTGTTGATGGCACGGCTGTGGCCCGGGCCGAGACCTGCCACCGGGCCCACCGTTAGCCTAACCCCGGGCTCACTTCCTGCGCGAGTTCCGGTGAGCCTTCCTGGTGCGCCCGCCGACCACATTGGGTCAATACGGTGCGTTGCCGACAGCCTATGCCGGGACGCCCACGCCATGGTCGCCGGCCTGATAAGTGCCAACTACACCGGGAGCGTCCGCTTCCCATCACCATCCGCGGGTCCCTGGTGCACCCGATTGCGGAGCGCATGGGAGATACAAGAGGTGGCCCCTGGACGCCCATACTCCCTACTGCGATGGAGCGGGTACCCCCGCTGGGCGCCCGCCACTAAACACCCCCTTTCAGCGAAACCCGACTCCGCCAGCGTCATCCTCCGCCTCGTACAGCCCAGGCGGACCTTCCCAATTGGTGGCTGTCCGCCAATCGTCATCGACGCTTGCCACCGACCGGGAGCGGTGGCGATACCCTGGGGCCGACGCCGACCATGGCCGCATCACTACCTCGAGATCGGGCAACGGGTCCGCGACCTGCGACTATGGCCCACTCTTGACCGTGGGAGCATTGCGCAATCACCTCACCTCGGGCCGCTTCCCAGTCAACGCTGCCTGGGGCTGGCCTCCAGAGCCGCCCCGTACTCGATACGGGGCCATGTATGCTCTGGCCCTCGCAATCTGACCGCTCAGCTGGACGGCGCGCGTTCGGCCTGGGGAGCAACGGCAACCACCAATGGACCCTGGACATCCAGGCCAACGGTCGCTCTCCACCGGACGGTCACCCGCTCGGCCCGGCGTCTCACCCTGGCATCTGCCCCTGGTGAACAACTACCGGGGGCTGGCCCGCAGAACGTTCAGCAGCCGTCTGGCGACACTGCGCGCCCTAGCCCACTCCGACTTCCTGACCGGGCCTGATCCGTCCGCCAGACTATCCACCCTTGGGTCGCCTGCGCCCAGGAAGAGATGGACCAGGAGGCGTGGACCAGACTCTGCAAGGCCGTACCAGATCATGGAGCGGTGCCAGGCGGCTGGGAGCCGCCGGGTGGTCTGACCCCAGCTCAGGCATCGAGAGATGTGGCTCCCGCGCTGGGGATCTGGCCAGCTGATCTCCCCCTCCGCAACCAACCTTCGGTCGTCAACCCTCTGGCGGCGCTCAACTCTCCCACCCAGCCGCTCTGGGCATCAGTCACGGCTCTGCAGCTTCGGCTTCCCGAACCTCTCATCCAAAGGCCTGGTTGCGCGACTGCATCCCTTCAAAGTGGATTCGGGCCGTTAAGCGTACAGTGGCATACTGGAACACATGAGCCCAGGATTAATTTGCGCCGGAGAGCGGGCAGTCTGGATTTGCCCCGGAACTCTGCGGCTGCCGTCGATCGTGTCTAAACTCCCTTTGAAATCCAAGATATCGGCGGCTGCCGGCTGCGGGTGCTGGAGCTCGCCGATGAGAAGGGGCTCCCATGGGAGCAGACGTCACAGCCGCCCGGTGGTCCCGACTGCCGACCGATGCGTCCAACTGGCGTCTGACCTCATGGAAAGTCCGGAATTGGTCCGCTACAGAGCGAGCCAAACTGAAGGCGCTACAGGCATCCGCAATCGTCGCCAACTAGGGCTAATCGACCTTCAACCCCAGATGACAGGCCTACCAGTCGACGATACAAGCAGAGCGTCATGGCTGTGGCGATTCGGCGCCACTGCTTCCCGCTGAGGCCGTCAATCAGGTTGCGAGACCCGACCAGGGCATCTGGCGGCCCGTATGGGCCAAGGGTCCCTCCGGTTCGACTTGGGCGCTCAGACCGCTTCCGCTCCCTGGTCCCGGATGAAGGCCAGTACCCGGTTCCCGGATGACGGCCCCAGTCTCGATACCGGTCAGCAGGGCAGGCTTGGCATATCGGAAGTCACTACGCCTACATCGCCATGGCGCTGGTTAACCGGTCGGTGACGGCCTGGGAGACATCCGCCCGCTGACCGCCGGTAAGAGAGAAACGCACCGGGCAACCTGGGCATACAACAAGGAGATGAATCCTTGGGGGTCAGTCCGCCACGGGAGCGGCCCTCCTCACGTTGGCCCTTGGCCCAGCAGTGCTGCTTGCTGATGGGCCCGCACTATAGTGGAATCAACCATCCCATACTTGTTGTCCGGGTCAGTCCAGCAACACTTGGAAGATCCTCGCCCAGCTGGCCCAGCGGGTGACCACGTTTGTGGACGCTTTTCCAGTTGCCATACCCCGGGGGCAAGTCTTTCCCTGGGCGCCGGTGCGCAGCACCCACAGGACGCGGCGAAACTCTTTGTTGAGAAGGTTCGGTTATCCTTGGCCGTAACGCCTACCCAGCCGGGACGCCCCGGCAGGAAACTCTCCACCCGGTGCCACTGAGCGGCGCTCAACTGGTAACTCATCACATACCTCCCTTCCGCCACACTTTGCTGCCAGAGTTTCACGGTACCTCCTGGTACTCTGTTTTTGCCCTACCACCACAACCGGGTTTCGTCCAATTGTCGATTAGCCCTAGTATTACAACGACGGTTCAAGGGGGAATGTGCGGGGATGCAAGAAGGGCGGCGCGGCGCTTGGCATGGGAGCGTCTGGCCCGCTCGTTGCACTCTTGCGTATCCTCGAGCCACCGCAGCAGCTCAGCCGGCCCGAACCGTTCCCGTGGCAGCATCTCTCGCACCACCCGGTACACCTGCGGCCTCGTGATCCGGGGCATCTTTTTCCCCCCAAGCCTGTTGCAGGCTCAGTAGAAACGCCCCGCCTACCAGACAGAGGGCCACGTGGTGATGCCAACCGGGCCAAGTGCGGGTCTCGTACTCGTCCAGCCCCACATCGCTCTGCTCAGTCTCGAACTCGGTCTCAATGCGCCACCTCGAGCCGCCCACATGAGCCAGAGTCTCCAGGGGAGTGTCCTCCGGAGCGTTGGACAGGTAGTAGCGCGGTTCGCTGCCGTCCAGATTCCGGCGATAGACGGCCCAGTGGATCTCGCCGGGCTTCCGCCGGCTGGTTGGCCTTACCCGCTGGGCGCTGAACCGGTAGCTGCGTGGACCCTGGCTACCCTCGGCCACCGTTATCTCCCGCCAGGCTGCTTCCAGGATTGCGGCGGCCCTCTCCGGCTCCTCAGGCCACACCGTAAAGCCCGCCGGAACGTCCAGTACGTAGCGCATCCCCAGGGCCGCCAGTCCCTCGCGGAACGACGGCGACATCCCGAAGGCATCATCCCCAGCCACCCATCCCGCCTGCAGATGGCCCCGCTCCAGGGCCCGCTGCAGCATCTCCAGCGCCAACTCCGTCTTCGACCGGTAGCCCTGCCTCTCCTTCGGAACCCCTGCCACCTGGCACCGGTCCTGGTCAGAGGTCCAGCTCTCCGGCAGGTACAACCCTTTGTCCACCAGGGTCCGACCCAACGGGCTGACGTAGGCCAGGAACATTCCGGCCTGGCAGTTGGCCACCTTGCCCAGCCGGCCGCAGTACTGACGGGCTACTCCCACCGACTTCACCCCCTGCTTGGGGAAATCGCTGCCGTCCAGCACCCACACCCCCTCCGGATGTCCAAGCCGGGGTCCCAGGTACTCTTGAAGACGTCCTATGACGGTGTCGTCATCCCAGGGAGATTCGGTGAGAAACCGCTGCATCGCCCTGGCTGACGCCGGTACCGTCTCCGACAGATTCTCGGCGTTGCGCCGCTCGCCGGACTGCACCAGCAGGGCCTGGAGATATTGGCGGCTGTGGTCCCGGGTCTCCCGGCGCCCAAACCGCGCAGCGAAGTAAGCCTGAATATCCTGAAGGGTCCCGTACACCCGCTCGAAAGCCGCCGCATCCACTTCCCTACCTCACTTGCCCAAGCCTTCCTCAACTACCCGGTCACCTTATCATGCCATCCGTCGTTGTAGTCCGCTCCATGGACACCGCCGCATTCGCGGAGCAGCTCAGCGGCACGGGCAGGTCGCTTGAGTCCTTCGGGGATCCCCAGTTGATAGCTATACCGGGCGGAGTGGCCGTTTTCCACGAGGGTGTGGTGGTCGGCGCCATCGGCGTGGGAGGCTTGCCTAGCGGGTTTGACGACGAATCCATCGCCAAGGCAGGGGTAGCGGCGTTGGGAATCTAACGGCGAAGGGTTGCCGCAAAGCCCGCGCACCACCCGGAGCATCCATCAGGGTTGAGCACGACCGTTTTCGGCAATCTTTCGACCCGCGACGACGTCGGAACCCTCCTCCAATCACCGGGGCCATTTGCAGTCAGTCGATGTTCGATGTACATGGATTTCAGCTGGTCAAGGCCAGCGTGAGCGGTTACGGGCAGGCGCCCGAAAATATGTCCGTGGCGGGGTTCAAGGAACGGGCCATCGAGAAACACGGTCGGTTCCTGTTCGACTAGGCCACCGTCGACGACGATGGTACGGACGCCGGGCGCGGCGTCGGGCCGCCCGGTCCATTGACGCTCGCCGACGCTATTACCGCCAGCGCCGGGTACGCGGCAGAGAATGTGGTGGCCGATTTGTTGCCCCATTGTGTTGCTTTGCCTGGGTAAACAAGCGGACCTTCTACCGTAGGCCCACGGCAACGTAGCGCTGCTGTCGGTTGGGCGACTTTCTAGACGGGCCCATCAAGGATCCATTTCGGAGCTCGCTCGCCCGTAGCGTGTGAAATCGGGTGACCGGCATAAGAGGAGGTCGCTCATGGCTACGGAACTGCTGGCGGGGGTTACGGTTTTGGATTTCACTGCGGCGTTTGTGGGGCCGTTTTGCAGCCGGATCATGGCCGACATGGGCGCGGAGGTTATCAAGATCGAGCGGCCGGCGGCGGATCAGGACGAACGGTTCACGCCGGAGTCGCTGCCCACGCGAAACGGCGTGCCATATCTGCACCTGAACGGTGGGAAGAAGAGCCTGTGCGTGGACCTGAAGACGGATGCTGGGTTGGAGATCGTGCGGGCGCTGGGATTGACGATTGGGAACTCCCTGCCCGCGTGGGCCGCACTCGGGATCGTTATATGGATCAGCCGTAAACGGAACTCACGGACGCCCATTGAATGCTGAGCCGTGGCATACTGCCTCGGCCTTGGGTTGCTCTCAACCCTCCTCGGCCACGGCCCACGGCTCAACTGAGGCTAATGGACAAATCTCGCTCATCTCGAATCACCGATGCTGAGAGCGCGTTCCACCACCCCACCCGAAGCGTTTGCCCCCGGTACGTGGAACCCATTGACACCAAGATTCGCTTCAGGGGCGGCCGGGTTGTCATGCGTAAGGATCAAGGAGGTGATCACGGCGCCTCCATTGACGATATGGTCGTGGCCGAACTGCAAGTAACCGAATCAACGCAGTAGCCGACATTCCTGCAGAAGGAGCGTTGGAAGGCGGTGCAGCGGGCCAAACTCGAGGGCATGTCCATTCTAGGGATGGCCAGGGAGTTGGGCATCCACAGAGACACGGTGGGGAGATACATCGATGCTGAAAGCCCGTCGACCGCGATTATCACACCCACCCGGCCACACTCACAAAATGGCAGCAGGGTTTCCCGACACCGTTTCGGATGCTACATTGTTTGCATATGCTCTTCGCGAAGAACGACATTCCCAATCACACCCTGCATTGAGATGGCCCGGTCAACGACAAAAAGCCGTTCCTGACGAATTTCGCACGACGGCCTCCCGCTTCGGAGAGCCCACAACTACATCCCGAGAGAGGCCCGCGCACTACACCCCGTCCCAGGCAACGGTATTAATTGAAGTCCGTCACGAAACCACCGATGAGAATTAAATCATGATCCCACATCACGTGACCCAAGGTCCCTAAGAGACTATCTCAAAACCGGCATGCTCTCCAAAAAGTCCGATCGCAGACAGGGTGAGTCGTGAATTCCCGCCGGCGCGGGAATGACGGGTTGGGCGGGCCGCCAGTTTTGAGATAGTTTCAAAACACAAACTGGAGTTAAGCAATGAACAATCGTGAGGAACTCAGGCGCAAGGGTAATGAGATACGGGAGCGCCTTCAACACGGCGCTTTCCCGGTGCGGGAGAGGCCCCGGGCGGTGGCCGGCATCCCCGGCCTGAGAAACTATACCGCGGAGGCTATCTTCGGCGCGGTGTGGGCCCGTCCCGGCCTGGACATCCGCTACCGTATGCTTGCGACCCTGTCCGTCCTGACCTCGCTCCAGCGCCTTTCGCAGTTTCAGACGTACGTCCACAGTGCGCTGAACATGGGATTAGGCGCGGAGGAGATCCAGGAAGTACCAATCCATTGCTCCCTCTACGCCGGCTTCCCCTCGGCGGTAAACTCCCTGGAACTGGTGCATGAGGCATTCCGTGAGAGAGGCATCGAGCCGCCGCAGACAGAGGTGCCTGAACTCAGTCTTGAGGAGATGGAGGCGCGAGGGCGTGAGCTCAGGGAACAGCTCTTCGGCGACCTGGGACAGGAGGGTTACGCCAGCGCGTTGGTGGACCTTGCGCCGGACCTGCGAGTGCTCACCTACCAGTTCGGGTTTGGGGAGATCTTCTTCCGCCCCGGTCTGGACCTGAAATCCAGGGTGGTGTGCGCCACGGCCGCGCTGACGGCGCTGAAGGCCGATGGCCCGTTGCGGAACCTCCTGCGGGCCGGCCTTCGTGTGGGCCTCTCCAAGGAGGAAATGGTGGAGGTGCTGATCCAGACCGGAGGATACGCGGGCTATCCGGCGGCGTTGAACGCCATCTCCATAGCGGCCGAGGTCTGGAGTTGAGCCAACGGCGGCCCCGTCGATACGGTAGCTGTGGACCGTACGACGGCGGTTGCCGAATTAGCAGTAAGTAGGCCGGCGCCACTGAATCCCAACATCCCGGGCGGCGAAAAATCCTTGCCGCATTTGTCACTGCCCGGTGGTGACCTGTGGCACGAGGATACCGGGGGTTCTGGAACGGAGTGGTGCTGGAGTTTTTTGCGCGGAACCAGGAAACGATTTCAGAGCGGGATGTATCCGGTGGCGTCTGCAATTTGAAGGTTAAGGACGGTGGATTACCCCGGCGCGGGAATGACGGGCTGGACGGGCCGCCTGTTTTGAGATAATTTCCAAGTCGTGAAGATACGTAACCTATTGGTCCTGAGTTGGTGGAAGGACGAATCGGATTACATCAATGCAGCAGGTTGCGCTGAACCTCTTCCCAATTCCGCCTAGGAGGTTACCCCTATGCCCGAAGCCAGGTTGACCGTCGGCAACGTGGAAATCCTTTCCCTGAACGACAACGAGGCCACGCTGCCCCTTGGCGATGTCTTTCCCGAGGTTCCCGCCGAGGCGTGGGCTCCCTACCAGGAGCGCTATCCCAGCGGCTTCAGCAGCGACCACCTGCTGGCCCACTTCGAGTGCTACCTCATTCGTTCCGAGGGCCAGACCATCCTTGTGGACACCGGGCTCGGCGGCGGCCGGCGTCAGCACAGCAGACGTCAACACTGTCTTCTTCAGCCACCTTCACTTCGACCACGTCGGCTGGAACGTCACTCACGAACCCGGCGCCCCAGTCCGCGCTACGTTCCCGAACGCCCGCTACGTGGCCCACCGCGCCGACTGGGAGGTCTTCCAACGCCCCGAGGTGATGGAACTCTTCCCGCCCCACTGGGACCAGACCCTTGGCCCCCTTCAGGATCTCGGCGTGCTGGACTTGCTGGACGGCGAGCGCCCATTGACCAGCGAAATCACCGCCATCCCCACCCCCGGCCATACCCCCGGGTCCATGAGCCTCGCCATCGTATCCGGTGGACAGCGAGCCTACATCCTCGGCGACGTTTTCCATGGCCCGGCCCAAATCACCGAAACCGACTGGAAGTTCAGCTTTGACATGGATGCAGACCAAGGAGTGGCCACCCGCACCGCAATGGTAGAGCGAGCCGAGTCCGAGGACGCCATCATGGCCATCTGCCACCACGGTGGCTTCGGCCGCGTAGTCCGTGCCGAGGGTCGCCGTTACTGGCGCTTATTCTCCCAGGGCGAATAGACTATTGCTAACCCCAGATAACTGAGGCGACGAGATAGAGGGCTGAGAGGAAGTAGCTGCTTTTGGGGTCATAACGGGTGGCGATTTTGCGCCAATGTTTCAATTTGTTAAAGGCCAGTTCGATCGGTTTACGCTGACGGTACGGTTCCCGGTCGTACCCCCAAGGGTCCCTCCGGTTGGACTTGGGCGGTATGACCGCTTCGGCTCCCTGGTCCCTGATCAAGGCCAGTAGGCGGTTGCTTTAATACCCCTTGTCAGCGATGACCGCCCCGGTCTCGATACCGGTCAGCAGGGGCAGGCCCTGGGAAACATCCGCCCGCTGTCCGCCGGTGAGAGAGAAACGCACCGGCCGGCCCTGGGCATCAGCTACCAGATGAACCTCGGTGCTCAGTCCGCCGCGGGAGCGGCCCAGAGCCTCACGTTGGCCCCCCCTTTGTCGCAGACCGCCTGCTGATGGACCCCCACTATGGTGGAATCAATCATGACGTATCTGTCGCCCGAGTCCTTCGGGAGCACCTGGAAGATCCTTTCCTATAGCCCGGCCCTGGCCCAGCGGGTAAAGCGTTTGTGGGCGCTTTTCCAGTTGCCGTACTGGTCGGGGAGGTCTTCCCAACGAGCACCACCGTGCAGGACCCAAAGAACGCCATTGACGAACTTTCGATCGTCTTTAGCAGTCACGCCCACCGACCCGGGCCGTCCCGGCGGAAAGCCTTCCATCTACCGCCATTGGGATACACTGACTTCGTACCGCCCCATCATCGTCCTCCCCACCCCACTTCCTTGGTAAGTTTTACATCCTACCTCCTCGCCGCGGAGTCCACGTCGTCGTAGACACTGCCAGGTCCGGAGAAAACGATCAAAGCCGCGCCGGATGATCGGTGCGGCTCGTAGGACAATATGCCGCATTTTCGTGGCCTAACACGCGACTATCTGGGTTGAGTTAGGCAGCCTCCCATCTCGGCAGACTCTGTCATGAATCTTTGCGAAAGTCCGAGCGGGATAATAACCACCCGGCCAAAGAAGAGATGACGCGCAGCATTCGCGTCCGTGGCTCGAGCATCTCGGGAGCTTTCTTCGGTCTGCCGCTCGGGGGGTGGTCGGCGGTGCTTAGCCGGTTGGTGGCGGAGCGGTCCATCGGGGCACAGATGCCACCTTGGGAACGGTTCAGGGGATAGAGGAAGTGGGTGGAGAGGTCGGGACAATGGTGCGAAACGCGGTTATAGGGGCCGCCGAGGGCACGAGCCAAGGGGGAACGGTTAAGGCGGCGCCGGAGACTCTGCAGGGAGTCGGCGCGTCGCCATCGGAAATGGCGACGGTGGCTGAGGTAATGCCGGGGGTGGCTGCGGCCTAAGGAGATGTGGTCGCAACGCCTCAGGCGGCCACGCAGCTCACGCCTGCCCCCTTTGTTGAAGGGTTGAAAAGGGTCGGACTCTCCGGGTAAGGAACAGGTTACCGATCACCGTTCTTCCCGAGGAGGCCGGGCCCAACGTGCTAACACTCCATCGTGAGGGTCTTGAATTACGCGTTACCCCGGATGTGAGCTACCACACGCACCAACCCGACCTTGCTCACTGCCGGCATTCTCGACCGTCGTACCCTGGCCATCTCGGTGCAGGTGCGGGCTCGGCGTGTCCAGTTTCCCCATTCCCATTACCAGCGGCTGCTGTCGGCGGGCAAACCCAAGAAGGTCGCACTCACAGCATGTATGCGTAAGCTACTAAGCATACTCAACAGCATCCTGCGCAGCGGTCAGACCTGGAATCCACCGGCCTTTACGTCTTGACCAACCAGACAACTGCTCATCACCCAACGCTACGAACGGAGGTCGTTAAGCATAACGTCGAACCTGGCCATCTCGGAGTGGCAACGCATCTTCGCCAACCCAATGGACACCGCCGCGGCAATCGACCGGGTGGTCCACCAATCAGTCATCCCGGAGTTTGACGTCCCCAGCTACCGCACCAACGCTGCCCAGCAACGGGGCCAGGCCGAGAAGGTGAACCGGCAAAACTGATTGACGCCGATCCGGCAAATGTGGTTGACGTGGGACACCTGGCGCCACACAGTAGGAGCCGGCAGTCTGGTATCGGTTGGAACAGGCAGTGCGGCCGCCGGAAATTGTAGTTGGGCGCCACGGCGTCGGAGTACTGGTATTCGGCAGCGTGGGCGCAGTGCGCGGGGAACGATCCTCGGTTGCCTGGCTGCCCAGTTCGGCTGGCAGGTCCCACCTGATGATCCGTTGGCGACCCCGACCGGACGGTGCGGCGGCGTCTAGCGGTCTGGCTCACCGATGCCGGTCAATTGAGCAAGCGGGCGGGCCAGGTAGAGTTGGGCGTCGCCTTTGAACAGATGGAGTTGTATGAACGCCTGCATGGTCACGATCCTGACGCCGACGTCCGGGTCTTTCCGACGTTGGGCCTCGGCGCGGGCCGGCTCGATGAACAGAGTGGAGAACGCGGCAGCCATCTGGCGGCTGGTACCAGCCGGGGCGTCGCCCATGACCTGCTGGGCAGCGATGGCGAATTCGCGGCATCTGCTGTGGCCGTCATGGTGATTGGCGCCGGATCCCGGCGTGTGCTGTTCAGAATCGACATTGGCCATGAATTCGGCGGTCAGCGTCTGAATCTCAGCTTCGTTGGGGGGGTGTAGTCGGGATAGCAACGCTGTGGGGCCGGGGTTGTTGTCTCCATCGATCCGATCAGTGCCGGTCGGTCCGTTGTCAGTCAAGGTTCAGGGCTTGCTGTAGCGCGGGCGGCGCAGACGATAATCACGGCGACCGGCCGCTCATTTCATTAAGCCGCCACTGGCTGATTGTGGCGCACTATGGCCTTCCTAATATCCAGTTGGGTTCCCACCAGGCTCAGACCGTGGTGGTCGTAAGTCCAGGTCGTCCCCTGGTAGAATTGGATGACTCCGGCGGATCGGTTGTTGATGAAAACGTTGGCCTTCCGGCCGTCGGTCACTCCGAATCGGATGCTTGGGATGTCCCTGAACACGGGTTTCCTCCTTGTTTGATTTGTCCTGATCGTGGTCGGTGCGGACAACTGCCTGCTGTCCTGACAACCGGGGCTGATCCCCGTTCCTGCCGGGCCCTGCAGAGCGCAGACCAGTGGCAAGGTGGTAAGCGGCGTCAACAACGTGCAGCGCCGCGCAACTCAAATGTAAGACTAGGTGATTTGAACTTGACGAGAGCCCACGGATAAACGCTACCCGGAGCGACGGCAGCGCCGGTTCAATAGCTTTTCACGTGCCTACAATTACCCGGTTCTAATCAAACCTGAAGTGTCGCGGACACGGTTGGCGACCGGCGCTATAAACGCCGGGGCAGTCGCCGTGACCGCCCCGGCTGTAATTCCCGCTGGATTCAGTGGGACTAGAAATCCATCTGGGGGGCAGCCATCATGCCCGGCCCCGGCTCGGGGATTTCAGTAATCATGGACTCAGTGGTGAGCACCATGGCGGCCACGGACGCGGCATTCTGCAATGCGGAGCGCGTAACCTTTACCGGGTCGATGATGCCGCGCTCGAGCATGGGGCCGAATTCGCCCAGCTCGGCGTCGTAACCGTAGTCATCGGACTGATGCTTCACCTGGTCGAGCACCACTGCTCCCTCGGAACCGGCATTCTCCACGATGAGTTTCAACGGCTGTTCGAGAGAGCGGCGAATTATGTTAACGCCCACCATCTCATCGACCGTCAATCCTTCGATGGAGTCCAGAGCCCGTTGGGCACGCACCAGAGCGACTCCGCCGCCAGGGACAATCCCTTCTTCCACGGCGGAACGGGTGGCCGACAGGGCGTCTTCCACCCGGGCCTTGCGCTCTTTCAGCTCGATCTCGGTTGCGGCTCCGACCTTGATGACGGCCACGCCGCCGGACAACTTGGCCATCCGCTCCTGCAGCTTCTCGCGGTCGTACTCGGAGGTGGTGTCTTCGATCTGGGCCTTGATCTGGCTGATGCGGGCCTGGATCGCTTCTTCCGAACCGTGGCCTTCGACGATGGTGGTGTCGTCCTTGGTGGAAGACACGCGACGGGCGCGGCCAAAGTCCTCGATCGTGGCCGAATCCATTCGACGGCCGGTCTCCTCGCTGATGACGGTGCCGCCGGTCAGGATGGCAATGTCTTCCAGCATCGCCTTGCGGCGGTCGCCGAAGCCGGGCGCCTTGACGGCCAGCACGTTCATGATGCTGCGCAGCTTGTTGACGACCAGAGTGGCCAGCGCCTCGCCGTCCACGTCCTCAGCGACGATTACCACGTTCTTCTGGCCGGCTTGCAGCAGCTTTTCCAGGGCCGGCACCAGGTCGGCAACGGCAGAAACCTTCTTGTCGGTGATGATGAGGTAGGCATCTTCGATGACGGCTTCCATCCGCTCGGTGTTGGTGATGAAGTAAGGAGAGGTGTAGCCGCGGTCGACCTGCATCCCCTCGACGTACTCAATCTCATCGGTCAGTCCGCGGGACTCTTCCACGGTGATGACGCCGTCCTTGCCCACCTTCTCCATGGCCTCGGCGATGGTCTCGCCGATGGCGTCTTCATGGGCGGAGAGGGAGGCTACCTGTCCGATGCGCTCGCGGGTCTCCACCGGCTGGGACATCCCCTGCAGCTCGGTTACGATGCAAGCCACCGCGTGCTCGATGCCACGTTTGATGGCCATGGGGTTGGCGCCGGCGGTAACGTTCTTGAACCCTTCGTGGATGATGGCCTGGGACAGCACGATGCTGGTGGTGGTGCCGTCGCCGGCGGCGTCGTTGGTCTTGGTGGCGGCTTCTTTAAGAAGCTGCGCGCCCATGTTCTGGAAGGCGTCGGGCAGCTCGATCTCTTTGGCGATGGTCACGCCGTCGGAGCAGATAAGGGGGGGACCAAACTTCTTGTCCAGCACGACGTTGCGACCACGGGGGCCCAGGGTAATTTTGACCGAGTCGGCCAGAATGTCGATGCCGGTGCGCAGCGATTTGCGTGCGTCTTCAGCGTATACCAACTTCTTTGCGGGCATTGCGGGGTTCTCCTCGTCTTGGAGTGTGCGCTATTAGGGGTGGATTGGTGTGCGTACGATAGTTCAGGAGTTGGAACGGAACGGCTAGTCCAGTTTGGCCAGGACGTCGGATTCACGCATGATCAGGTACTCATCATCGTCGTCTTCATATTCGGTGCCGGCGTATTTGGAGTAGATGACTTTGTCGCCGATGGTAAGTTCCATGGCAATGCGGGAGCCGTCGTCAGCGACGCGGCCAGAGCCAACGGCAATGACCTCGCCCTCCTGGGGCTTTCCCTTGGCGGTGTCGGGGAGCAGGATGCCGCCCCGGGTTTGGGTTTCCTGTTCAATCGGCTTGATGACGATTCGCTCGCCTAACGGTGTGAAACTGGACACTGAGTGCCTCCCTGGGTTGGAATGTTGTGGTTGGTGGGTGATAAGTTTGGTCGGGTAGTGGACGATTTGGCCATCCTGTGCCGACGGGGTTACTGCTTACGGGCTCGGTCCGTGGTGTAGAAACCTGAACTTTTCGCGGGACCTTGCCCGGAGCCCGTGTGGATGATCGGTACTGGGTGAAACTTCCGGCGCGCCACGCCGGAGCACTCGGGGGAATTCAGATCCTCAGGGCGCTTCGAGGCAGGGCTGCCGGATGCTCATGGCCCTATGAAGCGCACTGGTAGGCAAACCGGGGAGTCGCCGCCTCCCTCCGTCAAACACCCTGACGACCGACCGCTGCCGTTGTGTATCTATTGTTGCTGACCCCCGACGGTATGCCAATGGGCCTAACGTTGTATTTGCGTAGGAAATAGCCGGTTCGGTGGCGTCCTGTGAACGGTTTGAGAGTGCGTCATCTCCCGTGATGATCCGGCAACCAGACCTTGAGGCCAATGTTCAGGAGGTCGAAGACGGGGGCGGTCATTGGCGTGGCTGTTGCATCTGCTGCCCATCTTCAGCCTTCCGATGGCGGTGCGGGTGGAGTCCACCAGGGCCGGTTCCTCATTGAGTACCCATTGGCCCCTCAAGTCGCCATCTGCTGGGAAACGGGCCTTGTCGGCGAAGAATATCTTGGCTCCCGTCCGACGCGTCGCTGCCGTCAGCGCGATACTCCGCCGCAAAGGCATATCGCCGCACTGGGTCCGCCCTTGCGCTAACGTTTCTTGAACCGTTTCAGCACAAATCCCAAGCGGCGCGGGTAGTTCAGACAACCACCCCGGCTCAGCGCCAACCCGAAGCGGCGCCGCACATACCGGCGGGCCGCCTTCCAATTCCAGTTGGACGAGTCGATGCCTGCTTGCGACGGCAATTCCTGCGCCGCCGCCTTCAATTCGACCGGTTGCTCCCCGTCCAAGGCGGGCGGTGATGTTCGACAGGGCCGGCCCTCGCGAAAGCGGGGGGTCGATCTGGTCCACCACCTCGGAGATGAAGCAGGCCAGATCCTCATCCGGCAGCCACTCTCAAAGGGCCGCGGACAGCACCGACTGCTAGTCGGTATTGTAGGACAGGTAGGTCTTGCTCAACAGCCACTCCGCTCGGCAAACACTTCCCCATCATACCTCCGACACAAGGCCAACCCGCGTTTCTCGGAACCGTTGCCGGGCAGCTCCGTTTGCTGCTGATGCTTTTCGAGCGTGTCCGACCAACATCTGGCCGGTATGGGCTCGCGTACAATCGGTACCACCTATCCGTGGTTGGTGACCATCGCGCTACTAACGCACGCCCTTACCCAAGGACTAAAACCCGTGTTTCCTGCCAGCAATCCTGCAGAATCAAGTCACTTGAAGCCTTTTTGCACCAAGCCAGCTACGTCCAAGAATGCTATGGCGGTTGGTCTCATGATGCTTCGCCTTCAGCGAAGGATCACAACATCTACTTTTGATGTCCTTACAAGGCACGCTTATCGACAAGGCACGCTTATCGGAGAGAACGACCAAGTTTGCTTTCGAGGTTGGTTGGCCCGTCATGATGTGCCCGGTGAAGAGCAGACCCTTCTTCAGAGTTGTCAGGTTTCCATAGTTGGCAGACGCTAACTCCAGATGAGAAAGCATGGCCGGATCGAAGATGAACACCCGGTTGACGTTCCCGGTGCCAAGCCTGCCTCGTTTAGAAACGTAGCGCATCGTGGCGGCATCCTCTGACGCGATACTGAATGTGTTGAGCAACTCCCGGCGCAACTATTGCGAAAGCTCGTGAACTTGTTTGCCGAAAGGCCATAGCCCCATCGCTTTTCTCCCTCTTTTGCTTTCACATGTGAAAGAGGGGGAGCCGCATTCCACGCCTCCCCCTCTTTCTTCGCACGGGATCCTAGTATCTGCCCGTATTTGCCGATGTGCCCTGTCGTCTGAAGCAGTCGCTACAGTAAACCGGACGGTCGCCTCTGGGCTGGAAAGGCACCGTGGTGTCCTTGCCGCACTCGGCGCAAACGACCGGGTACATTTCCCGACCGCCTCTGTCGAAGCCGTCGTCGTTGCGCTGGGCTCGCTTGGCCTGGCGGCAGGCCGGACAACGCTTGGGCTCGTTGGTGTAGCCCTTTTCAGCGTGGTACGCCTGGTCATCAACGGTGAAGGTGAAGGATTGGCCGCACTCGTTACAGGAGAGGATTCGGTCCTCGTAAGTCATTCAAGACCCCTTTTCATTAGATAGTTGACAGGTAAACTGGGCCACCATGGTAAGAACCGCAATGGTACCCAAGAGGTCCAGTGGGGAACTGACGAGGAACCGGAGGGTGAGCAAGTAGCCAAGGAGCGAACGAGGGAACTTAGTGTCCCGTCACTGCGCATACTATACCACACTACCCAAACTGAAGCCGATTTGGCATGCACGTCGGTAGGCCGGTGAGAACCGGCTGGGGTGCTTCCGATCGATTCTACCATCGTGCCTGGAGCGCAGTTCCACATCTCCACTGGACTTCCTTCCGACGCTCGGCCAAGTGTGAGAGCAAGTCTTCCGCCGGCTCCTGCACCGCGATCCTGGTCCTCAAGCATGAGTTGGCGGTCACCTCCGGGCGTACCCAGCCCCAGAATGCTCATTTTGCGGGCGTAATAACGCCCGCAGTCCGCCTATTGTGGCAACCCGTGCGGTCAGAAGCGTTCCCGACGCGGTGACTCAAGCCATCGTTGTAATCGTGAAGGTGAGTCCATACTGAAACTCCATGGAATGCCGGAGTCAGCGCAAATCGGCAAACATAGTTGATGCGGGACAGCGGACCGCAAGTGCTAAAGTTCGGGTAACATTTCTCTGGGTAACATTTCTCTGGGTAACATTTCTCAATGAGGCAACAGGACACTATCCGGGCGGTGAGGATGCAAAATTGACGACCATGATTGATATCGAGTTTCCCCATATTGCCCGTGAGCTTCACCTGGCCGGAGAGCAGGTGGAAGCCACGGTTGGATTGCTGGACGGCGGCGCTACGGTGCCCTTCATTGCGCGGTACCGTAAGGAGCATACCGGCAGCCTTGATGAGGTGGCGATCACCAGCATTCGGGACCGGTTGTCGCAGCTCCGGGAACTCAGGGATCGGCGGGAGGTAATCCTGGCTTCGCTGGAAAAGCAGGGTCTGCTGAGCGAGGAATTGCGGAAGGCCGTTCTCTCTGCCGCATCAATGGCAGTCCTGGAGGATACCTACCTGCCCTACCGGCCCAAGCGGCGCACCCGGGCCGCCATAGCAAGAGAAAGGGGGTTGGAGTCCCTGGCGTTGCGCCTCTGGGGTCAAGGGGGTTTTGACGTTGCCATAGCCGCTGGCGAGTACGTCAATCCACAAGCGGGTGTGGATAACGTTAACCAGGCTCTGAGTGGAGCCAGGGACATAATCGCCGAGTGGGTCAGCGAAGACTCCACCGCGCGGCGGGCAATTCGGGAGCTGTTCTGGGCGCAGGGCACTATTTCCGCCACGGTGGCTTCAGGCAAGGATGCGGAGGCGGCCAAGTACCGGGATTACTTTGACTGGCAGGAACCGATCGCCGGCGCGCCTTCCCACCGGATACTGGCTATGCTCCGAGGCGAGAAGGAATCACTGCTTTCGGTCCACATCGCGCCGCCGGTATCGTCAGCGACAGCGATCCTGGAGCGAATCTTTGTCAAAGGAGAAACGGAGGCCGCGCAACAGATCGGGCTGGCCATTCGGGACCGCTACAAACCGTTGCTGGAATCCGCGATGGAAACGGAGGTCCGCAAGGCCGCCAGAGTTCGCGCCGAGGACACCGCCATCGGGGTATTCGCCGACAATATGCGGGAGTTGCTGCTGGCCCCGGCCCTGGGTCAGAAGAACATCCTGGCCCTGGATCCCGGATTTCGCTCCGGCTGCAAATTGGTGTGTCTGGACCGGCAGGGCCATCTGCTGCACCACGATACCGTTTATCCGCTGCTCGGGGAACGGGGTGAGGAGGAATCCGCCAGGAAGATACTCCTGCTGTGTCGTCAGTACCGTATTGAAGCCATTGCCGTGGGCAATGGCACCGCCGGCCGAGAGACCCAAGCCTTTCTGAGGACTCTGGAGTTGGACCCCCAAATTGCTGTGGTCATGGTCAACGAGAGCGGGGCCTCGGTCTACTCGGCATCGGAGGCAGCGCGAACTGAATTCCCGGACCAGGACATCACCGTTCGGGGGGCGGTCTCCATCGGTCGCCGCCTCATGGATCCCCTGGCCGAATTGGTCAAGATAGATCCCAAGGCCATCGGTGTGGGTCAGTACCAGCACGACATTGATCAAAAGGCCTTGAAGCAACGTCTGGACGATGTGGTGGTCAGTTGCGTCAACCAGGTCGGGGTGGAACTGAACACCGCCAGCCGCGAGCTGCTTTCCTATGTTTCGGGTCTGGGGCCCCGTTTGGCCAATGCGATTGTGGAGTACCGGAACCTTAACGGCCCTTTCACCTCCCGTGCCGCTCTGAAGAAAGTGCCGCGCCTGGGCCCCAAGGCTTTTGAACAGGCGGCTGGGTTTTTGCGCGTCAGAGAGGGCGCCCAGCCGCTGGACGCCAGCGCGGTGCATCCCGAGTCCTACCGGGTGGTGGAAGCAATCGCCAGAGACCTGGGCCGTCCTCTGGACGAATTGCTGGGCGACGCTGCTATCGGCGGTCAGATTGATCCCAGTCGCTACGTCAGCGATCAGATCGGCCTGCCGACACTAAACGACATAATCGGAGAACTGGCCCGGCCGGGACGGGACCCCCGCCAAGAGTTTGAGCCGTTCGACTTCGCAGCAGGCGTCCACCGGATCGAGGACCTGACGGTCGGCATGAAATTGCCCGGAGTGATAACCAACGTGACCGGTTTCGGCGCCTTTGTCGATGTTGGCGTACACCAGGACGGGCTGGTCCACATCAGCCAGCTGGCTGAGGGGTTCGTCAGTAATCCCTCGGATGTCGTCAAAGTGCAACAGCGGGTGTGGGTGACGGTACTTGAGGTAGACCTCGAGCGCAAACGGATTGCCCTGTCTCTGAAGTGATCGGTGTCCGCATTGCCTCGAATCCCCGACAACAGGAAACCGTCCGCGGGCATAGTCTGCGGCGCAGCCTCGACCTGCTGAAACCGCCGCTCCCACAGTTTCCCCGACACCCGAGGCTGGCGCGGTTCCCACAGTCCTCCTGGTTCTGGCGATGGCCGAGGTGTCGGCCAAGTTGCCGTTCTACAGCCGAGACGACTGGCTCCCCTCGTCGACCGCTTCTGATAGCATCTTGAAATCGCCGGCCACCTCGATGTCATCTTCCCCCTCGAAGTAGTACCGCAATCCGGCGCGTTGGTGGTTGTTCTCGTCCACGTTTAGCGGGCTAATGTGCGCTGATGATGCTGTCAAGGGCGGCAGTGTGTACTTCGGGTTTCTCCTTGGTTTCGGTTGAGGAGCAGAAATCTCCCTCCTCCATGTGTCGAGGTTCCTGGGCGCACGCCACTGCGCCCAGTTTCGAGACAGCCTCTGAGTAGTCTGTCAGTTTCCGAGGAGCAGCCCTCCCACGTCAGTGTCGAGTACCACCCCCTGAGCGATGATTGTCTCACCGTCCCGTCGAATTCCAGTGATTGGATACCTCTCCCCACTGTTATAACCGTGGAGGTCTTGTCCAGTCATCTGGGACTCTGCTCGTTCCGCCTCGACTGTGTTGGCAAACTCAAAATAGAGATGCAGGGTTGAGGTGTCGCCTTCATTCATCATTCCCGCGACGGCAGTGAACCTCGGACGCGGGAAGCCGCTCCGGGCTTCCTCGGTTTCCGGATACCGCGCTACCTGAAAGTCAATGGGACCCGTTTCCATCAAGAGACGCGCCAGGGTCTCATCGAGCTCGGCGCCATCCAGTCTCCGGTCTATGGTTTCTTCGAGTAACTGCCGGGGCAATGATCCGTCGCCTTGTGCCAGCAGCAGTGTGTCGGAGTCCGGCACAGCCAGGTACAGGTCGTAATGGTCCGTGAACGCAAACAATTCCAGTTCCCGATAGGTATAGAGAGTCGCCGCGCCCGTCGCGGCCGCCTCGCGAAGGACCTCCGGGAAGGTGCTGAAATCCCCGAGAAGAATCGCGACGCCTTCCACACTGCTGTTGACGCTAAATGCTGCGCTCGTGATTCCTGCTGACTTGACCAATGGGAAGTCGAGGACTTCGTTGGTGGCATTGACCAGCAGCAATAACTTGTCCTCCCAAGCATAGTCGTATTGGCTTGCCCGTTGAGATATTTTCCCGAATTCCACGAACCAGACTTGCGAGCGGTCTGTGGGAAGCCAGGCCAGCAGCATGGCAACGTTGTCCAGAGAACCCGCGGGGACAGACGTACTTGTTGGCATGGCCGGCGCCGGAGTGCCGGTTGGTGACAATGCTGCCGGTGTGGCTGCGGGGGACTGACAGCCCAAGACCGCGGCCAGCATCAGGGCCGCCAGGATGCGGGGCCCGAGAAAGGTGGCGATTGGACTGCGCAAGTTCTTCAAAAGGTCTCCGACTAATTGCTTCAAGGGCTTCAGTGATCAGATCCTATCTCGATACTCCAGCCGTCCGTTGTTGGATGAGCCGCCGCCAGCGAAGGTGTCATGATAACCCACATGACAGCTGGAGCAGTCCCAGATAGTTATCGGCCTTCCGTAGTACCGCACCGAAAGAGCGGGCATCGTGTCTTGCCGCGCTAGGTATGGAGCGGCGACATGCGGCTCCTGAAAAATGGATAACCCTGACCTGGCAAGGCGATGACCGACTGGAACCGCAAACGATGGGACATCTAGCGGACACCGGCCGGCCCGCATTTACCAGCGACATACCGACGCCACGATGTTGTGCCCGTTCTGCAAGGCCGCCGACGCGTGAAAATGCCTCAACACCCTGGCAATCAAACCCGACACGCCCAACAACTCACCCCGCCGCGCCAGCTTTTTGCGGATCCCGGCCCACATCCACCGTCAGCTCCTAAGCACCGCTGCCCGGCCGACGTATGCTGCCACCCATAAATAAGCCCCCAAAATCCGCGCCCGGACAGAACGGGCAAATCGAACCATAACAATGTGGGACGATTGCCGTCCAACTTGGCGCAATACGTCGTCCCTGACACGGGGTACGCCGATTGGTCCCTCGTCACTTACTCTAGCCTCGGTGCTTGCTAACGGGCAACGCCCCACCTGTTACTGGGCGCGGTGATTTCGCCACCGGTCAGCCACACCACCCGAATCGGGAACAGAGCGCTGGCAGGATTTTTTGGATGGTTGAATGGAGCGGTTCGGCTTCCGAGCGTCGCAAGTTCAACCGCTAGCGACCTTCCCCCGAGAACGGTAGAATCGGTATTCAAGCCGAAGAAAGTTGAGAGAGACTCGGCTTCAACCGATCCAAGTGGGCCTGGCGCATTGGGGTGAGCGCCAGAACCATCCATAGTTGGGAGGGGGCAGCACCGTTCCCCAAGATGTTCGGTTGGAGCGGCGAGCCGACGGCTCGAGATAGGGGGTTCGCGCCCAGGTGTGTGGTCTGGCAAGGCTGGCCGTCAGCAGCGTTAAAGGTCGTTGAGAACTCAACTGGACCGTGGTGTTGGGGCTCCGCAGCCCATGCCATCGCACTGGCCACGCCTAACTTTGCGTCGGCGTAAGTGCGGATGGGGAGCTTCTGAGCTCCTCCAACGACGGTCCAGGCGACGCGGATCCAACGCCGGGCAGCGCGGGCGCCCCTACTAACCCCCTGGCTCCACGCCTTGCGTAGACATTCCCGGCTAAACGGCCTCCCGGCGCGGATGCAAAAGTTAACTTGATGCCGAATCGCTGCGGGCATTGTTGCACCGACTTGGGCGACTCCTTAAGCATCGGATTCATGCCAGACTTAAACACGTGGTCGAACGGTGAACACGCTTATCGCCGCAGTCAGCCCGGGGATGTCGTATTCTCCGAAGAATCGACGACCGGTGCGCGACATGGGGGTAGGACGCCAGGAGACCTCGGGGGATACCGTAGCTCAGGCGGTGCGCCGGTATACACGAAGCCAGTACCTTACTGGGAGCATCGTATCCCGGCTTCGTATCCCGGCATCCTACCCCGCCGCCACACCATCAGTCAGTATCACTCCCGAATCCAGCAAGGTTTGGTAACGGCTCCCCAAGCCATGTTCTTCCAGAATCTCCCGGGCGTGGGAACCAGGTTTGGGGGCGGGTATGCCCGGGCGCACCGGGGTGCGCGACAGTCGCGGCGCGGGACCGCAAGTAGTCACCATTCCCAACTCGTCGTGCTCCCGGGTAACGCTAAGTCCGTGGGACACCACCCAGGGGTCGGTCATCAGCTCCCTGACGTTGGTGACGACCCGCTGCGCGCCGATGCCGGCGGCGGCCAGTCGCTCCACCCAGAACGCCACGCTGTTCCCCTGGAACCGCTCTTCCAGCGAAGAAGCCAGGGCATCTCCCCGAAGGGAGTCTATTCCAGACAGTCCCTCCAAGCCTGACAGCCTTGATAGGGCCAATGCCGGAACTCCTATAAAGAACCAGCCGTCACTGGCCTGGTAGGCCCGATGCAACGGGCCGGTACCCAGGGCGTCCTGCCCGCTGGTCTCGTTCCACTGCTTTCCCTCGTAAAGCTGCATGAAGGGCGATTGCAGCGTCATGGCCGTGTAGGCCAGGGCTGAGTCTATGTGCTGGCCCTCTCCGGTGCGCTGCCGGTGCAGCAGGGCCAGGGCCACCCCATAGGCGCCCATGAAACCCGTGCCGTAGTCGTTCACCGGGTTGGGCTGCGACTCGGGCATACCATCACCGCCGAAACGACGGGTCATCCCGGCAGTGGCCTGGGCAAACCCCTCGTGACCGGGGCGCTCCGCCCAGGGGCCGATGTGCCCGTAAGCGTTCAATGAAGCGTAGATTATGTCGGGCTTGCGCTTTCTCACCTCTTCGTATCCCAGGCCCAGCCTCTCCAGGCTGCCGGCGCGATAGTTCTGGGCCACCACGTCGGCATCCTCCAGCAACTTCCAGAAAACGTCGCGCCCCTCTTCAGATTTCAGGTCCAACAGGATACTGCGCTTGCCCCGGTTGATGTCGTTATGCCGGGCCACGGTGGAGCCGCGGCTGGGGTTATCTATCTTGATAACATTGGCCCCGTACTCGGCCAGCGTCCGGCCCATGGTGGGGCCGGCCAAGATTATGCACAGGTCCAGCACCTTCACCCCGTCAAGGGCGGAACTCATGGCGTCCTGGTGCGCCGGCGCCTCGGAAGCGGGGCGAGGTTTCAACTCCGCGAGAATTTCTCCCCGATGCTGGTCGAGAGTGGGGGCCGGACCGCGCACCCTGCCCGGTGTCAAAGACATCCGGGCGTTGATTCCCGGCTGTAGCATCTTGCCGTAGGTGGGGTCGTCAACCTCCACCACCATCTGGGAGGCTCGGGCGTGGGGATGGTCAAACCACTCGGCGCTGGTGCGGCAGACCGCCCCCTCGCTGCCCGCCTCGGCGATCAGGTCTTCCCATTCCTGTGCAGTACGAGTCAAAAAGAGTTCCCGAATCCGTTGCTGGGCCTCGGCGCGGAATTGGGGGACGTCCAGGGGGCGGTCGAAGTCGGTAAGGCCCTCGTCATCCCACGATGTAATCCCGGCGGCTTCAACAAACGGCCGGAAGTTCTGGTTGCCGGAGCCGCCGAATCGCACGTACTGGCCGTCGCTGCACTGGAAGATGCCGCCCCACAACTCCTGCAGCGTCGGAATCGCCGGCGGAGCGTTGTGCACCCGCACTCCGAAACGCCCCAGGGACTGGAACATGCTGTCAAAAAGGGGGACTTCAATACGTTGCCCCACGCCATGGCGCTCCCGGGCGTTCAGGGCCACGACGATGGCCACTACCGACTGGAAGGCCCCATAGACCGAGGCGATGGGAATGGCCGTATAGACCGGACGCGGGCTATCGGCGTTGGGCGGGCGGAAGGTGGCCGACGCCGCTCCCACAACTCCTTCGTAAGCCGGAATGGCCGCTCTGGGATCGTCGGACGCAAATCCCGGAATGGAGCAGTAAACCAGGCGGGGGTTGGCCCGAGTCATCTCCTCGGGTCCCAGCCTCAATCGGTCCATGGTCCCGGGCCGGAAGTTCTCGACCACCACATCGGCGCTCTGCATGAGGGACCGGGCAATGGCCGAGTCATCCGCCCGCTTGAGGTCCAGGGTTATGCTCCGCTTGCCTCGGTTCCACGTTGAGTTGGCCGGGGTCTTCCAGCGGGGTCCGCCGGGAGGGTCAACCCGGATAACGTCGGCACCCTGATCCGCCAGCAACATTCCCGCCAAGGGCCCGGAAACATACTGCCCGAAGTCAATTACCCGAATGTGTTCCAGTGCTCCTGCGATGTCCGGCCCCTCCCACTGATTGGCTAAAAAGATTAGCTTCGTGGACAAAGCGCAGGCTAACACTGCGGGTATGAGCGGTCAACCGCCGGCGTCGGAACACGGTGACATCACATCCGTGGCGACAAGTCCTTTCACTATCTCGCCTGGCATCCCAAAATTGACCCTCTCGGTCTGGGTTACTATAATGGGCAGAGTCCACAGCAGTAGCGGGTCTTTGCCCAGGCAACGGAAACCGTGACTGCTAGGTTCACAGCGTACGTGAGGAGGACTTTCATGGTTGAACAGCAGGCAGCGGTGCTGAGCCCGGAAACTCTGATAGAGGAGTTCCACAAGAACGGTGTCACCCATGTGGTGACCATTCCTGACAGCGAGACCAACTACCTGTACGAGTTGATGCAGAACCAGCCTTGGCTGGAAATCGTCCCTGCCTCCCGGGAAGGTGAGACCTTCGCCATCGCCCTGGGGCTGATAATCGGTGGCAAGACCCCGGTGTGCCTGATTCAGAACACGGGCATGATGGAATCGGGCGACTCCATTCGGGGTATGGCCCTGGACTCCGGGTTCCCGCTGGTAATGGTGGTGGGCTATCGTGGCTGGAACCGCCACGGCGTTATAACCGACTCGGTGGCCCGCTACACCGAGCCGTTCCTGAACGCCTATCGCATCAACTACTACCTGGTGGAGCAGGATGCCGACAGTTCGCGCATCTCCGTGGCCTTCGAGGAGGCCCGGACCACCAAGCGGCCAGTTGCTATCCTGGTGGGCGACGAATACCACGGGTTCAACCGCTAGACGGATAACCCTTCGCCAAAAATTATTGCTCTATCGGTGCCCCTACCACGTGCGTTCCGTCATCCTGGGCTGGGGCGGGGTACGGAGCAAAAAAGATCCACGCAACGGAGGCAAAGAATGATTCATTCCCAGGAGGTATTCCGAGTATTCCAAGAGTACCGGGGCGATGCCATCGTGATTCCCACCGGCACTTCCGGTCGGCACTGGCGGGAATTCAGCACCAACGAGAACCGGGACATGAACCTGGGAGGCGCAATGGGCCAGACCACTTCGGCGGCCCTGGGACTGGCCTTGGGACTGCCTGATGAAAAGGTGGTGCTGTTCGATTCCGAAGGCGCGCTGCTGATGAACCTAGGGATACTGGCTACTATTGCCGGCAAGATGCCGAAAAACTTCTGCCACATTTTGTTGGACAATGAGTGCTACGCTACCACTGGAGGGCAGCCGGTTCCCAACGCGCAGGAGATTAACTACGCCGGTGTAGCCAAAGAAGCCGGTTATTCCTCTGCCTACAGCTTCGACGACCTGGAAGAATTCGCCACCAATGTGGAGCAAATAATGCAGGATACCGGCCCGGTATTCGTCGCCATCAAAGTTGTGCCGGAGGTAGAGAACGAGCCAATAGGTATGCGGGAGCGTGTCCCTACCCGTAGCCGCGCCGAGACCATCCGGGACTTGCAGACGGAATTGGGCATTAGCGCCGGTTGACCTTCGCGGCCGTCCACCTATTATGAGATTACAGGGGCGCACAATGTGCGCCCCTGAGTCGTGCCGCGCGGCCTGTATAGCGTCCAATCCGGGCTACGCCAGCGTCAGCAGCCCCACGTAGCAAAGCATTGCGCGGGTGAGCATTCCCGCCTGCAACTCTCCTTGCCCCTCGGCGACTTCGTCAACCCTAGCCAGTATTGGCGCCGGGATGACGATATTAACCTGCACCGGCTTGGCCGAAAGCTTGGAAAGGTCGACATCTACCAAAGCTCAAATGCCGCCGGCGTAGTCATGGTTAGCTCGGTGCGCTTAAATGGGCGTCTGCTCTGTAATGAGCTGAACATCATGGACCGCAGTTTCGACCACTTGGTGTTCTCCAAGAACAATCAGCGGCTATTGGACGCCGACATGGCGCGGGAGTTTCTGCTGGCAATAGTGGAGCAGGCTCGGGAGCAGCCGCTGCTGTCGGAGGAGCATTTCAGTCTGGACGGCACATTTCTGGAAGCCTGGGCATCGGTGAAGAGTTTCCGGCCGCGGGATGAAGACCCTCCGTCGGGGGACGGTTCGGTGAGGGTGGGGGACGCAATCGGGAGGTGGACTTTCGCGGGGGAGCGGCGGCGCAATGAGACCCATCGGTCCACCACCGACCCCAATGCCCGGCTGGCCAGGAAGGGTAAGAGCAAGGAAGCGCGCCTTTGTTTCGGCGCCCACGTGCTAATGGACAATCGGGAGGGTCTGGTGGTGGACGTGCGCTACACCCCAGCCGACGGCGCCTGGGAACGGGACGCCGCGTTGGAGATGCTGGCGTCGTCGCCGAGTGCCCGGCGCATCACTGTGGGCGCCGACCATGGCTACGATACCAGGGGTTTCATCAAGGGATGCCGCAACCTGAAGGTAACGCCCCATGTTGCACCGACAGCCGGCCAGTCCGCGAAGCACCACGACAACGGCACCGGCATCGCTGCGACGCTGCTGACTGGGCAGCAACTGCAGGGTGTGCCACTGGAATTTCACGGTGTTGCCCCTGGCCACTCTTCTGCGATGCTTGAAGCACAGGATTTGCTCCAGGCGTAAACCCGGCGGCAAGGGCTGGAATGCCGGATCAGGACACTGGGCGGGCACCCGAAAACGCCGGTTGAACCGCGGCAGGAACTGCTTCAATACGGCCTTAGCTTGTTCAATCGTGGTTGCTCCGGCGAGCCGCAGTTCCGTGATCAGGCGGTCCTGGAAGGTTCCCGCCGTCCGCTCCGCACGCCCTTTCGCCTGCGGAGACAGGGCGAATATCAGTTGTATCCCCAGTTCTCCCATTGCTCGTCCGAACTGGGTTAGCGCGCCGGCGGGCTGATATTCCGCCCGGTGTTTGAAGACCGGGTGGCGGTCAGTGTATAGAGCGAGAGGAATGCCGCAGCGTCGCAGCAGGCCCCGCATCAGCAGCAGGTAGTTGTGGCTGTCCTCCTGATCGCAGAACCGGGCGTTGACCACACAGCCGGTGGCGTCGTCCACCGCCAGCAGCAACGTGAATGGCGGGCTGTATTCGCCCAGGCACCGGTGATAACTGGCGTCCGACTGGATCAGCACGCCGTCCCGAGGCATGCGTTGGCGACGTACCCGGTGCTTGGGCGGACGCCTTCGCCGCGGACTGCTCATTCCGGCCTTCGCGAGGAGGCGTCGCAGGGTGGTCCGGCCAATGTAGATTCCTTCCCGTTCCCCCAGCAACTCGTTGAGATGGGCGTGGTTGGCTCCCACGCATCTGGTCTGGGCCAGGTGCGGCACGTCGGCGATCACTGCCTCGGGTGTGGCATTGGGTGGCTTGCGGCCCGTGTGGCCGTGGGCCAGGGCGGCGGCTCCGCTCTCCTGGTAAGTCGCCAGCATGGGTCGTGCGTGCCGTGGGCACGCACCCATCAACTCGGCCGACTGATCCGACGTATTCTGCTCAGTCAGCAGACTGTTCAAAACCTGTAGCCTGGCCAGTTCTTTCGGAGTCAATGACACATTCTCCATAATGCGACATTCTCGCTTGCCAGTCAGTCAGGACCATTTCGCTGAACGTCTACACCCCAGTGGTACGTTTTCGCGCCGCCCTTGACATCACCGGGCTTGAGGGTGACCGCATCGTCGGAGATTTCCAGATCGAATTCGCCACAGGGCGGCAGCACCCAGTAAATGTAGTGGCTTAAATTGACACTACATGGTGGTGATCAAGCCGCGGAAGAATGGCGACCCGAGGGCACAAAGGGATGAGTGATGTTCGTCAGCATCGCGTTCTTCGGAAACGCCGCGGCCCTCTGCGGCGCTTTTGTACTGTAGCCTAACGCAGGTTTCCGCGGTCAGTTATCGCAGACAACCCCGTCCCTGTCGGCGTTTCTGGCGCTGGGTACTATCCACTTCGGGAACCCGCGTCCGTTGCCCTTGCTCCCTTGAATCTGAGATTCTCCTGCGGCCTGAGCCGCGACGCTGGACGCCGTGCCCTTCACGGTGTACAACGCCCCCGCCTGAATGCCCGGCCCTGACCTTCGGGCAACGGGCGTGGAAGGGGGCATCAATTCCCCGGGTTCTCACGATGGCTCTTGGCGGCTCGTTGTGTAGTCCCCTGCCGCAGGTCAGACCCGGCGAAGCTTCGGGTCCAGGTAGTCGCGCAGCCAGTCGCCGAGGAAGTTGAACGCCATCACCACTACGGTTATTGCCACGCCGGGGAAAAGGGACAACCACCACATATCCAGGATGACGTTACGCCCCTCGGCTACCATGATGCCCCAGGCCGGCGACCCCGGGGCCAATCCCAACCCCAGGAAACTCAGGGAGGCTTCAAGCAGAATCACCTGTCCCACCTGAATGCTGGTCAGCACCATCAAAGTATTGACCACGTTGGGGAAAACATGCCGGATAATGACTACCGGAGGGCTGACCCCGGCGATTTTGGCCAGAATTACGTAGTCTCGTTCCCTGATGCTCAGGGTATCGCCCCGTATCATCCGGGCGAACCTGGCCCACACGGTGACTGCCACCGCGATGATGATATTCTCCGTGCCCTGGCCCAGCAGTACCACGATGACCAAGGCTACCAGGATAGTAGGGAATCCCATCACGGCGTCGGCGATACGCATGATGACTGCGCCAATCACGCCCCCCAGGTATCCGGAAATTAGTCCCAGAACGGTGCCCACGATGGCCCCGGTAGCCAGGGCTACCAGACTGATGTAAACAGTGGTTCGGGCACCGAAGATCATCCGACTCAACATATCCCGGCCCAGGATGTCGGTACCCAGCAGGTACTCGCTGTTCTGACCCGGGGGGATGCGGCTGTTGATGATGTCCTTGTCGTTGGGGTCGTGAGGGGACAACTGCGGCGCTAACGCAGAGCACACCAGCAGAATGGCCAGGATCACTATGGGTATCCAAGGCAGCTTGGACCTGCTGATCCGCTGTTGTAGTTGACCGAGTCGACTTTCTTTGGTTATTGCCGTTTGCGCCATTTCCAGTTCTCCCTCGCTTTACTCGATCCTGATTCTCGGGTCCACGTACACATAGAGGATGTCCACCAAAAGGGATGTGATTATGAAGAAGAAACCCGAGGTGAGCACGGTGGCTTCTACGATGGGGAAATTGCGTTGCGCCACTCCCTCCAGCATCAAGCGCCCCACGCCGGGCCAGGCGAACACGACCTCCACCACAATGGCCCCATTGAGCAGCCCCGCCAGGCTGATGCCTCCGAAGGTTATCAAGGGAATCAGAGCGTTTCTCAGGGCATGTTTCCAGATGACCAACTTCTCCGTCAGTCCCTTAACGCGGGCGAACTTGACAAACTCGCTGTCCAGCACCTCCAGCATGCTCGAGCGCGCCAAACGCATCATGCCGGCCATTATGGACCAAGCCAGCACGAAGGCCGGCAGCACGAAGTGGTCCGGCCCTCCCCGGCCGTAGGTCGGCAACCATTGGAGGATAGCGCCAAACAGCAGGATGAGCATGATGGCTACCCAGAATTGCGGAGCGCCGATGCCGGCGATGGCAAACAGTTTGCAGGCCTTGTCCAGAACCGAGTCCCGCTTGACCGCGGACAGGATGCCCAGGGGCACCCCCATCGCTATCGCCAAGAGCATTCCCACCGCCGCTAACTGGAGGGTGGCGGGAATTCGCTCCAGCAGTACGTCCCGGGCCGGACGCCGGGTGGTGATGGACTGACCAAAGTCGCCCTGCACCGCTTTAAAGAGAAAGGTGCCGTACTGAACGAGGATCGGCCGGTCCAGGCCCAGGTTCTCCCGCAGCTGTTCGTAGTCGGCTGTGGTCGCCTCCGGCGGCAACAGCAACAGGGCCGGGTCACCGGACAGGTGGACGCTCATAAAGACGATCAGACTGAGGACGAGCAGGGCGAGCAGCCCCTGGAATAGCCTGGACAGTATGTAACGCTGCATGTGCTTCTCTTACCTTTGTTGTATATCCAATCCTTCGCCGGCCCCACCGTGCGTTGGGTTAGGCCGGCGCTCAGGGAACGACCCGAGTGTACCAACCATCGGCATGAGTCCCGCTGGTCAACTTAGTGGTCCCGGGATCCACTGGCGTGAATGCCGGGACCATCGGAGTCGCCAACAACCTTGCCTCCGGTGGCCGGTGGAGGTTTCAGTCCTACTGATTCAGGGTCACCGTCCACAGGGCTGTGGGATACGGTCCCAGGGGCCAGGGCTGATAGGTATTGATGCGCTTGCTCAAGCCGAGGGGCAGGTTAGTGTATGTGGTGCTGAAGGAATAGTGTTCCTCCCACGACGCCAAGTACATCTTGTTGTAGGCGTCGTGGCGCAGGGCCGGGTCCATAACCGATAGCCCTTCGTCCGCTATTCTGGCCAGCTCAGGATCTTCCGACTGGCGCAGGCTGGAGTCCAGGTAGTGCATGCTGCGTACCAGGCTGCCGCCGTCCCAGCGGCCCTCGTTGCTGCGGAAGTAAACGTGGCCATCCAGTTCACGGTTGCGCACCCGCTCCCGGATACTGACGTTCTGGCCCGCTTCCACCGTCACGTCGAGCCCCAGATTATCCTGCCACATCTGGGCTATCAGCTCCGCGTGTTCCACCATGAACGGCGTATCGCTGGCCTGCCAGGTGTAGAGGGTGAAGGGAGGATAACCCTCGCCACCGGGGTAACCGGCCGCGGCCAGTAGCTCCCTGGCCCGATCCGGGTCGTAGGGGGTGGCGTCCAATTCCGGGCTGTAGCCCAGGGTGCTGGGGGTCACCGCCTCGAAGCCGGCCAGACCGGCCCCTTCGGTGCCGCCGTAGAGATTGTCCCGTATCAGCTCCTTGTCGATGGCGTAGTCCAGGGCATAGCGCACCCGCTTGTCGTTACAGGGAAGGCCCGGTATCCAACATCCAATGGGGCGTACCTGGGTGTAGGATCCTTCCTGAATCCAGACGTACCGACCACCGGCAGCCTCCACCCTCGGCCTCGACTGGAGGGTCACTTCAACGATGTCGGCCTCTCCGGCGATCAGGGCGGCAACCCTGGTGGACTCCTCGGGCACCAGCCGCATATCCAGTGTCTTGAACTTCATGCGCCGGTCTTCGGGGAAACCGTTGTCCGGGTTGTAGTAGTAGTCCGGGAATTGCTCGAACAGCAACTGCTCAGACCGCTTGAATTCAACAAGCCGGAAGGGACCGGCGCCGATGGGAGCGTCGGCGTAGCCATCCTCGCCCACCTCTTCATGATAGTTCTGGGGCAGGATCGAGCCGCCGTCGGACGAGGACTGCAGAGCGGAATAGGTGAAGGGGAAGGACGACGAGAGCTTGTTATGGGTGACCTCAATGGTCTCAGGCCCGGTGATTTCGATTCTATCCGTCAAGCGGGACCAGTTGATGGCGCCGGTGCTGGTTGCCTCGTCTTCGGCCTCTTTGCCAAAGTAACGCTGGAAGCTGAATTCAACGTCGTTGATGGTTACCGGCTCCCCGTTGTGGAAGGTCGCCGCGCTATCGGCGGGTATGGTCAGGCTCCAGGTGAACCCATCCTCAGAAACTTCCCAAGCCGAGGCTATGCCCGGGACCATCTGGGTATCGTAGTTGCCCTCAATCACCAGGCCGTGCAGAGCGCGTTGGTAGGTGGTTTCCCCCAAGCCCAGGGTGTACCTTGGCTCAAAAGCCTCAGTACCGAACACCGTCTGCATTATGGTCACTGTGCCGGACACTTCCGCTGATGCGGGGGAAGCCGCCGTTGTCTCGGCAGCCACGGTGGCGGCCGGGGCGCTGGAAGCATCGGATACTGGCGCAGCCGGAGCCGTCGCAGCCGGAACTGTGGTCGCGGCCGGAGCATCAGGTGTTGCCCCTCCGCCACATGCCGCTATAATCAAGGTGCAGATGCCCAAAAGAGCACCAAACCAGATGTTGGAATGAAACCTCTTCCGGATATACATAGTAGTTCCTCTCTTGTGTCAGTTTTGACCTATCAGGATGCCTTAATATGACGTGGCTATATGTCGCCTCCGGGCTGTTGGGGGCAGTGCTGCCAATTGTCTGGGTCTATCTGACCCACCTTCCACTAGCCGTGCCTGGAGCGTTTATCGATTTAGGGCTGTTAATGTTCTCCTTCGGCCTGGCATTGTTATTCATACCCGTTGGAGTGGTGGTCGGCTTCGCAGCGGCCGGCCTGTTTCATGCTGGCTGGTACTTGACCGTCCGCTTTTCTCGGTGATCAGTTTCCAACCCAGCCGGAACCCGGAAATCCCTGGTAGCATGTTTGGGGCCGATTGTACACCTATTCCGCCGGGACCTCGGGATATCGAAAAGCTTCTGACCGGCATCCCATTGCTGGGGTTAGGGTTCTTCGGTCGTAACCTCAATGCCAGTGTAGAGATAGCACGCTGCCCGCCCGTGACCGGGCGGGCAGCCGCAAAACCACCTACCAACAGCTATGCGGCGGTGATGGCTGCTGGGACTGTGGGCTACTTCAGCGTCACCGTCCAGAGAGCGCTGGCATAGGGACCCAGAGGCCACGGTTCCCAGGTGGCGATGCGTTCGCTGACGGCCCAGGGCAGGTTGACGTATATGGGGCTCCAGTAGTAGTGCTCTTCCCAGATGGCGCGGTAGGCCCGGTTGTAGGCATCTTGCCGTAGGGCCGGGTCCAAAACCGCCAGGGATTCGTTGACAATGGCGAATAACTCCGGCTCTTCCATCAGCCGATTGGGGTTCTCCGGGTCGGTGGCGCTGCGCATCAGGCTCCCACCATCGAACCTGGCCTCGTTGCTGCGGAAGTAGATGTCGCCGTCCAGTTCTCGGTCTCTGGCCTGCTGCCGGACGGAGGTCGGGTCGCCCACAACCACCGTAACATCAAGACCAAGATTGTCCTTCCACATCTCGGCTATTAACTCGGCCTGCTCGGGTTGAAGCGGCACATCGCCGCCGTTCCAGGTATGCATCTTGAAGGGAGGGAAACCTTCGCCGCCGGGGAAACCAGCCGCAGCCAGGAGATCCCTGGCCTGATCTGGGTCGAAGGGAAGGGAATCGAGTTCAGGGCTGTAACCCAAGGCGTTGGGAGTGGCAGCCTCGAATCCGCCAACCTGGGCGACCTCGGTGCCGCCATAGAGCGCGTCCCGGATCAATTCTTTGTCTACGGCATAGTCCAGGGCGTAACGCACCCGCTTGTCGCTGCAGGGAAGTTCCGGCTTCCAGCAGCCCATGGGCCTGACCTGGGAGTAGGAGGCTTCGGGGATGAAGACCAAGCGGCCTCCCGCAGCCTCTACCTGGCTGCGGGCGTTCAGGCTGGCTTCGGTCATATCCGCCTGGCCGGCTCGCAGCGCTGAAATCCTGGTGGATTCTTCGGTCACCAGCCGCACGTCCATGGTCTGGAACTTCATTCTTCGGTCTTCGTGGAAGCCGTTATCCGGCGTGAAGTAGTAGTCGTCGAAACGCTCGAAGAGCATTTGCTCTGATGGCTTGAAGTCAACCAGCATGAGGGGGCCGGCCCCCACCGGCTTGGCCTCCCATTCCTGCTTGCCTCCCACCGATTCCCAGTAGTTCTTCGGCAGGACGGCGCCGTGGGCGTCGGATGAATGAAGCTGCGACAACAGGAAGGGATAGGTGGAGTTGGGTTCGGTCTGGGTCACCAATAAGGTGTTAGGACCGGTAATCTCCTGGCTCACCGTTCTCTTGGATTGCTGGATGAAAACCGAGTGTATGGCGTTCTCAGCCGCCTCGGGGCCGTGGTGCCGGTCCAGGGTGAATTGAATATCGTCAATGGTCAGGTCGTCGCCGTTGTGGAATTTGACGCCGTTGCGAATGGTCCAAGTCCACTGGAGGCCGTCCTCCGACAGTTCCCACTTTTCGGCAATACCCGGGATCATTTCGGTATTCTCGTTACCCGCAATCAGCCACCCGTGCAACATTCGGTGCTGCGTCATTATCTGGCCCGAGGCGTCCCGGGGTTCAAAAGCCTGGGTGCCCCAGTCGGAGGCCATCAAAGTAACCGTCCCTGAGGCCACATCCGCCTCGCCCTGCGTTGACCCCGCCGGTGCGGGCACAGCCGTGGCGACGCTGGAATCTTGCGTGACCGGTGCGGAAGTGGCGACCTGAGCCGCCGGGTCGGAGGCTTCGTCGGGGCTGGAACTGGAGCACCCTATAAAAAAGATCAGTGCAGTGGCAAGTAACGTACAGATAATGACATTACGGCCTGATAGTATTCCGAGATTTGGCATACTCGCTCCCTACCTGGGATATTTCCGACGTTCGTTGTGAAACGCTATAACGGCCCAGGATCAGTAAAATGTTATCAGGATATCCTTACAGATTAAGTATTATCCAGCGCGACTTTACTATGAACCCCCTGATCCGTCAATACAATGTACTCGTTCGGTACATACGAGAAGGAAGGGCCAGTTGGAGGTGGCAGGTGGCAATATACTCGGCTGGGGTACGTCCGTCCAACGACTGGTGGGGACGGAGCCGCCGGACCTCACGCCGCAGGTGTTGGCGTCGCCGACGCTGACTTAGTACTACAGTTGCAGAAATGTGGTGAGGAGTTTCAGGCGGCGTCGGTAATGGCAGCGCCGGGCCGTTGCCTGGTGCCGCCGTCTCCACCGGGACCACCGCAGCACTGATTCGTCCGTAGGTTGATGTCTCCATATCAGCCGGTAGAGCAACCGCCGGACCTCGGGCACCGTCAGGGGTATCAGCTTTTCGTCCAAGCTGGGAGAGCCCCCTTTTCCCTCGGACCTCCTTGTTCCAACGCCTGGCGCCTGACCACCGCCAGGCAGGCGTGGGCCAGCATCGCCAGGGTGATGTGCCGGTACCAGCCATCCCATTTCCGGACTTCATACTGGTCCAGACCCACCTCTCCCTTGGCCTCCTTAAAGCATTCTTCGATGGTCCAACGAGTTCCGGCCACCCGCACCAGTTCCTCCAGAGTCGTATCAACCGGGCCGAAGCAGACGTAATAGGCCAACTCCCCGGGCTCGGCGATGCTGCGCCGCACCAGCAGCCAGTACCCCTTGCCCGGCTCCTTCAGGGGCCGGATCTCCACCCGCGCCCAATCGTATACCCGGGGTCCCTTGGCGCCGTCGCCCGCGCTGCGCCGCACCCAGCCGGGTTCCTCCACCCTAGGCGCCAGCCGGTCCGCCCGCACCTGTCGCCATCCCTTGTCCGTCTCTGCCCACAGCTTCTCGTTGCTCCTGACGGCCAGCACGTGGGGAACGTCTCGCCGCTCCAGCCACAGCCGCCGGTTGCGGTCGTTGCCGTAGACTTCGTCCCCAGTGACCCAGCCGAAGGGCACTCCCGATTCCAGCGCCCGCTCCAGCATCCGCCGGGCCAGTTGCGGCTTGGTGCGGAATGCCACTTTCTCAGGCACCCCAGCCTCTCGCCTCCGTTCCAGGTCATCAGCCCACACCCGAGGCAGGTAGAGTTCCCGGTCCATCAGGGTCCTCCCTTGGGCAGAGGCGTAGGTCAAAAATACCCCGATCTGGCAGTTCTCGATCCGCCCCGCCGTGCCGCTATACTGCCGCTGCACCCCAACGGACTTGTTCCCCTTCTTCAGAAATCCCGTCTCGTCCACCACCAGAACTCCATGGACGTCGCCCAGATGCTCCACCACGTAGTCCCTGAGATCGTCGCGAACCAGGTCGGCGTCCCAGACGTAGGTGGACAGCAGGTGCTGCACCCCATAGGGGGTGGCGTCCCCCGCCTGCCTCCGCCAGGCCAGGGCCGGGCTTGCGATACCGATGACGGTGCCCGAGGTAGCGCCGATTGCTCTGCCGGCTGGTCGGGACGCCCTCCCTCCCGGTGGATTTCGTGTTGGCCTTGGTCTCCGGTGGAGACGGCGACATCACCAGAGCCCATCGTTCTCATTATCAACGCCGCCTCAAACTTCTGGCTGCCATATGTGCGACTGTAGTATTAGAACCTATCCTAATAATCGGGCGGCTCTGAGAACCTGTCTACGATCTCTGAAATAGGTTAAGTTGAGACTATTATCAGGGGAGGGGTAATCATGTCTCATTCCTATCCCAGCGACATCAGCCGGGAGCAATTCGCCCGTATTCTGCCGACGTTGGAGTCGGCCCGACGCCGGACCAAGCCCCGCACCGTGGACTTATATGACGTTTTCTGCGGCGTACTGTACCTCCTGAAAAGCGGGTGCCAGTGGCGAATGCTGCCGGCGGACTTCTCCAATTGGCGCACTTGCTACCAGTATTTCCGGCAATGGAGCGAGCGGCCTGGCCCGGGTCAGGATTCCATTCTGGAGCAAGTCCTAAAAACAATCGGTTGGCGCGGCCCGACAAAGCAATGGGAGGAAAGAGCAGACCAGCTTCTGCATCGTGGACTCCCAGAGCGTCAAGAACACGGACACCGCCGGGCACAAGGGCTATGACGCAGGCAAGAAGGTGTCGGGAATCAAGCGTCACATCGCGGTGGACACGCAGGGATTGCCCCATGGGATACACGTGACTACCGCCGACGTTACCGACCGGGCCGGGGCTTTGGCGATGTTTGACCGGCGGCGGGACGACCTCAGCCTGGTGCGGAACGTGCTGGTGGACGGGGGTTACACCGGGAAGCCCTTTGCCACTGCGGTGCAAGGCCTGTTGGGAGCCTCGGTGGAAGTAGTGAAACGCAACGAACTGCACACCTTCGTGGTGCTGCCAAAGCGATGGGTGGTGGAGCGGTCTTTCGCCTGGCTGGAAAAGTGCCGCCGACTCTGGAAGAACTGCGAAAGAAAGCTCAATACCAGCCTGCAAATGGTGGTGCTTGCCTTCACGGTGCTAATCCTAAAAAGATTGTAAACAGGCTCTGAGAGCGATGAGGGCACCGGCGAAATGAAGGAAGGCGATGTAGTTGTCGGGAGACTTGTCCCAACGGATCAGAATGCGCCGGAAGCGGTTCAGCCAACTGTGAGTGCGTTCCACCACCCAGCGGCGGGCCTTGAACCCAGCTTCCCTTTTGATGGCCTGAACCTCTTCGCCTCGGCTCCGGATGTGGGCGGTGAAGCCGAACTCGTCCAGGGTGCGGCGCACCTCAGCGAAGTCGTAGCCCTTGTCCAGGCACAGACCCTGAGGATGCGCTGGGGTGGGCGCCGGGCGCGGCGCCGGCAGGCGGTCCACCGTAGCCCGCACCAGCCTCATGTCGTGGCGGTTGGCCCCGGCTACGGCCAGTCCCACGGGGATACCCTGGGCGTCGGTCAACAGACTGGGTTTGACGCCCCGCCCAGAAATACGAAGGCGGAACCGTGGCCGTCCAAAAAGGCCTCGGTGTTCTTCGCCGGATAGGTGTTCACGAAACAGCCGTGGCTGTGGGGCAGGTCCAGCACGAAGTAGTGCACCTTGCGCTCCACACCAGTAATCACCGCCACCACCTCCACGAAACCGCACTGGGCGTGGCCCGGCGGGTCGGACAACGGCACGAACATCTCCTGTCCTCGCCGCCCACGCTTCCTGACGTAATCCTTGACTAAGGTGTACTGACCGTCGAAACCGTACTCGTCCCGCAAACCCTCAAAGATGCGCCTGGCGGTGTGCCGCTGCTTCTTGGGAACTTTGCTGTCGCCTTCCAGGATCGCGTCAATCACGCCGGTGAAGAGCTCATCCTGAGCTAGTCGAAGGGTTGGGTCGCCGTGGTGGGCCTTCGCGCCGGTAACCTGGCGGCACCGAGTAGGCCAGCATCTTGCGCACCGCGGCCCGGTGCAGACCGAACACCCGGGGGGCGTCCCGAACGCTCATGCCCCCCACCATGCAGGCCCGCCGCACCTGAACGTACATCTCCACTAAATACCTCCATCGCACCTTCCAAAGGCTGATTATCAACCTTATAGAAGACGGTGGACGGTACAGTTTCCCAACGCCGCAACCCGACGATCGAGCCGCCCACGTAGCCCACTTTACCGCCGCCGTTTACACGATGAGACACCTAGCGGATACCGGCCAGACCGAACTTACCAGTGACATGCCAACGCCACCGGCTTCACGGCTGGACCAGCTGTCCCCATAATGACACCAGATTGCGATCCTTCAGGACGATATCACGGCAGAACACCCCATTTGCCGACCAACCCGCCGGGGGGTCGGATTTCCCACTATGGTGTACGGTAGGGTTTGCCCCACCGAGTGGAGCCCGGTCACTTTTGGTCGGAAAAATGTCGGCCATCCGGGCGAGGGAACCTCAAAATGGGCGAATCTACGCACGAAATCCATTGACAACCCACCAGGGAGCGGATCTAAGCAATTTTCCCACCGTGCAACATCGGGGTCATGCAAACGGCAACTGGATTCCGGTGGGCGTGGCACAGCTTCATGATACCGTCCAGCAGCGTGTCAAACCTGTCCTCGGTCTCGATGGTGTAATGAGCGATACCGAACAGGTCCAGGATGGGTTTGGTGTTGCGTCCCATGGCCACCTGCGCGATGTTGAACTCGCCAACCTGGCCCCGCAGGTTCATGAAGATCGGGATGGGTGTGCGCGACGGGATACACAGGCTGGCTACTGCGTTGACGCTGTTGCCGAACCCGCTGGACTGCATGAATACGGCAGAGTTGCGCCCGGTGGCGTAGCTCCCCACCGCAACACCGATCGCCTCTTCCTCTCGGGTGCACGACACCAGATGGAAGTAGGGATCCGCCTCGATGAGGCGCGTAACTTGGTGGATTGATATGTCGGGGACGTACGCAATGAGCGACGTGTCCCATTTTTTCAGCGTATCAATGATGGTCTCGGCCCAGGCCATGATCTATCTGCTCCTCGCCGCGTAATTGGGGTTGGTTTTCCACCGCCGTCGCGGTGGTGCGATAGTATAGCGCAACCGGATAACCCCGGCTAACCGATCAATCCAGCCACACGGCAACCTCGGCGGGAGCCGCCCGCACGGAGGCAGACGGACGCGACGGCTGGCCGATAAACAGAGCGCCCACCATCGTCCAGTCAGCTTCAGCGCCCAGGGTTTCTGCCAGGCGCGGATGCCGCGTCGTATTCCCGGTGCTCCAGTCCCCGGCCAAACCCTCGGCCACCGCAGCCAACAGGAGATTTTGGACCGCACAGCAGGCGGCGGCGTAATTTTCCTGCGTAAGGTCTTCCCGGTCTCCAGGCACGCTGTATACGTAGATCAACGCGGGCGCGTCCAGCACCCTTTGACGGCTGCCGTTGGCGTTGTCATGGTTGCCGCTTCGCTCGAAAATATTGTCGTAGGCCAACTGCGCGACTTCGGCTCGTTTGACTCCACCCTTCTCCAGGACAAAAAACCGCCACGGATTGGTCAGGCGATGATTGGGTGCCCAGATCGCCGCGTCGATCATCCTTTCCATCGATTCGCGGGGCGGGACGTCATCGGTAAACTCGTTATTCATCCGCCGACTGTGGATCGCTTCGTAAACGGACATCGTAGATGCGGGAGGTTGAACGTTGCCGCTGCGTAACCGTTGGCTCTGTGTCATGGCTGCAACTCCTTTTGATTAGCAGGACCTGAAGAGCAATATAAGCATGTGAAATATAACCCTTTAGGGGGGTTGAGGGCAATTCGCCACGGGATCCAGTAACCGTTCAGAGTTGAAGGTAGTATCCCGGCTCCTGCTTGTCTTTCCCGCGAAGGCGGAAATCCAGGAAGCCGAGGATAAGCAACATTGCCGTTTAAAGGCGTCTCTGGATTCCGGCTCAAGGCCGGAATGACGAAGCGGTATGGAATTTACACGTCGAGTCTGAACAGTTACATTCGCAGGGGTCGCCATGACGTCCGCACAGGTATGTGCTACAATCCCGTCAACATGGGCTACAATTGCCCACAGATTTGAGGATCAAAGCCTGGAGGTGGCACAATGGCCGAAACCGATTTCCTTTGCTACTATGATTTCCGTTGACCTTTCGTGTACAACGCTGCCATGTGGTGGGCGAAAGTTCGAGAAAGTACCGATCAGGAGATCAACGTAGACCTGAAGCCGTTCTCGTTGGTACAAGTCAATTACGACAACAACAAAGCCGACGGCGACAACTTCAAATACTGGGAACAGGATGACTCCGACAACACTCTGCTGGAGTTGCGCGCCGGGGTTGCCGCCCAGCGGCAGGGTGAGGAGATTTGGGACAAGTTCTTCATCAACCTGCTCCGAGCCAGGCACGAAGACCGCATCGATTTGACCGACGCCGACGCCATCAACGCGGTTGCCGAGGCTTCCGGTGTTGATATGGGCCGGTTCGCGGAAGACCTGGCCGATCCGGAAATCCTTCGGGAGATTGGCGAGAGCCACACCGAGGCCGTGGAAGTACACGGCGCCTTTGGCGTGCCTCTCTACGTGTTCCCCAACGGCAATTCGGCGTTCGTGAAGATGTTTATCCCTTCGACCGAAGAATCCGGCTCGATTTACGACAACCTGGTCGAGATGGTGGCGGACCACAAGCACGTGGGCGAGATCAAGCGTCCTTCCCCGCCGTGGCCGTATGAGGGTGTCCGATCATAACCCTCCGGTGCCCGCCTTTGGGCATCGGCCAATCGAGGAACTCGAACAAGCCCTGGGCCTGAGCTTTCAGGACCGGGGCTTGTTGCGTCAAGCCCTGACCCATCGATCCTGGGTCAACGAGCACTCCGGCGATGCTCGCGACTCATACGAACGGCTCGAATTTCTCGGCGACGTTGTGGTGCGGCTCGTCGTCAGCGAAGAGTTGTATCACCGGTTGCCAGATTGCGACGAGGGCGGGTTGACGCGCCGCTGGACGACGTTGTTGAGCCAGAGGGCGTTGGCGACCGTGGCCGAGCGGTTGGGACTCGGCGATTATGTCATGTTGGGTCGAGGCTCCGATTCTACCGATGCTCGCCACAGCGATTCGATTCTCGGTGACGTCATGGAATCCGTGATCGCCGCCGTATACGTCGACGGCGGGTACGACGAGGCGCGTCGGTTCGTGCTGCAGGTGCTGGCCGATGAAATCGATGACACCTGCCGCCCCAACTGGCGACCCTACAATCCCAAAACCGAGCTGCAGGAATTTCTGCAGTCCATGGGCCAGAGTCCACCCACCTACCACGTGGCAGACACGTCCGGCTCTCCCCACGAACCGCGCTACACCGTAGAGGTGGTTGGCAACGCGGGTGTGCTGGCGACCGGAACAGGTCGCAGCAAAAACGCCGCCGAAACCGAGGCCGCGGAGGCCGCACTGGCAACATTGGCCGAGTGAGGGTGCGTTGATTGAAAGACCGGTCCCAATTTGCGGAAGGAGGTCTGAATCAACATGGTGCAGAAAGGGTGTCTCTGGTTAATTTTCCCGTTATCTATAGCCATATGTTTCGGATTGGTTTGGGTAGTAGGGAATTTTGGGTTGGATACGTGCCATGCCTGGTTCGATTACGGCCCCGGTGGCTCGCCCAGACGCCTGGGCCAAATCTGGTGTTGGCCGATCGTCATAATCGCTGGCATCGCGCTCTTGGTGTTTGTTTTCGTGTTAATGGGTCTTTTGTACCTGCTGTTCCGCCTGATCTTGAGACCCCTTGGCCTTTGGGACGACCGAAATGTCTGAGGCTGCGGAGTTCAAGCGCACCGGTCTGGAGCCAGGCGCCATGACCGCGGGTCGGATCCGGCAATGACACGGCACCCCGCCGGCCCGTATAATCGGCAAAGACTCCATAATAGGCTCAAACCCAGCTTCCCCTACCCCAAAAGGAGATAATCGATGGACCCGATAATCCACAACATCAAAGACTATCCCGCCGGTTCACCGGCCCGCCTCATCAGCGCCGATGACAACCCGCCCCTGGTAACCCTGGCCTACTCTGTGATTCAACCGGGCGGCACCAGCTCGCATCACATCCATGAGTGGGAGCACGAGGTCTACATCATCGAGGGCAGTGGAACCCTTGTCGCCGACGGCAAGGAATATTCGGTCAAGGCCGGCGACGCGATGCTCATTCCGCCCATGGTCGATCATGTAACCCGTAATGACGGCGGCAGTGGCGACATCCGCCGTATTGAGATCAACCCCATTTCCGCCGCCAGCGGCACTGCCCGACCCGGTGGCAGCGAGCCGGGCGCCGGCACCGTTCCGGTCATCCGCAACCACGCCGATCTCAACGACGAAACCGGCCACACCTTGCTGGGTGGCAGAGACGGTTGCCCCAACTACCTCATGCTTTACAACGGAGCCATGCAGCCCGGCGCGGTGAGCCATCCGGACACCGGTGGCCACAACCACGAATGGGAACATACCGTTTTCGTCCTGGAAGGCACCGGTACCCTGGTCGTGTCCGGCAAGGAATACACCGTTACCGCCGGCGACGCCGTGCTTGTGCCCCCGGTTGAGCATCACCAGTGGAAGAACCAAACCGACGCCCCGATGCTTCGGGTCACGTTCAACGACATCAAATCAGAGGGTCACGGCTAACCATCCCGCCCATCACCCCAACCCCTGTCTCCATAGGAGAGGAGTTATTGGTTTCGACCAGTGTCACACCCTCTCCCAATGGGAGAGGGCCGGGGTGAGGGCAGTCTCCCCCTCTGCCTTGATGCGAGCTGGCCGGGGTGAGGGTGAAATCGCCAACTAATCCAGCATGCCCGACTCAACCCATATTGCAACTGTACATGCCCGGGAGGTATTGGATTCCCGTGGCAACCCCACCGTCGAAGTCGACATCAGGTTGCAAAGCGGAGCGATGGGCCGGGCAATCGTCCCCTCCGGCGCTTCCACCGGCCGGCACGAGGCCGTCGAGTTGCGCGATGGCGACCCCGGACGTTACGAGGGCAAAGGCGTCCTGCGGGCGGTAGCCGCCGTCAACAACATCATTGCACCTGCCATCTCCGGAACAAGCAACCCCACGGACGCCGCCGACCAGAACGTCCTGGACACGCGGCTGTGCGAACTTGACGGCACCACCAACAAATCCAACCTTGGCGCGAACGCCATCCTCGGAGTCTCACTCGCCGCCGCCCACGCAGCGGCACGAGCAGCCGGCTTACCGTTGTACCGGTATCTGGGTGGCGATGATGCCACCACGTTGCCCATGCCGATGGTGAACATCATCAGCGGCGGCCGGCACGCTGAGGGCGGCCTTGATATGCAGGATTTTCTGGCTATTCCCATCGGCGCCGCAACGTACCGTGAAGCGCTCCGCATGGTGGTTGCGGTCCACCGGGCGATCGGGCGCATCTTGACTCAAACCGGCCCCTACGGCCACGGCGTTGCGGACGAGGGCGGTTACGGTCCCCCCTTGCCCTGCCACGAAGACGCCCTGGGTCTGCTGCATGACGCTACCCGGCTGGCTGGTTACCGCTGCGCCCGAAACGGCGACATCGCAATCGGCCTGGATGTCGCGGCCACCGAGTTCGTGGATGCCGACGGTCGCTACCCGCTGCGGGCCGAACGGCGCACCTTCTCCTCCACCGAACTGACCGACCTGTTGGTCCACTGGTGTGGAACCTATCCCATCATCTCAATTGAGGACGGTGTCGCCGAAGACGACTGGGACGGTTGGGCGTACCAGACCGAAAAGATGGGAGCGACCACCCAACTCATCGGGGATGACCTGTTTACCACCAACCCACAGCGTTTGGCCCAGGGCGCCGATCGCGGCATCGCCAACGCCGTGCTCGTGAAACTGAACCAGATTGGTACCCTGACCGAAACCCTGGAAACTGTGCGTTTGGCGAAACAACGGGGTTACCTGCCAGTCATATCTGCCCGGTCTGGCGAAACCGAAGACACCACAATCGCCGACCTGGCCGTGGCCACCGGAGCCGGCCAGATCAAAATTGGCTCCATTACCCGCTCCGAGCGCCTGGCCAAGTACAACCAGTTGCTGCGCATCGAAGAAGAGTTGGGCGAACGGGCGCAATTTGCCGGGCGGGAAGTGTTTTCCCGATTTTTGGACCGATGATACCCCCGTCAGCATTGGGCATGGAGATAATCTACGAACAGGCTCAACGCCTGGGGTTGCATTTGTCTGATGCACAGTTGAGCCTGTTCGCCGCATATACAAGGTTGTTGGCTGACGGCAACACGCGCGCCAATCTCACTTCGGTTACCGACCCAGCCGAGGTACAGGTTCGCCACTTTTTGGACTCTCTGACGGCAGTCCTGGCCCTTCCCGACTGGCCGGACGGTGCCCACGTGGTTGATATCGGCGCCGGCGCCGGCTTCCCGGGTGTCCCGCTGAAGATCGTATTCCCCGGATTACGTTTGACACTTGCCGAGTCTGTCGGTAAAAAGACACAATTTCTGCACCATCTGATTGAGCATCTTGAGTTACCCGACGTAGAAGTCCTTACGATTCGGGCTGAGGAACTGGGCCAAACCAGCGGCTACCGCGGCCACTTCGACGTAGCGCTGGCCCGTGGCGTTGCCCGCATGTCGGTGCTGATCGAGTACGGCCTGCCCTTGTGCAAAACCGGAGGCCATCTGCTGGCCTGGAAAGGCAAAGATGGCCCGGCAGAAGCCAAGGATGCGCACAATGCGTTGCTGGAACTGGGCGGCGCGATAGGCGGTGTCCATTCCGTGGACGCGCTGTCGCCGCCTCTGCCGCCCGACCGGTGGCTGGTATCGGTCGAGAAAGTCAGGCCGACACCCAAGGATTATCCCCGGCGCGTGGGCCTGCCGGCGAAACAACCCCTATAGCGCCAGGGAAGCCATCGCGACCCGGCCGTCGGAATTCCACCCCCGCGCGACGTAGTAGTCGGCTATCATCTTGTCCAGTTCGTCAGGGGTCAGGCCAACGCCCGCCGCAACACCATCGCTCAGGGCTTCCGTCAACGTCCGTGGGGGCAATGTGTCATCCGCACGATTCCAACCCCACCGCTGGTTGTAGGCCTTCTTCAAATCAGCGATGTGGCTGGCAGCCCGGCGCAGTTCAGCCGCGTCGAAATCGTCCCAACCGGTGATCATTCGATAAACGGCCGCTGATTCCTCCCAGAAATCGCCGAAAGCCCGGCGCAGGAATTTGCACCAGATCAGAGAATCCAGCGCAGCGGCAAAATCCTCGCTGGCAGCGGCGATGGACCCGCGACGGTCGTCCACCGTCAGCCGATCAACCTCTGGCGAAAAGTCGGCGTCGTAGGCCGAGGTGCGGTTGTGACACGCCCCCCGTGGCGTGGTCGCCAGGCCCAACGCCAGCGTTTTCAGGCTACGGGGTTCATAACCAGGCATTTCCAGTCCCTTGACCTGCATCGCCCATTTCTCAGAACCACCGCCCACGCTCAGGGCTGCGAGGCGAGTGCCATCAGCCAGCAAATTACCCAAGTACCCGCGACGATGTCCGATGTCGTCCAACAGCGCCAGAACAGCCTCCCCGTTGCCGAAATGCAGCGATACCGGCAACCCGCCGCTGACATTCTCTCCACCCAATGTCTTGGGCAGCAGCCCCCGCTCCGAAGACTCGATTGCCCATGCGATGGCTCCGCCCGTTGAAATCGTGTCGATCCCCAATTCGTCGCAACGCTTCACCGCCCGAATCACGGCGTCAGGATCGCCGACGCCCACCAATGGACCCAGCGCAAACAAACTCTCGTATTCCAGCCTGGCGCTCTCACGGTTTCCTGCAGATTTTGTGTCACCTTCTTTGGATGCAACGGAAATTATCTTTTCGCAACCGATGGTGCAATTGGCGCAATGGGCCGTTCGCGTGGCCCGAGTCTGGTGCAGCACCTCGCCACTCACATCATCAGCCATTTCGAACGTGGACTGTTGAAAGTTTCGCGTTGGCAGTGTACCCAGTCGGTTGAAAACCGACACGTTGGCGATGGTACCCAACTCGCGATACTTTGCGGTAGCCGCCCCCAGACTGCGGCGGCTCAGGTCTCGCGCATACTCGCGTAAACCGCTGGAGTCAGCAACCGGCGGATCGGCGTCGGGACGGCCACGCACCGCGATCGCCTTCAGGTTCTTGCTGCCCATGACCGCACCGGGACCGCATCGACCCGCCTGCCGTCCGCCATCGTTAGCGATACTGGCAAATCGCACCAGCCGTTCACCGGCGGGACCGATGCTGGCAACGCGCACGGGTCGTCGAGCGCCATCATCCAACCGCTCTTTGACGGCAACTTCGGTATCCGAGGTGGACAGACCCAACAGATCCCCAGCCGGCAGCAGCCGAGGCGGACCGTCTCCATCGATGTGCAGCAGCGTCGGTTCGGGTGCTTTGCCAAGAATGACGAGAGCATCACCGCAGGCGCGCTTCAACTCCACCGCCAGATGGCTCGACGACAGACCGTCGGCGATAAACCCAGTGAGCGGTGAACGCGTTAGTACCGCAAATTTGCTGGACGTGGTCAACCTTGTCCCTACGAGCGGGCTCGACACGAAAATCAACGGGTTCTCTGGCTCAAACGCAGAATCCAGCAACCGGAGGCGTTCCGCATCGGTGAGTATCGCTCCGTCGGAGTCAACCTCGGGGGCACCGTATTGGTGCAGTAACCAGGTGCCTAGCCCAATCCCACCGATGGTTGCTCGCAATACCCGGTTCGGGATCGGATCCCATCGGTGTTCGCCGGTGGTTAGGTCTACCACCAGCGCCGCTCCCCGATAACCGTGGGTAGTGCTCATAATTACCTGCCGCGCCCCGACGGTCTCACCCACCGGCCTGATTGGACAACAGCAACAGGGAATCACCCGGCTTCAAATCCAGCGGCGTGTCGCCATCATCCGTCAGGAACTCCAGTCCGTTGCGGTTGATTGCGTAGCCCTGTTGGATAGCCGTTTGGCCGTAGTTCCCATCGTCGCAGAACAATCCATTACCCAATAACGCCGGGCATTCTTCCGCGAGTGCGCCCGCCAAAGCGGCGAGGTTCCATCCGGAGCCGACCCTCAACGGCACCAGGCTAACACCCGCGTTCATTCGTGCCGTGCCAAATAGCTCCACCGTGATATCTACCCACTGTCCTGCGCCGGTACGTTCCACGGTCATCGCGCCAACTCCAGCGCGCGCGCCAGGTCTTCGGGCCGATTGATGTTGAAAAAGCTCAGCAGATCCGGGTCGAACCTTCGCGCCTCGTCTTCCGGTACGTACTGAACCGAAACATCATCGTAAAATCCCGCGATTTTCAATTCTCCCTTTCGCAAACGTTCCTCGATGGCTGGCATACAACGGCGGGAATACAGGGCGTGAGTAGGCTCCGGTCTGCCATCGATTACGGGAACTACGGCGTCCACGCCGGCGCGCAATTCTGCCATGTGCGCCAACAATGGAGCGGACAGGAAGGGCATGTCGCAGGCGACCACCAGGCACCAGTCACTATGCGAAGCGTGCAGACCCGTATAAATGCCGCCCAACGATCCGCAATCCGGAAACACGTCCACCGCGGTCCGGTGCGATGTATCCAATGGCAGGGCCAGCCCCCGCGCTGCATCCGCCACCACAACCACTACCTCGGTGGCGTCTACGGCGCTTTCAGCCAGCCGAATCGCCCGCCGTATGAGCGGTTCGCCCGCAATTGGCTCTACCGCTTTGTCCCGACCCAGGCGGCGGCTCTGGCCCCCGGCCAGGATAACGGCGGTGATTTCGGTCGATTGCAGCATGTTTCGTAGTTTGTATCGGTTCTGCCCAGTATAACTGATACTCCACGCGTTGGCCGAATCAGTCCGGTATTGTTGCATCCCCGTGATAACCTACGGTCAACTTCACAGTTGCCGCACAGGAGAAAGAGATGCCACGGGCTGCATTCGTATATGACGACAACATGAGCCAGCATGTGCTGCGCGCCGACCACCCCATGCGGCCCATTCGACTGCGCCACACTTACGAACTTCTCGAGGCATACGGCGCATTCGACGGTGCTGATTCCTTGCTGGTCGCACCGTCCGCGGCTGACGAGTCCAGCGTCGGGGCTTTCCATTCCCGGGATTACATCTCGGCAGTACGTACATTCAGTCTGGGGTTGACCGGATTCCAACCCCAACGCTTTGGATTCGCCCAGGGCGGTGACAACCCAACCTACCCCGGCATGTATGAAGCAGCGATGCTAAGCACCGGCGCCACTCTGACCGCCGCCCGCATGGTCGCCGACGGAGAGGTATCAGCGGCGTTCAACATCAGCGGGGGCCTTCACCATGCCGCGGCACGCCAGGCCAGCGGATTCTGCGTTTTCAACGATCCGGTTGTCGCCATCAAGTACCTGTTGAACCGAGGTCTGCGGGTTGCATACGTCGACATCGACGCCCACCACGGCGATGGAGTTCAAAACGCTTTTTACGATGACTCACGCGTGCTGACCATCTCGATCCACGAGTCGGGCCAGTACCTGTTTCCGGGGACTGGGTTCGCGGGCGAAACCGGCGACGGATCCGGCGTGGGCTATGCCGTGAACCTCCCCTTATATCCCTACACAGACGACGAAATTTACCTGGAAGCGTTTGAGGCCATCGTTCCGCCCCTGGTGCAGGCTTTTGCACCCGACGTGCTGTTGACTCAGCTTGGCATCGATTCCTACCACACCGACCCGCTGACCCATCTGCAGGTGACCAGCCGCGGATTCGTCGCCGCAGTGGAACGATTGGGCAGCCTGGGGTATCCGTGGTTGGCTACCGGAGGCGGAGGGTATGATCTCAGCGCCGTCGCCAGATGCTGGACAATGGCCTACGGTGTGATGTGTGGCGCCGAGTGGCCTGACCGCATACCCACCATGGCAGTTGAGCGGCTGGGACGCAACACATTGCGCGACACGGATGTGCCCGAAATACCGGGCCACGTTAGGGCAGACGCCAGGGCGTTGGCTGTTGACAGTGTGTCAGCCGTGCGCGACGCGGTTTTCCCGGTGCATGGCCTGACAACCTAACCGTCGGCTTCGGCCGGCTGGTCCTCCGTTGATTGTGGCCTGGAACGCGGCACGCACCTCACGGCCGTGGTGATGAACCCGCTGTGAGCAACCATCCGGTGCGCCGGCCGAACACTGCGACGAGTTACGTTCCAACCTCTCAGCAAAGTTTCAGCCGTTTCGACGCGGGCAAACCGTCCATCGGCGTTCAATGCCAGTACCAGCTCCTGCACCTGGAGGATGGTCGGCAGGAACGACAACAATATGCCCCCGGTAATCAACGCCTCGGCGGCCACGTCCACTGCCTGCCACGGCTCCGGAAGATCCAGTATCACCCGATCAACCGCGGTCTCGGCGATGCCCTCGAATATATCCCCCACGGTCACCTGGTGGTTATCGGTATCAGGCACGATTGATGCTACGTTGGCCAGCGCCTTGGCCACCACTTCCGGGTTGATTTCATAAGAATGCACCCGTCCGTAGGGACCAACCGCCCTCAGCAACGCGGTGGTCAACGCTCCCGAGCCAAGCCCGGCTTCGACCACCGTAGCGCCCGGGAACAAGTCAGCCATCGACACAATGTTGCCCAGATCCTTCGCGTAGATGACCTGCGGCCCACGGGGCATCAATCGGACGTAATCTCCCAGCGTCGGACGGATGCCCAGCAGAACGTGACCCCGGTTGGTTGTGTACCAGCCACCTACCGATTGACCAATAACCTGATCGTTTGTCAGCTGCCCCAGATGACTATGGAAACTGCCGCCATCCGTAAGTGTGTGCTGGTAAGTACGACCCTTCCGGTCGATAAACAATGCCAGATCACCCAAGGCAAACTGGCCGCGGTTTGGTGTGTTGATGGGAATCTCGTCGTGCATTGTTGGGAGTGTCCCGCCGTGTCGGCCAGGAGTCTGCAGCGACCCGTTGGCAACGAATAAGTTGGTGTATTATACAGTGGTTATGCCTGAGCGGATTTTCAACCTGGATGATGCCAACGCGTTGGTACCCTGGTTGGAAGAGCGGTTCGCCGCGATGGCGCCGGTGCGAAGCCAGTTGGTTGAACGGCAAGAGCATCTGCTGGGTCTGCTGCGTCGGCGGCGCAGCAACGGGCACTCCAGCAGCGAGGAAGAAATCTCCGCTGCAGAAAACGAGGTGTCCCGTCTCACCCGCCAGATCCAGGAAGCTATAACCGAGATAACCAACGCCGGCATACTCGTACGAGACATTGGCCGTGGCCTGGTCGATTTTCCTGCCCTGCGCGGCGGCGACACCGTGTACCTGTGTTGGCAGCGTGGGGAACCCTCCATTGAGTGGTGGCATCCCACCGACACCGGGTTCAGTAGCCGGCGTTCGCTGTAACCCTGCCAGCAGGGTCGAGTGATCACCGTGGGGACGGCGTTATTGTTCCCCAGACTCGATTGACGCTATCGCTGTTCGGATTTCATCGGCGTGGACGGCGTAGAAAGTTCCCACGACCAAACCACCGTCAGCCGAATGCCGAGCCGCCGCCCTTACCATCCCGACCACCTCGCCTTGTCGGTTCAACACCGGGCCGCCGCTGTCACCCGGATCTATGGCAGCATCCATCTCCAGGTTCCTACCGTAGCTAGCGGCGCCAAAATTGGTTATCTGAGACAAAATGCCGGCGTTCGCCTTTGGTGACCCTACTGTCCCCAGGCGCTTCACGCCGCTGCCCGAATAACCCAACGCGAGCAGGTCTTTGGCGATATCGTCGATCGTGGCGTTGCCCATCGGAAGCGGCATCGCCCTGGGGTCCAACGCGGCTTGGGCCGGATCGTACCGTAACAGTGCCACATCTCGAAGATGGTCGGAACCCACGACATCGGCCACAAAGGTCGGTGCAGTGGCCTGCCGTACGATAACCTGCCGCCGACCTTCGACCAGGTGGGCGACCGTTACGATCAATCCCGGCTCCAGCAGCCAGCCGGTGCCGTGTTGACGATCACCGGGATCGACGTAAAACACCGATGGCCAAACCCCTCGGTACAGTGGATTCAGGTCGCCAACAGGTACGTCGGAATTTTTAACGGCAGCCTTTATCCCGTCTGCGATCCGTGTGGCAAGTTCTTCATCCGTTGGATTGCATCCGGCGGTCAGCAGGAGTGCGAGCGCTATCAATCCGGCCAGCGCGATCGATTTCTTGCCCCGGCGCAACCGTGTTAGATGAACCTGGCCTGCTCCCGAGGGGCGTCGGCGTAATCGATGTAGACGGTGATTACCTCACTGAAAAAATCTACCGCTTCCACTCCCTGTTCTCGTTGGCCCACCCCCGATGCCTTCAATCCGCCAAAGGGCAGGTGAACCTCGCCACCGAGCGTTGGCGCGTTGACATGAACCATACCAGCGTCAACCGTGTTGATATATCGGAATGCCCGCGGTATGTCTCGGGTGTAAACCGAAGAAGAGAGGCCGAATTTTACGCTGTTGGATATCTCGACGGCGTGATCCAGGTCCCGCGCCCTGAACACGGTGAGCACCGGTCCGAATATCTCCTCGCGGGCAATACGCATCTCCGGCGACACGTCGGTGAAGATGGTGGGTTCCACGTACCAACCTTCGTCGTAAATGCCGCCCGACAGCGTGCGTCCTCCGTAGGCCAGCGTTGCCCCTTCTGAAGCCCCGGTCGCAATGTAGTCCGAAACGGTACGTTGTTGAGCCTCGCTGGACAACGGGCTTATATCAATACCGTCTTCCAGGCCATCCCCAATTGTCAGCTTTGAGGCGCTATCGATCAGGCGGTTCATAAACTCATCGTAAACGCCATCTTCCACGATGACCCGGCTGGTTGCGGTGCACCGCTGCCCGGTGGACCCGAAAGCGCCCTGAACGATTCCGCCCAACGCTTTATCCAGGTCCGCATCCGCCAGCAGAATGACGGCGTTTTTGCCGCCCATCTCCGCCTGCACCTTTTTCAACAGCGACGCGCCCCGGGTGTACAACTCCGTACCGATTTCGGTACTGCCGGTGAAGGAGATACCCGAAACGTCGGGCGATTCCACGAGAGCGTTACCCACACTACCGCCTGGCCCCGTTATCAGGTTCAAAACACCGGGGGGCACTCCCGCCTCCTCGAACACCTCCACCAGTTTTACTGCAGACAATGGTGTGGAGGAAGCCGGTTTGAAGACGATGGCGTTACCGCAGATGAGCGCCGGAGCCATTTTCCAGGCGGGTATCGCGATGGGGAAGTTCCAGGGAGTAATGATGCCCACCACTCCCAGCGGTCGGCGAACGGTGTACGCAACGGTGTTGGGCAGTTCGGAGGGCGTAGTGTATCCGAACATGCGGCGACCCTCGCCCGCGGCATACTCCATGATGTTCATCGCCCGTTTCACTTCACCACGCGCGTCGGGCAATGGCTTGCCTTCCTCTTCGGTGATCGTGCGAGCGATTTCTTCCCCGCGGCGTGCCATGATTTCCAGCGCCTTGAAGAGCACCTGCGCACGCACCGGAGCCGGCGTGTCTGCCCACCCGGCTGCGGCGTCAGATGCCGCGGCAACCGCGCGAAGAGCATCCTCGGGGTTTGAAAGCTGGAAATGACCCAGGACGCGGTCCTTGTGTGCCGGATTGTAAACCGAGTATGTGTTGCCAGAATCGGAGGGTGTCCACTTTCCGCCGATAAAATTGTGGTAAGTGCGAACGTCTGTGCCGGTGGTCATCTCTGTCGATGCTCCTGGTTCAAGGGTTGTTCTACGACGATCCGGCCCGCGCAGCATGAGCAAAGCAGGTCCGATTTGTTCCGTAAGTTTGTTCGGTCGTACGGTAACATCGGGAAGGCTGGTCGGGCAAGTAGGCTGGCGGCCATCGATTCCGGTGGGTTAGAATCCGCAGTGCGCACGCCGTTGGCCGCGCCGATCAATCGACGTTGAAAGAATTCGACCAGGGGGGTCCATCATGGCCGCTTACATTATCGCTACCATCGAAGTTACCGACCCGGAGCTCTTTGAGACTTATCGGGCGCAGGTTTCGCCAACCATCGACAAGCACGGCGGCAAGTATCTGGTGCGAGGAGGAGATGTCGAAGTGCTGGAAGGTGACCAGCCAGCCAGACGCACCGTTGTGTTGGAATTTGAGAGCCTGGAAAAAGCCCGCGGTTGGTACTATTCCGAAGACTATGCCGGCCCGAAAGAATTGAGGATCAAGGCCACCGAGTCGAACGTGATGATAGTAAACGGAGTGTGATGGGCTCCCCGTCTCAAGGCGCGATTTGGCCGTCCCATATACGAGGCCCAAGTTCCCTGTGCCGGAGACCACGGGGAGGGGAACGACCTGTGGGGGTTCCCCTCCCCGTCAATTGGCGGACAGCGGCGCGCCGGTGGATTAAGCCTCGAAATCGACTCCTACTCCCACGATTTCCACCTGCATAGCCCGCACGTCGGGCGCCCCTGCGTCAAACGTGACGCCGACCACCACGTTGATGCCGCGATTCACTTCCGGACCGCCGGGAATCTCAAATTTACTGTCCAGGTGATCGCCCTTTAATCCCAGGTCCTGATGCTCCGCGATAATCTTTTCGCCGTCGTATACCAGCACTTCGTGCACCTTGGCGTGAGAGCGCGCACGGAATGCCACCGACACCGATTCTGCCTTGGTGTGGTTGCCGTCATGGACGGTGGGCGTGGGTATGGCGAAATGCAGCCAGGTATTCTGGCCTTCGTTGCCCTCAATTCGCACGAACGGCCCGCAGTGGCGCACCGACGTAATGCGGTTCAAGTATTCTCCGGTCATGGCGGAGCCGTGTACCCAGGAAGTGAATTTTTGACCTGCCATCGTTAGAACCTCCGGCCGAGAGAGCGATTGTCTGAATTTCTGGTCATTATAGCGTTGTTGACGATTCAATGGGTTCTGGCCGGATCGCGTTCCATTTCCAGCAATCTGGTCTTGACATCGAGGCCACCGGCGCCGTAGCCGTGCAGGTTGCCACCACTGCCGATCACTCGGTGACAGGGAACAACCAGAACCAGGCGGTTTTTGGCCATGGCCTGCCCAGCTGCCCGGGCTGCCCTGGGACTGCCGGCGGCATTGGCCAGCCATTTATACGAGCGCGTCTCTCCCGGTGGAATGGTTCGGCATGCTTCCCATGCTGCCCCGTAAAACGCCGAAACTTCTTCCATATCCAGAGTAATTCGAGCCAGAGCGGCGTTGTCGCCACCGAAATAGTCGCCAAATGCGGTGAGTGATTCTGCAAACATCGCCGCATTTTCTTCGGCGATTTGCAGCTTGGCTCCCAATCCGTCCAGCGCTTCCCCGGGATCAGGCTGGAGGCTAACGCGCTGCAAGCCCCGCTCAGTGCCCAACAAAGCCAGCCAGCCCACCGGACACTTTTCCAGGTGGTAATAATAACGAGTCTGGGGAATGTCAATTTTGTTGCTCATTGGTAATGTACTCCAGTGTCCCACGCCAGCGCTCCGGCTGGTGTCCCGTTTATGCGATCCGGTATCTTACGCCCACCGGCCTCAATCCCGTCAACGGGTCGGTGTCACTGGCGCGCCGCGAACCAGGGCGACCCCCCAACAACTCTAAGTTTCCCGGCGTCTCAGGGTGTGAAGAGCCAAGGGTATGCGCAACCCGCGCCAGGCCCTCACAACACTTTCGTCGGGTGAACCCGCAGAGCGTTGGCGGCCCGAGTATGTTTCGCCCACGTACGCATCCACGATTGTCAATATGTCCCGTCGTTGTGCGGGCAACGCAGTGGACACCGTGGCAGCCCACTGGTGTGGAGTTTCGTAAGGCCGGGGACCCAAAGAAGCGAACCGGCTCAGGCGACGCAAACGCCGATAGACGCCAACACTGTTGGACGGAGTGGCCAGCAGCCAGCGCCAGACGATTCCGGCCACGGCTGCCAACAGCGCCGCCGTGGCGGCGATGCCGATGATCCAGGGCAGGCTATTACTCCATACGGTCCGCCACCGTATCCCGCCGTCGGCAAATAACTCCAGGTCTTCATCACTAAATCCCGACTCTATTTCCTCGCATTCATCTTCAAATTCGCACGGTAACTCGCCCGGATCTACGAATTCGTCAAGGGAACTCTGTTCCGGCTGGGCTTGTGGCTCCACCACAATCGGAATGTCTCTCCCCGGAGTGGGTTCAAACGGGATCCAGCCATACCCCTGGAAATACACTTCGGCCCACCCATGGCTGTGGTGGTCAGAGACAACGTACGTTTGCGAATCCCGGATCCGGGTACCGATGGAGTAACCCGTGACCATGCGCGCCGGAATTCCCAGGCTGCGCATCAACACGGTCATGGCTGAACCGAAATACTCGCTGTAACCTTGACGGCTATCGAAAAGGAAGTAATCCACGCCGTCCTCACCGAACGGCGGCGGTTCGATCTCCAGGTTGTAATCCAGCGAATTCTTCAGGTATTGTTCCACAGCCACCGCTTTTTCGTGTGGGGTTTCGGCGCCGGCGGTAATCTGGCGGGCCAACTCCGCAACCCGAGGCGGCATGTCGGGCGGCAACTGGGTGTAACGGGTCCAAACCCACGGAGCATAGTCATCGTTTGCGGTATTGAGATCTTCTGCCGTTGCCGTCGACACCGCCGACGTAACCTGGTAGGGCACCCCAGAATCGGCGGTGCTTCCCGCGGCTCGCACTGCCAAAACATCGGGCATATTTGGCACGAACTCCCCAACTATGGCCGTTTGAACCACGCCAATGTCATCGCGCTCCACAGATTCCAGCAAGAAATTTGAAGGTAGATTGGCAGCTATGATTTCATCCGCCGCCGCCGGGTCTTGAGCCGTTGCGTCCCTCACCGCCCGCACCGCCATGGCCAATGTGGACGGTATCCCCTCTGGAAGCGCCCCGGCGTAGGGATCAATCACATACCGTGGTGAGTCGAAAGTCTCCAACCGGACGTCACGGTTGGCGCCGACGGTAAGGCCACCCGCAAACAGACTGCGGCTCTCATAATTCGGGACTACCTCAAACGTAACGTTGAACCGTTCTTGATCGGGATCCACTCGGCTGTACTCAGGTTGCCACCCGGGTTCCTTCAGCACCGTGCCCTCCGATAGCCAGCCCTCGTGGGTGTAGGTAGCGTAGGAACGCGCTTTCCAGTACAGGGGAATCGGGGAGTTGATCTGCAATACAGGGGTATCCGTGGGGTTGATTGTCCCCTGGAATGCCATTGCGTCGCCCCAAATCCGATAGGGCAGCGGCTTACGGGCTGGCAGCCCGGCGAACAAACGGTTGAAATCCTCTTCCCAACGCACCAGCGGGGATCGGGTATAGTCGTACACCTTGTTGGCCGGGCCCCATTGGCCGCCCACGGGCAACAGGAACGCGATAAGCAAAGCCACCAATGCAACCAAAACCGTGTCGCTAACAGTCAGGATTCCCAAATGCCCGTCGTAAACGCGCCCCTGGGAATCCCACTGCTGGCGCGCCCTCATTGACTGCAACCAACCAACCAGAAGCAAAGCCGTAAACAGGTAGACTCCCAGATACACGCTGGCCTGGGCTGGCAAAAAAGTCAGATTGGAGAGCAATCCGACCGCCCCCAACGCAAAAACTGCCCAGAAACTCCGTCGGCGGAAAAATAACCACCCACCCAGGAATCCGATCAGCCAGGCCGCAGTCATCAACCCCACCCCAAACGGCAGCGGGTCGACGCTGATCCCTTCAGCGCGGGCAGCCGCGACCCAGGCGGCCAGCCTGCCAAAGAGTTCACCGGCAGATGCCAACCTTAATTCTTCGGGCGACGATGCGGTCATCTGCCAGATAATCACACCACCGCCGATGGCCAGACCGGCGGGTATCAGAACAGCCGCCCAGAGTTTGATGCGGCTCAGCACCAGGGCCGTCAATATTCCGATGCCCAGCACCAGTACCAGGGGTGGCGTCGGGGCCCAGTCTGCCACTTCCACAGACCACACGACGATGGTTAAGTTCAGGGTCAGAAGTCCCGCGGCTGCCCACCCATCCGGCGGCCGAAGGGCCACCAGCGCCGCCAACAGCCGGAACAGGAACGCAGATACAAACGGAGTCCGGCGTTCTGCGGGAGGCCGTTGCGTCAGTCCAGGTGCTGCAGTGGTTAGAGTTGCCATAAAACTACCAGGTGCGGGCCAAGTATAAGCGAATCTGTTTCGCATACCCGGGTGTTGCCAACGTTGTATACGGCTCTCGTTTGCCTGGATGCCCGGATTGTCATGCGAGCTTTTCCCAGTCGCTGCCACGCGCATCGATCAACAGCCGAGTCCATCCAATCAACGTCATATCAATCCGCAGTGACCGGGGAGGTTGATGCGACCGAATGGGATTCCGTGTTGGCGGCTTCCCGCCGACGCTCCGCCGCTCGCTGTATGCCCGTTACCAATGGCGCCGAAAGCGCACGATTCAGATCTTCTCCCTGACGCACCAGGTAAAGGGGAATGTCGTGTTGCGCCAGGAATTCGGCGGTCACCTGCCCGGTTGCACCCGGCGCTGCCCTGCTGTCCAGCGGTACGAAGGACGTAGAATCTATGTAGCAAACCGCCACGTTAACGCCCTGTCGACGCAATCCAACCAGAACCGGCGCCCATTCCATCCTGCGCGACGGTGTAACCACCATCAGCGTGTTGAACCCGGATAAGTGCGGGCGCAGGTCGAAAATGAACCGTTCCAGCGGCGACGACCCATCAGCCTGCACCGCTGCCAACGTTTCCATCAACATGCCCAATTGGGCCGGTCTACGATCGGGTTTCAACATCCAGTGGGCGGACGCGTTCGCCGCCAACCCCACCGGCACAGCACTTTGCTCGAGTCGGCGAATCAACGATGCAGCAACAGTAACCGATAATTCTTCAGTGTTGTCGGGCGGGGCGCCCACGTGGGATCGTCGTTCCATGTCCAACAGCACCCACGCCTGCGCCGACACACCTATATCAAACTCTTTGACCATCAATTTGTTCATGCGGGCAGTGTAAGGCCAATGAATCCGTCGCCACCCATCTCCGGGGTTGTACTCCCGCACCCCGGATGATTCAGGTGTGATTGACATGGCCCGGCGAGACAGCCCGGTGTCGCTGGGCAGGCTGGCAAACCGGTGATCCAGGTTGGGCAGGGGAACCGTTAAAGGCAGCACGGTGTATTGTTGTTCATCGAGGAAAGTACGGCTCAGGCGGAACATACCAAATGGGTCTCGCGCGGTAACGCGGATTCTGCCGGTTCGATACACTCCTCGCCGCGCCAGGTAAGTGGCAATCCTGAACGCGCGTTGTTGGCCCCGCACCAGCGCGATGGTGCGTCCGCCGGCATTGGGTAAATCGGTTTCTTCCACCACCTCCAGCCACGACTTCGGCATTCTCGTCCGGTTGACCATTTGAACCAGGCCTTCCAGGTATCCCCCCACCTGACCGCGCGTATCCAACCGCGTTAATCGCACGCTTATTCCACGCAGATTGAGCCACGCCCATGCGTAGCCAACCAGGGTCAGCAGCACCAACACGAACCACAACCGGTAGAAGAATGCGAATCCGGTGCCCATGGCGTACAGCAGTACAACCAACATCAGCAGAGAGTACTGTAACTTACGTCGGTGTCGCCTTAGCGTTTGCCTGATCATCGTTTGTTAGTGGCTCCTGACTGTCGGAAACGCGGTTGTCTCCACCCCGTTGATCGCCATCATGACCCAACATGCCCGCACTTTACCGGCGAATTCCTCCAGATCGTGCAGCGAAATGCGACTAAAAAATATCGCCTCCAAGCTGTGCCCCACTAGTCGACGGGTGCCCATTAACCTTCCGGATGACCCGTTCCCATGAACAAACCCTTTGCGCGCGTTTTTCAGGTGCCTTATGACTCCCGAGCCGCGCAGTTCAAATAGGAGTAGAACCGGGTTGTGATCCCCTATTCTCAGTTCCCAGGCTCAGGGTTAAGGCCGTGGCCCCAATTATCGAGCGCCGGGCACCGGCACGGTATTGAGCAGTTCGGCCACGAGTTGCTCCGTGCGCACGCCTCGCATCCGCGACGCTGGCGTCAACACAATTCGGTGGGAGAGAACAGAGGGAGCCAACTCTTTCACATCATCCGGCAGCACGTAATCGCGTCCCCGCAACAGCGCCATTGCACGGGAGGCGCGGAAAAGTCCCAGGGAAGCCCGCGGCGACGCGCCCAGTGTGGTATCAACATGTTCCCGGGTCGCTTCCGCCAGCGCAACTATGTACTCCCGAACCAGCCCGTCAACGTATATCTCCTGCGCGACCGTCTGCATTGACAGCACCTGTTCCGGATTCGCCACCGCCTGCAGATCCGTAATTGGATGCGTATGTTCCTGTTGCGCGATGATCGTCATTTCCTCGGCAAACTTGGGATATCCCACGCTCATGCGTATCAAAAACCGGTCCAGCTGCGCTTCAGGCAACGGGAAGGTACCTTCATATTCGATAGAGTTCTGGGTTGCTATCACCAGGAAAGGTGGCGGCAGCGGATGAGTAATGCCGTCAACCGTTATCTGACGCTCTTCCATTGCTTCCAGAAGCGCAGATTGCGTCTTGGGCGTAGCTCGGTTGATTTCGTCGGCTAGGACCAATTGCGCGGCGATTGGCCCGGACCGGAAGCTGAATTCCTCGGTGGACTGGTTGTATACCGACACTCCTGTAACGTCACTGGGTAGCAAGTCCGGTGTGAACTGAATGCGGGAGAACGTACCACCGATCGATATTGCAAGCGCTCGGGCCAGCATCGTTTTGCCAACGCCTGGCACATCTTCCACCAGAATATGCCCTTCCGCGATGAGTGCAGCCAGCGCCTGTTCAATTACTTCGTCTTTCCCAACTATCACCGTGGCAATGTTTTGGGCAATACGTCGCCCTACTTCTGTAGCTTCGATGATAGTGGCCGGCAGACCGGCAGGAGCTGAAACAGCGATGTTTTGCACGGCAATACTCCGTCGCTGGGTTAAATGAACCTGACGCCAGTGTAGCATAGGAATGTGGCTGGCATTTCTAATCCCAACGGATCGGGCCCGATTCGTCGGGATGGGACCAGGGTGGGCCCGATAACAGGCCACATCGCCGTTGGGACGGCGAAATCCCGGCGGCTCGCCTCGCTTTCCTTTCTTCACAAAACCGCTCCTGTCTTTATAATGCCGTTCCTGGAATGCCACCACTGACCTTCGCACTGCGGATCGTTCCAGCAATCCGCAATCAGGATGCGGGCGTATACTTATTACGAAACACGGGCACGAACCGGTGTTGTACATATAGCGATTCGCGTGAGGAGTTTTCATGCCGTCGACATTCAGTTCGCCTCGTGGCGTCCTTGTTGCGCTGATAATCGTCCTGGTGACGGCAGCGCTGGCGTGCGGGGCATCCACAGCGCCGGACGGTACCACTGGTCCGGTGGAATCCGAAACCCAAGCTCCGCAGGCGGCAGACGGGCAAACGGTCGAACCCGCATCAGATGCTGCTCAGGGGGAGTCCACTCCCCAGACACCTCCGACGGTTTCGGCAGCGCGCCAATCAATAATCGCGGACATCCCTGAAATCTCCGGCATCAGCGCCTGGCTGAACACAGACGCCGAACTGTCTATCGCTGAATTAACTGCCGAGGGCAAGGTGGTGCTGGTAGATTTTTGGACGTACACCTGCGTCAACTGTATCCGAACGCTCCCTTACCTGCGTGATTGGTGGGCACAGTATGAGGACGATGGCCTGGTCATCCTGGGTATCCACGCTCCTGAGTTCGAATTCGAAAAAGACTACGACAACGTGGTTGACGCGGTGGCCTCCTACGAGATCGGCTGGCCGGTGGCGCAGGACAACGACATGGAAACATGGCGTAACTTCGAAAACCGGTTCTGGCCCGCCAAGTACCTGTTCAGCAGTCGAGGTGAACAGATTTACCGCCATTTCGGCGAGGGTTCTTACGGCGAAACTGAGCAACGTATTCGCGAGGCTCTGGTAGAAGCTGGCGCCGATTTGTCAGACGACCCGCTGAATCTGCCCCAGGATCAGGTGCGAGACTCAGCTTTTCAGCAAGCCGGATCTTCTGGCTCCGCGCCAATAACCCCGGAACTATACGCCGGGTGGCATCGCAATTTCCTCACGCTCCAGGCCGGGCGGGCTCCGTATGTAGCACAGGTGGAGTTCTTCGAATCGATCACTGACCCTACTGACAACGAAAGCACTGGCGTCATTGACGTTACTGTCCCGCAGGACATCAGGCAACATTCCCTATACTTCAACGGGCAATGGTCGGTGGAACCCGAACGCATCCGGCACGCTAGGCAAACCGAAAGCCTGGAAGACTACCTGGCCCTGAACTACGCGGCCAGGAGTGTGAACGTGGTGCTCACCTCCGAATCCGGCGAACCCTACCAGGTATTTATCACCGTAGATGGGTCCATGCTGACGCCCGAAAATGCCGGTTCCGATATCCAGTTCGACGAGAGCGGGCGTTCATACCTGTTGGTGGACGAACCACGTCTATATGCCATGGTCGACAATCCCGAATACCGTCAGGAATCCGTCCTGACTATGCGGTCTAATTCCGACGATTTCGGTATTTTCGCGTTTACGTTCGGCGTTTACTCTGAGGGTCCATGATGCCCCGTTTTCTCGCGCCATCAGTGGTAGTGAGCAGGTTCCTGTTCGGTTTGATCTCGTTGGGAATCGTAGTTGCGTTGGTGGGTTGTGGCGGTTCCGCCGTCCCGGAGGCTGTCACGCCGGACAACACTGCCACACAGAATGAGGCCAACTTGATTCAGATACCCACCGTCGATGCCTCGCGAGAATTCATACGGGCCCATTTGGCCACGACCGTGCTCGATGTAGGCCAAAACCGGATCGCATTCCTCCTTGAGACGCATAAGGGTTTGATCAAGGCCCCCACAGCAGATATATCGATTGCCCACTCGGATGACACGGCGCCGGCGGCTCGGGCGACCGCGAATTTCAATCCCTGGCCGTACGGTGTTCGAGGATCATACGCCACCGCTGTCGATTTCCCGGCTCCGGGGCGTTACGTGCTGACTGCAACGGTCAGTGAAAACGACGTGCAGAGAGCGGTAGCGATTCCGGTTGACGTGTTGGCCGAGACTCCGATCCCATCGTTGGGTGATCCTGCGCCGCCCAGCGCTACCAAAGTATTGGGTGACGGACTGGAACTGCCCCAACTGACCACCGCGTATTCTCCAGACGCCGAGCTGTACCGGCTGTCGGTATCCGACGTGGTTGCCGACGACGTACCGGCTGTCATCGTATTCGCTACGCCCGCCTTTTGTACCAGCCCGACGTGCGGTCCCCAGGTCGACACCGTTTCAGAATTGCGCGCCGCTCACCCCGATACTGCCAACTATGTCCACGTTGAGCTTTACGACAATCCGGCAGAGATTCAGGGCGATCTGAGTAAAAGCCGTTTGGTTCCCGCCGCCGATGAATGGGGATTCACAAGGTTGGAAGACTGGGTAAATGAATCCTGGGTATTTGTGCTCGACGCCGACGGTATCGTTCGGCACCGGTTCGAAGGATTCGCCACGCTCAATGAATTGGAAGCAGCGCTCGCCGATGTGGAAGCCTTTTAATCAGGATCAACCTCTGTTTCACTCATCGAACACACAAAACGCCAGGGAAGTACTTCCCTGGCGTTTTGTCATGGAGACGGAAACGGCGTGATGGCCGGCGTACCGACGCCGGTTTTCCGTTTAGAGTATGTGGTAAAGCAAATGATGGTCGCGCAAAACATCCTGGGCGAAGTCATTTTCCACATCACGCCACACAGAGTGAATGTGATTGGCGCCGTTTTGGATGTTGTCGAATTCCACGATGAACTGCCCACCATGAATGCGGTAGTAGTGGTCACGGCTACGGTCCAACGCACCGGCCCATACCAATCGGTAGTCATCCAAGCCGGTGTCGCGAATCCTGGCCATTCGGTCGGCGGCCACCGGCTCCGGCACACCACCGACATACTCGGAGATAAGGGTCATCAGCATCTCTTTCTGCGTACCGTTCAGGTCACGCGCCGCCAGACCTTCATCGTTGTGTATGGCCTGCTTACTGCTGTTGTAGCCCAAAATGTCCCACGGCGCATTGTCATGGATAATTGCCTTGCCCCGTTGGCCGGCGTCCAACGATGCCATCAATTCAATGGCCAGGTCTTCGCGCTGGCCCAGAATCCGCTGACCCAGTTTCGGCCCTTTCCGCACTTCGGCGGGGTTCGCGCCCAGGAAAAACGGCGTGACGGCCAGTATCTGGTCGCCCCAAACGCTGTAATGTACGGAAAGATGGTGGCCTTCGGCGCGCCAACCCCAGGGGTCTGAACCGGTGGGATCGCCGAAAACCGTCCAGTAGTAAAGCTCTGGGTCCCTGGGCCACGTAACATGGCCCGATTCCGCTTCCAGAGGACCAAGCACCTCTTCATGCTCGATGATCAGGTTGGCCTGCCGGTTAGTTTCATCGGTCAGACCGGTGGCCAGTAAACTCAGTGCCAGGTTGCGTTGATTCCCATCCATGTCCCGGAGTGGCAATCCGTGTCGGTTCAATGGCGGGTAGTACCAGAAAATCCTTTCGCCATCCATGTAGTGGAACGTTGCCTTGCTGCGTTGCTCGCTGTCGAGGCTATCCATCCAGGCGCTGGCCGCATCGGACATGCTGCTGGCGACCGAAGCGTGGGGGTGCGTGTGCTGAGCCGTCATCGCTGATGACCTCCTGTTGCAGACTGAATATTGAGTGTGCCGCAGTGTATGAGCCTTGCGTCTGGCATGTCAAGAACACCCAGCCACTCACGCGTAACCGCTTTAATCTGTCATTGCGAGGAGCACGGGGCCAACGAGCATACAAGAGCAATGCGCTGATGCCTACGGACGCTGTCGGCGGCCGCTGAACCCTCGATCAGAATTCTAACTGCCGCTTTGGAAACCGCCGATTTGTTCGTCGATCCGTCTGGTTTGCTCTGCGTTTCCAGAGGAAAGGCTGTAACAGCGCTCCAGGTATAGCTGGGCCAGTCGAGCGCCTTCCGCGCTGGTGTCGAACGCGGCAGCAACCAACGCGTCGATGTAAAACTCTTGGGGAAGGAGGCGACCCAGGGCTGCCATTTCCGCGGTAACGTCCGCAATGGTGGCGATATCGTTACCCTCCTGGGCGAAACGCAGGCGACCTAAAAGGCGACTCAACTCGGCGAGACGGTCCCCTTCGCTCATGAACGACCACAGAACCTCATTAACACCCATGCCGTCCGATTCAGCGGCGTCATCCCCCATTACCGGCGCCAACTCGGGTTGAGAGGCGCCCAACGGTATCGACGCGCCGCCCGGCGTCGCATCAGCGGCAGCGCCGATGGACCCTGGCGATACCCGCGCCCAGGCAGATGAATAAGCTTGGACCGCCTCCGACACCGACTCCATCATGCGCGCCAGGTCGTAAGAAAACATGCTGCCGCCGAATACCAGGTCATCCTGACGCAAATTAGCCAGCCGAACCAACTGGTCATAACCACCCTGGACGAGTTCGCCCATCGGCGGCATTGCGAACGATGAAAAATTGGCCAATGGCCCAGCGGCGCCGGTGCCCAAGTGCGACGCCAGGAACGGCGGGACATACTTGGTAAGATCGGCCGTGATGGGCAGCGTGACGATATAGGTACCGTATACCTGGTCGGGCTCGGTTTCGACCCTGAAATATAATAGAGCATGGCCCCGCGGACGTTGAGGGTCGCCGATTTCAAATTGGAGGTCCATTAGAGTTGTTTCCCAAAGCGCCGTTGTAGAAGGCTCGGTTGCTTCAAGTATAGATTAGGCCGGCAGGCTTGGCAAAGATAGGGCGTCATTCGGTTGTTGCGATGAAAATTTGGTGACAGTTTGCCAGTTGCGTACTAATGTTCTCAATTGATACCGTGTTGACGTTCCACCACGGGAACATCGCTAACGCCATAACGTTCGACACCAGAACAGGAGCATCGGCATGCTGGCAACCGCTCAAACCTGCGCCGTCATCGGTCTGGACGGCCAATTGATCCAGGCCGAAACCGACATATCGCCCGGTCTTCCAGCCTTCCACATCGTGGGGCTGCCCGATACGGCGGTTCAGGAAGCTAAAGAACGGGTTCGCGCTGCCGTCCGAAATAGCGGTTGCGAATTCCCAATGCGACGTATCACGGTCAATCTCGCCCCGGCTGATCTCAAAAAGGCTGGCCCTGCTTACGACTTGCCCATCGCTGTGGGAATCCTGTACAGCACTGGTCAAGCTGCTACCACGCTGGAGCCGGCGATATTTCTGGGTGAGCTTTCACTGGATGGCGGCCTGCGGCACACCGCCGGCATTTTGCCTATGGTTTGGGTCGCCCGCGAACATGGAATCAGATCGGTCTACGTGCCGGCGGTGGACGCAGCTGAAGCGGCGTTGGTTGAAGGCATCAAGGTTTACCCGATTGGAACGTTGGCGCAACTGGTAGCTCACCTGGAAGGCCATGCCCCAATCGAACCGTTCCCCAGCAGCGGCGTGCATCTGAACGGCAATCGCGAACCTTCCGACAGCACCGACCTTGCCCATGTAAGGGGGCAGGATCACGCGAAACGGGCGCTGGAAGTGGCGGCTGCCGGGTTCCACAATATCCTGCTGAGCGGTCCGCCCGGATCGGGCAAGACCCTGCTGGCACGGGCGTTGCCGGGCATCCTCCCCTACCTAACCCCCGAAGAAGCGCTGGAAGTAACCAAGATATACAGCGTCAGCGGGAACCTTCCGCCCGACAGCCCGCTGATTGCCCGCCGACCATTTCGCGCTCCCCACTACACTATTTCCAACGCCGGCCTCGTAGGCGGTGGACGCATGATACGGCCCGGTGAGATCACCCTCAGCCATCGCGGTGTCCTGTTCCTCGACGAGCTGCCGGAATTCGGGCACGCCAGCCTGGAGTCTTTGCGGCAACCACTTGAGGACAAAACCGTCACTATCACCCGGGTTAGCGGCACGGTAACCTACCCGGCCAGTTTCATGTTGGTAGCGGCCATGAATCCATGCCCCTGCGGGTACGCGAGCCACCCCCGCAAAGAATGTGTGTGCAGCCCATCCGCCGTCGCTCGCTATCAGCGGCGCATCAGCGGCCCGATGCTGGAGCGGATTGACATCTTCGTGGAAGTTCCTCCCGTCGAATTCGAGAGTCTCCTGGGCGAATCTGTTGCCGAATCTTCCGAGCAAGTGCGCGAACGAGTGATCGCGGCCCGCCACATCCAGGAGGACCGATTCGCGTCTACCCAAAACAGGCCCGCGATTTTCAATGCTGAAATGTCCGGCGCCCGCGTTTGGGAATTTTGCAACCTGGCCGATGATGCTAACGATCTGTTGCGACGCGCGTCGCAACAATTGGATATGTCTGCCAGAGCGCTGCATCGGGTACTGAAAGTCGCCCGTACCGTGGCCGACCTGGCTGGTTCTCAAGCGATTGAACCCGCTCATCTCGCAGAGGCTTTGCAATACCGATCCAGGGGACTGGGATAGTCACGGCTCGCCCGCAGCTGCGCGACTCAACCCGGCTGTTCGCACAGGCAATTCATCTGCATCCCGTTGCCCGATCTGCCTGGCGCCGTTTGCAATTCGTCGCCATGTCCCGGTATCACCGCCGGTTTAGGGAGGCCCCGGCTCTTGCCAGCGCTGGGCCTGCCGACTATCATTACGGCATGGCAGATCGAGAAGTCCGTTACAATTTGGGCGCCGCCCAGTCTATTGCCGCCGAAACGTTTGGCCTCCCGGGACAGCGTACCTTTCGGATATCGGCAGCAACTGGCCGTGCCCAGTCCTTCATCTGGCTGGAAAAAGAACAGCTATTCCAGCTGGCGATATATCTGCAGCAGGCACTGGAACAGGTCGGTGAAGATACCCAATCCAGGGCCAGTAACCCCGGAGAGGAATCCTGGACGGGCGATCCTCTGGAACAGGATTTTCGAGCCCGCCAGATGCAATTGCAGTACGACAAGGATGCCAACTGTTTCCAACTACAAGCCTTTGAAGGCGACGAAGACGATCCGGATGCCGGCTCGCAAACCTCCGTCAGTTTTTGGTTTACCGTTTCCCAGTCGTCGGCATTGGCCGAAGAAGCTCTGCGAATATGCGCCGCAGGTCGTCCCCCCTGCTTCTTGTGTGGAATGCCCATAGATCCAGAAGGCCATCGATGCGCGCGGGCCAATGGCCATGCCGTTTTCGAGACCGGCTAGTGTATCGGCGGGTTCAAGTCATACGTTAGGTTCGTTGTGTGAACCTGGTAGAAGTCAGTTTCCAGCGTGGTCATTTCAGAACCCAACGACCTGGCTCTACTCCGTGATGGGGAGATTGTCAGTTGCGAACTCACACCAGCCGGTTCCAACTACACATTCCTTGCGGAACTATCCCTCAATGGGAAACATGGCAGCGCGATTTATAAACCCCTGAGGGGCGAAATTCCGCTTTGGGATTTCCCCACTGGAACTCTGTACAAACGCGAATGCGCCGCTTTCCTGCTCAGCAGGGCCTTGGGTTGGGATTTTATCCCGTTGACGATCATTCGGGACGGCCCTTACGGAATCGGGTCGGCCCAGCTCTTTGTGGACCACGACCCCAAAGAGAACTACTACACTATTTCCCACGACAGCCTGGATGAATCGGACGCCGACCAGTTACGAACAATATGTTGTTTCGATCTGGTGGCCAACAATACCGACCGCAAGGCCAACCACATATTGCGCGATCCGTCGGGCAAATTATGGGGGATCGATCAGGCCCTTACGTTCCATGCCGACACCAAAATCCGAACCGTCATTTGGGATTTCGGCGATGAACCCATCCCCGAGCATTTGCTGGAACCCCTCCGCGACCTTTGCGGTCAACTGATGGCCCCAACCGGCGACCTCGCCGAGGTCGTATCCCTGATCGACACGGGCGAAGTTCGGGCGCTGTCGGAGCGTCTGCTATGGGTGTTGCGGGAAGGCGTATTCCCTGGCATTCCCGGGTTGCGCCGCCGGCGACGTGGACGTGAATAGGCTCGTTCCCTGAGAGTTACCCTTCCACCAGCAACGTGTAATCGAATTCGTTCAGGTTTTCGATGATTGCGTGCGCCGCCGACAAGTCCAGGTGCCGCGTAGAATCGGTAAGGGTGCACACCGTGTACGCACCCGACGCGGAAGCCGCCGCCAACCCAATTGGGGAATCTTCGATCGCAATGCAGTCGCCGGCCGCCAGACCAATCAATCGCGCCGCCTTGATGTAAATGTCGGGAGCCGGTTTGCCATTGTCTATGTCGTCGCCGCCCAGTGTAACGTCGAAGGCATCCGTCAGCCCGATCACGTCCAGCTTCAGATTAACCCACTCCCTGAGCGATGATGACGCAACGGCGATGGGTATTCTTCGGCGCTGGGCTTCTGCGATCAGCTCGCGAACACCCGGCCGCGGGGTCAAATCGGTGCGTAACACTTCTTTCACCACCTCGTTGTAACCGGCCAGGAGCTCCCGCGGGGATTGAGGGATGCTCCGCAATTCTTTGACGCGTACCCACGTCTCCTCAACGGTGGAGCCCAACAGATACCGATTGTTCTCTTCTTCCGTTATGGGAGCCGCCCCGCAGCGCTCCACCATCATGTTCACTGCCTTGTGAAATAGCGGCTCGCTGTCGACCAGCACGCCGTCCATGTCGAACAAAATCCCCTTGTAACCCGGCATATCAGGTTGCTCCTCGTGGCTGTCAGTTGGATAATTCCGTGGCTCTCTCTCGCCAATTATACTGGTGACGTCGATGCGTCCGAACCGGTCGAACTGCTCAACAAGAAACAGGAAGACGCCTTGAAGATCGCCCACAGCGCCATTCCTGCCTGTATGTTCATCGCTTCCAGTGAAGCGCCGGTAATGTGGCAACGCAGCTGGATTCCTTCGCACTCCAGCGTTACCTGATACCCGGGCGGGCGCATCTGCACATCGGTTACGACTCCGGACCAGGTGTTGCGTGCCGATGATTGGGGCAACGGCCCGGACGCCAGGATGATGTCCGATGCCCGAATTCCAACCGTTACTGCATCGCCGACCGCCAACCCATCTGCCAACGGTGTTTCCAGAGATCCGCCGCCTGCGGCGCAAACCATCGTTCCGTCCTGCGGCAAACGCTCCACAACCTCCATTTCCAAAAGATTTTCCACCCCCACCAAACGGGCGACCCGCCCCTGTCCCGGCTGTTCCAACATCGAAAGCGGTTGGCCCACAGCGACCGTTTTCCCGTCGTCGATGATCTGGACGGTATCCCCAAGGCCCAGCGCTTCTTCCCGGCTGTGTGTAACCAGGATGGCAGGAACGCTCAACCTGCGGATGGTGTTTCGTAACTCGGCGCCTAACTCGCGGCGCAGCTCCATGTCCAGAGACGCGAACGGCTCGTCCAGCAGCAGTAACGCCGGCTCCGGAGCCAGGGCCCGAGCCAACGCCGTTCGTTGCTGCTGGCCGCCGGACAATTGCCAGGCGCGTCGTTCCGCCAGGCCATCCAGATGTAGCGCATCAATCAACGCGCCCACCCGATGACGCGCGGCGGAGCTTTTCCGGTCTTTCAGCCCGTAGCCGATATTTTGGCTGACCGTGAGGTGGGGAAATACATGGTTTTCCTGCGTAACGTAGCCCAACGACCGGCGGTGCGGAGGCACCCAGATCGACTGCCCTCCAGGTCCGCTCCCGTCGCTGTAAACAGTGTGGCCGGCAATCGTGATCCACCCTGCTTCCGGGCGCACCAGCCCGGCCATGGTGCGGAGCGCGGTGGACTTACCGGCTCCTGATGGCCCAAAAAGCACCAGAATGCGTCCCGAATCAACCTCCAGAGCGAGTTGCAGGCTAAAATCTCCGATCTTGACCTCGAACTGCCCGGACGCAGCGGCATTCTCCATGGACACCGCCATCACCTGACCCCGTTGCTGCGGCGCAACAATAACGCGAGCAGCGCCAATGCCAGCACAGACATCGCCAATAACAACACCGCCAGCGCCAGGGCAGCTCCAAGGCTGGATTCCATCGCCGTCATTATCGCCAGTGGCATGGTTTGGGTGCGCCCGGTCAGGTTGCCGGCGAACATGATGGTCGCCCCGAATTCGGACATCGCCCGCGCCCAGGCCAACGCCAACCCGGTGACCAGCGACGGCCATGCCATGGGCACGGTCAGCCTCCAGAACGTAGACCATGGGCTCACGCCCAGCGTTTGCGAAACGTCTTCGAAGGTTACGTCAACTCCCGAAAACCCTATTCGCGCCGCCCTCACGTAGAAGGGCGCCGCCACAAAAACCTGCGCAAAGATCACCGCCCCGGTGGTGAACGGCAGCGTGATTCCCACCGCGGATAACCCCGGGCCCAGGATCCCGTTACGCCCAAACGCCATCAACATGGCTACCCCGGCAACCACGGGCGGCAACACGATAGGCAACTCTACGAAAGAATCGATCACCCGCAACAATGGGGAATTTCGCCGGGCCAGCAACAACGCGAACGGTGTGCCAACAACAACGACCACCGCCATACTGATTGTGCTGGTGATCAGCGACAGTTGCAACGCCTGGACAACCAGCGAACCACCCAGCCCGGCCAGGAATCCGTCCTGCTGGAAAGCGCGGATCAACAATGCCAGAATGGGCAACCCGATGAACAGGACGTATACGGCCGTTGCGGCAACACCGGCGGGCGCCAACACGCCCAGGGTTGTAGCCTGTCGCCGGCCCGAAGACCATCGTCCCATCATCTGCCTAACCCGTCCGTACGAATCCTCGCATCACCGAATCACCGAAACCAATGATTCCATTACCGCCGAAACAGAGTCAGTGCACGGACACTCTGCGGTGGATGGAGCGCCAAAACCGTGCTTCAGCAATATCGCCCGCCCTTCGGCGCCCAGTACAAATTCCACGAAGTCAGCTGCGATTCTCCGTTGGGGTCCCGCTGCCACGGTAGCAATGGGATATTCAACTACCACGTTAAGATGACCGGGGATGTCGACAATACGAAACATCGTCGAATATTGCCCGGCTGACGCGTCGGTTTGATAAACGAAACCGGCGTCCACCTCGCCCAAGGCTACCTTTTGCGCCACGGCGCGCACGCTGGTTTCATTGGTTACAACGTTGGCGAGCACTGAATCAGCGAAACCACTGGGAAAATCCGCATCATCTGCCATCAATGCCAGGGACTGCCTTGCGTACACACCGGCGGGTACCTGTTCCGTGCCGATCGCCACGGTTACGTCGCGTTTCGCCAAATCCGTCAACGATACAACAGCCTGTGAATCTATCGGAGCCACTACAACCATTTGGTTGGCGGCGAAATATACGGGCTCGCCGTTCAATAATCCGGCATTGCCGGCAATCGCCATCTGCCGGGCATCCGCCGCCGCGAACACATCCGCCGCCGCTCCGTGCGTCAACTGCGTGCTCAACGTTTGGCTGCCGGCGAAATGATACTCAACCTGTACCTGTGGGTGTTGATCCTGGAACGCCTCGGCCAATTCGCGAAACGAGTCCACCAGCGAGGCCGCCGCAAACACCGTGATGGCGCCTGCAATTGTGCCGCTGCGATCCGTCGTCCCGCCGCAACCGCCGACCAGTGTCGCCAGCGTCGAGAAGGCGACGGCAATCAAGATACCGCGGACAGGCAATTCTACGGGAAAAATTCGGGTGAGCATTTTGCCGCCGTATTATAGCGGAAACCATGATCGACGCTCCCTGCTCATTACTGCATTACCAATATCAGGCAGTTCGAATTGCCAGGGCTGTTGGGACTTCCCTTCGACGGCGCCTGCCAAACTCGCTTGACTTGCCGGCGTCGCTGCCGTTAAATGAATTCGATTACCTGATTCTCCGGTGTTGCGACGATGCAACACGAATTCGACATGCCGGCCACAGACCGGACAGGAAGGTGCACAATGGCTTTGGTTCGCTGCGTTACCGAAATGGGTATGGGTGTAGACGTACATGGTCTGGACTACACTTTGGCCGCCAAACGCGCCGTTTTTGATGCCATACACCACAGCAGCCTCGGCTTCTCCCGACTGGTTGGAGCCACCGCCGATGACATGACGGTGAACGTTACAATCGGTGCGCCGCATCCCGAAAAGGTGAATGCTGACGAGGTAGCCGACTCGCTTCCTCACGGCCGGGCCAACGTCGATGTCGTGGTGGGCGGCCTGCAGTTGCTGAACGACGACGGCACCGATGGCACTCTGATCGCCAATGCCATAATCACCGTCAGTATCGAAGACGGCAAGTAGCGCAGATACCCCAATTCCTGGGCGGCAACGCGACCCACCGGTGTCAAGGATCGTCGATGCTGTATTTGACTGTCGTATGAGTGGACTCTGATGCGATTCGGACATTTCTTCTACCCCATGAAATTCGACGACTCGCACGACGACGAGGCGATTCACGATTGCCTGGAAGAAGCCGTACTCGTTGAGGATCTCGGTTTCGATGCCATCTGGATCGCGGAGCATTACTTCACCGGCGAATGTGTATACGGCGACCCTTTGGTATTTGCCAGCGCGCTTGCGGTGAAAACCCGACGCGTGATGCTTGGGTTTGGCATTCTGGAATTGCCGCTGCACAATCCGGTACGGGTTGCAATGCAAACGGCCCTGTTGGATAACCTCTGCCGGGGCCGTCTGGTGGTGGGCACCGCCAGGGGCTCGAACTACAACGCATTTGAATACCTCGGTTTTGGCAGCGACCCCATCCTGGGCGCTGAACAAATGGAAGAGGCCGAGGAGCTGTTGGTAACCGCGTGGACCACCGACAACGTTGATTTTCGGGGAAAACACTGGCAAGTATCCTTCCCTTCCGTCAGACCCAGGCCGTACCAGAAACCTCACCCACCTTTGGCCCGGGCCTGTATCAACCAGGAGTCCATCGTGGAGATGGCGCGCATTGGCCGACCTATTCTCCTCCGTGGGCGCTCGGTTAACAGCGTTGCCGCCAACATCGCCCTGTATCGTGACACCATGGCGGCCTCCGGGTTCGACGAGGAATCCGTCCAACACAACCTGGACCAGATTTGGGTCTGGCGAGAATTGCACTTGGCCGAAACTGACGGCCAGGCGATGGACGAATTCCTCCCCGCCAATTACGACGCCTATGCGATCATGCAGGATTTCCGGCAACGCCTGAATCCCCAGGAGTTTCCAATGTCCCAACAGGCGCCTCCAATACAGCGGGACGGCTACGCTCCGGACCCTGATCCGGATGCCGCTGAAAACCTGGTGGGCAGCCCGAAGCGGGTCGCGGAGCAACTCGACCAGATGCGACAAGCCGGCATCCGCAACCTGATGCTTACCAACCGGGGCCTCGTTTCCTCAGACGTGACTGCCCGTTCGCTCAATCTCTTTGCCGAACGCGTAATGCCCCGATTCCGCAACGCCTGATTGCTGAAAGGCGCCGTTATCCACTCAAGCCCCGGGGTCACATGGACTGCGCCGGGCACCAGCCTTAGGGATGGGAACCCGGTGGCGAAATGTATAATGCTCCCAACCGGCTCGCCAGGGGACGCCACGCTCTACAGACTAACCCCAAACATTCCAGGTACTGCACGACGGGTCCCACAGGTCACAAGCCGGCCCGCACAGGAGTTACATGATGGAAGTAATGCCATTTGAGATCGCCATCGACCAATCCGTTCTCGATGATTTGCAGGTGCGTCTGAATCAAACGCGATGGCCCGACGAGGTTACCGGTTCAGCGTGGGGCTACGGCAGCAATCTCGACTACATGAAAGAACTGGTGGAATACTGGCGCACCAATTTCGACTGGCGCGCACAGGAGGAGAAACTCAACGCCTTCCACCACTTCAAAAGCAAGGTCGACGGTCTGGACATCCATTTCATTCACGAACGCGGCGTCGGACCCAGTCCGATGCCTCTGGTTATAACCCACGGTTGGCCCAGCTGTTTCTTCGAGATGACCAAAATAATACCGCTGCTGGCCGACCCGGCCAGCCACGGCGGTGACGCGGCAGACGCCTTCGACGTGGTCGCCCCGTCCCTGCCAGGCTTCGGTTTCTCCCAGGCGTCCAACGACCCCGGTATGCAGGTTCAGAAGGTCGCCGACATGTGGGCGACACTGATGACCGAAAACCTGGGTTATCCTAAATTCTCGGCGCAGGGTGGCGACATAGGCTCTGGAGTGACCTCGCGCCTCGGATATTCGCACCATGAGAAAATGTATGGCGTCCACCTTACGTCCGTTACCCGGCCCACTCCGTATCTGGGACCTGGTTCCCGACCGCTCACCGAGGCTGAAGACGCCCTCGTAACGCAACGGGACAGATGGTTCCTTGACGAGGGCGGTTACAACCACATCCAGGGCACAAAACCTCAAACCTTGTCCTACGGCCTCAATGATTCGCCCGCCGGTCTGGCCGCCTGGATCATCGAGAAATATCGCACCTGGAGCGACTGCCACGGCGACATTGAAAGCCGCTACACCAAGGACGAGCTACTCACCATAGTTACGATTTACTGGGTAACCAACTCCATCGGATCATCGGTGCGCATGTACAAGGAAAACCAGAGTTCGCTGTGGACGATGGCCGAAAATGAAAAGGTGCCGGCTCCCGCTGGAATGGCCATGTTCCCCCAGGAAATCTCCAGGCCACCACGAGAATGGGCTGAGCGTTCCTACGACGTACGTCGCTGGCAGGAGATGCCTCGGGGCGGCCACTTTGCGGCTCTGGAGGAACCCCAACTGTTGGCCCACGAGGTTCGCGAGTTTTTCCGTCCACTTCGCGATTGATGCTGGCGCAAACGCCGCCGCCGGTACGATCGCCTCGTTGATGCCGGTTGGCCTCACCTTGTAATTCCTGGACCGACAACGACTGTGAATGACCAGTTTTTCACAGCAGTCAAACGCAGCGGGCCATCCGGCGTGGCAGCGTGGGTATCCCATGTTCTGGCCTGGGTCGCTGGAATTTTCCTCCTGATCTTGCCGGTGAACATACAAGGATTGGTTCCGATCCAGGTCATCCAACGATTAGTGCCGGTCCAGGCAAACGGCCCTTGGGATCTCCTGTTCTTTCCCATTCCAGTCATTTTGACCGGCGCCGTCCTGGTCGCCATATTCTGCGTGGAAACCGGGAATCCCATTCGCTCATTGTTGTTCTTGCCATCGTTATCGTTCATCTTAATGATCGCCCTGGTGTCGATCCCGACCATTGGCCCTCTTTATGTTCCGACCGCCGTCACCATGCTGGCCGCGGCTATCCTGGACCAGGATGTCTCGAGCCGTATCGGTGGTTGACGCACCTGCCCTCCTCTGCACCAACGCCTGCACCAACCCCAGGCCCCGGGAATTGAGCCTACACGGGTGCAGCCACCCCGGAGCCGGCAAACAGGGTGCGCGCCACCCGGTCCACAAAATTCTGCCCCATCACTTTGTACCCCTCACCATCCGGGTGCAGGTCGTCCGGGAGCAGGTGTACCAGGTCTGAACCGAATAGTTCCTGACCGTCTACGTAGTGGAGGTTTTTGTCGCCCAGGCTCTTCATGGCTTCCACCGCTTCGGCAACCTCGGCGCGCATCGCCGCAAGAGTGAAACCAGCCGGGTTCTCCGTCGTTTCGCGAGGCGGGGAGAAGATTGGAGAGATGACCGCGATGGGTGTGTCGGGGTGTTTTTCCCGTACGATATGTACGAACCCAATAACCGCCGGCATGAAGGTTCTGGAATTCATGCTGCCTGCGTTATAGACGTTTATCCCCAGCTTCATAGAGATGTAGTCGGCAGGCAACTCCCGGATCATGCGCGCGATCATCGGCTCCAGGTGGCAGCCGCCTCCGTAGCCCAGGCAGGTCAGATTCAGGCCGTGCTGCCGGGCGGCAATCGCAGGCCAGGTCTGGCTCGGGCTCTCCGCCGTCCGGCAATGCGTTATGGAACTCCCGTAGGTTATCCAGCGCGGACGATCGTCCTCAAAATTTTCCAGCGTTGCGCCGTCGGATAATTCCAGGCCACGCAGTCTGAACTCACCGTGCTGCGGTAGCCACAGCTCGATCAGTTTTCTGCTGCCAGGCAGACCGACAAAACGAAAATTGGCCTTGCCTTCCAGCCACGCCGAGCCGAAGAATCGACCATCGCAATAGAGATCTATCGGGCTCGATTCCTCAGCCGGCTCAACTGAACCTCCCAGAACCTCGGTGTCGCTGTAGAACGAGATGCGAATTCCAGCCGGCATCGCCGTCCGTTCTCGCAATGCGTCGGGCGGGAACAGAGACCGCTCGTCGTAAGGGATGCGCCACGGCATTACCCATTGGTCGTTGCGGTCAAAAGAAATAGCTCCCTGCCAGGTCAAACCCGGATGGTCGCCCTGAATCAGTTGAGGCATCATTGTGCTCCTGTTGGGTTGGTTTCGCGTCGGTGGGTTGGTTCGCATCCTCGCAGGATGTGTTCGCCAGTGTTACGCCATAACCGAGTCCAGGGCGCGGCCCGGTACCCGCTCCACCGGCATCAGGATATCATCGCTGGAATTGTTCTATTCCTTGGCGTATCATTGCGAAAATCTGGCTGAAAAAGGTCGCGACGCGCTGGTACGCGCCATTGTGACGCCCGCCATGCGACCGTGCAACTGCGATGCCGCCGACTTAAAAGTGGGCATCCTGGATCAAGAGGGAATGTTGTGAAGTACGATGTAATCGTGATCGGGGCCGGGTCTGCCGGTTCTATCGTCGCCACCAGAATGAGCGAGGACCCCAACCGCTCGGTGCTCCTGTTAGAGGCCGGCCCAGACTACCCTAACTTCGACCATCTGCCCGATGAGGTCAAGTTTGGGTACGCCACCACCACGGACGTAATGACCAGCGACCACAACTGGCAGTTCACCGGTCGCGGCACCGACCAGAACCCGGAGATTATGGTGCCGCGGGGACGGGTGACCGGCGGGTCAAGCGCCATCAACGGCCAGATGTTCCTGCGCGGTGTGCCCGAGGACTACGATACCTGGGCCGCCATGGGCAACGACCAATGGAGTTTTCAAAACCTGCTGGGTTCATTCAGGAGGCTGGAAACTGATACCGACTTCAGTGATGATTTCCATGGGAACGACGGCCCAATAATCGCCCGCCGCTTCAAGCCGGAAGACTGGCTGCCCGCCCAATCGGCGTTTTATAGCGCCTGCAAAGCCTACGGCTTCCCCGACAGCCCAGACCACAACAGCCCCGATGCCTCGGGCATAGGCCCCACGCCGTTCAACAATCCCAACGGCATCCGATGGAGCACCGCGTTGGGGTATCTGGACCCGGCCCGGCACCGCCTGAATCTCACGATTCGGCCCAACTGCACCGTTCACCGCATAATGATTGAAGGCAACCGGGCGATCGGGGCGGTGGTGGAAAGCGGGGGCGATATTTTCACCGTCGAAGGCGACCAGATTATTCTCAGCGGAGGAGCCATCGCGTCCCCGCAACTGCTCATGCTTTCGGGAGTAGGTCCGGCTGATCACCTCCGCAGCCACGGTATCCCGGTGGTGAACGATCTTCCCGGCGTGGGACAGAACCTGCGCGACCATCCCATCGTACCGGTAACCTGGCGAACTAAACCTGGATTCAACCTGGACGGCCTCTCTCCCCGCAGCCAGCTGTGTTTGCGTTACACCGCGGAAGGTTCTCACCTCCGCAACGACATGATCATGATCTTCTCCTCCTACGCCACTGCACAGGTGATGCGCGGCGGTAATCGCATGGAACCCCTGGGCATTAGAGCTTCGGTTTCCATCTACCTGGCTGTCGGCGCCGGCCAACTGCGTCTGAACTCCACCGACCCCAACCAGCAGCCTTTCCTGGACTACAACTACCTGCAGGAAGAATTCGATCGGAAACGATTGCGTGACGGTGTCAGAATAGCCGCACAGCTGGGCGAGCATGGAGATTTCAGCGACATAATCGAAGAACGCACCGAACCCCTCGATTCCGACCTGGCCACCGACGACGCCCTCGATGACTGGTTGATGCGTGTGGTGTCCACGGCGCAGCACATTTCCTGCACCTGCAAAATGGGTCCATCGTCCGATCCCATGGCGGTGGTTGACCAGTTTGGCAAGGTCCACGGACTGGACGGTATCCGCGTCGTCGATGCATCCATCATGCCCGACTGCATCCGGGCCAACACCAACGTCACCACCATGATGATCGGCGAACGGGTCTCCGAATTCATGCTGCAAGGCAGCTAGCGCTCCCCATCACATCGCGGCCACCGGTCACGCGCCGGCGTTAACAAGGCCAATCCCGGCCCCGGTGGCCCGCCTGTGCATCGGCCAGCTCTTTTCGTTTACTGGTCGGAACTACTTGAGGCCGCCTTTACCGGACGCCAACCGGAAATCCCCTAAACAGCTGGTTCGGGGGTACCTTGCGCGGCGAATCAGAGCCGTTACTGACCAATCACGTTGAGCAATGCCTGTCGGTTGTCGTTGCGCACCGCCCGGAGTCCCCGCTGCAGTGCCGCCGGAACGTCGGCCGGATCGTCCACCCGCTCCCCATACCCACCGGCAGCCTGGCATATAAGCTCGTACCGGAATGATTGGGAAAGGGTGGTGACGGCAAAGTTGTTGGTTTGCACCGCAACCCCGTCGCTATAGTTCACTTTGGTGGCATTCTGCACGGCGTTCCAGATACCGTTGTTCCACACGATGGTCAGAACCGGCAGATTCTGAGCTTCGGCCACGATATGTCCAGCAGTGCCCGATCCGAATATATAGGAACCATCTCCAACGCAACAGATAACGGTTTTGGAAGGATCGGCAAGTTTGGCTCCCAACGATGCGCCCACACCCCAACCCAGCGCGCCAGACGGAGGAGTGCCAAAGAACCCGCCCGGTTGCCTGATTTCCAGTTGCGCCACATCAATACCCAGTTCGTTGATCAGGATGGAGTCGTCGTCCAGCACATCATTCAGGCATTTGGTGAACCAGGCTTTGCTGATGGGATGCTCGTCCTTGCTGGACAGGGCACGTTGCCGCAAAGTTTCACGGCGCTGGATACCGGCATCAGTCCAGTATGCCGTGCGCGAATCAACCGCCCGCGAGTCGACGCCCGCCTTTCTGACCGCGGCCGACAGTGATTGCAATATCAACCAGGGACTTCCCGCGAGGTTCACGTCCACCGGGAATCCGCGGATCGGATAGTTGGAAAATAGAGGATCGGCGCCGATGGCGATCACCCGGGCATCGGTCAGTTTCCCGGCGCGCCGGGGGATCCACGGCACGTCCGCTTCCACCACCACAACCACGTCGGCATCGGCCAGCGCTGGCCCAATCTCTCCTCCGGCATACAGGGGGTGGCCCATGGGAAAGTTGGCATAAAGCGCCCCCGAATCGAACACCGGTATCCCTAGCAGCTCAGCAAGTTCCACCAGATGAGACACCGTCCGGGGGTCTTTGCCGGCTCCCCTGGTTGCCAGGATCGGGGCGCGGGCGCTCGCCATAATACCTGCCGCTTCTGCGATAGCCTCCGGTGTGGGCAAGCGGTTGCGGGTGGGCTGTTGCCGGGAAGTATCGTTATAGGAAATGCCCTCCAACGTCTCCGCCAAAACCTCGCGGGGCAACGTCAGATACACCGGGCCGGCGGGCTCCGACTCCGAGATGGCCAACGCTCGATCCACCACCCCTTCCACGTCTGCGCCATGCCGGAGTTCGTAGTCCCATTTAACCCACTCCCGAACCATGGACGCCTGATCAAAGGATTCCTGGGCCCAATGAATACTGCCGTCCCGAGACCCCGGAGCGTCCCCTTCTGCGATCGGCGTCCTACCGGCGCTGAACAGCATCGGTATGTTGGACCGGAAAGCGTTCACGACCCCACCAATTGCGTTAGCAGTTCCCGGAACAGTGTGTACCATGACCACCTGCGGCCGTCCGGTGACCATGGTGTAGCCGTGAGCCATGCCCACGGCTGTAACTTCATGGGGTACGGTTATGGGCCTGGGCAGCGGCTGTTCCTGGGACATCCGTTTAGCGTACGCCTCGATGATGGGGGCAAAATCGGTGCCGCCGTTGCCAAAGAAATATTCAATGCCACGGGCGGCCAGCAATTCAAGATAGGCTTCCGCCACGCTGCTTACACTAGCGCTGATTGTCATATTTTCTCCCGACCCCCTGCATATCTTCCAAGTCCATCCCTGGCGGCTTGCTGTTGATTCCGAAGAGTACGCAACGCGTGTTGCAACGCTGTAGCGGAGCCGTCATACGAAATTCGGAATCACACGTTCGTTGATGAGGCGCAGGCATTTCAGCTGCAGTTCCTCAGGTATTCGGCGACCGAAGTTAATCTCATATACGATTTGGGACAGATGCAAATCCTCAATCAGTTCTTGCAGCCGGTCGGTTACGGCTTCCGGAGTGCCGTAAACCACCTTATCCCTAAGCCAGTCATCGTAGGTCATGCCCCCGATGCGGTCGGCTTCAGCACGCCAATCGCCGGTCGTACCCGCTCGGTCTGCGCTGCCGGCGACCCTGGTGCTCAACCCCTGCATCGAGGCCACGGTGCTATCCATGGGGTCTTCATAGGCTTCCCGTGCGGTTTCAGCCACGTACAACGGTACCCGTAGACCCACCTGCCCTTCGCCCTCGTGGCCGGCGTCCTTCCACGCCGTTCGGTAGCTTTCGATGTTCGGCGCCAACTCCGCCAGGGCGAACACTCGGGACGGATTGATGAAAATCGGGAATCCCATACGCCCTACAATGGGAAACGTTTCCGCCGACGTAATTCCCACTCGAATGGGTGGATGCGGCGACTGGAACGGCTTCGGCTTGATGTTCAATTCGTGGCATTGATAGTGCTCTCCATCAAAGGAAACCTTCTCGTCCGTCCATGCTTTCAGGATGATTTCCAGATACTCTTCAAACCTGCCCCGACTCTCGGGATACGGTGAGATGAAAGCATCGTGATGATCGGGAAACGTGCCACGGCCAATCCCAAAATCAATCCTGCCCTGGCTGATGTGATCGAGCGTTGCAACCTCTTCGGCCACTCGCACCGGATTACTCAGTGGCAACAGCAGCACGCCAAATCCGATCCTCATCTTGCTGGTGCGGGCCGCCACCGCCGTGGCCACCGTAATGGGCGCAGACAGGACGCTGAACGGCGAGAAGTGATACTCGGCCAACCAGACTGAATCCACCCCCATGCTTTCGGCTTCGTCCACCAGGGCGAAACCTTGAGAAAAGGTATCGCGGTCGGTGGTGCCTTCGGGGGCGGCGAATTCGACGAACAATCCAAAATCCATGATGCCTTACCCTCCCCATACCTCGCGGCTGATGCTGGCCACCAGTTCCAGCTTGCGCCATTGTTCCTCTTCAGTCAGCAGATTGCCGGCGACGGTGGACGCGAAACCGCATTGTGGACTGAGCGCCAATCTTTCCAGCGGGACATACGCAGTTGATTCCTCGATCCGTTCCAGGACGTAATCCCGAGATTCCAGGGTTGAATCTTTGCTGCTGATCAGTCCAAGAACCACCATTTTGTCCTCGGGGACGTGCCGCAGTGGTTCAAAGGTACCGGCGCGTTCGGTGTCATATTCCAGGAGAAACCTGTCGACGGGCAACGTCCCGAACAACTTTGCGGCAATGGCCTCGTAGCCGCCTTCCGCGTACCATTTGCTCTGGTTGTTTCCCCGGCAAATGTGCAGCGCCACCGTGGCGCCGGGCCGTTGCGCTCCCTCCAGGCAGTAGGTGTCCGCCGCCACTGCTTCCTCGAACATCTGGTCCGGGTCTTCCCCCAGTTCCCGCAAATGCTCCCGCCATTTTGCGTCCACGTAATAGCTGTAGCGGGGTGCGTCGATCTGGACGTATGGCACGCCCGATTCCAGCAGAGCCGATATCTCGGCTTTGATGATCTCAGCGATGTCCCAGAGCAGGTCCGACCGCGTTGGATAGTATCGATCGGTCAGGCCCGGCTGGAAGCTGATGGCCGGATACTGGCTGGGGCTGGGCACGGTTATCTTGAATGGCCCCGGCGCGTAGGCGTTCATGAACGTTGCCTGGTACTGGGTCAACCTGCGCAGTTGTCGCAGCTTTCCACCCACCACCTGCCGCGTGCCCTGTTCGTGCGGTTCACCTCCCGGGCCCTGCCACACGCGAACCACCGCGGGATCGTTGGTCTCAACGTAGCCTTCCACCGCCTCAATCAGGTCGTTTTGAAACCCGGAGCGCCGAAATTCACCGTCGGTGTAGATCTCCACTCCGGCTGCCTGCTGACGTTCCAGGACGTGCAGGATCGCCGCGTCTTCGATAGCCCGCAGCTGGTGCAGTTCGAGCATACCTTCGCGGCAGTTCGCCCTGGCCTGGTGCAAATCGGCGGGACGCAACAAACTCCCTACGTGATCGGCGCGGTAAACTTCCGGCATGATTCTGCTTCCCTCCGACTGTTGGCGCTACCCCGGACGCTCTTTCAACTGCCATACCGTTACGGCCCGGCAGCCGAACGGCTAATCGAGAGATGGATACGAATCTCCCCATTTGTCCAGATAGACGAAGTCGCCAAGAGCTCCCCGCCGTACCGGTCCGAAATTACCCATGGGATACCCAATCGGGAGGATCGCATAGGAGTGTACGCCCGGCGGCAGCCCCAGAATTGCCTCCACTTCCTTTTCGTGGATCAGGTGCCGCGACGTCAGTGTGGAGCCCAACCCCAATGCGCGCGCCGCCAGCAGCATGTTTTGCACCGCTGGATAGATCGAGGCCCCCGCCGACCGGTTGGGGGTACCGCTGCCGTGGTCCTGGCAAGCCACGATCCATACCGGCGCCTCGTGGTAGTGGTCGGTCAGATATTCCACCGCATCGTGCTGGCGGCGGTAACGGCTGGGACTGGAACCCGGTGGCGGATCGCTGCCGCGGTAGCGCGGCCCCACGACTTCGTCAAAAGCTTTTTTGTACCATTGCTGGACCTGTGCCTTGATGTTTTTATCCTTGATCACCAGGAACCGCCACGGCTGATTGTTGCCTCCGTTAGCGGCGCACACGCCCGCCTCCAGAATCTGCCGGATCAATTCGTCAGGCACCGGGTCGGGCTTGAGCCTTCGCATCGCCCGCGTAGTGCGCATGATATGGAATAATTCCGTGCTTTCGGTCATCGTTTCCTCCCAATCTGATGATTTTATGCCGTGTCGGGCACGTCACGCCTGTCATTCTGGCTGGCGGCGGGGTCCCGTCGCCGATGCACAAGTAAGTTCAGGATTGCTGCCAGGCATCGGACTTACAACCTTGGGGCCCGTTTCTCCAGAAATGCGGTCATTGCCTCGTTAGGATGCGGGGTAGCAAAGCACAAGGCAAAGGCCTTGATGCTGTACTGCGCCGCTTCTTCCTCGCCCAGCTCCAACCATCTGGAAACAACCTCTTTTTGTGTCGCCAGAATGTAACGGCTCATTCCCAAAAACTCCCGAGCCGCGTCCAGCGCGCTTTGCCCCAACTGATCCCCGCGTACGATCCGGTCTATCAGACCAATCCGCAGGGCTTCCTGCGCGTTAACTGTCTCACCCGTGAGCAACAATCTGCGCGCTCTGCCCAGTCCCACGGTGCGCGGCAACAACGACGCCTCGATAACGGATGGCAGTCCCACCTTCACTTCGGGCAGGCCAAAAATAGCGTCATCGGTGGCGATGCGCGTGTCGCAAGCCAGAGCCACTTCCAGCGCTCCGCCCAGGCATGGCCCCCGTATCGCGGCCACCACCGGCAACGGGGCGTGGAGCAGACACCGCGCTGCAGCGTGCAGTGTGCGAATGAATGCTTCGGCCTGCAATGGATTGAGGTCTTTCATCTCGTGCAGGTCCACACCCGCAGAGAACGCCCGGTCGCCGGCGCCCCGGAGCACGATAGCCCGCAAATCCTGGTCGTCGCAACACTGGCTGACCCTCTGGTTCAGCGCCTGAAACACAGCACGACCCAGCAAATTCAGATGCGTTCGGCCCTCGATGGATAGCGTGGCGATGCCGTCCGATTCGTCCAGATGCACTCCGGTGTGGTTGTCAGTCGCCATCCGCGACTCCGGCGCTGGCCGCTGCCCGAGCCGGCAATGGCGCGGCGTTTTCGATGAACCGGAACACCTCGAAATTAAAGATGTCGGGTTTTTCGAAGTACACCGAGTGACCCGCCTCCGGTACCCGCAGCAACTGGGCGCCCGGTATCGACCGCGCCCCCGCTTCAATTACTGCCGGAGGCGAAATAGCGTCATCCTCCCCGACGAAGAAGAGCACCGGCATGGACAAGCCGCCGACTGCCGCTGCGCCGGGCCCGATCGGCTGGCCTCCCGGAGGATCCTGCCGGGGTGGGTTGGTGCGCGATATCTGCAGGTACAGGTTGGCTAGGTTGGGTTCCCTCTGGACAAACAGAGGAGAAACGGCCCGGTATCCTATCTCGCCGCTTGCCGTGTGGCTCTCCCTCCAAATGCGCTGCTGTTCCAGCACTTCGGGCACCTCCATCCCTCCAACGGTGTCTGCCATCACCAGGCTCCGGACGCGATGCGGATACTCGACCGCGAAACCCAGCATTGATCGCCCACCCATCGATTGGGCCACCAGGTGGGCAGTCTCGATCCCCAAATGATCCAGCAACCCCCGCACATCGTCTACAAAGGCGTTGGGGCCGGGCCCTCCCGGCGCGTCGTAAGAATGCCCGAAACCTCGCTGGTCAAACGTGACGCAACGGTAACGCTGGGAGAAGAATGGTATCTGTTGCCACCAGCTCAGCAGGTTTCCGCCGGCGCCGTGGGCGAACACGATAGCCTCCCCTTCGCCGTAGCTCTGGTAGTGTAGGTCGATTCCGTTGATTTTTGCGCTGCTCATGGTGCACCTCACGGCTGCAGATTTGGAGCCCCAGTGTTTCGAACGATGATACCAGCCATTTTGCACATTGGATGACGCTATCGTCATAGCGTGTTGCGGGAAGTTGATCCAATCGGAGCCCTCAAAACCGGGGATACGCAGCCAGTCCGCGAAGTGAGCGCTTCGACGGCCAAAGGCGCATTTTGGTTAATGACAAACGCCGTCTAAAAACGCCAGGCGCGACCCGTTCCACGCGCCTTGCGTCCATATATCGGTCGACTCAGCGGCTATTTGGAAAAACCGGCGTGGAGGGAGCAGACCAGCCTTCTCGTTGGTTCGCCCGCGCCATCGGCAGTTTGCGAGTGTGAGATTTAGCCACCACGGGACCCGAACGGTGTTAGACTGGCGAGATGCAGTTCCCGTCCGCTCCCCGGCTAAACTGGGCCGGCGGCTTGTATGCTAACCAGACACCCAGGGAGGAAATCATGGCCAGAACCCCCAACGTAACCCGACAGTCCGTCCCGGAACATGAACGCGGGGCATTCGACACCTTTGTCGCCGATCGCGGTGAAGTGCCCACCACGGGTCCGGGTTCTGTAATGCTGAACGCTCCCGAAGTGGCGCAGCGTGCTCTCGGCCTCGCACTTTATTTGCGTACCGACACGTCGCTGGAACCGCGCATTAGAGAGTTGGCTATGTTGCTGACGGCCCGCGAAAATGACTGTCAGTTCATCTGGAACGCCCATGCGCCGCCGGCTCGCCGTGCTGGCTTGCGCGACGAAATCGTCGATGCCCTCCGCGAACGGCGGGAGTTGCCCAATCCGTCCGCAGACGAAATCGCCGTGGTGAACTACGGGCGGGAATTCTTCCGGACCAGAAAGGTAAGCCAAACCGCCTTCGACGCCGCGGTCGCCCATTTTGGTATCCCGGGAGTAACCGAATTAACCACCCTCATGGGCTGCTACACAATGCTCGCATTCAACGTCAACGCCTTTGGTGTCGAGCTTCCGGATGAACTCGTCGAGGTCCCATTGCCCATCTAACCCGTCGGCGCGGCGCATCATCACTGCGCCGAAACTATTTCTGTTTTGGAGGAATGGACATGTCCACTCAGCGCGATGTATGGCTCGCCCAAACCGTCGAAGACGCCATGGAACCCGGCCTGCCCATTTGCGACCCACACCATCATTTCTGGGATCGTGATGGCGACCGCTACATGCTGGAACAGCTCACGGAGGACGTGAGCGGTGGACACAACATTGCCCAGACCGTTTTCATAGAATGCCACTCCATGTACCGGGCTCACGGGCCCGACGAGATGCGTTCCGTCGGTGAGATCGAATTCGTCCAGGGGATTGCCGCCCAGAGCGCCAGCGGCCAATACGGCCCCACCGAGGTTGCAGCCGGAATCGTAGGTAACGCCAATCTCATGCTGGGATCTGCCGTGCAGCCGGCGCTGGAAGCCCTTATTGCGGCCAGCAGCAACCGGTTCCGGGGCATCCGTTTCTCCTGCGGCTGGGATGCCAGCCCCCAGGTCTCTCCGGGGAGTCCCAACACGCCCGGGATGCTCATGGATTCGCGCCTCAGGGAGGGGTTCAACTGTCTGCGTAATCTGGGCCTGAGCTTCGATGCCCTGGTGTACCACACCCAGTTGGCCGACCTGGCCGACCTGGCGGGTGCGTTTCCCGACGCAACGATCATACTGAATCACATTGGCCGACCCCTGGGCGTCGGTCCCTATGCCGGCAAGCGGGATGAGGTCTTTGCCGACTGGCAGAAGGGAATCGCTGCCGTGGCCGAACACGAAAACGTGGTGGTAAAACTGGGTGGGTTCGGCAACGTTATCAGCGGTTACGACTGGCACCAGCGCCCCATCCCTCCGACGTCGACGGAACTGGCCGACACCATCGCTCCGTGGATTATGTACTGTATCGAACAGTTTGGGCCCGAACGCTGCATGTTCGAAAGCAACTTCCCCGTAGATAAAAATTCGTACGCTTACACCAACGGTTGGAACGCGTTCAAGCGTGTCACTGCCGGGTTTTCGGATCCGGAAAAAGCCGCCATGTTTCAGGGAACCGCTGTGAAAGCCTATCGACTCTAACCGGTTATCGAATCGCCGATTCCCAAACCGAAACGACACGACACTGGAGGACAGCATGGCACTGCAATGGGAGCACGTCGCGGGACCATTCAGCCGTTTGACCGAGGGGCCGGCTTGGGATGGCGCCCGGATGCTTTTCACCTACATCCCAGCCAGCCGGATCATGGCCTACAATCCCGAATCCGGCGAATGCAGCATTTATCGGGAGAATACCAACCATACCAACGGCCTGGCGTTCGACGCCGAAGGCCGCCTGTACGGTTGCTGCTCGGGCGGACGCTCCATCGTTCGCTTCGAATCCGATGGCAGCACTACCACCATTGTTGATCGCCTGGACGGACAGCGCCTCAACACGCCCAACGACCTCGCCATCGACCGGCAGGGGCGCATCTGGTTCAGTAACCCCTGGAACGCTGGCAACACCGACCCCAGCGAACAGCAGGAGATCGCGAACCGCGACATCCTGCGCGCCGACCCCCAACCCGATGGCAGCTACACGTGCCAGCGCATGACCTTCGACACCACCGGAACCAACGGCCTTCTCGTCTCCCCCGATGAGCGTAGCTTGTACATCATCCAGACCGACGCCGATCCCGGTGGAGTGAGAGAACTGCGTTCTTACCCAATCAATGATGACGGGACGCTGGGCCAGTACATCGTGCTGCATCAATTCGGCGACGACCATCGCGGCCCACAACGCGGCATCGACGGCATGTGTCTAGATTCGGAAGGAAACATCGTGGGGAGCGCCGGCAACTATGCGAGCGGCCCGGGGCCAATGATTTACGTCTGGACTCCTCAAGGTCGCGTCCTGGAAACGTATCCCATGCCGGTGGGAGTCGATATGCCAACCAACTGTGCGTATGGCGACGCCGACCAGAGCAGCCTGTATGTAACGACTCTCGGCGGGCGCCTCCTGCGTTTGCGAAACACCGGCCGCCGCGGATGGATAATGTGGCCGCCGGTTCGCTAGCGCATCTCGCGTAATTGCGGCGCGCGGCGACCAAACCGGAACGGCGATAACCTTGCAATTGAGGAAAGAATCATGAAATACGACGTCATTGTAATCGGCGCCGGTTCGGCGGGTTGCGTTGTTGCCGCTCGTTTGTCAGAAGACCCAAACCGCTCGGTGCTACTGCTGGAAGCAGGGCCCGACTATCCCGACTTCGAGCATTACCCCGAAGATTTGAAGTTCGGTTACAACGCCACCGCATCTCAACCGGGAGCACCCCACAACTGGTCATTCCAGGCCCGGGGTCGTCCCGAGCAAACCGAGCCCATGCCGGTTCCCCGGGGCAAAGTAGTCGGCGGCACCAGCGCGATTAACGGCCAGGTGTTGCTGCGCGGCGTTCCCGAAGATTACGACTCCTGGGCTGCCATGGGTAACGATGAGTGGGCATACGTGAACGTGTTGCCCTATTTCAGAAAGTTGGAAACCGATACCGACATTCGCGATGATTTTCACGGCACGGACGGTCCTATCCCGGTGCGCCGTTTCCAGAAACCCGACTGGTTGCCATTCCAGCAAGCCTTTTTCCAGGCCGCCGTTGACGCCGGATACCCTGAAGATGCCGACATGAACCATCCGGAATCCGGCGGAGTCGGCCCCATTCCCATGAACAACCCCAACGGCATACGAATGAGCACGGGTCTCACCTACATAAACCCAAACCGCCATCGGCTCAACCTGACCGTTCGTGGCAATGTTATGGTCCGGCGAATTTTGTTCGCCCGCAACACCGTGTGGGGCGTTGAAGTCGAGAGTGGCGGGGATATCTTTCAGTTGGAAGCGAACGAAATAGTGCTCAGCGCCGGCGCCATCGCATCACCGCAAATCCTCATGCTGTCCGGTGTGGGTCCGGCAGACCACCTGCGCAGCCTGGGGATTCCAGTCGTGCATGACTCGCCCGGCGTCGGCAAGAATTTCAGAGACCACCCCATGGCGCCCGTCCGTCTCCGCGTCAAGGACGATTTTCCCCAGGACCCTGATGCTCCCAGAATCCAGGCCGCCCTTCGTTACACCTCCAGCGCGAACAATCTACGCAACGACATCCAGATCATGCCTTCTTCCTTCTCCTTCCCGTTGGGCGGCGACCCCCTGGAAGGTGAGGGCGTACGTTTCTCCTGCATCCTGGAACTGGCGGCTGGCAAGGGCGAAATCACTCTCGCCTCCGCTGATCCCGGCGACCAACCGAACCTTTACTACGGTTTCCTGGAAGAACCTTCCGACCGCGAGCGGTTGCGGGAGGCCGTGAGAATCTGCTTCGGCTTGCTGGAGCATCCGGCATTCAATGATATTGTCGACGGACCCTTGACACCCACGGAGGAAGAACTGGCTTCCGACGAGGCGTTGGACGACTGGCTCAATAAAAATGTTACTACGTCCCAACATCTGGCCGGCACGTGCAAGATGGGTCCCGACTCAGACCCGATGGCCGTTGTCGACCAGTTCTGCAGGGTGCGCGGCGTGCATGGATTACGTGTGGCCGACACGTCCGTAATGCCGGACGTCGTCCGCGCCAACACCAACACCACCGCCATGACCATCGGCGAGCGCGTTGCCGATTGGGTGAAGAGCCAATAGCGTCCAACCGCGATCAACAGCCACGACCGCTGCGCCTACGACAAATCTGGCGGCCCCGCCGGTACATTTGACCCATCGGTGGGGTTTTGCCAGTGGCTTTCTCGCTCTGCCATTGCGAGGAACGCCGCGACACCGCAATCTCGCTGGTATTAGGCGGTGACGACCTGTGCCCGTTGTGATTTCCTGGAAGCATGATGCCCTGAAATCCATTGCCCGTTCGTGGACACTGCCCGGCACCCCTTGATATGATTGGACATCCCGTCATCTGCTCGCATCTTCCACATTCATCTGAGTGAAGAATTACTTTCCGCGCCGAATAATTCCATGCAGAATAATTCCATGACCCGAAATCTGCCACTCATCCCCGTCGTCCTCTTGGCAATCACGTTGGTCGCAATAATTACGGGTTGTTCTACGCTCAGAGAACCACCGGCCACTGACGCCAATCAGTCCTTGCCCACCTCGCTCGCAGCCATTGAGGAGTTGGTTGAAACCGTTACAACCGAACCAGAACCGGTCGGGCCGAAGGTAACAGTGGACGCATCCGCGCTCGATGCGCCTGCCAACACTCCACTACCAACACACACTCCAAGGCCAACGTACACGCCACGGCCCAAACCCGCTTCCCCAGGAGAAGGCGAACGCCGTCCCGGCCCGCGATTCGAGGCCGCTCTACTCGATGGCAGTTTGTTTGAATTCGCGGAGACCTTGGGGACTCCAACGTTGTTAGTTTTCTGGGCTCCCTGGTGACCTTATTGCCAGCGGGAGTTACCCGCTGTACAAGCCCTCTACGCCGAAGAACTCGAAGCTGCCAGCATCAACGTAGTGGGCGTGTCTCAATTCAACACCACCGAAGCGGCAACCAACGAATTCGTCGATCGGACCGGTTTGTCCTTCCCGAATCTCTTTGACGAGTCGGCACAACTGGCCGATGCGTATGGAGTTGGTGGCGTGCCCTCTTACGTATTTTTGGACAAAGAAGGACTGGTCGCTTACACCAGTTCCGGCGCCCGCGGAACCGACCTGATTCGCGCTCTCCTGACCGAACTCAACCGGGAATGAGCTCTATTTCCGACGACCCCGCTACACTCGTGACCCCGGTGGCTCTTTCAGCTAGCATTGAGCGCCGCCCAGAACGGTTCGGCATGACAGTAGCCCGTTGCATTCCGGTTGTATGATACGTACAATTGTTCTATAAATCGCGCCTCGGGCTGTAAGATTACAACCGATGTGATCGGAACGGTGATATGTTAACCAACCAATTGCCCTCGCCACTATCCGCCACCAAGCCGGCATCCACGCACCGCAGTAGTCTGCCTGCCGACGCCCACCGCATGATCGCTCGCTGGGAAACCTTGGGACGCCCGTGCATAGATCTGCAACCGGGCATCAGTATCAGCAACCTGGAACGGTGGCTGCATAAGTCCCTCCCGGTACCGCGCTCCCACCTGGGCATAGTTCGCGAATACCTTTTTATAGACAGCGCCGACCTGCCATTCTGACGCAGCGTGTCGATGCGGCTCTATAACGATTTGGCTCATCTTTGGCCGATCGTAAGTCCTCCCGAGGAATACGACGTAGAGGCCGCTCTGTGGCTGGACATCATCCGCCAGCATCATTTCGAACCGGGTGGTCGACCTGGGCGCAAACCCAGGCTGCTCGAATTAGGTTGCGGCGGCGGACACCTGTTGTCCCATCTGACTCAGCACGTCGATACCGAAGCAGTTGACATTGCTCCAAAAATGCTGGAGACGTCCCGGCGACTCAACCCACAAACGCGGCACCACCTCGGCGACATGCGAACCGTCAGGCTCGACAAGTCCTTCGACATCGTTGCCATCCACGACGCAGTGAACTACATGCTCACCGAGGATGACCTCACGGCCGCGATCACGACGGCTGCTCTGCACCTGGTTCCCGGCGGCCTGTTGATAATGGCGCCGGACTGCCTCCGGGAGACCTTTCGCGGCCCCCGCGTAATTGACTGGACACGGGGGAACAGCAGCCAAGACGTCACGTTCATTGAATACATGGCAGACCCCGACCCCAACGACACCGTGATCGAATCGGTGTTCATATTCATTATCGACCGCGACGGGAAGATCACGGTGGAGCAGGACCGTCATATCAGCGGGTTGTTCTACAAACAAACCTGGCTCGACCTGCTGGACGAGTCCGGGTTTGACGCCGAGTACCGGGAGACCGAAGCCTACGAGGGCGGGATCGGCGGCCACCTGTTCGTGGGCATCCTCCGCCCCTGAACCCCTGCCCCAGACTCAGCGTAAAATATTATTCTTCGTCCAGGCCGGGGACGGGGAAGCGGTTGCCCAGGTGCCTGACCTCTTCCCCAATTGCAGACAGGGCGGCCTCGTCGCCTATGTTCGCCAGCGTACGCACGATCAACCTGGCAACCTGCCGGGTGTCATCTTCGCCCATGCCCCGGCTGGTGATGGCAGGGGTACCCAGGCGCAAGCCGGACGCAGTTCGTGGAGGCAACTGGTCGTATGGTATCGCGTTCTTGTTGGCCACGATGTTTACCGATTCCAGGGCCCGTTCCGCCTGTCTGCCGGTAATGTCCAGCGGCGTGAGATCCACCAGCATCAGGTGATTATCGGTCCCGCCGGCAACCAGCCGTACGCCAGACTCAGACAACTCCTGCGCCAATGCCTGGGCATTGGCCACCACCTGGTGGGCGTAACGTGAGAAATCGGGCTGGAGGGCCTCGCCGAAGCAAACCGCTTTCGCGGCAATAACGTGCATGAACGGCCCGCCCTGCATATACGGGAAAACTGCGAAATCTATTTTTCGGGCCAGGTCGGCATCGGCGAGAATCATTCCGCCGCGGGGGCCCCGCAGCGTTTTCTGCGTCGTGGAGGTAACGATCTGCGCGTGCGGGAATGGCGACGGATGCGCCCCACCGGCAATCAGCCCCGAGATATGGGCCATGTCGACCATCAACTGGGCGCCCACCGAATCGGCGATTGCTCTGAACCTTGGGAAATCCAGGATACGCGAGTAGCTGCTGCAACCCGCAACGATCAGTTTGGGATTGTGCTCCCGCGCCAGTTGTTCAACCTGGTCGTAGTCGATGGTCTCCGTGTCCCGATCCACGCCGTACGGCACGAAGTTGTACAGGTTACCGGAAAAGTTCACTCCAGCACCGTGGGTCAGGTGTCCCCCCATGTCCAACTGCATACCGAGAACGGTGTCGCCCGTCTCCAATACCGCGAAATACGCCGCCATGTTGGCCTGGGCGCCGCTGTGGGCCTGCACGTTGGCGTGTTGGGCCCCAAACAGTTCCTTGACCCGATCAATAGCCAGCGTTTCAACCACATCCACGTTTTCGCAACCACCGTAGTATCGACGGCCCGGGTATCCCTCGGCGTATTTGTTGTTCATCAACTGGGCCTGGGCTTCGAGCACTGCCTTGCTGGCATAATTCTCCGAGGCGATGAGCACGATGGAATCCCGCTGTCGCCGGTTTTCGTTGGCAATCGCCTGGGCAACGGCAGGATCGATGCGTTCAAGAACTGTGGTCATGGTCAATCGTCTCCTCGGGGATATCAATCATCAGGGTGCGCCAGGTGGCGAAACTGTTTTTTCATCATAACAAATCGAAAGCGGTGGCGGTGGTGCTACGCTCCCGGCCCGGTTTAGACACTGGTGTGGCGAGTTGGCCGGAGCCCACAGACACGAGATGACTTCCGACGCGGCAGCCTTCGAGCGTGGCGCATCTATTCGACGGGACTCATGGATATCACTGCCAGAATTTGTGGTTCAGAGACAGTCAGGACGTCGCTGCGACTGCGGCGAACGACGGAAATATCAGCAGTGGAGGACACTCGATCCATCGATACACGGGATCTTCCGCGCCAGGATCGGCCGCTACGCTTCCCGCTCTATTGCTGTTCTCACCGATGCCAATATGCGACCGTAGGCGTTGCAGCGGCACAGGTTGCCCGACAGCGCTTCTAGGACTTCATCATCGGTTGGCGTGGGGTTGGTGTTTAGCAACGCCCTGGTGGCCATCACGAATCCCGGCGTGCAAAAACCACATTGACCCCCGTCTTCGTCGAGGTACGACTGCTGCAGCTCGGACAATATTCCGCCGGAAGCCAGACCCTCTATGGTCGCAACATTGGTACCGTCGACGCGAGAGGCCAGAACCTGGCAGGCGTTTACAGGTTTGCCATCCAGCAACACGGTGCACGACCCGCACTCGCCCCGGTCGCAACCTCGCTTGGCGCCTGTCAATCCGAGCGAATCCCGCAGCACGTCGAGCAACGACCAATACTGGTGCAGCTGAATCGCCACCGAGTTTCCGTTGACCGTGATATTGATTTCCATCAGATTACCGTGGTCTGGGCTTGAATCTTGAGCAACCATAAGCTCCATCATCCTACGCCCGCGGTCGCCCCTCGGCAAGTGCATGGCGCTACCGTCGTTGACGTCTGACCGGGCCATTGATACCATCAGGCGCAACCCGCCGAAACCCAACGACCCGTCCAACACCGTGGGGCGACCTGATATGACAACCACACCGCCACCGCCACTCACCACCGTGGGCCACAGCGTGCCACGGCGAGAGTTGGCAGACAAACTCACCGGCGCTGCCCAGTATTCGGCGGACATATCATTGCCAGGGATGCTGCACGGGGTAATTGTCCGCAGCCCGCATCCCCATGCCGACGTAATCTCGGTCGATGTTAGTGGCGCCCTGGCCCTGGAAGGTGTCCGTGCTGCTGTTACGCCAGACGATGCTCCGGTCGCCCGTTTGGCCCCCGATTTATTGGTGCTGGACACGCGCGTCAGGTTCGTTGGCGACGAAGTAGCCGCGGTGGCCGCCATTGATCTGGACACTGCTCGTCGCGCTGCTGCAACGGTAAAGGTCGAATATCGGCCCTTGCCTTTTGTTACGGACCCGGTTGCTGCCCTGGAACCCGGCGCACCGGCCATCCACCCCAACGGCAATCTGGCCATCCCTGAACCGTTGGCCCTCCAACGAGGCGACATCGATGCCGGATTTGCAGCCGCCGACATAATTCTCGAAGAGACCTATACTCTGCCGACGCATTCGGCCACACCCCTCGAACCTCGGGCTGCTCTGGCTGCCTGGGAAAATGGTCACCTGACGGTATGGAAGTCCACTCGCGGAGTCCACGTAGACCGGGCGGCGCTGGCCCATGTCCTGGGAGTCCCCGCCGAGCAGGTGCGCGTAATCGGCCCCACCATGGGCGGCGGATACGGCAACAAGGACGAGTCGCGTATGGCGGCGCTCGCTGCATTGTTGGCTCAACGCGCTGGCCAACCCGTCCGCGTCGAGTACAGCCGCGAGGAAGAGTTCGTCGCGGGTCGGACTCGCCACGGAGGCCGGATCAACCTGAGGATCGGCGTGAAAAACAACGGCGATATCACGGCCATCCACGGTGACGCCATCATGGATTCCGGTGCGTATCAATCCTCGGCCCCGGGCGTGGCTCGCCGTGCCGGCCAGGGGATACTTTACCTGTACCGCTGCCCCAACGTTCGGTTCGATGCCCGTCCAGCCACCACCAACAAACCCGTTTCAGGCAGCTATCGCGCTTTGGGAGCTCCCCAGGGACACTTCGCGCTCGAAACGCTGATCGACCGGGCCGCTGACGCCGTCGGCATGGATCCGCTGGCGTTTCGTCTTCGCAATCGTGTACCACTGGAAGGACAGGCTGGACCACGCCTGTCGCCCGCCGACGAGATCGTGGACGGGCAACCTCTTGAAGGCGGCATTCCGTTCTCCAGCAACGGTTTGGAAGAATGTCTCCGCCGCGGTGCAGCCCAGTTCGGGTGGGGAGAACAGTTCGAACGAACCGATGCTTCCGACCCCTTTGTTCGTCGTGGTCGCGGCATGAGCATGATGATCTATCGCGGCGGGGTGGGCTCCGAATCGGCCGCCGGCCTGACCATTGGAACGGATGGCAAAGTACAACTGATCAGCGGATTGATCGACGTAGGCGAAGGGGCCGTTACGGTGCTGGCGCAGCTGGCAGCCGAAGCTCTTTCCATTGGCTACGAAGATATTCAACCGCTGTTCGCCGACACGGCGGCAACGCCCAATGCCCCCATAACGGCCGGGTCCACGGCCACATTCTCCACCGGAACCGCGGTTCTGCAGGCTGCCGAGAAATTACGCGACCGCGTTTTTGCGGTGGCTGCGCGTCAATTGCAGGTACGACGCGATGACCTGTCCATGGCCGACGGTGCGGTGTTCGTCGCCACCGAATCCGCGAACCGAGTGACGTTCGCCCAACTGGCTCAATCAGTGGCCCCCGAATCTTTGAGCGCCGAAGCGACGATCACGCCGGGCAGTCCGGATTACATCGTCAATTCGTTCGGGGCGCATTTCTGCGAGATCGAAGTCGACACTGCCACCGGCCGCGTGCGCGTATCACGGTATGTCGCGGCCCAGGATTCGGGTCGAATTATCAACCCTCGCACCGCATTGAATCAGGTTGAAGGAGCTATTTCCCAGATGCTCGGTTTCGCCCTCAGTGAAGAACTTGTTACCGATGTTCCCACCGGCGTTACGCTCAACGGCAGTTATCTGGAGCATAAAAGCCCAACGATTCGCGACTACCCTGGCGTTGAAACAATCTATGCCAACGTGGTGGACCCCATCGGCCCAATGGGAGCAAAAGCGCTGGGAGAAGTGCCGTCGGTCGGCGTGGCTCCCGCAATAGTAAACGCTTTGTACGATGCCATTGGCGTGCGCTTCGTTGAATTGCCGGTGACCCCCGACAAGATTTTGATTGCCCTGCAAAACCAGCAATCGGGCTCCGAGTAAATCGCTATGCCGTTCCGTCTGAGCCAACCGGCAACACTGAATGAGGCCTGCGCCATCCTGGCCGCCGAACCCAACGGCGCCGCCATGATTGCAGGCGGCACCGATCTGTTGTCTGAAATTCGAAATGGCACCACGAACCCAACCACGCTGGTGGCGCTGGATAACGTGAACGACTCCAACTTGCGCGAAATCGCCGCAACTGCCAGTGGGGAGCTGCGAATAGGCGCCCTGGTCATCATCGCGGACATCGCTTCCCACGCTGAAATCCGTAACAACCATACGGCGCTCGCCGAAGCCGCGACTGGTCTCGCCACTCCACAGGTCCGCAACCTGGGGACATTGGGTGGAAACCTCACCCAGCGTCCACGCTGCTGGTACTATCGCCATCCCCTGACGGTGTGTTTGAAGCGTGGGGGCGACCACTGTTTTGCAGTCCAGGGCATGGGCAAGTATCTCTGCGTCACCGGAGGCGATCGGTGTTTCATCGTGCACCCGTCCGATACCGCAGTGGCGCTGACAGCGCTGGGAGCCTCGGTCAGCATAACCGGCCTCCAGGGGGAATGGAATTTGCCCATCGACCAATTCTTCATCGGCCCCGACGTAGATCTGATGAGGGAGAACATCCTGGCGCCAGGAGAGATACTTACGGGCATCACAGTGCCACCGCCATCCCCAACGCAGCGCAGCATTTACCTGAAAGCAGGGGAACGGGAATCTGGAGATTTCGCCCTGGTAAGTGTGGCAGCAGTTATTGATGTGGTGGATGGCACAATCAGTCGGGCATCGATAGTCCTGGGGGGAGTGGCGCCCACCCCATATCGCGCCGCTGCCACCGAGGAATACTTGCGATCCCAACCAACTACCTCGGTATCAATGGCGGAAGCGGGATCGCTGGCGATCGCAGATCGCAGGCCGCTGCCCGACAACGCCTACAAAATTCCCATGGCTGCCAACCTGGTAAACCGGGCCATAACCAGACTTCTGCAACGCGACGGATAGATTCGCCGGGGCTACGATTTGCGTTACGCACGGGCGGATTCGTGCCACGACAGGCGTCCGTCTTGACATCCGAGTACCCCTGTTACAGAATAGCGGCAACTCAAAATTGGCAGGAACGAGAGTATGACAACAGTACAGAGCGGTTCCCGAACCTCCGTAAATGTTAATGGTACCGCCGTGGAGATGTTCTCCGGCGGCAGCGGCCCACCACTGGTCTTTTTCCACGGCGCCGGCGGATCGTCCGGATGGCAGGCCTACCACGAAGACCTGGCGGCCAACTACACGGTATACGTTCCCAGCCAACCCGGCTTCAATGGGACCGAAGGCCCCAGTTGGGCAAAGACCATTGGGGACGTGGCGTTTTTCAACCACATGTTCATTGACGCCCTGGGCTTGCAGGATATTGTTCTCATGGGCTCATCAATGGGTGGCTGGGTTTCAGCCGAGATGGCAGCCATGGATGACCACAACATTGACGCCCTGATCCTGGTGGACGCCGCCGGCATCAAACCGATTCAAGGCGAGATCGCAGAGATATTTATGGTTTCCGCCGACACCAGGCTACAGCAGCGCTTCTATGATCCCAGCCAAGTGGAAAACTACGAAATCATCACCCGCGAGTTAACTCCCGAAGAACAGCTGGTAGTCCACTCCAACGCCATCACCGCCTCTCAACTCTGCTGGCGCCCATACCTGAACAACCCGAGCCTTCCCCATACGCTGGCTCGCGTCGACACGCCAACACTCATCGTCTGGGGCCGGAAGATGCCATCATTCCCGTTGAATGTGGGCACATGTTCCAGCAGGCGATCAATGGCAGTCAGCTTTGCATCATCGACAATTGTGGCCATTCGCCGGCCATTGAAAAGCGCAGCGAATTTGTTTCTGCAGTCAACAGCTTCCTGAACAGCCTTTAGCCGGCAGGAGCCCAACCGTTCCCCAATTACCGGAACCAACCCCGCTGCCACACTCGACCCATTCTGCCGCGCAACACCGAGAAGGAGCAAACCAACATGGCTCACCAGCTTGAAGTGTTCTGGTTCTCAGAACAACCTTACGGCCACGTCACGGAAGACGATCTGGCGCCCTTTGAATCGGGAAGAATGCACTTCCCCAATACCTTTTTCGATCCCGAAAAGGCGCACGTTCTGTACTCCAACTACCACGACCAGTATCAACTGGCCGACGAGGTGGGCTTCGACGGCATCATGTCCAACGAGCACCACAGTTCGTACTGGTGCATGAAGCCGTCGGTCAACGTTGACGCCGCCGTTATTACCCAGCGTACCAAAAGAGCAAAAATTGCGATGCTGGGCAACGTAATCGCAGTCAATGACCCCGTCAAGATGGCCGAAGAGATCGCCATGCTGGACTGCATCAGCGGCGGCCGTATCATCTCTGGATTCGTTCGGGGCACCGCCGTCGAGACGTTGCATGCCGGATATTCGCCCACGGAAAACCGCCCGCGATTCGAAGAGGCCCACGACCTTATCGTGAAGTGCTGGACGCAACCCGGCCCGTTCCGCTGGGACGGCGAATATTGGCCGCACCGCATGGTCAACCCCTGGGTGGTGCCAATCCAGAAGCCGCACCCTCCGGTCTGGTTCCCCGGCACCGGCTCCCCTGAGTCCGTAATCTGGGCCGCCAAGCACCGGTATCCCTACATGAACCTGGGTTCGCTGCTTGATCTTACGAAGCAGTTGAAGGGTATTTACCACGAAACCGCCGCCGAGGAAGGTTACGAAGCGGGGCCCGAGCACTTCGGTTACCTGATCCGCTGCCTGGTTGCCGACACAGATGAAAAGGCCCAGGAGATTGGCCGAACCTTCCTGTGGACGGAGAACCACCGCAACCGTGGGCCGATGGAATTCAACGACCCGCCCGGTTACCAGTCTCGCGAAGCCCTGCGCATCAAGATGTCGCGCCCCCTGATCGGTACCGGCACCATGGGCCAGCGCATGAGCTATGAGCAGCTGCAGGACGCGTACAATATCATCGTGGGTAGCCCTGAAACCGTAATCGAGAAATTGCGGCACATCCGCGAGGACCTCGAACCCGGTTACATCCTCATCTACGGCAACGAAGGCCACATGCCCCACGAGGACGTGATGCGTTCTGTCGAGTTGCTGGGTACCAGGGTCATCCCCGCTTTGAAAGAGGGCTAGACAGTAAATTCCAGCAACATATCCGCGTACAAAAAGCGTCCCGGAGTGTATCCTCCGGGACGCTTATTTGTTAGGGAATGCCCTGAAAGCTGAAGCGCTAGCTGGCCCCGTTACGTTGTTGGGAGCCGTCAGGGTACAAATCGTCCCACAGCGCGTCCCGCCAATCCACGTCCACGGGCAAAACCGCCTGTGCTGGTCGCAGCATGTAGTAATTGCCGGCAACGCCCGGTGGCGTTTCCCCTTCGGCAACAGTGCGCGTAGCCTGCAGCAACATGCGGCGAGCATAAATGATGGCCATGTCGGTGCGGGACAGGTTCTCCCTGGTGCGGTCTACCACATAACCCATGCTTTCCTGCACAGCAACATCCTGAGCGTTAACACCGTCGATACCGCTGAAGGTTTCCGTTTTCTGAACATCGCGGTTAACCATCCAGTTGTTGTCCCGGTTAACCCTGGTTCGGAAGTTGCCCAGCATGTGCTCGGGACCCCGGCCATAGCTGCGGTCCATCTCCACACGCTCATCATCCCCGATCGGATCATCGTACGACAGGTCCCAGTTCCACACCATGACCGAGTTGTCGTCCATGGGCACCCACATGTGTCCGGAAGCGAGGAAACCCGCTGGCCCGGGCCGGCCCCGGTATCCGCGTTGACTGGCGCGGATCTGGTGGAACGGCATGATGAAGTGATAAGCCCTGATGTGGTTGCCCTCGTCTCCCAGCGAGCGAATTCCGGCGTAACGATAACCGTAGTCGGTTATATCCACCTCCAGTTCCGGCGGCCGACCCTGCACATGTGGCGAGTCAATCCGCAGGCCGGCGTGGGTGGTGTCAGCCCTGAGCGTCCGGTGCAGGATCGTGGCGTGGGCAGAGTCGATCCCCCCTTCCAGCGCCTGCAGCCAGTTGCACTCCTGCATGTTCTTGGTAACGTGACGGTGCGTTGCCGGCACAGAAGCCCACTCAAAGTTTGGCGGAGCAGGAACATGCTCTTTCGGCCCCATGTAGGCCCAAATCACCCCGCCCATCTCAATTGCGGGGTAAGACACCGTCGTCATTTTCGACGGAAAATCACTGTCCGCGGGCTCGTTCATCATGTCGACGCACTGGCCATTGACGTCAAATTTCCAGCCGTGATAAACGCAACGTAACCCGCATTCTTCGTTGCGGCCCAGCCACAACGAAACCAGGCGGTGCGGACATAATTCTTCCAGCAGGCCGATGCGACCCTCGGTGTCGCGAAACGCAACCAGCTCCTCACCCAGCAGTTTCAGGCGGACCGGTTCACCATCTGGTTCGGCCAGCTCCCACGAAAGCAGTGCCGGCATCCAATAGCGGCGCATCAAGTCACCCATCGGTGTGCCGGGTCCGACCTGGGTGAGGGTAATGTTATCGGCCTGTGAAATCATGGCGCTGTTGCTCCTTTTTCCGCCTCAATTGTGCAGCGGTTACTTACGGGTTACAAACCGCATACGCCGCCGAATCCCGGCTACCGAGCGATAACCGGCGATTCTCCTGCAGTCATTTTTGTCCCGTCGATCGAATAGAAGTATCCGGCGGTTGTACGCAGGCCCAAAGGCGAACGCCGCTACGACCGTATATCTTTTCGCTGAATGTACCAATAATCTCCCGCATTATCACGGATTCCCTATCACAGGTCAATTTGCTTAATGCCCTCACGCGTACCCACTTTAATCTGTCATTGCGAGGAGCATAGCGACGTGGCAACCTCGATGAGGTTGAACATACGTCGGCGAACCGCCGTTGCTACGGCGACGAGATTGCCAACCCCCGCACCGAGTACGGGGTCACAATGACAAAGTGGGAAGGCATGAGACTTAATGCCGAGTCTTTTTTATGCGATGCTATATTGGACCCGTTGGAAGTGGTCGCCATTTAGCCCGCATCAGGTTGGAGATTTACGATGATTGTCGATACACATGTTCACATCGGACGCAACCAATACGAACCGGTGGAAATGTTGCTGGCCCAAATGGAGCTGAACGGCGTGTCGAAAACGGTGTTAGTGCAATCCACCGCCACCCTGGACAATTCGTATGTACTGGAATGCAAGCGTCGCTTCCCCGGACGGTTTTCGGTCGTATGCCGCGTTGACGTCGATAATCCTGCTGCCGGCGATACGTTGGAGAGTCTACACGCAGCTGGGGCAGAGACCCTGCGTATTCGCAATTTTCACCGCTCACCGGGAAATTACCCGCTTGCGATATGGCGGCGAGTTGCCGATTTGGGAATGTCCGTAAGCGTCGGGGGCTCGGCGGAGGGCTTCGCTTCCCCCGAGTTTGCCGAGTTGGTAGGGTCATTGCCAAACCTGACCGTAATCATCGAACACCTGGCCGGTATGGGCATCTACGCCATTGGAGCCGATTCGATGCCCTCCGACGACGTGTTCCGCACGTCGTTGACGTTGTCCCGCTTCGACAATACCGCGATCAAGATTCACGGCATGGGTGAGATCAGCGACCCGCCGTTCCCCTATACTAATACGCCTCCGTACGTGCGCATGGCCTACGATGCTTTCGGTCCGGACCGGATGGTTTGGGGCTCCGACTGGCCGCGCGTCACCAATCGGGAGGGCTACCGCAATTCTCTGGCCCACACGATGGAACAGGTGGGTTCCTGGTGCCCGGCCCAGGACATAACGAAAATCTTCGGTGAATCTGCCTTGCGATACTGGGAGTTCGAATAGGCACGACGAACATGGTTCCCGATTATCGGGAAACCTGGCTTGAACAATGGAGCCACGATATTGCAATATGCGATAACGTCTGCAACACTTACTGCGTCCGGAAATAGGAAAATAAATTCCCAGTCCATTACAGGAGATTATGATCCAATGAATCGCTATTTGAAATACGTCGCTGGCGCCGCAATTTTGTTGGTCGTGCTCGCCGCTCTGGCATGCACCCCGGAAGATGCCGCCATAACCGACCCTTCCGGTTCCACCGAACCCACGGTCGCCGTTACTGAAGCCGCCCAAATAGTAGAAGCAACGGCCACTGGCGCTTCCGGTGGCACCGAACCATCCGGCGCCGCCACCGGAGCAACCCAGGCGGGAGAAGCAACGGCCATTCCTGGCGGCAGCGAGGCCACCTCAGCCACCAACCAGGGCGAAAGCAGGCTTGCCATCGTTCAGGATCGTGGCACCGTGATTTGCGCCAGCAACAACGGGCTGGCGGGTTTCGGCTTTATTGATGGCGACGGCAACACCGTGGGCTTTGACATTGACCTGTGCCGTGCCGTGGCCGCCGCTGTTCTGGGCGACGCCAGCGCCGTAGAGTTCCGGCCCACCACCGCCTCCGAGCGGGGGCCGACTATGCAGTCCGGAGAAGTGGATTTGATGTCCCGCAATACCACCTGGACCAGTTCACGCAACGCGCAGTGGGGCAACTTCGCGCCGACCATGTTTTACGACGGTCAGGGCTTCATGGTTCCCAAGAGCCTGGGCCTCTCCGGAATGATGGAGCTGGGCGGCTCCAAGGTGTGCGTCCAACAAGGCACCACAACTGAACTGAACCTGCAGGACTTTATCGATCAGAACAGCCTGGATATCGATGTGGTGGTCTTCCCCGACAACGTCACCACCAGCGCCGCCTACATCGCAGGCCAATGCGATGCCCTCACTACCGACCGTTCCGGACTGGTGAGCACGCGCGCCGGATTCGACAACCCCGACGACCACACCATCCTGGCCGGCACCATCTCCGAGGAGCCGCTGGGCCCAGTAGTGCCTCACGGCGATGAGCAGTGGTACGACCTGGTGAGCGCCGTAATGACCATCCTGATCTACGCCGAGGCTTACGGGATTACCGCCGACAGTGTGCCGACCGATGCTACCGGCAACTCCGCCGTTGACCGGCTGTTGGGACTGGCCGGTTCCTATGGCCAGGAGACAATGGGTCTCAGCGAGACTGCGGCGCAGGATGTCATCCGGGCCGTCGGCAACTATGGCGAGATCTACGACCGACATTTGACCCCATTGGGGTTGGAGCGGGAAGGCGGCCGCAACGCGCTGTGGGTCAGTGCCCCCTGCACGGATTGCCCCAAGGGCGGACAGGTGTACGCCGCGCCGCTGCGATAAGTACGCGCACTTAGCCGGTATTCCCCTCAGTGGGCTAGTAGGGGCGGGTGTAACACCCGCCCCTACGACTGTTAATCAGCTGGCGAGCTTGACCAATTGGGGACATTCCCGGTTCAGATTCCGTTGCCGGCAAGCAAACGTCGTAGCGATGCGATAAAATCGCCGTGTCATTACCCCGATATACCCGACCGGTCTACTCGACATCGCTATGAGCCAGCCACCGCGAGTTTTAACCTACCAGGGCATTCCCTTCTGGCGCCACGCCCAAATCATTCGATGGGTAGCGCAGATGGTGTCCGGCATCGTAGTTCTTGGCCTGGTCGTCTGGTTCCTGGTCAACATAGGCAACGCCGTTCAGGAACGGGATATTCCCTCCGGTTTCAGCTTTCTGTCCCGGGAGTATCAAACCCCCATCGGGGATACCTTTATCCCCTACGAATCGTCCGATACCTTCCTCTACGCCTTTGGCGTTGCCGCCGTCAACACCGTGGTTGTCGCGGTGGCGGGCGTCATTCTGGCCACGCTGCTCGGCATCGTCATTGGCGTCGCCCGATTGTCCGGCAACTGGATTGTCTCTCGGTTGGCGCTCATCTATGTAGAGTTTTTCCGCAATGTTCCACTGCTGGTGCAGCTGCTTTTCTGGCTCTTTTTTGTGCTGGCGTTACCGGTGGAACGCGAAAGTTACGTTATCGCTGGGAGGCTTTACATCAACAATGCCGGCATCTCCATACCCTGGCCGACGGCAACTGCGTTTTGGCCGGCGCTAGTTTGGTTGATGCTGACAGCAGCGGCCGTCATCGCCGGGGCATCAGCGTACCGACGCCTGACCCGTCGTGAAGTCGAAACGGGCCGGCCGTCATATCCCGTGTTGAGCGGCTGTGCGGTGGTGGCGCTGGTCGGCGTCGTAGCCTGGCTGGTTGTCGGCGTCGCATCCGGGGACGCGCCTTTCGTCATTTCGATGCCAGAGCCGCAGGGCCGGTTCGCCCGCGTTAGCGGGGGATTCACCGCCCGGGCTGGGTTCCTGGTGCTGCTGATAGCTCTGGTGATGTATACCGCATCATTCATTGCCGAAATCGTGCGGGCCGGCATACAGTCGGTGGGGCGTGGTCAGGCGGAGGCGGCCCGCGCACTGGGTCTGCCGCCCATGGTTGCCCTGCGACAGGTCATTTTCCCGCAAGCCTTGCGCGTCATTATTCCGCCGTGGATTAGCCAGTGCCTCAACCTTACCAAAAACAGCAGCCTGGGGTTGGCGGTGGGCTTTACCGAACTCACCAGCGTTGCCCAGACCATGACCCAGACTGCACCGGCAATCTCCATCTTTATGGTACTGATGGTGGCCTATCTGGCAATGAGCCTGACCTGGTCGCTGATCGGAAACCTGTATAACCGGCGCATCCGGTTCTCGTGAGGACCGGTCATCCGAGGTTAGAACGTGGCTGCCGAACCCAACGCCGCACCCCCATCTCCCGCGCCATCGGCGCTCGCATTGCCGCCGCCACGGATGAGCGTGGGCGCAGCCGGCTGGATTCGCGCCAATCTGTTCGGCAACTGGTTCGATAGCCTGCTCACTGTCGTATTCGGTGCGGCCCTGGCATTGGGCGCTTGGTACGGGTTGGGCTGGGTCTTCCTGGATGCCGACTGGACGGTGGTGACCGAATTGGGCGGTCGGTTTGTCATCGGCCAGTACAATACCACCGAGGCCTGCCCCGGCAACAACTGTTTCTGGAGGCCACAGATCGCGCTGATGCTGGTAACGGCGCTGCTGGGAATGGGATGGGTGGTCGCCGGCGGCGGGGTAGCCAAACGCATCGCAATCCTGGCGACGGCCGCGATCGCATTGTTGGCATTCCTGCCCTACGGTCTGGACCGGATGGGGTGGGACGTGCGACTGCTGCTATTGGCGAACGTGCCAGCGTTGATAGCGGGATGGGGGTTGGCCCGCTATACACCGCTGGGCACATCGCGCTGGATCGTAATTCTGTCCGTGGCGTCATTCTTGATAACCCTGGTGCTGCTCCGCGGCCTGCCGGGAGTACCGGGCTTGCATCCGGTGTTGGTTCGCAACTGGGGCGGCCTGATGCTGAACCTGCTGCTGGCGATAGCCGGCATCGTACTCAGCTTCCCAATTGGCGTCGCGTTGGCACTGGGTCGGCGTAGCCACCTGCCGGTAGTGCAGGTACTGTGTGTAATTTTTATCGAAGTTTTCCGCGGCGTGCCGTTGATAACACTGCTGTTTATGTCGCAGACTCTGGTACCGTTGGCATTCCCGGAGGACTTCCCTCAAAATTCGCTGTTTCGCGCCGCGGTGGTCATCACATTGTTCAGCGCGGCTTATATGGCGGAAAACATCCGCGGGGGCCTGCAAGCGATACACCCGGGCCAGGCAGAAGCGGCACGGGCGCTGGGACTTCCCAGCTGGCAGACCACAATGCTAATCTCCCTGCCACAAGCCATCCGCAACGTCATTCCTGCTATCGTGGGGCAGTTCATCGGTCTTTTCAAGGACACCAGCCTGGTCTATATCATCGGAATGCTGGACATTGTTGAAGTTAGCCGCGTGTTCATATCCGGCAACACCAAATACCTGAGCAACGCAGCGGAAGTTTTCCTCTTCGTCGCCCTGGTCTTCTGGATTTTCACCTACGGGATGTCCTACGTGAGCGGGGCGGTTGAGAAGCATTTGGGCGTGGGTGTACAATGACGATGACGGGCATGGCTTCACCCTCCCCAGCGGTGATCGAGGAAACCTGAAATGGCAGCGGAAATAACGCAACCGACTGACAACATCATCGTTTGCAACGACGTTCATAAGTGGTTTGGCAACTTCCACGCTTTGCGGGGCATTTCCACCACCGTCAAACGCGGCGAAGTCGTCGTCATCATTGGGCCTTCGGGTTCCGGCAAGTCCACTTTCATTCGCACTCTGAACCGGCTGGAGCAGCACCAGCGGGGCGAGATATTTGTTGACGGGATTGAGTTGTCCAACGACGTGCGCAACGTCGATGCCATTCGCCGGGACGTGGGGATGGTTTTCCAGTCCTTCAACCTGTTCCCGCATCTGACCGTGATGCGCAACATCACGCTGGCTCCCATCAAGGTGCGCAAGCTGCCGGCTCGAGAGGCAGAAGCCATCGCGATGGAATTGCTGGAGCGCGTGGGCATCCCGGAGCAGGCCGACAAATACCCGGCGCAGCTTTCGGGCGGTCAGCAGCAGCGGGTGGCCATCGCCCGGGCCCTGGCCATGCAACCCAACATCATGCTCTTCGACGAACCAACTTCGGCGCTGGACCCTGAGATGATCAAGGAAGTGCTCGAAGTAATGCACGAGTTGGCCGCGTCCCACATGACCATATTGGCGGTTACCCACGAACTTGGATTCGCCCGCGAGGTTGCCGACCGCATCGTTATGTTCGACGAGGGCCAGATTGTCGAAGACCAACCACCCGATGAATTTTTTAACAACCCGCGGCATGAACGGGTTAAGCATTTCCTTTCTCAGATCCTCTAACCTGAACACAATGTATCAGCATAGGTTGAGCATCAGGGTCACCAAATCCATCGTTTTAGTGAACGGCCATGATCGGAATTAGCCGGATCGGCAAATGGATTTGGGCCAGCGCCGATTCTCGTTCAGCCAGGGCTCGCGAGCGCAGGTTGCCAGTGTGGGAATATTTGTGGTTCACGCGGGTGTACCGGATCTGCATTGTGTTGGGATGGTGCGCTGTCGTAGCCTTTTTCCTGATCTGGAATCTGGTTTGGGCCACATCCTGATACCGGCGCGAATTCCGCCGCATCCCAGGCTCCCCTGAATTGCCGCCCCCCTGAGGGCACTGTACAATCGCATCCAAATCATTCATCCCCAGGCGCTTGGAGGATTGGTATGCCGGACCAACAAATGCAGATTGGCGTTGTGTTTCCCCAGACTGAGATAGGAGCCGACCCAATTGCCGTACGGGATTACGTGCAGGCGGCCGAGCAACTTGGATTCGCTCACATCATTGCCTATGACCATGTTCTGGGAGCCGATACCGCTTACCATCAGCCGTGGGCGGGCAGCTACACGAAAGACAGCATGTTTCACGAAATCTTCGTTGCTTTCGGATACATGGCTGCACTCACCACCAAAGTAGAGCTCGTTTCGGCGATCCTTATCCTGGGCCAAAGGCAAACCGCTCTCGTCGCCAAGCAGGCTGCCGAGGTCGATATATTGAGCGGAGGGCGATTAAGGTTGGGCATCGGCGTAGGTTGGAACCACGTTGAGTACGAGGCGTTGGGCGAAGATTTTTCGACGCGAGGACGGAGAGCCGAGGAACAGATTGAATTGCTGCGTCGGCTCTGGACCGAAGAAGTCGTCGATTATCACGGCAAATACCACAACATTACTAACGCCGGGATCAACCCCCCTCCCGTGCAACGGCCAATCCCAATCTGGATGGGAGCTGGCAGCCGTGGGCGCGGACCGATCCCGCCCGACCGTGTGCTCAGCAGAGTGGGACGGTGTGCTGATGGCTGGTTCCCGCAATTTCAGTGCGACGACCCCATGGCGGCTGCCACCATCGCGAGAGTCCGCCAGGCTGCGGCGGACGCCGGCCGAGACCCGGACGCCCTGGGCATGGAACCCCGGGTCAACTACTCGGACGGTGATCCCGAGTATTGGCAGGCCACCGCTGAAACGTGGCGTGGGCTGGGCGCCACCCACTTCTCGGTGAACACCATGTCGGCCAACTTGAATACTCCCGATGCCCACATCAACGCGATCCGAGAGTTCAGGGAAGTCATCAACGGGTAGCGAGTCCTGTTAGCGCCGACACGTCGGACCGACATGTTGGTTGATCGGTCGGCGCGTCGCTAACCATCATTTGCAGGAGACGACTACAGGAGGCGACAATCATGGGCAGACTGGATGGCAAGGTGGCTTTGATTAGTGGCGGCGCGCGGGGCCAGGGAGCGGCCGAAGCCAGGATGTTCGCCTCCGAGGGGGCGTGCGTGGTATTCGGCGATATTCTGGACGATGAAGGGCGCAGAGTAGAGGCAGAAATACTCGAGTTGGGCGGCCAGGCCACCTACGTCCATCTGGATGTCACCCAGGAGGCAGACTGGGCGGCGGCCGTCAACCGGGCAGTTTCAGAATACGGCAAGCTGGATGTTCTGGTGAATAACGCCGGTATAGTTCTGGGTCGCAGCATCGAAGAGATGACGGTCGAAGAGTGGGACCGCTTATTCGACGTCAACGCAAAAAGCGTATTTCTGGGTACCAGGGCTTCCCTGGGCGCAATGCGCGACGCTGGCGGTGGCAGCATCGTCAATATCTCATCCACCGCCGGTTTGGTCGGAAACGACTACAACCTGGCCGGATACAGCAGCACCAAGGGCGCGGTACGCCTGTTCACCAAATCCACGGCGATTCAGCACGCCCGGGATGGCATCCGGTGCAACTCGGTGCACCCGGGCCCGATTGACACTCCTATGCTGGCGGAATCTCGTCGGGGTCGTGGCGCGTTAACCGATGAACAGCAACGCCAACGCACGCCCCTGGGACGAATTGGTCAACCGGAAGATATCGCCTTTGCGGTCATCTACCTGGCGTCCGACGAATCCTCGTTCGTAACCGGTAGCGAGGTGGTGGTCGACGGGGGACGCACTGCGATGTGAGATCGAGCAATCCGATATGCCCCGCGACCTGGCCGTCTACACGGGCTGGACCGGTTGAACCGCAAAGAGGGACGCTTGGTGCGTCCCTCTCAACTTGGGAAATATGAAATGGTCGGGGCGGCCAGATTCGAACTGGCGACCCCCTGCACCCCATGCAGGTGCGCTACCGGGCTGCGCTACGCCCCGTCCCGACTCTTCCAAGATAGCATACGGTATTTTGGGGCGCAACTTACGGCTGCCGTGGTCGTGTAGATAAGCAGCTCTCGTGATATCCTGAGGCGAGACTAAATTTCCCGAAAGGATAGACCGTCGGTCGCGATTTCCCGTTAAATATATCCGGAAACTCAACCACCAGGCGGGATCGACAGCCCGCTTCGTGCCCCGCCCGCCCATCTTTCTGACCATGACCCAGGACTGTTACAGCATTCTAGGGATCCAACGCACCGCGACGGTTGACGAGATTCGCCTGGCTTACCGCAGGCTCGTTCGCCTTTACCACCCAGACCTCAATTCCGGTCCGGAAGCAGAATCGCGAATGCAGCAGATAAACGAAGCTTACAGCACCCTGTCCGACCCGCAGCGTCGCCGGCAATACGATCTGGGGAGCCTGGGCGTCGGGACGGCGGCGCGGCGCTACTCCCGCGGATCAGTCAATCGGACGCGCCAACGTGCTGCCAGAGGCGGTGGCGATTCCCCCGATGCTCGAGCCGGTGAAGATTTGAAGGTTTCCGTTTTCATAAATCCCCGGGAAGCACGCCTGGGAACCCGCAAGTCGTTTCGGATCGAACGGCTGGAAGTCTGTCCCAGATGTCGGGGAACCGGGACCGAACCCGAAGAAACGCTTACCGCGGGGGCCTGCTGGCGGTGCGCCGGCAAGCAACGTCTCCCCAGAGAACTGCGATTGCAGGCGACCATACCGGCAGGCGTTAGCGACGGCGCCCGGTTTAGGCTGCGAGGACAGGGATGCGCTGGAATTAACGGCGGCCCTCACGGTCATGTGTACATCACGGCCCGCCTGTCGAAATCCTCGAGCATCGTTCAGGCATTCACCTTTCTGATGCGTCACCTGTTTTATTAAACAACATGGTTGATGAAAGGTATTCTGACCTAACGTCGCATCTGAGTCAGTGGCAATCCGCAGTACCCGCTCCGGGACTTGCGCTGGTCATCACTGACCGACGACACACCTTGTACACAGCCAGGCTTGGCTACGCCGACGTATCAGCCCGTCAACCAGTGCTCGCCGACACCACTTTTCAGATCGGCAGCATTGGCAAGTCCATGACTTCCCTCGCATTGATGCAACACGTTGAATCCGGCCGCCTCGACCTGAACGCGCCGTTGAGTACGCATCTTCCCTGGTTCGCGTTCCCCTCCAACTTCGGTCCCGTAACACTCCGCCACGTGATGAGTCACACGGCCGGGTTACCCTCAGGGACAGATTTCACCCCAGCGTCCCGCTATGAAGGTTACGCGCTGCGCTACACGCAGGCCGCATGGGAGCCCGGTGATCGGTTCCATTACTCCAACACTGGCTACAAGCTATTGGGATGGTTGTTGGAGGACTTGGAGAACGCTCCGTATGCAACCGTCCTGCGCCGCCGTGTGCTGGAACCGGTGGGCATGACCAAAACCGACCCTGTTGCCGCTCATGCCAATCGCCACCGCTTGGCCACCGGGTACGTGCCGCTCCATGACGATCGCCCGTATCGCATTGGTGACACACTGATCCCAGCGACATGGATGGAATATAACGCCGGCGACGGCAGTCCGGCAGCCACGATTGAAGATATGGCAAGCTATGCCCGGCTTTGGCTTAACGGTGGTCGCGTGGGGCAAAGGGCGCTGGTTTCTGCCACATCATTTCAACAAATGACCTCGCCTGTTATCGCCATGAATCGGGGCGAGCAATATGAGCACGACTACGGTTACGGGTTCGGAATCATTTCACACCAGGTTGACGGCCACCGATTTATTGGCCACGGAGGAAGCACGGTAGGATTTCGGGCCATTATGTTGGTGGACCAAACCGATTCGCTGGCGGTCGCGTTGTTGTGCACCGGCTCGGACGTGGACACATATACACCAGCGCACTACGCGCTACAGGTAGCGGCCGCACTTCGCGACGGGTTGCCGATGCCCTCACCGCCCGGCGCTCCCAACCGCGAAGAGGTTCCCAACGCTAATCGGTATGCCGGCGATTTCATCAATGAGGTTTCCGGGTCTCGGCTCAGCATCAGGAACGAAGCCAACCGTTTGATACTTGACGCACATTCCCCGGATCGGTCCCCGGTACTTGCCGGCGTCCGTTTGCAGCACATCTCAGGCGAGACCATTGTGGTACCCGCTGATTCCTTCGACCCGTTCCCCCTCCGGTTCCGGTTCCAGGGTTCTGCTGGATCTGCGTCTACGGCCGATGAAGTTCACCATGGTGGAGACGTATACATCAGGGCGGACGCATCCCCAACCGTTGACGTTGTTCCGTATCCCCGAACCTGGGAGGCCGTGCCTGGCCACTATCGCAGCCACGCTCCGTACGTATCCAATTTCTGGATCTACCTGCGCCGGGGACGGCTGTATCTGGCGTGGCCGAACGGCGGCGAGGAAACATTGACCGAAGAGACTTTGACCGGAAAAACGTACAGCCAACACGAGACCGGGTGGTTCGGCGTCGGCCCGGCTGGAGAACCCACGGCAGAACGGATCAAATTCGGACCTGTAGTGGCGGGCAAAGCGCTGCGGGCCAGGTGGACTGGCGGTGGGGATTTCTACCGCGTGAGCTGATTCCCTGTCACATCCCGCCGATGGGATTCTTCACGTCCGGCGGTAGTATCAGTCTGGCGATATGGTTTAACCCACGCGTTGGCGAACTAGAGCTGGCCGATATACTCTTCGTACGCGGCGGCATTCAGCAGCGTATCCAGCTCCGACGCATCGCTGATTTTGACCCTGAGCATCCACCCGTCGCCGAACGGATCATTATTGACCAACTCCGGCTCGCGGGCCAACCTGGCATTGACCTCCATCACATCTCCGCTCACGGGCGAAAAGAGGTCGGAAACAGCCTTGACTGATTCAATCTCACCCATCTTCGCCAGGTGACCTACGCTGGCTCCGATTGCGGGTAATTCCAGATACACAACGTCACCCAACTGGTCCTGGGCGTAGTGGGTTATGCCCACCAACGCCAGACCCGCAGAACCGTCCTCCAAAAGGACCCATTCGTGCTCGCGAGTGTATTTTCGGTCTTTGGGATTCACGTTGTTTACATCCTCCAGCGATTGAATGAAGCGAGGCGGTCGATCCATCGCTACGACGGGCGTTTGTAGAAGGGCAGTTCCGCCGTGGCAGCCGGCGCTGCGCGGCCGCGTATATCCACCGTGAGTTCTGCATCGACACTGTCCGAGTCGACGAAAGCCATAGCGATGCATTTTTCCAGCGTGGGGGAGTAACTGCCGCTGCTAATAACTCCAACCACGGCGCCGTTAGCGAATACCTCGTACCCGGCGCGAGGAGCGCTGCGACCGGGCAAAGTCAGGCCGACCAGCTGACGCGGCGTGCCGTACACCCTTTGGTGGTCGAGGACATCGGCCCCGTTGAATCCGCCATCGCGCCGTACAAAACGGCCCATTCCGGCTTCGATCGGGGAAATGTCGTCCGCCAATTCGTGACCGTGCAATGGCAACCCCGCCTCCAATCTCAATACGTCGCGGGCTCCCAGGCCACAGGCCACTGCCCCGGCGGCGCAAAGTTGTTCCCAAATAACGGGGGCGTCGCCTGAACCCAAAGCAATCTCGAAGCCGTCCTCTCCGGTGTATCCGGTGCGGCCAACGAACACCCTGCGGCCGTCGATGTGGCCGCGACCCCAGGAAAACGGTCGCAGCGTTGACGGGACCGGCGATCGGCCCGGGTTGTGCGCCACACGGGTGCCCGGCGAAAAATCTTCGCAGATACGGTCGATTATCTCGGCAGCTGATGGGCCCTGTAAGGCTATCAGCCCCGTGGCAATGGTCCGGTCCGTAATCTGCACTCCCCTGCCGTCGAAATGCTGGGCAAGCTGCCTATCGAACCACAGTGAAACCCCCGGCCGATTGCCGGCATTGGGGATGAGCAAAAATTCGTCCTCGGACAACCGGTAGAAGATGGTGTCGTCAATTACGCCGCCGTCTTCTTTGCAGATGAAACAGTACCGCGCCCGGCCAACCCTGAGACCCGACGCTGATCCCGTCAGAAGAATGTCCAACAGAGCAGCGGCGTTGGGGCCATCCAGGTGTAAGCGACCCATGTGAGAGACATCGAACAATCCGGCGCCATTGCGAACGGCAGCAACCTCGTTGATGATGCCCCCATACTGCACGGGCATATCCCATCCGCCGAACGGCACCATACGGGCCCCCAAGGCTACGTGGGTGTCAAACAACGCCGTGCGCAGGTTCTCTGTATTAGGGGATTCTGCAGTCATCGTATCTTCTATGTTATGACGGTTGAGTGGTCAGCCTGCGATTCATCATACCGCCCTGATGGGGAGCGTGCAATGATTGTGACCAGGCCGATCTCCGGTTCGATATGTTATCATTACTGACCAAATCAAGCCGGGCCCAGGGAAGATTTCTGATCGACCGCCGGAGCGTCTGAGGATAGAATGCCGCGACTTACATCACAGGAGATCGACGCATACCTCGCCGGCGCTCATGTCGCCCACTTCGCCTCGATCCGTCAGGACGGCACACCACACATATCGCCAGTTTGGTACCGATGGGAAGACGGTAAAGTCACCGTTGTTTCCGGCGCCTCTGCAGTGAAAACGCGGAATGTGCTCCAAAATCCCAAGGTTGCAATCTCCGTGGCCACCGACGAATGGCCTTACCAGTATGTGATTCTGGAAGGCGATGCTACCGTGGAGAACTCCGATCTGCGTGATACGGTACGCAGCATCTTTTCCCGCTATGAGGGGACAGAACGCGGCGCACAGGACGCTGACGAACTGACCAAAAGCGACCAGCGACTCGTTGCAATTATAGTTGACGTCAATCGTGTTATGTCCTGGAAAGGTGTCGACGAATAATCCATTGCCTGGCTCTGCCGATGTAGTGATCATCGGTGGCGGCGTCATAGGCTGCGCTATCCAGTACCACCTGGCGCAACTGGGTGTCTCCAACACGGTTCTGCTTGAACGCGACGTGCTGGGTTCCGGCAGCACCGGTCGGTCTCAGGCGATCTGTCGCATGCATTACTCCAACCCGATTACCGCGACCCTGGCGTGGCAGAGTCTTCAGGTTTTCACCGAGTTCGACGAGATAGTGGGCGGAGAGTCCGGTTTCGTACGTACCGGTTACCTGGTGGTGGTGAAAGATGACGACCGCGCCGGGTTGCAACGCAACGTAGCATTGCTGCAGGAATTGGGGATCGACACCTCGGTGGTCACTCAGGATGACGTGAGCCGACTGGCCCCGGCGATTCGATTGTACGACGATGAACACGCAGCCTGGGAACCCCTTTCCGGGTACGCCAATCCGCATCAGGTTACCGTTTCTTACGCCGCCCGCTCGCGGGAAGCGGGAGCACACATTTCAATGCGCAACCCCGCCGCCAGTATCGTGTATGACGGCCGCCGGGTTCAGGCAGTAACCACCCAGAACGGCGAACGCATTGCGACCGAAACCGTGATAATCGCCGCCGGACCGTGGTCATCCCGCCTGTTGTCTGCCATCGGCGTAGAAGTCCCGCTGTTGCCGGTGCGCCATCAGGTGGCGACAGTCGCCCGTCCCATCGAACGGGTGCCCCACCATCCCACGGTTGGCGACATCAGCCAATCGTTTTCCTTCCGGCCAGACGGGTCTGCATTTACCATGATGGGATTCGGCAACGATGAAGAGCAGCCGAATCCTGATTCCTATCCTGAGGGCATAGACCCGGCCGACGCCGCGTCTGCAATCTCCCGGTTGGGTCGACGCATGCCGGGTATGGAGGATTCCTACTACCGGGGAGGTTGGTCGGGATTGTTTACAACCACGCCCGACTGGCACCCGGTACTGGACGCGGTTTCTGGCGTAGATGGTCTTTATTGCGCCGTGGGGTTCAGTGGCCACGGGTTCAAGCTGTCGCCGGCCATCGGGAAAGCCGTGGCTGAGCTGGTGGTGGAACAACGAGCCAGAGACGTTGACCTCACTCCCCTGCGTCTGGACCGATTCCGGGACGGCGATTTGCTGGAATCAAGTTATCGTTATAGAGTATTGGCATAGGAAGCCCTGCTCATTGAAGTGCGCAAACGGGGAATGTCTCCTCGTCCGGTCCCATGGTTGTAACCACCAGAACGGATTGCGCCTGAACCAGAGCCGCCGGTTCCCGGTCCTTTTCCGGAACGGATACGGGCAAAAAAACCGGGTCACCATCAACCAGGCGCGCCGCATGGCACGTCGTCTGAAACTAACGGAGCAACCCAACATGGTTACCGAATTTCAGTCTCATTACATCCCTAACACTGTGGCTGAGCAGATGCAACTGCTGGATTCCATTGGTTTGGGAACCATCGATGACCTCTTTCTAGATATTCCCGACGCTTACCGGAATCCTTCTCTGGATCTGCCGGGTCCCATGTCCGAGCTTGATATTCAACGAGAACTCGGGGAATTGGCATCCAGAAACCGGCCCCTGGCCAGCGGCCCTTCGTTTCTGGGCGCCGGGTGTTACCACCATTTCATTCCCGCGATAGTGAAAGCCCTGATGACCCGCGGCGAGTTCCTCACCGCATACACTCCATATCAACCGGAGGTATCTCAAGGAACTTTGCAGGTCATTTTTGAATTCCAAACCATGATTAGCGCTCTTTACGGGATGGAGGTGGCTAACGCCGGGATGTACGACGGAGCCACCAGCCTCGCCGAAGCGACACTGATGGCCTGCCGGGTTACCGGGCGAAATCGCCTGGTCGTCTGCGACAGTGTGGCGCCTTCATATCGTCAGGTAATAGCCACCTATTGCCAGGCTCAGGGTATCACCATCGATGTGGTCACTACCGCCGACGCCGGAGGGGTGGCCAATGAAGCCACCGCTGGGATTGTGGCTCAATATCCCAACTTCTTCGGGACGCTTGACGACCTGGCCGCGCTCGGAGACGCCATCCATGGCGAGGGCGGTCTCCTGGTAGTGTCGGCCGATCCGCTGGCGATGGGCATGTTGCGCCCACCGGGTGCATTCGGAGCCGACATCGTCGCCGGTGAGGGTCAACCTTTGGGCATACCGCCATCATTCGGCGGTCCGTATCTGGGTCTGTTCAGTTGCAAACAGCAATACATTCGCCAAATGCCCAGCCGATTGGTGGGTCGCACCACTGATACCGAAGGCCGCACCGGCTACGTGCTCACGCTGCAAACCCGCGAACAGCATATTCGGAGGGAACGCGCAACGTCCAACATCTGTACCAACGAAGCCCTGTACGCGCTGGCGTCGTCGATATACCTGGCAGCCATGGGTCGCCACGGGCTCCGGCAGGTGGCAGAGCTGTGCTACCACAAATCCCACTACGCCGCCCAGCAAATCAACAACCTGCCGGGTTACTCGTTGCCGGTGGAAGGCGAGTTCTTTCAGGAGTTTGTGGTGTCCTGCCCAATTGACCCGTCAGCCGTGAACCTTCAGTTGATGGAGCGCAATATTTTAGGCGGGTTGGACGTAAGCGACCGGTTCAACAACGGAATGTTGCTGTGCGTAACTGAAATGAATACCAAATCGGACATCGACCAATTGGTCGATGTCCTGGCCACAATCGGGTAATGCGATCGGTTTTGGTTACTCGAGATTCATTGGCACGGAACCTAACGGGAGACATACTGCAAGATGATGAATAAAGGCGGAAATAGAGACACTTCCCGTCTGCTGATGGATCGGAGTGTGCCCGGTCGGGTTGGAACGATCGCACCCACATTGGATGTGCCGGCTGCCCCCATGCCGGATCCCGCGTTTCTGCGCGATGATCTGCCGCTGCCTGAAGTGTCGGAACCCGAAGTGGTGCAGTACTTCACCACGCTGAGTCAACTGAACTTCAGCATCGACACCCATTTCTACCCGCTCGGTTCGTGCACGATGAAGTACAACCCGAAGATCAATGACGATATGGCGTTTCTGGCCGGATTTGCCGGCATTCATCCCCTGCAACCTACCGCCCAGGCCCAGGGAGCGTTGGAATTGCTCTACCGGCTCCAGGATTGGCTGGCGGAAATAACCGGAATGGCCAACACCAGCCTGGCCACTCTGGCCGGCGCCCACGGCGAATTGGCCGGCGTATTGATGATGCGCGCATACCACCTGGCACGCGGCGACGCTGGCCGCACCAAAATGGCCATACCCGACAGCGCCCACGGCACCAACCCGGCATCGGCGGCAATGGCTGGATTTGAAGTGGTGACCCTACCCTCTGACGCCGACGGCAACACCGACCTGGTTGCGTTGCGCGGGCTGTTGGGCGACGACCTTGCCGGCGTTATGATCACCCTGCCCAGCACCTTGGGGTTGTTCGACACCAATATCCTGGAAGTGTGCCGGTTGGTCCACGATTGCGGAGGGCTGGTGTACGGCGACGGCGCCAACATGAACGCCCTGCTGGGACGCGCCAAGCTTGGCGCGTTGGGCTTTGACGTTTGCCATCTCAACCTTCACAAGACATTCAGCACCCCGCACGGCGGTGGCGGGCCCGGTGCGGGTCCGGTGTGCTGTGGCGACAATCTGGCTCAATATCTTGCCGCGCCGATTGTCATCCGTACTGACGGCGGGGATTACGAATTCAGCGAACCAGCTGGAAGCATCGGAAAGATAAGCAGTTTCCACGGCAATTTCGGCGTGTTGGTACGTGCCTACACGTATATCCGAACGCTGGGCGCCGATGGCCTGAGATCCATCAGCGGCAACGCGGTGCTGAATGCCAATTATTTGATGCACTCTTTGAAGGACATCTACTCACTACCATACGATCGCACGTGCATGCACGAGGTAGTGTTCTCCGCGGACTGGCAGCGCGAACGAGGTGTCAGTGGACTCGAGGTCGCCAAACGGCTACTGGATTACGGGTTTCATGCCCCCACGATGTATTTCCCGCTCATAGTCCACGAAGCGTTGATGATTGAGCCCACCGAGTCAGAAAACAAAGACACGCTGGACGCATTCATCGGCGCCTTGCGGGCCATCGACGCCGAGGCCACATCGAACCCGGAGCTGGTGCAGAATGCGCCGCACACCACGCCGGTCGCCCGCCTGGATGAAGCCACGGCGGCGAGACGACCGGTATTGAGGTGGGAACCCGAAGCAGCTGATTAATTCAGCCGGGGCCTGACCCGGGACGGATTTATCCGCCCTGCTCAGCCTCCAGGGCCTGGCGCAGCGCCTCAGGGTCCACGTGGACTTCTACCCCGGAGCGCTCTTCCTGCAACAGCATGGCAACGCGAGAGTCGCGGCCGGCCCATCCGCGGTTCAACGCTTCCGTCATTTCGGCGAGCGTCGTGTTGGCCAGTTTCATGGGCACGTCGAATTCTCTCCCCACGGCAACCGCCAGATCCACGTCTTTGCGAGCCAAACGAAGCGCGAAGTCTGGCGGGTCGAAATCGTTGATCAGGAAGTGTTGAGCCAATCCCTCGAACATGCCGCGCCGTCCGCCGGCGCCCTTGCGCACCGCCAGCCACAGCGCCAGCGGGTCTACGCCCGCCTTGATGCCCATCGTAAAAACCTCGGCCAGGGCGGTTTGAACGATGTAACCGGCGCAGTTGTGCACCAACTTGGCCACCGCGCCGCTTCCAATTGGCCCAACGTAGTAGGCGGCATCGCCGATGGAATCCAGGACTGCCTTGTGCTGATCAAACACGGCTTTATCTCCGCCTACCCATATCGCCAAACGACCGCTGGAGGCGCCAGCCGGGCCGCCACTCACCGGGGCGTCCAGCACGTTGATGCCCTGTGCGGCAACCCGGTCGTGGATTTGACGGATGAGGGTAGGCGAACTCGTACTCAGGTCAAAGTAGGTTTTACCGGCCTCCATCCCGGACATAATGCCATCCTCGCCGAGGGAAACCGCTTCCACCTCCACGGGACCGGGGAGGGAGGTGAACACCACGTCGGAAGCAGCGGCGACCTCTCGGGGAGTATCGGCCCACTGGGCGCCAGCTTCCAGATGCCGGGTGGCCGCCTCCCGCCTGATGTCATGAACCACCATGTCGTTGCCGCCGCGCAGGCAATTAAACGCCATGCTGGCTCCCATTGTTCCCAGTCCGATGAATCCTACTTTCGCCATTATTGTTCTCCCATTGGTTGGCCAATTTTCGTAGCCACTAGGTAAAGGCATTCTATCAGAGGGGCGCCGTTGCCAGCAGGGGCCTTAAGCGAACCCCAGCGGCAACGCCAATGTGCACGGAATGCTAACTTATTATCCGATGCCGACTTTTGATGACGCCATCAGCGTTGACGGCCAGCGGTCTGGCGAATAGACTAGTTATGTCTATGGCCCGCCTTTTTGACCTTCACATCCATACCACCAAGGGGAGCGCTGATTCCAGCCTTACTCCGGAAGATCTCATACTTGAGGCGGAAAGGTTGGGGTTGCGCGGGTTGTGTATCACCGAGCATGCCGGACCCTGGGACCGCCATGAATTTGCTGCCTTCGCCGGCCTGCATAACGTAGTGTTAATACGGGCAATGGAGGCCGACACCGATATGGGGCATATTCTTGCCTTTGGCGTGGACCAGTACCAGAGCGGTTTTCACCATGCGGAAGAATTGAGCAAAGCGGCTCACTCCGCCGGAGGGTTCGTCGTTTCGGCCCACCCATTCCGCGGGGTTCTGGGACAACACCACCGAACCCGTCCGTACCTGTATCCCGACCCGAAAGAGCCAATCCCCACCAAACCGGAGGAAGCGCTAAAGCATCGTGTTTTCGAGTTGGCCGACGCCGTGGAAGTAGCCAATGGAGGCACGTCGGATGATGAAAACCGGTTCGCCGTAGATGTCGCCCACAAGTTGGGGTTGCCCGTCACCGGCGGAAGCGACGCTCACAGCACGCACGGGTTGGGACGGTTCGTCACGGAATTTTCCGACGAAATATTCGACGAGGCACAATTCCTGAACGCGTTACACCGTGGAGATTTCCGACCCATGGAGGGCCTCCGTCAAGGTGATCTCCGTCCTTACGGCCTGCGCTCCGCAACCTGATTGCGATGATCGGTTGAGCTTTCCCCAATTGGTTATTGACGGCGATTCCCAAAAACCATTCTTACGGCCGCGACTATTGGCATGACCCAAGTACGACTGACTCAACTGAACCCGCTGGAGCAGGTGTACGCCTGCATTGACCTGGAAACCACCGGGCTCAATCCCAATGCCGATACCATCATCGAGTTGGGAGCAGTCAAGTTCCGGGGCGGGGAGGTGCTGGAACGTTACCAAACATTTGTCAATCCGGGTCGAAACATCCCGGCCTTTATCCAGCAGTTGACGTCGATCACTCCCGCTCAGATCGAACGGGCCCCGGCGTTCCACCAGGTGGCCGGCCAGTTCGCTGACTTCGTGGGCGATCTGCCGATTATCGGCCATAACATAAAATTCGACCTGGATTTCCTGAAATCCCACCGGCTCGACCTGCCGAACAAGAGCTACAACACTTGGGACCTGGCCTCCGTATTCCTGCCCACCGTTCCGGAATACAACCTGGCCGCGTTGGCCAAACATTTAGGGCTGGACCACGCCAACGCACACCGCGCCAGCGCCGACGCCGAGGTCACTGCGCAGGTATTTCACAAGCTCCTGGAAATAGCGGCGGCATTGCCCGCCGCCAAGATTGCGTTCATTGCCCGCACGGCGCGCACGGCGAACGCAACCGTTGCCGATTTGCTGGAGGGCCTCATCCCTCACGCCCGGGGAGCCAACGCCATCCTGAACCAGAGCGACGCCGGCGGAGGCGTGGGACTGAATGGTCTGAACCTGGAAAGTCTGGCCGGCCGCGTGTCCGCGGAAAACGGCGGTTTATCCTCCAACGCCCTTCGCCGAACCCTCACCGAGCAACAGATCGAAGAATTGCTGTCGGCAGACGGAACATTCTCGAAATCATTCCCCGGTTTCGAAACCCGTCCGCAGCAGGCAGAGATGCTCAAGGCCGCCACGCGCGCCATCTTCCAGGGCCGCAAACTGATCGTCGAGGGAGGCACCGGAATCGGCAAAAGCCTGGCGTACCTGCTGCCGGCTATTCTGTATGCAGCCGCCCACGGCCAGCGGGTTGTAATCTCAACCAACACGATAAACCTGCAGGAACAACTGATCGAAAAGGATATTCCAGCCGTCATCGATATTCTGGAGCAGGCCGGCATCCTGGAAACCGGAGCTATCAAAGCCGCTCAACTCAAGGGGCGCTCCAACTATATCTGCCTGCACCGGTGGGCCAATCTCAGCAACTCGGATTCATTGAGCGTTGACGATGCCAGGGTTATCGGGAAAACAGCAGTTTGGCTTGATGACACGACGCACGGAGACCGCGCCCACTTGAACCTCCATTCCAGCGATCTCCGATCGTGGTCCCGTATCAGCGCCGACAATCCGGGCCTGTGTCCCGCGTTTCGAAGTGGCGCTCCCTGCTTCTTGCGCCAGGCTCGACAGCGCGCTGAGTCGGCGCACATTCTGGTGGTGAACCACGCATTGCTGCTGGCCGACCTGGCCGTGGGTGGGTCCGTACTCCAGGATTACCAACGATTAATAGTGGACGAAGCGCACCATTTGGAAGAAGAAGCCAGCCGCCAGTTGGGTTTTGAAATCGCTCAGGACGCGCTGCCGCAGGAGCTCGATTCGGTGTACCGCAACATCAACCAGATCGGTGCGGCGGCCGCCAGGATGACGAGTGACGCCGCGTCCACACACATTGAGGAAACAGCCGCCAACGCATCAGCTGCGTGTAATCAATCCGCCCAGGCGTGGACCAGACTTTGGGATGCGATCGAAAGAATGTTCCGTGGCGCCGGAAAATCAGCAGACGATCGGCAACCCTTGTCCCTGGATGCCGGCAGCCGACAGAGTGGCGAGTGGAGCACGGTGGCAGCCGAATGGGAATCCTTTGCGGCCTTTCTGACCGGTTGCGTCAACTCGCTGAGGGAACTGGAACGCGCGGCGTCGGTGGGAACCTCGTCCGATGCTTCAGAGTCTGCCGTGGCAGAATTGAACGGATCCATCGACAAGGTTATCCAAATCAACGACAGCCTCGCGTCTGTCTTCGGGCGCTATGACGACGAACAAATCCAGTGGCTGGACGTGGCGCGCCGCAACCTGACTGTCCACTCGACTCCGCTCACCGTGGGACCGATCCTGGCCGACCGACTGTTCATGGAGAAAGAGGCGGTGGTGCTCACCAGCGCCACACTGACCACCGATTCCAGCTTTGAATTCCTGCGCCGGCGCGTGGGGTTTCCGGAAGACAGCGACGAACTGTTGGTGGACAGTCCGTTCAACTATAGGCGAAATACGCTGCTGATGGTTCCGGAAGACATGCCCGACCCCCGGCAATCCGCTGACCATTCCAAAGCCACGGCATTGGCAATCGTAAACATGGCGAAGGAGTTGGACGGCCATGTGCTGGCGCTGTTTACCTCTCATAACGCCCTGCGTGACGCTTCTTTCCAGATACGCAACCAGCTGGGACCCGAGGGGATTTCCTTACTTGCTCAGGGTGTCAACGGCACGCCTCGCCAACTCATTGACCGAATGCAGGCCAACCCCCGGTCCGTCCTGTTGGGTACCGCAAGTTTCTGGGAAGGCGTCGACATGGAACCCGGCGTGCTAAGGGCTTTGATGTTGTGCCGCCTGCCGTTCCCGGTGCCATCCGACCCCATAATCAAAGCAAGGGGAGCCTTGTGCAATAATCCGTTCAACGATTTCCAGGTCCCCCACGCTGTGTTGCGTTTCCGGCAGGGATTTGGTCGCCTGATCCGTAGCAAATCGGACCGCGGAGCGATTGTCATTCTGGACCGGCGAATCCAGACTGCGAACTACGGCGACCGATTTTTGAATTCGTTGCCTTCCTGCACTTTCCAAAGATCCAGCCTGGCAACTCTGGGTCAGCAAGCGGCCCAATGGCTTCAATTAGACCGTGCACCTAGTCATTGATCAGCCGTTTGACCTGTCGGGAAGTCTGGAAAGCGGCCAGGCCCACCGTTGGCGCAAGCTGGGCGATGGCTGGTATTCGGGAGTTCTCGGCGAACGGCTGTTGCACGTCCGCCAATCTGAATGCGGCGTCGAATATATTTGCAGCGGCGCCAACGGGCGCCACCGTGATATCGACCTGAAGGATTCATTGCAATCCTACTTCCGGCTGGATGACGAAATAGAGGTCATTTATAGCGACATCTGCCGGGACCGCCGCGTGGCTTCTATGGTGGAGCGTTACCCGGGGTTGCGGATTCTGAGGCAGGAACCGTGGGAATGCACGGTCGCATTCATCTGCTCTGCTACCTCGAACATCCCGCGCATACACCAGAACATGGAAGCTATGGCAGATCGTCTCGGCGACCCGGTAAGCCTGGGCGGAGAGACAAGGCATACCTTCCCGTCTGCGAATCAGTTGCAACGCGCCGGCGAAAGCATGCTGAGAGAGCTGGGCCTCGGTTTTCGCGCTCCCTACGTGATCGCGGCCGCCAATATGGTGGTGACGGGTGCACTGGACCTGGATGAGTTGAAACGGGCGACGTATGTTGAGACGAAGAACCGGTTGATGGATTGCCCGGGGATTGGCGCCAAAATCGCAGATTGCATCGCCGTGTTCGCGCTGGAGAATCTGGAAGCATTCCCCGTTGATGTGTGGGTCAGGCGCGCGTTGGCTGAGTGGTACTTCCCGATGCAAAAAAAGCCGTCCGACCGGGCTATGGTGGATTGGGCCCAGGGATACTTCGGCCAATACGCCGGTTACTCTCAACAGTACCTGTTCCACGGGCGTAGATTGCAGAAGTAACGCCATCATTTACCGTGGCGTGCGGTCTGCACTAATCACCTCTGGCGCGGCTCCGGAAATTCCCGTTTGGAACTTCAGCGCACCGGTGACCGACCAACACTGAACGCCGATACGCTGCGGTCGGGTGGGCTCGGGGGATTAATTTCGCACGCCGCCGCCGATGACACGAAAATGTTGCACGTTGTCCGCGTCGGCGAACGCCTGCAATGCTCGCCGGAAAACTGGCTTGCTATGTCGTTTCCGGGCATCCAGCAATATTCCCACGACGGTGCCGCTGTGCGCCACGTTGATACCAACTGCCCCGTTGTCCCGCGCGAAGGACTCCGCCCGTTCAACCCAGGGGACAGCGTCCGGAGTGCAACCGGCACGGGCGCTGATGGTCGCGCCACGGCCCACCAGTTCGGGATCCCCGCGACTTATGCCTTCGCGCACCAACTCCAGGGCAGCATCGGTTTTCACAGAAACTGATTCCCAGTCGGCAGTTCGGTTAATCCGGTTGAACTCCAACGTGTCGACTTCGCCCCCGCAGTCAACCACGATAACTTCCATGGGCGGCGGCGGGCCCAGCGGTTCAGCCACTCTACCGCTCCGGTGATCGAACAAAGTCACTCCGGGGAACATGACGCCGTCAGTAGGTTCCACCGAAAGGGCTATGCGGGCTATCGTTTCTGGAGAGAACACCACGCCGGCCGCGGTTCCCGTGGCCGATACGGCGGCTGTAATATCTGCGCTGCTGCTTCCCATCCCCTTGCCAATCGGCAGGGGATTCGAAACCGATACGTCCGCCAGCAAATCGGGTATCTGGCGCTGTTTTTGGATCTCAACCAGGGACAATCCAACGGCCTGCAGAGTTTTTGGCAACCGCGGATCTCCCTTGACGCGAATACCCGTCTCGGCGTCTGAAGATTCCCGCAACGTCACGGTAACTCGAGAGAACTGGTTGATGGGACAGGTAACCAGGAAATGAACGCCGCCAGTGATACCCTGAACCAATTCGCCGCAGGTTCCGGGCGCCGATGCCGTTGCATTCCCCACTACTGCCCCACTGGGCAGGGGGGGATCAGACTGTTCATCGGGGCCAGATCCTCGTCGCATGGCGGCAAGCGTAGCATACGGAACGACAACCCTCAATGAATTGTCCGCCCGGCAGGATTTACATCACAGCGCGGGAAGGCTTTATCGTGATGGGGATTCCAGCCACCACCAGCGTTACCGAATCTACAGCCGCGGCCATCGCCTGGTTCACAGAGCCCTGTAAATCCTGAAACTGCCGGCCCAACGAGGACGTCGCTACCAACGAATGCCCCACTTCGCTACTCACGATGACGGCGTCCATGCCCGTATCTCTGACCACCGTAACGAACTGCCGCACCGCACCCACCGTTCGAGCCTCAAGTTCAATCGCCGGAATGTTCTCATATTCCAGCAGCAGGTTGGACACCCAACCATCCAGTGAATCCAGCAGCAACACGGCAGGAACGGCTGCATCCCCCGCCGCCGATTGACGAACTACCGCCTCCCGCAACGCTCCGGTCGGATTCAACGGAGACTCTATCGTAAACCAGTGTAGCGGTCGCCGCTCCTGGTGGCGAAGAACCCGCTGAGCCATGTCATCGTCGGTAACCGTGCCGGTAGCGAGGTAGTAAACCGGCTTTCCCGCCGAGATTGAATCAACCAACTGCTCAGCGTATACGCTTTTGCCAGAGCGTATGCCACCCAATACCAGGGAAATATTGCTCATACTCGGTGGGCCAACGGTGTTGCTACGGGGAGGGCGAATAATCCAGCATGCCGTACACCAAGTCCATGTTCAGGCTGTTACGCACCCAATCCGCCAGCTTGTCGTACTCCCGGTCTCGGCCGACGTCGGACCCCGGGGGCATGGTAACTCCCTTGCGGCGGGCCAGTTCATTCAACAGGGCCTGTCGCACGCCGGCGTTGTGGAACAACCCGTGGATGTACGTCCCCATCGCCCGACCCGTGGAATCCATGGCGCCGTCCAGGGCATTGTCCGGGTTGACGTGGGCGTCGGCCCGGTCCAACACGGTGAACGCGGGTGCAACACCTTCACCGGTGGTCCTGCCCATGTGAATTTCGTAACCAACAACCTCTTCGTTGGCTGAGCCAGAAAACAGGGATCCGGGCATTGCAGCATCGGGATGCACGGTGGCGCGTACCCGATGGGTTTCTTTGGTTCCGGCAAATGTGGTCACCAGCGGAAGCAAACCGAGTCCATCAGCAGCGCCCACCGAAGATTCCACCCGATCCGGGTCCAGGATGGTGTTGCCCAGCATTTGATATCCGCCGCAGATTCCGATCACGGCTGAACCATCCGCAAACGCATCAGTCACCGCCCGCGACAGACCCTGCTGATCCATCCACAACAAGTCTGGGATCGTGGTCTTGCTACCCGGCAGAATCACCAGGTCAGGGTGGCCCAGTCTATCGCCGTGCTGCACGTATCGCAGGGCAACACCCGGCTCCCGATCCAACGGATCGAAGTCGTCGAAATTGGAAATGTGGGGCACCTGCACTACAGCCACGTCCAGTACGGCGGCTGCCGAATCGGATAGTGGCGTAATGTCCAACGCGACCGAGTCTTCCTCCGGTATGTGGATATCACGGAAATGGTGCACGACGCCCACCACCGGCTTTCCCGTGTACTCTTCAAGCCAGGTCAACCCGTCAGTCAGCAGCGATACATCTCCGCGGAATTTGTTGATGACGAATCCCTTCACTGCATCTCGTTCTGGGGGATCCAGCAACTGCAAGGTGCCCACCAGCGAAGCGAACACGCCACCTCGGTCAATGTCGCCACACAGCAAAACGGGCGCGTCGGCATACAGGGCCACCCGCATGTTGACTATCTCGGTGGCCTTCAAATTAATCTCGGCAGGACTGCCGGCCCCCTCGATAACCACCACATCGTACTGGCTTCGCAAAGTGTCCAGAGATGACGTTACCGAATCCCAAAGTGTGGCTTTGAGATCGAAATAGTCGCGGGCCCCCGCGGATGTCAATGGACGGCCCATCAACACCACCTGTGCGTGGCTGTCGGCTTCCGGCTTGAGCAGCACCGGGTTCATCTCAACGCGGGCATCGACACCCGCGGCCTCAGCCTGTACTGCCTGAGCCCGTCCGATCTCACCTCCGTCGGGGGTAACGTAAGAGTTGTTGGACATATTCTGCGCCTTGAACGGGGCGATTCGCAGGCCGTCCTGCCGCAGAATCCGACACAACGCCGACACCAACACGCTCTTGCCTACGTGAGACGCGGTGCCCTGCACCATCAGGACGCGACCCAACGGTTCAGGCCGAATTGAGAGTTGGTCGCCGGTAGTGCTCAACGTGATGGCCTCCCGAACAATGGTTAGTTCCGACAATCGGACGATGCCACATTAAACCACAATAACGGTCTAAGCACGCATCGGTTGAGCGCGGTTACCGGCGTTGCTGCCGGATTTCGCCTCCGCGTGGCGAATATTTGCCCCGGGTGGATTCCAAACGATTGAGCCAACTGGAGGTTGGCGCTGCATTGCCAATTGCCGGGACGGATGATAACGTAGCCCTGATGCTCGCGCGAAAATTCTGCGCCCCGCCGACGCCTACAGTGCTGTGGCGGTTGATAACGCACCTAAAGCGGCTTTCGGGCGCGGTCGTAGCAGCAATTGCCGTTTCGATGTTCCTGGGATGCGGTTCAAACGTCGCGGATTCTGGTAGCATCCAATTCCAAATGGCAACCAATCGCATAGCTTACATTGACTCCGATGGGCAACTGGCAACGGTCAATCCGGATGGCAGCGACCGCAACTTGTTAACCGCTGGCGCAGTGGCAAACACCGGTGGGCAAGTTAGCGGAGTATTATCGCAGCAATTGCCGCCAGACCGTTTGTACGGTTGGCCGGTCTGGTCTCCCGACGGAAGCCAAATCGCAGTTTCGTTGATCGAGGGAGATTCCCGGAACAACGCAGAAATCAGCGTTCTGTCATTGGACGCAGCAACCGGCGTGGGCAGCCCGGTGTTTATAAATGAAGCCCCAATGACCATTGCCGACGGCACGCCCCACTATGTCCAATGGTCTCCCGATGGTCAGCTGGTTGGGATTACCGCCGCTACCCCAGAAGGACTAACACTCTTCGTAGCCGACGCCAATCCTGCCGACGGCGCACGAGTTCCCAGCGAGCCGGTCGCCGTGCAACGCGGGGCGCCACTGTATTTCGACTGGTCGCCGGACAGTAATTCGCTCGCCGTGCACAGCGGTGAAGAAGTTTCGGTGCTCCGCTTCGACCGCGCAAACATGGAACTCACGGTGCTGCCAATAACTCGCTCTCGTTCCTTCCGCACCCCCGCCTGGTCACCCGACGGCGCTCAGCTGGCCTGGTCGGCTCCCGGCGGGGACGGTGAAGCCGTATGGGTCGGCAGACCCGGCGACCCGACGTATCTCCCTATGAGACTGGCAGAAGTGGAAGGCAATACCGCTTTTCTCTGGTCTTCCGACGGCCAGACGATTGCAGTAGCAGACCGTCAGTCAGATGGTTCCCCCGCATACCAGCGGCTGCGACTGGTGGCTTCTGACGGAAGCGGAGAACGCACGATTCGAGACGGTGAATGGGTGCTGGGATTTTTCTGGGAACCGTCCGGGACTCGACTGGCCTGGGTTGCCATAAACTCCGAAGAGCGCACGATGGAATGGCGAGTGGTCGATAGCGAACCGACGGACGCGCCGGCAATGGAACCGGCGGCGGCTGGAGGATTACGATTCTCGCCCAGCGGAGAGACTTTCCTGATGCTGGCATTCTTCGATCAGTATGCCCGCAGTCATTCTCCCTGGGCGCCGGACGGCGCCGGGTTGGTTGTGGCGGGCTCTCAACAATATTTGTCCCAGCGGCGCAACGGCAGCGCGGCCAGCGGCGCCAGAATCTATGTTGCCAGCACCGATGAGGGCGGCGGGCTGGTGGACATCGGCGGCGGGACCCTGGCGGTTTGGTCGACTCGATAACCCGACACCCATACGTAAATTGATTTTGGCCAGGCACTAATTATGAGCCAAAACCCTCCGCGGGAACGAAGATACGACCTGTTGGCCATCAATCTCGCGATGACCATTGCGTAGACCCTGGTTTTGATTGCCTACTGCATGATTGCGTTGGTGACGGTGGTGTCCGCATACGTCGTGACCTCCTACACTCCTTTCGACTTCGATTTCTCATTCGATTATGTAATCATTGTCTTGCTGGGTGTGGTTATCTCTACCGTGGGCGCTGTATCCGGCATCTTCGGAGCGCTCGCTTGCGCTTGGCAACTGAACATACTGACATGGGTTGTAACCGGGTTTACGTTAATATTCTTTCTGCTCACCATCATCACGCCGTTGCTGTTTTTTGACCTGCTGTGACGCTTTCATCAACGTGAGGTAAATCGTGAAAATCACCCGCCGGATTACCAATCGTCCGTCAAAACGTCTATGGGCCGTTATTGCCGTATCGGTGATGCTATTGCTTGGCGTAGCTTGCGAGGGTGGGGCGTTGGGTACCCTGAACAATCAGCAGGGCAACCCGTCATCGCCTGACCCAACCGCCACGCTGCCGCCGATCGACCCACAGCAGCTGCTGACCGCAACGGCAGCAAACATGGAGTCCGTCGAGTCCATGCGGTTCTCGCTCACACATCCGTCGGGCAGCATCTACGTTGATAGCCTGTCAGCGCAAATTACTGAGGCCAATGGAGTTTGGGATTCCCATCAGGGAGCGGATCTAACTATTGAAGGGTACCTCGTTTCCGGGCCGGCAGCGGAATTTCAAGACGGCATTTTCGTCCGTTTAAAGATGGTCATCACTCCCGACAGTTACTTCCTGGTTGATCCGGCGTCCCGATCATGGACCAAGCAGCCAAATTCACTCATCCCCCTGCCAATCGAAGAACTGGCTATCATCATGGCCGATCTCATCAGGGAAGTGGACAACGCACGAATCACCGGCGACGAGCGCGTCAACGGAGTGCGAGCATTCCGACTCAACGGCGTCGCAGACGCTTCGGTAATGTCGTGGACCGGGCTCAACACCAGCAATCGGCCTGATGTAGACGTCGAAATCTGGATAGATGCGGCTAAGTTGCTACCGATCAAAGCCCGCGTGGTCGGGCCGGTGGGCGAATACGACGATTCTGGCACAGTCCGCGAAATAATTCTGAGCGACATCAACAACCAACTGGTCATCGATGCGCCGGAAACTTTCATAGACGTTAGCGCCCAATAGAACATGGACCGGCGCCGATCACAGCCCGGATGCTGAGTCGCCTGCAGAATTTCAGCTTCCCGCCGTGGTTGATGGTGGCCGCCATTGCCACCGGCGTTTTCATTACCGCCCTGGACCAAACGGTGGTGGTTACTGCCCTGCCAGCCGTGATGGCCGACCTGAAAGTCGAGTTTTCCGACCTGGAATCGGTCATCTGGGTGGTCACGGCCTACCTGTTGGGTTACACCGTAGCGATGCCATTGCTGGGTCGTTTGGCCGATGTGTATGGGTATCAGCGCGTTTACCACGTATCGTTGGCAGTATTCGCCGTGGGTACGACACTGGTGGCGCTGTCGGGTGAATGGGATTGGTTAAACGGCGTTATCGAGCCCCTGGACCAAATAGTGGTGGCGCGAGTTGTGCAGGCAATCGGCGGCGGGGGCATCGTGCCGATCAGTCTGGCCATTGCCGCCGCCCTGGTAGCTCCGGAAAAACGGGGACTCGCCCTGGGAATCGTAGCCGGCGCTGCCGAAGCAGGGAGCATGTTGGGGCCAGCCTATGGCGGAGCCGTGATTGAAATCTGGGGCTGGCGAGCCATATTCTGGCTGAACGTTCCTCAGGCGGCTGTGATCGCCATCGCGTTGTTATTCCTGCGCAATGATCGGTTCGCAGGTTCTCGGATGGATTACCGTGGCGCCGTCATACTCACCATCGGGCTGGTGATGCTGGGACTGGCTGCAGCTCATGAAGGGCTGTTCCGCCTCTCTGCCTGGCTTCCCTTTGGCCTGTTGGCGGGATTCGCATTGAGCGTTGCCTTGCTGGTCTACCTTCAACGCCGCACTGATCAGCCACTGATCTCGGGCATGTTGTTCAAAGCCTGGGCGTTCGTGACGGCCAACCTGGCGCAATTATTGGTGGGAATAGCGCTCATCATAGCCATGGCCACCACGGTAATTATGGCAAATACAGTAATGGATGTGCCTGACCGTCCGGTGGATGCGTTCACTGCGGCGCTCTGGCTGCTGCGAATGACGGCAACCATTCCAGTATTTTCCGTAATAGGTGGATTTTCGTTAAGGTGGATCGATGCCCGTTGGGTGACGGCCTTCGGCCTTGGGTTGATCGCGTTCGGCATGTTTCGGGTTGGCAACTGGCAAATCGCTATCGCCGAGCCCCAACTCACCATCGATATGGTTATTGCCGGGATCGGGTTCGGTCTGGTCATTGCTCCATTGATGCACCGGGCCATCGGCGCTGCTCCGTTGGAATATCGCGCCGTGTCGGCTTCGATGATCGTGGTGGCTCGAATGCTTGGCATGACTCTTGGTATGGCGGCCCTGTCTGCCTGGGGAATCAACGAAATGCTGATCATCCTGACCGAGACCCAGTCGCCATTGACCATGCCGGGTCTGGACGCCGCTGCCCGGGCGCAGGCATGGATTGAATACGACAAAACCCTGCGGGCTGCTAGCCTGGCCCTGTTTCATAATTTCTTCCGGGTTGCCGGGACCGTTGCGCTGCTTGCTATCATCCCCGCCGTGCTGATGCGGGCCAGCCCGATGGAACTTTCCGAGTTGTCTCCGCGCTCCGCGCACTCGGTAAAACCTGGGCGCTCGTAGCGTGGATTCACGGCAGTTTCCGATTGAGGTATCGTAGCCCAATGAATGACTACCTGAACCTGCTTCCGTTCCCCAGCGTGGCAGCCGGGCATGTAGTTTCTACTGTGGGGTCAGCGTCCGGGCCAGGTTCGAAAATGCGATCGCGATCCGACAGGCTGTCAGACAGTGCAAGCTTCAATCTTTGGTGGTAATTATGCAGATGAAACAGTTGGCCAACACGGGCGTGATGATATCGGAAATTGGCCTGGGCACCTGGCGGTATTCAGGGGGTTCAGCGCCACTGCGGTACGGCGTGGAATTGGGCGCCAACCTGATCGACACGGCCGAAATGTACCGCACCGAAGATGCAGTGGGCGCCGCAATCGAGGGAATCCGCGACCGCGTTTTCGTTGCCACTAAAGTGCTGGGCAGCAACCTGCGCCGGGACGCCGTTATGCGGGCCGCCGACCGTAGCCTGCGGCTGCTCAACGTCACGAAAATCGATCTATATCAAATCCACTGGCCCAACCCCAGCGTCCCCATCGCCGAAACAATGCGGGCGTTGGAAGACCTCGTTTCTGCCGGAATGGTGGACTACATCGGCGTCAGCAATTTCTCAGTAGAAGACATGGAAGAGGCGCAGTCAGCTCTCAGGAATAATCCCATCGTGTCCAACCAAATTCTATACAACCTGCGCCGTCGCAGCGCCGAACGCGACGTTATACCGTTCTGCCGGCGAAACAACATCACCGTAATAGCGTATTCCCCGTTGGCCGAGGGTGCGTTGGCCGGCGGCCGAAGCAGAAGACTACCGAACGCTCTGGGCCTTGGCCGCGCTCAAAGTGTTTTGAACGATGTGGCCGATGATGTCGGCAAGACCACGGCACAAGTCGCGTTGAACTGGGTGGCCGACCAACCGGGGATGGTGGCCATCCCGAAATCGAACAGCCTGGAGCGAACCGCGGCTAACTGCGAATCTTCGGGCTGGCACCTGACGTCAGATCAGCGGCGAAGCCTGGACCTGGCGTTCCCGCTGTGATTGACCTGGGCAAATCAGAGCCCAAAACTACCCAGCGCCTTCCATCCTAAATCAGCGGCCCACCGCCCTCCGCTCCAGTCGTCGCCGGCGGCGTCTGATTCAAACCGGGTAAGGGCAATGCGCCAAGCTCTCGTTATCTGCGACACCTTCAACTCATCGGTAACGGCGCGCGCAAACTCCAGGGCGCTGTCAAACACCGAGTCTGGAAGGTTGGCGTGGGACAGCAGCGGTATCTGCGGCGGGAAATCCGGGCCGTACTGCGACCGTGGAGCAGATATATGCTCACTGCGATCCAGCAAGTCAGCAACCAGTGATTGCAGGCGATACAGCGATTCATTCACCACCTCGGGAGAGAAATCCAGCCAGATGTTGCCATCTGATTCCGAGGGACGGGTGGTCGTGATTCCTCGGTTGAACATGGGGAACCGGGGCGACACCCGTCGGTAGCGCGTAGCTAGCTGATCCAACTCACCGGCCAGCGCTGCTTCCGGGTTATTGGCACCCACCGGTTCCAGTGCGAAATATTCCGAAAGCGGCAGATGCACCATGTGCATTTCAGCAGCCCAGCAGGCATATTGCCCGCAGATAAGCTGGCGTGCCCGGTATGCTCGCGCGGTAAAATCCGGATCGGTTAGCAGGCTTACGGCATAACGTGTAGACATTTCAGGTTTCCAAACCGCCAATTGGGTTGAAACGCAAATTGTTGCTACGCATCAGGTAACAATCGTCCCATCCACCATTGGGCGATTCTAACACGACGCTCACGGCCCACACCCACGCGATGACGGTGAACTGGTGGTGTTCACGTCATTGCCATCGGTTATACTTCCTGAACCTGTTACTCTCCCGCCGAACCGATTTTTTCATGACTTCTCCTCATCACGTATCACCGCCACGCATATTGATTACTGATTTCGTTTGGTCGTCCACCGGGCCTGAGCGGCTGGTGTTGGCCGAAATCGGCGCCGAGGTGGTGGAAGCTCCGGATGGGTCAGAGGATACTCTGGTTGCGTTGGCCGCCGACTGCGACGGCATCATGACGTGCTTCGCCCAGGTTACGCCCCGGGTCGTTCAGGCTGCGCAGCGTTGCCGCGTCATCAGCCGGTATGGGGTGGGAGTGGACAACATCGCGGTTGACGTTGCCACTGAGTTGGGAATACCCGTAACTTATGTGCCGGATTATTGCGTTGACGAAGTAAGCGATCATGTCATGGCCCTCCTGCTGACCTGGAATCGACAGGTGGGTTTCTACGACCGGATGGCGAAAGCCGGTAAATGGGAGGGAGTTGGGTCGCCGCATCCGTTGACGAGGCTCCGCACCCAAACGATCGGAGTAATCGGGTTCGGCAGGATTGGTCGCGCAGTGGCACGCAAGGCGAGATCGTTCGGTTTGGCGGTGTTGGTGTACGATCCATATCTGCCTGCCGATGCCGCCCTTCCCGATGGCATATCGGCTTCGACATTCGAGAGCGTATTGGCCGGCTCCGATTACGTTACATTACACACGCCGCTGAACGACGACACCCGCGGTTTAATCGACGACTGCGCAATTAACCACATGAAATCATCGGCATACCTGATCAATTGCGCTCGCGGACCCATCATCGACGAAACCGCGTTATACAAAGCGTTGCGAGATGAACGCATCGCGGGCGCGGGGCTGGATGTCATGGAATCCGCAGCACCGCCAGCCAGCCATCCACTGTTTGAATTGGACAACGTGATCGTCACACCCCATGTGGCCTTTTTGTCGCAACAATCGGTACTGGAGCTGGAAGAACGAACCGCCAGAGCTACCGTGGACGTTTTGCAGGGGCGGATGCCGGAATTCCTCGTTAATCCCGCGGTTCTGTCCCACTCACGAATCGCACTGCAATAACACCGGACGAACCAGGTCAACCCGGCGAGACAGGAGTATAGATTGGCAGCGACAGGATTCACGATCAGTTACCTGGGCACCGGTTCCGGGGGTTGCATTCTCCGCAACCACACCGCCATTGTGCTGGATTGTCCGGACGGCAGCCGCATCCTGCTCGACGCGGCGTCGGGAAATACCGTGTTGCGGCACGGCGATTTGCTGGGCATGTCCCCAACCGATTTCGACCATTGCCTGCTTAGCCACAGCCACCCCGACCATTGCGAAGGATTGCCTCACATCGAGATGCAACGCAGTCGTCGCGATCCGGACGAAAAACCGATGCAACTTTACGGATCCGGTGAGGCGCTGAACGACATCGGCGCCCTGTTGGCCTACCCACGGCGGGGGCTGACCGTTGACGAAACCGGAGCGCGGCGAAGAGACGGCCGGAAGGTATTTTCGTTCCAGCCTGCGCAACCGGGAGACTGGTTACAACTGACTCCCAGCGTGCGCGCCAAGTGTGCTCCGGTGAACCACATCGGCGGCGCGATCGCCTGGCGGGTGGAGGCAGGGGACCAGTCGATCGTGTTTTCGGGGGACACCCGTTGGTGCCCGTCGTTGGCCGAGCTTGCCGAGGGGGCCTCCCTGTTGATCCACGAAGCTATATGCACCGAAGACGACCGCCGACCGGCCGACAACACCGCTCACTCCACCGCGGCAGAGGCTGCCAGGATCGCTCAACTGGCTGGCGTGAACCAACTGACACTGACCCACATCGACAATGCTTTCCACTACAATCCCGAACCGTTGGTGGTGGAAGCACGCTCCATTTTTACGGGACAGATAGACGTCGCATCAGATTGCTGGCAACAAAGCGTGTAACGTCGAATCTCCCGACCAACGAGCGGTTTGTCGCACCCATCACCGGTTGTCGCTGTTATCCCAAGCACAATGAGACGCGGCATGGCGATGTATCCCGGCGCCCATCGGGGCCGTATCTCGCCCTGATCCTCTCTCCTTCAAAGCTCTATCCCATCAAAAGAAGATTCCAAATCAGATGCATTCCGAATCAACTGGTCACATACACCCGGCAATCAGGGCGACGAACATCCTCCAGGAGTTTTCGCTGCCCCTGATCGCCGGGGTTGTGCTGGGTCTGTTGGCCGCCAACACCAACCACATCTGGTACGAGATGGTGGTGGAGTTCTACCCGTTCGGAGAAAACGCTTCGGTATTCGGTCATGCGCTTACGGTCCACTTCATCATCAACGGCATGTTCATGTGTCTTTTCTTTGGTATTGCTGCCAAGGAGATTACTTCGTCAACACTGCCAGGCGGGGTCCTGAATCCATTGCGCCGGGCCATCAACCCCCTGGTGGGTACTATAGGGGGCGTGTTCGGGCCGGCAGGTTTGTACCTGTTGCTGGCGTGGGTTATTTATGGGGGTAGCGACGATTTCGGCGCCGTTGCCAAAGGCTGGGCGATCCCTACCGCCACCGACATCGCGCTGGCCTGGCTGGTGGCGAGGTTGGTGTTTGGCGCCACCCACCCCGCGGTGAATTTCCTGCTGCTCCTCGCCGTGGCCGACGACGCCATCGGACTGGGCATCATTGCCATTTTCTATCCGGACCCACACCATCCGGTACAACCGATCTGGTTGCTGTTGGTGGTAGGGGGGATGGCCGCGGCGTACGTATTGGGTCGGTTCAGAATTCGTTGGTGGCCCGTATACATCCTGATTGGCGGCGCGTTGTCGTGGATCGGATTAGCCAAAGCCGGAGTGGAGCCGGCGCTGGCCCTGGTACCCATCGTGCCCTTCCTGCCACACTCCGACCACAGCGCCGGCCTTTTCGAAGAGGAAGCGTTGATCGTAGACATTCGAAATCCGTCCGGCGAAGATAGTTCCCATGACCACATTCAGGTATTCGGTCTCAGTGTGCTGGACCAATTTGAACACCAACTGAAACTGTTTGTTGATGTCGGACTGTTCTTTTTCGCGTTTGTCAACTCCGGCGTCGCACTATCTAGCATTGGGTACGTGACTGGCATGGTGCTGGTGTCGCTCATAATTGGGAAAGCGGTGGGGGTGACCGTATTCTCCTGGGCAGCGTCCCTGGTCGGTTTTCCCCTGCCCAACGGGATGCGGATTCGCCACCTGTTTATATCGGGCATCATTGCCGGATTGGGTCTGACGGTTGCACTGTTCGTTGCCGGCAAAGCGTTTCCAAGCGGCTCGGCGTTCCACGATCCCGGGAAAATGGGCGCGGTCTTCAGCATTGCCTCTGGAGGCCTGGCGTACATATTGGGAAGGTGGTTCAATGCCAGGGATCAGGAAGGCATCGGAGTAATCGACGATCCTGCCGTCGATTCCGCCCACCAGAGAAGCGAAGCAGACAGTTAATTCATTACAGGAGGAAATATCGAAATGGGAATGATAGGCGTGCTGACTCACCATTGGGCCAAATCGGATCGGGTTTCGGAGGCCAAAGCGCTGCTGGACCGGAACGGGGAAGCGCAAAGCCGCGCCCCCGGTTTTGGATCCAGGCAAACCTTTATTTCGCTGTCGGATCCGACGAAAATCTCGACCATGGTTACATGGGACAGCAACGAAATATACGACGCCTGGCGAGCCAGCCCGGAGCGGTCCGTGGCCATGGCGGGCGCCGATGAATTGTGGTCGCAGCCGCCGGAGTCGGAGCGCTTTGAGGTGCAGGACTGATTACCACACCCCGCTACCCCTGGTGATTGCCGCCTAACCGAGTATCGCAGCCAAATCCAAGTGTTCCGCCAGGAGGTCAGCCATACGCTCGGCTTTGTGCCAGTTATGCGGTACCGTGGTGGTTGTCAAAACGCCGATAGCGTCTGCGGTGGCCACAGTTCCGCCGTCAACCAGCAACACCGGCACACCACGTTTGGCGGCCTCTACCCGAATGTATTCGGTAGGCCGAGCCCCTCCGGTTAACACCAGGCATCGGGTGTTCTGCATCAAGCTGGCCATCTGGATGTCGGGGCGCTCGGCCCGCGTGATGACCGCCTGGTGAGGGTACCGACCAAAATAGCCGGCTCCAGAATCCATAATGTTGCCGCCAATCAGGAAGCGATCAACCCACGCCTTATCGTCAGACGGTTTCAACTCCCATCTCCCGTCCAATTGCTGTGCCAACTCGTTCATGGTGATGGACAGCATGGTGCGGTCTTCCGGGATTTGGCCGAAGACGGGAATCCCGTTGGCAGAGAGTTGACGCAGGACAGCCTGGGTTTTTTCGGCCCGATATTTGGGAACCTGATTGACCAGCAGCCCCGCCAGATCGTTGCCCAGCGGCGCGACCTCGCTGGACACCGCCACCGCCGAAAGGTCGGAACGGTATTCGATCACCGCGACGACCCGGCCCGATACTCTCGACACCAATCCGTTGAGCAGCCGGGATGACAGCCCAGAACCACTGGCCGGATTGGCCACCTCCACCACTATGTGTTCCGCGATTCCGGTCAACGACCGGATAGCATTGGCAGCGGCGTCCAGGCCCGCCTCGCTATCGGAATCTATTACGGGCGCTCCACCTCGGAAGTTTGTTGCCAGGTAAATCGAGTCGGGATCCGTGCGGCCGGCCAGCGACATGGGCTTGCAAGCAGCGACGTTGACACCAACCCGTTGAAAGGACCTGGCCATTCCGGCGACGATGGCCGTCTTGCCGGCACGCGGTCGGTCAGATGCAACGAGGAATACCGCCATCTGCGAACAACCGGCGGTTAGTAGTCGTCGACCCGGTTCTCGATGAACATCGGGTCGAATCCCGGTGGGAAGTTTGTGCTGTCATCCCACTTCCCCATGGTCATGTCGCATCGGTGGAGACTGGCGCGATCGAAGTTCGCACCACGCAAATCGGTCATGATCCACATCGAATCTCGGATTTTTGCAGCGGTGAAATCCGCGCCTTTCATGACGGCCCGGCTCACATCCGCCCCGTTCAGGTTGGCCCCCTGCCAATTGGAATCCGTAAGATTGGCCGAGCGCAGGTCAACTTCGATAGCCGTGGTCTGGCTGCAATCGGCAGATGTAAGATCGGTTCCCAGGAACGACGCCCGATTCAATCGCGACCAACGCAATACCGCGCCAGTCATGTCAGACTGTTTCAAATCGGCCCAAAACAGGTTGACGTTGCACAGAATGGTTTCTCTCATGTCGGCCGACGACAGAGTCGCGCCACCCAGTTCACAGCCCGTAAGGTCAGCTCCCCGCAGGTCCGTTCGGGCCAGGTTGGCTTTCTGCAACCGCGCATCCGACAGGTTAGCACCCATCAAATTGGATCCGCGTAGGAAAACCTGACTGAGGTCCAATCCCCGTAGATCGGCTCCCTGCAGGTCCAGATTGACGCCAGGATTGTTTTCGCGCCAGACCCGGACCGCCGCTGCGCCGGCGCGCACGATTTCCAGATGTTCAGAGTTTGCCATTCCAGATTCTTTGGCGATGAAACTGGGCCCGGTCAGTTACCGGTGCCCATCATTTCATCTTCCACGTCAAAAACGCGTTCAGCGACAACCATCTTCAGTTCGTTGACCTGGTTGTAGCTGGGGTATTCGCCACTCTCGTCAAAACGATCAAAGATTTTTTCGCCGTCAAGATAAATTTCCAACCGACCATTGCCGGCAGGCGTCAATTTGACCGCAATATCACCGGCGTTTTGTGACCGCCAGAATTCTATCGCCAACCACGTGGCGAGACCGTGATAGCCTCAAGGCACGCAATAGACAATATCTACTTCGACCTTACCGAATTCCGACCTGGTCATTGGCATGAAATTTGCTCCCTACTGATTGGAAACTTTAGCGCTGGCCTGGCCAACCGCAGTTTTATCGCCGTTTTGATTTTCACAGTAGACGTCGACCGTAACCAGCGTAGACCCGTCATCCTGTGCTTCCCGATTGATCAGCTGACCGTGGACGGTAACGGTGTCGCCGTCTTTGACCGGTCGCAGGAATTTGAGGTTGACGTTGCCGCTGCGGTGAAAATCATCGGCTCCCACAAACTTACGCATGGCTTCGGTGCAAAAAGCAATACTCATGCGGCCTGAAGCGATGGCGTAGTTGGTTCCCAGTCGCCTGGCAGCAAGCTCGGGATCGTTGTGAATATTCGCCCGGTTCAGGATGCCGCAGGATTCGAACAGATTGATCGATTCCTGGGTGATGTGCTTGGTGATAACGGGCAACGTTTCGCTGTCTAACCTTGCGGATGCCATTTCTTTCCCAATTCCTCCGGTTTTTTGAGCTGGTAGGTGCGCATTTTTTCGATCAGCCGGCCGTCTTCATCCATAGCGGTGGCCTCTATGACCAGATACGGCTTATCGCGTCGGATATATTTGTCATGAATACGCCCCGTAACGCGGATTTTTTTCCCCGGAATCGGCGTATTGTGCAAATCGATCTCGTTACCGGCGTTGACACCGCCGGTCTGGTCGTCATAGGCCATCGCCAACGAGGTTGCGTCGTGCTTCACCGCGATGGTAGGGAACACCGCATCGGGGTCGTCCACAGCTCGACGGTACAAGTCGACCATGTCCTGGGTCAGCAGATATTCATAAGAACCGAGTGCTTCCCCGATTTGAACTTCGTTGTAATCGAAAAGAGGCAGTTCCTGTTCGGGCATTTGGATACACTCCGTGGCCAAGGCTGGCGACTAATTCACTGACTGTAGATTGATGCTATTAATGTTAGCGGTTAATACCGCAGATACGATACCGCAGGGTGAGACAGCCGTCAAATTCGGGCCACCCCGGAACGCCGGCCGCGACCATGGCAACAGCGGCGTGGCAACAGCGGCGGGCGACAGCAGAATTGCTCAATAAAGTGCGTCAGAGCGTTCATACTATTGACATTTTTGGGTATTTTCCGTAACCTGTTTCATCGACTGGCGATGCCCGGACGGCCCCGGAATTTGCGGGGTCATTTTAACGTACCCCTGCCCTCGGTGGGACCTCAAGGTTGAGCTGGACAAACTCCGCCCCGGTGGCGCAATGGTAGCGCAGCCGATTTGTAATCGGCAGGTTAGGGGTTCGAGTCCCCTCTGGGGCTCTTCAAATCATAGTTAGCCGGTTACGGAGACACAATAAACCGATCAAATTTGGAGGGGTGGGTGAGTGGTTAAAACCACCAGACTGTAAATCTGGCGCCCTGACGGGCTTCGCAGGTTCGAATCCTGCCCCCTCCACCACCTGAACTAACACCCGCCCACCCAAATAAACCAGTATAATTGTTACCAACGACGCCCATTACCATTGATGCCCAGATAGCTCAGCGGTAGAGCACGTTCTTGGTAAGAACGGGGTCGGCGGTTCGATTCCGCCTCTGGGCTCCACGAGCACGATTAACCCGCCGGGTTGTACCGCGGAAAACACAAAGAGGAGCAAGGAGAACTCCACGCTATGGCTAAAAAAGTCTTTGACCGTACCAAGCCGCACGTAAATGTGGGCACCATCGGCCACGTTGACCATGGCAAAACCACCCTCACCGCTGCCATCACCAGGGTGCTGTCAGAAGAGGGAGGCGCTAGCTTTCGGGGCATGGACGAGATTGACAACGCTCCTGAAGAGAAGGCGCGTGGCGTAACCATCGCTATCGCTCACGTCGAATACGAGACCGGGGAGCGGCATTATGCCCACGTTGACTGCCCCGGCCACGCCGACTACATCAAGAACATGATCACGGGCGCCGCCCAGATGGACGGTGCGGTGCTGGTTGTGTCGGCCCCCGATGGGCCCATGCCCCAAACTCGCGAGCATATCCTTCTCGCTCGCCAGGTAGAAGTTCCTTCCATGATTGTCGCCCTGAACAAGGTTGACATGATGGACGACGAAGAGCTGCTTGAACTGGTGGAACTGGAAATTCGCGAACTTTTGAGCCGCTACGAATTCCCCGGCGACGATACGCCGATCGTGCGGGTCAGCGGCCTAAAGGCGTTGGAAGGCGACCCGGAAGCCATGAAGGACGTTCGTAATCTGATCCAAACTATGGACGACTACATCCCGCTGCCCTCCCGCATCACCGACCAGGCATTCCTGATGCCCATCGAGGACGTATTCGGAATCAAGGGCCGCGGCACCGTGGTAACCGGCCGGGTCGAGCGGGGCCAGCTGTCCGTTGGTCAGGAAGTAGAGATCATCCGCTCCGGCGACGTGCGCAAGACCGTGGCCACCGGACTGGAAATGTTCCACAAATTGCTCAACACCACCGAAGCGGGCGATGCCGTGGGCGTGCTGCTCCGTGGCGTGGACCGGGACGAGGTCGAGCGCGGCCAGGTGCTGGTTGCCCCCGGCTCCATGCGGCCATATCGCAAGGCCGAAGCCGAGGTGTACGTGCTGAGTCAGCAGGAGGGAGGGCGGCATACTCCGTTCTTCACCGGTTATAAACCTCAGTTCTACATCCGCACCAGTGACATTACCGGTGAAATCGCCCTTCCCGACGGTGTCGAGATGGTGATGCCCGGCGACAACATCACAATGACGGTGAACCTCATCACTCCGATCGCGATCGAAGAGGGTCTCCGGTTCGCCATCCGCGAGGGCGGACGGACCGTGGGAGCCGGAGTGTTCACCCGACTTCTGGAGTAATCTGATGGCACGTAAATCTACCGATGCCCGGCAAGTTATAACGTTGCAATGCACCGACTGCCGGGAACGTAACTACTCAACCATGAAAAACCGGCGCAACAACACCACCAGAATGGAGTTGCGCAAGTACTGCGGCCGTTGCCGCAACCACCAGATACATCGTGAAGTGAGGTAACTGGCGGTGGCCAGAGCATCTGCCAGACGACCGGCGCCGATTTCTCCCCGCGCTGTGGGGAGGATCGGCCCGGTGGGCTTCCTGCGGGAAACCGTTTCGGAGCTGCGTAAATCGGTTTGGCCCAGCAAAGAAGAAACGGCGCGCTTGACCGCTGTCGTTTTGGTGCTGGCAGTTGCGATGGGGTTTTTCCTGGGCTTGCTCGACCGGCTGTTTGCAGAAGTCTTCACCAGATTTGTGCTGTAACCCGCCGCAATAATCTTCGGCTGGTACACACTGCATCTGCATAGTTCGCGCTGCGATTGATCTGGTCGCTCCGCCCCGGAACGGCTGGCCCAATTTGCGCTGTGCATATGCCCAGCGTATAACCGTCACTTGGAACTATTCCGACTAATATATGACTACATTACAACCACCCACCGACCTGCGCTGGTATATCGTGCATACCTATACCGGCCAGGAAGACATGGTGAAACGCAACCTTGACCTTCGCCGCGTCAGTTTGGGGATGGATGACCGCATCACCCGCGTCGAAGTGCCGTCTGAAGACGAGATCGTACGCAACAAAGGGGAAAGGACTTCCCAGCGCCGAAAGTTGTTCCCGGGCTATATCCTGGTCCAAATGGTCATGGACGACGAGGCATGGTTCCTGGTTCGCAATACCACAGGCGTAACGGGTTTCATTTCCGCCGAAGAAGAAGGGGGAGACCGCCCGCGTCCGGTGCCGCTGGATGACCGGGAAGTCGATGACATACTGGACCGGGTGGCGTCTGGCGAGCCGAGGGCCGTGATTGGAATGAATCGCGGCGACACCGTACGCATTTCGGATGGCCCCTTCGCCGATATGCTGGGTAAGGTTGAGGAAGTGGACGAGCACCGGGGCCAGGTTACGGTGCTGATATCCGTGTTCGGCCGTGAAACTCCGGTCGAACTGGACTTTATGCAGGTTGACAAAGTCTAATCCGGAACGATTAGACAGGACTGGAGGCCATCCGTGGCAAAAAAGGTACGGGCAATCATCAAGCTACAACTGGATGCGGGCAAAGCCACGCCAGCCCCTCCAGTCGGTCCCGCATTGGGTCAACACGGCGTCAATATTATGGCGTTCGTAAAGGAATACAACGAGCGCACGGGAACCCAGTCAGGCACCATCGTACCCGTTCATCTCACCGTGTACGAAGACAGGTCCTTCACCTTCATTACACGAACGCCACCGGCATCGGATCTGCTGCGCCGGGCGGCAGGAGTAGCCAAAGGGCAAGGAGAAAATTCGGGCGAACCAGTGGGTACCATTACCGGCGATACCCTGAGAAGCATCGCTGAAGAAAAGTTGAAGGATTTGAATGCCAATACGGTTGAGCAGGCGATGCAAATCATCGCCGGTACAGCTCGTAGCATGGGAATCGCCGTAGAAGGCGATTAATCCGGGGAGACAAAGCGCAATGCCAAAACATAGCCGACGTTACAACAATGTAGCCGAACGGGTCCCCGAGGAATCGGTGTACCAGCCCCACGAAGCAGTGGACTTGATCCGGGAACTCTCCACCGCCAAATTTGACGAAACTATAGAAGTGCATCTGCGCACCAACGCCGATGTACGGCACGCGGAACAACAGGTGCGCGGCGTTACCGTCCTGCCCCACGGGCTGGGCAAACAGGTACGCGTCCTGGTTTTCGCCAGCGGCGAGGCCGCGGACATTGCCCGTCAGGCCGGAGCCGACTACGTCGGTGACGACGAACTGATCGCGCAAGTAGAAGGCGGCTGGCTGGAGTTCGATGTCGGATTGGCCATTCCGGAAGTGATGTCTAAAATCGGACGCCTGGGCCGCATTCTCGGGCGCCGCGGCCTGATGCCCAATCCCCGTACCGGTACTCTGGTACAACCTCGGGATTTGCCACGAGTTATCCAGGAATCCAAAGCAGGACGGCTGGAGTTTCGCACCGACCGCACTGCGATCATTCACGGTCAGTTCGGAAAATCATCGTTCGAACCCGACATGTTGATGGATAACCTAACGGTTTTCATGGATTCCGTGATGCGCGAACGTCCCGATGCGGTCAAAGGCCCTTTCATCAAATCGGCGTATATCACGTCCTCCATGGGTCCTGGCATCGCCGTCGACGCAACCGCACTGCAGGCGTTGAAGCCGGAGTAATCCGTCCCTTCATTTCCCGTGCATCAACCCTGGGGCCGCTCTGGTTGCATGGAGTGGTTCGAGATGATAGGCTAACCGCACAAATTGAATAATTCCATAGCGCTTGAGACAGCGGGCACCCGAAAGGGAATAATGGTAGCCTAAGGGCGCCACCCGCCTAGGCGAGGCAACCGGGTTCGCCCGGTGGTGTGGATACCGACCCCGGAGCCAATCAGCTCGGAGTTTGTTCCCATATAAAACCTGCGTCAATGTCTTGAAGTCGCAGGTTTTTTTAGTTCAGAATCTTTTACAAACATTGTTGAGCGTGCATGGCGCTCGCAGAGAATCCAGGAAATCGGAGGAACATCTTGCCAACCCAGGCGAAAGTCGATCGGGTAACCGAACTGAAAGAAAAGCTGGAAAACAGCTCCATCGTGATTGCTGCCGGCTTCTCTGGCATGGGTTCCAACCAGATGGTCGACCTGCGCCGTCGGATGCGCGACGGTGGAGTCGAATTCGTTGTAATAAAAAACAACCTGCTGAATCTGGCCGCCGACGCCGCTGATATCCCGCAACTGAAAGACATTATCACGGGTCAAACCGGTATCGCCTTTGGCTACGAAGACCCGGTAATGGCTGCCAAAACCGTAAACGCCGCTGCTGTTGCCGGCGGAATATTAAGGATCAACGGCGCCGTTGTCGATCGCGGGATCCCGATGGCAGCCAGTGAAGTATCGCGTTTGGCCGCCTTGCCGCCGCGTCCCGTTCTGGTTGCTCAGTTATTGGGCAACATGCAATCGCCTCTGTATGGCCTGCTGAGCGTGCTCAGCGGTCCATTGCGCAGCCTGGCATACCTGCTGCAGGCTCGATCCGACCAGTTACAGCAAACCGAGAGCGTTGCCTAGTCTCTCGCGATCTCGATTCAAACCAAGTAAACAGAACTCGAAACACTAACACCAGGAGGAGCCAGTCATGGCAGTAAATCAGGAAGTATTGGAAGCAATCCGGGGAATGAGCGTCATGGACCTGGCCGATATGGTCAAGGCATTGGAAGAAGAGTTCGGTATCTCCGCAGCCGCTCCCATGGCTGTCGCCGCTGCTCCTTCAGCAGGTGGCGTAAACGACGATGCTCCGGCAGGCGCGGGCGACGAAGAGCAAACCGAATTCTCCATCACGCTGGCGGATTTCGGCGCCAACAAGATCAATGTCATTAAAGCCGTCCGCGAGATTACTGATCTTGGACTGCGAGAAGCAAAAGAACTGGTGGAATCAGCACCGACTCGCGTCCGCGAAGGCGTGAACAAGGACGAAGCCGACAGCATCAAGACCAAGCTGGAAGATGCCGGCGCGACCGTGCAAGTCGCCTAACCTGCTGCATTCTCTAAATATCACGACCCCTCTCGGACTCGAGAGGGGTTTTCCTTGCCGCGAGGGCGACCACATTCCAGCTCTCCGGCCGACGGGTTCCACACGGGAGCGGGATTGGGCGGCCACCGCGACCTGGTGTAGAATGCCGTCAATTCAACCCGCGGAGGCAATTCGATGGATTTGCAACTGAATGGGCTAACCGCAATCGTTACCGGCGGGAGCCGGGGCATCGGCAAGGCGGTGGCAAGAGTGCTGGCGGCCGATGGGTGCAGCGTGGTCATCACTGGACGCTACGCTGACACATTGTCCGCATCGGCCGAAGAAATCGCCGGCGATACCCACGGGCGAGTCGTACCCATGGTCGCTGACATGACAAACACCGAACAGGTTAACGCCATGGTATCGAGCGCCGCGGAAACCCTGGGCGGTCGTATCGACATCCTGGTCAATAACGCGGCCGCACCCGGTGGATTGGCTCGCGGTTCGCTGTCAGAAATCCAGGACGCCGACGTGATGTTGGACCTGGACACCAAAGTAATGGGATACCTCCGCTGCGCCCGGGCTGTTGCCCCGTACATGCAACTCCAGGGTAGCGGCAGAATCGTCAACATCGGCGGGTTGTCGGCGCGACAGGCCGCCGGCAACCTCAGCGCCGGCGTCAGGAATTCCGGGTTGTCCAATTTGACCAAATACCTGGCCGAAGAATTGGGCCAGCATGGGGTGTGCGTAAATCTGGTTCACCCCGGCACCACTCGCACCGAACGCAGCGCCCCAATGTACGAAGAACAGGCCGCTCGGGAAGGCACAACCGTTGCTGAAGTGGAACGCCGGGTTGCTGCCCGCAATTCCACCCGGCGCATTGTTGACGCGGAAGAACTGGCCTGGGTGGTCGCCTTTTTGGCCTCGCCCCGCAGCATTGCCATCAGTGGAGAAACTATTGCCGCCGGCGGCGGCGCCGGCATAAACGTCTACCACTGACGGGGAACTCACACAGGAGACAACGAAAATGATCAAAGTAACCGTTTTCTACGACAACATGGAAGACAAATCGTTTGATTTCGACTACTACGTCAATACCCACATGCCAATGGTCCAAGAGCGGTTGACCACTTTCGGGATGCGCTATTACAACGTGGAAAAAGGCATATCCGATACCGATCCCACCGCGCCCCCCATGTACGTCGCCGTCGGGTACCTCTTCTTCAACGACCTGGAGGGTGTTCACGAGGGGTTCAAGAACCACGGGCGCGAATTGGTGGGAGACGTTAAGAATTTCACCGATATCGAGCCGAAATTCCTGATCAGCGAATTGGTTGCCTGAGCCTCGGTTGCTCCTGAACGCACCCTGCAGCCGGATTCGGCGCCACAATCTCCCCCAATTTCCCAGAGAATAACCACAGCCATGACCCAATCCGAAGACGCAGCCCGATGGCAGTCAGCTGTCAGCAACCTTGCTGAAACAGCCGTCGCCGAACACTGGGATTTCCTGCCTACCTCCGGCAGTCGTATCGGCCGCCACGAATACGATGGAAGGCTTCCCGATTTCTCGGGCAACCGCATACAGAATCGGGTCGAACAGATTCACCGAACGCTGGGCCAGCTGTCGGGGATACCGTTGTTACCGGAACCCAACACCATAAACGGAGAAAGCGATCACGCGATGCTCCGCTTGGAACGCAACCTCCTGGAAATGTTCCTGCGGCGGGAATTGTTCAACCTCGAGGAGATGCAGACGCTACACAACAATCCGCAGCGGCAGGTCGGATATCTGAACGTGGGCGGGTATGTGCAGCGGGATTATGGTCCGCTGCCCGACCGAATCCGAGCGGCCACGGTGATTCTCCGCCAGGCGCCGGATTTTCTGGACACCCTTGATCGTTTGACCGACGCCGAACTGGGCGCGCCCATCAAGGACATGGCAGTGGAAGCCTACCGGGGAATGGCAACGTATTGCCGCACCGGACTGGCGGATGCCGCCGCAGCATGTGCTCGTTTGGCTCCGGACGTATCCGCCGAATTTGACCGGGCCCGCCAGGACGCATCGTCCGCTCTGGACCGGTTTGCTGATGTGCTGCAATCGCGCGCAACTCGACCGGAGTTCTCCATTGGATCAACTCTATATGGCCGGATGCTGGCCGAGGGCGAAGGCGTAACTACGTCTCTGGCCGACCTGCTGGCCATTGGACAAGCCAACCTGGAGCAAAATCTAAGCAAACTGGACCAGGCAGCCGCGCTGGTCGCTCCTGGCAAATCCGTACGCGAAGCGGTCGCCCAGGTCAGCGCCAATCACCCGTCAGCAACCGGTTTGATCCCCGACACGCGGGAAATGTTGGAAGACATCAGGCAGTCGTTGATCGACCACGAGATAATCGGGTTGCCCTCGGAAGAACGCTGCCAGGTGACCGAAACGCCGCCCTACATGCGGTATGCCTTCGCAGCGATGGATTCGCCGGGTGGTCTGGAATCTGTCGCCACTGAGGCGTACTACTACGTAACGCCGGTGGAGCCCGACTGGACGCAGCAGCAGCAAGAGGCATGGTTGTCCAATTTCAACTATCACACGTTGAAAATCATCAGCATCCACGAGGTGTATCCCGGGCATTACGTACACAACCTTCACAACCGCCACCGGGCTCCTCTTCCACTCATCAATAGGGTTGCGACCTCGTACGCCTTTACCGAAGGTTGGGCGCATTACACCGAAGAAATGATGCTGGAAACCGACTACGGCCGCAACGATCCCGCTCTGTGGCTGACCCAACTGCTGGAAGCCCTGGTGCGGAATTGCCGGTACCTGTGTTCGTTGGGAATGCACACCCAGGGAATGACACCGGACGAAGCAACCCGCTTCTTCCAGGACCACGCGTACATGGAAGAACATCCGGCGCGGCGCGAGGCGTTGCGGGGAACATTTGACCCCGGGTATCTGAATTACACGCTGGGAAAACTGATGCTGTTGAAATTGCGGCAGGACTGGCGAACCCAGGAAGGCAATGCGTACAGTTTGCGCCGGTTCCACGATACCTTGCTATCCTGGGGCGCCCCGCCGGTGCCGATAGTGCGGCAAGCCATGCTGGCCAACCCAGGCCAACAGGTATTGTGAACGATCGATTACTTCTCGGAACGCCGCAGAAGGCGCTTCGCGAAACTTGCCTATTGTATAAGTTTAGGCTAACCTGATCGCCCATCGATGCGGAGGAACTTGGATTGTGACTAGCGCTGAAACGCGGCCAATTTTGGAGGTCAAAGACCTGCAAACGTACTTCTTTACGCGGACCGGCACCGTCAAAGCGGTTGACGGTGTTAGTTTCCAACTATTCCCAGGGGAAACACTCGGTGTAGTGGGTGAATCCGGCTCCGGCAAAAGCATGACTGCTCTGTCGATAATGGGATTGGTCCCAAAACCGGCCGGGCGTACGGTCGGCGGCGAGATTCTCTACAACGGCGAAGACCTGCTGCAGAAATCTGAAGCTGAGATGCGCCAGATGCGCGGGTCGGAAATCTGCATGATTCTGCAAGATCCCATGACTTCGCTAAATCCGGTTTACACCGTGGGAAATCAGGTAATAGAAACGCTGCGGCAAAACACTGGGGACGGCCGCAGCCTGGGGTTGAGGGCCAGGGCAATTGAATTGCTGGAAAAGGTTAAAATCCCTTCCTCAGATATCCGCTTCTCAAACTTCCCACACCAGATGTCGGGGGGTATGAGGCAGCGCGTAGTGGGGGCCATCGCCGTGGCCGGCTCGCCCAAGGTGCTTATCGCCGACGAAGCCACCACGTCGCTCGACGCCACCATCCAATACCAGTACCTGGCGTTGCTGAAGGAGTTACAGCAGGAAACGGGCATGGCGATCATTTTCATCACCCACGACTTCGGCATTGTTGCCAAGATGTGCGACCGCGTGGCGGTGATGTACGCCGGCCGAGTTGCGGAGATTGCCGGCGTTCGCGAGTTGTTCAACAACCCACAGCACCCCTACACAGAAGCGTTGATGCGTTCGGTGCCGAACGTCGATGAAGACGTGGACTTTCTGTACTCCATCGAAGGCCAGCCGCCGGCGTTGGATGATCTGCCGCCCGGATGCTCGTTTGCCGACCGTTGCCCCTATGTTCACGACAGGTGTCTGGAAGAATTTCCGCCGGCGGTGGCTGTTGAGCCACAACATATCGCAACCTGCTGGCGATTGACCGAGGAGAATCGCTGATGACGCAGCCGATGACCGATGCACAGCCCACCACCCAGAACGGGGATTCCATCATTGAGCTGGAAAACGTCCGCAAGTATTTCCCTATCACCAAAGGTATCCTGCTCCGTCGTTCCATCGGGCAAGTTCAGGCCGTTGACGGAGTTTCTTTCAAAATCAAGGAAGGTGAAACCTACAGTCTGGTTGGGGAATCCGGTTGTGGAAAAACCACCACGGCGCGCATGGTGTTGCAAGTAGAGACTCCAACCGCCGGCACGATTCGATTCCACGGCAAAGACACCAATCAGTTCAGCGGGTCGGACCGCAAAGAGTACCGCGCGTCAGTTCAGGCGGTATTCCAGGACCCCTGGAGCTCGCTGAATCCACGCATGCGCGTCGGTTCCATCATCATGGAACCGCTGCTCACAAACCAGCCCATGGGCAAACACGAGGCCCAGGAACAACTGGAAACTCTGTTGCGTGATGTGGGGTTGCGGCAGGCGCAGGGAGACTACTACCCACACGAATTCAGCGGCGGTCAGCGGCAGCGAATCGCCATCGCCCGGGCGCTTTCACTTCGTCCCAAGCTGATCGTGCTGGATGAGCCGGTATCGGCGCTGGATGTTTCCATACGCGCCCAGATCATGAACTTACTTAGGGACCTGCAAAACCAATACGGCGTTAGCTACCTGTTGATCGCCCATAACCTGGCCACTGTGCGATATATGAGCCACCAGGTTGGGGTGATGTACTTGGGGCGAATGGTTGAAGAGGCGCCGGTTCGCGAGTTATTCACCAATCCCAGCCATCCCTACACCAAAGCGTTGATCGCAGCATCACTGCCTTCACACCCGGACATTGAACGTGAAGAGATCATCATATCTGGAGAAGTTCCATCGCCGATGAACCCTCCATCGGGGTGCTATTTCCATACCAGGTGCCCGATGGTAATGGACCAGTGCTCGGTCGATGATCCAGAGACCCGGTCGTTGACGCCCACGCATCAGGTTGCCTGCCACCTGTTCTGATCGTCATTCCTGAACGTCGGACAGATTCCTGACTACCCGCACGCTCTCCATACAAATCCGAACCCGGCACGGCTCGCGTCGATCGATCGACGCGAGCCGTGCCGGGTTCGGGTTGCGGATAACGCAACTGTAACGATTACGGCGCCCTAGGTGCGGAAGGTCACCCTGCGGAAGGCTTCTGCCAACGCCAGGCCGGTAACATCTTCCTCGCCGGATGCGTTGCCGATCTCAGCGTTTTGTTCTGCCCGGGCGCGAACGAATCCTTCCATTTCCGCTTCGGAACGCCCGCGCGTTTGGCTGCGGTACGCCATCACCGCTGCCAGCTTGGCATCGAGAGCATCCGCCACATCAACAAAAACATTGGGGTTTTCAGACCCCCAAAACCAGATGGCCGCGGTTTTGTGAGGCTCTATGCCTTCGTTGAGGAACAGGTCGCCAAAGTGTAAATGGTCGCGGGCGTATGGAAAGACGGCGTCCAGGGCAACCTGCCCCGCAATCCGGTGATCCCGGTGCCACTGCATGTTGCGCCGATAGGGTTCCGTGGTCAACACAACGTCCGGTTTCACCAACCGGATCTGCCTGACCAGTTCTTTCCGGAAATCCGCCGCATCCTCCAGCTCTCCGTCAGGGCGGCCCAGCATGACGACGTTGGACACTCCCAGAATTTCGGCAGCAGCCATTTGCTCGCGGCTGCGAATCTCGACCAATTCTTCGGAGGTTACTTCAGGATCGTCGGTCCCTTTACCGCCATCGGTGCATAACACATAGTGAACGTCTGCACCCGCCTTCACCCATTTGGCTATCGTCCCGCCAGCCCACATCTCGGCGTCGTCGGGGTGAGGTGTGATTACCAACGCACGTTCCGGGGCAAATTCCATCGGCTGTCTCCTGCAAGGCAAACGTTTGTTTACTTGATGCGATCGGGTGGGCGATTCTATCAGTCCGCCCGGCGCTGGGGCGATTCCGCGGTTGATCCAGAGCGCGGAACGGTCCACCGACCGCATCCGGGTTCAATTGGGAACCGGGGATTACTCTGCAACAATCCTCCAATAGTGTCAAGGGGCGTATATCGTGATCACCTGTGCTGCGAACCTGCCCAGCGTTCCTTTTGCTAGCCAAGGTTGTGGGTTGTTCAAATACGGGGTTGGGCGGGATATACAGCTTGACCGGCCGGATCAGCGCGAGAGATTGGCTACCGGTTCGGACAATGCCCACCCTTGACCGATTGGGTTGGCTAATCTGTAATTACAATCGATTTTTCCGGTTCTCTCGCGTCAATTCGAGTGACCCGATTCACCCCGATTGTTTGGACGCCGCTCATCGTATCGCCACCACCCCACAGCCAATATTCGCTCGAGGTTGAGCGATCCTGGAACATCGTACGGTTCTGGAAAATGTCGCCGGCAATAATCCCGCCAGAAATGATCATCCGCATCGCTTCCTCTACACTCATGTCCGTCGGCGTAACACTGTTCGCCGGCAGTATCACCAAATATCCAGAAGAGGGTATCGGGGTGGTCGGCACGTAAATAGACAGAAATTCCTGGACGCCGTCCAACTTTCCCAGCTCGGAAGTGATCAATCCTATCGACAGCACGCCAAGCCGAGGAAATTCGAACAGAACCACCCCGCGGTAATTCGTCTGTTGTGTGTCTGACAAAAAATCGATTCCTTGCCGCGTGGTGTCATACACCGCTCCAACAACCGGCACCCGCGCAATTAAGTTGTGGAATTGGTGCACCAGGAATTTGGCCACGGCCCAGCCGATAAACAACCCCATGAGATAAACGACTATGACCACCCCAGCGAATCCCAATCCCGGGTAGTGGGGAAGGTTGATCCAGTCAAAGACCGGGTCCAGCAGCGGATCAATAAAGTCGTAGAAGAAATCGAAAATTACATAGGTTACAAATATGGGCAGGAACACCAGGAGTCCGGCCATCAACCGACCCTCCAGATGTCGTAAAACGACAGCCATTAAGTGGGTTGAACTATGACGGGAAGGAGGTTTCTGTTCGTGACGGTCGGGTCCGTCGCTGCCTCCACGCGGGACAGGCCGCCGGAATCGGCCTGAAATCATGCTGCCACCGTCCTGCCGACTCGGTCGACAGCCAACCGTGCGTACAATTCCAGCAACCTCTGGGCAACCCGGTCCCAGCTCAATCCTTCGGCTCGGTGTCTCGCGGCCCGCCCCATACTGTCCCGCAAGCTCCGGTTGTCCATTATCATCTCCACGGAGTTTGCGAAGGACTCCGGGCACCGCCACGATTTCAGGTAGCCGGTGCGGCCATGCTGAACGATGGTCGGCAAGCCGCCAACCCGCGACGCCACCACGGGAGTGCCACAAGCCATGCTTTCGAGAGCGGCCAACCCGAAACTCTCGTAGAACGACGGCACCACGCACACGTCGGCCGCCGAATAATACCAGGCTAATTGCTCCTGAGGCACCCTGCCCACGAACTCGACATTGGCGCCCACATTCAAATCATCGGCCATCCGCTGCAAACGGGCGATTTCCTGGCCTCCATCCGCATCGGAGCCCACCACCAAAACCTGCACGGTTTCGTCCGATTCCAATTGGGCGGCTGTGTGGATTAGCAGGTCCACTCCCTTAAGTGCCTCGATACGGCCCACGTACAGGAGAATCTTATTGCCTTTTAGTCCGAGCTTGCGATTGGCGCGGGCGCGCCCCAGAGGCCGAAAACGGGATAGATCCACGCCGCAAGGGATTAATTCGATTCGCCTGGCATCGGCCCCATACAACCGCACCATGGCGTCGCGCTCGTGTGCGCTGTAGGCAATGATGCAGTCGGCGGCGCCAATTATTTCCGTTTCTGCTCGCCGGCGTTCGGGTATTTCAGCCTCCCCGGAGCGCGACTGCATCTTGATCTGAGCCAGCGTATGAAATGTAACCACGTGGGCTCGATTGATATCCGCCGCGAATTTAACCCCGGCAGATCCACTTAGCCAATAATTGGAATGCACGGCGAGGTAATCGGCGCACTCCCCGAGACGATATTCATGCATACCAGCGACGAAGTCGTCCAGATAATTATGTTGATGTTCCAGGGGGGCGTCGGGGTCACCGGCCCGTATGTGAACCACGTTGACGCCGTCGGCGATCTGCGGTCCGTCTGCGCCGGATTCATCGTGTTCGCGAGTGAATATGTCAACCGTAGCGCCGCATCCAGCCATCGCACGGGCCAATTCACGAACGTACACGTTCATTCCGCCAGATTTACCCTGGCCCGGAGCCGCAAGTGGGCAAGCGTGATACGAGAGTAGAGCAACCCGATTCGAAGCGGCGTTGGTCAACGCTACACGACCCCAGTGGCCGCTGCTTGACCGCGTTCTAACGTAATGCGGTAGAGATGATGATCGACTCCCCCCAGGCGGTATTTATAAGGCTCATTGCCCCTGAGGAAATCGAAGTAACGATACCCCTTCTCCAAGGCGTCTCGTAGGCAGAGCGAGTGCAGCAACAATCCCACGCTATAGTACCGGTACTCCGGATCGTGGCCGCTGTTGTACAACATGCGAACGCCGTCGTAATCCAGGCACAGCGAGGCCGCCACAGTCTTATCGTCCATTTCCATGAAGAAGAGCTGCAGTACCCCTTCTCGCGCCGTTCCGGCTACCATCCGACGAAAGAAAGCCTCGCGTTCGGCAGTCAGGAATTCCGCCTTGGCTTGGTCGCTTCGACGCATCAGGTCCAGAAAGTCGTCCATACGACGGGAGGCCTCATCCACGTCCGACACACAATACCAGCGCCAGTTTTCGTGGCCTTCCAGACGACGCAGCTTTCGGCGCAGTTCGTGTCGGTCTTTCTTGCTCAGCCCCGCCAGGTATTCATCCCAACTGTCGGTGAGCGCCAGGCGCGGCGCCACGTCTTCCTCTTCTATCTCTACAACAAATCCGCTTTCGCGGGCCAGGTCGGGGAGCATCGTCAACGTGGGTGAATCCTCGCCAATGGAATACAGTTCGAGTCGATGATCTCCGTTGGCGCTGATGGCATCCAGAAGCGTGTGGTAGAAATTGTTTTCGGCGCCTTCGGCTATCACGAAATCGTTGTAGTCGAAGGTATCGCTGTTTCCCAGCAACGAGTAGTTGTTGCCACACCGGGAGAGGGACGCGATCGCCGTAACGTCCCCAGCAGTATCAGACATGTAGAACCCGGCCAGGCTGCACCCATCCTGGAAGGCATCCCACCACAATTCCTGCCAAACCGGAGTGATATACAGGTTATTGACCGTCGAGCGGGTTAATAGTTTTTCCCACTGCTGCCGGACTTGCTCGAAGGAAGTAATCGGCGTGAGCTCCTGAGATTCGGGCATCAAGTTCCTCGGTTGTTAAGTCCTTCAGTGTCCCAGCATATCCAGCAGATCGCGCGGCGCCACTGCGGAACCGCTTCCGTTGGCTGACGAGTTTGTCGCCAGACGAACCGCCGTGGTAACCACGCGGTGTCCGGGTTTGTGCACGCCGCGCATTGACATGCACATGTGTTCTGCTTCCAGTCGACAGGCCACTGCCAGTGGTTCCACCCGGGATAAAACTGCATCGGCCAGTTGTGCGGTGAGGCGCTCCTGTACCTGAAGCCTCCGCGAAGCCGTATCCAGCGCACGGGCGATCTTGCTGATGCCTGCTATGTGACGGTCGGGCACATAAACCAGGTGGGCGTGGCCGAAGAACGGCAGGAGATGATGCTCGCACATGGAAAAGAATGGGATATCGCGCACCATCACCGGATCCTGAGTTACGTTATCAGAAAATACGGCATCAATTTCGTCCGCCGGGTCCCTGCCCACGCCGGCGAAGATCTCTCCATACATCTCGGCAACCCGTTCCGGAGTATTCCACAGACCTTCGCGTCCGCTATCCTCGTCGATGTATTTCAAAACTGTGCCAACCGCCACTGCTACTGCGGCCCGGTTGATTCTGGGAGCGCTGGTCATATATAGCGTGCCTTGCCTTCCCGCCAACTATCACCCGCCAAGCCAGTCATTGCGGGCGGCGGGTGTCAGAGATTCCAATATTACGGATTCGATCGCCTCCAAGTTGGGCTTAACCTCCACCGTATCAGCCTGGGTGCTGCTTACGGCCATGTCGGGGTCCTTCAAACCAGAACCGGTGATGATACATACGGCCCGTTTTCCCCGGAGATCCAATCCGTTCCTTCGCATCTTAATCAGGCCCGCCACCGAGGCTGCGGAAGCCGGTTCTCCGAAGATCCCCTCGCGTGAAGCCAACAACCGGTAAGCTTCCAATATCTCATCGTCGCTAACGGCATCGATAACACCGCCGGATTGGTCCCGGGCCCGTTCGGCCGGTTTCCAACTCGCCGGGTTGCCGATGCGAATAGCGGAGGCGATGGTTTGCGGGTTGGCCACCGGCGCGCCTCGCACGATGGGCGCTGCGCCTTCGGCCTGAAAGCCCATCATTCGGGGCAGAGTTTCCGTACGCCCCAGCTGGTGATATTCAACGAACCCTCTCCAGTAAGCCGTAATATTGCCAGCATTTCCCACCGGTATGAACAGATAATCGGGCGCATCACCAAGATCATCCGCAATCTCGAAGGCGGCAGTTTTCTGACCCTCGATCCGGTGGGGGTTAACCGAGTTGACCAGCGTAATGGGATTGTTGGCTGTAAACTCGCGTACCAACGCCAACGCGGCATCGAAATTGCCGTCGACGAGCAATATCCGCGCTCCGTAGGCCATGGCCTGAGCCAGCTTGCCCAACGCCACTTCACCTTTGGGGATCAGCACCCAGGCTGTCAAGCCACAATAGGCGCAATAGGCGGCGGCAGAAGCGCTCGTGTTACCGGTGGACGCACACATTACGCCCACGCTGTTTGCTTCCATCGCTTTGGCGATGGCAACAACCATGCCGCGATCTTTGAACGAACCGGTGGGATTACAACCCTCCAGCTTGAAAAACAGGTCGGCGCAGCCTAATTCGGGTCCCAGCCGTCTGGAGCGCACCAGCGGCGTGTCACCTTCGCCCATGGAGAACACCGGTGTCTCCTCGTTCACGGGCAGCAAATCCCGATATCTTTCTAACACCCCAATGCCCATCAGACCCCTAATCTAGTGTAGTGAGTCGCTGAATTGCAGACGACAGCGGAATAACAGACGGATTCATTCCTCGATCCGGATGAGGTTATTCACTCCTACCACCACGCCGAGTCTGGCGACCGCTGCCAACGCAAACTGGACGTCTGCTTCCCGGGCGGGATAGGTGGTAATAACCAACTGAGCTGTTCCGCTGCCAGGATCAGTATCTTTTTGAATCACCGTAGCGATCGAGATGTTGCCATCTCCGAGGATTTGGGCTACTTGTGCCAACACGCCAGCCTGGTCGGCGCACGTCAAACGGATATAGTAAGCGCTGGACAACTCATCGATAGGGCATACGGCGCTGTCGGTATCGTCGCCATTTACATCCAACGCCGGTAACGGTGGTGGAACATTGGCGCTACCCATGGTGCGAACGATACTAAGAATATCGCCCATCACCGCACTGGTAGTCGCTTCACGTCCCGCGCCCTGCCCATGCAGGATGATTTGACCGCACAAATCGCCCGTGACCTCTACCGCATTATACACTCCGTCAACCTTGGCTAGCAGGTGATTTTCGGGCACCAAAGCGGGATGCACTCTCGCCTGCACCAACCCGTTGGATTGAACTACCGCAATCGCCAGGGATTTGATGGCGTATCCCAACTCGGAGGCGTAACGGAAGTCTTCGGGGCCCAGCTGACTTATGCCCTCGGTGTGAATTGCGTGATGGGGGATTCGACGGTGGAAAGCCAGGCTGCCCAGGACCGATAGTTTATATGCCGCGTCGATACCCTCTATGTCGTTGGTTGGGTCGGCCTCGGCGTAACCACGAGTTTGCGCCTCGGCCAGGGCATCGGCAAACGACGCCTGGTGCCAGGCCATTTGCGTCAGAATATAGTTCGTAGTGCCGTTTATTATGGAACGAATTGAGCGAATATCGTTGGCCAGCAGTTGCGACATTAAGCAGCCGACGATGGGTATGCCACCGCCAGCGGAAGCCTCGAAGAGCAGGTTCACCTGCTTTTTTTGCGCCAGCGCCATCAGGTCGGGGCCGCGCCGGGACATTACCTCTTTATTGGCGGTAACCACGTGTTTACCCGCATCCAGAGCTCGCTGAAGATACTCCCCGGCCGGATGGTCCCCGCCCATGGTTTCCACCACTATCTGAACATGCGGATCCGCCAGTATGTCCTCGGGATTCGTGGTTAGAACCCCTTCCGGGGGCGCCGGGTCACGGGTTTTTTCGGAATCCCTGACCAACACGTGGCGCAAGTTGACGGAGAATCCCGTTTTGCGCTGGATGCTGTTCGCGTGGTCAGTCAGCGCCAGAGCAACGCCGCCGCCAACAGTTCCCAATCCCATCAATCCGATATTGATTTCTCGGGTGGTGCCAACCATTAGCCTCGCCTGCGACCCCAACCTGCCTATTGTTGCGGAACCGGGGTTACACGCGGTCGGGTGAGGCGAACCTGCTGAGTAACCCATTCGTAGAGACTGCTTCTAAAGTTCATTTTTACCCATCCATCATCGGCTCCCTGGGACAATTGATCATCCTTCCATCTCTCTACGCCGGCTGCCGCCAACTGAAACTGCATCGCCGGTTCGATTTCCCGGGTTTCCGGCTCTCCGATGGCTTGCAGCAGCACGATGTTGTCTTGCATAAAGATGGAACTCGATACGTCACCCGGTCCCAGCAGAGGCGGTTCTCCGTCTTCGCCAAATAGATGGCGATTGAATTCGGTGATAGCGCCTTCGGGCACCCACCCAATGTAGCCGTCCGAACCGCTGATCTCTCGAGATACTGAGGCGAAATCTTCCCCCAGCTGCAATCGCTCGCGCACCGCGACCGGGTCCGCGGGAGAATTTGCGCCCAGCACGATCGCCTGGGCTTCCACATGCGGCGCTTCTTCGGGAAGGCTTGCCAACATCACCTGAAACAACCTGCTTTCCTGCAATTGTTCTTCGACAATGCGACGGTATGCCGAATCGGAAAGGTTAACCTGGTCCAGGAACCCCACGTAGTTGTTCTCGTACTCGGCGTCCAGTTGTTCGTCATTAACTTCCTGTCCGGTCTCTGCTTGCGGCCTGAAAATCGATCGGATGGTTTGCTCGATATCATCGTCGGTAACATTGATTTGCAACCCGGGCGCCGCCTGCCGCAGGATCTCGGCGTGGAGCAGTTTCGTTAACTGATCAAACGGGTCACGGCTAAGGTCCACCTGGCCACCCTGATAACGGTTGATGCCCTGCAGAACACGGATGCGCTCCACCAAGTCGCCCATCGTGAAACGTACGCCGCGTATGTCGCCCGCCATCACACGAGGCGGACGAATATATTCCTGGTAAATTCCAGCCGCGACGACTCCCGCAATCGCCAGCAGGAGCACGGCTCCAACTACAATCGCAATCCGCTGTCGTCGGCTTTCGAGTATCCGACGGGTTCTGGCGATTGCGACCGTATCGCCGGAGCGTACACCGACGCGGCGGTTACGACCTCCGCGCCGGCGTACCGGTCGCGGGCCACCGGATGGTGGCGGCTCTTCATCACCGTCGTCGGCGCCGCGTTTCCAGGGCAGCGGCAGGTTCAGCATTTTCACGCCAACCGGCTAGCGACCAGAACGCATACCCGTGTTAACGCTGTGATCGGGTGCATACGGCAAGAGGGCCAAAAATCGGGCGCGTTTGATTGCAACAGCCAACAAACGTTGATTCTTGGCCGAAGTGCCGGTCTTGCGAGTAGGATCGATTTTCCCCTGCTCAGAGATATAACGGCGCAGTCTGTCCACGTCTTTGTAATTGGGTTTAACGCCTTCCACGGTGAACGCGCATACGCGCCGCCGGGGTCCAAACCGCCGGGCGCCCCGTCCGCCGGTTCGCGGACCGCCGCGCCCGGGCGGGCGCCCACCTGGGCCACCTGCCGGTCGAAATGATCCCGGACCGCCGGCCGGTCCACCGGGCCGTCGGGCTGGGCCGCCACCATCTGCCGGCGCGCCGGTTGGCGCTGGGGCAAAAGCTGGAGCTCCCGATGCTGGGGGAGTAAAAGGTGTGGGAGTAGTCATACCTGAGTTGTCCTCCGGAATTGTGTCCGGGCGCCGCCAATATGACGGCGTCGACGTGAGTTAAAACGGTAAATCGTCGATGTCCGTCATGGGTTCACCAGCTCCTAATGAACCGGCATAACCCGTATCCCCGGAGCGTTGGTCATCGTTTCGGCCGCGTGTTTCGCCAAACGCGTCGTCGGGCTGGTCGCCACGGCGTCCCAGCATTTGCATCTCGGTTACGGAAACATCCAGCGAGAATCCTGGCGTACCGTCCCTACGGTCATATTGTCGAGACTTGAGGCGTCCCTCTAAGTACACTTGCTGGCCGCGCGTGAGGTACTGATTGCAAACATCGGCCAATCGCCCGAATGCGGTGCAATTGAACCACTCTGTTTCCTCGCGCTGCTCCCCTGCGGCCGTGGTGTAACGCCGATTGCTGGCGATGCTAAACGACGTCATCGGATTGCCGGAGGGAGAGTAACGCATCTCTGGGTCGCGACCCAGATTGCCGATGATAATGATCTTATTCACTATCTAGTCTACGCCTGGGCGTCGGTGTCGGATTCGGCCGCTGGTTCCGAGGACGGCGGTTCCGCAGCATCTACCACCGCATCCGGAGGCGTTTCGACAACTGCCTCCGGTTGAGGAGCGGGCGCTGGCTCAGTGTCAACCACCGGAGCCGGTTCAGGTGTTACTGCGGTCGTCGGCTCGGCGCCGGCATCTGCAGGCGGTTCGGCGCTCGGCGGGGCTGGCGCATCGGGTGCGGCAGGCGGTTCGGTGGCCACAGGAGGAGCGGCAGGCGGTTCGGCGCCGGCATCTGCAGTGGGTTCAGCGCTCAGCGGGGCCATCCCTTCGGGTGCGACAAGCGGTGAAGCGGCCACGGGAGGAGCGGACGCCGGTTCGGCGCTCAGCGGGGCCATCCCTTCGGGTGCGACAAGCGGTGAGGCGGCCACGGGAGGAGCGGACGCCGGTTCGGCGCTCAGCGGGGCCGACCCATCGGGAGCGGCAGCCGGTTCGGCAACCGCCGGTGAGGCCGCTACAGGAGGAGCGAACGCCGGTTCAGGTCTTCGGTCGGGCGAGCCTCCCGGCGCTTCGGGGATTGGGCCACCGCCATCAGGCCTGCGTCCCCGGCCCGGCGGGATGTAGCGGGACGGAGCCGTCAGTTGGCCGGGCGCCGGTCGATCTTCCAGCGGGCCATCGCATCGGATTACCAACGAACGCAATACTCGTTCATCCAGACGCAAATAGGTCTCCAACTCTTTATTGAACGCGTTCTCTACTGCGAATGAACTGAGGTAATATGCTCCTTCCAGGAAGTTGAAACTCCCTTTTCGGATTGGGTAGGCAAGGCGCCTGGTTCCCCAAATTTGTTCGGCGGTAATCTCGCCATCCCGATCCCCAATAAACGATTTTATGTCGGCCCAGGTGGATGTAGCTTCATCCTGATTGAGCATGGGGCTTAGAATGGCTACCAGTTCGTAATGACGCAAGTTTTAGTCTCCTGATTTGGCATCGGGCGTACGGGCGATTATAGCACCTGCTATGCGCGATGTCAGTAATGTGGTGACGCACCGTGGAACTAATGCCGCGAATTGACACCAACGGCAATGCACTGAACCTTGGACAATGATAATCGCAATCACACATTATAACTTGTGCAAATAACGACGAAAAGCGTAAGATATTACATCCCGCGCTCACTCGCCTGTAATTATCCACTGTCGAGCCCATGACTTCGCAACCTTCCCGACCTCCGCCCTCTCGAACTTCCCGACGACTGCCCCGTTTTTACTACGGTTGGTACATCGTTATAGCCACCGGATTTGTAATGACCGTGGCCACTGTGCCCTTGTTCCATGCGATGACGTTGTGGTCGGTGGCGTTGGAAAATCACTTTGGCTGGAAGCGTGGTGCGCTGTCTCTCGCTTTGTCACTCACCCGGGTTGAGGGTGGTTTGATGGGCCCCGTTGAGGGCTTCCTAACCGACAAACTCGGCGCCAGAAAGATGGTGTTGTCCGGTTTCATGATACTGGGATTGGGTTTCCTGGTATTTTGGAAGATTGATGCCGGATTTTGGCCGGTAGGCCCTCTGTACATGTTTTACGTGGCCTACATGATTATGGCCCTGGGCCAGGGGATGGGCAGCTGGGTCCCCATGATGACTACCATCAACAACTGGTTCTCACGCCGCATGGCGTCTGCGATGGGGTGGGCCAACTGGATCAGCCGCGGCGGCGCGTTAATCATCATCCCATTGATGGACTTCGGAATCCACAGCAACATCGGATGGCAGGGCACCGCCCTTACCTTGGCCATCGTAGTTTTCGGCGCTGCCATACCGCTATCGTTCGTCATCAGGAACCGACCCGAAGATATGGGGTTGGAACCCGAAGATGACGCCCGGCCATCCTCGCGAGGCACGGCAGGCGGTCAGAGGACACCTGCGTCCCAGGGACTCACAGCCCAACAGGCCGTTCGTACACCCGCATTCTGGCTGATCGCGATCGGCCACGGCCTGACCAGCATGATCATTCTGGCGATCTTCACTCACCTGGGCCTGTTGCTCAAAGACGCCGACTTCGAGAATCAGGTGGGTCGCGTAGTAACCACCTATACATTTGTGGCAATGTGGGCGCAGTTGATCGGCGGATACGTGGGAGACCGTTATTCCAAGCGGCTTTGCCTGTTCGTCTTCACTTCCATTCAGGCGGCCGCAGTCGTGCTGCTCACCTTCAGCACCCAGTTATGGATGTTTTATGCCTTTGCGGTAGTATTCGGACTCGGGTTCGGAGGTCGCAATCCACTTACCACCTCCATACGCGGCGAATACTTTGGACGAGGCAACTTCGGCAAGATTCTGGGTATCAGCACAATCCCGATGAACATCTTGCTGCTCGGAGCCGGTCCGTTCGCCGGATATATGTACGACTGGCAGCAATCCTATACCGTGGCATTCCTGGTGCTGGCCGGCTTTAATTTCCTTGGCGGCGTGTGTTTCCTGTTCGCCCGCAGGCCCCAAATCCCAACGGAGCCGGCAACAACCTCGCCCCAACCCAGTCCGGCGCCCGTCGTAGCAGACGACGACTAAGGGCTCACGCAATAAAAATCGGCCGCGGTGGCTCGTTGCCCCACGGCCGATCACCAACGACTTGCGAGACGCTTTAGCCCAGGTCGGTTTCGGTAATCTCTATGTTTAGGATGGCCAGGCGCTCAGCGGGTTGAGAGTTCTCCCCGCTTCGACTGTTGCGTACCGGTGAGGTAGCCAGCGATTCAAGCACGTCGTCGCCTTCGGTCAGGGCGCCGAAAATGGTGTAGTTCGGGGGAAGCCCAGCATCTGCGCCGTGAACCAGGAACCATTGGCTCCCGTTGGTGTTGGGGCCGGAGTTGGCCATGGCCAGGGTTCCCCGCACATACGGTCGCGTCACCGCTTCATCCCTGAATCGATAGCCCGGGCCACCTGTGCCATCGCCTTTCGGGCAACCGCCCTGGATCATAAATCCGTTGATGACCCGGTGAAACTGGTTATTCTCGTAAAATCCGTCACGGGCCAGGAACACAAAATTGTTGACGGTTAGCGGTGCGACTTCCGACAACAACTCTACCGTCATGTCGCCTTTGTCGGTCTTGATAATCGCGTGGTACCGTTTGGTAGCTTCAATTATCAGGCCCGGCGAGTTTTCATACTGTTTGGGGGGCATTGCTCTTTACTCCTGCTTGGCGTGGGCGAAAACTCCGGCGATTATACCCCAAACCTGTAGATCGAAACCGATTATTGCCCACGCAACCACCAACGCATCAGCTCCGGCGCAATCTGGGTAAGGTACGGTTCTGCGGATAAACCTCAAGGTTCTGCTCCTGTTGATGCCATATAATTAACTCATGGGCACGTGGCGCGTTCCCGCCTCTTAGTGGCAAACCACGTGCAACACCGTGACCGAATATTTCGTGTGGTGATGAAAGGAGGGAGATCGGAAATGGAAATTCTCGATAGCATGGCGCGATTCGGACATGAACAGGTTGCAATGTACAACGACCCGAACACTGGACTACGGGGAATTATCGCCATTCACGATACGACGCTGGGGCCCTCATGTGGAGGCACCCGAATGTGGCCCTACGAAAGCGAGACTGATGCACTGGCCGACGCATTGCGTCTGTCCCTGGCCATGACCTATAAATCCGCGGCGGCAGGATTGAACCTCGGCGGCGGAAAAGGCGTAATAATCGGCGATCCCCGCACTCAAAAGTCTGAATCCCTATTGCGATCATGGGGACGCTTTGTAGACACCCTGGGCGGCAGATACCTGACCACCACCGACGTGGGAACGAACGGACGCGACCTGGAGTCAATCCACCAGGAAACCAGGCACGTGGTGGGGTTGGACGTGACTCTGGGTGGCAGCGGCGACACGTCTATCATGACCGGCCTGGGTGTCTACATGGGCATAAAGGCATGCGCCGGCGATGCGTGGGGCAGCGACTCGCTGCGTGGCCGCACCATCGCGATGCAGGGATTCGGAAAAGTTGCATCCCACACGGCAAAACATTTGCTGGACGAAGATGCGCGAGTCATAGCCACCGATATCAGTGAAGATGCGCTGGGCAAGGCAAAGAGCATGGGGGTTCAGGTCGTCGGCGCCGAAGAAATCTTTGACACCCCATGCGACATCTTCGCCCCGTGCGCTTTGGGCGGTGTTATCAACAAGGATTCGATCCAACGTCTAAGCTGTCGAATAGTTGCGGGTGGGGCCAATAACCAACTGGCAACGGAGGCAGACGGGGAAGAACTGCAGCGACGTGGTATTACTTACGCTCCCGATTTCTTGATCAATGCGGGTGGCATTATCAATGTGTCAACCGAGATCGGACAGCCTTACAATCCGGACCGAGCCCGTCAACAAACCGAACGCATCTACGAACAGATGTCAGCGGTGTTGACGACCTCCCGCAACAAAGAGATATCCACCGCGAGAGCCGCCGAGTTGCTGGCCGAAACGCGCCTTGCGGACGTTCGCCGCGTGCGCGGCATTTTCCGCGGTTAATTCTCCGAATCCCGTCAGCCTTTAAAACATCAGAGGCGGCCAAGAGTCGCCTCTGATGCGTTTGGATCCCATGATTTGGCCACCGACGTTATCCGGCTCCCGGATAAACCACCGTATCAGGCCGGTACACAGCCCAGGAAAACCAAAATTGCCCGATGCGGCCCGGGACCGGTTCCAATGCTGTGCCGGCTAGTGGGCCACCCACGGCGCTGCCAAATATATTCCACCGGCTGCCGGTCTGATCGTCTGCGATGAAGCCATCGGCATCGATGGCAAAGGTCAATGCAACGCCGTCTTGACTCACCGGCACAAATATTCCCGCCGTGCCCACATCCCGCCCGTTGGCTATCGTACCCGAATCGAGGGCGGACGCCGTGCCCGGCTGCCAGAACACGACAAAATCATGTTCTTCCAACGACCCTGCCACGACCTTTTCATCCATCAGTATCGTGAACGATACAGCCCAGGCTGCGTCGTCGAGTTCTATTGCCACTACTCGTTCCACCGCCGGCAGCCTGGGATCCTCGGCGCCGTTGAACAAGAATGGACTTGATCCGGGCCGGTCGTACCCGCGGTAGGGATTATTGCCATACGGGCGTCCGGAATCGGGGCGGGACAGCACCTTTCCATTCGGGAATGCCTGTTTGAAGTCCCGCCACGAAACAATGGACAAGTACAGTTGGTCCAGGCGACGCCCGGCGTGTTGTCCAATTACTCCCTGGCCGCCAACCTCCTGCCACCACGATTCGGTCTGCCGGTCGTACATCAGGAGATTACTGTTGCGCAACGCCCCCGTAGTACCGAAGTCCAGTACCTGCCCGTCCACCGTCCGCCTGAACACGAAGGCGGTATTGCAGAGCGGTCAAAACGTAACCACGACCGGTTCGCCACCCACCACATCATTCACCAGTTCGTGCCAAACCATAATTTGCACTGGATACGCCCGGGAATCCCCGCCGATATCCACCACCTGCACTGGTTCCAGGTCGTCCAGCCACACGTCAGCCTCCGCGGTGGACTCGAAACTGGGTTGGTCGATTGCGGGGATGCCGTCTTTGGCTGGCCCGCCCGTCATTATCTCGTCGAAAGAGATGGCGCTACGCGTAAAGTCAGTGGCCCACGGTGCCCGCAATACCCGTTCAAACCTTTCCTGGGCCTCGTTCGCCTCTACGTCGTCAATGATCAGCACGTTCCCCGCCGGCTGAGTTGGTGTCGCGGATACAACGGTCGCGGCGGGGGACAAATCTGGTGTCTGCAACGGTATGGCGGCTGGCGTCTCACCGACTACGCCAGTGGTGGAGGTAGTTGCCACCCCTGATTGCGTCGGCGCAACGCCCGTCGTGACCGGCGTCGCAATCGATGGTTCACCTCCGCTGCATCCAACCACAACCAGCGAAGCCAACACTGACAATGCTGCCCCGCGCCACCACCGCATCCGACGCGTTGTTATGGTATTCAGGTCGTTTCCCAAAAATGGCGGTTAGAACGCCGGGCGCCGCAATACCGCCGGATCGATGCGCCGCCGAACCAGTTGGCCGTCGGTTGGAGCGCCCAGCAATTCGCCGTTGTCCACCATCACCTTGCCCCTCAATATGACCGTGGTTGGCCAACCGCGAACATCCCAACCTTCCCACGGGCTGTAGTCGCGGATATGCAGATCATCCATGGTTAACTGCTTGTGGAACGTGGGATCTATGATGGCCAGATCGGCGTCGCTGCCCGGCGCGATAACGCCTTTTCGAGGGTACATCCCCAACAGGCGGGCTGCATTCGTGGACGTGATGTTGGCGAACTGCGTAAGGGACATGCCGCGCTTCACCACGGCCTCGGAATAGTTGACTCCCATGCGGATTTCGATACCGATGTTGCCGCCGCGCACGTCCTGGACGTTGCGCCCGGCCGTTTTGTCCAGGTAGGTCGTGAAGCTGCTGTCAGTGCCGGTGAATGTCAGGTTGTGCTCCAACAAACCGGACCACAGTTCACTGCCGTCTTCAGGATACTTTAGCGATGGGTAGGTGTGGTACTTCATCCCATCGGGTTCCCGATACTGCCAGCAATTGAACGACAGGGCCAGCGTGAGAACCTCACCGTACACCGGCAAGCCACGGCTCCGGGCTTCGGCGACGGCGTTGACCCCGTCGCTGCCGGTCACGTGCACGAAGTACATGCCAGCGCCTTTTTGCTCGGCGATACGGATTGTGTCGCGAAACGCCAGGTCCTCCACCTCTTTGGAGTGAATCAGGTGCACGTTGTACCAGTCCCAAATACCTCTCTGCTGAGCCAGCAGGTAGTTGTACATCACGATTTCGTCGTCCTCGGCGTGCACAGCCAGGACACCATCATGCCGGGCCAACTGACCCGCAAGGTCTGACAGCCGGCCCGAATCGATGCGGGCAACTGGAGTCAGCGTCAGTGGTGGGTCTGTAGGGGGACGAATGTTGGTGGTGAAAATTTTGACACTGGGAAATTCGTTCTCAATCAGCTCACCGACCCGAGCAATACTGTCCGGGGAGTTGCGGCTGGAATATATGATGTGGGCCGAATAGTCGGTGTAAGCGTTGTCGTTCCAGACACTGAGAAAATCGTGGACGCCGCCTACCAGGTCCCCTTCCCTGGGCGCCGGCGCGAAATCCACCACGGTGGTGGTTCCTCCCCAAATGGCTCCCAAAGAATGTTCCAGCGGCCCAGCGTTGGGAACGCCGGCCACGAGTTGATGGGCGCCCGCCTGCACGTTGGCCGCCGCGTGGATGTGTGGTTCGATGCCGCCAGGCGTAATGATGCGCCCGGACGCGTCCAGCGTGCGCGCCGCATCATCGGTCAGGGTGCCAGGCGCCGCGATGGCGGCGATGCGCCCATCCTGAATACCTATGTCCACCAACGCTGCCTCGGTGGGCAGAACCACCGTGCCTCCGGTAATCATAAGGTCAAACATAATATCCTCCGCCGCTAACCCGTGTTGCGTCATTCTAATTCGGGGCGAACCAGGGCGCAATGGCGCAACTGGGCGCGATCTGCCGGCCTTTTGATCACGTTGGCCGGCGATTCCGGCCCATATGGTGTCACGCGTCCGGATGTCTGATTCTTTGGGCCATCGGCGCTAAAGCCCCGATTTTACCCAGTCGGCCACACGCTCGCTGATCATGATGGTGGTTGCGTTGGTGTTGGCCCGGATTACGTCGGGCATGACCGATGCGTCTGCGACACGCAGGCCCTGGATGCCGTGAACTTCCCCATGTTGCGATACCACCGCCAACGGGTCGGTGGACGGCCCCATCTTGCAGGTGCCGGCGATGTGATGTTGCGTGTAAGCGTTTCGCAATATCCAGTTATCCAGCGTATCGTCGTTTACCAGGTCGGCATCAACCGGGTTGAGCCGCTCCACGATAAATTCTTTGAAAGGCGATTGATCGGCGAGCTCCAGCGCTTTCCGAACCGCCTGCCTCATACGTTCCCGGTCGTACGAGTCGCTGAACAGTTGGTAATCCAGGTCGGGCTGCACCGCTGGATCGGTGGACTGCAACCTGATGCGTCCCGCGGAAACGGCGTTCTGCAAACCAACGCTGAGGCCGAAGTGGAACCCTTCGCCATCGTAGCTGACGCTGGCCGGGCGGTGTTCGCTGGTCATCAGCGTTGGCGTAATTTGGAAATCTGCCCTGGTGGGTGATCCGTCGGCGCTCCAGCGCAAGCCCACCTGGATGTTGGGGGCAAACGTATCGGGTTCATCGCCGTCGCCACGGAAGAGAATATAAGCGGCGGGATGGTCGCGGAAGTTTTGCCCGACGCCCATCAGGTCGCGGTTCACCGGTATGCCCATCTCACGCAGGTGATCCGCTGGGCCGATACCGGAAAGCAGTAGAATCTGCGCGGAGCCGATGGTGCCGCTGCACAAAATTACGTTCTCGCCCTCCACCGTGAATATTTCGCCACCGCTTTCCACCTCCACGCCAACCGCCTTGGTACCTTCCAATACGACGCGGCTGGCAAGGATATTCCCACGTACGGTAAGGTTGAGGCGATGGCGCGCAGTGCTCAGAAAGGTGAGGGATGTGCTCATGCGCACCCCGTCGATGTTGTTCATCGGGCGAGGTGAAATGGCGGTGTAACAGTCAGGAGCATTCTGGTCAGGATGTTCGGGGATGCCCATAGCCACGCAGGCATCGTAGAAGGCGGCGTTGAACGGAAGCCAGTCGCCCCGCTTGGGACGACGTACCGGCAACGGCCCGTCCGATCCGTGGAAATCGTCCCCGCCATAGTCCCAGTCGTTCTCCAGCTTGCGGAAATATGGCAAACAGTCGGTGAATTTCCAATCGTCGTTACCCCACTCTGCCCACAGGTCATAGTCCTCGGGGATTCCCCGGAACACCACCTGGCCGTTGATGGACGATGAACCACCCATAGCCTTGCCGCGTGGGATGACCATTGGCTCGTCCTGTTGTGCATTGGCCCGTCCCCGCAAATCCCAGCTGTGGGGGCCGTAAGCCGAAAGCCAGGTATTGTTGCCCTGTTTCAGATCGGTGGGCAAGTGCTCGAAGTCAGGATAATCCGGGCCCGCTTCCAACAGGATCACCGACTTGTCGGTCATCTCTGACAATCGGGTTGCCATGACGCACCCGGCAGACCCGCCGCCCACCACAATATAGTCGTACTTCATATCTACGCCCTTCTCCCGGGAAGTTCGTTTATGGAATTGAGGCCGAAATTACCGCGGATATTACCAAGGGGGTCGGTAGATCGGCCAACGATTCAATTTTCGCCCTTTAGTCCCATTCCGCGGCCAGTCGCTCACCGACCATGATCACCGTGGCGTGGGTGTTGGCGCGGGGCACCTTCGGCAGGATGCTGGCATCGGCGACCCACAGGCCGTCCACGCCGCGTACCTTCAGGCGCTGATCAACCACGGCGGCAGGGTCGCCGTCGGGACCCATCTTGCAGGTTCCAGACATGTGCCGCGCCGACCCTATGGTGCGTTTCAGCCAACTATCCAGCAAGTCGTCGTCGGCCAACTCCGGATCAGTGGGCGAAACCCAGGCGTCCAGAACCTCAGCGTACGGCGGATAATCCACCAGGCGCCGGCACAGTCGCACCGCCTCCCGCAACCGTTCGCGGTCCCAGTCATTTTCCATGTACCGGTAGTTGAACCTGGGTTGTTGTAACGGATCGGCCGATTGTAATTCCACCTCGCCACTTCCCGCCGGCAGTTCCAGGGCGCAGGACAGCCTGATTCCGCGGTCTGGCAGGACGTCGCCCGACAACGGCGAAAAGATTGAGTTGGTCATTATCATGACGTCGTTGGGCGTGTCGGAACCGGTGGCGGTGTATCGCAAACCGATCCGAATACCCTGGGCATCGGGCGTCAACGTAACACCATCGCGGGCACGCAGTCCCACGCTGGCGATGGGATGGTTCCACAAGTTTTGACCCACGGCCGGCTGGTCCACCAGCACATCAATGTTGTACCGGCGCAGCGACTCGGACGGCCCGATACCGGACAACATCAGCAGATGCGGCGACTTGATGCCACCGGAGCTGAGCACAATACGTTCCGCCTCGATGTTGAACACCTGCCCACCACTCTCCGCTTCGACTCCAACCGCCCGCTGGCCGTTGAATAGAATGCGCCGGGCCACGACGCCGCCCCGCACCGTGAGGTTCAGGCGATGGCGACCTGGATTAAGATGCGTGAGGGCGGTGGACATCCGGACGCCGCCGGGGTTGTTCATCGGAATGGGGCCCACGCCGCCCGGCTCCGGCCCGTTCAGGTCGGCGCAATCGCCGTACCCGGCAGCGCGACAGGATTCATAAAACGCTTTTTGGATCGGCGGCCAGGGTTCGTTATGCCGGCGCACCAGCGGGATCGGGCCGTCCGTGCCGTGAAAATCGTCGTGGATGTCCTGATCGGATTCGAATTTGCGGTAGTACGGCAGCACATCCGTGTACGACCAGCGGTCATTGCCCAACGAAGCCCACAACGCAAAGTCTTCGGGTAGGCCCCGCAGCATCACCTGCCCGTTGATCGAGCTGCCACCACCTATTACTTTGCCCTGGGCAACGTGTATTTCGCCCTGTTCTGCGTTGATGATTCCCCGCAACGACCAGTTATGCGGCCCGTCCTGCCTTTCGGCGTCGCGTGTGTAACCGTACCGCAGTTCATCGGGGAGCAAGGCCGGATCGGGGTAATCAGGCCCCGCCTCCAGCAACAAAACTGCACGGGATGGATCCTCCGAAAGTCGGGAGGCCAGCACGCAGCCGGTAGCGCCGCCACCAACCACTATCACGTCATAACGCATAACTATTCACCGTCTCCGTGGAGATTGACGCTGAGCAGGAAATACCGCTGAATTTCCCCAGAATCCGGGCGATTCTATCACAGCCGACTGACGGATTCGATCCAGTTTTCCATGTACTTCTGCGTTGGGATTACGAGCTGCGCGGCGTATCCCCAACCTTCGCCGGCATCATCCGTCCAATACTTGCCGCGCCCGCTGAAATACCGCATCCAGCATGTCAAGGGTTAGCCTGCCGGTTTGGGTATTTTGTTGGCTGGGATGGTAACAGGCGATCAGCAGGGGGCCGCCATCGGGGAGTTGGGAGGCTACGTTGTGGCCGAAAGGTGGTTTTCTGGATGGCAATGTACCGCCGGCATCTGCGTAGGCTCGCAGGAAAGCATCAAAAGCGATGCGGCCCAGCGCCACGACGACCCGCAAATCCGTAAGAAGTTCAATCTCGCGCGCTATATACGGGCGGCACGTAGCCAGTTCTTCGACGGTGGGTTTGTTGGCCGGAGGGGCGCACCGGGCAGCGGCGCTAATGAGCGCCTGGTTCAATTCCAGCCCGTCACCGGCGCGCACCGACTCGGGCTGGTTAGCGAATCCAGCTCGGTACAGGGCCCCAAACAGCCAATCCCCGCTACGGTCGCCGGTAAACATGCGTCCGGTGCGGTTGCCGCCGTGGGCGGCCGGCGCCAAACCTACAACGAGCAAGCGGGCGTGGGGATCACCGAAGGCAGCCAGTGGAGCTCCCCAATAGGTTTCGTCTCGGTACATACGGCGCTTGACCCGTGCTACTTCCTCCCGCCAATCCACGAGCCTGGGACACGCCCGGCAGGCGATTACGCGTTCCTGCACCCCGACGATGCTGGAAACGTCCGAGACGTTTACCCGGGTGCCCGGCAATGACTCACCGGCCATTTCGTTTCATCACCGGATTAATGCCGAAATCAGCGCTGATGGTCGTGGCCCTCGCCGCCGGCTGGCGCTCCCCAGCCACCGCCACCGGGTGTCCGGATGCTCAAAATGTCGCCCGCCTCCACATCCAGGGTCTCTTTGCCGGCCAGATGCACCTCTTCGTAGCCGCCCCGGAGGAGTACGTTCTCCCCCTGATGGCCGTGGTGCCCTCCGTAATATCCGGGAGGAGCAAAACGCCGCCGCTCCGAGAGCACGGTAACTCGGGCCGGGCTTAGGAACTCCACTTCACGCACCAGGCCATCACCGCCCCGGTGCAATCCGTCGCCGCCGGACCCGCGACGCAGGGAATAGCGACGCAGACGCAGCGGGAACGCGAATTCCAGGGCTTCGACCGGAGTGTTCAACGTATTGGTCATGTGAGTGTGGATGCCGGAAATGCCATCTTTATCCGGCCGGGCTCCCATGCCGCCGCCAATTGTTTCATAGTAAACGTAGGGTTTGTCGCGAGATATGTCGTGGCCACCGATGATCATGTTGTTCATCGTGCCCTGGGACGACGCCGGGATCCGGTCTGGCAGCGCCTGGCTCATGGCGGCCAGTAGCACATCCGTAATGCGCTGGGAGGTTTCCACGTTGCCGCCCGCTACGCCCCGTTGGGGGAGTGGATCGACCAGGCTGCCCCGGGGGGTAATAACTTCTACCGGGCGCAGGCAGCCCTGATTGGCTGGCGCTTCGCTGCCAACCACGCACCTGATGACGTACAGGCTGGCGGACACGGTTACGGCTCGCGGAGCGTTGATGCAACCGGGCCGATGATCGGCGGTACCGGTGAAATCAATGGTCATTCGATCATCTTCCACGGTTACGGCCACCTTAATGACCACGGGTTCTTGAGTCAATCCGTCGTCATCCATGTAGTCAGTCACCCGGTAGGTGCCGTTGGGAATTTCGGCAATGGCGCGGCGGGTGAGCCGTTCAGAATAGTCGAGCAGGGCATCCATGTGCTCATGGGTATCGGGCAGCCCATAGCGTTCGGCAATTTCGGTGAGGCGTTTTTCACCGACGCGGATGGACGCGATCTGTGCGGCCAGGTCGCCTCGCCGATCATCCGGTGTGCGCGAGTTGCGACAGATCAGGGCGATAATCTCCTGGTTGAGTCGTCCACCGCGAGACAACTTCAATGGCGGGATGATCAGTCCTTCCTGGTACAGCTCGGTCGACAGGGGCATCGACCCGGGGGCCATCCCTCCCACATCGGAGTGGTGGCCGCGGTTGCTGACGTATCCAATGAGGGTTTTTGCGCCGTCGGTCTCGATGAAAGCCGGCGCAACCAGCGTAATGTCGGGCAAATGGGAACCACCCAGATACGGGTCGTTCAGGATGACGATATCGCCCTGACGCAGGCCCCGCGGGAAGGTCTGCAGGGCGGCCTGAACCGACGCTGGCATCGCTCCCAGGTGCACGGGTTGATGCGCTGCCTGCGCCACCATCTCGGCCTGCGGGTTGAACAGCGCGCATGAAAAGTCCTGTCGCTCTTTCATGTTTGTGGAGTAGCTGGTCCGCTGCAGCGCCACTCCCATCTCCTCCGAAACGGAGATGAACATGTTTTTGAACACTTCGAGGCTGATGGCATCAACGGACATGGCGGTTATTGACTCCCGGGGATGGCTGGAAAACGGGGTGGCTGCTTGAAGAGACTTTTAGTTAGAAACGAAACCGGCCGGCGACGGACCAATGGTGTTGGCGCGACCACGTCTCTCATATCGCGGCCAACAGATCAACCGCGCCCGGAGGGGTCACCAGCTGATAGAACTCCGTGCCCATCAACATGTTCACTACGTCATCAGGCAATTGGTGGAAAGGACCTGAGTCATGCAGCTGGGTGCGGTGACAGGACAAAGACCGCAATTTCACATCCACCCACTGCATAACATCGACGGTAGTGGTTACGTCTGAGTCTGGAGTACCCAGTTCGTCGATTGCCTCGGCGGCGAACGGGGGTGTGATGTTTCGGTCGGCCATTTCCTGCCACCAGCGGCGAAACACGTCGCGGGGGAAACAGACGTAATACAACAGCGGAGTGGCCCCGTCCGGATCGGCGACGCGGGACACCGCAGCAGTGGCGTGGGCAGACATGGTTATATGATCCGGATGCCCATACCCACCGGTAGGGTCGTGGGTCAGTACAACATGAGGATTGGTCTCCCGCATGATACTTTCCAAATCGGCCAGAACAACGTCGCGGTCGGAGTTGCAATATGCCCGCGGGTGCCGGTTGTCCTCGGTGCCGTCCATCCCGCTATCACGGTAATCCAGGAACCGCACGTCGGGGATGCCGGTGACGTCCATGGCGTTCCGCAATTCCTGTTTACGCACCTGCCAAAGATTCTCGGGAGTGGCCAGCGACGGGTCGCTGATTTCGCCAACATCGCCGTTGGTGGCGCAAACGAGCGTAACCCGGGCGCCGCCGGCGGCCAGCTTGGCCAGCAACCCGCCCGATGCAAACCCCTCATCATCCGGATGCGCAAAACAGGCCAGGACGGAAAGTCGCGACAGGTTGTTGGTTGATGCGCTCATTTCAGACTCACTCGTATCGAATACCAATCAGGCGGGTTCCAGCAGCAGGTTGCCGTAGGGGTCAACTACCCCAGTCCAGTCGGGCGGGATAACGATCGTAGTATCGAGCTGCAGCAACAGCGCCGGCCCTGGAACCCTGTTGCCAGTCTCCAACCGATTCCGATCGTACAATAAGGTGTCCACGCGACCGCCCGGGAAGACAACCTCGGCGGAGCCGGTGGCGGCGTGGGCGGCGTCCCCGCCAACGTACGCGGCAGGTTCCATTTCAGGTTTGTCGACGGGAAGTTCGAGCTTGAGCCGCAGGTTGACTACCTCGATGGGCAGGGAACGGTCGGCATACCCGAATCGTTGCAGGTGGGAAGCATAGAAACCGGAGGAAATAGTGCGGGTCAGATCGCCGCGACCGGTGAGAGACGGGCAATCCACTGTTATCTCGAATGACTGGCCCACGTAACGCACATCAAGGAACCGGCGAGCGGTCATGCCATCTGCCGGCAAACCCTCTTCGAAAAGCTCCGCTCTCGCCTGGCCTTCCATGCCGTGGAACTCCTCTTCGAGCCGGTCTTTGTCCAGGGCATCGCCGCGCAACATTACGGTACGCGAATAATCCTTGACCACGTCGGCGATGGCTACGCCCAACGCCGACAGGATGCCAGGATGAGCAGGAACCAAAACTCTGGGGATTCCCAGTTCAGCAGCCAGTTCGCAGGCGTGCATTGGCCCGGCTCCGCCGAACGGGACCAGCGTAAACTCCCGCGGGTCGTAGCCACGTTCCAAGGATATGGAACGGATGGCGCGTTCCATGTTGGAGTTGACGACGCGAATGATTCCCAACGCCGTATCGGTTACCGAAGCGCCCACATCGCCCGACAAATCAGCCATCAACCCTTCTGCCCGCTCCCGGTCCAGCACCATCCGGCCGCCGAGAAATTCGTCGGCACGCAATCGACCCAGCGTGAGATTGGCGTCGGTAACCGTGATCCTGTCGCCGTGGCCATAGCATGCTGGTCCGGGCTCAGCGCCCGCCGATTGCGGGCCAACCACCAGGGCGCCACCTGAATCAACCCGCGCAATCGACCCTCCGCCAGCTCCCACCGTGTGGATTTCTATCATGGGGACGCTGACCGGATATCCGCCCAAATTTGCCGATGTGGTTTCTTTGATACGACCCGGACACAGGGAGACGTCGGTAGAGGTCCCACCCATATCCAGGGTAATGATGTCGGGAAAGCCGGCCTGCACGCCAGTATAAAAAGCGCCAACCACGCCGCCGGCCGGCCCGCTCAGAATAGTTCTAACCGGCTGCTCGGCCCCCAGGCGCGCGGTGATACTGCCACCGGATGATTGCATAATGCGCAGCCCGCTTCCCAAAACCTCTTCCAGTTCGGTCAAATACCGGGCCATCACCGGGCCCACGTACGAATTGACAACCACCGTGCTGGTCCGCTCGTATTCACGAAATTCCGGCAGTATCCTGGAAGATATGGAGATGAACGGGCGACCGGGAAGCCGGGATAAATGGTTGGCCAGAATTTCCTCATGGGCCGGGTTCAGAAACGAGAACAGGAAAGATACGGCAATACCATCCACATCTTCCTGTTCCAGCAGCGTCAACAGGGACTGCACAGATTCTGGGGTCAGGTCCTCCAGGATGGCGCCGGTGTAGTCAACGCGCTCCAGCAACCCGAAGCGCAATTCCGAAGGGGCCAACGGTGGCGGCCTTTCCATTGACAGGTCATAGAGGTCGGCCCGATTTTGCCGGCCGATTTCCAGAACGTCCTCAAACCCCAGGGTAGTAACCAGCGCGGTGCGTCCGCCCTTGCCTTCCAGCAGGGCGTTGGTGGCGACCGTGCTGCCGTGGACGAAGTCTGCATCGTTCACGTTGACGCCCGTGTCGGTAATGCCCGTGACAATGCCGTGCGACGGATTTGACGGCGTGGAAGGCAGTTTATGAATGACCAGACGGCCATTCTCCAGAACGGCTATATCGGTGAAGGTCCCGCCGACATCAATGCCAACAACGGTTCGCGTCATCTCGGCGTTGACCCCGCGATTGCCTCGCGGCATATCCAGAAATCACAGGCGTGGTGAGCCACTATTTCCCCTCTTCCAGCTCGATTCGCAATCTCTTGTTTATTCGCCCCTTGCTCTCGTGTCCAACCACCCGTATACGACCCACCTCGCGAGTGTTGCGGACGTGGGTGCCACCGTCGGCCTGAAGGTCAAGTCCCGTTATATCGATAGTGCGAACTTCGGAGATAGCCGGCGGGAGCAGGTTTACTTTGGTGCGGATCAGGTCGGGGTGAGCATCGGCGGCAGATCTATGGAGGTAGTCAACGTTGATATCCCTCTCCTGAGCAACTTCCAGGTTTATGGTCGTCTCTATTTCGTGAGCGAATTCGGCGGACATATTTTCGAGTTCGAAATCCATGCGAGCGGCCCCCGGGCGCATATCGCCGCCGGTTACCAGGGCGCCGTAATCACGCCATACCACTCCGCAAAGGATATGCAGCGCGGTGTGCGTGCGCATCAGTTGGTAGCGCCGGTCCCAATCTATAGCAGCGCGTACGGTTGTTCCTACCGTCAAGGCTGGTTCACCTGGCACCGTGTGAACCACCGACCCACTCACCCGGCCAACTTTGGTAACGGCGCACGAATTTCCCGTCGCGAGATCCGTCAGGGTTCCCGTATCGCACGGTTGACCGCCACCGCCGGCGTAAAATACCGTTTGATCCAAAATCACCCCACCGTCGTCCGAAACCCCGGTCACGACCGCGTCGGTTTGCTGCATATATGCATCATCCAGGAACAACAGCTTGGTCATCGTCTCCTCGCCAAAAGATCAGGTTATCGGTGGATGCCGCCCATTGTTAGCGCAACGGTTATTATAGCAACGGTGATTCCGTCGTGGGGCTGGCATTCGCCAGCGTGATATAATTCACAAAATTCTGCATTGATAAGGTTTTTCAATGATGAAACTGTCTTGCCTTCAGGAAAACCTTGCCCGAGGGTTGGCAACGGTAGGTCGCGCGGTCGCCAGCCGGTCAACGCTTCCGATTACGCAAAACGTCCTGCTCAAGACCGACCAGGGCATGCTGATGCTGTCCGCCACCAACCTGGAAATTGCCATAACCACCTGGATCGGCGCAATGATAGAAGAAGAAGGCGCAATCACGGTCCCGCACCGCCTGCTCGCCGACCTGGTGAATTCCCTCCCCAACGACCGCATCGACCTTGACCTGGAAGGTCCAGACGTCGAAGGCGAAGATGGGACAACCGTAGCCGGGAACGTGCTGCATCTGACCTGCGGCCGCGCGGTGGCCCACATGAACGGCGCTGATCCCGCAGATTTCCCACCGGTGCCGCAGGTCGGAGAGGGCACTGCAACCAACATCGACCCCGCGGTTCTGCGCTCGGGAATCGGATTGGTGGCTTTCTCGGCGGCCAGTGACGAGTCGCGTCCGGTTCTGACTGGTGTCGAAGTCAAACTGCATGAGTCCAGCCTGGTGATGGCCGCTGCGGATGGTTTCCGATTGGCGGTGTACACGGGCCAACTGGCTCAACCGGTCGAACAGGACCTCCAGGTCATCGTGCCGGCTCGCACGTTGCAGGAAGTACAGCGGTTGGTATCGGAACAGACCGCCCCGGTGCAGGTAACGCTTTCGCCGGAGCGGGGCCAGGTGATGTTCAAATTGGAAAACGTTGAACTGGTTTCTCAACTATTACAGGGAAGTTTTCCCAATTACGAACAATTGATTCCCGCGAGCTACGAAACCAGGGCGGTGATGGAACTGGACGATTTGAAGAGGGCCACACAGTCCGCCGCTGTGTTCGCCCGCGACGGCAGCAATATCGTGCGCATGGAGATGATGCCGGAAGGGTCCACCGAAGGCGGCCGTCTCAAGGTCTCCGCCCGGTCTGAAGAAGTTGGGGACAATCTGGATGAACTGGATATCGAGCAGATGGATGGTGAGGACGCCAAGATCGCGTTCAACGTCCGATACCTGCAAGACATCGTGAACGTGTTGGGGCGGGGCAAAGTCGCCATCGAAGTCACCAACTCATCCAGCCCGGGAGTATTTCGTCCGGCCGAATCAGACAGCTATGTGCACGTCGTGATGCCAATGTACGTTCAGTGGTGAATACCCGGGGGTCGACGACCCCCATCACCACCATCCGTTCTTTCGTGCCCACAATGCGGATCTTGAACCGGCGCAACAGCGCCCTTACTCCGTCACTATCCAGATTGTCAACCGCCTCGGCGAAACGCTCGAAGCACGCCCGGATTCTGCTCTCCACCTCCACCGCATCCTCGTTCAACCTTTGCTGCTTTTCCAGTAATTCCAACTCCCGCAGATAACCGTCCTCCAAGTTGTTGATCGGACGGATCAAGTTCTCGAACATATCCTGATTAATCAACTCCTTAGCTCTTTGCATCGCAAGGATCTCGTCTGATTCGTGCATTTCCCGATCTCCCGTTTGAGGCGCTTGATCTCCTGGCCTAGCAGCGTGTCCGAGAAAAACGGTTGTTGAGACGTTTCGGGTATGATGGGTTGAGCATCAAACCAATTGAGGCGGCGATGAGCAAGACCTACCTTCCCTACGATCCCGACCAGCAGTTGCTGCTGCCGGCGGCCCTGCAGGAGTGGCTGCCGGGTGACCATCTGGCCTACTTCATCTCCGATGTGGTGGACCAACTGGACCCCCGCTTTCGCGGGGGCAGGCTCTCTCGGAGATCACGGCGCGTTACGAGGGAGAAAGGCGCGGTGGGCCGCCTTACCATCCTCGGATGATGGTCAAGGTGCTGCTCTACGGCTACTGCATCGGGGTGGCGTCATCGCGGCGCATTGCCCAACGCCTCCACCAGGACATCGCCTTTCGGGTGCTGGCGGCGAACAACGCTCCAGACTTCCGCACCATCTCCGACTTCCGCAAGGACCACCTGGCGGCGTTGACGGGTCTGTTTCTGCAGGTGCTGGCGCTGTGCCAGCGGGCGGGGCTGGTGAAGCTGGGCCACGTGGCGTTGGACGGCACCAAGGTCAGGGCCAACGCATCCAAGCACAAGGCGATGAGTTATAAACGCATGAAAGAGAAGGAAGCGCAGTTGGCGGCGGAGGTGGCGGAGTTGCTGCGGCGGGCCCAGGAGGTGGATGAGGAGGAGGACCGCAGGTACGGCCAGGACAAGCGTGGAGACGAGTTGCCGGAGGAACTGGCCTTTCGGGAAGGCCGGTTGGAGAAAATACGGGAGGCGATGGCGGCGTTGGAAGCCGAGGCTCAGGCGGCGGCGGAACAGGCCGAGGTCGAAGGCAAGACCCATCCTGGGGTGCCCGAGGACAAAGCCCAGCGCAACTTCACCGATGCTGAGTCCCGCATCATGCCTGGGCCGGGTGGCCGGGACTTCCAGCAGGCGTACAACTGTCAGGCGGTGGTGGACCATGCCCGCCAGGTCATCGTGGCGGCCCGGGCCACCAACCAGTCCTCGGACAAACAGCAGGCGGTAGGCATGATTGAGGAAGCCATCAGCAACACCGGCGCAGTGCCCAGGGAAGTATCCGCCGACGCTGTCCGACTGCCCCGACGCGCCAGTATCCCAGTAGCTGTCCGCAAAGGTTCCGAGGCTCGACCCGATCAGGCCGCCGATGTAGTTACCTCCGGCTTCTCCCGAGACTGGTCCGGTGGCATAGCTGTCGGTGATCCCCGGTATCCCCGGTGTAGCCCACCAGCCCTCCGAAGCCGTTGAACACAATACTCCTGGACTCCACAAGGATGCCGCCCACCGCCGTGACACTGCCCGTGGCGTAACTGGCCATGATGGACTCACCGCTGTTGCCCGTGAGACCGCCGACATATCCACCGTGGGCTGAAACGTCGGCGGAGGCTTAGCTGGCTACGATGCTGCCCACGACGTTGCTGCCGAGCAGACCCCTACCCACCAGGTGCCCACTACCGACCCTCCCGACGTATAACTCATTGAAACCTTACCTAGGTGTTCGCCGGCCAGGGTGCCCGTGAGCTGATCGCCGGTAATGTGCGGCGACTCCAGACCCACGTTGCGGATCACGCTGCCGTAACCGGTAGCGCCAAAAGGCCAACGTAGTCGGTGCTGGGGCGGTTGATTAAAGACGTTGGAGATGGTGTGGCCGTTGCCGTGCAAGGTGGCTTCAAAGGGATTCCTGGAGCGACCCCCGATGGATTGCAAGCCCTTGCCGCCGTTCCAGTAATGGTCGCCCGACCCGGCGGAACCGTCACCGTTGGTATCCAAGTCCAGGTTGGAGATCAATTCGTAGCCGATGCACCCCGATGAGGTACAACCCATCCCGGCCGAGACGCCCACAAAAACCATGGAGTAAGCGCGGTTCGTAGAGTCGCCGTCTCCGTCCAGGTCCCAGCGGATGGCGTCCAACTGCCGCAAGGTGGAGACTTCTATCAACCCGTCATCATCCGCATCGTAATCAAAGTGCGCCGGTGGTAACTTTGCGAATCCCCATCCCCATGTATTATTGGTTGCAATCCCCCTGCGTTCGGCGCCGTGGGTAAGATAATCCACCACTTCGGGCGGGCTAAGGTAGGGAACTGCCTGGCGGACCGAAGCAACGAGGCCAGCCAAATGCGGCGCTGCCTGGCTGGTCCCATTAAAAATGCCATCCCACGCTGTTGAATATCCCTGATCCAGGCCGACCAGATCCGGTTTGGTTCTACCGTCTGGCGTGGGCCCTACACTGCTAAAATATTCTATCTGCAATGGGGTTCGCCAATCCATCGCTCCGATTGCCATCATGCCGCGGTTGGCGCTTTCGGCCGGGTTGCCTATACTTCCGTGCGTATAGTACGTGTACGTATGCTGGTTGACCGTTTGCAGTTGCATCCACGTCGGCATGGGGCCGGAGTACAGCTTTACTTGGATGTAGTACTGGCCGTCCTGGCTGGGTGTCCAGGAGATCCATTCATATGGGGTGTCGCCGGGGTTTCCAGATTGGTGCGCGTGGCTCTGCCAGGCTATGCTGCCATCCGAATGGAACAGATACAGGTCTAGCAGGATGTTGAAATGGGGTGGTTGAATGGTGGGGTGCAGTATTCGGGCGTCGTAATATCACACGCTGGCGTCTGCGATCCGGGGTCTGAGGTCTGGTTGACGCTGGTCTCAGACCGATTTAGGAGCTTTCCAGCATGGTGAGCCGGTTCAGGACAGACTGATCCCACGGCTCACGCTGTGGCCGCCGTCAGTTTGGCCAGTCGCACCAGGTTGTAGGCGGCGATAGTCATTTCCGCCCACAAGCGGTTGCGGGCAATCCCGCAGCAGCGCAACTTCCTCCCTACGGCTACCGTGTTGATCCAGCCGAATACTTCCTCCACGCGCTTGCGTGCCCGTTGACTGACCCGGTAGCTCTCGTGGCGAGTGGTGCGCCCGTTGATGGCCGAACGCTGCTTCTGGGCCACATGCGGCGTTACCTTCAGGTTTCGGCATTCCTTGACAAAGCCCCTGGTGTCGCAGCCACCGTCGGCGCCCACAGTGATGCGTCGGATGCCCGGCGCCGACGCCAGCATCTCCACCGCCGCGTCCCGTTCCCCGGCGCCGTCGGCAGGCGTGAGTCGCACGTCCACCACCAAGCCTTCCCGATTGTCCATCAGCACGTGGGCGCCGAAACACAGCCGTGCTTCCTTGCCTTTACCCTTCCTGGCCAGCCGAGCCTCGGGGTCGGTGGTGGACCGGTGGGTCTCATTGCGCCGCCGCTCACCCCGAAAGTCCACTTCCCGATTGCGACCGCCGCCGCCGTCCCCCAAGGCTGCACTCGGCGGTGGGTCTCCGTCCCGGGGACGGAAACTCTTCAGCGATGCCCAGGCGTCCAACAGCCGTTGCCGGTTCTTGGCGAACACCGAGTGGTCGAAACTGTGGTCCATGATGTTCAGGTCCAGAATCCACTTGAACAACAGGTCGTGTTCCAGATGCTCGCAAAACTGGCGCTCACGGCGCACCGAGTAAAGCGCCATCAGCAGGCCGGCTTTCAGCAGGTGCTCCGGCGGTATCGAGGCGCGGCCGTTGGCAGCATACATCCGGGCAAAGGTGGGCGAAAGCTGGGCCAGGGCCCGATCCACCATGGGCTTGATGCGTCGGATGGGGTGCTGCTGTGGCACCAGGGCGTCCGGCGTCACCGCCGTCAGCATCTCGACCTGCCGCGTGGCTTTGCCTCGCATCAGGAACCTCCACAGTCCTGGTACCCGGCATCCTACCATCACCTCGCTAACCCGCCCCGTTTTTCAACACCCTGCTAGGTCGGTTTGTGCATGGTCCCAGCTGCCGGCCCAGCGCAAACGGGTGTATGTTTCCTCATTTGCAGGCAAATCCAACATATTTTTTCGTCTGTCGAGGCAAACTCGATCCATGAGTCACCGTCCGCATCGACGGGCGTTCCCAACCAAGAGCTTGGGGCGTAGTTACCGACGGCATTGATCCAGACCATGCCGGCTTCGACGCTCGTTCCAACGAACGGAGCGGGCTGTTGTTATATGCCCAGGTGCCGTCGCCGGAGCCATCCCATCCCCAAGTAACCGAATGATTAATCACTAAGACGCCCTCGGATATCATCCATCTCACGGCGTCTAATAAGTCTCCCTTCGTTTGTGGATTGGAAACGTAGAGTTCCACATCCGGAGCCACGTTCAAGAGCGCTTCAGCCACCGCCGAGCCGTCTTTGCTACGCCACCCGCAATCGGAAACGGTCGAACTGGAGCCCCCCCAATCTGATGGTAACAGCGGGCATGGACAGTCGCCGGCAGCTCGGATCCCATCAAATCGCTAAAACCTTCGAAACCTATATCTATCACTCCTACCTTGACTCCGTGGCCGGTGAATCCTACGCCATGCCATTGCGTAGAATTTAAGCCGCCGGTGCCGTCGTCTTGCGATAGGGTGGATGCGGCGGCTGGATTGCCCGCACTCGCAGGACGCCGTCCAACTCCGATGCCATTCCCAGGTGGTGAATGGGCACGTAAGCCTCGATGTAGTCGGAGCCCCGGTGCCGGATATCTACCGATTTTCCATATAGGAATTCGGCCACGACGTCGCCGTTGTCAGTGAGGTGAAACACCACGGCCACCGATAATTAGTGGAACATCGGCGCCTTGGAGGCGCGGTCTTCCGGCTGTGCCCCCCCAATTCCACCTTTTCCACCAGCGGGCTCAGGAAGGAGCCCAGTTCGGGGTATTTCAACGTGGGCTTTTCCGGAATCTCGGTTTCAACCGGCTGGGGCTGGTCGTCCTGGGCAGCCGGCCCGGATTCAGCGGGCGCGGCCCACATTATTAACGTGGCCACAATCAACAGGGGAACTACGTATCGGACCCGAGGTCGGGGCCTGAGCATCATCGTTTTAAACCGTGGTTGAGGTTAGAGCAACTACTGCCCGAAAAACGTTGCAGCTCATATCCCGGTAATCGCCCCGTGGTTGGCTCCTGCCAGACCACTTGCGCCCTCATTTTGGATTCCGCGAGCGCGCGTCGTTGGGTTGGAGGCGTCCACGTAGGCGGAGCTATAGCTCGCAGCTGTAGACGCTGAGTAGATTATAATCTCCGTGCCCGAGATCAGGAGATTTCCATTAATCCCAACCAACCCGCCGACCATGTGATCTCCGAGTACGTTGCCAGTCGCGAAAGAATTCACGATGACGCCGCGGTGGTCGCCGACCAATGCACCTATGTGGTGGTCCCCAGGAACATTAGCGTTTATCAAACCGACGTTTCGAATGATCGAGGTTTCACCGGTCGCGCCGGTTAGACCGGCTATTCCTCTCGGGTGTATGGCAAAGGTCAAGTTGAAGATTGTAAATCCGTTTCCGTCGGAGATCGCATCGAATCGGTACTCCGCCGGGTTCGCCAGTTCGAATCCGACGTCCCAGATTGGAGCGAACCCCGTCCCTTTAGCACCGTCCCACGAATATTCACCCTCCGAATTCACGACGCTATCCGCATTGGTGTCGAAATCCAAATCGGTGGTCAATTCATAACCTAGGCATAAATTCTCAGCCGCATCTGGGGAGAAACCGTACCCCATGTCAGTCGCAGGGTTAGGAAAAGCGGAAGAATAATCCGCATCTTCGACATCTTTTACCTCATCGCCGTCTAGGTCCTTCCCGATCGCCTGCAGTTGAAGCAAAGTACTGACTTCGATCAGGCCATCGTCGTCCGCGTCGTAGTCCGCCGTCGCTGCCTGAGCCTGCACTGGCGCCGGAAAATCTGCCCAACCCACGCCGGCGGCAACTATCGCTACCGCCAGCAATGGCAGCAGCCAGGGGAGAAGGCCCGTTCTCCACATCCAGCCTTTACGGGCAGGTTGTTTCAATAAGGGCTGACCGGCTTCGGTTGACGACGTTCCCATGCTGTTCATACCACTTCCTCTTCCTTGCCACCGCCAGCGCAACCAAAATCAACACCGTTCTTCGCGCCGCTTTGCCGGAAAGGGCAAAAGAAGGTTCACGCCCGTAATATAGCCCACCCACCGGTGCACAACGATCCTCATGGTTGCAGTGATGCAGGTATTTCCGTACCCATAGCGTTGCCGGATAAAAGATAACCCGGTGGGTCGTCTGCCTGAAAGCGACAATACGCGCTTCTTTTGCAGTCGTTTAAGCGCCATTTAAAGAGTCATATCGGCGCATACCATCAGGCGCTGACTCGGGATAGACTTTCACTTACACGGCACCACTACGAGGTACTACCCGCCCCACGGCCGTTGCGTTTCCGGGTCGGTCTGCGACCGTGGCCTCCGGTTATGGACGAGTCGGGTCTCGGGCGGCACCGGCGTTATGGCCCACCGGCCACGGAAATACGGTCCCCGCCGATGGCTGCCCGGCAGTCAACACCAGAGAGAGGTCAAATCATGAATGGGCAGGATTCATGGCATGGGTGATACAGAATCGATTCGGGTGGTGGTGATTCATCCCAGTCCGTTTCTGCGTCGTGGCGTGAGGTTGGCGCTGGAGGACAAACCGGACCTGGCGGTGGTCGGAGAGTTCGGCAGGGCCGAGCCCGCCGTGGCGGAGGTAGGCCAGCTTGACCCCCGGGTGGTGCTGAGCGTGAGCATGCCCGATATGTCCGGCTTCGCAGCCTGTATCCAGATCCTGGACGTGGTTCCCGACGCCAGGGTCATCATGTTGACTTCCCAGGTCGCCCGCGACGAGCTGACCGCCACGATACTGGTTGGCGCTGCTGGCTACCTGCCGATGGACGGCCCCGAGCAAGACCTGATCCGCACCGTTCGTTGCAACGGCAACGGTGAGATGCTGTTCATCCCGGCGGTGGCAGTCCTGGTCCTTGAATCCTCACGATCCAACCGGAGATTGGTGGATGTGGGCGGTCTGAACGACCGGGAATGACAGGTGCTGTTTCTGGCTGCCAGCGGAATGAATAACACCGACATCGGAGAACGACTCACGCTCAGCCCGAATACCTTGCGGGGGCACTTGAGCCGCATCTTTCGAAAGCTGAACATCTCCAGCAGGACGGAACTCGGCATTTTCGCCGGTAAGATGGGGAGGTGGCGCCCGGCAGATGGAGATGACCGGTGATCGGCCTGACTGTCCCGCGCCAAGCATATTTGCCGGTTCCCGTTGCCTCATTGAGAAATGTTACCGGAAAATCAGCACTTGGGATCATCCGTCGTCAGCGCTATTTCCGGCGTTCCATCGGGGACCGGCAACTTTGTTCCGGACGCGGCATAGACCAGATTGTCGGCCATGATGCCTCGCCACTGCTGCACCCTCCTTTGCAACGTACGCAGGTGCGCCCGGATGAATCGATTCGGTTCCGTCTCTTGCAGCCGGCCCAGCAATGCCACTACGCTGGCGTCCGGGTCTTCCTGCAACCCGTCCAGCACATCGCACCACACACCTTCGAAGGGTCCTTCCGCGTTCGCCAACTCCGTGGCGCTCTCGCCCTGAGGCGTGGGCCTGAGTTCGGGGGACACAATCGCCGCCAGCGCCGACTGGGCTTCCCTGATAGTGTGCAATAAAGCCATTGGGTCCAAGGTCGCTCTGCGTTTAGCGAGTATCGCTTCCTCCTCGGCGCTGACCGCCCCGTGCTGGATCACCCGGTCGCAGGGCGTGGCTAGCGGAATGTAGCGCTTGGTCGTCACTGAGCCATTGCGGGGTTTCTCCACCAGCTTGACTAACTGTCGTTAATCACCATGTCCTGTCGGTATGTACAACTGTAGCGTTGTTGGAAAGTACTGCTGTACAACCGAATATTTCATGCTATTGGGTTGAGCACAGGAACGCCCGTCGGCTCGAAATGCTGGACGTTGCGGGTCACCACGGTCAACCCGTGTTCCAGCGCGGTGGCAGCGATCAGCAGGTCGGCGCTCGAATGCCCGACCTCTGCGGTCAGTCTGCCCCAACGACGGGCGGTGGCCAGGCCGACAGGCAGCACCCGGTCGTCATACAGGGCGAGGATACCATCCAGCCACGCTGCGAGTTGCTGCGCAAACAATGGATCCCGACCTTGTTGCTGGACGATTCCACGTTCAACCTCGCCTATGGTCACCACGCTCAGGTGTAGATCAGAATCGCGTTGAACGGATAACCATTCCACGACCTCCGGATGGCGTTCCCGCCGGCGCAGTGCGGACAGCACGTCGGTATCAATGAGAAACATCAGAGTTCGACCGGTCGATGGGACAATGGCAAGCGGTCGAACTCCTGGTCATCCTGTGGCATGGCCAGCAGAGTCTCGGCAAGAGTGGGCGCCTGCGCTTTCTGGAGTTGGCGGAGTTGCTCGTATTCGTCCGCAGCCAGCACTACCACGACGGGTTTGCCTCGGCGAGTCACCCGCTGCGGTATGCCGGACAGCGCCGCGTCCACAACAGCGCTGAAGCGGTTCTTGGCATCCTGTAACTGCCAATCGATCATGATTCCTTGCTGTCCTATTGAACTGGCTAGATTATATATCTAGCCATCGGTGGTGTCAATGCCGAAGTTGATGAACGTCTTGCGTGAAGGACCCGCGGGATCCAAACCGAGTTGAACGGTAACAGCAATTTAACATTCAGGTCCCGTCGACCGTCACGATACACACTAACCTGAGCGACCCAATACCCCTGGGCGCCTTCAATGAGGCCACCACCTTTCGGCCCTGGATACTTGTTAATAACCCGTTCCAGAACGAGGACCGGCTCTTCTACGTGGCCATGACCCGCATCAAGTAATTCGTGCACTTTACCTGGTCGCCTGCCTTCAACAACTACGGCCGATTGCTCAACCGGCCATCCCGATACTGGATCTATGTCGTCGGGTCGCCGCGGGTGTCCAGGTCAATACCGGACTATGCCGATCGTCCCAGGATGGACGCTGAGCCCAAGCGCTACGTATCCGACGTCGAACTCTCGTTCACGCACCTGAAATACCTGCTGGAATGTTCCTACCAGTTCAAGATGAAGGTGCTGTACGGGTTTGACCGGTCACTGGGCGGCGCCATGGGTTTCGGCAAGGGGCTCCACAACGCCCTGGCGGAGGTTCATCAGAGCAACGCCCGCAGCGAAGTCGTCGATGAGAGCAAGGTGCCCGAACTGGTCCGGCGCCATCTCCCGCTTCGATATGCCGACGAGGAGACCAGCGCACGGATGGAGGATTTGGCTGGAACCATTCTGACGGACTATCTGGGGGATAACGCGGCGGTTCTCCACCAGATTCAGTTCGCGGACCGAAACATCGCCGTCCACCTTGATAGTGGCATCACCATCAAGGAACGGGTGGACCTGATCCGTCGCGATGACGACGGCCGGGTCTCCATCGTGGATCTCAAGTCAAATCACCGCAGCCAGGCGGAAGAGGTTACCCGGGACCAGTTGAGCACCTACGCCCTCGGCTACCGGGAGTTGACGGGCAGGACGCGGACTCCATCGAGACCTACGAGCTCGAGGAGCGCGAACGGCGTTCCGAACCGGTCAACTGGCTGTTGCTCCATGACATGGAAGCTCGTATGAGAGCTGCGGTGGACGCGTTGCGTCAGAACCGGATGCAGCCCGTGCCCGAGCCGGAGAAGTGCCGGCGTTGTGATGTGAACAACCTTTGTCCGGCCAGCCTGGTTAGCGCCGGCTCAGGTTGATCGGGAACGCCTGCGGCGTCTCGACCGGAGGCCCTGAGACTCTCCGGCAGGACCCTCTGCCGTGGTTTTGGCTGGCGCCCTTATCAGGCTGAGCTTCTTACGGAGCTATTGCCCTTGAACCTGCGGTGCAGGGTCAATAGCATGGTGTTTCATGATGAGGCATCAACTGTATCACCGGAGGTTGGCCACGTGAATCAGCTGCCGGTTAGAGGCTTAGACGACGAGTTGGCGGAGCACATCCGCCGCCTGGCGAAGCGGGACGGCACGTCGCTCAATCAGGCGGCGCTGAAGCTGCTGCGCAAGGGAGTCGGCCTGGCTGACCCATCCCACGGGCCGGACACTGTTGGTTCGTCGCTGCATCATCTGATTGGCAGCTGGAGCGCTGACGCAGCGGCGGAGTTGGATGCCACCCCTGAGGAATTTGAGGTCATTGACGAGGCCGCCTGGCGATGAGGGTCCTGCTGGACTCCGATGCCTCAGAACCTGTCTACGATCTCTGAAATAGGTTAAGTTGAGACTATTATCAGGGGAGGGGTAATCATGTCTCATTCCTATCCCAGCGACATCAGCCGGGAGCAATTCGCCCGTATTCTGCCGACGTTGGAGTCGGCCCGCCGTCGGACCAAGCCCCGCACCGTGGACTTGTATGACGTTTTCTGCGGCGTGCTGTACCTCTTGAAAAGCGGGTGCCAGTGGCGAATGCTGCCTGCGGACTTCCCCAATTGGCGCACTTGCTACCAGTATTTCCGGCAATGGAGCGAGCGGCCTGGCCCAGGTCAGGATTCCATTCTGGAGCAAGTCCTAAAAAAAATCGGTTGGCGCGGCCCGACAAAGCAATGGACGGAAAGAGCAGACCAGCTTCTGTATCGTGGACTCCCAGAGCGTCAAGAACACGGACACCGCTGGGCACAAGGGCTATGACGCGGGCAAGAAGGTGTCGGGAATCAAGCGTCACCTCGCGGTGGACACGCAAGGATTGCCCCATGGGATACACGTGACTACCGCCGACGTTACCGACCGGGCTGGGGCTTTGGCGATGTTTGACGAAAACCGGGCCGACCTCAGCCAGGTCCAGAAGGTGCTGGTGGACGGGGGTTACACCGGAAAGCCATTTGCCGCTGCGGTGCAAAGCTTGTTGGGAGCCGCGGTGGAAGTGGTGAAACGCAACGAACTGCACACCTTCGTGGTGCTTCCAAAGCGATGGGTGGTGGAGCGGTCTTTCGCCTGGCTGGAAAAGTGCCGCCGACTCTGGAAGAACTGTGAAAGGAAGCTCAATACCAGCCTGCAAATGGTGGTGCTTGCCTTCACGGTGTTAATCCTGAAAAGATCGTAGACAGGCTCTAATACTACAGTCGCAGATTATCGGGTAAAATAGGCCATTATCCGGTGAGGGGGTGCGGCGATGACGGGGCGTGAAGAGGAACTGGCGGAAGTGGCCCGCTGGGCCGAAGGGATTGAGCAGGTTCATTCCTGCATTGCCGGACGGTTCCGGCGCCCTGAGCCTCGCCGGCGGGTACTGGACTACTTGCGGGGACTGGTCAGCTCGGTCGAGCGCAAGAACGGGTGGCAGTTGGCGGAGCAGGCGGGGGACGCCACACCCGACGGGGTGCAGCGCCTGTTGTACAACTATCGGTGGGATGCGGACCTGGTTCGTGATGACATGAAATCCTACGTGGTGGAGCATCTGTCCGCCGCTGACGCGGTTCTGGTGGTGGACGAGACCGGATTCCTCAAGAAAGGGGAGAAGTCGGTTGGGGTGCAGCGGCAGTACAGCGGGACGGCGGGGCGGATCGAGAACTGTCAGATTGGCGTTTTTCTGGCCTATGCCAGCGTCAGGGGCAGAACCCTGCTGGACCGGGAATTGTACCTGCCCCAGGTGTGGGCGGAAGACTGGGAGCGGCGGGGGAGGCTGGGGTGCCGGAGAGTGTCGGCTTTCGGACCAAGCCGCAACTGGCCCAGCTAATGCTGAAGCGGGCGCTGGAATCAGGAGTCCCCTTCGGCTGGGTTGCTGGAGATGAGGTCTATGGCAACGACCGCAAGCTGCGGCTGTGGCTGGAGCGAGAGGGAATTCCCCACGTGCTGGCCATCAGGAGCAACGAGAAGCTGTGGGTCTGGACGGACCAGGGCCTGTGTCAGGTTCGGGCTGACCGGCTGACGTCGCAGGTTGACGAGTTGGGTTGGACCAGATGCAGTGCGGGCGATGGGGCCAAGGGGCCACGGGTCTACGATTGGGCCGTCGTGGAAATACGGCCTCTTGGGGAGCCGGGCAAGGGCTACTGGCTGCTGGCCCGGCGCAGCATTGCCCAGCCCGGGGAGTTGGCTTACTTCGTATGCTTCGGCCCGGCGGGAACGGCCTTGGAGGAACTGGTGAGGGTGGCTGGGACCCGGTGGGCCATCGAGGAGTGTTTCGAGGAGGCCAAGGGGCAGGTGGGACTGGACCAGTATGAGGTGCGGAGGTGGGACGGCTGGTACCGGCACATCACCTTGGCGATGCTGGCGCAGGCGTATCTGTCGGTAATCAAGCATCAAGCGATGGAACCAGGAGAAAAGGGGGCTGCTACGATCCCGATGCAGAGCTGATTCCTATAACGGCCCCGGAGGTGCGCCGGCTGCTCACCCGACTTGTATGGACGGAAAATCAACTGCCTGATTTCATCCTGTCCTGGTCGTGGTGGAGACGGCGCCACCAAGCCAGAGCCCGCCAATGCCATTACAAACGCCGCCTGTCAAATCTGCGACTGTAGTACTAAGGGCATGTCTCCGAAGTCGATGATCCTCATCCCTCTGGGACGGTCGGTAATATCCCGGCCGTTGACCCATGGCTTAACTACCTCCGAATTGCTTTTGTTGTGAGGGTTGGGCGAGGCGATCATCTCCTGGGCCAAAGAAGCCGGAATGTCAAACGGTCCACCTTTAGTATCGCCCATAAACGCAATCCCGGCATTCTCTTTAAGGCGCATCGCGAGGGTGAGGTCGACCCCGGCAGAGAGGTTAGCGTTGATTGACTCAACCTGGTTACCGTCCAACTGGCGCGTCGGTTCTGAACCGTCGTCGAACCCCACGATGGATATATGCACTGCCGCGCCGTCCAATATCCAAGGGTGGTCTGACCACGCCATGAATATGTCGCCGGTCTGCTTGATGCGCCGTAGCACCCGGCGATTGACACCGCCTCGAATGCCTTGGGTCGCCAGCAACCCTATGCGACTGGCATGGCCCGATTCCAGCATTGCCCTCGCTTTCTCGAACCAGTAGCAAACCAGGTCCGCCTCCCCAGGGACGCGCCCCGAATACCAACCGAGCAGTGCGTCCACGTACTCGTCGTTCAGGTTGGTGCGAAGTAGCTTGCCGCCCAAAAACGGCGGGTTGCCCACGATGAACTCTGCAGGGGGCCACTCCGGTTCTAACGGGTTGTTGGGGTCGGACAAGTCCAGGATGGCGTCGGTTTGCTGGATCGTGTCCAGCGGGGTCAGGATGGGTGTGTTGTTGTAGGGGAAGCCGTTGGTCTGGTGCCACTGGATATAGCCAATCCACAGGGCGGTGCGAGCCAGTTCGGCTGCGTAGGGGTTGATCTCCAGGCCCAGCATCTGGTCGGGCTTGACGGTAGGCGTCAGGTAGTACCAACCGTTGGCGGCGGCAAAGTCTATCACCCGCTTCTCCAGGTCCAGCAACGAGCGCAGGGAGAGGTACAGAAAGTTACCGCTGCCGCTGGCCGGGTCCAGCACGTTAACCGCCGCCAGCCGCTCCTGGAAGGCGACCAGACGGGCGAGGGCGCTGTCTCGATCTTCCTCATCAAGCAGGTCGCCAACCTCCTGCCTCACCGTGTCCCACTCCCGTCCCAACGAGTCAAGTATCACGGGTTCGATGACCAGCATGATGTCGGCGGCGCTAGTGTAGTGGGCACCGGCCTGGGCGCGTTTGGAAGCATCTATGGCCCGCTCGAAAAGTGTGCCAAACACAGAGGGTTCGATGTTGCTCCAGTTCCTGTCCGTGGCTTCCACGAGACGCTGCAGCGCGTTGGTGCCGAGGTGGATAGTGTCGGCGTCGTGGAACAGGTCGCCGTTGAAGTGGGCGATGTCGTCGGCCCCAAAGAGTCCGCCGCCGGCCATCTGGTCGAACAAGTTGCTCACGACCTGGTCAAACCGACTCGGGTTCCGGTACTGCTGCTTCACAATGTTGGTGAAGAGCCCATCAGGGAGGAGACCGGCGTCTTCTGCGTACAGGCAGAAGATGATCTGGTTGAGGTAGCGGGCCAGCTTCTCCGGGTCCACGTCATGGCCCTCCATGTCGGCCACGATATCGCTGAAAAGCGTGGCAGTTTCTCGGGTAACGTCTTCGACGGTGCGCAGGGGCCGGAACAGATCTGGATTGAAGAAGGCGTTGCGGAGCTTCTCCAACTGCTCGACCAGAGTGAGGCTGGGCACCGGAATTTCGTGCAGCACCGTCTCCATACCCGGGAAGTTGGTGCGGATCAGGATGGTGCGGAAGGACGACACGATGAGAAGCGGAGGCGTCTTCAGATAGACCTGGTACCGAAGCAGCTGATCGAAGGCACCGGTCAGTTGGTCGTCAGAACCCTTGAATTCCCAGCCGAAACGCTCCTCCAGGTAAGCGTCCGCAAAACCGCCGGGAACCCATTTTTCAAAGGTGAATACCTCGGGGTTGCCGTATTCGCCGGGGTTGGGATGGCCGACCAGGGCGCAAATGTCGTTGAAGAAGGACTGGGCGGCCTGACTCTCGCCGAAACCGGTATTATGCCACTTGGCGATGAATTCCTGGGGGGTCACTGCACCAGTCGCACGAATCGGCGGCGGCCGGCGCGGATGACGTCTCCGGGGGCGAGCGGTGGCGTCGGGTCTCCGGCCACTATCGTTACGCGGTCTCCGCCGGGCCGTATGATTTCCACCGCACCCTGACCCACCAAACGCCGCGCCTCTCCGTTGCTGGCGACCAGTTCGGCCTGCACGAGCAACCGGTTGATGGCCATGTCTCCGGCCTGCGCGAGGCTGTATTCGGGCATCTCGCCGGGCAGGTCGCGTCGCTGGACCACCTGTTCGAATTGGGCTTCGGCAGCCCGGGCGGCCTGGGCGTCGTGGAAGGTTTCGGTAATGATCCGCGCCAACTGCTTTTTGAAGTCCATGGGATTGGATTCTTCGTTCGCTATGGAAACGTCCATCGCCGATATCTCGTCGTCTGGCACGTCGGTCAGATATTGGAAGTATTGCAGCAGCAGTTCGTCGGGCAGCGACATTATTTTGCCGTACATGTCGCCGGGCGGTTCTTCCAGCGCTACGTAATTACCCAGACTCTTGCTCATTTTCTGAACGCCGTCGGTGCCGACGAGGATGGGCATCAGGAAGCACTGCTGGGGAGTTTGGCCCATCATGCCCTGCAGCTCGCGCCCCACCAGCAAGTTGAACATCTGGTCGGTGCCGCCGAATTCCACGTCGGACTCGATGGCCACTGAGTCGTAGGCCTGCAGCAGGGGGTACAGCAACTCGGTGATGGCGATGGGCTGATGCTGGGCGAAGCGGTGGGCGAAGTCGTCGCGCTCCAGGAATTGCGCGACGGTGAAGCGGCTGGTGAGTTCGATCACGTTGGCAAGGGTAAAATCGCCGAACCACTGGCTTTGCCATTCCACCCGCGTGCGCTCGCGGTCGACGACTTTGAAGAACTGGCGCATGTAGGATTCGGCGTTTTCCAGCACGTCGGCGTGGGTGAGCATGGTGCGGGTGGCGGAACGGCCCGATGGATCGCCGATTTGCGCCGTCCAGTCACCCACGATCAGGATCACCTGATGCCCCAGATCCTGCAGCTGACGCAGCTTGCGAAGTCCCACCACGTGGCCAAGGTGGATGTCGGGACGGCTGGGGTCGAAGCCCATCTTCAGTCGCAGGGGTTTGCCGCCGTTTAGCATGGCGACAAACTGCTCTTCGGAAATTATTCGGCTGACGCCCCGTTTGGTGATTAGAGACGGATCGTCGGGAAGGCGCACCGGGCTAGTCACTGATTACCTCGCCCTTGCGTTCCAGCTCGTCATGCTTTTCCAGTGTGGAACGCGCCAGGTCGACATCCCGATTCATCTGAGTAATGAGAGCGTCGATGCCGTCGAAGGTTTCCTGACCCCGCAGGCGGGACACGAACTCCAGCCGCAGGTTCTTGTCGTAGATGTCGTCGGAGAAATCCAGCAGGTGGGCTTCGATGAGTCGCTGACTCAGGCCGAACGTGGGACGAACCCCGATGCTGGTGGCCGCCATGTGGCGCACCCCGTTCACCGTGGCGTAGGTTGCGTAGACGCCGTCGGCGGGGATGACGAAGTTTTGCGTGGGCACGATGTTGGCGGTGGGGAAGCCGAGCTGACGACCCATTTTGGCGCCGTGGACAACGATGCCGTCGGTGGCGTAGGGCCGACCCAGCAGGTACTCGGCGCCGTCCACGTCGCCATCGGCCAGGGCGTTGCGAACCCGGCGGCTGCGGACGGCGGCGCCATCGAGCTCGAGGGGGGGCACGGTTTCCACCCAGAAGCCCAATGAAGAGCCCCGGCGACGGAGGTAATCCAGGTTGCCGCTGCGGTTGCGGCCAAGGGCGAAGTCGGGTCCGGTTACGATGCCGCGCATTTTGAGGCAATCGACCAGCAGATTGGTAAATTCGTTGGCATCGACGTTGGCCAGATCGTTGGTAAACTCGAGGCTGATCACCTGGCCCACGCCGGCCTTGTACAACAACTCAATCTTTTCTTCCGGGGTGATGATCTTGTTGACCACGCGGTCGGGATTCACGACCTCTGCGGGGTGGTTCCGGAAGGTGATGACCGTTGGGATCAGCGGCTGCGGGGCCAGGTCAAACAGCCGACGCAGCAGGTGAAGGTGGCCACGATGCACGCCATCGAAGACGCCAATGGTGATGACGGTCTCACTGTTGGGCGGGGGAGCAGCGTCGGCCAGCGTCTGACGAAAACTCATCGGGTTTACGTTTTCCAGAATCAGTATTGACTGCCGGCTGGCAGACTTTTCGGATTTACGGACGGGCAGCGGATGCCGGGCAGGTACACCGGATTATGGCACGGTCGGTTGATCTGCTGCCGTTTGGATACCGTGGACGATGGTAGCACACGGCCCGGCAGCCGGGCAAGCGTGGTTGTACTCGCGGCCGGGCGTTTCGATGGCGGGTTGCCGGGGCGGGCAGGAGGCAGGACGATCCTTCGACTGGCTCAGGATGAACGGGGGCGATTTGGCCGGCCGGGATTGCCACGGCGCTGCGCTCCTCGCAATGACAGAAGGTTCAGGACGAACGGGGGCTCACCCTCACCCCAGCCCTCTCCCATCGAGGGAGAGGGGGCTTTGAGCGGGCTCAGGACGAACGGCCCGGTGGGACGGTGTTATGTCGCCACGGGCAGTACTCGACGTTATACTGGCGATGTCCGGGGCCCCCGGCGGGCCAGGAATCTGAGGCGCTACGCATTGGCCCAGTGCAAAATTGACCGAAACCTGCAGCCCCAACAATTGTCCACTTTCCGCCCACTGGCAATAAAATGCGTCCACGCAATTCATTGACCATGCGCGTTGCCGGCGGCGACGCTCGCGGACTGCGACTTAAGGGAGCAGCGGTGGAGGGCGTACGGCCCACTACCGAGCGGGTGCGGTTGGCGATATTTAACATTCTGGAAACCAATCAGGTTAACGGTCAACGTGCGGTGGACCTGTTCGCCGGTACGGGCAGCCTGGGTATCGAAGCCCTCAGTCGTGGGGCAACCTGGGCGGATTTCGTGGAACGGAATCGTCGCCAGTGCCAGAACCTGCAGCAAAACCTGGAAACCACCGGGTACGCTGCAGCCGGGCAGGTATTCTGCGCCGACGTTTTGCGTTGGCTGAACCAGCAGGACGAGACTTACGGTCTGGTTCTTCTGGATCCTCCGTACCGTCTCGGAGACCCGACACCTGTGCTGGAAGCGATGGGGGCATCACGGTTGCTGGCTCCGGACGCCACTCTGGTGGTAGGTTACAGCAGCAGGAGGGAGTTGCCTGTGGAGTTGCCGGGTTTGCAGTTGTACGACAGCCGCAAATACGGTGACAATGGGGTGGCTTTCTACCGGCATCGGTCCCCCTGACCGGTAAAAATCAAAATATTTGGAGTATCACCGAATGGTAACCGCTCTATATCCGGGTACGTTCGATCCGGTCACGATGGGACACCTGGACGTGGCAGAGAGGTCGGCGCGGCTTTTTGGAACCGTTATCGTGGCGGTTTACGATACGCCGTCCAAGAGCCTGCTATTCACCACGGAAGAACGCGTCGCCCTGATGCGTGGAGCCGTTGCCCACGTCGGTAACATCGTGGTGCAGCCATTCACTGGGCTGGTGGTGAATTACGCCCGGGATCAGGGTGCGGCGACCATCATCCGGGGACTGCGGAGCAGCCCGGATTTTGAGTATGAATCGCAAATGTTCTTCATGAATCGCCGGCTGGAACCGGAAGTGGACATGGTGGCACTGATGAGCGACCAGGCGCACACGTTTATCAGTTCCAGCCTGTTGAAGGAAGTTGCCCGTTTGGGCGGGGAAATTTCGGGCATGGTGCCGCCCAACGTGGTCGGCGCTCTCCGTGAAAAATTTGGATCGCCGGTTAAATAGCCAACCGAGGCAAGTCTTAACCACCGGCGTCAGGGGGACATCATCGATATTACGAGCATTATTGATCGCATTGAACTGCTGGTAGATTCCAGCAAATCGGTTCCGCTCAGCGGCAGCGTGATGGTGGACAGGGTGAAGCTGAACGAGCTGGTAGGACAGCTGCGCATGGCCGTGCCGCAAGAAGTTCGCCGGGCCGAGGAGATGCTGTCCCGCAAGGACGACATCATGTCATCGGCGATGTCGGAGGCCCAGCAGGCCCGCCAGCACATGGAGCACGAATTTCGCAGCCGGGTGAGTGAACACGAACTGGGCCGTAAAGCCGAGGAAATGCTGCGCGAGGCCGAGATCAAGTACAAGCGTATTATCGAGACGGCTGAGCAGGATGCGGAAAACCGCCGGAATCAGGCCGACGCCTATGCTTTGCGTACGCTGCGTAACCTGGAGCGTGATCTGGCGGCAGCCACCGGTTCGATTCGAAAGGGCATCGACGCCCTGGCCGGATCGGCGCTGGCGTCGACGGCCAACAACGATGTTCCTTCACCGCGGGATTTCGCGCCGGATGACGTGACCGAACAGGTCCGTTTCCGGTAATTGAGAGACCGGTTAATCATTGCTGCGGAAAGAGTCGCACATGGGGCGAAACCTCCCCAAGCCCGGTTGCCGAACTGCCCGATTATCGGGTCTGGCAAGTAGCGTTCGTGCTTGACACCGCTACGTCTCCGGGGTGTAGAATTGGCGCAGCCGACCGGCAGGCGCCATTGCGGGCCAGGCGGTCAATCGGTGCCGGACGTGGTCATTGGAGTGATGCAGCGAGATGCGGGAACTTGTAATTGACAGCATCCGGATGAGTCAGATGAACTACCAACGTGTGGTGGTGCTTAAGGAGCTGGAAACCGACCTGTTCCTGCTGATATGGATTGGGCCAACTGAAGCCGAGGCCATCGCTGTCAAGATGCAGGGGATGACGGTTCCTCGACCCCTTACGCACGACCTTCTGGTGGATTTGGTAAAGTCGGTGGGCGGGTCATTTGATCATATCCTGGTGAACGACCTGCAGAACGAAACTTTCTACGCCAAAGTGGTGATCCGGGTGGGGGAACAGACCCATGAGATCGATTCCCGCCCCAGCGACGCCATGGCGGTTGCGGTGCGGGCCGAGGTCCCCATCTACGTAGCCGACGAGGTGATGGAAAAAGCCGCAATCTCCATGGACCAGGAAACCGGTGCGCCGGTAACGCAACCCGCTCCTGGCGAGGAAGCCGCTGAAACCAACGTAACGGAAGAGGAATTGCAGAAACTTTCTGCTTTCACCGACCTCATCAACGAGCTGGACATGGAGGACTTCGAGCGCAAGTAGCCTCGGAAGCGGAATTTGCCAGCAGGATTGATAAGATAACGCCCCGACACGTCCAACGCCGGGGCGTTATCGTAAACGCAATTACGCATTCTGTACGCCTGACTCATTGACACGCTCGAATACCGATGCTACCATGCCTGCCGCCCATGAATGGCAAGCGCACACCAACTCATGCCGCCCTGGCTGATTGTTGCCCTCCGGTTGACCGGACTGGGATGGTACGTCGCGCTGTGCATTGTCATAGGGATTCTCGGAGGGCTATGGCTGGGGAAACTCAGCGGCCAGGTAGCATTGTTTGTATTGATTGGAACCGTGCTGGGCAGCGTCATCGCCTTTTATGGTGTGTACCGGATGGTGCTCCGCGCCGTTTACGGATCCAACCAGCCGGGTTCCACCCCGCTGCGGCGAGACCCTCGGGACACTGACGGAGGCTATTAGGCACTCGTGACGCGTAAACGGGCATTCATGCTCTTTGGCATCGGGATGGCGGTGCTACTGGTGGTTGGGTTTGTGGTAGGCGCCATCGGCTCGCGCATGTTTGGCGGCGAGACGGGCCAACCTTTTGTCCCGCAACCCGAAATCCACCTGCCCCCGCAGCCCATTTTCCCGAAAACGCTTCGTTACAGCGCGTTGGGGCTGGAGGTGGGGTCGGGCGATGCCGCCCACGCCGAGCCGGAGCGAACAGAATCGACCGGCGCCGAGTCCAGCAGCATGGAAGCCGACCACGCTGATGAAGAAGCCCACGGTGAACCGCTGGGCATCATGCAGTTTGCCGTTACCAACACGCTAATGTCAGCCTGGCTGGTGAGCCTGGTTATGCTGATGTTCTTTATCGGTGCGGCACGCAAACCGAAGGTAGTACCCAGCCGCCTGCAGGCCCTGGTGGAGATAATCTTTGAAGGGGTGCTCAGTTTCTCGGTGAGCATTCTGGGCCCCACCATGGCCCGCCGGACATTCCCCATCGTGGCCACCATCTTCTTTTTTGTGCTGTTCAACGCGTGGCTGGCCATTTTCCTGATTCCCATTTACCAGGCAATCGGCTATGGGGTTGGCGGCGATCACGGCTTTGAAATCAAGGCGCACCTGCTGCGTCCCGCTGGCACCGACCTGAACCTGCCGCTGGCGCTGGCGCTGATATCGTTTGTTTTCGTAGAATACTGGGGTTTTCGCACCCACAGTTTTGGTTACCTCAAAAAGTTCTTCGCCTTCGGCGATATTCTTCGAGGGAGGCCGTCTGGAATAATCAACGTGTTTGTGGGTCTCCTGGAGTTGATCTCCGAGATGGTGCGAATCGTTTCGTTCACGTTCCGGCTGTTTGGAAATATGACGGCTGGCGAGATTCTGGTGGTGATGATCACCTTCCTGGTGCCGTTCGTGGCGACGCAGTTCGTATTCGGTCTGGAGTTGCTGGTGGGCCTGGTCCAGTCGGTTATCTTCGCCGGATTGACACTCATATTCCTGTCGGTTGCGGTTAGCCACGAGGAGCATTAGACGGCGAACAGCAACCGCGTCTGAAACCCGCGCAGATCCGCTCCCATGCCCGGAGGGCGACCAGCGAGCGGCTAGAAAAATCGGGCCACAATAAAAACGGAGGATTCTCAACAATGGCAATTGATCTTTCAATGATCACGACAATCATGTCGTTGGGCGCGCAGGCGCTGACCGATGAAGGCGCCAAGTTCCTGGCGGCCGGCTTGGCGATCGGCATCGGCGTCATCGGCCCGGGCGTTGGCATCGGCATCCTGGGCTCGGGAGCGATGGGAGCCATCGGGCGCAACCCGGAAGCCGCCGGTGCGGTTACCACCAACATGATTCTGGCCATCGCCTTCGCAGAAGCGTTGGGTATTTATTCGCTAATTGTCGCTGTAATCCTGCTCTTCGTGGTGTAGTAACATGGCAGAACTGGGCTTGAATGTGCCCTCGTTGATCAGTTATCTGATCAACTACATCGTCCTGCTGATTCTGCTCGGCGTTTTCGCCTATCGTCCTTTGCTCAACGCGCTGGACACCCGGGTGGATACCATCCGGGAGAGTCTGGCGGCGGCAGACCGAGCGCGCGAAGAAGCCGCAACATCGCGTTCGGCCATCGAAGATGAGATTAACGAAGCTCGCCGGGAGGGCAGAGTTTGGCGAGCGCGCCCGCTCCGACATTGCACGGGAAAGGGACGCCGCCATCGACGAGGTACGCTCAGCCTTTGGCGACCTGGCAATCACCGCCGCCGAACGGATTATTCGCCGCACGGTGGACCGGCAAGCCCATCAGGAAATCATTGACCAGGTTTTGGCTGAAGGCGAGCAGGCGCTCCGCCGGAGTTAGTCGATCCGTCAACAACACGTCCGTCGGCGCAAGTTGGCGCAGTCATCCGTGACCGCGCTTCGGCGCCGGCGAGAGA